>NZ_JBQBCZ010000012.1:0-1673 GCF_051920345.1 Aeromonas sp. 102P | reverse complement strand
GCAGACCCAAGGTGATGACATGATCTTACATCATTTCCCCGCCTTCTCCATAGGGAGAGGGCTACATGAAGGCAGATAGAGCGCCGAGTACCACCACGGTCGAGAGAGGCCAGCGGGGCCGCACTAGGTATACTGCGGAAACCGTAGCCGCTTCCTCCGCAGATTAACCAGAGAAATTATCGACACCGAAACGGGCGAAGTTTTTCAGGTTTCTAGGGCGCATGATTGCACTCTGGTGATCGAGCAAACCCCCTCCCAGAAACGGGCGCATAAGTGGATGCGGAAAGCCGCCTTGGTCGAGATATTCGGGCGGAAGCATCGCGTAGCGTGCTGCCATAGAAATCCTGTCAGCCGTGGCAGTGATGTGCAGGTTTGGGCTAAGCCAGGCGCTTACCTTCCTGGTCACTATGTCGGGTTGCAGACTTGCGCCTTGCCTTGGCTGTGCCCGATATGCTCCCCCAAGATTGCCGAACGCCGAGCCAACGAGATCCAGCAGGCTATGGGGCTGTGTCTGGCCCAAGGTGGTCAGGTTCTGATGCCAACCTTCACCATCCCCCACGGTCGTCAAGATCTTTTGACCGACACCCTTGCCCTTATCAAGGACGCCTTGCGCTGGATGGCTCGCCATCGCCAGTACAAGCAACTTCAGTCCCGCCTCGGTGTTCAGGGCCGGATCATTGCCACCGAAATCAACCACGGCGAGGCCAACGGCTGGCACCCCCACTTTCACGAACTGTGGTTCTTTGAGGGCTCCGGCGTGGATGCTGCCCAGCTTGAGAAGGATCTGCACGTTCTGTGGGTGGCGGCCTGCCACAAATTCGGCTTGGGCACCCCGAGCCGGAAGCATGGCGTAGTTGTGCAGGACGGCAGCCGCGCCGCCTCCTACGTGGCCAAGATGGGCGACAAGCCTTGGACGCTGGCCGATGAAATGGCCAAGGCCAACGCCAAGAAGGGTCGGAGGTCTAACCGCTCTTTCTGGCAGTTGATTGATTGCTACATGGACGAGAACGCCACCACCCAGCACCGCAACCGCGCCAAGCAGTTGATCCGCGAGTATGCGGAAGCAACCAAGGGCCGCAAGGTGCTAACTTGGACGCAAGGGCTCAAGAAGCGGTATTCCGTCACCGACATGACGGACGAGGAGCTTGCAGCGCAGCAGGAGGAGGAAGCCGTCTTTATCGCTGATATCCCCCTGCCTGACTGGCGGATTGTTATCAGGCACCGTCTGGAGGCCGTTATCCTCGATGTTTGCCTCAACGGTCGGCAGGCCGTTTACGCCATCATTGAGGCATACCGGACGAAAGCGCCGCCTAATAAGCGTCACTGTGACGAAAAGGGTTAGCCCCTTCCTGTCTTTCACATGGGGGCGCACTGAGGAGGAGGAGCGAGAGCGCGCAGCGAGCGACGACGAGGGCGCTCCCCATGCCCCCAATTACCGTAACTGTTACTCTAAAGGTGCCCTATGCCAAAGAGGCCAAAGCCCCCTTTGCGTTATTTCTACCCCTTGCTCACTGAGTTTTCACCGGATGGCCGTGAGGTTGTTTACGCCATCGTCCCCGATCTGCATCAGGCAACGTCCGAGAGCCCCAGCTCCCCAGACCATCGGCTCATCGCTAGGTGCTGCAGTGGTGTTAGCGAGGTAGACCTTTAACCTTAGCAATACGTAACTGAAC
>NZ_JBQBCZ010000011.1:27500-47872 GCF_051920345.1 Aeromonas sp. 102P | reverse complement strand
CTTCATGCGCGAGACGTCAGTATTGAACTCGTTGTGGGGCGCAAAGCCGATTTCAGCTATGCGCGTGTCGACTCAAGGGGCGACGACGATCGGTGATTACCGTTTTAGCCTTTCCCTGATGGTCCAGGGCCAGCTGTTTGAGCGGTTTCTCGACCGTCAAGGAGAGCAGGCTCGCGAGTCTGGTTTTTTTGCCCGCTGTTTGTTGTGTGAACCGAGCTCCACGCAAGGCTCGCGATTTATGATTGCTGAGTTACCGACAAATGATGTTGGTGCCCAATACCATGCGCTTTATCTGAGTAACTTCCATCTGAAGGTTGAGAAATTGCTTGATTGTGCACGGTCACGCCGCGAGGCCGGGAAGCCGCGGGTATGTTTGACGCTTTCACCAGAAGCGCGTGCCAAATGGTTCGAGATGGCGAACCTCATCGAAGGTAAGATTGGTGTCATGGGCGTATGGCGCGAGTTCCGGGACTTTGCCTCGAAATTCATGGAGCATGTCTGGCGGATAGCCGCAGTCTTGCACACCTTTACGGCGAGCGGTCAGGTGATCTCTGACGTAACCATGCATGCCGCAATCCTGATCGTTGAGTGGTATTTCCAGCATTTCATCCAACAGTTTAAAGCGCGTTCAGTACCGGATGACATACACCAGGTGAATGAACTTGATCGCTGGCTGGGCGAGAACCTGCACCGCAGCGTGAACGGTGTCTTCCAGAAAAATGACGTTCGCCAACAGTGTCCAAATTGCATCCGCAATACAGCAAAACTTGATCGGGCATTAAATACGCTTGTTTTGCGCGGAGCTGTTGAGATATTCAGCGAAAAGGGAAAGGGGAAAAATAAACACTACATTACATATATCCAACCATATCAACGCCGGTTGGTAATCTAACTTCAGAGTGACCACATGAGAAAAGTCGACGGTATTCTCGGGCACTTTAACGAGAAAGTTGTGAGAAACCTCTCGGAATATAGATGGCGTTAAATTCGGTATATGTTATACCCCAAATAAACAAAATCAGAAACACCAAAAATATACCAAATTACAAGTGCATCCAAACACAAGCCATACACCGAGAAACATCTGCTCTCACAACACAAAAACAACCGAATTACCATATCCATTTAAATTGGCATATTGGTAATACATGACTAAATAATGGCATGGGGTAGTCTATGCCATTGCAAGGAGGTTTCATGGAATGTCCAAATTACAACAACCTGCTTAAGTTGGAATTTAATAACCTGCTAGCAGAAGCGCAGCGCTGTTATGGTGGGATATCTTCCCGCCACCTCAAAAAGAGCCTGGATGTGGTTCAATCGGCCATTGCCACATTTGGGCGAGTATTCGCTTTGCGCGTTGACCTTCGTTGTGCGAATGATGCAATTGACGAGCGATGTGATATGCCACTGTGCTTTCAGCGTAATGATCAAAAGGTGATCACCCGCTTTATAGCTGCACTGAACAGCCGCATTAAGGCAGACTTACAACGTAAAGGAAAGTCTGGTAAACCAGACTATCCATTGTATATCTGGGTCCGAGAGCGTGATACCAGCAAGTATGCACACTATCATCTGGTGTTGTTCTTCAATAAAGATATCTATGGATATTTGGGGTGCTATCAAAATTCGGATGGCGAGAATATGGGAACCAGGATACAGAAGGCTTGGTGGGGGGATTTTGTTTATATCGCGTCAATGATGTTACTTCCGCAATACAAGGTATCGGCAGCTGCGCGTGGTGGTATGGTGATGCCGTATTGGCTCGGGCCAAATGAGAGCGACTATTGGCGTAAATAAGGCTGTACCTGAGTTTGTGGTGGCGTGAAAGTGGGTTTATGGGAGGGGCGGGGCTTGCGTTTTCGCAAGCCCTGTTTTTTGTGGGGCAGGTCTAACGTACTGTTTTTGCACGATTTTTATCAAACCATTATGTGATTAGGTGGGAAATAATAGTTAATAACGGGCTGTCTGGGTGTGCTTCTGCGATATTTATTGGGCAAGGTATACGACGGGAGCCCACCGGGGGTGCCAGCATGCTGGGGCTGCGTAGCAATCGCGCTATCGGGTCAGTGTTTATTGAATTACCAAGGCAGTTTAGGGGTATAGGGGTAATTTCAATATCGACATCGAAGGGCACTCAGAAGGGCACTCAAGTTAAGCCTTGTTTAAACGCGGTAATTATATAAAACCAGAAAACCAGAGGTATTTCTAGTGAAAAAGACACTTATCGTCGCCATGGTATCGCAGGTGCTGTTTGCGGGCGTTGCTCACGCTGATGAAGGATGGAAGGAAGGTCCCTTTGATGGCAAGCTGGATTTCGCTGGCGTCATTGTGGACAAAACCCCAGCATGGGAATGGCAAATCCCGACGGACTCCCAAGAAAAAGCGAAGAAAGATTTCGACGTGGATGTCAAAGAAGCTTATCGCAGCAAAGACGATGATGAGAAATTGGTGTGGGACCTCGCAGCACGCGGCCCACTCCCCTTTCTGCAAGGTCGTCTAACCCCTCTGCTGAGTCACGGTCAAGTGGGCGTTACCCCTGAAATCACTGTCGCCGGTAACGTAGTCGACTGGGCAACCCCGGCTATGTCGATCACCATTGATGCAAACGGAAAAACCAAGAGTTCCGGCTCAGACACCCAAGGGCAGTTGTCCATGATATTTCATCTAGGCGCAGCAACCGCCTCCTATATCCCCGACGTGAGTGGCCGTCCACTGTTATCCCAGCGGTACGACTCCACATCCCGCGAGTCGATCACCGCCAAAAATCTCACCGACTTAGCCGCGGTACAGCAAAAACACCCCGGCGTCGAACTCAACGTATCAACCGGCTCATCCCCATATGAGGTGATCGCGGACGTATCCTCCCCAACCCGCGAAGATATCTCCGCGGCCGTTGCCACCGAGCTGACCCACTTCAAACTTACCTTTGCTCAGGCTGAGCTGCCGGAATCTTGGACTGCGTCCCTGCCGGTAACTGTGACCATGAAGTAAGTGCGTCAAAAAAGGTGTCTTGCCAATGATACCATCGGGTGAGGTAACTCATCGTACGAATTGCCCGCTGTTTGGCGGGCAATTTTCGTACTTGCTCTAAAAGCCGATTGAGTTTCCTGTGATGGTTGTGTTGCGCTCTGGGCGCAACGCTTTGGCAGCCTTGCTGGGTAAACCAAAAGCCCATCCAGTCAAATCCTTTGGCGATGTGGCCAATAAAGGTTTTATTTGGGTGTTGGCTAAAGCCAAGCGCTGCCAAGAAGCCATTGAGTTGTTTGACTGCGCGCTTTAAGTGCCACCGGGTTCTGGTCAGGATAATGAAATCATCCATGTACCGAATGTAATGACACTGGCTGTTTTGCGCGAAATAACAGTCGACGTGATAGAGGTGAAAGGCGGCCAATAAGGGGCTAAGGGATGAGCTGCGTGCGATGCCATGGTGAGGCGTATGAAAATTGCCGCCTTGCTCCACGCTGTAATGCAAAAATTGGCTTAGTAAATTCAGCACGGTACTCCTCCTTTTCCCATTCACGGTACTCCTCCTTTTCCCATTGTTGGCATTCTTGGTTGGATTTGGCACCTTCTGGCTGATGGGTCGCAGCAATACCCCCGCAGAAGAGTTGAAACGGGCTCTGGCGCAGCAGGAATTTATTCCATACCTGCAACCTGTGATGACCGGTGATGATGAGCGGTTGCATGGCTGTGAGGTGTTAATGCGCTGGCAGCACCCAAGGCAGGGGATGATCTCACCGGATCGTTTCATTTCGTTGGCAGAAGACAGCGGCCTGATTGTGCCTATGACCAGGCAGTTGATGGCCCAGGTACGTGACTATTTTTCCCCCCAAGTCAGTAAACTACCTGTTGGATTTCATTTCAGTTTCAATATTTGCGCCAGTCACTGTAAGGATCTCAGTCTGGTGGCCGATTGTCGGGCTTTTATCCACGCATTCAAGGATAACCCCATCAAGTTAGTGCTGGAGCTGACTGAGCGGGATCTGATTGTAGCGGATGAGGTAACCGACAAACTGTTTGCCGAACTTCACCAGTTGGGAGTGATGATCGCCATCGACGACTTTGGTACCGGTCACTCCAGCCTCACCTATCTGCAGCAGTTCCAGGTTGATGTACTCAAGATTGATCAGAGTTTTGTCGGCATGATAAGCACTGATGCACTCTCTAGCCACATTGTTGAAAACGTGATTGATCTAGCGAGCAGGCTGGACTTACAACTGGTGGCAGAGGGGGTCGAAAATCAGGCTCAAGCGGATTATCTGAAAGTGCGCAATGTTGACTACCTGCAAGGATATTTCTATGGGCGACCTGTCCCGATGAAGGAGTTCAGCAAGCGCTTGTAGATCGCCCATAAAAATTTAAGATAAAATAGTAAAATCATTACCGAATACAGCTCACACCATCGCGCTCAATCGGACCTCTTGGATCGAACCATATATGATCTGGAGTGGAGACTAAGAAGTAAGCGCCAAGTTTATGATCGGGCCCTCACCTGACTTCCTCATCTAAAATAAACGAGGCCATACCGATAGGGTGTGGCCTATTTATTTTCTGATTCAGTTGCTCAATTCATGACTACTCTCATCGCTAGCGAATGCTAAATATTCAGCAATAATCTGTCATATGGCAGAAGCTGCCTCTAATTGGATTGAGCCCCTGTGGCGCATCATCATCTCTCACGACCAGACCTAATGTTTTGGATTCTTGCATCCAAATGGTCAGGTCAACGCAAAGGCATCATGTTCGCCAATCCCAGCATGGGTCAGATTGGGCTGATGTTCTTGAGCATAATGAACTGAGTAACCGCTTCTATCTTGAATGTTTCTGAATAACGCTGAGGGGTCATAACACCTCCAATTGTTGTCTCATTTTAAGGCTGTGAGGTTTCTAGGGAACTGCGGCGATTCAAGAGGCGAACTCGGTAATGCCGCATCCAATATTGCCATTACCTCTTCCTTGCATCCCATCTCAATGGTTGCATGTACAGTTATTAGTTCTAGGTTAGGATTTGGCTCTTCTCGAAGACGAACAGCTACACTATCAAACGCATATTCTGGCCTTTGTAATAGTACACTATTGGCAAGCAAACTACTGACAACATATCTCCCAAGTTAAACCCAGCCAATCTAAGACTGCGCTGGGTCGGGAAACCATCATACTCCTAAATATTAAGCCTCTTTACTTGAGCATCTACATAACTGAGATGAGCACGCATTTCACTTTCTGCTAAATCAGGGTTATGTTGCGCCAAGGCATTAACAATACGGTAATGATGCTCATAACTTTGTTCTCTTAACTCCGATGACGATAATTTGCTACGAGCTTTAATAAGCCAGTTAATGAAACTTTCATACATGGAAGAAATAATCGGGGCTTTCAGGCAATCAATAATTGCTGAGTGGAAATTCACGTCGTTTTTTGCAAATAGAACAGGGTCATTTATCTCAGCTTTAGTTTTTTTTAGTATAATATGCAGCTGCTTAAGTTCAGCGTCAGAAATATTAATAGCAGCCTCTCTGACAATGGCGATTTCAAATAGTTGGCGAATACGTTCAAATTGTTGACGTTCATCATCTTGAGAAAGAAGTGATAATGCAATTCCTGATAGGTGTCCAGTAAATGTATGAATGCCAGGTGTTGATACCTTTGCTTTTTCACCACTATTTATTTCAGCCAAACCTTTCTGTTGGAGTTTTTGAAGGGCTTCTCGTACAGATGGTCGACCTACTTGGAACATTTCCATTAATTCGCGTTCGGATGGGAAATAGTCACCTTCTTGTAGAGACCCATTCGCAATCAACCGTTCCAATTCTTCACATACATGATCAGAAAGCTTCTGTTTTTTCAGCGGTTGTATGTGATGTACATCAAAATTCATACAATTAATCTCCCGATTATTGGGGGTTGCAGTTGTTGGAATGATGCGTTCTGGTGGTTCTGTGAGCGTCTTCACAGAACCCCTTGCTGGTATAACAGCATACTAGTTACACACCTTTGTCGCAATCTAACTTAAAGAGCAAGGAACAACGATGAACGTAGATCTACGTGGCCTATATGCTGCAACATTAACCCCTTTCATGGCAGATGAAACCATTAGTTTTGAGGATTTGGCTAGTCTCATCGAATATAACAATACTAGCGCTCTTGATGGCCTTTATGTCGGTGGTTCCACGGCTGAGGCCTTCCTGTGCTCCACTGAAGAACGGGTCGATCTGCTGCGCATGGTTGCTGAGTTAGCATCCGAGCGTTTGACTTTGATAGCCCACGTTGGCGACATCAGTACCCGTAAAAGCGAAACTATTGCTCGTGCTGCAGGCGACCTGCCATACCAAGCTATTAGTGCTGTGACTCCGTTCTACTACCCTGTCGGTTTCCAGGAGCTAAAGCGCCATTACTCCGATTTAATTCATGCAGCCGGAAAACCCATGGTCGTTTACAATTTCCCCGGGTTCTCCGGTTCCAACCTGTCTACCGCTCAGATTGCAGAACTGTTGGAGATCGACGGCGTCATAGCACTCAAACAAACCAGCGCGAATCTCTATCAGATGGAGCAGATCACTCGTGCCAAACCTGAGCACGTAGTTTTTAATGGATTTGATGAGATTCTTGCCTCTGGTCTGGTTGCTGGTGCACAAGGTGGTATTGGCTCAACCTACAACATTCAGGCCGACCGCATCGCGGCTATCAATACCGCCATCCGGTGTGGTGATGTTGAAAAAGCGCAGCGTCTGCAACGTGAAGCCAACGTAGTTATTGATGCTCTAGTGGAGGCTGGCGTTATCCCTGGTCTGAAGTATGTCCTGAAGGCCAAAGGTGTTCTCAAAAGTGATGTTTGTCGTCGCCCAATTAACGCAATCTCAAGTAAGAATAAGTCCAAGTTGGATGCACTGCTGAGGCAGGCCTATGTTAATCGGTTTGGACATCGGTGGCACCAAGATTGAAGGGGTTCTGATGAACCCCGAGCTTGAAATCCTTCGTCGTCTACGTGTTGATACACCAAAAACTGGTTATCAAGATTTTCTATGCCAAGTTCAAGAAGTAATTAATGAACTTAGCCAACTTCAGAAAATAAAGTCTATCGGGGTCGGTTGCTGTGGTTCAGTGGACTCCCGTACGGGGTTGATACAAGGTGCTAACATTGGTTATTTAAACGGCAATCCGTTCCTTAAGGATTCCAAAAGGAGTATTCTGTTCCAGTGGCTGTTTCCAATGATGCAAATTGCCTTGCTATTTCTGAGTACAGCTCTGGAGCAGCGAAGGAAGCCGTAGCATCCTGCCTCGCTGTTATCATAGGGACTGGGGTCGGTGGTGGAATAATTGTCAACGACACAGTAATAGAAGGTATCAATGGCTTAGGTGGAGAGATTGGCCATAATCCACTACCTGGGTTTAGTCCGGACATTGATGGTCCTCCAGTGAAATGTTATTGTGGCTCGATGAATTGTATTGAGTCATTCTGTTCCGGGACTGGTTTTGAAAGAACCTGGTCACAAAAATACCCCGCAATAAAGTCAAAAGAAATTTTCGAAAGAGCGGAACAAGGAGATTATTGTGCAATAACTCATGTTGAGTTGTACTGTGATCAGCTTGCCCGAGTTATTGCCTCTCTCGTAAATATAATTGACCCAGAAATTGTGGTATTGGGTGGGGGAATGTCAAATCAGGAAAGTATCTATCCGATACTTAATAAGCGTATAGGTTATTACACCTTTAGAAAGGGAGTAATAGTTTCTATAGTCCAAGCAAAAAATGGTGACAGCAGCGGAGTCATTGGTGCTGCAATATTGCCAGAAATAAAAGGTATCCTGTAATGAAAAAAATATCTATTATCGCTGCTGCATTAGCTGCTCTGACTTCCATTGGTGCTAACGCCCTTACCCTGCGTCTGGCTGATACAATGCCAAGTGGGTTACCAAACTCAGAGGGGGTGGCCTTCTTCGCTAAAAAGGTCAAAGAATACTCTAATGGAGAAATAGAAGTAAAAATTTTCGCAAATGGGATTTTGGGTTCCGAGCGCGAAAACGTTGAACAGCTTAATCAGGGGGCCTTAGACATGGCCCGTGTTGGTGCTGCTACTTTAGACAGTTTCACCCCAGCTGTTCAAGCTATCACTTTACCCTATATGTTTGAAACCACCGATCACCTAATCCGTTCAATGGATGGTAAAGCGGGTGAGTTGCTATTCGCGAATCTGGAAAAAGATGGTATCTATCCAATTAACTACATGGTGATTGGCCCACGCTCCTTCTATACCAAAAACAAACCGATAAATACCCCTGATGATCTCAAAGGTATGAAGATCCGTGTTATGAATTCTAAGATGGCAATGAAAACTGTCAAGCTAATGGGAGGAGCTCCGACTCCACTTCCTATGGGTGATGTATTCACTGCGATGGATCAAGGTGTTATTGATGGTGCAGAGAATGCTCCTCAATCTCTGATCGAGCACCGCCATGGTGAAGTTGCAAAATACTACTCCTTTGATGAACACTTTAATTACCCTGAGTTCATTTTGATTAGTAAAGTGGCTATGTCCAAGCTGACTCCAGAACAAATTAATATTCTTAAAAAGGCCGGTAAAGAAGCGACCGTTTATGAAATCGGTTTGGCAAAGGCCGCTATTGATGAATCAGTGAAACAATCAGAAGGCAGGGTAACATTCAATCAAGTTGATAAAGCGTTGTTCAAGGAAAAAGTCCAGCCTCTTTATGAAGAGGTAATTAAAGATAACCCAGGCGCTAAAGAAATGATCGAGTTGGTTCAGCAAGAAAAGTCATAATGAATGAGTAATGGGCTCATTCATGAGCCCATTTCAATTGAGATAAATCATGAAGAAAATTATTAATAAAATTATGGAAGTGATGCTGGGTTCAATATTCATCATCATGCTCTGTATGACTATCTGGCAAATTTTTTCCAGATTCATTCTTAATGACCCGAGTTCATTTACTGAAGAAATATTACGTTTTTCCATCATTTGGCTTGTTATTTTGGGTTCCAGTTATGCAACTCTGAATGATCTACATTTTGGTATGACACTTGTTAGTAACTCTCTAACAGGAATTAAGGAAAAAATTACTAAGCTTTTTACCCTTGTCGTTACTCTAGCTTTCAATATCGGTATTTTTGTTGTCGGTGGTTATATCACAGCGAAAAATAACATGGGGCAGACATCACCAATATTAGAACTGTCCATTGGGATGATCTATATGGTGTTTGTTATTTCAGGTGTAATGAGTGCAGTTATTATTATATTAAAAGTTATCGAAACGATTTTTAAAAAGGTAGAATGCTGATGGATATCGCTCAACAAGCAATTCTGATGCTCTTAGGGGTCTTCTTTGTTCTATTGATCTCTGGAACACCGATTGCAATCGTTATGGTTTTAGCGGCATTAGTATCTATTATGCCATTTATTCCACTTGACAGCTCTATTTTTATCGCCAGCCAAAAAATATTTGCAGGGCTGGATAGCTTCGCGCTTATTGCATTGCCATTTTTTATCTTTGCGGGGAATCTGATGAACCGCTCTGGAGTGGCAATCAAACTGATCGAGTTTTCCAAGCTGTTAGTTGGCTTCATTCCTGGGGCTCTAGCCCTGACCAACATCTTGGGGAACATGATTTTTGGTGCTATCAGTGGGTTGGCTATTGCCTCAGCAACTGCAATGGGAAGCACTCTTGGAAGTTATCAGCGAAAAGAAGGATATGACCCAGCATTTGCAGCAGCAACAAATATAGCATCTGCACCAACAGGTATGCTAATCCCACCATCAGGCCTATTTATTATCCTATCTTTAGTTTCAGGTTCTTCTATATCAGCCCTGTTCATGGCTGGCTATCTACCTGGAATATTGATGGGTATTGCCTGTATGTTGGTTGCAACCTACTACGCTAAAAAAAATAATTACCCAGTAACCAATTTTCCTGGATGGAAAGCTGCTGTACGAATTACTCTAGAAGCTATCCCAGTCTTAAGTATGGTAATTGTGGTAATGGGGGGGATATTGTCTGGAATTTTCACTGCAACTGAAGCAAGTGCTGTTGCATCGCTTTATTCCATAATTCTAGCCTTGTGCTACCGAAACAATACGATTCAGGATTACTGGCAAGTTGTTATTGATACAGTCCGTGGCTCTATACCTGTACTTTTCATGATTGCAGCTTCCGGTATTATGTCCTGGTCCTTTGCATTTACTGGTATTCCTGATCTGGTTAGTGAATTCTTGGGTGCTATACCAAACCCAATTTTGGTTCTACTATTGATTAATATCATGCTGCTATTTATCGGTACTTTCATGGATGCAGCTCCAGCAGTACTTATTTTTACACCTATTTTGTTACCGGTAGCAAAGGCTATGGGGATTGATCCAATCCATTTTGGTGTAATTATGGTATTGAACCTCAGTATAGGCATTATAACACCTCCTGTTGGCACTTTATTGTTTGCTGGTTCAGCCGTCGGTGGCGTTCCTGTCGAAGCTGTGATCAAAAAACTTATCCCATATTTCGTTGCACTCTTTGTGGTTCTGATGCTGGTGACTTTTATTCCTAGTCTCAGTATGTGGCTTCCGCAACTATTTGGTCTTGTTTAAGGATATGTATAAATGAAAAAATGTATAATTAAAGGTATCATCAACAAGATCTCTGAAAATATTCAGTATATCGGAACCGATAATCCAAAGATAGGTAACCCCGATTTTACTTGGAACTTCTGTGAGCCTGGGTATTGGGTGGCTGGTTTCTATGTAGGAGAGCTGTGGGCTGCATACATGCTGACAGGTGAGCAGAGATTCGCTAACCAAGCTCGTGCTCGTTATCCATTCTTTAAGAACTTATTAAATGAACCTGAGCTAATAAATCATGACTTAGGATTCTTGTTTAGTTTGTCTGCTGTTGCAGATTACAAATTGACGGGTAATACCGAAGCTCGTGAGCTTGGCTTACGCGCGGCTGAAGCACTCAGAGCACAGTTTCAGCAGGTAGGGGAATTCATTCAAGCATGGCCTCTTACAAAACATAATCTCGAAAGACGAAATGAACTTGCAGCTGGACGGATGTTAATTGATAGTTTCGAAAATATGGCGTTGTTATTTTGGGCTGCAGAAGAAACAGGTATAAAAAGCTTTTACAATGTAGCAAGAGCTCACTCTATAACAGCTGTGCGATATCTTATTAGAGATGATGGTTCTACTTTCCATACTTTTAAATTTGATCCTGCGACTCAAGCGCCTATATGTGGCGAAACTATGCAAGGCTATAGTGATGACTCGGCATGGTCTCGTGGTCATGCGTGGGCAATTCATGGATTGTCACAAATATATCGATATACCCATGAACAATTATTTTTGGATGCGGCTCGTGTTCTTGCCGACTACGCACTAGAACATTTGAATGATGATGGGCTCTGTCCATGGGACTATCTCGACCCGACTGAGGGGCGAACAATAATTGATTCGTCTGCTTGTGCAATTACATGTGCGGGCTTAGCTGCTTTGGGTGCCTTAGACCCTATCCACGGTTCTAGATATACCGAGGCCGCCACAGATTTATTTAATTCACTTACACAAAAATGTTCATTGTTAAATGAGCCCACGGCGCAGGGGTTATTAGATTACGGCGCATATTTTGTAAGGCGTGGAGATATACGAGCCATGCTTCCATATGGTGATTACTTTTATTTAGAGGCAGCTGTTCGCTTGCAAGGAAAACATGATCTGTTCTGGTAAGGAAGTGAAATGATTATTTCAGATATCAATCGATTAGATAATTTACCGCACCTGAGGACAGTGCTTCAGGATGTTATAAGTATAGATCTTATAAATTTATCAAGTGGAGAACATCTATTAGAGGGACAAGACCTATTTCTTAATCGAGTCTCAACAACAAGCCGAAAAATGACTGGGAGCAAATCTGAGATTCATCGGGATTATATAGATATACATCTATTACTTTCTGGAAAAGAAACTCTAGGTTATTGTGTGAAACCAGCAACAGAAGCGTTCATGAGTAACTCGGCATTTAATAATGATTGTGAGTTGGTAGAAGAGTTAGTTGATGAGCAATTTCTCACTCTTAATGAGAAACAGTTTGTTATATTCTATCCTGGTGTATGGCATCGTCCAATGTTAACTATCGATAAAATATCGCCTATAGAAAAAGTAGTCATTAAAATTCATAAAAACTATATTAAAAAGTAAGTGCGTTACATTAAATTATATAAAAGTAATCATCTGTTGGCATGGAATTAAGTGCCACCTGTAAAACATAATCTTATATATCATATCAACACGCAGACACTAATTATTACTTGCCTGGTGAGCTGACGTTTAATTATTTGAAAAAATACACTATCTACTCTACCCTACATTAAGGATAGCAAATGAATAAAAAAATATGCCTACTCACTCTTGGATGCATTAGTTTCGGTGCTCTTGCATCAAATGGTATAGGAAATCCAGAGCAAAGAGGAGAATGGATTTTTAAAAATGGAATGAGCAACTCTGAAGCCGATGTACCAAATTATGCCTGTTACAGAATACCTGCAATTGTAAAACTCAATAATGGTGAGCTACTTGCCTTTTCGGAAGCTCGTCAGAATAGTTGTTCTGACCATGATAAAAATATAGATATTGTTATGCGTAAAAGAGATCTTTCTGGAAATTGGGGGCCTGTCACTATTGTGGCGGATCATGGTGGAAAAGTAACTAGAAATCCAGCCCCAGTTGTCGATGACCAAGGGCGTATCCATCTCGTATATAATGTAAACTATGATGCTAACAATCCGGATAGCGAGGCAGCTATAAGTGAAAGTCTTATTAACCAAGATAACAATCGTTATCGAGCGAGTGTATATTATATTCGAAGTTCAGATAATGGAGAAAGTTGGACTGATTATTCTGCTACCCCACAAAATATAGATGCAACTGTACACCCATATTCGGATAAAAAAACCTATCAAGATGGACTCTGGTCGTGGTACGCGATGACTCCAGGTCATGCTTTAAAGCTTAAAAATGGAAATCTTTTTTTTCCAGCAAATCATGCTGAATACAAGCATGGTCTTCCTGATGGTATTTCAAGATACTATTCACATGCAATTACATTAGATCCGAAAAATGATCTATTTTCATTGAATGCTACTGTTGGGCCTGATACTAATGAAGTCATGGCTGAGCAATTAGACAATGGTTGGCTCTACATGAATATGCGTAATAACCATCGCTCGATTGGCGCATTTCGTGCTGTAACATACAGTAAAGATGGTGGTGAAAATTGGATGGGTACAGAATATGATCACATTCCAAAAACAGGGAGTAGTAATTTCTGGCGAGATATTGGGTATGATTCAACACTGATCTCACCGAAAGTTCAGTCTTCAATATTGCGTTACTCTTCAGATAAAGATGAAACTGGGGTCTCTCGTCTATTATTCTCTAACCCTGCTAATACGTCAGTTCGTAAAAATGGGACATTAAGGATAAGTTATGATGAGGGTAAAAGTTGGTCTCATGCTTTCCAGTATGAACCAGGGGCATCTCAATATAGTGATTTGGTTGTAAATAGAAACAACTCGATTGGCATTTTATATGAAAAAGGAAGTATAGCTCATGATGGAATTTATTATCTAGAGACTAACTTAGAGATGATTACAGGTTCAAAAGATGCCTATATTCCAACAGTTGTTAGCCAAAATTATTCTGATGGAAAAATTCCTAGTGTAAATTTAATTAGTGAGCCTCATCAATCAACTCTAGACCCTCAAGGCGATGACATAACAGTCGCAATAACCTTTGAATTAAGTGCTGACGCAGATGCCAAAAAGACACAGTTCTTGGCTCGTAAAGGTAATGCCTTATCACGTGATCCAGGTTGGGGGCTCTTTATTGAAAATGGAAATATTATATTTAGAACAGCAGATGATAACAAACGTTATGGTGTCAAAGCCACACTTCCTTCTCCTCTTGGTGTAGGAAAGCATACAGTTACGGTCTATATTAAGAGTTCTGTAGATGATCATGAAAGAACAATGAGAATGTTTTTTGATGGAGAACAAATGACTACAACTAAAATATATGAGGCATTGCCATTAGGCTCAGTTATCGCAACAAACAATCCACTTGTGATTGCTGGTTCAGATAATCATCATCCACTGAATGGGAAAATATTTGGGTATCAAGTATACGATATCAGCCTACGTGATGAAACCATTCGTAACTATGCAATTTCTTATTTGAAAGACTATGATTTTTCTAGTTTTTTCAATAACCCGGAGAATAATAACTTTGAGTTGTTCTTTAAAAATTAGGTTGATGTTAATTGCTAGTTGTTAAATTAGGCATGCACCATAACTAGCACTTATATTTTTAATGCTTATTTAAATTGTTTGATAAGTAAGCTCTAACCATAAATGATATAGATAGGTTTGTTTGTCGTATAAATACATATGTAGTTTTGTTTTTACCGATGAGTTGTGCAGGCCTATTTTACTGAGAATGAAAACCTATTGGTTTATTCATAGCAGTGCTCCATGGGATAGTTTTATCTATGGAGCGCTAGTTATTTATTAACGTAACTTTACCACTGCTCATCCCAGGCTGAGTCATGCTTATATTAACAGCTTTCTGTAGTGGTTTAATCATCCCAGACACTGTTTTAGGTGATACAGATCTGTACAGATCTAGTTATCACCTGACACCGGCCTCAAACCGGTGTCTTGTTTACGCTACTTTAGTGCGTACTTCCTTCGGTATCAATTTCAGACCCTTCTTGAACATACTGTAGGGGTTTGACCCTCCATCATCCTACCCTGATGTGGCGCTGGGTGTTGTAGTGCTATAGGTAGCTATCAAGGTCTGTATGGCTCTGCCCTGCCGACTCATACCAGGTCGTTCTCTCCTTGATACGGAAGTGTTCACCCAGCAAAGTTCGATGTAAAGCCGTTGCTCTGCGGCCAGCGCATCTTGCCGTAGATAAGCATGGCTTTGCGGGCAGAACTCCGGTGCAGAAGGATAAAGCTGTCATCACCGCAACGCGGTGACCAGAGGCACCATAAGGGGCGGCCACTGGTACGTGTAACCCGAGTGCATACCTATGCCTGGCTCTCACTGGCTGCCACAGGAGGGATGCCGGAAGCAGTGAAGGCCCATGACGAGCTGGAAGCGGTAATGAACAAGCCGGAAGTAAAGCAGGCCAGAAGGTGTCGGAGCACTGATTTGGCAAAATGACATCAACAGTCACGAAAAGCTAAAAAAAGAACATAGAGGAAAGCGGCCAAATGGCCGCTTTCCTCTTATGCGGTTGGTAAATTATCAGTCACAAATTTAGCCCAGGCATCCATCATGGGCCGACGTTGATCCAGCAAGTCAGTACGGTGGTATGCAGCTTCGACCTTGTTCTGAACTGTATGAGCTAACGCTCGTTCAGCGAGCTCCCGCGCATAGCCCTGCTCGCTGCACCAGTCTCGAAAGCTGGAACGAAAGCCATGAGCAGTTGCCATTCGGCTAGGAGTACAGCTCGCAGCTTTTGCTCTTCTCAGAAACATCGTCAGCACTGTGTCTGAGAGTGGTACCTGGTCTCTGGGAGAAGGGAATACCAACTCGTCATGTAATCCCCTTAACCCCTTCAGGATTTCGACGGCACGAAGAGATAACGGAACACGATGTTGTTGCTTGGCTTTCATACGCTCGGCTGGTAGGGTCCAGATCTTCGCTTCCAAGTCTACTTCTGACCACGTCATGGCTCTGACTTCACCTGAGCGGCATGCTGTCAGGATCAAGTACTCCAGCATTGAGCGGGTTACATCGTATTGTTGCGCTGTTCTCAGGTGTTTTTGCACAAATGCAGGGATATCACGCCAGGGCATCGCAGGCTGATGCTCTACTCGCACTGACTTGCTTGGCTGAGCCGGTAGTAAATGGTTCACCACATCCACAGGGTTTGCAGAGGTATAGCCATGAGCCCATGCCCAAGCCATAACGGCGTGTAGCCGCTGCTTAACACGGCTTGCTGTTTCCGGGATCGTCAGCCATATCGGTTGCAAAACGGAAGCGATATGGGCTGGGGTGATGGTATCAATGGAGATAGAGCCAATTGTAGGAAAGGCATATTGCTCCAATGTGGTAATCCATTGTTTACCGTGTTTGGGGTTCTTCCAGCCTGGTAACAAGCTTTCGTAAACCAGTCTGGCAGATGCTTCCAAGGTCGGGATCTTCGGCTTGTTCTGCTCCTGCCGCCGGACCTCTAGCGGATCCAAATTATTCGCCAGCTGTTCCCGCATTGCCTGTGCGTCTCGAGCTGCGTCGGCGATGGAGAGCTCGGGGTAAGTCCCGAGGCCAGCATTACGCCGTTTCTTCGTCAGTGGGCTGACATAGCGGAATACCCACTTACCTCTACCTTTGACGGTAGAAGGGTGTAGCGTCAAGCCTGTAACCCCACCGTGAGCAAGGGGTTTATCTTTCGGCTTGATGCTACGAGCTTTGGTATCGGTGAGGATCGCCATCAGGTAACCTCCTTGAGAATTGAATATGCCACACAGTATGCCACCAGGCATGCGCAGTGGTAATATGTGATTGGGATGGACTGGACAGTGTTTGTCTCTAATTTGCTGATAATAAATGGTTTATTGGATTGGTGTGGAGTTGATTGGACTTTGTTGCGGCGGGCACCTCCTCCGCCATTTATACCGAGCCTATGCAACCATGTTGCGTGGGCTTTTTGTTTGCCTGCAATTTGCCACTCCTCATAGATCTCAACACATTAGTCTTCTTCAACTCCTTTTTTGATCTTCTCACCTGCGGGCTCAACAGCTGCCACAAGATCACCTATCAACATCTAACCTCTGCGTTCCTGCGAGCATCCCTTCCCATTTCCTTATTGCCCCAAACAACAACGACCCAACGCAGCGACCACGGCTCCAGCATGTTGGTACCGCCAATAACCCCTCTTCGGAATACAGTCAGGGCCGGTTAACACAGTCATAGAAAAGCAGGGACTATGGAGCCGCGGCTTAAAAAGAGGGGACGGCTAACTCAGGAAGCCTAGACCCCAAGCTAGAGAGCATGACGTATAGGCGATCATGGGATTCACGGGTTATGGCGATGCCAGCCCTGCCATACAGAGCAATGGCTTTACATGAAGAAAGAGTAAAAGCGTAACATCAGGCTATTCGTTGAACAGAAAGACAACAGCGAGTAACAATAAAAACAGAAGAAAGGAATAAGTCAGGTCAAATATCAGACGATTCAATAAATTGCAGGCAATAAAAAACCCCGCTCGATGAGCGGGGTTTCTTGTATTGGGTGCCTGGCAGTGTCCTACTCTCGCATGGCGAATGCCACACTACCATCGGCGCTACCGCGTTTCACTTCTGAGTTCGGCATGGGATCAGGTGGTTCCACGGCGCTATGGCCGCCAGGCAAAATCTTCAATCTGAGAAAGCTGACGTGAGTAGTGATGTTGCGCTTGGCTTGTCACTATCACTGAATTAGTAGTTCTTCGATTTGCTACAAGCCTTAGAACACTTCTTGGGTGTTGTATGGTTAAGCCTCACGGGTAATTAGTATGGGTTAGCTCAACACGTCGCCGCGCTTACACACCCCACCTATCAACGTTGTGGTCTCCAACGGCCCTTTAGGACCCTCAAGGGGTCAGGGATGACTCATCTCAGGGCTCGCTTCCCGCTTAGATGCTTTCAGCGGTTATCGATTCCGAACTTAGCTACCGGGCAGTGCCACTGGCGTGACAACCCGAACACCAGAGGTTCGTTCACTCCGGTCCTCTCGTACTAGGAGCAACTCCCTTCAATCATCCAACGCCCACGGCAGATAGGGACCGAACTGTCTCACGACGTTCTGAACCCAGCTCGCGTACCACTTTAAATGGCGAACAGCCATACCCTTGGGACCGACTTCAGCCCCAGGATGTGATGAGCCGACATCGAGGTGCCAAACACCGCCGTCGATATGAACTCTTGGGCGGTATCAGCCTGTTATCCCCGGAGTACCTTTTATCCGTTGAGCGATGGCCCTTCCATTCAGAACCACCGGATCACTATGACCTACTTTCGTACCTGCTCGACCTGTCCGTCTCGCAGTTAAGCTGGCTTATGCCATTGCACTAACCTCCTGATGTCCGACCAGGATTAGCCAACCTTCGTGCTCCTCCGTTACTCTTTGGGAGGAGACCGCCCCAGTCAAACTACCCACCAGGCACTGTCCGCGAGCCCGATTCAGGGCCCTGCGTTAGAACATCAAACATACAAGGGTGGTATTTCAAGGACGGCTCCAGCGCAACTGGCGTCACGCCTTCAAAGCCTCCCACCTATCCTACACATGTAGGTTCAATGTTCAGTGCCAAGCTGTAGTAAAGGTTCACGGGGTCTTTCCGTCTAGCCGCGGGTACACCGCATCTTCACGGCGAATTCGATTTCACTGAGTCTCGGGTGGAGACAGCATGGCCATGGTTACACCATTCGTGCAGGTCGGAACTTACCCGACAAGGAATTTCGCTACCTTAGGACCGTTATAGTTACGGCCGCCGTTTACCGGGGCTTCGATCAAGAGCTTCGCTTGCGCTAACCCCATCAATTAACCTTCCGGCACCGGGCAGGTGTCACACCCTATACGTCCACTTTCGTGTTTGCAGAGTGCTGTGTTTTTGATAAACAGTCCCAGCCATCTGGTCACTGCGACTCCCGACAGCTCCATCCGCAAGGGACTTCACCATCAAGAGCGAACCTTCTCCCGAAGTTACGGTTCTATTTTGCCTAGTTCCTTCACCCGAGTTCTCTCAAGCGCCTTGGTATTCTCTACCCGACCACCTGTGTCGGTTTGGGGTACGATGACTTGTAATCTGAAGCTTAGAGGCTTTTCCTGGAAGCAGGGCATCAATGGCTTCCACACCGTAGTGTGTTCGTCTCGTGTCTCAGTGTTGTATCAGCGGATTTGCCTACCGATACCACCTACGCACTTTCACCAGGACAACCGTCGCCTGGCCCACCTAGCCTTCTCCGTCCCCCCATCGCAATTACAAGTCGTGCAGGAATATTAACCTGCTTCCCATCGACTACGCCTTTCGGCCTCGCCTTAGGGGTCGACTCACCCTGCCCCGATTAACGTTGGACAGGAACCCTTGGTCTTCCGGCGAGGAGGCTTTTCACCCCCTTTATCGTTACTTACGTCAGCATTCGCACTTCTGATATCTCCAGCATACCTCTCGATACACCTTCGCAGACTTACAGAACGCTCCCCTACCACTTGCACTAAGTGCAAATCCGCGGCTTCGGTGCCTAGTTTGAGCCCCGTTACATCTTACGCGCAGGCCGACTCGACTAGTGAGCTATTACGCTTTCTTTAAATGATGGCTGCTTCTAAGCCAACATCCTAGCTGTCTGAGCCTTCCCACATCGTTTCCCACTTAACCAGAACTTTGGGACCTTAGCCGGCGGTCTGGGTTGTTTCCCTCTTCACGACGGACGTTAGCACCCGCCGTGTGTCTCCCGGATAGTACTTACTGGTATTCGGAGTTTGCATGGGGTTGGTAAGTCGGGATGACCCCCTAGCCCAAACAGTGCTCTACCCCCAGTAGTATTCGTCCGAGGCGCTACCTAAATAGCTTTCGGGGAGAACCAGCTATCTCCGAGTTTGATTGGCCTTTCACCCCCAGCCACAGGTCATCCCCTAACTTTGCAACGTTAGTGGGTTCGGTCCTCCAGTTGATGTTACTCAACCTTCAACCTGCCCATGGCTAGATCACCCGGTTTCGGGTCTACACCTTGCAACTAGACGCCCAGTTAAGACTCGGTTTCCCTACGGCTCCCCTATACGGTTAACCTCGCTACAAAATGTAAGTCGCTGACCCATTATACAAAAGGTACGCAGTCACCCCGAAGGGCTCCCACTGCTTGTACGTACACGGTTTCAGGTTCTATTTCACTCCCCTCACAGGGGTTCTTTTCGCCTTTCCCTCACGGTACTGGTTCACTATCGGTCAGTCAGGAGTATTTAGCCTTGGAGGATGGTCCCCCCATATTCAGACAGGATGTCACGTGTCCCGCCCTACTCGATTTCACATCAAGGTTGTTTTCGTGTACGGGGCTATCACCCTGTATCGCCGGCCTTTCCAGGACCGTTCCACTAACTTCCAAGATGCTTAAGGGCTAATCCCCGTTCGCTCGCCGCTACTGAGGGAATCTCGGTTGATTTCTTTTCCTCGGGGTACTTAGATGTTTCAGTTCTCCCGGTTCGCCTCGTTACACTATGTATTCATGTAACGATACCCAAGTTATCTTGGGTGGGTTTCCCCATTCGGAAATCTGTGAGTAATAGCGTCTCTTACCGACTTCTCACAGCTTATCGCAGGTTAGTACGT
>NZ_JBQBCZ010000011.1:0-25000 GCF_051920345.1 Aeromonas sp. 102P | reverse complement strand
AGCTCGTTCGCTCAGATATCAAGCAACCACCTCTTTTTTTGCTCGAAATGGCATCAATCCTGACTATTGCCGGATTTAAATTGAACATTTGAAAAGCCAATTTATAATTGCCATCTCAAATGTTTAATTGGAATACCCTCATGCATCAAATCCTCGATAGCCATAAGGAAGAGCAAATCATCCCGCTGTTCCGCTTGGGGTTCCGACCCTTCTTCTTGTTCGGGGCTCTGTTTGCGGCAGTCGCCATGTTGCTCTGGCTAGGGCAGCTCAACGGTTGGCTTACCTTGCACGGGATTGCCAACCCGATCTGGTGGCATGGTCATGAGATGCTGTTTAGTTTCGGGGCCGCCATCGTCGCGGGTTTTCTGCTCACCGCGGTGCAGAATTGGACGGCCCATCCCGGTGTTCGAAGCTGGCCATTGGCAATGGTGGTGGGGTTGTGGATGTTGCCAAGGACCTTGTTACCCTGGCTGGGTGAAGAGAATACGCTCCTGATGGCGGCAGACCTGCTCTGGTTGCCGCTTTGCACCTGGTTCCTTGCCAAGCCTATCTTGATAACCCGGCAATGGCGCAACCTTTTCTTCGTGCCCCTGTTGCTGATACTGACCTTGCTCAATGGTGCCAGCTGGTTATGGCAGGCCGATTGGACCACCGTTGAGCACCTATTGATCACCACTGTGCTGTTGTTTACCACCCTGATCGCCGTGATGGGTGGAAGGGTGATTCCGTTCTTCACCGCCCGGGCAACCGGTCAGGAGAAAGCTGCACCTCTGCGATGGCTGGAGCGCACAGCACTCGCTGTGCTGTGGTTTATCTTGCTGCTCTGGCTACTGTTGCCCATCCAGTGGCTCACCAGCATATATATAGTGCCTCTATATATAGTGGCGGCGAGTTTGCATCTGTGGCGACAACTGCGTTGGCATCTGCCATCGACCCTTGCGCATCCCCTGCTGTGGTCACTCCATCTCGCCTATCTGTTTATCCCTCTTGGCCTGCTCGCCCTTGCGGCACATAGCGCGGGTCTGCCCATCACACTTTCGATAGCCAGTCACCTGCTCAGCGCAGGCTGCATGGGCACCATGATCCTGGGCATGATTGCGCGAGTCTCTCTCGGCCATAGCGGTCGAGCCTTGCAGGTAGGACGCAGGGTCACTGGCGCATTCGCCCTGGTTATCGCTGCCGCCACAGTGCGGGTGGCGATTCCGCTCTTCTGGCCTGCTTATACACTGCATGGCTGGAACCTCAGCGCGCTTGCCTGGATCGCTGCCTATGGTCTGTTTGTCTGGGTCTATACCCCGATACTGATCCGCCCCAGAGCAGATGGTCGACCGGGTTGATGACTGCGGAACATGTTCAGGGTGTTGCCACCGGATAGTGGATGAGGTTGTGGAAGATCGCCGGGGCTATGCCCAGATTGCGATAACCGTGTGGACGGTCGGCAGCACAACGCACCGCCTCCCCTTGCTCCAGTGAGCGCCACTCCCCTTCCACCAGCACCTCCATCATGCCGCTGATGACGATGACATGCTCGGTCACTCCCGGCTCATGAGGCTCGGATTCACGCTGGTAACCCGGCAACAGGGTCAGCTCAAGCAACTCGAAACCAAACCGGTTTTCATAAGGGAAGAGCGGTGCCACTTGCATGCCCTCTCCCGCTGGCTGCTGGCGAATGGCATCGGCGGTGCGATAGAGCACCTCTGCCTGCGCAGCGGGTATGGGCTCAATGAAACTGGAAAAGGAGACTCGAAACCCGGTGGCTATCTTCCACAGCGTCGCCACCGTTGGGCTGGACTCTCCCCGCTCAATCTGCCCCAGCATCGCCTTGCTGACACCCGTTTCGCGCGCGGCGGCATCCAGGCTCCAGCCGCGCTCGCTGCGCAGCCCCTTCAGTCGAGCAGCCAGATGCTGACTCATCTCTTGCATAACTGCCTCTTTATTACTCTTGCACGATGCACCTTGTGCGCTATAGCGCACAGCGATATAGTCAAAGCTGTATTGTACGTAATAACGCACAGCGCGTCACAACGCCAAGAGGAAGAGTCATGCCCTTCGCCATCCCCCATCTGGTCGCAGGCTTTATCGCCGTGATGGTCGGCTACACCAGCTCCGTCATCCTGATCATCCAGGCCGCCACGGCAGCGGGTGCTGATACTGCCCAAGTCGCCTCCTGGCTCTGGACGCTGGGGATCGGCATGGGGGTGAGCTGCATCGGCCTCTCTCTCTATTACCGCATACCCATACTAACCGCCTGGTCCACACCGGGCGCGGCACTGCTGATCACCACGCTGGGCAACTTCACTCTGGCGGAAGCCATCAGCGCCTTTGTGATCTCGTCCCTGCTGATCACTCTGTGTGGCATTAGCGGCTGGTTCGACCGTTTGATGAAACATATCCCGGCTCCACTGGCCGCCGCCATGCTCGCTGGCGTGCTGCTCAGATTCGGATTGGATCTGTTCAAGGTCGCCCCGCAAGATCCCTTGCTGCTTGGCACCCTGCTGCTGGCCTTCCTGCTGGGTCGTCATCTCTGGCCCCGCTATACCATGGTGTTGGTACTGGGAGTGGGGATGCTGATCTGCAGCGTGCGGGGGGATTTGCAAATGGGCACCCTTCACTGGCAACTCGCCAGCCCGGTCTGGACATGGCCAGCCTTCTCCCTTGATGCTCTGTTTGGTATCGCGCTGCCGTTGTTCATTGTCACCATGACATCGCAAAACATGCCGGGGATTGCCATCTTGCGAGCCCATGGCTATCAGCCTGCCACCTCCTCGCTGATCAGCTGGACTGGCCTGACTGGCCTGCTGCTCGCCCCTTTTGGCGGTTATGCCTTCAATCTGGCCGCCATCACTGCCGCCATTTGCATGGGCAAAGAGGTCGACCCGGATACCAAGCGCCGCTGGCCTGCTGCGGTTTGGGCGGGTTGCTTTTATCTTGTGACCGGCTGCTTCGGCGCAACCGTCGCGGCCCTGTTTAGCGCCTTTCCGGCAGCCCTTGTCACCTGCGTCGCCGGATTGGCCCTGCTAGGTACCATCGGCAGCAGCCTGCACTCTGCCTTGCAACAGGATGAAGCGCGAGAAGCTGCGCTGCTCACTTTTATCATTACCGCGTCCGGGATCAGCCTGCTCGGCATCGCGGCAGCCTGCTGGGGTCTGCTGATTGGTCTGGCTATCTATCAGTTCCAATCATATCGACAAAGGAATCAATTGAACCTCAAACCGTGAACCTCTGCACACTATCCAGATAAAATGATTCACAAGTGAAACTAATTTCCTTCTAGTGGTGCCAGGGCACCAATCTTCCCGGACATGGTGCCCTGTCAGGTTCCATGCAACGGAGAATAAAAATGAAAAATCAGGCTGTCTTGTTACTACTGGCCATACTGGGTGCCACGAGCGTCCAGGCTGCCGATACGGATCGAGAGCTGGCTCGCCAGCTCGCACTTCAGCAGAAAAACCTGCTGCCCCTACTGAGCAATCAGCAATACCAGAGCCCGCTTCCCAACCTGCTGCAGAAGGCCAGCCCGCGCCTTAAGCGGCAGGCGACCGATGCCAACCAGGCGGCCATCAGCCGGCAAGGACTGGATGGCGAGGTCAAGCAACTGATGCAGTTGCGACTGGCCAACACCGATCAGGCCGCAGCACTGCAACAGGGGGTCGAACCGCTGGTCGCCTATGTTCCTAGTGGGGATGAGAAGAGCTGGAGCGCCATTGAAGCGTTCGATAGCGCTGGCAATCCCGTCTATCTGGATGTGGACAAGGCACCGGCCCGGCCGGTTCTGGTAGTCGAAGCCGATCCCGTCAAAGCCAAAAACGCAGGCTTGAAGGTGATGCGCAAGGCGCTGGCCGATGCGGATCTGCAAAGCGCTCCACAAGTGGCGGCCAGCACGGCGCCACTCAAGACCAGTATCCTGAAAAAGATCAGATTGAAGGATGATCAGGAGCCCTGGCTGCTCGGCGCAGCCGAAGTGTATGCGGTGGTCGCAGGGGTCAATCCCAGCCGGGATGAGCCTGTGGTCGATATTGTCGACATGCCCTACCTCGACTATGACAACACAGACTACACCCCCAACCAGATCCTGGTTTACTGGGATCGCTATCGCTGGGGTGCCGTCGATGTGGTGATGATGGAGCAGGATGACAACGTCAACTACAAGGAGCTGAGCGCCCTGCTGATTGAAGCTCTCAAACTCGGCTTTACCGCGGGTGGCGTGCCGGAAGCCCTGCCCTTCCTCGATCTCGGCGGTCGCATCGTCAAGGCACTGCCCGACTCATGGATGACCAACAACGACGACTATCTGGATACCTTCTACACACTGGAACAGGATCAGGTCTATCGCCAGTATCCGGGGGCTGCAGGTAATGCGGTTATCGATCTTGAGCCAAAAGAGATCGCCCCGACCAGACCTTGATAATCGGCCATAACGAAAAAGCCAATGAGCAACTCATTGGCTTTTTGCTTTTATCGCGGTGACCACCGGTCAACCCTTGGGACGAACCCCCAGAGTATGGCAGATGGCATAAGTCAGCTCGGAGCGGTTCAGGGTATAGAAGTGGAAATCCTTCACCCCTTCCTGACTCAGCACGCGCACCTGATCAATGGCGATACTCGCCCCCACCAGATTACGGGTCATCTGATCGTTATCCAGTCCCTCGAAACGCTGATGCATCCAGCGCGGGATCTTCACGTTGGTAAAACCGGCAAACTTGGCCAGGGTCTGGTAGTTGGAGACCGGCAGGATCCCCGGCACGATTTCGGCATCGATGCCGATGGCGGCGCAGCGATCCCGGAAGCGCAAATACGTTTCCACATCGAAGAAGAATTGGGTGATGGCACGGTTGGCACCGGCATCGATCTTGCGCTTGAGGTTGAGCAGGTCGGATTGCGCACTCTTGGCCTCCGGGTGACCTTCCGGATAGGCGGCAACCGAGATATCGAAGTCCGCCTCTGACTTGAGCAGGGCAACCAGATCGGTGGCATACATATCCGGCTTCTCCAACCCCTGCGGCAAATCACCGCGCAGAGCCACGATGTGACGAATACCGCTGTTCCAGTAATCGCGGGCGATGGTGCGCAATTCGTCGCGGCTGGCATCGATACAGGTCAGGTGAGGCGCCGCAATCAGGCCGGTCCGCTCCTTGATGTCCTTGATCACCTTGTGGGTGCGATCACGGGTGCCGGAGTTGGCGCCATAGGTGACGGAGACGAACTTGGGTTCCAGCACTTTCAGCCGTTCGATGGACTGCCAGAGGGTATTTTCCATCCCTTCACTATTGGGCGGAAAAAACTCGAAACTGACCGATATATCGCCATTCAAATCTGCCAAGCTCTGGTTGAGCGCCTCAACCTGACGTGCACTGTGAAATCCCATCTGCTCTTCTCCCTGTCCTGCAATCCATCTGCCTACGTCAAAACGGATGTTTGGACGTCTAAACGTCTTTATATTTATGAGCAAAACGACACAAAGTCAACAGGGATTTACCTCACATCCGATCTGACGAACTTCATATTTACAAAATTAACGGTACGTAACCGAAAAGTGCCCATCCCAAAATCGCCCCAGTCGAGTTATGATGGGGGCAGATCGTCCTGGACGTTCTGAATCTGCGTGTGATTGTTTGGCCGGAGGTTTCTCCGGCCCCTTTTCATCTATTTCCCACTCCTGCCGATAACAGAATGAGTCTTTGCAGGAGCACCATCATGGATACCCACCCCGGCTTTGCCACCGACTTGCTGTTTGATCGCTACCAGGGCGAGGTCATCCAGCATGAGCAGTTTTGGGCGGTTCGCACGCCGGATGCTCCCGACTACTACTTCGGCAACTACCTGCTACTCCCCACCCCGCCCAGCGACCATGACAAAGGCTGGCTGGAAGCCACATTTGATCAGCTGATCGGCCAGGATCCTCGAGTGCGCCACCGCACCTTCCAATGGCCACTAGCAGCCGGGCAAAACAGCCGGATCGCCGGTTTTGTCGCAACGGGATACCAATATATGGAGTGCGTGGTGCTGGCGCTGGATGAGCAGAGCTGCCCACCCCCTCACGACGACATGAACAAGGTTAAGGCGCGTACTTTCACCACTGCTGATTGGCCTGAGTGGCTCGACTTCGAACTCCATGAGCGGGATGAGGGACACTCGGAACAGAGCTATCTCCCCTATCTGCGATCCCGCCAGGCGCTCTATCAGGCCATGATTGCCGATGGTCTCGGGGACTGGTGGGGGATCTGGAAAGAGGGACAACTGGTCGCCAGCTGTGGCCTCTTCTTCTGCGGCACACTTGGGCGCTTCCAGTTGGTACGCACGCACCATGCGTGGCGCAACCAGGGGTTATGCCGCCAGCTGCTGAGTCAAGTGGCTCGCGCAGGATTATCCCGCGCCAAGCAGCTAATCATAGTGGCTGACGAGCATTACCATGCCCAGCGCATTTACCGCTCTCTGGGGTTTGCCCCGGTTGCCCGCATCGGCAGCCTCTGCCGCTGGCCCCACGAAGCACAATAAAGCGATACATACTGGCCACGAGCCATAAAAAAAACGGGAGGCTGATACCTCCCGTTTTTATTGATGCCGATGACCTATTGCTGTGGCTGCTGTGGCGCCTCCAGCTCGTTGGAGAGCGCCTGCTCCACCTCATCCGACGGCGCCGGTAATGGGGCAGCGGCCGCTGATGCGGGTTCTGCGGGAGTCACAGCCGGTGACACCACGGCCGATGTTTCACTGGTCGCGGGAGCTGCGGACACCTCAGTCGTCGGCGCCGAAACAGGAGCAGGGGCAACCGCATCACACTGACAATCCGCGCTCTTGGCCTTATTGCCCTGATGAGGGGCATACCAACCCTTCAAGCCACCTTCCAGTCGATCCGCGGCAGCCTTGGGCTCCATCTTGCCAAGCAGCACAGCCTGACTCACCTCTGCCAGTTCATCCCCCAACTTGGGCGTACCACGGGAGAGGATCTGGGTCGCCACCCGAATGGTCGAGTCACACTGATCGCGCCACTCCATCATCTCTTTGGCCGCCGGATTGGTGACATCGAAAAAGTGGTTGGAGAGGGAGAAGAATCCCGGCAGCGAGTTGGTATAGAGCTCGGCAAATTGCGGCGTCGTCAGCCATTGCAGGAAGGCCATTGCACCCTCTTTGTTCTTGCTGGCCGGATTCATCCCCATACCGATATCGGTGTGGTCGGTAAAGAAACAGCCATCACCCTGTTTGGCCACCGGCGGACGCATGACGCCAAAATCGACCTTGCCGGTGAAGGGGGCAATCTCCCAGGAGCCCGCCACGTAGAAGGCGGCCTTGCCCGAAGTGAACAGCTCGTTACTGGTCGCATAATCGCGGCTCTCGCCACCTTCACCGAGGTAGGAACGCCAGCGGGCCAGCTCGTCGAACACCTTCACATATTGCGGGTTGTCCAGCCGCTCCTGCCCGCCGATCAGTGCCAGACGGCCGTCCTCCCCCTTCCAGTAGTTGGGGCCAATGTTCTGGAACCCCAGTTCGGAGGCAACCCAGCTCTCGGAACCACTCATGGCCAGCGGCACATAGCGACCGTCGGCCTTGATCTTGTCCAGCACGGCGAAGAACTGATCGCGGGTTTGCGGCAAGGTGAGTCCCAACTCACTGAAGATCTTCTTGTTATAGAAGAAGCCATGGATCACCGAGGCCATGGGGACGCAGAAGGTCTGGGCTCCGGAGTCAGTCTGCCACGGTGACTGGGCAAAACTCGGGAAGTTCTCCATCCCTGCCATTTCGGTCAGCTCGGCCAGATGGCCCGCCTTGAACAGGGCGAGCGAGTCATCAAACGGACGACAGGTAATAAGATCCCCCGCCTTACCGCCTTTCAGGCTCTCCCACAGAGTGGGCATGTAGTTGACGTTTTGCACTGGATGAAAACTCACCTTGATGCCGGGATGAGCCGCTTCAAACGCCGGGATAATCTTCTGCTCCCACAACGCCTTGTCATCGGTTCGCCAGCTTTCAATCACCAGCTCGCTGGCCATCAGCTGGCCACACAACAGGAGACTCAGGGCTCCAATCCACTTTTTAGACATAAGCCCTCCTAGACCTTGAAATGTGCGATCAATTGCTGCTGTTTGGCGACCAGGTCGGCCAGCACTTCGCTGCTGCTGGCGGATTCGCGCGCCTCCCGCTCGGTCTCGTATGCCACATCGGCAATACCGGCGATATGACGAGCAACCCCCTGACTGACGGAGATCTGCTCCTGAGCAGCATGGGCCACCTGATCCGCCATCGACTTGATGGCCCCCATCCGATCGGCAATGGATTGCAGCGCCACATCCATCTCGCGGGTCTGCTCGACACAGCTCTGGGTCTGCTCCTGGCTACGCCCCATCACTTCAACCACATGCTTGCTGGAGCTTTGCAGGTTCTCAATCATCCCCTGGATCTCTTCGGTCGAAGTCTGGGTGCGATTTGCTAGCGCCCGTACCTCATCGGCCACCACCGCAAAACCGCGACCGGCATCGCCAGCACGAGCCGCTTCGATGGCGGCGTTCAAGGCCAGCAGGTTGGTCTGCTCGGCAATACTGCGGATCACATCGAGAATGCTGCCGATGTTGTTGCTGAATTCCCCAAGTTTGTAGGTGATCCCGACCGCCTCTTCCATGGCGCCAGCCAGCTGCTCGGTGATCCGGCGAGTGGTGGCCACTTTTTGGCGACCATTGCGCGCCTCTTCATCGGCCAGATCTACTTCCCGCTTGGTGCCATCGGTAGAGCGGGCCACCTCGGTGGCGCTCACTTCCAGCTCGGTAATGGCGGCGGCCACCTGATCGGTCTGGCTCTTCTGCTCCTGTACCCGGGACATGGCCCGTTCGCTGATCTCGGCGGCGCGGCTCGCTTCATCCACCAGATGGCGGGAGCCTGCATTGATTTGAGAGAGCAGCTCGCCGGTCTTGCCCGCCAGCGTATCGATGGAGCGAGAGAGGCTGCCAAATTCGCAACTGCTGCGGTAGTTGATGCGGCGTGTCATGTCGCCGGCCGCCATGTAATCGAGCTCCTTGTTGATCATCTGCAACGGGCGCTGAATGCTGCGCGCCGTGGTATAACCGATCACCAGCGCCGCAGCGGCCGACATAGCGGCAACCACCAGGATCCAGAAGCTGGCACTGCTGACCGCCGCATCGGCGTTAATCCGGCTATCACTGGCGATGGCACCGGCGGACTTGCCCATCTCATCAAGCAAATTGAGGCTGTTGACCAGACTGGCATCCAGCTGCTGATTTTGCGTGGCCAGCGACAGCGCCAGTTGCTGAGCCTGACGCATGGTTGCCAGCAAGCCCTGAGCGCCAAGTGCCAGCTCCTGCATCCGATCGAGATTGGAGACAAACCGCGCTTTCACATCATCGGGCACCAGCACCCGCTCCAACCGCTTGCGGGCCATCTCGATGTCCTTGCTCAACACCTTTTCCAGCTCGTTCAGGTCGGTTTTGGCATCGGCACGGCGGATATTCTTCAGGTCGCGGGCGATACCCGAGGTAATAAGCTCCGCCTTGTTGCGCATGGAGCGCTTGCTGGCGGTCTGTTGCAGCAGCAAATCCGCCGCCCACTGGTAGGTATCCTCAAGGCGGATAAATTCCATCTCCAACTTGTGGCGCTGCTCCAGTGCACTGACCCACTGCCGATGCTGGGCCAACACCTGATCCGCCAAGCCATAAAATTGGGTGGTAGCACTCTCGACCTGCTGGAAGCGGGCACGAGCATCCGCTACGTCGGTAAATTTACCCATCTCCTGACTCAGCTGGGCGAAGCGGTTCTGCTGCTCCTTGAACTGATTGGCCAGCTGCGGCAACTGGGCGGCATCTTCACTGGTGCGGTAGACCAGCACCCAGCGGTTACTATCCTGCAGTGCCCCCTTGAGACCTGCGACAGCAACTACCAGCGGGGTTGCCCGATCAGATACGGCAGAGAGGCCGTCATTTATACCCTTGATTTTAAAGGTACTGATCACACCAAGCAGGATCAGCAACAGCAGCATCAACACGAATCCGGCGATGATCCGCTGCACGATAGATAAGCCCATGGAGACATCCTCACTCATTGGGGGGAAGGTAAAGTGAACATAGTCACTATCGGCAGGGGTGGCGAATAACTGAAATCAAGCGGCAGGTATTTAATTGATTTGTATCGGGTTGGATCACAGTACAGACAAAATCAGCCATACGAAAAAAGCCCGGCACAAGCCGGGCTGAAAGAGACGTACTTTGCTATCTTCCGCGGTCCGTTCAGAACCGCAATCAGAATCATTAGAAGCGGTAGCCAACACCCACCATAAAGGCCATCGGGTCGATATGCGTTTTGAAGGTGCCAACACCATCAACTTTAACATCTGTATCGATATCCATGATCCAGGCTGAACCGTTTACAAACCAGCGATCTGTAACCGCCATATCGATACCGACCTGACCTGCCAGACCCCAAGAGTCGTCAAGGCTGATATTTGCACCATCAAGTGCTCCCACCCCCTTCTCATCAAAGAAGGTGGTGTAGTTCACACCCACACCAACATACGGGCGAACCTTGCTCTGGGCATCACCAAAATAGAACTGGGCCATCAATGTTGGAGGCAGATGTTTAACCTTGGCAATCTCACCAAGATCGCGAGTACTCACTCGATGGGAGAATGGGGTTGCAGCCAGCAACTCAACACCCCAGTTGTCGGTGATCATATAACCGAGGGTCAGGCCAAGCTGTTGGTTGCTGTTAATCTCGAACTCACCGTGACCCGCCACGTCATCACTGCTCTCCTGAGGAGAAACGATGGCCAAACCACCACGAACCAGAATATCACCAGCCTGATGGGCCATGGCGAAAGGAGAGGTCACTGCAGCGGCAATCATCAGAGGAAGTAATTTTTTCATCACGTAATCCCTTTTTTTGTTTTCATTTGATGCTGTAAGCCCGCTGACTATATGCCCTTGTAAATGCAAAGTTATTGATTTGGAGCAAAGGTTGCACAGAAATAAATCGATTGGTGTGACATCTTTTTGCACCCTCCCAATCTCGTTGAGTCCCCAGACAACAAGCTGAAATACCTGTTTAGACAGGTTGTAACTACCCGCATCCAGCGCCAAAAGGAGCAAACAAACCACACCTTATTGCACGGCAGTGCGGCTATTAATTGTTGTTTATATGGGCAAATCAGCGTATTTTTTGCGCCATACAAGTTACTGGGAAGTAATGGTTTATTTATGAAAAATGAGTCGAAATGGCAAAAGGTGGGGGCCTTTCTCGCGGCCGTGTGGGGAATCGGATCCTTTCTCTTTATCCTGCTCGGTTTTATTGTCGCCCTGGCCTATCTGGTATTGGTACGGCAGGGTTAATCCGGGTTGACAGAGTGCAGCAGGGTGATATTCCCCCCTTCAGCAAGCTGCTCCGGAGTCTGGCCCATGCCCTCCGCAGAGAGGGTACCAGCGTAGCCACACCACCGATTTCGCCCGCCGACTTTGGCCTGATACAGCGCCATGTCCGCCAGTTTGAAGCTGTGACTCCAGAATGAATCCGGGTACTCCGGGTGCAACGGATAGCGGCAGAACCCCAGCGACACCGTCAACCAGAGTGGCGCATCCTCTCTGCCAAAGCGGTGCTGAGCGACACGCTGGCGCAGATATTCGACCCGCAACGCCAACTCTTGCTCGTCATCCACTTGTAGCAGCAACAAGAACTCCTCCCCACCCAGCCGGATGATAGGCTCGCGCTCTCCAGTCACCACCTTGCGCAGCAGATCCGCCAACTGTTTCAGCACCAGATCCCCGATGTCATGGCCAAGGCGGTCATTGATCCGCTTGAAATGATCCAGATCCAGCAGCAATAACAGACAAGGTTTGGCCCGGTTGGCCTGCAACCAACCATCGAGATAGCGACGATTGAAACAACGGGTCAAGGGGTCGGTGAATGCAGCCATCTCCATCTGGCTGGATTTTTCCAACAAATCATCGTGTTGCTGACTGACCTTGCTGGCCATCTCCTTGAACTTGCCGCTCAGGGTCGCCATCTCGGCGCTGCTGTCGATATAGGGGATCAAGGTGGCATCTGGCCGATCGCCAAAGCGTTGCAGCGCCGACACCAGCTGCTGCAACGGGGTGAGCACAATGCTGTTGAGCCGGTACATGGCGATCATGACGCAGATAAAACTGATAAACAGCATGCCGATAAAGGTCCAGAGCGCCCCCTCCATGACGCCACTCAAGATCTTTCTCTCCTCCTCAATCACCAGAGTCAGCACCGGCTGGTTATCGCTGTTGTGCAGTCGCACCTCTCCCCTGAGCCGGGTCAGCCCAAGGTCGATCAGACGATACGTTATTTGCGGTTTCAGTGGTTTGAAGGTAGCGGTGACATCCAGATTGGCGTGGGAAATCGCCAGAGGCAGCGCGGTACGCTCCGATACCTGCTCTAGATAGGCCTTGTCGAGCCAACGTACAACCAGCAAGAAACCGTTGAATGGTGCCGACTCGTCACTGTTTCTGATCGGCTGCCACGAGTACATCAGCGGCCCCCACTGGGAAGCACGGATCCCGTGCAGATTGATGCCCCCTTGCGCCACCGAGCGCGCCCTTAACTGCTTTTTCAGTTCATCAAGGAAGTAGGGAAACTGGTCCGGATTGATCCCCGGCGCATCGGGTAGCAGGGTGCGCGTCCAGATTTCGTAGCCGGTGAGATCCATGAAGCTCATCAGGTTGAGACTAAAATCCCTCATCGGCATATCACTGAACAGGTTGGATTCGATGTACGCCCTGCTTTTGTTGTCCATAAAACGGTGACTGTCATCCCAGATGCCCCAATCCCGACTGAATGCATCCAGAGCGGCCACATCCGCCTGCACCGCCTTGGTCACGCGCAGCAGATGCTCCTTCATTCGCTGCTCTTCAATCCGGCTGGCAGCCGGGATCTGGGCCCACGCCAGCAGGACCAGCAATAGCAGGATCGCCCCCAGCCAGATGGGGAACATGGAGTAAGCTAACTGATGATCAATCGTGCGCGGAGCCTGAGCCATAACCCGATATATCCATTACCATGATGCTGAGATGCCAAGCCTGCCCACACTTGACGAGCTTCCCCCTATGCTCCCGATTTTTATAACAAAAAGGGGCCAAAGGCCCCTCGATTATAACGGCTTATCGCGCCAATAGCGGTCGTAAAAAACGAGCTGTATGAGACTCTTTATTGGTGCAAATCTCTTCCGGCGTCCCCGTCACCAGAATGCGGCCACCACCGGCGCCGCCCTCCGGTCCCAAATCGACGATCCAGTCGGCAGTTTTTACCACATCCAGATTGTGCTCGATGATGACGATGGTGTTACCGCGATCCCGCAGCTGGTGCAGCACCTTGAGCAGTTGCTGGATATCGTGAAAATGCAGCCCGGTGGTCGGCTCATCCAGAATGTATAGAGTCTGACCGGTATCCCGCTTGGAGAGCTCGCGCGCCAGCTTGACCCGCTGCGCCTCGCCGCCCGACAAGGTAGTAGCAGACTGGCCGAGACGGATATAGGAGAGGCCCACGTCCATCAGGGTCTGCAGCTTGCGCGCCACTGCCGGCACCGGATCGAAGAACTCGCGAGCATCTTCCACCGTCATCTCGAGGATTTCGTGGATGTTCTTGCCCTTGTACTTCACCTCCAGGGTCTCGCGGTTGTAGCGCTTGCCCTTGCAGACGTCGCACGGCACGTAGACATCCGGCAGGAAGTGCATCTCCACCTTGATGACGCCATCCCCCTGGCACGCCTCGCAGCGGCCCCCCTTCACGTTGAAGGAGAAGCGGCCCGGCTGGTAGCCGCGCGAACGCGCCTCCTGGGTGCCGGAGAGCAACTCGCGGATCGGAGTGAACAAACCGGTATAGGTGGCCGGGTTGGAGCGCGGGGTACGACCGATGGGACTCTGGTCGATATCCACCACCTTGTCCAGATGCTCCAGCCCCTCGACGCTGCGATAGGGCGCCGGGGTGGACTCGGTGGCCTTGTTGAGCTCGCGATGAGCGATGCGGAACAGGGTGTCGTTGATCAGGGTCGACTTGCCGGAGCCGGAGACGCCAGTGACGCAGGTCATCACCCCGATGGGCAGATCAAGATTGACGTTGCGCAAGTTGTTGCCGCTTGCCCCCTTGAGTTTCAACCACTTGCCGGTGAGCGGCGTGCGCTCGGCCGGAATGGCGATCTGCTTGCGACCGGAGAGGTAGTCACCGGTCAGCGATTCCGGATTGTCGATAATCTGCTGGGGGGTGCCCTGCGCAACAATCTCGCCACCGTGTACACCCGCCCCCGGGCCGATATCCAGCACATGGTCGGCGAGGCGGATGGCATCCTCGTCGTGCTCCACCACGATCACCGTGTTGCCGAGATCGCGCAGATGGGTGAGGGTCTTGAGCAACCGCTCGTTGTCGCGCTGATGCAGACCGATGGAGGGCTCGTCCAGTACGTACATGACGCCCACCAGCCCGGCCCCGATCTGGCTCGCCAGTCGGATGCGCTGCGCTTCGCCGCCTGAGAGGGTCTCGGCACTGCGGGACAGGCTCAGGTAGTTGAGACCGACGTTCACCAGGAAGCCGAGCCGCTCGACGATCTCTTTCAAGATCTTCTCGGCAATCTGGGCGCGCTGGCCAGTGAGGTTAAGCCCCTCGAAGAAGGCGAGCGCATCGCCGATGGACTGCTCGGCGATGGCCGGCAGGTTGCGGTTGTCGACGAAGACGTGACGCGCCTCCTCCCGCAGTCGGCTGCCGCCGCAGCTGGTACAGGATTTGTTCGCGATATATTTGGAGAGCTCTTCACGCACCGAGTTGGATTCGGTCTCCCGGTAGCGCCGCTCCATGTTGTGCAGGATCCCCTCGAACGGGTGCTTGCGCACCACAACGTCGCCGCGGTCGTTCATGTAGCGGAACTCGATCTCGGTGCGACCGGAGCCGCGCAGGATCACCTCCTGGGTCTTGACCGGCAGATCTTCCCACGGCGTCTCCAGATCGAACTTGTAGTGCTCGGAGAGGGATTTCAGCATCTGGAAGTAGTAGAAGCTGCGCTTGTCCCAGCCACGGATGGCGCCGTTGGCCAGACTGATGGCCGGATCGCCGATCACCTTGGCAGGATCGAAATATTGCTGCACCCCGAGGCCGTCACAAGTCGGGCAGGCACCGGCCGGATTGTTGAAAGAGAAGATGCGCGGTTCCAGCTCCGACATGGAGTAGCCGCACTCTGGGCAGGCGAAGTTGGCGGAGAAGGTCATGGGGGTGACGCCCTCCTCCCCGTCCATCGGCACTACCAGCACTATGCCGCCGGAGAGGGTCAGCGCCGTCTCGAACGACTCGGCCAAACGCAAGGCAAGGTCCTCGCGCACCTTGAAGCGATCCACCACCACCTCGATGGTGTGCTTCTTGTGCAGCTCCAGAGTCGGAGGATCGGAGAGGTCGCACACCTCGCCGTCGATACGGGCACGGATGTAGCCCTGGGCCGCCAGATTCTCCAGCAGCTTGGTGTGCTCCCCCTTGCGATCACGCACCACCGGGGCCAGCGGCATCAGCTTGCTCCCCTCCGGTTGGGCCAGCACCTGATCCACCATCTGGCTGATGGTCTGGGCGGCGAGCGGAATGGCGTGAGTCGGGCAGCGGGGCTCACCGACCCGGGCAAACAGCAGACGCAGGTAGTCGTAGATCTCGGTGATGGTACCGACGGTCGAGCGCGGGTTGTGGGAGGTGGACTTCTGCTCGATGGAGATGGCGGGCGAGAGCCCCTCGATATGGTCGACGTCCGGCTTCTCCATCAGGGAGAGGAACTGGCGGGCATAGGCGGAGAGGGACTCAACATAGCGGCGCTGTCCCTCGGCATAGAGGGTATCGAACGCCAGAGAGGATTTGCCCGAACCGGAGAGGCCGGTGACCACGATCAGCTTGTCGCGGGGCAGGGTCAGATTGATGTTCTTGAGGTTGTGGGTGCGAGCACCCCGGACCACGATCTTTTCCATCTTGTTGCACGCTCGATACAGAAACCTGAGCGAGTCAGTATGGCATAGAGACTACTGGATGAATAGACAGGCATTATCTATCGCCGTTATCCTTTTTTACGATGGATAGCCCCTTCGTCACACCCTGACCAAGGCGGCGAGTTTGCCCCCAATCCACACCAGCAAGCGCTCGCCCGCAGAGTGATCAACTGTTACTATTGGGGGCTAAACCTGAATCAGAACACGCGAAACGAGCACTCTGATTGCTGCAACGGTTATAGAAAAACCATGCTGTTCAATATGATAACGACATGGTCATGAAAAAAGCGCGGTAACTTATTTAGTGGGTCCAGGCCTTGCCTGACCGGAATATAAAGGTGGAAGAGAGATTATGGCCAGTCGAGGCATCAATAAAGTCATTCTGATCGGTAACCTCGGGCAAGACCCGGAAGTACGCTACATGCCGAGTGGCGGTGCTGTGACCAACATTACTCTGGCTACCTCCGAAACCTGGCGCGACAAGCAGACCGGTGAGCAGAAAGAGCGTACCGAATGGCACCGCGTCGTCTTCATGGGCAAGTTGGCCGAAGTGGCTGGCGAGTACCTAAAGAAGGGCTCCCAGGTCTATGTGGAAGGCAAACTGCAGACCCGTAAATGGCAAGATCAGAGCGGCCAGGAGCGCTACACCACTGAAGTGCTGGTCGACAGCTTCACTGGCGTGATGCAGATGCTGGGTGGTCGTCCGCAAGGCGGTCAGGGCATGGGCCAGAACATGGGTGGCCAATCCCAGGGTAGCTGGGGTCAGCCGCAGCAGAGCATGCCTGCCCAGCAGCCGATGAATCAGCAGCGCCCGGCACCGGCTCCGCAGCAGAATATGCAGCCGCAAGGCGGTTATGGCCGTCCTGCCCAGCAGCCGCAATCTGCGCCGCCGGTATATAACGAGCCGCCGATGGATTTCGACGACGATATCCCGTTCTAAGAACAGAATATTGAAAAGGCCCTGATAACTCAGGGTCTTTTTTTATGCACTCAGGCTGAACCTCTCAGCCCGAAAGGGATATAACGCTTTATGGTTGCCTCCCCTACAGTGATGGATATCCTCCACAGGAGCGCTTTGTGAAAAGTGCAATGAAACTGCTCACCCCTTTATTGCTAATGCTGACCAGCATGCTCTCCGGCCAGTTGCTGGCAACGCCACTCAAGGTCGGGGTCAGCTTTGCCATCCCCCCTTATGTCATCGAAAGTAATCAGCGTGGCATTGAGCTGGATCTGCTGAAAGAGGCGTTCGCTGGCAGCGGCTATGAGCCCAGCTTTGAATTTCTGCCACTGGAGCGTACCTTCCGCCTGTTCGAGTCAGGAAAGCTGGATGCCATCATCAACGTCAGACCCGGTATGGTTGATCCTCACGTTCTGACCCAGCCAGTTATCACCTTCCATAACCGGATCTTCACCCTGCGCAGCACCCACATCAGCACTCTGGACGACCTGCATTCAAAACGGGTCACCGCCTTTCAACGGGCAAGGATCATTCTGGGGGGCGCGTTCGCCACCATGGCCAACCAGAATCCCCACTATGAGGAGGTAGCCAAGCAGCAGGTGCAGGTACATCAGCTAATGCGCGGCAGGGTAGATGCCGTCGTACTGGAGGAGCGGGTGTTCTACTACTACCTCGACCAGCTGATTGCCACCGCCCAGGCAGGCGAGCACTACGAGCGCAATCAGGTCAGGCAAGCAGACCTCTTCCCGCCCACCGTCTATCACTTTGCCTTCCGAACGGCCGATGCTCGCAATCTGTTTGATAAGCGCCTTGAGGCGATGCGTCAGGATGGTCGTTATCACCAGATTTTCGCGGCTTACGGCGCCACGCCGTGAGCCACAAACATAAAAGCCAGCCGGTAAGGGCTGGCTTTGTACTGGCTCCGAAGGAACAGCAGTAGGGGAGCGTTACTTCATTGCGCTGCCGTTTTTCAGTTCTGCTTTCTGACGTTTGGCTTCGCGTTTCTCTTTCAGTGACATCTGCGGTTTTTTCTTGGCATCTTTGCCGTTGTGATGTTCTTTGTTACTCATCATCAAACTCCAAAAATGTTACCCAGACAGTTGGTTCCTCATGGGAGCCAGCATGCCATCCGAATCATCAACTTCAGTACGCTTGGTGGGATGGTGCAAGACCATCACCAGACCCAGCATACCCTCCAGCGGCATCCGGATCCAGCCTCATTCTCGTCCAAAAGATGTCGCGCGCAGCCCCTTGAGAGGGGAGGCCAAACGACCTCGACAGGAAAGACCCAAAAAGAGTAATTCGCATTATTAAATGTTGTCACGCTTATATTAAGTCATCGTTGGCTAGATATTTTCACGGAGAAATATAAATCCCTCTCATTATTTATTGCCGCGCAAGAGGTCACCATTTTAATAAGCATTCGCAATATCATCGGAAACATCAGGTTACAACACCGAATAGGTTATTTCCGGTCAGCCGGATATAATACGCGCCGCACCGAAATATCCGTTTTTATTCAGGAAGCTGTGACATGAACAGAAAAACCAGAGCCGCCATGGTGTCGGTCTGCTCCAATATCAGTCTGATCATCATGAAAATGGTGGCCGGGTTCGCCAGCGGCTCGGTCAGTATCATCTCGGAGGCGATCCACTCCGCCATGGATCTGGTGGCGGCCCTGATCGCCCTGTTCGCGGTGAAAAAGTCCGATCTCCCGCCTGATGAGCGCCACCCCTATGGTCACGACAAGATTGAAAATGTCTCCGGCGTCATCGAAGCACTGCTTATCTTGCTGGCCGCGAGCTGGATCATCTTCGAAGCCGTCGACAAGCTGATCACCCCCAGCCCCATCGAGAGCATTGGCTGGGGCGTACTGGTGATGGTGATCTCGGCGCTGGTCAACAGCGGCGTCTCTGCCTACCTCTACAAGGTGGCCCGAGAGGAGGAGTCGGTCGCGCTGGCTGCCGATGCGCTTCATCTCAAGGCGGACGTGCTCACCTCCACCGGGGTCGCCGTCGGTCTTGGCGGGATCTGGCTGGCCGGTCTGTTCGGCCATTCACTCGCCATCCTCGACCCGATGGTCGCCATTGCGGTCGCCATCTTTATTGTCAGAGAGGCGATCAGCATGCTCAACGAGGCCTTCCAGCCGCTGATCGACCAGAGCATGAGCCCGGAAGAGCTGGCAATGACCAGCCGCATCATCACCGAATGCTGCCCTGCTGCCAGCGGTTTTCACGATCTGCGCAGCCGTCGTGCCGGTCGTCGTCGCCATATCGACTTCCACCTCACCCTGCCCCCGGAGATGAGCATCGGCGAAGCCCACGATATCTGTGATCGCATCGAACACGCCATCATGGAGCAACTGCCCCACGCCATCGTGCTGATCCACGTCGAGCCGGAGGAGCAAGAGCTGCCCTCACCGCTCGCCATAAATTGAAATGTGGCAAACAGGCGGGAAAGTGGCCGCGAAATAACAGAAAGTTGGCACAAACCCGCATTTTTACTGCCGGAAAGCCGATTGCATAAGAAGTGATCGGCACAACTGTGTTAGGGTGTCTAACTGTGATCTCTCTGTAGGTTGTTCACTCGGGGCATTCCCGGAGAATTGGAGGCACCAACCAAACCAATCATCCGAGGTGCCCGAGTGAACAATCATAAAAATGCCCGATTAACCGTCTTTGGTCGACAGCTTCTTGTCCAGCGTATCCTTGAGCAGGGCCTGCGCGTTGAAGAGGCCGCTCACGCTGCCGGGGTCAGTATCCGCACCGCTTACAAGTGGCTCACTCGATATCGCCAGGAGGGACCTGATGGTTTGTACAATCGCTCTTCTCGACCCGCATCTTGCCCTCATGCCATTGATGACCAGCGCCAGCAGAGGATTATCGAACTGCGCAAGCAGCGACGGACCTATCGGCACATCAGCCAATATCTGGGCATAGGGCACAGTACTGTCGCCCGCATCTTGCAGCGCATGGGACTTCATCGATTGGCCAATCTGGCCCCAGCTGTTCCAGTACAACGCTATGAACATGAGAAACCGGGTGACTTGCTGCATCTGGACATCAAAAAGTTGGGGCGTTTCCACCGTCCCGGCCATCGTATCACCGGCGACCGCAGCAAGGACTCACGCGGCGCAGGGTGGGAGTGTGTTCATGTGGCGATTGATGACCACTCCCGTGTGGCGTTCAGCGCTCTGCATCCTGATGAAACGGGACGCAGTGCCTGCCTGGCGCTGTTACAGGCACTTCGCTACTACGCCGGGCTCGGCATTTGTTTCAGTCGGCTACTCACGGACAATGGAGCCTGTTACCGGTCGAAACGCTTCCAGAAGCTGTGTCGTCGGCTGGGGCTCAAGCATCTGCGCACCAAGCCTTACACACCACAAACCAATGGCAAAGCAGAGCGCTTCATTCAGACCGCCCTGCGTGAGTGGGCTTATGCACGGAGCTATGACTCGTCAGAGCAACGGGCAGAGCACTTGCAACCGTGGTTGCATGAGTACAACTGGCATCGTCCTCATGCCAGTCTGGGCTACCAGCCCCCCATCAGTCGTCTTCAATCTGTGAACAACCTGGTGGGTTTACACATCTAACCACCCTGCCGCAGGAGCGCGCCGTGAAAAAGCTGGAAATGAAAGATCTGACCGAGGCCGAAAAAGCCGAGATAGCCTTGTTATTGCAAAAGGCACAAGCCAATGCAGACCACCAGCTGACCAACGGAGAGCGGAACAAGATCCGCGAAGAGGGTCGCCTGAAAATTGTGGCCGACCGCGCCGAAGCGGCCAAGGCAGCCTCCAAGCTGGCTCGCGAGAAAGCCAAAGAGCGTGCCAAGAATCAGGTACTGCCGGAAACCTTCAGCTGGATTGATTCGGTCAGCAACAAGTTTCGCAGCAAGCGCTGATCCCTTCTTGCAAAACGCCCGCTGGCACTTGGTGCATGCGGGCGTTTGCATGTCTGGGCGATGCTCGATGCGCCAGATTTGGCGCTGCCATTGATTTGCCGCTCAGAAGCTAATCGCAGCAGCAAAGAAGTGATTTACATTGTGAGTTAGAGAGAACGACAACTGACAATCCCCATCTATCGCCAGCTTTTCATTTTTTCTCATATTTTTTGCCAGAACTGGCTACATAGTCAGGACAAAAAAGCCGAATCTGGCTTGCCACAGGGTGATATGAGTCTGCACTGATTTTTCTATGCCGTTGAAATGCATCATGTTTACTATAAAAAATGATATTTTTGGCTGTTACAAAACATTAATATCGAGATAAAGTTTGCTTTAAAAATGAGAGCGTGTTTTAATCTTTCTCGATGGTTCGGCAGTTCAGACCTGATTATGTTAGGCAGTCATTTTAGTAAAGCAGTGATTAGCATAAGCGTTATCCTCGGATAATTCTTATCAAATAATTCTCCTTCTTTAGTGCTCCCCATACGTATTGCTGACGAAAAATCAAAAATTGCCATTTAGGTGGCATTCAACACTATTTAAGGAAATTATTATGTCTAACAAAATGACTGGTACCGTTAAGTTCTTCAACGCTGAGAAAGGTTTTGGTTTCATCTCCCCGGCTGACGGCAGCAAAGACGTGTTCGTACACTTCTCCGCTATCCAGTCCACCAGCTTCAAAACCCTGGACGAAGGTCAGCGCGTTGAGTTCACCATCGAGCAAGGCCAGAAAGGCCCGGCTGCTGCCAACGTAGTTGGTCTGTAATTCAAGCCGGAGCATGCTGCTGATGGCTTATGCCAACTGCTGACAGCTCTGCAAGAATTTAAAAAAACCCGCTTCGGCGGGTTTTTTGTTTTTCCCCGCTTTTTCCTCACTGATCTCCCCTCCCCCGACCGCTTGATCCCTGCCTTACACGCTCTCACCGCTTGAGTCTCACAATGAGCTCCGAATGGACTCAAAATGTAAAATAGTGACGAAAAAGTCAGGTTATCCGCTGTATTTGCCGCGAATTCTTGCTATTTTGCGCGCCACCAACGCAAACGATTTCCTTCACACTTTCAGGATTAGTTATGGCAAAGCAAGATATGGCCGCCCAAACAGGGACAGGCGGCTTTCTGGACTCTTATTTTTCCATTTCTGCGCGCGGCAGCAGCGTGCGCCAGGAGCTGGTCGCGGGGCTGACCACCTTCCTGGCGATGGTCTACAGCATCATAGTGGTGCCGAACATGCTGGGTGCCGCCGGCTTTGAGCAGGGCCCGGTGTTTGTGGCCACCTGCTTGATCGCCGCCTTCGGCTCCCTGCTGATGGGGCTGTGGGCCAAGCTGCCAATGGCTATCGGTTGCGCCATCTCCCTCACCGCCTTTACCGCATTCAGTCTGGTACTGGGTCAGGGACTGAGCATTCCGGTCGCGCTGGGCGCCATCTTCCTGATGGGTGTGCTGTTTACCCTGATCAGCGTCACCGGCGTGCGCCAGTGGATCCTGGATAACCTCCCCTCCGGCATCGCTCACGGCACCGGCATCGGTATCGGTCTGTTCCTGCTGCTGATCGCCACCAACGGCGTCGGCATGGTGATCAAGAACGAAGGGGCCGGTTTGCCGGTTCAGCTGGGTGAAGTGACCGCCTTCCCGGTCATCATGACGGTGCTGGGTCTGGCCGCCATCTTCGGTCTGGAGCGTCGCAAGGTGCCAGGCGGAATCCTGATGGTGATTATCGCCATCTCCATCCTCGGCCTTATCTTCGACCCGAAAGTGACCTGGCAGGGCTTCTTCGCCATGCCGAGCCTGACTGGCGAGAAAGGCTCTCTGGTAGGCAGCATGGATCTGCTGGGCGCCCTCAATCCGGTAGTCATTCCGACCGTACTGGCGCTGGTGATGACCGCCGTGTTTGACGCCACCGGCACCATCCGTGCCGTGGCCGGTCAGGCAGGCCTCATCAACGAACGTGGCCACATCATCAGCGGCGGCAAGGCCCTGACTGCCGACTCCGTCAGCAGCATGGTGGCAGGCGCCGTAGGTGGTGCTCCGGCTGCCGTCTACATCGAATCCGCCGCAGGCACCGCGGCCGGTGGCAAGACCGGTCTGACCGCCGCGCTGGTCGGCGTGCTGTTCCTGCTGATGATCTTCCTCTCCCCGCTCAGCTATCTGGTACCGGCTTACGCCACCGCACCAGCCCTGATGTACGTCGGTCTGCTGATGCTGGGCAACGTCACCAAGCTGGACTTCAGCGACTCGGTCGATGCCCTCGCCGGCATGCTGTGCGCCGTCTTCATCGTGCTGACCTGCAACATCGTGACCGGTATCATGCTGGGCTTCGTGGCGCTGGTCGTTGGCCGCATCTTCGCTGCCGAGTGGAAGAAGCTGAACATCGGCACCGTCATCATCGCCCTGGCGCTGGTGATCTTCTATGCCGGTGGCTGGGCCATCTAACCCGTCCGTTTTATTCCGGTTATAGCGAAGGGCCCTGCGGGGCCCTTTTTCATGGCTGTGAGTCAGCTAACAGTTTCCCGCCCGCCAGCCCTGCGCCGTTTCAGATTGAAACACCCATACCCCTTCTGCTGTTTCAAATCCGAACCAAATCGCCCGTCATTTTTATCCCTTTTTCTGTCGTTAGACTGGCTCCATCAACCATTTGCCCACCCGAGCGGTGGCAAGCCAAGGAGTGAGCCATGAAGAAACTGATCAATGCCGTCGATGCCGTGGTCCGTGAACAACTGATGGGGATGGCAGCCGCCCACCCGGAGCTCAAGGTACGTATCGAACCCCACTACATCACCCGCGCCGACTCCCCCGTGATGGGCAAGGTGGCGCTGGTCTCCGGCGGTGGCAGCGGCCACGAGCCGATGCACGGCGGGCTGGTGGGCAAAGGGATGCTGGATGGCGCCTGCCCCGGCGAGATCTTTACCTCCCCCACCCCGGATCAGATGTACGAGTGCGGTCAGGCCGTTGATGGCGGCGCGGGCGTGCTGTTTCTGGTGAAGAACTACACCGGCGACGTACTCAACTTCGAGACCGCGGTCGAGCTGCTGCACGGCGACGGGGTCAAGGTGGGCTTCGCCCTGATCGATGACGACGTGGCGGTCAAAGACAGCCTCTACACCGCCGGTCGCCGTGGGGTTGCCACGACCGTGCTGTGCGAGAAGCTGGTCGGTGCCGCCGCAGAGGCGGGCTACGATCTGGCGCGCTGCGAGGCGCTGGCCCGTCGCATCAACAACCAGAGCCGCACCATAGGCGTGGCCATGCATGCCTGCACCGTGCCGGCCGCAGGCAAGCCCTCCTTCACCCTGGCGGACAACGAGCTGGAATTCGGCGTCGGTATCCACGGCGAACCGGGCATCGAACGTCGCCCCTTCACCGACCTCAATACCCTGGTGGACGACATGTTCAGCGAGCTTGCTGACAACACCCCCTATGGCCGCACCCTGCGCCACTGGGATCGCACCAGCGGCAGCTGGCAGGAAGAGCACACCTTTATCGAACCGCTCAACAAGGGCGATCGGGTGATCGCGCTGGTCAACAGCCTGGGCGGCACCCCCATCTCCGAGCTCTATGGCGTCTATGGTCGCCTTGCCACCCTGTGCGAAGAGGCGGGCATCCATCTGGTGCGCAACCTGATCGGTCCCTACTGCACCTCCCTCGACATGACCGGCATCTCCATCACATTGCTCAAGGTGGATGACGAACTGATGACCCTGTGGGATGCCCCCGTTCACACCCCAGCCCTGCGTCGCGGCTGCTAAGGAGTGCCGATAGCCATGCTAAGCAAACACCACATCGTCAACTGGCTGCTCGACTGCGAACACATCTTTACCGAGCAGCGTGACTACCTCACCGCGCTGGATACCGATATCGGCGACGGCGACCACGGCCTCAACATGCAACGCGGCTTCGCCAAGGTGGCCGAGAAGCTGCCGGCAGTAGCGGACAAGGATATCGGGCAGGTACTGAAAACCACCGGCATGACCTTGCTCTCCTCGGTCGGCGGTGCCAGCGGCCCGCTCTACGGCACCTTCTTTATCCGGGCGGCGGCCAGCAGCGATGCCTGCCAGAGCCTAAAGCCTCAGCCAGCTGTGCAAGATGCTGAGCGACGGGGTGGAGGGGATCGTCTCCCGCGGCCGTGCCGAGCCGGGCGACA
>NZ_JBQBCZ010000010.1:60000-79698 GCF_051920345.1 Aeromonas sp. 102P | reverse complement strand
GTTGGTGCCCAATACCATGCGCTTTATCTGAGTAACTTCCATCTGAAGGTTGAGAAATTGCTTGATTGTGCACGGTCACGCCGCGAGGCCGGGAAGCCGCGGGTATGTTTGACGCTTTCACCAGAAGCGCGTGCCAAATGGTTCGAGATGGCGAACCTCATCGAAGGTAAGATTGGTGTCATGGGCGTATGGCGCGAGTTCCGGGACTTTGCCTCGAAATTCATGGAGCATGTCTCGCGGATAGCCGCAGTCTTGCACACCTTTACGGCGAGCGGTCAGGTGATCTCTGACGTAACCATGCATGCCGCAATCCTGATCGTTGAGTGGTATTTCCAGCATTTCATCCAACAGTTTAAAGCGCGTTCAGTACCGGATGACATACACCAGGTGAATGAACTTGATCGCTGGCTGGGCGAGAACCTGCACCGCAGCGTGAACGGTGTCTTCCAGAAAAATGACGTTCGCCAACAGTGTCCAAATTGCATCCGCAATACAGCAAAACTTGATCGGGCATTAAATACGCTTGTTTTGCGCGGAGCTGTTGAGATATTCAGCGAAAAGGGAAAGGGGAAAAATAAACGCTACATTACATATATCCAACCATATCAACGCCGGTTGGTAATCTAACTTCAGAGTGACCACATGAGAAAAGTCGACGGTATTCTCGGGCACTTTAACGAGAAAGTTGTGAGAAACCTCTCGGAATATAGATGGCGTTAAATTCGGTATATGTTATACCCCAAATAAACAAAATCAGAAACACCAAAAATATACCAAATTACAAGTGCATCCAAACACAAGCCATACACCGAGAAACGTCTCTCACAACACAAAAACAACCGAATTACCATATCCATTTAAATTGGCATATTGGTAATACATGACTAAATAATGGCATGGGGTAGTCTATGCCATTAGGAGGTTTAGTCGAATGTCCAAATTACAACAACCTGCTTAAGTTGGAATTTAATAACCTGCTAGCAGAAGCGCAGCGCTGTTATGGTGGGATATCTTCCCGCCACCTCAAAAAGAGCCTGGATGTGGTTCAATCGGCCATTGCCACATTTGGGCGAGTATTCGCTTTGCGCGTTGACCTTCGTTGTGCGAATGATGCAATTGACGAGCGATGTGATATGCCACTGTGCTTTCAGCGTAATGATCAAAAGGTGATCACCCGCTTTATAGCTGCACTGAACAGCCGCATTAAGGCAGACTTACAACGTAAAGGAAAGTCTGGTAAACCAGACTATCCATTGTATATCTGGGTCCGAGAGCGTGATACCAGCAAGTATGCACACTATCATCTGGTGTTGTTCTTCAATAAAGATATCTATGGATATTTGGGGTGCTATCAAAATTCGGATGGCGAGAATATGGGAACCAGGATACAGAAGGCTTGGTGGGGGGATTTTGTTTATATCGCGTCAATGATGTTACTTCCGCAATACAAGGTATCGGCAGCTGCGCGTGGTGGTATGGTGATGCCGTATTGGCTCGGGCCAAATGAGAGCGACTATTGGCGTAAATAAGGCTGTACCTGAGTTTGTGGTGGCGTGAAAGTGGGTTTATGGGAGGGGCGGGGCTTGCGTTTTCGCAAGCCCTGTTTTTTGTGGGGCAGGTCTAACGTACTGTTTTTGCACGATTTTTATCAAACCATTATGTGATTAGGTGGGAAATAATAGTTAATAACGGGCTGTCTGGGTGTGCTTCTGCGATATTTATTGGGCAAGGTATACGACGGGAGCCCACCGGGGGTGCCAGCATGCTGGGGCTGCGTAGCAATCGCGCTATCGGGTCAGTGTTTATTGAATTACCAAGGCAGTTTAGGGGTATAGGGGTAATTTCAATATCGACATCGAAGGGCACTCAGAAGGGCACTCAAGTTAAGCCTTGTTTAAACGCGGTAATTATATAAAACCAGAAAACCAGAGGTATTTCTAGTGAAAAAGACACTTATCGTCGCCATGGTATCGCAGGTGCTGTTTGCGGGCGTTGCTCACGCTGATGAAGGATGGAAGGAAGGTCCCTTTGATGGCAAGCTGGATTTCGCTGGCGTCATTGTGGACAAAACCCCAGCATGGGAATGGCAAATCCCGACGGACTCCCAAGAAAAAGCGAAGAAAGATTTCGACGTGGATGTCAAAGAAGCTTATCGCAGCAAAGACGATGATGAGAAATTGGTGTGGGACCTCGCAGCACGCGGCCCACTCCCCTTTCTGCAAGGTCGTCTAACCCCTCTGCTGAGTCACGGTCAAGTGGGCGTTACCCCTGAAATCACTGTCGCCGGTAACGTAGTCGACTGGGCAACCCCGGCTATGTCGATCACCATTGATGCAAACGGAAAAACCAAGAGTTCCGGCTCAGACACCCAAGGGCAGTTGTCCATGATATTTCATCTAGGCGCAGCAACCGCCTCCTATATCCCCGACGTGAGTGGCCGTCCACTGTTATCCCAGCGGTACGACTCCACATCCCGCGAGTCGATCACCGCCAAAAATCTCACCGACTTAGCCGCGGTACAGCAAAAACACCCCGGCGTCGAACTCAACGTATCAACCGGCTCATCCCCATATGAGGTGATCGCGGACGTATCCTCCCAACCCGCGAAGATATCTCCGCGGCCGTTGCCACCGAGCTGACCCACTTCAAACTTACCTTTGCTCAGGCTGAGCTGCCGGAATCTTGGACTGCGTCCCTGCCGGTAACTGTGACCATGAAGTAAGTGCGTCAAAAAAGGTGTCTTGCCAATGATACCATCGGGTGAGGTAACTCATCGTACGAATTGCCCGCTGTTTGGCGGGCAATTTTCGTACTTGCTCTAAAAGCCGATTGAGTTTCCTGTGATGGTTGTGTTGCGCTCTGGGCGCAACGCTTTGGCAGCCTTGCTGGGTAAACCAAAAGCCCATCCAGTCAAATCCTTTGGCGATGTGGCCAATAAAGGTTTTATTTGGGTGTTGGCTAAAGCCAAGCGCTGCCAAGAAGCCATTGAGTTGTTTGACTGCGCGCTTTAAGTGCCACCGGGTTCTGGTCAGGATAATGAAATCATCCATGTACCGAATGTAATGACACTGGCTGTTTTGCGCGAAATAACAGTCGACGTGATAGAGGTGAAAGGCGGCCAATAAGGGGCTAAGGGATGAGCTGCGTGCGATGCCATGGTGAGGCGTATGAAAATTGCCGCCTTGCTCCACGCTGTAATGCAAAAATTGGCTTAGTAAATTCAGCACGGTACTCCTCCTTTTCCCATTCACGGTACTCCTCCTTTTCCCATTGTTGGCATTCTTGGTTGGATTTGGCACCTTCTGGCTGATGGGTCGCAGCAATACCCCCGCAGAAGAGTTGAAACGGGCTCTGGCGCAGCAGGAATTTATTCCATACCTGCAACCTGTGATGACCGGTGATGATGAGCGGTTGCATGGCTGTGAGGTGTTAATGCGCTGGCAGCACCCAAGGCAGGGGATGATCTCACCGGATCGTTTCATTTCGTTGGCAGAAGACAGCGGCCTGATTGTGCCTATGACCAGGCAGTTGATGGCCCAGGTACGTGACTATTTTTCCCCCAAGTCAGTAAACTACCTGTTGGATTTCATTTCAGTTTCAATATTTGCGCCAGTCACTGTAAGGATCTCAGTCTGGTGGCCGATTGTCGGGCTTTTATCCACGCATTCAAGGATAACCCCATCAAGTTAGTGCTGGAGCTGACTGAGCGGGATCTGATTGTAGCGGATGAGGTAACCGACAAACTGTTTGCCGAACTTCACCAGTTGGGAGTGATGATCGCCATCGACGACTTTGGTACCGGTCACTCCAGCCTCACCTATCTGCAGCAGTTCCAGGTTGATGTACTCAAGATTGATCAGAGTTTTGTCGGCATGATAAGCACTGATGCACTCTCTAGCCACATTGTTGAAAACGTGATTGATCTAGCGAGCAGGCTGGACTTACAACTGGTGGCAGAGGGGGTCGAAAATCAGGCTCAAGCGGATTATCTGAAAGTGCGCAATGTTGACTACCTGCAAGGATATTTCTATGGGCGACCTGTCCCGATGAAGGAGTTCAGCAAGCGCTTGTAGATCGCCCATAAAAATTTAAGATAAAATAGTAAAATCATTACCGAATACAGCTCACACCATCGCGCTCAATCGGACCTCTTGGATCGAACCATATATGATCTGGAGTGGAGACTAAGAAGTAAGCGCCAAGTTTATGATCGGGCCCTCACCTGACTTCCTCATCTAAAATAAACGAGGCCATACCGATAGGGTGTGGCCTATTTATTTTCTGATTCAGTTGCTCAATTCATGACTACTCTCATCGCTAGCGAATGCTAAATATTCAGCAATAATCTGTCATATGGCAGAAGCTGCCTCTAATTGGATTGAGCCCCTGTGGCGCATCATCATCTCTCACGACCAGACCTAATGTTTTGGATTCTTGCATCCAAATGGTCAGGTCAACGCAAAGGCATCATGTTCGCCAATCCCAGCATGGGTCAGATTGGGCTGATGTTCTTGAGCATAATGAACTGAGTAACCGCTTCTATCTTGAATGTTTCTGAATAACGCTGAGGGGTCATAACACCTCCAATTGTTGTCTCATTTTAAGGCTGTGAGGTTTCTAGGGAACTGCGGCGATTCAAGAGGCGAACTCGGTAATGCCGCATCCAATATTGCCATTACCTCTTCCTTGCATCCCATCTCAATGGTTGCATGTACAGTTATTAGTTCTAGGTTAGGATTTGGCTCTTCTCGAAGACGAACAGCTACACTATCAAACGCATATTCTGGCCTTTGTAATAGTACACTATTGGCAAGCAAACTACTGACAACATATCTCCCAAGTTAAACCCAGCCAATCTAAGACTGCGCTGGGTCGGGAAACCATCATACTCCTAAATATTAAGCCTCTTTACTTGAGCATCTACATAACTGAGATGAGCACGCATTTCACTTTCTGCTAAATCAGGGTTATGTTGCGCCAAGGCATTAACAATACGGTAATGATGCTCATAACTTTGTTCTCTTAACTCCGATGACGATAATTTGCTACGAGCTTTAATAAGCCAGTTAATGAAACTTTCATACATGGAAGAAATAATCGGGGCTTTCAGGCAATCAATAATTGCTGAGTGGAAATTCACGTCGTTTTTTGCAAATAGAACAGGGTCATTTATCTCAGCTTTAGTTTTTTTTAGTATAATATGCAGCTGCTTAAGTTCAGCGTCAGAAATATTAATAGCAGCCTCTCTGACAATGGCGATTTCAAATAGTTGGCGAATACGTTCAAATTGTTGACGTTCATCATCTTGAGAAAGAAGTGATAATGCAATTCCTGATAGGTGTCCAGTAAATGTATGAATGCCAGGTGTTGATACCTTTGCTTTTTCACCACTATTTATTTCAGCCAAACCTTTCTGTTGGAGTTTTTGAAGGGCTTCTCGTACAGATGGTCGACCTACTTGGAACATTTCCATTAATTCGCGTTCGGATGGGAAATAGTCACCTTCTTGTAGAGACCCATTCGCAATCAACCGTTCCAATTCTTCACATACATGATCAGAAAGCTTCTGTTTTTTCAGCGGTTGTATGTGATGTACATCAAAATTCATACAATTAATCTCCCGATTATTGGGGGTTGCAGTTGTTGGAATGATGCGTTCTGGTGGTTCTGTGAGCGTCTTCACAGAACCCCTTGCTGGTATAACAGCATACTAGTTACACACCTTTGTCGCAATCTAACTTAAAGAGCAAGGAACAACGATGAACGTAGATCTACGTGGCCTATATGCTGCAACATTAACCCCTTTCATGGCAGATGAAACCATTAGTTTTGAGGATTTGGCTAGTCTCATCGAATATAACAATACTAGCGCTCTTGATGGCCTTTATGTCGGTGGTTCCACGGCTGAGGCCTTCCTGTGCTCCACTGAAGAACGGGTCGATCTGCTGCGCATGGTTGCTGAGTTAGCATCCGAGCGTTTGACTTTGATAGCCCACGTTGGCGACATCAGTACCCGTAAAAGCGAAACTATTGCTCGTGCTGCAGGCGACCTGCCATACCAAGCTATTAGTGCTGTGACTCCGTTCTACTACCCTGTCGGTTTCCAGGAGCTAAAGCGCCATTACTCCGATTTAATTCATGCAGCCGGAAAACCCATGGTCGTTTACAATTTCCCCGGGTTCTCCGGTTCCAACCTGTCTACCGCTCAGATTGCAGAACTGTTGGAGATCGACGGCGTCATAGCACTCAAACAAACCAGCGCGAATCTCTATCAGATGGAGCAGATCACTCGTGCCAAACCTGAGCACGTAGTTTTTAATGGATTTGATGAGATTCTTGCCTCTGGTCTGGTTGCTGGTGCACAAGGTGGTATTGGCTCAACCTACAACATTCAGGCCGACCGCATCGCGGCTATCAATACCGCCATCCGGTGTGGTGATGTTGAAAAAGCGCAGCGTCTGCAACGTGAAGCCAACGTAGTTATTGATGCTCTAGTGGAGGCTGGCGTTATCCCTGGTCTGAAGTATGTCCTGAAGGCCAAAGGTGTTCTCAAAAGTGATGTTTGTCGTCGCCCAATTAACGCAATCTCAAGTAAGAATAAGTCCAAGTTGGATGCACTGCTCGAGGCAGGCCTATGTTAATCGGTTTGGACATCGGTGGCACCAAGATTGAAGGGGTTCTGATGAACCCCGAGCTTGAAATCCTTCGTCGTCTACGTGTTGATACACCAAAAACTGGTTATCAAGATTTTCTATGCCAAGTTCAAGAAGTAATTAATGAACTTAGCCAACTTCAGAAAATAAAGTCTATCGGGGTCGGTTGCTGTGGTTCAGTGGACTCCCGTACGGGGTTGATACAAGGTGCTAACATTGGTTATTTAAACGGCAATCCGTTCCTTAAGGATCTCCAAAAGGAGTATTCTGTTCCAGTGGCTGTTTCCAATGATGCAAATTGCCTTGCTATTTCTGAGTACAGCTCTGGAGCAGCGAAGGAAGCCGTAGCATCCTGCCTCGCTGTTATCATAGGGACTGGGGTCGGTGGTGGAATAATTGTCAACGACACAGTAATAGAAGGTATCAATGGCTTAGGTGGAGAGATCGGCCATAATCCACTACCTGGGTTTAGTCCGGACATTGATGGTCCTCCAGTGAAATGTTATTGTGGCTCGATGAATTGTATTGAGTCATTCTGTTCCGGGACTGGTTTTGAAAGAACCTGGTCACAAAAATACCCCGCAATAAAGTCAAAAGAAATTTTCGAAAGAGCGGAACAAGGAGATTATTGTGCAATAACTCATGTTGAGTTGTACTGTGATCAGCTTGCCCGAGTTATTGCCTCTCTCGTAAATATAATTGACCCAGAAATTGTGGTATTGGGTGGGGGAATGTCAAATCAGGAAAGTATCTATCCGATACTTAATAAGCGTATAGGTTATTACACCTTTAGAAAGGGAGTAATAGTTTCTATAGTCCAAGCAAAAAATGGTGACAGCAGCGGAGTCATTGGTGCTGCAATATTGCCAGAAATAAAAGGTATCCTGTAATGAAAAAAATATCTATTATCGCTGCTGCATTAGCTGCTCTGACTTCCATTGGTGCTAACGCCCTTACCCTGCGTCTGGCTGATACAATGCCAAGTGGGTTACCAAACTCAGAGGGGGTGGCCTTCTTCGCTAAAAAGGTCAAAGAATACTCTAATGGAGAAATAGAAGTAAAAATTTTCGCAAATGGGATTTTGGGTTCCGAGCGCGAAAACGTTGAACAGCTTAATCAGGGGGCCTTAGACATGGCCCGTGTTGGTGCTGCTACTTTAGACAGTTTCACCCCAGCTGTTCAAGCTATCACTTTACCCTATATGTTTGAAACCACCGATCACCTAATCCGTTCAATGGATGGTAAAGCGGGTGAGTTGCTATTCGCGAATCTGGAAAAAGATGGTATCTATCCAATTAACTACATGGTGATTGGCCCACGCTCCTTCTATACCAAAAACAAACCGATAAATACCCCTGATGATCTCAAAGGTATGAAGATCCGTGTTATGAATTCTAAGATGGCAATGAAAACTGTCAAGCTAATGGGAGGAGCTCCGACTCCACTTCCTATGGGTGATGTATTCACTGCGATGGATCAAGGTGTTATTGATGGTGCAGAGAATGCTCCTCAATCTCTGATCGAGCACCGCCATGGTGAAGTTGCAAAATACTACTCCTTTGATGAACACTTTAATTACCCTGAGTTCATTTTGATTAGTAAAGTGGCTATGTCCAAGCTGACTCCAGAACAAATTAATATTCTTAAAAAGGCCGGTAAAGAAGCGACCGTTTATGAAATCGGTTTGGCAAAGGCCGCTATTGATGAATCAGTGAAACAATCAGAAGGCAGGGTAACATTCAATCAAGTTGATAAAGCGTTGTTCAAGGAAAAAGTCCAGCCTCTTTATGAAGAGGTAATTAAAGATAACCCAGGCGCTAAAGAAATGATCGAGTTGGTTCAGCAAGAAAAGTCATAATGAATGAGTAATGGGCTCATTCATGAGCCCATTTCAATTGAGATAAATCATGAAGAAAATTATTAATAAAATTATGGAAGTGATGCTGGGTTCAATATTCATCATCATGCTCTGTATGACTATCTGGCAAATTTTTTCCAGATTCATTCTTAATGACCCGAGTTCATTTACTGAAGAAATATTACGTTTTTCCATCATTTGGCTTGTTATTTTGGGTTCCAGTTATGCAACTCTGAATGATCTACATTTTGGTATGACACTTGTTAGTAACTCTCTAACAGGAATTAAGGAAAAAATTACTAAGCTTTTTACCCTTGTCGTTACTCTAGCTTTCAATATCGGTATTTTTGTTGTCGGTGGTTATATCACAGCGAAAAATAACATGGGGCAGACATCACCAATATTAGAACTGTCCATTGGGATGATCTATATGGTGTTTGTTATTTCAGGTGTAATGAGTGCAGTTATTATTATATTAAAAGTTATCGAAACGATTTTTAAAAAGGTAGAATGCTGATGGATATCGCTCAACAAGCAATTCTGATGCTCTTAGGGGTCTTCTTTGTTCTATTGATCTCTGGAACACCGATTGCAATCGTTATGGTTTTAGCGGCATTAGTATCTATTATGCCATTTATTCCACTTGACAGCTCTATTTTTATCGCCAGCCAAAAAATATTTGCAGGGCTGGATAGCTTCGCGCTTATTGCATTGCCATTTTTTATCTTTGCGGGGAATCTGATGAACCGCTCTGGAGTGGCAATCAAACTGATCGAGTTTTCCAAGCTGTTAGTTGGCTTCATTCCTGGGGCTCTAGCCCTGACCAACATCTTGGGGAACATGATTTTTGGTGCTATCAGTGGGTCGGCTATTGCCTCAGCAACTGCAATGGGAAGCACTCTTGGAAGTTATCAGCGAAAAGAAGGATATGACCCAGCATTTGCAGCAGCAACAAATATAGCATCTGCACCAACAGGTATGCTAATCCCACCATCAGGCCTATTTATTATCCTATCTTTAGTTTCAGGTTCTTCTATATCAGCCCTGTTCATGGCTGGCTATCTACCTGGAATATTGATGGGTATTGCCTGTATGTTGGTTGCAACCTACTACGCTAAAAAAAATAATTACCCAGTAACCAATTTTCCTGGATGGAAAGCTGCTGTACGAATTACTCTAGAAGCTATCCCAGTCTTAAGTATGGTAATTGTGGTAATGGGGGGGATATTGTCTGGAATTTTCACTGCAACTGAAGCAAGTGCTGTTGCATCGCTTTATTCCATAATTCTAGCCTTGTGCTACCGAAACAATACGATTCAGGATTACTGGCAAGTTGTTATTGATACAGTCCGTGGCTCTATACCTGTACTTTTCATGATTGCAGCTTCCGGTATTATGTCCTGGTCCTTTGCATTTACTGGTATTCCTGATCTGGTTAGTGAATTCTTGGGTGCTATACCAAACCCAATTTTGGTTCTACTATTGATTAATATCATGCTGCTATTTATCGGTACTTTCATGGATGCAGCTCCAGCAGTACTTATTTTTACACCTATTTTGTTACCGGTAGCAAAGGCTATGGGGATTGATCCAATCCATTTTGGTGTAATTATGGTATTGAACCTCAGTATAGGCATTATAACACCTCCTGTTGGCACTTTATTGTTTGCTGGTTCAGCCGTCGGTGGCGTTCCTGTCGAAGCTGTGATCAAAAAACTTATCCCATATTTCGTTGCACTCTTTGTGGTTCTGATGCTGGTGACTTTTATTCCTAGTCTCAGTATGTGGCTTCCGCAACTATTTGGTCTTGTTTAAGGATATGTATAAATGAAAAAATGTATAATTAAAGGTATCATCAACAAGATCTCTGAAAATATTCAGTATATCGGAACCGATAATCCAAAGATAGGTAACCCCGATTTTACTTGGAACTTCTGTGAGCCTGGGTATTGGGTGGCTGGTTTCTATGTAGGAGAGCTGTGGGCTGCATACATGCTGACAGGTGAGCAGAGATTCGCTAACCAAGCTCGTGCTCGTTATCCATTCTTTAAGAACTTATTAAATGAACCTGAGCTAATAAATCATGACTTAGGATTCTTGTTTAGTTTGTCTGCTGTTGCAGATTACAAATTGACGGGTAATACCGAAGCTCGTGAGCTTGGCTTACGCGCGGCTGAAGCACTCAGAGCACAGTTTCAGCAGGTAGGGGAATTCATTCAAGCATGGCCTCTTACAAAACATAATCTCGAAAGACGAAATGAACTTGCAGCTGGACGGATGTTAATTGATAGTTTCGAAAATATGGCGTTGTTATTTTGGGCTGCAGAAGAAACAGGTATAAAAAGCTTTTACAATGTAGCAAGAGCTCACTCTATAACAGCTGTGCGATATCTTATTAGAGATGATGGTTCTACTTTCCATACTTTTAAATTTGATCCTGCGACTCAAGCGCCTATATGTGGCGAAACTATGCAAGGCTATAGTGATGACTCGGCATGGTCTCGTGGTCATGCGTGGGCAATTCATGGATTGTCACAAATATATCGATATACCCATGAACAATTATTTTTGGATGCGGCTCGTGTTCTTGCCGACTACGCACTAGAACATTTGAATGATGATGGGCTCTGTCCATGGGACTATCTCGACCCGACTGAGGGGCGAACAATAATTGATTCGTCTGCTTGTGCAATTACATGTGCGGGCTTAGCTGCTTTGGGTGCCTTAGACCCTATCCACGGTTCTAGATATACCGAGGCCGCCACAGATTTATTTAATTCACTTACACAAAAATGTTCATTGTTAAATGAGCCCACGGCGCAGGGGTTATTAGATTACGGCGCATATTTTGTAAGGCGTGGAGATATACGAGCCATGCTTCCATATGGTGATTACTTTTATTTAGAGGCAGCTGTTCGCTTGCAAGGAAAACATGATCTGTTCTGGTAAGGAAGTGAAATGATTATTTCAGATATCAATCGATTAGATAATTTACCGCACCTGAGGACAGTGCTTCAGGATGTTATAAGTATAGATCTTATAAATTTATCAAGTGGAGAACATCTATTAGAGGGACAAGACCTATTTCTTAATCGAGTCTCAACAACAAGCCGAAAAATGACTGGGAGCAAATCTGAGATTCATCGGGATTATATAGATATACATCTATTACTTTCTGGAAAAGAAACTCTAGGTTATTGTGTGAAACCAGCAACAGAAGCGTTCATGAGTAACTCGGCATTTAATAATGATTGTGAGTTGGTAGAAGAGTTAGTTGATGAGCAATTTCTCACTCTTAATGAGAAACAGTTTGTTATATTCTATCCTGGTGTATGGCATCGTCCAATGTTAACTATCGATAAAATATCGCCTATAGAAAAAGTAGTCATTAAAATTCATAAAAACTATATTAAAAAGTAAGTGCGTTACATTAAATTATATAAAAGTAATCATCTGTTGGCATGGAATTAAGTGCCACCTGTAAAACATAATCTTATATATCATATCAACACGCAGACACTAATTATTACTTGCCTGGTGAGCTGACGTTTAATTATTTGAAAAAATACACTATCTACTCTACCCTACATTAAGGATAGCAAATGAATAAAAAAATATGCCTACTCACTCTTGGATGCATTAGTTTCGGTGCTCTTGCATCAAATGGTATAGGAAATCCAGAGCAAAGAGGAGAATGGATTTTTAAAAATGGAATGAGCAACTCTGAAGCCGATGTACCAAATTATGCCTGTTACAGAATACCTGCAATTGTAAAACTCAATAATGGTGAGCTACTTGCCTTTTCGGAAGCTCGTCAGAATAGTTGTTCTGACCATGATAAAAATATAGATATTGTTATGCGTAAAAGAGATCTTTCTGGAAATTGGGGGCCTGTCACTATTGTGGCGGATCATGGTGGAAAAGTAACTAGAAATCCAGCCCCAGTTGTCGATGACCAAGGGCGTATCCATCTCGTATATAATGTAAACTATGATGCTAACAATCCGGATAGCGAGGCAGCTATAAGTGAAAGTCTTATTAACCAAGATAACAATCGTTATCGAGCGAGTGTATATTATATTCGAAGTTCAGATAATGGAGAAAGTTGGACTGATTATTCTGCTACCCCACAAAATATAGATGCAACTGTACACCCATATTCGGATAAAAAAACCTATCAAGATGGACTCTGGTCGTGGTACGCGATGACTCCAGGTCATGCTTTAAAGCTTAAAAATGGAAATCTTTTTTTTCCAGCAAATCATGCTGAATACAAGCATGGTCTTCCTGATGGTATTTCAAGATACTATTCACATGCAATTACATTAGATCCGAAAAATGATCTATTTTCATTGAATGCTACTGTTGGGCCTGATACTAATGAAGTCATGGCTGAGCAATTAGACAATGGTTGGCTCTACATGAATATGCGTAATAACCATCGCTCGATTGGCGCATTTCGTGCTGTAACATACAGTAAAGATGGTGGTGAAAATTGGATGGGTACAGAATATGATCACATTCCAAAAACAGGGAGTAGTAATTTCTGGCGAGATATTGGGTATGATTCAACACTGATCTCACCGAAAGTTCAGTCTTCAATATTGCGTTACTCTTCAGATAAAGATGAAACTGGGGTCTCTCGTCTATTATTCTCTAACCCTGCTAATACGTCAGTTCGTAAAAATGGGACATTAAGGATAAGTTATGATGAGGGTAAAAGTTGGTCTCATGCTTTCCAGTATGAACCAGGGGCATCTCAATATAGTGATTTGGTTGTAAATAGAAACAACTCGATTGGCATTTTATATGAAAAAGGAAGTATAGCTCATGATGGAATTTATTATCTAGAGACTAACTTAGAGATGATTACAGGTTCAAAAGATGCCTATATTCCAACAGTTGTTAGCCAAAATTATTCTGATGGAAAAATTCCTAGTGTAAATTTAATTAGTGAGCCTCATCAATCAACTCTAGACCCTCAAGGCGATGACATAACAGTCGCAATAACCTTTGAATTAAGTGCTGACGCAGATGCCAAAAAGACACAGTTCTTGGCTCGTAAAGGTAATGCCTTATCACGTGATCCAGGTTGGGGGCTCTTTATTGAAAATGGAAATATTATATTTAGAACAGCAGATGATAACAAACGTTATGGTGTCAAAGCCACACTTCCTTCTCCTCTTGGTGTAGGAAAGCATACAGTTACGGTCTATATTAAGAGTTCTGTAGATGATCATGAAAGAACAATGAGAATGTTTTTTGATGGAGAACAAATGACTACAACTAAAATATATGAGGCATTGCCATTAGGCTCAGTTATCGCAACAAACAATCCACTTGTGATTGCTGGTTCAGATAATCATCATCCACTGAATGGGAAAATATTTGGGTATCAAGTATACGATATCAGCCTACGTGATGAAACCATTCGTAACTATGCAATTTCTTATTTGAAAGACTATGATTTTTCTAGTTTTTTCAATAACCCGGAGAATAATAACTTTGAGTTGTTCTTTAAAAATTAGGTTGATGTTAATTGCTAGTTGTTAAATTAGGCATGCACCATAACTAGCACTTATATTTTTAATGCTTATTTAAATTGTTTGATAAGTAAGCTCTAACCATAAATGATATAGATAGGTTTGTTTGTCGTATAAATACATATGTAGTTTTGTTTTTACCGATGAGTTGTGCAGGCCTATTTTACTGAGAATGAAAACCTATTGGTTTATTCATAGCAGTGCTCCATGGGATAGTTTTATCTATGGAGCGCTAGTTATTTATTAACGTAACTTTACCACTGCTCATCCCAGGCTGAGTCATGCTTATATTAACAGCTTTCTGTAGTGGTTTAATCATCCCAGACACTGTTTTAGGTGATACAGGATCTGTACAATCTAGTTATCACCTGACACCGGCCTCAAACCGGTGTCTTGTTTACGCTACTTTAGTGCGTACTTCCTTCGGTATCAATTTCAGACCCTTCTTGAACATACTGTAGGGGTTTGACCCTCCATCATCCTACCCTGATGTGGCGCTGGGTGTTGTAGTGCTATAGGTAGCTATCAAGGTCTGTATGGCTCTGCCCTGCCGACTCATACCAGGTCGTTCTCTCCTTGATACGGAAGTGTTCACCCAGCAAAGTTCGATGTAAAGCCGTTGCTCTGCGGCCAGCGCATCTTGCCGTAGATAAGCATGGCTTTGCGGGCAGAACTCCGGTGCAGAAGGATAAAGCTGTCATCACCGCAACGCGGTGACCAGAGGCACCATAAGGGGCGGCCACTGGTACGTGTAACCCGAGTGCATACCTATGCCTGGCTCTCACTGGCTGCCACAGGAGGGATGCCGGAAGCAGTGAAGGCCCATGACGAGCTGGAAGCGGTAATGAACAAGCCGGAAGTAAAGCAGGCCAGAAGGTGTCGGAGCACTGATTTGGCAAAATGACATCAACAGTCACGAAAAGCTAAAAAAAGAACATAGAGGAAAGCGGCCAAATGGCCGCTTTCCTCTTATGCGGTTGGTAAATTATCAGTCACAAATTTAGCCCAGGCATCCATCATGGGCCGACGTTGATCCAGCAAGTCAGTACGGTGGTATGCAGCTTCGACCTTGTTCTGAACTGTATGAGCTAACGCTCGTTCAGCGAGCTCCCGCGCATAGCCCTGCTCGCTGCACCAGTCTCGAAAGCTGGAACGAAAGCCATGAGCAGTTGCCATTCGGCTAGGAGTACAGCTCGCAGCTTTTGCTCTTCTCAGAAACATCGTCAGCACTGTGTCTGAGAGTGGTACCTGGTCTCTGGGAGAAGGGAATACCAACTCGTCATGTAATCCCCTTAACCCCTTCAGGATTTCGACGGCACGAAGAGATAACGGAACACGATGTTGTTGCTTGGCTTTCATACGCTCGGCTGGTAGGGTCCAGATCTTCGCTTCCAAGTCTACTTCTGACCACGTCATGGCTCTGACTTCACCTGAGCGGCATGCTGTCAGGATCAAGTACTCCAGCATTGAGCGGGTTACATCGTATTGTTGCGCTGTTCTCAGGTGTTTTTGCACAAATGCAGGGATATCACGCCAGGGCATCGCAGGCTGATGCTCTACTCGCACTGACTTGCTTGGCTGAGCCGGTAGTAAATGGTTCACCACATCCACAGGGTTTGCAGAGGTATAGCCATGAGCCCATGCCCAAGCCATAACGGCGTGTAGCCGCTGCTTAACACGGCTTGCTGTTTCCGGGATCGTCAGCCATATCGGTTGCAAAACGGAAGCGATATGGGCTGGGGTGATGGTATCAATGGAGATAGAGCCAATTGTAGGAAAGGCATATTGCTCCAATGTGGTAATCCATTGTTTACCGTGTTTGGGGTTCTTCCAGCCTGGTAACAAGCTTTCGTAAACCAGTCTGGCAGATGCTTCCAAGGTCGGGATCTTCGGCTTGTTCTGCTCCTGCCGCCGGACCTCTAGCGGATCCAAATTATTCGCCAGCTGTTCCCGCATTGCCTGTGCGTCTCGAGCTGCGTCGGCGATGGAGAGCTCGGGGTAAGTCCCGAGGCCAGCATTACGCCGTTTCTTCGTCAGTGGGCTGACATAGCGGAATACCCACTTACCTCTACCTTTGACGGTAGAAGGGTGTAGCGTCAAGCCTGTAACCCCACCGTGAGCAAGGGGTTTATCTTTCGGCTTGATGCTACGAGCTTTGGTATCGGTGAGGATCGCCATCAGGTAACCTCCTTGAGAATTGAATATGCCACACAGTATGCCACCAGGCATGCGCAGTGGTAATATGTGATTGGGATGGACTGGACAGTGTTTGTCTCTAATTTGCTGATAATAAATGGTTTATTGGATTGGTGTGGAGTTGATTGGACTTTGTTGCGGCGGGCACCTCCTCCGCCATTTATACCGAGCCTATGCAACCATGTTGCGTGGGCTTTTTGTTTGCCTGCAATTTGCCACTCCTCATAGATCTCAACACATTAGTCTTCTTCAACTCCTTTTTTGATCTTCTCACCTGCGGGCTCAACAGCTGCCACAAGATCACCTATCAACATCTAACCTCTGCGTTCCTGCGAGCATCCCTTCCCATTTCCTTATTGCCCCAAACAACAACGACCCAACGCAGCGACCACGGCTCCAGCATGTTGGTACCGCCAATAACCCCTCTTCGGAATACAGTCAGGGCCGGTTAACACAGTCATAGAAAAGCAGGGACTATGGAGCCGCGGCTTAAAAAGAGGGGACGGCTAACTCAGGAAGCCTAGACCCCAAGCTAGAGAGCATGACGTATAGGCGATCATGGGATTCACGGGTTATGGCGATGCCAGCCCTGCCATACAGAGCAATGGCTTTACATGAAGAAAGAGTAAAAGCGTAACATCAGGCTATTCGTTGAACAGAAAGACAACAGCGAGTAACAATAAAAACAGAAGAAAGGAATAAGTCAGGTCAAATATCAGACGATTCAATAAATTGCAGGCAATAAAAAACCCCGCTCGATGAGCGGGGTTTCTTGTATTGGGTGCCTGGCAGTGTCCTACTCTCGCATGGCGAATGCCACACTACCATCGGCGCTACCGCGTTTCACTTCTGAGTTCGGCATGGGATCAGGTGGTTCCACGGCGCTATGGCCGCCAGGCAAAATCTTCAATCTGAGAAAGCTGACGTGAGTAGTGATGTTGCGCTTGGCTTGTCACTATCACTGAATTAGTAGTTCTTCGATTTGCTACAAGCCTTAGAACACTTCTTGGGTGTTGTATGGTTAAGCCTCACGGGTAATTAGTATGGGTTAGCTCAACACGTCGCCGCGCTTACACACCCCACCTATCAACGTTGTGGTCTCCAACGGCCCTTTAGGACCCTCAAGGGGTCAGGGATGACTCATCTCAGGGCTCGCTTCCCGCTTAGATGCTTTCAGCGGTTATCGATTCCGAACTTAGCTACCGGGCAGTGCCACTGGCGTGACAACCCGAACACCAGAGGTTCGTTCACTCCGGTCCTCTCGTACTAGGAGCAACTCCCTTCAATCATCCAACGCCCACGGCAGATAGGGACCGAACTGTCTCACGACGTTCTGAACCCAGCTCGCGTACCACTTTAAATGGCGAACAGCCATACCCTTGGGACCGACTTCAGCCCCAGGATGTGATGAGCCGACATCGAGGTGCCAAACACCGCCGTCGATATGAACTCTTGGGCGGTATCAGCCTGTTATCCCCGGAGTACCTTTTATCCGTTGAGCGATGGCCCTTCCATTCAGAACCACCGGATCACTATGACCTACTTTCGTACCTGCTCGACCTGTCCGTCTCGCAGTTAAGCTGGCTTATGCCATTGCACTAACCTCCTGATGTCCGACCAGGATTAGCCAACCTTCGTGCTCCTCCGTTACTCTTTGGGAGGAGACCGCCCCAGTCAAACTACCCACCAGGCACTGTCCGCGAGCCCGATTCAGGGCCCTGCGTTAGAACATCAAACATACAAGGGTGGTATTTCAAGGACGGCTCCAGCGCAACTGGCGTCACGCCTTCAAAGCCTCCCACCTATCCTACACATGTAGGTTCAATGTTCAGTGCCAAGCTGTAGTAAAGGTTCACGGGGTCTTTCCGTCTAGCCGCGGGTACACCGCATCTTCACGGCGAATTCGATTTCACTGAGTCTCGGGTGGAGACAGCATGGCCATGGTTACACCATTCGTGCAGGTCGGAACTTACCCGACAAGGAATTTCGCTACCTTAGGACCGTTATAGTTACGGCCGCCGTTTACCGGGGCTTCGATCAAGAGCTTCGCTTGCGCTAACCCCATCAATTAACCTTCCGGCACCGGGCAGGTGTCACACCCTATACGTCCACTTTCGTGTTTGCAGAGTGCTGTGTTTTTGATAAACAGTCCCAGCCATCTGGTCACTGCGACTCCCGACAGCTCCATCCGCAAGGGACTTCACCATCAAGAGCGAACCTTCTCCCGAAGTTACGGTTCTATTTTGCCTAGTTCCTTCACCCGAGTTCTCTCAAGCGCCTTGGTATTCTCTACCCGACCACCTGTGTCGGTTTGGGGTACGATGACTTGTAATCTGAAGCTTAGAGGCTTTTCCTGGAAGCAGGGCATCAATGGCTTCCACACCGTAGTGTGTTCGTCTCGTGTCTCAGTGTTGTATCAGCGGATTTGCCTACCGATACCACCTACGCACTTTCACCAGGACAACCGTCGCCTGGCCCACCTAGCCTTCTCCGTCCCCCCATCGCAATTACAAGTCGTGCAGGAATATTAACCTGCTTCCCATCGACTACGCCTTTCGGCCTCGCCTTAGGGGTCGACTCACCCTGCCCCGATTAACGTTGGACAGGAACCCTTGGTCTTCCGGCGAGGAGGCTTTTCACCCCCTTTATCGTTACTTACGTCAGCATTCGCACTTCTGATATCTCCAGCATACCTCTCGATACACCTTCGCAGACTTACAGAACGCTCCCCTACCACTTGCACTAAGTGCAAATCCGCGGCTTCGGTGCCTAGTTTGAGCCCCGTTACATCTTACGCGCAGGCCGACTCGACTAGTGAGCTATTACGCTTTCTTTAAATGATGGCTGCTTCTAAGCCAACATCCTAGCTGTCTGAGCCTTCCCACATCGTTTCCCACTTAACCAGAACTTTGGGACCTTAGCCGGCGGTCTGGGTTGTTTCCCTCTTCACGACGGACGTTAGCACCCGCCGTGTGTCTCCCGGATAGTACTTACTGGTATTCGGAGTTTGCATGGGGTTGGTAAGTCGGGATGACCCCCTAGCCCAAACAGTGCTCTACCCCCAGTAGTATTCGTCCGAGGCGCTACCTAAATAGCTTTCGGGGAGAACCAGCTATCTCCGAGTTTGATTGGCCTTTCACCCCCAGCCACAGGTCATCCCCTAACTTTGCAACGTTAGTGGGTTCGGTCCTCCAGTTGATGTTACTCAACCTTCAACCTGCCCATGGCTAAATCACCCGGTTTCGGGTCTACACCTTGCAACTAGACGCCCAGTTAAGACTCGGTTTCCCTACGGCTCCCCTATACGGTTAACCTCGCTACAAAATGTAAGTCGCTGACCCATTATACAAAAGGTACGCAGTCACCCCGAAGGGCTCCCACTGCTTGTACGTACACGGTTTCAGGTTCTATTTCACTCCCCTCACAGGGGTTCTTTTCGCCTTTCCCT
>NZ_JBQBCZ010000010.1:0-55000 GCF_051920345.1 Aeromonas sp. 102P | reverse complement strand
ACCAGCTCCGTCATCCTGATCATCCAGGCCGCCACGGCAGCGGGTGCTGATACTGCCCAAGTCGCCTCCTGGCTCTGGACGCTGGGGATCGGCATGGGGGTGAGCTGCATCGGCCTCTCTCTCTATTACCGCATACCCATACTAACCGCCTGGTCCACACCGGGCGCGGCACTGCTGATCACCACGCTGGGCAACTTCACTCTGGCGGAAGCCATCAGCGCCTTTGTGATCTCGTCCCTGCTGATCACTCTGTGTGGCATTAGCGGCTGGTTCAACCGTTTGATGAAACATATCCCGGCTCCACTGGCCGCCGCCATGCTCGCTGGCGTGCTGCTCAGATTCGGATTGGATCTGTTCAAGGTCGCCCCGCAAGATCCCTTGCTGCTTGGCACCCTGCTGCTGGCCTTCCTGCTGGGTCGTCATCTCTGGCCCCGCTATACCATGGTGTTGGTACTGGGAGTGGGGATGCTGATCTGCAGCGTGCGGGGGGATTTGCAAATGGGCACCCTTCACTGGCAACTCGCCAGCCCGGTCTGGACATGGCCAGCCTTCTCCCTTGATGCTCTGTTTGGTATCGCGCTGCCGTTGTTCATTGTCACCATGACATCGCAAAACATGCCGGGGATTGCCATCTTGCGAGCCCATGGCTATCAGCCTGCCACCTCCTCGCTGATCAGCTGGACTGGCCTGACTGGCCTGCTGCTCGCCCCTTTTGGCGGTTATGCCTTCAATCTGGCCGCCATCACTGCCGCCATTTGCATGGGCAAAGAGGTCGACCCGGATACCAAGCGCCGCTGGCCTGCTGCGGTTTGGGCGGGTTGCTTTTATCTTGTGACCGGCTGCTTCGGCGCAACCGTCGCGGCCCTGTTTAGCGCCTTTCCGGCAGCCCTTGTCACCTGCGTCGCCGGATTGGCCCTGCTAGGTACCATCGGCAGCAGCCTGCACTCTGCCTTGCAACAGGATGAAGCGCGAGAAGCTGCGCTGCTCACTTTTATCATTACCGCGTCCGGGATCAGCCTGCTCGGCATCGCGGCAGCCTGCTGGGGTCTGCTGATTGGTCTGGCTATCTATCAGTTCCAATCATATCGACAAAGGAATCAATTGAACCTCAAACCGTGAACCTCTGCACACTATCCAGATAAAATGATTCACAAGTGAAACTAATTTCCTTCTAGTGGTGCCAGGGCACCAATCTTCCCGGACATGGTGCCCTGTCAGGTTCCATGCAACGGAGAATAAAAATGAAAAATCAGGCTGTCTTGTTACTACTGGCCATACTGGGTGCCACGAGCGTCCAGGCTGCCGATACGGATCGAGAGCTGGCTCGCCAGCTCGCACTTCAGCAGAAAAACCTGCTGCCCCTACTGAGCAATCAGCAATACCAGAGCCCGCTTCCCAACCTGCTGCAGAAGGCCAGCCCGCGCCTTAAGCGGCAGGCGACCGATGCCAACCAGGCGGCCATCAGCCGGCAAGGACTGGATGGCGAGGTCAAGCAACTGATGCAGTTGCGACTGGCCAACACCGATCAGGCCGCAGCACTGCAACAGGGGGTCGAACCGCTGGTCGCCTATGTTCCTAGTGGGGATGAGAAGAGCTGGAGCGCCATTGAAGCGTTCGATAGCGCTGGCAATCCCGTCTATCTGGATGTGGACAAGGCACCGGCCCGGCCGGTTCTGGTAGTCGAAGCCGATCCCGTCAAAGCCAAAAACGCAGGCTTGAAGGTGATGCGCAAGGCGCTGGCCGATGCGGATCTGCAAAGCGCTCCACAAGTGGCGGCCAGCACGGCGCCACTCAAGACCAGTATCCTGAAAAAGATCAGATTGAAGGATGATCAGGAGCCCTGGCTGCTCGGCGCAGCCGAAGTGTATGCGGTGGTCGCAGGGGTCAATCCCAGCCGGGATGAGCCTGTGGTCGATATTGTCGACATGCCCTACCTCGACTATGACAACACAGACTACACCCCCAACCAGATCCTGGTTTACTGGGATCGCTATCGCTGGGGTGCCGTCGATGTGGTGATGATGGAGCAGGATGACAACGTCAACTACAAGGAGCTGAGCGCCCTGCTGATTGAAGCTCTCAAACTCGGCTTTACCGCGGGTGGCGTGCCGGAAGCCCTGCCCTTCCTCGATCTCGGCGGTCGCATCGTCAAGGCACTGCCCGACTCATGGATGACCAACAACGACGACTATCTGGATACCTTCTACACACTGGAACAGGATCAGGTCTATCGCCAGTATCCGGGGGCTGCAGGTAATGCGGTTATCGATCTTGAGCCAAAAGAGATCGCCCCGACCAGACCTTGATAATCGGCCATAACGAAAAAGCCAATGAGCAACTCATTGGCTTTTTGCTTTTATCGCGGTGACCACCGGTCAACCCTTGGGACGAACCCCCAGAGTATGGCAGATGGCATAAGTCAGCTCGGAGCGGTTCAGGGTATAGAAGTGGAAATCCTTCACCCCTTCCTGACTCAGCACGCGCACCTGATCAATGGCGATACTCGCCCCCACCAGATTACGGGTCATCTGATCGTTATCCAGTCCCTCGAAACGCTGATGCATCCAGCGCGGGATCTTCACGTTGGTAAAACCGGCAAACTTGGCCAGGGTCTGGTAGTTGGAGACCGGCAGGATCCCCGGCACGATTTCGGCATCGATGCCGATGGCGGCGCAGCGATCCCGGAAGCGCAAATACGTTTCCACATCGAAGAAGAATTGGGTGATGGCACGGTTGGCACCGGCATCGATCTTGCGCTTGAGGTTGAGCAGGTCGGATTGCGCACTCTTGGCCTCCGGGTGACCTTCCGGATAGGCGGCAACCGAGATATCGAAGTCCGCCTCTGACTTGAGCAGGGCAACCAGATCGGTGGCATACATATCCGGCTTCTCCAACCCCTGCGGCAAATCACCGCGCAGAGCCACGATGTGACGAATACCGCTGTTCCAGTAATCGCGGGCGATGGTGCGCAATTCGTCGCGGCTGGCATCGATACAGGTCAGGTGAGGCGCCGCAATCAGGCCGGTCCGCTCCTTGATGTCCTTGATCACCTTGTGGGTGCGATCACGGGTGCCGGAGTTGGCGCCATAGGTGACGGAGACGAACTTGGGTTCCAGCACTTTCAGCCGTTCGATGGACTGCCAGAGGGTATTTTCCATCCCTTCACTATTGGGCGGAAAAAACTCGAAACTGACCGATATATCGCCATTCAAATCTGCCAAGCTCTGGTTGAGCGCCTCAACCTGACGTGCACTGTGAAATCCCATCTGCTCTTCTCCCTGTCCTGCAATCCATCTGCCTACGTCAAAACGGATGTTTGGACGTCTAAACGTCTTTATATTTATGAGCAAAACGACACAAAGTCAACAGGGATTTACCTCACATCCGATCTGACGAACTTCATATTTACAAAATTAACGGTACGTAACCGAAAAGTGCCCATCCCAAAATCGCCCCAGTCGAGTTATGATGGGGGCAGATCGTCCTGGACGTTCTGAATCTGCGTGTGATTGTTTGGCCGGAGGTTTCTCCGGCCCCTTTTCATCTATTTCCCACTCCTGCCGATAACAGAATGAGTCTTTGCAGGAGCACCATCATGGATACCCACCCCGGCTTTGCCACCGACTTGCTGTTTGATCGCTACCAGGGCGAGGTCATCCAGCATGAGCAGTTTTGGGCGGTTCGCACGCCGGATGCTCCCGACTACTACTTCGGCAACTACCTGCTACTCCCCACCCCGCCCAGCGACCATGACAAAGGCTGGCTGGAAGCCACATTTGATCAGCTGATCGGCCAGGATCCTCGAGTGCGCCACCGCACCTTCCAATGGCCACTAGCAGCCGGGCAAAACAGCCGGATCGCCGGTTTTGTCGCAACGGGATACCAATATATGGAGTGCGTGGTGCTGGCGCTGGATGAGCAGAGCTGCCCACCCCCTCACGACGACATGAACAAGGTTAAGGCGCGTACTTTCACCACTGCTGATTGGCCTGAGTGGCTCGACTTCGAACTCCATGAGCGGGATGAGGGACACTCGGAACAGAGCTATCTCCCCTATCTGCGATCCCGCCAGGCGCTCTATCAGGCCATGATTGCCGATGGTCTCGGGGACTGGTGGGGGATCTGGAAAGAGGGACAACTGGTCGCCAGCTGTGGCCTCTTCTTCTGCGGCACACTTGGGCGCTTCCAGTTGGTACGCACGCACCATGCGTGGCGCAACCAGGGGTTATGCCGCCAGCTGCTGAGTCAAGTGGCTCGCGCAGGATTATCCCGCGCCAAGCAGCTAATCATAGTGGCTGACGAGCATTACCATGCCCAGCGCATTTACCGCTCTCTGGGGTTTGCCCCGGTTGCCCGCATCGGCAGCCTCTGCCGCTGGCCCCACGAAGCACAATAAAGCGATACATACTGGCCACGAGCCATAAAAAAAACGGGAGGCTGATACCTCCCGTTTTTATTGATGCCGATGACCTATTGCTGTGGCTGCTGTGGCGCCTCCAGCTCGTTGGAGAGCGCCTGCTCCACCTCATCCGACGGCGCCGGTAATGGGGCAGCGGCCGCTGATGCGGGTTCTGCGGGAGTCACAGCCGGTGACACCACGGCCGATGTTTCACTGGTCGCGGGAGCTGCGGACACCTCAGTCGTCGGCGCCGAAACAGGAGCAGGGGCAACCGCATCACACTGACAATCCGCGCTCTTGGCCTTATTGCCCTGATGAGGGGCATACCAACCCTTCAAGCCACCTTCCAGTCGATCCGCGGCAGCCTTGGGCTCCATCTTGCCAAGCAGCACAGCCTGACTCACCTCTGCCAGTTCATCCCCCAACTTGGGCGTACCACGGGAGAGGATCTGGGTCGCCACCCGAATGGTCGAGTCACACTGATCGCGCCACTCCATCATCTCTTTGGCCGCCGGATTGGTGACATCGAAAAAGTGGTTGGAGAGGGAGAAGAATCCCGGCAGCGAGTTGGTATAGAGCTCGGCAAATTGCGGCGTCGTCAGCCATTGCAGGAAGGCCATTGCACCCTCTTTGTTCTTGCTGGCCGGATTCATCCCCATACCGATATCGGTGTGGTCGGTAAAGAAACAGCCATCACCCTGTTTGGCCACCGGCGGACGCATGACGCCAAAATCGACCTTGCCGGTGAAGGGGGCAATCTCCCAGGAGCCCGCCACGTAGAAGGCGGCCTTGCCCGAAGTGAACAGCTCGTTACTGGTCGCATAATCGCGGCTCTCGCCACCTTCACCGAGGTAGGAACGCCAGCGGGCCAGCTCGTCGAACACCTTCACATATTGCGGGTTGTCCAGCCGCTCCTGCCCGCCGATCAGTGCCAGACGGCCGTCCTCCCCCTTCCAGTAGTTGGGGCCAATGTTCTGGAACCCCAGTTCGGAGGCAACCCAGCTCTCGGAACCACTCATGGCCAGCGGCACATAGCGACCGTCGGCCTTGATCTTGTCCAGCACGGCGAAGAACTGATCGCGGGTTTGCGGCAAGGTGAGTCCCAACTCACTGAAGATCTTCTTGTTATAGAAGAAGCCATGGATCACCGAGGCCATGGGGACGCAGAAGGTCTGGGCTCCGGAGTCAGTCTGCCACGGTGACTGGGCAAAACTCGGGAAGTTCTCCATCCCTGCCATTTCGGTCAGCTCGGCCAGATGGCCCGCCTTGAACAGGGCGAGCGAGTCATCAAACGGACGACAGGTAATAAGATCCCCCGCCTTACCGCCTTTCAGGCTCTCCCACAGAGTGGGCATGTAGTTGACGTTTTGCACTGGATGAAAACTCACCTTGATGCCGGGATGAGCCGCTTCAAACGCCGGGATAATCTTCTGCTCCCACAACGCCTTGTCATCGGTTCGCCAGCTTTCAATCACCAGCTCGCTGGCCATCAGCTGGCCACACAACAGGAGACTCAGGGCTCCAATCCACTTTTTAGACATAAGCCCTCCTAGACCTTGAAATGTGCGATCAATTGCTGCTGTTTGGCGACCAGGTCGGCCAGCACTTCGCTGCTGCTGGCGGATTCGCGCGCCTCCCGCTCGGTCTCGTATGCCACATCGGCAATACCGGCGATATGACGAGCAACCCCCTGACTGACGGAGATCTGCTCCTGAGCAGCATGGGCCACCTGATCCGCCATCGACTTGATGGCCCCCATCCGATCGGCAATGGATTGCAGCGCCACATCCATCTCGCGGGTCTGCTCGACACAGCTCTGGGTCTGCTCCTGGCTACGCCCCATCACTTCAACCACATGCTTGCTGGAGCTTTGCAGGTTCTCAATCATCCCCTGGATCTCTTCGGTCGAAGTCTGGGTGCGATTTGCTAGCGCCCGTACCTCATCGGCCACCACCGCAAAACCGCGACCGGCATCGCCAGCACGAGCCGCTTCGATGGCGGCGTTCAAGGCCAGCAGGTTGGTCTGCTCGGCAATACTGCGGATCACATCGAGAATGCTGCCGATGTTGTTGCTGAATTCCCCAAGTTTGTAGGTGATCCCGACCGCCTCTTCCATGGCGCCAGCCAGCTGCTCGGTGATCCGGCGAGTGGTGGCCACTTTTTGGCGACCATTGCGCGCCTCTTCATCGGCCAGATCTACTTCCCGCTTGGTGCCATCGGTAGAGCGGGCCACCTCGGTGGCGCTCACTTCCAGCTCGGTAATGGCGGCGGCCACCTGATCGGTCTGGCTCTTCTGCTCCTGTACCCGGGACATGGCCCGTTCGCTGATCTCGGCGGCGCGGCTCGCTTCATCCACCAGATGGCGGGAGCCTGCATTGATTTGAGAGAGCAGCTCGCCGGTCTTGCCCGCCAGCGTATCGATGGAGCGAGAGAGGCTGCCAAATTCGCAACTGCTGCGGTAGTTGATGCGGCGTGTCATGTCGCCGGCCGCCATGTAATCGAGCTCCTTGTTGATCATCTGCAACGGGCGCTGAATGCTGCGCGCCGTGGTATAACCGATCACCAGCGCCGCAGCGGCCGACATAGCGGCAACCACCAGGATCCAGAAGCTGGCACTGCTGACCGCCGCATCGGCGTTAATCCGGCTATCACTGGCGATGGCACCGGCGGACTTGCCCATCTCATCAAGCAAATTGAGGCTGTTGACCAGACTGGCATCCAGCTGCTGATTTTGCGTGGCCAGCGACAGCGCCAGTTGCTGAGCCTGACGCATGGTTGCCAGCAAGCCCTGAGCGCCAAGTGCCAGCTCCTGCATCCGATCGAGATTGGAGACAAACCGCGCTTTCACATCATCGGGCACCAGCACCCGCTCCAACCGCTTGCGGGCCATCTCGATGTCCTTGCTCAACACCTTTTCCAGCTCGTTCAGGTCGGTTTTGGCATCGGCACGGCGGATATTCTTCAGGTCGCGGGCGATACCCGAGGTAATAAGCTCCGCCTTGTTGCGCATGGAGCGCTTGCTGGCGGTCTGTTGCAGCAGCAAATCCGCCGCCCACTGGTAGGTATCCTCAAGGCGGATAAATTCCATCTCCAACTTGTGGCGCTGCTCCAGTGCACTGACCCACTGCCGATGCTGGGCCAACACCTGATCCGCCAAGCCATAAAATTGGGTGGTAGCACTCTCGACCTGCTGGAAGCGGGCACGAGCATCCGCTACGTCGGTAAATTTACCCATCTCCTGACTCAGCTGGGCGAAGCGGTTCTGCTGCTCCTTGAACTGATTGGCCAGCTGCGGCAACTGGGCGGCATCTTCACTGGTGCGGTAGACCAGCACCCAGCGGTTACTATCCTGCAGTGCCCCCTTGAGACCTGCGACAGCAACTACCAGCGGGGTTGCCCGATCAGATACGGCAGAGAGGCCGTCATTTATACCCTTGATTTTAAAGGTACTGATCACACCAAGCAGGATCAGCAACAGCAGCATCAACACGAATCCGGCGATGATCCGCTGCACGATAGATAAGCCCATGGAGACATCCTCACTCATTGGGGGGAAGGTAAAGTGAACATAGTCACTATCGGCAGGGGTGGCGAATAACTGAAATCAAGCGGCAGGTATTTAATTGATTTGTATCGGGTTGGATCACAGTACAGACAAAATCAGCCATACGAAAAAAGCCCGGCACAAGCCGGGCTGAAAGAGACGTACTTTGCTATCTTCCGCGGTCCGTTCAGAACCGCAATCAGAATCATTAGAAGCGGTAGCCAACACCCACCATAAAGGCCATCGGGTCGATATGCGTTTTGAAGGTGCCAACACCATCAACTTTAACATCTGTATCGATATCCATGATCCAGGCTGAACCGTTTACAAACCAGCGATCTGTAACCGCCATATCGATACCGACCTGACCTGCCAGACCCCAAGAGTCGTCAAGGCTGATATTTGCACCATCAAGTGCTCCCACCCCCTTCTCATCAAAGAAGGTGGTGTAGTTCACACCCACACCAACATACGGGCGAACCTTGCTCTGGGCATCACCAAAATAGAACTGGGCCATCAATGTTGGAGGCAGATGTTTAACCTTGGCAATCTCACCAAGATCGCGAGTACTCACTCGATGGGAGAATGGGGTTGCAGCCAGCAACTCAACACCCCAGTTGTCGGTGATCATATAACCGAGGGTCAGGCCAAGCTGTTGGTTGCTGTTAATCTCGAACTCACCGTGACCCGCCACGTCATCACTGCTCTCCTGAGGAGAAACGATGGCCAAACCACCACGAACCAGAATATCACCAGCCTGATGGGCCATGGCGAAAGGAGAGGTCACTGCAGCGGCAATCATCAGAGGAAGTAATTTTTTCATCACGTAATCCCTTTTTTTGTTTTCATTTGATGCTGTAAGCCCGCTGACTATATGCCCTTGTAAATGCAAAGTTATTGATTTGGAGCAAAGGTTGCACAGAAATAAATCGATTGGTGTGACATCTTTTTGCACCCTCCCAATCTCGTTGAGTCCCCAGACAACAAGCTGAAATACCTGTTTAGACAGGTTGTAACTACCCGCATCCAGCGCCAAAAGGAGCAAACAAACCACACCTTATTGCACGGCAGTGCGGCTATTAATTGTTGTTTATATGGGCAAATCAGCGTATTTTTTGCGCCATACAAGTTACTGGGAAGTAATGGTTTATTTATGAAAAATGAGTCGAAATGGCAAAAGGTGGGGGCCTTTCTCGCGGCCGTGTGGGGAATCGGATCCTTTCTCTTTATCCTGCTCGGTTTTATTGTCGCCCTGGCCTATCTGGTATTGGTACGGCAGGGTTAATCCGGGTTGACAGAGTGCAGCAGGGTGATATTCCCCCCTTCAGCAAGCTGCTCCGGAGTCTGGCCCATGCCCTCCGCAGAGAGGGTACCAGCGTAGCCACACCACCGATTTCGCCCGCCGACTTTGGCCTGATACAGCGCCATGTCCGCCAGTTTGAAGCTGTGACTCCAGAATGAATCCGGGTACTCCGGGTGCAACGGATAGCGGCAGAACCCCAGCGACACCGTCAACCAGAGTGGCGCATCCTCTCTGCCAAAGCGGTGCTGAGCGACACGCTGGCGCAGATATTCGACCCGCAACGCCAACTCTTGCTCGTCATCCACTTGTAGCAGCAACAAGAACTCCTCCCCACCCAGCCGGATGATAGGCTCGCGCTCTCCAGTCACCACCTTGCGCAGCAGATCCGCCAACTGTTTCAGCACCAGATCCCCGATGTCATGGCCAAGGCGGTCATTGATCCGCTTGAAATGATCCAGATCCAGCAGCAATAACAGACAAGGTTTGGCCCGGTTGGCCTGCAACCAACCATCGAGATAGCGACGATTGAAACAACGGGTCAAGGGGTCGGTGAATGCAGCCATCTCCATCTGGCTGGATTTTTCCAACAAATCATCGTGTTGCTGACTGACCTTGCTGGCCATCTCCTTGAACTTGCCGCTCAGGGTCGCCATCTCGGCGCTGCTGTCGATATAGGGGATCAAGGTGGCATCTGGCCGATCGCCAAAGCGTTGCAGCGCCGACACCAGCTGCTGCAACGGGGTGAGCACAATGCTGTTGAGCCGGTACATGGCGATCATGACGCAGATAAAACTGATAAACAGCATGCCGATAAAGGTCCAGAGCGCCCCCTCCATGACGCCACTCAAGATCTTTCTCTCCTCCTCAATCACCAGAGTCAGCACCGGCTGGTTATCGCTGTTGTGCAGTCGCACCTCTCCCCTGAGCCGGGTCAGCCCAAGGTCGATCAGACGATACGTTATTTGCGGTTTCAGTGGTTTGAAGGTAGCGGTGACATCCAGATTGGCGTGGGAAATCGCCAGAGGCAGCGCGGTACGCTCCGATACCTGCTCTAGATAGGCCTTGTCGAGCCAACGTACAACCAGCAAGAAACCGTTGAATGGTGCCGACTCGTCACTGTTTCTGATCGGCTGCCACGAGTACATCAGCGGCCCCCACTGGGAAGCACGGATCCCGTGCAGATTGATGCCCCCTTGCGCCACCGAGCGCGCCCTTAACTGCTTTTTCAGTTCATCAAGGAAGTAGGGAAACTGGTCCGGATTGATCCCCGGCGCATCGGGTAGCAGGGTGCGCGTCCAGATTTCGTAGCCGGTGAGATCCATGAAGCTCATCAGGTTGAGACTAAAATCCCTCATCGGCATATCACTGAACAGGTTGGATTCGATGTACGCCCTGCTTTTGTTGTCCATAAAACGGTGACTGTCATCCCAGATGCCCCAATCCCGACTGAATGCATCCAGAGCGGCCACATCCGCCTGCACCGCCTTGGTCACGCGCAGCAGATGCTCCTTCATTCGCTGCTCTTCAATCCGGCTGGCAGCCGGGATCTGGGCCCACGCCAGCAGGACCAGCAATAGCAGGATCGCCCCCAGCCAGATGGGGAACATGGAGTAAGCTAACTGATGATCAATCGTGCGCGGAGCCTGAGCCATAACCCGATATATCCATTACCATGATGCTGAGATGCCAAGCCTGCCCACACTTGACGAGCTTCCCCCTATGCTCCCGATTTTTATAACAAAAAGGGGCCAAAGGCCCCTCGATTATAACGGCTTATCGCGCCAATAGCGGTCGTAAAAAACGAGCTGTATGAGACTCTTTATTGGTGCAAATCTCTTCCGGCGTCCCCGTCACCAGAATGCGGCCACCACCGGCGCCGCCCTCCGGTCCCAAATCGACGATCCAGTCGGCAGTTTTTACCACATCCAGATTGTGCTCGATGATGACGATGGTGTTACCGCGATCCCGCAGCTGGTGCAGCACCTTGAGCAGTTGCTGGATATCGTGAAAATGCAGCCCGGTGGTCGGCTCATCCAGAATGTATAGAGTCTGACCGGTATCCCGCTTGGAGAGCTCGCGCGCCAGCTTGACCCGCTGCGCCTCGCCGCCCGACAAGGTAGTAGCAGACTGGCCGAGACGGATATAGGAGAGGCCCACGTCCATCAGGGTCTGCAGCTTGCGCGCCACTGCCGGCACCGGATCGAAGAACTCGCGAGCATCTTCCACCGTCATCTCGAGGATTTCGTGGATGTTCTTGCCCTTGTACTTCACCTCCAGGGTCTCGCGGTTGTAGCGCTTGCCCTTGCAGACGTCGCACGGCACGTAGACATCCGGCAGGAAGTGCATCTCCACCTTGATGACGCCATCCCCCTGGCACGCCTCGCAGCGGCCCCCCTTCACGTTGAAGGAGAAGCGGCCCGGCTGGTAGCCGCGCGAACGCGCCTCCTGGGTGCCGGAGAGCAACTCGCGGATCGGAGTGAACAAACCGGTATAGGTGGCCGGGTTGGAGCGCGGGGTACGACCGATGGGACTCTGGTCGATATCCACCACCTTGTCCAGATGCTCCAGCCCCTCGACGCTGCGATAGGGCGCCGGGGTGGACTCGGTGGCCTTGTTGAGCTCGCGATGAGCGATGCGGAACAGGGTGTCGTTGATCAGGGTCGACTTGCCGGAGCCGGAGACGCCAGTGACGCAGGTCATCACCCCGATGGGCAGATCAAGATTGACGTTGCGCAAGTTGTTGCCGCTTGCCCCCTTGAGTTTCAACCACTTGCCGGTGAGCGGCGTGCGCTCGGCCGGAATGGCGATCTGCTTGCGACCGGAGAGGTAGTCACCGGTCAGCGATTCCGGATTGTCGATAATCTGCTGGGGGGTGCCCTGCGCAACAATCTCGCCACCGTGTACACCCGCCCCCGGGCCGATATCCAGCACATGGTCGGCGAGGCGGATGGCATCCTCGTCGTGCTCCACCACGATCACCGTGTTGCCGAGATCGCGCAGATGGGTGAGGGTCTTGAGCAACCGCTCGTTGTCGCGCTGATGCAGACCGATGGAGGGCTCGTCCAGTACGTACATGACGCCCACCAGCCCGGCCCCGATCTGGCTCGCCAGTCGGATGCGCTGCGCTTCGCCGCCTGAGAGGGTCTCGGCACTGCGGGACAGGCTCAGGTAGTTGAGACCGACGTTCACCAGGAAGCCGAGCCGCTCGACGATCTCTTTCAAGATCTTCTCGGCAATCTGGGCGCGCTGGCCAGTGAGGTTAAGCCCCTCGAAGAAGGCGAGCGCATCGCCGATGGACTGCTCGGCGATGGCCGGCAGGTTGCGGTTGTCGACGAAGACGTGACGCGCCTCCTCCCGCAGTCGGCTGCCGCCGCAGCTGGTACAGGATTTGTTCGCGATATATTTGGAGAGCTCTTCACGCACCGAGTTGGATTCGGTCTCCCGGTAGCGCCGCTCCATGTTGTGCAGGATCCCCTCGAACGGGTGCTTGCGCACCACAACGTCGCCGCGGTCGTTCATGTAGCGGAACTCGATCTCGGTGCGACCGGAGCCGCGCAGGATCACCTCCTGGGTCTTGACCGGCAGATCTTCCCACGGCGTCTCCAGATCGAACTTGTAGTGCTCGGAGAGGGATTTCAGCATCTGGAAGTAGTAGAAGCTGCGCTTGTCCCAGCCACGGATGGCGCCGTTGGCCAGACTGATGGCCGGATCGCCGATCACCTTGGCAGGATCGAAATATTGCTGCACCCCGAGGCCGTCACAAGTCGGGCAGGCACCGGCCGGATTGTTGAAAGAGAAGATGCGCGGTTCCAGCTCCGACATGGAGTAGCCGCACTCTGGGCAGGCGAAGTTGGCGGAGAAGGTCATGGGGGTGACGCCCTCCTCCCCGTCCATCGGCACTACCAGCACTATGCCGCCGGAGAGGGTCAGCGCCGTCTCGAACGACTCGGCCAAACGCAAGGCAAGGTCCTCGCGCACCTTGAAGCGATCCACCACCACCTCGATGGTGTGCTTCTTGTGCAGCTCCAGAGTCGGAGGATCGGAGAGGTCGCACACCTCGCCGTCGATACGGGCACGGATGTAGCCCTGGGCCGCCAGATTCTCCAGCAGCTTGGTGTGCTCCCCCTTGCGATCACGCACCACCGGGGCCAGCAGCATCAGCTTGCTCCCCTCCGGTTGGGCCAGCACCTGATCCACCATCTGGCTGATGGTCTGGGCGGCGAGCGGAATGGCGTGAGTCGGGCAGCGGGGCTCACCGACCCGGGCAAACAGCAGACGCAGGTAGTCGTAGATCTCGGTGATGGTACCGACGGTCGAGCGCGGGTTGTGGGAGGTGGACTTCTGCTCGATGGAGATGGCGGGCGAGAGCCCCTCGATATGGTCGACGTCCGGCTTCTCCATCAGGGAGAGGAACTGGCGGGCATAGGCGGAGAGGGACTCAACATAGCGGCGCTGTCCCTCGGCATAGAGGGTATCGAACGCCAGAGAGGATTTGCCCGAACCGGAGAGGCCGGTGACCACGATCAGCTTGTCGCGGGGCAGGGTCAGATTGATGTTCTTGAGGTTGTGGGTGCGAGCACCCCGGACCACGATCTTTTCCATCTTGTTGCACGCTCGATACAGAAACCTGAGCGAGTCAGTATGGCATAGAGACTACTGGATGAATAGACAGGCATTATCTATCGCCGTTATCCTTTTTTACGATGGATAGCCCCTTCGTCACACCCTGACCAAGGCGGCGAGTTTGCCCCCAATCCACACCAGCAAGCGCTCGCCCGCAGAGTGATCAACTGTTACTATTGGGGGCTAAACCTGAATCAGAACACGCGAAACGAGCACTCTGATTGCTGCAACGGTTATAGAAAAACCATGCTGTTCAATATGATAACGACATGGTCATGAAAAAAGCGCGGTAACTTATTTAGTGGGTCCAGGCCTTGCCTGACCGGAATATAAAGGTGGAAGAGAGATTATGGCCAGTCGAGGCATCAATAAAGTCATTCTGATCGGTAACCTCGGGCAAGACCCGGAAGTACGCTACATGCCGAGTGGCGGTGCTGTGACCAACATTACTCTGGCTACCTCCGAAACCTGGCGCGACAAGCAGACCGGTGAGCAGAAAGAGCGTACCGAATGGCACCGCGTCGTCTTCATGGGCAAGTTGGCCGAAGTGGCTGGCGAGTACCTAAAGAAGGGCTCCCAGGTCTATGTGGAAGGCAAACTGCAGACCCGTAAATGGCAAGATCAGAGCGGCCAGGAGCGCTACACCACTGAAGTGCTGGTCGACAGCTTCACTGGCGTGATGCAGATGCTGGGTGGTCGTCCGCAAGGCGGTCAGGGCATGGGCCAGAACATGGGTGGCCAATCCCAGGGTAGCTGGGGTCAGCCGCAGCAGAGCATGCCTGCCCAGCAGCCGATGAATCAGCAGCGCCCGGCACCGGCTCCGCAGCAGAATATGCAGCCGCAAGGCGGTTATGGCCGTCCTGCCCAGCAGCCGCAATCTGCGCCGCCGGTATATAACGAGCCGCCGATGGATTTCGACGACGATATCCCGTTCTAAGAACAGAATATTGAAAAGGCCCTGATAACTCAGGGTCTTTTTTTATGCACTCAGGCTGAACCTCTCAGCCCGAAAGGGATATAACGCTTTATGGTTGCCTCCCCTACAGTGATGGATATCCTCCACAGGAGCGCTTTGTGAAAAGTGCAATGAAACTGCTCACCCCTTTATTGCTAATGCTGACCAGCATGCTCTCCGGCCAGTTGCTGGCAACGCCACTCAAGGTCGGGGTCAGCTTTGCCATCCCCCCTTATGTCATCGAAAGTAATCAGCGTGGCATTGAGCTGGATCTGCTGAAAGAGGCGTTCGCTGGCAGCGGCTATGAGCCCAGCTTTGAATTTCTGCCACTGGAGCGTACCTTCCGCCTGTTCGAGTCAGGAAAGCTGGATGCCATCATCAACGTCAGACCCGGTATGGTTGATCCTCACGTTCTGACCCAGCCAGTTATCACCTTCCATAACCGGATCTTCACCCTGCGCAGCACCCACATCAGCACTCTGGACGACCTGCATTCAAAACGGGTCACCGCCTTTCAACGGGCAAGGATCATTCTGGGGGGCGCGTTCGCCACCATGGCCAACCAGAATCCCCACTATGAGGAGGTAGCCAAGCAGCAGGTGCAGGTACATCAGCTAATGCGCGGCAGGGTAGATGCCGTCGTACTGGAGGAGCGGGTGTTCTACTACTACCTCGACCAGCTGATTGCCACCGCCCAGGCAGGCGAGCACTACGAGCGCAATCAGGTCAGGCAAGCAGACCTCTTCCCGCCCACCGTCTATCACTTTGCCTTCCGAACGGCCGATGCTCGCAATCTGTTTGATAAGCGCCTTGAGGCGATGCGTCAGGATGGTCGTTATCACCAGATTTTCGCGGCTTACGGCGCCACGCCGTGAGCCACAAACATAAAAGCCAGCCGGTAAGGGCTGGCTTTGTACTGGCTCCGAAGGAACAGCAGTAGGGGAGCGTTACTTCATTGCGCTGCCGTTTTTCAGTTCTGCTTTCTGACGTTTGGCTTCGCGTTTCTCTTTCAGTGACATCTGCGGTTTTTTCTTGGCATCTTTGCCGTTGTGATGTTCTTTGTTACTCATCATCAAACTCCAAAAATGTTACCCAGACAGTTGGTTCCTCATGGGAGCCAGCATGCCATCCGAATCATCAACTTCAGTACGCTTGGTGGGATGGTGCAAGACCATCACCAGACCCAGCATACCCTCCAGCGGCATCCGGATCCAGCCTCATTCTCGTCCAAAAGATGTCGCGCGCAGCCCCTTGAGAGGGGAGGCCAAACGACCTCGACAGGAAAGACCCAAAAAGAGTAATTCGCATTATTAAATGTTGTCACGCTTATATTAAGTCATCGTTGGCTAGATATTTTCACGGAGAAATATAAATCCCTCTCATTATTTATTGCCGCGCAAGAGGTCACCATTTTAATAAGCATTCGCAATATCATCGGAAACATCAGGTTACAACACCGAATAGGTTATTTCCGGTCAGCCGGATATAATACGCGCCGCACCGAAATATCCGTTTTTATTCAGGAAGCTGTGACATGAACAGAAAAACCAGAGCCGCCATGGTGTCGGTCTGCTCCAATATCAGTCTGATCATCATGAAAATGGTGGCCGGGTTCGCCAGCGGCTCGGTCAGTATCATCTCGGAGGCGATCCACTCCGCCATGGATCTGGTGGCGGCCCTGATCGCCCTGTTCGCGGTGAAAAAGTCCGATCTCCCGCCTGATGAGCGCCACCCCTATGGTCACGACAAGATTGAAAATGTCTCCGGCGTCATCGAAGCACTGCTTATCTTGCTGGCCGCGAGCTGGATCATCTTCGAAGCCGTCGACAAGCTGATCACCCCCAGCCCCATCGAGAGCATTGGCTGGGGCGTACTGGTGATGGTGATCTCGGCGCTGGTCAACAGCGGCGTCTCTGCCTACCTCTACAAGGTGGCCCGAGAGGAGGAGTCGGTCGCGCTGGCTGCCGATGCGCTTCATCTCAAGGCGGACGTGCTCACCTCCACCGGGGTCGCCGTCGGTCTTGGCGGGATCTGGCTGGCCGGTCTGTTCGGCCATTCACTCGCCATCCTCGACCCGATGGTCGCCATTGCGGTCGCCATCTTTATTGTCAGAGAGGCGATCAGCATGCTCAACGAGGCCTTCCAGCCGCTGATCGACCAGAGCATGAGCCCGGAAGAGCTGGCAATGACCAGCCGCATCATCACCGAATGCTGCCCTGCTGCCAGCGGTTTTCACGATCTGCGCAGCCGTCGTGCCGGTCGTCGTCGCCATATCGACTTCCACCTCACCCTGCCCCCGGAGATGAGCATCGGCGAAGCCCACGATATCTGTGATCGCATCGAACACGCCATCATGGAGCAACTGCCCCACGCCATCGTGCTGATCCACGTCGAGCCGGAGGAGCAAGAGCTGCCCTCACCGCTCGCCATAAATTGAAATGTGGCAAACAGGCGGGAAAGTGGCCGCGAAATAACAGAAAGTTGGCACAAACCCGCATTTTTACTGCCGGAAAGCCGATTGCATAAGAAGTGATCGGCACAACTGTGTTAGGGTGTCTAACTGTGATCTCTCTGTAGGTTGTTCACTCGGGGCATTCCCGGAGAATTGGAGGCACCAACCAAACCAATCATCCGAGGTGCCCGAGTGAACAATCATAAAAATGCCCGATTAACCGTCTTTGGTCGACAGCTTCTTGTCCAGCGTATCCTTGAGCAGGGCCTGCGCGTTGAAGAGGCCGCTCACGCTGCCGGGGTCAGTATCCGCACCGCTTACAAGTGGCTCACTCGATATCGCCAGGAGGGACCTGATGGTTTGTACAATCGCTCTTCTCGACCCGCATCTTGCCCTCATGCCATTGATGACCAGCGCCAGCAGAGGATTATCGAACTGCGCAAGCAGCGACGGACCTATCGGCACATCAGCCAATATCTGGGCATAGGGCACAGTACTGTCGCCCGCATCTTGCAGCGCATGGGACTTCATCGATTGGCCAATCTGGCCCCAGCTGTTCCAGTACAACGCTATGAACATGAGAAACCGGGTGACTTGCTGCATCTGGACATCAAAAAGTTGGGGCGTTTCCACCGTCCCGGCCATCGTATCACCGGCGACCGCAGCAAGGACTCACGCGGCGCAGGGTGGGAGTGTGTTCATGTGGCGATTGATGACCACTCCCGTGTGGCGTTCAGCGCTCTGCATCCTGATGAAACGGGACGCAGTGCCTGCCTGGCGCTGTTACAGGCACTTCGCTACTACGCCGGGCTCGGCATTTGTTTCAGTCGGCTACTCACGGACAATGGAGCCTGTTACCGGTCGAAACGCTTCCAGAAGCTGTGTCGTCGGCTGGGGCTCAAGCATCTGCGCACCAAGCCTTACACACCACAAACCAATGGCAAAGCAGAGCGCTTCATTCAGACCGCCCTGCGTGAGTGGGCTTATGCACGGAGCTATGACTCGTCAGAGCAACGGGCAGAGCACTTGCAACCGTGGTTGCATGAGTACAACTGGCATCGTCCTCATGCCAGTCTGGGCTACCAGCCCCCCATCAGTCGTCTTCAATCTGTGAACAACCTGGTGGGTTTACACATCTAACCACCCTGCCGCAGGAGCGCGCCGTGAAAAAGCTGGAAATGAAAGATCTGACCGAGGCCGAAAAAGCCGAGATAGCCTTGTTATTGCAAAAGGCACAAGCCAATGCAGACCACCAGCTGACCAACGGAGAGCGGAACAAGATCCGCGAAGAGGGTCGCCTGAAAATTGTGGCCGACCGCGCCGAAGCGGCCAAGGCAGCCTCCAAGCTGGCTCGCGAGAAAGCCAAAGAGCGTGCCAAGAATCAGGTACTGCCGGAAACCTTCAGCTGGATTGATTCGGTCAGCAACAAGTTTCGCAGCAAGCGCTGATCCCTTCTTGCAAAACGCCCGCTGGCACTTGGTGCATGCGGGCGTTTGCATGTCTGGGCGATGCTCGATGCGCCAGATTTGGCGCTGCCATTGATTTGCCGCTCAGAAGCTAATCGCAGCAGCAAAGAAGTGATTTACATTGTGAGTTAGAGAGAACGACAACTGACAATCCCCATCTATCGCCAGCTTTTCATTTTTTCTCATATTTTTTGCCAGAACTGGCTACATAGTCAGGACAAAAAAGCCGAATCTGGCTTGCCACAGGGTGATATGAGTCTGCACTGATTTTTCTATGCCGTTGAAATGCATCATGTTTACTATAAAAAATGATATTTTTGGCTGTTACAAAACATTAATATCGAGATAAAGTTTGCTTTAAAAATGAGAGCGTGTTTTAATCTTTCTCGATGGTTCGGCAGTTCAGACCTGATTATGTTAGGCAGTCATTTTAGTAAAGCAGTGATTAGCATAAGCGTTATCCTCGGATAATTCTTATCAAATAATTCTCCTTCTTTAGTGCTCCCCATACGTATTGCTGACGAAAAATCAAAAATTGCCATTTAGGTGGCATTCAACACTATTTAAGGAAATTATTATGTCTAACAAAATGACTGGTACCGTTAAGTTCTTCAACGCTGAGAAAGGTTTTGGTTTCATCTCCCCGGCTGACGGCAGCAAAGACGTGTTCGTACACTTCTCCGCTATCCAGTCCACCAGCTTCAAAACCCTGGACGAAGGTCAGCGCGTTGAGTTCACCATCGAGCAAGGCCAGAAAGGCCCGGCTGCTGCCAACGTAGTTGGTCTGTAATTCAAGCCGGAGCATGCTGCTGATGGCTTATGCCAACTGCTGACAGCTCTGCAAGAATTTAAAAAAACCCGCTTCGGCGGGTTTTTTGTTTTTCCCCGCTTTTTCCTCACTGATCTCCCCTCCCCCGACCGCTTGATCCCTGCCTTACACGCTCTCACCGCTTGAGTCTCACAATGAGCTCCGAATGGACTCAAAATGTAAAATAGTGACGAAAAAGTCAGGTTATCCGCTGTATTTGCCGCGAATTCTTGCTATTTTGCGCGCCACCAACGCAAACGATTTCCTTCACACTTTCAGGATTAGTTATGGCAAAGCAAGATATGGCCGCCCAAACAGGGACAGGCGGCTTTCTGGACTCTTATTTTTCCATTTCTGCGCGCGGCAGCAGCGTGCGCCAGGAGCTGGTCGCGGGGCTGACCACCTTCCTGGCGATGGTCTACAGCATCATAGTGGTGCCGAACATGCTGGGTGCCGCCGGCTTTGAGCAGGGCCCGGTGTTTGTGGCCACCTGCTTGATCGCCGCCTTCGGCTCCCTGCTGATGGGGCTGTGGGCCAAGCTGCCAATGGCTATCGGTTGCGCCATCTCCCTCACCGCCTTTACCGCATTCAGTCTGGTACTGGGTCAGGGACTGAGCATTCCGGTCGCGCTGGGCGCCATCTTCCTGATGGGTGTGCTGTTTACCCTGATCAGCGTCACCGGCGTGCGCCAGTGGATCCTGGATAACCTCCCCTCCGGCATCGCTCACGGCACCGGCATCGGTATCGGTCTGTTCCTGCTGCTGATCGCCACCAACGGCGTCGGCATGGTGATCAAGAACGAAGGGGCCGGTTTGCCGGTTCAGCTGGGTGAAGTGACCGCCTTCCCGGTCATCATGACGGTGCTGGGTCTGGCCGCCATCTTCGGTCTGGAGCGTCGCAAGGTGCCAGGCGGAATCCTGATGGTGATTATCGCCATCTCCATCCTCGGCCTTATCTTCGACCCGAAAGTGACCTGGCAGGGCTTCTTCGCCATGCCGAGCCTGACTGGCGAGAAAGGCTCTCTGGTAGGCAGCATGGATCTGCTGGGCGCCCTCAATCCGGTAGTCATTCCGACCGTACTGGCGCTGGTGATGACCGCCGTGTTTGACGCCACCGGCACCATCCGTGCCGTGGCCGGTCAGGCAGGCCTCATCAACGAACGTGGCCACATCATCAGCGGCGGCAAGGCCCTGACTGCCGACTCCGTCAGCAGCATGGTGGCAGGCGCCGTAGGTGGTGCTCCGGCTGCCGTCTACATCGAATCCGCCGCAGGCACCGCGGCCGGTGGCAAGACCGGTCTGACCGCCGCGCTGGTCGGCGTGCTGTTCCTGCTGATGATCTTCCTCTCCCCGCTCAGCTATCTGGTACCGGCTTACGCCACCGCACCAGCCCTGATGTACGTCGGTCTGCTGATGCTGGGCAACGTCACCAAGCTGGACTTCAGCGACTCGGTCGATGCCCTCGCCGGCATGCTGTGCGCCGTCTTCATCGTGCTGACCTGCAACATCGTGACCGGTATCATGCTGGGCTTCGTGGCGCTGGTCGTTGGCCGCATCTTCGCTGCCGAGTGGAAGAAGCTGAACATCGGCACCGTCATCATCGCCCTGGCGCTGGTGATCTTCTATGCCGGTGGCTGGGCCATCTAACCCGTCCGTTTTATTCCGGTTATAGCGAAGGGCCCTGCGGGGCCCTTTTTCATGGCTGTGAGTCAGCTAACAGTTTCCCGCCCGCCAGCCCTGCGCCGTTTCAGATTGAAACACCCATACCCCTTCTGCTGTTTCAAATCCGAACCAAATCGCCCGTCATTTTTATCCCTTTTTCTGTCGTTAGACTGGCTCCATCAACCATTTGCCCACCCGAGCGGTGGCAAGCCAAGGAGTGAGCCATGAAGAAACTGATCAATGCCGTCGATGCCGTGGTCCGTGAACAACTGATGGGGATGGCAGCCGCCCACCCGGAGCTCAAGGTACGTATCGAACCCCACTACATCACCCGCGCCGACTCCCCCGTGATGGGCAAGGTGGCGCTGGTCTCCGGCGGTGGCAGCGGCCACGAGCCGATGCACGGCGGGCTGGTGGGCAAAGGGATGCTGGATGGCGCCTGCCCCGGCGAGATCTTTACCTCCCCCACCCCGGATCAGATGTACGAGTGCGGTCAGGCCGTTGATGGCGGCGCGGGCGTGCTGTTTCTGGTGAAGAACTACACCGGCGACGTACTCAACTTCGAGACCGCGGTCGAGCTGCTGCACGGCGACGGGGTCAAGGTGGGCTTCGCCCTGATCGATGACGACGTGGCGGTCAAAGACAGCCTCTACACCGCCGGTCGCCGTGGGGTTGCCACGACCGTGCTGTGCGAGAAGCTGGTCGGTGCCGCCGCAGAGGCGGGCTACGATCTGGCGCGCTGCGAGGCGCTGGCCCGTCGCATCAACAACCAGAGCCGCACCATAGGCGTGGCCATGCATGCCTGCACCGTGCCGGCCGCAGGCAAGCCCTCCTTCACCCTGGCGGACAACGAGCTGGAATTCGGCGTCGGTATCCACGGCGAACCGGGCATCGAACGTCGCCCCTTCACCGACCTCAATACCCTGGTGGACGACATGTTCAGCGAGCTTGCTGACAACACCCCCTATGGCCGCACCCTGCGCCACTGGGATCGCACCAGCGGCAGCTGGCAGGAAGAGCACACCTTTATCGAACCGCTCAACAAGGGCGATCGGGTGATCGCGCTGGTCAACAGCCTGGGCGGCACCCCCATCTCCGAGCTCTATGGCGTCTATGGTCGCCTTGCCACCCTGTGCGAAGAGGCGGGCATCCATCTGGTGCGCAACCTGATCGGTCCCTACTGCACCTCCCTCGACATGACCGGCATCTCCATCACATTGCTCAAGGTGGATGACGAACTGATGACCCTGTGGGATGCCCCCGTTCACACCCCAGCCCTGCGTCGCGGCTGCTAAGGAGTGCCGATAGCCATGCTAAGCAAACACCACATCGTCAACTGGCTGCTCGACTGCGAACACATCTTTACCGAGCAGCGTGACTACCTCACCGCGCTGGATACCGATATCGGCGACGGCGACCACGGCCTCAACATGCAACGCGGCTTCGCCAAGGTGGCCGAGAAGCTGCCGGCAGTAGCGGACAAGGATATCGGGCAGGTACTGAAAACCACCGGCATGACCTTGCTCTCCTCGGTCGGCGGTGCCAGCGGCCCGCTCTACGGCACCTTCTTTATCCGGGCGGCGGCCAGCAGCGATGCCTGCCAGAGCCTAAGCCTCAGCCAGCTGTGCAAGATGCTGAGCGACGGGGTGGAGGGGATCGTCTCCCGCGGCCGTGCCGAGCCGGGCGACAAGACCATGTGCGACGCCTGGTGGCCGGCTCTGGCAGCCCTGCAGCAGGCACAGCAGCAAGAGTTGCCCCTCAATGAAGCGCTGGACAAGGCAGTAGCGGCCGCAGCAGCCGGTACCGAGGCCACCATCCAGATGCAGGCCCGCAAGGGGCGCGCCAGCTATCTTGGCGAGCGCAGCATCGGCCATCAGGATGCCGGGGCCACCTCGACCCTGCTGCTGCTGACTGCCCTGCGTGACAGAGCGAGGTTGTGACATGATCGGAATCGTAGTTGTCTCTCACAGCGCCATGCTGGCGGCCGGTTTGAAAGCGCTGGCCGACCAGCTCGGCAGCCCGGCCCGATTGCTGCTGGCGGCCGGGGTCGATGACCCCGACCACCCCATCGGCACCGATGCCATCGCGGTGATGAGTGCGATTGAAGAAGCGGATGACGGCAGCGGTGTGCTGGTGCTGATGGACTTGGGCAGCGCTCTGCTCAGCGCCGAGACCGCCCTCGAACTGCTACCCCCGGAGCTGAGCGCGAGGGTGCGGCTCTGCCCCGCCCCGCTGGTCGAGGGCACTCTGGCCGCTGTGGTGGCGGCCGGTTCCGGCCTGACGCTGGATGAGGTGGCCGCCGAGGCGCTCGGCGCGCTGGGCCCAAAACAGGCGATGCTGCCTGCCAGCGCGGCGCAGGCCGCCACCGAGACCGCCCCCGTTGCCGACGACGGCTGGCTGCGCTGTGAGGTGGTGGTGGATAACCCCCACGGCCTACATGTGCGCCCCGCCGCCCGGCTGGTGGCCGCCCTCAAGCCCTTTGCCGCTGAACTCAAGTTGCAAAAGGGGGACAAAGAGGCCAATCCCCGTAGCCTGACCCGGCTCGCCATGCTCAACGTGCGTCAGGGCGACCAGCTCACCCTGCTGGCGCGCGGCGAGGATGCCACCGCCGCCCTGACCTGCTTCCAGCAGCTGGCCGCCGAGCGCTTCGGCGACTGACGCCACTGCTTCAAGGGGCTGCACTCGCTCGCTGAGCCTGTGCAGCACCATTCAAGACGAAGGAGTCCCCGGCACTGCCGCCCCTTCGCCCCGATTCTTAATTCATAAAGAGAGAGGGATAAAATATGGACCGCATCATCATCAGCCCCAGCAAATACGTGCAAGGCAACGGGGCCCTCGCCAATATCGGCAACTACGTCAAAGCGCTCGGCAGCAAGCCGCTTATTCTGGCCGACGCCTTCGTCACCAAGCTGGTCGGCGATACCGTGGCCACCAGCTTCCACGGCGCCGGTATCAAGCCCGAGTTCGACTGCTTCAACGGCGAGTGCTCCCGCCCCGAGATCGACCGCCTGCTGGCCCGCTGCCAGCAGACCCCGTTTGACGTCATCATCGGCATCGGCGGCGGCAAAACGCTGGATACCGCCAAGTCGGTCGCCTTCTACCAGAAGGTGCCGGTGGTCATAGTGCCGACCATAGCCTCCACTGATGCCCCCACCAGCGCGCTGGCGGTCATCTACACCCCGGAAGGGCAATTCAGCGAATACCTGATGATCCCGACCAACCCCAATATGGTCATCATGGATACCGGCGTGGTCTCCCGCGCTCCAGTGCGGCTGCTGGTCTCCGGCATGGGGGATGCGCTCTCCACCTACTTCGAGGCGCGCGCCAACAAGGTTTCCGGTTGCCAGACCATGGCCGGTGGCGCCTCCACGCTGGCGGCGCAAGCCATCGCCGAGCTCTGCTACAAGACTCTGCTGGCCGACGGCTACAAGGCCAAGCTGGCGGTGGAGCAGGGGCTCTGCACCAAGGCGGTGGAGAACATCATCGAGGCCAACACCTATCTGAGCGGTATCGGCTTCGAGAGCAGCGGTCTGGCCGCCGCCCATGCCATCCACAACGGCCTGACCCAGCTGGCCGAGTGCCACCACCTCTACCACGGTGAGAAAGTGGCGTTCGGTACCCTGGTGCAGCTGGTGCTGGAGAATGCCCCGATGGCGGAGATCGAAACCGTGCTGGCCTTCTGCCGCTCGGTGGGCCTGCCGACCAACCTGCATATGATGGGGGTCAAGGAGCTGGATATGGCGCGCCTGATGGAGGTGGCCAAAGCCTCCACTGCCGAGGGCGAAACCATCCATAACATGCCGTTCAAGGTCACCGCCGAGGATGTGCTGGCGGCCATCGTCACCGCCCACCAGCTGGGGCTGTAACCACGCCACCACTGACCTGCCATATAACACGGCCCCGCAACTGCGGGGCCTTTTCATTTTCTGCGGGCCGGTTCGCAACGGCTCGCCGTCAGCCGTGATAGTCGGCGGGATCGATCTCGAGCAGTTTGAGCCGCCGCCACAGGGTGGTGCGGCTGATGCCAAGATGCTGGGCCATCTGGCTCACCTGTCCCTTGCAGGCGTGAGCGCAGCGCAAGATGGCTTGCCGCTCCAGCTCCGCCAGCGTGAGCAGCGGTTGTCCCACCACCTCGTCCGCCACCCGCTGATAGCCGTGGCGAATGGCGGCGGGCAGCGCCTCGGGCGGGATCGGCCCCTGACCGGCGTGAAGCAGCGCATGCTCGACGGCGCTGCGCAGCTCCCCCAGATTGCCGGGCCAGGGATAGGCCAGCAGACAATCGAGGGCCGCCGGACTGAACTGGCGTACCGGCTCGCGCCCCTGCGCTGCCAACTGCTGGCTGATCAGGCCCGGCAGATCCGCCGCGCGCTCCCGCAGCCCCGGCAGCCACAGCTCGCACGCCTGCAAGGCATAGAGCAGCTGGCGGCCAAACAGCCCCTCCTGCACCAGCTGCTCCAGCGGGGCGCTGCTGGTGGCGATGATCCGCACCTTGAGCGGCAGGATGCGGGCCGAATCGAAGCGCTGGATGCGGCCGGTCTTGAGCAGTTGCAGCAGCGCCGCCTGCATGGGGGCAGAGAGACACTCCACCTGCTCCAGCACCAGGGTGCCGCCGTGGGCCAGCTCGAACTTGCCCGCCCGCTCCTGCCCCGCCTCGTCGGAACCCATCAGCTCCAGCGCCATCCGCTCGCTCGGCAGCGCCTTGCAGTTGAGGGTAATGAGCGGCCCGGTGGCCCGTTCGCTGCCAAAGTGAATAGCCTCCGCCAGCTGGGCCTTGCCCACCTCCTCCTCGCCGCGCAGCAGGATCGGCCCCTGACTCTGGGCCGCCTGCCGGGCATAGCGCAGCAGCTTGCGCATGGCGCTCGACTCCCCCACCAGCGCCGACAGCTCGGGCACCGTCTGGCGCAGCTGGTGAATGGCCCGCAGCCGATCGACCGGGTGCAGCAGGGCGATAAAGCTGACCCCCTCCGGCCCCGGCAGCGGCTTGAGGCTCACCAGCGCATTGATAAACTCCCCCTCCTGCGCGCCGAGCCGCTCCAGCGTCACCTCCACATGACTCAGTGGCGTCTGCCCCCTGATGGCCAGCTGCAACCGCTGGGGCAGCAGCAGGTGCTGCTCCAGCGGCTGGCCGAGACAGAGCGCGGGATCGAGCCGCAGCCGGTGGGCCGCCAGCGCGTTGAGGTAGCGCAGCCGCCCTTGCGGGTCCCAGGCCAGCACGCCGTCATCCATACCATCGAGCAGGGCGTAAAGCTCGCTCAGGTGATGCTGGGACTCCTGCATCAGGGTCTCCATCTGCAGCAGATGAGCCAGCTCGCGCCCGGCACTGACGGTGAGCGCCAGATCGCCGGCGCTCGCCTCCTCCACCTTGCAGATCAAAGCGATGATGGCGACCTGACGGCCATTGCTGTTGTAGACCGGGCTGGCGCAGCTGTGCCATGGGTGCAGGGTCTGGTTGAAGTGCTGGGGGCCGCTGACGCAGAGCGGCACTCCCTCCAGCGCCGCCAGATTGATGGCATTGGTGCCGATGCGCCCCTCGCTGAAAAAGGCGCCGGGGCCAAACCCCAGCGCCGCCAGCTCGCGCAGGGTATCGGGGTGGCCGGTCCGGGCCAGCAGGCAGCCGCTCTCGTCGGTGAGCAGCAGGGCACAGGGGCGCCCCTCCATAAATTCGTAGAGATCCTCGAGGGCCATCTCGCCGGTGGTGAGCAGGTCCCGTTTGCGCTGGCGCAGGCTCTGCAAGGTCTGCCCCTTGGCGCTGTGGGGCGGATGCCAGAGGGTGGCACTGGTCTGGTGAGCGCAGCGCAGCCAGGATGCCTGCAGATAGTCAGGCCAAGCGAGCAGCGGCTGAAGGTCAGATGGCATGGTCACAGCAATATCCGGCAAGATGTGAGCTGACCATTTAACCACGCCAGCGCACCCGATTCAGTGACCTGCCTCAGAGGGTGGCAACCCTATCCTCTGCAAGGTCGGGTTCGCCCCCGGCAAATTGCTGATCGAGCCTGTGGCAAAAGGCGAGGCACATCGGCATTACCCCGCACTTCTGATATGTCACCTCGATCACACTACTGACTTGTTTATGAAGAGGAGGCCGGGTGGCTCTTTCCATTGCCGCCCCTTAAGTGTATTTTTGCTCAGTGGGTAAGCGGAGCCAAAGGCAAGTTTCGAATAAACATATTTAGCGCCAAAGGTAGGCCAACAATATAATTGCTATAAATTAAATTTCGTAGCGATTATTTAGATGGTTTCTTGGCTTTATATAGAGCTCTATGGCACACCTAATTACATTCACTATCTAATTACAGTTATACATTCAGTAGATATAATGGATTATGATGATAAAATTAGCAGATATAGAATATCGAGGAAGATGTGGAGTTTCACGACACTGCATAAATGCAGTTGTAGAAATTATTCACTTCGGAAGACAAATAAATGAAGTTAAAATATTAACTTCAGGAAGTGGGTACGACTGTCATCATGTTCTTCTACTGAACGTTGATTCCGATGTAACCATTGCAATAAAGTCTGGATTTACATCAGGCTATTCTGGAGAAGGCCCAAGATCTTTCTCTTACGTATTATCAACACTCCAAAAATTCACTCAAGAAATTTATGAATATTTAGTCCCTTGTGAACTCATTGAAAGAGTAGATAAATCAGCGCTTTCCGAAAAAGACCTAAAATGGTTATCAGAACAACACCCTGTCATACCTCATCGATGGTATGATTATATTTATGAACGGCACTATCCTGAATTAAATATAATGCAATACTTTCCTGCAGAGGTCCCACTGTCATTGCTAGACCCTCGCTTACATGAAATTGCTTTTTCATTTAAAACAAATCCAGACAATGCTCTATTAGCAGGTTATAGATTATTAGAGCGCTTGATCAAAGACAAATCTGGTCTAACTCAGGAAACTGGGGCGAAGCTATTCTCTAAAGCATTTCAGGGTGACGATGCTCCTTTATACTGGGATGGCCTAGATGGAAGTGAGGTTAAAGGACGCGCGACACTATTTTCAAGTGTTTTTATGGCTTACAGAAATCGACGTGCTCATCAAGAACCAGATGGCGATATCCATGAAGATTTAAGAGAATTCATGCTATTGAATCAACTTTTTATTTTGGAAGAGTCTGCTAAATTCCGAGAGCATCACTAACCAACTCATCAATGTGGACAGCCAAAGCATGGCGCTCATAGTTAATATGATCATTTGTGTTTACGGCAGCAAACTTAAATTCAGTGTTTTGTGTTGTCAGTCCTTTAAGTATGCGTTAGTGTACAACATCTTTAATAAAAGGGGTGAGAATTGAATAAACAAACAAAATTTATTTTGGGGTCTTTGTTTGTTGTTTTACTGGTGCCAATATTAGCTTATATGTATAAATTTGGTTTGGGGTTTTGGGAACAACCAAATGAATGGGCTGATTTAGGTAGTTATGTAGGTGGTGTATATACCCCAATTCTTTCGCTGATTACACTGACTGTTATATCTCTGCAAATATTTATACAACATCAGCAGTATCAACACTCGTTGATTCAGCACCAAGAAGAACAAATCAAAGAGTACTTGATTGCCCTAGAAGAAGCGCTAACCATTAATATAGATAACGTGAGCTCTCGTGATTTTCTTGTGAGTCTATGTCGAGATATATCTAAAGATAAAATTAAAGATATTTCTGCCGAGTCAATAATGAAATTCAATCAATGTAATCATAGACTTTACTCAATGTGGAGTGAGGTCATGACATGTCTCACAGTCTTAGAAAACATTTCTAACCAAAGCGTTTATAATAAAGTCGTTTTCGCATCAAACAAAAACAAAGTTATAGCCTATCTAAATCCCCAAACATGTAGAATGCTCGATAGGTTTCATTTTATATTCATCTGTAAATGTAAAGAGCTAGGCATATTTATCGATACTGACACTCCCGAGTATTACTATTCAGACCTGAGAACTGGTGGGTAAGAGTGAAATTAGGACACCCGCCTTTCTGAGCTAGTCACAGCATAACAAAGATGAATCTTCTTTTTGAGGGTGTGGCATCAACCTGCCTGACGCTATCGCCATAAACCAAAGAGCCGCCCTTATGGGCGGCTCCTGGCATCAGCGATGGATGGCTGAATCGTCTTTTTACTGAATCGTTATTGGGCCTTGGGCGCTTCCACCGCCGCGGCCACCGGTTGGTCATCTTCCTTGATCCAGGCATCCAGCAGGGTGTAGCCCACCGCCAACACCACGGGGCCGATAAAGAGACCGATGATCCCCATGGTCAGCAAGCCACCGATTACCCCCACCAGAATGAGGATGAGCGGCAGGTCGGCGCCCCGCTTGATGAGGAAGGGGCGCAGGAAGTTGTCCATGGTGCCCGCAATCAGTGACCACACCAGCAGGAAGGTGCCCCAGGTGGTGTCGCCGCTCCAGTAGAGGTAGCCGATACAGGCCAACAGCACCGGGAAGGGGCCGATCTGGGCGACGATCAGCAGGAACATCACCACCACCAGCACCATGGCATAAGGGATACCGGCAATCAGCAGGCCGACACCGGCCACCGAGGATTGCACCAGCGCAGTCACCACCACACCCATCGCCACGGCACGGATCGCCTGTGAAGCCAGCACAGTGGCATTGTCGCCACGCTGACCCGCCAGCCGGTGAGCGAAGCGGCGAATGCCGGTCGCCACCACTTCACCCGAGTGATAGAGCACCCCGCAGATACCGACCGTCAGCAGGAAGTGGACGAACAGCAAGCCAAGATTACCGGCCTGAGAGGCGAGCCAGCGGGCTGTCTGACCGAAATAGGGGGCCAGCTTGGCAAACAGCACCTGACCACCGCTCGCCAGAATTTGCTGCCAGAAGTCATAGAGCTTGTCGCCCACCAGCGGGATCTGTTGCAGCCAGAGCAGCTCTGGCGGTGGTGACTGGCTGATATGGGTACCCAGCTCGATCAGCATGGGCGCCTTCTCCGCCACATTGGCCAGCGTCATAAAGAGCGGGATGACAAACATCAACAGCAGCACCAGCGTCATAAAGAGGGCCGCCAGGGTGCGCTTGCCCCACAACAGGCGCTGCACCATCAGCATCAGCGGCCAGGTGGCGATGGTGATCATGGTGGCCCACACCAGCGCAGGCAGGAAGGGCTGCAACACCAGGAAACAGGAGATAATCAGGATGCTGAGAAACAGCACCCCCAGGGTTATCTTGGCCAAATCCACTTTTTTCACATTCATAGAGTTCCCTTGTCAGAGCCGTTGCCCTTGGGTCGTGTGTCGCATTTCAAGAAAGAGAGTATCCACCAGAGGCCAGCGCTCAACCAGAGCCCCAGCCCGAAAAAGAGCACAAACTGACCAAGCAGTATGGCCAGCGAACTGCTGGTCAGCAGCGGCAGCGCCCAAAGTCCTGCCCCTATGACCGCGCCCCCCGCCAGGGTGACCGCGCCGGTCAGGATGGGGGGATAACCGCCGCGGGTCAGGGTAAGCAAACCGCCAACCCAGAGCCCGAGGGCCGCCAGCCCGATCCCGGCCAGATGGGCCGATTGGGTCAGCCCCCCGAGCGCCAGCGCAGATGCAATCAGCAGCAGCCAAGCCGCCGACTGCCTGTCGGCACGCCAGCAGGGGCGAGCGGCCAGCAGCAAGGCTCCAATCAGCAGGCCAACCGCCACATCGGAGATAAAGTGCACCCCGAGCCAGACCCGCGCCAGACCTGTGGTGAGGGCCAGCAACAGCGCCAACGAATAGGCCAACCCGCGCCGGGCAGGCCAGAGCCAGCCAAGCAGCGCCCCCCAGAACAGCAGGGCCGAAGCGGTATGGCCGCTCGGCATGCCAAAGCCCTGGGCACTGTGAGTCGCCAGTTCAGGTTGCAGATGGAAGGGGCGCGGCCAGCCGATCCCCTCCTTGCTCGCCTGCACCAGCAGCCCAAGCCAGAGCATGGCAAAGAGCAACTGGCGCAGCCGCGGCCACCCCAGCAGCGGGAGCAGCAAAGGTATCAGGGCAAGCTGAAAGCCGCCTGAACCAAACAGATTGCTGACCGACAGCCACCAGACATCGGGCCCCAGCCACTGCTGCAGCCGCAGCATCAGCGGGATCTCGACCTGATGCAGCGCATTGCCCTGCGCCACGAAATCGGCCTGCCAGTGCACCTCGCTCTCGGGCACCTTATCCAGTCGGGATTGCAGCCAGTCGAGCTGATCCGGGAAGCGGCGCTGCTCGCGGGGCAGCTTGTCCACCGCGATCAAACGGGCATTTAGGATCTCCCCGCCCAGATTGGGGGCCTTCAGCAGCGAGACAAAATCGGAATCTTGCTGGGCGACGATGGGTTCCAGAGTGCGGCAGGCAAAAACCTGCGCTTTCTGCCAGCGGCCAAGATCCGCGACGATTTCCCCGCGCAGGCCGGTCTCTTCATACAACTCGCGCAGCGCCGCCTGCTCGGGGCGCTCGTCGCCATCGATATAGCCACCGCTCAGGCTGTAGCGGGAGGAGATGCGATCCTGTACCAGCAGCAGTTGATCCTGATGACGGATGGCACAGGCCGCCGCCGTTGGGCCAGCCGGTTCGGCACTCAGGGCTGGCAGAGCGGCAAACAGCGCCAGCAAGAGTAAAAAGAGGGTTCTCGACATCAATTTGCTTTCCCTATGCACAATGGCGACAAGCCTCCCAGAAATCAGATAGTTGGGCAACGGTAGCGGCCGGATCGCCGCCGTTCCCGCCGCGCTGGCGGTGCACGGAAGATTGCGATGAAGCAGGGCACTCCCTACTATTGGCGGCTATCTTCAATTTCATGCAGCAAACGCTGGAGCCCTCCATGAGACAGTTCGGCTTTTTCCTCGGCATCGCCATCGGTGTCATTTTGATCCTGTTCGGCAGCATCGTCATCTTCCAGGCCCTCCCTGCCGCACTGGATGTGCTGGAGATGCCAAGCCGCATCCCGTTCGTGCGCGAGGTCTACACCTGGCTGATGACCAGCGCCAACGGCCTGACCGCCCAGCTGGAGCAGAACTTCCTGGAAGCGTTCCAGACCGTGCTCAAGCTGATCCTGCTCATCACCTTCATGTGGGTCTGCGTCAAGCTGGTCAACATGGGGGTTCTGATTATCCGCGCCGGGGTTGATCTCATCCGCACCGCCATCGCCCACAGCGAAGGCCCCCACGACCAGAAGAAGCCGGATCAGCACGATCACTTCTGACTCTGATATGGTCGATTGATGTGAACGCTGCCGCCCCCAACCGGGGCGGCAGTGTTATATGCGCGGTATGAAGGCCCTTCCCAGCCCCCATGAATACCCGATAAAGCACCGGCTTTCCCTTGTGAATCAGCAAACTGCCCATATGTTGCATCACCTTGACATGGTTTGCGCCCCGCGCGGCGGCTGCCCGGTTTCTATCCCGACCCCGTGCTCTGGTATAATCGACCACCTCTTTATCCCCGTTATGGAGCCTGTTCATGCCCAATCATGCAGAAAGTGCCCTCGAGGTTCGTCTCGACAAGTGGTTGTGGGCGGCCCGTTTCTACAAGACCCGCTCCATTGCGCGGGATCAGATAGACGGGGGCAAGGTGCACTACAATGGTCAGCGCAGCAAACCGGGCAAACAGGTGGAAGTGGGTGCATTGATCCGCTTCTGGCAGGGGCAGGACGAACGCGAAGTGCGGGTGCTGGCCTTGAGCGAGCAGCGCAAATCGGCCCCGCTGGCCCAGCAGCTCTATGAAGAGACCGCCGAGAGCCTGAAAAAACGGGCCGAGAACAGCGAGGCGCGCCGCTTCAACAGCCAGTTTGCCCCCAGCCCCGAGCGCCGCCCCGACAAGCAGGAGCGACGCCAGTTGCTCAAGGTCAAACAGTACTGACCGACCCCGATTTGATACCGGGCTGGCATCAACCCCAGCCCGCCCGATTTACCTCACCGAAAAGCCAGGAATACATGATGAGCAACCAAGATCTGCTGTATCGCTATCTGTTTGAAGAGTACGAAGTGCGTGGCGAGCTGGTCCAGCTGGATCACACCTACCGCCACGTAGTGGAAGCCCAGAACTACCCGGTGCAGGTGCAAAAACTGCTGGGCGAGCTGCTGGTCGCCACCAGCCTGCTGACCGCCACCCTCAAGTTTGAAGGCTCCATCACAGTGCAACTGCAGGGCGATGGCCCGGTGCGTCTGGCCGTGATCAACGGTGACAACAACCAGCAGCTGCGCGGCGTGGCCCGCTATGAAGGCGAACTGCCGAGCGATGGCAAGCTGCAGAGCCTGATTGGCAACGGCCAGCTGATCATCACCATCACCCCGGAGCAGGGCGAGCGCTATCAGGGCATCATCGCGCTGGACGCCGATACCCTGGCAGGCTGCCTGGAGCACTACTTCGCCCGCTCCGAACAGCTGGCCACCAAACTGTGGATCCGCACCGGCTATCACGAAGGTACGCCGCGCGCTGCCGGCATCATGCTGCAGGAGCTGCCCGCCCAGAGCGAGGATCACAGCAACGATTTCGATCACCTGACCCAGCTCACCTGCACCATCAAGGATGAAGAGCTGTTCGGCCTGCAGGCAGAAGAGATCCTCTACCGTCTCTACCATCAGGACAAGGTGCGAGTGTTCGATCCGCAGGCGGTCGAGTTCCGCTGCACTTGCTCCCGCGAGCGCTGTGAAGGGGCTCTGCTGCAGATAGAAAAGGAAGAGGTCATGGAGATGGTGCAGGAGCTCGGCAAGATCGACATGCACTGTGATTATTGCGGCGCCCAGTACCAATTTAATGGGATCGATGTCGAAACCCTGTTCAGCAGGGCTCCCGGCAATGATGCAAACCAGTTACACTAATTAAAGGCGGGCAAAACCCGCCTTTAACTTTAATAACAAAAAAATACCCTATTTTATAAAGTTTGATGGCGATCGCTAAACTCTACCACCTAAGTGATAGTATGACCGTCAGATAGAACCCTACCAACCTCTGAACCCAGGAGAATACAATGACAATCGTGGCAGAACCCACCCTGGCCCAACAATTAGGACTGGACCAGTACGGCATCAAAAACAGCCAAGAAATCGTTCGCAACCCCTCTTACGAGCAGCTTTTCGCGGAAGAGACACGCCCTGACCTGGAAGGGTTCGAGCGCGGTGTGGTGACCGAGCTGGGCGCCGTCAACGTAAACACCGGTATCTTCACCGGTCGCTCCCCGAAAGATAAATATATCGTCAAAGATGCCACTACCCAGGATACTGTGTGGTGGTCTGACCAGGGTAAAAACGATAACAAAGCCATTACCCCGGAAGTGTGGTCACATCTGAAAGGGCTGGTCACCAAACAGCTCTCCGGCAAGCGCCTGTTTGTGGTCGACGGTTTCTGCGGTGCCAACCCGGATACCCGCCTGGCCGTGCGCATCATCACCGAGGTGGCCTGGCAGGCACACTTCGTGAAAAACATGTTCATCCGCCCGAGTGATGAAGAGCTGAAAACCTTCAAGCCTGACTTCGTGGTGATGAACGGTGCCAAGTGCACCAACCCGAACTGGAAGGAGCAGGGTCTCAACTCCGAGAACTTTGTTGCCTTCAACATGACCGAGAAGATGCAGCTCATCGGTGGCACCTGGTACGGTGGCGAGATGAAGAAGGGCATGTTCTCCATGATGAACTACTTCCTGCCCCTGCGCGGCATTGCCTCCATGCACTGTTCCGCCAACGTGGGTCAGGACGGCGACGTTGCCATCTTCTTCGGCCTCTCCGGCACCGGCAAGACCACCCTATCCACCGATCCGAAGCGCCAGCTGATCGGCGATGACGAGCACGGCTGGGATGATCACGGCGTGTTTAACTTCGAAGGGGGCTGCTACGCCAAGACCATCAAGCTCTCCGAAGAGGCGGAGCCGGACATCTACCACGCCATCCGTCGCGATGCGCTGCTGGAGAACGTGACCGTTGCTGCCGATGGCACCATCGACTTCGATGATGGCTCCAAGACCGAGAACACCCGCGTCTCCTACCCCATCTATCACATCGACAACATCGTCAAGCCGGTCTCCAAGGCAGGTCACGCCACCAAGGTGATCTTCCTGACTGCCGACGCCTTCGGCGTGCTGCCTCCGGTCTCCAAACTGACCAAGGAGCAGACCAAGTACCACTTCCTGTCTGGCTTCACCGCCAAACTGGCCGGTACCGAGCGCGGCATCACAGAGCCGACTCCGACCTTCTCCTCCTGCTTCGGCGCAGCCTTCCTCTCCCTGCACCCGACCAAGTACGGTCAGGAGCTGGTGAAACGGATGGAAGCGGCAGGTGCAGAAGCCTATCTGGTCAACACCGGCTGGAACGGCACCGGCAAGCGCATCTCCATCAAGGATACCCGCGCTATCATCGACGCCATCCTGGATGGCTCCATCGAGAAGGCCGAGACCAAGGTGCTGCCGATCTTCAATCTGGAGATCCCGACCGCGCTGCACGATGTGAACCCGGCGATCCTCGACCCGCGCGACACTTACGCCGACAAGGCCGAGTGGGATGCCAAGGCCGTCGATCTGGCAGGCCGCTTCATCAAGAACTTCGAGCGCTTCACCGATAACGACGAAGGCAAACGTCTGGTTGCGGCAGGCCCGCAGCTGTAACAGGCTCGCTTCGTATCAGTGACATCATGCCGGTCAGCCACGCTGACCGGCATTTTTGTTTTTGTGGAGCCCCGAACGCCGCCATCACCCCCGTTAAAGGGGCCAAAACCTTGCCTTTGCCCATTGTGACAGGTTAGATTCAGCCAAACTTTATACAATATACAATTCTGTAACGCGCAATCGTGACCCGACCATGACCCCACCCTACAAGACCCGAACCCAGATGGTGATGGAAAACCTCCGTGGCCGGATCCTCCGTGGGGAGTTCCCCGCTGGCGCCCCCTTGCGTCAGGATGCCATCGCCAAAGAGCTGGCCGTGAGCCGCATCCCGGTGCGCGAAGCCCTGATGCAACTGGAAGCGCAGGGGCTGGTGAAGTTCGAAGCCCATCGCGGCGCCGTGGTCACCATGCTGGACGCCTCGGCCATTGAAGAGCTCTTTTATTTGCGAGCGCTGCTGGAAGCCGATACCCTGTTTCACGCCGTCGACAAGATGACGGAAGCCACCTTCGCGCAAGCGGAGGCGATCCTCGCCCAGTTTGATCACGCCCTGGAGTCAGGCACCCAGATCGAACATTGGGCCGAGTTGAACCACAGCTTTCACGCCACCCTCTATCAGGCAGCCGGTCGCCCCCAGGCACTTGAACTGATCGCCCAGATCAATCTGAGCTGTGACCGCTATGTCCGCTTCGAGCTGCTCTTTGCCAGCGACGGGGTGGACAAGGCGGAGCGTGAACACGCCCAATTGCTGGAACTGTGCCGCGCCCGGCGCAAGCACGAGGCGGTGGTGCTGCTCAGGCAGCATATCGAAGCAGCGGGTCAGTCGATCAAGCGGATCCTGGCCAGCGGCCATAAAAACTGAACACTCATATAGCAACCATCTGGCACTAACGACATGAATAATTTCGAGATAATTGAAACCCGCGTCGCCCAAGTCAGGGCCGAGCTGGCCATGCAGGAGTTGGACGCATTTATCGTCCCCCACGATGATGAGCACCTCGGCGAGTACATCCCCGCCTACGCCGAGCGGCTGGACTGGATCACAGGGTTCAATGGCTCCGCCGGCGTTGCCATCATCATGGCCCAGCGTGCCGCCCTCTTCGTCGATGGTCGCTACACGGTGCAGGCCCGCATGCAGGCGCCGTCCGAGCTGTTCGAATGTCTCCACCTCATTGAAGATCCCCATGTACAGTGGCTGGCCGAGCAGCTGCCCTCCGGCTCCCGGGTTGGCTTCGATGCCCGCCTGCACAGCCTGACTTGGTACAAGAACGCCAAGGCCGTGCTGGCCGATCGCGGTATCGAGCTGATCCGCGTCGAGCAGAACCCTATCGACCTAAACTGGAGCGAGCGCCCGGAGCCGACCAAGAGCCCGGTCATCCTCTACAGCGAGGAGCTGGCGGGCCAGTCCAGCCAGTCCAAACGTGAACAGCTGGCAGCAGACCTGCGCAAGCGCGGGCTGGATGCCGTGCTGCTGACCCAGGCCGAGCCCATCAACTGGTTGCTCAACCTGCGTGGCCGCGACATCGACCGGCTGCCGGTGGTGCTGGGCTTTGCGGTGCTCTACGCCAATACCAGCATGGATTTCTTCGTCGATACCGACAAAATTGACTGCTTTGCTTTCACCCAACACGTTGGCCAGGATGTCTCCGTCTACCCCATCGACAAGCTGGGCGACGTGTTGCAGCGCATCGGTGAAGATCAGCAGAAGGTGCTGGCCGATCCGGACAGCGCCAACGCCTGGACCCAGCTCGTCATGGAAGAGGCGGGCGCCATTCTGGTGGCAGGGCAAGACCCCACCATGCTGCCGAAAGCATGCAAGAACGAAATCGAACTGACCGGCATGCGTGCCGCTCACCTGCGTGATGGCGTGGCCATGACCCGCTTCCTCGCCTGGCTGGATCGGCTGGTCGCCTCCGGCGAGTTCGAGGGGGTGGATGAAGGCACTCTGGCCGATCAGGTGGAAGCGTTCCGCCGCGAGCAGGAGCACTACGTCGAGCCGAGCTTCGATACCATCTCCGCGCTCGGCCCCAACGCCGCCATGTGCCACTACCACCATACCAACGGCACCCCACGCGCGTTTGGCCAGGACAGCCTCTATCTGCTGGATTCCGGCGCCCAGTATATGGATGGCACCACCGACATCACCCGCACCATCAAGGTTGGTGAGGTGAGCGACGAGCAGAAGGCGATGTTTACCCGGGTACTGCAGGGCCATATCGCGCTGGATCAGGCCCGCTTCCCCCGCGGCACCGCCGGTATCCAGCTCGACGTGCTGGCCCGCATGCCGCTGTGGCAAGCCGGTTACAACTACGACCACGGCACCGGTCACGGCGTCGGCCACTTCCTGAGTGTCCACGAAGGGCCCCAGCGCATCGCGCCGAAAGGGAGCATTGTTGCCCTGCAACCGGGCATGGTGCTCTCCAACGAGCCGGGCTACTACCGCGAAGATGGCTTCGGCATCCGCTGCGAGAACCTGGTAGTCGTGACCGAGCTGGAACAGGTTGGCGAGCTGCCGATGCTGGGCTTCGAGCGTCTGACCTATGTACCGTTCGATACCCGCCTGATCGACCGCAGTCTGCTGAGCCCGGCCGAATTCCGCTGGATCAACGAATACCATGTCGAGGTGTTCCGCCGCCTGAGCCCGTTGCTCGAGGGCGAAGATCTCGCCTGGCTGGAGCAGGCAACCAGCCTCATCTGATAACACAGGGCCTGCGGGCCCTGTTTTTTATCCCCCCTTTTGACCTGTATCAACACCCAAAGCGAGCAGGTCAGGAGAATGGCGGCCATGAAAAGTCATCATGCCAGCCCAGCCCGGAGCTCACACGCCGCAGCCAGCAAAAAGGCGAGTGACCATCCCAGACTCATGCGCGAGCAGCAGACGGTCAGCGCCATGATCCGCCTCTACTGCCAGCACCATCATCAGGATCCCCATTGCCGCCACTGTCGCCAGTTGCGGGATTTCGCCCATCAGCGCCTACGTCGCTGCCGTTATGGCCACGGCCACAAACCCACCTGCGCCAACTGCAATATCCACTGTTACGCACCGGCGATGCGCAAACAAATCCAGCAGGTGATGAAGTGGAGCGGCCCGCGCATGTTGCTGCGCCACCCCTGGCTCACCCTCCGCCACCTGCTCGACGGCTTGCGCAAAGCGCCCAAACTGCCCCAGAGCCGCCCCCTGCCGCCATAACCGCCAATCCCTTGCATCCGGCAGGGGATGACCACTACCCTATGACTCCTTTTCTGCCGTTGACCCCAAGGTCAGCGGCGTTGCCGATCCGTTTGCTGCCGATGGAGTCCTGATGCACCACAACCCGCCCCTGCTACGCCCCGCCACCCACAATGACATGCACGCCATCTGGCAGATCGATGCCAAGGTGTTTGGCGAAGATGTCTATCCCGCCTTCTTCTTCCGTCAGGCGATGGATTTGTGGCCCGAGTTGTTGCTGGTGGCCGAATACGAGGGGCAGCTGGTGGGTTATGTGCTGGGGGGATTCGGTCAGGAGCGGTCGCAAGGCTGGGTGCTCTCGCTGGCGGTGCTGCCCGAGGCGCGCGGTTTTGGTCTGGCCGAGCGAATGATGCGCCAGATGGAGGCCAACCAGCAGGCGCTGCAGATCAGCGAACTGCGGCTCACGGTCGATCCGGCCAATCCGGCCCAGCGCCTCTACTACCGGCTCGGTTACACATTGCAGGCGGAGGTCGCCGACTATTTCGGCCCCGGAGAAGACCGTCTGCTGCTGGTTAAAACCCTCTCCGGTACAGCTGCGATTCAAGGACAAAACCGGTTACAGAACGCATAATTGGTTACATTTTGCCGATTTCATGTGTGACGGGGTTGGAGTAAAGTTCACTCATCAACCGGATTGTTCAAATTACGTGCAGCCCAGGAGGCCCACCATGTTGAAGCGTATGACCCTTATTGCCCTGCTGGCAGCGACCACCATCACTGGATGCGCCAACAGTGACGTTTACTCTGGCGATGTTTACACCAAAGACCGCGCCAAACAGGTGCAGACAGTCAGCTACGGCACCATCATCTCCACCCGCCCGGTGAAGATCCAGGCCGATGAGAACTCCCTGATTGGCACCATTGGCGGCGCCGTAGTCGGTGGCCTGCTGGGCAGCACAGTCGGTGGCGGCACCGGACGTGACATCGCAGCCGCAGGCGGCGCCATCGCCGGTGCAGCGGCAGGTAACGCCATCGGCAACAAGATGAATCAGGTCGACGGCGTCGAGCTGGAGATCAAGAAAGAGAACGGCGAAGCCATCGTGGTCGTGCAGAAAGCCAGCCCCACCTTCACCCCGGGTGCTCGCGTGCGCATGACCCAGGGCAATGGCAGCATCAACGTGGCCGTCGTGAACTAAGAGTGTGAACTCAGGCTGTGCAGCTTTAGAGTCATAAAAAAACCGCCGGTTCCGGCGGTTTTTTTGTTGTCTGGCATTCGGGATTACATGCTGTAAGCCTTCTCGCCGTGGGAGGTGACATCCAGCCCTTCCCGCTCGGCATCGCCGTTCACCCGCAGACCCACCACCAGGTCAACCAGCTTGAAGGCAATCGCTGCCACGGCACCGGACCAGAGCAGGGTGACACCGACCCCGATAGCCTGGATCTTCACCTGAGTCAGGATGGAGTAGCCCTCGGCAACCTGATTGGTGACATAGTCCCACACCCCGGTGCCGCCCAGATCCGGGCTGGCAAAGACGCCGGTCAGCAGGGCGCCGAGAATGCCGCACACCCCGTGTACGCCAAACACGTCCAGACTGTCATCGGCACCCAGCAGGCGCTTGAGACCGTGGACACCCCACAGACCCGCCACGCCACTGATAAGGCCCATCGCCAGACCACCGCCCACACCGACGAAACCGGCTGCCGGAGTGATCACCACCAGACCGGACACAGCTCCGGATGCCGCACCCAGCAGGGAGGGACGTCCCTTCATCACCCACTCGGCCAGCGTCCATGACAGAGCTGCCGCAGCCGGCGCCACCCAGGTGTTGATAAAGGCGAGTGCGGCGATACCGTTGGCTTCCAGCGCGGAGCCGGCGTTGAAACCGAACCAGCCGAACCAGAGCAGGGAGGCGCCGATCATGGTCATGGTCAGGCTGTGGGGGGTCATGGGATCACGACCGTAGCCCAGACGCTTGCCCACCAGATAGGCACCCACCAGACCCGCCACGGCGGCGTTGATGTGCACCACTGTGCCGCCTGCAAAATCCAGCGCACCATGCTGGAACAGATAACCGGCAGTGGCGGTCGCTGTGGCCGCAGCCTCGGCGCTGGTATAGGCATCCGGACCCGCCCAGTACCACACCATATGAGCCAGCGGGATGTAGGCGAAGGTGAACCAGATCACCGAGAAGAGCAGCACGGCAGCGAACTTGATGCGCTCAGCGAACGCCCCCACGATAAGGCCGCAGGTGATGGCGGCAAAGGCCCCCTGGAACACCACATAGATCAGCTCGCTGATCCCGACACCCTTGCTGAAGGTGGCGGCGATGGAGTCAGGGGTCACCCCCTTGAGCAGCACCTTGCTGAAGGAGCCGTAGAAATTGCCCCCTTCGGTAAAGGCCAGCGAATAGCCGTAGATCACCCAGAGCACGCAGATGAGGCAGAACAGGGTAAAGACCTGCATCAGCACGCTCAGCATGTTTTTGGCCCGCACCAGACCACCGTAGAAGAGGGCGAGACCGGGGATCGACATCAGGATCACCAGCGCCGCCGAGAGCAGCATCCAGGTGTTGTCACCCTTGTTGATTGTCATGGCGGCAACCGGTGCCACCGCCGCCTGTACCTGAGCGACCTCTTCGGCCCAACTTGGGGTAACCAGCAAGGCAGGCAACATCGTCAGACCCGCCATCATCCATTTTTTGACCATAGAGCACTCTCCTTCCCTGTCGTACCGGTACAAGACCGGCTCCGTTTCCCTGATTGAATCTGTGGCGAACCGCAAGGTGTTGCTGCAACCCGCCAGAATCACACCCGCGCCCGGCACGGGGATGCCTCTTGCCACTTCCTCATCACTGCGTCTGCCGCCGATGACCGCAAGAGACCGTCTGACATGTAAAAAGCATAAAGCGGGCCACAAATATAAATCCTTTTAAATCATTGCATTAGTAAGAACGCGCATCATCAATGCACCAATTTGGCGCATGAGCTGCGCTAACCTGCCCAGGGGCGCCCTGTCACAGGGCAGGCGATACGTCGCGCACCAGAAGTGCGCAAACCCTGAGCCAGCCCACAAGCTGACGTCATCGATATCGCGCGCTGCGGGCCCGCTCGTTTACACTGACAGACCAGCCGTTTCCTGTTATCCGACCACGGCATGCCATTACGCAGCCTCTTGTTTGCAAGGTGATGGCAGTCCCAATCCGAGGAACACCATGCAGTTCGATCGTCTCGACATCAGCCTCTCCCACTACCGTCATCTCGACCGGGAGCATCGCGCCCACATCGCGCTGCTGGGGATAGTGATGCTGGCCATCATGTCCCTTCATCTGTTGCTGCTGCCACACTTCCCTTACGAGCGCTTTTACGCCGTCAGCTTTGGCTTCGAGGTGATCAACTGGCTCACCATGCTGTTCCTGTTCTGGGTGGTGCAGTGTGCCCACCTGCCCACCCACACCTACCGCATGCTCTCCTGCGGTCTGATGTTGTGGATCATGGGGGCCACCGCCGACATCATGGATGAGCTGGTGGCTCAGCCACTCTGGCTCGCCATCTATGCCGAGGATCTGCTGCGATCCAGCGGCATCCTGCTCAGCAGCATCGGCATCCTGAGCACCATACACCACCTCTTCCACATCAATACCCAGCTCAGACAGCAGGCGCTGTTCGACGATCTGACCCGGCTGCCAAACCGGCGCTACTTTCATCAGCAGCTGTTTCTGGAGCAGGGGATTTGCCACGCTCTCATCCTGCTGGATCTCGATCACTTCAAGGTGATCAATGACAACTACGGCCACGATATCGGGTATCGGGTGTTGCAGCAGTTTGGCGAGCTGTTGCAACAGCACTGCCCGCCCGGTGCGCTGGCGGCCCGTGTCGGGGGTGAAGAGTTTGCCCTGCTGCTGCCCGTCGCCCACGAAGCCGACTTGCAGCAACTGGCCAACACCCTGCTCACTGCGACCCGCACCATAGCCCCCGACCCGGCCCATACCATGACGGTCAGTCTGGGAGTGGGAGTACGCGAGCCCGGGGAGCCGGCAGTCTCGCTGTTCAAGCGGGTGGATCAGGCGCTTTATGGCGCCAAGGAGGCGGGTAGAAACTGTGCGGTATGGGCGACGCCGACTAATAAAGAGGCGTGAAGAGCTACCGATTGATTACCGATCAAGACGGAACATTGCTGCTGAAACAGGGGCCCAAGGGCCCCTGTTTCATGGGGAAAGTCCCCCGTCTAAAAGCGGAAGGTAAGACCGATATTGGCCTGCCACTGGGTTACCAGCTCCCCGCGCACCTTGAACACGCACTGCTCCGGGTTGCAGAGAAACTGGTTGTTGTCGTTGACCAGCGAGCCATAACCGCGCACCTCGGCCCGCAGGGCCAGATGCTCGGCGAGGCGCGGTTGCACCCCGAGCGCCAGCGACATGGAAGGGGTCACCTCGCTGTCGTAGGCGGCAAATCGGGTCACCCCGATCCCGGCGCCGATGTAGGGCGCCATCAGGTTGTCAGAGAGGGTCAGCGCACCGGCAAAGTGCAAAGTATCCACCGTCAGGCGATCCGGCAGGTCGGGAGAGAGGGTGGTGGACTGATGGCTGTAGAGCAGCTCGATCATGCCAGGATCATCTACCTCCTTGCTGATAAAGAGGCCCCAGCTGCCGGAGCCCTGTCCCTGCAGTGAATCAAACGATGCAGAAAGCGGCACCGGCTGCACCACATCGTCACTCTTCTCGAAGTCGATGGCTGAGCTGTAGCCGAAAAATGGCGTCACCTGCCAACCGGATGTGGTCGAGGCCTCGCTACTCCAGGCCTGCCCCAGTGGCAGCAACAGCCCCATCATCGCTATCCCGGCTCTCTTCATCATCATCCCCTGCTCCCTGTGTGATTGTGCAGAAAGCATACCAGAGGCGTCCTAGGCCCATCCTAAACGGCGGCTGTACCGGATCACTTTCATCGCGGGATTTCCCTCTCGCCGGAACCTCCGCCGAGCCGCCCCACTGGCACCGCTATGCGCCCCGCCACCATTCATCGACGGTTAACCTCTGCCACGTATGCTGGCGCCAAATCGGGTCATCGGGGCCCGTTATCACTACTCAAAAGGACATCAGGGAATGGTTGCCGCGCAACTCAACGACCCCAAAACTACCCTTGCGGATACCCTGCGGGCCACCGCGCACGCCATCGACGAGAGCCACATCAGCCTGCGCCAGATGCTCGCGCTGGTGGGCGAGCAGGGGATGCTGCTGTTTTGCGTGCTGCTCACCGTCCCCTTTCTGTTGCCGATCTCCATTCCCGGGGTCAGCACCCCGTTTGGCCTGTTGATCCTCTTTATCGGGATCGGCATCACCCTCAATCGGGTGCCCTGGCTGCCCGCCATGCTGATGGAGCGCCGCTTCGCCGCCGACCAGCTCAAGCCGACCCTGCACAAGGGGGCGGATCTGCTGGCCCGGGTCGATCGCGTTATCCGCCCACGCCTGCTGGTGCTGACCGGCAGCAACACGGTCAACCGCTGCAACGGCCTGCTGATCATGCTGGCAGCCCTGCTGCTGATGCTGCCCCTGGGCGCCATCCCGTTCACCAACGCCATGCCTGCCTGGGCCATCCTGCTGCTGGCCACCGGCATGTTGCAGCGGGACGGTCTGTTCGTTGCCAGCGGCTATCTGCTGGTAAGCGCAACCCTGGTCTGGTTCAGCGTGCTGGCCATCGGCTTGCTGATGGCGGGCCAGAGCGCCAGCGGCCTGCTCGGCTAACCCCGATGCACAGGAAAAGGGCGACCAGATGGTCGCCCTTTTTGATTTGTGCGGGATACCGCCCGGTCAAAGCAGATCGTAGATAAGGGCCGAGATGGCAAGCAGCCCCATCACCAACACAAAAAGGGTACTCGGCCCGCGATAACGCTTGAGTGCGGGCAAGCGATAGATGGAGCAGGCCGGCAGCAGAAACAGGATCACCGCGATCAGCGGGCCACTGACGCGCTCGATGATGTCGAGCACGTTGGGGTTCAGATAGGTGATGACGGCGGTCACCATAAACAGGATCACCGATGACACCCGGGCGATGGTTGACTCCTTGAGGGAGAGCCCCAGCCCCTGACAGGCACCGCTCACCATGCTCACCGTCCCCTCGCTCACCCCCATGGAGGTGCCGAGGAAGGATTTGGACATGGCCAGAATGGCGATGAGCGGCCCCACATAGGCGATCAGCGGATTGGAGAACTTGTTCGCCAGCGCCGACAGCACGGAGATATTGTCGGTGCGGGCCAGCGCCATCTCGGCCTGACTCAGGCTCATCACGCAGCTCACCACGAAAAAGAGCACGCTGCCACAAATCAGCATGCTGCTGTACTTGATGATCCGCTTGGCACGCAGGTCGGCACTCTCCTGACAGCGCTTTTTCTGCGCCGCGCTGAAGGAGGAGATAATGGGCGCATGGCTGAACGAAAACACCATCACCGGCACGATCAGCCAGAGTGATTTCCAGAACGCCGGATCACGCCAGTCCACCGCCTGACTCTCGCTGAAATAGGAGAGGCTCCACTGTGGCAGCAGATAGATGGAGAGGCCAATCAGAAAGGCGACCATCGGTAGCGCCAGCACGCTGATGGCCGACACCACGATCTGTTTGCCGGCCAGCAGCACCAGATGCAGACCCAGCATCACCCCCAACACCAGCAAGCCGCGCGGCAGCTCGGCATCCCCCAGCTGGTGAACCACGAAGCTCTGGATCGCGTTGGTGATGGAGATGCTGTAGACCAGAATGATGGGGTAGAAGGCCATCAGATAGACCAGCATCAGCAGTTTGCCCGCCTTGGCACCGAAGTGCTCCTCCACCACATGGGTGATATCCCCTTCCCGATGGGAGCTGGAGAGCACAAAGCGGCTCAATGCCCGGTGGGAATAATAAGAGAGCGGAAAAGCCAGCAATAAAATAAATAGCAAAATAACTGGGGAATTACTGCCAACAGTAATAGGGAGAAATAACGTACCGGCACCGACAGCAGTGGCATATAGGCCCATGGTCCATACCGAATCGCTTTTCTCCCATTTCAATTTTGAAACAGGGTTACTCTTTTCAGCAATAGAAACACTCATTGCAATATATACCTTATTAATCTGTCATCATTATTTTTATTGGCCCGAATAACAGGCTGGAGATATGTCGTTGCATATCGCCCTGCACATGAAAAAACAACGCCGCCAGCGGCCAACAGGGCCACCGGAGAGAAACGGAGCTGCCACGCTACCATCGTTGAAATCGCAATCCGGGTCAAGGTTAATAATTCATGACTGTTTGAATCGGAATGTTTCAAAAGACAACAGGATGTATCACATTCGTCACCCAAAACCCGATTCAAACCTGTTTGATAACATACCGATAAAACCTCATGCTGTTGCCCAACAACATAAATAAGACCAGCGATCAGGCCGATAATATTAACACCTTAAGCTGTGGAATATGAGTTAAATAATACGGCCAACTTTTCTACTAATTGATAGTGATGTCAGCCAATTTATTCAGGGTAAAAGCGCAGGCTATTTCCAACAGCGACCGGAGCGGCACTTTCAACCTGCCGGGCAGTGCGCCACCCGGTTGCGGCCTGCCCGCTTGGCCCGATAGAGCCACTCGTCGGCCCGAGCCAGCGCCTGATTGATATCCTCCTCCGGCTGCACCAGGGTTGTGCCCAGACTGACCGTGATGGCGACCGGATCGGCAGGCAGCGCTTCGACGGCGGCGCGGATCTGCTCCGCCATCTGCTGCAAACCGGCTTCATCGATCCCCGGCAGCAGGATCAGAAACTCCTCACCACCGCTGCGTACAAAGAGGTCGTCCGCCCGCAACAGGGCATCGATACAACTACTGAAGCGCTGCAAGGCCCGATCTCCCTGCTGATGGCCGTAACGATCGTTGAGCTGCTTGAAGTGATCGATGTCGAGCATGATAAGACCACAGGGCACCTCCCCTGCCCGCAGCGGCTGACAGTGTTCGAAGAAGTAGCGACGGTTGTAGAGGCCGGTCAGCTGGTCGGTTTCACTCTGGCGCAGCAGTCGCTGCTGCAACTCGTACTGGCGGGTGATATTGCGGGTCACCCAGGCTACCGCCCGCTTGCCGTCATAGAGGGAGGGCAGCGGCGCAATCTTGCCCTCAAAACGCTGTATCCCTTGCGGCCCGGCGGCGGCATTGATCCCCCCCACCTCGGCTGCTGAGAGCTCATACTCCACCACCCGCACCTGACCGCTCGCCAGCGACTCGGCTACCTGCGCCTTGACCCATATGGCCATCTCGGGTGGCAGCACATCGGCCAGCTGCTTGCCCGCCAGCGGATTGCCGTCGTGATAGGATTGCTGCTCCATACCGCCGATATATTCCACGTAATAGCCATCTTCACTGAGGATAAAGACGGGATCTGGCAGCTGGGCCATCACTTCATAAAGCTGGGTTACCGAAAGCGCCACGGAGACTCCTGTACTTCAACGTCAAACAGGGGGGAGATATTCTGCCTCAAGAGGACTCACTCGCCCTCATCGGCAGAACAGAAAAATCTGCGGCCACAGCCAACAATCCTTTACATCTAGCAGCCTGCCAGCCTCTCGGCCACCACCTGTGGCCAGCGCGTTGCTACTCCCGCCACTGCGCTCGCTCACGGCGGCGAAAGCCCCCTCACCCGGTCACGCATATCCCATTGTTTCAACTCACAAGTTCATTTACGCTGGCCGTCCTGAGTCCAGTTTTCACCTCATCAGCCATCAGGAATGCCAGCCACCCGCAACCGCAGGGGCTGTACCACGGAAAAGGAATCGCCAGATGAAAAACGCCATCGTTACCGCCCGCTTCGACGCTATCAGCACCGAAGGGGAACAGCTCACCCTCAAGATCGCCATCAAGGCCCCCGAGCCGGATCCCAAGTCCGCCAGCGGTGACTGGCGCTGCAAGGTGAAGCTGGCAGGGCTGAGCGACAAGACCTTTATCTACGGCATCGACAGCCTGCAGGCCCTGAGCCTCGCCATCAAGTTTGTCGAAACCGAACTGCGCGCTTTCTCCGATGCGGGCTGGCAGTTCTATCTGCCCAATTGCCCCGATCACCCCATCGACATGAGCGCCTGCTACTTCCCGGCGCTCTAGCCCAAGGTCAACTCAGGGAGCATGGGGTGCAGCCCAGCTCCCACAATATCCCTTTCATCGACAACGAGCTCATCATAGGCAAGTGCTGCCCCACAACCCGCAATGCCAAGGGTACTGTCAGAAAATTTGACAATTAAATCAATAGCATGCATCCAAAAAACAATTGACAATAATTCTCATTTAATCAATGGTTAATTTCCAAATGAACCACTCTGGAGATAGTGGATGAAGCTCTGTTTAACCACAGCATTATTGCTGTGCAGTATTTCAAGTGCCAATGCCAATACTTGCCCATTGAGTAACTGCAACACACTACACGCTGGTGAAAATTACTCTATTAATGCCGATAGAAAGTATTGCATCAATTTCAACAAAGAAAACATCACGGTGGTAAACCTTTCGAGTCGATACATTGAAATAGAAGACAAAAATTCAAATCCAACTGTTATATACCCTGGTGAATTTGTTGATGTCGATACCATATCAACAATCGCAAATTCAACCAAGGTAGTTATCAGCATAGAGCACGATAGCTTTATCGTTATAAGAGATATAAATGAAAGCAAGCGTAACAAGAGAGCGGCACCCGCATTGGTATGGGCAGGCGGCGGGGCCGTTATGGGGGCGATGGGCGTCATTGCCAACAATCCTGATGCCAGCATGAGAGAGATTGCTGCAGGTGCATTTGGTGGTGCCGTTACCGGTAGGTTAAGCCCCATCATGGGAAGTGGTGTCGCAGGCATGATGGCTTCAGGCAGTGCTGGCCTGGCAGCAAGCGGTGGCTGTGCCTCATGTCACTAGTGATGATGATCGTCACATTGATAGCGGCCGTTGTAGCACCCTTTCTTTTAAGCAACAACCTTGCCCATCGAATTGCACTGCTACTAATTTCAAGCGGTTCAATACTATTTAATTATCTCTCGGGTACTTTCTCAGCCTGGATATGTTTAACCTTTATTGTATTTACAGTTATTTTAAAGGTTAACTATCGTTCTACTCTGGTGCGTTGTGATGATGCAATACTAGGTTGCTATATAATTTTCTACATCCAGCCATTAGTTTTCAGGATGATTTAAAACTCTCTATTTAAATGAAGCTGACAAAATAAACTAGCCATAAAAAGAGCGCATATTATGCGCTCTTTTTATTTAAGACCTGTTTGGTAATATTTATCAACCCGTATTACGCATCCCTGCGGCAATACCGGCGATGGTGACCATCAGCGCCTTGTCCAGCTCGGGGTGCAGGGTCTCCGGGTGGTTGCGGGAGCGGTTGAGCAGCTCGGCCTGCAGCACGTTGAGCGGGTCTGTGTAGGGGTTGCGCAGCTTGATGGACTCCTTGATCCAGGGCTGATCCTCCAGCAGATCCCCGCGCGGGCTCAGCTTCAGCACCACCTCGATGGATTCGGCGAGCTCCTGACGCAGCTGTTTGCCAAGGCCCCACAGCTCCTGCGGTACCAGACGGGTGTCGTAGTACTCAGCGAGCCAGACGTCCGCCTTGAGGAACACCATCTCCAGCATCTCGAGGCGAGTGCGGAAGAAGGGCCACTGGGCGCTCATCTCTTCCAGCACCGCCAGCTTGCCACCGTCGATCGCCTGTTGCAGAGCCTTGTGGGCACCGAGCCAGGCCGGCAGCATCAGCCGGTTCTGAGTCCAGGCGAAGATCCACGGAATGGCGCGCAGGCTCTCGACACCGCCGTTGGGCTTGCGCTTGGAGGGACGGGAGCCGAGTGGCAGCTTGCCGAGCTCCATCTCCGGGGTGGCGGCACGGAAATAAGGGACGAAGTCCGGATGACCGCGCACGATACTGCGGTAGTGATCGCAGGAGTCGGCGGCCAGCTGTTCCATCACCTCGCGCCAGCACTCTTTCGGCTTGGGCGGTGGCAGCAGGTTCCCTTCCAGCACGGCGCTGGTGTAGAGCTCCAGACTCTTGATCGCCACTTTCGGCAGACCGAACTTGAAGCGGATCATCTCCCCCTGTTCGGTGGTACGCAAACCGCCGCGCAGGGATCCCGGCGGCTGGGAGAGGATGGCCTGATGTGCTGGCGCACCACCACGACCGACGGTACCGCCACGGCCATGGAACAGGGTGAGGCGGATGTTGTTGGCTTCGGCCAGCCCCACCAGGGATTCCATGGCGGCGTACTGGGCCCAGCCAGCGGCCATCATGCCCGCATCCTTGGCAGAGTCGGAGTAACCAATCATCACGTACTGACGGCCCTGAATGTAGCCGCGATACCAGTCTACCGAGAGCAGGCGCTCCATCACGGCGGTACCTGCCATCAGGTCATCCTGGGTTTCAAACAGCGGGGCGACCGGCATGCGGAACTTGCAGCCAGCCTCTTTGAGCAGCAGCTGCACCGACAGCACATCGGACGGCGCACCGGCCATGGAGATGATGTAGATACCGAACGCATCGGGGTCGTACTGGGCGATGACCTGACAGGTATCCAGTGTCTCGCGCACCTCGGCGCTCGGCTCCCAGTCGTGGGGAATGAGCGGGCGACGGGAGTTCAGTTCGTTAAGCAGGAAGGCCTGCTTGTCATCTTCGCTCCACTCGGCGTAGTCACCCAGACCCAGATAGCGGGTCAGCTCGGAGAAGACCAGCCCGTGACGCTCGCCATCCTGACGGATATCGAGCTTGACCAGATGGATGCCGAAACAGGCGACCTTGCGCAGCACGTCCAGCAGCATGCCGTCGGCGATGTTGCCCATGCCGCAGGCATGCAATGAGTGGTAGCAGAGCTCCAGCGGCTCGCGCAGCTGAGCGGTGGTCTTGACCAGATCCTGGCTCTCGCTCACCTGGCCCTGCACCTTGGCGGTGAGGTGCTCCTTGGTTTCGCGCAGCGCTTCACGCAGCTCGCGCACCAGCGCACGGTAGGGCTCGGGGTGATCGCCAACGCGAGCACGCACGTCGTCGGTGCAGTCGGACATGGAGAGCTCGGAGGTAAGCTCCTTGATGTCTTTGTAGAACAGACTCACCGCCATCCAGCGGCCCAGCTCCAGCACTTCGGCAGTCACCTTGGCGGTGACGAAGGGGTTGCCGTCGCGGTCACCGCCCATCCAGGAGGTGAACTTGACCGGCGCGGCATCCAGCGGCAGCCGCACACCCAGATGGTGTTGCAGACGCTCGTCCAGATTGCGCATGAATTCGGGAATGGCGGGCCACAGGCTGTTCTCCACCACGGCGAAGCCCCACTTGGCCTCGTCGACCGGAGTCGGGCGCTGTTCGCGGATCTCGTTGGTGTGCCACGCCTGATTGATGAGCTGCTCGATGCGATTGAGGATCTTGTCCCGCTCGCGGGGCAGCAGGTCGGAAAGCTCCAGCGCCTCGAGGCAGTCGTTGAGCTGTACGTGCTTGTGGATCAGGGTGCGACGGGTCACCTCGGTGGGGTGAGCGGTCAGCACCAGATCGATATCCAGCTCGCGCACGGCCTGAATGATGGCCTCTTGCGACAGGTTGGAGGCTTTCAGCTTGTCGAACATCTGCTCCAGCGGATCCGGGGTGCAGACCTGCTCTTCGCAGCGACGGGAGATGGTGTGGAACTGTTCCGCCACGTTGGCCAGATTGAGGAACTGGCTGAAGGCGCGGGCCACCGGCAGCAGTTCATCATCGCTCAGGGTGCGCAGGGTATCGAGCAGACGTTCCCGGTCTGATTCATTGCCCTTGCGGGAGGACTTGGCCAATTGGCGAATGGTTTCGATCTTGTCGAGAAAGGCCTGACCCTGATGATCCTTGATGGATTTACCCAGCAGCTGACCCAGCATACCTACGTTGGCGCGTAGTGCGGCGTACTTTTCGTTCATTCCACATCCTTATCTTGTTGGTGCCTGACACCCATCCGGGGTGCTAGACGACCTCACTTATTGTTGTGCGATTACAACATATGCTCCGTCATCTTAGGGTGACAATCTACCCAGATTGTCTGCGCAAGGTCAAATAACAGGCCGATTCAGAACATGTATTTCCATCACCACTCCACAACCGGCTTGTTATGTAACTTACTTACAGTTTTTACGCCCCTTTCACCGCCGCCGCTACAGGCAAAAACGTCTGATCAGGTGCTGCAACACCGAGGTGGTCGGCTTGACGAAGGAGAGGTCGAGATACTCATCCGGCTGGTGCGCCTGGGTGATATGACCGGGGCCCATCACTATGGTCTCGCAGCCAAGCTGCTGGATAAACGGCGCCTCGGTGCAGTAGTTGACCGACTCGGCGGCGCGACCGCTCGCCTTCTCCGCTTCGCGTACCAGCACAGAGTCATCGGCGCAGGCGTAGGCGGGGATCGGCTCGTGCAGGTGTTGCAGATGCAGGCAGCCGGGCTGGTGGATCTCGATGGGCGACAGCGCCTCTTTGAGCATCCCCATCAACTCGTCTGGCCCCACCTGCGGGGTGGGTCGCAGGTCGATATGCAGCTCGCAGCAGCCGCAGATGCGGTTCGGGCTGTCGCCCCCCTGAATGTAACCCAGGTTCAGGGTCGGCTGCGGCACGGCAAAGCGGTGGTCGGCGTAACGATCTTTCAGATCCTGCTGCAAGCGCAGCACCTGCCCCATCGCCTTGTGCATGATCTCCATGGCGTTGACGCCGTTGGCGGGATCCGAGCTGTGACCGCTCTTGCCGGTAATGCGGATCGCCTCCGACATATGCCCCTTGTGGGCCACCACCGGCACCAGTCCGGTCGGCTCGCCAATCACGGCGTAGTCGGGTTTCAGCTCGGCCGCCGCGGCGATGGCGCGGGCCCCCGCCATGGTGGTCTCTTCATCGGCGGTAGCGAGAATACGCAGCGGCTTGTTGAGCTTGGTGAGTTCAATCTCTTTGAGCGCCTCGACGATAAAGGCGAAGAAGCCCTTCATGTCGATGGTGCCGAGGCCATAGAGACGGTTGCCCTCTTCGGTCACCTTGAAGGGATCCTTGCTCCAGCTCCCCTCATCGAACGGCACCGTATCGGTGTGGCCCGCCAGCAGCAGACCGCCCTCTCCCTGACCGATCGTCGCCACCAGATTGAATTTGCCCGGCAGATCAGGAAGCGCCGTCACCTCGCACTGAAAACCGAGTTGACCGAAGCAGTCAGCCAGCAGCCGGATCACCGCCTCGTTGCTCTGATCCCACTTGGGATCCGTGCTGCTGATAGAGGGAATCGCAATAATATTCTTGTAGAGTGAAAAAAAATCCAGATTGGCCATCAGCTCCTCCTTGCGTCCCCGGAATGTTTCTGTTAGAAAATACAAATGCAAAGTGAGTGCATGAATATTCTGTAATTTTACCTGAATATCTGGCTCATCAACAAAGGCTTCTAGTTGTAAGGGAAAGTTAATGTTCTGTCACCTGATCTATAACCGACGACACACACCCGCCTGAATTGCCCCTCCGCACTTGTGCAAAGGGGCGATCGAACACCCTTGTGCACTGCAGCGTCATGCTGTGAATCTCGAACTCTGACTTGGAATATTCAACATGCTTAACACCGTTATCGTCGGTGCCAGTGGCTACGCGGGAGCCGAACTGGCCGCACTGGTACAGAATCATCCACAACTCAAACTGTTCGGCCTCTATGTCTCGGCCGGCAGTCAGGATGCCCACAAGCGCTTCTCTTCCCTGCATCCCCAGTGGGTCGGTGCCCTCGATCAGCCGCTGCTGCCGCTGGACGACGACGGCATGACCCGGATCCTGACCCAGGCCGATCTGGTGCTGCTGGCCACCGCCCACGAGGTGAGCGCCGAGCTCGCACCCAAGTTTCTCGCCAAGGGGCTGCCGGTGTTCGATCTCTCCGGCGCCTTCCGGGTCAAGGATCAGGGCTTTTACGACAGCTTCTACGGATTCACCCACGACAGCGAACAGTGGCTGGATCAGGCCGCCTACGGTCTGGCCGAGTGGAATGCCGATGCCATCGCCAGCGCCCAGCTGGTAGCCGTACCCGGTTGCTACCCGACAGCATCGCTGTGCGCCCTCAAGCCGCTGCAGCAGGATGGCCTGATTGCCAAGGGGTGGCAGCCCATCATCAACGCCGTCTCCGGGGTTTCCGGCGCCGGTCGCAAAGCGGCCATCAACACCAGCTTCTGCGAAGTGAGCCTCAACCCTTACGGCACCTTCAACCACAGACACCAGCCGGAGATCAGCCACCACCTCGGCAAGGAGGTGCTGTTCCAGCCCCACCTTGGCAACTATGTGCGCGGCATTCTGGCCACCATCTATGTGCAGCTGGCGGACGGCGTGACGCCGACCCAGGTGGATCAGGCCTTCCTCAAGGCTTACGAAGGCAAGCCGCTGGTGCGCCTCACCGGCCAGATGCCCTCTATTCGCGGTGTGGCAAACACCCCTTACTGCGATATCGCCTGGCAACAGCAGGGCAACATGCTGGTGGTGGTATCCGCCATCGACAACCTGCTCAAGGGCGCCGCCTCCCAGGCCATGCAGTGCATAAATATCAAATTCGGATTTGAACCGGCCACCGGCCTGATTTAAGGACTCAAGGAAGGATTGCAACGATGAACAAGCAGACTCTGGTAATCAAGCTGGGCGGTGCCCTTATCGAGAACGACGAGGCGCTGACCGCCCTGTTCGCCACCCTCAAAACCTTTCTCGACGATCAGCACCGTCCGCTGGTGCTGGTGCACGGCGGTGGCTGTCTGGTGGATGACCTGCTCAAGGGGCTGGGTCTCACCTCCACCAAGAAGAATGGCTTGCGGGTGACCCCGTTCGAGCAGATCCCCTTTATTGCCGGGGCGCTGGCGGGCACAGCCAACAAGCAGATGATGGCCAAGGCGATCGCCACCGGCATTCCGGCGGTGGGGCTCTGTCTGGCAGATGGCGGCCTGTGTCAGGTGACCCAGCTCGACCCGGATCTCGGCGCGGTCGGCGAGTGCAAACCGGGCAACCCGGCACTGGTAGCAGGCATCCTCGGTCAGGGCTTCTTGCCGGTGGTGAGCTCCATCGGCATCACAG
>NZ_JBQBCZ010000009.1:60000-65043 GCF_051920345.1 Aeromonas sp. 102P | reverse complement strand
AGCGGCCACTGGTACGTGTAACCCGAGTGCATACCTATGCCTGGCTCTCACTGGCTGCCACAGGAGGGATGCCGGAAGCAGTGAAGGCCCATGACGAGCTGGAAGCGGTAATGAACAAGCCGGAAGTAAAGCAGGCCAGAAGGTGTCGGAGCACTGATTTGGCAAAATGACATCAACAGTCACGAAAAGCTAAAAAAAGAACATAGAGGAAAGCGGCCAAATGGCCGCTTTCCTCTATGCGGTTGGTAAATTATCAGTCACAAATTTAGCCCAGGCATCCATCATGGGCCGACGTTGATCCAGCAAGTCAGTACGGTGGTATGCAGCTTCGACCTTGTTCTGAACTGTATGAGCTAACGCTCGTTCAGCGAGCTCCCGCGCATAGCCCTGCTCGCTGCACCAGTCTCGAAAGCTGGAACGAAAGCCATGAGCAGTTGCCATTCGGCTAGGAGTACAGCTCGCAGCTTTTGCTCTTCTCAGAAACATCGTCAGCACTGTGTCTGAGAGTGGTACCTGGTCTCTGGGAGAAGGGAATACCAACTCGTCATGTAATCCCCTTAACCCCTTCAGGATTTCGACGGCACGAAGAGATAACGGAACACGATGTTGTTGCTTGGCTTTCATACGCTCGGCTGGTAGGGTCCAGATCTTCGCTTCCAAGTCTACTTCTGACCACGTCATGGCTCTGACTTCACCTGAGCGGCATGCTGTCAGGATCAAGTACTCCAGCATTGAGCGGGTTACATCGTATTGTTGCGCTGTTCTCAGGTGTTTTTGCACAAATGCAGGGATATCACGCCAGGGCATCGCAGGCTGATGCTCTACTCGCACTGACTTGCTTGGCTGAGCCGGTAGTAAATGGTTCACCACATCCACAGGGTTTGCAGAGGTATAGCCATGAGCCCATGCCCAAGCCATAACGGCGTGTAGCCGCTGCTTAACACGGCTTGCTGTTTCCGGGATCGTCAGCCATATCGGTTGCAAAACGGAAGCGATATGGGCTGGGGTGATGGTATCAATGGAGATAGAGCCAATTGTAGGAAAGGCATATTGCTCCAATGTGGTAATCCATTGTTTACCGTGTTTGGGGTTCTTCCAGCCTGGTAACAAGCTTTCGTAAACCAGTCTGGCAGATGCTTCCAAGGTCGGGATCTTCGGCTTGTTCTGCTCCTGCCGCCGGACCTCTAGCGGATCCAAATTATTCGCCAGCTGTTCCCGCATTGCCTGTGCGTCTCGAGCTGCGTCGGCGATGGAGAGCTCGGGGTAAGTCCCGAGGCCAGCATTACGCCGTTTCTTCGTCAGTGGGCTGACATAGCGGAATACCCACTTACCTCTACCTTTGACGGTAGAAGGGTGTAGCGTCAAGCCTGTAACCCCACCGTGAGCAAGGGGTTTATCTTTCGGCTTGATGCTACGAGCTTTGGTATCGGTGAGGATCGCCATCAGGTAACCTCCTTGAGAATTGAATATGCCACACAGTATGCCACCAGGCATGCGCAGTGGTAATATGTGATTGGGATGGACTGGACAGTGTTTGTCTCTAATTTGCTGATAATAAATGGTTTATTGGATTGGTGTGGAGTTGATTGGACTTTGTTGCGGCGGGCACCTCCTCCGCCATTTATACCGAGCCTATGCAACCATGTTGCGTGGGCTTTTTGTTTGCCTGCAATTTGCCACTCCTCATAGATCTCAACACATTAGTCTTCTTCAACTCCTTTTTTGATCTTCTCACCTGCGGGCTCAACAGCTGCCACAAGATCACCTATCAACATCTAACCTCTGCGTTCCTGCGAGCATCCCTTCCCATTTCCTTATTGCCCCAAACAACAACGACCCAACGCAGCGACCACGGCTCCAGCATGTTGGTACCGCCAATAACCCCTCTTCGGAATACAGTCAGGGCCGGTTAACACAGTCATAGAAAAGCAGGGACTATGGAGCCGCGGCTTAAAAAGAGGGGACGGCTAACTCAGGAAGCCTAGACCCCAAGCTAGAGAGCATGACGTATAGGCGATCATGGGATTCACGGGTTATGGCGATGCCAGCCCTGCCATACAGAGCAATGGCTTTACATGAAGAAAGAGTAAAAGCGTAACATCAGGCTATTCGTTGAACAGAAAGACAACAGCGAGTAACAATAAAAACAGAAGAAAGGAATAAGTCAGGTCAAATATCAGACGATTCAATAAATTGCAGGCAATAAAAAACCCCGCTCGATGAGCGGGGTTTCTTGTATTGGGTGCCTGGCAGTGTCCTACTCTCGCATGGCGAATGCCACACTACCATCGGCGCTACCGCGTTTCACTTCTGAGTTCGGCATGGGATCAGGTGGTTCCACGGCGCTATGGCCGCCAGGCAAAATCTTCAATCTGAGAAAGCTGACGTGAGTAGTGATGTTGCGCTTGGCTTGTCACTATCACTGAATTAGTAGTTCTTCGATTTGCTACAAGCCTTAGAACACTTCTTGGGTGTTGTATGGTTAAGCCTCACGGGTAATTAGTATGGGTTAGCTCAACACGTCGCCGCGCTTACACACCCCACCTATCAACGTTGTGGTCTCCAACGGCCCTTTAGGACCCTCAAGGGGTCAGGGATGACTCATCTCAGGGCTCGCTTCCCGCTTAGATGCTTTCAGCGGTTATCGATTCCGAACTTAGCTACCGGGCAGTGCCACTGGCGTGACAACCCGAACACCAGAGGTTCGTTCACTCCGGTCCTCTCGTACTAGGAGCAACTCCCTTCAATCATCCAACGCCCACGGCAGATAGGGACCGAACTGTCTCACGACGTTCTGAACCCAGCTCGCGTACCACTTTAAATGGCGAACAGCCATACCCTTGGGACCGACTTCAGCCCCAGGATGTGATGAGCCGACATCGAGGTGCCAAACACCGCCGTCGATATGAACTCTTGGGCGGTATCAGCCTGTTATCCCCGGAGTACCTTTTATCCGTTGAGCGATGGCCCTTCCATTCAGAACCACCGGATCACTATGACCTACTTTCGTACCTGCTCGACCTGTCCGTCTCGCAGTTAAGCTGGCTTATGCCATTGCACTAACCTCCTGATGTCCGACCAGGATTAGCCAACCTTCGTGCTCCTCCGTTACTCTTTGGGAGGAGACCGCCCCAGTCAAACTACCCACCAGGCACTGTCCGCGAGCCCGATTCAGGGCCCTGCGTTAGAACATCAAACATACAAGGGTGGTATTTCAAGGACGGCTCCAGCGCAACTGGCGTCACGCCTTCAAAGCCTCCCACCTATCCTACACATGTAGGTTCAATGTTCAGTGCCAAGCTGTAGTAAAGGTTCACGGGGTCTTTCCGTCTAGCCGCGGGTACACCGCATCTTCACGGCGAATTCGATTTCACTGAGTCTCGGGTGGAGACAGCATGGCCATGGTTACACCATTCGTGCAGGTCGGAACTTACCCGACAAGGAATTTCGCTACCTTAGGACCGTTATAGTTACGGCCGCCGTTTACCGGGGCTTCGATCAAGAGCTTCGCTTGCGCTAACCCCATCAATTAACCTTCCGGCACCGGGCAGGTGTCACACCCTATACGTCCACTTTCGTGTTTGCAGAGTGCTGTGTTTTTGATAAACAGTCCCAGCCATCTGGTCACTGCGACTCCCGACAGCTCCATCCGCAAGGGACTTCACCATCAAGAGCGAACCTTCTCCCGAAGTTACGGTTCTATTTTGCCTAGTTCCTTCACCCGAGTTCTCTCAAGCGCCTTGGTATTCTCTACCCGACCACCTGTGTCGGTTTGGGGTACGATGACTTGTAATCTGAAGCTTAGAGGCTTTTCCTGGAAGCAGGGCATCAATGGCTTCCACACCGTAGTGTGTTCGTCTCGTGTCTCAGTGTTGTATCAGCGGATTTGCCTACCGATACCACCTACGCACTTTCACCAGGACAACCGTCGCCTGGCCCACCTAGCCTTCTCCGTCCCCCCATCGCAATTACAAGTCGTGCAGGAATATTAACCTGCTTCCCATCGACTACGCCTTTCGGCCTCGCCTTAGGGGTCGACTCACCCTGCCCCGATTAACGTTGGACAGGAACCCTTGGTCTTCCGGCGAGGAGGCTTTTCACCCCCTTTATCGTTACTTACGTCAGCATTCGCACTTCTGATATCTCCAGCATACCTCTCGATACACCTTCGCAGACTTACAGAACGCTCCCCTACCACTTGCACTAAGTGCAAATCCGCGGCTTCGGTGCCTAGTTTGAGCCCCGTTACATCTTACGCGCAGGCCGACTCGACTAGTGAGCTATTACGCTTTCTTTAAATGATGGCTGCTTCTAAGCCAACATCCTAGCTGTCTGAGCCTTCCCACATCGTTTCCCACTTAACCAGAACTTTGGGACCTTAGCCGGCGGTCTGGGTTGTTTCCCTCTTCACGACGGACGTTAGCACCCGCCGTGTGTCTCCCGGATAGTACTTACTGGTATTCGGAGTTTGCATGGGGTTGGTAAGTCGGGATGACCCCCTAGCCCAAACAGTGCTCTACCCCCAGTAGTATTCGTCCGAGGCGCTACCTAAATAGCTTTCGGGGAGAACCAGCTATCTCCGAGTTTGATTGGCCTTTCACCCCCAGCCACAGGTCATCCCCTAACTTTGCAACGTTAGTGGGTTCGGTCCTCCAGTTGATGTTACTCAACCTTCAACCTGCCCATGGCTAAATCACCCGGTTTCGGGTCTACACCTTGCAACTAGACGCCCAGTTAAGACTCGGTTTCCCTACGGCTCCCCTATACGGTTAACCTCGCTACAAAATGTAAGTCGCTGACCCATTATACAAAAGGTACGCAGTCACCCCGAAGGGCTCCCACTGCTTGTACGTACACGGTTTCAGGTTCTATTTCACTCCCCTCACAGGGGTTCTTTTCGCCTTTCCCTCACGGTACTGGTTCACTATCGGTCAGTCAGGAGTATTTAGCCTTGGAGGATGGTCCCCCCATATTCAGACAGGATGTCACGTGTCCCGCCCTACTCGATTTCACATCAAGGTTGTTTTCGTGTACGGGGCTATC
>NZ_JBQBCZ010000009.1:0-55000 GCF_051920345.1 Aeromonas sp. 102P | reverse complement strand
ATACCCATACTAACCGCCTGGTCCACACCGGGCGCGGCACTGCTGATCACCACGCTGGGCAACTTCACTCTGGCGGAAGCCATCAGCGCCTTTGTGATCTCGTCCCTGCTGATCACTCTGTGTGGCATTAGCGGCTGGTTCAACCGTTTGATGAAACATATCCCGGCTCCACTGGCCGCCGCCATGCTCGCTGGCGTGCTGCTCAGATTCGGATTGGATCTGTTCAAGGTCGCCCCGCAAGATCCCTTGCTGCTTGGCACCCTGCTGCTGGCCTTCCTGCTGGGTCGTCATCTCTGGCCCCGCTATACCATGGTGTTGGTACTGGGAGTGGGGATGCTGATCTGCAGCGTGCGGGGGGATTTGCAAATGGGCACCCTTCACTGGCAACTCGCCAGCCCGGTCTGGACATGGCCAGCCTTCTCCCTTGATGCTCTGTTTGGTATCGCGCTGCCGTTGTTCATTGTCACCATGACATCGCAAAACATGCCGGGGATTGCCATCTTGCGAGCCCATGGCTATCAGCCTGCCACCTCCTCGCTGATCAGCTGGACTGGCCTGACTGGCCTGCTGCTCGCCCCTTTTGGCGGTTATGCCTTCAATCTGGCCGCCATCACTGCCGCCATTTGCATGGGCAAAGAGGTCGACCCGGATACCAAGCGCCGCTGGCCTGCTGCGGTTTGGGCGGGTTGCTTTTATCTTGTGACCGGCTGCTTCGGCGCAACCGTCGCGGCCCTGTTTAGCGCCTTTCCGGCAGCCCTTGTCACCTGCGTCGCCGGATTGGCCCTGCTAGGTACCATCGGCAGCAGCCTGCACTCTGCCTTGCAACAGGATGAAGCGCGAGAAGCTGCGCTGCTCACTTTTATCATTACCGCGTCCGGGATCAGCCTGCTCGGCATCGCGGCAGCCTGCTGGGGTCTGCTGATTGGTCTGGCTATCTATCAGTTCCAATCATATCGACAAAGGAATCAATTGAACCTCAAACCGTGAACCTCTGCACACTATCCAGATAAAATGATTCACAAGTGAAACTAATTTCCTTCTAGTGGTGCCAGGGCACCAATCTTCCCGGACATGGTGCCCTGTCAGGTTCCATGCAACGGAGAATAAAAATGAAAAATCAGGCTGTCTTGTTACTACTGGCCATACTGGGTGCCACGAGCGTCCAGGCTGCCGATACGGATCGAGAGCTGGCTCGCCAGCTCGCACTTCAGCAGAAAAACCTGCTGCCCCTACTGAGCAATCAGCAATACCAGAGCCCGCTTCCCAACCTGCTGCAGAAGGCCAGCCCGCGCCTTAAGCGGCAGGCGACCGATGCCAACCAGGCGGCCATCAGCCGGCAAGGACTGGATGGCGAGGTCAAGCAACTGATGCAGTTGCGACTGGCCAACACCGATCAGGCCGCAGCACTGCAACAGGGGGTCGAACCGCTGGTCGCCTATGTTCCTAGTGGGGATGAGAAGAGCTGGAGCGCCATTGAAGCGTTCGATAGCGCTGGCAATCCCGTCTATCTGGATGTGGACAAGGCACCGGCCCGGCCGGTTCTGGTAGTCGAAGCCGATCCCGTCAAAGCCAAAAACGCAGGCTTGAAGGTGATGCGCAAGGCGCTGGCCGATGCGGATCTGCAAAGCGCTCCACAAGTGGCGGCCAGCACGGCGCCACTCAAGACCAGTATCCTGAAAAAGATCAGATTGAAGGATGATCAGGAGCCCTGGCTGCTCGGCGCAGCCGAAGTGTATGCGGTGGTCGCAGGGGTCAATCCCAGCCGGGATGAGCCTGTGGTCGATATTGTCGACATGCCCTACCTCGACTATGACAACACAGACTACACCCCCAACCAGATCCTGGTTTACTGGGATCGCTATCGCTGGGGTGCCGTCGATGTGGTGATGATGGAGCAGGATGACAACGTCAACTACAAGGAGCTGAGCGCCCTGCTGATTGAAGCTCTCAAACTCGGCTTTACCGCGGGTGGCGTGCCGGAAGCCCTGCCCTTCCTCGATCTCGGCGGTCGCATCGTCAAGGCACTGCCCGACTCATGGATGACCAACAACGACGACTATCTGGATACCTTCTACACACTGGAACAGGATCAGGTCTATCGCCAGTATCCGGGGGCTGCAGGTAATGCGGTTATCGATCTTGAGCCAAAAGAGATCGCCCCGACCAGACCTTGATAATCGGCCATAACGAAAAAGCCAATGAGCAACTCATTGGCTTTTTGCTTTTATCGCGGTGACCACCGGTCAACCCTTGGGACGAACCCCCAGAGTATGGCAGATGGCATAAGTCAGCTCGGAGCGGTTCAGGGTATAGAAGTGGAAATCCTTCACCCCTTCCTGACTCAGCACGCGCACCTGATCAATGGCGATACTCGCCCCCACCAGATTACGGGTCATCTGATCGTTATCCAGTCCCTCGAAACGCTGATGCATCCAGCGCGGGATCTTCACGTTGGTAAAACCGGCAAACTTGGCCAGGGTCTGGTAGTTGGAGACCGGCAGGATCCCCGGCACGATTTCGGCATCGATGCCGATGGCGGCGCAGCGATCCCGGAAGCGCAAATACGTTTCCACATCGAAGAAGAATTGGGTGATGGCACGGTTGGCACCGGCATCGATCTTGCGCTTGAGGTTGAGCAGGTCGGATTGCGCACTCTTGGCCTCCGGGTGACCTTCCGGATAGGCGGCAACCGAGATATCGAAGTCCGCCTCTGACTTGAGCAGGGCAACCAGATCGGTGGCATACATATCCGGCTTCTCCAACCCCTGCGGCAAATCACCGCGCAGAGCCACGATGTGACGAATACCGCTGTTCCAGTAATCGCGGGCGATGGTGCGCAATTCGTCGCGGCTGGCATCGATACAGGTCAGGTGAGGCGCCGCAATCAGGCCGGTCCGCTCCTTGATGTCCTTGATCACCTTGTGGGTGCGATCACGGGTGCCGGAGTTGGCGCCATAGGTGACGGAGACGAACTTGGGTTCCAGCACTTTCAGCCGTTCGATGGACTGCCAGAGGGTATTTTCCATCCCTTCACTATTGGGCGGAAAAAACTCGAAACTGACCGATATATCGCCATTCAAATCTGCCAAGCTCTGGTTGAGCGCCTCAACCTGACGTGCACTGTGAAATCCCATCTGCTCTTCTCCCTGTCCTGCAATCCATCTGCCTACGTCAAAACGGATGTTTGGACGTCTAAACGTCTTTATATTTATGAGCAAAACGACACAAAGTCAACAGGGATTTACCTCACATCCGATCTGACGAACTTCATATTTACAAAATTAACGGTACGTAACCGAAAAGTGCCCATCCCAAAATCGCCCCAGTCGAGTTATGATGGGGGCAGATCGTCCTGGACGTTCTGAATCTGCGTGTGATTGTTTGGCCGGAGGTTTCTCCGGCCCCTTTTCATCTATTTCCCACTCCTGCCGATAACAGAATGAGTCTTTGCAGGAGCACCATCATGGATACCCACCCCGGCTTTGCCACCGACTTGCTGTTTGATCGCTACCAGGGCGAGGTCATCCAGCATGAGCAGTTTTGGGCGGTTCGCACGCCGGATGCTCCCGACTACTACTTCGGCAACTACCTGCTACTCCCCACCCCGCCCAGCGACCATGACAAAGGCTGGCTGGAAGCCACATTTGATCAGCTGATCGGCCAGGATCCTCGAGTGCGCCACCGCACCTTCCAATGGCCACTAGCAGCCGGGCAAAACAGCCGGATCGCCGGTTTTGTCGCAACGGGATACCAATATATGGAGTGCGTGGTGCTGGCGCTGGATGAGCAGAGCTGCCCACCCCCTCACGACGACATGAACAAGGTTAAGGCGCGTACTTTCACCACTGCTGATTGGCCTGAGTGGCTCGACTTCGAACTCCATGAGCGGGATGAGGGACACTCGGAACAGAGCTATCTCCCCTATCTGCGATCCCGCCAGGCGCTCTATCAGGCCATGATTGCCGATGGTCTCGGGGACTGGTGGGGGATCTGGAAAGAGGGACAACTGGTCGCCAGCTGTGGCCTCTTCTTCTGCGGCACACTTGGGCGCTTCCAGTTGGTACGCACGCACCATGCGTGGCGCAACCAGGGGTTATGCCGCCAGCTGCTGAGTCAAGTGGCTCGCGCAGGATTATCCCGCGCCAAGCAGCTAATCATAGTGGCTGACGAGCATTACCATGCCCAGCGCATTTACCGCTCTCTGGGGTTTGCCCCGGTTGCCCGCATCGGCAGCCTCTGCCGCTGGCCCCACGAAGCACAATAAAGCGATACATACTGGCCACGAGCCATAAAAAAAACGGGAGGCTGATACCTCCCGTTTTTATTGATGCCGATGACCTATTGCTGTGGCTGCTGTGGCGCCTCCAGCTCGTTGGAGAGCGCCTGCTCCACCTCATCCGACGGCGCCGGTAATGGGGCAGCGGCCGCTGATGCGGGTTCTGCGGGAGTCACAGCCGGTGACACCACGGCCGATGTTTCACTGGTCGCGGGAGCTGCGGACACCTCAGTCGTCGGCGCCGAAACAGGAGCAGGGGCAACCGCATCACACTGACAATCCGCGCTCTTGGCCTTATTGCCCTGATGAGGGGCATACCAACCCTTCAAGCCACCTTCCAGTCGATCCGCGGCAGCCTTGGGCTCCATCTTGCCAAGCAGCACAGCCTGACTCACCTCTGCCAGTTCATCCCCCAACTTGGGCGTACCACGGGAGAGGATCTGGGTCGCCACCCGAATGGTCGAGTCACACTGATCGCGCCACTCCATCATCTCTTTGGCCGCCGGATTGGTGACATCGAAAAAGTGGTTGGAGAGGGAGAAGAATCCCGGCAGCGAGTTGGTATAGAGCTCGGCAAATTGCGGCGTCGTCAGCCATTGCAGGAAGGCCATTGCACCCTCTTTGTTCTTGCTGGCCGGATTCATCCCCATACCGATATCGGTGTGGTCGGTAAAGAAACAGCCATCACCCTGTTTGGCCACCGGCGGACGCATGACGCCAAAATCGACCTTGCCGGTGAAGGGGGCAATCTCCCAGGAGCCCGCCACGTAGAAGGCGGCCTTGCCCGAAGTGAACAGCTCGTTACTGGTCGCATAATCGCGGCTCTCGCCACCTTCACCGAGGTAGGAACGCCAGCGGGCCAGCTCGTCGAACACCTTCACATATTGCGGGTTGTCCAGCCGCTCCTGCCCGCCGATCAGTGCCAGACGGCCGTCCTCCCCCTTCCAGTAGTTGGGGCCAATGTTCTGGAACCCCAGTTCGGAGGCAACCCAGCTCTCGGAACCACTCATGGCCAGCGGCACATAGCGACCGTCGGCCTTGATCTTGTCCAGCACGGCGAAGAACTGATCGCGGGTTTGCGGCAAGGTGAGTCCCAACTCACTGAAGATCTTCTTGTTATAGAAGAAGCCATGGATCACCGAGGCCATGGGGACGCAGAAGGTCTGGGCTCCGGAGTCAGTCTGCCACGGTGACTGGGCAAAACTCGGGAAGTTCTCCATCCCTGCCATTTCGGTCAGCTCGGCCAGATGGCCCGCCTTGAACAGGGCGAGCGAGTCATCAAACGGACGACAGGTAATAAGATCCCCCGCCTTACCGCCTTTCAGGCTCTCCCACAGAGTGGGCATGTAGTTGACGTTTTGCACTGGATGAAAACTCACCTTGATGCCGGGATGAGCCGCTTCAAACGCCGGGATAATCTTCTGCTCCCACAACGCCTTGTCATCGGTTCGCCAGCTTTCAATCACCAGCTCGCTGGCCATCAGCTGGCCACACAACAGGAGACTCAGGGCTCCAATCCACTTTTTAGACATAAGCCCTCCTAGACCTTGAAATGTGCGATCAATTGCTGCTGTTTGGCGACCAGGTCGGCCAGCACTTCGCTGCTGCTGGCGGATTCGCGCGCCTCCCGCTCGGTCTCGTATGCCACATCGGCAATACCGGCGATATGACGAGCAACCCCCTGACTGACGGAGATCTGCTCCTGAGCAGCATGGGCCACCTGATCCGCCATCGACTTGATGGCCCCCATCCGATCGGCAATGGATTGCAGCGCCACATCCATCTCGCGGGTCTGCTCGACACAGCTCTGGGTCTGCTCCTGGCTACGCCCCATCACTTCAACCACATGCTTGCTGGAGCTTTGCAGGTTCTCAATCATCCCCTGGATCTCTTCGGTCGAAGTCTGGGTGCGATTTGCTAGCGCCCGTACCTCATCGGCCACCACCGCAAAACCGCGACCGGCATCGCCAGCACGAGCCGCTTCGATGGCGGCGTTCAAGGCCAGCAGGTTGGTCTGCTCGGCAATACTGCGGATCACATCGAGAATGCTGCCGATGTTGTTGCTGAATTCCCCAAGTTTGTAGGTGATCCCGACCGCCTCTTCCATGGCGCCAGCCAGCTGCTCGGTGATCCGGCGAGTGGTGGCCACTTTTTGGCGACCATTGCGCGCCTCTTCATCGGCCAGATCTACTTCCCGCTTGGTGCCATCGGTAGAGCGGGCCACCTCGGTGGCGCTCACTTCCAGCTCGGTAATGGCGGCGGCCACCTGATCGGTCTGGCTCTTCTGCTCCTGTACCCGGGACATGGCCCGTTCGCTGATCTCGGCGGCGCGGCTCGCTTCATCCACCAGATGGCGGGAGCCTGCATTGATTTGAGAGAGCAGCTCGCCGGTCTTGCCCGCCAGCGTATCGATGGAGCGAGAGAGGCTGCCAAATTCGCAACTGCTGCGGTAGTTGATGCGGCGTGTCATGTCGCCGGCCGCCATGTAATCGAGCTCCTTGTTGATCATCTGCAACGGGCGCTGAATGCTGCGCGCCGTGGTATAACCGATCACCAGCGCCGCAGCGGCCGACATAGCGGCAACCACCAGGATCCAGAAGCTGGCACTGCTGACCGCCGCATCGGCGTTAATCCGGCTATCACTGGCGATGGCACCGGCGGACTTGCCCATCTCATCAAGCAAATTGAGGCTGTTGACCAGACTGGCATCCAGCTGCTGATTTTGCGTGGCCAGCGACAGCGCCAGTTGCTGAGCCTGACGCATGGTTGCCAGCAAGCCCTGAGCGCCAAGTGCCAGCTCCTGCATCCGATCGAGATTGGAGACAAACCGCGCTTTCACATCATCGGGCACCAGCACCCGCTCCAACCGCTTGCGGGCCATCTCGATGTCCTTGCTCAACACCTTTTCCAGCTCGTTCAGGTCGGTTTTGGCATCGGCACGGCGGATATTCTTCAGGTCGCGGGCGATACCCGAGGTAATAAGCTCCGCCTTGTTGCGCATGGAGCGCTTGCTGGCGGTCTGTTGCAGCAGCAAATCCGCCGCCCACTGGTAGGTATCCTCAAGGCGGATAAATTCCATCTCCAACTTGTGGCGCTGCTCCAGTGCACTGACCCACTGCCGATGCTGGGCCAACACCTGATCCGCCAAGCCATAAAATTGGGTGGTAGCACTCTCGACCTGCTGGAAGCGGGCACGAGCATCCGCTACGTCGGTAAATTTACCCATCTCCTGACTCAGCTGGGCGAAGCGGTTCTGCTGCTCCTTGAACTGATTGGCCAGCTGCGGCAACTGGGCGGCATCTTCACTGGTGCGGTAGACCAGCACCCAGCGGTTACTATCCTGCAGTGCCCCCTTGAGACCTGCGACAGCAACTACCAGCGGGGTTGCCCGATCAGATACGGCAGAGAGGCCGTCATTTATACCCTTGATTTTAAAGGTACTGATCACACCAAGCAGGATCAGCAACAGCAGCATCAACACGAATCCGGCGATGATCCGCTGCACGATAGATAAGCCCATGGAGACATCCTCACTCATTGGGGGGAAGGTAAAGTGAACATAGTCACTATCGGCAGGGGTGGCGAATAACTGAAATCAAGCGGCAGGTATTTAATTGATTTGTATCGGGTTGGATCACAGTACAGACAAAATCAGCCATACGAAAAAAGCCCGGCACAAGCCGGGCTGAAAGAGACGTACTTTGCTATCTTCCGCGGTCCGTTCAGAACCGCAATCAGAATCATTAGAAGCGGTAGCCAACACCCACCATAAAGGCCATCGGGTCGATATGCGTTTTGAAGGTGCCAACACCATCAACTTTAACATCTGTATCGATATCCATGATCCAGGCTGAACCGTTTACAAACCAGCGATCTGTAACCGCCATATCGATACCGACCTGACCTGCCAGACCCCAAGAGTCGTCAAGGCTGATATTTGCACCATCAAGTGCTCCCACCCCCTTCTCATCAAAGAAGGTGGTGTAGTTCACACCCACACCAACATACGGGCGAACCTTGCTCTGGGCATCACCAAAATAGAACTGGGCCATCAATGTTGGAGGCAGATGTTTAACCTTGGCAATCTCACCAAGATCGCGAGTACTCACTCGATGGGAGAATGGGGTTGCAGCCAGCAACTCAACACCCCAGTTGTCGGTGATCATATAACCGAGGGTCAGGCCAAGCTGTTGGTTGCTGTTAATCTCGAACTCACCGTGACCCGCCACGTCATCACTGCTCTCCTGAGGAGAAACGATGGCCAAACCACCACGAACCAGAATATCACCAGCCTGATGGGCCATGGCGAAAGGAGAGGTCACTGCAGCGGCAATCATCAGAGGAAGTAATTTTTTCATCACGTAATCCCTTTTTTTGTTTTCATTTGATGCTGTAAGCCCGCTGACTATATGCCCTTGTAAATGCAAAGTTATTGATTTGGAGCAAAGGTTGCACAGAAATAAATCGATTGGTGTGACATCTTTTTGCACCCTCCCAATCTCGTTGAGTCCCCAGACAACAAGCTGAAATACCTGTTTAGACAGGTTGTAACTACCCGCATCCAGCGCCAAAAGGAGCAAACAAACCACACCTTATTGCACGGCAGTGCGGCTATTAATTGTTGTTTATATGGGCAAATCAGCGTATTTTTTGCGCCATACAAGTTACTGGGAAGTAATGGTTTATTTATGAAAAATGAGTCGAAATGGCAAAAGGTGGGGGCCTTTCTCGCGGCCGTGTGGGGAATCGGATCCTTTCTCTTTATCCTGCTCGGTTTTATTGTCGCCCTGGCCTATCTGGTATTGGTACGGCAGGGTTAATCCGGGTTGACAGAGTGCAGCAGGGTGATATTCCCCCCTTCAGCAAGCTGCTCCGGAGTCTGGCCCATGCCCTCCGCAGAGAGGGTACCAGCGTAGCCACACCACCGATTTCGCCCGCCGACTTTGGCCTGATACAGCGCCATGTCCGCCAGTTTGAAGCTGTGACTCCAGAATGAATCCGGGTACTCCGGGTGCAACGGATAGCGGCAGAACCCCAGCGACACCGTCAACCAGAGTGGCGCATCCTCTCTGCCAAAGCGGTGCTGAGCGACACGCTGGCGCAGATATTCGACCCGCAACGCCAACTCTTGCTCGTCATCCACTTGTAGCAGCAACAAGAACTCCTCCCCACCCAGCCGGATGATAGGCTCGCGCTCTCCAGTCACCACCTTGCGCAGCAGATCCGCCAACTGTTTCAGCACCAGATCCCCGATGTCATGGCCAAGGCGGTCATTGATCCGCTTGAAATGATCCAGATCCAGCAGCAATAACAGACAAGGTTTGGCCCGGTTGGCCTGCAACCAACCATCGAGATAGCGACGATTGAAACAACGGGTCAAGGGGTCGGTGAATGCAGCCATCTCCATCTGGCTGGATTTTTCCAACAAATCATCGTGTTGCTGACTGACCTTGCTGGCCATCTCCTTGAACTTGCCGCTCAGGGTCGCCATCTCGGCGCTGCTGTCGATATAGGGGATCAAGGTGGCATCTGGCCGATCGCCAAAGCGTTGCAGCGCCGACACCAGCTGCTGCAACGGGGTGAGCACAATGCTGTTGAGCCGGTACATGGCGATCATGACGCAGATAAAACTGATAAACAGCATGCCGATAAAGGTCCAGAGCGCCCCCTCCATGACGCCACTCAAGATCTTTCTCTCCTCCTCAATCACCAGAGTCAGCACCGGCTGGTTATCGCTGTTGTGCAGTCGCACCTCTCCCCTGAGCCGGGTCAGCCCAAGGTCGATCAGACGATACGTTATTTGCGGTTTCAGTGGTTTGAAGGTAGCGGTGACATCCAGATTGGCGTGGGAAATCGCCAGAGGCAGCGCGGTACGCTCCGATACCTGCTCTAGATAGGCCTTGTCGAGCCAACGTACAACCAGCAAGAAACCGTTGAATGGTGCCGACTCGTCACTGTTTCTGATCGGCTGCCACGAGTACATCAGCGGCCCCCACTGGGAAGCACGGATCCCGTGCAGATTGATGCCCCCTTGCGCCACCGAGCGCGCCCTTAACTGCTTTTTCAGTTCATCAAGGAAGTAGGGAAACTGGTCCGGATTGATCCCCGGCGCATCGGGTAGCAGGGTGCGCGTCCAGATTTCGTAGCCGGTGAGATCCATGAAGCTCATCAGGTTGAGACTAAAATCCCTCATCGGCATATCACTGAACAGGTTGGATTCGATGTACGCCCTGCTTTTGTTGTCCATAAAACGGTGACTGTCATCCCAGATGCCCCAATCCCGACTGAATGCATCCAGAGCGGCCACATCCGCCTGCACCGCCTTGGTCACGCGCAGCAGATGCTCCTTCATTCGCTGCTCTTCAATCCGGCTGGCAGCCGGGATCTGGGCCCACGCCAGCAGGACCAGCAATAGCAGGATCGCCCCCAGCCAGATGGGGAACATGGAGTAAGCTAACTGATGATCAATCGTGCGCGGAGCCTGAGCCATAACCCGATATATCCATTACCATGATGCTGAGATGCCAAGCCTGCCCACACTTGACGAGCTTCCCCCTATGCTCCCGATTTTTATAACAAAAAGGGGCCAAAGGCCCCTCGATTATAACGGCTTATCGCGCCAATAGCGGTCGTAAAAAACGAGCTGTATGAGACTCTTTATTGGTGCAAATCTCTTCCGGCGTCCCCGTCACCAGAATGCGGCCACCACCGGCGCCGCCCTCCGGTCCCAAATCGACGATCCAGTCGGCAGTTTTTACCACATCCAGATTGTGCTCGATGATGACGATGGTGTTACCGCGATCCCGCAGCTGGTGCAGCACCTTGAGCAGTTGCTGGATATCGTGAAAATGCAGCCCGGTGGTCGGCTCATCCAGAATGTATAGAGTCTGACCGGTATCCCGCTTGGAGAGCTCGCGCGCCAGCTTGACCCGCTGCGCCTCGCCGCCCGACAAGGTAGTAGCAGACTGGCCGAGACGGATATAGGAGAGGCCCACGTCCATCAGGGTCTGCAGCTTGCGCGCCACTGCCGGCACCGGATCGAAGAACTCGCGAGCATCTTCCACCGTCATCTCGAGGATTTCGTGGATGTTCTTGCCCTTGTACTTCACCTCCAGGGTCTCGCGGTTGTAGCGCTTGCCCTTGCAGACGTCGCACGGCACGTAGACATCCGGCAGGAAGTGCATCTCCACCTTGATGACGCCATCCCCCTGGCACGCCTCGCAGCGGCCCCCCTTCACGTTGAAGGAGAAGCGGCCCGGCTGGTAGCCGCGCGAACGCGCCTCCTGGGTGCCGGAGAGCAACTCGCGGATCGGAGTGAACAAACCGGTATAGGTGGCCGGGTTGGAGCGCGGGGTACGACCGATGGGACTCTGGTCGATATCCACCACCTTGTCCAGATGCTCCAGCCCCTCGACGCTGCGATAGGGCGCCGGGGTGGACTCGGTGGCCTTGTTGAGCTCGCGATGAGCGATGCGGAACAGGGTGTCGTTGATCAGGGTCGACTTGCCGGAGCCGGAGACGCCAGTGACGCAGGTCATCACCCCGATGGGCAGATCAAGATTGACGTTGCGCAAGTTGTTGCCGCTTGCCCCCTTGAGTTTCAACCACTTGCCGGTGAGCGGCGTGCGCTCGGCCGGAATGGCGATCTGCTTGCGACCGGAGAGGTAGTCACCGGTCAGCGATTCCGGATTGTCGATAATCTGCTGGGGGGTGCCCTGCGCAACAATCTCGCCACCGTGTACACCCGCCCCCGGGCCGATATCCAGCACATGGTCGGCGAGGCGGATGGCATCCTCGTCGTGCTCCACCACGATCACCGTGTTGCCGAGATCGCGCAGATGGGTGAGGGTCTTGAGCAACCGCTCGTTGTCGCGCTGATGCAGACCGATGGAGGGCTCGTCCAGTACGTACATGACGCCCACCAGCCCGGCCCCGATCTGGCTCGCCAGTCGGATGCGCTGCGCTTCGCCGCCTGAGAGGGTCTCGGCACTGCGGGACAGGCTCAGGTAGTTGAGACCGACGTTCACCAGGAAGCCGAGCCGCTCGACGATCTCTTTCAAGATCTTCTCGGCAATCTGGGCGCGCTGGCCAGTGAGGTTAAGCCCCTCGAAGAAGGCGAGCGCATCGCCGATGGACTGCTCGGCGATGGCCGGCAGGTTGCGGTTGTCGACGAAGACGTGACGCGCCTCCTCCCGCAGTCGGCTGCCGCCGCAGCTGGTACAGGATTTGTTCGCGATATATTTGGAGAGCTCTTCACGCACCGAGTTGGATTCGGTCTCCCGGTAGCGCCGCTCCATGTTGTGCAGGATCCCCTCGAACGGGTGCTTGCGCACCACAACGTCGCCGCGGTCGTTCATGTAGCGGAACTCGATCTCGGTGCGACCGGAGCCGCGCAGGATCACCTCCTGGGTCTTGACCGGCAGATCTTCCCACGGCGTCTCCAGATCGAACTTGTAGTGCTCGGAGAGGGATTTCAGCATCTGGAAGTAGTAGAAGCTGCGCTTGTCCCAGCCACGGATGGCGCCGTTGGCCAGACTGATGGCCGGATCGCCGATCACCTTGGCAGGATCGAAATATTGCTGCACCCCGAGGCCGTCACAAGTCGGGCAGGCACCGGCCGGATTGTTGAAAGAGAAGATGCGCGGTTCCAGCTCCGACATGGAGTAGCCGCACTCTGGGCAGGCGAAGTTGGCGGAGAAGGTCATGGGGGTGACGCCCTCCTCCCCGTCCATCGGCACTACCAGCACTATGCCGCCGGAGAGGGTCAGCGCCGTCTCGAACGACTCGGCCAAACGCAAGGCAAGGTCCTCGCGCACCTTGAAGCGATCCACCACCACCTCGATGGTGTGCTTCTTGTGCAGCTCCAGAGTCGGAGGATCGGAGAGGTCGCACACCTCGCCGTCGATACGGGCACGGATGTAGCCCTGGGCCGCCAGATTCTCCAGCAGCTTGGTGTGCTCCCCCTTGCGATCACGCACCACCGGGGCCAGCAGCATCAGCTTGCTCCCCTCCGGTTGGGCCAGCACCTGATCCACCATCTGGCTGATGGTCTGGGCGGCGAGCGGAATGGCGTGAGTCGGGCAGCGGGGCTCACCGACCCGGGCAAACAGCAGACGCAGGTAGTCGTAGATCTCGGTGATGGTACCGACGGTCGAGCGCGGGTTGTGGGAGGTGGACTTCTGCTCGATGGAGATGGCGGGCGAGAGCCCCTCGATATGGTCGACGTCCGGCTTCTCCATCAGGGAGAGGAACTGGCGGGCATAGGCGGAGAGGGACTCAACATAGCGGCGCTGTCCCTCGGCATAGAGGGTATCGAACGCCAGAGAGGATTTGCCCGAACCGGAGAGGCCGGTGACCACGATCAGCTTGTCGCGGGGCAGGGTCAGATTGATGTTCTTGAGGTTGTGGGTGCGAGCACCCCGGACCACGATCTTTTCCATCTTGTTGCACGCTCGATACAGAAACCTGAGCGAGTCAGTATGGCATAGAGACTACTGGATGAATAGACAGGCATTATCTATCGCCGTTATCCTTTTTTACGATGGATAGCCCCTTCGTCACACCCTGACCAAGGCGGCGAGTTTGCCCCCAATCCACACCAGCAAGCGCTCGCCCGCAGAGTGATCAACTGTTACTATTGGGGGCTAAACCTGAATCAGAACACGCGAAACGAGCACTCTGATTGCTGCAACGGTTATAGAAAAACCATGCTGTTCAATATGATAACGACATGGTCATGAAAAAAGCGCGGTAACTTATTTAGTGGGTCCAGGCCTTGCCTGACCGGAATATAAAGGTGGAAGAGAGATTATGGCCAGTCGAGGCATCAATAAAGTCATTCTGATCGGTAACCTCGGGCAAGACCCGGAAGTACGCTACATGCCGAGTGGCGGTGCTGTGACCAACATTACTCTGGCTACCTCCGAAACCTGGCGCGACAAGCAGACCGGTGAGCAGAAAGAGCGTACCGAATGGCACCGCGTCGTCTTCATGGGCAAGTTGGCCGAAGTGGCTGGCGAGTACCTAAAGAAGGGCTCCCAGGTCTATGTGGAAGGCAAACTGCAGACCCGTAAATGGCAAGATCAGAGCGGCCAGGAGCGCTACACCACTGAAGTGCTGGTCGACAGCTTCACTGGCGTGATGCAGATGCTGGGTGGTCGTCCGCAAGGCGGTCAGGGCATGGGCCAGAACATGGGTGGCCAATCCCAGGGTAGCTGGGGTCAGCCGCAGCAGAGCATGCCTGCCCAGCAGCCGATGAATCAGCAGCGCCCGGCACCGGCTCCGCAGCAGAATATGCAGCCGCAAGGCGGTTATGGCCGTCCTGCCCAGCAGCCGCAATCTGCGCCGCCGGTATATAACGAGCCGCCGATGGATTTCGACGACGATATCCCGTTCTAAGAACAGAATATTGAAAAGGCCCTGATAACTCAGGGTCTTTTTTTATGCACTCAGGCTGAACCTCTCAGCCCGAAAGGGATATAACGCTTTATGGTTGCCTCCCCTACAGTGATGGATATCCTCCACAGGAGCGCTTTGTGAAAAGTGCAATGAAACTGCTCACCCCTTTATTGCTAATGCTGACCAGCATGCTCTCCGGCCAGTTGCTGGCAACGCCACTCAAGGTCGGGGTCAGCTTTGCCATCCCCCCTTATGTCATCGAAAGTAATCAGCGTGGCATTGAGCTGGATCTGCTGAAAGAGGCGTTCGCTGGCAGCGGCTATGAGCCCAGCTTTGAATTTCTGCCACTGGAGCGTACCTTCCGCCTGTTCGAGTCAGGAAAGCTGGATGCCATCATCAACGTCAGACCCGGTATGGTTGATCCTCACGTTCTGACCCAGCCAGTTATCACCTTCCATAACCGGATCTTCACCCTGCGCAGCACCCACATCAGCACTCTGGACGACCTGCATTCAAAACGGGTCACCGCCTTTCAACGGGCAAGGATCATTCTGGGGGGCGCGTTCGCCACCATGGCCAACCAGAATCCCCACTATGAGGAGGTAGCCAAGCAGCAGGTGCAGGTACATCAGCTAATGCGCGGCAGGGTAGATGCCGTCGTACTGGAGGAGCGGGTGTTCTACTACTACCTCGACCAGCTGATTGCCACCGCCCAGGCAGGCGAGCACTACGAGCGCAATCAGGTCAGGCAAGCAGACCTCTTCCCGCCCACCGTCTATCACTTTGCCTTCCGAACGGCCGATGCTCGCAATCTGTTTGATAAGCGCCTTGAGGCGATGCGTCAGGATGGTCGTTATCACCAGATTTTCGCGGCTTACGGCGCCACGCCGTGAGCCACAAACATAAAAGCCAGCCGGTAAGGGCTGGCTTTGTACTGGCTCCGAAGGAACAGCAGTAGGGGAGCGTTACTTCATTGCGCTGCCGTTTTTCAGTTCTGCTTTCTGACGTTTGGCTTCGCGTTTCTCTTTCAGTGACATCTGCGGTTTTTTCTTGGCATCTTTGCCGTTGTGATGTTCTTTGTTACTCATCATCAAACTCCAAAAATGTTACCCAGACAGTTGGTTCCTCATGGGAGCCAGCATGCCATCCGAATCATCAACTTCAGTACGCTTGGTGGGATGGTGCAAGACCATCACCAGACCCAGCATACCCTCCAGCGGCATCCGGATCCAGCCTCATTCTCGTCCAAAAGATGTCGCGCGCAGCCCCTTGAGAGGGGAGGCCAAACGACCTCGACAGGAAAGACCCAAAAAGAGTAATTCGCATTATTAAATGTTGTCACGCTTATATTAAGTCATCGTTGGCTAGATATTTTCACGGAGAAATATAAATCCCTCTCATTATTTATTGCCGCGCAAGAGGTCACCATTTTAATAAGCATTCGCAATATCATCGGAAACATCAGGTTACAACACCGAATAGGTTATTTCCGGTCAGCCGGATATAATACGCGCCGCACCGAAATATCCGTTTTTATTCAGGAAGCTGTGACATGAACAGAAAAACCAGAGCCGCCATGGTGTCGGTCTGCTCCAATATCAGTCTGATCATCATGAAAATGGTGGCCGGGTTCGCCAGCGGCTCGGTCAGTATCATCTCGGAGGCGATCCACTCCGCCATGGATCTGGTGGCGGCCCTGATCGCCCTGTTCGCGGTGAAAAAGTCCGATCTCCCGCCTGATGAGCGCCACCCCTATGGTCACGACAAGATTGAAAATGTCTCCGGCGTCATCGAAGCACTGCTTATCTTGCTGGCCGCGAGCTGGATCATCTTCGAAGCCGTCGACAAGCTGATCACCCCCAGCCCCATCGAGAGCATTGGCTGGGGCGTACTGGTGATGGTGATCTCGGCGCTGGTCAACAGCGGCGTCTCTGCCTACCTCTACAAGGTGGCCCGAGAGGAGGAGTCGGTCGCGCTGGCTGCCGATGCGCTTCATCTCAAGGCGGACGTGCTCACCTCCACCGGGGTCGCCGTCGGTCTTGGCGGGATCTGGCTGGCCGGTCTGTTCGGCCATTCACTCGCCATCCTCGACCCGATGGTCGCCATTGCGGTCGCCATCTTTATTGTCAGAGAGGCGATCAGCATGCTCAACGAGGCCTTCCAGCCGCTGATCGACCAGAGCATGAGCCCGGAAGAGCTGGCAATGACCAGCCGCATCATCACCGAATGCTGCCCTGCTGCCAGCGGTTTTCACGATCTGCGCAGCCGTCGTGCCGGTCGTCGTCGCCATATCGACTTCCACCTCACCCTGCCCCCGGAGATGAGCATCGGCGAAGCCCACGATATCTGTGATCGCATCGAACACGCCATCATGGAGCAACTGCCCCACGCCATCGTGCTGATCCACGTCGAGCCGGAGGAGCAAGAGCTGCCCTCACCGCTCGCCATAAATTGAAATGTGGCAAACAGGCGGGAAAGTGGCCGCGAAATAACAGAAAGTTGGCACAAACCCGCATTTTTACTGCCGGAAAGCCGATTGCATAAGAAGTGATCGGCACAACTGTGTTAGGGTGTCTAACTGTGATCTCTCTGTAGGTTGTTCACTCGGGGCATTCCCGGAGAATTGGAGGCACCAACCAAACCAATCATCCGAGGTGCCCGAGTGAACAATCATAAAAATGCCCGATTAACCGTCTTTGGTCGACAGCTTCTTGTCCAGCGTATCCTTGAGCAGGGCCTGCGCGTTGAAGAGGCCGCTCACGCTGCCGGGGTCAGTATCCGCACCGCTTACAAGTGGCTCACTCGATATCGCCAGGAGGGACCTGATGGTTTGTACAATCGCTCTTCTCGACCCGCATCTTGCCCTCATGCCATTGATGACCAGCGCCAGCAGAGGATTATCGAACTGCGCAAGCAGCGACGGACCTATCGGCACATCAGCCAATATCTGGGCATAGGGCACAGTACTGTCGCCCGCATCTTGCAGCGCATGGGACTTCATCGATTGGCCAATCTGGCCCCAGCTGTTCCAGTACAACGCTATGAACATGAGAAACCGGGTGACTTGCTGCATCTGGACATCAAAAAGTTGGGGCGTTTCCACCGTCCCGGCCATCGTATCACCGGCGACCGCAGCAAGGACTCACGCGGCGCAGGGTGGGAGTGTGTTCATGTGGCGATTGATGACCACTCCCGTGTGGCGTTCAGCGCTCTGCATCCTGATGAAACGGGACGCAGTGCCTGCCTGGCGCTGTTACAGGCACTTCGCTACTACGCCGGGCTCGGCATTTGTTTCAGTCGGCTACTCACGGACAATGGAGCCTGTTACCGGTCGAAACGCTTCCAGAAGCTGTGTCGTCGGCTGGGGCTCAAGCATCTGCGCACCAAGCCTTACACACCACAAACCAATGGCAAAGCAGAGCGCTTCATTCAGACCGCCCTGCGTGAGTGGGCTTATGCACGGAGCTATGACTCGTCAGAGCAACGGGCAGAGCACTTGCAACCGTGGTTGCATGAGTACAACTGGCATCGTCCTCATGCCAGTCTGGGCTACCAGCCCCCCATCAGTCGTCTTCAATCTGTGAACAACCTGGTGGGTTTACACATCTAACCACCCTGCCGCAGGAGCGCGCCGTGAAAAAGCTGGAAATGAAAGATCTGACCGAGGCCGAAAAAGCCGAGATAGCCTTGTTATTGCAAAAGGCACAAGCCAATGCAGACCACCAGCTGACCAACGGAGAGCGGAACAAGATCCGCGAAGAGGGTCGCCTGAAAATTGTGGCCGACCGCGCCGAAGCGGCCAAGGCAGCCTCCAAGCTGGCTCGCGAGAAAGCCAAAGAGCGTGCCAAGAATCAGGTACTGCCGGAAACCTTCAGCTGGATTGATTCGGTCAGCAACAAGTTTCGCAGCAAGCGCTGATCCCTTCTTGCAAAACGCCCGCTGGCACTTGGTGCATGCGGGCGTTTGCATGTCTGGGCGATGCTCGATGCGCCAGATTTGGCGCTGCCATTGATTTGCCGCTCAGAAGCTAATCGCAGCAGCAAAGAAGTGATTTACATTGTGAGTTAGAGAGAACGACAACTGACAATCCCCATCTATCGCCAGCTTTTCATTTTTTCTCATATTTTTTGCCAGAACTGGCTACATAGTCAGGACAAAAAAGCCGAATCTGGCTTGCCACAGGGTGATATGAGTCTGCACTGATTTTTCTATGCCGTTGAAATGCATCATGTTTACTATAAAAAATGATATTTTTGGCTGTTACAAAACATTAATATCGAGATAAAGTTTGCTTTAAAAATGAGAGCGTGTTTTAATCTTTCTCGATGGTTCGGCAGTTCAGACCTGATTATGTTAGGCAGTCATTTTAGTAAAGCAGTGATTAGCATAAGCGTTATCCTCGGATAATTCTTATCAAATAATTCTCCTTCTTTAGTGCTCCCCATACGTATTGCTGACGAAAAATCAAAAATTGCCATTTAGGTGGCATTCAACACTATTTAAGGAAATTATTATGTCTAACAAAATGACTGGTACCGTTAAGTTCTTCAACGCTGAGAAAGGTTTTGGTTTCATCTCCCCGGCTGACGGCAGCAAAGACGTGTTCGTACACTTCTCCGCTATCCAGTCCACCAGCTTCAAAACCCTGGACGAAGGTCAGCGCGTTGAGTTCACCATCGAGCAAGGCCAGAAAGGCCCGGCTGCTGCCAACGTAGTTGGTCTGTAATTCAAGCCGGAGCATGCTGCTGATGGCTTATGCCAACTGCTGACAGCTCTGCAAGAATTTAAAAAAACCCGCTTCGGCGGGTTTTTTGTTTTTCCCCGCTTTTTCCTCACTGATCTCCCCTCCCCCGACCGCTTGATCCCTGCCTTACACGCTCTCACCGCTTGAGTCTCACAATGAGCTCCGAATGGACTCAAAATGTAAAATAGTGACGAAAAAGTCAGGTTATCCGCTGTATTTGCCGCGAATTCTTGCTATTTTGCGCGCCACCAACGCAAACGATTTCCTTCACACTTTCAGGATTAGTTATGGCAAAGCAAGATATGGCCGCCCAAACAGGGACAGGCGGCTTTCTGGACTCTTATTTTTCCATTTCTGCGCGCGGCAGCAGCGTGCGCCAGGAGCTGGTCGCGGGGCTGACCACCTTCCTGGCGATGGTCTACAGCATCATAGTGGTGCCGAACATGCTGGGTGCCGCCGGCTTTGAGCAGGGCCCGGTGTTTGTGGCCACCTGCTTGATCGCCGCCTTCGGCTCCCTGCTGATGGGGCTGTGGGCCAAGCTGCCAATGGCTATCGGTTGCGCCATCTCCCTCACCGCCTTTACCGCATTCAGTCTGGTACTGGGTCAGGGACTGAGCATTCCGGTCGCGCTGGGCGCCATCTTCCTGATGGGTGTGCTGTTTACCCTGATCAGCGTCACCGGCGTGCGCCAGTGGATCCTGGATAACCTCCCCTCCGGCATCGCTCACGGCACCGGCATCGGTATCGGTCTGTTCCTGCTGCTGATCGCCACCAACGGCGTCGGCATGGTGATCAAGAACGAAGGGGCCGGTTTGCCGGTTCAGCTGGGTGAAGTGACCGCCTTCCCGGTCATCATGACGGTGCTGGGTCTGGCCGCCATCTTCGGTCTGGAGCGTCGCAAGGTGCCAGGCGGAATCCTGATGGTGATTATCGCCATCTCCATCCTCGGCCTTATCTTCGACCCGAAAGTGACCTGGCAGGGCTTCTTCGCCATGCCGAGCCTGACTGGCGAGAAAGGCTCTCTGGTAGGCAGCATGGATCTGCTGGGCGCCCTCAATCCGGTAGTCATTCCGACCGTACTGGCGCTGGTGATGACCGCCGTGTTTGACGCCACCGGCACCATCCGTGCCGTGGCCGGTCAGGCAGGCCTCATCAACGAACGTGGCCACATCATCAGCGGCGGCAAGGCCCTGACTGCCGACTCCGTCAGCAGCATGGTGGCAGGCGCCGTAGGTGGTGCTCCGGCTGCCGTCTACATCGAATCCGCCGCAGGCACCGCGGCCGGTGGCAAGACCGGTCTGACCGCCGCGCTGGTCGGCGTGCTGTTCCTGCTGATGATCTTCCTCTCCCCGCTCAGCTATCTGGTACCGGCTTACGCCACCGCACCAGCCCTGATGTACGTCGGTCTGCTGATGCTGGGCAACGTCACCAAGCTGGACTTCAGCGACTCGGTCGATGCCCTCGCCGGCATGCTGTGCGCCGTCTTCATCGTGCTGACCTGCAACATCGTGACCGGTATCATGCTGGGCTTCGTGGCGCTGGTCGTTGGCCGCATCTTCGCTGCCGAGTGGAAGAAGCTGAACATCGGCACCGTCATCATCGCCCTGGCGCTGGTGATCTTCTATGCCGGTGGCTGGGCCATCTAACCCGTCCGTTTTATTCCGGTTATAGCGAAGGGCCCTGCGGGGCCCTTTTTCATGGCTGTGAGTCAGCTAACAGTTTCCCGCCCGCCAGCCCTGCGCCGTTTCAGATTGAAACACCCATACCCCTTCTGCTGTTTCAAATCCGAACCAAATCGCCCGTCATTTTTATCCCTTTTTCTGTCGTTAGACTGGCTCCATCAACCATTTGCCCACCCGAGCGGTGGCAAGCCAAGGAGTGAGCCATGAAGAAACTGATCAATGCCGTCGATGCCGTGGTCCGTGAACAACTGATGGGGATGGCAGCCGCCCACCCGGAGCTCAAGGTACGTATCGAACCCCACTACATCACCCGCGCCGACTCCCCCGTGATGGGCAAGGTGGCGCTGGTCTCCGGCGGTGGCAGCGGCCACGAGCCGATGCACGGCGGGCTGGTGGGCAAAGGGATGCTGGATGGCGCCTGCCCCGGCGAGATCTTTACCTCCCCCACCCCGGATCAGATGTACGAGTGCGGTCAGGCCGTTGATGGCGGCGCGGGCGTGCTGTTTCTGGTGAAGAACTACACCGGCGACGTACTCAACTTCGAGACCGCGGTCGAGCTGCTGCACGGCGACGGGGTCAAGGTGGGCTTCGCCCTGATCGATGACGACGTGGCGGTCAAAGACAGCCTCTACACCGCCGGTCGCCGTGGGGTTGCCACGACCGTGCTGTGCGAGAAGCTGGTCGGTGCCGCCGCAGAGGCGGGCTACGATCTGGCGCGCTGCGAGGCGCTGGCCCGTCGCATCAACAACCAGAGCCGCACCATAGGCGTGGCCATGCATGCCTGCACCGTGCCGGCCGCAGGCAAGCCCTCCTTCACCCTGGCGGACAACGAGCTGGAATTCGGCGTCGGTATCCACGGCGAACCGGGCATCGAACGTCGCCCCTTCACCGACCTCAATACCCTGGTGGACGACATGTTCAGCGAGCTTGCTGACAACACCCCCTATGGCCGCACCCTGCGCCACTGGGATCGCACCAGCGGCAGCTGGCAGGAAGAGCACACCTTTATCGAACCGCTCAACAAGGGCGATCGGGTGATCGCGCTGGTCAACAGCCTGGGCGGCACCCCCATCTCCGAGCTCTATGGCGTCTATGGTCGCCTTGCCACCCTGTGCGAAGAGGCGGGCATCCATCTGGTGCGCAACCTGATCGGTCCCTACTGCACCTCCCTCGACATGACCGGCATCTCCATCACATTGCTCAAGGTGGATGACGAACTGATGACCCTGTGGGATGCCCCCGTTCACACCCCAGCCCTGCGTCGCGGCTGCTAAGGAGTGCCGATAGCCATGCTAAGCAAACACCACATCGTCAACTGGCTGCTCGACTGCGAACACATCTTTACCGAGCAGCGTGACTACCTCACCGCGCTGGATACCGATATCGGCGACGGCGACCACGGCCTCAACATGCAACGCGGCTTCGCCAAGGTGGCCGAGAAGCTGCCGGCAGTAGCGGACAAGGATATCGGGCAGGTACTGAAAACCACCGGCATGACCTTGCTCTCCTCGGTCGGCGGTGCCAGCGGCCCGCTCTACGGCACCTTCTTTATCCGGGCGGCGGCCAGCAGCGATGCCTGCCAGAGCCTAAGCCTCAGCCAGCTGTGCAAGATGCTGAGCGACGGGGTGGAGGGGATCGTCTCCCGCGGCCGTGCCGAGCCGGGCGACAAGACCATGTGCGACGCCTGGTGGCCGGCTCTGGCAGCCCTGCAGCAGGCACAGCAGCAAGAGTTGCCCCTCAATGAAGCGCTGGACAAGGCAGTAGCGGCCGCAGCAGCCGGTACCGAGGCCACCATCCAGATGCAGGCCCGCAAGGGGCGCGCCAGCTATCTTGGCGAGCGCAGCATCGGCCATCAGGATGCCGGGGCCACCTCGACCCTGCTGCTGCTGACTGCCCTGCGTGACAGAGCGAGGTTGTGACATGATCGGAATCGTAGTTGTCTCTCACAGCGCCATGCTGGCGGCCGGTTTGAAAGCGCTGGCCGACCAGCTCGGCAGCCCGGCCCGATTGCTGCTGGCGGCCGGGGTCGATGACCCCGACCACCCCATCGGCACCGATGCCATCGCGGTGATGAGTGCGATTGAAGAAGCGGATGACGGCAGCGGTGTGCTGGTGCTGATGGACTTGGGCAGCGCTCTGCTCAGCGCCGAGACCGCCCTCGAACTGCTACCCCCGGAGCTGAGCGCGAGGGTGCGGCTCTGCCCCGCCCCGCTGGTCGAGGGCACTCTGGCCGCTGTGGTGGCGGCCGGTTCCGGCCTGACGCTGGATGAGGTGGCCGCCGAGGCGCTCGGCGCGCTGGGCCCAAAACAGGCGATGCTGCCTGCCAGCGCGGCGCAGGCCGCCACCGAGACCGCCCCCGTTGCCGACGACGGCTGGCTGCGCTGTGAGGTGGTGGTGGATAACCCCCACGGCCTACATGTGCGCCCCGCCGCCCGGCTGGTGGCCGCCCTCAAGCCCTTTGCCGCTGAACTCAAGTTGCAAAAGGGGGACAAAGAGGCCAATCCCCGTAGCCTGACCCGGCTCGCCATGCTCAACGTGCGTCAGGGCGACCAGCTCACCCTGCTGGCGCGCGGCGAGGATGCCACCGCCGCCCTGACCTGCTTCCAGCAGCTGGCCGCCGAGCGCTTCGGCGACTGACGCCACTGCTTCAAGGGGCTGCACTCGCTCGCTGAGCCTGTGCAGCACCATTCAAGACGAAGGAGTCCCCGGCACTGCCGCCCCTTCGCCCCGATTCTTAATTCATAAAGAGAGAGGGATAAAATATGGACCGCATCATCATCAGCCCCAGCAAATACGTGCAAGGCAACGGGGCCCTCGCCAATATCGGCAACTACGTCAAAGCGCTCGGCAGCAAGCCGCTTATTCTGGCCGACGCCTTCGTCACCAAGCTGGTCGGCGATACCGTGGCCACCAGCTTCCACGGCGCCGGTATCAAGCCCGAGTTCGACTGCTTCAACGGCGAGTGCTCCCGCCCCGAGATCGACCGCCTGCTGGCCCGCTGCCAGCAGACCCCGTTTGACGTCATCATCGGCATCGGCGGCGGCAAAACGCTGGATACCGCCAAGTCGGTCGCCTTCTACCAGAAGGTGCCGGTGGTCATAGTGCCGACCATAGCCTCCACTGATGCCCCCACCAGCGCGCTGGCGGTCATCTACACCCCGGAAGGGCAATTCAGCGAATACCTGATGATCCCGACCAACCCCAATATGGTCATCATGGATACCGGCGTGGTCTCCCGCGCTCCAGTGCGGCTGCTGGTCTCCGGCATGGGGGATGCGCTCTCCACCTACTTCGAGGCGCGCGCCAACAAGGTTTCCGGTTGCCAGACCATGGCCGGTGGCGCCTCCACGCTGGCGGCGCAAGCCATCGCCGAGCTCTGCTACAAGACTCTGCTGGCCGACGGCTACAAGGCCAAGCTGGCGGTGGAGCAGGGGCTCTGCACCAAGGCGGTGGAGAACATCATCGAGGCCAACACCTATCTGAGCGGTATCGGCTTCGAGAGCAGCGGTCTGGCCGCCGCCCATGCCATCCACAACGGCCTGACCCAGCTGGCCGAGTGCCACCACCTCTACCACGGTGAGAAAGTGGCGTTCGGTACCCTGGTGCAGCTGGTGCTGGAGAATGCCCCGATGGCGGAGATCGAAACCGTGCTGGCCTTCTGCCGCTCGGTGGGCCTGCCGACCAACCTGCATATGATGGGGGTCAAGGAGCTGGATATGGCGCGCCTGATGGAGGTGGCCAAAGCCTCCACTGCCGAGGGCGAAACCATCCATAACATGCCGTTCAAGGTCACCGCCGAGGATGTGCTGGCGGCCATCGTCACCGCCCACCAGCTGGGGCTGTAACCACGCCACCACTGACCTGCCATATAACACGGCCCCGCAACTGCGGGGCCTTTTCATTTTCTGCGGGCCGGTTCGCAACGGCTCGCCGTCAGCCGTGATAGTCGGCGGGATCGATCTCGAGCAGTTTGAGCCGCCGCCACAGGGTGGTGCGGCTGATGCCAAGATGCTGGGCCATCTGGCTCACCTGTCCCTTGCAGGCGTGAGCGCAGCGCAAGATGGCTTGCCGCTCCAGCTCCGCCAGCGTGAGCAGCGGTTGTCCCACCACCTCGTCCGCCACCCGCTGATAGCCGTGGCGAATGGCGGCGGGCAGCGCCTCGGGCGGGATCGGCCCCTGACCGGCGTGAAGCAGCGCATGCTCGACGGCGCTGCGCAGCTCCCCCAGATTGCCGGGCCAGGGATAGGCCAGCAGACAATCGAGGGCCGCCGGACTGAACTGGCGTACCGGCTCGCGCCCCTGCGCTGCCAACTGCTGGCTGATCAGGCCCGGCAGATCCGCCGCGCGCTCCCGCAGCCCCGGCAGCCACAGCTCGCACGCCTGCAAGGCATAGAGCAGCTGGCGGCCAAACAGCCCCTCCTGCACCAGCTGCTCCAGCGGGGCGCTGCTGGTGGCGATGATCCGCACCTTGAGCGGCAGGATGCGGGCCGAATCGAAGCGCTGGATGCGGCCGGTCTTGAGCAGTTGCAGCAGCGCCGCCTGCATGGGGGCAGAGAGACACTCCACCTGCTCCAGCACCAGGGTGCCGCCGTGGGCCAGCTCGAACTTGCCCGCCCGCTCCTGCCCCGCCTCGTCGGAACCCATCAGCTCCAGCGCCATCCGCTCGCTCGGCAGCGCCTTGCAGTTGAGGGTAATGAGCGGCCCGGTGGCCCGTTCGCTGCCAAAGTGAATAGCCTCCGCCAGCTGGGCCTTGCCCACCTCCTCCTCGCCGCGCAGCAGGATCGGCCCCTGACTCTGGGCCGCCTGCCGGGCATAGCGCAGCAGCTTGCGCATGGCGCTCGACTCCCCCACCAGCGCCGACAGCTCGGGCACCGTCTGGCGCAGCTGGTGAATGGCCCGCAGCCGATCGACCGGGTGCAGCAGGGCGATAAAGCTGACCCCCTCCGGCCCCGGCAGCGGCTTGAGGCTCACCAGCGCATTGATAAACTCCCCCTCCTGCGCGCCGAGCCGCTCCAGCGTCACCTCCACATGACTCAGTGGCGTCTGCCCCCTGATGGCCAGCTGCAACCGCTGGGGCAGCAGCAGGTGCTGCTCCAGCGGCTGGCCGAGACAGAGCGCGGGATCGAGCCGCAGCCGGTGGGCCGCCAGCGCGTTGAGGTAGCGCAGCCGCCCTTGCGGGTCCCAGGCCAGCACGCCGTCATCCATACCATCGAGCAGGGCGTAAAGCTCGCTCAGGTGATGCTGGGACTCCTGCATCAGGGTCTCCATCTGCAGCAGATGAGCCAGCTCGCGCCCGGCACTGACGGTGAGCGCCAGATCGCCGGCGCTCGCCTCCTCCACCTTGCAGATCAAAGCGATGATGGCGACCTGACGGCCATTGCTGTTGTAGACCGGGCTGGCGCAGCTGTGCCATGGGTGCAGGGTCTGGTTGAAGTGCTGGGGGCCGCTGACGCAGAGCGGCACTCCCTCCAGCGCCGCCAGATTGATGGCATTGGTGCCGATGCGCCCCTCGCTGAAAAAGGCGCCGGGGCCAAACCCCAGCGCCGCCAGCTCGCGCAGGGTATCGGGGTGGCCGGTCCGGGCCAGCAGGCAGCCGCTCTCGTCGGTGAGCAGCAGGGCACAGGGGCGCCCCTCCATAAATTCGTAGAGATCCTCGAGGGCCATCTCGCCGGTGGTGAGCAGGTCCCGTTTGCGCTGGCGCAGGCTCTGCAAGGTCTGCCCCTTGGCGCTGTGGGGCGGATGCCAGAGGGTGGCACTGGTCTGGTGAGCGCAGCGCAGCCAGGATGCCTGCAGATAGTCAGGCCAAGCGAGCAGCGGCTGAAGGTCAGATGGCATGGTCACAGCAATATCCGGCAAGATGTGAGCTGACCATTTAACCACGCCAGCGCACCCGATTCAGTGACCTGCCTCAGAGGGTGGCAACCCTATCCTCTGCAAGGTCGGGTTCGCCCCCGGCAAATTGCTGATCGAGCCTGTGGCAAAAGGCGAGGCACATCGGCATTACCCCGCACTTCTGATATGTCACCTCGATCACACTACTGACTTGTTTATGAAGAGGAGGCCGGGTGGCTCTTTCCATTGCCGCCCCTTAAGTGTATTTTTGCTCAGTGGGTAAGCGGAGCCAAAGGCAAGTTTCGAATAAACATATTTAGCGCCAAAGGTAGGCCAACAATATAATTGCTATAAATTAAATTTCGTAGCGATTATTTAGATGGTTTCTTGGCTTTATATAGAGCTCTATGGCACACCTAATTACATTCACTATCTAATTACAGTTATACATTCAGTAGATATAATGGATTATGATGATAAAATTAGCAGATATAGAATATCGAGGAAGATGTGGAGTTTCACGACACTGCATAAATGCAGTTGTAGAAATTATTCACTTCGGAAGACAAATAAATGAAGTTAAAATATTAACTTCAGGAAGTGGGTACGACTGTCATCATGTTCTTCTACTGAACGTTGATTCCGATGTAACCATTGCAATAAAGTCTGGATTTACATCAGGCTATTCTGGAGAAGGCCCAAGATCTTTCTCTTACGTATTATCAACACTCCAAAAATTCACTCAAGAAATTTATGAATATTTAGTCCCTTGTGAACTCATTGAAAGAGTAGATAAATCAGCGCTTTCCGAAAAAGACCTAAAATGGTTATCAGAACAACACCCTGTCATACCTCATCGATGGTATGATTATATTTATGAACGGCACTATCCTGAATTAAATATAATGCAATACTTTCCTGCAGAGGTCCCACTGTCATTGCTAGACCCTCGCTTACATGAAATTGCTTTTTCATTTAAAACAAATCCAGACAATGCTCTATTAGCAGGTTATAGATTATTAGAGCGCTTGATCAAAGACAAATCTGGTCTAACTCAGGAAACTGGGGCGAAGCTATTCTCTAAAGCATTTCAGGGTGACGATGCTCCTTTATACTGGGATGGCCTAGATGGAAGTGAGGTTAAAGGACGCGCGACACTATTTTCAAGTGTTTTTATGGCTTACAGAAATCGACGTGCTCATCAAGAACCAGATGGCGATATCCATGAAGATTTAAGAGAATTCATGCTATTGAATCAACTTTTTATTTTGGAAGAGTCTGCTAAATTCCGAGAGCATCACTAACCAACTCATCAATGTGGACAGCCAAAGCATGGCGCTCATAGTTAATATGATCATTTGTGTTTACGGCAGCAAACTTAAATTCAGTGTTTTGTGTTGTCAGTCCTTTAAGTATGCGTTAGTGTACAACATCTTTAATAAAAGGGGTGAGAATTGAATAAACAAACAAAATTTATTTTGGGGTCTTTGTTTGTTGTTTTACTGGTGCCAATATTAGCTTATATGTATAAATTTGGTTTGGGGTTTTGGGAACAACCAAATGAATGGGCTGATTTAGGTAGTTATGTAGGTGGTGTATATACCCCAATTCTTTCGCTGATTACACTGACTGTTATATCTCTGCAAATATTTATACAACATCAGCAGTATCAACACTCGTTGATTCAGCACCAAGAAGAACAAATCAAAGAGTACTTGATTGCCCTAGAAGAAGCGCTAACCATTAATATAGATAACGTGAGCTCTCGTGATTTTCTTGTGAGTCTATGTCGAGATATATCTAAAGATAAAATTAAAGATATTTCTGCCGAGTCAATAATGAAATTCAATCAATGTAATCATAGACTTTACTCAATGTGGAGTGAGGTCATGACATGTCTCACAGTCTTAGAAAACATTTCTAACCAAAGCGTTTATAATAAAGTCGTTTTCGCATCAAACAAAAACAAAGTTATAGCCTATCTAAATCCCCAAACATGTAGAATGCTCGATAGGTTTCATTTTATATTCATCTGTAAATGTAAAGAGCTAGGCATATTTATCGATACTGACACTCCCGAGTATTACTATTCAGACCTGAGAACTGGTGGGTAAGAGTGAAATTAGGACACCCGCCTTTCTGAGCTAGTCACAGCATAACAAAGATGAATCTTCTTTTTGAGGGTGTGGCATCAACCTGCCTGACGCTATCGCCATAAACCAAAGAGCCGCCCTTATGGGCGGCTCCTGGCATCAGCGATGGATGGCTGAATCGTCTTTTTACTGAATCGTTATTGGGCCTTGGGCGCTTCCACCGCCGCGGCCACCGGTTGGTCATCTTCCTTGATCCAGGCATCCAGCAGGGTGTAGCCCACCGCCAACACCACGGGGCCGATAAAGAGACCGATGATCCCCATGGTCAGCAAGCCACCGATTACCCCCACCAGAATGAGGATGAGCGGCAGGTCGGCGCCCCGCTTGATGAGGAAGGGGCGCAGGAAGTTGTCCATGGTGCCCGCAATCAGTGACCACACCAGCAGGAAGGTGCCCCAGGTGGTGTCGCCGCTCCAGTAGAGGTAGCCGATACAGGCCAACAGCACCGGGAAGGGGCCGATCTGGGCGACGATCAGCAGGAACATCACCACCACCAGCACCATGGCATAAGGGATACCGGCAATCAGCAGGCCGACACCGGCCACCGAGGATTGCACCAGCGCAGTCACCACCACACCCATCGCCACGGCACGGATCGCCTGTGAAGCCAGCACAGTGGCATTGTCGCCACGCTGACCCGCCAGCCGGTGAGCGAAGCGGCGAATGCCGGTCGCCACCACTTCACCCGAGTGATAGAGCACCCCGCAGATACCGACCGTCAGCAGGAAGTGGACGAACAGCAAGCCAAGATTACCGGCCTGAGAGGCGAGCCAGCGGGCTGTCTGACCGAAATAGGGGGCCAGCTTGGCAAACAGCACCTGACCACCGCTCGCCAGAATTTGCTGCCAGAAGTCATAGAGCTTGTCGCCCACCAGCGGGATCTGTTGCAGCCAGAGCAGCTCTGGCGGTGGTGACTGGCTGATATGGGTACCCAGCTCGATCAGCATGGGCGCCTTCTCCGCCACATTGGCCAGCGTCATAAAGAGCGGGATGACAAACATCAACAGCAGCACCAGCGTCATAAAGAGGGCCGCCAGGGTGCGCTTGCCCCACAACAGGCGCTGCACCATCAGCATCAGCGGCCAGGTGGCGATGGTGATCATGGTGGCCCACACCAGCGCAGGCAGGAAGGGCTGCAACACCAGGAAACAGGAGATAATCAGGATGCTGAGAAACAGCACCCCCAGGGTTATCTTGGCCAAATCCACTTTTTTCACATTCATAGAGTTCCCTTGTCAGAGCCGTTGCCCTTGGGTCGTGTGTCGCATTTCAAGAAAGAGAGTATCCACCAGAGGCCAGCGCTCAACCAGAGCCCCAGCCCGAAAAAGAGCACAAACTGACCAAGCAGTATGGCCAGCGAACTGCTGGTCAGCAGCGGCAGCGCCCAAAGTCCTGCCCCTATGACCGCGCCCCCCGCCAGGGTGACCGCGCCGGTCAGGATGGGGGGATAACCGCCGCGGGTCAGGGTAAGCAAACCGCCAACCCAGAGCCCGAGGGCCGCCAGCCCGATCCCGGCCAGATGGGCCGATTGGGTCAGCCCCCCGAGCGCCAGCGCAGATGCAATCAGCAGCAGCCAAGCCGCCGACTGCCTGTCGGCACGCCAGCAGGGGCGAGCGGCCAGCAGCAAGGCTCCAATCAGCAGGCCAACCGCCACATCGGAGATAAAGTGCACCCCGAGCCAGACCCGCGCCAGACCTGTGGTGAGGGCCAGCAACAGCGCCAACGAATAGGCCAACCCGCGCCGGGCAGGCCAGAGCCAGCCAAGCAGCGCCCCCCAGAACAGCAGGGCCGAAGCGGTATGGCCGCTCGGCATGCCAAAGCCCTGGGCACTGTGAGTCGCCAGTTCAGGTTGCAGATGGAAGGGGCGCGGCCAGCCGATCCCCTCCTTGCTCGCCTGCACCAGCAGCCCAAGCCAGAGCATGGCAAAGAGCAACTGGCGCAGCCGCGGCCACCCCAGCAGCGGGAGCAGCAAAGGTATCAGGGCAAGCTGAAAGCCGCCTGAACCAAACAGATTGCTGACCGACAGCCACCAGACATCGGGCCCCAGCCACTGCTGCAGCCGCAGCATCAGCGGGATCTCGACCTGATGCAGCGCATTGCCCTGCGCCACGAAATCGGCCTGCCAGTGCACCTCGCTCTCGGGCACCTTATCCAGTCGGGATTGCAGCCAGTCGAGCTGATCCGGGAAGCGGCGCTGCTCGCGGGGCAGCTTGTCCACCGCGATCAAACGGGCATTTAGGATCTCCCCGCCCAGATTGGGGGCCTTCAGCAGCGAGACAAAATCGGAATCTTGCTGGGCGACGATGGGTTCCAGAGTGCGGCAGGCAAAAACCTGCGCTTTCTGCCAGCGGCCAAGATCCGCGACGATTTCCCCGCGCAGGCCGGTCTCTTCATACAACTCGCGCAGCGCCGCCTGCTCGGGGCGCTCGTCGCCATCGATATAGCCACCGCTCAGGCTGTAGCGGGAGGAGATGCGATCCTGTACCAGCAGCAGTTGATCCTGATGACGGATGGCACAGGCCGCCGCCGTTGGGCCAGCCGGTTCGGCACTCAGGGCTGGCAGAGCGGCAAACAGCGCCAGCAAGAGTAAAAAGAGGGTTCTCGACATCAATTTGCTTTCCCTATGCACAATGGCGACAAGCCTCCCAGAAATCAGATAGTTGGGCAACGGTAGCGGCCGGATCGCCGCCGTTCCCGCCGCGCTGGCGGTGCACGGAAGATTGCGATGAAGCAGGGCACTCCCTACTATTGGCGGCTATCTTCAATTTCATGCAGCAAACGCTGGAGCCCTCCATGAGACAGTTCGGCTTTTTCCTCGGCATCGCCATCGGTGTCATTTTGATCCTGTTCGGCAGCATCGTCATCTTCCAGGCCCTCCCTGCCGCACTGGATGTGCTGGAGATGCCAAGCCGCATCCCGTTCGTGCGCGAGGTCTACACCTGGCTGATGACCAGCGCCAACGGCCTGACCGCCCAGCTGGAGCAGAACTTCCTGGAAGCGTTCCAGACCGTGCTCAAGCTGATCCTGCTCATCACCTTCATGTGGGTCTGCGTCAAGCTGGTCAACATGGGGGTTCTGATTATCCGCGCCGGGGTTGATCTCATCCGCACCGCCATCGCCCACAGCGAAGGCCCCCACGACCAGAAGAAGCCGGATCAGCACGATCACTTCTGACTCTGATATGGTCGATTGATGTGAACGCTGCCGCCCCCAACCGGGGCGGCAGTGTTATATGCGCGGTATGAAGGCCCTTCCCAGCCCCCATGAATACCCGATAAAGCACCGGCTTTCCCTTGTGAATCAGCAAACTGCCCATATGTTGCATCACCTTGACATGGTTTGCGCCCCGCGCGGCGGCTGCCCGGTTTCTATCCCGACCCCGTGCTCTGGTATAATCGACCACCTCTTTATCCCCGTTATGGAGCCTGTTCATGCCCAATCATGCAGAAAGTGCCCTCGAGGTTCGTCTCGACAAGTGGTTGTGGGCGGCCCGTTTCTACAAGACCCGCTCCATTGCGCGGGATCAGATAGACGGGGGCAAGGTGCACTACAATGGTCAGCGCAGCAAACCGGGCAAACAGGTGGAAGTGGGTGCATTGATCCGCTTCTGGCAGGGGCAGGACGAACGCGAAGTGCGGGTGCTGGCCTTGAGCGAGCAGCGCAAATCGGCCCCGCTGGCCCAGCAGCTCTATGAAGAGACCGCCGAGAGCCTGAAAAAACGGGCCGAGAACAGCGAGGCGCGCCGCTTCAACAGCCAGTTTGCCCCCAGCCCCGAGCGCCGCCCCGACAAGCAGGAGCGACGCCAGTTGCTCAAGGTCAAACAGTACTGACCGACCCCGATTTGATACCGGGCTGGCATCAACCCCAGCCCGCCCGATTTACCTCACCGAAAAGCCAGGAATACATGATGAGCAACCAAGATCTGCTGTATCGCTATCTGTTTGAAGAGTACGAAGTGCGTGGCGAGCTGGTCCAGCTGGATCACACCTACCGCCACGTAGTGGAAGCCCAGAACTACCCGGTGCAGGTGCAAAAACTGCTGGGCGAGCTGCTGGTCGCCACCAGCCTGCTGACCGCCACCCTCAAGTTTGAAGGCTCCATCACAGTGCAACTGCAGGGCGATGGCCCGGTGCGTCTGGCCGTGATCAACGGTGACAACAACCAGCAGCTGCGCGGCGTGGCCCGCTATGAAGGCGAACTGCCGAGCGATGGCAAGCTGCAGAGCCTGATTGGCAACGGCCAGCTGATCATCACCATCACCCCGGAGCAGGGCGAGCGCTATCAGGGCATCATCGCGCTGGACGCCGATACCCTGGCAGGCTGCCTGGAGCACTACTTCGCCCGCTCCGAACAGCTGGCCACCAAACTGTGGATCCGCACCGGCTATCACGAAGGTACGCCGCGCGCTGCCGGCATCATGCTGCAGGAGCTGCCCGCCCAGAGCGAGGATCACAGCAACGATTTCGATCACCTGACCCAGCTCACCTGCACCATCAAGGATGAAGAGCTGTTCGGCCTGCAGGCAGAAGAGATCCTCTACCGTCTCTACCATCAGGACAAGGTGCGAGTGTTCGATCCGCAGGCGGTCGAGTTCCGCTGCACTTGCTCCCGCGAGCGCTGTGAAGGGGCTCTGCTGCAGATAGAAAAGGAAGAGGTCATGGAGATGGTGCAGGAGCTCGGCAAGATCGACATGCACTGTGATTATTGCGGCGCCCAGTACCAATTTAATGGGATCGATGTCGAAACCCTGTTCAGCAGGGCTCCCGGCAATGATGCAAACCAGTTACACTAATTAAAGGCGGGCAAAACCCGCCTTTAACTTTAATAACAAAAAAATACCCTATTTTATAAAGTTTGATGGCGATCGCTAAACTCTACCACCTAAGTGATAGTATGACCGTCAGATAGAACCCTACCAACCTCTGAACCCAGGAGAATACAATGACAATCGTGGCAGAACCCACCCTGGCCCAACAATTAGGACTGGACCAGTACGGCATCAAAAACAGCCAAGAAATCGTTCGCAACCCCTCTTACGAGCAGCTTTTCGCGGAAGAGACACGCCCTGACCTGGAAGGGTTCGAGCGCGGTGTGGTGACCGAGCTGGGCGCCGTCAACGTAAACACCGGTATCTTCACCGGTCGCTCCCCGAAAGATAAATATATCGTCAAAGATGCCACTACCCAGGATACTGTGTGGTGGTCTGACCAGGGTAAAAACGATAACAAAGCCATTACCCCGGAAGTGTGGTCACATCTGAAAGGGCTGGTCACCAAACAGCTCTCCGGCAAGCGCCTGTTTGTGGTCGACGGTTTCTGCGGTGCCAACCCGGATACCCGCCTGGCCGTGCGCATCATCACCGAGGTGGCCTGGCAGGCACACTTCGTGAAAAACATGTTCATCCGCCCGAGTGATGAAGAGCTGAAAACCTTCAAGCCTGACTTCGTGGTGATGAACGGTGCCAAGTGCACCAACCCGAACTGGAAGGAGCAGGGTCTCAACTCCGAGAACTTTGTTGCCTTCAACATGACCGAGAAGATGCAGCTCATCGGTGGCACCTGGTACGGTGGCGAGATGAAGAAGGGCATGTTCTCCATGATGAACTACTTCCTGCCCCTGCGCGGCATTGCCTCCATGCACTGTTCCGCCAACGTGGGTCAGGACGGCGACGTTGCCATCTTCTTCGGCCTCTCCGGCACCGGCAAGACCACCCTATCCACCGATCCGAAGCGCCAGCTGATCGGCGATGACGAGCACGGCTGGGATGATCACGGCGTGTTTAACTTCGAAGGGGGCTGCTACGCCAAGACCATCAAGCTCTCCGAAGAGGCGGAGCCGGACATCTACCACGCCATCCGTCGCGATGCGCTGCTGGAGAACGTGACCGTTGCTGCCGATGGCACCATCGACTTCGATGATGGCTCCAAGACCGAGAACACCCGCGTCTCCTACCCCATCTATCACATCGACAACATCGTCAAGCCGGTCTCCAAGGCAGGTCACGCCACCAAGGTGATCTTCCTGACTGCCGACGCCTTCGGCGTGCTGCCTCCGGTCTCCAAACTGACCAAGGAGCAGACCAAGTACCACTTCCTGTCTGGCTTCACCGCCAAACTGGCCGGTACCGAGCGCGGCATCACAGAGCCGACTCCGACCTTCTCCTCCTGCTTCGGCGCAGCCTTCCTCTCCCTGCACCCGACCAAGTACGGTCAGGAGCTGGTGAAACGGATGGAAGCGGCAGGTGCAGAAGCCTATCTGGTCAACACCGGCTGGAACGGCACCGGCAAGCGCATCTCCATCAAGGATACCCGCGCTATCATCGACGCCATCCTGGATGGCTCCATCGAGAAGGCCGAGACCAAGGTGCTGCCGATCTTCAATCTGGAGATCCCGACCGCGCTGCACGATGTGAACCCGGCGATCCTCGACCCGCGCGACACTTACGCCGACAAGGCCGAGTGGGATGCCAAGGCCGTCGATCTGGCAGGCCGCTTCATCAAGAACTTCGAGCGCTTCACCGATAACGACGAAGGCAAACGTCTGGTTGCGGCAGGCCCGCAGCTGTAACAGGCTCGCTTCGTATCAGTGACATCATGCCGGTCAGCCACGCTGACCGGCATTTTTGTTTTTGTGGAGCCCCGAACGCCGCCATCACCCCCGTTAAAGGGGCCAAAACCTTGCCTTTGCCCATTGTGACAGGTTAGATTCAGCCAAACTTTATACAATATACAATTCTGTAACGCGCAATCGTGACCCGACCATGACCCCACCCTACAAGACCCGAACCCAGATGGTGATGGAAAACCTCCGTGGCCGGATCCTCCGTGGGGAGTTCCCCGCTGGCGCCCCCTTGCGTCAGGATGCCATCGCCAAAGAGCTGGCCGTGAGCCGCATCCCGGTGCGCGAAGCCCTGATGCAACTGGAAGCGCAGGGGCTGGTGAAGTTCGAAGCCCATCGCGGCGCCGTGGTCACCATGCTGGACGCCTCGGCCATTGAAGAGCTCTTTTATTTGCGAGCGCTGCTGGAAGCCGATACCCTGTTTCACGCCGTCGACAAGATGACGGAAGCCACCTTCGCGCAAGCGGAGGCGATCCTCGCCCAGTTTGATCACGCCCTGGAGTCAGGCACCCAGATCGAACATTGGGCCGAGTTGAACCACAGCTTTCACGCCACCCTCTATCAGGCAGCCGGTCGCCCCCAGGCACTTGAACTGATCGCCCAGATCAATCTGAGCTGTGACCGCTATGTCCGCTTCGAGCTGCTCTTTGCCAGCGACGGGGTGGACAAGGCGGAGCGTGAACACGCCCAATTGCTGGAACTGTGCCGCGCCCGGCGCAAGCACGAGGCGGTGGTGCTGCTCAGGCAGCATATCGAAGCAGCGGGTCAGTCGATCAAGCGGATCCTGGCCAGCGGCCATAAAAACTGAACACTCATATAGCAACCATCTGGCACTAACGACATGAATAATTTCGAGATAATTGAAACCCGCGTCGCCCAAGTCAGGGCCGAGCTGGCCATGCAGGAGTTGGACGCATTTATCGTCCCCCACGATGATGAGCACCTCGGCGAGTACATCCCCGCCTACGCCGAGCGGCTGGACTGGATCACAGGGTTCAATGGCTCCGCCGGCGTTGCCATCATCATGGCCCAGCGTGCCGCCCTCTTCGTCGATGGTCGCTACACGGTGCAGGCCCGCATGCAGGCGCCGTCCGAGCTGTTCGAATGTCTCCACCTCATTGAAGATCCCCATGTACAGTGGCTGGCCGAGCAGCTGCCCTCCGGCTCCCGGGTTGGCTTCGATGCCCGCCTGCACAGCCTGACTTGGTACAAGAACGCCAAGGCCGTGCTGGCCGATCGCGGTATCGAGCTGATCCGCGTCGAGCAGAACCCTATCGACCTAAACTGGAGCGAGCGCCCGGAGCCGACCAAGAGCCCGGTCATCCTCTACAGCGAGGAGCTGGCGGGCCAGTCCAGCCAGTCCAAACGTGAACAGCTGGCAGCAGACCTGCGCAAGCGCGGGCTGGATGCCGTGCTGCTGACCCAGGCCGAGCCCATCAACTGGTTGCTCAACCTGCGTGGCCGCGACATCGACCGGCTGCCGGTGGTGCTGGGCTTTGCGGTGCTCTACGCCAATACCAGCATGGATTTCTTCGTCGATACCGACAAAATTGACTGCTTTGCTTTCACCCAACACGTTGGCCAGGATGTCTCCGTCTACCCCATCGACAAGCTGGGCGACGTGTTGCAGCGCATCGGTGAAGATCAGCAGAAGGTGCTGGCCGATCCGGACAGCGCCAACGCCTGGACCCAGCTCGTCATGGAAGAGGCGGGCGCCATTCTGGTGGCAGGGCAAGACCCCACCATGCTGCCGAAAGCATGCAAGAACGAAATCGAACTGACCGGCATGCGTGCCGCTCACCTGCGTGATGGCGTGGCCATGACCCGCTTCCTCGCCTGGCTGGATCGGCTGGTCGCCTCCGGCGAGTTCGAGGGGGTGGATGAAGGCACTCTGGCCGATCAGGTGGAAGCGTTCCGCCGCGAGCAGGAGCACTACGTCGAGCCGAGCTTCGATACCATCTCCGCGCTCGGCCCCAACGCCGCCATGTGCCACTACCACCATACCAACGGCACCCCACGCGCGTTTGGCCAGGACAGCCTCTATCTGCTGGATTCCGGCGCCCAGTATATGGATGGCACCACCGACATCACCCGCACCATCAAGGTTGGTGAGGTGAGCGACGAGCAGAAGGCGATGTTTACCCGGGTACTGCAGGGCCATATCGCGCTGGATCAGGCCCGCTTCCCCCGCGGCACCGCCGGTATCCAGCTCGACGTGCTGGCCCGCATGCCGCTGTGGCAAGCCGGTTACAACTACGACCACGGCACCGGTCACGGCGTCGGCCACTTCCTGAGTGTCCACGAAGGGCCCCAGCGCATCGCGCCGAAAGGGAGCATTGTTGCCCTGCAACCGGGCATGGTGCTCTCCAACGAGCCGGGCTACTACCGCGAAGATGGCTTCGGCATCCGCTGCGAGAACCTGGTAGTCGTGACCGAGCTGGAACAGGTTGGCGAGCTGCCGATGCTGGGCTTCGAGCGTCTGACCTATGTACCGTTCGATACCCGCCTGATCGACCGCAGTCTGCTGAGCCCGGCCGAATTCCGCTGGATCAACGAATACCATGTCGAGGTGTTCCGCCGCCTGAGCCCGTTGCTCGAGGGCGAAGATCTCGCCTGGCTGGAGCAGGCAACCAGCCTCATCTGATAACACAGGGCCTGCGGGCCCTGTTTTTTATCCCCCCTTTTGACCTGTATCAACACCCAAAGCGAGCAGGTCAGGAGAATGGCGGCCATGAAAAGTCATCATGCCAGCCCAGCCCGGAGCTCACACGCCGCAGCCAGCAAAAAGGCGAGTGACCATCCCAGACTCATGCGCGAGCAGCAGACGGTCAGCGCCATGATCCGCCTCTACTGCCAGCACCATCATCAGGATCCCCATTGCCGCCACTGTCGCCAGTTGCGGGATTTCGCCCATCAGCGCCTACGTCGCTGCCGTTATGGCCACGGCCACAAACCCACCTGCGCCAACTGCAATATCCACTGTTACGCACCGGCGATGCGCAAACAAATCCAGCAGGTGATGAAGTGGAGCGGCCCGCGCATGTTGCTGCGCCACCCCTGGCTCACCCTCCGCCACCTGCTCGACGGCTTGCGCAAAGCGCCCAAACTGCCCCAGAGCCGCCCCCTGCCGCCATAACCGCCAATCCCTTGCATCCGGCAGGGGATGACCACTACCCTATGACTCCTTTTCTGCCGTTGACCCCAAGGTCAGCGGCGTTGCCGATCCGTTTGCTGCCGATGGAGTCCTGATGCACCACAACCCGCCCCTGCTACGCCCCGCCACCCACAATGACATGCACGCCATCTGGCAGATCGATGCCAAGGTGTTTGGCGAAGATGTCTATCCCGCCTTCTTCTTCCGTCAGGCGATGGATTTGTGGCCCGAGTTGTTGCTGGTGGCCGAATACGAGGGGCAGCTGGTGGGTTATGTGCTGGGGGGATTCGGTCAGGAGCGGTCGCAAGGCTGGGTGCTCTCGCTGGCGGTGCTGCCCGAGGCGCGCGGTTTTGGTCTGGCCGAGCGAATGATGCGCCAGATGGAGGCCAACCAGCAGGCGCTGCAGATCAGCGAACTGCGGCTCACGGTCGATCCGGCCAATCCGGCCCAGCGCCTCTACTACCGGCTCGGTTACACATTGCAGGCGGAGGTCGCCGACTATTTCGGCCCCGGAGAAGACCGTCTGCTGCTGGTTAAAACCCTCTCCGGTACAGCTGCGATTCAAGGACAAAACCGGTTACAGAACGCATAATTGGTTACATTTTGCCGATTTCATGTGTGACGGGGTTGGAGTAAAGTTCACTCATCAACCGGATTGTTCAAATTACGTGCAGCCCAGGAGGCCCACCATGTTGAAGCGTATGACCCTTATTGCCCTGCTGGCAGCGACCACCATCACTGGATGCGCCAACAGTGACGTTTACTCTGGCGATGTTTACACCAAAGACCGCGCCAAACAGGTGCAGACAGTCAGCTACGGCACCATCATCTCCACCCGCCCGGTGAAGATCCAGGCCGATGAGAACTCCCTGATTGGCACCATTGGCGGCGCCGTAGTCGGTGGCCTGCTGGGCAGCACAGTCGGTGGCGGCACCGGACGTGACATCGCAGCCGCAGGCGGCGCCATCGCCGGTGCAGCGGCAGGTAACGCCATCGGCAACAAGATGAATCAGGTCGACGGCGTCGAGCTGGAGATCAAGAAAGAGAACGGCGAAGCCATCGTGGTCGTGCAGAAAGCCAGCCCCACCTTCACCCCGGGTGCTCGCGTGCGCATGACCCAGGGCAATGGCAGCATCAACGTGGCCGTCGTGAACTAAGAGTGTGAACTCAGGCTGTGCAGCTTTAGAGTCATAAAAAAACCGCCGGTTCCGGCGGTTTTTTTGTTGTCTGGCATTCGGGATTACATGCTGTAAGCCTTCTCGCCGTGGGAGGTGACATCCAGCCCTTCCCGCTCGGCATCGCCGTTCACCCGCAGACCCACCACCAGGTCAACCAGCTTGAAGGCAATCGCTGCCACGGCACCGGACCAGAGCAGGGTGACACCGACCCCGATAGCCTGGATCTTCACCTGAGTCAGGATGGAGTAGCCCTCGGCAACCTGATTGGTGACATAGTCCCACACCCCGGTGCCGCCCAGATCCGGGCTGGCAAAGACGCCGGTCAGCAGGGCGCCGAGAATGCCGCACACCCCGTGTACGCCAAACACGTCCAGACTGTCATCGGCACCCAGCAGGCGCTTGAGACCGTGGACACCCCACAGACCCGCCACGCCACTGATAAGGCCCATCGCCAGACCACCGCCCACACCGACGAAACCGGCTGCCGGAGTGATCACCACCAGACCGGACACAGCTCCGGATGCCGCACCCAGCAGGGAGGGACGTCCCTTCATCACCCACTCGGCCAGCGTCCATGACAGAGCTGCCGCAGCCGGCGCCACCCAGGTGTTGATAAAGGCGAGTGCGGCGATACCGTTGGCTTCCAGCGCGGAGCCGGCGTTGAAACCGAACCAGCCGAACCAGAGCAGGGAGGCGCCGATCATGGTCATGGTCAGGCTGTGGGGGGTCATGGGATCACGACCGTAGCCCAGACGCTTGCCCACCAGATAGGCACCCACCAGACCCGCCACGGCGGCGTTGATGTGCACCACTGTGCCGCCTGCAAAATCCAGCGCACCATGCTGGAACAGATAACCGGCAGTGGCGGTCGCTGTGGCCGCAGCCTCGGCGCTGGTATAGGCATCCGGACCCGCCCAGTACCACACCATATGAGCCAGCGGGATGTAGGCGAAGGTGAACCAGATCACCGAGAAGAGCAGCACGGCAGCGAACTTGATGCGCTCAGCGAACGCCCCCACGATAAGGCCGCAGGTGATGGCGGCAAAGGCCCCCTGGAACACCACATAGATCAGCTCGCTGATCCCGACACCCTTGCTGAAGGTGGCGGCGATGGAGTCAGGGGTCACCCCCTTGAGCAGCACCTTGCTGAAGGAGCCGTAGAAATTGCCCCCTTCGGTAAAGGCCAGCGAATAGCCGTAGATCACCCAGAGCACGCAGATGAGGCAGAACAGGGTAAAGACCTGCATCAGCACGCTCAGCATGTTTTTGGCCCGCACCAGACCACCGTAGAAGAGGGCGAGACCGGGGATCGACATCAGGATCACCAGCGCCGCCGAGAGCAGCATCCAGGTGTTGTCACCCTTGTTGATTGTCATGGCGGCAACCGGTGCCACCGCCGCCTGTACCTGAGCGACCTCTTCGGCCCAACTTGGGGTAACCAGCAAGGCAGGCAACATCGTCAGACCCGCCATCATCCATTTTTTGACCATAGAGCACTCTCCTTCCCTGTCGTACCGGTACAAGACCGGCTCCGTTTCCCTGATTGAATCTGTGGCGAACCGCAAGGTGTTGCTGCAACCCGCCAGAATCACACCCGCGCCCGGCACGGGGATGCCTCTTGCCACTTCCTCATCACTGCGTCTGCCGCCGATGACCGCAAGAGACCGTCTGACATGTAAAAAGCATAAAGCGGGCCACAAATATAAATCCTTTTAAATCATTGCATTAGTAAGAACGCGCATCATCAATGCACCAATTTGGCGCATGAGCTGCGCTAACCTGCCCAGGGGCGCCCTGTCACAGGGCAGGCGATACGTCGCGCACCAGAAGTGCGCAAACCCTGAGCCAGCCCACAAGCTGACGTCATCGATATCGCGCGCTGCGGGCCCGCTCGTTTACACTGACAGACCAGCCGTTTCCTGTTATCCGACCACGGCATGCCATTACGCAGCCTCTTGTTTGCAAGGTGATGGCAGTCCCAATCCGAGGAACACCATGCAGTTCGATCGTCTCGACATCAGCCTCTCCCACTACCGTCATCTCGACCGGGAGCATCGCGCCCACATCGCGCTGCTGGGGATAGTGATGCTGGCCATCATGTCCCTTCATCTGTTGCTGCTGCCACACTTCCCTTACGAGCGCTTTTACGCCGTCAGCTTTGGCTTCGAGGTGATCAACTGGCTCACCATGCTGTTCCTGTTCTGGGTGGTGCAGTGTGCCCACCTGCCCACCCACACCTACCGCATGCTCTCCTGCGGTCTGATGTTGTGGATCATGGGGGCCACCGCCGACATCATGGATGAGCTGGTGGCTCAGCCACTCTGGCTCGCCATCTATGCCGAGGATCTGCTGCGATCCAGCGGCATCCTGCTCAGCAGCATCGGCATCCTGAGCACCATACACCACCTCTTCCACATCAATACCCAGCTCAGACAGCAGGCGCTGTTCGACGATCTGACCCGGCTGCCAAACCGGCGCTACTTTCATCAGCAGCTGTTTCTGGAGCAGGGGATTTGCCACGCTCTCATCCTGCTGGATCTCGATCACTTCAAGGTGATCAATGACAACTACGGCCACGATATCGGGTATCGGGTGTTGCAGCAGTTTGGCGAGCTGTTGCAACAGCACTGCCCGCCCGGTGCGCTGGCGGCCCGTGTCGGGGGTGAAGAGTTTGCCCTGCTGCTGCCCGTCGCCCACGAAGCCGACTTGCAGCAACTGGCCAACACCCTGCTCACTGCGACCCGCACCATAGCCCCCGACCCGGCCCATACCATGACGGTCAGTCTGGGAGTGGGAGTACGCGAGCCCGGGGAGCCGGCAGTCTCGCTGTTCAAGCGGGTGGATCAGGCGCTTTATGGCGCCAAGGAGGCGGGTAGAAACTGTGCGGTATGGGCGACGCCGACTAATAAAGAGGCGTGAAGAGCTACCGATTGATTACCGATCAAGACGGAACATTGCTGCTGAAACAGGGGCCCAAGGGCCCCTGTTTCATGGGGAAAGTCCCCCGTCTAAAAGCGGAAGGTAAGACCGATATTGGCCTGCCACTGGGTTACCAGCTCCCCGCGCACCTTGAACACGCACTGCTCCGGGTTGCAGAGAAACTGGTTGTTGTCGTTGACCAGCGAGCCATAACCGCGCACCTCGGCCCGCAGGGCCAGATGCTCGGCGAGGCGCGGTTGCACCCCGAGCGCCAGCGACATGGAAGGGGTCACCTCGCTGTCGTAGGCGGCAAATCGGGTCACCCCGATCCCGGCGCCGATGTAGGGCGCCATCAGGTTGTCAGAGAGGGTCAGCGCACCGGCAAAGTGCAAAGTATCCACCGTCAGGCGATCCGGCAGGTCGGGAGAGAGGGTGGTGGACTGATGGCTGTAGAGCAGCTCGATCATGCCAGGATCATCTACCTCCTTGCTGATAAAGAGGCCCCAGCTGCCGGAGCCCTGTCCCTGCAGTGAATCAAACGATGCAGAAAGCGGCACCGGCTGCACCACATCGTCACTCTTCTCGAAGTCGATGGCTGAGCTGTAGCCGAAAAATGGCGTCACCTGCCAACCGGATGTGGTCGAGGCCTCGCTACTCCAGGCCTGCCCCAGTGGCAGCAACAGCCCCATCATCGCTATCCCGGCTCTCTTCATCATCATCCCCTGCTCCCTGTGTGATTGTGCAGAAAGCATACCAGAGGCGTCCTAGGCCCATCCTAAACGGCGGCTGTACCGGATCACTTTCATCGCGGGATTTCCCTCTCGCCGGAACCTCCGCCGAGCCGCCCCACTGGCACCGCTATGCGCCCCGCCACCATTCATCGACGGTTAACCTCTGCCACGTATGCTGGCGCCAAATCGGGTCATCGGGGCCCGTTATCACTACTCAAAAGGACATCAGGGAATGGTTGCCGCGCAACTCAACGACCCCAAAACTACCCTTGCGGATACCCTGCGGGCCACCGCGCACGCCATCGACGAGAGCCACATCAGCCTGCGCCAGATGCTCGCGCTGGTGGGCGAGCAGGGGATGCTGCTGTTTTGCGTGCTGCTCACCGTCCCCTTTCTGTTGCCGATCTCCATTCCCGGGGTCAGCACCCCGTTTGGCCTGTTGATCCTCTTTATCGGGATCGGCATCACCCTCAATCGGGTGCCCTGGCTGCCCGCCATGCTGATGGAGCGCCGCTTCGCCGCCGACCAGCTCAAGCCGACCCTGCACAAGGGGGCGGATCTGCTGGCCCGGGTCGATCGCGTTATCCGCCCACGCCTGCTGGTGCTGACCGGCAGCAACACGGTCAACCGCTGCAACGGCCTGCTGATCATGCTGGCAGCCCTGCTGCTGATGCTGCCCCTGGGCGCCATCCCGTTCACCAACGCCATGCCTGCCTGGGCCATCCTGCTGCTGGCCACCGGCATGTTGCAGCGGGACGGTCTGTTCGTTGCCAGCGGCTATCTGCTGGTAAGCGCAACCCTGGTCTGGTTCAGCGTGCTGGCCATCGGCTTGCTGATGGCGGGCCAGAGCGCCAGCGGCCTGCTCGGCTAACCCCGATGCACAGGAAAAGGGCGACCAGATGGTCGCCCTTTTTGATTTGTGCGGGATACCGCCCGGTCAAAGCAGATCGTAGATAAGGGCCGAGATGGCAAGCAGCCCCATCACCAACACAAAAAGGGTACTCGGCCCGCGATAACGCTTGAGTGCGGGCAAGCGATAGATGGAGCAGGCCGGCAGCAGAAACAGGATCACCGCGATCAGCGGGCCACTGACGCGCTCGATGATGTCGAGCACGTTGGGGTTCAGATAGGTGATGACGGCGGTCACCATAAACAGGATCACCGATGACACCCGGGCGATGGTTGACTCCTTGAGGGAGAGCCCCAGCCCCTGACAGGCACCGCTCACCATGCTCACCGTCCCCTCGCTCACCCCCATGGAGGTGCCGAGGAAGGATTTGGACATGGCCAGAATGGCGATGAGCGGCCCCACATAGGCGATCAGCGGATTGGAGAACTTGTTCGCCAGCGCCGACAGCACGGAGATATTGTCGGTGCGGGCCAGCGCCATCTCGGCCTGACTCAGGCTCATCACGCAGCTCACCACGAAAAAGAGCACGCTGCCACAAATCAGCATGCTGCTGTACTTGATGATCCGCTTGGCACGCAGGTCGGCACTCTCCTGACAGCGCTTTTTCTGCGCCGCGCTGAAGGAGGAGATAATGGGCGCATGGCTGAACGAAAACACCATCACCGGCACGATCAGCCAGAGTGATTTCCAGAACGCCGGATCACGCCAGTCCACCGCCTGACTCTCGCTGAAATAGGAGAGGCTCCACTGTGGCAGCAGATAGATGGAGAGGCCAATCAGAAAGGCGACCATCGGTAGCGCCAGCACGCTGATGGCCGACACCACGATCTGTTTGCCGGCCAGCAGCACCAGATGCAGACCCAGCATCACCCCCAACACCAGCAAGCCGCGCGGCAGCTCGGCATCCCCCAGCTGGTGAACCACGAAGCTCTGGATCGCGTTGGTGATGGAGATGCTGTAGACCAGAATGATGGGGTAGAAGGCCATCAGATAGACCAGCATCAGCAGTTTGCCCGCCTTGGCACCGAAGTGCTCCTCCACCACATGGGTGATATCCCCTTCCCGATGGGAGCTGGAGAGCACAAAGCGGCTCAATGCCCGGTGGGAATAATAAGAGAGCGGAAAAGCCAGCAATAAAATAAATAGCAAAATAACTGGGGAATTACTGCCAACAGTAATAGGGAGAAATAACGTACCGGCACCGACAGCAGTGGCATATAGGCCCATGGTCCATACCGAATCGCTTTTCTCCCATTTCAATTTTGAAACAGGGTTACTCTTTTCAGCAATAGAAACACTCATTGCAATATATACCTTATTAATCTGTCATCATTATTTTTATTGGCCCGAATAACAGGCTGGAGATATGTCGTTGCATATCGCCCTGCACATGAAAAAACAACGCCGCCAGCGGCCAACAGGGCCACCGGAGAGAAACGGAGCTGCCACGCTACCATCGTTGAAATCGCAATCCGGGTCAAGGTTAATAATTCATGACTGTTTGAATCGGAATGTTTCAAAAGACAACAGGATGTATCACATTCGTCACCCAAAACCCGATTCAAACCTGTTTGATAACATACCGATAAAACCTCATGCTGTTGCCCAACAACATAAATAAGACCAGCGATCAGGCCGATAATATTAACACCTTAAGCTGTGGAATATGAGTTAAATAATACGGCCAACTTTTCTACTAATTGATAGTGATGTCAGCCAATTTATTCAGGGTAAAAGCGCAGGCTATTTCCAACAGCGACCGGAGCGGCACTTTCAACCTGCCGGGCAGTGCGCCACCCGGTTGCGGCCTGCCCGCTTGGCCCGATAGAGCCACTCGTCGGCCCGAGCCAGCGCCTGATTGATATCCTCCTCCGGCTGCACCAGGGTTGTGCCCAGACTGACCGTGATGGCGACCGGATCGGCAGGCAGCGCTTCGACGGCGGCGCGGATCTGCTCCGCCATCTGCTGCAAACCGGCTTCATCGATCCCCGGCAGCAGGATCAGAAACTCCTCACCACCGCTGCGTACAAAGAGGTCGTCCGCCCGCAACAGGGCATCGATACAACTACTGAAGCGCTGCAAGGCCCGATCTCCCTGCTGATGGCCGTAACGATCGTTGAGCTGCTTGAAGTGATCGATGTCGAGCATGATAAGACCACAGGGCACCTCCCCTGCCCGCAGCGGCTGACAGTGTTCGAAGAAGTAGCGACGGTTGTAGAGGCCGGTCAGCTGGTCGGTTTCACTCTGGCGCAGCAGTCGCTGCTGCAACTCGTACTGGCGGGTGATATTGCGGGTCACCCAGGCTACCGCCCGCTTGCCGTCATAGAGGGAGGGCAGCGGCGCAATCTTGCCCTCAAAACGCTGTATCCCTTGCGGCCCGGCGGCGGCATTGATCCCCCCACCTCGGCTGCTGAGAGCTCATACTCCACCACCCGCACCTGACCGCTCGCCAGCGACTCGGCTACCTGCGCCTTGACCCATATGGCCATCTCGGGTGGCAGCACATCGGCCAGCTGCTTGCCCGCCAGCGGATTGCCGTCGTGATAGGATTGCTGCTCCATACCGCCGATATATTCCACGTAATAGCCATCTTCACTGAGGATAAAGACGGGATCTGGCAGCTGGGCCATCACTTCATAAAGCTGGGTTACCGAAAGCGCCACGGAGACTCCTGTACTTCAACGTCAAACAGGGGGGAGATATTCTGCCTCAAGAGGACTCACTCGCCCTCATCGGCAGAACAGAAAAATCTGCGGCCACAGCCAACAATCCTTTACATCTAGCAGCCTGCCAGCCTCTCGGCCACCACCTGTGGCCAGCGCGTTGCTACTCCCGCCACTGCGCTCGCTCACGGCGGCGAAAGCCCCCTCACCCGGTCACGCATATCCCATTGTTTCAACTCACAAGTTCATTTACGCTGGCCGTCCTGAGTCCAGTTTTCACCTCATCAGCCATCAGGAATGCCAGCCACCCGCAACCGCAGGGGCTGTACCACGGAAAAGGAATCGCCAGATGAAAAACGCCATCGTTACCGCCCGCTTCGACGCTATCAGCACCGAAGGGGAACAGCTCACCCTCAAGATCGCCATCAAGGCCCCCGAGCCGGATCCCAAGTCCGCCAGCGGTGACTGGCGCTGCAAGGTGAAGCTGGCAGGGCTGAGCGACAAGACCTTTATCTACGGCATCGACAGCCTGCAGGCCCTGAGCCTCGCCATCAAGTTTGTCGAAACCGAACTGCGCGCTTTCTCCGATGCGGGCTGGCAGTTCTATCTGCCCAATTGCCCCGATCACCCCATCGACATGAGCGCCTGCTACTTCCCGGCGCTCTAGCCCAAGGTCAACTCAGGGAGCATGGGGTGCAGCCCAGCTCCCACAATATCCCTTTCATCGACAACGAGCTCATCATAGGCAAGTGCTGCCCCACAACCCGCAATGCCAAGGGTACTGTCAGAAAATTTGACAATTAAATCAATAGCATGCATCCAAAAAACAATTGACAATAATTCTCATTTAATCAATGGTTAATTTCCAAATGAACCACTCTGGAGATAGTGGATGAAGCTCTGTTTAACCACAGCATTATTGCTGTGCAGTATTTCAAGTGCCAATGCCAATACTTGCCCATTGAGTAACTGCAACACACTACACGCTGGTGAAAATTACTCTATTAATGCCGATAGAAAGTATTGCATCAATTTCAACAAAGAAAACATCACGGTGGTAAACCTTTCGAGTCGATACATTGAAATAGAAGACAAAAATTCAAATCCAACTGTTATATACCCTGGTGAATTTGTTGATGTCGATACCATATCAACAATCGCAAATTCAACCAAGGTAGTTATCAGCATAGAGCACGATAGCTTTATCGTTATAAGAGATATAAATGAAAGCAAGCGTAACAAGAGAGCGGCACCCGCATTGGTATGGGCAGGCGGCGGGGCCGTTATGGGGGCGATGGGCGTCATTGCCAACAATCCTGATGCCAGCATGAGAGAGATTGCTGCAGGTGCATTTGGTGGTGCCGTTACCGGTAGGTTAAGCCCCATCATGGGAAGTGGTGTCGCAGGCATGATGGCTTCAGGCAGTGCTGGCCTGGCAGCAAGCGGTGGCTGTGCCTCATGTCACTAGTGATGATGATCGTCACATTGATAGCGGCCGTTGTAGCACCCTTTCTTTTAAGCAACAACCTTGCCCATCGAATTGCACTGCTACTAATTTCAAGCGGTTCAATACTATTTAATTATCTCTCGGGTACTTTCTCAGCCTGGATATGTTTAACCTTTATTGTATTTACAGTTATTTTAAAGGTTAACTATCGTTCTACTCTGGTGCGTTGTGATGATGCAATACTAGGTTGCTATATAATTTTCTACATCCAGCCATTAGTTTTCAGGATGATTTAAAACTCTCTATTTAAATGAAGCTGACAAAATAAACTAGCCATAAAAAGAGCGCATATTATGCGCTCTTTTTATTTAAGACCTGTTTGGTAATATTTATCAACCCGTATTACGCATCCCTGCGGCAATACCGGCGATGGTGACCATCAGCGCCTTGTCCAGCTCGGGGTGCAGGGTCTCCGGGTGGTTGCGGGAGCGGTTGAGCAGCTCGGCCTGCAGCACGTTGAGCGGGTCTGTGTAGGGGTTGCGCAGCTTGATGGACTCCTTGATCCAGGGCTGATCCTCCAGCAGATCCCCGCGCGGGCTCAGCTTCAGCACCACCTCGATGGATTCGGCGAGCTCCTGACGCAGCTGTTTGCCAAGGCCCCACAGCTCCTGCGGTACCAGACGGGTGTCGTAGTACTCAGCGAGCCAGACGTCCGCCTTGAGGAACACCATCTCCAGCATCTCGAGGCGAGTGCGGAAGAAGGGCCACTGGGCGCTCATCTCTTCCAGCACCGCCAGCTTGCCACCGTCGATCGCCTGTTGCAGAGCCTTGTGGGCACCGAGCCAGGCCGGCAGCATCAGCCGGTTCTGAGTCCAGGCGAAGATCCACGGAATGGCGCGCAGGCTCTCGACACCGCCGTTGGGCTTGCGCTTGGAGGGACGGGAGCCGAGTGGCAGCTTGCCGAGCTCCATCTCCGGGGTGGCGGCACGGAAATAAGGGACGAAGTCCGGATGACCGCGCACGATACTGCGGTAGTGATCGCAGGAGTCGGCGGCCAGCTGTTCCATCACCTCGCGCCAGCACTCTTTCGGCTTGGGCGGTGGCAGCAGGTTCCCTTCCAGCACGGCGCTGGTGTAGAGCTCCAGACTCTTGATCGCCACTTTCGGCAGACCGAACTTGAAGCGGATCATCTCCCCCTGTTCGGTGGTACGCAAACCGCCGCGCAGGGATCCCGGCGGCTGGGAGAGGATGGCCTGATGTGCTGGCGCACCACCACGACCGACGGTACCGCCACGGCCATGGAACAGGGTGAGGCGGATGTTGTTGGCTTCGGCCAGCCCCACCAGGGATTCCATGGCGGCGTACTGGGCCCAGCCAGCGGCCATCATGCCCGCATCCTTGGCAGAGTCGGAGTAACCAATCATCACGTACTGACGGCCCTGAATGTAGCCGCGATACCAGTCTACCGAGAGCAGGCGCTCCATCACGGCGGTACCTGCCATCAGGTCATCCTGGGTTTCAAACAGCGGGGCGACCGGCATGCGGAACTTGCAGCCAGCCTCTTTGAGCAGCAGCTGCACCGACAGCACATCGGACGGCGCACCGGCCATGGAGATGATGTAGATACCGAACGCATCGGGGTCGTACTGGGCGATGACCTGACAGGTATCCAGTGTCTCGCGCACCTCGGCGCTCGGCTCCCAGTCGTGGGGAATGAGCGGGCGACGGGAGTTCAGTTCGTTAAGCAGGAAGGCCTGCTTGTCATCTTCGCTCCACTCGGCGTAGTCACCCAGACCCAGATAGCGGGTCAGCTCGGAGAAGACCAGCCCGTGACGCTCGCCATCCTGACGGATATCGAGCTTGACCAGATGGATGCCGAAACAGGCGACCTTGCGCAGCACGTCCAGCAGCATGCCGTCGGCGATGTTGCCCATGCCGCAGGCATGCAATGAGTGGTAGCAGAGCTCCAGCGGCTCGCGCAGCTGAGCGGTGGTCTTGACCAGATCCTGGCTCTCGCTCACCTGGCCCTGCACCTTGGCGGTGAGGTGCTCCTTGGTTTCGCGCAGCGCTTCACGCAGCTCGCGCACCAGCGCACGGTAGGGCTCGGGGTGATCGCCAACGCGAGCACGCACGTCGTCGGTGCAGTCGGACATGGAGAGCTCGGAGGTAAGCTCCTTGATGTCTTTGTAGAACAGACTCACCGCCATCCAGCGGCCCAGCTCCAGCACTTCGGCAGTCACCTTGGCGGTGACGAAGGGGTTGCCGTCGCGGTCACCGCCCATCCAGGAGGTGAACTTGACCGGCGCGGCATCCAGCGGCAGCCGCACACCCAGATGGTGTTGCAGACGCTCGTCCAGATTGCGCATGAATTCGGGAATGGCGGGCCACAGGCTGTTCTCCACCACGGCGAAGCCCCACTTGGCCTCGTCGACCGGAGTCGGGCGCTGTTCGCGGATCTCGTTGGTGTGCCACGCCTGATTGATGAGCTGCTCGATGCGATTGAGGATCTTGTCCCGCTCGCGGGGCAGCAGGTCGGAAAGCTCCAGCGCCTCGAGGCAGTCGTTGAGCTGTACGTGCTTGTGGATCAGGGTGCGACGGGTCACCTCGGTGGGGTGAGCGGTCAGCACCAGATCGATATCCAGCTCGCGCACGGCCTGAATGATGGCCTCTTGCGACAGGTTGGAGGCTTTCAGCTTGTCGAACATCTGCTCCAGCGGATCCGGGGTGCAGACCTGCTCTTCGCAGCGACGGGAGATGGTGTGGAACTGTTCCGCCACGTTGGCCAGATTGAGGAACTGGCTGAAGGCGCGGGCCACCGGCAGCAGTTCATCATCGCTCAGGGTGCGCAGGGTATCGAGCAGACGTTCCCGGTCTGATTCATTGCCCTTGCGGGAGGACTTGGCCAATTGGCGAATGGTTTCGATCTTGTCGAGAAAGGCCTGACCCTGATGATCCTTGATGGATTTACCCAGCAGCTGACCCAGCATACCTACGTTGGCGCGTAGTGCGGCGTACTTTTCGTTCATTCCACATCCTTATCTTGTTGGTGCCTGACACCCATCCGGGGTGCTAGACGACCTCACTTATTGTTGTGCGATTACAACATATGCTCCGTCATCTTAGGGTGACAATCTACCCAGATTGTCTGCGCAAGGTCAAATAACAGGCCGATTCAGAACATGTATTTCCATCACCACTCCACAACCGGCTTGTTATGTAACTTACTTACAGTTTTTACGCCCCTTTCACCGCCGCCGCTACAGGCAAAAACGTCTGATCAGGTGCTGCAACACCGAGGTGGTCGGCTTGACGAAGGAGAGGTCGAGATACTCATCCGGCTGGTGCGCCTGGGTGATATGACCGGGGCCCATCACTATGGTCTCGCAGCCAAGCTGCTGGATAAACGGCGCCTCGGTGCAGTAGTTGACCGACTCGGCGGCGCGACCGCTCGCCTTCTCCGCTTCGCGTACCAGCACAGAGTCATCGGCGCAGGCGTAGGCGGGGATCGGCTCGTGCAGGTGTTGCAGATGCAGGCAGCCGGGCTGGTGGATCTCGATGGGCGACAGCGCCTCTTTGAGCATCCCCATCAACTCGTCTGGCCCCACCTGCGGGGTGGGTCGCAGGTCGATATGCAGCTCGCAGCAGCCGCAGATGCGGTTCGGGCTGTCGCCCCCTGAATGTAACCCAGGTTCAGGGTCGGCTGCGGCACGGCAAAGCGGTGGTCGGCGTAACGATCTTTCAGATCCTGCTGCAAGCGCAGCACCTGCCCCATCGCCTTGTGCATGATCTCCATGGCGTTGACGCCGTTGGCGGGATCCGAGCTGTGACCGCTCTTGCCGGTAATGCGGATCGCCTCCGACATATGCCCCTTGTGGGCCACCACCGGCACCAGTCCGGTCGGCTCGCCAATCACGGCGTAGTCGGGTTTCAGCTCGGCCGCCGCGGCGATGGCGCGGGCCCCCGCCATGGTGGTCTCTTCATCGGCGGTAGCGAGAATACGCAGCGGCTTGTTGAGCTTGGTGAGTTCAATCTCTTTGAGCGCCTCGACGATAAAGGCGAAGAAGCCCTTCATGTCGATGGTGCCGAGGCCATAGAGACGGTTGCCCTCTTCGGTCACCTTGAAGGGATCCTTGCTCCAGCTCCCCTCATCGAACGGCACCGTATCGGTGTGGCCCGCCAGCAGCAGACCGCCCTCTCCCTGACCGATCGTCGCCACCAGATTGAATTTGCCCGGCAGATCAGGAAGCGCCGTCACCTCGCACTGAAAACCGAGTTGACCGAAGCAGTCAGCCAGCAGCCGGATCACCGCCTCGTTGCTCTGATCCCACTTGGGATCCGTGCTGCTGATAGAGGGAATCGCAATAATATTCTTGTAGAGTGAAAAAAAATCCAGATTGGCCATCAGCTCCTCCTTGCGTCCCCGGAATGTTTCTGTTAGAAAATACAAATGCAAAGTGAGTGCATGAATATTCTGTAATTTTACCTGAATATCTGGCTCATCAACAAAGGCTTCTAGTTGTAAGGGAAAGTTAATGTTCTGTCACCTGATCTATAACCGACGACACACACCCGCCTGAATTGCCCCTCCGCACTTGTGCAAAGGGGCGATCGAACACCCTTGTGCACTGCAGCGTCATGCTGTGAATCTCGAACTCTGACTTGGAATATTCAACATGCTTAACACCGTTATCGTCGGTGCCAGTGGCTACGCGGGAGCCGAACTGGCCGCACTGGTACAGAATCATCCACAACTCAAACTGTTCGGCCTCTATGTCTCGGCCGGCAGTCAGGATGCCCACAAGCGCTTCTCTTCCCTGCATCCCCAGTGGGTCGGTGCCCTCGATCAGCCGCTGCTGCCGCTGGACGACGACGGCATGACCCGGATCCTGACCCAGGCCGATCTGGTGCTGCTGGCCACCGCCCACGAGGTGAGCGCCGAGCTCGCACCCAAGTTTCTCGCCAAGGGGCTGCCGGTGTTCGATCTCTCCGGCGCCTTCCGGGTCAAGGATCAGGGCTTTTACGACAGCTTCTACGGATTCACCCACGACAGCGAACAGTGGCTGGATCAGGCCGCCTACGGTCTGGCCGAGTGGAATGCCGATGCCATCGCCAGCGCCCAGCTGGTAGCCGTACCCGGTTGCTACCCGACAGCATCGCTGTGCGCCCTCAAGCCGCTGCAGCAGGATGGCCTGATTGCCAAGGGGTGGCAGCCCATCATCAACGCCGTCTCCGGGGTTTCCGGCGCCGGTCGCAAAGCGGCCATCAACACCAGCTTCTGCGAAGTGAGCCTCAACCCTTACGGCACCTTCAACCACAGACACCAGCCGGAAGATCAGCCACCACCTCGGCAAGGAGGTGCTGTTCCAGCCCCACCTTGGCAACTATGTGCGCGGCATTCTGGCCACCATCTATGTGCAGCTGGCGGACGGCGTGACGCCGACCCAGGTGGATCAGGCCTTCCTCAAGGCTTACGAAGGCAAGCCGCTGGTGCGCCTCACCGGCCAGATGCCCTCTATTCGCGGTGTGGCAAACACCCCTTACTGCGATATCGCCTGGCAACAGCAGGGCAACATGCTGGTGGTGGTATCCGCCATCGACAACCTGCTCAAGGGCGCCGCCTCCCAGGCCATGCAGTGCATAAATATCAAATTCGGATTTGAACCGGCCACCGGCCTGATTTAAGGACTCAAGGAAGGATTGCAACGATGAACAAGCAGACTCTGGTAATCAAGCTGGGCGGTGCCCTTATCGAGAACGACGAGGCGCTGACCGCCCTGTTCGCCACCCTCAAAACCTTTCTCGACGATCAGCACCGTCCGCTGGTGCTGGTGCACGGCGGTGGCTGTCTGGTGGATGACCTGCTCAAGGGGCTGGGTCTCACCTCCACCAAGAAGAATGGCTTGCGGGTGACCCCGTTCGAGCAGATCCCCTTTATTGCCGGGGCGCTGGCGGGCACAGCCAACAAGCAGATGATGGCCAAGGCGATCGCCACCGGCATTCCGGCGGTGGGGCTCTGTCTGGCAGATGGCGGCCTGTGTCAGGTGACCCAGCTCGACCCGGATCTCGGCGCGGTCGGCGAGTGCAAACCGGGCAACCCGGCACTGGTAGCAGGCATCCTCGGTCAGGGCTTCTTGCCGGTGGTGAGCTCCATCGGCATCACAGCCGAGGGGCAGCTGATGAACGTCAACGCAGATCAGGCGGCCACCGCCATTGCCGAGGCGCTCGGTGCCGATCTGGTGATGCTCTCCGATGTAAGCGGCATCCTGGATGGCAAGGGCAAGCTGGTGCCCCAGCT
>NZ_JBQBCZ010000008.1:0-40390 GCF_051920345.1 Aeromonas sp. 102P | reverse complement strand
CACTTCCCCTTCCAGCCTTCCTTGCAGGTTGAGGCGGGCGAAGGTGAACTCGTGGGGTCTCCAGCTGGCCGATATTGAGGCTCAGGTTGGCCTGTGGCTGCCGTTTCGGGTCGATCAGCTCCCAGTCACTCAGGGTGGCATTGAGGCCGCGCAGGGTCAGCTCGGGGCTCTCCAGACTGAGCCGGTCTATGGTGCTGTCACTGATGGTGAGGGAGTGCACCGGCAGGCTCGGTAGCAGATCGGATAACGATTGAGGCAGCGGCAGCTTGATGGCGGGACGAATGAGATCGAGATGGGCGATGCGCACGTCGCGGCTCAGCCAGTCGATGCTCTCGATTTCCAGATAGATCTTGTCGAGTGAGACTGCATCGCCGTAACGCACCTGCTCTGCCAGCAGGGTGTAAGGGTGCAGCGGGCTGAACACCAGTCGCCCTATGGTGACCGGCACGCCGGTCTGCTGGCTGATCCAGCTGGCGATGGGGCCTTTGGCGCGCTCGGCGTCGAACAGGCCGAGGGCAACCCAGACAAACAGCAGCAGGAAGGCGAAGGTGTAGAGCAGGCCGCGTAGCCAGGAATTCATGGTTGCTTTCCTCCTGTTTTGGGATGTGTTGTCAGGCGTTTGAGTAGTGGCCTCGCAGACCGAGCCAGCGCCGTATCAAGGGTTCGACATGACTCGGATGCCTATCCATAAGGACATGTGCCCATCTTCTGCATCTACTTCGATCAGGCATTGGAATAGTGATCCCGTAAGCCGAGCCAACGGCGAATCAAGGGTTCGACATGGCTTGGGTGCCTATCCATGAGGAAGCGCGCCATTTTTTGCACCTGCGGAATAAGCGGCTGATCCCGCACCAGATCGGCGATCTTGAGATCGGCCAGACCGGTCTGGCGGGTGCCGAGCAGTTCCCCCGGGCCGCGCAGTTCCAGATCGCGCTGGGCGATGAGGAAGCCATCGTTGGTCTCCCGCAGCACCCCGAGCCGGCTCTGGGCCGTCTTGGACAAGGGGGCATGATAGAGCAGCACGCAGTGAGAGGCTACCGCACCACGGCCAACCCGACCGCGCAGCTGGTGCAACTGCGCCAGTCCCAGTCGCTCCGGGTTCTCGATGATCATCAGGCTGGCGTTGGGCACATCCACCCCCACCTCGATGACGGTGGTGGCGACCAGCAGTTGCAGTATGCCCGCCTTGAACTCCTCCATCACCCGCTGTTTCTCCACCGGACGCATCCGGCCGTGCACCAGCCCGATGTGCAGGCCGGGCAGCAGGGTCTGCAGTTCGGCGGCGGTATCCTCGGCGGCTTGGCACTCCAGCACCTCCGACTCCTCGATCAGGGTGCAGACCCAGTAGGCCTGCTTGCCCTCGGTGCAGGCGAGTTTGACCCGCTCGATCACGTCGCCGCGACGGCTGTCGGGCAGCGCCACCGTGGTGATGGGGGTTCGGCCCGGCGGCAGTTCGTCGATGACCGAGGTGTCGAGGTCGGCATAGGCGGTCATCGCCAGGGTGCGGGGGATCGGGGTGGCGGTCATGATCAGCTGATGGGGATGTACCCCTTCCCGCTCCCCTTTTTCCCGCAGGGCGAGGCGCTGATGCACCCCGAATCTGTGCTGTTCATCGATGATGACCAAGGCGAGGCGCTGGAACACCACCTGCTCCTGAAAGATGGCGTGGGTGCCCACCACCATCTTGACGCTGCCATCGGCGATAGCGGCCAGCGACTCTTCCCGCGCCTTGCCTTTCTGTTTGCCCGCCAGCCAGCCGACTCCGATGCCGAGCGGTTCCAGCCACTTGGCGAAGTTGATGGCGTGCTGTTCCGCCAGCAGCTCGGTCGGTGCCATCAAGCCCACCTGACAGCCATTGCCGATAGCCTGCAGGGCGGCCAGCGCCGCGACCAGCGTCTTGCCGGAACCCACGTCACCCTGCACCAGCCGCATCATGGGGTGGCTCTGTTGCAGATCCTTGCTTATCTCGGCCACTACCCGGCTCTGGGCGCCGGTGGGCTTGAACGGCAGGGCGCCGAGCAGTTGTTCAACCAGCGCGGGCGCCGGTTTGAGGGCGCGGGCCAGCTGGGTTTGCGCCTGAGCGCGCACCTTGAGTACCGAGAGGTTGTGCGCCAGCAGCTCCTCCAGTACCAGTCGCTGCTGGGCCGGATGTTGGCCGCTTTCCAGCAGCGGCAGCGCTACCGATGGGGGCGGGCGATGCAGCAGTTTCAGGGCGGCGGCCAGTTCAATCTGGTGGGGATAGAGGCCGGCGGGCAGCAGCTCCTCCACGCCATAGAGGTCGAGCTGGGCCAGCGCCTGATCGGTGAGGTTGCGCAGGGTGAGCTGGCGTAGCCCTTCGGTAGTCGGGTAGACGGGGGTGAGCGCCTCTTCGGTCTGACCGGCCTGCTCCTCGCCGAGCAGCTTGTACTCGGGGTGGGCCATCTCCAGCCCGTATTTGCCGGGACGCACCTCGCCAAAGCAGCGGATCAGGCGGCCCGCCGCCAGACTGTTTTTCTGGGCGGCGGTGAAGTTGAAGAAGCGCAAGGTGAGGGTGCCGGTGCCATCGCTGATGCGACAGACCATCATGCGGCGGCGCCCCATCACCAGCTGAGTGTCCTGGATTTCGCCCTCGACGGCGCCGTGCAGGCCGGGCGGCAGATCGCCGATGGGCCACACCTGGGTACGGTCCTCGTAGCGCAGGGGGAGGTGGAACAGCAGATCCTGTACCGTGGCCAGCCCCAGCCGCTCGAGCTTCTCCAGCATCTTGCTGCCGACACCCTTGAGGCTATCGAGAGGAATTTTATCCAATTTCATCAATTAGATGCCCGAAAACACTGTAAATATGTCCAGATGATAGGGGTTGTTGAGGGGCCGATGCAAGCCGAGTTGCTGCTGGCTGGGCCGTCAAAGTGGGGGAAACGGCGGATATAACCAAGGCCTGCCGAAAACGGGAGGCCTTTGTGCGGCTGCCAACAGGCAAGGTGCGGGCGCATGGCGCCCGGAGTCAGATGATGCGTTTGAGCAGCAGGTGGGCCTTGACCCTGTGGATCCGTCCCAGCAGCTTGCGCACCTGTTCCGGGTAGTCCTGAATCTGCTCAACCTGATCAAAGTGGCTGATCCGCTTGGTGTTGGTCAGGATGTTCTCCCGCTCCGCGTTGAACTGGGGACGCAGCAGGTGGCGACGATCGTGTACCAGCAGGCCGTTCTCCAGATCCAGCGCCCAGGCGCGGGGGTTGAGGTTGTTGCCGGTGAGCAGGGCCCACTCGTCATCCACGAAGATCCCCTTGAGATGGTAGGAGTTGCGCTCGCAACACCAGAGCATCAGGTTGAGGCGACCGTCGTCGATGTGACGCTGGTTGCGCTCGGCAAACTTGCGCAGGTTGGTCTCGTAGAGATAGGGCAGGCCACCGATGGTGGAGAACTTCTCTTCCGGCGGAATGAAGAAGTCGTTGGCGGTCTTGTCGCCCACTACGATGGTCACCTTGCAACCGCGCTGCAGCAGATCCTCGATATCCTTGCTCAACTCCTTGGGGGGGTTGAAGTAAGGGGTGCAGATGAAGATCTCCCGCTCGGTGGCGCGCACCAGATTGCGGATCATCAGGTTGAGCTGATTGTTGCGCTTGCCCAGACCCACCATGGGGGTGATGGCCACCTCCTGGGTGTTGACCGGCATGGTGCTGAAACGGTACTGGCTCTGGCGCAGGCTCTGCTTGAAGCGGCGGATCGGCCCTTTCAGCTGTTTGGCGCTGGGGATGTCGCTGTGATCCAGTCGCTGCACCGCGTCGCTCTTCACGAACAGGTCATCCACATAGTTGACCATGCTGCGGGCCAGCTCCGGGCTGGTGATCTGGTGATAGCGATCGAAGCGGTAGCGATCCTGCTGATGCAGGTAGATGTCGTTGAGGCTGGCACCGGAGTAGAGCACCACATCATCAAAGATGAAGCCCTTGAGGTGGAGCACGCCGAGCAGTTCGCGCCCTTTGACCGGCACGCCGTAGATTTCGATCTGGTGCTCGTGTTCGGCAGCCATGGCCTGATACATCAGGTGGTTGCCGCCCTGCTTGCCTTTGCCGATCAGGCCGCGCTGGGCACGGTGGAAGTCGACGAACAGCTTGATGTCGAGGGCCGGATTGCGCTGCTTGGCGGCGTAGAGGGCGGAGAGGATCTCCCGGCCTGCTTCGTCATCTTGCAGATAGAGCGCGACCAGATAGATGCGCCGGGTGGCACTGGCGATAAGCGCAAGAATGCGGCGTTTGAAATCCTGGGCGCTATAGAGCACTTCAAACTGATCCGCTGCGACGGCGATCTGGGGCAGGCGCGCCAGCAGTTGTCGATAATGGGCCGATGAATGCATAGATAAACCTGAAATCACGGGGTTAAGCGTTCCACTCGGAGCGATGAATAGGCGATTCTAGCAATCTCGCCCTCTCAGCCAAAGAAAGAATCATCAGAAAGATGAAAAAGGCCTCACGAGTGAGGCCTTTTTGTCAGCATTTCCCCCTTGTCAGAGGAAGCTGTAGATGATCATCGCCATCACGCCGCCGGTGGTGCCGATGATGGTTTCCATCACGGTCCAGGTCTGCAGGGTCTGCTTCTCGGTCAGGCCGAGGTAGCGGTTCGCCAGCCAGAAACCGGAGTCGTTGACGTGGGAGAGCACGATGGCACCGCCGCCAATGGCGATGGTGACGGCCGCCAGCTGGGCGCCGTTCAGGCCGAGCGGCTCCAGCATCGGCAGCACCAGACCGCAGGCGGTCAGCATGGCGACGGTGGCAGAGCCCTGAATCACCCGTACCGCAGCGGCCAGAATGAAGGCCAGTGCGACGATAGGCAGACCGGAGTCGGCCAGCATGTTGCCCAGCGCGGCGCCCACACCGGAATCAACCAGCACCTGCTTGAAGACGCCACCGGCACCGGTCACCAGGATGATGACACCGGCGGGCTGGATGGCGCTGTTGCAGACGCTCATCACCTCGTCACGGGACATGCCGCGGCGAATACCCAGCAGGTAGAAAGCGGCCAGACAGGCGACCATGATGGCGGTGAAGGGGTGACCGATGAACTCCAGCCAGTTGTGCAGGGTGGAGCCTGCCTCGACGAAGCGACCGACGATGGTCTTGAGGCCGATCAGCAGCAGCGGCAGACCGATGAGGCCCATGGCCAGCCCGAAGGAGGGCAGGGATTTGCTGTCATCGTGAACGCTGTTCTGGGCATCAGCAGGCAGCGGCACATCGACGATCTTGCTGATGAAGTCACCGAACAGCGGGCCCGCCAGGATCAACGCCGGTACGGCGGCGATCAGGCCGAACAGGATCATATAGCCGAAGTCGGCACCCAGCTGGGAAGCCACCAGGATCGGGCCCGGCGCCGGAATAAGGAAGGCCTGGCAAGTGGCGATACCGGCCAGCAGGGCGATACCGATCTTCACCACGCTGCCGCCGCCACGACGGACGATGGCGAAGGCGACGCCGATCAGCAGCACCACGGCCACATCAAAGAAGAGCGGCAGGGCGCAGACAAAGCCGGTCAGGGCCATTGCCCAGTTGGCGCGCTTGACGCCGAACTTGCCGAGCAGGGTGTGAGCCACCCGGTCGAGAGCACCGGTCACTTCCATCACCTTGCCGAACATGGCGCCCAGCGCCACCACTACCGCGACGAAACCGAGGGTGCCACCCATCCCTTTCTGGATGGTGTTGGCGATGTCGGCCGGGTTCATGCCGGCGGCAAGACCCGCCACCATGGAGACCAGGATCAGGGCTACCACGGCGTGGAGCCGGGCCTTCATCACCAGGAAGAGCAGCAACACAATCGAGCCGGCGGCTGTCATGATCAGGGAGAGGTCAGACATTGTTATGCGTTCCTTTTTCCAAGTTCAGTCGTGACACCTTGCCGATCCGTCGGCAAACCATATCTTTATGATTTATTTAGATTTATGGCAAGGGCTCAACATCATATGCCCAGGTGACTATGGGTTTGCTCAGTCTGTGGCAGACTTCACATTTTTAATCGTTACCGGTAACATGTTACCGGTAACGTGTTAGATTAGAACCCATCAACAGCTGGTTTTTTGAAAAGTGGGACAGAGGTCAAATTATGGCGGGTAAGTGCATTATCGTGATGGGTGTGTGTGGTAGCGGCAAATCCAGCGTGGGTCTGAAAGTGGCCGAAGCGCTGGGCGCCAAGTTCATCGATGGTGATGACCTGCACCCCAAGGCCAACATCCAGAAGATGGCTGGCGGCAACCCCCTCAACGATGAGGATCGTGCCCCCTGGCTGGAGCGGATCCGCGACGCCGCCTACAGTCTCGAGCAGAAGAACGAGACCGGCATCATTGTCTGTTCCGCCCTCAAAAAGAAGTACCGCGACCAGATCCGCGAAGGCAACGAGTCGGTCAGCTTCATTTTCCTCGATGGCAGCCAGCCGCTGATCCTCGAGCGGATGCGTGCCCGCAAGGGCCACTTCATGCGTGAAAGCATGGTACAAAGTCAGTTCGATACTCTGGAGCGCCCGGATGGCGAAGCCGGTGTATTCCACATTGATATAGACGGCACCTTCGAACAGGTGGTTGACCGCGCCGTCACAGCATTGGAGCAAGCCCAATGATTCATCAGGTAATTTCCGACGTCACCGCCCGCATCCGCGAGCGCAGTGTCGCCCGTCGTCAGGCATTTCTGGCCCGCATCCAGCGTCAGGCAGAGCAGGGCAAGACCCGCGCCGCGCTGGCCTGCGGCAACCTGGCCCACGCCGTGGCCGCCTGCAGCAGTGACGAGAAGGGTCGCATTCTCGATATGACCCGCGCCAACGTCGGCATCGTCACCGCCTACAACGATATGCTGAGCGCCCATCAGCCTTATCAGGGCTATCCGGATCAGATCAAGGCGGTACTGGCCGAGCTGGGCCACAGTGCCCAGGTCGCCGGCGGCGTGCCAGCTATGTGCGACGGCGTGACCCAGGGTCAGCCGGGGATGGACATGTCCCTCTTCTCCCGCGACCTGATCGCCCAGGCGACCGCGCTGTCGCTTTCTCACAACACCTTCGACGCCACCCTGCTGCTCGGCATCTGCGACAAGATTGCACCGGGTCAGATCATGGGGGCCCTCTCCCACGCTCACCTGCCGACTGCATTCGTACCGGCGGGCCCCATGGCGAGCGGCATCAGCAACGACGAGAAGGTGAAGGTGCGTCAGAAGTACGCCGCCGGTGAAGTGGGCCGTGATGCCCTGCTGGAGATGGAGTGCGGCGCCTACCATGCGGCGGGCACCTGCACCTTCTACGGCACTGCCAACACCAACCAGCTGGTGTTCGAGGCCATGGGCCTGATGCTGCCGGGCTCCGCCTTCGTGCATCCCCATAGCGAACTGCGCCGCGCCCTCACCGATGAGGCCGCCCGCCGCATCAGCGCCATGATCCCGGGATCTCCGGCTTATCGCCCGCTCAGCACAGTGCTGGACGAGCGCTCGCTGGTCAACGGTCTGGTGGCCCTGCTCGCCTCCGGCGGCAGCACCAACCACAGCATTCACATGGTGGCGCTGGCCCGCGCGGCCGGTCTGGTACTGACCTGGGATGACATCAGCGATCTCTCCGATGTGGTGCCGCTGCTGGTGCGCATGTACCCGAACGGCCCAGCCGATGTGAACGCCTTCGAACAGGCGGGCGGTGTGCCCGGGATGATGCGCCGTCTGGCCGAAGATGGGCTGATCCACATGGATGCCACCCCGGTGTTTGGCGAGATGCAGGATTACCTCAGCCGTCCGGCACTGGTGGATGGCCAGCTGGTATGGCAGCCGGTCGGTGAGAGCGGCGATGCGAGCGTGTTGTCACCTTCCGGCAGCGTATTCCAGGCCACTGGCGGCACCAAGCTGCTGGCGGGCAATCTGGGCCGCGCCGTGGTCAAGGTCTCCGCCGTGGCTCCCGAGTATCGGGTTATCGAAGCGCCAGCGCGGGTCTTCTCCTCCCAGCATGCGGTGGAAGCGGCCTACAAGGCGGGCGATCTCAATCAGGATGCCGTTATCGTGGTGCGCCACAATGGTCCGGCCGCCAACGGCATGCCGGAGCTGCACAAGCTGATGCCGGTGCTCGGCAACCTGCAGAAGGCGGGTTACAAGGTGGCGCTGGTCACCGATGGCCGTCTCTCCGGCGCCTCCGGCAAGATCCCAGCCGCCATCCACGTCACCCCGGAAGCGCTGCACGGCGGGGCCATTGGCCTGCTTGCTGACGGTGACCTGCTGCGGGTTGACGCGGTAAACGGCAGCCTCGACTGCCTGACCGATTTGAGTGGCCGTACCCAGGCCGAGATTGACCTCACTCCGGAACAAGAGGGGTGGGGCCGTGAACTGTTCAGCGTGATGCGTCGCGCGGTATCGAGCGCCGAGTGTGGCGCCACCATCTTTGACTAAGGAAGAGCTATGCAGAACTGGAAAGTGACCCCGGCCGAGGTGTTTGCCGCCTCCCCGCTGGTACCCGTGATGGTTATCAACGAGCTGGATCAGGCCCTGCCGATGGCCAAGGCGCTGCTCGACGGCGGCATCTCTGTCTTCGAAATCACCTTGCGCACCCCGGTGGCGCTCGATGCCATCGCCCTTATCGCCAAGGCGATGCCGGATGCCATGGTCGGTGCCGGTACCGTGCTCAACTGCGAGCAGTTTGATGCAGCTGTCGCTGCCGGTGCCCGCTTCGTCATCTCCCCGGGGATGACCCCGGCCCTGCTGGCCCACGCGGCCAAGAGCACTGCACCGCTGATCCCGGGCGTGGCGACTCCGTCTGAAGTGATGCAGGCGCTGGAAGCGGGCTATGACCACCTGAAGTTCTTCCCGGCCGAAGCGAACGGCGGCACCAAGGCGCTCTCCGCCATTGCCGCGCCGCTGCCCCAGGTGAAGTTCTGCCCGACCGGCGGTATCGGCCCGAAAAACGTGGCCGACTATCTGGCGCTCAAGTGCGTCGCCACCGTCGGCGGCTCCTGGATGCTGCCGGCCGATGCGGTCAAGAGCGGCAACTGGGAAGAGGTGACCCGCCTCTCCCGCGAAGCGGTTGAGCTGGTTAAACGCTAAGCGTCAGTTGTGCAGAAAACCAAACAGGCCACCCTCGGGTGGCCTGTTTGTTATCGGCGTGACTTAAGTGGGTGAGGGAAGGGATTACCCCAGACTCTCCCCGACATAGAGGGAGAAGCCGATATCCTTGCGGGTGTCGGGTTGGGATTGGCCGCTGAGACGCGCCAGCAGCATGGTGGCCGCCTCCCGACCGATCGCTTCCCGCGGGGTGGCGATACTGGCCAGCTTGGGGGTCATGGCGTGGCCGATGTCGAGGGCGTTGCAACCGGCGATGGCGATCTGCTGGGGCACCGGGATCCACTTGGCCTGACACTGCAGCAGGGCGCCCACCGCCAGGTCATCGTTGGTGCAGAACAGGCCGTCGAGGTCGGGATAGCGCACCAGCGCCTGATCCAGCAGCTCGCCCCCCAGAGTGAAGCTGGAGGATTGTTCGGTCAGCAGATGCTGGCCGGTGAGGCCGAAGTCGGTCATCGCCTGATAGTAACCCTCCATCCGCAGCTGGGTACGCACGTCGAGCCGCGCTCCCAGATAGACCACCTTGCGTCGGCCCCGGTGCAGCATCTCTGTTACCATGGCCCGGGCCGCGGCTCTATGATCCATGCCGACCACCATGTCGATGGGGGTTTGCGGCAGATCCATGGTCTCCACCACCGGAATGCCGGCGGTGGCGATCATCTTGCGGGTGCGTTCGGTGTGCTGGCTGTCGGAGAGGATCAGCCCATCCACGTGATAGGAGAGCAGGGACGCGACCTGCTCCTCCTCCCGCTCCGGGCTGTAGCCGTAGTGGGCCAGCAGGGTCTGGTAGCCAGCCGGTCGGGTCACCGACTCGATGCCGTGGATCACCGCCGAGAAGACCTGGTTGGAGAGGGAGGGGATCAGGATGCCGATCGCCTTGCTGGTCGCGTTGGAGAGAATGTCCGGCGCCCGGTTGGGGATATAACCCAGCTCTTCCACCACAGCCGCGATCCGCTCGCGGGTCCCCTCCGCCACGGTCTGCGGGTCGCGCAGATAGCGGCTGACAGTCATCTTGGTCACGCCGGTCTGGTCGGCGATATCTTGCAGGGTGGGGCGGCGCTTGCGGGTGGGGCTCATAGGGGTTTCCAGCGTGGATGTTACATGTAACATTACCGTTTTTGGCGGATAAAGTCAGCATATGAAGCCGTTTTTGCAGGAGTTTTCCGATGATCAGAGGCAAGCAGTTCGTGGATGTCCGGTTCGAGCAACAGGATGTGGAGGGGGAGCAGTTCTCGGAGTGCCGCTTTATCGGCTGCAACTTCTCCTGGCTGGATTTGAGCGATAGCCGCTTCATCGACTGCAGCTTCTACGATCGGGAGAGTGAACGGGGCTGCCTGTTGCAGGGTTGCGATCTGCGCGAGGCCAGCTTCCTGCGCTGCGATCTCACCATGGCCGATTGCAGCCGCAGCCAGTGTCTGGGGTTGGAGATGCGCGACTGTCAGGCGGTCGGTATCAACTTCAGCCACGCCAGCTTCGCCAACCAGATCACCGCCAAAAGCTACTTCTGCGAGGCCCATCTGACCGGCAACAACTTCAGCTATGCCAGCTTCGAGGGCTGCCTGCTGGAGAAGTGCGAGCTGACCGGCAACCGTTGGCAGGGGGCCAACCTGTTTGGTGCCTCGCTGGTGGGTTCCGAGCTCAGCGGCTCCGAGTTTGGCCAGATCGACTGGACCAGCTTCAAGCTGCAGGGCTGCGATCTGCGCCAGTGCGACCTGCCGGGGCTGGATTTGCGGCGGGTCGATCTGCAAGGGGTGCAGATCAACGAGGATCAGCAGCAGACCTTGCTGGAGCAGATAGGTCTGGTTGTCTTCCCCTGAGCCGAGCGAAAAATTAGGTAATTTTTCATCAAATTAGGCCGACAGTGGGTAGGGCGCTCCTGAAACGACAAAAGCCTGCGTGATGCAGGCTTTTGTTCGTGAGCGTGTGACGCGTTTGTCGGCCGGGTTGACTCAACCCTTGGCCAGCCATTTGGTCGGGTTGATCGCCTCGCCCTGATAGCGAATTTCGAAATAGAGGCCCGGTCTGTCCTGACCGCCACTGTCACCGACCAGTGCCACAGGTTCACCCTGTTCCACATTCTGGCCCACCTGACGAAGCAGCGACTGATTGTGACCGTAGAGGCTCATATAGCCCTTACCGTGATCGATTACCAGCAGCATACCGAAGCCATCGAGCCAGTCGGCGTAAACCACTTGTCCCGGTGCGACCGCCTTGACCTGAGTTCCTTCGCTGGCGCCGATCAGGGTGCCTTTCCACTTAAGCTGGGCGGTGCGCGGCGAACCGTAAGAGATGAGGATCGGTCCCTGCACCGGCCAGCGCAGGCTGCCATTGGTCTTGAGGCCGCTGTAGTGACCGGCACTGCTGATGCCCGAGCCGCGCTCCGGTTTGCTGCTGGCCACCTCTTCGGCCGGTTCTGCCGGTTTGACGGTTTTGTTCTGCTGGGCGGCGAGTCGTTGTTGCTCGGCGCGGCGCTGTTCGGCCAGCTTGCGCTGACGCTCCTGCTCCGCTTTCAGCTTGGCCAGCCGTTCCCGCTCGGCCCGTTCACGGCGCTCCTGCTCTTCGCGCTTGCGACGCAACTCTTCCAGCCGGGCTTTCAGCGCTTTCTCCGCCTTGACCAGCTTGGTGAGCTTCTGCTCGTCATCCTGCACCGACTGCTGCAACTTGTTGCGCACCTTGGCCCGGCTCTGCTGGCTGGCCAGCAGGGTCTGGTGATGCTCCTGCTGTTCGGCAAGCAGGGTTTGCAGTCTGGTTTCGGTCTCTTTGGTTGCCTGCTGGTTTTTTGCCAGCTTGTCGCGGGTGGCGCGCAGGGCGTCGATGGCCTCGATACGGGCCTTGTTGAGGTAGTCGTAGTAGTCGAGCGAGCGGCTCAGTTTGGCCGGATCCTGCTGATTGAGCAGCAGTTTGAGGTAGTCGTGGTTGCCCGCCTGAAAGGCGCTCTCCGCCTGTTTGGCCAGCAACTGCTTTTGATGTTTGGCTTGAACTTCCAGCGCCAGCTTGTCTTTTTGCAGGGTCGCCAGCTTCTGCTGGTTCTGCTTCAACTGCTGCCTGGTCTGGTTGAGTTTGGCGGCGGCGGCCGAGATGGCCTGCTCGTCAGCCTTGAGCTGGGTATTGAGCTTGGCAAGCTCCTGCTTGCTGAGCTTGATGGTCTTCTGTTGCTCTTTGATCTGGGACTGCATGGTGCCCAGCTGCTGATTGGCGGCCAAAGCCGGTGTGCTGGCGCCAAACGACAGGCAAAAAAACAGCGCGCCGGCCAACAGGCCGACGCGACTGGTTTTCTGTGAAATAACTTCGCATCCCCGCATGGGGAAGGATTATTTCAGAATCATCAGGGGCTTGCCAGTCATTTCCGGCGGTACCGGCAGACCCATCAGGGTCAGCATGGTGGGGGCCAGATCGGACAGTTTGCCACCTTCAACCACCTCGGCTTTGCGACCGAAATAGATGAGCGGAACCGGCAGATTGGTGTGGGCGGTGTGGGCCTGACCAGTCTCTTCGTCCAGCATCTTCTCGGCGTTACCGTGGTCGGCAGTGATCAGGCACTCGCCACCCACTTCGGCCAGGGCGTCGGTCACGCGACCGATGCAGTGGTCAACGGCTTCACACGCTTTGACGGCGGCATCGAACACACCGGTGTGACCAACCATGTCGCCATTCGGGTAGTTACAGATGATGACGTCGTACTTGCCGCTCTTGATGGCCGCAACCAGCTTGTCGGTCAGCTCTTCGGAGCTCATTTCCGGCTGCAGGTCATAGGTCGCCACTTTCGGGCTGGCCACGATCTCGCGATCTTCGCCGGTGAAGCAGGACTCTTCGCCACCGTTGAAGAAGAAGGTGACGTGAGCATACTTCTCTGTTTCGGAGATGCGCAGCTGGGTCTTGCCCTGCTTGGCCAGCCACTCACCCAGGGTGTTGACCAGAGCGGTCGGCGGGTAGGCACAGGCAGTTTTGATGTCGGCCGCGTATTCGGTCAGCATCACGAAGTTCAGCTTCGGCTCAACGGCACGGACGAAGCCGGTGAAGTCGGTGTCAACGAAGGCGCGGGTGATTTCACGGGCACGGTCGGCACGGAAGTTCATGAAAATCAGCGCATCACCATCTTCCATCGGTGCAGCTTCGCCGATGCGGGTGGCTTTGACGAACTCGTCGTTCTCGTCGCGGGCATAGGCGGCAGCCAGGGCTTCGGTGGCGCTCTCGGCGGTGAACTCGCCCTTGCCCTGGGTCATCAGGTCATAGGCTTGCTGCACGCGATCCCAGCGGTTGTCACGGTCCATGGCGAAGTAACGGCCGATCATGGAGGCGAAACGACCCTTGCCGAGCTTGGCGAACAGGGCATCGAACAGCTCGATGGAGGACTGGGCGGAGCGCGGCGGAACGTCGCGGCCATCCAGGAAGGCGTGCAGGTAGATCTTCTCGGCGCCACGCTTAGCTGCCATTTCGATCATGCCCATGATGTGCTCTTCGTGGCTGTGTACGCCACCCGGGGACATCAGGCCCATGATGTGAACGGCTTTGCCGTTGGTCACGGCAGCGTCAACAGCCTTGGCCAGCTCGACGTTCTGGAAGAATTCACCGTCCTGGATGTCTTTGGAGATGCGGGTCAGCTCCTGATAGACGATGCGACCGGCACCGATGTTGACGTGGCCTACTTCAGAGTTGCCCATCTGGCCATCCGGCAGACCGACATCCAGACCGGAGCCGGAGATCAGGGTGCTGGTGTAGTCACGGGCCAGACGATCGAGGTTGGGAGTCTTGGCGGCAGCGACGGCGTTGTGCTCTTGCTTGGTGCTGTAGCCCCAACCGTCCATGATGACCAGAACCAAAGGTTTCTTAGCTGTTGACATAAGACTATGTCCTCTCGGATTGGAAAAAATGCGGGAAATGAAACTAGCGTAATATTACTACATCTGCCGAAATAGTCACCTGATAGCCAAGGGGCGCTCCCGCGGCCCCGCAAGCCACGCCCTTCCTGCCATGATCGATGCCCAATGATGATGGGAGCCTGCTCGCGCTTTGCCGCCAAGATGGCTGATCTTATCAATACCCCCATGTATACTCGGGCCCTTGTCTTGGTCCCTGGATAGTAGAAGATGCAAGAGTATTTGGATTTTGCGGCCCGTAACCCGCTGCTGACCGCAGCCTGGTTGGGTCTGGCTGGCACCCTGGTTTACACCACTGTGCGTGCCCGTTTGTCCCCGGTAAAAACCGTCAACAACCACACCGCGACCCTGCTGATCAACCGCGAGAATGCCACCGTGGTGGATATTCGCAGTCAGGAAGAGTACGCCAAGGGCCATCTGGCCGGTGCCCAGCACCTGCCGCTGACCCAGATCCAGAGCAATAACCTGGGCCCGGTTGAAAAGCATAAAGATGCCCCCATCATAGTGGTGTGCGAGTCGGGAATGACTGCGGGCGGCGCGGGCCGTCAGCTGAGCAAAGCTGGCTTCAAGCAGGTTTATGTGCTCGGCGGTGGCATGGCCCAATGGCGTGCAGAAAATCTGCCGGTAACCAAGAAACGCTGATTTAAGCAGGGCCTGAGCCCACTTATCCATATAACAAGGAATCAAACGAAATGGCTGACGAGATCAACAACCAGGAAGTACAACCGGAATTCCACATCCAGCGTGTTTACACCAAGGATGTCTCTTTCGAAGCGCCGAATACCCCGCACATCTTCCAGAAAGAGTGGCAGCCGGACGTCAAGCTGGATATGGATACCAAGACCAACATCCTGGCTGAGAGCGTGTATGAGGTTGTCCTGACCCTGACCGTAACCTGCAAACTGGAAACCGAAACCGCCTTCCTGTGCGAAGTACAGCAAGCCGGTATCTTCACCATAGGCAACCTGCCGGAGCCGCAACTGGCTCACTGCCTGGCTGCCTTCTGCCCGAACATCCTGTTCCCGTATGCCCGCGAAGCCGTGGCCAACATGGTGAGCAAGGGTTCCTTCCCGCAGCTGAACCTGGCACCGGTCAACTTCGATGCCCTGTTTGCCCAGCACATGGCGCAAGCACAGGCCCAGCAGGCGACTGCGGAAGCCTGATAATGGCTGACCAGATCGCTATCTCGGTCTTGGGGGCGGGGTCTTATGGCTCCGCCCTTGCCATTTCTCTGGCGCGCAATGGTCATCCGACCCTGCTGTGGGGTCACGACCCTGCTCATGTCGCCGAGCTGGAACAAGACCGCTGCAACAAGGCATTTTTGCCTGATGTCCCTTTTCCCGCCGATCTGCAGCTGACTGCGGATCTGCAACGTGCGGTACAAGCTGCCCCCGTGCTGCTGCTGGTCGTGCCAAGCCATGTATTTGGCGATGTGCTGACCCGGATCAAACCCTTCCTGCGCCCCGATACCCGTATCGCCTGGGCCACCAAGGGTCTGGAGCCGGACAGTGGCCGTCTGCTGCAGGATGTGGCCCGTGAAGTGCTGGGTGACGAGATACCGCTGGCGGTGATCTCCGGCCCCACCTTCGCCAAGGAGCTGGCTGCCGGTCTGCCGACCGCCATCTCGGTCGCTTCGACCCACGACGAGTTCGCCGACGATCTCTCCCACCTGCTGCACTGTGGCCGCTCGTTCCGGGTCTATACCAATCCGGATTTCGTCGGTCTGCAGCTGGGTGGGGCGGTGAAGAACGTCATCGCCATCGGTGCCGGCCTCTCCGACGGGCTCGGGTTTGGCGCCAATGCCAGAACCGCGCTCATCACCCGGGGTCTGGTGGAGATGCAGCGTCTGGGTGCGGCGCTGGGTGCCGATGCCAAAACCTTTATGGGGATGGCGGGGCTCGGGGATCTGGTGCTCACCTGTACCGACAACCAGTCGCGCAACCGTCGCTTCGGGCTGGCCCTCGGGGCTGGCAAGGATGTGAACACCGCCATGACCGAGATCGGTCAGGTGGTGGAGGGATATCGCAACACCAAAGAGGTGCATCTGCTGGCGGCCCGCTGCGGCGTCGAGATGCCCATTTGCGAGCAGATCTTCAAGGTGCTCTACGAGGGTAAGAACCCGAAAGAGGCGGCCATCGCCCTGCTGTCGCGAGACAAGAAGGACGAGTAATCTGCCGATTACCCATGCAAAAGGCCCCGCCAGATGGCGGGGCCTTTTCTTTGCTGCAAGGGCTGCAAATCAGTAGTAAGAGTGGTCGCCGCGCTGGTGCTCGGTGGCGTCTTTCACACCGTTGAGCTCACCCGGGAACTTCTCCAACAGCTGCTTCTCGATCCCCTCTTTCAGGGTGTAATCGACCATGGAGCAACCGTTGCAACCGCCGCCAAACTGCAGGATGGCCAGTTTGTCTTCAGTCAGCTCGACCAGGGTGACCTTGCCACCGTGACCGGCCAGCATGGGGTTCACTTCGGACATCAACACGTACTCGATGCGCTCGATCAGCGGCGCGTCGTCGGCCACTTTACGCATCTTGGCGTTCGGTGCTTTCAGGGTGAGCTGGGAGCCCATCTGGTCGGTCACGAAGTCGATGGTGGCATCCACCAGGAAGGGGGCGCTCAGGGGATCGACCATGCAGTCGAAGCCGCTGAAGGGCAGGTGTTGATCTTCCGGGTCCACGGCATCGGGCGGGCAATACGATACGCCACACTCGGCATTCTGGGTTCCCGGATTGACCACAAACACCCGGATATTGGTGCCATCAGGCTGTTTTTCCAGCAGTTTACGGAAATGGGCCTGGGCGGCGTCGGAAATGCTGATCATCACTATCCTCATAAACCTGAGTGTACGACTAGGGTATTCATGATAACGCGGTTATTAATGCTTGGGTAGCATGCCGATGTCTACTTGCTGTGCCGCAGGGTACGACAGATCGCCCACACTTCTACGTTTGTGATGCCGCTCTCATGGAGCAGACGGCTGAGCTGACCGGCGGTGGCGCCTGTGGTCACAACGTCATCGAGCAGGGCGACATGATGGTATTGGTGGGAGCGGATCCGGAATGCCCCGCGCAGATTGCGCCGCCGCTGCCCGGCGCTCAGGGTTGTTTGTTGCGGGGTCGCCTTGATGCGCTGCAACAGGGTGTTGTCGCAGGGAATGGCGGTGAACTCGCCAAGGGCTTGCGCGATCTCCTCCGCCTGATTGAACCCGCGCCGCCACTGCCGCCACCAGTGAAGGGGAACCGGAATGATCGCTTCTGGCGGCTCGCGGCTATCCAGATGATCGGCCAAGAGGCGTGCCAGTAGCGGCGCCAGCAGGATCTGGCCGGAATATTTGAGCCGGGGGATCAGCATGGGGTAGGGGGTTTGGTAGTCGCCGATCACCTGCAACCGCTCCCAGGGGGGAGGTCTGCGCTGGCAGCGGCCGCAGACCGGTATGCTCTCCTCTATATAGTCAGTCAGCGGTGCGGCGCAGAGGCGGCATCTCGGCTGTGACTGGTGCAGCGCCTGCCGACACCAGCTGCAGAGCAGGGGCTCGTTGTCGCAAGGCTGATGGCAGAGCAGGCAGCTCCCTTGCCAGTCACCGTGGCTGCCTAGCAGCGGGCTTGCTTTAGCGAGCAGTCGCTTTAACATGCTGACCCCAAGAGCATGAACAGGGATCTTGAGTCTAGATGAGCATATCGGTAGAGCAGTTTGGCCAGGGGCCAGATTTGGTGCTGTTGCACGGGTGGGGGATGAACGGTGCGGTCTGGCATGGTGTTGCCCAACAGTTGGCGCCCCACTATCGGGTTCATCTGGTGGATTTGCCCGGCTTTGGCAACAGCCCGCTGGCAGACGAGGTGGATTACAGCCTGCCCTGGCTTGCCGAGCAGGTGGCCGCCATCTTGCCGCAGAAGTGCCATCTGCTTGGCTGGTCGCTCGGCGGTCTGGTGGCAAGCCAGTTGGCGCTGACGCATCCCGATCGGTTGCACTCCCTGATCACGGTAGCCAGCTCTCCCTGTTTCATGGCCCGCGATGAGTGGCCGGGGATCGCCCCCAAAGTACTGACCGGTTTCAACCAGATGCTGGCAGGGGATTTTCGCCAGACCATAGAGCGCTTTCTGGCGATCCAGGCAATGGGCAGTGAACATGCCCGGGACGATATCCGCCAGTTGCGCCACTGGCTGGCCGAGCGCCCGGCGCCCCAGTTTGCCGCACTCGAGGCCGGGCTGACGCTGTTGGCCGAGATTGACCTACGCGAACCGCTGCGGGAGCTGGATCTGCCCTGGTTGCGGATCTATGGCCGACTGGATTCATTGGTACCCAAGGCCGCCATTCCCCTGCTGGATGATCTCTACCCTGCCAGCCGCAGCGTGACCCTTAATAAGGCCTCACACGCACCTTTTATCTCCCATCCTGACGAATTCATTGAAATCGTTCGAGATTTTGTTGGCTAAAAAATAGCCTGCAAGCTTCATTAATCCTCTGGTCTGGCGGATAATTAAGCTGTGACCAGAGGAGTAACACCATGCGTATTGATTCTGCTTTCAACAGCGGGGTACAGGGATTTCAGCGAGCCGAGCAGATTGCCGACAAGGCATCCAGTCAGATCGCCCGCCTCAACACCCCCAGCGGGGATCAGGTGCAAGTGACTGATGAGCTTGTCAATCTCAAGGTGGCCGAGCAGCAGGCTGGCGCTTCCGCCAAGGTAGTGCAGACCGCCAGCGATATGATGGGAACCCTGATCGACATCCGGGTGTGAGATGAACATCAATGTCAGTCTGCCTCCCCTTATCCCGACACAGCTGCAACCCCAGGTGGAAGCGGCGAGGACGGATAATCGCCGGGCAGAACTGATCCCACAGGCACGAGCGGGCCAAGCCTCCGTTGCCGAATCCGAAGTCGGCTCCCAGAAAGAGAAATCCAAAGCCGGTCAGGCCTCCAGCAATCAGAGCTCCCAGAATAGCCGTGAAACCGGGCAATTAGCCCCGACGACACTGCCAGACAATCGCTTTGTCGAGGCCACCGGCGAGGATGGGCAGCGCAAGCAGCAAGATCCCAAACAGCAGGAGCAGCAACAGCGGCAAGAGCAGCAGGTTCAGGATCTTGTCGAGCGTGACAAGGAGGTGCGCACTCACGAGCAGGCGCACCAGTCTGCGGGTGGAGAGTACGCCAGCTCGCCCACCTATCAGTTTACGCAAGGGCCGGATGGCAAGCGTTATGCGACGGGTGGCGAAGTCCAGATCGATACCAGTGTCGTACCCGGTGACCCTGCCGCTACCATCGCCAAGATGCAGCAGATCCGCTCTGCAGCGCTGGCGCCTGCCGAGCCTTCCGCGCAGGATTTGGCCGTTGCACGCAGCGCCGCCGCCAGTGAAGCCAAGGCGCGCAAAGAGCTGATGGCCGAGCAGAGCGCGAAATCGGGCGGTGTGCTGAGTGCCTATATGGACAAGCGCAACAGCGTCATCGCGGGCCACTATCAACAGGCTGTCAGCCCGGCTTCTACCCTGTCCCTCAGTCTGCATATCTGAATCACCCTCGCCAAACTTTCAGCTGCTTTGCCTGTTTTGCAACTAACCTGAAGATCAGGCCCATTCCAATTTCACAGGAGCTGTCATGCATTTCGATGAAGTCAAAGCGGAAGATTTCACCACCTTCTCCCGTGTACCGCCCCCCCACCTGCAGATGGAGCAATTTCTGATGCAGCTCGGAGGAGGAGGAACTGAAGGAACCAGTTTTAAGAAGAAAGTGATGCTGGCGGCTGGCTGGAGTCACACCGGCGTCGTCTCTTACGGCAAGTATCCGCAAGAGGCCTGCAAGGCATTCAACCGACTGCGGGAGGTGCTGGCCCAGCATGGAGAGCCCGAGAGCATTCTTGCTGCCCTGACGCAGTGATCCTGAGCTTCGCGTGTAAAAAAGCCCCTTGCGGGGCTTTTTGCATTCAGAGGCGTTCCGGACGGTTTCGTTACTTTTTCGCTTTGGAGAGCGCCGCCGCGAAGGCGTTGCCCATGGCACCACCCATAGGGGCGCTTTGGCGCGGCTCATTTCTTGGTTTGGCGTTGCCAGCACTGCTGTTGCGCGCTTCAGCCGACTTGCGGGCGGGTTGCCCTGCCTTTTCGTCGAGGCGCATGGTCAGGCTAATCCGCTTGCGCGGGGCGTCCACTTCCAGCACCTTGACCCGCACAATGTCGCCCGCCTTGACCACCTCACGGGGATCCTTGACGAAACGGTCGGTCAGGGAGGAGATGTGCACCAGCCCGTCCTGATGAACACCGATATCGACGAAGGCACCGAAGTTGGTGACGTTGGTGACCACCCCTTCCAGCACCATCTCGGGCACCAGGTCGCTGATCTGCTCCACCCCTTCCTTGAAGGTCGCGGTTTTGAACTCGGGGCGCGGGTCGCGGCCCGGCTTGTCCAGCTCGCCGATGATGTCGGTGACGGTAGGTACGCCGAATTGCTCATCGGTATAGTCGGCCGGTTTCAGGCTGCGCAGCAGGCTGCTGTTGCCGAGCAGGCTCTCAACTGTCTGCTCCAGCTTGGCGAGGATCCGCTCCACCACCGGATAGGACTCCGGGTGTACCGCCGAGCTGTCGAGGGGATTGCTGCCGCCGCGAATGCGCAGGAAGCCGGCACACTGTTCGAAGGCTTTGGGGCCGAGTCGGCTCACTTTCAGCAACTGCTGACGGCTCTTGAAGGCTCCGTGCTCATCCCGGTAGGCGACGATGTTCTGGGCCAACGTTTGGGAGAGGCCGGAAACCCGGTTGAGCAGGGCGACCGAGGCGGTGTTCACATCGACCCCGACCGCGTTCACGCAATCCTCAACCACGGCATCCAGCCGGCGGGCCAGCTGGCTCTGGCCGACGTCGTGCTGATACTGGCCCACCCCGATACTCTTGGGATCGATTTTGACCAGTTCGGCCAGCGGGTCTTGCAGGCGGCGGGCGATGGAGACGGCGCCACGGATCGAGACGTCGAGATCCGGGAACTCCTGAGAGGCAAGTTCGGAGGCGGAGTAGACCGAGGCTCCTGCCTCGCTCACTACTATCTTCTGCGCTTTGGCGGCGGGGTAGCGCTCGAACAGATCGCTCACCAGTCGGTCGGTCTCCCGCGAGGCGGTGCCGTTGCCGATGCTGATGAGCTCGACCTTGTGTTTCTGGCACAGCTCTCTCAGGGTCTTGAGGCTTTGATCAATCTGGCGTTTTGGTTCGAACGGATAGATGGTGGCGTGATCGACCAGCTTGCCGGTGGCATCCACCACGGCAACCTTGACCCCAGTGCGGATGCCCGGATCCAGCCCCATGGTGCAGCGCATGCCCGCCGGGGCCGCCATCAGCAGATCCTTGAGGTTCATGGCGAACACCTTGATCGCCTCCTCCTCTGCCGATTCGCGGATACGGCCGATCAGCTCGGTCTCCATCTGAAGCGACAACTTGATCTTCCAGGTCCAGCTCACCACCCCTTGCAGCCATTTGTCGGCCGGGCGGTTCTGCAGATTGAGCTTGAGGTGGTGGGCAATGATCCCTTCGCAGGGGCTGGCACTCTCATCGTCACCGGTTACCAGCGCCAGATTGAGGATCCCTTCATTGCGGCCGCGCAGCATGGCCAGCACCCGGTGGGAGGGGGCCTTGTGCAGGGGTTCGTCGTGTTCGAAATAGTCCTTGAACTTGGCCCCTTCCTGCTCCTTGCCTGCCACAACGCGGGCGCGCAGGGTGGCATTTTGCCACAGGTAGTCGCGCAGCTTCTCCAGCAGGTCGGCCTGCTCGGCGAAGCGTTCCATCAGGATATAGCGGGCGCCGTCGAGGGCTGCTTTGCTGTCGGCAATGCCCTGTTCGGGATTGAGGAAGGTGGCTGCAGCTTGCTCGGGATCCTGCATCGGGTCGCTGAGCAGCAGATTGGCCAGCGGCTCCAACCCGGCTTCGATCGCCATCTGCCCCTTGGTGCGGCGCTTGGGCTTGTAGGGGAGGTAGAGATCTTCCAGTCGGGTCTTGCTGTCGGCGCCATTCAATTCGCGCATCAGCTCGGGGGTCAGCTTGCCCTGCTCTTCGATGGAGCGAATGATCACCTGACGGCGATCTTCCAGTTCACGCAGATAGCCGAGGCGGCTCTCCAGAGTACGTAGCTGGCTGTCGTCCAGACCGCCGGTCACCTCTTTACGGTAACGGGCGATAAAGGGCACGGTCGAGCCTTCATCCAGCAGGCGCACTGCGGCCTGCACCTGCTCCGGGCGAGCATTGAGCTCACCGGCAATCTGTCTCTCTATGGTTTGCATCATGATGTTGTTGAGGGCCTCTGTGGTCGAGTCCGCGCCATCAGGCGCCAAGTGTGAGCACTATATGGGGTCGTGTTGCGGGATGCCACCCTGCGCCGGGGTCTGCACCCGTCAGACTGATAAGTCGCAGGGGAGAGCGCATATCTTGCCATTGCACCTGTGACTCAGGATGTGCCTGTGGCAAGCAGCTCACCAGTAGTCCGGCTATTTGGGGTAGCTGATCTCGTTGATATACCAGCAGACGTCACCAACTGGCGTACGGACGATGGCTTCATCACCGACCTCTTTCTTGAGCAGGGCGCGGGCCATGGGGGAGTCGATGGAGATGTAATCCTTGCGCTCGAAGATCTCGTCATAGCCGACGATGCGAAAGCGCTTGGTCTCGCCCTCTTCGTTTTCCACCTCGACCCAGGCGCCGAAGAAGACCTTGCCCTCCTGCGCGGGGGCATAGTCGACGATCCCCAGCTCTTCGAGGCACTTGCGCAGGTAACGCACCCGCCGATCGATCTCCCGCAGCCGCTTCTTGTTGTACTGGTAGTCGGCATTTTCGCTGCGATCCCCCAGACTGGCGGCCCATGCCACCTTCTTGGTGACCTCGGGGCGCTCCTGGCGCCAGAGGAAATCGAGCTCTTCTTTCAGCTTGTTGTAGCCTTCGCGGGTGATCAGCTTTGTCTTCATGGTGATGCGGACCTGGTCAAAGAGGGGTATTCATCGCTAACTGCTCCGGAATATTAGCTTTTGTCCTCTTGCTGTCGAGGGAAATCGTGATGGCTCGGCTGGCGCCATTCAGGGAGTCGCTGGCCAGCGCAGTGACTTGATGGCCTTCACGCTCTGATCATGGGTAATAACCGGTAACATATTTGTGCTTTGCTCCCGCTATATCCCCCCCTAGTATTGGGGGCAGCTAAAGAATGAAGAGGCAAAGCAATGAGTCAGCAGCAATACAAGGTCCTGGTCGTGGACGATGACCTGAAATTACGTTCCCTGTTGGAACGCTATCTCACCGAGCAGGGATTCGTAGTGCGCGGTGTGGCCAATGGCGAGCAGGCCGATCGCTTGCTGACTCGTGAAAACTTCAGCCTGATGGTGCTCGACCTGATGTTGCCGGGGGAGGATGGGCTCTCCATCTGCCGTCGTCTGCGGGAAGCGGGCAACCAGATCCCGGTGCTGATGCTCACTGCCAAGGGGGATGAAGTGGATCGCATCGTCGGGCTCGAGATGGGGGCTGATGACTATCTGCCCAAGCCGTTTAACCCCCGCGAACTGCTGGCGCGGATCCGTGCCGTGCTGCGCCGCCATACCGTCGAGCTGCCGGGGGCACCCTCTGCTGCAGAGAAAGTGGTCAACTTCGGTGCCTTCCAGCTCAATCTGGCGACCCGCGAGCTGAGCCGGGATGGTGAGCCGATGGCGCTCACCAGCGGTGAATTTGCGGTGCTCAAAGTGCTGGTCAGCCATCCGCGTGAACCGCTCTCCCGCGACAAGCTGATGAATCTGGCCCGTGGCCGCGAATACACCGCCACCGAGCGCAGCATCGACGTGCAGGTCTCTCGCCTGCGCCGCCTGCTGGAACAGGATCCGGCCCAGCCCCGCTACCTGCAGACCGTCTGGGGTCTGGGGTATGTGTTCGTGCCAGATGGTGACGGTGCATGAAAAAGGTCGGCAGCATGTTCTCGCGCATGCTCTGGTTTCTGGCTGCCGTTCTGGTGGTCTATCAAGCAGTCTCCTACGTCACCTTCTACAACTATCTGCTGGCGCCAACCGTCAAGCAGATCAGTCACTTGCTGGCCAATCAGGTCAAGCTGATCTTTCCGGTCAACACAGAACAACTGGCGCTGAGTGAAGATGCCGAGGCGCTGGTCTATGTGACGACCGGTACCGATATCTATACCCAGAGCGAGGCGGTGCAGCATGGCTTCAACGAGGCCAAGCCGTACCCCTATCTGGAGGAGAACATCAGCCGCGAGCTGGGTGGCCCGGCCAAGGTGCGGGTCGAGATCCAGGATCACTACATCATCTGGATCCAGCCGCCGCAGGCCAGCAAAATCTGGGTGCGGATCCCGCTGACCGAGATCGAAGATGACGATATCGAACCCCTTATCATCTATCTGAGCGTGCTGCTGGTGATCACCCTGTTTGCGGCCTGGCGCTTTGCCCGGCAGCTGGTGCGCCCGCTCGAAGATCTCGAGGCTGGTGCCGTTGCTGTTGCCAGGGGCCATTTCCCCGAGGCGCTGGGGGAGCTGGGATCACGGGAAGTGCGGCGACTGACCCGCACCTTCAACCACATGTCGCACTCCATCAAGAGCCTGATCGAAGAGCGTAACCTGATGATGGCGGGGGTTTCCCACGATCTGCGAACCCCGCTGACCCGCATCCGGCTGGCGACCGAGATGATGTCCTCCGGTGACGAGTACCTCAAGGAGAGCATCAACGCCGACATCGATGAGTCAAATGCCATCATCGATCAGTTCATTGATTACATCCGTCCGGATGAAGGCCAGGATCTGGAGCCTATCGACCTGACCCAACTGGTGCACGATACCTTGCTGATCTACTCGGAGCAGGGGTTGGAGGTCGATCTGGCGCTGCCGCAAGAGGCGGTGCGGGTGGCCTGCAATCCGGTCAGTATCCGGCGGGTGTTGAACAACCTATCAAGCAACTCGCAGCGTTACGGGGCGAGCCGCTTGCATGCTGAGCTCAAGGACGATGGGCACTGGGTGCGCCTGCGCCTATCCGATGATGGCCCCGGCATTCCGGAGCAGGACTACTCCCGGGTGCTCAAGCCGTTTACTCAGGGTAATGTGGCCCGGACCGTTGGCGGCAGTGGCTTGGGGTTGGCTATCGTGGCCAAGATAGTCGCCCAGCACCATGGCACTATCCGACTGGGAAGTTCGGATCTCGGCGGCTTGCTGGTCGAGATGCGGCTGCCGAAACATCAGCCACAGGAGTGGATGGATTGAGAGAAGGGCGTATCCGTTGATACGCCCTTCTGCATGGTCAGCTCTTGCTTTCGACTGATGCTCGATAGCGTTTGCCGTACTTGAGCTGCTGGATCAACAGGGCGGCAACGATGAGCGCCAACCCGATTGGGGTGGCTGGATGGATGGCTTCGCCTATCAACAGGTTGAGCAGCACCAGTGAGGCAAACGGCGAGATAAAGATGAGGTTGCTGATGGGGGCCGTGTTGGTGGCATGGCGCAGCGCCATCAGCCAGAGCACGAAACCGAAGCCCATTTCGAACAGTCCCACATAGATGGCTCCAGCCCATCCCTGCCAGGCGGTCATGGCAAAATCGGAGAGCAACCAGGTTGCAACGACGATAAAAGGCAGGCTGATCATAAAGCCGAGCAACAGGCTGACGATGGGATCGCCCTGATTGCGGGTGTTGAGGATCCAGTAGCTGGCCCAGATGAGGGTCGAGACCAGCGCCAGCGTCACGCCGAGGGGGCTGTCGAACTGGAGGCCGAATACATCCCCTCTGGTGGCGATCACCAGTGCGCCAAAGTAGCCGAGCACGATGGCGACGCCATCGCGCCGACGCAGCTTCTGGCCGAGGAAGGGGACGGCCAGCAGACTGAGGGTAATGGCCCAGGTGTAGTTGAGGGTCTGTGCCTGCTGGGCAGGCAGCAGGTCATAGGCCTTGAACAGCAACAGGTAATAGAGAAAGGGGTTCAGTACGCCCAGAGTCAGGTAGTAGAAAGGGCGGGCCTTGATGTAGCTCCCCAGCAGCGGCAGTTTGCCCTGTTTGGCGACGACGGCTGTCAGTGTGAGAGTCGAGGTGAAGGCGGCCACAAGCAACAGTTGCACAGGTTCGAAATAGGCGAGGGAGATCTTGAAGGCTGTGGCGACCGTCGACCAGAGGGCAACGGCGCAAAGGCCATACTGATAGGCTTTCTTTTGATCTTTGAGCATGGGATGTCGTTCCACTGACAGAGGCAAGCGCACAGTCTACCAGTCTGCTTGTAACATTGTCGTTACCTTGGTGTCGGCAGCAGAGTGTGTTGCCGCAGGCGAGATCCATCTGTCACATAAAACTGCGCATAATCTGTTCTCTCTCCCTTGCGCAAATTTGAAAAATCCGTATAATCCCCTCCGCTTACCCATGAGGTAAGCCAGACGATACGTCTGCTGCTGAGTTTCCTGTTTACAGGAGCCAGCCATACAGTCCTCCCGATATGGGGGGAAACGTGAAAAATCACACCTCTGGCGGGAGAAGTCTCGGTCGGGCGGTGTTGATTTATGTTCTTTTATCTATTGGAGCTCTGTCAATGCAGAACCAAAGAATCCGTATCCGCCTGAAGGCTTTTGATCATCGCCTGATTGATCAATCCACTGCGGAAATCGTTGAAACTGCTAAGCGCACTGGCGCGCAGGTTCGCGGTCCTATTCCGCTGCCGACTCGCAAAGAGCGCTTCACCGTCCTGATCTCCCCGCACGTCAACAAAGATGCGCGTGATCAGTACGAGATCCGCACTCACAAGCGTCTGGTAGACATCGTTGAGCCGACTGACAAGACCGTAGACGCCCTGATGCGTCTGGATCTGGCAGCTGGTGTAGACGTCCAGATCAGCCTGGGTTAATTACGGAAAGAGGTTGATAACAATGACAATCGGTCTTGTAGGTCGCAAAGTGGGTATGACTCGCATCTTCACTGAAGATGGCGTTTCTATCCCGGTGACTGTTATCGAAGTTGAAGCTAACCGTGTAACTCAGGTCAAATCTGTAGAAACCGACGGCTACAACGCTATTCAGGTTACCACTGGCGCCAAGAAAGCCAGCCGTGTGACCAAGCCGGAAGCTGGCCACTTCGCCAAAGCTGGTGTAGAAGCCGGTCGCGGTCTGTGGGAATTCCGTCTGAACAACGGTGAAACTTTCACTGTTGGTAGCGAGCTGAAAGTAGATCTTCTCGCTGACGTTAAGCTGGTAGACGTTACCGGCACATCCAAAGGTAAGGGCTTTGCTGGTACTGTTAAGCGCCACAACTTCCGCACCCAGGATATGACCCACGGTAACTCCTTGTCTCACCGCGTTCCGGGTTCTATCGGTCAGAACCAGACTCCGGGTCGTGTATTCAAGGGCAAAAAGATGGCTGGTCACATGGGTGCTGAGCGTGTAACGACTCAGAACCTGGAACTGGTTCGTGTTGACGCTGAACGCAACCTGCTGCTCATCAAAGGTGCAGTACCGGGTGCAACCAACGGCAACGTGATCGTCAAACCTGCCGTCAAAGCGTAACGTCTGAGGAGATAGTAATGGAATTGGTAATGAAAGACGCCAAGAGCGCTCTTGAAGTTTCCGAGACTACCTTCGGGCGCGAATTCAACGAAGCTCTGGTTCACCAGGTCGTCGTTGCATATGCCGCTGGTGCCCGTCAGGGTACTCGTGCGCAGCTGACTCGCTCTGAAGTGTCTGGTGGCGGCAAAAAGCCGTGGCGTCAGAAGGGTACTGGTCGTGCCCGTGCTGGCTCCATCCGTTCGCCCATCTGGCGTTCCGGTGGTGTGACTTTTGCTGCTAAGCCGCAAGATCACAGCCAGAAAGTAAACAAGAAGATGTACCGCGGCGCTATCCGTAGCATTCTGTCCGAGCTGGTACGTCAAGAGCGCCTGATCGTTGTTGAGAAGTTCGGCATCGAAGCTCCGAAGACCAAAGAACTGATCGCCAAGCTGAAAGAAATGGAACTGACTGACGTTCTGATCGTGACTGCTGAAGTCGATGAGAACCTGTTCCTGGCTGCTCGCAACCTGTACAAAGTTGACGTGCGTGACGTTGCCGGTATCGACCCGGTCAGCCTGATCGCTTTCGACAAGGTTCTGATGACTGCTGACGCAGTTAAGCAAATCGAGGAGATGCTGGCATGATCCGTGAAGAGCGTCTGCTGAAAGTTCTGAAGGCTCCGCACATCTCTGAAAAGAGCACCATGGTTGCAGAAAAGCAGAACACTATCGTGTTCAAAGTTGCTGTTGATGCTACCAAGGCGGAAGTCAAAGCTGCAGTTGCGAAACTGTTCGAGGTCGAAGTTGAGACCGTCCGTACCCTGAACATGAAGGGTAAGACCAAGCGCGCAGGTGCACGCGTAGGCCGTCGTTCCGATTGGAAAAAGGCTTATGTGACCCTGAAAGCTGGTCAGGACATCGACTTCATGGGCGCAGCCGAGTAAGAGGAGTTCTCAAAAATGGCAATCGTTAAGTGCAAGCCTACTTCTCCGGGCCGCCGCCACGTCGTCAAGATCGTCAATCAAGAGCTGTACAAGGGCAAGCCCTTCGCCGCTCTGCTGGACAGCAAAAGCAAGTCCGGTGGTCGTAACAACAACGGCCGTATCACTACCCGTCATATCGGTGGTGGTCACAAGCAGCACTACCGTATCGTCGACTTCAAGCGCGACAAAGACGGTATCCCGGCTAAAGTAGAGCGCCTGGAATACGATCCGAACCGTACCGCTAACATCGCTCTGGTGTTGTATGCAGACGGTGAGCGTCGTTACATCCTGGCTCCGAAAGGCCTGAAAGCTGGTGACGCGATCGCTTCTGGTGCTGATGCAGCCATCAAGGTAGGTAACGCCCTGCCGATGCGCAACATCCCGGTTGGTTCTACCGTTCACGCTGTAGAGATGAAACCTGGTAAAGGTGCCCAGCTGGCTCGTTCCGCTGGTACTTTCATCCAGATCCTGGCTCGTGAAGGTAACTATGTAACTCTGCGTCTGCGTTCCGGCGAAGTACGTAAAGTTCTGGCCGAGTGCCGCGCTACCATCGGTGAAGTCGGTAACTCCGAGCACATGTTGCGTCAACTGGGTAAAGCCGGTGCAAACCGCTGGCGTGGTATTCGTCCGACCGTTCGCGGTATGGCGATGAACCCGGTTGACCACCCGCACGGTGGTGGTGAGGGTCGTAACAAGGGCATGCAGCCTGTGTCCCCATGGGGCCAGAAGGCTAAAGGCTTCAAGACCCGTAAGAACAAGCGTACCGACAAGTACATCGTACGTCGTCGTAACAAGTAATTGTTAACATAGAGGAATCACCATGCCACGTTCTCTCAAGAAGGGTCCATTTATTGACCTGCACTTGCTGAAGAAGGTAGAGAAAGCGGTGGAAAGCGGGGATAAAAAGCCGGTTAAAACCTGGTCCCGTCGTTCAATGATCATCCCGAACATGATCGGTTTGACCATCGCTGTCCATAATGGTCGTCAGCACGTTCCGGTTTTCGTTACCGAAGAAATGATCGGTCACAAACTGGGTGAATTCGCACCGACTCGTACTTATCGCGGCCATGCTGCTGATAAGAAGGCTAAGAAGCGCTAAGGGATAAATGATGGAAGCTATCGCTAAACACCGTTATGCCCGTACTTCTGCCCAGAAAGCTCGTCTGGTAGCCGATCAAGTACGTGGTCTGTCCGTAGACAAGGCTCTGAATATCCTGACCTTCAGCCCGAAAAAGGCTGCAGTGCTGGTTAAGAAAGTGCTGGAATCTGCCATTGCAAACGCTGAGCACAACGAAGGCGCCGATATCGACGCGCTGCGTGTTGCTACTATCATGGTCGACGAAGGTCCCTCCATGAAGCGCATCCGTCCGCGTGCCAAAGGTCGTGCGGATCGTATCCTCAAGCGTACCGCTCACATCACTGTAGTGGTATCCGACGCTAAGGCTGGGAGATAAGCAATGGGTCAGAAAGTACATCCTAATGGCATTCGCCTGGGTATTACCAAGCCTTGGAATTCTACCTGGTTCGCGAACACCAAAGACTTCGCTGACAACCTGTACAGCGATTTTCAAGTACGCCAGTTCCTGACCAAGGAACTGAAAAACGCGTCCTTGTCCAAGATCACCATTGAGCGTCCGGCCAAGAGCATCCGTGTGACCATTCACACCGCTCGTCCGGGTGTTGTAATCGGTAAGAAAGGCGAAGACGTTGAGAAGCTGCGCAAAGCTGTAGCCACTATTGCTGGCGTGCCTGCTCAGATCAACATTTCCGAAGTCCGCAAGCCGGAGCTGGATGGCAAACTCGTTGCCGACAGCATCACTTCCCAGCTGGAGCGTCGTGTAATGTTCCGTCGTGCTATGAAGCGCGCCGTACAGAACGCAATGCGCCTGGGTGCCAAGGGCATCAAAGTGGAAGTTTCCGGTCGTCTGGGCGGCGCTGAAATCGCGCGTACCGAATGGTACCGTGAAGGTCGTGTGCCGTTGCACACCCTGCGTGCCGACATCGACTACGCAACTTCTGAAGCCCACACCACTTACGGTGTGATCGGCGTTAAAGTTTGGATCTTCAAGGGCGAAGTTCTGGGCGGTCTGGCTGCTGTTAACGCTGCCGCTGCTCAAGAGCAAGCTCCTGCAAAGCCCAAGCGTGACAACAAGCGCCGCGCTGCTAAGTAAGGAGATTCGGTAAATGTTGCAACCTAAGCGTACTAAATTCCGCAAGACCCACAAGGGTCGTAACCGCGGTCTGGCCACCTCTGGTAACGAAGTATCCTTCGGTACCTTTGGCCTGAAGGCGACATCCCGTGGTCAACTGACTGCTCGTCAAATCGAAGCAGCCCGTCGTGCCATGACCCGTCACGTTAAGCGTCAAGGTAAGATCTGGATCCGTGTGTTCCCGGACAAGCCCATCACCGAAAAGCCCCTCGAAGTTCGTATGGGTAAAGGTAAGGGTAACGTGGAATACTGGGTTTGCCCGATCCAGCCTGGCAAGGTTCTGTACGAGATGGACGGTGTACCTGAGGCTCTGGCGCGTGAAGCGTTTGCCCTGGCCGCAGCTAAGCTGTCTGTTCAGACCACTTTCGTAATTAAGACGGTGATGTGATGAAAGCCCAAGATCTGCGTCAAAAGAGCGTCGAAGAACTGAACCAGGAGCTGCTGGGCCTGCTGCGTGAGCAATTCAACATGCGCATGCAAGCGTCCACCGGCCAGCTGGCTCAGACTCACACTCTGAAACAAGTGCGTCGTGACGTCGCACGTATCAAGACTGTACTGACTGAGAAGGCAGGTGCGTAATGACTGACAAGATCCGTACTCTGCAAGGTCGTGTAATCAGCGACAAGATGGACAAATCCATCACTGTTGCTATCGAGCGCAAGGTAAAGCACCCGATCTACGGTAAGATCATCAAGCGCACTACCAAGCTGCACGTGCATGACGAAAACAACGAGTGCAAAGCTGGCGACCTCGTGGAAATCCGCGAATGCCGCCCGCTGTCCAAGACCAAGTCCTGGACCCTGGTTGCCGTTGTAGAAAAGGCCTAATCGGTACTTTGTAGTCCAAGCGGCCCCTTTCAGGGGCCGTTTGTTTTTTAGGCTACCTTTTCTGAAAATCCTGTGTTATAGTTTCGCGCCTTTTGAAGGCAGCCAGATCCCATTAGGGATAAGAAGTAAACAAAGCGGAGCACTAAGATGATCCAGATGCAAAGTATGCTGGGTGTTGCCGACAACTCCGGCGCTCGCAGTGTAATGTGTATTAAGGTTCTGGGTGGCTCGCACCGCCGTTACGCCGGCATCGGCGACATCATCAAGGTTTCCATCAAGGAAGCCATTCCTCGCGGTAAAGTGAAGAAAGGTGATGTGTATAACGCGGTGGTCGTACGCACCCGTAAAGGCGTTCGTCGTCCGGACGGCTCTGTCATCCGTTTCGACAACAATGCGGCTGTGTTGCTTAACAACAACCAACAGCCAATCGGTACTCGTATTTTTGGCCCGGTGACCCGTGAACTGCGTAATGAGAAGTTCATGAAGATTGTGTCCCTGGCACCCGAAGTACTGTAAGGAGTCGAACGATGGCAGCTAAAATCCGTCGCGAAGACGAAGTGATTGTTCTTACCGGCAAAGACAAGGGCAAGCGTGGCAAAGTCACTCAAGTCCTGATTGCAAAAGGTAAGGTAATCGTGGAAGGCATCAACCAGGTGAAGAAACACCAGAAGCCGGTACCCGCACTGGGTCAGGCTGGCGGTATCGTCACCAAAGAAGCCCCCATCGATGTATCAAACGTAGCGCTGTTCAACTCTGCCACTGGCAAAGCTGACCGCGTTGGTTTCCGGATTGAAGACGGCAAAAAAGTCCGTTTCTTCAAATCCACCGGCGAACTTGTGAAGTAATTGGAGTTTAACGATGGCGAAACTGCATGATTACTACAAATCCGATGTAGTAAATGAACTGTCCAAGCAGTTCGGTTACAAGACTATCATGCAAGTCCCTCGGATCGAGAAAATCACCCTGAACATGGGTGTTGGTGAAGCGATCTCTGACAAGAAATTGCTGGAAAATGCTGCTGCCGATATGGCTGCCATTTCCGGTCAGAAGCCGCTGATCACCAAAGCTCGCAAATCTGTTGCGGGCTTCAAGATTCGTGAAGGCTACCCGATAGGTTGTAAAGTAACCCTGCGTGGCGAGCGTATGTGGGAGTTCCTGGAACGGCTGATCTGCATCTCCGTACCGCGTATCCGTGACTTCCGTGGCCTGAACGCTAAAGCGTTCGACGGTCGTGGTAACTACTCCATGGGCGTGCGTGAGCAGATCATCTTCCCGGAAATCGACTATGACAAAGTCGATCGCGTCCGTGGTCTGGATATCACCATCACCACTTCCGCGAATACCGATGAAGAAGGCCGTGCTCTGCTGGCTGCCTTTAACTTCCCATTCCGCAAGTAAGGTTAGGGTTATGGCTAAAACATCCATGAAAGCGCGCGAAGCAAAGCGTGCCAAGCTGGTAGCCAAGTACGCGACCAAGCGTGCCGAGCTGAAAGCTATCATCGTTGACATGAACGCTTCTGAAGAAGCGCGTTGGGATGCTGTACTGCAACTGCAACAGCTGCCCCGTGATTCCAGTCCGTCCCGCCAGCGTAACCGTTGCAATATTACTGGTCGTCCGCACGGTTTCCTGCGCAAGTTTGGCCTGTCTCGCATCAAGGTGCGTGAGCATGCCATGAAGGGCGAAATTCCGGGCCTGAAGAAGGCTTCTTGGTAACGAATCTCGGGAGTTAGACTTATGAGCATGCAAGATCCGATCGCGGATATGCTGACCCGCATCCGTAACGGTCAGGCGGCGAGCAAAGTTGCGGTTTCCATGCCTTCTTCCAAGCTGAAAGTGGCTATCGCCAAAGTGCTGAAAGAAGAAGGTTACATCGCTGGCTACTCCGTAGCTGGTGACGTGAAGCCGGAACTGGAAATTGAACTGAAATATTTCCAGGGCAAGCCAGTTGTAGAACTGATCCAACGCGTAAGCCGTCCAGGCCTGCGTATTTACAAGCGCACTACTGATCTGCCGAAAGTTATGGGCGGTCTCGGTGTTGCTATCGTGTCCACGTCTAAAGGTGTGATGACTGACCGTGCTGCTCGCAAAGCAAGCATGGGCGGTGAGATCATCTGCTACGTCGCTTAATAGGAGGTAGGAAATGTCTCGTGTTGCTAAGGCACCCGTCACTATTCCTGCTGGCGTAGAGGTGACTCTGAACGGCCAGGAACTGACCATCAAAGGTGGTAAAGGTTCTCTGGTTCGCTCTATTCACGCCGGTGTAGAAGTGACCAAAGAAGACAATGTACTGAAGTTCGCCCCGCGCGGCAGCATCGCTGGTGCTGACGCTCAGGCCGGTACTGCCCGTGCATTGGTCAACAACATGGTAATCGGTGTTACCCAAGGCTTCGAGCGCAAGCTGCAGCTGGTTGGTGTAGGTTATAAAGCCTCCATCAAGGGCAATGCTGTTGCGCTGGCTCTGGGCTTCTCTCACCCGGTAGAGCATGCGCTGCCGGCTGGTGTGACCGCTGAGTGCCCGACAGCTACAGAAATCGTTCTGCGTGGCGTCGACAAGCAGCTGGTTGGCCAAGTCGCCGCCGATATCCGTGCTTACCGCGCTCCGGAGCCCTACAAGGGCAAGGGTGTACGCTATGCCAACGAGCAAGTGCGTACTAAAGAAGCTAAGAAGAAGTAAGGTAACACTATGGACAAGAAAGCAGCTCGTCTCCGTCGTGCTACTCGTGCTCGGAAAAAGATGCAGGAACTGGGAGCTACCCGTCTGGTTGTTCACCGTACCCCGCGTCATATCTATGCGCAGGTTATTGCAGCCAACGGTTCCGAAGTTCTGGCCTCTGCTTCCACAGTAGAGAAAGCCATCAGTGAAGCTCTGAAATACACCGGTAACGCAGATGCTGCTACCGCTGTAGGTAAGGCTATCGCTGAGCGTGCTATTGCCAAAGGCGTTCAGAACGTATCTTTCGATCGTTCCGGTTTCAAGTATCACGGTCGCATCGCTGCCCTGGCAGCTGCCGCACGTGACGCTGGTCTTCAGTTCTAAGCTAGGAGTCGAAGATGGCTAAAGTCGAATCTCAAGCCGGCGAACTGCAAGAAAAGCTCATTGCAGTAAACCGTGTTTCGAAAACTGTTAAAGGTGGTCGTATCATGTCCTTCACCGCGTTGACCGTGGTGGGTGATGGTAACGGCCGTGTAGGTTACGGTTACGGTAAAGCCCGTGAAGTTCCGGCTGCTATTCAAAAAGCAATGGAACAGGCTAAGCGTAACCTGAACAAGGTTGAGCTGAACAACGGCACTCTGCACCACCCGGTGCGTGGTGTTCACTCTGGCTCCACCGTGTTCATGAAGCCGGCCTCCCAAGGTACTGGTATCATTGCAGGCGGCGCTATGCGTGCTGTTCTGGAAGTTGCCGGTATCCACAACGTGCTGGCCAAGACCTACGGTTCCACCAACCCAATCAACGTTGTTCGCGCTACTGTAGACGCTCTGGTTCACGGTCAATCACCGGAACAGATCGCTGCCAAGCGTGGTCTGCGCGTTGAAGAAATTCTGGGGTAATGCGACATGGCTAACACTGTAAAAGTAACTCAAACTCGCAGCTCTATCGGCCGTCTGCCAAAGCACAAGGCGACTCTGCGTGGTCTGGGTCTGCGTCGCATTGGTCACACCGTTGAGCTGGAAGATACTCCTTGCGTACGCGGCATGATCAACCAGGTTTATTACATGGTTAAGGTGGAGGGCTAAGCATGCGTCTGAACACTCTGTCTCCGGCCGCTGGTTCCAAGCCTGAAAAACAACGTCGTGGTCGTGGTATCGGCTCCGGCCTGGGCAAGACTGGTGGTCGTGGTGTTAAAGGCCAAACCTCTCGTTCCGGTGGCGGTAAAGTCCGCAACGGTTTCGAAGGCGGCCAGATGCCTTTGAAAATCCGTCTGCCGAAGTTCGGTTTCTTCTCTCGCAAATCTTTGGTTTCTGCCGAAGTGCGTCTGAACGAAATCGCCCTGGTAGAAGGTGATGTGGTCGACCTGAGCACTCTGAAGCAAGCCGGTGTTGTTACTAAGAACATCGTGTTCGCTAAAGTTGTTCTGTCAGGCAACATTGACCGTGCTGTGACCGTTCGTGGTCTGTCCGTCACCAAAGGTGCACGCGCAGCCATCGAGGCCGCTGGCGGTAAAATCGAGGAATAATCAGTACAATGGCTAAGAAACCAGGATTGGATGTTAAAGCACAGGGTGGTCTGAGTGAACTGAAGAGCCGTCTGCTCTTCGTTCTCGGGGCGATTATCGTTTTCCGTGCAGGCTCTTATGTGCCGATTCCTGGTATTGACGCCGCCGTACTGGCCGAGTTGTTCCAGCAACAGAAGGGCACCATCATTGAGATGTTCAACATGTTCAGTGGTGGTGCACTCTCGCGTGCTTCTATTCTTGCGTTGGGGATCATGCCGTACATTTCGGCATCGATCATTATCCAGCTGCTGACAGTGGTTCACCCCGCTCTTGCTGAACTCAAGAAAGAAGGTGAATCCGGCCGTCGCAAGATTAGCCAATATACCCGTTGGGGCACGCTGGTTTTGGGAACTTTCCAGGCCATTGGTATTGCAACCGGTCTGCCGAATATGATGCATGGACTCGTGACTAATCCGGGTCTAGGCTTCTATTTCACAGCGGTTGTGAGTCTGGTCACCGGTACCATGTTTTTGATGTGGTTGGGTGAACAGATTACCGAGCGTGGGATTGGTAATGGTATCTCGTTGATTATTTTCACAGGTATCGTTGCTGGTCTGCCGCATGCCATTGGCGCTACGGCCGAACAGGCACGTCAAGGGGAATTGCACATCCTGCTGTTGTTGTTGCTGGGCTTGATTGTTTTCGCAGTGACTTACTTTGTGGTGTTCGTGGAGCGTGGTCAGCGTCGTATCGTCGTTAACTATGCCAAGCGTCAACAAGGCCGCCAGGTATTTGCCGCGCAAAGCACACACCTGCCGTTGAAAGTGAATATGGCTGGTGTGATTCCTGCGATTTTCGCATCCAGTATCATCCTCTTCCCGGGGACCATTACCTCTTGGTTTGGTCAGGGCGAGGGTAAAGTAGCTGATATCCTGCAACAGGTCTCTATGGTCCTGCAGCCGGGTCAACCGCTTTACGAGATGCTGTATGCAGCAGCCATTATCTTCTTCTGCTTCTTCTATACCGCGCTGGTGTTCAACCCCCGCGAGACAGCAGATAATCTGAAGAAGAGTGGAGCCTTTATCCCGGGGATTCGCCCGGGCGAGCAGACAGCACGTTACATCGATAAGGTTATGACTCGCCTGACATTGGCAGGTGCGCTCTATATAACCTTTATCTGTCTGGTACCCCAGTTCTTGATGACTGCCTGGAACGTACAGTTCTACTTCGGTGGCACTTCGCTGCTGATTATCGTGGTAGTTATCATGGACTTCATGGCTCAGGTACAAACCCATATGATGTCTCATCAATATGGCGACGTCCTGAGGAAGGCCAACCTGAAGGGCTACGGCCGCTAAAGGTCGGCGTAGTTACGGAGTTAAGCAATGAAAGTTCGTGCTTCCGTTAAGGCAATCTGCCGTAACTGCAAAATCATCAAGCGTCACGGTGTGGTGCGTGTGATTTGCAGCGAGCCAAAGCATAAACAGCGCCAAGGCTAATTTTTTACGGTTAGTACTTGCAACAAATAGTTGTGCTGGCTAATATAGCCAGCCAACTTTTGTTGTGTATTGGTTGACCGCCACGTATCCGCTCACGGGCTTTGTGGTGGTCGTAATCTACTATATGTAGGAGTGAATAGTGGCCCGTATCGCTGGCATTAACATTCCTGACCATAAGCATGCAGTCATCGCTTTGACTGCTATTTATGGCGTCGGTCGTACCCGCTCCAAGGCCATCTGTGCCGCAGCCGGTATCGCTGAGAATGTGAAAATTAAAGACCTGGACGAAGCTCAGATCGAGAGTCTGCGTGAACAAGTAGGTAAATTCACCGTTGAAGGTGACCTGCGTCGTCAGATTTCCATGAACATCAAGCGATTGATGGATCTGGGTTGCTACCGTGGTTTGCGTCACCGTCGTAGCCTGCCTGTTCGTGGTCAACGTACCAAGACCAACGCTCGTACCCGTAAGGGTCCGCGCAAGGCTATCAAGAAGTAACGGGAAGGTAGAAAATGGCTAAAACTCCGACTCGTGCTCGCAAGCGCGTTAAAAAGCAAGTGAGCGACGGTATTGCGCACGTTCATGCATCTTTCAACAACACAATCGTGACCATTACTGACCGTCAGGGCAATGCTCTGTCTTGGGCTACTTCTGGTGGTTCCGGTTTCCGTGGTTCTCGTAAGTCCACCCCGTTCGCTGCTCAGGTAGCTGCCGAGCGCGCTGGTGAGATGGCCAAAGAATATGGCGTCAAGAACCTGGAAGTCATGGTCAAAGGTCCGGGTCCCGGTCGTGAGTCTTCCATCCGCGCCCTGAACGCGGCTGGTTTCCGCATCACTAACATTACTGATGTGACTCCGATCCCGCACAACGGTTGTCGTCCTCCCAAGAAGCGCCGCGTATAACGCTGTAGCTACTTGGTCTAGGATTGTTGGAGAAAGAAGATGGCAAGATATATCGGTCCTAAGCTTAAGCTTAGCCGTCGTGAGGGCACCGACCTCTTCCTGAAGTCAGGTGTTCGTGCGATTGATTCTAAGTGCAAGATTGACACCGCCCCTGGTCAGCACGGTGCGCGTAAAGCGCGTCTGTCCGACTACGGTGTTCAGCTGCGCGAGAAACAAAAAGTTCGTCGTATCTACGGCGTATTGGAAAAACAGTTCCGCAACTACTACCGCGACGCTGCCCGTCAAAAGGGTAACACCGGTGAAAACCTGTTGCAGCTGCTGGAAGGTCGTTTGGACAACGTTGTTTATCGTATGGGCTTCGGCGCTACCCGTGCTGAATCTCGTCAGCTGGTGAGCCACAAGGCCATCATGGTAAACGGTCGCGTTGTGAACATTCCTTCTTTCCAGGTTTCCCCTGAGGACGTGATCTGCGTTCGTGAGAAGGCTAAAGAAGCAAGCGCGTATCAAAGCTTCCCTGGAAGTTGCTGGTCAGCGTGAGAAGCCGACTTGGGTAGAGGTTGACGCCGCTAAAATGGAAGGTGCTTTCAAGCGTCTGCCAGAGCGTTCCGACCTGTCTGCCGACATTAACGAACAGCTGATCGTCGAGCTTTACTCCAAGTAAAGCTAGCTTCTAAAGAGAGGACACAATGCTGGGTTCTGTAACAGATTTTCTTAAACCGCGGCTAGTTGACATCGAGCAAGTTAGCCCGACTCATGCGAAAGTGACTCTTGAGCCACTCGAGCGTGGCTTTGGTCACACGCTGGGCAACGCCCTGCGTCGTATTTTGCTGTCATCTATGCCCGGTTGTGCAGTTACTGAAGTCGAAATTGACGGGGTACTGCATGAGTACAGCAGCAAAGAAGGTGTACAGGAAGACATTCTTGAAATCCTGCTCAACCTGAAAGGTATCGCTGTGAAGCTGGAAGGCAAGGACGAGGTAACTCTGTCCCTGACCAAGTCTGGAACAGGCCCCGTTACCGCTGGTGATATCACTCACGGTGATGAAGTCGAGATCGTAAACCCGGAGCACGTAATCTGCCACCTGACTGGTGCCAATGCTGAAATCAGCATGCGCCTGAAAGTTCAGCGCGGTCGTGGTTATGTGCCTGCTTCTGCTCGTGTTCACAACGATGACGAAGAGCGCCCGATTGGTCGCCTGCTGCTGGACTCTGCGTTCAGCCCCATCGTTCGTATTGCCTACAATGTTGAGGCAGCACGTGTGGAACAGCGTACCGACTTGGACAAGCTGGTCATCGACATGGAGACCAATGGTACCCTGGATCCTGAAGAAGCCATCCGTCGTTCTGCCACTATTCTGGCCGAGCAACTGGAAGCCTTCGTGGATCTGCGCGATGTCAGCGTGCCCGAGAAGAAAGAAGAGAAACCCGAGTTTGATCCGATTCTGCTACGTCCTGTCGATGATTTGGAGCTGACAGTTCGTTCTGCGAACTGTCTGAAGGCAGAAGCTATCCACTATATTGGTGATCTGGTACAGCGTACCGAAGTTGAGTTGCTTAAGACTCCTAACCTCGGTAAGAAGTCCCTGACTGAGATCAAGGACGTGTTGGCCTCCCGTGGTCTGTCTCTTGGCATGCGCCTTGAGAACTGGCCGCCCGCCAGCATCGCTGACGAGTAATCCAGATTACGGGTTTCACAGATTTAGTTAGAAGGATAAGGTCATGCGCCATCGTTTGAGTGGTCGTCAACTGAACCGGAACAGCAGCCATCGTCAGGCAATGTTCCGCAACATGGCCAGCTCCCTGGTTCGTCATGAGATCATCAAGACGACTCTGCCTAAGGCAAAAGAGCTGCGTCGTGTAGTTGAACCGCTGATCACCCTTGCCAAGACTGATAGCGTTGCTAATCGTCGCCTGGCATTCGCCCGTACTCGCGATAACGCGATCGTGGCTAAGCTGTTCAATGAACTGGGCCCGCGCTACCTGGAGCGCGCCGGCGGTTATACTCGCATTCTGAAATGCGGTTTCCGTGCAGGCGACAACGCCCCTATGGCTTATATTGAGCTGGTAGACCGCCCGGCGGCTGCTGAAGCAGCTGCTGAGTGATAAAGAAAAAGCCGGGCTTGTCCCGGCTTTTCTTTTAATGAATTCTGATACTGCCTCAACTGCCTCAACTGCCTCAACTGCCTCAACTGCCTCAACTGCCTCAACTGCCTCAACTGCCTCAACTGCCTCAACTGCCTCAACTGCCTCAACTGCCTCAACTGCCTCAACTGCCTCAACTGCCTCAACTGCCTCAACTGCCTCAACTGCCTCAACTGCCTCAACTGCCTCAACTGCCTCAACTGCCTCAACTGCCTCAACTGCCTCAACTCATCATTCACCTCTTATTTTTCTATAGAAGTAAGCGCTGTTCCCAAGCCCTGCTGAACGGTGAATAGTTAGG
>NZ_JBQBCZ010000007.1:32500-72074 GCF_051920345.1 Aeromonas sp. 102P | reverse complement strand
GTGCACCGGCAGGCTCGGTAGCAGATTGGATAACGATTGAGGCAGCGGCAGCTTGATGGCGGGACGAATGAGATCGAGATGGGCGATGCGCACGTCGCGGCTCAGCCAGTCGATGCTCTCGATTTCCAGATAGATCTTGTCGAGTGAGACTGCATCGCCGTAACGCACCTGCTCTGCCAGCAGGGTGTAAGGGTGCAGCGGGTTGAACACCAGTCGCCCTATGGTGACCGGCACGCCGGTCTGCTGGCTGATCCAGCTGGCGATGGGGCCTTTGGCGCGCTCGGCGTCGAACAGGCCGAGGGCAACCCAGACAAACAGCAGCAGGAAGGCGAAGGTGTAGAGCAGGCCGCGTAGCCAGGAATTCATGGTTGCTTTCCTCCTGTTTTGGGATGTGTTGTCAGGCGTTTGAGTAGTGGCCTCGCAGACCGAGCCAGCGCCGTATCAAGGGTTCGACATGACTCGGATGCCTATCCATAAGGACATGTGCCCATCTTCTGCATCTACTTCGATCAGGCATTGGAATAGTGATCCCGTAAGCCGAGCCAACGGCGAATCAAGGGTTCGACATGGCTTGGGTGCCTATCCATGAGGAAGCGCGCCATTTTTTGCACCTGCGGAATAAGCGGCTGATCCCGCACCAGATCGGCGATCTTGAGATCGGCCAGACCGGTCTGGCGGGTGCCGAGCAGTTCCCCCGGGCCGCGCAGTTCCAGATCGCGCTGGGCGATGAGGAAGCCATCGTTGGTCTCCCGCAGCACCCCGAGCCGGCTCTGGGCCGTCTTGGACAAGGGGGCATGATAGAGCAGCACGCAGTGAGAGGCTACCGCACCACGGCCAACCCGACCGCGCAGCTGGTGCAACTGCGCCAGTCCCAGTCGCTCCGGGTTCTCGATGATCATCAGGCTGGCGTTGGGCACATCCACCCCCACCTCGATGACGGTGGTGGCGACCAGCAGTTGCAGTATGCCCGCCTTGAACTCCTCCATCACCCGCTGTTTCTCCACCGGACGCATCCGGCCGTGCACCAGCCCGATGTGCAGGCCGGGCAGCAGGGTCTGCAGTTCGGCGGCGGTATCCTCGGCGGCTTGGCACTCCAGCACCTCCGACTCCTCGATCAGGGTGCAGACCCAGTAGGCCTGCTTGCCCTCGGTGCAGGCGAGTTTGACCCGCTCGATCACGTCGCCGCGACGGCTGTCGGGCAGCGCCACCGTGGTGATGGGGGTTCGGCCCGGCGGCAGTTCGTCGATGACCGAGGTGTCGAGGTCGGCATAGGCGGTCATCGCCAGGGTGCGGGGGATCGGGGTGGCGGTCATGATCAGCTGATGGGGATGTACCCCTTCCCGCTCCCCTTTTTCCCGCAGGGCGAGGCGCTGATGCACCCCGAATCTGTGCTGTTCATCGATGATGACCAAGGCGAGGCGCTGGAACACCACCTGCTCCTGAAAGATGGCGTGGGTGCCCACCACCATCTTGACGCTGCCATCGGCGATAGCGGCCAGCGACTCTTCCCGCGCCTTGCCTTTCTGTTTGCCCGCCAGCCAGCCGACTCCGATGCCGAGCGGTTCCAGCCACTTGGCGAAGTTGATGGCGTGCTGTTCCGCCAGCAGCTCGGTCGGTGCCATCAAGCCCACCTGACAGCCATTGCCGATAGCCTGCAGGGCGGCCAGCGCCGCGACCAGCGTCTTGCCGGAACCCACGTCACCCTGCACCAGCCGCATCATGGGGTGGCTCTGTTGCAGATCCTTGCTTATCTCGGCCACTACCCGGCTCTGGGCGCCGGTGGGCTTGAACGGCAGGGCGCCGAGCAGTTGTTCAACCAGCGCGGGCGCCGGTTTGAGGGCGCGGGCCAGCTGGGTTTGCGCCTGAGCGCGCACCTTGAGTACCGAGAGGTTGTGCGCCAGCAGCTCCTCCAGTACCAGTCGCTGCTGGGCCGGATGTTGGCCGCTTTCCAGCAGCGGCAGCGCTACCGATGGGGGCGGGCGATGCAGCAGTTTCAGGGCGGCGGCCAGTTCAATCTGGTGGGGATAGAGGCCGGCGGGCAGCAGCTCCTCCACGCCATAGAGGTCGAGCTGGGCCAGCGCCTGATCGGTGAGGTTGCGCAGGGTGAGCTGGCGTAGCCCTTCGGTAGTCGGGTAGACGGGGGTGAGCGCCTCTTCGGTCTGACCGGCCTGCTCCTCGCCGAGCAGCTTGTACTCGGGGTGGGCCATCTCCAGCCCGTATTTGCCGGGACGCACCTCGCCAAAGCAGCGGATCAGGCGGCCCGCCGCCAGACTGTTTTTCTGGGCGGCGGTGAAGTTGAAGAAGCGCAAGGTGAGGGTGCCGGTGCCATCGCTGATGCGACAGACCATCATGCGGCGGCGCCCCATCACCAGCTGAGTGTCCTGGATTTCGCCCTCGACGGCGCCGTGCAGGCCGGGCGGCAGATCGCCGATGGGCCACACCTGGGTACGGTCCTCGTAGCGCAGGGGGAGGTGGAACAGCAGATCCTGTACCGTGGCCAGCCCCAGCCGCTCGAGCTTCTCCAGCATCTTGCTGCCGACACCCTTGAGGCTATCGAGAGGAATTTTATCCAATTTCATCAATTAGATGCCCGAAAACACTGTAAATATGTCCAGATGATAGGGGTTGTTGAGGGGCCGATGCAAGCCGAGTTGCTGCTGGCTGGGCCGTCAAAGTGGGGGAAACGGCGGATATAACCAAGGCCTGCCGAAAACGGGAGGCCTTTGTGCGGCTGCCAACAGGCAAGGTGCGGGCGCATGGCGCCCGGAGTCAGATGATGCGTTTGAGCAGCAGGTGGGCCTTGACCCTGTGGATCCGTCCCAGCAGCTTGCGCACCTGTTCCGGGTAGTCCTGAATCTGCTCAACCTGATCAAAGTGGCTGATCCGCTTGGTGTTGGTCAGGATGTTCTCCCGCTCCGCGTTGAACTGGGGACGCAGCAGGTGGCGACGATCGTGTACCAGCAGGCCGTTCTCCAGATCCAGCGCCCAGGCGCGGGGGTTGAGGTTGTTGCCGGTGAGCAGGGCCCACTCGTCATCCACGAAGATCCCCTTGAGATGGTAGGAGTTGCGCTCGCAACACCAGAGCATCAGGTTGAGGCGACCGTCGTCGATGTGACGCTGGTTGCGCTCGGCAAACTTGCGCAGGTTGGTCTCGTAGAGATAGGGCAGGCCACCGATGGTGGAGAACTTCTCTTCCGGCGGAATGAAGAAGTCGTTGGCGGTCTTGTCGCCCACTACGATGGTCACCTTGCAACCGCGCTGCAGCAGATCCTCGATATCCTTGCTCAACTCCTTGGGGGGGTTGAAGTAAGGGGTGCAGATGAAGATCTCCCGCTCGGTGGCGCGCACCAGATTGCGGATCATCAGGTTGAGCTGATTGTTGCGCTTGCCCAGACCCACCATGGGGGTGATGGCCACCTCCTGGGTGTTGACCGGCATGGTGCTGAAACGGTACTGGCTCTGGCGCAGGCTCTGCTTGAAGCGGCGGATCGGCCCTTTCAGCTGTTTGGCGCTGGGGATGTCGCTGTGATCCAGTCGCTGCACCGCGTCGCTCTTCACGAACAGGTCATCCACATAGTTGACCATGCTGCGGGCCAGCTCCGGGCTGGTGATCTGGTGATAGCGATCGAAGCGGTAGCGATCCTGCTGATGCAGGTAGATGTCGTTGAGGCTGGCACCGGAGTAGAGCACCACATCATCAAAGATGAAGCCCTTGAGGTGGAGCACGCCGAGCAGTTCGCGCCCTTTGACCGGCACGCCGTAGATTTCGATCTGGTGCTCGTGTTCGGCAGCCATGGCCTGATACATCAGGTGGTTGCCGCCCTGCTTGCCTTTGCCGATCAGGCCGCGCTGGGCACGGTGGAAGTCGACGAACAGCTTGATGTCGAGGGCCGGATTGCGCTGCTTGGCGGCGTAGAGGGCGGAGAGGATCTCCCGGCCTGCTTCGTCATCTTGCAGATAGAGCGCGACCAGATAGATGCGCCGGGTGGCACTGGCGATAAGCGCAAGAATGCGGCGTTTGAAATCCTGGGCGCTATAGAGCACTTCAAACTGATCCGCTGCGACGGCGATCTGGGGCAGGCGCGCCAGCAGTTGTCGATAATGGGCCGATGAATGCATAGATAAACCTGAAATCACGGGGTTAAGCGTTCCACTCGGAGCGATGAATAGGCGATTCTAGCAATCTCGCCCTCTCAGCCAAAGAAAGAATCATCAGAAAGATGAAAAAGGCCTCACGAGTGAGGCCTTTTTGTCAGCATTTCCCCCTTGTCAGAGGAAGCTGTAGATGATCATCGCCATCACGCCGCCGGTGGTGCCGATGATGGTTTCCATCACGGTCCAGGTCTGCAGGGTCTGCTTCTCGGTCAGGCCGAGGTAGCGGTTCGCCAGCCAGAAACCGGAGTCGTTGACGTGGGAGAGCACGATGGCACCGCCGCCAATGGCGATGGTGACGGCCGCCAGCTGGGCGCCGTTCAGGCCGAGCGGCTCCAGCATCGGCAGCACCAGACCGCAGGCGGTCAGCATGGCGACGGTGGCAGAGCCCTGAATCACCCGTACCGCAGCGGCCAGAATGAAGGCCAGTGCGACGATAGGCAGACCGGAGTCGGCCAGCATGTTGCCCAGCGCGGCGCCCACACCGGAATCAACCAGCACCTGCTTGAAGACGCCACCGGCACCGGTCACCAGGATGATGACACCGGCGGGCTGGATGGCGCTGTTGCAGACGCTCATCACCTCGTCACGGGACATGCCGCGGCGAATACCCAGCAGGTAGAAAGCGGCCAGACAGGCGACCATGATGGCGGTGAAGGGGTGACCGATGAACTCCAGCCAGTTGTGCAGGGTGGAGCCTGCCTCGACGAAGCGACCGACGATGGTCTTGAGGCCGATCAGCAGCAGCGGCAGACCGATGAGGCCCATGGCCAGCCCGAAGGAGGGCAGGGATTTGCTGTCATCGTGAACGCTGTTCTGGGCATCAGCAGGCAGCGGCACATCGACGATCTTGCTGATGAAGTCACCGAACAGCGGGCCCGCCAGGATCAACGCCGGTACGGCGGCGATCAGGCCGAACAGGATCATATAGCCGAAGTCGGCACCCAGCTGGGAAGCCACCAGGATCGGGCCCGGCGCCGGAATAAGGAAGGCCTGGCAAGTGGCGATACCGGCCAGCAGGGCGATACCGATCTTCACCACGCTGCCGCCGCCACGACGGACGATGGCGAAGGCGACGCCGATCAGCAGCACCACGGCCACATCAAAGAAGAGCGGCAGGGCGCAGACAAAGCCGGTCAGGGCCATTGCCCAGTTGGCGCGCTTGACGCCGAACTTGCCGAGCAGGGTGTGAGCCACCCGGTCGAGAGCACCGGTCACTTCCATCACCTTGCCGAACATGGCGCCCAGCGCCACCACTACCGCGACGAAACCGAGGGTGCCACCCATCCCTTTCTGGATGGTGTTGGCGATGTCGGCCGGGTTCATGCCGGCGGCAAGACCCGCCACCATGGAGACCAGGATCAGGGCTACCACGGCGTGGAGCCGGGCCTTCATCACCAGGAAGAGCAGCAACACAATCGAGCCGGCGGCTGTCATGATCAGGGAGAGGTCAGACATTGTTATGCGTTCCTTTTTCCAAGTTCAGTCGTGACACCTTGCCGATCCGTCGGCAAACCATATCTTTATGATTTATTTAGATTTATGGCAAGGGCTCAACATCATATGCCCAGGTGACTATGGGTTTGCTCAGTCTGTGGCAGACTTCACATTTTTAATCGTTACCGGTAACATGTTACCGGTAACGTGTTAGATTAGAACCCATCAACAGCTGGTTTTTTGAAAAGTGGGACAGAGGTCAAATTATGGCGGGTAAGTGCATTATCGTGATGGGTGTGTGTGGTAGCGGCAAATCCAGCGTGGGTCTGAAAGTGGCCGAAGCGCTGGGCGCCAAGTTCATCGATGGTGATGACCTGCACCCCAAGGCCAACATCCAGAAGATGGCTGGCGGCAACCCCCTCAACGATGAGGATCGTGCCCCCTGGCTGGAGCGGATCCGCGACGCCGCCTACAGTCTCGAGCAGAAGAACGAGACCGGCATCATTGTCTGTTCCGCCCTCAAAAAGAAGTACCGCGACCAGATCCGCGAAGGCAACGAGTCGGTCAGCTTCATTTTCCTCGATGGCAGCCAGCCGCTGATCCTCGAGCGGATGCGTGCCCGCAAGGGCCACTTCATGCGTGAAAGCATGGTACAAAGTCAGTTCGATACTCTGGAGCGCCCGGATGGCGAAGCCGGTGTATTCCACATTGATATAGACGGCACCTTCGAACAGGTGGTTGACCGCGCCGTCACAGCATTGGAGCAAGCCCAATGATTCATCAGGTAATTTCCGACGTCACCGCCCGCATCCGCGAGCGCAGTGTCGCCCGTCGTCAGGCATTTCTGGCCCGCATCCAGCGTCAGGCAGAGCAGGGCAAGACCCGCGCCGCGCTGGCCTGCGGCAACCTGGCCCACGCCGTGGCCGCCTGCAGCAGTGACGAGAAGGGTCGCATTCTCGATATGACCCGCGCCAACGTCGGCATCGTCACCGCCTACAACGATATGCTGAGCGCCCATCAGCCTTATCAGGGCTATCCGGATCAGATCAAGGCGGTACTGGCCGAGCTGGGCCACAGTGCCCAGGTCGCCGGCGGCGTGCCAGCTATGTGCGACGGCGTGACCCAGGGTCAGCCGGGGATGGACATGTCCCTCTTCTCCCGCGACCTGATCGCCCAGGCGACCGCGCTGTCGCTTTCTCACAACACCTTCGACGCCACCCTGCTGCTCGGCATCTGCGACAAGATTGCACCGGGTCAGATCATGGGGGCCCTCTCCCACGCTCACCTGCCGACTGCATTCGTACCGGCGGGCCCCATGGCGAGCGGCATCAGCAACGACGAGAAGGTGAAGGTGCGTCAGAAGTACGCCGCCGGTGAAGTGGGCCGTGATGCCCTGCTGGAGATGGAGTGCGGCGCCTACCATGCGGCGGGCACCTGCACCTTCTACGGCACTGCCAACACCAACCAGCTGGTGTTCGAGGCCATGGGCCTGATGCTGCCGGGCTCCGCCTTCGTGCATCCCCATAGCGAACTGCGCCGCGCCCTCACCGATGAGGCCGCCCGCCGCATCAGCGCCATGATCCCGGGATCTCCGGCTTATCGCCCGCTCAGCACAGTGCTGGACGAGCGCTCGCTGGTCAACGGTCTGGTGGCCCTGCTCGCCTCCGGCGGCAGCACCAACCACAGCATTCACATGGTGGCGCTGGCCCGCGCGGCCGGTCTGGTACTGACCTGGGATGACATCAGCGATCTCTCCGATGTGGTGCCGCTGCTGGTGCGCATGTACCCGAACGGCCCAGCCGATGTGAACGCCTTCGAACAGGCGGGCGGTGTGCCCGGGATGATGCGCCGTCTGGCCGAAGATGGGCTGATCCACATGGATGCCACCCCGGTGTTTGGCGAGATGCAGGATTACCTCAGCCGTCCGGCACTGGTGGATGGCCAGCTGGTATGGCAGCCGGTCGGTGAGAGCGGCGATGCGAGCGTGTTGTCACCTTCCGGCAGCGTATTCCAGGCCACTGGCGGCACCAAGCTGCTGGCGGGCAATCTGGGCCGCGCCGTGGTCAAGGTCTCCGCCGTGGCTCCCGAGTATCGGGTTATCGAAGCGCCAGCGCGGGTCTTCTCCTCCCAGCATGCGGTGGAAGCGGCCTACAAGGCGGGCGATCTCAATCAGGATGCCGTTATCGTGGTGCGCCACAATGGTCCGGCCGCCAACGGCATGCCGGAGCTGCACAAGCTGATGCCGGTGCTCGGCAACCTGCAGAAGGCGGGTTACAAGGTGGCGCTGGTCACCGATGGCCGTCTCTCCGGCGCCTCCGGCAAGATCCCAGCCGCCATCCACGTCACCCCGGAAGCGCTGCACGGCGGGGCCATTGGCCTGCTTGCTGACGGTGACCTGCTGCGGGTTGACGCGGTAAACGGCAGCCTCGACTGCCTGACCGATTTGAGTGGCCGTACCCAGGCCGAGATTGACCTCACTCCGGAACAAGAGGGGTGGGGCCGTGAACTGTTCAGCGTGATGCGTCGCGCGGTATCGAGCGCCGAGTGTGGCGCCACCATCTTTGACTAAGGAAGAGCTATGCAGAACTGGAAAGTGACCCCGGCCGAGGTGTTTGCCGCCTCCCCGCTGGTACCCGTGATGGTTATCAACGAGCTGGATCAGGCCCTGCCGATGGCCAAGGCGCTGCTCGACGGCGGCATCTCTGTCTTCGAAATCACCTTGCGCACCCCGGTGGCGCTCGATGCCATCGCCCTTATCGCCAAGGCGATGCCGGATGCCATGGTCGGTGCCGGTACCGTGCTCAACTGCGAGCAGTTTGATGCAGCTGTCGCTGCCGGTGCCCGCTTCGTCATCTCCCCGGGGATGACCCCGGCCCTGCTGGCCCACGCGGCCAAGAGCACTGCACCGCTGATCCCGGGCGTGGCGACTCCGTCTGAAGTGATGCAGGCGCTGGAAGCGGGCTATGACCACCTGAAGTTCTTCCCGGCCGAAGCGAACGGCGGCACCAAGGCGCTCTCCGCCATTGCCGCGCCGCTGCCCCAGGTGAAGTTCTGCCCGACCGGCGGTATCGGCCCGAAAAACGTGGCCGACTATCTGGCGCTCAAGTGCGTCGCCACCGTCGGCGGCTCCTGGATGCTGCCGGCCGATGCGGTCAAGAGCGGCAACTGGGAAGAGGTGACCCGCCTCTCCCGCGAAGCGGTTGAGCTGGTTAAACGCTAAGCGTCAGTTGTGCAGAAAACCAAACAGGCCACCCTCGGGTGGCCTGTTTGTTATCGGCGTGACTTAAGTGGGTGAGGGAAGGGATTACCCCAGACTCTCCCCGACATAGAGGGAGAAGCCGATATCCTTGCGGGTGTCGGGTTGGGATTGGCCGCTGAGACGCGCCAGCAGCATGGTGGCCGCCTCCCGACCGATCGCTTCCCGCGGGGTGGCGATACTGGCCAGCTTGGGGGTCATGGCGTGGCCGATGTCGAGGGCGTTGCAACCGGCGATGGCGATCTGCTGGGGCACCGGGATCCACTTGGCCTGACACTGCAGCAGGGCGCCCACCGCCAGGTCATCGTTGGTGCAGAACAGGCCGTCGAGGTCGGGATAGCGCACCAGCGCCTGATCCAGCAGCTCGCCCCCCAGAGTGAAGCTGGAGGATTGTTCGGTCAGCAGATGCTGGCCGGTGAGGCCGAAGTCGGTCATCGCCTGATAGTAACCCTCCATCCGCAGCTGGGTACGCACGTCGAGCCGCGCTCCCAGATAGACCACCTTGCGTCGGCCCCGGTGCAGCATCTCTGTTACCATGGCCCGGGCCGCGGCTCTATGATCCATGCCGACCACCATGTCGATGGGGGTTTGCGGCAGATCCATGGTCTCCACCACCGGAATGCCGGCGGTGGCGATCATCTTGCGGGTGCGTTCGGTGTGCTGGCTGTCGGAGAGGATCAGCCCATCCACGTGATAGGAGAGCAGGGACGCGACCTGCTCCTCCTCCCGCTCCGGGCTGTAGCCGTAGTGGGCCAGCAGGGTCTGGTAGCCAGCCGGTCGGGTCACCGACTCGATGCCGTGGATCACCGCCGAGAAGACCTGGTTGGAGAGGGAGGGGATCAGGATGCCGATCGCCTTGCTGGTCGCGTTGGAGAGAATGTCCGGCGCCCGGTTGGGGATATAACCCAGCTCTTCCACCACAGCCGCGATCCGCTCGCGGGTCCCCTCCGCCACGGTCTGCGGGTCGCGCAGATAGCGGCTGACAGTCATCTTGGTCACGCCGGTCTGGTCGGCGATATCTTGCAGGGTGGGGCGGCGCTTGCGGGTGGGGCTCATAGGGGTTTCCAGCGTGGATGTTACATGTAACATTACCGTTTTTGGCGGATAAAGTCAGCATATGAAGCCGTTTTTGCAGGAGTTTTCCGATGATCAGAGGCAAGCAGTTCGTGGATGTCCGGTTCGAGCAACAGGATGTGGAGGGGGAGCAGTTCTCGGAGTGCCGCTTTATCGGCTGCAACTTCTCCTGGCTGGATTTGAGCGATAGCCGCTTCATCGACTGCAGCTTCTACGATCGGGAGAGTGAACGGGGCTGCCTGTTGCAGGGTTGCGATCTGCGCGAGGCCAGCTTCCTGCGCTGCGATCTCACCATGGCCGATTGCAGCCGCAGCCAGTGTCTGGGGTTGGAGATGCGCGACTGTCAGGCGGTCGGTATCAACTTCAGCCACGCCAGCTTCGCCAACCAGATCACCGCCAAAAGCTACTTCTGCGAGGCCCATCTGACCGGCAACAACTTCAGCTATGCCAGCTTCGAGGGCTGCCTGCTGGAGAAGTGCGAGCTGACCGGCAACCGTTGGCAGGGGGCCAACCTGTTTGGTGCCTCGCTGGTGGGTTCCGAGCTCAGCGGCTCCGAGTTTGGCCAGATCGACTGGACCAGCTTCAAGCTGCAGGGCTGCGATCTGCGCCAGTGCGACCTGCCGGGGCTGGATTTGCGGCGGGTCGATCTGCAAGGGGTGCAGATCAACGAGGATCAGCAGCAGACCTTGCTGGAGCAGATAGGTCTGGTTGTCTTCCCCTGAGCCGAGCGAAAAATTAGGTAATTTTTCATCAAATTAGGCCGACAGTGGGTAGGGCGCTCCTGAAACGACAAAAGCCTGCGTGATGCAGGCTTTTGTTCGTGAGCGTGTGACGCGTTTGTCGGCCGGGTTGACTCAACCCTTGGCCAGCCATTTGGTCGGGTTGATCGCCTCGCCCTGATAGCGAATTTCGAAATAGAGGCCCGGTCTGTCCTGACCGCCACTGTCACCGACCAGTGCCACAGGTTCACCCTGTTCCACATTCTGGCCCACCTGACGAAGCAGCGACTGATTGTGACCGTAGAGGCTCATATAGCCCTTACCGTGATCGATTACCAGCAGCATACCGAAGCCATCGAGCCAGTCGGCGTAAACCACTTGTCCCGGTGCGACCGCCTTGACCTGAGTTCCTTCGCTGGCGCCGATCAGGGTGCCTTTCCACTTAAGCTGGGCGGTGCGCGGCGAACCGTAAGAGATGAGGATCGGTCCCTGCACCGGCCAGCGCAGGCTGCCATTGGTCTTGAGGCCGCTGTAGTGACCGGCACTGCTGATGCCCGAGCCGCGCTCCGGTTTGCTGCTGGCCACCTCTTCGGCCGGTTCTGCCGGTTTGACGGTTTTGTTCTGCTGGGCGGCGAGTCGTTGTTGCTCGGCGCGGCGCTGTTCGGCCAGCTTGCGCTGACGCTCCTGCTCCGCTTTCAGCTTGGCCAGCCGTTCCCGCTCGGCCCGTTCACGGCGCTCCTGCTCTTCGCGCTTGCGACGCAACTCTTCCAGCCGGGCTTTCAGCGCTTTCTCCGCCTTGACCAGCTTGGTGAGCTTCTGCTCGTCATCCTGCACCGACTGCTGCAACTTGTTGCGCACCTTGGCCCGGCTCTGCTGGCTGGCCAGCAGGGTCTGGTGATGCTCCTGCTGTTCGGCAAGCAGGGTTTGCAGTCTGGTTTCGGTCTCTTTGGTTGCCTGCTGGTTTTTTGCCAGCTTGTCGCGGGTGGCGCGCAGGGCGTCGATGGCCTCGATACGGGCCTTGTTGAGGTAGTCGTAGTAGTCGAGCGAGCGGCTCAGTTTGGCCGGATCCTGCTGATTGAGCAGCAGTTTGAGGTAGTCGTGGTTGCCCGCCTGAAAGGCGCTCTCCGCCTGTTTGGCCAGCAACTGCTTTTGATGTTTGGCTTGAACTTCCAGCGCCAGCTTGTCTTTTTGCAGGGTCGCCAGCTTCTGCTGGTTCTGCTTCAACTGCTGCCTGGTCTGGTTGAGTTTGGCGGCGGCGGCCGAGATGGCCTGCTCGTCAGCCTTGAGCTGGGTATTGAGCTTGGCAAGCTCCTGCTTGCTGAGCTTGATGGTCTTCTGTTGCTCTTTGATCTGGGACTGCATGGTGCCCAGCTGCTGATTGGCGGCCAAAGCCGGTGTGCTGGCGCCAAACGACAGGCAAAAAAACAGCGCGCCGGCCAACAGGCCGACGCGACTGGTTTTCTGTGAAATAACTTCGCATCCCCGCATGGGGAAGGATTATTTCAGAATCATCAGGGGCTTGCCAGTCATTTCCGGCGGTACCGGCAGACCCATCAGGGTCAGCATGGTGGGGGCCAGATCGGACAGTTTGCCACCTTCAACCACCTCGGCTTTGCGACCGAAATAGATGAGCGGAACCGGCAGATTGGTGTGGGCGGTGTGGGCCTGACCAGTCTCTTCGTCCAGCATCTTCTCGGCGTTACCGTGGTCGGCAGTGATCAGGCACTCGCCACCCACTTCGGCCAGGGCGTCGGTCACGCGACCGATGCAGTGGTCAACGGCTTCACACGCTTTGACGGCGGCATCGAACACACCGGTGTGACCAACCATGTCGCCATTCGGGTAGTTACAGATGATGACGTCGTACTTGCCGCTCTTGATGGCCGCAACCAGCTTGTCGGTCAGCTCTTCGGAGCTCATTTCCGGCTGCAGGTCATAGGTCGCCACTTTCGGGCTGGCCACGATCTCGCGATCTTCGCCGGTGAAGCAGGACTCTTCGCCACCGTTGAAGAAGAAGGTGACGTGAGCATACTTCTCTGTTTCGGAGATGCGCAGCTGGGTCTTGCCCTGCTTGGCCAGCCACTCACCCAGGGTGTTGACCAGAGCGGTCGGCGGGTAGGCACAGGCAGTTTTGATGTCGGCCGCGTATTCGGTCAGCATCACGAAGTTCAGCTTCGGCTCAACGGCACGGACGAAGCCGGTGAAGTCGGTGTCAACGAAGGCGCGGGTGATTTCACGGGCACGGTCGGCACGGAAGTTCATGAAAATCAGCGCATCACCATCTTCCATCGGTGCAGCTTCGCCGATGCGGGTGGCTTTGACGAACTCGTCGTTCTCGTCGCGGGCATAGGCGGCAGCCAGGGCTTCGGTGGCGCTCTCGGCGGTGAACTCGCCCTTGCCCTGGGTCATCAGGTCATAGGCTTGCTGCACGCGATCCCAGCGGTTGTCACGGTCCATGGCGAAGTAACGGCCGATCATGGAGGCGAAACGACCCTTGCCGAGCTTGGCGAACAGGGCATCGAACAGCTCGATGGAGGACTGGGCGGAGCGCGGCGGAACGTCGCGGCCATCCAGGAAGGCGTGCAGGTAGATCTTCTCGGCGCCACGCTTAGCTGCCATTTCGATCATGCCCATGATGTGCTCTTCGTGGCTGTGTACGCCACCCGGGGACATCAGGCCCATGATGTGAACGGCTTTGCCGTTGGTCACGGCAGCGTCAACAGCCTTGGCCAGCTCGACGTTCTGGAAGAATTCACCGTCCTGGATGTCTTTGGAGATGCGGGTCAGCTCCTGATAGACGATGCGACCGGCACCGATGTTGACGTGGCCTACTTCAGAGTTGCCCATCTGGCCATCCGGCAGACCGACATCCAGACCGGAGCCGGAGATCAGGGTGCTGGTGTAGTCACGGGCCAGACGATCGAGGTTGGGAGTCTTGGCGGCAGCGACGGCGTTGTGCTCTTGCTTGGTGCTGTAGCCCCAACCGTCCATGATGACCAGAACCAAAGGTTTCTTAGCTGTTGACATAAGACTATGTCCTCTCGGATTGGAAAAAATGCGGGAAATGAAACTAGCGTAATATTACTACATCTGCCGAAATAGTCACCTGATAGCCAAGGGGCGCTCCCGCGGCCCCGCAAGCCACGCCCTTCCTGCCATGATCGATGCCCAATGATGATGGGAGCCTGCTCGCGCTTTGCCGCCAAGATGGCTGATCTTATCAATACCCCCATGTATACTCGGGCCCTTGTCTTGGTCCCTGGATAGTAGAAGATGCAAGAGTATTTGGATTTTGCGGCCCGTAACCCGCTGCTGACCGCAGCCTGGTTGGGTCTGGCTGGCACCCTGGTTTACACCACTGTGCGTGCCCGTTTGTCCCCGGTAAAAACCGTCAACAACCACACCGCGACCCTGCTGATCAACCGCGAGAATGCCACCGTGGTGGATATTCGCAGTCAGGAAGAGTACGCCAAGGGCCATCTGGCCGGTGCCCAGCACCTGCCGCTGACCCAGATCCAGAGCAATAACCTGGGCCCGGTTGAAAAGCATAAAGATGCCCCCATCATAGTGGTGTGCGAGTCGGGAATGACTGCGGGCGGCGCGGGCCGTCAGCTGAGCAAAGCTGGCTTCAAGCAGGTTTATGTGCTCGGCGGTGGCATGGCCCAATGGCGTGCAGAAAATCTGCCGGTAACCAAGAAACGCTGATTTAAGCAGGGCCTGAGCCCACTTATCCATATAACAAGGAATCAAACGAAATGGCTGACGAGATCAACAACCAGGAAGTACAACCGGAATTCCACATCCAGCGTGTTTACACCAAGGATGTCTCTTTCGAAGCGCCGAATACCCCGCACATCTTCCAGAAAGAGTGGCAGCCGGACGTCAAGCTGGATATGGATACCAAGACCAACATCCTGGCTGAGAGCGTGTATGAGGTTGTCCTGACCCTGACCGTAACCTGCAAACTGGAAACCGAAACCGCCTTCCTGTGCGAAGTACAGCAAGCCGGTATCTTCACCATAGGCAACCTGCCGGAGCCGCAACTGGCTCACTGCCTGGCTGCCTTCTGCCCGAACATCCTGTTCCCGTATGCCCGCGAAGCCGTGGCCAACATGGTGAGCAAGGGTTCCTTCCCGCAGCTGAACCTGGCACCGGTCAACTTCGATGCCCTGTTTGCCCAGCACATGGCGCAAGCACAGGCCCAGCAGGCGACTGCGGAAGCCTGATAATGGCTGACCAGATCGCTATCTCGGTCTTGGGGGCGGGGTCTTATGGCTCCGCCCTTGCCATTTCTCTGGCGCGCAATGGTCATCCGACCCTGCTGTGGGGTCACGACCCTGCTCATGTCGCCGAGCTGGAACAAGACCGCTGCAACAAGGCATTTTTGCCTGATGTCCCTTTTCCCGCCGATCTGCAGCTGACTGCGGATCTGCAACGTGCGGTACAAGCTGCCCCCGTGCTGCTGCTGGTCGTGCCAAGCCATGTATTTGGCGATGTGCTGACCCGGATCAAACCCTTCCTGCGCCCCGATACCCGTATCGCCTGGGCCACCAAGGGTCTGGAGCCGGACAGTGGCCGTCTGCTGCAGGATGTGGCCCGTGAAGTGCTGGGTGACGAGATACCGCTGGCGGTGATCTCCGGCCCCACCTTCGCCAAGGAGCTGGCTGCCGGTCTGCCGACCGCCATCTCGGTCGCTTCGACCCACGACGAGTTCGCCGACGATCTCTCCCACCTGCTGCACTGTGGCCGCTCGTTCCGGGTCTATACCAATCCGGATTTCGTCGGTCTGCAGCTGGGTGGGGCGGTGAAGAACGTCATCGCCATCGGTGCCGGCCTCTCCGACGGGCTCGGGTTTGGCGCCAATGCCAGAACCGCGCTCATCACCCGGGGTCTGGTGGAGATGCAGCGTCTGGGTGCGGCGCTGGGTGCCGATGCCAAAACCTTTATGGGGATGGCGGGGCTCGGGGATCTGGTGCTCACCTGTACCGACAACCAGTCGCGCAACCGTCGCTTCGGGCTGGCCCTCGGGGCTGGCAAGGATGTGAACACCGCCATGACCGAGATCGGTCAGGTGGTGGAGGGATATCGCAACACCAAAGAGGTGCATCTGCTGGCGGCCCGCTGCGGCGTCGAGATGCCCATTTGCGAGCAGATCTTCAAGGTGCTCTACGAGGGTAAGAACCCGAAAGAGGCGGCCATCGCCCTGCTGTCGCGAGACAAGAAGGACGAGTAATCTGCCGATTACCCATGCAAAAGGCCCCGCCAGATGGCGGGGCCTTTTCTTTGCTGCAAGGGCTGCAAATCAGTAGTAAGAGTGGTCGCCGCGCTGGTGCTCGGTGGCGTCTTTCACACCGTTGAGCTCACCCGGGAACTTCTCCAACAGCTGCTTCTCGATCCCCTCTTTCAGGGTGTAATCGACCATGGAGCAACCGTTGCAACCGCCGCCAAACTGCAGGATGGCCAGTTTGTCTTCAGTCAGCTCGACCAGGGTGACCTTGCCACCGTGACCGGCCAGCATGGGGTTCACTTCGGACATCAACACGTACTCGATGCGCTCGATCAGCGGCGCGTCGTCGGCCACTTTACGCATCTTGGCGTTCGGTGCTTTCAGGGTGAGCTGGGAGCCCATCTGGTCGGTCACGAAGTCGATGGTGGCATCCACCAGGAAGGGGGCGCTCAGGGGATCGACCATGCAGTCGAAGCCGCTGAAGGGCAGGTGTTGATCTTCCGGGTCCACGGCATCGGGCGGGCAATACGATACGCCACACTCGGCATTCTGGGTTCCCGGATTGACCACAAACACCCGGATATTGGTGCCATCAGGCTGTTTTTCCAGCAGTTTACGGAAATGGGCCTGGGCGGCGTCGGAAATGCTGATCATCACTATCCTCATAAACCTGAGTGTACGACTAGGGTATTCATGATAACGCGGTTATTAATGCTTGGGTAGCATGCCGATGTCTACTTGCTGTGCCGCAGGGTACGACAGATCGCCCACACTTCTACGTTTGTGATGCCGCTCTCATGGAGCAGACGGCTGAGCTGACCGGCGGTGGCGCCTGTGGTCACAACGTCATCGAGCAGGGCGACATGATGGTATTGGTGGGAGCGGATCCGGAATGCCCCGCGCAGATTGCGCCGCCGCTGCCCGGCGCTCAGGGTTGTTTGTTGCGGGGTCGCCTTGATGCGCTGCAACAGGGTGTTGTCGCAGGGAATGGCGGTGAACTCGCCAAGGGCTTGCGCGATCTCCTCCGCCTGATTGAACCCGCGCCGCCACTGCCGCCACCAGTGAAGGGGAACCGGAATGATCGCTTCTGGCGGCTCGCGGCTATCCAGATGATCGGCCAAGAGGCGTGCCAGTAGCGGCGCCAGCAGGATCTGGCCGGAATATTTGAGCCGGGGGATCAGCATGGGGTAGGGGGTTTGGTAGTCGCCGATCACCTGCAACCGCTCCCAGGGGGGAGGTCTGCGCTGGCAGCGGCCGCAGACCGGTATGCTCTCCTCTATATAGTCAGTCAGCGGTGCGGCGCAGAGGCGGCATCTCGGCTGTGACTGGTGCAGCGCCTGCCGACACCAGCTGCAGAGCAGGGGCTCGTTGTCGCAAGGCTGATGGCAGAGCAGGCAGCTCCCTTGCCAGTCACCGTGGCTGCCTAGCAGCGGGCTTGCTTTAGCGAGCAGTCGCTTTAACATGCTGACCCCAAGAGCATGAACAGGGATCTTGAGTCTAGATGAGCATATCGGTAGAGCAGTTTGGCCAGGGGCCAGATTTGGTGCTGTTGCACGGGTGGGGGATGAACGGTGCGGTCTGGCATGGTGTTGCCCAACAGTTGGCGCCCCACTATCGGGTTCATCTGGTGGATTTGCCCGGCTTTGGCAACAGCCCGCTGGCAGACGAGGTGGATTACAGCCTGCCCTGGCTTGCCGAGCAGGTGGCCGCCATCTTGCCGCAGAAGTGCCATCTGCTTGGCTGGTCGCTCGGCGGTCTGGTGGCAAGCCAGTTGGCGCTGACGCATCCCGATCGGTTGCACTCCCTGATCACGGTAGCCAGCTCTCCCTGTTTCATGGCCCGCGATGAGTGGCCGGGGATCGCCCCCAAAGTACTGACCGGTTTCAACCAGATGCTGGCAGGGGATTTTCGCCAGACCATAGAGCGCTTTCTGGCGATCCAGGCAATGGGCAGTGAACATGCCCGGGACGATATCCGCCAGTTGCGCCACTGGCTGGCCGAGCGCCCGGCGCCCCAGTTTGCCGCACTCGAGGCCGGGCTGACGCTGTTGGCCGAGATTGACCTACGCGAACCGCTGCGGGAGCTGGATCTGCCCTGGTTGCGGATCTATGGCCGACTGGATTCATTGGTACCCAAGGCCGCCATTCCCCTGCTGGATGATCTCTACCCTGCCAGCCGCAGCGTGACCCTTAATAAGGCCTCACACGCACCTTTTATCTCCCATCCTGACGAATTCATTGAAATCGTTCGAGATTTTGTTGGCTAAAAAATAGCCTGCAAGCTTCATTAATCCTCTGGTCTGGCGGATAATTAAGCTGTGACCAGAGGAGTAACACCATGCGTATTGATTCTGCTTTCAACAGCGGGGTACAGGGATTTCAGCGAGCCGAGCAGATTGCCGACAAGGCATCCAGTCAGATCGCCCGCCTCAACACCCCCAGCGGGGATCAGGTGCAAGTGACTGATGAGCTTGTCAATCTCAAGGTGGCCGAGCAGCAGGCTGGCGCTTCCGCCAAGGTAGTGCAGACCGCCAGCGATATGATGGGAACCCTGATCGACATCCGGGTGTGAGATGAACATCAATGTCAGTCTGCCTCCCCTTATCCCGACACAGCTGCAACCCCAGGTGGAAGCGGCGAGGACGGATAATCGCCGGGCAGAACTGATCCCACAGGCACGAGCGGGCCAAGCCTCCGTTGCCGAATCCGAAGTCGGCTCCCAGAAAGAGAAATCCAAAGCCGGTCAGGCCTCCAGCAATCAGAGCTCCCAGAATAGCCGTGAAACCGGGCAATTAGCCCCGACGACACTGCCAGACAATCGCTTTGTCGAGGCCACCGGCGAGGATGGGCAGCGCAAGCAGCAAGATCCCAAACAGCAGGAGCAGCAACAGCGGCAAGAGCAGCAGGTTCAGGATCTTGTCGAGCGTGACAAGGAGGTGCGCACTCACGAGCAGGCGCACCAGTCTGCGGGTGGAGAGTACGCCAGCTCGCCCACCTATCAGTTTACGCAAGGGCCGGATGGCAAGCGTTATGCGACGGGTGGCGAAGTCCAGATCGATACCAGTGTCGTACCCGGTGACCCTGCCGCTACCATCGCCAAGATGCAGCAGATCCGCTCTGCAGCGCTGGCGCCTGCCGAGCCTTCCGCGCAGGATTTGGCCGTTGCACGCAGCGCCGCCGCCAGTGAAGCCAAGGCGCGCAAAGAGCTGATGGCCGAGCAGAGCGCGAAATCGGGCGGTGTGCTGAGTGCCTATATGGACAAGCGCAACAGCGTCATCGCGGGCCACTATCAACAGGCTGTCAGCCCGGCTTCTACCCTGTCCCTCAGTCTGCATATCTGAATCACCCTCGCCAAACTTTCAGCTGCTTTGCCTGTTTTGCAACTAACCTGAAGATCAGGCCCATTCCAATTTCACAGGAGCTGTCATGCATTTCGATGAAGTCAAAGCGGAAGATTTCACCACCTTCTCCCGTGTACCGCCCCCCCACCTGCAGATGGAGCAATTTCTGATGCAGCTCGGAGGAGGAGGAACTGAAGGAACCAGTTTTAAGAAGAAAGTGATGCTGGCGGCTGGCTGGAGTCACACCGGCGTCGTCTCTTACGGCAAGTATCCGCAAGAGGCCTGCAAGGCATTCAACCGACTGCGGGAGGTGCTGGCCCAGCATGGAGAGCCCGAGAGCATTCTTGCTGCCCTGACGCAGTGATCCTGAGCTTCGCGTGTAAAAAAGCCCCTTGCGGGGCTTTTTGCATTCAGAGGCGTTCCGGACGGTTTCGTTACTTTTTCGCTTTGGAGAGCGCCGCCGCGAAGGCGTTGCCCATGGCACCACCCATAGGGGCGCTTTGGCGCGGCTCATTTCTTGGTTTGGCGTTGCCAGCACTGCTGTTGCGCGCTTCAGCCGACTTGCGGGCGGGTTGCCCTGCCTTTTCGTCGAGGCGCATGGTCAGGCTAATCCGCTTGCGCGGGGCGTCCACTTCCAGCACCTTGACCCGCACAATGTCGCCCGCCTTGACCACCTCACGGGGATCCTTGACGAAACGGTCGGTCAGGGAGGAGATGTGCACCAGCCCGTCCTGATGAACACCGATATCGACGAAGGCACCGAAGTTGGTGACGTTGGTGACCACCCCTTCCAGCACCATCTCGGGCACCAGGTCGCTGATCTGCTCCACCCCTTCCTTGAAGGTCGCGGTTTTGAACTCGGGGCGCGGGTCGCGGCCCGGCTTGTCCAGCTCGCCGATGATGTCGGTGACGGTAGGTACGCCGAATTGCTCATCGGTATAGTCGGCCGGTTTCAGGCTGCGCAGCAGGCTGCTGTTGCCGAGCAGGCTCTCAACTGTCTGCTCCAGCTTGGCGAGGATCCGCTCCACCACCGGATAGGACTCCGGGTGTACCGCCGAGCTGTCGAGGGGATTGCTGCCGCCGCGAATGCGCAGGAAGCCGGCACACTGTTCGAAGGCTTTGGGGCCGAGTCGGCTCACTTTCAGCAACTGCTGACGGCTCTTGAAGGCTCCGTGCTCATCCCGGTAGGCGACGATGTTCTGGGCCAACGTTTGGGAGAGGCCGGAAACCCGGTTGAGCAGGGCGACCGAGGCGGTGTTCACATCGACCCCGACCGCGTTCACGCAATCCTCAACCACGGCATCCAGCCGGCGGGCCAGCTGGCTCTGGCCGACGTCGTGCTGATACTGGCCCACCCCGATACTCTTGGGATCGATTTTGACCAGTTCGGCCAGCGGGTCTTGCAGGCGGCGGGCGATGGAGACGGCGCCACGGATCGAGACGTCGAGATCCGGGAACTCCTGAGAGGCAAGTTCGGAGGCGGAGTAGACCGAGGCTCCTGCCTCGCTCACTACTATCTTCTGCGCTTTGGCGGCGGGGTAGCGCTCGAACAGATCGCTCACCAGTCGGTCGGTCTCCCGCGAGGCGGTGCCGTTGCCGATGCTGATGAGCTCGACCTTGTGTTTCTGGCACAGCTCTCTCAGGGTCTTGAGGCTTTGATCAATCTGGCGTTTTGGTTCGAACGGATAGATGGTGGCGTGATCGACCAGCTTGCCGGTGGCATCCACCACGGCAACCTTGACCCCAGTGCGGATGCCCGGATCCAGCCCCATGGTGCAGCGCATGCCCGCCGGGGCCGCCATCAGCAGATCCTTGAGGTTCATGGCGAACACCTTGATCGCCTCCTCCTCTGCCGATTCGCGGATACGGCCGATCAGCTCGGTCTCCATCTGAAGCAAGCGACAACTTGATCTTCCAGGTCCAGCTCACCACCCCTTGCAGCCATTTGTCGGCCGGGCGGTTCTGCAGATTGAGCTTGAGGTGGTGGGCAATGATCCCTTCGCAGGGGCTGGCACTCTCATCGTCACCGGTTACCAGCGCCAGATTGAGGATCCCTTCATTGCGGCCGCGCAGCATGGCCAGCACCCGGTGGGAGGGGGCCTTGTGCAGGGGTTCGTCGTGTTCGAAATAGTCCTTGAACTTGGCCCCTTCCTGCTCCTTGCCTGCCACAACGCGGGCGCGCAGGGTGGCATTTTGCCACAGGTAGTCGCGCAGCTTCTCCAGCAGGTCGGCCTGCTCGGCGAAGCGTTCCATCAGGATATAGCGGGCGCCGTCGAGGGCTGCTTTGCTGTCGGCAATGCCCTGTTCGGGATTGAGGAAGGTGGCTGCAGCTTGCTCGGGATCCTGCATCGGGTCGCTGAGCAGCAGATTGGCCAGCGGCTCCAACCCGGCTTCGATCGCCATCTGCCCCTTGGTGCGGCGCTTGGGCTTGTAGGGGAGGTAGAGATCTTCCAGTCGGGTCTTGCTGTCGGCGCCATTCAATTCGCGCATCAGCTCGGGGGTCAGCTTGCCCTGCTCTTCGATGGAGCGAATGATCACCTGACGGCGATCTTCCAGTTCACGCAGATAGCCGAGGCGGCTCTCCAGAGTACGTAGCTGGCTGTCGTCCAGACCGCCGGTCACCTCTTTACGGTAACGGGCGATAAAGGGCACGGTCGAGCCTTCATCCAGCAGGCGCACTGCGGCCTGCACCTGCTCCGGGCGAGCATTGAGCTCACCGGCAATCTGTCTCTCTATGGTTTGCATCATGATGTTGTTGAGGGCCTCTGTGGTCGAGTCCGCGCCATCAGGCGCCAAGTGTGAGCACTATATGGGGTCGTGTTGCGGGATGCCACCCTGCGCCGGGGTCTGCACCCGTCAGACTGATAAGTCGCAGGGGAGAGCGCATATCTTGCCATTGCACCTGTGACTCAGGATGTGCCTGTGGCAAGCAGCTCACCAGTAGTCCGGCTATTTGGGGTAGCTGATCTCGTTGATATACCAGCAGACGTCACCAACTGGCGTACGGACGATGGCTTCATCACCGACCTCTTTCTTGAGCAGGGCGCGGGCCATGGGGGAGTCGATGGAGATGTAATCCTTGCGCTCGAAGATCTCGTCATAGCCGACGATGCGAAAGCGCTTGGTCTCGCCCTCTTCGTTTTCCACCTCGACCCAGGCGCCGAAGAAGACCTTGCCCTCCTGCGCGGGGGCATAGTCGACGATCCCCAGCTCTTCGAGGCACTTGCGCAGGTAACGCACCCGCCGATCGATCTCCCGCAGCCGCTTCTTGTTGTACTGGTAGTCGGCATTTTCGCTGCGATCCCCAGACTGGCGGCCCATGCCACCTTCTTGGTGACCTCGGGGCGCTCCTGGCGCCAGAGGAAATCGAGCTCTTCTTTCAGCTTGTTGTAGCCTTCGCGGGTGATCAGCTTTGTCTTCATGGTGATGCGGACCTGGTCAAAGAGGGGTATTCATCGCTAACTGCTCCGGAATATTAGCTTTTGTCCTCTTGCTGTCGAGGGAAATCGTGATGGCTCGGCTGGCGCCATTCAGGGAGTCGCTGGCCAGCGCAGTGACTTGATGGCCTTCACGCTCTGATCATGGGTAATAACCGGTAACATATTTGTGCTTTGCTCCCGCTATATCCCCCCCTAGTATTGGGGGCAGCTAAAGAATGAAGAGGCAAAGCAATGAGTCAGCAGCAATACAAGGTCCTGGTCGTGGACGATGACCTGAAATTACGTTCCCTGTTGGAACGCTATCTCACCGAGCAGGGATTCGTAGTGCGCGGTGTGGCCAATGGCGAGCAGGCCGATCGCTTGCTGACTCGTGAAAACTTCAGCCTGATGGTGCTCGACCTGATGTTGCCGGGGGAGGATGGGCTCTCCATCTGCCGTCGTCTGCGGGAAGCGGGCAACCAGATCCCGGTGCTGATGCTCACTGCCAAGGGGGATGAAGTGGATCGCATCGTCGGGCTCGAGATGGGGGCTGATGACTATCTGCCCAAGCCGTTTAACCCCCGCGAACTGCTGGCGCGGATCCGTGCCGTGCTGCGCCGCCATACCGTCGAGCTGCCGGGGGCACCCTCTGCTGCAGAGAAAGTGGTCAACTTCGGTGCCTTCCAGCTCAATCTGGCGACCCGCGAGCTGAGCCGGGATGGTGAGCCGATGGCGCTCACCAGCGGTGAATTTGCGGTGCTCAAAGTGCTGGTCAGCCATCCGCGTGAACCGCTCTCCCGCGACAAGCTGATGAATCTGGCCCGTGGCCGCGAATACACCGCCACCGAGCGCAGCATCGACGTGCAGGTCTCTCGCCTGCGCCGCCTGCTGGAACAGGATCCGGCCCAGCCCCGCTACCTGCAGACCGTCTGGGGTCTGGGGTATGTGTTCGTGCCAGATGGTGACGGTGCATGAAAAAGGTCGGCAGCATGTTCTCGCGCATGCTCTGGTTTCTGGCTGCCGTTCTGGTGGTCTATCAAGCAGTCTCCTACGTCACCTTCTACAACTATCTGCTGGCGCCAACCGTCAAGCAGATCAGTCACTTGCTGGCCAATCAGGTCAAGCTGATCTTTCCGGTCAACACAGAACAACTGGCGCTGAGTGAAGATGCCGAGGCGCTGGTCTATGTGACGACCGGTACCGATATCTATACCCAGAGCGAGGCGGTGCAGCATGGCTTCAACGAGGCCAAGCCGTACCCCTATCTGGAGGAGAACATCAGCCGCGAGCTGGGTGGCCCGGCCAAGGTGCGGGTCGAGATCCAGGATCACTACATCATCTGGATCCAGCCGCCGCAGGCCAGCAAAATCTGGGTGCGGATCCCGCTGACCGAGATCGAAGATGACGATATCGAACCCCTTATCATCTATCTGAGCGTGCTGCTGGTGATCACCCTGTTTGCGGCCTGGCGCTTTGCCCGGCAGCTGGTGCGCCCGCTCGAAGATCTCGAGGCTGGTGCCGTTGCTGTTGCCAGGGGCCATTTCCCCGAGGCGCTGGGGGAGCTGGGATCACGGGAAGTGCGGCGACTGACCCGCACCTTCAACCACATGTCGCACTCCATCAAGAGCCTGATCGAAGAGCGTAACCTGATGATGGCGGGGGTTTCCCACGATCTGCGAACCCCGCTGACCCGCATCCGGCTGGCGACCGAGATGATGTCCTCCGGTGACGAGTACCTCAAGGAGAGCATCAACGCCGACATCGATGAGTCAAATGCCATCATCGATCAGTTCATTGATTACATCCGTCCGGATGAAGGCCAGGATCTGGAGCCTATCGACCTGACCCAACTGGTGCACGATACCTTGCTGATCTACTCGGAGCAGGGGTTGGAGGTCGATCTGGCGCTGCCGCAAGAGGCGGTGCGGGTGGCCTGCAATCCGGTCAGTATCCGGCGGGTGTTGAACAACCTATCAAGCAACTCGCAGCGTTACGGGGCGAGCCGCTTGCATGCTGAGCTCAAGGACGATGGGCACTGGGTGCGCCTGCGCCTATCCGATGATGGCCCCGGCATTCCGGAGCAGGACTACTCCCGGGTGCTCAAGCCGTTTACTCAGGGTAATGTGGCCCGGACCGTTGGCGGCAGTGGCTTGGGGTTGGCTATCGTGGCCAAGATAGTCGCCCAGCACCATGGCACTATCCGACTGGGAAGTTCGGATCTCGGCGGCTTGCTGGTCGAGATGCGGCTGCCGAAACATCAGCCACAGGAGTGGATGGATTGAGAGAAGGGCGTATCCGTTGATACGCCCTTCTGCATGGTCAGCTCTTGCTTTCGACTGATGCTCGATAGCGTTTGCCGTACTTGAGCTGCTGGATCAACAGGGCGGCAACGATGAGCGCCAACCCGATTGGGGTGGCTGGATGGATGGCTTCGCCTATCAACAGGTTGAGCAGCACCAGTGAGGCAAACGGCGAGATAAAGATGAGGTTGCTGATGGGGGCCGTGTTGGTGGCATGGCGCAGCGCCATCAGCCAGAGCACGAAACCGAAGCCCATTTCGAACAGTCCCACATAGATGGCTCCAGCCCATCCCTGCCAGGCGGTCATGGCAAAATCGGAGAGCAACCAGGTTGCAACGACGATAAAAGGCAGGCTGATCATAAAGCCGAGCAACAGGCTGACGATGGGATCGCCCTGATTGCGGGTGTTGAGGATCCAGTAGCTGGCCCAGATGAGGGTCGAGACCAGCGCCAGCGTCACGCCGAGGGGGCTGTCGAACTGGAGGCCGAATACATCCCCTCTGGTGGCGATCACCAGTGCGCCAAAGTAGCCGAGCACGATGGCGACGCCATCGCGCCGACGCAGCTTCTGGCCGAGGAAGGGGACGGCCAGCAGACTGAGGGTAATGGCCCAGGTGTAGTTGAGGGTCTGTGCCTGCTGGGCAGGCAGCAGGTCATAGGCCTTGAACAGCAACAGGTAATAGAGAAAGGGGTTCAGTACGCCCAGAGTCAGGTAGTAGAAAGGGCGGGCCTTGATGTAGCTCCCCAGCAGCGGCAGTTTGCCCTGTTTGGCGACGACGGCTGTCAGTGTGAGAGTCGAGGTGAAGGCGGCCACAAGCAACAGTTGCACAGGTTCGAAATAGGCGAGGGAGATCTTGAAGGCTGTGGCGACCGTCGACCAGAGGGCAACGGCGCAAAGGCCATACTGATAGGCTTTCTTTTGATCTTTGAGCATGGGATGTCGTTCCACTGACAGAGGCAAGCGCACAGTCTACCAGTCTGCTTGTAACATTGTCGTTACCTTGGTGTCGGCAGCAGAGTGTGTTGCCGCAGGCGAGATCCATCTGTCACATAAAACTGCGCATAATCTGTTCTCTCTCCCTTGCGCAAATTTGAAAAATCCGTATAATCCCCTCCGCTTACCCATGAGGTAAGCCAGACGATACGTCTGCTGCTGAGTTTCCTGTTTACAGGAGCCAGCCATACAGTCCTCCCGATATGGGGGGAAACGTGAAAAATCACACCTCTGGCGGGAGAAGTCTCGGTCGGGCGGTGTTGATTTATGTTCTTTTATCTATTGGAGCTCTGTCAATGCAGAACCAAAGAATCCGTATCCGCCTGAAGGCTTTTGATCATCGCCTGATTGATCAATCCACTGCGGAAATCGTTGAAACTGCTAAGCGCACTGGCGCGCAGGTTCGCGGTCCTATTCCGCTGCCGACTCGCAAAGAGCGCTTCACCGTCCTGATCTCCCCGCACGTCAACAAAGATGCGCGTGATCAGTACGAGATCCGCACTCACAAGCGTCTGGTAGACATCGTTGAGCCGACTGACAAGACCGTAGACGCCCTGATGCGTCTGGATCTGGCAGCTGGTGTAGACGTCCAGATCAGCCTGGGTTAATTACGGAAAGAGGTTGATAACAATGACAATCGGTCTTGTAGGTCGCAAAGTGGGTATGACTCGCATCTTCACTGAAGATGGCGTTTCTATCCCGGTGACTGTTATCGAAGTTGAAGCTAACCGTGTAACTCAGGTCAAATCTGTAGAAACCGACGGCTACAACGCTATTCAGGTTACCACTGGCGCCAAGAAAGCCAGCCGTGTGACCAAGCCGGAAGCTGGCCACTTCGCCAAAGCTGGTGTAGAAGCCGGTCGCGGTCTGTGGGAATTCCGTCTGAACAACGGTGAAACTTTCACTGTTGGTAGCGAGCTGAAAGTAGATCTTCTCGCTGACGTTAAGCTGGTAGACGTTACCGGCACATCCAAAGGTAAGGGCTTTGCTGGTACTGTTAAGCGCCACAACTTCCGCACCCAGGATATGACCCACGGTAACTCCTTGTCTCACCGCGTTCCGGGTTCTATCGGTCAGAACCAGACTCCGGGTCGTGTATTCAAGGGCAAAAAGATGGCTGGTCACATGGGTGCTGAGCGTGTAACGACTCAGAACCTGGAACTGGTTCGTGTTGACGCTGAACGCAACCTGCTGCTCATCAAAGGTGCAGTACCGGGTGCAACCAACGGCAACGTGATCGTCAAACCTGCCGTCAAAGCGTAACGTCTGAGGAGATAGTAATGGAATTGGTAATGAAAGACGCCAAGAGCGCTCTTGAAGTTTCCGAGACTACCTTCGGGCGCGAATTCAACGAAGCTCTGGTTCACCAGGTCGTCGTTGCATATGCCGCTGGTGCCCGTCAGGGTACTCGTGCGCAGCTGACTCGCTCTGAAGTGTCTGGTGGCGGCAAAAAGCCGTGGCGTCAGAAGGGTACTGGTCGTGCCCGTGCTGGCTCCATCCGTTCGCCCATCTGGCGTTCCGGTGGTGTGACTTTTGCTGCTAAGCCGCAAGATCACAGCCAGAAAGTAAACAAGAAGATGTACCGCGGCGCTATCCGTAGCATTCTGTCCGAGCTGGTACGTCAAGAGCGCCTGATCGTTGTTGAGAAGTTCGGCATCGAAGCTCCGAAGACCAAAGAACTGATCGCCAAGCTGAAAGAAATGGAACTGACTGACGTTCTGATCGTGACTGCTGAAGTCGATGAGAACCTGTTCCTGGCTGCTCGCAACCTGTACAAAGTTGACGTGCGTGACGTTGCCGGTATCGACCCGGTCAGCCTGATCGCTTTCGACAAGGTTCTGATGACTGCTGACGCAGTTAAGCAAATCGAGGAGATGCTGGCATGATCCGTGAAGAGCGTCTGCTGAAAGTTCTGAAGGCTCCGCACATCTCTGAAAAGAGCACCATGGTTGCAGAAAAGCAGAACACTATCGTGTTCAAAGTTGCTGTTGATGCTACCAAGGCGGAAGTCAAAGCTGCAGTTGCGAAACTGTTCGAGGTCGAAGTTGAGACCGTCCGTACCCTGAACATGAAGGGTAAGACCAAGCGCGCAGGTGCACGCGTAGGCCGTCGTTCCGATTGGAAAAAGGCTTATGTGACCCTGAAAGCTGGTCAGGACATCGACTTCATGGGCGCAGCCGAGTAAGAGGAGTTCTCAAAAATGGCAATCGTTAAGTGCAAGCCTACTTCTCCGGGCCGCCGCCACGTCGTCAAGATCGTCAATCAAGAGCTGTACAAGGGCAAGCCCTTCGCCGCTCTGCTGGACAGCAAAAGCAAGTCCGGTGGTCGTAACAACAACGGCCGTATCACTACCCGTCATATCGGTGGTGGTCACAAGCAGCACTACCGTATCGTCGACTTCAAGCGCGACAAAGACGGTATCCCGGCTAAAGTAGAGCGCCTGGAATACGATCCGAACCGTACCGCTAACATCGCTCTGGTGTTGTATGCAGACGGTGAGCGTCGTTACATCCTGGCTCCGAAAGGCCTGAAAGCTGGTGACGCGATCGCTTCTGGTGCTGATGCAGCCATCAAGGTAGGTAACGCCCTGCCGATGCGCAACATCCCGGTTGGTTCTACCGTTCACGCTGTAGAGATGAAACCTGGTAAAGGTGCCCAGCTGGCTCGTTCCGCTGGTACTTTCATCCAGATCCTGGCTCGTGAAGGTAACTATGTAACTCTGCGTCTGCGTTCCGGCGAAGTACGTAAAGTTCTGGCCGAGTGCCGCGCTACCATCGGTGAAGTCGGTAACTCCGAGCACATGTTGCGTCAACTGGGTAAAGCCGGTGCAAACCGCTGGCGTGGTATTCGTCCGACCGTTCGCGGTATGGCGATGAACCCGGTTGACCACCCGCACGGTGGTGGTGAGGGTCGTAACAAGGGCATGCAGCCTGTGTCCCCATGGGGCCAGAAGGCTAAAGGCTTCAAGACCCGTAAGAACAAGCGTACCGACAAGTACATCGTACGTCGTCGTAACAAGTAATTGTTAACATAGAGGAATCACCATGCCACGTTCTCTCAAGAAGGGTCCATTTATTGACCTGCACTTGCTGAAGAAGGTAGAGAAAGCGGTGGAAAGCGGGGATAAAAAGCCGGTTAAAACCTGGTCCCGTCGTTCAATGATCATCCCGAACATGATCGGTTTGACCATCGCTGTCCATAATGGTCGTCAGCACGTTCCGGTTTTCGTTACCGAAGAAATGATCGGTCACAAACTGGGTGAATTCGCACCGACTCGTACTTATCGCGGCCATGCTGCTGATAAGAAGGCTAAGAAGCGCTAAGGGATAAATGATGGAAGCTATCGCTAAACACCGTTATGCCCGTACTTCTGCCCAGAAAGCTCGTCTGGTAGCCGATCAAGTACGTGGTCTGTCCGTAGACAAGGCTCTGAATATCCTGACCTTCAGCCCGAAAAAGGCTGCAGTGCTGGTTAAGAAAGTGCTGGAATCTGCCATTGCAAACGCTGAGCACAACGAAGGCGCCGATATCGACGCGCTGCGTGTTGCTACTATCATGGTCGACGAAGGTCCCTCCATGAAGCGCATCCGTCCGCGTGCCAAAGGTCGTGCGGATCGTATCCTCAAGCGTACCGCTCACATCACTGTAGTGGTATCCGACGCTAAGGCTGGGAGATAAGCAATGGGTCAGAAAGTACATCCTAATGGCATTCGCCTGGGTATTACCAAGCCTTGGAATTCTACCTGGTTCGCGAACACCAAAGACTTCGCTGACAACCTGTACAGCGATTTTCAAGTACGCCAGTTCCTGACCAAGGAACTGAAAAACGCGTCCTTGTCCAAGATCACCATTGAGCGTCCGGCCAAGAGCATCCGTGTGACCATTCACACCGCTCGTCCGGGTGTTGTAATCGGTAAGAAAGGCGAAGACGTTGAGAAGCTGCGCAAAGCTGTAGCCACTATTGCTGGCGTGCCTGCTCAGATCAACATTTCCGAAGTCCGCAAGCCGGAGCTGGATGGCAAACTCGTTGCCGACAGCATCACTTCCCAGCTGGAGCGTCGTGTAATGTTCCGTCGTGCTATGAAGCGCGCCGTACAGAACGCAATGCGCCTGGGTGCCAAGGGCATCAAAGTGGAAGTTTCCGGTCGTCTGGGCGGCGCTGAAATCGCGCGTACCGAATGGTACCGTGAAGGTCGTGTGCCGTTGCACACCCTGCGTGCCGACATCGACTACGCAACTTCTGAAGCCCACACCACTTACGGTGTGATCGGCGTTAAAGTTTGGATCTTCAAGGGCGAAGTTCTGGGCGGTCTGGCTGCTGTTAACGCTGCCGCTGCTCAAGAGCAAGCTCCTGCAAAGCCCAAGCGTGACAACAAGCGCCGCGCTGCTAAGTAAGGAGATTCGGTAAATGTTGCAACCTAAGCGTACTAAATTCCGCAAGACCCACAAGGGTCGTAACCGCGGTCTGGCCACCTCTGGTAACGAAGTATCCTTCGGTACCTTTGGCCTGAAGGCGACATCCCGTGGTCAACTGACTGCTCGTCAAATCGAAGCAGCCCGTCGTGCCATGACCCGTCACGTTAAGCGTCAAGGTAAGATCTGGATCCGTGTGTTCCCGGACAAGCCCATCACCGAAAAGCCCCTCGAAGTTCGTATGGGTAAAGGTAAGGGTAACGTGGAATACTGGGTTTGCCCGATCCAGCCTGGCAAGGTTCTGTACGAGATGGACGGTGTACCTGAGGCTCTGGCGCGTGAAGCGTTTGCCCTGGCCGCAGCTAAGCTGTCTGTTCAGACCACTTTCGTAATTAAGACGGTGATGTGATGAAAGCCCAAGATCTGCGTCAAAAGAGCGTCGAAGAACTGAACCAGGAGCTGCTGGGCCTGCTGCGTGAGCAATTCAACATGCGCATGCAAGCGTCCACCGGCCAGCTGGCTCAGACTCACACTCTGAAACAAGTGCGTCGTGACGTCGCACGTATCAAGACTGTACTGACTGAGAAGGCAGGTGCGTAATGACTGACAAGATCCGTACTCTGCAAGGTCGTGTAATCAGCGACAAGATGGACAAATCCATCACTGTTGCTATCGAGCGCAAGGTAAAGCACCCGATCTACGGTAAGATCATCAAGCGCACTACCAAGCTGCACGTGCATGACGAAAACAACGAGTGCAAAGCTGGCGACCTCGTGGAAATCCGCGAATGCCGCCCGCTGTCCAAGACCAAGTCCTGGACCCTGGTTGCCGTTGTAGAAAAGGCCTAATCGGTACTTTGTAGTCCAAGCGGCCCCTTTCAGGGGCCGTTTGTTTTTTAGGCTACCTTTTCTGAAAATCCTGTGTTATAGTTTCGCGCCTTTTGAAGGCAGCCAGATCCCATTAGGGATAAGAAGTAAACAAAGCGGAGCACTAAGATGATCCAGATGCAAAGTATGCTGGGTGTTGCCGACAACTCCGGCGCTCGCAGTGTAATGTGTATTAAGGTTCTGGGTGGCTCGCACCGCCGTTACGCCGGCATCGGCGACATCATCAAGGTTTCCATCAAGGAAGCCATTCCTCGCGGTAAAGTGAAGAAAGGTGATGTGTATAACGCGGTGGTCGTACGCACCCGTAAAGGCGTTCGTCGTCCGGACGGCTCTGTCATCCGTTTCGACAACAATGCGGCTGTGTTGCTTAACAACAACCAACAGCCAATCGGTACTCGTATTTTTGGCCCGGTGACCCGTGAACTGCGTAATGAGAAGTTCATGAAGATTGTGTCCCTGGCACCCGAAGTACTGTAAGGAGTCGAACGATGGCAGCTAAAATCCGTCGCGAAGACGAAGTGATTGTTCTTACCGGCAAAGACAAGGGCAAGCGTGGCAAAGTCACTCAAGTCCTGATTGCAAAAGGTAAGGTAATCGTGGAAGGCATCAACCAGGTGAAGAAACACCAGAAGCCGGTACCCGCACTGGGTCAGGCTGGCGGTATCGTCACCAAAGAAGCCCCCATCGATGTATCAAACGTAGCGCTGTTCAACTCTGCCACTGGCAAAGCTGACCGCGTTGGTTTCCGGATTGAAGACGGCAAAAAAGTCCGTTTCTTCAAATCCACCGGCGAACTTGTGAAGTAATTGGAGTTTAACGATGGCGAAACTGCATGATTACTACAAATCCGATGTAGTAAATGAACTGTCCAAGCAGTTCGGTTACAAGACTATCATGCAAGTCCCTCGGATCGAGAAAATCACCCTGAACATGGGTGTTGGTGAAGCGATCTCTGACAAGAAATTGCTGGAAAATGCTGCTGCCGATATGGCTGCCATTTCCGGTCAGAAGCCGCTGATCACCAAAGCTCGCAAATCTGTTGCGGGCTTCAAGATTCGTGAAGGCTACCCGATAGGTTGTAAAGTAACCCTGCGTGGCGAGCGTATGTGGGAGTTCCTGGAACGGCTGATCTGCATCTCCGTACCGCGTATCCGTGACTTCCGTGGCCTGAACGCTAAAGCGTTCGACGGTCGTGGTAACTACTCCATGGGCGTGCGTGAGCAGATCATCTTCCCGGAAATCGACTATGACAAAGTCGATCGCGTCCGTGGTCTGGATATCACCATCACCACTTCCGCGAATACCGATGAAGAAGGCCGTGCTCTGCTGGCTGCCTTTAACTTCCCATTCCGCAAGTAAGGTTAGGGTTATGGCTAAAACATCCATGAAAGCGCGCGAAGCAAAGCGTGCCAAGCTGGTAGCCAAGTACGCGACCAAGCGTGCCGAGCTGAAAGCTATCATCGTTGACATGAACGCTTCTGAAGAAGCGCGTTGGGATGCTGTACTGCAACTGCAACAGCTGCCCCGTGATTCCAGTCCGTCCCGCCAGCGTAACCGTTGCAATATTACTGGTCGTCCGCACGGTTTCCTGCGCAAGTTTGGCCTGTCTCGCATCAAGGTGCGTGAGCATGCCATGAAGGGCGAAATTCCGGGCCTGAAGAAGGCTTCTTGGTAACGAATCTCGGGAGTTAGACTTATGAGCATGCAAGATCCGATCGCGGATATGCTGACCCGCATCCGTAACGGTCAGGCGGCGAGCAAAGTTGCGGTTTCCATGCCTTCTTCCAAGCTGAAAGTGGCTATCGCCAAAGTGCTGAAAGAAGAAGGTTACATCGCTGGCTACTCCGTAGCTGGTGACGTGAAGCCGGAACTGGAAATTGAACTGAAATATTTCCAGGGCAAGCCAGTTGTAGAACTGATCCAACGCGTAAGCCGTCCAGGCCTGCGTATTTACAAGCGCACTACTGATCTGCCGAAAGTTATGGGCGGTCTCGGTGTTGCTATCGTGTCCACGTCTAAAGGTGTGATGACTGACCGTGCTGCTCGCAAAGCAAGCATGGGCGGTGAGATCATCTGCTACGTCGCTTAATAGGAGGTAGGAAATGTCTCGTGTTGCTAAGGCACCCGTCACTATTCCTGCTGGCGTAGAGGTGACTCTGAACGGCCAGGAACTGACCATCAAAGGTGGTAAAGGTTCTCTGGTTCGCTCTATTCACGCCGGTGTAGAAGTGACCAAAGAAGACAATGTACTGAAGTTCGCCCCGCGCGGCAGCATCGCTGGTGCTGACGCTCAGGCCGGTACTGCCCGTGCATTGGTCAACAACATGGTAATCGGTGTTACCCAAGGCTTCGAGCGCAAGCTGCAGCTGGTTGGTGTAGGTTATAAAGCCTCCATCAAGGGCAATGCTGTTGCGCTGGCTCTGGGCTTCTCTCACCCGGTAGAGCATGCGCTGCCGGCTGGTGTGACCGCTGAGTGCCCGACAGCTACAGAAATCGTTCTGCGTGGCGTCGACAAGCAGCTGGTTGGCCAAGTCGCCGCCGATATCCGTGCTTACCGCGCTCCGGAGCCCTACAAGGGCAAGGGTGTACGCTATGCCAACGAGCAAGTGCGTACTAAAGAAGCTAAGAAGAAGTAAGGTAACACTATGGACAAGAAAGCAGCTCGTCTCCGTCGTGCTACTCGTGCTCGGAAAAAGATGCAGGAACTGGGAGCTACCCGTCTGGTTGTTCACCGTACCCCGCGTCATATCTATGCGCAGGTTATTGCAGCCAACGGTTCCGAAGTTCTGGCCTCTGCTTCCACAGTAGAGAAAGCCATCAGTGAAGCTCTGAAATACACCGGTAACGCAGATGCTGCTACCGCTGTAGGTAAGGCTATCGCTGAGCGTGCTATTGCCAAAGGCGTTCAGAACGTATCTTTCGATCGTTCCGGTTTCAAGTATCACGGTCGCATCGCTGCCCTGGCAGCTGCCGCACGTGACGCTGGTCTTCAGTTCTAAGCTAGGAGTCGAAGATGGCTAAAGTCGAATCTCAAGCCGGCGAACTGCAAGAAAAGCTCATTGCAGTAAACCGTGTTTCGAAAACTGTTAAAGGTGGTCGTATCATGTCCTTCACCGCGTTGACCGTGGTGGGTGATGGTAACGGCCGTGTAGGTTACGGTTACGGTAAAGCCCGTGAAGTTCCGGCTGCTATTCAAAAAGCAATGGAACAGGCTAAGCGTAACCTGAACAAGGTTGAGCTGAACAACGGCACTCTGCACCACCCGGTGCGTGGTGTTCACTCTGGCTCCACCGTGTTCATGAAGCCGGCCTCCCAAGGTACTGGTATCATTGCAGGCGGCGCTATGCGTGCTGTTCTGGAAGTTGCCGGTATCCACAACGTGCTGGCCAAGACCTACGGTTCCACCAACCCAATCAACGTTGTTCGCGCTACTGTAGACGCTCTGGTTCACGGTCAATCACCGGAACAGATCGCTGCCAAGCGTGGTCTGCGCGTTGAAGAAATTCTGGGGTAATGCGACATGGCTAACACTGTAAAAGTAACTCAAACTCGCAGCTCTATCGGCCGTCTGCCAAAGCACAAGGCGACTCTGCGTGGTCTGGGTCTGCGTCGCATTGGTCACACCGTTGAGCTGGAAGATACTCCTTGCGTACGCGGCATGATCAACCAGGTTTATTACATGGTTAAGGTGGAGGGCTAAGCATGCGTCTGAACACTCTGTCTCCGGCCGCTGGTTCCAAGCCTGAAAAACAACGTCGTGGTCGTGGTATCGGCTCCGGCCTGGGCAAGACTGGTGGTCGTGGTGTTAAAGGCCAAACCTCTCGTTCCGGTGGCGGTAAAGTCCGCAACGGTTTCGAAGGCGGCCAGATGCCTTTGAAAATCCGTCTGCCGAAGTTCGGTTTCTTCTCTCGCAAATCTTTGGTTTCTGCCGAAGTGCGTCTGAACGAAATCGCCCTGGTAGAAGGTGATGTGGTCGACCTGAGCACTCTGAAGCAAGCCGGTGTTGTTACTAAGAACATCGTGTTCGCTAAAGTTGTTCTGTCAGGCAACATTGACCGTGCTGTGACCGTTCGTGGTCTGTCCGTCACCAAAGGTGCACGCGCAGCCATCGAGGCCGCTGGCGGTAAAATCGAGGAATAATCAGTACAATGGCTAAGAAACCAGGATTGGATGTTAAAGCACAGGGTGGTCTGAGTGAACTGAAGAGCCGTCTGCTCTTCGTTCTCGGGGCGATTATCGTTTTCCGTGCAGGCTCTTATGTGCCGATTCCTGGTATTGACGCCGCCGTACTGGCCGAGTTGTTCCAGCAACAGAAGGGCACCATCATTGAGATGTTCAACATGTTCAGTGGTGGTGCACTCTCGCGTGCTTCTATTCTTGCGTTGGGGATCATGCCGTACATTTCGGCATCGATCATTATCCAGCTGCTGACAGTGGTTCACCCCGCTCTTGCTGAACTCAAGAAAGAAGGTGAATCCGGCCGTCGCAAGATTAGCCAATATACCCGTTGGGGCACGCTGGTTTTGGGAACTTTCCAGGCCATTGGTATTGCAACCGGTCTGCCGAATATGATGCATGGACTCGTGACTAATCCGGGTCTAGGCTTCTATTTCACAGCGGTTGTGAGTCTGGTCACCGGTACCATGTTTTTGATGTGGTTGGGTGAACAGATTACCGAGCGTGGGATTGGTAATGGTATCTCGTTGATTATTTTCACAGGTATCGTTGCTGGTCTGCCGCATGCCATTGGCGCTACGGCCGAACAGGCACGTCAAGGGGAATTGCACATCCTGCTGTTGTTGTTGCTGGGCTTGATTGTTTTCGCAGTGACTTACTTTGTGGTGTTCGTGGAGCGTGGTCAGCGTCGTATCGTCGTTAACTATGCCAAGCGTCAACAAGGCCGCCAGGTATTTGCCGCGCAAAGCACACACCTGCCGTTGAAAGTGAATATGGCTGGTGTGATTCCTGCGATTTTCGCATCCAGTATCATCCTCTTCCCGGGGACCATTACCTCTTGGTTTGGTCAGGGCGAGGGTAAAGTAGCTGATATCCTGCAACAGGTCTCTATGGTCCTGCAGCCGGGTCAACCGCTTTACGAGATGCTGTATGCAGCAGCCATTATCTTCTTCTGCTTCTTCTATACCGCGCTGGTGTTCAACCCCCGCGAGACAGCAGATAATCTGAAGAAGAGTGGAGCCTTTATCCCGGGGATTCGCCCGGGCGAGCAGACAGCACGTTACATCGATAAGGTTATGACTCGCCTGACATTGGCAGGTGCGCTCTATATAACCTTTATCTGTCTGGTACCCCAGTTCTTGATGACTGCCTGGAACGTACAGTTCTACTTCGGTGGCACTTCGCTGCTGATTATCGTGGTAGTTATCATGGACTTCATGGCTCAGGTACAAACCCATATGATGTCTCATCAATATGGCGACGTCCTGAGGAAGGCCAACCTGAAGGGCTACGGCCGCTAAAGGTCGGCGTAGTTACGGAGTTAAGCAATGAAAGTTCGTGCTTCCGTTAAGGCAATCTGCCGTAACTGCAAAATCATCAAGCGTCACGGTGTGGTGCGTGTGATTTGCAGCGAGCCAAAGCATAAACAGCGCCAAGGCTAATTTTTTACGGTTAGTACTTGCAACAAATAGTTGTGCTGGCTAATATAGCCAGCCAACTTTTGTTGTGTATTGGTTGACCGCCACGTATCCGCTCACGGGCTTTGTGGTGGTCGTAATCTACTATATGTAGGAGTGAATAGTGGCCCGTATCGCTGGCATTAACATTCCTGACCATAAGCATGCAGTCATCGCTTTGACTGCTATTTATGGCGTCGGTCGTACCCGCTCCAAGGCCATCTGTGCCGCAGCCGGTATCGCTGAGAATGTGAAAATTAAAGACCTGGACGAAGCTCAGATCGAGAGTCTGCGTGAACAAGTAGGTAAATTCACCGTTGAAGGTGACCTGCGTCGTCAGATTTCCATGAACATCAAGCGATTGATGGATCTGGGTTGCTACCGTGGTTTGCGTCACCGTCGTAGCCTGCCTGTTCGTGGTCAACGTACCAAGACCAACGCTCGTACCCGTAAGGGTCCGCGCAAGGCTATCAAGAAGTAACGGGAAGGTAGAAAATGGCTAAAACTCCGACTCGTGCTCGCAAGCGCGTTAAAAAGCAAGTGAGCGACGGTATTGCGCACGTTCATGCATCTTTCAACAACACAATCGTGACCATTACTGACCGTCAGGGCAATGCTCTGTCTTGGGCTACTTCTGGTGGTTCCGGTTTCCGTGGTTCTCGTAAGTCCACCCCGTTCGCTGCTCAGGTAGCTGCCGAGCGCGCTGGTGAGATGGCCAAAGAATATGGCGTCAAGAACCTGGAAGTCATGGTCAAAGGTCCGGGTCCCGGTCGTGAGTCTTCCATCCGCGCCCTGAACGCGGCTGGTTTCCGCATCACTAACATTACTGATGTGACTCCGATCCCGCACAACGGTTGTCGTCCTCCCAAGAAGCGCCGCGTATAACGCTGTAGCTACTTGGTCTAGGATTGTTGGAGAAAGAAGATGGCAAGATATATCGGTCCTAAGCTTAAGCTTAGCCGTCGTGAGGGCACCGACCTCTTCCTGAAGTCAGGTGTTCGTGCGATTGATTCTAAGTGCAAGATTGACACCGCCCCTGGTCAGCACGGTGCGCGTAAAGCGCGTCTGTCCGACTACGGTGTTCAGCTGCGCGAGAAACAAAAAGTTCGTCGTATCTACGGCGTATTGGAAAAACAGTTCCGCAACTACTACCGCGACGCTGCCCGTCAAAAGGGTAACACCGGTGAAAACCTGTTGCAGCTGCTGGAAGGTCGTTTGGACAACGTTGTTTATCGTATGGGCTTCGGCGCTACCCGTGCTGAATCTCGTCAGCTGGTGAGCCACAAGGCCATCATGGTAAACGGTCGCGTTGTGAACATTCCTTCTTTCCAGGTTTCCCCTGAGGACGTGATCTGCGTTCGTGAGAAGGCTAAGAAGCAAGCGCGTATCAAAGCTTCCCTGGAAGTTGCTGGTCAGCGTGAGAAGCCGACTTGGGTAGAGGTTGACGCCGCTAAAATGGAAGGTGCTTTCAAGCGTCTGCCAGAGCGTTCCGACCTGTCTGCCGACATTAACGAACAGCTGATCGTCGAGCTTTACTCCAAGTAAAGCTAGCTTCTAAAGAGAGGACACAATGCTGGGTTCTGTAACAGATTTTCTTAAACCGCGGCTAGTTGACATCGAGCAAGTTAGCCCGACTCATGCGAAAGTGACTCTTGAGCCACTCGAGCGTGGCTTTGGTCACACGCTGGGCAACGCCCTGCGTCGTATTTTGCTGTCATCTATGCCCGGTTGTGCAGTTACTGAAGTCGAAATTGACGGGGTACTGCATGAGTACAGCAGCAAAGAAGGTGTACAGGAAGACATTCTTGAAATCCTGCTCAACCTGAAAGGTATCGCTGTGAAGCTGGAAGGCAAGGACGAGGTAACTCTGTCCCTGACCAAGTCTGGAACAGGCCCCGTTACCGCTGGTGATATCACTCACGGTGATGAAGTCGAGATCGTAAACCCGGAGCACGTAATCTGCCACCTGACTGGTGCCAATGCTGAAATCAGCATGCGCCTGAAAGTTCAGCGCGGTCGTGGTTATGTGCCTGCTTCTGCTCGTGTTCACAACGATGACGAAGAGCGCCCGATTGGTCGCCTGCTGCTGGACTCTGCGTTCAGCCCCATCGTTCGTATTGCCTACAATGTTGAGGCAGCACGTGTGGAACAGCGTACCGACTTGGACAAGCTGGTCATCGACATGGAGACCAATGGTACCCTGGATCCTGAAGAAGCCATCCGTCGTTCTGCCACTATTCTGGCCGAGCAACTGGAAGCCTTCGTGGATCTGCGCGATGTCAGCGTGCCCGAGAAGAAAGAAGAGAAACCCGAGTTTGATCCGATTCTGCTACGTCCTGTCGATGATTTGGAGCTGACAGTTCGTTCTGCGAACTGTCTGAAGGCAGAAGCTATCCACTATATTGGTGATCTGGTACAGCGTACCGAAGTTGAGTTGCTTAAGACTCCTAACCTCGGTAAGAAGTCCCTGACTGAGATCAAGGACGTGTTGGCCTCCCGTGGTCTGTCTCTTGGCATGCGCCTTGAGAACTGGCCGCCCGCCAGCATCGCTGACGAGTAATCCAGATTACGGGTTTCACAGATTTAGTTAGAAGGATAAGGTCATGCGCCATCGTTTGAGTGGTCGTCAACTGAACCGGAACAGCAGCCATCGTCAGGCAATGTTCCGCAACATGGCCAGCTCCCTGGTTCGTCATGAGATCATCAAGACGACTCTGCCTAAG
>NZ_JBQBCZ010000007.1:0-27500 GCF_051920345.1 Aeromonas sp. 102P | reverse complement strand
GTATAGGGTGTGACACCTGCCCGGTGCCGGAAGGTTAATTGATGGGGTTAGCGCAAGCGAAGCTCTTGATCGAAGCCCCGGTAAACGGCGGCCGTAACTATAACGGTCCTAAGGTAGCGAAATTCCTTGTCGGGTAAGTTCCGACCTGCACGAATGGTGTAACCATGGCCATGCTGTCTCCACCCGAGACTCAGTGAAATCGAATTCGCCGTGAAGATGCGGTGTACCCGCGGCTAGACGGAAAGACCCCGTGAACCTTTACTACAGCTTGGCACTGAACATTGAACCTACATGTGTAGGATAGGTGGGAGGCTTTGAAGGCGTGACGCCAGTTGCGCTGGAGCCGTCCTTGAAATACCACCCTTGTATGTTTGATGTTCTAACGCAGGGCCCTGAATCGGGCTCGCGGACAGTGCCTGGTGGGTAGTTTGACTGGGGCGGTCTCCTCCCAAAGAGTAACGGAGGAGCACGAAGGTTGGCTAATCCTGGTCGGACATCAGGAGGTTAGTGCAATGGCATAAGCCAGCTTAACTGCGAGACGGACAGGTCGAGCAGGTACGAAAGTAGGTCATAGTGATCCGGTGGTTCTGAATGGAAGGGCCATCGCTCAACGGATAAAAGGTACTCCGGGGATAACAGGCTGATACCGCCCAAGAGTTCATATCGACGGCGGTGTTTGGCACCTCGATGTCGGCTCATCACATCCTGGGGCTGAAGTCGGTCCCAAGGGTATGGCTGTTCGCCATTTAAAGTGGTACGCGAGCTGGGTTCAGAACGTCGTGAGACAGTTCGGTCCCTATCTGCCGTGGGCGTTGGATGATTGAAGGGAGTTGCTCCTAGTACGAGAGGACCGGAGTGAACGAACCTCTGGTGTTCGGGTTGTCACGCCAGTGGCACTGCCCGGTAGCTAAGTTCGGAATCGATAACCGCTGAAAGCATCTAAGCGGGAAGCGAGCCCTGAGATGAGTCATCCCTGACCCCTTGAGGGTCCTAAAGGGCCGTTGGAGACCACAACGTTGATAGGCGGGGTGTGTAAGTGCAGCGATGCATTGAGCTAACCCGCACTAATTACCCGTGAGGCTTAACCATACAACACCCAAGAAGTGTTCTAAGGCTTGTAACAGATACCAAGCGAACTACTAATTCAGTGATAATGACCTAGTCGTTATTCACGTCAGCTTTCTAGATTAAGAATTTGCCTGGCGGCCATAGCGCCGTGGAACCACCTGATCCCATGCCGAACTCAGAAGTGAAACGCGGTAGCGCCGATGGTAGTGTGGCATTCGCCATGCGAGAGTAGGACACTGCCAGGCACTCAATTAAACAGCGATGTGAAGAATCACGTCACTGGCTGCGAGGATGACACCTCAGAAAATGCAGCAGAAGATTTAGCGAAAGCTAACCGAATGCGGAGCGGTAGTTCAGTCGGTTAGAATACCGGCCTGTCACGCCGGGGGTCGCGGGTTCGAGTCCCGTCCGCTCCGCCACTAATTTTAAGGCCTTCCCGATTGGGAAGGCCTTTTTGCTATGGGTGGTTTTGTCCATAAGTCCCACAGATTTGTACGCAAGAACCAACACAAAGCCCGGCCTCACGACTGGGTTTTGATGTTTTTAGTCTGCTGGTGAGTTGCCGACATCCCACCACGATGGCAATACCTTCCCCTGTTGGCGTTCTGGCTACTATTTCCAACTCTGTATCGCAGCACATCCCATCTTGGCCATATTGTTCCGCAGCGAGCTGATAGAGCTTGAGGATTAAATCAGGCCGTCTTGCAATGGTACGTCATCACTTCCTCTTGTTTGTGTAATCCCCTTGTTTGTTTATAGATTTATTCCATTAAAACAGTCTCTTATCAAGAATGAGCTGTTTTGCAGCAGGAATACCATACGAGGCGAACGATAATGATTGTTATTTGAATTGTTGGGATGGGGTAGTTACAATGCGGGCTGATTAATAAAGTGCTTTTCAAATGAGCCTTTTTTGATGCTGCACCTGGCCGGATGCCAAGGCGTTGTAACGAATGAAGTAAGGGAATACGCCACCTTCCTACTAAAAACGTTCAGGCTAAAACATGACAACAGTGAAACCGAACAAGCTTGCCTTGCTGGTCTGCTCCCTTCTTGCGACCCAGGCCCACGCAGCCAAACAAGAGGTGATGGTCGTCACCGCTTCCGGCTTCCAGCAGAAGATTGAAGACTCTGCTGCCTCCATCTCTGTGATTACCCGTGAGCAGCTGGAGAAGCGGGCCTATCGCGATGTGACCGATGCCCTGAAGGATGTTCCCGGTGTTGTGGTGACTGGCGGTGGCAGCAGCAGTGATATCAGCATTCGCGGTATGGGATCGAAATACACCCTGATGCTGGTTGATGGCAAAAAGGTGGATAGTCGTGGTACTCGCCCCAATAGCGATGAAGCTGGTATCGAGCAGGGCTGGCTGCCGCCACTGCAGGCGATCGAGCGCATTGAGGTCGTCCGTGGTCCCATGTCATCCCGTTATGGTTCAGATGCCATGGGTGGTGTGATTAACGTGATTACCCGCAAGACCACCGGTCTGGCCTGGCAGGGGTCGGTTCACGCAGATTCGACCTTCCAGGAGAACAAGGATGCCGGTAATAGCTTCCAGACCGATGCCTATACCGCAGGTTCATTGATCGATGGCGTGTTGGGGCTGCGCTTCAATGGCCAGCTGGCTCATCGTGGCGAAGACAAATTTACCCAGGGTTTTGCCGAGCAGGAGACTCGCAGTGGCACGGCAGTGCTCAGCTTCAAGCCTGATGAGCAGAATCGCTTCGATCTGGAGGCCAGTCGCAGTCTGCAGGATCGGGATCGCACGGCCGGCAATTCGCTGGATGTCAAGGCGACAGATAGCCTCTATCGCTACGAGCGCACCAACTATGCGCTGACCCATGATGGTCAGTATGATTTCGGCTCTTCCAGCAGCTATCTGCAGCAGGAGGCCAACAGTAACCCCGTTCGCAAGATGGAGCTTACCAATACCATCGCCGATACCCATACCCAGTTTATTCTGGGGGATCATTACTTGAGTGTCGGTGGTCAGTATCGTTATGAGGATCTGCACGATCAAGGCAATGCCCTGACAGTGGCCAACCCTGCCGAGCAGCTGACCCGCTGGAGCTGGGCAATGTTTGTCGAGGATGAGTGGTCACTCACTGACAGCTTTGCCCTGACCGGAGGCGCCCGCATGGATCGGGACCAGAACTACGGCTCTCACTGGAGCCCTCGTCTCTACGGCGTCTGGCATCTGGATGATAGCTGGACGTTGAAAGGAGGCGTCTCGACCGGCTACCGCTCCCCTGACTTGCGGATGTCGGCGGCCAACTGGGGCCAGGCTACTGGCGGCCGCAGTCAGGATGGCGTACTGGTCGGCAACCCTGATCTCAAACCAGAGACCAGCGTGAGTGAAGAGATCGGCCTGCTGTGGAACGGTCATCAGGGGCTCAACGCCGGAGTGACCCTGTTCAACACCGACTTCAAGAACAAGATCTCCGAAGTGCGTCGTTGCACCAGCAAGAGCGATCCCGCCTGTACCCTCAATGGTCACAGTTATGACTTCATCAGCGATCGGGTCAACGTCGACAAGGCGAATATGCGCGGGGTCGAGGGGATGATGGATTGGGCTATCAATGAGGATTGGTCGGTCAGCTCCAGCTACACCTTCACCCAGTCCGAGCAGAAGAGTGGTCCACTGGCGGGTCATGCCCTCAACCAGAGGCCCCGCCACATGCTCAACGGTAGTGTTGACTGGCAAACCACCGAGGATCTCAGCCTCTGGTCACGGGTCAACTTCCGTGGCGAGACCTCCGAGTACCTGAGCCGGGTCAAGATGGCGGAGGGGACCCCTTCCTACACCTTCTTTGACATGGGCCTGGTCTACAAGGCCAACAAGCATCTGGATCTGACTGCCGGGGTCTACAACCTCTTCGACAAGACGGTGGATTACAGCAGCTATGGCACTGTGCTGGATGGTCGCCGTTACAACCTGGGCGTGACCTACAACTTCTGATAGGGAACCACTCATGCGGCCGCCATCTTCCGATGGCGGCCGTTTTTATTGCGTGTCCGTCAGAGGGCTATCCCTGATAGGCGGCGGCTTGCCAGGTATTGCGCCCCAGTCCCTTGGCCTGATACATGAGGGCGTCAGCCTGCCGTAGTAGCTGGTCGGCATCAGCCTCTCTCTCTGCGGCGACCCAGACTGCCCCGGTGCTGATGGAGAGGGCCACCTCGCCGCTGCTGGTGTGCAGGGTTTGCCGGTTGCTCTCCAGGCAGATACGCTCGGCCCACTCTTCTGTCTCTGCCAATGTGGCCAGCGGTAGCAGCAGGCAAAACTCTTCGCCGCCGATGCGGGCCAGCAGAGCCTCTTTGGGCAACAGGTTGGTCACAGTCGTGGCCAGCTTTTCCAGCAGCAGATCCCCGATGCCATGACCAAAGCGGTCATTGGTCTCCTTGAAGTGATCCACATCGAACAGCAACAGGGCACAGGGCTCCCCGCTTGCCAGTCGTTGCTCCATGGCGGGCATGAATGCCCGTCGGTTGAGCAGACCGGTCAGGGGGTCGGTACTGGCTTGTTTCTCCAGTCTGGCGTTGGCGCGGCTCAACTCGGTGGTACGGCTGGCAACGGCGCGGCGCAGTTGCACTATGTAGGCCACCATGATCAATGCCCCGGCCAGCAGTAGCCAGGGACCGAGATGGATGGGGTAGACGGTTTCGACATGCATCCATTTGCGGATGATCCGCTCCCGATCGCTCTCTTTGAGCTTGGCGAAGCCCTCTTCCAGCCGGTTTAGCAGGGCAAGGTCACCCTTTTTCACCGCAAAGCGGATCTGGTCGGTATAGAGGTGGCGAACCGGAATAAAGCGGGTGGGATCGTCCGAGGTATAGATGTAGAAGTTGGCGACCTGCAGATCGGCGATAAAGGCCTTCACTTCACCCTTGAAGGCCGCAGCCAGCAGGGTGTCATTGTCATTGAAGGTCTGCAGTCTGGTGCCGGGGAAGTAGCGTCTGGCGTAATACTCCTCGTAGCCACCGGCTACCACACCGACCGTTTCATGGAGCAGGTAGTAATGTACATCGGTGCCGCGCAATTCGCTCGAGAAGAAGAGTTGGGAGTCGAGCTGGGCGAGAGGGCGGCCATAGTCGAACAGTTTGTCCCGCTCCGGTGACCAGAGCAGTCCGGCGTGAACGTCCGCCTTCCCCTCATGGAGCAGGTCGAGGGAGCCTTGCCAGTCGACCAGCCTGAACTCGATCTTCTGGCCGGTCACCCGGGCATATTCACGCCACAAATCGATCAGCAGGCCATCCGGCTGGCCCGACTCATTGATATAGGAGAAGGGCTGCCAGGCTTTGGAGTTGGTAATGATGATCGGCTCTTCCGGAGCTTTGGCCCAGACAGGCAGAGCAAGGGCGAGTAGCAGGAGCCCCCATCCGATACTGACTATGACTCCTGTCCTGGAAGAGGCCATCCTTGCTCCAATCCGTTGCCGTATACCGTCCCGTGGTCATCGATTATCACCGCCTTTCTGATCGAAGAACAAGCGCTCAAATGATGAAGTTTGCATGATGCAAATGGCGCCATGACAAGGCTGGCGGATAGGGTAACTACTTACAGCGGCAGGCTGATCCGCGCCTCCAGTCCCCCCTGTGGCCGATTGAGCAGGGTCAGCTCGCCGCCGTGCTGATGGACCAGGGTGCGGGCGATGGAGAGCCCCAACCCGACACTGCCGGACTCGGTATTGCGCGCTTCATCGAGCCGCACGAACGGCTTGAACACATCCTCCAGCCGCGCCGGATCGATCCCCGGCCCGTTGTCGCAGACCCGGATCAACAGCTCCTCCTTGCGCCGCTCCAGCGACACTTCGGCGCTGCCGGCATATTTGATGGCGTTGCCGATCAGGTTCTGCAACACCCGGCGCAGGGTGTTGGCCCGGCAGGCGTAGACCTCTTTGCCTTCCGCCAGACAGGTGACCGGCTGGCCGGTATCGGCATAGTCATCGCACAGGCTGACCAGCAGGCTGACCAGATCCAGCTCGCGGGTAGCCTCCTGCTGCCCCTCCTCGCGAGCAAAGCTGAGGGTCGCGGCCAGCATCTGCTCCATCTGTTGCAGGGTCTGCTGGATCCGCTCCTTGTCCTCGCCATCGGCCAGAAACTCGGTGCGCAGCCGCAGGCTGGTGATGGGGGTACGCAGATCGTGGGAGATGGCCGCCAGCATCCGGGTTCTGTCCTGCACGAAGCGGTCGAGCCGGGTGTGCATCCGGTTGAAGGCCTGAATCGATTCTCGGATCTCGGTCGGCCCCTCCTCTTTCAAGGGCTCGATATCCTCGCCCCGTCCGAGCCGCTCCGCATTGCCTGCCAGCTGCTTGAGCGGGCGAGTGGCACGGCGAAACAGCAGCACCATCAGTCCGATCACCAGACTGGCGACCAGCATCAGGTTGAGGGTGGTCTGCCACGACCAGCTGCCCGCCTCCTTGTCGACCAGCGAGCTGAACTGCAGCCAGCCCCCCTGCGGCAGTTCGATGGAGCCATAGAGCCGCATATCCCGCGGCGGGGGCGGTCCCTTGCGATCCCGCATCATGCGGGCATGATGTTCCCACGCCTTGCTGCGCTGGGTATCCTCTTTCAGCTCGGCGCTGATCTCGACCGTGAGGCCGGCGGGGTAGTTGAGGCGCGAGCGCACCAGCTGCTCGAAGCGGGGACTGCGGTTATCCGGTTGCAGCGGCTCGTCGGAGAGGCGCAGTAGCAGGGTCTCGCTGCGGCTCGCCTTGAGGATCTCGTCATAGAGGGACGGGGGGAGAGGGAGAGCAGCCTGACCACCGAGATGATCCGCTGCATGGCGTTGCGGCTGTTGACGAAGCCGAGCGCCTCCTCCCGATCCGTGCGGTAGATCTGGATACTGAGCAGCTGGATCAGGATCAACCCCGCCAGCGCCACCAGAATGATCTGGCCGGTCAGCCCCTTGGGCCACATCCGTGCCCACAGTCGTCGCAAGGTGCCCACTGCTTAAACCTGCGTCACGTCGGCGGAGAACATATAGCCGCCACCCCAGATGGTTTTGATCAGCTCCGGATTCTTGGGATCCCGCTCCAGCTTGCGGCGCAGGCGGCTCACCAGGGTATCGATGGCGCGATCAAAGGCTACCGCCTCGCGGCCACGGGCCAGATCCAGCAGTTGATCCCGGCTCAGCACCCGCTGCGGGCGTTCGAGAAACACCTTGAGCAGATCGAATTCGGCGGTGGAGAGGCTGAGGCCCACTCCATCCTCATCGACCAGCTCCCGGCGATTGACGTCGAGCAGCCAGCGATCGAAGCGCAGATCCCGGGTCAGGGTTTCGGCGGCGGGTTGGTTATCCGCCTGGGTGCGGCGCATCACCGCCTTGATGCGCGCCAGCAGCTCGCGCGGATTGAAAGGCTTTGCCAGATAGTCATCAGCCCCCATCTCCAGCCCTATGATGCGGTCGGTCTCTTCCCCCATGGCCGTGAGCATGATGATGGGCAGGTTCGATTTGACCCGCAGCTCGCGGCAGAGGGTCAGACCATCTTCACCCGGCATCATCAGATCCAGTACCAGCAGGTCGAACTCCCGCTCCTCCAGCAGTCGCTTCATCTCCTTGCCATCCCGTGCGCAACTGACCCGAAGGCCGTGCTGCTCCAGAAAGCGCTTCAAGAGATCGCGGATCTCGCTGTGATCGTCGACCACCAGAATGTGGGTGTTGCCCTGGTTCATGAATACCTCCCCTGCTTGGCGTTGGCACGAGTATACGAAAATCCGCCCGGCGGTTTGTGTCAAAGTGTGCCAGATCCGCACGATGCCACACTCTGCTACAAAAAAGGGCGATGCTGGCAAAGTTCAGACACCGATAGGGTATTTACTTGAGGGCAAGGCAAGAGCGCCGAACCAGAATCATCCCTACAGGAGATAGACCATGAAAAAGCTGACCAAAACCCTGCTGACCGCCACCCTGATCCTTGGCCTGCCGCTGGGTGCCTATGCTGCCAGTGAAGCAGCCCCCACCGGCCAGCCCGGTGCCATGGTGGATTGCCCGATGGACGGCGGCGGCATGATGGGTGGCAAACACCACGGTGGTCGCCACGACAAGATGGCCCGCATGCAGAACATGACCCCGGAGCAGATCCAGGCCAACCTGCAGCAACGTTATGATCGCATTGAAGATCCGGCCAAGAAGGCGGAATTCATCAAGAAGCTCAGCGAGCGTGCCGCCGGTATGACCAAGCACGCCGAAGCGATGAAGCAGTTCGCTGAAGCGAACCAGTAACAACGCCAGCTGTTATCAACCCAAGGGTGGCCGAGGCCACCCTTTTTGTGATCGTATCGATCCATTTTCGCTCGAATCCTTATCTTGCTGTCGCTTATGTGAGCGATGGCAAACGCGCCGTGAGCGAATTGCAAGATAATGCCCGCTCATATAACAAGCTGCAGTTAGCAGTGGCCGAAAACAGGAGAGGGTATGGGTTGGGATCTGGGGACAATCAAGGGGCGATATACCGCCGTTTTTCTGGGATTCATGGTGGCGGTCTGTGTGCTGACCGTAATCGGCATCCAGTTATGGGTCAAACCCGAGCTGCAACGGGCGGGTGAGCAGAATCTGGTGCTGCGGGTCAGCGAGATTGCGACCGACATTCGCGATCAGCTCAACGGGGTGCAGAGCCAGTCACGCAGTATCACCCAGCTGGTGGCCCAACTGCCGAGTGAGCAAATCGATGCTGTTCTCCCTGCTCTGATCGATCAATATGGCAATGCCATGGTGTTTGGTGGCGGCATCTGGCCGATGCCGGATCAGCGGGAAGCCGGTCGCATCAAGTTCAGTACCTTTTTTCATCGGGATGGTGCCAACAAGCTGATCCCCAACACCTACTGGAACTCGGCCGAGGCGCCCAACTATTTCGAGCAGCCCTGGCACAGAGCCGGGCAGCAGGCGGCGAAAGGCATGTGTGTCTGGGCGGCGGCTTACAAGGATGGTGCCAGCCAACAGCCACGCACCAACTGTGCCATGGGGATCTATCGTGACGGCTCCCTTTACGGGGTGTCCACCATCGATGTGACGCTGGGTTTCTTCAATGATCTGGTCGCCAAAAAAGAGCAGGAGATCGGTGGTCAGGTGATGATCGTCGAGGCCGACGGCAAGATCCTCAGCAAGAATGGTCGCTTGAGCGGGGATGTGGTGCTGGGCAACCTCTCATCTCACGGGGACTATCCCTTTGCCAGCGCCATCGCCAGCCTGCTGGGGCAAGGTAATGGCGCCGCATTGCAGCGCACTACCTTTCAGGATCTGGGTGAAGAGCAGACATTGCTGATGCAACCCATCGAAGGAACCCCCTGGCTGTTGGCGGCGGCGCTGCCGACCAGCACCCTTACCCACGACAGTCAGGAGGTGCTCAAGACGCTGGCAGCGATCCAGCTACCGCTAGTGGTGCTGCTGTTTGCGCTGATGTTGATGGCCATCAAGCAGCTGGGCAGTCGACTCGACACCCTCAAGCAGAACATCGATGCGCTCTCGGCCGGAGATGCTGATCTGACTGCCCGGATCCGGGTCAAGGGGCACGATGAGCTGGACCATATCGCTCAATCGGTGAACCGCTTTATCGCCTATCTGCAGCAGATGATGTTGCAGGTGACCGAGACCACAGAGCTGATTACCCGTGAATTGGCCCAGCTGGATCAGCAGACGGGGCAGGCCAGACGCATTCTCGGTGAGCATGCCGCCGAGACCGATCAGATAGTGACAGCCCTGACCGAGCTCAGCTCCACTGCCGACAGTGTGGCGCACCACGCGAGCGATTCCGCCAGCTTTACCGAGTCTGCCAATGGTCAGGCGATTCAGTCCCGTCAGGTAGTGGGTCAGGCCTCTGCCAGTGTGGCGGCGCTGATCGATGAAGTGGATCTTGCTGCGACCAAGGTATTGGGGATGCAGGAAGATGCTCGCCAGATCAGCAGTGTACTCGGCGTGATCGGCGATATTGCTGCCCAGACCAACCTGTTGGCACTCAACGCGGCTATCGAGGCGGCGCGGGCCGGTGAGCAGGGCCGTGGTTTTGCCGTGGTTGCTGATGAGGTGCGCGCACTGGCGGCGAGAACCCAGAATAGCACTGCCGAGGTGGGGAGCATGCTCTCCCGGTTGACGCAGGGGGTGGCAGAAGCCGTGGTGGCCATGGAGCACACCAAGCAGAGCTGCCAGGCGGCGACCGAGAATACCGAGCAGGTGACAGGCGGGCTCGACAAGATGGCGGATGCCGTGGTGCAAATAAATGATCTGGGTACCCAGATTGCGACTGCGGCAGAGGAGCAGAGCCGGGTGACCGAAGAGATCAACCGCAACATGGTCACCATCCGCGACATGGTCAATCTGCTGGTGGATAACGGTCAGAATACCGAACAGTGTTCGGCCACCCTGCTGGAGTCCAATCGCCAGCTGGTGGCGTTGGTGCATCGCTTCAAGGTGTAATAAACCGATCATAAAAGAGGGGAAGCCCGGTGCTCCCCCTCTTGCTATCTGTGCCGATGCGGGCGTGCAGCCACTCCACCGGACGAGCGAACTTAGCCCTGAGCCTTGTCGGTCAGGTCTACTTTCTTGACGGTATCACCTTCGAACTTGATAACGACGTTCTTCTTGGCTGCGTCGGTATCTTTCAGCAGGGTTTTGGTGGTTTCTGCCAGCAGTGGAGAAGCCTTCTTCAGGGCATCCAGATCATAGGTCCACACTTCCAGACCGGCCTCGGTCTTGGTAGAGGCAGGAGCGCCCAGCTTCTCTTTGACTGCCTGCTTGTTGGAGCCGCCTTCCTTGATATCCAGTGCCTTTTTGATGGCTTCGTTGGATGCGCTGTCCATGGCACCAGATACGGCAGTGCTGGCCGCATCCTTGACGCTGCTGGTGACGCTGTCGGTCAGCGAATCCATCAGGCCGGCATTGGCAAACAGGGGCAGGGTGGTGAGGGCAACCAGCAAACTCTTTTTCATTTTCTACAGCTTCCATGGGTTCAATGAGGCGGCTATGAAATCAGCAAAGATATTGGGCGTCAAGTGAGGCATGCAATTAACATTTCTGTTAACTGGATCTCATTTCTCACCAGCTGCAAACAGTTTTGGTATCTCCCGCACCAGCCAGCTTTTGGCCTTGCCCATGGTGTCTCGCCGCCAGGCCAGCACGACCTGCAGCTGATGGCGATATTCGGGGCTGATCACCTTAAGCCGTCCGGTCCGGATGTCCTCCTCAATCCAGCTCTGTGGCATGGTGCCGACCCCGATCCCTGCCAGCAGGGCATCCCGTTTCTCCGTCATGGTGCTGACAGTGAGGCGCGGCTGCTTGTCGAGCAGGCGGTAGGTGAGCACCGGTTTGCGCAGGGCTGTGTCGGCCACCGCGATGGCGCGGTAGCGGCGCAGGGTTTCGTCAGCCAGAGGCTCCGGCTCCTGATGGAGAGGGTGGTCGGGGTGGGCGACATAGAGCATGACCTCTTCTTTGATCACCTGATGCTTGATGCCGGCCATCATGATGCCCGGATTGATCGTGGAGATAAGCAGGTCGGCACGGCCATCCTCCAGACACTCCCAACTGCCCGCCAGTACTTCGGCGCGCAACCTGAGTCGGGTATCGGTCTGTTCAGCCAGCTTCTCAACCAAGGGATAGAGGGCCTGTACCGGGACCAGCGCATCGACGGCGACTGTGATGTCGGTCTCCCAGCCACGGGCCAGCGCCCGGGTCTCACCCACCAGATGCTCGGCTGCTTCCAGCAGCATGCGCCCTTGCTCCAGCAGCATGCGGCCCGCCGGGGTGAACTTGGTGCGGTGGCCGCTGCGGTCAAACAGCATAGCGTCCAGCTCGTCTTCCAGCTTCTGCACCGTATAGCTCAATGCCGAGGGCACCTTGCCCAGCTCGTCGGCTGCCGCCGCGAAGCTGCCACGGCGGTCGATGGCGTCCAGCACCCGGATTGCCTCCAGGGTCAGTGCCCGCTCCTTGTTCGATTCCTTGGTCATTCCTCACCTTCAATTTTTTTGAATATGTTTGCCAGTTTATCTCGCTAACAAGTTAGGTCGTGTCACTTTAATATTCAATCAACGCTTAGGCAGGAACGTCGAGCGGCCAAATATGCGGGTATTTCCGTACTGTAACGCACCAAATCGGTCGGTCTGACGTCGGTGAAAGAACAACACACTATTTGAATAACCTCTTGCATGGATGCATTGATTCTGGCCGAAACGGCCTTGGCAACGACATATAAATCAAGAGAGTGAATGAACATGAAAAACGTAATCAAGATGCTGGCCGTTGCAGGCCTGATGGCCACAGGTTTCGCCCAGGCTTCCGTACCAGCTGACTTCAGTGCTATGCCCGGCGTACTGTTTGTGAAGTGGAACTCCACTGCCGCACTGGATGGCAAAGCCAATCCGCTGCTGGAGGTGCGTGACGAGTCTGGCGATCTGCTGGCATCGGTTCACGCCACCCTGACGGGTACCCAGCAGGTGCGGATCCCGAACCGCACCCAGGGCAACCTGACCATCAGCCTGGCTGACCAGAGCAGTGAATACCGTATTCCGTTCGGCATCGGTGGTGGCAAAGACCGCTAAGTCGAACCCCGGATAGATGAGGAGCAGACCATGATGCAATTGAGAGCCGCAGAAGCGCGGGGCAAGGCCAACTTTGGCTGGCTGGACGCGCGTCACAGTTTCTCCTTCGGTCACTACTATGACCCACAGTGGATGGGGCACTCGGTACTGCGGGTGATCAATCAGGATCGGGTTGCGCCGGGTGGCGGATTCGCCACCCACCCTCACGCCAATATGGAGATCCTCACCTGCGTGCTGCAAGGCACCATTGAGCACAAGGACAGTCTCGGCCATGCCGAGCAGATCCCGGCAGGGGATTTCCAGCTGATGAGCGCAGGCAGCGGGATCCGCCACAGCGAGGTCAACCCCTCGCAGACGGCTCCTCTCTCCCTGTTGCAGATCTGGATCGAGCCGAATGAAGTCGGCACGCCACCCGGATATCAGCAGAAGAAAATTGAGTCCAGACCGGGTATGACGCTGGTGGCGTCACCGGATGGCGAGGCGGGATCCTTCGTGATCCGCCAGCAGGCCCGCGTATGGCGGCTGGAGCTGGCCCCGGGCGAAACGCTCGAATGGGCACTGGCTGGCCGACACGGTTACCTGCAGATGATTTCAGGTACGCTTGCCGCCAACGGTCTGGCTGCCCGACCCGGCGACGGGGTACTCAGTCGTGATGAATACCGGTGGGAGCTGGTGGCGACCAGTGCCAGCCAAGCTCTGTTATTTGACCTACCCTGAAGCAGTCAGCGGTGATGTGACACAAACGAGGAATATGAAATGGACAAGATGAAAGATTTGGCACTGCTGGCGGGTCGTGTACTGTTGGCGCTGATGTTCGTCATGGCGGGCTGGAGCAAGATCGGCGGCTATGCCGGAACCCAGGGCTATATGGAAGCGATGGGCGTACCGGGCTTTATGTTGCCGCTGGTGATCCTGCTTGAGCTGGGTGGTGGCCTTGCCGTCGTGCTCGGTCTCTTTACCCGTAGCCTCTCCGTGCTGCTGGCCGGTTTCACCCTGATGGCTGCCTTTATTTTCCACTATCAGCCTGCCGAACAGATGCAGATGCTGATGTTTATGAAGAACGTCTCAGTGGCCGGTGGTTTCCTGGCGCTGGCGGCGGCCGGAGCAGGGGCGTTCAGTGTGGATGCCCGTCTCGGCAAAAACTGGTAACAGCTAGTCAGTTTGAGTTTTCCAAGCCTTTTGGCCGGTGCAACTGCACCGGCTTTTTTCTGTCTGCGTTTTCCGGGTCGGTGAGGCTGCTGCACAAATCTGCGGCACCCCTCATGGTTCAGCTGTTTACTCGCCTGCTGGCCACAAGAGCCTTTTGCATCTTCCCCCCGATCCCCGACAATTCCTTTTCTTGTGAAGTGATGGAAATGGCTCGCCTTTTCCCTCGCCCCCTCTCATCCACAGGCGGGAATTTGCTCATGTTTACCCTCTACCACTCCAATCAGCTGGATCTGCTCAAAGAGCTGCTGGTGAGCCGCATCCGGCAGGCCCCTCTCTCTCACCCCTTCGATCGGGAGCAGATCCTGGTGCAGAGTCCGGGCATGGCCCAGTGGCTCAAGCTGGAGCTGGCCAAAGCGTTCGGCATCGCCGCCAATATCGACTTTCCGCTGCCCGCCAGCTTTATCTGGGAGATGTTCACCCGGGTGCTGGCGGATGTACCGCGTCAGAGCCCCTACAACAAAGGCTCCATGAGCTGGCAGCTGATGACCATTCTGCCTGCCTTGCTGGATCGCCCCGCCTTTGCCCCGCTCGCCGCCTATCTGGGCGGTGGGGGTGGCGAGGATCCTGCCCGTGAACTTGCGCAGGCGCCCGAGCAGGTGCGGCTGTGGCAACTCTGCCAAAAGGTGGCGGATCTCTTTGACCAGTATCTGGTCTATCGGCCGGACTGGATTGCCCGCTGGGAAGAGGGGGAAGGATTGAGTCAGGAGCTGGCCGGGGTGAGCGGTCAGGATTGGCAGCCGGAGCTGTGGCGTGAGCTGGTGGCACGCACCCTGGCGCTCTCTCCGAGCGGTTACCACCGCGCCAACCTCTACGAGGAGTTTATCCACGAGCTGGCGCGTACCGCCGATCTGCCGGGCAAGCTGCCGCAGCGGGTCTTTGTGTTCGGCATCTCGGCGCTGCCGCCGCGCTATGTGGAGGCGCTGCTGGCCCTCGGCAGCCGGCCGGAGGTGGAGGTGCACCTGTTCGTCACCAACCCCTGCCGCTACTACTGGGGGGATCTGCTGGATCGCAAGACGTTGGCTCGGCTGGAGAACAAGCTCAAACCCGGCACCGATATCGAGACATTGCAAGGCCCCGCCAACCCGCTGCTCGCCTCCATGGGCAAACTGGGGCGCGACTACCTGCATCAGCTGATGGAGCTGGAGGTACCGCAAATCGAGGCCTTCGTCGATATCGACGAGGTGGATGGCAAAGGCAATGTCAGCCTGCTGCGCGCCATCCAGAAGGATGTGCTGGAGCTGGCAGAACGGGGCGCCGGTCAGTTCGATCTCGACAGCAGCCATCACAAGAGCCCCATCAGCCCGGCGGATGGATCCTTGCAGATCCACGCCTGCCACGGCCCGATGCGCGAGCTGGAAGTGCTGCACGACCGGCTGCTGGCGCTGTTCGAGCAGGATCCCACCCTCACCCCGAAAGATGTGGTGGTGATGATGCCGGATGTGAACAGCTACGGCCCCTATATTCAGGCCGTTTTTGGTAAAGAAAAGAGTGGGGCGCGCGGTCAGATCCCCTTTGCTGTCTCGGATCGGGCGGCGAGTCAGGAGAGCCCGCTGCTGCAGAGCTTCCTCGCCCTGCTCAGGCTGCCCAACGCCCGCTTCGGGGCGGGCGAGCTGCTCGCCATTCTCGAGGTGCCCGCCGTGCTGCGCCGTTTCGAGCTGGATGACGACGAGTTCAACCAGCTGCGGGTCTGGGTGCAGGAGACCGGCATCCGCTGGGGGCTGGATGACGGTTACCCCGTCCGTTTCGAGCTGCCGCCCATGTCCGGCAACAGCTGGCTGTTCGGCCTGCGCCGCATGCTGCTCGGTTTTGCCATGGGGGATGGCGAGCCGGTGGCGGGCATCTTGCCCTACGCCGATATCGAAGGGCAGCAGGGGCTGGCACTCGGCAAGCTCGCCTGGTTTGTCGATTCGCTGGCAGAATTCCTGCCCCGCCTGCAACAGGCCCAGCCGCTGGCCGAGTGGAACGCCTGCCTGCTGGCGCTGCTGGAGCGCTTCTATCTGGCCGACGAGGATGAAGAGCGTCAGCTCCAGCTCATTCGCAGCCAGCTGGCCGAGTGGCAGACCCGGCTCGGCGAGGCCCGCTTCGAGCAGCCCATTACCGCCGACCTGCTGCAGGATTACCTCGGCAGCGTGCTGGGGGAGTCCCGCTCCAGCCAGCGCTTCCTCGCCGGTCAGGTCAACTTCTGCACCCTGATGCCGATGCGCTCCATCCCCTTCAAGCAGGTCTGCCTGCTCGGCATGAACGACGGCGTCTATCCGCGCACCCTGGCCCCCATGGGGTTTGACCTGATGGCGGTGGCGGGCCGGCGCGGGGATCGCTCCCGTCGTGATGATGACCGCTACCTCTTCCTCGAGGCGCTGCTCAGCGCCCAGCAGGGGCTCTATATCAGCTATCAGGGCTTCAGCGCGCAGGACAACAGCGACAAGGTGCCGTCGGTGCTGCTGGCGGAGCTGATCGACTATGTGCGGCAGGGCTTTGTGCTGGCGGGGGATGAGGATCTCGACGACGAAACCTCCGGCAAGCGGCTGCTCAACCACCTGATGGTGGCGCACCCGCTCACCCCCTACAGTCGCGACTACTTCTACCCGGCGGCGGGTTCGCGCCTCTTTACCTATGCCGCCGACTGGTTGCCCGCCCTCAATCCGGAGCGTGGCGCGGCCAACTTCCAGAGCGGTGAGTTGCCGCTGCCGCCAGATTGGAACAAAGGGGGGGGCAAGGAGCAGGGGCTGGAGCTGGCGGAGCTGTTGCGCTTCTATCGCCAGCCCACCAAGTATTTCCTCAACCGTCGCCTCAAGGTGTGGTTTGAGCTGAACGAAGCCAACATCGAGGACAGCGAGCCGTTCGAGCTGGATGGCCTGCAACATTATCAGCTGAAAGATCTGCTGCTCGATGCCCATCTGGCGGAAGGTGAAAGTACCGAGCGTCGCGAGCGGTTGCAGCTCACTGGCCTGCTGCCGCAAGGGTGGTTCGGCAGCCTGCTGCTGGACGATCTGGATGCCGAGATGGGCAAGCTGGCTGATCGGCTGCGGCCATGGGTTGCTGCCAATGAGTCAGAAAAGCAAGCGGTGGAGATCGATATCTCCCTGACTCAGGGTCAGCTGCAAGGGTGGATCGACACCCAGAAGGGGCGCTTGCTGGTGGTCAAACCCGGCAGCTTCAACGGCAAGGATCTGCTGCTGGGCTGGATCCAGCACCTCTGCCTCTCATTGAGCAGCGCCCCCGGCGACACCCTGCTGTTCGATGCCAAACAGAGCCTGCGACTGCCAGCGCTGTCTGCCGACGAGGCGCGGCCCAAACTGGCGGCGCTGGTGGCCTGTTGGGCGCAGGGGATGAAGCGGCCGCTGCCGTTCTTCCCCAACACCGCCTGGGATTGGCTCAAGGCGATCGAGAAGGATCCCGACAAGCCGGAGGCGGCCGACAAGGCGGCCCTCACCCGTTTCAACGGCGGCTGGATGATCAATGGGGAGGGGCAAGACGTTTACGTTGCCCGCTGCTTCCCCGAACTCGATGACGCCGTGCTTGGTCAGTTGCAGGCGCTGGCTCGCGAACACCTGACTCCGCTGCTCAAGACCCTGGAGGAGCTGAAATAATGGCTAACCCGCTCAATACATTGCGTTTTCCCCTCCATGGTGAACGACTGATCGAAGCCTCCGCCGGTACCGGCAAGACCTACACCATCGCCGGTCTCTACCTGCGCCTGCTGCTGGGCCACGGCCCGCTCATCGAAGAGGGCGCCGATGCAGGTCAGCCGAGCGCCCACGAGCGGCCGCTCTCGGTGACCGAAATTCTGGTGGTGACCTTTACCGAAGCGGCCACCGCCGAGCTGCGCGGACGGATCCGCGGTCGCATTCACGAGGCGCGCCTCGCCTTTATGCGCGGTCACAGCAGTGACGCCCTGCTGGCCCAACTGCTGGCCGAGGTGGCGGATCACGAATTGGCGGCCCGCCGCCTGCTGGCCGCCGAGCGCCAGATGGACGAGGCGGCGGTCTTTACCATCCACGGCTTCTGCCAGCGGATGCTCAAGCAGAACGCCTTCGAGTCGGGTGCACTCTTTGAAACCGAATTTCTCACCGACGACAGCCAGCTCAGGCTGCAGGCGGTGAGCGACTACTGGCGTGCCGAGTTCTATCCGGTGGATAAAGCCCTCGCCAGCGCGGTGCGTGCGCTCTGGCCGAGCCCCGCCGCCCTGTTGCGGGAGATGGGCAGTTGGCTCGACAACAGCGAGCTGGAGATCCACCCCGCGCTGGGGGACGAGACCCTCGCCGCCCGCCATCAGGCGGCTATGGCCCGCATTGAGGCGGTGAAGAGCGAATGGCTGGCGCAGACGGACGAGATCCGCCGCCAGACCGACGGCCAGATCAGCCGCTACACCGGCAAGAACTACGAAGGGTGGCTTGCCAAGATAAGCGACTGGGCGAAAGACGAGGCCAGTGGCTACGCCATCCCCAAGGAACTGGAGCGCTTCGGCCAGACGGTGCTGGAGGAGAACCTCAAGAAGGGGGGCGCTGTGCCGACCCTGCCGCTGTTCAGCCAGATAGACGAGCTGCTGGCGAGCCGCCCCGGTATTCGGGATCTCATCCTGCAACGGGCCGCCAAGGTGGTGCGCAGCCGGATGCAGGCGAGCAAGCGCCAAGCCCATCAGCTCTCGTTCGATGACCTGCTCAAAGATCTCGACGGGGCGCTTGGCTCCAGCCTTGGCGAGCGGCTCTGCGAGCGGATTCGCGCCACCTACCGGGTGGCGATGATCGATGAATTTCAGGATACCGATCCCCAGCAGTACCGCATCTTCCATCGGCTTTACGGCGGCCACACCGACACGGCGCTGCTGATGATCGGTGACCCCAAGCAGGCCATCTACGGCTTTCGCGGCGCCGACATCTTTACCTACATTCAGGCGCGGCGAAATGTGAGCGCCCACTACACCCTCGGGCGCAACTGGCGCTCCAGCAGTGCGCTGGTGGGAGCGGTCAACGGGTTGTTCGAGCGGGCGAAAGATCCCTTTATCTACGAGGCGGATATCCCCTTCCTGCCGGTGGCGGCGCAGGGCAAGAGCAAGGCGCTGCTGCTGGGTGGCGAAACTGCCCCCGTACTGCACTGCTGGCAGTTGGCGGGTCAGCCCACCTTCAATCGGGGGGATTACCAGAGCAAGATGGCCCGCGCCACCGCCGCCGAGATCCACCGCTTGCTGACCCTCGCCCGCGAGGGCAAGGCGCTGATCGGCGACAAAGCGGTGAAGGCCGGAGATATCGCCGTGCTGGTGCGTACCGGCGCCGAGGGCAAGCTGGTGCAGCAGGAGCTGGCGCGGCTCGCCATCGCCTCCGTCTATCTGTCGAACCGCGAGAGCGTGCTGGAGCAGACGGAGGCGCGGGAGATTTTGCTGATTTTGCACGCCTGCCAGAACCCGAGCGAAGAGCGCAGCCTGCGGGCGGCGCTGGCGACCGGCCTGTTTGACCTCGATGCCAAGGCGCTCGATGGGCTGGCCAGCGACGAGCGGGCGTGGGAGAGCGCGGTGCAGGAGTTTATGGAGTACCGATCGATCTGGCATCGCCGCGGTGTGCTGGCGATGCTGCGCGCCCTGCTGCACCGGCGCAATCTCGCCTCTTCGCTGTTGGCGAGCCCCTACGGCGAGCGGCGGTTGACCAACTTCCTCCATCTTGGCGAGCTGCTGCAACAGGTGAGCAGCGAGCTGGACGGGGAGTACGCCCTGCTGCGCTGGTTGGGGGAGGCGGTGAGTCGCCCCAACGGGCAGGATGCTGAGCAGGTACTGCGCCTCGAATCCGAGCGGAAATTGGTGCAGATCGTCACCATCCACAAATCCAAGGGGCTGGAGTACCCGCTGGTGTTCCTGCCCTTTATCTGCAGCCACAGAACCGCCGAGACCCCGCTCTATCACGAGGCGGACGAGGCGGGCAATCGCACCATCCTCGATCTGACCGGCGCCGAGGACTCCTTGGCGGAGGCCGACCGCGAGCGCCTTGCCGAAGATTTGCGGCTGCTCTATGTGGCGCTGACCCGGGGCGTCTACGCCACCTGGCTGGGGTTGGCGCCGGTACGGGCGGGGGCGGGCAAGTCGGAGAAGACCGATCTGCACCACACCGCCATCGGCTACCTGCTGCAAAAGGGTGAAGAGGGGGATGCGCAAACGCTGGCGACCGCGCTGACCGAGCTGGCACAGGCGCTGCCCGGGGTGGCCGTCGGTGAGCCCTCGCTCACCCGTCCGACCCCGCTGCCGCCAGAGGTGGAGCTGCTGGGCGAGCCGCAGGTGCGCCACTTTAGCGGTTCCCTTGAGCGGGACTGGTGGATCAGCTCCTACTCCGGGCTGGCGGCGCAGGGCCACGGCCACAGCAAGGGCGTACTCGCCAATCCCGGTTTCGATGATGAGGTCGTCACCGAAGTAGCCGCTGCGCTGGTGGCGGAACAACCGGACGAGGCGCCCCAGCCCTCCATCTTCACCTTCCCGAAAGGGGCGCGCCCCGGCACCCTGCTGCACAGCCTGTTCGAGACCATCGACTTTCAAAGCGCCGCTGGCGAGCCGCTGGCAGAGCATATCGCCAGCTTGTTGCTGCAAGACGGTTTCGACGAGAGCTGGGCCCAAGTGCTGCAACAGCAGGTCGAAGCAGTGCTCGATACCCCGCTGGAAACAGATTTTCTTGCAGAAAGCGGCGAGCCGGTACGGCTGCGGGATCTGGCCCCCGAGCGCAAACAGGTGGAGCTGGAGTTCTTCCTGCCGATGGGGCGGGTGACGGCACCGGCGCTGACTGCGCTCTGCCAGCAGCACGACCCGCTGTCGCGGGGCAACAAGCCGCTCAGCTTTGCCACCGTGCAGGGGATGCTCAAGGGCTTTATCGATCTGGTGTTCGAGTGGCAGGGGCGCTGGTATCTGCTCGACTACAAATCGAACCACCTCGGCATGAGCCCCGCCGATTACAGCCGTCCGGCGCTGGAGCGGGCGATGGCCGAGCACCGTTACGACCTGCAATACCAGCTCTACTCGCTGGCGCTGCACCGGCTGCTCACCCTGCGCCTGCCGGGCTACGACTTCGAGCAGCACTTTGGCGGCGTTTTCTATCTGTTCCTGCGCGGCATGCCGCAGGGGGGCATTTTCCATACCCGCCCGAGCCGTGAACTGGTGCTGGGGCTGGATAAGTTATTTCGCGAAGGCAGTGAGCTGCCAGCTGCGGGATCTCAAGCATTGAACGAGGTAGAGGCATGAGCGGCACCATGATCAGCACAGCGACCAGCGCAATGATGGTTGAACGGTTGAAAACACTGGCGCTGGCTGGCCGCATCCGCCAGCTGGATCTGCAATTTGCCAGGCTGGTGGCCGACCTTGGCGGCAGCCCCGAGCTGGTGCTGGGGGCGGCGCTCGCCTGCTTCGAGCTGGGGCGCGGCCATGTCTGCCTGCCGCTGGAGATGCTCATCGCCGGATCCCTGCGCCCGTTCGGGCTGGATCCCCAGCAGAGCCGGGATCTGCTGGGGGATCTGGCGGATCCTACCCGCTGGCCCGCCCTGTTTGCGGCAAGCCCCCTGGTTGGCACCGAGCAGGATGAGGGGCTCACTCCGCGCTGGCCGCTGCGGCTGTGGCACGGGCGGCTCTACCTCACCCGCTACCACGATCACGAGCAGGGCGTAGCCCGCCATCTGCGCGCCCTGAGCGAGCGAGCCGAATGGCCGGAGATTGCACCGGCCCTGTCGCGGCTGTTTGCCCGCGACTACGGGCTGGTGTTCGGGGCGCTGCTCAAGGCCCGCCTCACCCCCGACTTCTCGGCCCGTCACTTTATCGAAAAGTATCTCGATCTGGTGTTCCCGAACGAAGTGGATTGGCCCGCCATCGAAGGGCTGCTGGCCAGTGCGCAGGCGGCGAGCGACTTGAGCAAGCTGGATACGCTGGTGCCCGAGGCGCTCTGCTGCAACGGTCAGAAACTGGCGGCGGCCACCGCAGCAGCGCGCCCCTTTGCGGTGATCTCCGGCGGCCCCGGCACCGGCAAGACCACCACGGTCGCCAAACTGCTCGCCATTCTGGTGGAGACCGGCCTGCAAGCGGGCAAGGCGCCGGCGATCCGGCTGGTGGCCCCCACCGGCAAGGCGGCGGCACGCCTCACCGAGAGTATCGGCTCTGCCCTGCAGGCCCTCGATCTGCCCCCCGAGTGGGTCGAAGCGATCCCCACCGAAGCGGGCACCCTGCACCGGCTGCTCGGGGTCATTCCGGGGCGCAGCCAGTTCCGCCACCACGCGGGCAACCCGTTGCACCTCGACTTGCTGGTGGTGGATGAGGCATCCATGGTTGACCTACCGATGATGGCGCGCCTGCTCGATGCGCTGCCGAGCCACGCCCGCCTGATCCTGCTCGGCGACAAGGATCAGCTCGCCTCGGTGGAGGCGGGGGCCGTGCTCGGCGATATCTGCAGCTTTATCGAACAGGGCATCAGCCCGGCGCAGGCGGATTGGCTCTCCCGCCAGACCGGCTATCGCTTGCAGGGTACGCCCGCGGGGGCTGCCGTGCGCGACAGCCTCTGTTTGCTGGCCAAGAGCTGGCGCTTTGATCAGCACTCTGGCATCGGCCAGCTGGCGCGCGCCTGCAACAGCGGCGATGCCACGGCGGTGGAATCAGTCTGGGGCGCAGGATTCGCCGATATCAGCCTGCACCCCTGGGCGGGGGAGGCCTACGACGCCCTGATTGCCCAGGGGGTGGCCGGTTACGGCAGCTATCTGAAGGCGGCCCGCGCGGGGGAAGATCCTGCCGCCGTATTCAAGGCATTCAACAGCTTCCAGATCCTCTGCGCCCTGCGTGACGGCCCGTTCGGGGTGCTGGGGCTTAACGAGCGGCTCGAACTCGCCTTGTCACGGGCCGGCCTGATTGCCCGCGATGGCGACTGGTATGCCGGTCGCCCTGTGATGGTGGTGCGCAACGATCACGGGGTCGGCCTCTACAACGGCGATATGGGGCTCTGCCTGCCCGATGAAACTGGGCGGCTCAAGGTATGGTTTGAGCAGCCGGACGGCACCCTGCGCGCCCTGTTGCCCAGCCGCTTGCCGCCCCACGAGACGGTCTACGCCATGACCATCCACAAATCCCAGGGTTCGGAGTTTGCCCATACCGTGCTGGTGCTGCCCGACAGCCCCAGCCCGCTGCTGACCCGCGAGCTGGTCTATACCGGCATCACCCGCGCCAAGGCGCGACTCGATCTCTACGGCGATCGCGCCCTGCTGGCCCAAGCTGTGCGGAAAAAGACCGAGCGTTATTCCGGATTGGCAGAGAGGTTGGGGGAGTGATTGATTGGATTGCGGTAAAGGGATTTGCCGCTTTTTATTTAGCTATTAGAGAATAAATATGTTGAATCGAAGTAAGAATACATCAACAGAAGCGATCTCGGGTGATGAGGCTAATTTTGTAAAAATTTTCACAACGTATTGCTTAGTGCAGGTATTTATTTTACTGAATTTATTTTCTATTTCCGATGCGCATTTATTAATGCACGCAAAAGGTTTCAATATACCTATAATAAATACGCAAACGTCAGTTGTAGGTTTTTTGATATTTAGCTCCTTTGTTATATCTATAATCTCAATTTACATATCAAGAGAATATTATCTTATGGAGTGGAGGTGCAAAGTTGCACGTTCGCCATCAAAGTCTATTTTTTCTTTTAATATGGAAAATGACACAAATACTATTATATCGAGATGTGTTGTCATTTTTTCAGTTTTCTTTAGTGGGCCACTCACAACTTACTTGCTATTAATTAGGCTGTCAGACTATCAAAGTAAAGTGTATTTTTTGCTACAGCTTATGGCATTTGTCGTCTGTTTATATTCATGTGGGAAAAATTACAAATCTACATTACATTTATATAGAGACGATTATAGTAAAAGTTTTCATAAATTACTTCTAGTGTGCATGACATTACATTTATACATCTGTGTAGACACAATATTCATCAGTTCAAGTTTTTCTCCGATTTTTTATATAAAGCAAAATTCAGCTTTGTTAGATGATGAAGATGGGGGGACAGTATGGTTTATCCCGCATATTAAAATAGATCGAACAGAGAAGGTTTATACTCCTGATCAGAATGCTAATAGCTTTGCGCTTATGACAGGATATCATGAGGATGTATATAATATATCACGTTCTATTTCATTGGATTTAAGGTCAAGAAGTTTGAAGTATTTGGATTTATGGGGCCAGTCTATACCTAGAATTTGGGCTCATGATTCAGATTTATCTGGTGCAAATCTTAGTTTTGCAAGACTGATGGGAACAAATTTTGTCAACACAAACCTGCATGGGGTTAATTTTTCCATGTCTGTTCTGGATGGTAGTTCGTTCTTCAACTCCAATATTGAATCTGTTATCTTTAATAATACTCATCTAATCGGTTCTGTTTTTAGTGATACACAAATTAGAAGAAGCATAATAATTGGAAGTACTTTTCTAGGTTCTCAATTCTATGGTTCCAAAATAGAACGCTCAAAGCTTTATGATAATGACTTCAATGCTATTGGTCTTTTCGATTCTAGTTTTAGTATGAATAATATTTTCAATCAAAAAATATCATATATTTTTACTTCTGGGGAAGCCAGTGATAACACTGATATAGTTTTCAAAAAGGATGATCTTACCGCAAAAGAAAAACTTTCAAAGTATTTTTGTACAGGTCATAAATTATCTATAACAAAGAAGTTTAGTCTGTATTCAATATTGTCTAGATATAACTTAACGAATGAGCTCTACGCAGAGAGTATTCATGACTATTTTAATAAAGGTGACTGTGAGTACGTTCATCAATTCACATCAAAAATTATGGATAATTCTATGTGAAAAATATTGTGAAGCCTTCTCTCTGAAAATATTTCGTATGTTGGGCTTCGCAGGCTCAGCACCAACCTACCGATTGTGTAGGTTGTGGCTGAGCATAGCGAAGCCCAACGTTTACCGCGAAATCTCTTTTTCTTTCCCCTTATCCCCGACCCCTCTCCTCCTTTTTAATAAATGGGAGAAGGGAGCAATGCCGTTACCGCTGTCCGATTACGCTTCGCTAATCGAACCTACACGGCTGACTCTGGCCGAGTGACCTCTGTGGGGGTCTCTGGGTATCCCCTCATTTATTCCCATCACCCAAATGACTGAATCGTGAGTTAAATCCGGTAAATGGGGCGCGCTTGAGCCACACTTATGGCCACCCTGACTCAGCCTGTGCCGTGAGTGGCCGATAACCGGGGAAACGGTGGTGCGGTGGGGTTCTGGCTGACAGATCTGTTGCAATATGCCAAGGTAGCGCCTCACGACAACAGAGCGATTCCCCGTGGTGGCGCGGGGCGGAAGAACAAGGATAACTGCTATGGTGCAGGACAGTGACACGATCAGGATCTCGGATGTCAGCGAGGCCGTGGTGCATGGCATTCTGGAGGTGACCAGCGATGGCATCTGGGATTGGCATGCCAATACCGGTTTTGTCTATCGCAACCCCGGCTGGTACCGGATGCTGGGTTACGAGCCTCATTCCCTCGGCAATACCGTCTTCACCTGGGAGAACGTGATCCACCCCGACGATCTGGCGGCAGTGATGGCGAAGTTCGATCTCTGCCTGAGCGGCAGCGCCCATGAGTATCGCGCCGAGTACCGTTGCCGCTGCCGGGATGGCAGTTACCTCTGGATTGAGGATTGCGGCCGCATCATTGAGCGCAATCCCGACGGATCTGTGGCGCGGATGATCGGCGCCCATCGCGATATCCACGCCAGCAAGTTGTTGCTGGAGCAGCTGGAGCGGCGCAATCAGTCGCTGGAGCAGCAGGTTGCCGAGCGCACCGCCGAGCTGGTGCGACTCAACGAGGCGCTGCAACAGAAAGCCGAGGAGAACCGTCTGCTGGCAGAGACCGATGCCCTGACTGGCGCCGCCAGTCGCTATCGGCTGGAGCGGGCGTTGCAGCTGGAGTGTGAGCGGGCGCGCCGCTTCCATCAGCCGTTTACGGTGATCGCCATGGATGTGGACAACTTCAAGCAGATCAACGATAGCTATGGCCACAACGCCGGGGATCAGACTCTGATCAACATAGTGGCGCTGGTGCGCCGCCATATCCGCGAGATCGATCTGCTGGCCCGCTGGGGCGGTGACGAGTTTATGGTGTTGTTGCCCAACACCGGCCGCGAGGATGCGCTGGTGGTGGCGAGCAAATTTCAGGCATTGATGGCGAGCGAGCCCATCTGCCCCCACGCGCCCGCTACCATGAGCTTCGGGCTGGCGGAGTATCAGCAGGATGAGCAGAAAGATAGCCTGATGGTGCGCGCCGATCGGGCGCTCTATCAGGCCAAGCAGTTGGGTAAAGACCAGATCTGCTAACGCGGGGTACGGAAAAAGAGCAGTAAAAAGGGCCGCAGGTTTGAAACCGGCGGCCCTTTTGTATTGTGACTGACGCGGCGCGACTTAGAAGTGGTAGCGCAGACCCAGCTTGAAGGTATCCAGAGAGTAGTGCTCGTCACCCAGGCTCAGGGCGTCGAACTGGCGCTCGTAACCGATACCGGCAGAGAAGTGGTCGTTGAAGGCGTAGTCCAGACCGACTTCCAGATTGGGGTGTACCTTGCTCTTGGTTGCGCTCTTGCTTACCTGATCGCTGAAACCGAGGAAGGTGGCGTTGCCGACAACTTCCAATTCGGTGCGGGTGTAGGCGATACCCGGTTTGGCATAGGCGCTGAAGCCCCAGGCCAGCGGCTGGCTCAGCTTGGCGGCCAGGCTGATGCTGCGGGTTTCGATGGTGGTGTCGGCAAAGCCGCTTGCAATCGGGGAGGTTACCCAGGTCAGCTGATCCATCTGCTGGGCGTGCAAGCCACCTTCAACCGCCAGCCAGGGTTTGAAGCTGTAACCCACGATCAGGCTGCCGCCGTCGAGCTGGTCGTCGATCACTTTGGCGTCATAGGCGTCTTTGGCCGCACCATCGAGATCCATCTTGGAGGTAGTCAGGTCCAGACCTGCATACCAGCCTTCGGCATGGGCGCCGCCATTCATGGCCAGAGCAAGCAGGGAGAATGCGGCAATTTTATTAAACTTGTTCATGGATAAATAACCTTGTGTTGCGTGAACTGCGTGTGATTTATATTGCTCAATCCATGAAGCTTTTTATATTTCCGTCATCGCTCTGCTTTCACAGAGGGGCCGCAGTATAGTCAGCGTATTTCTGAATAACAAGAGAGTGATTTCCCCATTCTTCTAAATATGACTGGCTGCAAGCAGGGGCATTTTGTTTAATAAATGGTGTTATTAGAGTTTTAGCTTTATTGAGATTTAAATAATTAACCGGTGAGGCGAATGACAGGCTGTGAGTTTGGTTTTGATTCCATGCAATTGATTTATAACAACATTTTATTTTAATTCTAGAGTAACCATGATTAGCTGTCTAAAAATTGGCATCTCAGATGTCACTGATTGGCATCAGGTTCTTTTCGATGATTTTTTGAACGTATCACAAGGTGAAACCGTGAGAAAAAAATCTATCTTTTTGCCTGTTTTTTGCTCTTTTTGAGGTTTGGGATTGTTCCCATCGTGGCTTTTGGTGGTCTTTTGAGGCTGTTTATGCATGGGCCATGTTGCCCACCAGATACGCGGATGGGTTCTTGTGGGTGACTTTTCATTTCTCCCGGCAGCACTCGTTGGGGTGGGCATGAGGTGCGATAAGCAGATATGGGTCGTGCGGTCTGATTAAT
>NZ_JBQBCZ010000006.1:0-1999 GCF_051920345.1 Aeromonas sp. 102P | reverse complement strand
ATCCCCCTGCCTGACTGGCGGATTGTTATCAGGCACCGTCTGGAGGCCGTTATCCTCGATGTTTGCCTCAACGGTCGGCAGGCCGTTTACGCCATCATTGAGGCATACCGGACGAAAGCGCCGCCTAATAAGCGTCACTGTGACGAAAAGGGTTAGCCCCTTCCTGTCTTTCACATGGGGGCGCACTGGATGGCCGTGAGGTTGTTTACGCCATCGTCCCCGATCTGCATCAGGCAACGTCCAGAGCCCCAGCTCCCCAGACCATCGGCTCATCGCTCGCATGAGGATGCAGCCAGATGGCGGCTTTGTCGTTCTGCCGGGCGTGTGGGGCACTGACAGTACAGAGCTCTGTACTTTTTCGGTCAAGAGCTCTGTACTTTCAAGCCGTGGCGCGGCTTTGACGCCACCCGCTTGAGGTAGCGGGCTGAGCGCACGACAGCGGGGGGCGGCACAATGCCGCCCCCCGCTTGCTTATTTAGCGTGACTGTGACAATAATTGTTTATCGTCACTGTCACGGAAAATAACACCATGAAAGATGCCCACGACAAGCAGACCCCCGACTTGCTCCCGACCAAGCGCCCACGGGGCCGCCCTTCGACCGGAAAAGCCATGACCGCCGCTGAACGCCAAGCCAAGTACCGCGCCAAGGTGTCGCAAAATAACGTCACTGTTACTTTAAATCGTGGGTTGCTTGAGAGACTGGATGCCCAGATGCAGGCGCTTCGGGATGGTTCGAGCGTCCAGATCCTGACGCCTGACGAGGCCGCGCAGGTTCTGGAATCACTCCGCCGCGCCCAGCTTGTCCAGCTTCGGCGCCCTGCATAGTCAACGAGTCAACCGCTAAATCGTGGGGGCCCCACTTGTGGGGTTCCGATTTAGTGGTTTACTCCCCCGCCCGTCTTTAAAAATTGGGCAGGGGATTGGGGGGATCACTTCTCCCCCAATCCCTTAATAAACCGCTTTAGGGGTGTCAGGTGCCAGAGAACGCCGAACGCGTAGCGCCCTCGATAGGGTCCCGCGGGGGGCGAAGCCCGCAGGCCTTGATTCTTTAATCCCCAAGAGAGTACGATTTGTGCGATTGTTCTTCACAAGACGAAGTGGGATTTCTTGGGCAGCAGTGGGCCAAACGCCGCGCTAGACCCGAAAAAAGAAACCCCCCGCGAGGCCGGCCAGCCTCCGAGGGACGATCACCTACCAATCAACGATCAAGCAGACCCAAGGTGATGACATGATCTTACATCATTTCCCCGCCTTCTCCATAGGGAGAGGGCTACATGAAGGCAGATAGAGCGCCGAGTACCACCACGGTCGAGAGAGGCCAGCGGGGCCGCACTAGGTATACTGCGGAAACCGTAGCCGCTTCCGACAACCCTCCGAGCCTGAAAGCCGCGCCAGTCAAGGGAATCCGCAGATTAACCAGAGAAATTATCGACACCGAAACGGGCGAAGTTTTTCAGGTTTCTAGGGCGCATGATTGCACTCTGGTGATCGAGCAAACCCCCTCCCAGAAACGGGCGCATAAGTGGATGCGGAAAGCCGCCTTGGTCGAGATATTCGGGCGGAAGCATCGCGTAGCGTGCTGCCATAGAAATCCTGTCAGCCGTGGCAGTGATGTGCAGGTTTGGGCTAAGCCAGGCGCTTACCTTCCTGGTCACTATGTCGGGTTGCAGACTTGCGCCTTGCCTTGGCTGTGCCCGATATGCTCCCCCAAGATTGCCGAACGCCGAGCCAACGAGATCCAGCAGGCTATGGGGCTGTGTCTGGCCCAAGGTGGTCAGGTTCTGATGCCAACCTTCACCATCCCCCACGGTCGTCAAGATCTTTTGACCGACACCCTTGCCCTTATCAAGGACGCCTTGCGCTGGATGGCTCGCCATCGCCAGTACAAGCAACTTCAGTCCCGCCTCGGTGTTCAGGGCCGGATCATTGCCACCGAAATCAACCACGGCGAGGCCAACGGCTGGCACCCCCACTTTCACGAACTGTGGTTCTTTGAGG
>NZ_JBQBCZ010000005.1:0-4680 GCF_051920345.1 Aeromonas sp. 102P | reverse complement strand
GCGCTGGATGGCTCGCCATCGCCAGTACAAGCAACTTCAGTCCCGCCTCGGTGTTCAGGGCCGGATCATTGCCACCGAAATCAACCACGGCGAGGCCAACGGCTGGCACCCCCACTTTCACGAACTGTGGTTCTTTGAGGGCTCCGGCGTGGATGCTGCCCAGCTTGAGAAGGATCTGCACGTTCTGTGGGTGGCGGCCTGCCACAAATTCGGCTTGGGCACCCCGAGCCGGAAGCATGGCGTAGTTGTGCAGGACGGCAGCCGCGCCGCCTCCTACGTGGCCAAGATGGGCGACAAGCCTTGGACGCTGGCCGATGAAATGGCCAAGGCCAACGCCAAGAAGGGTCGGAGGTCTAACCGCTCTTTCTGGCAGTTGATTGATTGCTACATGGACGAGAACGCCACCACCCAGCACCGCAACCGCGGGCTCAAGAAGCGGTATTCCGTCACCGACATGACGGACGAGGAGCTTGCAGCGCAGCAGGAGGAGGAAGCCGTCTTTATCGCTGATATCCCCCTGCCTGACTGGCGGATTGTTATCAGGCACCGTCTGGAGGCCGTTATCCTCGATGTTTGCCTCAACGGTCGGCAGGCCGTTTACGCCATCATTGAGGCATACCGGACGAAAGCGCCGCCTAATAAGCGTCACTGTGACGAAAAGGGTTAGCCCCTTCCTGTCTTTCACATGGGGGCGCACTGAGGAGGAGGAGCGAGAGCGCGCAGCGAGCGACGACGAGGGCGCTCCCCATGCCCCCAATTACCGTAACTGTTACTCTAAAGGTGCCCTATGCCAAAGAGGCCAAAGCCCCCTTTGCGTTATTTCTACCCCTTGCTCACTGAGTTTTCACCGGATGGCCGTGAGGTTGTTTACGCCATCGTCCCCGATCTGCATCAGGCAACGTCCGAGAGCCCCAGCTCCCCAGACCATCGGCTCATCGCTCGCATGAGGATGCAGCCAGATGGCGGCTTTGTCGTTCTGCCGGGCGTGTGGGGTTACTGTGGTTGCCACGGTTGGCAGTTTGACCCTGTATCTATCCCCGATCATCTCGGCTTCATGCCTGACTTTGGCCCTATGCACTGACAGTACAGAGCTCTGTACTTTTTCGGTCAAGAGCTCTGTACTTTCAAGCCGTGGCGCGGCTTTGACGCCACCCGCTTGAGGTAGCGGGCTGAGCGCACGACAGCGGGGGGCGGCACAATGCCGCCCCCCGCTTGCTTATTTAGCGTGACTGTGACAATAATTGTTTATCGTCACTGTCACGGAAAATAACACCATGAAAGATGCCCACGACAAGCAGACCCCCGACTTGCTCCCGACCAAGCGCCCACGGGGCCGCCCTTCGACCGGAAAAGCCATGACCGCCGCTGAACGCCAAGCCAAGTACCGCGCCAAGGTGTCGCAAAATAACGTCACTGTTACTTTAAATCGTGGGTTGCTTGAGAGACTGGATGCCCAGATGCAGGCGCTTCGGGATGGTTCGAGCGTCCAGATCCTGACGCCTGACGAGGCCGCGCAGGTTCTGGAATCACTCCGCCGCGCCCAGCTTGTCCAGCTTCGGCGCCCTGCATAGTCAACGAGTCAACCGCTAAATCGTGGGGGCCCCACTTGTGGGGTTCCGATTTAGTGGTTTACTCCCCCGCCCGTCTTTAAAAATTGGGCAGGGGATTGGGGGGATCACTTCTCCCCCAATCCCTTAATAAACCGCTTTAGGGGTGTCAGGTGCCAGAGAACGCCGAACGCGTAGCGCCCTCGATAGGGTCCCGCGGGGGGCGAAGCCCGCAGGCCTTGATTCTTTAATCCCCAAGAGAGTACGATTTGTGCGATTGTTCTTCACAAGACGAAGTGGGATTTCTTGGGCAGCAGTGGGCCAAACGCCGCGCTAGACCCGAAAAAAGAAACCCCCCGCGAGGCCGGCCAGCCTCCGAGGGACGATCACCTACCAATCAACGATCAAGCAGACCCAAGGTGATGACATGATCTTACATCATTTCCCCGCCTTCTCCATAGGGAGAGGGCTACATGAAGGCAGATAGAGCGCCGAGTACCACCACGGTCGAGAGAGGCCAGCGGGGCCGCACTAGGTATACTGCGGAAACCGTAGCCGCTTCCGACAACCCTCCGAGCCTGAAAGCCGCGCCAGTCAAGGGAATCCGCAGATTAACCAGAGAAATTATCGACACCGAAACGGGCGAAGTTTTTCAGGTTTCTAGGGCGCATGATTGCACTCTGGTGATCGAGCAAACCCCCTCCCAGAAACGGGCGCATAAGTGGATGCGGAAAGCCGCCTTGGTCGAGATATTCGGGCGGAAGCATCGCGTAGCGTGCTGCCATAGAAATCCTGTCAGCCGTGGCAGTGATGTGCAGGTTTGGGCTAAGCCAGGCGCTTACCTTCCTGGTCACTATGTCGGGTTGCAGACTTGCGCCTTGCCTTGGCTGTGCCCGATATGCTCCCCCAAGATTGCCGAACGCCGAGCCAACGAGATCCAGCAGGCTATGGGGCTGTGTCTGGCCCAAGGTGGTCAGGTTCTGATGCCAACCTTCACCATCCCCCACGGTCGTCAAGATCTTTTGACCGACACCCTTGCCCTTATCAAGGACGCCTTGCGCTGGATGGCTCGCCATCGCCAGTACAAGCAACTTCAGTCCCGCCTCGGTGTTCAGGGCCGGATCATTGCCACCGAAATCAACCACGGCGAGGCCAACGGCTGGCACCCCCACTTTCACGAACTGTGGTTCTTTGAGGGCTCCGGCGTGGATGCTGCCCAGCTTGAGAAGGATCTGCACGTTCTGTGGGTGGCGGCCTGCCACAAATTCGGCTTGGGCACCCCGAGCCGGAAGCATGGCGTAGTTGTGCAGGACGGCAGCCGCGCCGCCTCCTACGTGGCCAAGATGGGCGACAAGCCTTGGACGCTGGCCGATGAAATGGCCAAGGCCAACGCCAAGAAGGGTCGGAGGTCTAACCGCTCTTTCTGGCAGTTGATTGATTGCTACATGGACGAGAACGCCACCACCCAGCACCGCAACCGCGCCAAGCAGTTGATCCGCGAGTATGCGGAAGCAACCAAGGGCCGCAAGGTGCTAACTTGGACGCAAGGGCTCAAGAAGCGGTATTCCGTCACCGACATGACGGACGAGGAGCTTGCAGCGCAGCAGGAGGAGGAAGCCGTCTTTATCGCTGATATCCCCCTGCCTGACTGGCGGATTGTTATCAGGCACCGTCTGGAGGCCGTTATCCTCGATGTTTGCCTCAACGGTCGGCAGGCCGTTTACGCCATCATTGAGGCATACCGGACGAAAGCGCCGCCTAATAAGCGTCACTGTGACGAAAAGGGTTAGCCCCTTCCTGTCTTTCACATGGGGGCGCACTGAGGAGGAGGAGCGAGAGCGCGCAGCGAGCGACGACGAGGGCGCTCCCCATGCCCCCAATTACCGTAACTGTTACTCTAAAGGTGCCCTATGCCAAAGAGGCCAAAGCCCCCTTTGCGTTATTTCTACCCCTTGCTCACTGAGTTTTCACCGGATGGCCGTGAGGTTGTTTACGCCATCGTCCCCGATCTGCATCAGGCAACGTCCGAGAGCCCCAGCTCCCCAGACCATCGGCTCATCGCTCGCATGAGGATGCAGCCAGATGGCGGCTTTGTCGTTCTGCCGGGCGTGTGGGGTTACTGTGGTTGCCACGGTTGGCAGTTTGACCCTGTATCTATCCCCGATCATCTCGGCTTCATGCCTGACTTTGGCCCTATGCACTGACAGTACAGAGCTCTGTACTTTTTCGGTCAAGAGCTCTGTACTTTCAAGCCGTGGCGCGGCTTTGACGCCACCCGCTTGAGGTAGCGGGCTGAGCGCACGACAGCGGGGGGCGGCACAATGCCGCCCCCCGCTTGCTTATTTAGCGTGACTGTGACAATAATTGTTTATCGTCACTGTCACGGAAAATAACACCATGAAAGATGCCCACGACAAGCAGACCCCCGACTTGCTCCCGACCAAGCGCCCACGGGGCCGCCCTTCGACCGGAAAAGCCATGACCGCCGCTGAACGCCAAGCCAAGTACCGCGCCAAGGTGTCGCAAAATAACGTCACTGTTACTTTAAATCGTGGGTTGCTTGAGAGACTGGATGCCCAGATGCAGGCGCTTCGGGATGGTTCGAGCGTCCAGATCCTGACGCCTGACGAGGCCGCGCAGGTTCTGGAATCACTCCGCCGCGCCCAGCTTGTCCAGCTTCGGCGCCCTGCATAGTCAACGAGTCAACCGCTAAATCGTGGGGGCCCCACTTGTGGGGTTCCGATTTAGTGGTTTACTCCCCCGCCCGTCTTTAAAAATTGGGCAGGGGATTGGGGGGATCACTTCTCCCCAATCCCTTAATAAACCGCTTTAGGGGTGTCAGGTGCCAGAGAACGCCGAACGCGTAGCGCCCTCGATAGGGTCCCGCGGGGGGCGAAGCCCGCAGGCCTTGATTCTTTAATCCCCAAGAGAGTACGATTTGTGCGATTGTTCTTCACAAGACGAAGTGGGATTTCTTGGGCAGCAGTGGGCCAAACGCCGCGCTAGACCCGAAAAAAGAAACCCCCCGCGAGGCCGGCCAGCCTCCGAGGGACGATCACCTACCAATCAACGATCAAGCAGACCCAAGGTGATGACATGATCTTACATCATTTCCCCGCCTTCTCCATAGGGA
>NZ_JBQBCZ010000004.1:0-27516 GCF_051920345.1 Aeromonas sp. 102P | reverse complement strand
ATTCAGCATAACCCACCGCCGTATGTCTCCTGTAGTGTTTGATGTGGACGTGGCTCAAGAGTGCCGTGCGCCGCATTGGATCGCGATCAACCCCGAAAACGGCAACTACCACCTTGGCTATCTGCTGGCCGCGCCAGTGGCGCGAACCAATGCAGCCAGGTTAAAGCCACTGCGCTATCTAGCGGCCATAGAGCATGTTCTGGCGAAGCGGCTGGGCGCTGACATGGGGTACGTTGGGTTGATCACCAAAAACCCCGTACACAGCGATTGGTGGACGGTATGGCATAACCATGCGCCCTATTCCCTCGACTACCTCGCCGAGTTCTGCCCAGATGCGGATTTAGCAGCCTACAACCGCCGCAGCGGCAAAGAGGTTAGCGGACTGGGGCGTAACGTCACGGTGTTCGATAGCGTGCGGGAATGGGGCTACAGTGCGGTGCGGGAGTATTGGCGGCCCAATGGCTATGAAGCATGGGCTGAGGCTGTCCGTGTCGCTTGTGAGAGCGCTAATGCGTTTGGGCGTGAGCAAGGTGGCCCGTTGCCCCATAGTGAGATCAAGGCCACGGCCAAGAGTATCGCCCGTTGGATCTGGCGGCACCTTACCCCGACCTCGTTTGCGGATTACGTTGATCGGACACATACCCCCGAGATTCAGGCCATCAGAGGGGCTAAGGGGGGGCGCATTGGTGGCAAGGTATCCAAGGGCGGGGGGAGGCCCAAGTCCACGAACTGGGCACTATGGGAGGCCATCCAGAGCATGAAGGCTGCCGGATACCCGCACAGCACCATAGCCGACGATCTCAACATCTCGGCCAGTACCGTTAGCAAGTACGCCAAGATTTCAAAATAGCGATCGCGAAACAAAGCCTATATCAGATAACAGCGCCCGAAAGGGCGTTCTTTTTCCCTAGAGAGCCATTAGAGAGAGGATCTTGGCGAGGGGGGTAAGGCCGATCCCGAAGGGTTGTCCATCAGGCCGTGTGTTTGGCCTGTGGGCAATAGGTCTTATCCCCGGAGCTGTTTGGTTTCTGCTGTTCGCAGTGCCCGAAGGATTTCCCCGGCTTGCTCCTGTGTCAGCACCACCGCCGATCCCCCATCCCTGATCGCCTGCATTTGGGCGGCCAGCCCCTCCATCAGCGCCCTATTTATCGTCACAGTAACGTTATTATCCTGCTGCTTTGCCCGGTAGGCCGCTTGTCGTTCTGCCCCTGTTTTGGCTGATCCGGTTTTTGGCCTGCCCCGTCCGCGCTTGATGCCAAACATGTCCCCAGTTCCCTTATCTGTGGCGTCCTTCATGGAGCTATTTCCTGTCACTGTAACGGTAATTGATTATGTGTCACTGTGACGATAAATAGCAAGTTGCCGCCCCCCTGTTTTTTTTTGCTGTACTGGTTTAAGCCAGCCGACCCGTATTACGTTTTCACCTGCTTCGCGGCTCAACGTAACACGGGGCTGGTGAGGGGCTATGCCCCTTCAATCCCCCTAAACCCACCGCCGGAGGCAGCGTGTCCAAGGCCCAAAAGATAACCACCGTCAGCGTCAGGATCGACAAGCCGACCGCAGCCGAATGGCGCGAGCGTGCGACAGCATCCGGGCTCAGCGTATCGGACTGGATCCGGGGGGCGGTCGATGCCAACCAGCAGACGAATTTGCCGACGCCCCAACGCCGTCCCGTCCGTGTCCGCGATACCAGCAACGATGCCGATCCGGTGTTGATGCGCCAGTTGGCCGGGATGAGCAACAACCTCAACCAGATAGCCCGAGCCCTGAACGAATGCCGGTTGGCCGGCTCGTCGGTGCAACTGGTGGAGTTGCTGGCCCTGCTGCGCAGCATCGAGGCACAGGCGGGCCGCCTGCTGCCCCAGTTGCCGCCGCCCCCCAAGCCTGCGGCCAAGGGGCGCGACGATGCTCATTAAATTCCTCTCCCACGGTACGGGCAGCGGTGCCCGTGCTTCGGCCTACCTCATGGGCTCGCACGATCACACAGGTGAACCACGGGCAGGGGTGACGGTACTGCGGGGCGATCCGGTGCTGTTCGCGGCGGTGGCCGACTCGCTGCCGTTCCAGCATCGATACCGGAGTGCCGTGATCTCGTGGGCGGCGGAAGAGGCCCCGACCGCCGACGAGATCACGGCGGTTTTGGCGGACTTCGAGGCGGTGGCGTTTGCTGGGTTGGAGCCGGAAGACGTCCACCTGACGGCGGTCCAGCACGACGAACCGGATGGCGGGGTTCACGTCCACATCCTGATCCCCCGTGTTCACCTGGGCACAGGCAAATCGTTCAACCCGGCCCCACCTGGTCACCGTAAAGCCTTCGATGCGGTGAGGGATAAACACAACCACGAAAGGGGCTGGGCGCGGCCAGACGACCCGCTTCGGGCGCGGTTGCTACGGCCAGACTTCGAGGCGTTCAAGGACAAGAGCGATAAGACAGCCATCAAGAAACAGATCACCGACCACCTATTCGCAGCCGCCGAGCAGAGAGTGATCTCCAATGCGGCGGAGCTGCGGGACTACCTACAAACCTCGCTCGGGTGCGAAATCACGCGCACGGGGGCCGATTACACCAGCATCAAGCCGGAGGGCTATCCCAAAGCTATCCGGTTAAAAGGGGAACTCTATGGAGCGTCTTGGACAGCAGAAAGAACGCTTGAGCGAGAGGCTCAAGCAGCGGCAAGAGCAGGAATTGGGCGAGGTGGAGAAGTTAGCGAAAGCGGTGCTCGACGAGCTCAAGAAAGACTTAGAGAAGCGTGTGAGCGACGAGCTGAATACAACCGTGGGCGCTATCAAGAAAGGGATCGAGGGCTTGCCCCAACAGATCACCGATTCGACCGTTCCATTGAGGGAGGTTTTGGAGCAGGCCCAGAGCGAGACCAACACCCTCAAGCTGGTCTCCAGCGTTTGGCTCAAAGCCTTGCTGGTCGGGGTATGCACCTCCGTGGGGATCGGGCTGGGGAGCTGGGGGGTATTGAGCTGGATGGGCAGCGAGGTTCAACGGTTGAACAGCGAGATCCGCAGCGCGAAAGCCACGCTGGCCCAACTCCCCAATGGGGTGAGTTACGCCAAGGGCGAGGATGGCAAGGGCTACATCCTCGCCCCCAGCATGGGGAAACCGTTCGAAACGAAGAGCGGCAAGATGGCCGTGGAGGTGAACTGAATGACCGAACTGGAGCGGATACTGCTCGACAGGCTGGAGCGGATAGAAACGGCACACCAGCAGCAAACGGCGGCGTTGGAGCTGCAATTGCAGCAGCAGGCGCGCTCTTTGAGCGAGTTGCAAACCGCTTGCACCAGTGCGCTGGCGAGCTGCGGGACGCTATGCAGCGAGCTACAGAGAGCGTTCGATACGTTGCAGAGCGGGGTAGAGCACTCGAACAGAGTCACAGGGACTGCGCTTGGGAGCTTGAACAGCAGTGTCAACGACTTGAGCAAGGCGCTGAACGCCTTTCAGAAGGCGCAGCGCTGATCGCCGACAGGGCTGCGGAGCTGCGAAAAGAGCAGCGGCGAGATCGTGGATTTAGCATGTGATATATCGTCACAGTGACAATAATTAAGGAGATCGGGTATGAAATCAGGTCGGTTGGGTACACCTGACACGGTGGCGCATATTCGCCAGTTCCCCCCGGTTGAGTACGAACTGGCGATCTATAAAGGCTCACCGTGGCTATGGGCCGATGGAAAGCCGCTGATCGACCTCCTCGATGCGACCATCGACTGGATGATCGATGACGACGGCAGCCGCTGGATCGTCATTGATACCGAATACCTGCGCCAGCAGGTGGCCCACTATGCCCTGTTGTCCGCCGATACATGGCGGCAACGGTTGCTCGATGCAGGCGTGGAGGTGGATTGAGGTGCGATTGAGTGATCGGTTTCCGGGGCTGATGCTGTGGCATACCGTGGCGGCAATGGCCGCCTTGTTCGCGGCGAAAGCCCTGCTGTACTGGGTTGCGTACTGGTTGGGCCTTGGGCTGCTCTACAGCGCTTTAGCGGGGCCTTCTTGGGGTTGTAAGCCGGAACCCCAGAAATTTCCGTCACCGTCGCATTACCCGCTCGCAGGGGTAGACCTAACAGTCGTTTCACCAGCCGCCATTGAGTTAATCCGTGCTATTGACTCCAAACAAGTGGGTTGTTTCAGAATACGGGAAATATAGAGCATTGAAAGCTAATGGAATTTTATATTGTGCAATGCGATAGAGAGTGACACTTGATATTGGTCGCAGCCCGAGCGTCGCTTCGGTGCCCTTAACGGCCTGATGATATTTTCATGGGCTACGGCAGGTTTCTGAACCTAAACCAGCCGCTCACCTGAACCAGTAATCCGTCAGCACCTCGGCCAAAGCGGCCTGTCGCGGTGACAATCGACGACTGCCGCTATCGACTCAAAGCGGAAGCTGCTGTGTTCAAAATCAGAGCCGCAAAACGGACGGTGCATTTACCGAATTACTTGTTCGATACCCTGAGCGAAGCCGATTCAATGACGCTCACGATTTGCGCGGCAATAGCATCCCTGATCTGGTCTGGCAATTTCTTCCCCGTCAATGACTCATATACCCAGAGTCCATCCGCTGCGAGTCGCGCAATGAATCGATCAAGAACGGCCTGGTCGTCGAGATGCTCCGGCGCTGGAGAAGCCCAGCCTTCAAGCACCGTGTCCCAGGCAGCCGCTGTCGCAGTGCTTTCACTCGATTGAAGTGCAGAAAGCAATTCCGCGCGATTAGCGCTTCGTGCGCTAGTACGTGCATACGCAATGGCCCGCTCTGTGGGTGTTGCCTCTGACTTCGGTCTGCCTGCGACTGATTCCAGGCTGGCCTCCCATTGCGCGGCCAAGTGCTCGTGGATTGCCTGAACAAGCGCTTCCCGCGAAGGGAAGTGGTACATCATTCCGCCCCGCGTCACGCTGGCCTCCGCCGCAACGGAATCAAAGGTGACGCCGATCAAGCCGTCACGATGAATGACGCGTACGGCGGCATCCAAAATTTTGCTGCGATTGCTGGGGCGCATGGTCTTCTCTTTCTTTCAGTGTGAATCGCTGCTGAAGGCTGACGACCCCGGTCCGTGGTTTCGGAGCAAGACAGACGTCACCAATGCGCTGATGCTCAGTACGGCGGCAATGACAACGATAACAATCTCAAAACTGCGATCAAACGCTGTGGAGGCGGCTGCAATGAGGGCGGCACTATCTGTGCCGTTTTGGGCCGCTATCGCGAGCGCTTGGTCCATGCTGTCACGCGCATTATCGGAGACGCCTGCGGGCAAAACCACGCCAGAAGAATAAAGACCCGCCAACAAGCTGCCAAGCAGTGCGACCGCCAACAACGCGCCGAATTCATAGGAAACGCCTTCGACTGAAGAAGCCATGCCTGCTCTCGAAGAGGGTGCATTACCGACGACCGCGCTGGAGGCGACTGACATCACCGAACCCAGTCCAAACCCGGTCACTACCAGGCCGGCAATGACCCATCCCAGGCTGACATGCAAGCCGAAGCTGGTCAAGAAGACACCTACAGTACCCAACGCAAGACCACCACCGATGAGCACAAGCAAGCCGATCCGGTGCACAAATGCGCCACCGAGCACTACGCTGGGCAGTGCTCCTAGTGCAACGGCTGACACCAACAGTCCAGCCTCCAGAGGGCTAAACCCTGCGACAAGCTGAAAACGCTGGGTAACGATCAGTTGCAGACCGGCAACGCCGAACAAGGCAGATGCACAGGCCAACACACCTGCCATAAGCGCTGAATTGCGAAAAATAGCGAAATCCAGCAGAGGGTAAGTAAGACGCGCCTGGCGACGGACGAAGAGCATGCCCGCAACAACGGTGACGGCCAAAGCCGTCCCGGCAAGTGCCCAGGAAGAAGGTGCATGGGCAACCTCTTTGATGGTGACAACCAGACCGGACAGTGCAAACAAGGCCTGCACTGCAGAGATCAGATCCCATGGTTTGGATGTATCTGGCTTCACTCGCGGCGTCACGACCAATGCACTGACGAGTGCAGCGATGACCACCGGTACGTTGAGCAGGAAGACCGAGCCCCACCAGAAGTGATTGAGCAACAATCCACCCACGATGGGGCCGAGCGCGCTTCCGACAATGGCCATGCACCCCCATATGGCGAGCGCCAGATTCCTCTCGCGCTCATCCCTGAAAGTGATGAAGATCAGAGCTAGCGTGGAGGGCATCATGGCTGCCGCACCCACAGCCAGCAACGCACGCGCACCAATCAGCACGGAGGCAGTTGGCGCGAACGCGGCTATTATTGACGCAAGGCCGAACACGCACAGCCCGCCCAAAAACATCTCCCGGTGCCCGATGCGGTCACCAAGCGTTCCGGTGCTGAGCAGCATCCCGGCCATCACCAGTGGATAGGCGTTGATGATCCACAGCGCTTGCAGGCTGCTGGCCCCCAAGTCACGCGTCAGAGTGGGCAACGCGGTGTACAGGATCGAGTTGTCCAGGGTAAGCAGAAGAAGCGCTGCTGCGACGGTCACAAGGAGGGTCCACCGTCGGCCTTTTGGGGTTGTCATATTTAGTGCCAAGAGTTGCAGAGTCATTTAGTATACATTCTAGAATGTATACTTATCAATCAATCATTCAGGGACTACGGCGCAGGTTCGGTAACGATGAGTAGGGCAGGCACATCCGAGCGGATATGGCCTAACAGTGGTTGGACACCGACGGGCCGTCCCTGAACTCAAACGTAGAGCCAACCCTCTTAGTCGGTGACAGGCTGCTTCTTGAGCGAGAGCGGACGCTGTCGGCTATTGCCGTGACTGACCACTTTGGCCGACCAAGAGACTGACAAATAAAGTGATTGATGGCGGCTTAGGGATCAGTTACCTGTCGTTCGAGCTTGACGATTTTTCACTGTCGCTATGTCCGCAGCTGGCCGATTGCCGAAGTTAGACGAATAATCTCATTGGCATCCAACCCTGGGTATCTATTGCATTGCAGCATTTCCGATGCTCTTATACTTTCCACGGATTGATGACGGCCACGGTGGCAGCTTCATAAGGTGCTGTGTCACTTGACGCCACGATGAACCCTCGCGAAGCCGCAATCGCGGCGATATAGCCATCAGGCGTTGGGAATCCTCGCCCACCGTTCTTGGCTGTCACAGCTAACTCGGCAAAGCGTCGTGCTGCATCGGTATCGAATGGTAATACCCGATCCCTGAACAGCCCCATCAGACCGTCAAGGGTTTGTGCCAGCATGTCCTTGCGTTTACCGGCTGGAAGCGCACCGATGCCAAACAGCAGCTCGGCCAGTGTTACGCTAGTCAGGTACAGTGTTTCGGCGGCTTGATCGTTCAACCATGCTCGCACGGCCGGGTGCGGCTCGGGCTTCATCGCTTCGGAAACAACGTTGGTATCGAGGACGATCATTCAAACCCCAGCGGCTTGGCCGGCGTCTTGTCTCTCACTTGGTCGAATACCTCGAAATCCTCGTTTGTCAGACTGATTGTACGACCCAGTGCTGCGAGGGCTTCACCCATGCGAACACGTGACTCTGGCTTGACCGCTACCGCCAGAATCTCCCGCACCTCAGCTTCGGTGCTATGCCCATGTAGTGCGGCCCGCACCCGTAATGCGCGGTGCACGTCGTCGGGCAAATTGCGTACTGTCAGCATCGCCATAGAATCACCTCGCAATAATGCATTCGATGCAATCATTATTCGACAACGACTGCATTAACGCAAGGCGCATTTGTGGTGTCGTAAAACACTTGTTTTACGACACACCCTCAACAGTCGTGTGCACCTCCCGCTGAATGGCCTCAAAATTGTGCGGAAAACCATGTCGCCATGCACTACCATACGGAAACCTATTTTTGATGGTTATCCGCCTATGTTGGTTGGTTACATGCGCGTGTCGTCGGATTCCGACCGCCAAAGCACGGACTTGCAACGTGATGCGCTGCTCGCCGCTGGCGTCGATGCTCGGCACCTGTTCGAGGATCGAGCCTCTGGCGCAAAGGATGACCGCGCAGGCTTGGCTCGGGCCCTCGAATTCGTCCGATCCGGCGATGTGCTGGTAGTTTGGAAGCTCGACCGGCTCGGCCGCTCGCTGTCGCATCTGCTCGGTATCGTGACCTCGCTCAAGGATAATAAGGTTGCGTTCCGCTCGCTGACGGAGAACCTGGACACCACGACGCCATCGGGCGAGTTCCTGTTTCAGGTGTTCGGCGCCCTCGCACAATACGAGCGCGCCTTGATCCAGGAGCGCGTCGTCGCGGGACTAACCGCCGCCCGCAAACGTGGCCGGATCGGCGGACGCCCACCCGCCATCGTCGGCGAGAAGCTGGATGCTATCGTCGCCGCGCTCGATGGCGGCATGTCTAAGGCAGCGGTGTGCCGTAATTTCAGCGTCAAGCGCACCACCTTGATCGAAACCTTGGCGCGAGTGGGCTGGCGTGGCGCGGGAAAGGCTGCCGATGAGCAACAAGAATAAGCTGCTCACCGTCCTCTCGGACGCCGAGCAGGAAGCCCTGTACGGTTTGCCAGATTTCGATGACGTCCAGCGGCTGGAATACTTGGCGTTGACTGAAACGGAACTGGCGTTTGCCAGCAGCCGTCCCGGCCTTCCTGCCCAAGTCTATTGCATCTTGCAGATCGGTTACTTCAAGGCCAAGCACGCCTTCTTTCGCTTCGCCTGGAGCGAAGTTGTGGACGATTGCGCCTTCGTACTGAGCCAGTATTTCCACAGTGAGCCATTCGAGCACAAGCCGATCACCAAACACGAGCATTATGCCCAGCGCGAGCGGATCGCGGAGTTGTTCGGCTACCGGTCGTGGGTGGCCGGTTTCCTGCCCCAGCTCGCGCAACAGGCCGCCCAGACCGTGCGGCGCGACGTGATGCCGGGGTTCATCGCCGCTGAACTGATCGTCTGGCTCAATGAGCACAAGATCATCCGGCCGGGCTACACCACCCTGCAAGCGCTGGTCAGCGAAGCCCTGTCCGCCGAACGTCGGCGCTTGGGTGGCCTGCTGGCGGAGGTGTTGGACGAACCGGCCAAGACTGCGCTTGGCCAGCTCCTGGTACGAGATGACACCCTTTCGCAACTGGCAGCGCTCAAGCAGGACGCCAAGGACTTCGGCTGGCGGCAGATGGCCCGCGAACGGGAAAAGCGCGCCACGCTGGAACCGCTGCATAGCATCGCCAAGGCGCTGCTGCCCAAGCTCGGCATCTCGCAGCAAAATCTGCTTTACTACGCGAGCCTGGCGAACTTCTACACCATCCACGACCTGCGCTACCTGAAGGCCGATCAGACCCACCTCTATCTGCTGTGCTATGCCTGGGTGCGCTACCGGCAGTTCTCCGACAACCTGGTCGATGCGATGGCATACCACATGAAACAACTGGAGGACGAAAGCAGCGCGGGCGCGAAGCAGTCCTTCGTCGCCGAGCAGGCGCGCCGGCAGCAAGACACACCGCAGGTTGGCCGCCTACTGTCACTGTACGTCGACGATAGCGTGACTGATCCGACGCCGTTCGGTGAGGTGCGCCAGCGCGCGTACAAAATCATGGCCAAGGACGCGTTGCAGAGCACCGCGCAGCGCATGAGCGTCAAGCCTGTGAGCAAGCTGTCGCTGCACTGGCAGGCAGTGGACATCCTGGCCGAGCGCATTCGCCGCCATTTACGGCCGCTGTACGTCGCGCTTGACTTCGCCAGCACTGATCCGGACAGCCCGTGGCTCGCAGCGCTGGCCTGGACTAAGGGCGTGTTCGCCAAACAGCAGCGCCTGTCGCAACGGCCGCTCGCCGAATGTCCAGCGGCCACACTGCCGAAACGCTTGCGGTCGTACCTGCTGACATTCGATGCCGATGGCAAGCCAACGGGCCTGCACGCCGACCGCTACGAGTTCTGGCTGTACCGCCAGGTCAGGAAGCGCTTTCAGTCGGGAGAACTCTATCTCGACGACAGCTTGCAGCACCGACATTTCTCCGACGAGTTGGTTTCGATGGACGAGAAGGCCGACGTGCTCGCTCAGATGGACATCCCATTCCTGCGGCAGCCGGTCAATTCCCAGCTCGATGCGCTAGGGGCTGAGCTGCACACGCAATGGCTGGCCTTCAATCGCGAACTAAAGCAGGGCAAGCTGACGCACTTGGAATACAACAAGGACACGCAGAAGCTGACCTGGCGCAAGCCCAAGGGTGAGAACCCGAAGGCGCGCGAGAAGGTGTTCTACGAGCAATTGCCGTTCTGCGACGTGGCCGACGTGTTCCGCTTCGTCAACGCCCAGTGCCAGTTCCTGTCGGTGCTGACGCCCTTGCAGCCGCGCTATGCGAAGAAGGTCGCCGACGCAGACAGCCTGATGGCGGTCATCATCGCGCAGGCGATGAACCACGGCAATCAGGTCATGGCGCGCACCAGCGACATCCCGTATCACGTGCTGGAGAGCACCTACCAGCAGTACCTGCGCCACGCAACGCTGCACGCGGCCAACGACGGCATCAGCAACGCCATCGCCGCGCTACCAATATTCCCTCACTACTCGTTCGACCTCGATGTGCTGTACGGTGCCGTCGATGGTCAGAAATTCGGTGTCGAGCGCCCGACCGTGAAGGCACGCTACTCCCGAAAGTATTTCGGGCGCGGCAAGGGCGTGGTTGCCTACACGCTGCTGTGCAACCATGTGCCGCTCAACGGCTACCTGATCGGCGCGCACGACTACGAGGCCCATCACGTGTTCGACATCTGGTATCGCAACACGTCGGACATCGTGCCGACTGCGATCACCGGCGATATGCACAGCGTCAACAAAGCCAACTTCGCCATCCTGCATTGGTTCGGCCTGCGCTTCGAGCCGCGCTTTACCGACATGGAAGGCCAGTTGCAGGAACTGTATTGCGCCGACGATCCGGCGCTGTACGAGAAGTGCCTGATCCAGCCGATCGGCCAAGTCGACCGGCAACTCATCGTCAGCGAAAAGCCAAACCTCGACCAGATCGTGGCTACGCTCGGGCTGAAGGAGATGACGCAGGGCGCGCTGATCCGCAAGCTGTGCACCTACACCACGTCGAACCCGACGCGGCGGGCGGTGTTCGAGTTCGACAAGCTCATCCGCAGCATCTATACGTTGCGCTACCTGCGCGATCCACAACTGGAGCGCAATGTGCACCGCTCACAGAATCGGATCGAGTCCTACCACCAGCTACGCGGGGCCATTGCCCAAGTTGGCGGCAAGAAGGAGCTGACCGGGCGCACCGACATCGAGATCGAAATCAGCAACCAGTGCGCAAGGCTGATCGCCAGCGCGGTCATCTACTACAACTCGGCCATCCTGTCGCGGCTGCTGATGAAGTACGAGGCGAGCGCCAATGCCAAGGTACTCGCGCTCATCACCCAGATATCGCCAGCGGCATGGCGGCACATCCTGCTGAACGGGCACTACACCTTCCAGAGCGATGGCAAGATGATCGACCTCGATGCTCTCGTGGCGGGGCTTGATCTTGGGTGACGGAAATTTCTGGGGTTCCGGCTTACAACCCCTTCTTGGGGTGTGGCGGCATGGATAGCGTTGTTGGCCCTGCTGCTGCGGTGGATGAAGGTCTAGCCCGTTCTGCCGCGCTCCGCTTGGCGGCCCCCGAGCCAGTGGCGACAGACTGCGCTAGTCGCCCCAGTTCGGGGGCGACATTGCAGTACTGCAATCGGGTTGTGACGGCGCTTAGATTGCGTGGTAAATTTAGGTATCGCTAGGTAATACCTTTGGCTAACAGTGAGGTCTTATGTCCGCAGCTACCAAACCCATGTCTATCAAACTTGATAGCGATACCCAAAGCCGGATCAAGCAGCTAGCTGCTGCCCGCGACCGTTCAGCGCACTGGATGATGCGCGAAGCCATCACCCAGTATGTTGAGCGTGAAGAGCGCAAGGAGGCGTTCCGCCGCGATACCCTCGATGCTTGGCAGGAGTTTCAGGAGACTGGTTTGCATGTCTCTCTTGAGGAGGCCGATCAGTGGTTGGCTGGTTGGGGTACCGAGATTGAAGGTGGTGCACCTGCATGCCACAAGTGATCCTCTCTCCGGCTGCTCTGCGTGACCTTAAGCGGCTGCGCGAGTTCTTGCACAGTAAGAGCCCGGTTGTTGCACAGCGAGCAGCCCAAACCATCCGTTCGGCGCTTACCCAGCTCGGGCAACAACCCGCGATGGGTCGTCCTATTGAAGGGCTCCCGGAGGTGTTCCGCGAATGGGTGATCCCCTTTGGGGACAGTGGCTATCTAGCGCGTTACCGCCTAGAGGGTGAAACCGTAGTGATCTTGGCTCTGCGTCACCAGCGCGAAGCCGGGTTTATTTAGGTCAGGGAGGTGTGATGGGTGGTTTGAACTGGGAAAAAGCTGCTAAAAACGCCAAGGCAGACAAGCGAGCTACAGGGCTGGATCTCCTCCGCAACCCTGCTGATGAGATGAGCGAAATTACTCGGTTGCAGCAGGCTCGGCAGAAGAAGAACAGACCTACCCCAAGAGCAAAACTGGACGTTGTAGACGTCGCTCCTGAACTTGCAGGGCAAGCGGTGGGCGAGGCAATACAAAGGGGGCGGTTGATCGATAAGGCGTTGACCTTTGAAGAGCGCAAGGCTGCGGCATTAAAGCGTCACGCAGAGAAAACAGGGAAAACCTTGCCAGGTCCAAATAAGCCACAGAGCAAGAAGGCGCAGCACAAGGCCGATCAGGCAGAGAAAAAGCAACGAAGAGCAGCCAAGGCAGAACGAAGCGCACAGCGGGCTGAATGGCGGAAGACTTTGCCGCCGGAGCAGGCTGAAGCGAAGATCAATCAGCTCAAAGCGGAAACCAAAGCTGCACGGAAGAACCGGGCGCTGGTTGATGATACTCCACCGTGGTAAACGAGAACCAAGAGATGCAAGGTGATTTTGACCAAGAGGCTTGGCAGAACTTAGAGGTTGAGGCTGCGTTGAGTGAGGCCAATGTGGGTGACTTTGTGCCGGAAAAAGAGATGGCAGCGAAGTTCAATCAGTTGGGCCAGCGGAAAAACGCAGAGGCCGACCGTTGGAAGCGTGATAACCATGAGGCCATCCAAGAACTTAACCGTATGGTTGAAGAACGAGGGCTGTTTTCCGATGAACTCCTCAAGGTCGAAAAGATCATGGAGAGAGTTCGAAAAGGAGAAGAAAAACTATTTTCGCTGGAGGATGTAGAGAGAAAACTTGGTCTTGATGGAGAGACCTCATGCCAGTGATTTTGCGGATCAATGGCTATCGTTTTTTCTTCTACTCAAACGAAGGTGATCCGCTAGAACCGGCCCACATCCACGTTTCAAATGCGGGCAATGAGGCAAAAATCTGGCTAGAGCCAGAGGCGTTTCTTTCCAGAAACGATGGCTTTGGGGCACGGGAGTTGCGAGAGTTTATTGCCATCGCAACAGAACACAGGGTGTTTTTCGCGGAGAAATGGCATGAATATTTCGCCTAAGTTTGTTCGGTTTGATGAAAACAGCATGTGGGTTGAGTTGCTAGATGGAAGGATCATTGGGGTGCCCCTTGTTTGGTTTCCTCGCCTAATGAGAGCAAAACCGGAGCAGTTGACCCAGTACGAACTTAGCCAGCAAGGCATTCATTGGGATGAGCTGGATGAGGATATTTCTATTGCAGGTTTGTTGGCGGGCCAAGGTGATATAACCCACAGGCCACACCGAGCTGCTTAATTGAGGGTGGGGGAAGGGTGACGTTAGAAGAGATTTATGGTGTGGACTCACCAGAGTGGCACATGAATATGAACGATCTCCATCAGGCTGCAAACATCATTGATAGCTGGCTGGATGGTGGAGAGGTTGATCCCTATTTGGCCCATTACATCGGGATGATGTGTCTTTCCATAAGCGAGCGAGCCCCAGAACTGCCAGATGAGGAAGATGGGTCGGTAAAGGTGAAAGAAAGTTAGAAGCGACTAACGTTGCTCAGGCGTAGGTACTGCGTTAACGTACTGTCCAGAAAAGACAAACCCCGAACTACTGCGTTTCATCTTGGCGGAGGAAACAGTAATTCGGGGCCGTTCACTAAGAACAGAGAAAGCATATCACATGACCGATCTCACACAAGACTGCACCGCCAATAAGCGCGGTGTTCGATGGTAAAACCAGCGCTTCAAGCCGCCGAGTTCGTCGAACGGCTCCCTCTTCGCCCCTACTGCACCGACGATCCGGCGTTGGGTCTGCATATCCGCCCGCAGGCAACTGCGCTGGCCTTCCGTCACATTCAGCATAACCCACCGCCGTATGTCTCCTGTATTGTGTTTGATGTGGACAGAAAGCCCTATGAGCAGCGGCGAGAAGGGCATCAAGAGTGGCGAGAGCGTGGCTTGCCTGCGCCGCATTGGATCGCGATCAACCCCGAAAACGGCAACTACCACCTTGGCTATCTGCTGGCCGCGCCAGTGGCGCGAACCAATGCAGCCAGGTTAAAGCCACTGCGCTATCTAGCGGCCATAGAGCATGTTCTGGCGAAGCGGCTGGGCGCTGACATGGGGTACGTTGGGTTGATCACCAAAAACCCCGTACACAGCGATTGGTGGACGGTATGGCATAACCATGCGCCCTATTCCCTCGACTACCTCGCCGAGTTCTGCCCAGATGCGGATTTAGCAGCCTACAACCGCCGCAGCGGCAAAGAGGTTAGCGGACTGGGGCGTAACGTCACGGTGTTCGATAGCGTGCGGGAATGGGGCTACAGTGCGGTGCGGGAGTATTGGCGGCCCAATGGCTATGAAGCATGGGCTGAGGCTGTCCGTGTCGCTTGTGAGAGCGCTAATGCGTTTGGGCGTGAGCAAGGTGGCCCGTTGCCCCATAGTGAGATCAAGGCCACGGCCAAGAGTATCGCCCGTTGGATCTGGCGGCACCTTACCCCGACCTCGTTTGCGGATTACGTTGATCGGACACATACCCCCGAGATTCAGGCCATCAGAGGGGCTAAGGGGGGGCGCATTGGTGGCAAGGTATCCAAGGGCGGGGGGAGGCCCAAGTCCACGAACTGGGCACTATGGGAGGCCATCCAGAGCATGAAGGCTGCCGGATACCCGCACAGCACCATAGCCGACGATCTCAACATCTCGGCCAGTACCGTTAGCAAGTACGCCAAGATTTCAAAATAGCGATCGCGAAACAAAGCCTATATCAGATAACAGCGCCCGAAAGGGCGTTCTTTTTCCCTAGAGAGCCATTAGAGAGAGGATCTTGGCGAGGGGGGTAAGGCCGATCCCGAAGGGTTGTCCATCAGGCCGTGTGTTTGGCCTGTGGGCAATAGGTCTTATCCCCGGAGCTGTTTGGTTTCTGCTGTTCGCAGTGCCCGAAGGATTTCCCCGGCTTGCTCCTGTGTCAGCACCACCGCCGATCCCCCATCCCTGATCGCCTGCATTTGGGCGGCCAGCCCCTCCATCAGCGCCCTATTTATCGTCACAGTAACGTTATTATCCTGCTGCTTTGCCCGGTAGGCCGCTTGTCGTTCTGCCCCTGTTTTGGCTGATCCGGTTTTTGGCCTGCCCCGTCCGCGCTTGATGCCAAACATGTCCCCAGTTCCCTTATCTGTGGCGTCCTTCATGGAGCTATTTCCTGTCACTGTAACGGTAATTGATTATGTGTCACTGTGACGATAAATAGCAAGTTGCCGCCCCCCTGTTTTTTTTTGCTGTACTGGTTTAAGCCAGCCGACCCGTATTACGTTTTCACCTGCTTCGCGGCTCAACGTAACACGGGGCTGGTGAGGGGCTATGCCCCTTCAATCCCCCTAAACCCACCGCCGGAGGCAGCGTGTCCAAGGCCCAAAAGATAACCACCGTCAGCGTCAGGATCGACAAGCCGACCGCAGCCGAATGGCGCGAGCGTGCGACAGCATCCGGGCTCAGCGTATCGGACTGGATCCGGGGGGCGGTCGATGCCAACCAGCAGACGAATTTGCCGACGCCCCAACGCCGTCCCGTCCGTGTCCGCGATACCAGCAACGATGCCGATCCGGTGTTGATGCGCCAGTTGGCCGGGATGAGCAACAACCTCAACCAGATAGCCCGAGCCCTGAACGAATGCCGGTTGGCCGGCTCGTCGGTGCAACTGGTGGAGTTGCTGGCCCTGCTGCGCAGCATCGAGGCACAGGCGGGCCGCCTGCTGCCCCAGTTGCCGCCGCCCCCCAAGCCTGCGGCCAAGGGGCGCGACGATGCTCATTAAATTCCTCTCCCACGGTACGGGCAGCGGTGCCCGTGCTTCGGCCTACCTCATGGGCTCGCACGATCACACAGGTGAACCACGGGCAGGGGTGACGGTACTGCGGGGCGATCCGGTGCTGTTCGCGGCGGTGGCCGACTCGCTGCCGTTCCAGCATCGATACCGGAGTGCCGTGATCTCGTGGGCGGCGGAAGAGGCCCCGACCGCCGACGAGATCACGGCGGTTTTGGCGGACTTCGAGGCGGTGGCGTTTGCTGGGTTGGAGCCGGAAGACGTCCACCTGACGGCGGTCCAGCACGACGAACCGGATGGCGGGGTTCACGTCCACATCCTGATCCCCCGTGTTCACCTGGGCACAGGCAAATCGTTCAACCCGGCCCCACCTGGTCACCGTAAAGCCTTCGATGCGGTGAGGGATAAACACAACCACGAAAGGGGCTGGGCGCGGCCAGACGACCCGCTTCGGGCGCGGTTGCTACGGCCAGACTTCGAGGCGTTCAAGGACAAGAGCGATAAGACAGCCATCAAGAAACAGATCACCGACCACCTATTCGCAGCCGCCGAGCAGAGAGTGATCTCCAATGCGGCGGAGCTGCGGGACTACCTACAAACCTCGCTCGGGTGCGAAATCACGCGCACGGGGGCCGATTACACCAGCATCAAGCCGGAGGGCTATCCCAAAGCTATCCGGTTAAAAGGGGAACTCTATGGAGCGTCTTGGACAGCAGAAAGAACGCTTGAGCGAGAGGCTCAAGCAGCGGCAAGAGCAGGAATTGGGCGAGGTGGAGAAGTTAGCGAAAGCGGTGCTCGACGAGCTCAAGAAAGACTTAGAGAAGCGTGTGAGCGACGAGCTGAATACAACCGTGGGCGCTATCAAGAAAGGGATCGAGGGCTTGCCCCAACAGATCACCGATTCGACCGTTCCATTGAGGGAGGTTTTGGAGCAGGCCCAGAGCGAGACCAACACCCTCAAGCTGGTCTCCAGCGTTTGGCTCAAAGCCTTGCTGGTCGGGGTATGCACCTCCGTGGGGATCGGGCTGGGGAGCTGGGGGGTATTGAGCTGGATGGGCAGCGAGGTTCAACGGTTGAACAGCGAGATCCGCAGCGCGAAAGCCACGCTGGCCCAACTCCCCAATGGGGTGAGTTACGCCAAGGGCGAGGATGGCAAGGGCTACATCCTCGCCCCCAGCATGGGGAAACCGTTCGAAACGAAGAGCGGCAAGATGGCCGTGGAGGTGAACTGAATGACCGAACTGGAGCGGATACTGCTCGACAGGCTGGAGCGGATAGAAACGGCACACCAGCAGCAAACGGCGGCGTTGGAGCTGCAATTGCAGCAGCAGGCGCGCTCTTTGAGCGAGTTGCAAACCGCTTGCACCAGTGCGCTGGCGAGCTGCGGGACGCTATGCAGCGAGCTACAGAGAGCGTTCGATACGTTGCAGAGCGGGGTAGAGCACTCGAACAGAGTCACAGGGACTGCGCTTGGGAGCTTGAACAGCAGTGTCAACGACTTGAGCAAGGCGCTGAACGCCTTTCAGAAGGCGCAGCGCTGATCGCCGACAGGGCTGCGGAGCTGCGAAAAGAGCAGCGGCGAGATCGTGGATTTAGCATGTGATATATCGTCACAGTGACAATAATTAAGGAGATCGGGTATGAAATCAGGTCGGTTGGGTACACCTGACACGGTGGCGCATATTCGCCAGTTCCCCCCGGTTGAGTACGAACTGGCGATCTATAAAGGCTCACCGTGGCTATGGGCCGATGGAAAGCCGCTGATCGACCTCCTCGATGCGACCATCGACTGGATGATCGATGACGACGGCAGCCGCTGGATCGTCATTGATACCGAATACCTGCGCCAGCAGGTGGCCCACTATGCCCTGTTGTCCGCCGATACATGGCGGCAACGGTTGCTCGATGCAGGCGTGGAGGTGGATTGAGGTGCGATTGAGTGATCGGTTTCCGGGGCTGATGCTGTGGCATACCGTGGCGGCAATGGCCGCCTTGTTCGCGGCGAAAGCCCTGCTGTACTGGGTTGCGTACTGGTTGGGCCTTGGGCTGCTCTACAGCGCTTTAGCGGGGCCTTCTTGGGGTTGTAAGCCGGAACCCCAGAAATTTCCGTCACCGTCGCATTACCCGCTCGCAGGGGTAGACCTAACAGTCGTTTCACCAGCCGCCATTGAGTTAATCCGTGCTATTGACTCCAAACAAGTGGGTTGTTTCAGAATACGGGAAATATAGAGCATTGAAAGCTAATGGAATTTTATATTGTGCAATGCGATAGAGAGTGACACTTGATATTGGTCGCAGCCCGAGCGTCGCTTCGGTGCCCTTAACGGCCTGATGATATTTTCATGGGCTACGGCAGGTTTCTGAACCTAAACCAGCCGCTCACCTGAACCAGTAATCCGTCAGCACCTCGGCCAAAGCGGCCTGTCGCGGTGACAATCGACGACTGCCGCTATCGACTCAAAGCGGAAGCTGCTGTGTTCAAAATCAGAGCCGCAAAACGGACGGTGCATTTACCGAATTACTTGTTCGATACCCTGAGCGAAGCCGATTCAATGACGCTCACGATTTGCGCGGCAATAGCATCCCTGATCTGGTCTGGCAATTTCTTCCCCGTCAATGACTCATATACCCAGAGTCCATCCGCTGCGAGTCGCGCAATGAATCGATCAAGAACGGCCTGGTCGTCGAGATGCTCCGGCGCTGGAGAAGCCCAGCCTTCAAGCACCGTGTCCCAGGCAGCCGCTGTCGCAGTGCTTTCACTCGATTGAAGTGCAGAAAGCAATTCCGCGCGATTAGCGCTTCGTGCGCTAGTACGTGCATACGCAATGGCCCGCTCTGTGGGTGTTGCCTCTGACTTCGGTCTGCCTGCGACTGATTCCAGGCTGGCCTCCCATTGCGCGGCCAAGTGCTCGTGGATTGCCTGAACAAGCGCTTCCCGCGAAGGGAAGTGGTACATCATTCCGCCCCGCGTCACGCTGGCCTCCGCCGCAACGGAATCAAAGGTGACGCCGATCAAGCCGTCACGATGAATGACGCGTACGGCGGCATCCAAAATTTTGCTGCGATTGCTGGGGCGCATGGTCTTCTCTTTCTTTCAGTGTGAATCGCTGCTGAAGGCTGACGACCCCGGTCCGTGGTTTCGGAGCAAGACAGACGTCACCAATGCGCTGATGCTCAGTACGGCGGCAATGACAACGATAACAATCTCAAAACTGCGATCAAACGCTGTGGAGGCGGCTGCAATGAGGGCGGCACTATCTGTGCCGTTTTGGGCCGCTATCGCGAGCGCTTGGTCCATGCTGTCACGCGCATTATCGGAGACGCCTGCGGGCAAAACCACGCCAGAAGAATAAAGACCCGCCAACAAGCTGCCAAGCAGTGCGACCGCCAACAACGCGCCGAATTCATAGGAAACGCCTTCGACTGAAGAAGCCATGCCTGCTCTCGAAGAGGGTGCATTACCGACGACCGCGCTGGAGGCGACTGACATCACCGAACCCAGTCCAAACCCGGTCACTACCAGGCCGGCAATGACCCATCCCAGGCTGACATGCAAGCCGAAGCTGGTCAAGAAGACACCTACAGTACCCAACGCAAGACCACCACCGATGAGCACAAGCAAGCCGATCCGGTGCACAAATGCGCCACCGAGCACTACGCTGGGCAGTGCTCCTAGTGCAACGGCTGACACCAACAGTCCAGCCTCCAGAGGGCTAAACCCTGCGACAAGCTGAAAACGCTGGGTAACGATCAGTTGCAGACCGGCAACGCCGAACAAGGCAGATGCACAGGCCAACACACCTGCCATAAGCGCTGAATTGCGAAAAATAGCGAAATCCAGCAGAGGGTAAGTAAGACGCGCCTGGCGACGGACGAAGAGCATGCCCGCAACAACGGTGACGGCCAAAGCCGTCCCGGCAAGTGCCCAGGAAGAAGGTGCATGGGCAACCTCTTTGATGGTGACAACCAGACCGGACAGTGCAAACAAGGCCTGCACTGCAGAGATCAGATCCCATGGTTTGGATGTATCTGGCTTCACTCGCGGCGTCACGACCAATGCACTGACGAGTGCAGCGATGACCACCGGTACGTTGAGCAGGAAGACCGAGCCCCACCAGAAGTGATTGAGCAACAATCCACCCACGATGGGGCCGAGCGCGCTTCCGACAATGGCCATGCACCCCCATATGGCGAGCGCCAGATTCCTCTCGCGCTCATCCCTGAAAGTGATGAAGATCAGAGCTAGCGTGGAGGGCATCATGGCTGCCGCACCCACAGCCAGCAACGCACGCGCACCAATCAGCACGGAGGCAGTTGGCGCGAACGCGGCTATTATTGACGCAAGGCCGAACACGCACAGCCCGCCCAAAAACATCTCCCGGTGCCCGATGCGGTCACCAAGCGTTCCGGTGCTGAGCAGCATCCCGGCCATCACCAGTGGATAGGCGTTGATGATCCACAGCGCTTGCAGGCTGCTGGCCCCCAAGTCACGCGTCAGAGTGGGCAACGCGGTGTACAGGATCGAGTTGTCCAGGGTAAGCAGAAGAAGCGCTGCTGCGACGGTCACAAGGAGGGTCCACCGTCGGCCTTTTGGGGTTGTCATATTTAGTGCCAAGAGTTGCAGAGTCATTTAGTATACATTCTAGAATGTATACTTATCAATCAATCATTCAGGGACTACGGCGCAGGTTCGGTAACGATGAGTAGGGCAGGCACATCCGAGCGGATATGGCCTAACAGTGGTTGGACACCGACGGGCCGTCCCTGAACTCAAACGTAGAGCCAACCCTCTTAGTCGGTGACAGGCTGCTTCTTGAGCGAGAGCGGACGCTGTCGGCTATTGCCGTGACTGACCACTTTGGCCGACCAAGAGACTGACAAATAAAGTGATTGATGGCGGCTTAGGGATCAGTTACCTGTCGTTCGAGCTTGACGATTTTTCACTGTCGCTATGTCCGCAGCTGGCCGATTGCCGAAGTTAGACGAATAATCTCATTGGCATCCAACCCTGGGTATCTATTGCATTGCAGCATTTCCGATGCTCTTATACTTTCCACGGATTGATGACGGCCACGGTGGCAGCTTCATAAGGTGCTGTGTCACTTGACGCCACGATGAACCCTCGCGAAGCCGCAATCGCGGCGATATAGCCATCAGGCGTTGGGAATCCTCGCCCACCGTTCTTGGCTGTCACAGCTAACTCGGCAAAGCGTCGTGCTGCATCGGTATCGAATGGTAATACCCGATCCCTGAACAGCCCCATCAGACCGTCAAGGGTTTGTGCCAGCATGTCCTTGCGTTTACCGGCTGGAAGCGCACCGATGCCAAACAGCAGCTCGGCCAGTGTTACGCTAGTCAGGTACAGTGTTTCGGCGGCTTGATCGTTCAACCATGCTCGCACGGCCGGGTGCGGCTCGGGCTTCATCGCTTCGGAAACAACGTTGGTATCGAGGACGATCATTCAAACCCCAGCGGCTTGGCCGGCGTCTTGTCTCTCACTTGGTCGAATACCTCGAAATCCTCGTTTGTCAGACTGATTGTACGACCCAGTGCTGCGAGGGCTTCACCCATGCGAACACGTGACTCTGGCTTGACCGCTACCGCCAGAATCTCCCGCACCTCAGCTTCGGTGCTATGCCCATGTAGTGCGGCCCGCACCCGTAATGCGCGGTGCACGTCGTCGGGCAAATTGCGTACTGTCAGCATCGCCATAGAATCACCTCGCAATAATGCATTCGATGCAATCATTATTCGACAACGACTGCATTAACGCAAGGCGCATTTGTGGTGTCGTAAAACACTTGTTTTACGACACACCCTCAACAGTCGTGTGCACCTCCCGCTGAATGGCCTCAAAATTGTGCGGAAAACCATGTCGCCATGCACTACCATACGGAAACCTATTTTTGATGGTTATCCGCCTATGTTGGTTGGTTACATGCGCGTGTCGTCGGATTCCGACCGCCAAAGCACGGACTTGCAACGTGATGCGCTGCTCGCCGCTGGCGTCGATGCTCGGCACCTGTTCGAGGATCGAGCCTCTGGCGCAAAGGATGACCGCGCAGGCTTGGCTCGGGCCCTCGAATTCGTCCGATCCGGCGATGTGCTGGTAGTTTGGAAGCTCGACCGGCTCGGCCGCTCGCTGTCGCATCTGCTCGGTATCGTGACCTCGCTCAAGGATAATAAGGTTGCGTTCCGCTCGCTGACGGAGAACCTGGACACCACGACGCCATCGGGCGAGTTCCTGTTTCAGGTGTTCGGCGCCCTCGCACAATACGAGCGCGCCTTGATCCAGGAGCGCGTCGTCGCGGGACTAACCGCCGCCCGCAAACGTGGCCGGATCGGCGGACGCCCACCCGCCATCGTCGGCGAGAAGCTGGATGCTATCGTCGCCGCGCTCGATGGCGGCATGTCTAAGGCAGCGGTGTGCCGTAATTTCAGCGTCAAGCGCACCACCTTGATCGAAACCTTGGCGCGAGTGGGCTGGCGTGGCGCGGGAAAGGCTGCCGATGAGCAACAAGAATAAGCTGCTCACCGTCCTCTCGGACGCCGAGCAGGAAGCCCTGTACGGTTTGCCAGATTTCGATGACGTCCAGCGGCTGGAATACTTGGCGTTGACTGAAACGGAACTGGCGTTTGCCAGCAGCCGTCCCGGCCTTCCTGCCCAAGTCTATTGCATCTTGCAGATCGGTTACTTCAAGGCCAAGCACGCCTTCTTTCGCTTCGCCTGGAGCGAAGTTGTGGACGATTGCGCCTTCGTACTGAGCCAGTATTTCCACAGTGAGCCATTCGAGCACAAGCCGATCACCAAACACGAGCATTATGCCCAGCGCGAGCGGATCGCGGAGTTGTTCGGCTACCGGTCGTGGGTGGCCGGTTTCCTGCCCCAGCTCGCGCAACAGGCCGCCCAGACCGTGCGGCGCGACGTGATGCCGGGGTTCATCGCCGCTGAACTGATCGTCTGGCTCAATGAGCACAAGATCATCCGGCCGGGCTACACCACCCTGCAAGCGCTGGTCAGCGAAGCCCTGTCCGCCGAACGTCGGCGCTTGGGTGGCCTGCTGGCGGAGGTGTTGGACGAACCGGCCAAGACTGCGCTTGGCCAGCTCCTGGTACGAGATGACACCCTTTCGCAACTGGCAGCGCTCAAGCAGGACGCCAAGGACTTCGGCTGGCGGCAGATGGCCCGCGAACGGGAAAAGCGCGCCACGCTGGAACCGCTGCATAGCATCGCCAAGGCGCTGCTGCCCAAGCTCGGCATCTCGCAGCAAAATCTGCTTTACTACGCGAGCCTGGCGAACTTCTACACCATCCACGACCTGCGCTACCTGAAGGCCGATCAGACCCACCTCTATCTGCTGTGCTATGCCTGGGTGCGCTACCGGCAGTTCTCCGACAACCTGGTCGATGCGATGGCATACCACATGAAACAACTGGAGGACGAAAGCAGCGCGGGCGCGAAGCAGTCCTTCGTCGCCGAGCAGGCGCGCCGGCAGCAAGACACACCGCAGGTTGGCCGCCTACTGTCACTGTACGTCGACGATAGCGTGACTGATCCGACGCCGTTCGGTGAGGTGCGCCAGCGCGCGTACAAAATCATGGCCAAGGACGCGTTGCAGAGCACCGCGCAGCGCATGAGCGTCAAGCCTGTGAGCAAGCTGTCGCTGCACTGGCAGGCAGTGGACATCCTGGCCGAGCGCATTCGCCGCCATTTACGGCCGCTGTACGTCGCGCTTGACTTCGCCAGCACTGATCCGGACAGCCCGTGGCTCGCAGCGCTGGCCTGGACTAAGGGCGTGTTCGCCAAACAGCAGCGCCTGTCGCAACGGCCGCTCGCCGAATGTCCAGCGGCCACACTGCCGAAACGCTTGCGGTCGTACCTGCTGACATTCGATGCCGATGGCAAGCCAACGGGCCTGCACGCCGACCGCTACGAGTTCTGGCTGTACCGCCAGGTCAGGAAGCGCTTTCAGTCGGGAGAACTCTATCTCGACGACAGCTTGCAGCACCGACATTTCTCCGACGAGTTGGTTTCGATGGACGAGAAGGCCGACGTGCTCGCTCAGATGGACATCCCATTCCTGCGGCAGCCGGTCAATTCCCAGCTCGATGCGCTAGGGGCTGAGCTGCACACGCAATGGCTGGCCTTCAATCGCGAACTAAAGCAGGGCAAGCTGACGCACTTGGAATACAACAAGGACACGCAGAAGCTGACCTGGCGCAAGCCCAAGGGTGAGAACCCGAAGGCGCGCGAGAAGGTGTTCTACGAGCAATTGCCGTTCTGCGACGTGGCCGACGTGTTCCGCTTCGTCAACGCCCAGTGCCAGTTCCTGTCGGTGCTGACGCCCTTGCAGCCGCGCTATGCGAAGAAGGTCGCCGACGCAGACAGCCTGATGGCGGTCATCATCGCGCAGGCGATGAACCACGGCAATCAGGTCATGGCGCGCACCAGCGACATCCCGTATCACGTGCTGGAGAGCACCTACCAGCAGTACCTGCGCCACGCAACGCTGCACGCGGCCAACGACGGCATCAGCAACGCCATCGCCGCGCTACCAATATTCCCTCACTACTCGTTCGACCTCGATGTGCTGTACGGTGCCGTCGATGGTCAGAAATTCGGTGTCGAGCGCCCGACCGTGAAGGCACGCTACTCCCGAAAGTATTTCGGGCGCGGCAAGGGCGTGGTTGCCTACACGCTGCTGTGCAACCATGTGCCGCTCAACGGCTACCTGATCGGCGCGCACGACTACGAGGCCCATCACGTGTTCGACATCTGGTATCGCAACACGTCGGACATCGTGCCGACTGCGATCACCGGCGATATGCACAGCGTCAACAAAGCCAACTTCGCCATCCTGCATTGGTTCGGCCTGCGCTTCGAGCCGCGCTTTACCGACATGGAAGGCCAGTTGCAGGAACTGTATTGCGCCGACGATCCGGCGCTGTACGAGAAGTGCCTGATCCAGCCGATCGGCCAAGTCGACCGGCAACTCATCGTCAGCGAAAAGCCAAACCTCGACCAGATCGTGGCTACGCTCGGGCTGAAGGAGATGACGCAGGGCGCGCTGATCCGCAAGCTGTGCACCTACACCACGTCGAACCCGACGCGGCGGGCGGTGTTCGAGTTCGACAAGCTCATCCGCAGCATCTATACGTTGCGCTACCTGCGCGATCCACAACTGGAGCGCAATGTGCACCGCTCACAGAATCGGATCGAGTCCTACCACCAGCTACGCGGGGCCATTGCCCAAGTTGGCGGCAAGAAGGAGCTGACCGGGCGCACCGACATCGAGATCGAAATCAGCAACCAGTGCGCAAGGCTGATCGCCAGCGCGGTCATCTACTACAACTCGGCCATCCTGTCGCGGCTGCTGATGAAGTACGAGGCGAGCGCCAATGCCAAGGTACTCGCGCTCATCACCCAGATATCGCCAGCGGCATGGCGGCACATCCTGCTGAACGGGCACTACACCTTCCAGAGCGATGGCAAGATGATCGACCTCGATGCTCTCGTGGCGGGGCTTGATCTTGGGTGACGGAAATTTCTGGGGTTCCGGCTTACAACCCCTTCTTGGGGTGTGGCGGCATGGATAGCGTTGTTGGCCCTGCTGCTGCGGTGGATGAAGGTCTAGCCCGTTCTGCCGCGCTCCGCTTGGCGGCCCCCGAGCCAGTGGCGACAGACTGCGCTAGTCGCCCCAGTTCGGGGGCGACATTGCAGTACTGCAATCGGGTTGTGACGGCGCTTAGATTGCGTGGTAAATTTAGGTATCGCTAGGTAATACCTTTGGCTAACAGTGAGGTCTTATGTCCGCAGCTACCAAACCCATGTCTATCAAACTTGATAGCGATACCCAAAGCCGGATCAAGCAGCTAGCTGCTGCCCGCGACCGTTCAGCGCACTGGATGATGCGCGAAGCCATCACCCAGTATGTTGAGCGTGAAGAGCGCAAGGAGGCGTTCCGCCGCGATACCCTCGATGCTTGGCAGGAGTTTCAGGAGACTGGTTTGCATGTCTCTCTTGAGGAGGCCGATCAGTGGTTGGCTGGTTGGGGTACCGAGATTGAAGGTGGTGCACCTGCATGCCACAAGTGATCCTCTCTCCGGCTGCTCTGCGTGACCTTAAGCGGCTGCGCGAGTTCTTGCACAGTAAGAGCCCGGTTGTTGCACAGCGAGCAGCCCAAACCATCCGTTCGGCGCTTACCCAGCTCGGGCAACAACCCGCGATGGGTCGTCCTATTGAAGGGCTCCCGGAGGTGTTCCGCGAATGGGTGATCCCCTTTGGGGACAGTGGCTATCTAGCGCGTTACCGCCTAGAGGGTGAAACCGTAGTGATCTTGGCTCTGCGTCACCAGCGCGAAGCCGGGTTTATTTAGGTCAGGGAGGTGTGATGGGTGGTTTGAACTGGGAAAAAGCTGCTAAAAACGCCAAGGCAGACAAGCGAGCTACAGGGCTGGATCTCCTCCGCAACCCTGCTGATGAGATGAGCGAAATTACTCGGTTGCAGCAGGCTCGGCAGAAGAAGAACAGACCTACCCCAAGAGCAAAACTGGACGTTGTAGACGTCGCTCCTGAACTTGCAGGGCAAGCGGTGGGCGAGGCAATACAAAGGGGGCGGTTGATCGATAAGGCGTTGACCTTTGAAGAGCGCAAGGCTGCGGCATTAAAGCGTCACGCAGAGAAAACAGGGAAAACCTTGCCAGGTCCAAATAAGCCACAGAGCAAGAAGGCGCAGCACAAGGCCGATCAGGCAGAGAAAAAGCAACGAAGAGCAGCCAAGGCAGAACGAAGCGCACAGCGGGCTGAATGGCGGAAGACTTTGCCGCCGGAGCAGGCTGAAGCGAAGATCAATCAGCTCAAAGCGGAAACCAAAGCTGCACGGAAGAACCGGGCGCTGGTTGATGATACTCCACCGTGGTAAACGAGAACCAAGAGATGCAAGGTGATTTTGACCAAGAGGCTTGGCAGAACTTAGAGGTTGAGGCTGCGTTGAGTGAGGCCAATGTGGGTGACTTTGTGCCGGAAAAAGAGATGGCAGCGAAGTTCAATCAGTTGGGCCAGCGGAAAAACGCAGAGGCCGACCGTTGGAAGCGTGATAACCATGAGGCCATCCAAGAACTTAACCGTATGGTTGAAGAACGAGGGCTGTTTTCCGATGAACTCCTCAAGGTCGAAAAGATCATGGAGAGAGTTCGAAAAGGAGAAGAAAAACTATTTTCGCTGGAGGATGTAGAGAGAAAACTTGGTCTTGATGGAGAGACCTCATGCCAGTGATTTTGCGGATCAATGGCTATCGTTTTTTCTTCTACTCAAACGAAGGTGATCCGCTAGAACC
>NZ_JBQBCZ010000003.1:42500-81118 GCF_051920345.1 Aeromonas sp. 102P | reverse complement strand
TATCGCCAGCCTGGTGCTGCTGGTGCTCTCTTTCTGGCTGCTCGGCTTCAAGCTGGAGACCGATGGCTCCAGCCTGCAGGTAGTGAGCCGCCTCGATGTGTCGCTGGCCTGGCTGCTGGGGGGAGCCACCCTCGTTTTCTGGTTCCAGATGCTGCGCGGCCAGATTGCCAAGCTGTTTCAGGCCTCCATCAGCGGCTTCTCGGTCGGCTTCACCAAGCTGGTGCTGCCGAGCCCGGAAGAGGCGCCCAAGCTCTATAACCTCACCGCCGTGCTGGTGCTGCTGTTCGCAGTGAGCTGGCCCTTTATGGCCTCTCGCGGCGCCATCGATCTCGCCACCCTCACCCTGATTTACATCATGCTGGGGCTGGGGCTGAACGTGGTGGTCGGCCTCGCCGGCCTGCTCGATCTCGGCTATGTCGGCTTCTACGCGGTCGGTGCCTACAGCTATGCCCTGCTCAACACCTACTTCGGGCTGAGCTTCTGGGAGTGCCTGCCCATCGCCGGGCTGATGGCCGCTACCTTCGGCTTCCTGCTCGGTTTCCCGGTGCTGCGGCTGCGGGGGGACTATCTGGCCATCGTCACCCTGGGTTTTGGCGAGATCATCCGCATCCTGCTCAACAACATGACCACCCTGACCGGCGGCCCGAACGGCATCTCCGGCATCCCCAAGCCGACGCTGGGGGGGCTGGAGTTCAACCGCACCGTCAAGGATGGGGGCTTTGATACCTTCCATAACTTCTTCGGCATTACCTACAACGCCAACCACAAGGTGATCTTCCTCTACCTGATGGCGCTGGTGTTGGTGGTGGTGACCCTGTTCGTCATCAACCGCCTGCTGCGGATGCCACTGGGCCGCGCCTGGGAAGCGCTGCGGGAAGACGAGATCGCCTGCAAATCGCTGGGGCTCAACCCCACCATCATCAAGCTGACCGCCTTCACCATAGGCGCTACCTTCGCGGGCTTTGCCGGCAGCTTTTTTGCCTCACGGCAGGGCTTTATCAGCCCGGAATCCTTCGTCTTTATCGAGTCGGCCATCGTGCTCGCCATTGTGGTGCTGGGTGGCATGGGCTCCCAGATCGGGGTGGTGCTGGCTGCCATCGTGATGACGGTGCTGCCGGAGCTGGCCCGCGAATTCAACGAGTACCGCATGCTGATGTTCGGCCTCTTGATGGTGTTCATGATGATCTGGCGGCCACAAGGATTGCTACCGATGACCCGTCCGCATCTGGAGTTGAAGAAATGAGTACACATCAGAAGTTAATGGAAGTCTCTGATTTGTCGATGCGCTTCGGGGGCCTGCTGGCCGTCAACGGAGTAAAACTGGATATCGACAAGGGCGAGGTGATCTCCATCATCGGCCCCAACGGCGCAGGCAAGACCACCATCTTCAACTGCCTGACCGGCTTCTACAGCCCGAGCGGCGGCACCATCCGCTACAAGGGTGAGGAGATCCAGGGGCTGCCCGGCCACCTCATCGCCCGCAAGGGGATTGTGCGTACCTTCCAGCACGTGCGGCTGTTCAAGGAGATGACGGCGGTGGAGAACCTGCTGGTTGCCCAGCACCAGCACCTCAACACCAGCTTTATCGCCGGTCTGTTCAAGACCCCGGCCTTCCGCCGGGCGGAGCAGGAGGGGCTGGAGCGGGCCGCCTTCTGGCTGGATAAAGTGGGCCTCAAGGATCTCGCCAACCGCGCCGCCGGTAATCTGGCCTACGGTCAGCAGCGCCGCCTCGAGATCGCCCGCTGCATGGCGACCCGTCCCGAGCTGCTGATGCTGGACGAACCGGCTGCCGGCCTCAACCCGAAGGAGACCGACGAGCTGGATGAGCTCATCATGAGCCTGCGGGACGAATTCGGGGTCTCGGTGCTGCTGATCGAACACGATATGAAGCTGGTGATGGGCATCTCCAACCGTATCTTCGTGGTCAGCCAGGGCACCCCGCTGGCCCATGGCAAGCCGGATGAGATCCGTAACAACCCGGCAGTGATCAAGGCCTATCTGGGCGAGTCGTAAGGACAAAAAGATGTTAGAACTTCGCAACGTATCGACCCACTACGGCAAAATTCAGGCACTGCACGATGTCAGCGTCGAGGTGAAAGAGGGGGAAATCGTCACCCTGATCGGTGCCAACGGCGCCGGCAAAACCACCCTGCTGATGACCCTCTGCGGCGAACCCAAGCCCAGCAGCGGCTCCATCTGGTTTGAGGGGGAACAGATCAGCTCCCTCACCACCGCCCGGATCATGCGCAAGGATATCGCCGTGGTGCCGGAGGGGCGTCGCATCTTCGCCCGCCTGACGGTGGAGGAGAACCTGCTGATGGGCGCCTTCTTCGTCGACAAGGCCGAGCAGCATGGCCTGCTGGATCAGGTGTTTACCTTGTTCCCGCGCCTGCACGAGCGCCTGCAACAACGGGCGGGCACCATGTCTGGCGGCGAGCAGCAGATGCTGGCCATCGGCCGCGCCCTGATGAGCAAACCGCGCCTGCTGCTGCTGGATGAACCCTCGCTGGGGCTGGCCCCCATCGTCATCCAGCAGATCTTCGACACCATCGAACAGTTGCGGCAAAAGGGGATGACCATCTTTCTGGTGGAGCAGAACGCCAACCAAGCGCTCAAGCTGGCCGACCGCGGCTATGTGCTGGAGAACGGCCACGTGGTGCTGCAAGACACAGGAGCCGCCCTGCTGGCCAACCCGGCGGTGCGGCAGGCCTATCTGGGCGGTTAACCCACTGACCAGCATGCCATATCGACAAGGGAGCCGCAGGCTCCCTTATCTTTTGTGGGGTTAGTTTGCGCCCAAGCTTGCGGTACACTGGCCCGTAATCAACCTATTCGCAGGACATCCCGATGGACCAGTTTGCCCATATCAGTGCCCATGATGCCCACCAGAAACTGAGCGCGGGTGAAGCCCGTCTGGTGGATATTCGCGACCCGCAATCCTTTGAAGCGGCCCACGCGGTCGGCGCCTTCCACCTCACCAACGGCACCCTGGTGCGCTTTATGAACGAAGTGGATTTCGATACCCCGGTCATCGTGATGTGCTATCACGGCAACAGCAGTCAAGGGGCGGCCCAATACCTGCTGCAACAGGGTTATGACGAGGTCTACAGTCTGGATGGCGGTTTCGAAGCGTGGCGCCGGGAGTTTCCCATCGAGGCAGGCGAGGCATGATTCAGCTGCTGGTGCTCGACAACGCCCGCATGGCGCAGGCGCTGGTGGACTATCTGGCGACCTTGGGGATCTCCTGCGAGCTGACCCAGTCCGAGCTGGGGGTCACCATCTGGCTGGCGGACGAGCAGCGCCTCGCGCAGGCCCAGCTGGAGGTGAAGCGCTTTCTGGCCGAGCCGGCCCACCCGCGCTATATGGAAGCCTCCTGGCAATCCGGCCGCGCCGATGCCCGTATCGACTACAGCAAGGGGATGACGGATCCCATCACAGATTTCCTCCATCAGGCGGGGCCACTGACGCTGGTGGCCATCATCGCCTGTCTCGCCATCTACGGGATCGAGGCCATCGGCCTGCCAATCTACGATGAACTGGCATTCCACCCGACGCTTGCCCAGTTCACCGACTGGCAGGCATGGCGTTATTTCACCCCCGCCCTGATCCACTTCTCGGTGCTCCATCTGGTGTTCAACTTGCTCTGGTGGTGGTATCTCGGCGGCCAGATCGAGCAGCGCCTTGGCAGCGGCAAGTTGCTGATCCTGCTGCTGGTGGGCGCCGCCCTGCCCAATATCGCCGAGTTCTTTGCCAGCGGCCCGCTGTTTGGCGGCCTCTCCGGCGTGGTCTATGCCCTGCTCGGCTACTGCTGGCTGCGCAGCAAGCTGCAACCGGCCTGCGGCCTGACTCTGCCGCCGGCGCTGATGGGCTTTATGCTGTTCTGGATGGTGCTCGGCTTCTTCGACATGCTCGGCACCAGCACCGCCAACATCGCCCACCTGACCGGCCTGCTGGTCGGCCTGCTGCAAGGCTGGCTGGATCGCAACCACCAGCCGACCTGATTTTTCAGCAGTTGCAGAAACGAGAACGCCGCCCCGAAGGGCGGCGTTTGCTTGCCAGCACAAATGGTAAAAAGCCGCCGCGATCTCGGCAAAGTGAGGTAATTGTCGGTAGAATGTCCGCCAACGCTTAAGGAGGACATCATGATCGACCCGAAGAAACTGGAAGAGATCGCCAAGCAGGTGCACAACTCCCTGCCGCCCGGCATTCGCAGCATGGGTGAAGAGGCCGAGAAGAAGATGCGTCAGGTACTGCAAGCCCAGTTGGGCAAGCTGGATCTGGTCAGCCGCGAAGAGTTCGACGTGCAGACCAAGGTGCTGCTGCGTACCCGTGAAAAACTGGCCGCCCTCGAAAGCAAGCTGGCTCAGCTCGAGCAGCAGCTCGGCGCCAAAGGCGAATAACGAAAACCCCAGCTCGGCTGGGGTTTTTGCTTTGTATTGAACCTGTAAAAAACATCACACCTGAAGCAGATACCAGGCTCGCTTGCCGCGCGCCTTGGCCTCATACATGGCCCTGTCGGCCACCTCCAGCGCCTGTCGGAAGCTCAATGGCTCCTCCTCCCACAGGGCGATGCCGATACTCAGCCCCACCCGTTGCGGGCAACCGGGTTTGGGCACATAGCCGTGCATCCGGCTGATCAGGGCGTCAGCCAGTTGCGCCAGGCCATGGCTCGACACATCCCGGTGCAGATGCACTACAAACTCGTCGCCGCCGTAACGGCCACATAGCGCCGAGCCAGGCATAATAAGGCGCAGCCAGTCCGCCATCTGCTGCAACACCAGATCGCCGCAGGCGTGGCCCAGCTGGTCATTGATCCCCTTGAAATCATCCAGATCGATAAAGAGCAGCGCTCCTGCTCCGTCATGTTGCTGCTGAGCAAACGCCTTGCCAAACCCCTGCCGGTTGAGCAGGCCGGTCAGGGCATCGCTGTTGGCTCGCTCGGCCAGCCTCTGTTCATAGGCTTTGCGCTGGGTGATATCGATATGGGAACCCATGATCCGCAGCGGCTTGCCATCGCCATCCCGATCGACGACCCGTCCCCTATCCCACAGCCAGGTGACCTCGCCTTGCGGGTTGATGGTGCGGTATTCGGCTTCATAGAAGGGGGTTTTCCCCTCAAGATGGGCAAAGTAGCTGCCCATGGCATGGGCGCGATCGTCGGGATGGAGCTTGGCGCTCCACTGATCGAAATGAGGGGCCATGTCACCGGCCTGAAAGTTCTGCAGGTTGAATACCCGCAGCTCGCCGGTGGGAATGGTGCCCTGCCAGAGACAGATGCCGGTGCCATCGAGGGCGGCATTGAGCTTCTCCTGCAACAGGCCGTTTTCATGCTGCAAAGCGGCGATCTCTGCCTGCAAACGGGCCATTTCACCGCCATGAGGGGACGGGATCAGTGTTGCGACCCGCTCGACAGAGCCGGTCTCTCCCCTGTCATCCTCCGCAGATGCCCTGCCCTCTTCACTCAACACTGCGCCTCCTTGTGCTTGCTCTATGGATGCTCTTGTCAATCTCTCACAAAGATGCCATCAGCTACGTTTGATTAGTAGCCATTCATAGTCAAAATATTGAAAAATAATGGGATAACGCCGCGATAATCCAACCATTCTGGGCGATCCGGTACTGCGGCAGCCACAAAAAAAAGCCCCCGGCAAAACCGGGGGCTGCGTCATCCAGACGGGGATCCCGTCAGATAAATTCGTAGGCGTCACCAAAGATGCGCTCCGGCTCGGCGCCGAGGATCTTGAACTCCTCCCGCGCGGCACCCGCCATCTCGAAACGGCCGGCGACATAGATGTCGTAGTCGTGGAGACTGACGAAATCATCCATGATCGCCTTGTGCACCAGACCGGTACGGCCACTCCAGTCACTCTCTGGCTCCTGTACCACCGGGATGAAGGTGAGCGGCGCGTAGTCACGCTCCCACTGCTGCATCTGCTCCAGCTCATAGAGCCAGTGCGCCTGACGCACCCCCCAGTAGAAGAACACCGGACGCTTGCTGCCCGTGTCGATCAGGTACTCCAGAATGGAGCGGGCGTAAGAGAAACCGGTGCCGCCCGCCATCAGGATCAGCGGACGGGGGGATTCATCGCGCAGGAACGCCTTGCCAGCCGGCAATTCGACCTCGATCTCCCCCTGCTCGCGCATGCGGGCCAGCACCTGACCGGCGTAGGCGTTCTCGGGAGTGGCGCCGATTTGCAGCTCCAGCACGCCCGGGCGGGTCGGCGAGTTGGCGATGGAGAAGGGACGCTTGTCCGAATCGCTCATCACCACCAGCAGATACTGGCCCGGCTTGAAGCTGACCTCTTGCTGCGGCGTCAGGGCCACATGCCAGATGGTGTCGACATATTCGCGCAGTTCCTCTACGCGGCATTTGATACGTTGCATTCTTGTCCTTGTGGCGGGTTCGCTCGACCCGCTTCGCTCATTGTTTCACTGTCAGGTGATGACCAGCACTGCTGGCCCCATTCGTCGAGGATACCCAAATCGCTGCGGATCTCATCCATTTTTGCAGCAAACGGGCCATTTTCGCCTCAACCGAGGATATTCAACTCATCCCAGATGGCATCGATCTTCTGCTTCACTGTCTCATCCTGCACTATGGGCTGACCCCACTCCCGATTGGTCTCGCCCGGCCACTTGTTGGTGGCATCCAGCCCCATTTTGGAGCCGAGGCCGGAGACCGGCGAGGCGAAGTCCAGATAGTCGATCGGGGTGTGCTCGATCAAGGTGGTGTCCCGTGCCGGGTCCATCCGGGTGGTGATGGCCCAGATCACATCCTTCCAGTCGCGAGCGTTGACGTCATCGTCACACACCACCACGAACTTGGTGTACATGAACTGGCGCAGGAAGGACCAGACCCCCAGCATCACCCGCTTGGCATGGCCCGGGTAGCGTTTCTTGATGGTCACCACCGCCATCCGGTAGGAGCACCCCTCCGGCGGCAGATAGAAGTCCACAATCTCGGGGAACTGCTTCTGCAGCAGCGGCACGAACACCTCGTTCAGCGCCAGACCCAGCACCGCCGGTTCATCGGGCGGACGGCCGGTGTAGGTGCTGTGATAGATGGCATCGCGCCGCTTGGTGATGTGGGTGATGGTGAAGACCGGGAACTCGTCCACCTCGTTGTAGTAGCCGGTGTGGTCGCCATAAGGGCCTTCCGGCGCCATCTCACCCGGCTCAAGATAGCCTTCCAGCACGATCTCGGCGCTGGCGGGCACCTCCAAATCGCAGCTGATGGCCTTGATCACTTCGGTACGGCTGCCGCGCAGCAGACCGGCAAAGGCATATTCGGAGAGAGTATCCGGCACCGGCGTCACCGCGCCGAGGATGGTCGCCGGATCGGCACCGAGTGCCACCACCACCGGGAATCGCTCACCGGGATGGGCCTCCTGCCACTCGCGAAAATCGATGGCACCGCCACGATGATCGAGCCAGCGCATGATCAGCTTGTTCTTGGCGATCTTCTGCTGGCGATAGATGCCGAGGTTCTGCCGCTTCTTGTAGGGGCCACGGGTGATGGTGAGGCCCCAGGTGACCAGCGGCGCCACATCGCCGGGCCAGCAGTGCTGGATCGGGATCTGGTCGAGATCGACCGCATCTCCCTCCTGCACCACCTGCTGGCAGGGGGCGGAAGAAAGGCGCTTGGTCGGCATGTTGAGCACCTGCTTGAAGATCGGCAGCTTCTCCATCAGCTCCTTGAATCCCTTGGGCGGCTCGGGCTCCTTGAGATAGGAGAGCCAGACCCCGACCTGACGCAGGGCGCCCACATCGGGCTGCCCCATGCCCATGGCAACCCGATCAGGGGTACCGAACAGGTTGGTCAGCACCGGCATGGTGTAGCCTTTGGGATTTTCGAACAGCAGAGCCGGGCCACCCGCACGCAGGGTGCGATCGCTGATCTCGGTCATCTCCAGATAGGGATCTATCTCGCGGGTGATGCGCTTGAGTTGTCCGTTTTGTTCCAGCTGCGCGATGAAATCACGCAAATCCTTGTATTTCATGCAAGTTCCCAACCGGGTTCAGGAGGTCACGCATTATAACCCTGGCTGCCCATCGGGTGTACCCGAATCGGGTAGCAGACTCGGTGCAATGGGTGGCACGTCACGATGGCCGAGGCGTCTGGCCAGTGCAGAGAGCAGCTGGGGCTCGTCCACCTCCATCAACAGACCGGCCACCAGCGCCCCGTATTGACGGTTGGAGAGTTCCGCCAGCAGGTATTTCTGGGCTTGCGGCGGCAAGGGGGAGAGTGCGCTCAGCTGCCGCAGGGCGGCTCCCTTCAACCCCTCGTTGCCACTGGCGGCAATCAGCAGATCACTTGCGGCACTGCCGTGATGAAAGCGGTTAATGGTGGAGAGTGCGCGCAGCGCGTCCTGATCTGCCGGCCGCCGCCACAGCATGCTATAGAGCGCCGGTTCGCCGGTGCGCTGCAACAGATGGAACAACAGGTGATTGTCGGGCAGATAGATATTCTGGCTGGCCAGCGCTTGCGCCTCCCGCATCCAGATCGGTTGCGCCAAGGTGTCGAGGGCTAGCAACAGGGCTTGCTGCTGCATGGCGAGATCGGGGTTACTGCTGTAGTAGATGGACTTTAGCTGGAAGCTGCCCTGGGCAAGCTGCTGCCGATAGCGCTGCATCAGTGATTGCAGCTGCCACTCCCCCAGCAACTGACGGGCCTGCGCGGCAAAATCATAGACAGGTTGCTGCACCAGAAAACCGTCGACCTGCTGCTCCATGAGCCACTCGGGTGCCTTGTCGGCCTGAGCCTCGACCCACTGTTGCAACGCAGGGGATGCAGGGGAGGTAGCGGGAATATCCCGCAGCAGCTGCAACAGCAGGAACTCCCGCCGCTCGCGACTCAGGGTCGCCAGCAGAGAGTCGATGGCTGCAAATTGCCCCTCCTGCAGACGGCCCGCCAGATAGCGCTGGTGAGTCTGCAACGTCTCGGCTGCCACCGCGATCGGAGCACTTTGCGCGCAGGCTGGCATTGCACTCAGCAACCCCAGCAATAACCAGAAAACAGGCTTCATGACGTCTCCATCCATGTGACATCGGGATCTCATACTACTAGGGCGACCGGAAAACAGATAAACAAAAACCGCGACCAGGGCCGCGGTTTCGTCATTTTCTGACCGGACTTACTTCTGCTGGCGCCGCATGGCGTCAAAGAACTCGTCGTTGGTCTTGGTCATCGCCAGCTTGTCGATGAGGAATTCGATACCGTCGATCTCGCCCATCGGGTGGACAATCTTGCGCAGGATCCACATCTTCTGCAGCTCGTCACCTGAGGTGAGCAGCTCTTCTTTACGGGTGCCTGAGCGGGTGATGTCGATAGCCGGGTAGACGCGCTTCTCGGCAATCTTGCGCGAGAGATGCAGTTCCATGTTGCCGGTACCCTTGAACTCTTCGTAGATAACCTCGTCCATTTTGGAACCGGTATCGATCAGCGCGGTAGCGATGATGGTCAGGCTGCCGCCCTCCTCAACATTACGCGCGGCGCCGAAGAAGCGCTTCGGACGGTGCAGGGCGTTGGCGTCCACACCACCGGTCAGTACCTTGCCGGATGACGGGATAACGGTGTTGTAGGCGCGAGCAAGACGGGTGATGGAGTCCAGCAGGATCACCACGTCTTTCTTGTGCTCGACCAGGCGCTTGGCCTTCTCGATCACCATTTCGGCAACCTGAACGTGACGGGAAGCAGGCTCGTCAAAGGTGGAAGCGATCACTTCACCTTTTACCATGCGCTGCATCTCGGTCACTTCTTCCGGACGCTCGTCGATCAGCAGAACGATCAGTTCACAGTCCGGGTGGTTGTAGGCGATGCTCTGGGCGATGTTCTGCAGCAGCATGGTCTTACCGGCCTTGGGCGGCGCCACGATCAGGCCACGCTGGCCTTTACCGATGGGGGAAGCCAGGTCCAGTACACGGGCGGTGATATCTTCGGTAGAGCCATTACCCCGTTCCATACGCAGACGTTCGTTGGCATGCAGGGGGGTAAGGTTTTCAAACAGGATCTTGTTGCGGGAGTTTTCCGGGCGGTCGTAGTTGACCTCATTGACCTTGAGCAGTGCGAAGTAGCGTTCGCCCTCTTTCGGTGGCCGGATCTTGCCGGAGATGGTATCGCCGGTACGCAGGTTGAAGCGGCGGATCTGGCTCGGGGAGACGTAGATATCGTCAGGGCCTGCCAGATAGGAGCCGTCTGCACTGCGCAGGAAGCCGAAACCATCGGTCAGGATTTCCAGCACACCGTCGCCAAAGATATCTTCACCACCCTTGGCGTGCGCCTTGAGGATTGCAAAAATAATATCTTTCTTGTGCGCCCGAGCCAGATTTTCCAACCCCATGGATTCGCCAAGCTTGACCAGCTCGGACACAGGAGTGTTCTTTAATTCAGTCAGATTCATAGTGGTGAAAGTCTGTAAGCAAGGATTGAAATGAGGAGACAGTCTGCTGGATTGATGCTGATCGGATTTGATTGCCAGGCTGTGGTTAGCAAAGAGTCAGGCAAAAAGGTTAGCAAACGAGCGATAAACTAGCACCAATCGGGATGAGCGTCTAGGTGATAAAACACAAGGAGCGCATTATTGCAATGCGCTCCTCTTTAATTATTACAGGTTGCCGTCCAGGAACTCTTTCAGCTGAGTCTTGGACAGTGCACCGACCTTGGTCGCTGCCACTTCGCCATTCTTGAACAGCAAGAGGGTCGGGATACCACGAATGCCGTACTTGGGCGGAGTATCAGAGTTATGGTCGATGTTCAGTTTGGCTACGGTCACGCGACCTTCGTACTCTTGGGCAACTTCTTCCAGGATCGGGGCAATCATCTTGCACGGACCACACCACTCGGCCCAGAAGTCGACCAGAACGGCGCCATCGGCTTTGATTACATCTGCCTCGAAGCTGGCATCGCTCAGCTGAACAATCTTGTCACTCATCTCCAACTCCAGTCAGTAATTAAGGCTTTATTGACATATCAACAAAGGCAATAGTTGCCCTATTTGAAATGATCCTGTTTATTATTGCAAGCCTAACCTGATAACCTACCGCCATGAGCAAAACACACTTAACGACCGACAAATTCGCCCAAATGGGCCTCGAACCCGAAGTTCTGGCTGGTCTGGAATCAAAGGGATTTCACTATTGCACGCCCATCCAGGCACTGTCTCTGCCACTGCTGGTAGAAGGTCATGACCTCGCCGGTCAGGCCCAGACAGGAACCGGCAAGACCATTGCCTTCCTGGCCGCGACATTCAACTATTTGCTGACTCACCCGCTGACCAAGCCCCGTCTGGTTAATCAACCCAGAGCCATCATCATGGCACCCACCCGGGAACTGGCAGTACAGATCTATAACGATGCCGACAGCATCGCCGCCTCTACCGGCCTGAAACTCGGCCTCGCCTACGGTGGCGAAGGTTACGACAAGCAGCTGGCCGTGCTGGAGCAGGGCGTCGACATCCTGATCGGCACCACCGGCCGCATCATCGACTACTTCAAGTCCAAGGTGATCGATCTGAGCAACATTCAGGTCGTGGTACTGGACGAAGCGGATCGCATGTTCGATCTGGGCTTCATCAAGGACATCCGCTTCCTGTTCCGCCGCATGCCGCCCGCGACCGAGCGTCTGAGCATGCTTTTCTCCGCCACCCTCTCCCTGCGTGTGCAGGAGCTGGCCTACGAACACATGAACCACCCGGAACATGTGCAGGTAGAGCCGGAGCAGATGACCGGCGTGCGGATCAAGGAGGAGCTGTTCTACCCCTCCAATGAAGACAAGATGTTGCTGCTGCTCTCCCTGATGGAAGAGGAGTGGCCGGAAAAAGCGATCGTCTTCGCCAACACCAAGCACGTCTGTGAAGACGTCCATGCCTGGCTGGAAAACGACGGCCATCGCGTCGGTCTGCTGACCGGTGATGTGCCACAGAAGAAGCGGATGAAGATCCTCGAGGATTTCACCAAGGGTGCGCTCGATATTCTGGTCGCCACCGACGTGGCCGCCCGTGGTCTGCACATCCCTGACGTGACCCACGTCTTCAACTATGACCTGCCCGACGACGCCGAAGACTATGTACACCGTATCGGTCGTACCGGTCGTGCCGGCAAGAGCGGTCACTCCATCAGCCTGGCCTGTGAAGACTATGCCTTCAACCTGCCGGCCATCGAGGAGTACATCCACCACGCCATTCCGGTCAGCAAATATGATCGCGAAGCGCTGCTGGATGATGTGACCCCGCCGAAACGGGTGTTCCGCAACCGTCAGCCGGTGAACCGCAACATGCGGGATCGTCAGGGCGGTGGCAACAGCAACAACCGTCGTCGTCCGCCGCGCAAGAGCTAAGGACAGGCCCGTTGCACAACTCGCCTCTCTATGCCGCCATCGACCTCGGCTCCAACAGCTTTCATATGCTGGTGGTGCGCGAGGTCGCCGGTGCCCTGCGCACCGTCGCCAAGGTCAAGCGCAAGGTTCGCCTCGCAGCCGGGCTCGATCCGGAATTTCGTCTCAGCCGTGCCGCCATGGAGCGGGGCTGGGACTGTTTGCGTCTCTTCTCCGAACAGTTGCAGGACATTCCGGCCGACAACATCCGGGTGGTGGGCACCGCAACCTTGCGGCTTGCCACCAACGTCGATGAGTTCCTCAGCGAAGCGGAACGGGTACTCAACCACAGCATCGAGATCATCTCGGGCGAGGAAGAGGCCAAGACCATCTATGAAGGGGTCTCCTGGACCTCTGCCGGGGAAGGCAACCGGCTGGTGATCGACATCGGCGGTGCCAGCACCGAACTGGTGATCGGCGAACATAGCGAAGCAAAACTGCTCAACAGCCTGCACATGGGCTGCGTCACCTGGCTCAACAATCACTTTGGTGATGGCGAGCTCTCTGAAGCCCGTTTCGAGCAGGCGATTGCTGCCGCCAAGGCGGTGCTGGAGAAGGTGGCGGAAGATTACCGCATCCTCGGCTGGCGTACCTGCGTTGGCGCCTCCGGCACGGTGCAGGCGCTGCAAGAGATCATGCTGGCGCAAGGGAAGAGCGAACGGGTCACCCTGCCGAAACTGCAGGAGCTGATGGGTCAGGCCATCGCCTGCGGCAAGCTCGACCGGCTGCAACTGGAAGGGCTGGCGGCCGAGCGGCTGACCGTGTTCCCCTCCGGCCTCGCCATCCTGATCGCCATCTTCGAAACCCTCGATATCGAGAGCATGACCCTCGCGGGGGGCGCCCTGCGTGAAGGACTGATCTACGGTCTGCTGGGCAACAATCACGACTGTGATGCCCGGGATCGTACCGCCGACAGCCTGATCAGCCGCTATCAGCTGGATAAAGAGCACGCCGAACGAGTACGCGATACCGCCGTCGAGGCGTTCAACCAGCTGCAACCGGCCTGGCGACTCTCAAAACGCTACGGTCGCCCGATTTTGCGTTATGCGGCCCTGCTGCACGAGATCGGCCTCTGTATCGAGTACAAGAAGGCGCCGCAACACGCCGCCTACATCATCGACAACATCGACATGCCGGGCTTTACTCCCGCGCAAAAGAAGCTGTTGTCGGCCCTGCTGTTCAACCAGCGGGACGAATTCAAGCTGGAACCGCTGGAGAAACAGGGTGCAGTCACCGGTCGTCAGGCGATCCGGCTGGCCCGTATCCTGCGCATCGCGCTGATCCTCTGCATGCGCCGCACCCAGGGCACAGTGCCCAGCTTCACCCTGCAGGCAGAAGAGGAGTCACTGACCCTGACCCTGCCCAAGGGCTGGATGGATGAACACTACCTGCGCGCCAGCGAGCTGCGCTTTGAAGTAGAACGCCAGCAGAAGATGGGCTGGCCGACCCGCGTACAGGAAGCCTGACTCAGCAACCTGGCTGTTTTGGAGCCGATCATGCCGGATTATCAACCCATCAGCTGCGATCTCTACGACTGGCTCGAAATTGCTGCCAGCTGGCAACTGCCGGTGACCCTCACCAGCCGCGATGATCACCAATGGGATGACAAGATCCGCACTATCGAAGCCAGCGAAGGGGTCGAGTATCTGCTGCTGCACAGTGGCGAGCGGCTCAGTCTGGCAGAACTGGCGACCCTGCGCCTGAACTGGCAAGGGGAAGAAAAGCTGATCCGCTTCGCGCCAACCAACTGAATCCAATACGAAAAAGGAGGGCCAACATGACGTTGGCCCTCCTTTTTGCATCTGCGGCTCGCACCGGCCGTTAACTCGCCGCCAGCGCCGCCATCACATAGACATCGAAGCGGTTGCTCTTGGTCTCGATAGCCATGCTGGGCTTCTGTTCGTTGAGCCAGCCGGCGTAATCCGGCCGCTTCACCACCACCCGCTTCTCAGCCATCTTGAGCGCGGCAGGCAACAAGACATCCGCATCGAGATCCGGCCCTACCAGCGACTGGAACACCCGCATCTCTTTTTTTACCAGCGCCGACTTCTGCTTGTGCGGGAACATGGGGTCGAGGTAGATCACCTCGGGCCGCTCCGGCAGCGCCAGCAAGTTGTCCACCGCCGGGCCTTGCAGCAGGAGCATCCGCTCGCTGACCCAGGGGCCAATCTCAGGATCCTGTGCCGCCCGCGCCAGCCCGTCCTGCAACAGAGCAGCCACCACAGGGCTGCGTTCGATCAGGGTCACCTTGCAACCGAGGGAGGCGAGCACGAAGGCGTCGCGCCCCAGACCGGCAGTGGCATCCACCACGGTCGGTGTGGCACCGGCCTTGAGCCCCACCGCCTTGGCGATGGACTGGCCGCGACCACCACCAAACTTGCGACGATGCGCCACCGCCCCTTCCACGAAGTCCACATAGACGGCACCCAGCTTGGGCTCGTCCAGCTTGCGCAGTTCCAGTCTCTCTTCAGTCAGTACCAGCGCAAACGGAGCCGGAAACTCCACGTCGGCAAGGCGTAAACGCAGGGCGTCGAGCTCGCCATCACGGGCGGGGACTTCACTGAAAACCTGAATATGGGGCATAGGAGACAGACTCATGGCACGTACAGAAGCGGCCATGATAACAGAAGCGGTGGATCAGCTCACGACAGTGAGGTTCATCCCCTGACGGTTGAGAGCGAGGTAATCAATAAGATCGTCATAGGCCAGCGGGCGGCTGAGCAGATAACCCTGGGTGAAGGCGCATCCCTTCTGGCAGAGGAAGTTGAGCTGCTCGCGGGTCTCAACCCCCTCGATCACCACCTGCATGCCGAGGTTGTGCACTATGTTGATGATGCCGTCGAGCAGCATCCTATCCTGCTCGTTGAAGGGGATATGGCGCACGAAGGAGCGGTCGATCTTGACCAGATCTACCGGGAAGGTACGCAGATAGTTGAGGGCCGAGTAGCCGGTACCGAAATCGTCGATGGCCAGCTTGCAGCCCGCCTCGCGCAGGGCATCGATCCGCACTCTGTGCTGATCGCTGCTCTCCATCAGCAGAGATTCTGTGATTTCGATGACGATGTCGGCAGGATCGAGCCCGAAATGCTGGATCACCTTGAGCCACTCACTCGCCTCGGGGTCGATGGTCTGGAACTCCATGGTGGAGCGGTTGATCGACATCTGCAGATCAGGGAAGCCGGATTGCTGCAACCGCGCCAGATCCCGGCACGATTGCCACAATACCAGCGCACCCAGTCCCTGAATCAATCCCGCCTCTTCCGCCAGCGGAATGAACTCGGCAGGGGATACCTGCCCCCAGTGGGGGTGATACCAGCGCACCAGCGCCTCCAGCTTGGCGACCCGTCCGCTGTGATTGTCCCAGATCGGCTGGTAGGCCATGGTCAGCTGCTCCAGCTTGATCGCTTCGGCCAAATCCTGCTGCATCTGGTGGCGCTGGCGCACCTCTTCCCGCATGGATGAGCAGTAGGCACCGAGCAACCGTCCCTGCCGCTTGGCCGCAAACAGCGCCTGTTCGGCATTGCGCAGCAGCTCGTCGCTCTCGCTGCCATCGACCGGACAGAGAGTCATGCCGATGGTCGCGGTCACATAGAGGTGCTGGTTGGCCAGCATAAAGGGGCGGGCGAAACTGCCGATCACCTGCTTGGCAAACACCTCGGCCTGACGGCGGGTGACGATGCCGGGCACCAGAAACGCGAACTCATCGCCACCGATGCGGGCCACCAGATCTTCGGTGCGCACCCGGCTCACCAGTCGATCAGAGACCTCCCGCAGCAGGGCATCGCCAGCATGGTGATCCATGCTGTTATTGACCGCCTTGAAGTTGTTGAGGTCAAGCACCATGAGCGCGAAGCGCTCGCCCCGCTCGCAGAAGCGGGTGAGGCAGCGGCCAAACAGCCAGCGGTTGGGCAGGCTGGTGAGGTTGTCGTAGTTGGCCTGGGTCGCGATCTTCTGCTCGGCCACCTTGGTCTGGGAAAGATCGCTGAAAATGGCGATATATTGCTGAATTTTGCCAGCTTCGCGCAGAGTGCTGATCATCAGCTGCTGCGGATAAAGCTTGCCGTTCTTGCGCTTGTTCCACACCTCGCCACGCCACACCCCCACCCGCTCCAGCGCATGGTACATGTCGGCATAGAAGGTCTGATCGTGCAGCCCGGACTTGAGCATGCTGGGACGCTGGCCCCGCACCTCGTCGCTGCTGTAGCCGGTGATCTGCTCGAAGGCCGGGTTGACCGAGATGATGCGGCTGTCGGCATCGCACACCAGAATCGCTTCGGAGAGGTTGTCGTAGACCCGGTGGGAGAGTTTGAGCTGCTCCGCATGGCGCTTGAGGGGATCGATATTCTCCAGCAGCACCATCAGGTAGTCCGGCTGCTGCTGCTCGTCGCGGATCAGGGTGACAGTTACCCGCCCCCACAGGATCTCGCCCCCCTTGCAGAAGTAGCGCTTCTCCTGGGTGAAACTGCTGCGCTCGCCGCGCCGGATCTCTTCGTAGCACTCAAGGCTGCGCTGCCAATCCTCCGGGTGATTGATGTCGGAGATGGAGCGATGAAGCAGCTCGTCGAGGGGATAACCCAGCATCTTCTCGATGGCCGGGTTGGCCCAGAGAATGCGGCCGGTGAGATCGAGTTTGCCGATCCCCACCGGGGCCTGAAACAGCATGCTCTGCAGCACATGGGGGGTATCAGGCAAGAGTTGCGGCTGCTGGCGTTGCAGCATCAGCGCCAGTTCGCGACCGGCCAGCGGCCCCAGCAACCGGAGCAGCCCCATCACCTTGGTCATATTGGCCTGCGGCTGACGATAGAGCAGGCAGCAGATACCGATGGTCTCGCCATCCGCATCCTTGAGGGCGATCCCGGCGTAGGCCTGGGCTTGCCACGCATCGGCAAGTGGCATCGCGGGGAACAGCTGCAACAGACGATCGCTGAACCAGGCTTCCCCCTCCTGCCAGGTAATGGCATCGGGAGAGTCAGTGATTGGCAGCATCAGGGTATCGGGGTCAAGAGAGGAGGGATGGGCAGCCTGAACCGTCAGGTGGGTAGCATTTGATTCCCTGCTGGCGATCAGGACGACATCAGCCATCACAGCAGCGGCGATTTCACTCACAAAGGTATCGAAATATCCCTGGCCGCTCGAATGAGCCAGACTTGAGATGATTTGATAGACGGAATCGAGTGCTCGCCTCATGGCAAGTGGCTTTCTCTCCTTGAAGGTTAGAACACGACTCTACTGAAGAGCTGTGAGCAGTGCAAATATGCAATCAGCAAGATATTAAAAAGCCTTGAAAAAAGGGACCAAAAGGTCCCTTTTTGTCGCAGAAATCACGACTCGATCCCACTATGCCGCAAAACAGTGTACCTGCTTGAAGCTCACACAGGCGGCGGGTCAGGAATCTCAGGCAGCGATCCCGCTATGTCGCAACAGCGCATCCACCTTGGGCTCACGACCGCGGAAGGCTCGGAACAGCTCCATCGGCTCCTTCGAGCCCCCCTTCTCCAGAATATTCTTCAGGAAGGATTGGCCGGTCGCCGGGTTGAAGATCCCCTCCTCCTCGAAGCGGGAGAAGGCATCGGCAGAGAGCACTTCGGCCCACTTGTAGCTGTAGTAGCCCGCCGCATAGCCGCCCGCGAAGATGTGGGAGAAGCTGTGCTGGAAGCGGTTGAACGCCGGTGGCGTCATCACTGCGACCTGACTACGCACCTCATCCAGCAGCGCCGGGAGCTGTGCCGAATTGGCCGGGTCAAACTCCTGATGGAGACGGAAGTCGAACAGGGCGAACTCCAGCTGGCGCAGCATCTGCATGGCCGCCTGGAAGTTGCGGGCAGTCAGCATCTTCTCCAGCAGATCGGCAGGCAGCGGCTCGCCGGTCTCGTAGTGGCCGGAGATAAAGGCCAGCGCCTCGGACTCCCAGCACCAGTTCTCGAGGAACTGGCTCGGCAGCTCCACCGCATCCCAGGCCACGCCGTTGATACCGGCGACACCGGCAACGTCGATACGGGTCAGCATGTGGTGGATGCCGTGGCCAAACTCATGGAACAGGGTGACCACTTCGTTGTGGGTAAACAGCGCAGGCTTGCCATCCACCGGGCCGTTGAAGTTGCAGGTCAGGTAGGCCACCGGTTTTTGCAGCGAGCCATCCTGACGGTAGCGACGACCCAGACAGACATCCATCCAGGCCCCGCCCTGCTTGTGCTCGCGGGCGTAGAGGTCGAGATAGAAGCTGCCGCGCAGCTCGTCGTCGGCATCAAAGATATCGTAGAAGCGCACGTCCGGGTGCCAGGTGTCGATGCCGAGGCGCTCGCGCACCTTCATGCCGAACACCCGCTTCACCACTTCGAACAACCCCTTCACCACCTTGCTGGCGGGGAAGTAGGGGCGCAGTTGCTCATCGGAGATGGAGAACTTGTGCTGCTTGAGCTTCTCGGCGTAGTAGGCGAGATCCCAAGCTGCCAGCTCGCTCTGACCATGCTGCTCGGCGGCGAAGGCGCGGATCTCCTCCAGCTCGGCCTTGCCTTGCGGCAGGGATTTAGCCGCCAGATCGGTGAGGAAGCTCACCACCTGTTCGGTCTTGTCCGCCATCTTGGTGGCCAGGGAGAGCTCGGCATAGTTGGCAAAGCCCAGCAGCTGGGCCAGTTCGCGGCGCAGGGTGAGCAGCTCGCTCATGATGGCTGAGTTGTCCCACTTGCCCGCATTGGGGCCCTGATCGGAGGCGCGAGTGGTGAAGGCTTCGTACATCTCGGCGCGCAGCTCGCGGTTGTCGGCATACATCATCACCGGCAGATAAGAGGGGATATCCAGCGTGAACAGCCACCCCTCTTTGCCCTTGAGCTCGGCCATCTGACGGGCAGCGGCACGCACGCTGTCGGGCAGACCGGCCAGTTCGGCTTCATCGGCCACCAGCTTGTGCCAGCCCTGAGTTGCATCCAGCACGTTGTTGCTGAAACGGGAGGCCAGCTCGGAGAGGCGGGCCTGAATTTCGCCGTAACGCTGCTGCGCCTCGGCAGGCAGACCGATACCGGAGAGGCGGAAGTCACGCAGGGTATTCTGGATCTCCTTGCGCTGGGCGCCGCTGAGCAGCGGGAAATCATCGCTCTGGGAGAGGGCCAGATAGGCCTGATAGAGCCCTTCATGCTGACCGACATAGGTCTGGAATTCGGAGAGCAGCGGCAGGCAGGCGTCATGGGCCTCGCGTAGCGCTTCGCTATTGAGTACGGAGTTGAGGTGGCTGACCGGTGACCAGATCCGTGACAGGCGGTCATTTACCTCTTCCAGCGGGGCAATCAGGCTATCCCAGGTATGGGGATCACGCTGGGCCAGCACATCGCTGATCTTCTGCTTGCAGTCAGCAATCGCCTGAATCACGGCAGGCTGAACCTGCTCCGGCTTGATCTGGCTGAAAGGGGGCAGAGAATCCATTGTCAGCAAAGGGTTATTCATCCCGGTTACCTCTTGTTTGGTCTTGAACAGACCGCTTTAGCAGCTCTGTATGGCTTTCTAACATGTGGCCAAGCCACGCAATAATCAAGCGGGAATCCACCTCTCGGCACTGTTTTCCCCTCTTTGTGAGCTCAAACACCTCTCTGCCTGATACTGGACGGCAACAGCATGAATAATCGGTACTTTTTTGCTCTTTTTGCGGCTTTTTCAACTCTCGAACCACAAGGGAGCAGACCAAATCCACTCGACAAAAGAGTAGGTTACAGCGGCCTATCACCGGCCCTTTCCATGCTTGGAAAACAACCAATCAACAAGTTAATAACCAAAACAAATCATGCACATACGTTGATTAATTTATTTTTAAGTGCATATCATAAGCAGCCTGTTACTCAGGTCACTTGATTCTCTGTGCTGCACAGAAATCGGGTGAAAAAGGCAAAGTGACCCGAAAGGGCGCGACGCAAAGCCACCGGTCTAAGGGAAAACACCTATGACAGCGGGGCTGCCCCCGGGAGCGTTCGGCCATAGCTGTACGCTCCGTTTGTACTGTATGGAGATATCAAGATGAACAAATTGAAGTTATCCCTGCTGGGCTGTCTGCTCGGCATGGGCGCCCCCATGGCATATGCCGCCAGTGCCGGTCAGGCGATGGTCAACCCCCAGTCCGGCGTAGTGGTCGGCTATTGGCACAACTGGTGTGACGGCTCGGGCTACAAGGGCGGTATCGCCCCCTGCGTCAAGCTCGATCAGGTCAACCCGCAATACAACGTGGTCGATGTCTCCTTCATGAAGGTCTATGGCAGCGATCCCATCCCCACCTTCAAACTCGACCCGGCTATCGGCATGAGCGAAAGCCAGTTTATCGAGCAGATTGCCGAGCTGAACCGTCAGGGCCGTGCCGTGCTGCTGGCGCTGGGCGGTGCCGATGCGCACATCGAGCTGCGCAAGGGTCAGGAGCAGGCCTTTGCCGACGAGATCATCCGTCTGGTGGAGACCTATGGCTTCGACGGGCTGGATATCGATCTGGAGCAGGCCGCCATCACCGCCGCCGACAACCAGACCGTGATCCCGGCGGCCCTGCGTCTGGTCAAGGATCACTACCGCGCTCAGGGGAAAAACTTCCTCATCACCATGGCGCCGGAGTTCCCCTATCTGACCCAGACTGGCGCCTACATCCCCTATATCCGCAATCTGGAAGGCTACTACGACTGGATCAACCCCCAGTTCTACAACCAGGGTGGTGACGGTATCTACATCGATGGCATCGGCTGGATTGCCCAGAACAACGATGCCCTGAAAGAAGAGTTCATCTACTACATGGCGGATTCGCTGAGCAACGGTACCCGCGGCTTCTACAAGATCCCCCATGACAAGCTGGTGTTCGGCATTCCGACCAACATCGACGCCGCCGCCACCGGCTATGTGCAGGATCCGCAGAAGCTCTACAACGCCTTCAACCGCCTGAAGAGCGAGGGACAACCGCTGCGTGGCGTGATGACCTGGTCCATCAACTGGGACATGGGCCGCAACGCTGCCGGTCAGTCCTACAACGAATCCTTCATCAAGAGCTACGGCCCCTTCATCCACGATCAGGAGATCACGCCGCCGGTCGACAACGGCAAGCCGGTGTTCAGCGGCCTGAGCGATACCCGCATCAAGCAGGGTACCGCCTTTGATCCGCTGGCAGGTGTCAGCGCCAACGACAAGGAAGATGGCGACCTGACTGGCCAGATCCAGGTGGAAGGCTCGGTAGACAGCCAGCGCATCGGCCTCTACCCCCTCACCTACAAGGTGAGCGATCGCGACAACAACGTCACCGAGCAGGTACGTACCATCGAGGTCTACAGCATGAAGCCGGTGTTCAGCGGTGTCACCGACACCACGCTGGAACTGGGTACCGCTTTCGATCCGATGACAGGCGTCAGTGCCCATGATGAAGAAGATGGCGACCTGACCGCCCAAATCAAGGTCAGCGGCAGCGTCGACAGCAGCAAGGTCGGCCGCTACACCCTCACCTATCAGGTAAGCGACAGCGCCGGTCAGCAGGTAACCCAGCAGCGCAACGTGACCGTCAGGGAGCAGGGCGCCGTCTGTGAAAACAGCTGGGATGCCAAGAAAGTCTACGTGGGCGGCGACATCGTCAGCCACAACGGCAAGAACTGGCTGGCAGGCTGGTGGACCCAGAACGAAGAGCCGGGCACCACGGGTGACTGGGGCGTCTGGCGCGTACAGGGCGACAGCGACTGCGGCGGCACAACGCCACCCGCCGAAGGCAGCAGCGACTTCACCGTCAGCGCAATGGCGAGCGAGTACACCATAGTCAACGGTCAGGTCAGCATCCGCTTCAACCTGACCACCGCCAACCGGGTCCAAATCACCGCGACTCTGGAGCAGAGCGGCCAAAGCCACGGCACCACCAGCAGCCAGGTGAACGGCACCAGCACCCTGGTACTGCAGGGCAGCAACGTCACCGATGGCAGCTACGACGTGGTCATCACCGGTCTGGCTGACGGCCAGCAGCCGGTGGTACAGCGCTTCCCGGTTGCGCTGACCGAAGAGAGCAACGGCGGTAGCGAAGGTGACTACCCTGCCTACGCCCCCAACACCGGCTATCAGGCCGGTGATCGGGTCAGCAATGCCGGTGGCAACTACGAGTGCAAACCCTGGCCCTACAGCGGCTGGTGTGGCGGCTCGACCACCCACTATGCACCGGGTACCGGCTCTGCCTGGAGCGATGCCTGGATCAAACTCTGACCTTGCCCCAACCACTAACGGAGGCCGACAGGCCCCCGCCCATATCCTGCCCGTCGGCCACGCTGCCGATGGGCAGGATGCACTGACCCGGACGGGTTAGCCCCTCTCTTTTACATGCTTGCCAAGCACCCAAAAACGTCCAACAACAACCAAGATAAGGAAATCACCATGCCAAGAACCACCAAGCTTGCCACCCTGCTCGGACTGCTGCTGTCGGCCCATGTCGTGGCCGATGAGCGCGAACAAGCCTATTTCAAACAAACCTATCAGGAGCACTACGAGCAGATGACGGCGCGTCTCGCCGCGCTGCATCAGAGTGCGGCTGACGAGCAGAACGTGACCATCAAGGATGGCAAGCGCCACCTTGCCATCAACGGCCTGCTCTACCCGCTGACAGCGGATAACCACATCCTGTTCGATCTGCCCAAACCCCACTTTTTCGACGAAACAGCCATTCGTAACGTCTTTGATTTCTTCGATGAGGAGTGGGAGCTGACCTGGTACGACGGTGGGGTCGTAGCGGTCAACAAACGCTTTGGCAACTATGACTACGGCAACGGCTGTCTGCTGGAGTACTTCCCCCACGGCCAGATCCAGAATGGCGAACGCACCCGGGTGGTGATGGAGACCAGCTCCTGCAGCGTCAACTCGTTTGCCACCTCGCTGCAATATCTGGACAAAGGCGAGGAGCTGACGGCCGACCAGCTGGGGCTGGACGCCAGCCTGATCACGGCGGTCGAGCGCTATCAGGATCGGCTCTATGTCAGCCAGAACGGCAATCCAGGCCATGTGGCCATTATCGATATCCCGAGCCGCCAGCAGATTGGCGAGATCCGCGGCACCGAAACCGGCAGTGCCACGGCCTACAATCAGGTCAGCGAACTGTTTGTCCGCAACAACCTGCTCTACGTGGTCTCGCGCTACTCGCACCGGGTCGATATCTTCGATCTGGCCGACGAGCATCGCCATGTCACCACCCTGGGAACCGGTCGGGATTCCGGCAGCAACAGCCTGCACCGCGCCCAGGCCGTCTTTGCCAATCAGGATTACGTGCTGGTGGCCGATGCGCTGAGCGAGATCAAGGTCTACCGCCAGCAGGATGTGACGCCGGAGAACAGTCTCAAGACCCCCATCGCCGGTCGGCTCGCCTTTGAAGGAAAATACAGCCACCGTCTGGTGCAACTCCATCAGGTGGGTGACTATCTCCTGGCCCATACAGCCGGCAAAAACTACTACATCTATGACTTGCGCAAACTGGCTGATGCTATCGCCAGCAACACCCCGCTGGCGCCTGAGCAGGTGATCGCCGACAGCAATCTGCAAAAAATCGACATGGATGACGATCGGCTGGTGGTGAACTTCAAGGACCGCATCGAGTGGCATGATGCCGATACCCTGATCGCCAACGACTTTCAGTTCAAGAACCCGACCTTTACTGTCCGGGAGATCAACCAGCAGCCCGTGGCGGCGCTGAAAGATCTCCAGCTGGCGGGCTCGGCGCTTGTCACCGCCAACGAACGCGGCCTGGGTTTCAACCAGCTGCTGAGCAAGGAGATCAGCTTCACGGCCGACGAGCAGTTGCCGGCTCGCCCGCTGATCTTCGATCAGCTGATGCCGGCCGCAGTCAGCTACATACTGCGCAATGACGAACCCTACGAGGTGCTGATCGATCGCGCCCAGCGTTCGGTCAACATCAATTCGCTGGTCAAGACCGAGCTGCTTGATAACGACACGGTGCGCATCACCAACTATGCCGCCAGAGAGCTGCATGACATCAATATCGAGTCACGCCTGAACGGTATCAACAAGTGGCTGATCCTGGGCCAGCTCGATCGCCTGCCCGCCTATGCCCAACTCACCCTGCCACTGAGCGCCTTCGGCGAGCAGGGACGCTTCAACAGCGCCAGCCGCGATGGGGTGTTTGATCTCAATAATCTGCTCGACAACAGCATCAATCTGCCTGCCCAGTTCGAGCACAGGTTCAGCTCCAACTCGGATCCGTTTGCCCAAAAGCTGGCACGCCTCAAACCGAGCTGGAATATCCGTTTTGCCACTAATACCACGGGCTCCTGGCGCCCCATCAATGCGCTGTATGCCAAAGAGTGGCTGATCATCGCCACCAACCTGGCCTACATGGTCTCAACCGAAGAGTTCAAACACGTCTGGTACAACTTCAAAGCGGTGAACGGTTACGAGATGTTCGGCAATGGCGGCAACAGCTATGTGCCGAACGGGATCTTTACGGCGGCCGATTATGACTACTACTACCACAGCCTGATGAAGCGCCCCTACCTCAACCTGGGGATCACTGCCATGGGTGGTGGTCTGGGGGGAGGCGGTATCACCGGGGTCGATACCTTTAACTTTGTCAGCCACTACTACGGCAGCTGGGGCATCATTGCCCACGAATTTGGCCACGGCTTTGATGGCAAGTCCTACAGTCATGACAGTGCGTTTGCCCGTGGCAGCCACGGTTGGCACCCGCTGATGACGGGCATGGCCAACTACCATATCCGCAAGGGCGACCTGCCTTATCTGGACGATGATCTCAACGGCTTCCACAAGCCGGAAAACGACATCTATCGCTACAACTCGGTCAGCCAGGGGGCTCGCAAGCATCGCGCTGACAGCCACATGTACTATACCGACCACTACTTCATGCAATTCTCCACCATGCCGCAAGGCTGGGTAGCCAACGGCAGCGACTTCAGTGTTGGGCAGCTGGCGGCCCTGACCAATCAGGAGCGACTGCTGATGGGCTGGATCCCCAAGGAGTCGGAGAAAGGCAATCTCTGCCGATTCACCTTCCAGGATGGCGAGCAGTACTACGGCTACGTCGAACAGCGGGCTGATGGTCTGCTCTGCGATGCCGGCTCCCTGATCCGCTATCGTCAGCCCGATGGCCAGTTTGTGCCGCTGGTCTCGGCCATCAACCAGTTTGACTGGCTGTCACTCCACCACAAGGGCAAGCTGGATCAGCCAGTGCTGCACCAGAATGGTCGCCAGCTCTGCTACAAGAATGTGGCGGGCTTTTACGGTATCGGCTTCGTCAATGACAACAAACAGTGCACCCAGTTGCCCAACGTCTATCAGACCAATGGCAAGCACTGGCTGACCAGCTCCGGCTGGACCGGTCTGACCTACCTGAGCGGAGACTTCATTCTGCCCACTACCGGTAGCAGCAGTGACTTCACCGTCACCGATCTGGCGGCCGAATATCTCATCGTCAACGGCGCGCTCGACTTCAGCCTGACGCTGACCACCGCCAACCCGGTGACCGTCACCGCGACCCTGTTGCAGAATGGCAATCCGGTCGCCACCGGCAGCGCCCTGATCGATGGTCAGGGTTCCCTGCAGCTGACGCAGTCGGGCCTAGCGGCCGGCAGTTACGAGCTGTTGCTGGCGGGCATGGCTGAGGGGAGCAAGCAGGGCTTCGAGCGCCGCTTCACCCTGGCATTGGTGGAACAGACTCCGGGTGGTGACAGTGACGGTGGTAACGGCAGCTACCCGGCCTATGTTGCGGGCACCGCTTATCAAAGTGGCGAACGGGTCAGCAATGCCGGTGGCGACTACGAGTGCAAACCCTGGCCCTACAGTGGGTGGTGTGGCGGCTCGACCAGCCACTATGCACCGGGTACCGGCAGCCACTGGAGCGATGCCTGGATCAAGCTGTAATCAGCCGCTCGTGACCAAAAGAGAGCCATAACGACAGAGGGGGAGCCATCGGCTCCCCCTCTCGTTTATCTCTTCAACCCGGCTTAACGGGCATCTTCCTTCAGCCACTGCGCTACGCGCTTGGCGAAGTAGGTAAGGATGCCGTCGGCCCCGGCTCGCTTGAAGCAGAGCAGAGACTCCATGATGGTCTCCTTCTCTTTCAGCCAGCCATTCTGGATCGCCGCCATGTGCATGGCGTACTCGCCGCTCACCTGATAGGCGAAAGTCGGCACGCCGAACTGATCCTTCACCTGACGAACCACGTCCAGATAGGGCATACCCGGCTTGACCATCACGCTGTCGGCCCCTTCCTGAATATCCAGCGCCACTTCGTGCAGGGCTTCGTTGCTGTTGGCCGGGTCCATCTGATAGGTGGCCTTGTTGCTCTTGCCGAGGTTGCCGGCAGAGCCGACTGCATCGCGGAACGGGCCGTAGTAGCAGGAGGCGTACTTGGCGGAGTAGGCCATGATCTGGGTGTTGATGAAGCCGTTCTCTTCCAGCGCCGCGCGGATGGCACCGATGCGGCCATCCATCATGTCGGACGGCGCGACGATATCGACCCCGGCCTCGGCGTGAGAGAGCGCCTGCTTGATCAGGATCTCGGTGGTGATGTCGTTCAGCACATAGCCTTCGTCATCGATGATGCCGTCCTGACCGTGGGTGGTGAACGGATCGAGCGCCACGTCGGTGATGACCCCCAGCTCCGGGAAGCGGGCCTTGAGGGCGCGCACGGTGCGCTGGGCCAGCCCGTTCGGGTTGTAGGCCTCTTCCGCCATCAGGCTCTTGCTCTCCAGCGGGGTGACCGGGAACAGGGCAATAGCAGGCACGCCCAGCTCCACCAGTTCAGCGGCTTCCTCCAGCAGCAGATCGATGGAGAGACGCTCCACCCCCGGCATGGAGGGAACGGCTTCCCGACGGTTCTCCCCTTCCAGCACAAACACCGGATAGATGAGATCGTTGACGGTCAGTACGTTCTCGCGCACCAGACGACGGCTGAAATCATGTTTGCGCAGACGGCGCAGGCGGCGGCCCGGAAAGGCGCCCGGAAGAGTTGTAGCCATGAATCACTCCTGGAGAGGAAGTTGGAAGAACGCGGCGGAGGTGGCCCGGGTGTGGGCCAGCAAGGCCTCGGGCGCTTCACCACGACAGGCCGCCACCACCTGGGCGATGTGCGGCAAAAATGCAGGTTCGTTGCGCTTCGGACGCGGTTTCAGATCCCGCGGCACCAGATAGGGGGCATCGGTCTCGATCATCAGCCGACCGGCCGGAATACGCGCTACCTGTTCGCGCAGCAGCTGACCACGGCGCTCATCGCAGAGCCAGCCGGTCACCCCGATATGCAGCCCCAGCGCCAGACACTCGTCCAGCTCCTCGTCGGAACCGGTGAAGCAGTGCAGCACGGCTCCCGGTAGTTTCGGCAACCAGGGACGGAGGATCTCGATAAAACGGGCGTGCGCATCGCGGCAGTGGAGAAACACCGGCATCCCGAGCTCAGCAGCCAGTGCCAGCTGGGCGTCGAATACCGCATCCTGCACCGGACGGGGGGAGAAGTCGCGGTTGTAGTCGAGACCGCACTCGCCGATGGCCACCACCTGCGGCAAGGCCGCCAGCTCTCGCAGGGCGGGCAGGGTTGTCTCATCGACACTCTTGGCGTCGTGGGGATGGATCCCGGCGGTGGAGAAGCAGTAGCCCAGCCAGCGGGCGGCCAACTCAGCGCTCTCGCGGCTACCCGCCAGATCGGTACCGGTGAGGATCAGCGCGTCCACTCCGGCGGCGCGGGCACGGGCCACCAGCTCAGGCTGTTCACCGGCGAACTGGCTGCTGGTCAGATTTAAGCCGATATCGATCATGGGATGAGACGTTCCAGACAAAAGGAATACATATCAGGTATTTGAAAACCATCTACCGAATGGGGTCTTACCATACGCCTCGAACGGGAGCATGAAAAGAGGAAGGGAGCCTAAGCTCCCCTCGTTCTGCTATTCCTGCGGACTTCGTCATCCTCTCGCCGTCCGGCAAACAGGTGACGAACAGAGCCTCAGCTCTCCCCATCCGGTTGTTCCTGTTGCTCTTCATCCTCTTTCTTCACGTAGAAGCGGGCGAAGAACAGACCAATCTCCCACAGCGCCCACATAGGAATGGCGAGCAGGGTCTGGGAGAAGACATCAGGCGGCGTCAGCAGCATGCCGACCACAAACACCCCGACAACGACGTAGGGACGTTTCTCCTTCAGGTTTTGCGGTGTGGTCACGCCAGTCCAGCACAGCAGTATGGTCGCCACCGGAATTTCGAACGCCACCCCGAACGCGAAGAACAGGGTCAGTACGAAGTCCAGATAGCTGGCGATGTCGGTCGCCACCGTCACCCCGGCAGGGGCGGTACTGGTGAAGAAACCGAACACCAGCGGGAACACCACGTAGTAGGCGAACGCCATCCCCGCATAGAACAGCAGGGCACTGGAGACCACCAACGGCATGATGAGCCGCCGCTCATGCTGGTACAGACCGGGGGCGATAAAGGCCCAGGCCTGATAGAGCAGATAGGGGATCGCCACGAAGAAGGAGACCACCAGGGTCAGCTTGATCGGCGTCAGGAAGGGGGTCGCCACATCCGTCGCGATCATGCTGGTCCCTTCCGGCAGCTGGCTGAGCAGCGGCTGGGCCACGAAGTCGTAGATGTTGTTGGAGAAGTAGATCAGCGCCAGAAACACCACGAGGATGGCGGTAATGGAGCGCAGCAAGCGGGTTCTCAGCTCAACCAGATGGCTGATCAGGGGTTGTTCGGCCTGACTCATGGCTTCACCTCCCCTTTTACTGCGGAGTCGCTGACCGACACAGGCTCGCTCTCCCGCAGGCTATTGACTGGTGGCACGTCGTGGCTCAGCTGCACTGCAGGCTCCACCGGCGTGGCAGCCTCAGCCTGGGCGACCGGCTCGGGGCGCGGCGGACGGATCTCGTTCTCCACCTGATAGGGGCGATTGACCGACTGGGCCGCCGCCTTGAGCTGTTCGATGGACTCCTGCAGCTCGGGGCTCAGGTTGCTCATCTGCAACTGTTCCGCCTTCTTGAGGTCGTTATGCAGCTCTTGCAACTTGAGCTCCTGCTCCAGCTCGGACTTGACCGAGTTCGCGGTCGAACGAATGAGGCGGATCCAGTGGGTAGCCGTGCGGATGGCAACCGGCAGCCGCTCGGGCCCCAGTACCACCAGTGCTACCACACCGATAACGACCAGCTCCCAAAAACCGATATCGAACATGGCTTAGGCCTGGTCTTTGTCTTTCTGTTTGGCGGTCTCACTGCTCTGAGTGGCCGCTTCGTTCAGCTGTTTCGGGGGAAACTCGGCATCTTTCTGCTCGGCCTTGGCATCAGCCGGCTCGTCGGAGAGGGCTTTCTTGAACCCTTTGACCGCCGCGCCCAGATCACCGCCAATGCCGCGCAGTTTCTTGGTACCGAATAGCAGCACGACGATGACTGCGATGATCAACAATTGCCAAATACTGATACCACCCATGATTTTCTCTCCAGAACAGGCGCCTGACGGCGCGGTTGTTGATTAATGGGAACGGGTTCGCAACCAGCCGACCAGCCAGCAGAGGGCTGCACCGGCGAGACTGGCTTGTCCCCACTCAATGTGTTGTTTTTGGGTCAGCAAGAATACACCCGCCAATAGCAGGCTGGCTCCAACCCCTAAGAGGTAGCGGGCCTGCCCCTGCCGGCGGCTGTGACGGCGGAACTCGGCAAACATCTGGTCGAAATGACGCTGCTGATGACGGGTCTGGCGCAGAGTCTCATAGACCAGCTCCGGCAGCTCCGGCAGCTTCTCCGCCCAGAATGGCGCCTTCTCCTTGATAGCGTTCAATACCGACTTGGGCCCGACCTGTTCGTGCATCCAGTTCTCGAGGAACGGCTTGGCGGTCTGCCACAAATCGAGCTGCGGGTAGAGCTGACGCCCCAACCCTTCCACATAGAGCAGGGTCTTTTGCAGCAGCACCAGCTGCGGCTGCACCGTCATATGGAAGCGACGCGCGGTGTTGAACAGGTTGAGCAGCACGTGACCGAACGAAATTTCGGAGAGCGGCTTCTCGAAGATGGGCTCCAGCACGGTGCGGATGGCGAACTCGAACTCATCCACCTTGGTGTCTGCCGGTACCCAGCCCGACTCCACGTGCAGCTCTGCCACGCGGCGATAGTCACGGTTGAAGAAGGCGAGGAAGTTCTCAGCCAGATAGCGTTTATCTTCCCGATTGAGGGTACCGACGATGCCGCAGTCGATGCCGATCCAGAGCGGGTTTTCCGGATGTTCGTAAGAGACGAAGATGTTGCCCGGGTGCATGTCGGCATGGAAGAAGCTGTCGCGGAACACCTGGGTGAAGAAGACCTCGACCCCGCGCTCGGCCAGCAGCTTCATATTGGTGCCGTTGGCTTCCAGCGCCGGTATATCGGAGACCGGAATACCGTAGATGCGCTCCATCACCAGCACCTGCTCGCGGCAGAGGTCGGTGATGATTTCAGGCACATAGAGCGCCTCGGAGCCGGTGAAGTTGCGGCGTAGCTGGATGGCGTTGGCCGCTTCGCGCATCAAATTCAGCTCGTCGAGGATGGTCTTGCGATACTCCTCCACCACCTCGATGGGGCGCAGTCGCGCGCTCTGGGGCACAAAACGGGCCACCAGACGGGCCAGCGCCTGCATCAGCCGCAGGTCAGCCTCGATAACCGGCTCGATGTCGGGACGGATCACCTTGATGACGATCTCGCGGCCACTCTCCTTCAGGCGGGCAGTATGCACCTGTGCGATGGAGGCCGACGCCAGCGGCGTCTCGTCGAAGTCGTCAAACAGGGTTTCGATGGGACAACCCAGGCTCAGCTCGATCTGCTGGCGCGCCGCCTGACCACAGAAGGGGGGCACCCTGTCCTGCAGCAGAGCCAGCTCCTCGGCGATATCCGGCGGCAGCAGGTCGCGGCGGGTCGAGAGCATCTGGCCAAACTTGATGAAGATGGGGCCAAGGGCCTCGAAGGCGAGGCGGATGCGGGCACCGCGGCTGAGATCCGGTTGCTTGTTCTTGAGCCAGAACAGGGAGCGACGGGCCAGACGACCCGGCCAGGGTTGATAGCGGGCGGGCACCAGTTCGTCGATGCCCTGCTCCAGCAGGATGGTGATGATGCGATAGAGGCGTTTGAACTCCTTCGGGGTCATCAGGTCACCTGCTGTTCGAAGCGGGCCAGCCGCAGTTCGACGGCCTTGAGCTGCTGGGCCAGCACCTCGACATCATCGTTGAAACTCGCCACTTCCAGCGGGCCGGGGGCGAGGCGGGCCTCTTCGGTCAGATATTCCGCCAGCTGGCTGCGGGTGCGGCACAGCTCGCGGCCGACCAGACGACGCGCCTGACGGGCACCACTGAACAGGGTATGGGCCAGCACGTCGCCGGTATAGCGCGACAGCTCCTCTTCCCAGTCAATATCCAGCTCGCCCAACAGCACGCTGAATGCCTGTACCAGCTGGGGATCACCGCTCAGATCCAGCTTCTCCTCACGGATATAGCGGGTCAGAGCGGACGGTTCTTTCAGCAGACCGAGGGCGGTCAGCGACAGGCTGAGCACCGCATCGGCCTCCCCTTCATGCTGGGCCAGCACATCCAGCCGACGCTCGGAGAAGACAAACCAGAGTGGCTTGAGTTCACGCAGCTCCAGCTTGAGCACCTTGCCCACCAGTTTGCGCAGCCGCTCCGGGCTCTGTTTGTCCAGCGCCAGCAACTGGTTGAGGCTGGTTTCGATCACCGCGGTGACCATGGCATCCATCGGCATAGGCAACCTTAAAACTTGTAACCGCGGTGCAGGGCGACCACACCCTGAGTCAGATTGAAGTACTCCACCTGCTCGAAACCGACATTTTCCATCATGCCAGCCAGGGTTTGCTGATCCGGGTGCATACGGATGGACTCTGCCAGATATTTGTAGCTTTCACTGTCGTTCGCGACGATTTCGCCCATTTTCGGCAGCAGTTTGAAGGAGTAGAGGTCATAGAGCTTGGCGATCACGTCACTGACCGGCTTGGAGAACTCCAGCACCAGCAGACGGCCACCCGGCTTGAGCACCCGGAACATGGAGGCGAGCGCCTTGTCCTTGTCGGTGACGTTGCGCAGGCCGAAGCCGATGGTGATGACGTCGAAGTGGTTATCCGGGAAGGGGAGTGCCTCGGCATTGGCCTGCACGTAGGAGACGTTGTTGGCGACCCCCAGATTGCGCAGCTTATCCCGGCCCACTTTCAGCATGGAATCATTGATATCCGCCAGCACCACCTGACCGGTCTCGCCGACGATGCGGGAGAACTTGGCGGTCAAGTCACCGGTACCACCGGCCAGATCCAGCACCTTCTGGCCCTTGCGCACACCGGAGCAGTCGATGGTGAAGCGCTTCCACAGGCGGTGGATGCCGAACGACATCAGATCGTTCATCAGATCATACTTGGCTGCTACCGAATGGAAGACACCTGCTACCAGAGTTTCCTTCTCGGTCGCGGCCACGGTTTTAAAGCCAAAATGCGTTGTCGTTGCTTGTTCTGACATCCCTTAAACACCCATAGAGCAAAGAATGGCCGCCAGTTTACCAGAGCCACTGGCGTCCGGACACCTTAAACCCGGCTCGCAACCAACTGCATGCCCAGCACCACCATGGCCAGACAGAGGAAGAGATTGAGACCGATATTGAGCAGCGCTTTCAGATAGGCCCCATGTTGAGCCAGCACCACCGTATCGAGGGCAAAGGAAGAGAAAGTAGTCAGGGCACCGAGGATCCCCACCATCAGCAGCGGCTTCATCGGGTGTTCTACCACATGACCATGACTGATGAGGGCGAATGCCACCCCCATGATGAAAGAGCCCACCACGTTGACCACCAGAGTCCCGTAAGGAAAGTGGCGCCCCAGCAGCAAGGCCATCAGTTCGGCAATCCCAAAACGAAGGCAGGCGCCGATGGCGCCCCCTGCAGCAACATAGAACCAGGTTTGCATGGTGTCACTCCCTCAGGGTCAGACCGCCATTATGTCGCAATGGCGGCCCTTGTGCCCAGAGGCGGAACTAATCGACATCCAGCCTGATTGAAATCTCAGCGGCGAAAATCGATCGGCTCTGGCTGACCCAGCACGATTTCGGTCTGGGCCGGGCGGGTCTGGGCAATCACCTTGCCGTGGCGGATCGAGTAACGCACCGGCACCTGACGGCGCACCGCATCGAAGCCGTTCTCGGCAGGCAGGATCAGCAGGTTGGCCGGTTTGCCCACCTCGATACCATAGCGATCCTGCACGTTCAGGGTGCGGGCACTGTGGCAGCTGATCAGCTTCAGACCGTCGTTGATCTGCTCGTAACCCATGACCTGGCAGACATGCAGCCCCATGTGCAGCACCTGCAACATGTTGGCGGTGCCCATGGGGTACCAGGGATCGAACACGTCATCGTGACCGAAGCAGACGTTGATGTTCGCCTCCAGCATCTCCTTCACCCGGGTAATGCCGCGGCGCTTGGGATAGGTATCGAACCGTCCCTGCAGGTGAATGTTCACCAGCGGATTGGCCACGAAGTTGATGTCTGCCATCTTGAGCAGACGGAACAGGCGGGAAGCATAAGCGCCGTTGTAAGAGTGCATGGCGGTGGTGTGACTGGCCGTCACCCGATGGCCGATACCCCGCTCGTAGGCGAGAGTCGCCAGCGTCTCGATAAAGCGGGACTGCTCGTCATCGATCTCATCGCAGTGCACATCGACCAGAACCTGATACTTCTCCGCAAGATCGAAGATGTAGTGCAGACTTTCGACCCCATATTCCCGGGTAAACTCGAAGTGGGGTATCGCACCAATCACGTCGGCACCCAGCTTGAGCGCCTCCTCCAGCAGTGCCTTGCCATTGGGGTAGGAGAGGATCCCCTCCTGCGGGAAGGCGACGATCTGCAGCTCCACCCACTCCTTCATCTCCTCCCGCACCTCCAGCATTGCCTTGAGCGCCACCAGATTGGGGTCGGAGACATCGACGTGAGTACGCACAAACTGGATGCCGTTGGCGATCTGCCACTTCAGTGTCTGGATGGCGCGCAGCTTCACATCCTCATGGGTCAGCAGCGCCTTGCGCTCGGCCCAGCGCTCGATCCCCTCGAACAGGGTGCCGGAGAGGTTCCAGCTCGGCTCACCCGCCGTCTGGGTGGTATCGAGGTGAATGTGGGGTTCGATAAAGGGGGCGATCGCCAGACCGCCCTCCCCGTCCAGCACCCGACCGGCGACGGCATGTTCGTCATGGGGTTCGATGGCGGTGATGACCCCATCCTGACAGCGGATCTGCCACAACCCTTCCCGATCGGCCAAACGAATATGTTGAATCAGCATTTGTTAGCTTCCTGTACCAGAACCGGCCGCTGGGTGAGGCGAACCAGAATGAAATAGGTGAAGGCGGCGCCCAATACCGCGTTGAGTGGCACTATGCCCGGCAGCCACTTGCCGACAGCCACCCCGACTGCCGTGGCGACCAGCGCCTGCCAGCGCACCGTCTCGAACTGCTGATCGGCAAACTGACGGTAACGCTCACGATTGAGCAGGAAATCCATGATGATAATGCCACCGATCGGCGGAATTGCCGTACTCAAAAAGGCCAGCCAGCCGACAAAGTTGTTGTAAAGCCAGAGGGCACAAGCCGTACCGATGAGGCCGTTGATCACGCTGAGTGGCTTGCTCTTGAGACCGGTAATGTTGGCAAAACCGAGGCCGGAGGCGTAGAGAGCGTTGTCGTTGGTAGTCCAGATATTGAGGCCCAGCACCAGAATGGCGGGGATCAACAGCCCCTGCATCAGCATCACTTCCGAGATATCGGCCTGACCGGTCACGGCCGCACCGGCAGCACCGAAGACGAACATTAGCGTGTTGCCCAAAAAAAACGCCACCATGGTAATCATGACGGCGCCCCAGGGTTTGCGACCAAAGCGAACAAAGTCGGCGGTCAGGGTTCCTGCACTGATAAAGGAACCGACCACCATGGTCAACGCCGTGGTGAACTCGATGGGATTGCTTGGTTGTACCTGCTGCAGTGCAGCCATGCCACCGGTCGAGGTCACCGCCAGCCAGACCGAGTAGCCGCCAAGCAGTGCAATGGCCGGTACGGCCACAAAGCTCAGCACCATCAGGGCGGAGATGCCGAAGTAGACGGTCACCGTCATCAACATGCCCGAAATGGCGATCAGCCAGTTCACATCTATGCCGGTCGCCTTCTGCACCGGTAGGGCAAACATCGCCACACCAACGCCAAACCAGCCGACCTGAGTACCGCCGAGCAGCAGGGATGGCAGCCAGGAACCTTTCACCCCAAAGGAGTAACGAGCCAGCAGATGGGTAGAGAGGCCGGTTGAGGCACCGATATAACCGAGACAAGCGGTGTAGATACCCAGCAACAAGTTGCCGATAAGTACCGCCTTGATGAAGTCATCGAATACCAGCCCGGTACCAAGCGCACCACCGGTCCACATGCTGGCAGAGAAGAAGGTCAGGCCGAGCATCACCAGCATCAGCGACAGCACACCTTTGCGCCCTTTGGCGGGTACCGCCCCCAAACAGTATTCGTTATCCTGCGCCATGCTCTCTCTCCACGTAATAGGCAAAACGCGCCGGATTTTACATGTAAAACGTTTTACGTCAATCAATCATGGTTAAATCTCTGGATAAAACCATCAATAGCAGTCAAATGAGTAACACATTAGGACTCAAACCAGCAGATAAACAGTGTCGGCTGCAAGCAGAAGGGGTTGCGGGAATAGGGAATGTAAGGGGATATCAAAAAATGACGGATGCAAAAAAGCCTCCCTTTTCAGGGAGGCTTTCTATTTAATGGTGCTGATACCCAGAATCGAACTGGGGACCTCATCCTTACCAAGGATGCGCTCTACCGACTGAGCCATATCAGCACACTAACCGGTAAAGACCACGCTGGGCGTAATCTTGAAATTGGGTGCCTGGCAGTGTCCTACTCTCGCATGGCGAATGCCACACTACCATCGGCGCTACCGCGTTTCACTTCTGAGTTCGGCATGGGATCAGGTGGTTCCACGGCGCTATGGCCGCCAGGCAAATTCTTAATCTAGAAAGCTGACGTGAATAACGACTAGGTCATTATCACTGAATTAGTAGTTCGCTTGGTATCTGTTACAAGCCTTAGAACACTTCTTGGGTGTTGTATGGTTAAGCCTCACGGGTAATTAGTACGGGTTAGCTCAATGCATCGCTGCACTTACACACCCCGCCTATCAACGTTGTGGTCTCCAACGGCCCTTTAGGACCCTCAAGGGGTCAGGGATGACTCATCTCAGGGCTCGCTTCCCGCTTAGATGCTTTCAGCGGTTATCGATTCCGAACTTAGCTACCGGGCAGTGCCACTGGCGTGACAACCCGAACACCAGAGGTTCGTTCACTCCGGTCCTCTCGTACTAGGAGCAACTCCCTTCAATCATCCAACGCCCACGGCAGATAGGGACCGAACTGTCTCACGACGTTCTGAACCCAGCTCGCGTACCACTTTAAATGGCGAACAGCCATACCCTTGGGACCGACTTCAGCCCCAGGATGTGATGAGCCGACATCGAGGTGCCAAACACCGCCGTCGATATGAACTCTTGGGCGGTATCAGCCTGTTATCCCCGGAGTACCTTTTATCCGTTGAGCGATGGCCCTTCCATTCAGAACCACCGGATCACTATGACCTACTTTCGTACCTGCTCGACCTGTCCGTCTCGCAGTTAAGCTGGCTTATGCCATTGCACTAACCTCCTGATGTCCGACCAGGATTAGCCAACCTTCGTGCTCCTCCGTTACTCTTTGGGAGGAGACCGCCCCAGTCAAACTACCCACCAGGCACTGTCCGCGAGCCCGATTCAGGGCCCTGCGTTAGAACATCAAACATACAAGGGTGGTATTTCAAGGACGGCTCCAGCGCAACTGGCGTCACGCCTTCAAAGCCTCCCACCTATCCTACACATGTAGGTTCAATGTTCAGTGCCAAGCTGTAGTAAAGGTTCACGGGGTCTTTCCGTCTAGCCGCGGGTACACCGCATCTTCACGGCGAATTCGATTTCACTGAGTCTCGGGTGGAGACAGCATGGCCATGGTTACACCATTCGTGCAGGTCGGAACTTACCCGACAAGGAATTTCGCTACCTTAGGACCGTTATAGTTACGGCCGCCGTTTACCGGGGCTTCGATCAAGAGCTTCGCTTGCGCTAACCCCATCAATTAACCTTCCGGCACCGGGCAGGTGTCACACCCTATACGTCCACTTTCGTGTTTGCAGAGTGCTGTGTTTTTGATAAACAGTCCCAGCCATCTGGTCACTGCGACTCCCAACTGCTCCATCCGCAAGGGACTTCACTGTCAAGAGCGAACCTTCTCCCGAAGTTACGGTTCTATTTTGCCTAGTTCCTTCACCCGAGTTCTCTCAAGCGCCTTGGTATTCTCTACCCGACCACCTGTGTCGGTTTGGGGTACGATGACTTGTAATCTGAAGCTTAGAGGCTTTTCCTGGAAGCAGGGCATCAATGGCTTCCACACCGTAGTGTGTTCGTCTCGTGTCTCAGTGTTGTATCAGCGGATTTGCCTACCGATACCACCTACGCACTTTCACCAGGACAACCGTCGCCTGGCCCACCTAGCCTTCTCCGTCCCCCCATCGCAATTACAAGTCGTGCAGGAATATTAACCTGCTTCCCATCGACTACGCCTTTCGGCCTCGCCTTAGGGGTCGACTCACCCTGCCCCGATTAACGTTGGACAGGAACCCTTGGTCTTCCGGCGAGGAGGCTTTTCACCCCCTTTATCGTTACTTACGTCAGCATTCGCACTTCTGATATCTCCAGCATACCTCTCGATACACCTTCGCAGACTTACAGAACGCTCCCCTACCACTTGCACTAAGTGCAAATCCGCGGCTTCGGTGCCTGGTTTGAGCCCCGTTACATCTTCCGCGCAGGCCGACTCGACTAGTGAGCTATTACGCTTTCTTTAAATGATGGCTGCTTCTAAGCCAACATCCTAGCTGTCTGAGCCTTCCCACATCGTTTCCCACTTAACCAGAACTTTGGGACCTTAGCCGGCGGTCTGGGTTGTTTCCCTCTTCACGACGGACGTTAGCACCCGCCGTGTGTCTCCCGGATATTACTTACTGGTATTCGGAGTTTGCATGGGGTTGGTAAGTCGGGATGACCCCCTAGCCCAAACAGTGCTCTACCCCCAGTAGTATTCGTCCGAGGCGCTACCTAAATAGCTTTCGGGGAGAACCAGCTATCTCCGAGTTTGATTGGCCTTTCACCCCCAGCCACAGGTCATCC
>NZ_JBQBCZ010000003.1:0-37500 GCF_051920345.1 Aeromonas sp. 102P | reverse complement strand
CAATCCCCAGCCCCAGGCTCATCAGCTTGTATTTCATTTTGGCGCCACCGCCACGGCGATATTGGCGATACCCGCCGCCTTGGCCTCATCCATCACCCGCACCACCTTGCCGTGGGGCACCCGCTCATCGGCCTGGATCACCAGACTGGCATCGGGCTGCTCCGCCAGCAGGCGGGCGATGGTGGCCTGTACCCGCTCCACATCGATCTGCTTGCGGTCGAGGAAGATCTGACCCTGAGCCCCAATCGCCAGCATGATGCTGGAGGATTTCTGCGCCTTGGCCTGACTGGCCTGGGGTCTGTGCACCTCGAGTCCGGCTTCACGCACGAAGGAGGTGGTGACAATAAAGAAGATCAGCATGATGAACACGATATCCAGCATGGGGGTCATGTCGATCTGCACTTCGTCACGCTGGCGTTTGGATTGCCGTCTCATTGCATTACCTTCTCTTCTCGCAGGCCGTCCCGGGTCTTGGCCAGCGCACGCTTGGCCTGACTCTCGAGCCGACTGAGTAACAACACGCCGGAGAGCGCCACCACCATGCCCGCCATGGTGGGGATAGTGGCGCGGGAGATCCCGCCCGCCATGCTCTCCGGGTTAAAGCGGTTGGCCGCAGCCAACGCATCGAATACGCCGATCATGCCGGTCACAGTGCCCAGCAGCCCCAGCATGGGGCAGAGCACCACCAGGGTGCGGATGAAGATCAGATGACGGTTCAGTTCCAGCTCCGCCTGTGCCAGCCAGCGGCTGCGGATCGCTCGGGCGTGCCAGCTGTGGCGCTCGCTGCGGGCCTTCCAGCGGCCGAGCAGCTGTTGCTGCAAGGGGCCAAAACCCAGATTGAGGTAGAGCAACCGCTCGATCATCAAAATCCACATCAGCACCAGCAGGGCCAGAATGACCCAGAGCACCGGGCCGCCACGGCCCATGAAGCTCTGCAGCTGTTGCCAGATGTCGAGCATCATGCTGCTCGCTCCATCCCGCCGTTATTGCTCTCGGCGCGCTCGGCCAGAATGCCGGCTACCTGCTGCTCCAGTACATTGGAGAGCTCGGTGAAGCGCGATTGCAGCAGGCTGTGGGCCAGGATCAGCGGAATGGCCGCCACCAGACCCTGTACCGTGGTAACCAGCGCCATGGAGATGCCGCCCGCCATGATCTTGGGATCGCCGGTACCAAACTGGGTGATCGCCTGGAAGGTGCCGATCATCCCGGTTACGGTACCGAGCAGACCCAGCATGGGGGCGATGGCCGCGATCACCTTGACCATGCCGATGCCGCGCTCCATGCGAGGAGTCTCCTGCAGGATCGCCTCATCAAGACGCAGCTCGAGGGTCTCCATGCTCAGCTCGGGGTGTTTGTCCGCCACCGTCAGCACCCGGCCGAGGGCGTTGTCGGCGTGATACTCGCCGCTCTTGAGCTGGCGGCGCACCCGACCCAGTTCGCGGGAGAGGCTCCACAGCCGTACCGCTGCGATCCCCAAGCCGATGGCAGCCAGCAGCACGATAATGGCGCCAACCTGACCACCCTGTTGTACCTGCTGCCAGAAGGTGGGCGCCTGTGCCAGCATCGCCAGCAGAGTGCCATGAGAAGGATCCAGCGGCAGCACTTCCCCTTCCTGACCCTGATAAGCCGCAACGGCAGAGAGCACGCTACCGGGCAGACCCAGTACCGGGCTCAAGCCTTCGGCGGTCGGTTGCAGGAAGCCTTCGCTCCCCAGCAGGGCAAAACTGCCAACCCGGGTCAGCGACTGCTCGCTGGCAGCCCCCTGGGCATCGAGCACCTTGCCGTTGAACTGAGCAATCCGGCCAGATTCGCGGATCTCCTGCAGCAGCGTGGCGGGCAGCAGGGCGAGGGCGGCGCGATCCGGCACCTGTTTATCATGTGCCATGGTTTTCAGCGGGGCGAGACGCTCCGGGTACTGGCCCTCGACGGCGGATTCGCTCAGCAGCTTGACCGCATCGCTGGCGCCCTGACGGGTGACCGCGAAGATCTCGTTCATGTCGCCGGAGGCTTGCTCCCACTGGGCGTTAAGCTCGACCAGCTGCTTCTCGTTGCTGGCGAACTTGCCAGCCAGCTCCTTGCTCAGGCGCTGGGCCTCGGCCAGTCTGGCACGGGCAGTGCCGAGCTCCTTGGCAACGGTCGCCAGATCTTGCTGAGCCTGCTGTTCACGAGCCTGTTCCTGCTGCTGCCACTCATCGGCGACAGCGGCGTTGGTACCGCAGGAGAGGGCAATAAGGAGGGGGAACCACTTCATGGTGACTCTCATGATTGGGCCTCCTGACTGCGGCTGACAGAGAGGGGGACATTGAGCAACTGGGGAACTTTCTTGTCGGCGGCCACATCCATCGCCTCGGCGATAGGGGAGAGCCACTGGCTATCGAGGGCTTGCCACTGCTTCGCCTCGGCAGACCAGCGCCATGCCTGACTGCGATCGGCCGTCATTGCCAGCAGGGAGACCCGACCCAGCGCCAGCACATCGACCCGACGCGGAGCACCATCCAGCTCCAGCTCGGCGGAATAGCTGTCCATCCGGCTGCCGTACTCGGCTTCGATCTGATAGGCCTGCAGCAGCTGACGGAATTTCTCTGCCTCGCTAACGTCTGCGCGAGCCAGGGTCGCTTTCAACTGTTCAACCCGCGCCAGCCGATCTTCCTTGCGCAGCGGGATGTCATTTTGCACCAGCTGTTCCAGATCTGCCTGCATCTGCAACATCAGCGGGATCAAGCCCTGACGGGTCTCTTGCACCGCTTCCAGCTGCTGGCTCAATTTACCCAGCTCATTTTGCTGATCGGCCACCAGAGATTGCATGTAGCGGTTGTAGGCTTCGAGGTCACGCAGTTGCAGCTGGGCGTTTTGCAGCTCCAGTCGTGCGGCAACGGCGGCATCGGCGGCTTTTTCCACTCGCTGCTGGGAGGCTTTCCCGGCAGCTATGCTGTTCTTGAGGGCGGGAGCAACCAGCTCATCCCCGATGGCAGCAAAGTGGACTGACAGTGGCAGCAGGGCCACACCCCATAATTTGTTCATTGAAATACATCTTACTAATGATAACTATTATCATTATCTCAAATGCAGGGCGGACTGGCAACGAGAGGATTTTCTTGGCCTTTATGCACAAAAACAGGATAATTTTTAAGCACGCACGGAATAAGTGGCGCCAATAGCCACCGCACAAATATAAATAACGATAAAAAATCTTTTCGATCAGTGTGATAGAGATCGAAAAAGGAGAAAGTAATGCTCAACGATGCGATCTGGGAACATATCGACAAGTTCACCAAGGCAACAAAAACCAGCGATATCCAGCAACTGCTGGAGCGCTTCAGTCATCAAATGGGCTTTGATTACTTTCGGCTGCTGATTATTTTCCCCATCAGCATGCAAAAATCCCACGTGGCACTGTTCAACAACTGTCCGACCACCTGGTTTGACGCCTATAGCGAAAACCAGTATCTGACCCAGGATCCGGTGGTCTATCTGGGGCTGAAACAGACCCAGCCGATCTTCTGGAACAAGCTCGACTGCGACTCGCCCTGGCTGCCCAGCGCCAGCCGCGACGTGATGAACCTGGCCGCCGATTTCGGGGTACGCAATGGCGTCTCCTTTCCGCTGCACACCCCGCAGGGGGAGCACGGCATCCTCTCATTCATCACCAAGGAGAAATCCAACTCCGATCTGATGTTTGAAAATGTTCCGCTGCTGTCGTTCTGCGCCAGCTACATCTTCAACTCCGCACTGCAACTGATCAAAAGCAGACCGGATATGATGAAATACCTGACCGAACTGTCGGATCGGGAGAAGGAGTGCCTGTTCTGGGCCAGCGAGGGCAAGACCTCCTGGGAGATCGCCACCATCCTCGGCATCAGTGAGCGGACAGTCAACTTTCACCTGACCCAGGTGACCAACAAGACCGACTCAAAGAACCGCAGTCAGGCCATCGCCAAAGGGATCACCAGCGGCATCATAGTGCCCTCCCTCGACGAGGTCACCATCACCAACCTGCGGCTGTCGTAACCCCTCAGCAGCAACAAAAAGAGCCGCAATTGCGGCTCTTTTTTATTTCAGAAAGTGACTTATCAAAAGTGACTTACTCAACGGTCACCGATTTTGCCAGGTTGCGCGGCTGGTCGACGTCAGTGCCCTTGATCAGGGCGACGTGGTAGGAGAGCAGCTGCAGCGGCACGGTATAGACGATGGGGGCGATCACCTCTTCCACATGGTTGAGGTTCATGACCCGCATGGTCTCGTCGCTCTTGAAGCCGGTATCGGCATCGGCGAACACGTAGAGGATACCGCCACGGGCGCGCACCTCTTCCACGTTGGACTTGAGCTTTTCCAGCAGATCGTTGTTCGGCGCCACCACAATGATGGGCATCTCGGCATCGATCAGCGCCAGCGGGCCATGCTTCAGTTCACCAGCGGCGTAGGCTTCGGCGTGGATGTATGATATCTCTTTGAGCTTGAGCGCCCCTTCCATGGCGATGGGGTACTGGCTGCCACGGCCGAGGAACAGGCTGTGCTGCTTGTCGGCAAACTCTTCGGCCAGGGTTTCGATATCCTTGGCCAGCGCCAGACTCTCTTTAATACGCAGCGGCAGGGCTTGCAGCGCCTTGACCAGTTCAGCCTCGGCGGCGGCGCTCAGGTGGCCACGGCAGTGACCGACCGAGGCCACCAGCATCAGCAGGCCAGCCAGCTGGGTGGTGAACGCCTTGGTGGAGGCCACTCCAATTTCTGCCCCCGCGCGAGTCATAAAGGCCAAATCCGATTCACGCACCAGCGAGGAGCCCGGCACGTTGCAGATAGCCAGCGAGCTCATGTAGCCGGATTCCTTGGCCAGACGCAGCGCCGCCAGGGTATCGGCGGTCTCACCACTCTGGGAGAGGGTCACCAGCAGGCTGTTGGGACGCACTACCGATTTGCGATAGCGGAACTCGGAGGCGATCTCTACATCACAGGAGACGCCAGCGATCTCTTCGAACCAGTAGCGAGCCACCATGCCGGAGTGGTAGGAGGTGCCGCAGGCGACGATCTGCACGTGCTCGACCTTGTCAAAGATGGCGCGCGCACCGTTACCGAACGATTCGACCACCACGTGATCGCTGCCCAGACGCCCTTCCAGGGTGTTGGTGATCGCTTTGGGTTGCTCGTGGATCTCTTTGAGCATGTAGTGACGGTATTCACCCTTGTCACCGGCATCGTGGGAGAGTTCGGACTCCTGCTCTTCGCGCACCACGGCGTTGCCGTTGGTATCGAAGATGTGCACGTCGCGGCGGGTCACTTCGGCCACATCACCCTCTTCCAGGAAGATGAAACGGCGGGTCACCGGCAGCAGCGCCATCTGGTCGGAGGCGATAAAGTTCTCGCCGATACCGCGGCCGATCACCAGCGGTGAACCGGAGCGGGCCACCACCACGCGGCTGTCGTCGCGGCTGTCCATCACCACGGTACCGTAGGCACCGCGCAGCTGCTTCACCGCAGTCTGCATGGCGGCCAGCAGGCTGCCGGCGCTCTTCAGCTCATGATGGACCAGATGGGCAATCACCTCGGTATCAGTGTCGGAGCTGAACACATAACCCAGCGCCTTCAACTCTTCCCGCAGATCTTCGTGGTTCTCGATGATGCCGTTGTGTACCACCACGATATGCTCGGAGACGTGGGGGTGGGCATTGCGCTCGGAAGGCTCGCCGTGAGTGGCCCAGCGGGTATGAGCGATGCCGGTACCACCATGGACGGACTGCTCGTCGAGCGCCTTGGCCAGCTCGGCCACCTTGCCCAGACGGCGAACCCGCTGCAACGGCTGGTTGGCGCTGAACACGGCCACACCGGCTGAGTCATAACCGCGGTACTCCAGACGGCGCAGGCCCTCTACCAGAATTTCAGCCACATCACGTTGGGCAACAGCCCCGACGATGCCACACATACACTTCTCCTTGAGATGCAAATCGTAAAGTCAGTTGGATGGTTCAGAGCTCGATGTCAGCAAGTGACCGGGGCGCAGATAAGCGTCACCCCCTGGGCTTGAATCTGTTCTCTGGCCTCGCTGGCCAGCCCCTCGTCGGTCACCAGGGTATGGATGCTCGACCAGGGAAGTTCGAGATTGGGGATCTTGCGGCCGATCTTTTCCGACTCGACCATCACAATCACCTCCCGCGACACCTCGGCCATCACCCGCGACAGGCCCACCAGCTCGTTGAACGTGGTGGTGCCACGCTCCGGATCGATGCCATCGGCACCGATAAAGAGCTGGTCGAAGTCGTAAGATCGCAACACCTGTTCCGCCACCTGACCCTGAAAAGATTCGGAGTGAGGGTCCCAAGTGCCACCGGTCATTAACAGGGTAGGCTCATTTTCCAGCTCGCGCAGGGCACCGGCCACATTGAGGGAGTTGGTCATCACGATGAGGCCGCGCTTGTTGCCCAGCATGGGGATCATGGCGCTGGTGGTGCTGCCGCTGTCGATGATGACGCGGTTGTGATCACGCAGCCGCTCGGCCGCCGCACGGGCAATGGCTAACTTTCGGTTCGAAACTTGTTCGGGATTGGCCTCGACCACCATCTCGCTCGGCAAAGGGACTGCACCACCGTAACGGCGCAGCAGCAGACCACCGGTCTCCAGTACCGCCAGATCTTTACGGATAGTCACTTCGGAGGTAGAAAAGTGTTTGGCGAGGGCGTCGACGCTCACTTCACCCTGCTCTTGTACCAGGGTCACTATGGTGTGTCGGCGTTGTTGAGTATTACGTTTGGTCATTTTTAAGTTTCGATTCGAAAGAACATCGAAATATTAGCCCCTTTTTCGGAAAAATAAAACAGCAAATAGGATCCGATTTGGTTCGATGCCAGAATGGGGTGCCAATTTGCGACGAGGATGCCATGCAAAAGAGAGTCATCTGGCTGGTGGAGGATGAGGCCAGCATCGCCGACACCCTGATTTACGCCCTGCAGACCGATGGGTTCGAGGTGGAGTGGTTCATGCTGGGCCAGCAGTTGCTGACACGACTGGAACAGACGCGACCCGACTTCCTGATCCTCGATGTGGGGCTGCCCGACATCAGCGGCTTCGAACTCTGCAAGCAGGTGAGGGCGCTGACCGATATTCCCCTGATGTTCCTCACCGCCCGCAGCGAGGAGATAGACCGGCTGATCGGGCTGGAGATCGGTGCCGACGACTATGTGGCCAAACCCTTCTCGCCACGGGAAGTGTGTGCCCGGGTGCGGGTCATCCTGCGCCGCAGCCAACCCGTCGCTCCCCAACCCAGCGCCCTGCTGGTACTGGATGAGGAGCGGGCCCGCATCCATTTTCGCGGCCAATCGCTGGCCCTCACCCGCTACGAATATCTGCTGCTCAAGACCCTGATGCAGGCGCCGGGCCGGGTCTACTCCCGCCAGCAGCTGATGGATCTGGTGTGGCAGGATGCGGAGGAGAGTCTGGATCGCACCGTCGATACCCACATCAAGACCATCCGCGCCAAGCTGCGCGAACATGATCCCGAGGCCAACCTGATCCTCACCCACCGCGGGCTGGGCTACAGCTTGGAGCTGGCATGAGACTCGGACTGCAACTGCTGTGCGGCCTGCTGCTGATCTTCGCGCTGGCCGCCTGGTTCGTGCTGGAAATCTTCGTCGAGGAGATCAAACCCGGGGTGCGCAGCGCCACCGAGGATACTCTGGTAGACATGACCCAGCTGCTGGCGCCGCTGGCGCTCGATGATCTGAAAGAGGGCAATATGATGAACGGGCGGTTGGCCAGCGCCTTCGCCCGCCTCAACCAGAATCCCATCAATGCGATGATCGATGGCCACCTCAAGCAGCAGGCGGAGTACCGCATCTATGTCACTGACCAGAAGGGCATGGTGATTTACGACTCCGACGGCACGGATCTGGGCAAAGACTATTCCCGCTGGAACGATGTCTACCGCACTCTGCGCGGCCAGTATGGCGCCCGCAGCACCCGCACCGATCCCGACGATGCCGCCAGTTCGACCATGTATGTGGCGGCGCCGCTGCGGGAAGGGGCCGAGATCATCGGCTCCCTCACCGTCGCCAAACCCAACCGCACCCTGATGCCCGCCATTGAGCGGGGGGAACAGGAGCTGCTGCGGGCCGGCGGCCAGATGCTGCTCATCTCGCTGCTGATCGGCAGCCTGCTGGTGTGGTGGCTAAACCGCGCCATCGGCAAGCTGGTACACTACGCCGACTCGGTCAGCAAGGGGGAGGCGGCACCGCTGCCACAGCTGCACACCGTCGAGCTGGATCGGCTCGGCCGCTCACTGGAGACCATGCGCCACCAGCTCGATGGCAAAAGCTACATCGAAGCCTATGTGCACAGCCTGACCCACGAGCTGAAGAGCCCGCTGGCCGCCATTCGCGGGGCGGGGGAGATTTTGGCCGAAACGCCGCCCCCCGAGGTTGCCAAACGCTTTATCGGCAACATCAATCTGGAAACTGCACGCATGCAGCAGCTGATCGAGCGAATGCTGCAACTGGCGCGGCTGGAGTCGGGGCAGGGGCTGGATCGCCAGTCGGTGGAACCGGCAAAACTGGGCAAGCGCACCCTCGATGCCCGCCAGATCATCGCCCAGCGCCGTCAGGTCGAGTTGGTGGCCGAGCTGACCAGCGCGCCGAAACAGAAGTGGGATCCACTGCTGGTGGAGCAGGCCATCGGCAACCTGTTGGATAACGCCATCGACTTCTCTCCCGCCAACGGGCTGGTCACCCTAAGCGGCAGCCAGCAGGAGGAGGGCTACTGTTTTCGGGTCACCGACTGCGGCCCCGGCATTCCCGACTACGCCCTGCCGCGCATCTTCGAGCGCTTCTACTCCCTGCCGCGCCCCGACAAGGGCAAGAGCAGTGGTCTGGGGCTCAGCTTCGCCCATGAGGTGGCCCACCAGCATGGCGGTCGTCTGACCCTGAGCAACCGGCCAGAGGGAGGCGCGCTGGCGGAACTCTGGCTGCCGTTCGCCTAGTCCCCCCGCAACTTCACATTCCCCACACAAAGCGGCATTAGACTGCCGCTTTATCTCATCCATTTGCTCAAGGAAATGCTATGTCCCGCCTGCTTCTCTCCAGCCTGCTGGCTGCCGGTCTGCTCGCAGCCCTGCCTGCCTCCGCCGCCAGCGGCTGCTTTCTCTATGCTGACGGCAACGGCCAGACACTCTCCAGCGAAGGGGACTGCTCCAGCCAGCTACCGCCCGCGTCCACCTTCAAGATCCCGCTGGCGCTGATGGGTTACGACAGTGGCTATCTGGTGGATGAAGAGCATCCGGCACTGCCTTACAAACCGAGCTATGACGGCTGGCTGCCCGCCTGGCGCGAAACCACTACCCCGCGCCGCTGGGAAACCTACTCGGTGGTCTGGTTTTCCCAGCAGCTCACCGAATGGCTGGGGATGGAGCGCTTCCAGCAATATGTCGACCGCTTCGACTACGGCAATCGGGATCTCTCCGGTAATCCGGGCAAACATGACGGCCTGACCCAGGCCTGGCTCAGCTCCAGCCTCGCCATCAGTCCGGAGGAGCAGGCCCGCTTCCTCGGCAAGATGCTCAGCGGCAAGCTGCCGGTCTCGGCGCAGACCCTGCAGTACACCGCCAATATCCTCAAGGTGAGCGAGATCGACGGCTGGCAGATCCACGGCAAAACCGGCATGGGCTACCCGAAGAAGCTGGATGGCAGCCTCAACCGCGATCAGCAGATCGGCTGGTTCGTCGGCTGGGCCAGCAAACCGGGCAAACAGCTGATCTTCGTCCATACCGTGGTGCAAAAACCCGGCAAGCAGTTCGCCTCCCTCAAGGCAAAAGAGGAGGTGCTGGCCGCCCTGCCTGCACAACTTAAAAAGCAGTGAGCTCGCTTCCCGCCAGATAAACCCCGATAACCACGGTCAGCCCACCAGCGATGGGCTGACCGCCATTCGTAAACGAGACAAACATGAAATTATTTCTATTGCTGCTCTGGCTTCCGGCCAGCATGGCGCTTGCTGCCTGTGATCTCTCCGACCGCCTGACGCGGCAGGGAGAAGTCATCCATGATCGGCTCAACCAACTAGAATGGCAGGCGTGCAGCCTCGGCAGCCAGTGGCTGGAGGGGAAAGGGTGCGTGGGCACACCGGCCCTGCTGACACTGCTTGAAGCAAAGGATGAAGCAGCCCGCCTTGGCGAGGGGTGGCGACTCCCCACCATCGAGGAGCTCTTCACCCTGCTCGACGAAGATTGCCGGGCGCCGATGACAGACCCGCGCTTCTTCTCCGATATCCATGACAACGGGGAAAATTCAGCCCCCTACTGGACCTCCAGCTCCATTGAGGAGATGCCGGAACTGGTCTATTACATCGACTTTATGCACGGACTCATCGACGGCCACACCGATCGTTTCGCCCAAGCCGCCCGACTGGTGCGCTCCCGCCCCTGAACAATCCCGCGGCGCCTGATGGCGCCGTTTTTCAACAGTTCACCGCCACTTCACACAAGCCCATCACCACTTCACGCCGGACTGACAGACTCACTCCATCCAACAAGGAGACGTGTCATGGTCAAACAGATATTCACCCACAAGATATTTCTGCTGCTGTTGCTCAGCCTGCTGTTGATGGTGCCAGTGCAATCCATCATGGAGCTGAACCGGGAGCGTCAGGCTTACCGCAGTCAGGCCATTCACAGCATCATGGCCAGCAGCAGCGGCCCGCAACGACTGATGGGGCCCATTATCGTGCAGCCCTATACCCGTTCGGTGACGGTCGAGCAGGAGGGCAAGCGCTTCGTCCGTCAGGAGCAGCTCTACCGCTACCTGCTGCCGGAGCAGTTGGATATCAAGGCCAACATGGAGGTCACCCCGCGCAAGCTGGGCATCTATCAGGCGCAGGTCTACCAGACCCGCATCACCCTATCCGGCCGCCTGCCCACCCGGCAGAGTTTGCTGAATGACGCGACCTCACCGCTCGGTGAAACGGCCGAGCTGGTGGCGGGCAAACCCTACCTGAGCCTGGTGCTCTCCGATGCCCGCGGTATCAACAGCGTGCCCGAACTGCAACTCGGCACACAGCGGATCCCGTTTGCCCCCGGCGCCCGCCTCGGTGATGCGCTGGCGGGTATCCATGCCCCACTCGACAGCCTGCCGCAGCAGGATGGCACCTTCCATCTGGAGCTCAATCTACAGGGGATGAACGCCCTCGACATAGTCCCGCTGGGCAAGGAGAGCACCCTGCAGCTGGCGGGCAACTGGCCCCACCCCAACTTTATCGGTGACTTTCTGCCGGGCAGTCGCACCCTGAGCCCGCAAGGGTTTGAGGCCAACTGGCAAACCAGCTGGTTCGCCAGCGACATGGAGACCCGCTTCAACCGGATGATGAACGGTGGCGATAGCAATCTCTCCACCTTCAGCGTCAGTCTGGTGCAGCCGGTGGATCACTATCAGCTCAACGAACGGGCAGCCAAATATGCCCTGCTGTTTATCGGCCTCACCTTTATCAGCTTCTTCATGTTCGAGCTGCTCAAGGGGCTGAGGGTTCACCCGATCCAGTACGCGCTGGTAGGGATGGGGCTGGCCATTTTCTATCTAGTTGTGATCTCTCTGTAGGTTGTTCACTCGGGGCATTCCCGGAGAATTGGAGGCACCAACCAAACCAATCATCCGAGGTGCCCGAGTGAACAATCATAAAAATGCCCGATTAACCGTCTTTGGTCGACAGCTTCTTGTCCAGCGTATCCTTGAGCAGGGCCTGCGCGTTGAAGAGGCCGCTCACGCTGCCGGGGTCAGTATCCGCACCGCTTACAAGTGGCTCACTCGATATCGCCAGGAGGGACCTGATGGTTTGTACAATCGCTCTTCTCGACCCGCATCTTGCCCTCATGCCATTGATGACCAGCGCCAGCAGAGGATTATCGAACTGCGCAAGCAGCGACGGACCTATCGGCACATCAGCCAATATCTGGGCATAGGGCACAGTACTGTCGCCCGCATCTTGCAGCGCATGGGACTTCATCGATTGGCCAATCTGGCCCCAGCTGTTCCAGTACAACGCTATGAACATGAGAAACCGGGTGACTTGCTGCATCTGGACATCAAAAAGTTGGGGCGTTTCCACCGTCCCGGCCATCGTATCACCGGCGACCGCAGCAAGGACTCACGCGGCGCAGGGTGGGAGTGTGTTCATGTGGCGATTGATGACCACTCCCGTGTGGCGTTCAGCGCTCTGCATCCTGATGAAACGGGACGCAGTGCCTGCCTGGCGCTGTTACAGGCACTTCGCTACTACGCCGGGCTCGGCATTTGTTTCAGTCGGCTACTCACGGACAATGGAGCCTGTTACCGGTCGAAACGCTTCCAGAAGCTGTGTCGTCGGCTGGGGCTCAAGCATCTGCGCACCAAGCCTTACACACCACAAACCAATGGCAAAGCAGAGCGCTTCATTCAGACCGCCCTGCGTGAGTGGGCTTATGCACGGAGCTATGACTCGTCAGAGCAACGGGCAGAGCACTTGCAACCGTGGTTGCATGAGTACAACTGGCATCGTCCTCATGCCAGTCTGGGCTACCAGCCCCCCATCAGTCGTCTTCAATCTGTGAACAACCTGGTGGGTTTACACATCTAGTGCTGCTGGCGCTGACCGAACACCTCGGTTTTGGCTGGGCCTATCTGGTGGCCGCGCTGGCTAGCGTGCTGCTCAACGGCTTCTATCTAAGCCATGTGCTGGGCGGCCCGAAACAGGGGATCGGCTTCGCATCGCTGCTCGGGCTGGTCTATGCCATCCTCTACAGCTTGCTGCAAGCCGAAGAGATTGCTCTGCTGCTCGGGGCCCTGCTCCTGTTCGCCACCCTGGCGCTGATCATGATGCTGACCCGCAAGCTCGACTGGTATCAGGTGATGGACTACAGCGCACCCGCGACCACATGGGCGGCCCCCCAGTCATCGACCAGTGACACCAACCATCAGTCATAAGCCAAAAAAAACCGGCGCCATGAGGCGCCGGTTCTATTTTATTGATCGGGCATCACTTCTTCTTGACCGGACGAGCCCAGTTTTTGATGTGACGCTGGGGCACCCGGGTGATCACCAACTCGTTCTCGGCCACATCCTTGGTGATGGTGGAACCCGCCCCCAGGGTTGCACCCTTGCCGATGCGCACCGGCGCCACCAGCTGGGTATCGGAACCGACAAACACATCATCCTCGATGATGGTCTGGAACTTGTTCACGCCGTCGTAGTTGCAGGTGATGGTACCGGCACCAATATTCACCTTGGCACCCACCTCGGCATCCCCCAGATAGGTGAGGTGACCACACTTGGAACCAACCCCCAGACGGGCCTTCTTCATCTCGACGAAGTTGCCGACGTGGGCATCCTGCTCCAGCACGGCACCCGGGCGCAGACGGGCAAACGGGCCGACCGAACATTGATCCGCCACCTGAGCCCCTTCAACGATGGAGTAGGGCTTCACCTCGGTGTGATCGCCAATGACGCAATCCTTCAGCACGGCACCGGCACCGATACGGACGTGGTTGCCGAGGGTTACCTTGCCTTCGATGATGACGTTGACGTCGATCACCACCTCTTCACCGATCTCGAGGGTTCCGCGTAGATCGAAGCGGGCCGGGTCGATCAGGGTAGCGCCGGCGATCATCAGCTTCTCGGCCTGCATCTGCTGGTAGCTGCGCTCAAGGGCTGCCAGCTGGACCCGGTTGTTGGCCCCTTCCACCTCGGCGGCACGCTCCGGATGGACCGTCGCGATCGGGCAGCCATCGCCGTGCGCCATGGCGATCACATCGGTCAGGTAGAACTCGCCCTGGGCATTCTTGTTGTCCAGACGGGAGAGCCAGCTGCGCAGCTGGCCGCCGTTGGCCACCAGCACGCCGGTGTTCACTTCGCGGATGGTCAGTTGCTCGGCGTTGGCATCTTTCTGCTCGACGATGCCGACCACCTGACCGTTTTCACGGACAATGCGGCCATAGCCGGTGGGGTTGTCCAGCACCACGGTCAGCAGTGCCATGCCATCGCTTGCCTTGGCAGCCAGCAGTCGTTGCAGAGTCTCTGGCTGGATCAGCGGGGTATCGCCGTACAGCACCAGCACGTCGTCTTCATCCTTCCAGAACGGGATGGCCTGGGCGACCGCATGACCTGTCCCCAACTGCTGAGCTTGCAGCACCCAGTTCACATCGGCCGCAACGATCCGCTCTTTCAGCAGCTCGGCACCGTGGCCATAAACCAGATGCAACTGCTCGGCACCGACCTGACGGGCGGTATCGATCACATGGGAGACCATGGGTTTGTTGGCTACCGGGTGGAGTACCTTGGGCAGGGAAGAGCGCATACGGGTACCTTTACCCGCCGCCAGGATCACGACGTTGAGAGACATGACTTCGACCTTGAACTTGTGTGGAAATACTCGGCGGAGTCTATCGAACGGGTAAAAAAAAAGCGACCCGAAGGTCGCTTTTTACATCACCGTTATTAGCGGTAATTCTTTTTGACGATATCGATGACTCGCAGTTGAGCCATCGCCTTGGCCAGCTCGGTGGCGGCCTGGGCGTAGTCGATATCACCATGGGAGCTGTGGATCCGCTCTTCGGCTGCGCGCTTGGCTTCCTGGGCTTTCGCCTCATCCAAGTCGTCAGCACGAATCGCGGTGTCCGCCAGCACGGTCACGGATTCAGGTTGTACTTCCAGCATACCGCCGGAGATGTACAGCACCTCTTCAGTTCCGTTCTGCTTCACCAAGCGGACCAGGCCCGGCTTGATGGCAGTCAGCAACGGAGCATGACCGTGGCGGAGACCCAACTCACCTTCGGAGCCTGATACCTGAGCGGATTGCACGCGACCGGAAAAAAGTTTTCCTTCGGCACTCACCACGTCCAGGTGAAAGGAGATCATCTCTGCCATGGGCCCTCCTGTCGAGGCTTACAGTTTCTTGGATTTCTCAACGACTTCGTCGATACCGCCAACCATGTAGAACGCCTGCTCGGGCAGATCGTCATACTCGCCTTTCAGGATGCCCTGGAAACCACGAATGGTCTCTTTCAGCGGCACGTATTTACCCGGAGAACCGGTAAACACTTCTGCTACGAAGAACGGCTGGGACAGGAAACGCTCGATCTTACGGGCACGGGCTACGGTCAGTTTGTCTTCTTCTGACAGTTCATCCATACCCAGGATGGCGATGATGTCCTTCAGCTCTTTGTAGCGCTGCAGTACGGTCTGAACGCCACGAGCGGTCTCGTAGTGCTCTTTGCCAACCACCAGCGGATCCAGCTGACGAGAGGTAGAGTCCAGCGGGTCAACGGCCGGGTAGATACCCAGTGCCGCGATTTGACGGGACAGTACGACGGTCGCATCCAGGTGGGCGAAGGTGGTCGCCGGAGACGGGTCGGTCAAGTCATCCGCAGGCACGTAAACGGCCTGTACGGAGGTGATGGAACCGGTCTTGGTGGAGGTGATACGTTCTTGCAGAACACCCATCTCCTCGGCCAGGGTCGGCTGGTAACCTACTGCGGAAGGCATACGGCCCAGCAGTGCGGATACTTCGGTACCGGCCAGGGTGTAACGGTAGATGTTGTCCACGAAGAACAGCACGTCACGACCCTCGTCACGGAACTTCTCGGCCATGGTCAGGCCGGTCAGCGCAACACGCAGACGGTTTCCGGGCGGCTCGTTCATCTGACCGTAAACCAGAGATACTTTGTCCAGTACGTTGGACTCCATCATCTCGTGGTAGAAGTCGTTACCCTCACGAGTACGCTCACCTACACCGGCGAACACAGAGTAACCACTGTGCTCGATCGCGATGTTACGGATCAGCTCCATCATGTTTACGGTTTTGCCTACACCTGCACCACCGAACAGACCAACTTTACCACCCTTGGCGAACGGGCATACCAGGTCGATAACCTTGATGCCAGTCTCCAGCAGATCGTTGCTGTTGGACTGATCTTCGTAGCTGGGGGCAGCGCGGTGGATAGACCAGCACTCTTCTTCACCGATCGGACCTTTTTCGTCGATTGGCTCGCCCAGTACGTTCATGATCCGACCCAGAGTCGCAGTACCGACCGGAACCTGGATGGATTTACCGCTATTCACTACTTCCAACCCACGACGCAGACCGTCGGAGGAGCCCATGGTGATGCAACGAACGACGCCGCCACCGATCTGTTGCTGGACTTCCAGCACCAGACCCTGGCCTTGACCTTCGCTAACGACCTTTAGTGCATCGTACACCTGGGGCACGGCATTCTGCGGGAACTCGATGTCCACCACAGCGCCGATGATTTGGACGATGAAACCGTTACTCATGTCAAATCCTCTAAACCTTTGATAACCCTTGCCTTACACTGCTGCAGCACCGGATACGATCTCTGTCAGCTCCTGGGTAATACTGGCCTGACGGGCCTTGTTGTATACCAGTTGCAGATCGTTAATCAGGTTATTGGCGTTGTCAGTCGCGGCTTGCATGGCAACCATTCGGGCTGCCTGTTCACTTGCCAAGTTTTCCACTACCCCCTGGTACACCTGGGATTCGACATAGCGAACCAGCAGGGTATCCAGCAACTTCTTGGGATCCGGCTCATAGAGGTAATCCCAGTGGTGTTTCTTGGCGAGCTTGCTGTCTTCCGTTACGGGCAAAGGCAGCAGTTGATCGACCCGTGGTTGCTGCACCATGGTGTTAACGAACTTGTTGTACACCAGATACAGCTTGTCAATCTCACCGTTGTCGTAAGCCTTCAGCATGACCTTGACTGAACCAATCAGGTCATTGACGCTCGGATTATCGCCCAGTCCTGCGACATGAGCTTTCACCTTGGCGCCGTGCCGTTCAAAGAAGGTGGAGGCCTTGCTACCGATCAGAGCCGTGTCTATTTTGGCTCCTTTCACACTCCACTGCTTCATATCATTGAGGGCAGCCTTGAACAGGTTGATGTTCAAACCGCCACACAGGCCACGGTCGGTGGAGACGACGATGTAACCCACTCGCTTGACCTCACGTTCGATGAGGTAGGGGTGCTTGTATTCCAAGTTTCCCTGGGCGATATGGCCGATCACCTTGCGCATGGTTTCAGCGTACGGACGGCTGGCAGACATGCGATCTTGCGCACGGCGCATCTTGCTTGCTGCCACCATTTCCATAGCACCGGTGATCTTCTGAGTGCTTTTCACACTCCCGATCTTGTTACGTATCTCTTTTGCGCCGGCCATCTCTTACTCTCCATCAGGTGGCAGCTCGCGCTGCCACACACGCTTACCAGGTCTGGGTTGCCTTGAAGTCATCCAGCAACGCAGTCAGCTTGCCAACGATCTCGTCGTTGTAGTCTGCCTTGGCATTGATGTCAGCCATCAGCGAACCATGCTGGGTATTGGCGTAAGAGAGCAGAGCAGCTTCGAAGTCGACGATCTTGTTCAGCTCGACATCGGAGAGATAGCCTTTCTCGGCGGCGAACAGCACCAGTGATTGCTGGGCGACATTCATCGGCGAGTACTGCTTCTGCTTCATCAACTCGGTCACTTTCACACCGTGATCAAGCTGCTTGCGAGTCGCTTCGTCCAGATCGGAAGAGAACTGGGCAAATGCCGCCAGTTCGCGATACTGGGCCAACGCGGTACGGATACCACCGGACAGCTTCTTGACGATCTTGGTCTGAGCAGCACCACCCACACGGGATACGGAGATACCCGGATCAACCGCCGGACGAATACCGGAGTTGAACAGCTGTGAAGTCAGGAAGATCTGACCATCGGTGATGGAGATCACGTTGGTCGGAACGAACGCAGATACGTCACCCGCCTGGGTTTCGATGATCGGCAGCGCGGTCAGAGAGCCGGTCTTGCCTTTCACTTCACCCTTGGTGAACTTCTCTACGTACTCGGCGTTAACGCGAGCAGCACGCTCCAGCAGACGGGAGTGCAGATAGAAAACGTCACCCGGGTAGGCTTCACGTCCTGGCGGACGGCGCAGCAGCAGGGAGATCTGGCGATAAGCTACGGCCTGCTTGGACAGGTCATCATAGATGATCAGCGCGTCTTCACCGCGGTCACGGAAGTACTCACCCATGGAGCAACCGGCATACGGAGCCAGGTACTGCAGGGCAGCAGCTTCGGAGGCAGAGGCAACGACCACGATGGTGTTGGCCAGGGCGCCGTGCTCTTCCAGCTTGCGCACCACGTTGGCGATGGTGGAGGCCTTCTGGCCAATCGCAACGTAGACACACTTAATGCCGGAATCTTTCTGGTTGATGATGGTGTCGATCGCGATGGCGGTCTTACCAACCTGACGGTCACCGATGATCAGCTCACGCTGGCCACGACCGATTGGGATCATGGCATCGATGGCTTTCAGACCGGTCTGGACCGGCTGGTCAACAGACTTACGCTCGATAACGCCCGGTGCGATCACTTCGATCGGCGAGAAGCCGTCGTTGTCGATCGGACCTTTACCGTCGATCGGCTGACCCAGGGTGTTCAACACCCGGCCCAACAGACCACGACCTACAGGCACTTCCAGAATACGGCCAGTACCTTTTACTTTCATTCCTTCTGACAGACCGTCATAGGAACCCATAATCACCGCACCGACGGAGTCACGCTCCAGGTTCAATGCCAGAGCGTAGCGGTTGCCCGGCAGCTCGATCATCTCACCCTGCATGGCATCAGCCAGGCCGTGAATACGAATGATACCGTCGCTCACAGAGACGATAGTACCTTCGTTACGCGCTTCGCTCTTTACATCAAACTGCGCAATGCGCTGCTTGATCAGCTCGGCGATTTCAGTGGAATTCAGTTGCATGCTCTAATACCCCAATCAAGATTGCAGCGCGTCAGCCATGCGATCCAGCTTACCGCGGACTGTGCCGTCGATTACCAGATCACCGGCCTTGATGAGCACCCCGGCCATCAAGGACGCATCGATGCTGCAATTCAGCTTCACTTTGCGCGCGAGACGTTGTTCCAGAGAAGCCTGAATATTGGCTTTCTGCTGGTCGGTCAGTTCGATCGCCGAAATCACGTCAGCCTGAACCTCTTTATCCAGTTCAGCTTTGAACGCGACAAATTCAGCAACGACCGCCGGCAGCACACCCAAGCGACCATTCTCGGCCATCACCCGGATCAGGTTCTGGCCATGCACGTCGAGTTGCTCACCGCAGACACCGACAAACAGCGTTGCCAGCTCTTCGGCGGCCACAGAGCCGTTTACCAGGTTGTGCATGGTCTCGTTTTCCACTACTTGCGCAGCGAAACCGAGCATACCCAGCCACTGGTCAACCGCCTTGTGCTCAACGGCAAACTCGAAAGCAGCCTTGGCGTAGGGGCGAGCGATTGTAGTCAGTTCAGACATAGCCCCGTTCCCGTTACAGTTCTGCTACCAGTTTGTCGACGATGTCGCTGTTGGCAGCCTGGTCGATTTGACGCGCCAGGATCTTCTCTGCACCAGCAATGGCAAGAGCAGCAACCTGCTTACGCAGTTCTTCTTTGGCACGATGACGTTCAGCTTCGATCTCGGCACGGCCCTGAGCCAGGATTTTTTCCCGCTCAGACTGGGCACCAGCGGCAGCTTCATCAATGATCTGGGCTTTACGTTTGTTAGCCTGCTCAATGATTTCAGCAGCCTGCAGCTTGGCTTCTTTCAGCTGATCGGTGGCATTGGCCTTGGCCAAATCCAGATCTTTCTTGGCACGTTCGGCAGAAGAGAGACCGTCAGCAATAGCTTTCTGACGGGCTTCGATGGCTGCAATCAGCGGCGGCCATACAAACTTCATGCAGCACCAGACAAAAATAATGAAAGCAATTGTCTGGCCAAGGAGGGTGGCGTTGATACTCACAACCAAGACCTCTCTATGTGAAATTTAAAAAGAAAGTGACAACAACCGCATCACTTATCAGGCTGCAACACCGAAGATCAGGTACAGAGCCATACCAACCACGATCATCGGGATAGCATCAACCAGACCCATTACGATGAAGAAGTTGGTACGCAGGATAGGCATCAGGTCAGGCTGGCGAGCAGCACCTTCCAGGAACTTGCCACCCAGCAGAGAGATACCGATAGCAGCACCGACAGCGGCCATACCCAGCATGATTGCAGCGGCGAAGTAAATCATTTCCATCTTTATATTCTCCAAACTAGAGCGAGTAAACGTAACAGGATTAATGGTCTTCACTGGCCATCGACAAATAGACGATGGTCAACACCATGAAGATAAAGGCTTGCAGAGTAATTACCAGAATGTGGAATAGCGCCCAAGGCACGCTAAGCAGCCATTGGGACCACCACGGTAGCAGACCAGCGATCAGGATAAACACCAGTTCACCGGCATACATGTTACCAAACAGTCGCAAACCCAAAGATATGGGCTTGGAGAGCAGGGTAACCAACTCCAGCGCGAGGTTAACAGGTATCAATGCCCAGTGATTGAAAGGATTGAGAGTCAACTCTTTCGCAAAACCCGAGACACCTTTCATCTTGATACTGTAAATAATGATCAAGGCGAAGACACCCAAGGCCATGGACATGGTGATGTTAACATCGGCGGAAGGAACTACTCGCAAGTAGGGGATGCCCAGCACTTGTGCTGTGTAGGGCAGGTAGTCAACCGGGATAAGATCCATCAGGTTCATCAGGAAAACCCAGATGAACACGGTCAGAGCCAGCGGAGCAATCAGCCGGTCCTTACCGTGGAAGATACCCTTGACGGTGTCATCCACAAACTCGACAACCATTTCTACAAAACACTGCAGTTTGCCTGGCACACCGCTGGTCGCCGTAGCGGCAACTTTACGGAATATCCAGATAAACAGAGCGCCGAGGACAACGGAAAATATCATGGAGTCGATATTTACCGCCCAGAACCCCGAACCCACTTGCAGATGGTGCAGGTGGTGGGAGATGTATCCCTGAGTAGTCAGGGCTTCTCCGGTTGCAGCCATGAGTTTTCCTAGTAGCGGTTATTGAGAACGATCGTAATGACCCATTGGAAACACAAGGAAAGTGCATAAGTGACATAGAGCGGAAGATGCTCCGACTCCACGTTCGTGAGAACAACCACAAAAAGTGCGACTGTACTTACCAGCTTAATCCCTGCGCCAACATAAAAATCCCACAACACCCAACCCGCACTCCCGGGGCCAAGTTGTCTATTCAGAGCAAAAAGACTGAACAGCAGTTGTGGGATCACATATATCCCTCCCCCATAGAGGGAAGAATATCCGGCCGGAACTCCTTTCAGGTAAACCCATGCGGAGCTCACAGCCAGGATCAGAAGCAGCTGGCAACCCAAGATAGCCAAGGCAAGAGTCAATCCTTTCCAGGCTTCTCTTCGATACACCATACTCCCCCTGAACATTACAGAACTGTAAAAATCGAACATTGATATCAACGATTCAACAGCTCTTAAAGCCGGTCAAATTATACCCTTGAGGGCAGCTATTGCAATATGACATAAATCCTTAATTTTTGCGGCCTTCGGCGCTAAATTCAGGTTCTGTACATATCAAAAGTAATGGATGTTTTATTACTACAAAAAGCGTAAAAATCACGATTCTGACACGTCAAAATAGCCCAATATACGGTCCAAATCGGATAAATTCTCGTAACTTATTACTAACTTCCCGCTATCCCGCTTGCCAGGCTGAAGTTGCACCTGATTGCCAATTTTTTCTGCCAGTTGGCGCTCCAAGTAGCCGATCTGCGGATCACGGGCCGGTTCGACCCTGGCTTTTGCCGGTTCGAGCGCTTTTTGCACCAGCTTCTCGGTATCGCGTACGGTCAGCCCTTTCTGGGCAACCAGCTTGGCCAGTTCAGACTGTGCCTGGCCGCTCAGGGCCAGCAGGGCACGGGCATGGCCCATATCGAGGTCGCCGTGCTCGACGAAACGCTTCACATCGTCGTTGAGCTGGTTGAGACGCAACAGGTTGGTCACCGTGGTGCGGGACTTGCCCACCGCCTCGGCCACCTGCTGGTGGGTGAGCTCGAATTCGGTCAGCAGTCTTTGTAAAGCGACCGCCTCTTCGATGGCATTGAGGTCTTCCCGCTGAATATTCTCTATCAGCGCGATGGCGACGGCAGCCTCGTCGGGTACATCCTTGACGATACAGGGCACCACCTCAAGCCGCGCCAGCTGGGACGCGCGCCAGCGCCGCTCACCGGCAATGATTTCGAAGGATTGTTCGCCGAGAGGGCGTACCACGATGGGCTGGATCACCCCCTGAGCGCGGATGGAGTTGGCAAGCTCTTCCAGTGCATCCTGGGACATGTCTTTGCGGGGCTGGTACTTGCCGGACTGCAACCACTCCACCGGCAGCTTGCGCAGCTCGGTCTGATGGGCTGGAAGCATGGCCTCTTCAGTACGTTGATCGCTCATCACCTGTTTCTGGCGGGCAGCCGTGCTGGTACTGAGCAGGGCATCCAGCCCCTTGCCCAGTCCACGTTTTTTCGGAGTCATATGCTCTCTCGGTCTGCGATGGTCGCCTGACGTTCCTGCTCCTGGCGGCGCAGGATCTCGCCAGCCAGTGCCAGGTAGGCCTTGGCGCCCACCGATGATTTGTCATAGTGCATGGCCGGGGCACCGAAACTCGGGGCTTCAGCCAGTCTGACGTTGCGGGGAATGATGGTGCGGTAGACTTTGTCGCCAAAGTGCTGTTTTAGCTGATCGGACACATCATTGGCCAGCCGGTTGCGATGATCGAACATGGTGCGCAGCACCCCTTCGATCTTGAGATCCGGATTGACCACGGCGGCCAGCTTGCTGATGGTGTCGACCAGGGCGGTGAGCCCCTCCAGCGCGTAATATTCGCACTGCATGGGCACCAGCACGGAGTCGGCGGCGGCCATGGCGTTCACGGTCAGCATGTTGAGAGAGGGCGGGCAGTCGATGAAGACGTAGTCGTATTTGTCCCGCACCGAAGCCAGCGCATTGCGCAGGCGGATTTCGCGGGCGAAAAATTCCATCAGACGGATTTCGGCCGCGGTCACGTCGGCGTTGGCGGCAATCAGGTGATAGCCCCCGGTGGTTTCGGGGATGATCACTTCGCTGATGGGGGCATCCTCGATCAGCAGCTCATAGGCTGTGCGCTCGACATCATACTTGTCGACACCGCTGCCCATGGTGGCATTGCCCTGCGGATCCAGATCGATCACCAGCACCTTGCGCCGGGTGGCAGCCATGGAGGCGGCCAGATTCACACAGGTGGTGGTTTTACCCACTCCACCCTTCTGGTTGGCTATGGCGATGACTTTTCCCACACGATCCCCTAAATGAAACTGCGACCCTATTCGGGCTGGATATGTTTGAATTCCAGCAGATGACGTTCGCCTTCCAGCTCCGGCACCCGCAACTCATGACAGGCTACCAGACGGATATTGGCAGGCAACTGGGCCAGCTCCTGCTCGGGATATTGTCCCTTGAGCGCCAGGAAGCTGCCCTGTTCTGACGGCAGGTGGTGACACCAGCTCAGCATGTCCTCCAGAGAGGCAAATGCCCGACTCAGTACACCATCAAATCCCACCTCGGGTTGATACTCTTCAACCCGGGATTTGACCGGCGTCACATTGGTCAGACCCAGCTCCTGGATCACCTGGCGGATGAAGTTGATCCGCTTGCCCAGACTGTCGAGCAGGACGAACTGCTTGTCCGGATTGATAATCGCCAGCGGCAATCCCGGCAGGCCGGGACCTGTCCCCACATCGATGAAGCGCTCACCGTGCAAGTGGGGGCTTACCACCAGGCTATCGAGGATATGCTTGACCAGCATGGCGTCCGGATCTCGCACCGAGGTGAGATTGTAAGCCTTGTTCCACTTGTGCAGCAACTCGACCAACTGCACCAGTTGGCTCTTTTGGGTATCGGTTATAACAATTTCGGCCTGCTTGAGCAGGCCGTTCAATCTTTCCAGCATATTTTCCAACGGTAAGAATCCTCAGGCGGTTTTACGCAGCAGGCCGTGTTTTTTCAGGTGAACCAGCAGGATGGAGATGGCCGCCGGGGTGATGCCGGAGATGCGGGAAGCCTGACCAATGGTCTGCGGCTTGGCATCGTTCAGCTTGGCTTTCACCTCGTTGGAGAGGCCGTTCACCTCGCGATAGTCCAGATCCAGCGGCAGCAGGGTGTTCTCGTTGCGCAGCTGCTTTTCCACTTCATCGTGCTGACGCTCGATGTAACCGGCGTACTTGATCTGGATCTCAACCTGTTCGGCCGCGGCAGGATCGGTCACGGAAGGGCCGACACCTTCGATGGCCATCAGCGCATCATAGGTTACCTCGGGGCGACGCAGCAGCTCTTCCAGACTCTGTTCGCGGGTCAGCGGGGTGTTGACCAGGGCGTTGACCGCTTCCAGTGACGGGTGTTGCGGGTGGATCCAGGTTGAACGCATGCGCTGACGCTCCAGCTCGACCAGTTCCATCTTGGCGTTGAATTTGCTCCAGCGATCGTCATCCACCAGACCCAGCTCGCGACCGATGGTTGTCAGGCGGATATCAGCGTTGTCTTCCCGTAGCAGCAGGCGATATTCGGCGCGGCTGGTGAACATGCGGTAAGGCTCGCGGGTCCCCAGGGTGGAGAGATCGTCCATCATCACGCCCATATAGGCCTGATCCCGACGCGGGTTCCAGGGATCCTTGTCCTGGGCACGCAGGGCCGCGTTCAGGCCGGCCATCAGGCCTTGTGCCGCCGCCTCTTCGTAACCGGTCGTCCCGTTGATCTGGCCGGCGAAGAACAGGTTTGGAATGCATTTGCTCTCCATGTTGGCCTTGAGATCCCGCGGATCGAAGAAATCATATTCGATGGCATAGCCCGGGCGGGTGATGTGGGCATTCTCGAAGCCACGCACGGAGCGAACGATCTGCACCTGCACGTCAAACGGCAAGCTGGTGGAGATCCCGTTCGGGTAAAGCTCGTGGGTGGTCAGGCCTTCCGGTTCGACGAAGATCTGGTGCGCAGTCTTGTCGGCGAAACGGGTGATCTTGTCTTCGATCGACGGGCAGTAGCGCGGGCCGATCCCCTCGATCACCCCGGCGTACATGGGGCTGCGATCCAGGTTATTGCGGATCACTTCGTGGGTACGCTCGTTGGTGTGGGTGACGTAGCAGGGCACCTGACGGGGATGCTGGCTGGCATCGCCAATAAACGAGAAGACCGGACGCGGATCGTCGCCGTGCTGTTCCTGCATTACGGAGAAATCGACGCTGCGGGCATCGATGCGCGGCGGGGTGCCCGTCTTGAGGCGATCGATGCGCAGCGGCAGTTCGCGCAGGCGCTGGGCCAAGGCGATCGAGGGAGGATCCCCGGCACGGCCGCCCTTGTAGTTTTCCATCCCTATGTGGATCAAACCATTCAGGAAGGTACCGACCGTCAGCACCACAGTCTTGCCGCTGATGCGGATCCCGCTCTGGGTGACCACACCGGCAACACGATCCCCGTCCATGATCAGATCGTCACAGGCCTGCTGGAAGATCTTCAGGTTCGGGTAGTTCTCCAGCATCTGACGAACGACGGCCTTGTAGAGCAGGCGATCCGCCTGGGCACGAGTGGCTCGCACTGCCGGGCCCTTGGATGAGTTGAGGGTGCGGAACTGGATCCCGCCAAGATCGATGGCACGCGCCATGATCCCGCCGAGTGCGTCAACTTCCCTGACCAGGTGTCCCTTGCCGATCCCGCCGATCGCCGGATTACAGGACATGTGTCCCAGCGTATCGATATTGTGGGTCAGCAACAGAGTGTTCATGCCCATACGGGCTGCCGCTGTTGCTGCTTCGGTTCCGGCATGACCGCCACCGACGACGATCACATCAAATTGTTCATGGTATTGCATTGGGATCACCTTGATCTGCACGCCTGAAGATCTTTATTTGCCTGGGCTAAAGGGCGGAACATTCTATCTGTTTCGCGTCCTGAGGGGAACGTCTACTTAACGTTCAGTATGAAGGGAGGATCCACTAATTAGATCTTAAGGATCTTAAGGATCTTTAGATCGATCTTTTACTGGATCTCTTATTAGGATCCGCCCTTTCTGTTGATAAGCACTTTTTGATCATAAAGATCATTAATTTAAGGACGATCCTAGCTTGTGGAAAAGCTTGGATCCTGGCCCGGTGAACGAGGGGATAACCAGGACTTTTATACACAGAGGTCTGTCGGTCTGGATCTAATACATGGATAACTATAGGTTTTGCAGAGCTTTACACCGTAGTTATGCACATTACCCCTGGGCATTGTGGGTAACCTTGTAGAACAACTCCCCCGGATCAATCTGTTAATAACATGGTGGATAGTCGATCTGGGGATAAGTGGGGAGATCAAGCTTTTTTTCAGGATCTCCCGCACGCTGATCAGGCGATCATCGTCATCCAGTCGCGGATCCACACTTCTGCCGCATCTTCGGGGATCTCGTGTTGGGTCACATCGATGTCGAGCCGCTCGCCGATCCGGCTGGCACCGCACTCGGCCAGCAGCCGATCCAGCGTCTTGCCACCCTGGCAAAAGGTGTCATAACTGCTGTCACCAAGGGCGATCACGCCATATTTCAATGAATTAAGATCCGGATGCTGCTCGGCAAGATCCTTGGCGAAGGGTTGCAGGTTGTCGGGCACATCCCCGGCACCATGGGTGGAAGTGACCACCAGCAGGATGGATCCCGCATCATCCAGCACCTCTGCCAGCTTGGCCGGGTTGTGGATCCGGGTCTGGTGGCCAGCCTGTTCCAGCAGGTTGGCGACGTGGTCTGCGACATATTCGGCGGCGCCCAGCATGGAGCCGACGACGAGATTGAGTTTGGCCATGGAATGGATCCTGATTTCAGACAAAGAAACGGAAAGCCGGATTCTACCGCCAAAGGGTGTGGATAAATATGGATAAAGCTTGGGGATAATGGATCCAGTCAGATAATGCCACCGGATCCATCCCGTCGATCTTTTTTCTGCTTCTTTATATTCCTCTCCATTTTCTTCTCCGCTAATGGCTCTCCTGATGGCTCCCATCTCCCGCGAAATCCTGCCAACGATGCAGATAGATAACAATGTAGATGCAAATGATTAGCAATTATTGAATCGATTCGATCACGGCTCCTGTAGTAGGATTGCGCTGCTTTATTCGCCCATGGAACAGGGTGATGTCGTGACAAACGACCACAAATAACAATTAAAACAACATAACTCATTGATAAACGAGACTTTAATATGATTGCGCAAAAATACACTACAGGACCCGGCAAGAAGGGCGCCTTCGGCGTGCTTTCGCTCTCCGGTTTGCTCGTCTCCCTGCCGCTGATGGCCGAACAAACCACCGCTGAGCTGCCCAAAGCCAGCGAAACCATGGTGGTGACCGGTACGGCCATGAAGGTTGAAGTGCCGATGGCAGAGACCCCTCGCGCCGTCTCCGTGGTTAATCGCGAGGAGCTGGATCAGCACGCCGTGTTGCAGCTGGATGAAGCGATTCGCTACCGTTCCGGTGTATTGACCGGCCTCTATGGCTCCGACAACAACACCGACTGGTTCAAGGTGCGTGGCTTCGATGCTGCTTCCTATCTCGATGGAAGCATCCTGTTTGGCTCTGGTTACTATCTTTGGACGCCGGAACCGTTCGGCCTGGAGAGTCTGGAAGTGCTGAAGGGGCCCGCTTCAATGCTCTACGGCGTAGCGCCTCCGGGCGGGGTGATCAATGCCATCAGCAAGCGACCGACCACCACGCCGCAAGGGCTGGTGGATCTGCAGCTTGGCAGCCGGGATCATCGTCAGGTCGGGGTGGACGTCTCTGATGCGCTCTCCGACAACAGCCGCTATCGCATGGTTGCTCTCTATAAAGAGCGTGATGGGGTGCTTACCGGTACTTACAACGATCGGGTTTATCTGGCGCCGAGCGTCGCCTTCGATCTTTCGGATCGTACCAGCCTGACCCTGCTGGCCAGTTTCCTGCACGACGAAGGAGTCCCGACCAACGGCTTCTTCCCGGTCTATGGCACCCTGAATACTTCAGGTGGCCAGATTGATCCCTCCACCAACCTGAGCCAGCCGGATTACGATCGCAACCGCAATACCCAGCTCTCCACCGGTTATGAGTTGGCCCACCAGCTCAACCAGAGCTGGGAGTTCAAGCAGAAGGTTCGGTTCAACTATAACGATCTGCTGCTGCGCCAGACCTATATCTTCCCGACCTATGAAGGCACAACCGCCAGTCGTGGCCTGGTTTACCGTGATGGCAATACCAAGAGTGCCACCATGGATAACCAGATGGTGGGTTACTGGAACACTGACAGCACCGAACAGACCTTGCTGCTGGGGGTGGATCTGCAGCGTCACGTCAATGAAGGGGTCGAGGCCGACAACTACGGTATGGGCTCCATCAATACCATGAACCCGGATTACAGCGGCTTCCCTGGATTTGATGAGTCAACGGCCACTTACCAGAAAACAACTATGGCTCAAGAGGGGGTCTATGCCCAGCATCAGATCCGTTGGGACGATCGCTGGTTGCTGACAGGAGGTGGTCGCTTTGACTATGTCGAGACCCATAACATCAGCAAAACATATGATAGAGATGAAAAGCAGTACGATCATGCGCTATCCCTTTCCGGCAGCTTGATGTATCTGGCCGACAACGGCATCTCGCCATATCTTGCTTATTCTGAGTCGTTCTTGATGTTGCCCGGGATCGATCCGAATACCAAAACTTCATATAAATCCCGTGAGGGAAAATTGTATGAAGCAGGCGTCAAATATGCGCCTGCCTTCCTCGACGGTTACATCAATCTGGCGCTGTTCGATCTGGAGCAAAGTAACGCACTGGTTTCCAGTGGCTCAGGCCAGCAGACCCAGGCTGGCGAGATGACCTCCCAGGGGATTGAGCTGGAAGGGAGCGTGCAGGTGACAGATGCGCTGCGTCTGACCGCTGCTTATACCTACACAGATGCCAAAACCAACGACACCGGCAGTGGCGATCGCCGTGCCAGCCTGATCCCGCGCCACATCGCCTCCTTCTGGGGTAACTACAAGCTGCAGCAAGGGGTGGCTTCGGGTCTGGAGCTGGGGACTGGCGTGCGTTATATCGGTTCCAGTGTGGGTATTGGCGCCGTGAATGCGGACTACACCCCCATCTACGGCTCTGCCGAGGTGTCGGCCCATACCGTGTGGGATGCGATGATCGGGTATGACTTTGCCAAGAACTGGCGTGCCCAGCTCAACGTCAACAACCTGCTGGGTGAAACCTACGTGGCCAGTTGTGACTACTACTGCTACTACGGCGAGCCGCGCAGCGTAGTGGGCGGCATCAACTACCGCTGGTAATCGAAGTCGGGCGGGAACCGGGTTCCCGCCCTTCTTTTCACCCGCAGTTGTTCTGATATATCTGGAATATCGGTTCGTTATGGAACTCTTGTCTCTGGTTTATCGCCAATATCGTTGGCCTTTTATCGCCATTACCCTGCTCAGTCTGCTCAGTGCCGTCAGCGGGATTGGCGTCATTGCTTTTATTAATCAGTCTCTTATCGAATCTATAGGTGATCCGCTGCCGATCCTCTGTCAGCTGGTCTGCCTGATTGTGTTGCTGCTGGTGATCACGCTCGGATCTCAGCTGGCCCTGACCACTATCGGTCACCATTTTGTCTACCGGTTGCGTGGCCGTCTGCTCAAGCAACTGCTGGATACCGATGTCGCCCGCATTCGCCAGATTGGTCAGGGGCCGCTGCTGGCCTCCCTCTCCAGCGATATCGGCCAGATCACCATCGCCTTCGTGCGCCTGCCGGAGCTGGTGCAGGGGCTGGTGCTCACGCTGGGTTCTGCCCTCTATCTTGGCTGGCTCTCTCCTGCATTACTCGGGGTGACCGCACTCTGGGTCACCGTCACCATGGTGGTGGGCTGGTTGCTGGTGAACCGTGTTTATCGCCATCTCTCCCAAATGCGTCAGGCTGAAGATCGGCTCTATCAGAACTATCAGGCCATCATCGCTGGCAGCAAGGAGCTGGCGCTCAACCGCGAGCGGGCTCACTTCGTTTACTACCAGCTCTATGAGCAGAATGCCCGTGACTACCGCCAGCAGATCATCCGCGCCGACACCTATCACCTGAGCGCGGTGAACTGGTCGAATATCATGATGCTGGGGGCCATCGGTCTGGTCTTCTTTCTGGCCAACGGCCTTGGCTGGGCCAACACCAATGTGGCCGCCACCTTCGCCCTTACCCTGCTGTTCCTGCGCACCCCGCTGTTGCAGGGAATTGGCGCACTGCCGACCCTGCTTGCCGCTCAGGTGGCCTTCGACAAGATCGCCGCCCTCAATCTGGCCGAGCCGGATGCGGGCTTCCCGCTGCCGCCCGCCATCCGCCCCTGGCAGCGTATCGAGCTGGAGCAGGTGAGCTTTCACTATCAGGGGGAGGGCGGTTTTGCCGTTGGCCCCATTGATCTGGTCATCGAAAAGGGGGAGCAGATCTTCATCATCGGTGGCAATGGATCCGGCAAGTCGACGCTGGCCATGCTGTTGACCGGCCTTTACCAGCCAGTATCGGGCCGGATCCTGCTGGATGGTGAGCCGATCACCGATCGCAACGGCTATCTGGCTCTCTTCTCCGCCATCTTTACCGACTATCACCTGTTCCAGCACCTGCTGGGGCCGGAACCCAAGGATGAGCTGGTGGCCGAGTGGCTGGAGCGGTTGCAGATGGGCAGCAAGCTCACCATCGAGGATGGCTTTATCGCCGATATAGAACTCTCTCAGGGGCAGCGCAAGCGGGTCGCCCTGCTGCTGGCGCTGGCCGAGCAGCGCGAGGTGATGCTGTTTGACGAGTGGGCTGCGGATCAGGATCCCCAGTTCCGCCGCATCTTCTATCAGGTGCTGCTGCCGCGCCTCAAGGAGATGGGCAAGACGGTGATTGCCATCAGTCACGATGATCACTACTTCCCGCTGGCCGATCGCCTGCTGGAGATGCGTCAGGGTCAGCTCACCGAACTGACCGGGGCGCGCCGCGCCGCAGTGAGCCGTGATGCGATCGCCCACCTGGATTGCGAGGTGCCGGCATGATGCTGGCACCGATGAGACTGGCGGCAAGCCAGCACAGGAATTGCTTATGTTCGAGATGAAATCAGCCAGCTTCACGGTCAATGACCGCACGCTGCTGCACCCCACCGACCTGCGTTTCGAGCAGGGACAAGTCTATGGCCTCATCGGCCACAATGGGTCGGGCAAATCGACCCTGCTCAAGCTGCTGGCACGCCAGCAACCCCTCAGCGACGGCGAGATCCTGTTCGATGGCAAGCCGCTGCCCGACTGGGGCAATCGGGAGTTTGCCCGTCAGGTGGCCTATCTGCCCCAGCATCTGCCGAGCGCCGAGAATCTGCTCGGGCGGGAGCTGGTGGATATGGGGCGCTACCCCTGGCGCGGCCTGCTGGGCCGGATGGGGGCGGAGGATCACCGTCAGGTCGATCGGGCCATTGCCCTTACCCATACCGAACGCTTTGCCGATCGGCTGGTGGATACCCTCTCCGGTGGCGAGCGGGGGCGGGTCTGGCTGGCGATGCTGCTGGCCCAGGAGAGCCGCTTCATCCTGCTGGACGAGCCGCTGGCCGCGCTGGATGTGGCCCATCAGGTGGAGGTGCTGACGCTCGTCAAGCAGTTGAGCCGTCAGCTCAACCTCGGGGTCATCATCGTCATTCACGACATCAATATGGCCTCCCGCTTCTGTAATCGGCTGGTGGCGCTTCACTCCGGCCGCCTGCTTACCCACGGCGAACCTGAGGGGCTCATGACCAGCGAGACCCTGCACGCTATCTATGGCATTCCGATGGAGGTCATTCGCCACCCGGCCCATGCTCATCCCATCGCCATCGTCTGACCGGGGGCATACTTGAACCTTTTATTGAAGATGGTCCCTTGCATCGTTAGCCTGCTGCTGGCGCTCCCGTTGCAGGCTGCACAATCATCCGCAACAAACGAGGCCACCAGCGCGCCACCCCGTATCGCCACCGTCGACTGGACCATAGCCGAGACCCTGCTGGCGCTCGGGGTGACGCCGCTGGCCGTTGGGGATGCAGGCCCCTATCAGGCATGGGTCGGCGAGCCACGGCTACCTGCCGGAGTGGTGGATATCGGCCTGCGCACCCAGCCCAACCGTGAGCTGCTGGCGGAGCTCAAACCCGATCGCATCCTCATCTCGCCGCTGGCGGCCCCGCTGGCGCCAACTCTTTCCCGCATCGAGCCGGTGAGTACCATCGCCCTCTATGATGGGCAAACCGATCTGTGGCAGCGGCTGCACGAGGTGACCCTGACCCTCGCCCGTATGGTGGACAAAACCGCCGAGGGAGAGCGGCTGCTGGCCGGGCTGGATCTGGATCTCGCCAGTATGCAGGCCAGATTGCCTGCGGATCTGCCGCCCCTGCTGGTGGTGCAGTTTATCGATGAGCGCCATGTGCGGGTGTTTGGTCGCCACAGCCTGTTCGATGCGGTGATGACGCGGCTCGGCCTGCGCAATGGCTGGCAGGAGCAGACCAATGACTGGGGGTTCTCGGTGGTCAGCATCGAGCAGTTTATGACCTTGCCAACCGCGCGGCTGGTGGTGGTCGATCCCATCCCGGTAGGGGTGAGCGAACGGCTGCAGGAGCCTGGGCTGTGGCAGCATCTGCCGCTGGTACGGCAGGCGCCCGTGCTGCATCTGCCTGCGGTCTGGAGTTTTGGCGGCGTACTTGCAGCCCGCCGTTTCGCCGGTCTGCTCAGCGATGCATTGCTGCAAGATGCCGAGCGTATGGAGGCGAGCCGATGAAGCGACTGCTCACATCGCCGCTGCTGCGGCCGGTCTCGATCCTGCTGGGGTTGACCCTCTTGCTCGCGTATTGGGAGCTGGCTCGCCAGCTGCCAGGTGCGCTCTGGTGGCAGAGCCTGTTCACCCCCAATCTGGATGATGTCAGCCAAGCGGTGGTGCATTTCAGCTGGCTGCCCCGCTTGGCGGTAACCCTGCTGGCTGGGGCGGCGCTCGGGCTGGCGGGCACCCTGATGCAGCAGGTGCTGCGCAACCCGCTCGCGTCACCGACCACCTTGGGGGTGGCCTCCGGTGCCCAACTGGCGTTGATGATGGTGACCCTGTTTGCCCCCTCCTGGTTGCTGCTGGGGCGGGAGTGGATCGCCATGGCCGGTGGCAGCCTCGCGATGGCACTGGTGTTTGCCCTGGCCTGGCGTCGCCAGCTCAATCCGGTGGTCATCGTCTTTGCCGGGCTGGTGATCAACCTCTATCTGGCGGCCATCAGCATGGGGCTCTTGCTGTTCTTTCAGGAGGAGCTGAAAGGCTTGCTGGTGTGGGGCAGTGGCTCGCTAGTTCAGAACAGCTGGAGCGGGGTGAGTTACCTGTTACCCCGCCTGCTGGTAGCCGCTGCGCTGGCCGTTGTGCTGGTACGCCCGCTGGCAGTGCTGGAGCTGGATGATGCCAGCGCCCGCAGTCTGGGGGTCTCCCTGCAGCATCTGCGTTTTGCCGGACTGGGGCTGGCGGTGTTTGTCACCGCTTGCGTGGTGAGCGTGGTGGGGCTGATCGGCTTTATCGGGCTGGCGGCGCCCGCCATGGTGCGGCTGCTCGGGATCCGCCAGCTTGGCCAGCGGCTGCTGTGGGCTCCAATCCTCGGCGCCCTGATGCTGGCGGCGACCGATCTGCTGCTGCAGAGTCTGAGTCGCTTCTGGCCGGTGCTGATCCCCACCGGCGCCATGACCGCTCTACTGGGGGCGCCGCTGCTGCTCTGGCTGATCCCGCGCCTTGGCATCAAGTCGGGTGCGCCTAAGGCAAACGCCGGCCTGCTGGTGGCTCGCCATCCGGCTCCGGCTCGCCTTATCGGCCTGTTGCTGGTCGGGCTGATGCTGGCCGTGGTCGCCTCCCTGCTGGTTGGACAGGGGATGACGGGCTGGAGTTGGCCAAGCTGGCTCCGCTGGCAGGCCCAGCTGGAGTGGCGGCTGCCGCGCACTCTGGCGGCGGGGGCGGCTGGCGTGCTGCTGGCGCTGGCGGGCACCCTGTTGCAGCGGGTCAGCAACAACCCGATGGCGAGCCCGGAGTTGCTGGGGGTGAGCGGCGGCACCTTTATGGGGGTGATAGCGACGGCCTTACTGCTGCCAGCTTTGCCGTTGCCCATAATGCTGCTGGGCGGCCTGATCGGGGCCTTCGCTTGTCTCTTGCTGCTGGTAGTGGTCAATCGCAAGCACGGCTTCCAGCCGGAGCGGATCCTGCTCTCAGGTATCGCCATCACGGCGTTGTTTGAGCCGCTGCAGGCCATCGCGTTGGCCAACGGTGACCTGCGGGTGCAGCAACTGCTCTCATGGATGTCCGGTTCCACCTACTACGTCACCCTGCCGGTGGCCTATGGGCTGGTGGGGCTGGCGCTGTTGATGCTGGCCGCCTGCCTGCTTGTCAGCCGCTGGCTCGATCTGCTGCCAATGGGGAGTGCGGTGGCGACCGCGCTGGGCATTCACCTCAACCGTGCCCAGCTTGCCATCCTGCTGCTGGTGGCCGTGCTCACCGCCAGTGCCACCCTGGTGGTCGGGCCGCTCTCCTTCGTCGGTCTGTTGGCGCCACATATGGCCAAGCTGATGGGGTTGGTGCGGGCACGCTGGCACCTGCTTGGGGCCGCCGCTTCCGGCGCCCTGTTGATGGTATCGGCGGACTGGGTCGGCCAGCAGATCCTCTTCCCGCAGGAGGTGCCGGTCGGGCTGGTATCCACCCTGTTAGGGGGCGCTTACTTCATGTGGTGCCTGCGCCGCCTCTAGGTTCGCGGACAAAAAACGCACAACAAAAAGCCCGGGATGAGCCCGGGCTTTTTATTGTTTGCCGAACCGGCTTACTTGCCGATGCAGAATGTAAATAATTTATTATCTTCAATATGTTAGTGACTTTTCGGGGGCCACTTGGGGTAAAAGTAACTAAAACAGCATATTGAGAGGCCGCTCACGGGTTTCTGTCATCGTGCAGCGTTCCCACATAGTCCATTCTCGATCGTGCAGCCTTCCCATATGAATCAACGCGATGCCACCACACGCACTCAAAACCGCTTTTTAGGTGAGTTTTGAACATATTTTGAACCGACTATAGCATCGTCCGGTGCCTGGAAAGCCGCTTTACTCTTCGAACCGTGCAAGTTTCCCATAGGTAGTTTGGCTAACCGTGCAGTCATCCCACATAACGCCAATTTAATCCCAACCCTTTATCAGCCTGGCTGAGCGGGCTTTTAGGCCCTCTAGAATGGTGCTGCTGATGGTGTCGGGGAAGTCTGCTGGCAATTGCTGGGTAACGCGCTCAATAACATCATCAACGGAGTTGGCCAGTTCTGTCAGGATCTCTTCCATAGCAGAACGCTCAAATCCCACAGTTTTTGCCGTTTGGAAGAAATGACGCGGGAATATCTGCTCAATGGAGTACTTCTTTCCCTTGCTGCTTGCTAGGCCCATAGCGAGCTTGGCGTCCCTTCGGTTGAGGCCTCGGCCGCCAAACACTGGATAGACAGATAGGATGTCGTAAAAAGGGGTCAGGCGAAAACGCCCTTCCGGTTCAATAAAGACCGAGAAGTTCTTTGCATGGCCATCGGTGGCCGCCAGCAGCCAGAACAGGACCTGAGATTTCATGAACAGGTAGCGATCCTGTTCTGGTGTCGCAGAGCCCAGCAAGGTTTCCATGATGTCAGTGATCCCTGGTCCTCCATGGCTCTCGTATTTCCGTGCTGACGGAACATTCAATACCTGACAGAAATCTTCTTGGGGAAGGCGCATGATCCAACTGCGATCGGCAGCGTAACGTCTGTCGAAGCGTTCCACAGCCAGTGCTTTGACCTGGCCAACCTGCATCATGAAGCAGTGAGGTACGGGTAGACCAAACTCCTTGGCAATCAGAGTGCAGAGATATTCGTTTTCTACGCTTTGGGAGAGGTCTATCGAGTAGGAGTGGCTTTCAATCTTGCCGATAGGGAGTTTGATAATGTGGGTTGTCGGCGTTGCGTTGAGTGGCAAGTACCAAAGGCCATCGAGATAGAGCAGCGCAGTCTTTTCTTGCGCCCCGGCGATAGAGATCCGAAACTCCTCTTGTTCCCTGACCATCCCCAAAGGGATTCCTGATTTGTAGCTGGTCAGGATCTGCTCGAGCTCGTCATCGGAAAGGGCCTTGTAGTCGATTCGCCTGACATCTGGAACATCGTGTCCTTCGGTAACCAGCTGTAATGCCCCTACGCTATCCTGGCCAATGCAACTGAGCAGATCGAAGGGCTGGGTTGATACCGCCTGATAGCGTGCTACAACCCTGTTCCTCACCTCCGTATTATCTGGCAGCAGGTTATCAAAGAAGTTATATGCTTCATCGCCTCGGTAGGCCTGATGGCGCAATGGCATGGAGAGTGAGATGGGACGGCTGCCTGGTTGTGCCAGCCAGGACTCATGGTACTGAAACTGATGGGCACCGCTGGTAGTTTTGGTGAATGTGCCTACCCGATAGCCGTTCATGTAGACAGCCAGATTGGCCATTACCACTCCTCCTTCCAGCCCGATGTCGGACTATCGGATGACTCATTGCGGGGTTTGATGTCCAGTGACAATTCGAGTGCCGCGAGGATCTTGAACAGGGTTTCCAGCTTGGTGGACTCAGGGTTGAGCTCGAAGCTGGATACTGTGTCTTGCCTAATCCCCACTTTCTCGGCCACTTTGCCTTGAGAGAGCTTTTGCGAAAGCCTGGCATCCTTGATACAGGCGCTCAGCTGCTTGGCGCTGGTTACTTTCATGATTTGACAACCTGGTAGCATGCCTTCTTCCAATTTACACGCTATGGCAGGTATATCAATGTTTACCTGTTATAGGAGGTAAATATAACTTACACGCTATAGGCGGTATTTAACAGTTATCCCCTATAGCGGGTAAGAGAACGGTAAACGGAGATATGACGTCGAAGTTTCAATCAATATGGGCAGCCAACCAGTCGAGACCTTGCTCTGCAAACGTGAACAGCTGGTCGCTATAGCCTTGAGCAATGACGCTACGGATGATCTCGGGGTCAATATTCAGATAGTCGTGCACCAGCGCAATGCGAAGGCTAATGAGCTTGCTCCAACAGATCAGAGTGTCGGGGCATAGCTCACCACGTAGGACAAGGAACTCGAATGCCTGATAGGCATCCTGTGGGGTATGGCCTGCCAGCGTTTTGGCCCAGTGTTTTGCCACGCCAATACTTGCTTCGATAGAAACTTGCAGGATTCGCTCGGCGGCGCGGTACTCCAGATTGGAAAGGGTACGAAGCGCCAGAATTGCCCGGATCTCTGACAGCTCGGCCTGGTAGCGCGACAAGCTGGTGCGCAAAGCGCCGATATAAGCGTTATCGCTCATCTCTACTTCTCTACTTAATGTTTATTGATATCGATAACCGAGAGTTTTCCCCAGAACTCATTGCCACTACAGCGCCAGCAGTTCTTGAGTGCTGTATCCAGTAGTCCACTCTGTTTAGTCGGAGCAAAGGCCACCGCCAGATCCCAGTTGGTGCTAGGGCAAGCTGTCCCCTTGGTACGGTCATTTGGTAGTTTGAGACAGAATACTGGTTAGTATGGTGTCACATGGTTGGG
>NZ_JBQBCZ010000002.1:0-82836 GCF_051920345.1 Aeromonas sp. 102P | reverse complement strand
AGAGCTCCAGCAGCGCCTGCAAAGAGTGCTGCACCAGCGGCACACCGGACGGCGCCTTGAAGTAGCTGTTCTGCTTCTCTTCCCAGGTGTGGGGCGCGTGGTCGGTGGCGATGATGTCGAGCACGTCGTTGCGTACCGCATCCAGCAGTGCCTGCTGGTCGGCGGCACTCTTCACCGCAGGGTTGCACTTGATCAGGCTGCCCTGGGTCTCGTAATCGGCTTCATTGAAGAAGAGGTGGTGAACACACACCTCGGCGGTGATGTTCTTGTCCTTCAGCTCGCTCAGGTCGTGGCTGGCGGTAAACAGCGACAGCTCCTTGGCCGAGGTCAGATGCAGCACGTGCAGCTTGGCACCGTACTGCTTGGCCAACGCCACCGCCATGCTGGAGGATTTGTAGCACGCTTCGTCGCTGCGAATGCGGCCGTGCTCGCCCATCGGCACATTCTCGCCCCACTTGGCCCGTGCTGCCTCTTCCGCCTTGGCGATGGTCGGGGTGTCTTCGCAGTGGGTCACGATCATCACCGGGCTCTCGCGGAAGATGGCCGCCAGGGTCTCCTGATTGTCCACCAGCATGTTGCCGGTCGAGGAGCCCATAAACACCTTGACCCCGCAGGATTGCTTGGGGTCGAGACGCTTGATCTCTTCAAGGTTGTCGTTGGTGGCGCCGAGATAGAAGCTGTAGTTGGCGACGGAGGAGTTGGCGGCGATCTGGTATTTGGCTTCGAGGGCGTCGAGGGTGGTGGTCTGGGGATTGACGTTGGGCATTTCCATGAAACTGGTGGTGCCACCGGCGACGGCGGCGCGGGATTCGCTGGCGATAGTCCCCTTGTGGGTCAATCCCGGCTCCCGGAAGTGGACCTGATCATCGATCATTCCGGGGATGAGATGGCGACCTGCGGCATCGATAACCAGCGCATCGGGCGCCTCGATATCCGGGGCGATGCGGGCAATCCGTTCCCCCTCGATCAACACATCGGAGGCATAGATACGGCCTTCGTTGACCAAGGTGGCATTCTTGATAAGCAGTTTGTTCATGGGGGGTTCCAGTTCCTTTGCCGATAATCGCGGGTCATAATAGCGCAAAACTGCCCTTTCTCTGTAGCAAGGCCTGACTGATGAAGTTATTTGTAAGAGATTTGACCGTGATCGACTCCAGCTACCTCTGCGAACGCCGCGGCATGGTGGGGGAGAGCTGGCTGGTAGATATCGAAATGAGCGGTGAGCTCAACGAAATGAGCATGCTGCTGGACTTTGGCCGGGTAAAGAAGCTGATCAAGTCGATCATCGATGAAGAGGTGGACCACAAGCTGCTGGTGCCGACCGGGTGCCCGCTGATCCACGTCGAGACACTGGATGGTGACGAAAGCACAGTGGATCTGCTGCGCCCGGGTCGCTCCATCCATCTGCGCTGCCCATCCCAGGGCTTTGCCTTTATCCCTGCCCCGCAAGTCGATAAAGAGTCGGTGACCCGCTACCTGCTGGCGGTACTGGCCAAACGGCTGCCGGGCAATATCAGGATCTCTCCCTGACCCTGCGTCAGGAGGCGATCACCGGAGCCTTCTACCACTACAGCCACGGTCTGAAGAAGCATGATGGCAACTGCCAGCGTATCGCCCACGGCCACCGCTCCCCCATCGAGATCCACGTCGATGGCGAGCGCGACCAGGAGCTGGAGCTCAACTGGGCCGAACGCTGGGGGGATATCTACCTCGGCACCGAGGAGGACAAGGTGGCGCTGACCGAGCTCGCTTTGAGCCCTCGCGCCAATGCCCTGCTTGGCGAGCATCACACCGGCTTCAATATGTGGCGCCGCAAGGGCTGTTCCAGCTGGCCATCCCCACCGCCGAGGTGGAGATGATCGACACCGACACCACGGTCGAGCTGCTGGCCTGCTACATTGCTCGCGAAGTGAAGAAGATAGTGGGCGACAAGTTCGTCAAGATTGTCGCCTATGAAGGGGTCGGCAAGGGTGCGATTGCCTACGCCTGATCCCCTTGTTGCTGCAGCAATAAAGAGAAGGCCCCGCATCTGCGGGGCCTTGTTGTTTCAACTCTCGACCATCAGGCGCTGAGACGGAAGCGCTTGACCAGGCTCTCCTGCTGCTCGGCAAGGGAGTCCAGCTGCTGGCTGGTCTCGGCTACCCGCTCGATCCCCTGATAGTTGAGATCCGAGATATCGGAGATGCGGTTGAGGTTGGTGGCGATATCGGCGCTGGTGGCCTGCTGCTGCTCGGCGGCAGAGGCGATCTGGCTCGACATGTCGCTGATGAGCACCACAATCCCCTGCACCTCCTCCATGGCGTTGTTGGCGTGAGAGCTCTGATCCACGCAGCTATCCATCTCGCGAGAGCACTCCTGCATTACGGTCACCGCCTTGGCAACCCCCTGCTGCAGGTTCTCGATCATGGTCTGGATTTCGCTGGTGGACTGGGCGGTGCGCCCCGCCAGACTGCGCACCTCATCGGCCACCACCGCAAAACCGCGCCCCTGCTCGCCGGCCCGCGCCGCTTCGATGGCAGCGTTGAGGGCCAGCAGATTGGTCTGCTCGGCGATGCCGCGAATGACATCGAGGATATTGCCGATCTGGCTGCTCATGGCGCTCACATCACCAATCACCTTGCCGGTCTGTTGCAGCTTGCCCGCCAGTTGATGAGTGGTGGTGATATTGCCTGCCATCACCTTGCGTCCCATCTCGGAGGCCTTCTCCACATCCTGCACCCGCTCCAGAGTCTGGTTGGCAGCCTGCGCCACCTCCCGCACCGAGGCCTCCATCTGGGTCATGGCGGCGGCAACCGAGGCGGTCTCCTGCCGCTGTTTCTCCAGATCCGCCCGCACCGATTCGGTGGTGTGGCGATTGCCGTGGGCGGCATCGTTAAGCTGGGCCGACGCTTGTGAAAGCTGTGCCAGCACCTCCCCCATCTGGGCAATCAGCAGGTTGATCTGGCTGCCCAGCTGACCAAATTCGTTCTTGCTGCGAAAACCGATGCGCTGGGTCATGTCGCCCTGGGTCACTTCGGTCAGCACCCGCAGCAACTCCCTGAGCGGACGGCGAATGGCCTTGCCCAGGGTATAAGCCACCAGCATGGCGATCAGGATGGCGACGACGATGCTGGTTCCCTGGGTCAGAGTGCTCTGGCTCTGAGTGGCTTTGGCGTGCTGAATGCTTTGACTCATCAGCTGCTGACTCTGGCCGGTGATCCGCTCAAGCCGGTTCTGGATCTCGACGATCAGGGCGCTGGCCTGCTTGCTCTTCTCCCGCATCTGTTCCTGCTGCTTCATCAGCGCCAGATACTGGGAGAGCACCCCTTCGCTTGCGGTGGTGTCGCGCACGAAGCCGTGAACATAGTGGCCCATGTCGTTCTCGAAGTTCTTGAGCTCCCCCTGGAGATCCTTGATGGTGCTGTTGAACCCCTCGATCTGCATCTTGTTGCGCTTGAGCGCCCCTTCGATGGGAGCCGGAATAGTCTGATTGAGGGCGTCCATGGTGGAGAGTTCAATGGCGGAGAGCTTGGTGGTCAGGGTCTCGGAGAGCATCTTGATAAAGCTGTCGTCGATGGTGACCATCATGTCACCCAGACTCTTCTTGAACTGGGGCAGACTGACCTGAAACTGCCCCTTGGCCAGATTGACCTTGTGCAGTCGGGTGAGCAGCGCCTCGTGTTCGCCGGGCAGGGTATCGGTCAGTTGCAGGTAGCTGTCGACCTGCTGGCTGAGGTTGCTCATCTCCCCTTGCAGTTCGGGGTGGTGGGCGACCTGCTGGCGCAAGACGTCGAGGCTCTTGCCCACCGCGGCCTTGGCTTGTTTCAGTTCGGCCACTTCGGCCGGCAGCTGTTTGGGGTCCTGCTCGGTGAGCACATCCCCCAGCCACTTGTTGGCGCTGAGCAGGGTGATCTGGGTCTGGCTGCTGGCAATCACCAGCGGCATAGACTGCTGGGTAACCTGCTCCAGTGCGTTCCCCAGGGTCTCCTGACTACGAAATGTGAGCAGTGAACTGGCCACCATCACGGCCACCAGGATCGCGAAGCCAAGGTAGACTCGCTGCAAGATGGAGAGATCCGACATTGTTTGTTTCATTATTGTCCCGCTGTATATGCAAAAGTCCCTTGCCTGAGTACCCCGTCCTTTTGATACCCTGCAGACCACCCTGAACAGGCGTTGCAGATGACGTCCCTCTGGCTATCGGTATTTTTAACAATAAATGAAGGGAATGGGACATCAGCTGTGTCAAATGTCGGCTTGTGTCACACTTGGCGTGCTGCTCGCCCCCCTTTCGGGAGCCGCTTGGGGTTCTAGTTCAATTTTCTGTTTCATATAAGGGAGTTAGCCATGGCGCAAGAAACCATTTTCAGCAAAATCATCCGTAAAGAGATCCCCGCCGACATCCTTTATCAAGACGATCTGGTCACCGCATTCCGGGATATCCAGCCCAAGGCCAAAACCCATATTCTGATCATCCCCAATGTGCTGATCCCCACCGTCAATGACGTGGAAGCCGAACATGAACTGGCCCTTGGCCGGATGTTCACCGTGGCCCGCAAACTGGCCGCTGAGGCTGGCATCGCCGAAGATGGCTACCGCCTCATCATGAACTGCAACCGCCACGGCGGGCAGGAGGTCTACCACATCCACATGCATCTGGTCGGTGGCCAGCCGCTGGGACCGCTGCTCAGCCTGTAATGAATCGCCACGCCTCTACCTGCCGCAGCGCCCTGTTGCTCTGCGGCGCCCTGCTGTTGCTGGGAGGCTGCGCCTCCCGCTGGCAGGATATGTTCGTCTCCTACTCCGATCAGATGGTGCCCCTGCGCAACCAGCTGCTGCTGGGCCATGCCGCCGAGGCGCTGCCCGAGGTGCGCGACTCCACCCTTGGGGATGACACCTTTGTACTGGATCGGCTCGAACAGGGGCGAATTGCCTGGCTCGCCGGTCAGGATGCGGGCAGCAAGCAGGCGTTCACCGCCGCCGACAGCCGCCTTCAGTGGGAGGACAATCAGGCCGAATACCGGCTGAGCCACGGTCTGGATCAGGTGGGCAGTCTGCTCACCAACGACCAGTCGATGGCCTATCGTACTCCCGATTACGAACGCACCATGCTGCATCACTATCTGGCCCTCAACTATCTGCAACGGGGTGATGCCGATGGCGCCCTGGTGGAGGTACGCCGGGCCAATCAGGTACAGGAGCAGGCTCTGAAACGGCGAGCCGATGAGGTGCGCAAGGCGAAGGATGAGAGCGAAGAGGCCAGGGCTGAAGGTGAGATGCGCCAACTGATGTCGCGCGGCGCACCGGATCTCGACCGGTTGATCGGCAAGGTCAAAAACGGTTTTCAGAACGCCTACACCTTCTATTTTTCCGCCGTGCTTTATGAGGCGGCCGGGGATCTCAACGATGCCTGGGTCGACTATCAGCGCGGCTACCAGATAGCGCCGGACAACCGTAGCCTGCAAGATGCCTTGCTGCGTCTGGCGCGGCTGCGTGGCTCACCGGACGAGATCCGCGAGACCGAGAAAAAGATAGGCCGCAAAGCACCGCCGCTTGCAAAAGATCAAGGCCAACTGGTGGTGCTGTTTGAAGATGGTTTGATCCCGGCACGGCGCGAACTGTTCCTGCCGCTCCCCATCTCCACCTCCCGCGGCGATTTTCGCACCTTTACCGTCGCCATCCCCTATTACGATAATCGGGCCAGCAACACCGGCCCGCTGACGGTGGAAGTCGGCAAGCGGGCCTGGCAGACCAGCGAGCTGGTCAGGCTGGAAGCGCTGGCCGCCAAAGATCTGCAAGAGCGGCTGCCCGGCATGCTGACCCGCCAGGCGCTGCGGCTGGTGGCCAAGGAGCAGATGCGCCGCACCGCAGCCAAAGAGGGAGGGGATGTGGGCAATATTCTGGTGGGGATCTTCAACACCCTCTCGGAGCGGGCCGATACCCGCAGCTGGCTGACGCTGCCAGCTCAGGCATCGAGCTGGCAGGGAATAGTGCCGGCAGGTGACATCAATCTCACCCTGGGCGCGGGGGCAGCCCAGCGGCAATTGCCGCTCACCATCCACAAGGGACGCATCACCCTGGTCTGGGTACAGCGCCTCGGCGCCGGTCTGACCACCCGGGTGATGCCGCTCTGAGCAGACGGCGAAGAGAGATGAGCAAGACAATTAACCGGGCAGGCACACACGCGGCCCCACTCACCCCGATTAAGGAGAGCAAGATGAAAGCATACGGGTTGGCCCTCGGGCTCGCGCTGCTGCTGACCGGCTGCGCCACCAACACCTCAGGCGTGGCGCTCTATGGCCCGGCGGGCGGTGCACCCACGCTGGAGCAGCATCAAAACGTCAACGTCACCCTGACCGAGCTGAGCCGCCGCCAGCAAAATGGCCTGCTGCAGGTCAATGTGGCCGCCGCCAGCACCCAGCGCGGCGATAACAAGCTGCAATATATCTTCTATTGGTATGATGAGGCCGGTCAGGAGGTCGCCAGCGATGGCCGCGGCTGGACCCCCATCAAGCTGCATGGCTATCAGACCCGCACCCTCTCGGCCCTGGCGCCCAGCCCGGCGGCGCAGGGTTACCGGATTTACGTACGCGAAGTGATTGAGGAATCCAACTGATGAAAATGAATCATGCCCTGCTGATATTGACCTCTGCATTGCTCTTGGGCGGCTGCTCCAGCACCACCGTCAGCTATGGCGATCCGACCGAAACCGAAACCGTCACCGTCGATTACGGCTCAAGCGACCTGCAGGCCATCGCCGACAAGATGGCGGACTCCATGCTGGCGTCGCCAGCCACCAGCGAGATCACCGCAGGCGGTCGTCCGGTGATGTTTATGGACTCTATCCGCAACAAGACCTCCGAGCACATCGATACCGAAGCCATCACCGATACCATCCGCACCAAGTTGCTGCGGGCCGGCAAGTTCCGCTTCGTCGACATGAGCAAGGTGGCCGCCGTCAAGCAGCAGCTCGAATACCAGCAGAGCAGCGGCATGGTGGATCCTGCCTCCATGGTGCGTCTGGGCAAGCAGACCGGTGCCCGCTACATGGTCTATGGCAACCTCGCCAGCATCGTCAAAGACAATGGCAAGGTGAAGGATGTCTACTACCAGATGACCATGAACCTGATGGATCTGCAAAACGGCGAACTGCTGTGGGCCGATCAGAAAGAGATCCGCAAACAGGCGAAGAAATCCACCTTTGGCTGGTAACAGGCTCCCGCAGACAGGCAACTGTGATCCGCTACTGGCCAGCCTGCCCGCCCCCTGGCGGGAGGGGCAGCTGGAACCACTTGGGTTAGGCCTGACCAACTGCAACTATCGACTGCGCCTCCCCTCGGGGCGCAGTTACTTTTTGCGTCAGGGCCACTCCGACCCGGTGCGCCTTGGTATCGACCGTCCCACCGAGTGGCAGCTTTATCAGGGGGCGATGGCCGAAGGGTTGGCACTGTCTTGCCACTATGGCGATCCCGCCAGCGGTCTGATGCTGCTCGAATGGTGCGATGAGCCAAACTGGGTGCTCGCGGCACCACCGGCAGCCGATCAGCCCCGTCTGCTGGCTGAGGTGCTGCGCAAGCTCCATCGCCTGCCGCTGCCTGAGGTGGTGATGGCGGTGCGAGCCCACGCCGCGGGCTATCGCGCCCGACTGGCCCACATTCCCTCCTGGCTGCCCGCCCTGGAGCGGGGCTTGCTCGCCAGCAGTGAGCCAAATGATTGCTGGCGCCCTTGCCACCATGATCTCAATCCGGCTAACTTGTTGGGAAGCAAACCCTGGGTCATCGACTGGGAGTATGGCGCGGCAGGTCACCCCGGCTTTGAGCTCGCCAGCATCCAGCGCACCCATGAGTGGCCCGCCGAGCGGCGTGACGAGCTGGAAGCGCACTATCTGCAGGCCGTGCCGCGCCACCAGTGGCCCGATTTTCAGAGCGAGGCATTTTTACCCTGGGTCGACTATATCGGCCTGCTCTGGGCCCTGCTGATGGCAGAGCAACAGCCCTCACTCGACTATGACACCCTGATCGCCATCAACCGGCAACGACTGGAGTAACAGATGATAAACAAGGTGCGCTGGCACAAGCCGAAAACCTGGGGTCTGCTGCTGATCGGCCTGCTGCTGACCGGCTGCTCCACCCGGGTGATCTACTACTGGCTCGATACCGCCATCATCTGGCAGCTGGATGACTACTTTGCCCTCTCCTATTCGCAGAAGGATCTGCTCAGCCGCGAAGTGAAGGGGCTGATGGCCTGGCACCGCCAGCACGAGCTGCCTCGCTACGCCAGGGATCTCGATGCACTGGCCAAGGCGGTGGCCAGCCCCATGACGCCGGAGCAGATCTCGACCAATCTCGATGCGGTGCAGCAGAGTCTGACCCGTACCCTTGAAAACACTATCCCCCGCGCGGTCAGGCTGGCGCGCACCCTGACCGACGAGCAGGTAGCCCGCTTTATGACCGATCGGGTCAAGCGGCAACAGGAGCGACAAAAGGACTTTGCCACTGAGCCCAAAGAGCAGATGCTGGCGGAGTTTCGCGACAAGATGAACAAGCGGCTCGAGTTCTGGATTGGCGAGGTGAAACCGGCACAGGCACCACTGGTGGCCCAGTGGGCCGAATGGCAATACGAGCTGATGCCCCCCTGGCTCGAGTTTCAGGAGTCCTGGACCCAGGAGCTGGACAGGCTGATGAAGCAGCGCCAGAGTCCCGACTTTACCCGCGAGCTGACTGACCTGCTGGCTGAGGGGGATGGGCTGATGGATGGCCGCTTTACCGGCTATACCGAACAGTCGCGCCAGCGTACCGTCAACTGGCTGAGCACCATGAGCCAGTCGCTGGATATCTCCCAGCGGGCCCATCTCTACTCCCTGCTCAAGGGCTACGCCCGCGACTTCAAGCAGATGAGCGGCAGCTGACAAACGGCACCGAATGGTGCCGTGCGCCCGAGCAACCTTGTTCAAACCGGGCGCTTATGGTAGTTTGCCCTTCCTATTTATCGGGAATTAACTTTTGCGCCTTATCGACAAAGTAAAACTGGTGCTGGTAACTCTGGTTATCGCCCTCACCCTGCTTTGTTCCATCGCCCGAATGGAAGGCTCGCTGCTACCCGCATCTCCCCACAGTGAACAGCAGCAGACTCAGGTGTTCAATCAGCTTAGCGACAGCGATGATGGCATCATCAAGTTTGTCGGCAGCCATCAGAATCACCTGCTGCGTCTCGAACAATCCCTGCGCAGTGACAACCAGCCCAAGAGTGTGGTCTACGAGCTGATCCAGAGCTGGTCGGCCCAAGCCATCCTGCTGTTGCTGCTCGGCTGGCTAATGCTGGCACCCGAGCTCTATCACAAACAGAGTTTTCGCGATCGCTTTGGCGCGATCCACCGGCGCCATCTACAGCGCCAACATCTGCAATACCGCTTCACCCAGAGCTATCTGAGCGCCTGACCCCGGGGGGGTTGGCACATCCACTGTTTGCTCATCTCCTCTTCCTGACGGATCCGGCGGCCGCCTGATCCGCATCTGATGCATCCCATTTTTTGCGCCTTGCCGAGCCTTGTTGCTATCGGCCCGGGCACCATTCTCCTGACAGAGGCTTGTTTGCCATGAGAAAGAGCAATCGCACCGTTCTCAACCGCATGAGCAAGTGGCAGTACGCACTGCTGCTGTTGATGCTGTTGACCTTTACCTTTTACTCCCTGCCCACCTTTTTCGGTGAGCAGCCCTCCCTCGGCCTGCACGGACAGCAGCGCCTGACCACCCAGCAACAGATGCTGCTGAGCGACAAGCACCTAGCACCGGTCAAGGTGATCGAGCAACCTGAGCGAGTCGAGCTGGTCTTTGCCAGCCAGGGCGAACAGCAGCGCGCCAAGCAGTTGCTGGAGCAGCAAGGGGTCGACAGTGCCGCCCTGACCCTGGAGTTTCACTCCAACGCGCCGGCATGGATCACTCGCCTCGGCGCCGATCCCATCAAGCTGGGGCTCGACCTGCGTGGCGGCTCCCAGCTGCTGATCGGGGTGGACGTGGACTTTGTCATCGACAATCAGACCAAGAATCTGGTGGACACCCTGCGCACCCGTTTCCGTGAAGCCAACCTGCGCGGCGCCAGCGTCACGCGCACGGCACAGGGCGCCGTAACCGTCACCCTGCCGGAGGTCGCCGAACAGGAGAGCTGGCTCTCTATCATCAAAGAGAGTGCCGGTACCCGTCAGGATCAGTGGAAGCTGACCCGCTCCGGCAATGATCTGAAACTGGTGCTGAGCGAGGCGGAGCGTACCCTGCTGGTCAACAACGCCGTGACCCAGAACCTGTCGATCCTGAAAAAACGGATCAACGAGCTCGGCATCGTCGAGGCCTCGGTGGTGCGCCAGGGGCAGGATGGTATCCGTATCGAACTGCCTGGGGTACATAACCCCAAGCAGGCGAAAGAGGTGATCGGCGCCACCGCCTCGCTGGCCTTCTACGAGGCCAAAGCCGACAGCCATTTCTATATCGCCGATCGCAACGGTCAGGCTGTTGGCATGGCGCGCAAGCCGGTACTCACCGGCGAGCACATCGTCGATGCCCGCGCCAACATGGGCGAAATGGGTCAACCCCAGGTCAATATCGTGCTCGACACCCTGGGTGGCAGCAAGATGAACCAGTTCAGCCGCCAGCATGTGGGCAAGCCGATGGCGACCGTCTTCACCGAGTACAAGACCAACGCCCAGGGCAAACTGCGCGCCCAGAGCGAGGTGATCAACGTCGCCACCATCCAGACCGCCCTTGGCAACCAGTTCCGCATCACCGGCATTGGCAGTCTGCCGGAGGCGCAAGAGCTGGCCATGCTGCTGCGTGCCGGCGCCCTCACCGCCCCGCTCAAGATCCTGGAGGAGCGCTCCATTGGCCCGACGCTGGGGATGCAGAATATCGAGGCGGGCTTCACCGCGCTGGCCTTCGGCATGGCAGGCATGATGCTGTTCATGATGGCCTGGTACCGCAAATTCGGCTGGGTTGCCATCACGGCGCTGGTCGCCAACCTGTTGATGCAGGTCGGCATGCTGGCAGTGCTGCCGGGCGCCGTGCTGACCCTGCCGGGGATCGCCGGTCTGGTGCTGACGGTGGGCATGGCGGTGGATACCCATGTGCTGATCTTCGAGCGGATCAGGGACCGTCTGCGAGAGGGTGGCTCACTGGCCAACGCCATCGACTTTGGCTATCGCTCGGCCTTCCACACCATTTTCGATGCCAACATCACTACGCTCATCTGCGCCGTGGTGCTCTACTCCATCGGCTCCGGGCCGCTGCAGGGCTTCTCCATCACCCTCATCCTGGGTCTGCTCTCCAGCATGATCACCGGGATCTGGGGGACACGCGCCATCATCAACCCCCTGTGGGGACGCAGCAGCGAGCGCACGCTGAAGGTGTAACGGGACAGCCGTCCCTCTGATGAGCGGCTTTGGCTGCGCCATCGGCTATGGATATGGCCGGAGCGGCCAAAGCAGAACACTATTTTCCCGGCGTGTCGCGACACGTCGTGATGGGCCAACAGCCTGGTGCTGGCTGGCCAAGGAGATAATTATGTTGAGAATGATCGTTGCCATGGGGCTGACCCGTTGGCGTTATATTGGCCTGTGGGCTTCCATCCTGCTGACCGTGGCCAGCGTTGCCATCTTGCTGGTGAACGGCCTCACTCTGGGGCTCGATTTTACCGGCGGGATCCTGCTGGAGTTTCATATCCAGACCCTGAAAGAGGCCCATGAGCTCAATGCCATGCTGGTCTCCCCGCTGGCGGGAGCCGTTGAGCTGAGCTCGGCCGGTATTCCCGGCGAGTGGCTGATCAAGCTGCCCCCCCACGAACTGCCCTGGCCCGCGGCAGATCTCACCACCATGCTGACCCAGCAGTTGGGGATGCCGGTCGAGTTGCTGCGCACCACCATCGTCGGTCCTCAGGTGGGTGCCGAGCTGTTCCAGCAGGGGATGCTGGCGGTACTGGTGGCTTCGCTGGCGATGTCGGCCTATCTGGCGTTTCGCTTTGAGTGGCGTCAGGCCATCGGCATCCTGCTCTCGGTGGTCCATGACGCCATCGTGGCGCTGGGGCTGCTGTCACTCTTTCAGATCGAATTCGATCTGAACATCATCGCCGGTTTGATGGCGGTGATCGGCTACTCCCTCAACGACAGCATCGTCATCTCGGACAGGCTGCGGGATCTGCTGAGCTCGCGTACCCAGATGGGCATCCACGAGTGCTCCGATGTGGCCATCAAGGCGACCTTCAGTCGCACCATGATCACCTCGGGCACCACCCTGTTTACCGTGGGCGCTCTGTTGCTGTTTGGCGGTGACGCCCTCTACGGCTTCTCCTTCACCCTGTTTGCCGGGATCCTGGTGGGCACCGTCTCCTCCATTACCGTCGCCTCGACCGTGCAGGAGCTGCTTGGGCTCACCCCTCAGGCCTACCAGAAGAAGAGCGAGGAGCCACTGGCCAACGCAGCCTGAACCTTGTTAACCAGGCCCGGCTTACCGGGTCTCAACAAACCGGGCCCCTGCCAACCATTGGCAGGGGCTTTTTCATCCCTCCTCTCGGTCTCTCGCCGTCCCTTTTGTTGCTCGGCTCGCTTCAATTGACAACTGACCATATTGAAAGCAATGACGGATCAACCCGTCATTTTTAATAACAAAAAGGTCATTTTATTACGTCAGAAACCATAAAATGTGACTGAAAGCACTTTCTTGAGGGCTCAAAGGAGGCAACATTGTAGTGATTTATCTACAAAGGGATATGAGATGTTGTTACAACCTGCCAATACAGCAAAATCCAGACAGTTGCTGAACGAGACCATGGCTTTGGTACTCGCAGGAGGGCGGGGTAGTCGCCTCAAACAGTTAACCGACAACCGTGCAAAACCTGCCGTTCATTTCGGCGGCAAATTCCGCATCATCGATTTCGTGCTCTCCAACTGCATCAACTCCGGCATCCGTCGGGTCGGTGTCGTGACCCAGTACAAATCCCACAGCCTGTTGCGCCATCTCCAATCGGGCTGGTCTTTCCTGCGCTACCAGATGAACGAGTTTATCGATCTGCTCCCTGCCCAGCAGCGGGTGGATGAGGTGAACTGGTATCGGGGTACCGCCGATGCGGTCTACCAGAATCTGGATATCATCCGCGATCACGCCCCCAAATATGTGGTGGTGCTGGCAGGCGACCACATCTACAAGATGGATTACGCCGCCATGCTGCTCGATCACGTCAATATGGGCGCCAAGGTGACCGTTGCCTGCATCGAGGTGCCACGCAGTGAAGCAAGCGCCTTCGGGGTAATGGCGGTGGATGATGATCGCAAGATCAATGCCTTCGTCGAAAAGCCCGCCAACCCGCCCGCCATGCCGGGCAAGGCCGACACCGCGCTGGCCTCCATGGGCGTCTATATCTTCGATGCGGAGTATCTCTATCAGCTGCTGGAAGAGGACATTGCCAACGAGCAGTCCCATCACGATTTCGGCATGGACGTGATCCCCCGCGTGGTGAAAGAGGGCACCGCATTCGCTCACCCGTTTGGCATGTCCTGTGTCGGCTGCTGTCCGGATCGCCGCCCCTACTGGCGCGATGTGGGCACCGTGGACTCCTTTTGGGAAGCCAATATGGATCTCGCTTCCGTCACGCCTGAGCTGGATATCTACGATCAGGACTGGCCCATCTGGACCAGTCAGAACATGACTCCTCCCGCCAAGTTCGTGCAGGACCGAAACGGCCAGCACGGCATGACCATCAACTCCATGTTTGCCGGGGGCACCATCGTCAGTGGCTCTTTCATCCTGAGTTCGGTGCTCTTTACCAATGTGCGGGTCGACTCCTTCTGCACCCTGGATCAGGCCGTTATCTTCCCGGGAGTTGAGATAGGTGCCGGTTGCCGACTGCGCCGGGTGGTGATCGACAAGGGGTGCAAACTGCCGGAAGGCACGGTGATAGGTGAAAACGCCGATGAAGATGCACGTCGCTTCCACCGCTCCGAGCAGGGCATAGTGCTGGTCACCCAGGGGATGCTCACTCGCCTGAACAAAGAGCTGCAGGGAAAACAAAAGCGCTGATCCGCAGCCAGACGGGATCCCCCTTCCTACCGCAAAGGGAGCCATTATGGCTCCCTCTTTCTATGGCTGACCAGATAGCCACCTCACACCATCATTGCCATCGCGTTGCAGTCTCCCAGAGATACCATTTACTGTGGGTAAACAGCTGGGCAACGCAGCCTTCACACCCTCAAACTGTAAACATTAAATTACAAAATAACCATTAACCCTCCGAAAACCTCTCTGTATTATTCCTGTTCGCACTATATAGCAGCTCCTTTATCTGACTTTTTAGCGGTAAATCCGCTAGTTTCACTTGATTGTTTGTTTTTCCTTGGTAAGGTGAGGGCGGTTGCGTAACAAGGCAGGTACCAACGTAAACATATCGGTACAATCGCTTTTGGCTTAATACAGTAGAGAGAATGAAATCATGCAAAGAGACCCCCTGAACAACATCCACATCCAGTCCGAACAAGTGATGATCACGCCTGCCCAGCTCAAGGAGAAGTTACCCATCTCCGACAAGGCGCTGGCATTCGTGCAAGGGGCCCGCAATACCATCGCCGACATCATTCACCGTCGCGATCACCGCTTGCTGGTGATCTGTGGTCCCTGCTCCATCCACGACATGGACGCCGCCAAAGAGTACGCAACCAGACTCAAAGCGCTGCATGATGCCTATCAGGACTCTCTCTACATTGTCATGCGGGTCTACTTTGAGAAGCCGCGCACCACGGTAGGCTGGAAAGGCTTTATCAACGACCCCAATCTGGATGGCACCTTCGATGTGGAGCTGGGGCTGCACCGTGCCCGCGAGCTGCTCTGCTGGCTGGCGGAGCTGGAGTTGCCGCTGGCCACAGAAGCGCTCGATCCCATCAGCCCGCAATACCTGGCCGAGCTCTTCTCCTGGTCAGCCATCGGCGCCCGCACCACCGAATCCCAGACCCACAGGGAGATGGCGTCCGGCCTCTCCATGCCGGTCGGCTTCAAGAACGGCACCGACGGCAACTTGGGGACTGCCATCAATGCGCTGCAGGCGGCCTCCTCCCCTCACGCCTTTATGGGGATCAACCAGCAGGGCCAGGTTGCGCTGCTGCAGACCCAGGGCAACCCGGATGGCCACGTGATCCTGCGCGGCGGCAAACATCCCAACTATGACTCGGTCAACGTGTCGCTGGCGGAAGAGGCACTGGAAAAGGCGGGCCTGCTGCCCGGTCTGGTGGTAGATTGCAGCCACGGCAACTCCAGCAAGGATCACCGTTTGCAGCCCAAGGTGGCCGACAACGTCATCCACCAGATCCAGGAGGGCAACCGCTCCATCATCGGGGTGATGCTCGAATCCAACCTGTTCGAGGGAAACCAGTCCAGCGAGCAGCCCAAGGAGCAGATGCGCTACGGGGTCTCCATCACAGATGCCTGCATCGACTGGGACACCACCGCTACCCTGCTGGCCCGCTGCCACAACCAGCTGGCTGACCCCCTCAAGGGCAGAACTGCACGATAAGCCGTGGTATCTTGTCGTAACCTATTGAACAATCGAGGTATCACCGCTGGTGGCATCAAACCGCTCATGCCGTGATACCTTGTTGCATCTTGATTTTCAGGGCGCCGCCGCTGCGGCGCTAGCAGGGACTGGATATGGCTGAAGAGTTGAATGTACTCAGGGACAAGATAGATGCGGTGGACAAGCAGCTGATCGATCTGCTGGCCGCCCGTCTGGCCCTGGTGGGAGAAGTGGGTGAAGTAAAGAGCCGCCACGGCCTGCCCATCTATGCACCGGATCGGGAAGCGAGCATGCTGGCCCGCCGCCGCGCCGAGGCCGAGCAGTTGGGGGTGCCCGGCGATCTCATCGAAGACGTGCTGCGCCGGGTGATGCGTGAATCTTATGCCAGCGAGAAAGATACAGGCTTCAAATGCATAAAGCCGGATCTTGGCAAGGTGGTCATCATCGGCGGTGAAGGCCAGCTTGGTCGGCTGTTCGGTCATATGTTCAGCCTCTCAGGCTATCGGGTCGAGACGCTGGAACAAGCCGACTGGCCGCGCGCTGACCAGATCCTCGCCGGAGTAGGTCTGGTGATGGTGGCGGTGCCCATCGATATCACCTGCCAGATCATCGACCGCCTCGGCAACCTGCCCGCCCACTGCCTGCTGGTCGATGTCACCAGCGTGAAAGCGGCGCCGCTCGAACATATGCTGGCGGTGCACCAAGGGCCGGTACTGGGACTGCACCCCATGTTCGGGCCGGATGTGGCGAGTCTCGCCAAGCAGGTGATCGTCTGCTGCCAGGGTCGTGACCCCGCCGCCAGCCAATGGCTGCTGGATCAGATGACCATCTGGGGCGCCCGCTTGCAACAGGTGGAAGCCAAGGCCCACGATGAGGCGATGACCCTCATTCAGGCACTGCGTCACTTCGCCACCTTTGCCTATGGCTGGCACCTCTCCCGGGAGCAGGCCAATCTGGATCGTCTGCTGAGTTTGAGCTCCCCCATCTACCGGCTGGAACTCGCCATGGTGGGGCGGCTGTTCGCTCAGGATCCCCACCTCTATGCCGACATCATTTTGTTGTCACCGCAGAATCTGGCGATGATCCGTCGCTACTACCAAAACTTCGGCGAAGCGCTGGGGCTGCTGGAACGGGGGACAGGGACGGTTTCATCGATGCCTTCTCGCAAGTCTCCGGTTTCTTCGGCGAGCATGCCGACCAGTTCCTGCGTGAAAGCCGCATGCTACTGGCCCAGGCCAACGACCGCCGCCAACACGGCTAATCCTGCAAAAGTAGCAACGCTCAAGGGAAGATACTCAGGCATCTTCCTTTTTTGTTTGTTACGGTCCCGTCCTAAATATGGTTTACACCTTTCCCCCCAATAAATGGAGAATCCGATGGGACAAGGTGTGAAACGGACACAGCGCGATTACTCGCTGACTTTTAAACTGGCGCTGGTCGAGCTGGGGTGTCCTGGCAAGATCGGACAGTCTCGGATCAAGCAGCCTGAGCTGTTCTCCAATACCTCTTGTTAAACTCCGCCGGGCTGACATTGCCAAGTCGTGAATGCCGACGTTGGCGGTTGTAAAAAATCTCTATGTATTCCTGGATCGCTGCCTTGGCCTCTGCTCTCGTCTTGAATCTATGGTGGTGAACCAGTTCATTTTTAAGAGACCCCCAGAAGCTTTCTATCAGGGCATTATCGAAGCAGTTCCCCTTGCGTGACATGGAGGTCTGCATGCCAAATTGTACCTAGAGAGCCCGGTAAGCCTTGGCACAGTGCTGACTGCCCCAGTCTGTGTGATGGATAAGCCCTACGGGCGGCCTCTTCTGCTGCACAGCCCGAAACAGCGCCTGACTGACCAACCCGGTGGTCATTCGTTCTTCCATCGCATAACCCACTATCTCACAGGTAAACACATCCTTGAGACCAGCCAGATAAAGCCAGCCTTCGTCGGTAGCGATATAGGTGATATCACCGGTCCAGACTTCGTTGGGCTTCGTCGGCGCAAAAACCTGACCAAGGAGATTCTCCGCCACCGGCAGGGAATGAGAAGAATGGGTTGTCGCCTTGAATTTGCGCTTTTGTTTGCAAGACAACCCCATTTCACGGCGCAATCGCCCAATCCGGTCCCGTCCGGCGTAAAATCCTTCGGCGGCCAACTCAGCTTGTAAACGCGCTTCGCCATAGGTCTGCCGTATCTTGCTGTGAGCAGCCCGAATGGCGACCTTGAGTCGTTCATTTTCTTGTTGGCGCTGTGACGGTGGACGCTGGAGCCAGTGGTAGAAGCCCGCACGAGATACCTCCAGATCATGGAAACGGGATAGAAGTCCTGCTGGTTGGCTATCCACGCGTACTTGGCAGTGACTCCTGAGCAAAGTACGCGGCGGCCTTTTTTATGATGTCGCGCTCCATGTTGGCTTGTGCGAGAGCTTTGCGTAGCCGGGCCACTTCAGCCTCCAGCTCGGCTGGCAGAACGCGGGCCGATGTGTATCCTTTCCTTCTTTGGCTGCGACCACCCAGTTGCTCAGTGTGCCCTTGGCTATACCCAACCTTCTGGCGGCTTCAGCTTGGCCAAGGCCTTGCTCCAACACCAGTCGAACCGACTCTGCCCGAAACTCTGGTGAATTGTGTTCTCTCTATTTCATTCAATACCCCCGATTGTCTCATCGTAACAATCGGAACTGTCTGTGAAAATCAGGATACCTCAGCTCTCTTTTTGTGCATCACGCTGAGCAGACTCAACCCAGCTGAACCCGAGTGCCCATCTCATCGGCTCAGCGCGGGGACTTTCCCAGATAGCGCTCCACGATCACTTTCACCCCGTCACGTTTTTTGAGCTGATAGAGCTCCTTGTCAAACTGGTCGATAAAGGCCTGTTTGTAGGGGTACTCCCCCTTGCGGCTATAGCCGAGAAACCCCTGCTCCTTGCTGAGCACCGGCCCCTGTTTGAGCAGGGACATATCGGCCACCGCCAGCTGATCGGCCTTTATCATGTTGAGCAACTCATAGAGCAGGGAGAGGCGATCATTGATGGTGCAATCGACCCGGCCGCGGACAATCTTGAGCAGGTTCTCCCGATTGCTTTTCACCTCCTCCACGTCGATCTGCTTCTCTTTTACCGCCTGCCAAAAGGCATCGCCGCCGACGGCAAAACCGGCGTTCATGCCAAAGCGTAAACCGTGATAGTCGAGCGGAAACCTGGCCTGCGGGGTATTGGCCGCCACACTGGCACCGCACATCACCACCAGCTCTTCATCCAGCATCGGCTGGGAGTAGGGCCACATGTAAGGGCGGGTATCGGGCATGTAGTAGGGTGGAAAAATGGCGAAGGCTGTCCCCTGTTCCACCATGCTCAGACCGCGCCGCCACGGCATGGGCTTGAGCACCACCTCATAGTCAGGCATGGCAGAGGTCACCTCGCGGATGATGTCGGCATAGATCCCCCTGACCTCCTCCCCCTCCTGCCAGGAGTAGGGGGGATAGGCGGCATCCGCCAGGATCTCGACCCGGGTCTTGGCGTGCGCCATCATGCACAACCCCAACAACAAGCAACACCAGACGCGCATAAGCCAGCACCTCCTGAAAAAGCCTCCATCAAGCATAGCCATCCAGCGCGCCTTCCTCTGCTGCCGCGCCATATTTCATGCCATCTCTTCGTTGGTTGAAAAATGTTAATGAAATATTAAAGCCATCCTTTATGCTGGGGAGCAATTGCTCTGAATGGATGGCCGCATATGGATGTGCAACTGCTTCTGCTCTACCTCTCCCCGATTTTTCTGGCCTTTATCGGCTGGGAGATGCTCTACCTGCGCAAACATGGCGCGGCCTTTCCCACCGCCACCTACCAGTGGCGGGATCTGTTCGCCAACGCCACGCTGGCCCTGATGCACCAAGGGGGCGACGCGCTGGCGGCCATCGCCATTGCTTATCTGTATGACACCCTCTGGGGCTGGCGACTGTTCGACATCGAGATCACCTTCTGGAGCGTATTGCTGCTGTTCCTGTTGCAGGATCTCTGCTACTGGCTGTTCCACTTCACCAGCCACCATGTTCGCTGGCTGTGGGCCTCCCACGTGGTGCACCACAGCTCGGAGCGGCTCAATCTCTCCACTGCCTTTCGCCAGAGCCTGATGTATCCCATCTCCGGCATGTGGCTGTTCTGGATCCCGATGATTGTCATCGGCTTTCCGCCCGAGGCGGTGGTCGCCACCGTGCTATTGAGTCTGGGCTTCCAGTTTTTCGTCCACACCCAGGTGGTAGGCAAACTCGGCTGGCTTGAGTGGATCTTCAACACCCCCTCCCACCACAGGGTGCATCACGCCAGCAACGCCAAGTACATAGACCGCAACTTTGCCGGGGTGCTGATCATCTGGGATCGGCTGTTTGGCACCTTTGTCGAGGAGGACCCGGCCGAGCCGTGTCGCTTTGGCATCACCAAGCCGATCCACAGCTTCAACCCCCTCACTCTCACCTTCCACGAGTGGCGCGACATGCTGCATGACGCCCGTGGCTTGCCGTGGCGACAAAAACTCGCGGTGCTGTTTGGCAAACCGGCCGGACCTGCCAGCCGCTGAGCCTTCGCCCCGAATAGCAACTCCCGGATAGCAAGCCCCTGATAACCAGTCCCTGATAACAAGAGAGCGCCACGGCGGCGCTCTCTTTTATGATCAGTCACATCTTCGATGTCAGAGATGGGCGAACGACCAGACGGCGGGGATCAGGCTCAGCAAGGTCACTCCGGCCAACAGCCGCTCGCGGCCACTCAGGCAAAGATCTGTGCCCAGCTGACGGCGGCTGTAGAGAAACAGCAGCAGACCCGGCCCGTACAGCAACAACGACAGCAACAGATACTCCACCCCGGCAGCATAGAGCAGCCAGAAGCCGTAACCGCTCGACACCAGCGCCACTGCCCGCATCAGGCCTCGCCCCTGCCCACTCTCCTCCTCCTTGCTGAACGAAAGCTTGAGCAAGAACAGGCCGATCAGCAGGTAAGGCACCAAAATCATCGAGGTCGATATAAGCAGCAGACTGGTGTAGCCCTTGCCGAGCAGCCATACCAGCAGCAGGCAAGTCTGCACCGTCAGGCTGGTGAGCCAGAGCGATGCGATAGGCGTCCCGTTGCGGTTCTGGCGCCGGAAGATAGCAGGAAACGCACCGTGGCGGGCCGCGCTGAACGGTACCTCCGCCGAGAAGAGGGTCCAGCTCACGTAGGAGGCAAGCACCGAGACAATCAGGCCGACGCTGATGAGCAGCTTGCCCCAGGAGCCGGTCATCTGGGCCATCAGCCCTGCCATGGAGGGGTTGGGTAGCGCCGCCAGCTCGGGCCGACTCAATATCCCCAGCGCCAGCACCGAGATAAGCACATAGAGCAGCAGCGCCAGCACCACCCCAAGCACGGTGGCAGTGCCCACATCCTGCCGGTTTCGAGCGCGGGCCGACAGCACCGCTGCCCCCTCGATACCGGTGAAGACCCAGAGGGTGATGAGCATGGTGTTGCGCACCTGCTCGGAGACCGGCACCGCCAGGGTGCTGCCCTGCTGATCCGCCACGAAGGTGACCGGATCGAACCAGTAGCAGGCAAACAGAATAAACAGCAGCAGCGGCAGGCTCTTGGCCAGGGTCGCCACCAGATTGAACAACGCCGCCTGCTGCACGCCGCGGGCCACCAGCAGGTGCACAGCCCAGAGGATGCAGGACTCGCCGACAAACGCCGCCAGGGTATTGCCGTCACCAAACCAGATCTGCTCCGGCGTATCGACGAAGCTGCCCAGCGCCGCAAAGGCAATGACCAGATAACCCACCACGCCGATGGTGGCACAGAGCCAATAACCCCAGACGGAGAAGAAGCCCACCAGATCGCCAAAACCGGCGCGGGCATAGCTGTAGATGCCGCCGTCGAGATCGGGCCTGAGTCGCGACAGATAGAGAAAACTCATGGCGAGCGCCAGGATGCCCACACCCGTCACGCCCCAACCGATCAGCACGGCGCGGGCGCCAGCCACCTCGGCCATGTTCTGGGGCAGGCTAAAAATCCCCGCCCCCACCATGGAGCTGAACACCAGCGCGGTGAGTGACCAGAGCCCAATCTTGCTCTCTTTCATGGAAGCTCCTTAGCGCAACCGGCGGCTCAGCGCCTGAATATGCTCGGGACCGATACCGCAGCAACCGCCGATCAAATTCGCCCCGGCCGCGCGCCAGCGCTCGGCCCAGCCGAGATAATCCAGCGGCCCCAGATCGGCGCGGATTTCGTCCAGTCCGTCGTTGGCGGTGGCCTCTTTGGGCTGCGGCGGGAAAGCGTTGGCATAGGCTCCGAGGCGGATGTCGCTGCGACCCTCTGCCTGCAACGCAGCACTTGCCACCTTGAGCGCCCCCTCGATCACCTCGGGCTGACAGCAGTTGAACAGGATGGCATCGACCCCGGCCGCCACTAACGTGGTCACCGCATCAGCCACCCGCTCGCCGGAACGCAGTCGCGGCTCGTTGCCCGGCGCCTCATCTTCCAGCGTGAAGGAGACCCAGAACGGCTTGCCGTCATCAGGCAATAGCGCTTTCAAGGCCAGTGGCTCGGCAATCAGGCTCATGGTCTCGGCCAACCAGATATCCACATAAGGGGATAGCGCCCGGATAAGCGGCGTCGCCAGCTCGCTCACCCTGTCCGCCTTGAACAAATCGGCACGGTAGGAGCCAAACAACGGTGGCAGAGAACCCGCCACCTGCACGGCGCCCTTCTGCTCGTCAGCCACTTCGCGGGCCAGCTGACCGGCCAGCGCCGCCAACCCCTCCCCTTCGGCAAAGAAACGCTCATCGCCGATATGAAACGGCACCAGTGCATAGCTGTTGGTAGTAATGACCCTGGCCCCGCTCGCCACATAGGCCTGATGCACGTCACGCACCGTCTCTGGCGCCTCCATCAAGGCCAGCGCCGACCACTCGGGTTGACGAAACGGTGCCCCCGCCGTGCCAGCTCGCGCCCCATGCCCCCATCCAGCACCCACAATTCCCTGGTTTCCATCTGTCGTGTCTCTTTGTTATGTGCGTTGTTTATTTGCGTATTTATCTGTTTGTTTTGTTGATCTGCGGTTTCGCATCGAATCGCTGCAGATCGTCCTGCTTCATCCTGGGAAGCCCTTTTATTAGGTAGCCATAAAAACATATAGATGTTTAGATGGCCAAAGCAAGATAAAACAAAGTGCCACGGGCGGCAATCAGTATCAGCAGAAATCAGCGTGCAAACGGCGAGGCAAACGCAGAAATGCAAGAGGCCACCCTAAGGTGGCCTCATCACAATCTTGATCCGCTGGTAACTTAACGCCCGGCCAGCACTCGCTTGATCTGTTTGACCCAGTCGGAGACCCGACCCTGCTGCGGCAAACCGCGCCAGATCTGCTCCCACTGGGCAGGGCTGAGCGGACGACCGAGGCGACGCTGCACGCCTGCATAGAGGTAGTCATGGGCCGTGGTGGCCGCATGCTCGGAGGTGAGGAATTTGGAGACCGGATCGGTCAACCGCACATCCCGCATGCCGAGCAGCGGATAGTCGTTGTGCACCGCCGCCAGCATGGTCTCGCGCATGGCGGACTCGATGTAGCCACGGGCAAACAGAGCGGTCACCGACTCCAGCGATCCCTGATCCGGGCCATGGTACTGCTCGTCAAAGACCGGGCTCGGCTCGGCCATGCCGCTTTGTACCACCGCGTCGGGATCCGGCTGCGGCACGACCACGGCAGGCTTGGGGGTTACCGGCTTGGCTGCCACTGTGGCTTTGCGCGGCGCACTCTGGCTACAGGCACCCAGTGCCAGGGCGAGCGCGATACAGGCCAGCGCACGGGAATGAGACTGCATCTTCATGACTCTTATATCGCTCCTTTTACGATTCCTGAGCTGGCTTCTCGGCCACAGCCGGTTCGACCCGGGTAACCAGCAGCTGGTCAATCTTGTAACTGTCGATATCGACCACTTCGAACTTGTAACCGGCATATTTGACCGAGTCAGTGCGCTTGGGGATCTTGCGCAGCATATACATGATAAAGCCGGCGATGGTCTCGTAGTTCTGGTTCTCGGGGAACTCTTCGATATCGAAGGCGCGCATCACGTCGGAGATGGGGGTGACCCCGTCCACCAGCCAGGAGTTCTCGTCGCGCTGGACGATCTGCTCTTCCACCACGTGGGTCGCCCACTCGCCCATGACGGTACTCATCAGGTCGTTCATGGTGACAATCCCCACCACCAGCGCGTACTCGTTCATCACCACGGCAAAGTCACCACGATGATTCTTGAAGTACTCCATCGCCTCATAGAGGTTCAGGGTATCGGGGATGATGATGACGTTCTGCACTAGGTTGCCACCGATAAGGTCGATGCTCTGGCCACCGATAACGCGGATCAGCAGCTCTTTGGCATCGACAAAGCCCTTGATGCTGTCGAGGTTGTGGTCACAGACCAGAAACTTGTTATGGGGATGCTCGGCGATCTTCGCCTTGATGCTCTCTTCACTCTCTTGCAGGGTGAAGTAGATAAGGCTCTCGCGGGCCGTCATGGCAGAGGTGACACCAAGGGACTGCAACTCGAACACGTTCTCGATGAGCTGATGCTCCTCGCGCTGGATAACCCCCGCCTCGGCACCGGCATCCATCACCGCATAGATATCGTCGGAGGTGATCTCGTCGTTGCGCACCGTGGAGACACGCATCAGACGGAACAGGGAGTTCGCCAATCCGTTGAAGACCCACACCAGCGGCATCAACACGGTGACGAAGAAGAGCATCGGGCGCACCACCACCACGGCAATCTGCTCGGGCATGGTCATGGCCAGACGCTTGGGCATCAGATCAGCGATCAGGATAAACATGCCGGTGACAAACACGAAGGAGGCACCGGAGCTGATCTCGCCAAGCCAGGGGCCCTGGTAGAACTGGGAGACAATCCCCTTGATGGCGGGGTTGAGGGCAGACTCACCCAGGATACCGCCCAGAATGGCGACGGTATTGAGGCCAATCTGCACCACGGTGAAAAAGTTGCCCGGCTGGGCCTGCAGGGCCAGCACCTTTTCGGCCTGGCGATTACCTTCATCCGCCATCACCTGCAATTTGATTTTGCGAGACGCGGCGAGAGAGATCTCGGAGAGGGAGAAGAACACACTGCCGCCAACCAGCAGCATTAAAAAGAACAAACTATCGGCAAAACTCATGATTAACCTATTGCTACACCCGCCTTAGCACAAGACGGCAAACTGGGCCCGGGAGACCGGACCGTGAGCCCATCCGGGACTCACACAGGGGGAGTATTCTATCAGAAAACAGCCAGTTGGGGGCTTTATCTTACTCCGACCAGTTATGCAACAAAAAAGGCGCTTCACGCGCCTTTTTATTCACTTCCGGTTAGCCCTTGCCCAGCAGGGTGCCCAGATCGTCCGCCTTGGTATGGCGCACATCCTTGCCTTTCACGTAGTAGACGATGTACTCGCAGATGTGCTGGCAGCGATCGCCGACCCGCTCGATGGCTCGCGCCGCCCACAGCACGTTGAGAACCTGGGGGATGGTGCGGGGATCTTCCATCATATAGGTCATCAGCTCGCGGATGATGGACTCGTACTCGCGGTCTACCTTGTCATCTTCTTTGTAGACCGCCAGCGCCGCATCCAGATCCATGCGGGCGAAGGCGTCGAGCACATCGTGCAGCATCTTGATGGTACGACGGCCCATGTTCTCCAGCGACACCAGCGGCGGCTGCGGCTTGTTGGCGTTGTCGGTCAGCATGCGGGCGATCTTGTCGGCCACGTCGCCAATGCGCTCCAGATCGGTGATGGTCTTGATGATGGCCATCACCAGTCGCAGGTCGGAGGCTGTCGGCTGACGCTTGGCGATGATGCGGGTGCACTCCTCGTCGATCGCCACTTCCATGGCGTTGACCTTATGGTCGTTGGCCACGATCTTGCGCGCCGCATCGAGATCCTGATCGTGGATCGCCGCGATGGCGTCGGTGAGCTGCTGCTCCACCAAACCGCCCATCACCAGCACCTGGTTGCGCACGCTCTCTAGCTCGGCATTGAACTGACCGGAGATGTGTTTATTGAGGTTCATATTGTCCATACAAATAATCCTTGATTGCTCCGATTATGCCTTAGCCGTTGAACCGACTGCCAATCTGTTTGCTGAGATTCATCCTCTCCTCTCCTTAGCCGTAACGACCGGTAATGTAATCTTCGGTCTTTTTCTTGGCCGGGGTGGTGAAAATGGTGTTGGTATCCGAGTACTCGATAAGCTCGCCCATATACATGAAAGCGGTCTGATCCGACACTCGCGCAGCCTGTTGCATGTTGTGGGTCACGATCACCACGGTGAACTGGCTCTTGAGCTCGTTGATCAGCTCCTCAATGGTGAGGGTGGAGATGGGGTCGAGCGCCGAGGTCGGTTCATCGAGCAGCAACACTTCCGGCTCAATAGCGATGGCTCGGGCAATCACCAGACGCTGCTGCTGACCACCGGAGAGACCGAAGGCGTTGTCATGCAGACGATCCTTCACCTCGTCCCACAGGGCCGCACCGCGTAGGGAGCGCTCGGCGGCCTCATCCAGAGTGCGACGATCGTTGATCCCCTGCAGGCGCAGACCATAGACCACGTTCTCGTAGATGGACTTGGGAAACGGGTTCGGGCGCTGGAACACCATGCCCACCTGACGGCGCAGGGCGGAAACATCAACGCTCTTGTCATAGATGTTGTGGCCGTGCAGCTGAATTTCCCCCTCGATGCGGCAGATCTCCACCAGATCGTTCATCCGGTTGATGCAGCGCAGCAGGGTCGATTTGCCACAGCCTGACGGGCCGATAAAGGCGGTCACCTGCCCTTTGGGGATCTTCATGTTGACGTTGAACAACGCCTGCTTGCTGCCGTAGTACAGGTTGAGATCCTTCACCTCCAGCGCGGTCTGCTCCGGAGTAAGGTTGAGCAGGTCCAGCGCGGTGTGCTGGGTAGACGTGGTCGTTACGTTGATCATCTGTTACCTCAAAATCAATCTGGAGTGGCCGGACTGCTGCCGGCGCCCCTCACGTATTGGTGCAGAGAGATGGCGGCTCGCGCTCGGCCGCCCCTCTGTTATCTCACTCTTGTATCACTCAAGCGGCGCCGGATTAATGCTCCAGCGACCGGAATTTCTCGCGCAAGTGGTTACGAATACCGATAGCGGTCAGGTTCAGACCCACGATCACCGTCACCAGCAGGAAGGAGGTGGCGTAGACCAGCGGGCGGGCCGCCTCGACGTTGGGGCTCTGGAAGCCGACGTCATAGATGTGGAAGCCCAGGTGCATGAACTTGCGCTCCACATGCAGATACGGGAAGTTGCCATCCATCGGCAGGGTCGGTGCCAGTTTTACCACCCCCACCAGCATCAGCGGCGCCACTTCACCGGCTGCACGGGCAATCGCCAGAATAAGGCCGGTCATGATGGCCGGGCTCGCCATCGGCAGCACGATGCGCCACAGGGTCTCGGCCTGGGTGGCACCCAGTGCCAACGAGCCCTGACGGATGGTGCTCGGGATCCGCGCCAACCCCTCTTCGGTGGAGACAATCACCACCGGCAGGGTCAGGATAGCCAGGGTCAGCGCCGACCAGATCACGCCGGGTGAGCCAAAGGTCGGGCTCGGCAGCGCTTCCGGGTAGAACAGCTGATCCAGCGAACCACCGAGCGTGTAGACGAAGAAGCCCAGACCAAACACGCCGTAGACGATGGAGGGCACGCCCGCCAGGTTGATCACCGCAATGCGGATGATCTTGGTCAGGCTGTTCTTGCCCGCATATTCGTGCAGGTAGACTGCCGCTACCACCCCCAGCGGGGTCACGATGATCGCCATCAGGAACACCATGAAGACGGTACCGAAGATGGCCGGGAACACCCCGCCCTCGGTGTTGGCTTCGCGAGGCTCACCGGAAACAAACTTGCCAATCTGATGGAACCAGTGACCCACCTTGGCCAGCAGGCTCATGTCGTTGGGCCATACCACGTCCAGTACCTTGGACATCGGCATGGTCACCAGCTCGCCACGCATATCCTTGACGGTGATGGCGTCGCGATCGGCTTGGCTACGCAGAGAGAAGAGCTCTTTTTCCAGCACCTGATAACGATCGTTGAGGGCCTGACGCTCACTGGCCAGCTCCGCTTTGAGCTGATCGGTCAGCTTGTCATCCAGCTCGGCCTTGCGCTCTTTCAGGCGCAGCCGCTCCAGTTGATAGTTGATGCCGCCGATGTCCCCTTTTTGCAGATCGTTGGCCTGTTCTGAAAGGGCATTGGCTCGCGCCAGCACCCGCTGCAGGGCAGGATGCAGATCAGAGGTGAGCTCGCGGCCATCCTCTTTCACCCCGACGATATAGCCATAGAAGTTGCCGTTGGTGGCACGCTCAACCATGGCCAGCTCAGCCGGCTGGCTCTGGGACTTGATGTCCGTCTCCAGCACCCAGCGAAAATCGAGGTCAACAAACTCGCGGTTGCCGGTCTTGACCAGATAGCGGGTCAGCAGCTCGCGCTCTTCCCCTTCCAATGGCAGCCCTGCGGCGCGCAGTCGCTCCACCGGAACCTGCTCGCGATCGTTGATTTCGCCGATCAGTACGCTCTTGTTGCCATTTGCGTCTTCAAGCTGCCACTCATAGATGGGGTGCGGCCAGAAGTAGACCAGACCACGCCAGCCGATCAGCAGCAGCAGACCCAGTACCGCCACCAGACTCAGGCTGACGGCACCGCCGGTCATCCAGATCCAGGGGGCCCCTGATTTAAACCACTTACCCATTGTCGATTCCTTGTCCATTACAGAGTCGCCCCTTACATCGAGCTGTATTTTTCACGCAACCGCTGACGGACAAACTCGGCCAGGGTGTTGAACAAAAAGGTGAACACAAACAGGACGAAGGCCGCGAGGAACAGTACCCGATAGTGGGAGCTGCCCACTTCCGATTCCGGCATCTCTACCGCGATGTTGGCGGCGAGGGTGCGCAGCCCCTGGAACATGGAGAAGTCCATGATGGGGGTGTTGCCGGTAGCCATCAGCACGATCATGGTCTCGCCCACGGCGCGGCCAAGGCCCATCATCACCGCAGAGAAGATGCCCGGGCTCGCGGTGAGGATCACCACCCGGCTCAGGGTCTGCCACGGGGTGGCCCCCAGCGCCAACGAGCCCTGGGTCAGGTGCTTGGGCACCGAGAAGACCGCATCTTCAGCGATAGAGAAGATGGTGGGGATGACCGCAAAGCCCATGGCGATACCGACCACCAGCGAGTTGCGCTGGTCAAACTTGATGCCCATTTCGTGAGTCAGCCAGATGCGCGAATCGCCGTGCATAAAAGCATTCTCGATGAGCGGGCTCAGGGCGAAGGCCCCCCAGCCAATCAGCAGTAGCACCGGGATCAGCAGGATGGCGTGCCACCCCTCCGGCAGCCAGGACTTGCCGCGCTCCGGCAGATAGTTCCAGAGCAATGCAGTCAGCAGCATCCCCATCGGCAGCAATATCAGCAGCAGGATCACCCCGGGCAGCGCCCCCTCGATGATCGGCGCCAGCCACAGACCCGCCAGGAAACCCAGGATAACAGTCGGCAGCGCCGCCATGATCTCGACCGTCGGCTTGACGTATTTGCGCAGCCCCGCCGACATGAAGTAGGCGGTATAGATGGCACCGGCCACGCCGAGCGGTACAGCAAACACCATGGCGTAGAAAGAGGCTTTCAGCGTACCGAATACCAGCGGCACCAAACTCAGCTTGGCTTCAAAGTCGTTGCTGGCGGAGGTGGATTGCCACACATACTGGGGCTCCGGATAGCCTTCGTACCACACCTGTTGCCAGAGGGCAGACCAGGTCACTTCGGGGTGTTCGTTCTCCACCGAGAAGAGCTTGAAGCTGTTCCCTTGCTGCATCAGCAACAGGTTGTGACGGGGGGAGATGGCCAGGGCAGAGAGTTCGCCCCCTTCCACCGTCTCGGTCAGCAGCTTGGTCTCGCCGGTGGCGTGGAAGAAGCTGATGATGCCGTCCTTGTCGGCACTGATGAAGCCTTTGCGAAAGTGCTCGGGAGTCAGCAGATCCACTGCGCCATCACCCTTGAAGTCACGAATTTGGGTGAACTGGCGTTTGCCATCCTTCGCCACTTCGAACCACTGGGAAATCACGCCGTTGTCATTACCCACCAGCAGTGAAGAGGCGCCGGAGAGCAGCTGAACCCGGGTCACATTGGCGTTGGGGGCATTGATCTCCAACACGTTGCGCAGGGAGATTTCGCTCAGGTTATGAATGTCATAGACGGAGAGGCGATTGCCCTCGCGCACGAACAGGATCCGCAGATTGGGGGTCAGCAACATCTGATCCACATGGCGCGGCAGGGAGGGAATCGTGTAGTTTTCACTGCTCCACTCAATCTCCCCGGAGATGAAGTTCTCCTCACCGTTCATCACCGTCATCACGCCACGACCATCTTCGGTCACGGCGGCGGTCGCCATCTTGTCCTTGGTGGCTTCGAACACCATCAGTTGCAGTGCCTTCCCTTGCGGGTCGATCACCACAGGCTCTTCGCCGAAGGGATATTGCAGGCTGGGTTCAATCACCCGCACATCGTTGGGATAGGAGACCTTGAACGCTGGCTGGACAACCTGCGCCTTGCCATCGGCAAAGCCGTAAGCGATCAGCCGCTGACCCGGTGCTGGGGTCGCTACCGTGGTGATGTCACCAGCAACCTGGGCCTGACCCAGTGACTGGCCGACCTTGATCTTGTCATCTCCCTGCACCGCAAAGAAGTTGACCTGCCCTTTATCGCTGAAGCGATAGCCGATCTCGTTCTGCTCTTCCACGCCGAGCCAGGCGGTCTTCCCTGCGGCAGGCAGGGTAAACGAGGCGGTCGGCTCCATGGAGGCGCCATTGAAGATGGGTTTCACCACATAGAGCAGATAAAAGAAGATAAGCAGCAGCGCCACCAGTACCAGGGCTCCGCCTGTGGTGACGCCATATTTGGCCAATTTATCCTTGATCCGGCGTTTTCTACTGCCCGCCATGACCAGGTTTAACGATTCCGATGACATGCAAGACCTCAATGTAAGCTAGGCTTCGCGGCATTATATGGCGGTTGCATGACAGTTTTGTTACATCGAGAACGCTTTAACCGAGGTTGTTAGCGGAAAAATGAGCGGGGACCCCTTCGAAGGAAGATGAACGCAATATATTGTTTATAAAGGGATATTTATGAGGATAATCAGCAAGGGCAGCCTGCGCTGCCCCCGAATAATTCAGGAAAGGGTATCGTTTGATTGTTGCAGCGCCAGTTTGGCCGCCTTTTTCTCGGCACGGCGGCGCTTGAAGAAGGCCGACAACTGGGCCGAGCAGGCATCAGCCAGCACACCGCCGGTCAGCTCGACACTGTGGTTGTGGCGCGGGTCCTGCAAGATCTCGAACACCGACCCAGCGGCACCGGTCTTGAGATCTCGGGCGCCGTAAACCACCCGCTTGACCCGGCTATGGATCAGCGCACCGGCACACATACAGCAGGGCTCCAGCGTCACATAAAGAGTGGTGTCGAGCAGGCGGTAGTTCGCCAGCTGTTTGCCCGCCGCCCGGATTGCCATGACCTCGGCATGGGCACAGGCATCGTGTTCGCTGATGGAGCGGTTCCACCCCTCTCCCACCACCTGACCATCCAGCACCAGTACGGCACCAACCGGGATCTCGCCAATCCCTTCGGCCCGGGCGGCCAATGCCATGGCATGGCGCATCCACTGTTCGTCCTGCTCGGTTTGACACGGTGTCTCTGGGATCTCTGATGGTTTCACGCCCATCCCCTCTTTATATTGTTCAATTGTGCTGTTTGCATTCCAGCTATCCACATCTGTCAGATAATTCCATAGATAGCAGGCATGATAGCTCGCGGTGACAGGGCGGCGATTATGCCAAATCTGCACGTCAGACCCAAGCCGCATCCCGACTGAGCAATAAAGAAGCAATCGGCATCTCTATGATAAAAAAGGAGTTGCACCCGTTTGGCCATGCTATTAGACTTCCTCCCCGTCAGCCGAGTCTGACTCCGTCGGTGTGTAGCGCAGCCAGGTAGCGCATCTGCATGGGGTGTAGAGGGTCGGAGGTTCGAATCCTCTCACACCGACCATTTTCCCCGAGAATAGCCCAGTCAAACGACTGGGCTATTTTTTTGCCTCCGATTTATCCTCCTGACAACGTCAGCCTACCAAGAACAAAAAACACTCAGAACCACTTGAATCTTTTTTCCGAACTCATTAAGATGCGCAACTTTCCGCCGGTAGACAACACAAGGAGGTGGAAACACGAGTGAAGGGATCACTGTCCGGCTTGCGTGCAACACAGGACCAGGCATGAACCAGAACACCGATTTCGCACCCGCCATTACGCTTTACTCCGTTCCTCACGACACCCCTTGCCACACCGAAAGCGAAAATGAACAGGTCATCCAGCTGGATGTGATCGATCTTGCCGAACCGGATGATGACTATTGAGCCCGGCCAGATGGCCGCTCAATCACTGGGGCATCGCCTGTTCAACACACTCAGTTTCACACCCTTGGCGAGAAATCTGCAAAAAACGACAAACTGCTAATTCTATCAAGGATGGCAGTATTATTGACTAATGCGTCTCCCCCTTCCCTCTCCAGCATTCCCCCCGACAATTGATACAAACCTACGTTATTGCGCTTCACTTTCCATCGTTGCAACCGCTGGTGCCAACAGAGCCTGCGTCACCACACCAAGTTTAAAACGCACGTTCACCAATCAGGTCTAGCATTAGCAAAACATTCATTGCCACATTCAAACGCGCTTTATACGGCTGTTTTGGCAAAGCCTGGAGTTAGGTCGGGATTTGTTTTTGCATTTGTAATTTTATTACGTAACAAGTTACAAAATGAGGGGCAGGGTAACGGCCCAAATTAGCCGTTGTCCGATGGGAAAAAGCAGGAGCATAACCATCTGCGTAGAGTTTTTATACCAACCAAATAAAGCAATAAAAAACATCAACTTAACCATATCCAAAAAACAAGTGTTTAAAAAAAACTGTTGACGTACTCAACAATATTTCGCACCTTATCAATCGTGTTATCCCGTTGTTGCGGGAACGTTTCAGGAACAGGGATTCGACTTTAGTCGTAGTTAGTAAGTTCAAAATGTAATTCTCAAAGGAGTGAACCTTATGTCGGCACCGGCTCAGACCCACTGCAGCGCCCGCCTTCGCATCCAGGGCGAGATGCTGCCCGAATACGCGCAAATTCTGACGCCGGACGCGGTGGCTCTGGTCTCCGAACTGGTGGAACGTTTTGCTCCCCAAAGAGGGGAATTGCTGAAACAACGTGTGGCACGTCAGGCCCGTATCGATGGTGGCGAGCTGCCGGACTTCCTGCCGGAAACCGCCCACATCCGTGAAGGTGACTGGACCATTCGCGGCATTCCTGCCGACCTGCAAGACCGCCGTGTGGAGATCACAGGCCCGGTCGAGCGCAAGATGGTGATCAACGCCCTCAACGCCAACGTCAAGGTGTTCATGGCGGATTTCGAGGATTCACTGGCACCCGCCTGGAACAAGGTGATCGAGGGCCAAATCAACCTGCGCGATGCGGTCAACGGCACCATTTCTTACACCAGTCCGGAAGGTAAGGCTTATACCCTGAACCCCAATCCGGCCGTCCTCATTTGCCGGGTGCGCGGTCTGCACCTGCCGGAAAAACATGTCACCTTCGATGGCGAACCCATCCCCGGCGGCCTGTTCGATTTTGCCCTCTACTTCCTGCACAACTATCAGGCGCTGCTGGCCAAAGGCTCGGGCCCCTACTTCTACGTGCCCAAGTTGCAGAGCCATCTGGAAGGGCGTTGGTGGAGCGAGGTGTTCGCCTGGACCGAGGACAAGTTCGGTCTGCCCCGTGGCACCATTAAGGCCACCGTGCTGATTGAAACCCTGCCAGCCGTATTCGAGATGGATGAGCTGCTCTATCAGATGAAGGATCACATCGTCGCCCTCAACTGCGGCCGCTGGGACTACATCTTCAGCTATATCAAAACCTTGAAGAGCCATCCGGATCGGGTACTGCCCGACCGCCAGGTGGTGACCATGGACAAGCCGTTCCTCTCCGCCTACTCGCGGCTGCTGATCAAGACCTGTCACAAGCGCGGTGCGCTGGCGATGGGGGGTATGGCCGCCTTTATTCCGGCCAAGGACGCGGCCGTCAACGAGCAGGTCTTCGCCAAGGTCAAGGCCGACAAGGAGCGCGAAGCCAACAACGGCCACGACGGTACCTGGGTCGCCCACCCTGGCCTCGCTGATACCGCCATGGCGGTGTTCAACGCCACCATTGCGGCTGGTGCCAAGAACCAGATTGGCGTGCTGCGTGAGCAGGATGCCCCAATCACCGCCGCCGACCTGCTGGCCCCCTGTGAGGGCGAGCGCACCGAGGCAGGGATGCGCACCAATATCCGGGTCGCCCTGCAATATCTGGAGGCCTGGATCAACGGGAACGGCTGCGTGCCCATCTACGGTCTGATGGAAGATGCCGCCACAGCCGAGATCTCCCGCACCTCCATCTGGCAGTGGATCCGCCACGGCAAGAGCCTGTCTAATGGCAAGGTAGTGACCAAGGATCTGTTCCGCCAGATGCTGGCCGAGGAGCAGGAGGTGGTCAAAGCCGAGGTGGGCGCCGCGCGCTGGCAGGCAGGACGCTTTGCCGAGGCAGGCGAGCTGATGGAAGAGATCACCTGCGCCGATACCCTGATCGATTTTCTGACGCTGCCCGGTTACGAGCGGCTCTGAATCACGGGCCCCCAGCGGGGCTCGCCAATAACAAGTCAATGGAAACGTGAAATCAATGAAAGAGGGAACTGATATGGCACTGACCCGTGAGCAACAGATCCAGGCTATCGAGAAAGACTGGGCGGAAAACCCCCGCTGGAAAGGGATCAAGCGCGGCTACAGCGCCGAAGATGTGGTGAACCTGCGCGGCAGCTTGCAGCCGGTGCACACTCTGGCCCAGCGTGGTGCCGACAAGCTGTGGGGTCTGATCCACGGCGACGCCAAGAAAGGCTACGTCAACTGCCTCGGCGCCCTGACCGGTGGTCAGGCGGTGCAGCAGGCCAAGGCGGGGATCGAAGCGATCTACCTCTCCGGCTGGCAGGTGGCGGCGGACAACAACTTGTCCTCCACCATGTATCCGGATCAGTCCCTCTACCCGGCCAACTCGGTACCGTCCGTGGTGGAGCGCATCAACAACTCCTTCGCCCGTGCCGACCAGATCCAGTGGGCCAACAAGGTTGGACCGCAGGATGAGGGCTTTATCGACTACTTCCTGCCCATCGTGGCGGATGCGGAAGCCGGTTTCGGCGGTGTGCTTAACGCCTTCGAACTGATGAAGGGGATGATTGAAGCGGGCGCCGCTGGCGTGCACTTCGAAGATCAGCTCGCTTCGGTCAAGAAGTGCGGTCATATGGGTGGCAAGGTGCTGGTACCGACTCAGGAAGCGGTACAGAAACTGGTTGCCGCCCGTCTGGCAGCCGATGTGTGCGGCACCACAACTCTGGTGATCGCCCGTACCGACGCCAACGCCGCTGACCTGTTGACCACCGACGCTGACCCGTACGATGCAGACTTCCTGACTGGCGAGCGCACTGCCGAAGGGTTCTACAAGGTACGTGCCGGAATCGATCAGGCCATCGCTCGCGGTCTGGCTTACGCCCCCTACGCAGACATGGTGTGGTGTGAAACCGCCAAGCCGGATCTGGACGAAGCGCGTAAATTTGCCGAAGCAATCAAGGCCAAGTTCCCGGATCGCATCCTGGCCTACAACTGCTCCCCGAGCTTCAACTGGAAGAAGAATCTGGACGATGCCACCATCGCCCGCTTCCAGCAGGAGCTCTCCGACATGGGCTACAAGTACCAGTTCATCACCCTCGCGGGTATCCACAACATGTGGTTCCACATGTACGAGCTGGCCTACCAGTACGCCCGTGGCGAAGGGATGAAGCACTACGTCGAGATGGTGCAGGAGCCGGAATTTGCCGCCGCCAGCCGTGGCTACACCTTCGTGGCACACCAGCAGGAGGTCGGTACCGGTTACTTCGACAAGGTGACTACCGTCATTCAGGGTGGCCAATCCTCGGTCACCGCGCTGACCGGTTCCACCGAAGAAGATCAGTTCCACTGATAGGCAGAGCTGTCTTGAAATAGCAAAACCCCGGCCTGAAGCCGGGGTTTCTTTTTATCTGTAATTCAAACGAAAGTCAGGCGCACAACCGCACACAGTCGAGAGGCTCAGAGCTCGAGGATCTCTTTGACAAAGGGAATGGTCAGCTTGCGCTTGGCGCGAAATGAGGCGTTGTCGAGCTGATTGAGAGTGGTGAGCAGGGTGCGCATATCGCGGGAGAGTCGGTTGAGCAGGAAGCGGCCCACATCGATGGGCAATTTGAAGCCCCGCAGCTCGGCACGCAGCTGCAGGGCACTGAGCTTGCCTTCGTCATCCAGCTCTTCGAGATGGAAACTCACCCCCCAGTCGAGGCGCGAAGCGAGATCCGGCAGTTGCAGCCCCAGTTTGCGCGGTGCGCTGCAGCCGGTGACCACCAGCGTCCCCTCGCCCTTCTCCTGCCAGCGGTTGTAGAAATCGAACAGCGCCCGCTCCCACACGGCATTGCCGGCGATCGCCTCAAGGCTGTCGAGACAGACCAGCGGCAGGCTTTCGAGGGCATCGAGCATGCTGGGATCGAGCTGTTCAAACTGATCGAGGGAGAGATAGGCCGCCGCCGCATCGCGGGCGTTGACCTCGGCACAGGTGGCGTGGAGCAGATGAGAGCGTCCGGATCCCTTGGCTCCCCAGAAATAGAGGAAAGGCGACCCCTGACCGATGGCCGCATTCTTGAGGGCGGTGATCAGATGAGCATTGGTGCCGGGATAAAAACTGACGAAGGTTTCATCATCCGGTAGTTGTACGGCTAAAGACAGTTGGGCCGGTTGCTTCACTCGTTGAGCTTTGACTGTGACATTTGTGGCTAAGTGTATCATCGCAAAGGCTGATAGAGAACCGCCCGGACAAGCCGGGCGGTCTACAAAAGCCTTATAAAATCAGGGCTGCGACCATTGGTAACGCAAACCGCTGCCATTATCGTCAACCTTGCGCAAACGACTCTCAAGTTGCAGCGCCCGCACCAATTCGGCCTGATCCCCTTGCAGAGTAAAGTTGAAGGTGACCTGGTCCCCCTCCAGCTTGCCGATCGCCACCTTGCTGACGTTGGCCATCCCCTGCAGCATCTTCTGCACGGCGATCATGCTGTCCACTTCGGAGAGGCCATCCACCACCAGGGTCTGGCTGGTTGCCGGACCAGAAATGCGGGCACCGTAGTTTTTCACCAGCCAGGCCGCCAGGGTATCGGCAAACCCTTGCGCCACTTCGGCCTGAGTGCCGGTGTTATTGCCACGGGTCAACTCGGCCACTTCACCGGCCGCTTTGGGGCCATAGAGTCCCCAATCGATGCTCCACTTGTCACCTTCCGGTGTCAGCTTGCCCAACACCACCATCTCGGCGCCATAGCGCTGGCTCGCATGCAAAATCGGGTCGGCAAAGCGTCCCCAGACGTCGGTGGCACTGACCGCCATGTTGTCATCGAGATCCATCAGCGGAATGCTGATGGGCAGCCCCAGCATCTGGGCCTGCTCGCGCAAGGCTTGCGCCCAACCATCGCTGGATTGATCCGCCAGCAAGCGACGCTCACCCTGATCCACCACCAGCCAGATGGCCATTTGGGGACGAGCTGGGCCAAGCAGGGCAAACTGGCTCTCGGAGACCAGGCTGTTGACCTTGTCACTCTTGAACTCGGCTTTCAGATACTTGACGGAGTCCTGATCCTGATAGCCATAGCTTTTGACATAGTCGCCCGGGGCCGCCAGCGCCTTGACCACCACCGGCTGGGTGAGGATGTCGCGCTTGCCGGTCACCTTGATCAGCACCTGACCCAGTGCCTGCCCTTGAGCGGCCACCATGTCACCACTGGTCGGTGCCTTGCCCTGATAGAGGTCGGTCACCTGAGCGGCCGAGGCCATGAATGACAAGCCGCAGCAGAGGGCGGTCACAACACGTTTGAACATGAACAGAGTCTCGAAATGGGAGAGTGTGCTTATGGTAGCGGCAAGGCGCATCCTGCGGCAAGGCTGGCACAAGCGGCCACAAACAGCAGAGCCGGCGATGCGCCGGCTCCGATCACCCCTTCCACATGGGAAGCAGGTCAAGGCATAAACTTATTTGGTACCGAAGATCTTGTCGCCTGCATCGCCCAGACCCGGCACGATGTAGCCTTTCTCGTTCAGCCCCTGGTCGACAGAAGCGCAGTAGAGCTCTACGTCAGGGTGAGCCGCTTCCAGCGCCTTGATCCCTTCCGGCGCGGCAACCAGTACCAGCACCTTGATGGATTGGCAGCCTTTCTTCTTCAGCAGATCGATGGTGGCGATCATGGAGCCGCCGGTGGCCAGCATCGGATCGATGACCAGCGCCAGACGCTCTTCGATGTTGCTGACGATCTTCTCGAAATAGGGAACCGGTTGCAGGGTCTCTTCATCGCGGTAGATACCGACCACGCTGACGCGGGCGCTCGGCATGTGCTCCAGCACGCCATCCATCATGCCAAGGCCGGCACGCAGGATAGGTACGACGGTTACCTTCTTGCCTTTGATCTGGTCAACTTCTACTGGCCCATTCCAGCCATCGATGATAACCTTCTCGGTTTCGAAGTCAGAGGTCGCTTCATAGGTCAACAAACTGCCCACTTCTTTGGCCAGTTCACGGAAACGCTTGGTGCTGATATCGCCTTCACGCATCAGACCGATCTTGTGTTTGACCAGGGGGTGTTTGACTTCAACGACTTTCATTATTATCTCCTCTAACCTGCCGCAAAAAAATCGCGGAATCATACAACAAAAGCCACCGCTTGTAGAGCATTTCCGCGCAAAAACGCGCAAACGATTTCCTTTCTGGTTTTTCACCGCCACTGTTAGAATACGCCCCGAATTTTACCCTCCACTTCTTTACATGACGGGGAATACTCGTGACTGACAAAACCTCACTGAGCTACAAGGATGCTGGCGTAGATATCGATGCCGGCAATGCACTGGTTGAACGTATCAAGGGCGTGTCAAAGCGCACTCGTCGTCCTGAAGTCCTTGGTGGTCTTGGCGGCTTTGGGGCCTTGTGTCAAATCCCTGCGGGCTACAAGGAGCCGGTCCTGGTCTCCGGAACCGATGGTGTGGGCACCAAGCTGCGGCTGGCCATCGACCTGAAGAAGCACGACACCGTGGGCATCGATCTGGTGGCCATGTGCGTCAATGACCTGATCGTACAGGGCGCCGAGCCGCTGTTCTTCCTCGACTACTATGCAACCGGCAAGCTGGACGTGGACACCGCAGCCGCGGTGGTCACCGGGATCGGTGCCGGTTGCGAGCAATCAGGCTGTGCCCTGGTGGGCGGCGAGACCGCCGAGATGCCGGGTATGTATGAAGGGGAAGACTACGACATCGCCGGTTTCTGCGTCGGTGTGGTGGAGAAGAGCGAAATCATCGACGGCAGCAAGGTCGGTGAAGGGGATGCCCTGATCGCGCTGGCTGCCAGCGGCCCTCACTCCAACGGCTTCTCCCTGATCCGTAAAATTCTGGAAGTCTCCAAAGCCGACGTGCATCAGCCGCTGGGTGACACCACTCTGGCCAACGCCCTGCTGGAGCCGACCCGCATCTATGTGAAACCTGTGCTCAAGCTCATCAAGGAGTGCGAGATCCACGCCCTCTCCCACATCACCGGCGGTGGCTTCTGGGAGAACATCCCCCGTGTCCTGCCCGCCAACACCCAAGCGGTGATCGATGAGCAGAGCTGGCAGTGGCCGGCGGTGTTCAGCTGGCTGCAGCAGGCTGGCAACGTCACCCGTCACGAGATGTATCGCACCTTCAACTGCGGCGTCGGCATGATCATCGCCCTGCCCGCCAACCAGCTGGAGAAGGCGCTGACCCTGCTCAAGGCAGAAGGCGAGAACGCATGGCACATCGGTCATATCGCCAAGGCAGCAGACGGTGAGGAGCAGGTCGTCATCAAATGATGCGGATCCTCGTCCTAATCTCTGGCAGCGGCAGCAACCTGCAGGCGATCCTCGACCACTGCGCCAGCGGCAAGATTGCCGGTGAAGTGGTCGGCGTTATCAGCAACAAGGCCGATGCCTATGGTCTGGTTCGCGCCAAAGAAGCTGGCGTGGCGACCTCCATTCTGGCCCAGCAGCAGTTTGCCAGCCGGGAGGAGTATGACGCCGCCCTGCTGGCGCTGATGGCAGACTATCAGCCGGATCTGGTGGTGCTGGCCGGGTTTATGCGGATATTGAGCGGCGATCTGGTGCGCCATTTCGCCGGCAGAATGATCAATATCCACCCCTCCCTGCTGCCCAAGTATCAGGGCCTGCACACCCACCAGCGCGCTATCGATGCCGGTGATAGTGAGCATGGCGCCAGCGTCCACTTCGTCACCGAAGAGCTGGATGGTGGCCCGGTTATCCTGCAGGCCCGCGTGCCCATCTTTGAAGGGGACACTGCGGACGAGGTAGCGGCACGGGTACAGGCGCAGGAGCACAGCATCTACCCGCTGGTGGTGCGCTGGTTCTGCGAAGGCAGGCTGCAGATGGTGGACGGCGCTGTGCAACTGGATGGCGCCCTGCTGGGCCCCGCTGGTTACGCATGCGAGTAAGCAGACGCCTTGTCGAAATGTGAAAAAGGAGGCCGATGGCCTCCTTTTTGTTTCCTGAATTTTCCCACCACAGGCACAGGCTTAAACCTGTTCACGACCTGCAGCGAGAAACCGTCAACAAGGTTACAAGCTGCCCAGGAACCGGAGCGTATGGACATACGTGAGCACTCTTTGCTGTATACATAAGCGAGCAGCACATGAGCCTTGATCACGGTTTCATAGCCAGATCGTGGATAGGTTTAGACAGGATTGTCGATATCGATAAAGGTCACATCCAGCCCATGCACAGTCGCCAGCCACTCCCCCAGCGCCTTGACGCCGTAACGCTCGGTAGCGTGATGGCCCGCAGCGTAGAAGTGCATCCCCATCTCGCGAGCGGTGTGAATGGTCTGCTCGGAGGCTTCACCGGAGATAAAGGCATCGATGCCCTGCTCCGCCGCCAGATTGATGTAGCTCTGACCGCCACCGGTGCACCAGGCCACGGAACGGATAAGCTCGGGGCCGCTGTCGCCACAATAGAGTGGTTCACGGCCAAGGCGCTCGGCAATCAGCTTGGCAAAATCGCTGCCGCTCATCGGCTCTTCCAGCTTGCCCACCATGGCGACGCTCTTGCTGTTCCACGGCTCCAGACCGCGACGCACCTTGATGTCGAGCAGCTTGGCGAGCTGGGCGTTGTTACCCACCTCGGGGTGGACATCCAGCGGCAAATGGTAGGCAAACAGGTTGATATCGTGGGTCAGCAGGGTCTTGAGCCGACGCTGCTTCATGCCGGTGATCTGGGCCGGTTCACCGCTCCAGAAGTAGCCGTGATGAACCAGAATGGCATCGGCTTCGGCAGCCACCGCCGCGTCAATCAGCGCCTGACTGGCTGTGACACCGGTCACCACCTTGCGAATGCGCTCGCGCCCCTCCACTTGCATGCCGTTAGGGCAGTAATCCTTGATGGCGTGCGGTTCGAGCAGATGGTTCAGTACGGTTTCGAGTTTTCGATGAGAGATCATAGGGGTCCCTTATTAAGGCTCGGTCCCCTGCTTTACCAATAAAAACAGGGCCCAGGCTCAAAACGCCAAGGGCCCCATGATAATCGAGCCGGGCCGTCAAGACCATGACAGCCCCCACACAGTGCGGTTTCCCTCTCGGCCTCAGGCTGGCAGGTCGATCCCCGCCTCCCGCATCTGGGCCAGCTTGTAGCGCAGGGTGCGCGGGCTGATGCCGAGTCGGTCGGCCACCGCCTTGCGGCTGCCGTTACAATCTTGCAGGGTGTCGAGGATGATCTGGTGCTCCTGCTGCTTGAGCTCGCTGCCGAGGCGATCGCCACCATAGCTGCGCTCCACGCTGACAAACTCCATCTCCTGCTCATCCAGCTCCTCCAGAATGAGGTGGTCACAATCAATGACCCCGTCGGGGCTGAGGATCAGGGCACGCTGTACCACGTTGTCCAACTCCCGCACGTTGCCGGGCCAGGGGTGAGCCAGCAGCCGTACCCTCGAGGCATCCGTCAACTGTGGTGTCGGCAGCCCCTGCTGACTGGCATGAAGCGCCAGCAGATGTTCCGCCAGCGGCAGAATGTCGCCGGGCCGCTCGCACAGGGCAGACCAGCGCAGCGGAAAGACGTTGAGGCGATAGTAGAGATCTTCGCGGAACAGGCCATCCTGCACCGCTTTTTTCAAATCCCGGTTGCTGGTGGCGATGACCCGCACATCCAGCGGGATCATCTTGCGACTGCCGAGCCGCTCCACCTCTTTCTCCTGCAACACCCGCAGCAATTTGGCTTGCAGCCCCTGATCCATCTCGGTGATCTCGTCAAGCAGCAGGGTGCCCCCCTGCGCCTGTTCGAACTTGCCCGGGCACCCCTGTACCGCACCGGTGAAGGCGCCCTTCTCGTAGCCAAACAGGGTCGCCTCCAGCATGTTTTCCGGAATGGCGGCGCAGTTGATGGCGACGAAGGGCTGCTCGGCGCGGCTGGAGTTATCGTGAATGTAACGGGCCAGCACCTCTTTCCCCGTCCCGCTCGGGCCGGTCACCATCACGGTCGCTTCGCTTCTGGCCACCCGGGTCGCCAGCTGGAACAGCTCGGCAGTTTTGGGATCCCCGTAGACCACAGCGCGTTTCTCCACCTTCTGGGCGGGCACATAGCGGCTGACCTGATTAAGCAGCACCTCCGGCGAGAACGGCTTGGCCAGATAGTCGATGGCCCCTTCACGCATGGCGCGCACCGCGCCGTCGATATTGGCGTAGGCGGTCATCAGCAGCACAGGTATCTGCGGATATTGCTGGCGGATAGTAGCCAGCAGAGTGAGACCGTCCATCCCCCCCATCTGGATATCGGAGATCACCATGTCAAATGGCTGACGGGAGAGGGCCAGCAGAGCCCGCTCGCCGCTGTCCGCTTCACGGCACTCATAACCGCCGAGCAAAAGGGTATCCACCAGCGCTTCGCGCAGACCATTGTCATCTTCAACTACCAGGATCCTGGCCTGTGTCATGCTACACCTCCAAGCTGCACCGGTTGCTGATGCAGGGGGAACGACAGAGTAAAGCAGGTGCCCTCACCGGGAACCGAGGCCACACCGACCTCCCCCTGATGGGCACGCACTACAGATTGCACCACCGCCAGCCCGAGACCAGTGCCTTGGGAGCGAGTGGTAAAGAAGGGTTCGAATACCTGACCGAGCTGATGGGAAGGGATCCCCTTGCCATTATCAATGACCCGCATCTCCACCCGGGCACCGCTGCGCACCGCGCTGACCAAGAGTGAGGTGGCCCCTGCCTGCTGGGCATTGGCAATCAAGTTGTTGATGGCCCCCGCCAGCGCACTGCTGTTAGCCAGCAGGCAGAGATCGGGCTCCGGCGCCTCCATGTGCAGCTCGCAGCCCTGCTGCTGGCAGAAGGCCTCGGCTCCGGCCTGCACTTCGGCCAGCAGCCCTTGTACCGAGATGGGAGTGACCACCTGATTGTCACCGTTGCGGGCGAACAGTAGGATGTCGTTGATCTGCTTCTCCAGATCCTGCAAACGGGCCATCAGCTTTTGCTGAAACTGAGTGCGGGATTCCGGCTTGAGGGTGCGGTTGGCCAGGTTTGCGGCATAAAGCATGGCAGCGGAGAGCGGCGTGCGGATCTGGTGGGCGAGCGAGGCCGCCATATTGCCCAGCGCCGACAGCCGCTTCATGTGGTTGATGCGGTCTTGCAGTTTACGGGTTTCGGTCAGGTCATTGATAAAAACCAGCTGGCCGGGCTGATCCGGCAGCGGTTGGGTAGAGAGCTGGACCCGGCGCCCGTCACGCAGGGAGATCTCGTGGCCATCATCCTCGCGCGGCTCGAAGCAGCGGGCAATGATATGACGCCAGAGCTCCCCTTCCAGCGGCTCCCCCAGCAGGGAGATGGCAGCCGGATTCGCGCGCGTGACCACCCCAGCCCCGTCAAGCAGCAACACCCCTGTGGGGAGCGCCTTGAAGATGGCATAGAGCTGGCTCACTTCGTGGGACTGGAGTGGCATGTCCTGCTGCTGGATTGTCATAAACCTGACCTCAAACTGGCTATTGGGTCAGGTTATTCAATTTCCATGCCACTAAATTATATGAATTAAAACAATGAATTGCGCATGAGCGTCAAGGCTTTGACCCTCAGACGTCCTTGCTCATCCCGTACTTTTTCATCTTCTCCACCAAGGTGGTACGGCGCATGCCGAGCAGATCGGCGGCGCGGGCCACCACCCCGTCCTGAGACTCCAGCGCCTGACGGATCAGCTCCACTTCGAGGTCGGCCAGCATCTCTTTGAGGTTGACCCCCTCCTCCGGCAGCTGCATGGTGCGAGCCGAGGCGAGGCTTAACCATCCCCTCATATGAGCGAGGCGTGGCGCGGCTTCTGAGGTATGATCGCCATCCTTGACCAGCTAATACCCAACAGACTATCCCCATGTTTAACCACGAACTAATCCTCAACCACATCGACGATATATTTGGACAGGACATGCATGCTAAGCGTGTTCTTTCCCTCGCCAATGCTACCCTCGGGGTTATCGAGTCAGGTTCACTGGCCATCCACGCCATCGGTAGTGGCCTCTCCTTGGCCAACGGTCTCGAACGTAAACATGCGGTTAAACAGGTGGATCGCCTGCTCACTAACACCAAGCTCAATGTCTGGAGCCTCTTTGACGATTGGGTGCCCTATGTGGTCGGTGAACGTACCGAGATCGTAGTCTCCATGGACTGGACCGAATTCGATGCCGATGATCACAGTACCTTGGTTATCAGCCTGCAAACCAACCACGGTCGCAGTACTCCGCTGCTGTGGAAAACCCATCGGAAATCGTTGCTCAAAGGGCAACGCAATGCCCATGAGAAAGAGCTGCTCACCAAGCTCAAGCAGACGTTGCCAGAGGGTATCTTCGTGACGGTAGTAGCTGACCGCGGCTTTGGTTACATGGAGCTGTTCGAACGCCTGGAGCAAGAGCTAGGCTTTGCTTATCTCATTAGATTTAAAGGAAATGTTTTGGTTGGTTACCCTGGTGTAGAGCAGGTTCCAGCTCGGGACTGGCTAACGCCGACCGGGCGCACCCGAACCCTCAAAGCGGTGGAGCTAACTGGGCAGCGACAGCCTGTCGAACGGGTCTATTGTTGTCATAAGAGTGGCATGAAAGACGCGTGGTTTCTGGCCAGTAACCGGACCGACCTGAGCGCCGCCAAGGCGTTGCAACTATACGGCCAGCGCTGGGGTATCGAGACCAGTTTTCGTGATATCAAAGATTACAAATTCGGCATGGGTATGGGAGATGTGCACATCAGTAATCCGGTCCGGCGCGACCGACTGTTTTTATTCAGTGCCCTGGCCATCGTCTTGCTGACGCTGCTGGGTAAGGCTGGAGACAGTGTCGGTCTAGAGAGAACGATCAAGGTCAATACCAGCAAGAGCCGAACCTATTCGTTCTTTCGGCAAGGGGTCATCTATTACCAGTTGCTACCTAAAATGAAAGAAGCCAATGCGGTCTTGTTGATGGATAAATTTATCTACTACCTGAAGCAACACCGCTTATATACCCGCACACTTGGAATTATTTGAGTCTCTAAAAATGAGGGGATCTCTGAGGAGGCGAGGGCGTGATCCAGCTCGGGCGGATCCTGAAACACCGCCGCCAGCGCATCCCGTTCATCCATCTCGGTCAGCCGCTCATCCCGCGGCTCGCTCGGCAGCAGGCGATAACGGCTCGGCAGATCGGCCACATCGACGATCTGGTGCGGGTAGAGGATCAGCAGTCGCTCCAGCAGGTTAGAGAGCTCGCGCACGTTGCCGGGCCAGGGGTACTGCATCAACGACTCCAGCGCCCGCTGAGTCAGCCGAATAAAACCGTGGTGCTGCTCGGCATGGCGGTTGAGCAGCTCCTGCAGCAGCAGCGGGATGTCATCGATGCGATCCCGCAGCGGCGGCGTCTCTATGGGGAAAACGTTGAGGCGGTAGTAGAGATCTTCACGAAAACCCTGAGTGCGGATCATCGCCTCCAGATCCCGGTGGGTCGCCGCTATGATGCGCACATCGGCCTGAATGGGCTTGCCGCCACCGACCCGGTCGAACAACCGCTCCTGCAATACCCGCAGCAGTTTGACCTGCATCGGCATCGGCATGTCGCCGATCTCGTCGAGGAACAGGGTGCCCCCCTGCGCCAGCTCGAAGCGACCGCGACGGGCTGCGATGGCGCCGGTAAACGCCCCCTTCTCATGGCCAAACAGTTCGCTCTCCAGCAATTCGGCCGGAATAGCGCCGCAGTTGATGGGCACGAAGGGGCCACTGCTGCGGGAAGAGAGTTCGTGGATAGCGCGAGCCACCACCTCTTTACCGGTGCCGGACTCGCCGAGGATCAGCACGTTGGCATCGGTCTCGGCCACCTGGCTGATGAGGCGGCGTACCTCCTGGATCCCCTTCCCTTTGCCCACCAGCAAACGCAGCAGGGCCTGCCCCTTGTCATGGGTCTGCTGACGGGGATGCAAGGATACAAAGGCCTGACAGAAGTGCAGATGACGGGTGAGGGATTCATAGGTAAAGGGCGAGAGCGCGACCCCGATAAAGTTGCTGTTGGGCAGATCGGCCTCAACCAGCGAGAGGAAGGGAGTACGGGGGAAAGCGGTCAGCAGCTCTGACAAGGGACGGTCGGTCAGCTCACCCACCAGCACCCCTTGCAGCGGACCGGAGGATTCGATGGCTACATCCAGATCGCTTTCTGCCACCTCCTGCCACGGGATCCCCATAAACGAGAGCACGGTTCCCAACTGTTGGCGCCGCTGCGCATCGGCATCAACAATCAACACGCCCATCTCCACCATATCCATTCCTCGCGATGTCCTGAACTAACTTATTGTTTTATTTGATGATAAAACAGCTACCGACTGTCTTTTTGCTGGCACACAAAGTGCCAAAATTCCGACACATTGTCAAAAATTGTCGTATTCAGGGTGACTGCTCCCCGCCGCAAGCGGCGAGGCTTCCCACTTCTTAGGCCGCTACTGCCGAATTGGCAGATTTACGCTGGCCTCCATGGGTAGAAACGACGTGTCCCGCCGCTTTTAATTCCAATATGCCTTGCTGTCGGATGTTCATGGCCGCGTTGATATCCCGGTCATGCTCCGCATTACATGCTGGGCAAGCCCAACTGCGCTGATGCAATGGCATTTCAGGCATCTTGTGCCCGCAGCAGCTGCACAGTTTCGAGCTGGCAAACCATTGGTCTAGCTTGACCACGTGTCTCCCCTGCGCCTCTGCTTTGTACTCCAGCTTCATGATAAATCCATGCCAGCCCGCATCTCCTATGGCTCTGGCTAGGTTGTGATTCTTCATCATGTTCGCTGATTTCAATGTCTCTACGATGACCGCTTGGTTTTCGTCAACCATCGTTCGGGAGAGTTTGTGCTGAAAATCGGCGCGGGCGTTGGCTACACGTTCGTGCAGGGCGGCCAGCTGTATCCGTGCCTTCGCTCGGTTGGCGCTGCCTCTTTTTTTGCGAGATAACGATTTTTGCTTGCGCCGCAGATTGCGGCTGGCATTGATAAGGTGACGCGGGTTGTCGATCTTCTTGCCGTTGGACGCGATGAGATAGTGAGACAGCCCCATGTCGCAGCCTGTCACATCTGTGATGAGTGTCGGCTTGGCGGGCGCTTCGCAGCCATCATCACTGAGAATTGACGCGTAGTATTTCCCTGTCGGGCCACGGCTGATCGTGATGCTAGAGATTGTTCCTTTGATGTCCCTGTGGAGCACTGCTTTGATCGGCGTCATCTTCGGTAGCTGGATAGCATCGGCCAGTACCTTCCCGTTGGGGTGGTAGCTCGATTGCCTGCCCCGTTTGCTCTTGAAAGTCGGCATCCGAGCCTTGAGCTTAGGGTTGAAAAAGTTGGCAAATGCTTTGTCCAGATTGATCACTGCCTGTTGCAAGGCGAGGGAATCGTACTCTTTGAGCCAGGCATATTTGCGCGATTTTTTTGCCACCGCTAGTAGCGGTTTCAAGTCACGCTTGGGCTTCAGGGATACACCACGGCGCTTGAACATGTGCCGTTGAATACGAAGAGCCTTGTTGTACGCAAACCGCACAGCTCCGAACTGGGCATTTAAAAATGTAGCCTGTTCGTTTGTTGGGTAAAGGCGTACTTTAGTAGCTCTTTTCACGGTCACTGCTCACTGATAAAGTTCAGGCACTATATGCTTTAATTCGAGACATTTCAAATGAGTGAGCACAACATTGATTTCACTGGCTATCTGCGCAAACGTCATTCCGTCAGCAAGCTGGTTGTGCATTTAATCTTCACCACAAAGTACCGCCGCAAACTGCTCGACGGCACCATGATCGAACAGATGCGCCACGCGTTTTTGTCCGCAGCCGAGAAGTTGGAGGTGGAGATTTTGGAGATGGATGGAGAAGCCGATCACGTTCATCTTCTCGTTGCTTATCCGCCCAAGCTGTCCATCAGCGTGCTGGTCAACAATTTAAAGTCAATCAGCAGCCGCCATGTGCGGATTTTGAATACGCATCTACGGAAACAGAGCAATAGTGGGATGCTGTGGTCACGCTCTTACTTTGCCTGTAGCGCAGGAGGGGCCACTATCGAAACGCTGAAGGCGTATGTGGCATCGCAGAAAACACCAGATTAGCTCCCCTTATATCCCCGCCCGATTGGGCGAGGGTTTACGGGGCATTTGCTAAGTGTATCGACAGAAACGGGAGATTAGATAAATTTTGCCGAGGAATTTTCTGCATTGGCGCCGTTAACAAACGCAGCCAAAAGCGGAAAGAAAACTGCCCTCGTCAGAGGGCAGCATGGGACACAGTGAAGCGCTCTCAGTGGCGATTATGGTGGTGCGGCGCCGCGTAACGACACTCGGGAAAACGGCTGCAAGCCAGAAAGAGTCGACCGGCGTGGGGGCCTTTTTTCGCCTCCCGCTCCACCAGCGGCGCATCACAACGAGGGCAGTGGTGCACTTCATGCTCCTCGTCATCCTCTACATCGGCGAACAGGCTATCGACCAGCTCACCCTCACTCTGTGGCGCCTCACCCCCCCCCTTGGACTGGATGACGGGCTCGTGAAATGGCGCGGGCGAGATCGCCTCGGCATGGGGAGTGCGGCCACGCATCCCGGCACCAACATCCACGCCGTCCAGCAACAGAGGGTTGAACGTCGGCTCGCGGCGCGCCCCGTGCGGCAGATCGTCGATCACCGGTTCGCTGGTTTTGACCAGCAGCGGCAGGATCTGTTCGCGCAGTTCTTCCACCAGATAGCTGGCACTTGCCGGGATCTGCAGCAACGGCAGACCGGCGCTGTCACAGGCAGTTTTCAGAAAGAGATCCCGCGCCTTGCGCTTCTGGTGACGATGGGAGCTGTCATCGAGTTCGATGGCGCAGATAAAGGAGAGATCCGCAGGGTGGCAAAGCAGATAGTCGAAATGCTTGGCGCTGATCTTGTTGAAATGCTGCTGCCATTTGCTTTTGCCGATCCCGGCCTGCGGCGTCAGCACATCGGCCACCCGCACCTTGGCAAAGACCCGGGCCTTGTCACCCACCGCCAGATCCAGCACCCCGAGGAAGGATCGCTCGGCGGGACTGAACAGGGTCTCCTGCACATCATAGGGCAGGCGCTTTTGCTGTCTGCCTCTGCTCCAGAAGATCGCCAGCACAAGCAGCGCCAGCAACAACAATCCCGATAGGACAAGGGTATTCATGAGAGCACGATCCAGTTCACGACACGAAAGGGGAATTACTTTACCACAGCCGCCACGGAGCAAGGCAGCAGACCCGTGTATAGAAAGTGAAAAGTCCCGTCTTTTTATCTATTTGTCAGCAGGCGGGGGTTCATATGACCAGCCCCAGCAGGCACAATAGGGATAGAGCAAGAAATCCCATTTCAAGGAGAGCAGGATGCAAAAGCAATTGGTGGTCACCGTGATCGGTGCAGACAAACCCGGGATCGTCGAGAGTCTGGCTGCAGTCATCAGCCGCGAGCAGGGCAACTGGCTGGGCAGCGCCATGAGCGAACTGGCGGGACAGTTTGCCGGTATCCTCCATGTCTCTGTCCCCGATGAGCACTATCGCAGCCTGTGCGAAGCACTGGCCCTGCTACCGGGTCTGACCATCAGCTTTGCCGAAGGGACACCGACCACCGAGCCAGCCCATCAAGTCATGATGACGGTGACCGGCAACGACCGCCCCGGTATCGTCCATGAAGTAGCCAGCATCCTGCGCTAGCTCGAGATCAACGTGGCCGATCTCACCACTGGCTGTGAACCGGCTCCCCACTCCGGCGCCCCGCTCTTCTATGCCCATGCGCTGGTTGCTCTGCCCGACGGGCTCGCGATGGATACGCTTATCACCGCGCTGGAATCCCTCTCCGACGATCTGGTGGTCGACATCGACGAAGCGTTCAGCGAGCAGTAACAATACTGTCATTTATTTGTCATATATTAACACCATAACTGCCGCGCAGACGCGACCTGAAACAGAGGCACAAGATGAGCACCGACAAGCAGTATGAAGAGAAAGAGCTGAGCTGGCTCTCATTCAATGAACGGGTGTTGCAAGAGGCAATGGACAAGACGGTGCCCCTCATCGAGCGGGTTCGTTTTCTGGGGATCTTCTCCTCCAACCAGGATGAGTTCTTCAAGGTACGGGTATCGGACGTCAAGCGTCGCATCCTCATCAATGAAGTACATGGTGGCGACGATGAAGCGAAAGTGCTGCTGCGCGCCATCCAGCAAAAAGTGATGGCGCTCGGTGAAGCGTTCGACAACACCTATAAAGAACTGTTGATTGCGCTGGCCCGCCACAACATCTTTCTGGTCAACGAGAACCAGCTCTCCGATGCCATTCAGAAGTGGCTGCGGGTCTTCTTCAAGGAGAAGGTGCTGCGTCACATCATCCCGATCCTGCTCAACAAAGAGGTCAATCCGGTCAAATTCCTCAAGGATGAGTACACCTATCTGGCCATCGAGATGAAGAAGAACGGTCAGGTGATCCAGTACGCCCTAGTGGAAGTGCCGACCGACGACCTGCCCCGCTTCTTCCAGCTGCCGCCGGAAGGGACCCGCCGCAAGAAGCAGATCATCATTCTGGATAACGTCATCCGCTTCTGCCTCGACGAGATCTTCAAAGGCTTCTTCGACTACGACGAGATTGCCGCCTATGCGGTGAAGCTGACCCGGGATGCCGAATATGATCTCTCCGACCAGCTGGACTTGAGCCTGGTGGACAAGATGAGTGACGGCTTGAAGCAGCGCCTCACCGCCATGCCGGTGCGCTTCGTCTACGAGCGGGAGATGCCCGCTGCCATGATAAGCTTCCTCAAGCTCAAGCTGCAGATCAGCTCCTACGACGCCATCATGCCGGGCGGACGCTATCACAACTTCAAGGATTTCATCGGCTTCCCCAACGTGGGCCGTGACTATCTGGAAAACCCCAAGCTGCCGGCCCTCGATTGCCGCGATTTTGACGGCTTCGTCAACGCCTTCGATGCGATTACCAAGCAGGATATCCTGCTCTACTACCCGTATCACAAGTTCCACCACTTCACCGAGCTGGTGCGCCAGGCGGCGTTCGACCCGGCGGTCAGCGCCATTCGCATCAATATCTACCGGGTGGCCAAGAAGTCGCGGATCATCCACTCCCTCATCGATGCCGCCAACAACGGCAAGAAGGTGACCGTGGTGGTCGAGCTGCGCGCCCGTTTCGACGAAGCGGCCAACATCGACTGGGCCAATATTCTCACCGATGCCGGGGTCAAGGTTGTGTTCGGGGTGCCGAGCCTCAAGATCCACTCCAAGCTCTGCCTCATCACCCGCCACGAAAATGGCGAGGCGGTGCGCTATGCCCATATCGGTACCGGCAACTTCAACGAGAAGACCGCCAAGATCTACACCGACTTCTCGCTGCTCACCCGCAATCCGGATATCACCGCCGAAGTGGAAGGGGTATTTGAATACATCGAGTACCCCTATAAGCGTTACAAATTCAACCACCTGCTGGTCTCCCCCATCAACAGCCGCCGTCAGCTCTATCGCCTCATCGACAACGAGCTCTCCAACGCCAAGGCGGGCCAGCCGAGCGGTATCATCCTCAAGATCAACAATCTGGTGGACAAGGATCTCATCAACCGGCTCTATGCCGCTGGGCAGGCCGGGGTGCCGATCCAGATGATCATCCGTGGCATGTGCGCCCTGCGTCCGGGCGTACCGGGCCTCAGTGACAACATCAAGGTGATCAGCATCATCGACCGCTTCCTCGAGCACCCGCGGGTGATGGTGTTCCACAACAAGGGCAACCCCCAGCTCTATATCTCCAGCGCCGACTGGATGAGCCGCAATATCGACGGCCGGATCGAGGTGGGCACCCCCATTTATGACGAGCGGCTCAAGCAGCGCATCATGGACATTCTCGAGCTACAACTGAGTGATACCTGCAAGGCGCGGGTCATCGATGCCGACCAGCAGAACGAATATGTGAAGCGGGGCAACCGCCGCAAGATCCGCTCTCAGGTGGCGATTTACGACTATCTCAAACGTATCGAGTCAAACAATGGACAATAGTCTCTATGCCGCCGTGGATCTCGGCTCCAACAGTTTTCATATGGTGATCGCCCATCTGAGCGAAGGGCGTTTTCGCATCGTCGATCGCATCAAGGAGCGAGTGCGGCTGGCGGAAGGGATGGATGAGCAAAAACGCATGAGCCCGGAGGCGATGGAACGCGGTCTCGCCTGCCTGTCGCTGTTTGCCGAGCGCCTCACCAATATCAAGCCGGATCAGATCCGCATCGCCGGTACCTACACATTGCGCCGTGCCAGCAACGCGCGCGAATTTGTGAGTGAAGCAGCCAAGGTGCTCAACCACCCCATCGAGATCATCAGCGGGCAGGAAGAAGCACGGCTCATCTATCAGGGGGTTGCCCATACCCAGCATATCGAGGGCCAGGTACTGGTGATCGATATCGGCGGCGGCAGCACCGAACTCATCATCGGTGAAGGGTTTGAACACAAGGCCCTCACCAGTCGCAAGATGGGCTGCGTCAGCTTTACCCAAAGCTTCTTTGCCAGCGGCAAGCTGAGCGACAAGCACTTCACCAATGCCGTGCTGGAGGCGCAGCACCAGCTCGCCCCCATCGTCAACCAGTACCGCAAGCTGGGCTGGCAGAGCTGCCTTGGCAGCTCAGGCTCCATTCGTACGGTACGGGATGTACTGCAAGGCGAAGGGCTGACTGACGGCAGCATTACGCTGGAGGGGTTGGAGCGGCTCAAGGCGCTGATGATTGAGCGCAAGCGAGTGGATAACCTCAAGCTGGTCGGGCTTACCGAGGAGCGTCAGGAGGTGTTTGCCGCTGCGGTCGCCATCCTGCTTGGCCTGTTTACCTCATTGCCCATCGAGCGGCTCGACTACTCCGATGGTGCTCTGCGCGAAGGATTGCTGTATGAGTTCGAGGAGCGCTTGCAGCACCACGATATTCGCGAGCGTACCGCACAGGCGCTCGGTACCCACTACCGGATGGACCGCAAACAAGCCGCCCGGGTGGAGCAGAGCGTGCTGACGTTGTTCGATGCCTTGCAAGAGCCCTGGCAGATGGAGGTAGAGCCCTATCGCGCCATCCTAGGCTGGGCGGCGCGGCTGCACGAAATTGGCCTTGCCATCAACTACAGCGGCATTCATCGCCACTCCGCCTATATCCTGCAACACACCGACCTGCCCGGCTTCAACCAGGACGATCAGGCCCTGCTGGCCGCGCTAGTACGCTTTCAGCGCAAGGGGCTAAAACTCTCCGAGCTGCCGCCCCTGCCCAACCACGACATGCAGACGGTGCTGCGCTGCATCCGCATCCTGCGCCTCGCAGTCGCCGCTCACCACAAGCGCCAGGACAACCTGCTGCCTGAGTGGAAAGTCGCAGTGCAAGGCGATCAGTTGGTCGTGACCCTGCCGATCGACTGGTGCGAAGAGAACCGTCTCCTGATGCAGAATCTGGAGAAAGAGCATCGTTATTGCCAGGAGCAGGGCTGGCCACTGTTGTTCCAGCTCGGCTAAACCGGAAAGATAAATACAAAAGGCAGCCCACTGGCTGCCTTTTTCATCTCAATCTCCCGGTTACTGCAACTCGGGCAACAACCACTTGGCCATCTCGAAGTAGATGATAAGGCCGGTGCCATCCACCAGTGTCGCGATGAATGGCGCAGAGACCACCGCCGGATCGATGCGGAAACGACGCAGCACCATGGGAATAATGGACGCGACCGTGGCACTCCAGAGCACGATGGCGATGATGGTAAAGGTCACCACCATGCCAATCTGGGGACCGACGCCGAGACTCCATGCCCGTACCCAGGCCGCCATGGCAATGGCACCCGAGATGAGCAGACCGGTGGAGAGCTCCTTTTTCAGCACTGTGCCGAGATTGCGCAGACTCACCTCCCCGACCGCCATGGCTCGTACTATGGTGGTGGTGATCTGGGTGCCGCTGTTACCACCAGTACCGATCAGCAAGGGGATAAAGAAAGCCAGCGCGATGGCCGCTTCCAGCTGCTCCTCAAATGCCCGCAGCACGGTGCCGGTGTAGGCTTCCGCCACAAACAGGATAAGCAGCCAGCCCACCCGTTTGCGCCACAGCTGCCAGGGCGTCGCCTGCAAGTAAGGGGTGTCGAGCGGTGATGAGCCCCCTTGCATCTCGGCATCCTCGGTGGATTCGAGCTCCAGAATATCCGCCGCATCATCGACGTGGAAAATACCGACCAGTCGCCCCTGATCCTCGACCGGCAATACCGACAGGTCGCGGTCGATCAGCAGACGCGCTGCCAGCTCCTGATCCGCACGGGCATTGATCCGCACCGTCTCCCGATCCATCAGGGTCGCGACACTGGCCAGCGGGTCAGCGATCAGCAAGGTCTTGAGGGAGAGGCTCCCTTGCAGACGACCATCCCCGTTGACCACATAGATATGGCGAAACAGCTGGGCATTGTCCCAGGCATCGTGGATCAGCTGTTTGGCGTGACCGACCGTGTCCTCCTCCCGCACCGCCAGATATTCGTGGCGCATGTTGGCCCCCACCGACTCGGTGGGCCAATCCAGCAGGGAGTAATACATGGCCTGCGCCTGGGTCGGGAAGCGAGCCAGCAACATGGTGCGATCCTGACGACTCAGTTTGCGCAGGATGGCGACCATATCACGGCGGGGAATGGCCTCCTGCAACACGCTGACGATGCTGCCATGGAGCCGCTGCAACAGGCGCCCGGCACTCTCGGCCGAGAGTGAGCCGAGCAGTTCGGCACCTTGCGGAATTGGCAGGGTATCAAAGATGCAGTTGAGCTCTTCCGGACGCAGGGTCAGCAGTTGATCGGCGCGCTGAACCGGATCCAGATTATGTTCCAGCCAACCCTGCAGGGCGGCCAGATCGAGCAGTTGGTGACGGTTAAGAATGGTATGTGTTTTCTTCATCACAGATATCCTCATGTGATTTCAGGCGAGCCTGAATGCCTCCGGAAATAGCCGGAGGCAACGACAAGAAAACAGCAATTTGATTGACGAGTAATAGGCAGGAAATGACGCCGTTCGGCGTGTCATCATCCCCACGTACCAGCTTTAGCACTGTATAACGTATCCGGCATGCCGGAAGCCACTTGGGTTTACACCTTAATCCGATGAAAACTGTCCTGATCTTGGGCGTCTCTGGACGTCGTGAGATCAGTGGCCTGTGTTTATACAGGAGCCTCGCCTAACGAGATGCTGCAAATAATTCGCACAACCCTCTGTTGTGCGGGCGGCATGATTATCCAATCCCGCTGGGAGGTCAACCCCGCAACCACCATTAAGTTGGCAACGGCAACAGCTTGTTACAATTGGCAGGAGATGACACGGAACCAATTTACAGAACCTGGATAAAAGAAAAGGCCCCAAAGGGCCCCTTATTTATTAGCGAATATAGTCAAACAGTGTCAGACGGCTTATTTTGCTGAACGAGAGTTGCGAGGCACTCAATGCCGCATCCTCTTTTGACAACGCGGAAATCACTTCATAGAGGTCCGCTTCCGATACCTTGGCTCTCGCCTCGGCGTTGAGGGTACTCAACCCCTCGTTAGAATCCATGACAGCCTCGAGACTGTTCATCCTGCCACCCAACTCCCCCAATCCATGATCGATATTCAGGTGAGCATTTTTCATATGGACGGTAGCATCGGCTACTTCCAGCGCAAAGTTGTCAGCGGTAATAGCGGGATCACGCAAGGCGGTAATAAAATCCGACATACCATTCAATATGTTGTCATTCTTCGGTGGATTAAGGTCAAACTGCTGAGCCGCACCACCTGCAGGCAAATCAAGGGTCAACTCCAGACCATTGAAGGGGATCTTGGTGCCAGCAGTGTAGTTACCCGTTTGCAGGGTAGTACCACCGGCATCCTTGATATCATAGGTATCAGGCGGGCCTATGGTGGTTGATACGGTATAGGTGTTGCTGGGCAGTGCCGAGTTATAATTGGACTTATAGAAATTATCAAAGTTGCCCTGATCGCCGACTCCGACCTTGATATTTGCGGTGGTTGCACTGGCAGTTCTTCTGGTCGCCACGATTTCAAACAGATCCTGCCCGGAATCATTGGCAGCAATTTGTACTGTGGGTGAGACCTGAATATTTCGCTGACCTGGGTCCCCCTGATAGATATACTTTCCGTTGGCATCTTTGATATATGGCTGGGTCTTGCTCTGATTGCCGCCAAATATAAATTCACCCGAAGAGTTTTTGCTATTCATCAGATCAAACATTTGCTGCTGCAACCCTTCCAGCTCGCTGGCTATGGCCTTGCGATCATCCATGCTGATAGCGCCATTATTTGACTTCTGGATCAGGGTCTGGGCACTAAGCATTGCATTGTTAATCGACGTTAATACCGTCTCCTCATGCCCCAGGCTGTTTTCCAGCAAGCTGCCATTGACACTGTACTGCTTGAACAGGTCAATCTCCTTGGTCAGTGCCATCTTCTGGCTCATCCCCGCAGGATCTTCGCCGGCAGTCTGAAATTTATTGCCGGTTTGCAGCTGTTGATAGGCAGTATTCAACCGCTCGTTGGCACTGTTGAGGGAATAGATATTCCGGTCGTAGATCATGTTGGTGGTGATGCGCATGACGTTACCTCACGGAAGAGAGCAGTGTATCGAAAATAGTTTTGGCCGTGCTGACGATTTGCGCCGATGCCGCATAGGATTGCTGGAAGCGGATCAGATTGGCCGCCTCCTCCTCCAGATTGACCCCAGACACGCTTTCAAAGATGCCGGTGCTCTGGATAAGCTTGGACTCATTGGCCTTGAGCAGCGTTTTTGCCTGACTGGTATTGTTACCCACTTCCATCACCAACCCGGAATAGGCCTGATTGAAGGTCATCTTGTCGTTGGTCGTCCCACCATTGGTGCTCTTGCGCACCAGATCCTTGTTTTGCAGCTCGGCCAGAACCAGGCCATTGCTGTTATCGGCAAAGCCATTGCTGTTGTAACTGAGCTTGAAGCTGTCGTTAGCATTCACCGTTCCGGTGATGCTGAACTCGTAGCCGGGGGCCTGTTTCGGGTTGGCATAGACTGCGGCTCCGGCGGGGAAAGGGTTGACGATCGCAGACATCAGGTTTTGCCCTTTGCTGCTCGCAGGGGCAGTGCCAATCAGGGTAGTGCCATCGGCTTGAAACACCTGATAGTTACCGTTGGCGTCAATCTTGACGACCTGAGGCGCTGTCGGGCTCAGACTATTGGTACCAAAACCTGACCCTGCACCTGTATTGAATACACCACCCAGTTTGATATCAGCCCCGCCACCATTATTGGTGGTCTTTTCCGCTTTAAGCGGAGAGGCCAAGGCCAGATCTTCCGGTCGGGTGATCAGCTGACCCAAACCGGCGGCCGCACTTTTGGTCGGTTGCAGCAACAGTCTGTCACCCGCAGCTGGCGCACCGGTGAGATCGATTGAAATGCCGTGACCCGTGAGTTCAAACGTTGCAGGAGGGGTCGTGCCAATCGCCACAGAGGTTCGATTACCAGACTTGTCCAGCGAGAACACCTCATAACCGGTGGCGCTGCTAAAGCGCACTTCGTAATCAAACGGGGTCACTGATGTCCCCTTGCCCGGCACGAAGCTAACATTCGCCCCGACCGTCCCGGTGTTATTACCGTAGGGTAAGCCCTTGCTGGTAGGCAGGGTGAAGATGTCACCGCCAATCTCGTTATCCAGATCCATCCCGAGGCGGTTCTGCTGGTTCATCGCATCGGCCATCGCCACGGCCAGCTGCCCCAGTTCGCGCTTGGTAGGCTCAAGGTCGGTACGCGCCTTGAACAGCCCCCCCATGGCGCCACCAAACGTATCGTGGTCGATGGTTGCCTGATTATCCCCCAGAGTCAGTTGCAGCTCCTGATCCCGGGAGTCAGGATCTCCTGCAATCACCTTGAACTGGGCGACGCCCCCATCGAGGATCAGCGAATGGCCGGTGCTCATATTGACCAGCATGCTGCCGTTGGGTTGGGCTACGGTGCGAATATCCATCTTCTCCGACAGCTGGCGGATCGCCTCATCCCGCTGATCAAACAGCATCAGGTTCTCTTCGGGTGACCCCTGGGTGCGGATGATGGCCTGATTAAGATCATTGATGCTGGTGAGCAGGCTGTTGACCTGCTTGGTTTCATCTTCAATGCGGGTATTGAGGGTATCGTTCTGCTTGTCGAGCTGCGCCGAGAGGGTATGAAAACGGTTGACCATGCCACTCAACTCAGTCATCACCACCTTGCGCCCACCGATCTCGGCAGGCGATTCATTGGCAGAGTGAAATGACTTGAAGTAGGAGGTGATGGCCGCCCCCACGCTGTTGCTGGTATCCCCAAGCAAGCTGTCAACGCCAGCCAGCTGTTCATAATGGGTCAGGGAGGCATGATAGGCGGAGGTATCACGGCGCACCTCCCCCTGCATATAGTCGTTGATTACCCGCTGGGTCTTGATGTCACCGGTCCCCAGACCGATGGTATTGGTATACACCAGCGTACGCTCACGCACATAGCCCTGGCTATTGACGTTCACTATGTTGTTACTGGTGGTCTGCAGCAGGCGTTGCTGTGCCAGCACGCCCGATGAACCAATCCCAAGCAGGTCGCTTGCCATACGTTACAGCTCCATCTCGTTGTATTGGGCAATGGCATCACTGCGCAATACCTGTTTCAATTTTCTGGCGTAGTGCGGGTCGGTGGCATAACCCGCCTGTTGCAGCGCCTCAAAGTAGCGATCAGGACTATCCACCTTCGCCAGGGCTCCCTTGTAGCGAGAGCCGGAAGTGAGGAAGTCCACATAGTCGTTGAAGCTCTCTTCAAACGACTCATAGGAGCGAAATGCCGCTTTCTGACGGGAGGCAACACCTTGCTCATACTCGAGCGTGCTGACCACCGCCTTTGGCCCTTCCCAGCGCGGATCGGCCTTGATACCAAACAGGTTATGGGTCACCTGCCCCTCACCATCCTTGATCACCCGCTTGCCCCAACCGCTCTCCAGTGCCGCCTGGGCGACCAGTACCGCCGGGCTTAACCCCAGCTTGTCGGCCGCTTTCTTGGCCAGCGGCATCAGACGATTGACAAACTCTTCCGGCGTATCGAACTCTTTGCCTCCACTACCGGTGGCACTGCCCTCTTCGCTGGCCATGCGCCCCATGGGCGGAATGCTGCGGTGCGCTCGACGGGGCATAGTGAGTGCGTGGCTCTCCTTGACCCCCTCGGTCATCTCTTTTTCAGCAAAATCTTTGCCAACTTTTGATGCCGCGATCAAATCATCGGCAGCGGCCGTCGGTGGCTGATAGGGTTTGTAGGTCCGTTCGGTGCGCTGCGGCATCTTGAGCACCCGTCCATCCTGATGGGTAAAGGTCTCGGGAGAGAGCTGCTTGGCCACCATGTCAGCCAATCCCAGCCCACCCTTGCTGGACATGTCGGCAACCCGCTGCTCATCCAGCATCCCTTCATAGAACTGGGTATAGCTGCTATTCATCGGGTTGTCCTGAGTCAACACCCCGTTGGCCTGACGCATGCTCTGAAACAGCATCTGGGTAAAGATTGACTCGAACTGGCGTGACGCACTCTTGAGCGCTTCGGCCTGTCCCTCTTTGCTTTGGCTCATCTGGCGCAGACGGTCCAGGTTCTTGATGTCCTGTACCATCCCGAGATTCATGCCGCTGTTGCTGTCAAACTCCGCCATTTTGCTTACCTCATTGCCACCCGTGGCAACCACTTGCCGCTTGTTACAATATGACCAGTTGCCCTTCGATGGCGCCTGCCTGCTGCAGCGCCTCAAGGATGGCCATCAAATCACCCGGGGCGACCCCAACCTGATTGACCGCCCGGACCAGATCGTCCAGGGTCGCACCGGTATCAAATTTGAACATCCGCCCCGGCTCCTGCTGGACATTGATGGTCGAGTTGTTGGTCACCGTTGTCTCTCCTCCTGCCAGCGGGTTGGGCTGGGAGACCTGCTGGTTTTCGGCGATGGTCACCGTCAACCCGCCATGGCTGATGGCCGCCGGTTTGAGCTTGACCTGACTGCCGATCACTATGGTGCCGGTGCGGGAGTTAACGATGATCTTGGCCGCCTCGTTGGCCGGATCCACCTCCAGATTCTCGATGGTGGCGAGATAGGAGACGCGCTGACCCGGATCTCGCGGGGCATAGACCTTGACAGAGGTGGCATCGAGCGCCTGAGCGGTATTGGGCCCCACCAGATCGTTGACCACATCGGCCAGACGGCGCGCCGTAGTAAAGTCGGGGCGGTTAAGGTTGAAGGTGATGGTGTCCCCCTGACTGAAGGAGTTGGGCACCTCCCGCTCCACGGTCGCACCGTTGGCAATCCGCCCGACAGTCGGGGTATTGATCACTACCTTGGAACCATCAGCCCCCTCGGCCCCCAGACCACCGACCACCAGACTGCCCTGGGCGACCGCATAAACCCGGCCATCGAGCCCTTTCAGAAAGCTCTGCAGCAGAGTGCCGCCCCGCAGGCTCTTGGCCTCGCCAATGGCAGAGACCGTCACATCGATGGTCTGGCCCGGCTTGGAGAAGGGGGGCAGGTCGGCATGTATCGCCACCGGCGCCACATCCTTGATCTTGGGCTTGATGTTATCCGGCACCTTGATGCCAAAGTTGTTGAGCATGGTACGGAAGGTCTGCTCGGTGAAGGCGTTGTTCTTCTCGCCAGTGCCGGGCAACCCCACCACCAGACCGTAACCAATCAGCTGGTTGTTACGCACCCCTTCAACCGAGCTGATGTCCTTGATCCGGGCCGCATTGGCCACACCCAAGGGCAGCAGACAGCAAAACAGAGTGACAAGACGGAGTGACTTCATAACATCTCCTAGAGCGGCCACCAGGGACCATTGAAAAAGCTGGTAAGCCACCCTTGCTCCTGGCTATTGGCCAGATCGCCGGTACCGCCGTAGTAAATGCGGGCATTGGCCACTTTCTGGGACGAAACGCTGTTATCAGATGTCACATCCTCCGGGCGAATAAGGCCGGTGATCCGGATATATTCATTGCCATTGTTGAGCATGATCCACTTCTCACCACGCACCAGCAGATTGCCGTTGGGCAGCACCTTGGCCACGCTGACCGAAATATTACCCTGCAAGCTGTTGCTCTGGTCCGCTTTGGCCTGGCCCTTGAACGCGCTGTTTTGTCCAATGGAGGCAGAGAGATCATAGGGACTGGCGGTGACCGGCACACCACCCAGCTTGACTGGATCCAGATTGAATTTATTGTCCTTGCCACTCTGGGTATTGGCCTTTTTCGAGGCTGAGGTCGACTCCGACAACTCGATGGTAATGATGTCGCCTACCTTGTGCGCCTTGATATCCGAATAGATGCCATTGACCTGATCCGGCTGGAAAATCGCCCCTGTCGGCCGCACCGACACCGGCTCCGACTCCCCGTAGACGGGGGAAAACTCGGGATCATCAGGCTTGGGCGTATTGGGAGTGCTGCTACACCCACCCAGCACCAACAATCCCAGCATCCATACGGCTTTCATCATGCACCTCCTAATTAGGTACGCTGGATCAGGAAGGACATCATGCCGTCCACGGCGGAGAGCACCTTGGAGTTCATCTCGTAGACCCGCTGAGCCTGAATGAGATTCACCAGTTCTTCGGTCACGTTGACGTTGGAAGTCTCCAGCATCCCCTGCTTGATCACCCCCAAGCCATCGGCACCGGCAGTCCCCTGGGCGGCAGCACCACTGGATTGGGTCTCGACGAACATGTTCTCCCCCATCGGCTGCAAGCCGCTGGCGTTGACGAAGTCGGAGATGTTGATCTGACCGACGACCTGAGAAGCGCCATCGCCCTTGAGCTGCACCGAGACCTGGCCATCTTCACCCACCGTAACGCTCTGGGCGTTTTCCGGGATCTGGATTTCCGGTTGCAGCGGGTAACCATTACCCGGCGTCACTATGGTCCCTTCATCGTTAAGGGTGAACTGACCGTTGCGGGTATAGGCCGCACTACCATCCGGCAGCTGAATTTCAAAGTAACCACGACCACTGATCATCAAATCGAGCGAGTTGTCAGTGGTTTGTACGTTGCCCTGGCTGTGGTTTTTCTGGGTCGCCACCACCTTGGCACCCGCCCCCAGCATCAAGCCGGAGGGGAGCTCGGTATCGGCAGAAGAGCGGCCACCGGGCTGGTTGATATTTTGATACAGCAGATCTTCAAAGATGGCCCGTGACTTTTTAAAGCCCACGGTGCTGGCGTTCGCCAAGTTGTTCGAGGTGACCGAAATATTGGTCTGCTGTGCATCCAACCCGGTCTTGCTGATCCAGAGTGCGGGATTCATAGGTAACTCCTTGATTAGCTGATTCGCAGTAGTTGGGTTTGAGCTTCATCATTCTCTTCGGCCGTCTTCATGATTTTGACCTGGGTTTCGAACTGGCGTTGCAGCCGGATCAGGTTGGTCATCTCATCCACCACATTGACGTTGCTCCCCTCAAGGGAGCCGGCAATCAGGCCGACATTGGCAGAGGCGGGTTCATTCTGGCCATCCTTGCGGCGAAACAGACCATCTTGCCCCTTCTCCACCGCATCGGCGGCCGGGTTGACCAGCTTGATCCGCTGAAAATCTTCCGGCAAGTTGGCGGCAGCCCCCTCCGGACGACCGCTGATGGTGCCATCCCGATTGATCTCGAGTTTCTCCATCGGCATCGGCAGCACGATGGGCTGACCACCGTCATCCACCACATTCAGGCCCGTCGAGGTCTGCAAATTGCCGGTCGCATTGACCTGCAAATTCCCCATGCGGGTATAGGCCTCGCCGCCCTTGGGATCCTGCACGGCAATCCAGCCCGGCCCATCCACCGCCACGTCCAGATCCCTTCCGGTGGTCATCAGCATGCCATGCTGCAGGTTCTGACCCGGGCGCTCAGCCATGGCAAACACTCGGCTTGGCAAGCCCTCTCCGAACGCCTGCATGCTTCTGGCCTGCTCGAAATCGGACTTGAAACCGGTGGTATTGGCATTGGCGAGGTTGTTGCCCCGAACAGCCAGGCTGTTCATGGTCTCTTTGGCCCCGGACATGGCGATATAAAGCAGGTGATCCATGGAATTCTCCGTCAAACAGATGACTCTGACAGGAGAAATGCAATTAGAGTGCCAACAGCAGAAATATGGGGGGATAAGGAGGATGGGAATACGACAGAAACAGAGAGGGGGCCAAGCCCCCTCTCATTATCATTTATTGCGAGATTAACGGATCTGCAGGATGGTTTGCTGCAGCGAACTGTTGACCTCCAGAGAACGGGAGTTGGCCTGGAAGTTACGTTGAGCAGTGATCAGGTCCACAAGCTCGGAGGTCAAATCCACGTTGGACTGCTCCAGCGCCGATGATTTGATGGTCCCGAAAGTGCCCGAATTGGGCGTCCCCGGCAAGGCATCGCCAGAGAGCAGGGACTGTCGCCAGGAGGTATCGCCAACCTGAGTCAATCCTTGCGAGTTGGCAAATTTTGCCATGGCGACCATGGCCACCTTGATGGTGGTGGCGTTACTGTAAGTCGCGGACACAATGCCATCCGGAGTGATCTCGACCTTGGTCAAACGGCCGACAGTGGAGCCATCCTGCGACAACTTATTGACTTCAAATGGTGAGGCATATTGGGTTATTGTGCCCAGTGAAATCTCAAAAGTCTGAGTGGGGTCAGCACCATTAGTGATAATACCCGCACCAGCGGCACCCAATTGCTCCGTTTGGATTGTTGCAGGGGTGGTTGGGGTAATCATTTTACCATCGGCACCAAAGGTAAAACGCGCAGCCAAAGGTGCCTGGGGCACACCTGCAGCCATTTGAGTCTGAACCCCCGTGGCTATATCAATAGGCTTTTCACCCTCATATAAATACATACGCCATGCTGTAGGATCTGCCGGTTTGGTCGGGTCGGCATCGCTGGCTTCTTTAACGAAATATTTAGTGATGGTATGGGGCTCACCTAAAGAGTCATACACGACAACAGAGGTGGAGGACGAGTACGTTTTCGAGTCCTTTGGATCAAAGCTCGACAGGCTACCAACTATTGGAGGTACAGCAAGAGGATCCGGCATTGTGCCCGCCGATAACGGGGTCGCCTTGGACGGCAAATTGAAGCTTGCCTCAATCTTGCTGGTCTTGATTGGCTCGCCCGCCCGATCCGGTATCTGGATCGGCTTGGTAGCATTGATGCTGACCGCCTTCGGGGTGCCATCGGCGTTAATTTCATAACCTTGCAGGTAATGCCCCTGATTGTTGACCATATAACTGTTTTCATTGAGCTTGAAGGCACCGGCACGAGTATAGGTGCGATCCAGGTTGGTCAGGCCATCGGAGGTCACAAAGAATCCATTCCCCTGAATCGCCAAATCCAGTGCGTTATTGGTAAATTGCAGCGCACCCTGGTGGAACTGCTGGGCAACCGCACCGGTCGCCACACCATTACCGACCTGGGTCTTGGCATTGACAAAGATGGAGTTGGCGTAAACATCCGCAAACTCCGCTCGGGACTCTTTAAAGCCCATGGTATTAACGTTGGCAATGTTGTTGGCGGTGACGTTCAAGTCTTTTTGTGCCGCGTTGACACCGCTCAAGGCATTGTTAAATGACATATCCAGCTCCTTAGATCGATGCTGTCGACGTGGTTTTTGACTGAGTTGTTGGTTTGTTCTGATTAGATCCTGAAATTTGCAGGATACTGTTAAGCGTTGTAGTGCCTAGACCTCTCAGATTGAGTTGAGTCGGGTTGGTTCCGTTCCCCAGGACCACACTATCAACCTTGCCATAGGTCAGGGCCGAGATGCTCTCCGACTTTCCATCCATGGTGCCGTTAGCTTTAATCACGTATTTTCCAGGCTTGGCCGGATTGCCACTCTTGTCTTTACCATCCCAAGCAAATTCAACATTGCCGCGCAAATCACCTTCCAGAGGAAACTCCTTGATCACTTGGCCCTTTTCATCTTCCACCGTAATTTTCACATTCGAATACTTGTTCTCGACACCGACAGCCACAACCCCGGAGATGGACCCCTCTTTCTCCAAATAACCGATATTGCTAGGGAGCAGCACATTTTGTCCGACCAGTGCGGAGGCTTGCAGCGCCTGACTAGATGTCATCAGAGTATTAAGATTGCCCATCTGGGTGGACAAGCTATTGATCCCCTCCGAGGTCGACATGGATGTCATCTGGGAGAGCATCTGGGCGTTATCAACAGGCTTGAAGGGATCCTGATACGACAGCTGCATGGTCAGCAGCTTCAGAAAAGAAGCCTGATCCAGCTCTTTCTTCGGCGCCGTTGTGCTGCCTGTCGTCTGGGTCGTGGTACGGCTGATGCCGTTCACATTACTGGTTGTATCGACCATGCTGCATCCCTCCTATCAGGACTTGCCAAGCTGGAGCGTCTGCTGCAGCATCTTCTTGGCCGAATCTGCAACCTGTACGTTGGTCTGGTAGCTGCGCGAGGCGTTGATCATGTCGGCCATCTCTTCAACCATGTTGACGTTTGGCTTGAAGATAAAACCGTCTTTATCCGCCATCGGGTGGTTGGGGTTGTACTCCTTGAGCAGTGGCGCCTTGCTCTCGACAATCCCCTTCACCTCAACCCCGACCGAGCCCTGCTTGTCAGACATCGCCTGATCGAGCTGGGCGGCAAAGACTGGCCGCCTGGCGTGGTAAGTATTTTCCACACTGGAGCTGACGCTGTCCGCATTGGCCATGTTGCTGGCAACCGTGTTGAGGCGCACTGACTGTGCGCTCATAGCCGAGCCTGCTATGTCAAAGACCTTGAACAAACTCATCACTGCTCTCCTTTCAGGGCCTTGAGCAGGCCACTGATCTTGCTATTCATAAATTCAAGGGAGGTTTGATACTCGAGGCTATTGCGCAGAAATTCGCTGCGCTCCTGCTGCACATCGACTGTATTGCCGTCACCGGTATCCGGTTGCAGCGGGTTGCGATATTGCACGGTACCTGGGGCGTCCATATTCAAGGCAAAGTGCTTTTCGCTGGTCGTTGCCAAACCAAACCCCTGATGCGACTGGGCCTCCTGCAATGCCTGAGCAAAATTGATATCCCTGGCTTTGAAGCCCGGGGTATCTGCGTTGGCAATATTGCTGGAAAGCACCTCAGCACGCTTGGCGCGAACGCTTATGGTGTGTTGATGCACACCGAATGCCTTGTCAAATGAAAGAGCCATAGCACACCTCCTGCTTGGTTTATTTTGTTTGCAAGAGGTGTGCCATAAGCAAATCACTCAGTTCGATGGTTTGGGTATGAGTACATTTCAGACCGAAAACGGCAGGAGCATCTCGTGCCTTGAGTCACACGGCATCATTTGGCCACCTTAAGGTTGCAACCACTTTTGCAGTGGCGAGATATGGTAGGTAAATAGAAAGACTGAGCTGTAGATTAAGAAAGAGGGAAGCTCGTAGCTTCCCTCTTTGCATGTACTGGCAATATTCGGCAGACCCCGAATATCAAGGCCATCAGGCCTATTTGACCTTGTAGACAATCCCCGGATTGCAGCGGATCATCTCGAACCGATCGGTTAACCCGGCCAGTGACTCCGACGCGCCCAGCATCAGATATCCACCGGGATTGAGACTGGCAGCAAACTGGTTGAGGATCTTCGACTTCACTTCCGGCGCAAAATAGATGAGCACGTTACGGCAAAAGATAATGTCAAACTTGCCGAGCAGACTATAACTCTCCAACAAGTTGAGTGGCCGGAAGGTGGTCAATTTTCTGACTCGCTCAGCGACCCGCATCTTGTTGTCACCGTAGGGCTCAAAAAACATCTTCTTGCGCTCCGGTGACAAACCGCGCGCCAGAGCAAGGCTATCGTAAACGCCTTCCTTACACTGATTGAGCATGGTCGTCGAAATATCCGTCCCGACAATCTGCACGCCACCAGGCAAGGTCCCCGGCTTTTTCATCTGCTGCTCCAGTGCCGTCATGGCAATGGAATAGGGCTCCTGACCTGACGAGGATGCAGCCGACCAGATCTTGATGGGGCGGCCACTTTTCCCCAACTCGGGGAAAATCTTGTCAGTAAGAAGCTGAAACGGATAGGTATCACGAAACCAGAGGGTCTCGTTGGTCGTCATGGCATCCACCACGGCCATTTTCAGGTCACGCTCTCGCACACTCATTGCACGGGTAACCAGATCAGACAGACTCTCGATGCCAAACTGAGCCATCAAAGGTGAAAGACGGCTCTTCACCAGATACTGTTTGTTATCCCCCAGCACAATTCCGCTCTGTACCGCCAGAAAGTTGCTGAACTGTTTGTATAAGTCGTCCGAAAGTGTCTTCATGCAGCTGTTCTTCTTTATTAGAGTGCGTTTTGTACGGCCTTGGCCAATTCATCAGGCTGGAACTTGGCGATAAAATTGTTCGCACCAACTTTCTGCACCATTGCCTGGTTGAATACTCCACTGAGCGATGTATGCAGAATAACATGCAAATCCTTGAGATTGGGATTATTCCGGATCTCGGCAGTGAAGGTATAGCCATCCATTTCCGGCATTTCGATATCCGAAATAACCAGCGCAACCTGATCCTTGATAGGACCATTTTTGGTCATTTCCAGCAGCATGTTCAATGCTTCGCGGCCATCTTTTGCCAACACGCATTCGACACCGATAGCCTCAAGCGCACGTTGTACCTGTTTGCGTGCCACTGATGAGTCATCCGCAACAAGAACAGGACGCCCCAGAGTCGGGTGGTCGACACTGGCCTGAACCAGCTCCTCACTAACATCCGTTGCAACCGGCGAAATTTCGTTCAATATCCGCTCAACATCAAGGATTTCGACCAACTCGCCATCGACTTCAGTCACGGCTGTCATGTAGTTGATGCGACCCGCACCTTTGGGCGGAGGCAGGATGGATTCCCAGTTCATATTGATGATGCGCTCGACCGAATGCACCAGAAATCCCTGAATAGAGCGGTTGTACTCGGAGATGATAATGAAGCATTTGCTCAAATCATCAATCGGGCGTTTGCCAACCGCCATGCTGAGGTCGATAACCGAGATAGTCTGGCCACGAATATGTGCAACCCCGCGGATGCAGGAGTTCAGTTTGGGCATCACGGTCAAGGGGGGACACTGCAACACTTCACGCACTTTGAATACGTTGATGCCAAATCTTTGACGTCCATTGAGACGAAACAACAACAACTCCAGCCGGTTTTGCCCCACTAGCTGGGTACGTTGGTTGACCGAGTCCAGGATACTGGCCATAAACACTCCCTAAAAACGCTTGGCATTAATCATGCATGCGTGATGGATTGCGTCAGACTATCGATGTGACAACGAACAGATTCTGAAGCAATCATAGTTAAATATGGTGATATGCGTGAACAACTTATCGACCAACGAGCGAAAATGATTAACCGACTTTTACTCATCAGCCTCTTTTTTGGCAGCATATCTTCCAGCTACGCCTCGGACGTCACTACTTATCTGCAAGAAAAGGCACAAGAGTTCGTTTACAGCCAGCTGGATATTCCGTTGGATGCCAGAGCCGAGGTCACCTCTGCCACGCTGGATGAACGGCTCCCACTGACCCGCTGCGAAGATCTGCTCACTATCAGCTTACCAGCAAAAATGGAAATTCGCCGTAATACAACAGTTTACCTTAAGTGTGAGGAGGAGAGGCCCTGGGACGTCTATCTCCCGGTGCGGGTCAGCATTCAAAAGCCCTATGTCACTGTGACCAACCCCATCGCCAAGGGGGACCTGCTGAGTGAAAGCCAGCTGGTGTTGGCCTATCAGGATCAGACCCTGATCCGCGGCGACTACCTGACTGACACAGCCCCTCTTGTCGGAGTACGCAGCAAGCGGGAGCTAAAACCTGGGCAACCCATCCGTTTGAGCCAGGTTTGTGTCGTGTGCAAAGGGGATCAGGTCACCCTGACGGCAGAAAATAGCAACTTCCAGATCAAAACCATGGCCCGAGCCTTGCAAGATGGCAGCTTCGGAGAGATCATCAAACTCGTGAATATTCGCTCCGGCAAAACCGTTGAGGGTAAAGTCAGTGCAGTAGGTGCCGTATCGGTCACTTTTTAAATCCGGATCCTTGACAACTTTTTTTCTAAAGTTTTGATCTGCCGCACCGATAAACAGGTAAGCAAACCTTAAAGCAGACGAAGGTAACTAAAATGGCCATCAACAATATCAACAACTTGGCGAATAATCGGTTGCAAAATACCGCTAATAGCCAGGGGACAGGCAGCAAGTCAGTCACCTCATCGCCCGAAAACAAAGCGGCTACTGTCAAGCTGGACTCCGTCTCCTTGACCAGTGAGGCGCAACAATTGCAAAAGATGCAACAAAACCTCAATACCGCCTCGACCGGCAATGAGAGCAAGGTCGAACGGCTGAAAAAAACCGTCTCGAGTGGCGAATATCAGGTTAACAGCGATGCTGTGGCCAAGAAGATGTTCAGTTTCGAGGCCAATCTGGACAAAGTTCTGGGATGATGGATTTACCTTCGTTACTGTACACCCAAGATGATTACCTCAGCCAGATGCAAGGCATTCTGGAAGAGGAGTTCAGCTTGCTCGAACAGCATCAGGCACTGGCCCTGCCCGCACTGACCGAGCGCAAACAGCAGTTGCTTGCTGCGATAGAAACGCTGGACAAGACACTGGCAGAGATGCCGGAACTGGCACTGCAGCTGGCAGCCTATCCCGACGAGATGGCACAGCTTCGTGCGAAACTGGATGCTTGCCAGGCACAAAATGATATCAACGGTCGCTTGCTAGAATTGAGCATCGTCTCAAACCGTCGTCTGGCAACCTTTCTGAGTCAGCTGCGCGATCGCAACAGCCTGACCTATGACGCCAAGGGTAACACTCGCTCTGGCACCCGCTCCTACGGTATCAAGGCCTGACATCTCTTATCAGGCCTTGCATTTTTGCACTCCGTTTTAAAGCACCAGTCGCAACAACTCTCGCCCGTCCTCACACGCATTGACACGCAGTACCCCGTCCTCATAGCACCCGTAACTGGCAGGCAACTCGCCGCGCGGGAAACAGATCGACCCCGGGTTCATCAATACCCGCTCCCCCTGCCACTCCAGCACCGGCACATGGGTGTGACCGCTCAGGAACAGACTGCCCGGCGGTAGCTGTACCTCGTCCGGGCGATAAAGATGGCCATGGCTTACAAACCAGCGCCGCTCATCGACCAGCAACTGGTTGTAGGAGGCGGTGATGGGAAAGCGCAACAGCATCTGATCCACTTCGGAATCACAATTGCCCCGCACCGCGATGATCTGCGGTGCCAGCTCGTTGAGCCGATCAGCCACGGCGGCCGGGTTATACCCTTCCGGCAGAGGATTGCGCGGGCCATGGTTGAGCAGATCGCCGAGCAGCAGATAGTGATCCGGCTGCCAGGGCTCAAGTTGGGTCAGCACCCGCTCCAGCGCAATGATGCTGCCGTGGATGTCGGAAATGATGGCAAGTTTCATGAAATGCTCCTCACTGCGGGCTGAAATAGAGATCCTTGGTGGCAATCGTCCCTTTCAAATTCTGGCTGGGCAGTCCCCGCAGGGTGGGATCGACCAGTCTCATCTGATTGTAATGATACACGGGGAGGATCGGCGCCTCCTCAAGCAGCAACTGTTCGGCATGCCGGTAGAGTTCAACCCGGCTCGCGCTGTCCAGCGTATTGGCCGCCTGCTCCAGCAGCAGATCAAAGTCGGGATTGCAGTAGCCGCTCTCGTTGCGCAGATCCTGACAACGGAAGCTGCCCAGCATGGCTGACGGCTCCACGTAATCGCCAAACAGGAAGCTTCTGGCCACCTGAAAATCACCGCTATCCTTGGCCACCTGATAGGCGCCCCACTCCAGACTGTTGAGGGTGACCTGCACCCCCAGCTTCTGCCACATGGCAGCAATGGCCATCGCCATCTGCTTGTGGGTTTCTGCGCTGTTGTAGGTAATGCTCAGCTTGAGTGGATTGGCACTGTTATACCCGGCCGCTGACAGCAGGGCTGCTGCTTTGGCCTGGCGGGTTGGCATATCTTCAAGCGCCACAGGCAATATCACCCGGGGGTAACCCGGCATCTCCGGCAACAGCGACCATGCCGCCTGTTCATCCTGCCCGCTCACCGATCCAATGAGCAACTGTCGATCAACCGCCATGGAGAGCGCCTGACGCACCCGCACATCCTGCAGTTCCGGGCGCTTCAAATTGAACGCATAGAGATAGGTGCCAAACAGCGGCAACCCCCACAGCCGCTCCGGAGATTCGCGCTTCATCTTCTGGTAATAGCCGAGGGAGACCTTGTTGGTGAGCTGGATTTCACCGGCCTCATAGCGCAGCCGCTCCGCATGTTGCGAGGTGATAGGCAGATAGGTGACCCGTCCGATACGGGTGTGAAGGTCATCCCAGTAGTGGATATTGCGCTCGGCTTCTATCCGCTCGTTTGGCGTCCAACTTGCCAACCGGTAAGCACCATTGCTCACCAGCTTGCCGGGCTCGGTCCACTGTTTGCCTAATTTGGCTATCGCCTTCTGATTGACTGGCACAAAGGGGCGCTGACTGATGAGCTGCAGGAAATAGGGAGCCGGCCGCTCCAGGGTGATTTTCAGGATCTGATCGCTTTGCGCTTCAATGCCCAGATTGCCGAGCTCCAGCGCACCGGCATAGATGGATTGCGCATTGTTGATCCCCGTGGCCAGCAGCAATCCGGCAGAAGGGGAGTTGATGGCCGGATCGAGCAGACGGCGCCAGGCATAGACAAAATCAGCGGCCACCAGCGGCTCGCCATTGGACCATTTCAGTTGGGGTCGCAGGAAGAATCGCCACTCCAGCCCATCGTCACTCACCTCCCAGCGCTGGGCCTGAGCAGGAACGATATGCCCCTGACCATCTTCGCTGACCAGCCCTTCAAACAGATCGACCAGCACGGCCTCCCCCGGAAAACCGGAGCGCACCAGTGCCGGATCCAGTGACTCCGGCTCGGCACCGTTGCCCTTGACCAGGGTTTGCCGATCGGCAAGCAGAGGCTGCTGCTCAACGGTGGTGGCATGGGCCAGGGGCCCAGCCAGCACGGCAAGCAATAGCGGGGAGAGCCAGCGCTGTGCCAGCTTGGGGAAGAAACCATACCTCATGACAAAACCTCAAATAACACCACTGCAGGAGGGGAAGGCCGACGGCGCGCCTGATGAATGCCTGATGCCGCTCTTGTTATCCCCGAAAACGCCCCTTATTGTATCGGGCTTGCCCGGGAGATGGAGTCTTTCGGGTTAATTTTTTCAGGAGTTTTTATGGGTTATGAGTGGCTGGCCCTCGCGTCGGCCAGTTTATGGGCAGTTGCAGCGCTTATTTCGGTCAAACCGGCCCGTCATCTCGGCGCATTTGCCTACAGCCGCTGGCGCATGTTTCTGGTCAGCCTGATGCTCGGCACCATGAGTCTGCTCACCGGTGGCTGGCAAACCCTCACCGCAAGCGCCCTGCCCCTGCTCGCCATCTCGGGGCTGGTCGGCATCTTCGTGGGCGATACCGCGCTGTTTGCCTGCATGAATCGGCTGGGGCCAAGACGCAGTGCCCTGCTCTTCTCCTGCCATGCGCTGTTTTCCGCCCTGCTTGGGCTGTGGCTCTTTAATGAACAGCTGACAGGCTGGCGACTGCTGGGGGCCATGCTGGTCTTTGCTGGCGTGATGCTGGCGATCCTGTTTGGCAGACGCAGTAGCAGCAACGAGTGGGAGCAGATCCGTGGCAATCTGGCGCTGGGAATTGGCCTTGGCCTGACGGCGGCACTGTGTCAAAGCGTGGGAGCCATCATCGCCAAGCCGGTGATGATGAGTGGTGAGGTGGATGCGGTGAGTGCATCGGGCATCCGGATGGGCAGTGCCCTGCTGGCCCACTGCGTCCTGCGGCTGGGGCGCTTGCCGCTGGCCATGCCGCTCAAACCGGTCAATCGCCATATCCTCGCCATGATTGCCACCAACGGTTTTCTGGCGATGGGGCTGGGGATGACGCTGATCCTGATGGCGCTGCGGCAGGGCGAGGTGGGCATGGTGGCCATTCTCTCCTCTACCACGCCGGTACTGCTGCTGCCGCTGTTGTGGTGGCACTCGGGGGAGCGGCCATCCATTGCCGCCTGGGCGGGGGCACTGATTGCCACCCTGGGCACGGCGCTAGTGCTGGGTTTCAGCACTCACTGACACCCGGCACCATCCCTGATCAGAACAGGGCAATCTCCTCAGCGGTCAGCTCGCGGTATTCACCGGGGGCCAGATCTTCGTCCAGCGTCAGACCGCCCACCCGCTCGCGATGCAAGCCAACGACCTTGTTGCCGATGGAGGCAAACATCCGCTTGACCTGATGGTACTTGCCTTCGTGAATGGTCAGTCGGGCCTCGCACTCGCCGAGAATTTCCAGCTGGGCAGGACGGGTTTTATCGGTCTCGTTACGCAGGTAGACCCCTTCGGCGAACAGCGCGATCGCATCCGGGCTCACCGGATCGGCCAGCCAGACGTGATAGGTCTTGGCACACTCGTGGCGCGGCGAGGTGATGCGGTGGGACCATTGACCGTCGTCGGTCACCAGCACCAGACCCGTGGTATCGAGGTCGAGGCGCCCCACTACATGCAGCTTGCCCATCGCCGGTTCATCCATCAGGAAGAAGACGGTCGGGTGATCCGGATCCTCGTTGGAGCAGACGTAACCTTCCGGCTTGTGCAGCATGAAATAGCGGTTGCGCTGCTCCAGCGTCAGCAGCACGCCGTCAAACTCGATCTGGCTCTGCTCATTGATATGAAAGGCGGGCTGCTTGACCACAATGCCATCCACCATGACCTCACCCTGACGGATCAGTTTGCCTGCCAGCGAGCGGGTCAAATCCGAACAATCGCACAGAAATTTATCAAGCCGCATTCACAACCTCGGAGTCCAACAAGTAAAGGGGCGTCATTATATCGGGCGGGGGCGACAACGCCACTGTTAAGGGGTGCCAATTATGACGAACTGGTCATCCGATGTTACACTTCTCCGGTGTGACCCATCCGAACGATACTCATAATAATAAGAGTCAGGAAGCCCTCATGAAGTCTCAAGCATCCTATCCCGTCATTCCCGTCAACCAGCTGAAACCCGGCATGTATGTCATTGCTATCGCCAGCCAGACAGGTGGGATGGAGATCGCCCAGATGGGCTTGGTGACCAGCGTGGCGCAAATTGCCAATCTGGTGCGTCAGGGGGTGCTCACGGTACGCATCGATCTGGCTCGCAGCAAGCTGGGCAGTGCCGAGAGTGACGCCGTTACCTCCCCCGATCTCAATGCCAACAGCGCCCAGGTAGGGCGCCGAGCCAGTGCCAACGGTGAAGGGCGGGAGCTTAAAATCCGCCGCCTCTATCAGGAAGCGCGCGAGCTGCAAGGCAAGTTCATTCGCCACCTCAAAGCGGGTGAGCCCATCGACATCACCCCGCTGGCCGAAGTCGCCGAAGAGATGGTGGACACCATGTTCACCCACGGCGATGCCATGCTCTGTCTGGCCCGTATTCGCGCCAAGGATGCCTACCTGATGGAGCACTCCATGAATGTGGCCATTCTGCTGGCCAACTTCGGCCGCTATCTGGGACTGGAGCGCAGCGTGCTCAAAGAGCTGACCCTGGGTGGCCTGCTGCACGACGTGGGCAAGATCATGACCCCGGACGAGGTGCTCCACAAACCGGGCAAGCTGACCGATGAGGAGTTCGCCATCATGCGTCAGCATGTGGTGCACAGTTACGAGATCCTCAGCAATACCCCTGGCATTACCCCCACCATGCTGGAGGTGGCCGCCAACCACCACGAGCGGCTCGATGGCTCCGGCTACCCGCAGCGGCTCAAGGGGGAGCAGCTCTCCCTCTATACCCGGATGAGCGGCATCGTCGATGTCTATGATGCCATCACAGCGGATCGGGTCTACAAAGCGGGTATGCAGCCGACCCAGGCCTTCCGCATTCTGCTCAAGGGAATCAATCAGCACTTTGATGCCGAACTGGTCACCAAGTTCATCAAGTGCATGGGAGTCTATCCGGTGGGAACCCTGGTACAGCTCTCAAACCAGCGCCTGGCTATCGTGATGCAGCGCAACGAGCAGCAGCCGCTCAAGCCGGTGGTCAAGGTGATCTATCACGCCACCCAGCGTCACTACCTCGACGTACAGTGGCTGGATCTGGCCAAGTCAGGGGTGCAGGAGAGCATCGAAAACACGGTCGACCCCAAAGAGTTTGGCATCAACCTCGCCAACTTCTTCTAATCCCTCACCTCGGATCTTCATGATTGGCGCTGGCTGTCGAGCCAGTGCCGGATCAGAAACTCCTCATCCAGCGGCGAGAGATCAAAACGCAGGCTGGCCTCTTCAATGGCGGCGATATCGTGCTGATGATGCTCGCTGAGCCAAAGCACCGCACGACGCAAATCTTCACCATGGGGGAGTAGCAGATGGTCGCTCATGGGATACCTCCGGTAGACAGCAAGGCGGCCAGCGAATGTAGCCACCTGTTTCAAGTCTAGTCGGTCAATCCCCATCACCCGCGCTTCTTCACCCTCCCCCTCAATCACGGCAATCAGCTTGCCACCGGGATCAGCGACCGAAAGCGCGCAGCCAATCCTGATCGAACTTCACCAGCGCCGCATCCACCGCAGGCACGTTCAGCAGCTGCTCCGCCACATCGAGCGGCAAGGTAATCGATTGGCAACCCGCCAGCAGGCAGTCAAGCGCCTGACGGGGAGTGCGGAATGACGCCGCCAGCACCTTGCTGTTCGGTGCGTGCAGCGCAAGCAGCTGTTGCAGCTCCTGCACGGTGGCGATGCCATCGCCCCCCTGAGCATCCAGCCGGTTAACGTAGGGCGCGACATATTCCGCCCCCGCCACCGCCGCCAGCCAACCCTGCAGCGGGGTATAGACAGCGGTGCCCAAAGTCGGCACACCGTTGGCGGTCAGGCTCTTGATGGCCGCCAGCCCCTCTGAGCACACCGGGATTTTGATCACCAGATCCGGGTCCAGCTCACGCAGGGCAAATGCCTCGCGCACCATCTCGGTTTCGGTTTTGGCCATCACCTGGGCAAACAGGCGCGCCTTGGGGCCCAGCACGTCGCGCAGGGCGGGCAGCAGCTCACAGAGCGGCAATCCCCCGGCGGCGGTAATGGAAGGATTGGTGGTGACACCGGCCAACGGCAGGATCCGTGACCAGCGACGCACTGCCGCCACATCGGCGGTATCGAGATACAGCTCCATCTCTAACTCCTTAACGGGATGTTCAATATGTCACCATTCTAGCGATAAAACATCTGCAAATAGCTTGATCGAAATCAAATCAACTTTCGAACGAAAGCAAATAGAATGCAAATACAAAAGGAGGCGGTATGATTTTTGACCTGCAACGATATTCAACTCACGATGGCCCCGGCATTCGCACCCTGGTGTTTCTCAAGGGGTGCTCGCTGGCCTGTCTGTGGTGTCAAAACCCGGAAAGCCGCTCTCCCAAGCCGGACATACTACTCGACCGGCGCCAGTGCATCGAGGGATGCCAGCTCTGCAGCCAGGCTTGTCCGGCAATCTTGCGTGACAGCGAGGGCATCCAGCTCAGCCGTTCTGCCCTCAAGGCCGGCGATATGGAACGGCTGCGCGGCCTCTGCCCAAGCGAAGCGCTGCAGGTGTGCGGCCGCGATGAAACCCTGGACACCCTGATGGACACCATCTTGCGGGATCGCCCCTTCTTCGAGCGCAGCGGCGGTGGCATCACCCTCTCCGGTGGCGAGCCGTTTATGCAGCCCGACTTTGCCGCGTCCCTGCTGGCCCGCTGCAATGCCGAAGGGCTGCACACAGCGGTTGAGAGCTGCCTCCATGTGCCCTGGCACCAGATTGAGCCAAGTCTCCCCTCACTGGATCTGGTGCTGGCGGATCTCAAACACGTGGATAAAGAACGTTTCTTCCACTGGACCCGCGGCAAGGTGGATCTGCCCATCGCGAACCTCAAACGCCTCGCCGAGCACGGCGTGCCGATGCAGATCCGGGTGCCGCTCATTCCCGGCTTCAATGCCGACCGCGCATCGATCGAAGCCATCACCGACACCGCCGCCAGTCTCGGCACCGTGCAGGAGATCCACTTCCTCCCCTACCACACCTTAGGCGTGGGCAAATATGCCCTGCTGGATCTGCCCTATCAGGCGCCGGAGACACCGCTCGACGACCCCGATTTACTCCACTTTGCCCATGCATACGCCCAACGTCAGGGGCTGACCCCTGTGACCAGAGGATAAGATCATGACCCAGCTCGACCTCAATACCCTGAGCCCACGGATCCGCGCCCACAAAGAGAGCCTGATCCACATCGTTCAGCCGCCGGTCTGCACCGAGCGTGCCCGCCACTACACCGCGGCCTATCAGGCTCATCTCGCCCGGCCGCTGCCGGTGCGCCGCGCTCTTGCGCTGGCTCATCACCTCAAGGAGCGCACTATCTGGATCAAGCACGACGAGCTGATCGTCGGCAATCAGGCCAGTCAGGTGCGGGCGGCGCCGCTCTTTCCCGAATACACGGTGAGCTGGATTGAGAAGGAGATCGACGAGCTGGCAGACCGTCCCGGCGCCGGTTTTGCAGTCAGCGAAACCGACAAGGAGATCATCCACGCCCTCACCCCCTTCTGGCGCGGCCAGACGGTGCAGGATCGCTGCTTCGGCCTCTTTACCGACGAGCAGAAAGCGCTGCTGGAGAGCGGCATCATCAAGGCCGAGGGCAACATGACCTCGGGGGATGCCCACCTCGCGGTCAACTATGAGGAGCTGCTCACGCTGGGTCTCGATGGCTTCAAGGCCAAGGTGGCCGAGCGGCGCAGTCGGCTGGATTTGGCGGATTGGGCCGATCTGCAGCGCGAGCAGTTCCTGCACGCCGTCGCCATCACTCTGGATGCGGTCAGCGCTCACATCTCGCGCTACGCCGCCCTTGCCCATGATATGGCAGCACAAGAATCTCGCCCCGAGCGCCGAAACGAGCTTGAGACCATCGGGCTCAACTGCGCCCACATCGCCCACCAGCCCCCCGAGACCTTCTGGCAGGCGCTGCAGCTCTGCTACTTTATCCAGCTCATCCTGCAGATCGAATCCAACGGTCACTCGGTGTCGTTTGGCCGGATGGATCAGTACCTCTACCCCTGGTATCGCCGCGAGGTGGAATTGTCGGAATCCCTGCCTCGGACGCGCGCCATCGAGCTGCTGCAAGGGTGCTGGCTCAAGTTGCTGGAGGTGAACAAGATCCGCTCCGGCACCCACTCCAAGGCATCCGCCGGCAGCCCGCTCTATCAAAACGTCACCATCGGCGGCCAGAACTGGCGGGATGGCAGTGCCCATGACGCGGTCAACGGCCTCTCCTACGCGATTCTGGAGTCCTGCGGCCAGCTGAGATCCACCCAGCCCAACCTCTCGGTGCGCTACCATGCCGGGATGAGCGAGGATTTCCTCGACGCCTGCATTCAGGTGATCCGCTGCGGCTTTGGCATGCCCGCCTTCAACAACGACGAGGTGGTGATCCCCGAGTTCATCAAGCTCGGGGTGAGCGTGGAGGATGCCCACCACTACGCCGCCATCGGTTGCATCGAGACCGCCGTGCCCGGCAAGTGGGGCTATCGCTGCACCGGCATGAGCTTTATCAACTTCGCCCGCATCCTGCTGGCCTCCCTTGATGGCGGCCGCGATGCCACCACCGGCAAGGTATTCCTGCCCCAGCCCCAGTCGCTGCGAGACGGGAGCTTTGGCAACTTTGACGAGGTGATGGCCCGCTGGAACGATCAGGTGCGCTACTTCACCCGCAAATCCATCGAGATCGATTGTGTGGTCGACAGCGTGCTGGAGGCTCAGGCCCACGACATCCTCTGCAGCGCCCTGGTGGATGACTGCATCGAGCGCGGCAAGACCATCAAGGAGGGGGGCGCTGTCTATGACTGGGTCTCAGGTCTGCAGGTGGGGATCGCCAACCTGGGCAACAGTCTGGCGGCCCTGAAGAAACTGGTGTTCGAACAGGGGATAGTGGATCAGCAAGAGCTGGCCGAAGCACTCGAGCAAGATTTTTCAGGACTGGCGGGGGAGCAGCTGCGCCAGCGCCTCACCAATGCAGCCCCCAAATATGGCAACGATCTGGACGAGGTGGACCTGCTGCTGGTGCAGGCTTACCAGAGCTACATCGACGAGCTTAAGGGGTTGCACAACACCCGCTTCGGCCGTGGCCCCATCGGCGGCACCTACTATGCCGGCACCTCCTCCATCTCGGCCAACGTCCCCTTCGGTGCCGCCACCATGGCCACCCCGGATGGCCGCCACGCCCGCACGCCGCTGGCGGAAGGGGCCAGCCCCTCGTCGGGTTCGGATCGTCTCGGCCCGACGGCGGTGTTCAACTCCATCGGCAAGCTGCCCACGGCGGCCATCCTCGGCGGGGTGCTGCTCAACCAGAAGCTGAGTCCGGCGAGCCTTGAGAACGAGCGGGACAAGGCCAAGCTGATGAGCCTGCTGCGCACCTTCTTCGAGGTGCACAAGGGGTGGCACGTGCAGTACAACATCGTCTCGCGGGAAACCCTGCTGGCAGCCAAGGCCAATCCGGATCAATACCGGGATCTGGTGGTACGGGTGGCGGGCTATTCAGCCTTCTTCACCGCCTTATCCCCGGATGCGCAAGATGATATCATCGCCCGCACCGAGCACAGTCTCTGACGGGGCGCTCCCCATGGCGCCTGTGACGTCATATGATTGGCAAGCCACCCTCGGGTGGCTTTCCGCTATCCACCACCTTGCATGCGAGCGCACCATGAATCCACGCCACCAACTGATCCTCACTCTGGTCCATCAGGCTCGCAAGATGAGCGTGAGTGAACTCTCCCGACACACAGGTGTGTCTGAGGTGACGGTGCGCAACGACCTCACCGCGCTGGAGAAACAGGGACTGCTCAGACGGGTACACGGCTCGGCCATGGCGCTGGAGACCGATGACCCCGATGCCCGGATGAACATCAACTACCTGCTCAAGGAGCGCCTCGCCGAGCGGGCCGCCCAGCTGGTGGAAGATGGCGAAACGGTCTTTATCGAAGGGGGCAGTGCCAACGCCATGCTGGCGCGCCATCTGGCCCTGCACAAACGGGTCACCATCATCACCATCAGCAGCTATATCGCCCATCTGCTCAAAGATACCCCGGCTCAGGTGGTGCTGCTCGGCGGGCTGTTCCAGCATCAGAGCGAGAGCGTGGTGGGGCCGCTCACGCGCCTCTGCATCGAGCAGGTGCACTTCTCCAAGGCCTTTATCGGGGTCGACGGTTTTCATCCCGAGATGGGCTTTACCGGCCGCGACATGATGCGGGCCGACGTGGTCAACAGCGTGCTGGCCAAGGGGATGACCAATGTGGTGATCACCGACAGCAGCAAATTTGGCGCCATCCACCCGAGCCAGCTTGGCGCGCCGGGCCAGATCAACGTGCTGGTTACCGACGATGCCCTGCCCGCCCCCATGCGGGCAGCCATCGCGGCCAAGGGGATCACCCTGCACTGCGTTGCGGCCTAAGCCACCCGCTAATTCACGCTACTTCATTGACCTGACAGGATAAAATTTTCATGATGAGCCAGTCCCCATCGGGACTGACATCACCAGTGTGTGATCTGCAGGAAGCAGACTTCAGGAGAGCAAGGACATGCCATCGACCATCACAGCCGGGGAGCGCCGACTCTCCCCTATCATTCGCGCCACCGCCATCACCCTGACCCTGTGCTGGAGCCCGTTTGGCTGGAGTGCCACGCTGCCCGCCGACTTGAAGTGGGAGAGCAACAACCAGGATCCTCTCTATGCCGATCCGGCCGCCAAGCGCGGCGGCACCTTTCGCACCTTTATGACCAGCTTCCCCCTGACCCTGCGCAAATATGGCCCCGACTCCAACGGCGGCTTTGCCGGTTACGTGCGGGAAACCAACCTGCCACTGCTGAGCACTCATCCCGTCACCGGCAACCCCATGCCGATGCTGGCAAACGAGTGGGCCTTCGGCGCCGACAACAAGACCCTCTATTTTCGCATCAATCCCAAGGCGCGCTGGTCAGACGGCCAGCCGGTCACCGCCGATGACTGGCTATTTACCCTCAAGATGATGCGCAGCAAAGAGATCAACGACCCCTGGTACAACAACTACTACAGCACCCAGATAGCAGACATCACCAAGTTTGATGATCACACCCTGGCCATCACCAGCGGCACCGAAAAGAGCCGCCAGGATCTGCTCGAGTCACTGCCCATCAGCCCGGAGCCGAGCCACGCCATCAAGCTCACCGCCAACTGGGTCAAGGAGTACAACTGGAAGGTGTTGCCAGTCACCGGCCCCTATCAGATCGATCAGGTGAAAAAGGGCAAATCGGTCACCTTCAAACGGGTTGAACACTGGTGGGGGGATGACGAGCGCTACTTCCAGCATCGCTTCAATCCTGCGCGGATCGAGATCAAGGTGCTCAGGGATCTGAACATCGCCTGGCAGCACTTCCTGCGCGGCGATCTCGACACCTTCCCGCTGGTGATGCCCAACTGGTGGCACGACAAGACCAAAACCGCCGAGTTCGAGAAGGGGTATATCGCGCGCACCTGGTTCTACAACCAGACTCCGCAATCGCCGATGGGGCTCTATCTCAACACCGCCGATCCACAGCTGAATAATCTCGATGTGCGGCTCGGGGTCCAGCATGCCCTCAACCTCGACAAGATGCTCACCACCCTGCTGCGGGGGGATTACCAGCGACTCAACAGTTATGGCTCAGGTCAGGGTGAGTTTACCAACAGCGAGATCAAGGCCCGTCCGTTCGATCCCAAACTGGCGCGGGAATACTTTGCCAAGGCAGGCTTTAACAAAGTGGGGCCGCAGGGGATTTTGCAAAACGACAAGGGGCAGTCACTGACCCTCGCCATCACCTACACCACCGCAGAGCATGCCCAGCGGCTCACGCTGTTGCGGGAAGAGGCCAAGAAGGCGGGGCTTAATCTGGAGCTCAACCTGATGGATGCATCGGCCGGTTTCAAATCGATGCTGGAGAAAAAGCACCAGAGCGCCTGGATGGCCTGGGCGGGCAGCCGCTATCCTGCCTATTGGGAGTTCTTCCACAAGGTCAACGCCAACAAGCCCCAGACCAACAACATCATGAACATCGATGACGATGCCATCACGGCCTTGGTGGAGCAGTATGACAAGGAGTTCGACTTTGCCAAAAAAGCTGCCCTGTCACGGCAGATCCAGCAGCGGCTCTATGAGCTGGCCAGCTTCGTGCCTGCGTATCAGGTGCCCTACACCCGGGAAGGGGCATGGCGCTGGATCAAACTGCCAAAAGTACCAGCAACCCCCAAGAGCGAGCAACTCTACTGGCCCCTCGGTGGCGACAACAGCGGTTACAGCTATGGCGGTCTGCTGTGGATTGATGAAGAGCTAAAATCCGAGACCAGGGCAGCCATCAAGAGCGGCAAGACCTTCCCGGCCGAGCCCATCATCGACACCACCTATCGCCAGCCCTGATAGCCACAACTCGTTTGGCAAACAGACCAAAAACAAAGACCCCGCCAGATAGCGGGGTCTTTGTTGGCAACCGGT
>NZ_JBQBCZ010000001.1:4670000-4692504 GCF_051920345.1 Aeromonas sp. 102P | reverse complement strand
CGTCATCCACCTTGAGCAATGTGATGGAGATGCCGGTCATGTCGAGGGAGGTGCAGTAGGGACCGATCAGGTTGCGCACCAGATGGATGCCCGCCTCTTCGCACAGGGTGGCAAGGCGACCATAGACGCCATAGAGCTCGGAGATGGGGGTGCCGCCCAGGCTGTTGACCAGCGCGATCACCCGATCGCCCTTGTTGAGCGGTTCGATAAAGGTGTGCTCTTCCTGCCAGCTGCCGCTGGTGCGATTCCAGTGGCGCAGGGTGCGGCCATAGGGGGTGTTGTCAGCAAGCTCGCTGAACATGTCGTCCACCAGGGTATTGAGGTCGGTGAAGGGGCGACGTTCGATGCCCGGTTCGCCGTGGATACCGACGCCGAATTCCAGCTCGTTGTCCGCCAGGGTGAAGGAGGGCTTGCCTGCGGCCGGCACGGTGCAGGCATGCATGGCCACGCCTATGGTGCGGCTCTGGTTGTTGATGCGACGGGCCAGCGCCTCGCAGCGCGCCAGATCGTAGCCCGCCTCTGCGGCGGCACCGACCAGCTTCTCGCACAGCACGGTCGTGGCAACCCCACGGCGACCGGCGGTGTAGAGGCTGTCTTTGACCGCCACGTCGTCATCGATCAGGGCGAAGCCCACCTTGACCCCGTCGCCGTGCAGCAGCTCGACCGCGGTCTCGAAGTTGAGTACGTCGCCGGTGTAGTTCTTCACCAGAAACAGCACGCCCGCGCCGCCATCAACGGCCTGACCGCACTCGTACATCTGATCCGGGGTGGGGAAGGGATCTCGCCGGGCAGGCGCCATCCAGCATCCCTTTGCCCACCAGCCCGCCGTGCATCGGCTCGTGGCCGCTGCCACCGCCGGAGACCAGCGCCACCTTGCCCATCACGGGGGAGTCGGCGCGGGTGATGTAGTGGGGTTCGATACGTACCTTGAGCTCCGGGTGGGCGGCTGCCATCCCCATCAGTTGTTCACGGACCACGGCATCGACGGCATCGATCAGTTTCTTCATGGCTCACTCCTTGGCTTGCCACCGCTCGGGTGGGCAAATGGTTGATGGAGCCAGTCTAACGACAGAAAAAGGGATAAAAATGACGGGCGATTTGGTTCGGATTTGAAACAGCAGAAGGGGTATGGGTGTTTCAATCTGAAACGGCGCAGGGCTGGCGGGCGGGAAACTGTTAGCTGACTCACAGCCATGAAAAAGGGCCCCGCAGGGCCCTTCGCTATAACCGGAATAAAACGGACGGGTTAGATGGCCCAGCCACCGGCATAGAAGATCACCAGCGCCAGGGCGATGATGACGGTGCCGATGTTCAGCTTCTTCCACTCGGCAGCGAAGATGCGGCCAACGACCAGCGCCACGAAGCCCAGCATGATACCGGTCACGATGTTGCAGGTCAGCACGATGAAGACGGCGCACAGCATGCCGGCGAGGGCATCGACCGAGTCGCTGAAGTCCAGCTTGGTGACGTTGCCCAGCATCAGCAGACCGACGTACATCAGGGCTGGTGCGGTGGCGTAAGCCGGTACCAGATAGCTGAGCGGGAGAGGAAGATCATCAGCAGGAACAGCACGCCGACCAGCGCGGCGGTCAGACCGGTCTTGCCACCGGCCGCGGTGCCTGCGGCGGATTCGATGTAGACGGCAGCCGGAGCACCACCTACGGCGCCTGCCACCATGCTGCTGACGGAGTCGGCAGTCAGGGCCTTGCCGCCGCTGATGATGTGGCCACGTTCGTTGATGAGGCCTGCCTGACCGGCCACGGCACGGATGGTGCCGGTGGCGTCAAACACGGCGGTCATCACCAGCGCCAGTACGGTCGGAATGACTACCGGATTGAGGGCGCCCAGCAGATCCATGCTGCCTACCAGAGAGCCTTTCTCGCCAGTCAGGCTCGGCATGGCGAAGAAGCCCTGCCAGGTCACTTTCGGGTCGAAGATAAGGCCGAGGATGGAGATGGCGATAATCACCATCAGGATTCCGCCTGGCACCTTGCGACGCTCCAGACCGAAGATGGCGGCCAGACCCAGCACCGTCATGATGACCGGGAAGGCGGTCACTTCACCCAGCTGAACCGGCAAACCGGCCCCTTCGTTCTTGATCACCATGCCGACGCCGTTGGTGGCGATCAGCAGCAGGAACAGACCGATACCGATGCCGGTGCCGTGAGCGATGCCGGAGGGGAGGTTATCCAGGATCCACTGGCGCACGCCGGTGACGCTGATCAGGGTAAACAGCACACCCATCAGGAAGATGGCGCCCAGCGCGACCGGAATGCTCAGTCCCTGACCCAGTACCAGACTGAATGCGGTAAAGGCGGTGAGGGAGATGGCGCAACCGATAGCCATTGGCAGCTTGGCCCACAGCCCCATCAGCAGGGAGCCGAAGGCGGCGATCAAGCAGGTGGCCACAAACACCGGGCCCTGCTCAAAGCCGGCGGCACCCAGCATGTTCGGCACCACTATGATGCTGTAGACCATCGCCAGGAAGGTGGTCAGCCCCGCGACCAGCTCCTGGCGCACGCTGCTGCCGCGCGCAGAAATGGAAAAATAAGAGTCCAGAAAGCCGCCTGTCCCTGTTTGGGCGGCCATATCTTGCTTTGCCATAACTAATCCTGAAAGTGTGAAGGAAATCGTTTGCGTTGGTGGCGCGCAAAATAGCAAGAATTCGCGGCAAATACAGCGGATAACCTGACTTTTTCGTCACTATTTTACATTTTGAGTCCATTCGGAGCTCATTGTGAGACTCAAGCGGTGAGAGCGTGTAAGGCAGGGATCAAGCGGTTGGGGGAGGGGAGATCAGTGAGGAAAAAGCGGGGAAAAACAAAAAACCCGCCGAAGCGGGTTTTTTTAAATTCTTGCAGAGCTGTCAGCAGTTGGCATAAGCCATCAGCAGCATGCTCCGGCTTGAATTACAGACCAACTACGTTGGCAGCAGCCGGGCCTTTCTGGCCTTGCTCGATGGTGAACTCAACGCGCTGACCTTCGTCCAGGGTTTTGAAGCTGGTGGACTGGATAGCGGAGAAGTGTACGAACACGTCTTTGCTGCCGTCAGCCGGGGAGATGAAACCAAAACCTTTCTCAGCGTTGAAGAACTTAACGGTACCAGTCATTTTGTTAGACATAATAATTTCCTTAAATAGTGTTGAATGCCACCTAAATGGCAATTTTTGATTTTTCGTCAGCAATACGTATGGGGAGCACTAAAGAAGGAGAATTATTTGATAAGAATTATCCGAGGATAACGCTTATGCTAATCACTGCTTTACTAAAATGACTGCCTAACATAATCAGGTCTGAACTGCCGAACCATCGAGAAAGATTAAAACACGCTCTCATTTTTAAAGCAAACTTTATCTCGATATTAATGTTTTGTAACAGCCAAAAATATCATTTTTTATAGTAAACATGATGCATTTCAACGGCATAGAAAAATCAGTGCAGACTCATATCACCCTGTGGCAAGCCAGATTCGGCTTTTTTGTCCTGACTATGTAGCCAGTTCTGGCAAAAAATATGAGAAAAAATGAAAAGCTGGCGATAGATGGGGATTGTCAGTTGTCGTTCTCTCTAACTCACAATGTAAATCACTTCTTTGCTGCTGCGATTAGCTTCTGAGCGGCAAATCAATGGCAGCGCCAAATCTGGCGCATCGAGCATCGCCCAGACATGCAAACGCCCGCATGCACCAAGTGCCAGCGGGCGTTTTGCAAGAAGGGATCAGCGCTTGCTGCGAAACTTGTTGCTGACCGAATCAATCCAGCTGAAGGTTTCCGGCAGTACCTGATTCTTGGCACGCTCTTTGGCTTTCTCGCGAGCCAGCTTGGAGGCTGCCTTGGCCGCTTCGGCGCGGTCGGCCACAATTTTCAGGCGACCCTCTTCGCGGATCTTGTTCCGCTCTCCGTTGGTCAGCTGGTGGTCTGCATTGGCTTGTGCCTTTTGCAATAACAAGGCTATCTCGGCTTTTTCGGCCTCGGTCAGATCTTTCATTTCCAGCTTTTTCACGGCGCGCTCCTGCGGCAGGGTGGTTAGACACCCTAACACAGTTGTGCCGATCACTTCTTATGCAATCGGCTTTCCGGCAGTAAAAATGCGGGTTTGTGCCAACTTTCTGTTATTTCGCGGCCACTTTCCCGCCTGTTTGCCACATTTCAATTTATGGCGAGCGGTGAGGGCAGCTCTTGCTCCTCCGGCTCGACGTGGATCAGCACGATGGCGTGGGGCAGTTGCTCCATGATGGCGTGTTCGATGCGATCACAGATATCGTGGGCTTCGCCGATGCTCATCTCCGGGGGCAGGGTGAGGTGGAAGTCGATATGGCGACGACGACCGGCACGACGGCTGCGCAGATCGTGAAAACCGCTGGCAGCAGGGCAGCATTCGGTGATGATGCGGCTGGTCATTGCCAGCTCTTCCGGGCTCATGCTCTGGTCGATCAGCGGCTGGAAGGCCTCGTTGAGCATGCTGATCGCCTCTCTGACAATAAAGATGGCGACCGCAATGGCGACCATCGGGTCGAGGATGGCGAGTGAATGGCCGAACAGACCGGCCAGCCAGATCCCGCCAAGACCGACGGCGACCCCGGTGGAGGTGAGCACGTCCGCCTTGAGATGAAGCGCATCGGCAGCCAGCGCGACCGACTCCTCCTCTCGGGCCACCTTGTAGAGGTAGGCAGAGACGCCGCTGTTGACCAGCGCCGAGATCACCATCACCAGTACGCCCCAGCCAATGCTCTCGATGGGGCTGGGGGTGATCAGCTTGTCGACGGCTTCGAAGATGATCCAGCTCGCGGCCAGCAAGATAAGCAGTGCTTCGATGACGCCGGAGACATTTTCAATCTTGTCGTGACCATAGGGGTGGCGCTCATCAGGCGGGAGATCGGACTTTTTCACCGCGAACAGGGCGATCAGGGCCGCCACCAGATCCATGGCGGAGTGGATCGCCTCCGAGATGATACTGACCGAGCCGCTGGCGAACCCGGCCACCATTTTCATGATGATCAGACTGATATTGGAGCAGACCGACACCATGGCGGCTCTGGTTTTTCTGTTCATGTCACAGCTTCCTGAATAAAAACGGATATTTCGGTGCGGCGCGTATTATATCCGGCTGACCGGAAATAACCTATTCGGTGTTGTAACCTGATGTTTCCGATGATATTGCGAATGCTTATTAAAATGGTGACCTCTTGCGCGGCAATAAATAATGAGAGGGATTTATATTTCTCCGTGAAAATATCTAGCCAACGATGACTTAATATAAGCGTGACAACATTTAATAATGCGAATTACTCTTTTTGGGTCTTTCCTGTCGAGGTCGTTTGGCCTCCCCTCTCAAGGGGCTGCGCGCGACATCTTTTGGACGAGAATGAGGCTGGATCCGGATGCCGCTGGAGGGTATGCTGGGTCTGGTGATGGTCTTGCACCATCCCACCAAGCGTACTGAAGTTGATGATTCGGATGGCATGCTGGCTCCCATGAGGAACCAACTGTCTGGGTAACATTTTTGGAGTTTGATGATGAGTAACAAAGAACATCACAACGGCAAAGATGCCAAGAAAAAACCGCAGATGTCACTGAAAGAGAAACGCGAAGCCAAACGTCAGAAAGCAGAACTGAAAAACGGCAGCGCAATGAAGTAACGCTCCCCTACTGCTGTTCCTTCGGAGCCAGTACAAAGCCAGCCCTTACCGGCTGGCTTTTATGTTTGTGGCTCACGGCGTGGCGCCGTAAGCCGCGAAAATCTGGTGATAACGACCATCCTGACGCATCGCCTCAAGGCGCTTATCAAACAGATTGCGAGCATCGGCCGTTCGGAAGGCAAAGTGATAGACGGTGGGCGGGAAGAGGTCTGCTTGCCTGACCTGATTGCGCTCGTAGTGCTCGCCTGCCTGGGCGGTGGCAATCAGCTGGTCGAGGTAGTAGTAGAACACCCGCTCCTCCAGTACGACGGCATCTACCCTGCCGCGCATTAGCTGATGTACCTGCACCTGCTGCTTGGCTACCTCCTCATAGTGGGGATTCTGGTTGGCCATGGTGGCGAACGCGCCCCCCAGAATGATCCTTGCCCGTTGAAAGGCGGTGACCCGTTTTGAATGCAGGTCGTCCAGAGTGCTGATGTGGGTGCTGCGCAGGGTGAAGATCCGGTTATGGAAGGTGATAACTGGCTGGGTCAGAACGTGAGGATCAACCATACCGGGTCTGACGTTGATGATGGCATCCAGCTTTCCTGACTCGAACAGGCGGAAGGTACGCTCCAGTGGCAGAAATTCAAAGCTGGGCTCATAGCCGCTGCCAGCGAACGCCTCTTTCAGCAGATCCAGCTCAATGCCACGCTGATTACTTTCGATGACATAAGGGGGGATGGCAAAGCTGACCCCGACCTTGAGTGGCGTTGCCAGCAACTGGCCGGAGAGCATGCTGGTCAGCATTAGCAATAAAGGGGTGAGCAGTTTCATTGCACTTTTCACAAAGCGCTCCTGTGGAGGATATCCATCACTGTAGGGGAGGCAACCATAAAGCGTTATATCCCTTTCGGGCTGAGAGGTTCAGCCTGAGTGCATAAAAAAAGACCCTGAGTTATCAGGGCCTTTTCAATATTCTGTTCTTAGAACGGGATATCGTCGTCGAAATCCATCGGCGGCTCGTTATATACCGGCGGCGCAGATTGCGGCTGCTGGGCAGGACGGCCATAACCGCCTTGCGGCTGCATATTCTGCTGCGGAGCCGGTGCCGGGCGCTGCTGATTCATCGGCTGCTGGGCAGGCATGCTCTGCTGCGGCTGACCCCAGCTACCCTGGGATTGGCCACCCATGTTCTGGCCCATGCCCTGACCGCCTTGCGGACGACCACCCAGCATCTGCATCACGCCAGTGAAGCTGTCGACCAGCACTTCAGTGGTGTAGCGCTCCTGGCCGCTCTGATCTTGCCATTTACGGGTCTGCAGTTTGCCTTCCACATAGACCTGGGAGCCCTTCTTTAGGTACTCGCCAGCCACTTCGGCCAACTTGCCCATGAAGACGACGCGGTGCCATTCGGTACGCTCTTTCTGCTCACCGGTCTGCTTGTCGCGCCAGGTTTCGGAGGTAGCCAGAGTAATGTTGGTCACAGCACCGCCACTCGGCATGTAGCGTACTTCCGGGTCTTGCCCGAGGTTACCGATCAGAATGACTTTATTGATGCCTCGACTGGCCATAATCTCTCTTCCACCTTTATATTCCGGTCAGGCAAGGCCTGGACCCACTAAATAAGTTACCGCGCTTTTTTCATGACCATGTCGTTATCATATTGAACAGCATGGTTTTTCTATAACCGTTGCAGCAATCAGAGTGCTCGTTTCGCGTGTTCTGATTCAGGTTTAGCCCCCAATAGTAACAGTTGATCACTCTGCGGGCGAGCGCTTGCTGGTGTGGATTGGGGGCAAACTCGCCGCCTTGGTCAGGGTGTGACGAAGGGGCTATCCATCGTAAAAAAGGATAACGGCGATAGATAATGCCTGTCTATTCATCCAGTAGTCTCTATGCCATACTGACTCGCTCAGGTTTCTGTATCGAGCGTGCAACAAGATGGAAAAGATCGTGGTCCGGGGTGCTCGCACCCACAACCTCAAGAACATCAATCTGACCCTGCCCCGCGACAAGCTGATCGTGGTCACCGGCCTCTCCGGTTCGGGCAAATCCTCTCTGGCGTTCGATACCCTCTATGCCGAGGGACAGCGCCGCTATGTTGAGTCCCTCTCCGCCTATGCCCGCCAGTTCCTCTCCCTGATGGAGAAGCCGGACGTCGACCATATCGAGGGGCTCTCGCCCGCCATCTCCATCGAGCAGAAGTCCACCTCCCACAACCCGCGCTCGACCGTCGGTACCATCACCGAGATCTACGACTACCTGCGTCTGCTGTTTGCCCGGGTCGGTGAGCCCGCTGCCCGACTCACGCCATTCCGCTCGCCGCCCAGACCATCAGCCAGATGGTGGATCAGGTGCTGGCCCAACCGGAGGGGAGCAAGCTGATGCTGCTGGCCCCGGTGGTGCGTGATCGCAAGGGGGAGCACACCAAGCTGCTGGAGAATCTGGCGGCCCAGGGCTACATCCGTGCCCGTATCGACGGCGAGGTGTGCGACCTCTCCGATCCTCCGACTCTGGAGCTGCACAAGAAGCACACCATCGAGGTGGTGGTGGATCGCTTCAAGGTGCGCGAGGACCTTGCCTTGCGTTTGGCCGAGTCGTTCGAGACGGCGCTGACCCTCTCCGGCGGCATAGTGCTGGTAGTGCCGATGGACGGGGAGGAGGGCGTCACCCCCATGACCTTCTCCGCCAACTTCGCCTGCCCAGAGTGCGGCTACTCCATGTCGGAGCTGGAACCGCGCATCTTCTCTTTCAACAATCCGGCCGGTGCCTGCCCGACTTGTGACGGCCTCGGGGTGCAGCAATATTTCGATCCTGCCAAGGTGATCGGCGATCCGGCCATCAGTCTGGCCAACGGCGCCATCCGTGGCTGGGACAAGCGCAGCTTCTACTACTTCCAGATGCTGAAATCCCTCTCCGAGCACTACAAGTTCGATCTGGAGACGCCGTGGGAAGATCTGCCGGTCAAGACCCAGGAGGTGATCCTGCGCGGCTCCGGTCGCACCGAGATCGAGTTCCGCTACATGAACGACCGCGGCGACGTTGTGGTGCGCAAGCACCCGTTCGAGGGGATCCTGCACAACATGGAGCGGCGCTACCGGGAGACCGAATCCAACTCGGTGCGTGAAGAGCTCTCCAAATATATCGCGAACAAATCCTGTACCAGCTGCGGCGGCAGCCGACTGCGGGAGGAGGCGCGTCACGTCTTCGTCGACAACCGCAACCTGCCGGCCATCGCCGAGCAGTCCATCGGCGATGCGCTCGCCTTCTTCGAGGGGCTTAACCTCACTGGCCAGCGCGCCCAGATTGCCGAGAAGATCTTGAAAGAGATCGTCGAGCGGCTCGGCTTCCTGGTGAACGTCGGTCTCAACTACCTGAGCCTGTCCCGCAGTGCCGAGACCCTCTCAGGCGGCGAAGCGCAGCGCATCCGACTGGCGAGCCAGATCGGGGCCGGGCTGGTGGGCGTCATGTACGTACTGGACGAGCCCTCCATCGGTCTGCATCAGCGCGACAACGAGCGGTTGCTCAAGACCCTCACCCATCTGCGCGATCTCGGCAACACGGTGATCGTGGTGGAGCACGACGAGGATGCCATCCGCCTCGCCGACCATGTGCTGGATATCGGCCCGGGGGCGGGTGTACACGGTGGCGAGATTGTTGCGCAGGGCACCCCCCAGCAGATTATCGACAATCCGGAATCGCTGACCGGTGACTACCTCTCCGGTCGCAAGCAGATCGCCATTCCGGCCGAGCGCACGCCGCTCACCGGCAAGTGGTTGAAACTCAAGGGGGCAAGCGGCAACAACTTGCGCAACGTCAATCTTGATCTGCCCATCGGGGTGATGACCTGCGTCACTGGCGTCTCCGGCTCCGGCAAGTCGACCCTGATCAACGACACCCTGTTCCGCATCGCTCATCGCGAGCTCAACAAGGCCACCGAGTCCACCCCGGCGCCCTATCGCAGCGTCGAGGGGCTGGAGCATCTGGACAAGGTGGTGGATATCGACCAGAGTCCCATCGGTCGTACCCCGCGCTCCAACCCGGCCACCTATACCGGTTTGTTCACTCCGATCCGCGAGTTGCTCTCCGGCACCCAGGAGGCGCGTTCGCGCGGCTACCAGCCGGGCCGCTTCTCCTTCAACGTGAAGGGGGGCCGCTGCGAGGCGTGCCAGGGGGATGGCGTCATCAAGGTGGAGATGCACTTCCTGCCGGATGTCTACGTGCCGTGCGACGTCTGCAAGGGCAAGCGCTACAACCGCGAGACCCTGGAGGTGAAGTACAAGGGCAAGAACATCCACGAAATCCTCGAGATGACGGTGGAAGATGCTCGCGAGTTCTTCGATCCGGTGCCGGCAGTGGCGCGCAAGCTGCAGACCCTGATGGACGTGGGCCTCTCCTATATCCGTCTCGGCCAGTCTGCTACTACCTTGTCGGGCGGCGAGGCGCAGCGGGTCAAGCTGGCGCGCGAGCTCTCCAAGCGGGATACCGGTCAGACTCTATACATTCTGGATGAGCCGACCACCGGGCTGCATTTTCACGATATCCAGCAACTGCTCAAGGTGCTGCACCAGCTGCGGGATCGCGGTAACACCATCGTCATCATCGAGCACAATCTGGATGTGGTAAAAACTGCCGACTGGATCGTCGATTTGGGACCGGAGGGCGGCGCCGGTGGTGGCCGCATTCTGGTGACGGGGACGCCGGAAGAGATTTGCACCAATAAAGAGTCTCATACAGCTCGTTTTTTACGACCGCTATTGGCGCGATAAGCCGTTATAATCGAGGGGCCTTTGGCCCCTTTTTGTTATAAAAATCGGGAGCATAGGGGGAAGCTCGTCAAGTGTGGGCAGGCTTGGCATCTCAGCATCATGGTAATGGATATATCGGGTTATGGCTCAGGCTCCGCGCACGATTGATCATCAGTTAGCTTACTCCATGTTCCCCATCTGGCTGGGGGCGATCCTGCTATTGCTGGTCCTGCTGGCGTGGGCCCAGATCCCGGCTGCCAGCCGGATTGAAGAGCAGCGAATGAAGGAGCATCTGCTGCGCGTGACCAAGGCGGTGCAGGCGGATGTGGCCGCTCTGGATGCATTCAGTCGGGATTGGGGCATCTGGGATGACAGTCACCGTTTTATGGACAACAAAAGCAGGGCGTACATCGAATCCAACCTGTTCAGTGATATGCCGATGAGGGATTTTAGTCTCAACCTGATGAGCTTCATGGATCTCACCGGCTACGAAATCTGGACGCGCACCCTGCTACCCGATGCGCCGGGGATCAATCCGGACCAGTTTCCCTACTTCCTTGATGAACTGAAAAAGCAGTTAAGGGCGCGCTCGGTGGCGCAAGGGGGCATCAATCTGCACGGGATCCGTGCTTCCCAGTGGGGGCCGCTGATGTACTCGTGGCAGCCGATCAGAAACAGTGACGAGTCGGCACCATTCAACGGTTTCTTGCTGGTTGTACGTTGGCTCGACAAGGCCTATCTAGAGCAGGTATCGGAGCGTACCGCGCTGCCTCTGGCGATTTCCCACGCCAATCTGGATGTCACCGCTACCTTCAAACCACTGAAACCGCAAATAACGTATCGTCTGATCGACCTTGGGCTGACCCGGCTCAGGGGAGAGGTGCGACTGCACAACAGCGATAACCAGCCGGTGCTGACTCTGGTGATTGAGGAGGAGAGAAAGATCTTGAGTGGCGTCATGGAGGGGGCGCTCTGGACCTTTATCGGCATGCTGTTTATCAGTTTTATCTGCGTCATGATCGCCATGTACCGGCTCAACAGCATTGTGCTCACCCCGTTGCAGCAGCTGGTGTCGGCGCTGCAACGCTTTGGCGATCGGCCAGATGCCACCTTGATCCCCTATATCGACAGCAGCGCCGAGATGGCGACCCTGAGCGGCAAGTTCAAGGAGATGGCCAGCAAGGTCAGTCAGCAACACGATGATTTGTTGGAAAAATCCAGCCAGATGGAGATGGCTGCATTCACCGACCCCTTGACCCGTTGTTTCAATCGTCGCTATCTCGATGGTTGGTTGCAGGCCAACCGGGCCAAACCTTGTCTGTTATTGCTGCTGGATCTGGATCATTTCAAGCGGATCAATGACCGCCTTGGCCATGACATCGGGGATCTGGTGCTGAAACAGTTGGCGGATCTGCTGCGCAAGGTGGTGACTGGAGAGCGCGAGCCTATCATCCGGCTGGGTGGGGAGGAGTTCTTGTTGCTGCTACAAGTGGATGACGAGCAAGAGTTGGCGTTGCGGGTCGAATATCTGCGCCAGCGTGTCGCTCAGCACCGCTTTGGCAGAGAGGATGCGCCACTCTGGTTGACGGTGTCGCTGGGGTTCTGCCGCTATCCGTTGCACCCGGAGTACCCGGATTCATTCTGGAGTCACAGCTTCAAACTGGCGGACATGGCGCTGTATCAGGCCAAAGTCGGCGGGCGAAATCGGTGGTGTGGCTACGCTGGTACCCTCTCTGCGGAGGGCATGGGCCAGACTCCGGAGCAGCTTGCTGAAGGGGGGAATATCACCCTGCTGCACTCTGTCAACCCGGATTAACCCTGCCGTACCAATACCAGATAGGCCAGGGCGACAATAAAACCGAGCAGGATAAAGAGAAAGGATCCGATTCCCCACACGGCCGCGAGAAAGGCCCCCACCTTTTGCCATTTCGACTCATTTTTCATAAATAAACCATTACTTCCCAGTAACTTGTATGGCGCAAAAAATACGCTGATTTGCCCATATAAACAACAATTAATAGCCGCACTGCCGTGCAATAAGGTGTGGTTTGTTTGCTCCTTTTGGCGCTGGATGCGGGTAGTTACAACCTGTCTAAACAGGTATTTCAGCTTGTTGTCTGGGGACTCAACGAGATTGGGAGGGTGCAAAAAGATGTCACACCAATCGATTTATTTCTGTGCAACCTTTGCTCCAAATCAATAACTTTGCATTTACAAGGGCATATAGTCAGCGGGCTTACAGCATCAAATGAAAACAAAAAAAGGGATTACGTGATGAAAAAATTACTTCCTCTGATGATTGCCGCTGCAGTGACCTCTCCTTTCGCCATGGCCCATCAGGCTGGTGATATTCTGGTTCGTGGTGGTTTGGCCATCGTTTCTCCTCAGGAGAGCAGTGATGACGTGGCGGGTCACGGTGAGTTCGAGATTAACAGCAACCAACAGCTTGGCCTGACCCTCGGTTATATGATCACCGACAACTGGGGTGTTGAGTTGCTGGCTGCAACCCCATTCTCCCATCGAGTGAGTACTCGCGATCTTGGTGAGATTGCCAAGGTTAAACATCTGCCTCCAACATTGATGGCCCAGTTCTATTTTGGTGATGCCCAGAGCAAGGTTCGCCCGTATGTTGGTGTGGGTGTGAACTACACCACCTTCTTTGATGAGAAGGGGGTGGGAGCACTTGATGGTGCAAATATCAGCCTTGACGACTCTTGGGGTCTGGCAGGTCAGGTCGGTATCGATATGGCGGTTACAGATCGCTGGTTTGTAAACGGTTCAGCCTGGATCATGGATATCGATACAGATGTTAAAGTTGATGGTGTTGGCACCTTCAAAACGCATATCGACCCGATGGCCTTTATGGTGGGTGTTGGCTACCGCTTCTAATGATTCTGATTGCGGTTCTGAACGGACCGCGGAAGATAGCAAAGTACGTCTCTTTCAGCCCGGCTTGTGCCGGGCTTTTTTCGTATGGCTGATTTTGTCTGTACTGTGATCCAACCCGATACAAATCAATTAAATACCTGCCGCTTGATTTCAGTTATTCGCCACCCCTGCCGATAGTGACTATGTTCACTTTACCTTCCCCCCAATGAGTGAGGATGTCTCCATGGGCTTATCTATCGTGCAGCGGATCATCGCCGGATTCGTGTTGATGCTGCTGTTGCTGATCCTGCTTGGTGTGATCAGTACCTTTAAAATCAAGGGTATAAATGACGGCCTCTCTGCCGTATCTGATCGGGCAACCCCGCTGGTAGTTGCTGTCGCAGGTCTCAAGGGGGCACTGCAGGATAGTAACCGCTGGGTGCTGGTCTACCGCACCAGTGAAGATGCCGCCCAGTTGCCGCAGCTGGCCAATCAGTTCAAGGAGCAGCAGAACCGCTTCGCCCAGCTGAGTCAGGAGATGGGTAAATTTACCGACGTAGCGGATGCTCGTGCCCGCTTCCAGCAGGTCGAGAGTGCTACCACCCAATTTTATGGCTTGGCGGATCAGGTGTTGGCCCAGCATCGGCAGTGGGTCAGTGCACTGGAGCAGCGCCACAAGTTGGAGATGGAATTTATCCGCCTTGAGGATACCTACCAGTGGGCGGCGGATTTGCTGCTGCAACAGACCGCCAGCAAGCGCTCCATGCGCAACAAGGCGGAGCTTATTACCTCGGGTATCGCCCGCGACCTGAAGAATATCCGCCGTGCCGATGCCAAAACCGACCTGAACGAGCTGGAAAAGGTGTTGAGCAAGGACATCGAGATGGCCCGCAAGCGGTTGGAGCGGGTGCTGGTGCCCGATGATGTGAAAGCGCGGTTTGTCTCCAATCTCGATCGGATGCAGGAGCTGGCACTTGGCGCTCAGGGCTTGCTGGCAACCATGCGTCAGGCTCAGCAACTGGCGCTGTCGCTGGCCACGCAAAATCAGCAGCTGGATGCCAGTCTGGTCAACAGCCTCAATTTGCTTGATGAGATGGGCAAGTCCGCCGGTGCCATCGCCAGTGATAGCCGGATTAACGCCGATGCGGCGGTCAGCAGTGCCAGCTTCTGGATCCTGGTGGTTGCCGCTATGTCGGCCGCTGCGGCGCTGGTGATCGGTTATACCACGGCGCGCAGCATTCAGCGCCCGTTGCAGATGATCAACAAGGAGCTCGATTACATGGCGGCCGGCGACATGACACGCCGCATCAACTACCGCAGCAGTTGCGAATTTGGCAGCCTCTCTCGCTCCATCGATACGCTGGCGGGCAAGACCGGCGAGCTGCTCTCTCAAATCAATGCAGGCTCCCGCCATCTGGTGGATGAAGCGAGCCGCGCCGCCGAGATCAGCGAACGGGCCATGTCCCGGGTACAGGAGCAGAAGAGCCAGACCGATCAGGTGGCCGCCGCCATTACCGAGCTGGAAGTGAGCGCCACCGAGGTGGCCCGCTCTACCGATGGCACCAAGCGGGAAGTAGATCTGGCCGATGAAGAGGCGCGCAATGGTCGCCAAAAAGTGGCCACCACTCGCCGGATCACCGAGCAGCTGGCTGGCGCCATGGAAGAGGCGGTCGGGATCACCTACAAACTTGGGGAATTCAGCAACAACATCGGCAGCATTCTCGATGTGATCCGCAGTATTGCCGAGCAGACCAACCTGCTGGCCTTGAACGCCGCCATCGAAGCGGCTCGTGCTGGCGATGCCGGTCGCGGTTTTGCGGTGGTGGCCGATGAGGTACGGGCGCTAGCAAATCGCACCCAGACTTCGACCGAAGAGATCCAGGGGATGATTGAGAACCTGCAAAGCTCCAGCAAGCATGTGGTTGAAGTGATGGGGCGTAGCCAGGAGCAGACCCAGAGCTGTGTCGAGCAGACCCGCGAGATGGATGTGGCGCTGCAATCCATTGCCGATCGGATGGGGGCCATCAAGTCGATGGCGGATCAGGTGGCCCATGCTGCTCAGGAGCAGATCTCCGTCAGTCAGGGGGTTGCTCGTCATATCGCCGGTATTGCCGATGTGGCATACGAGACCGAGCGGGAGGCGCGCGAATCCGCCAGCAGCAGCGAAGTGCTGGCCGACCTGGTCGCCAAACAGCAGCAATTGATCGCACATTTCAAGGTCTAGGAGGGCTTATGTCTAAAAAGTGGATTGGAGCCCTGAGTCTCCTGTTGTGTGGCCAGCTGATGGCCAGCGAGCTGGTGATTGAAAGCTGGCGAACCGATGACAAGGCGTTGTGGGAGCAGAAGATTATCCCGGCGTTTGAAGCGGCTCATCCCGGCATCAAGGTGAGTTTTCATCCAGTGCAAAACGTCAACTACATGCCCACTCTGTGGGAGAGCCTGAAAGGCGGTAAGGCGGGGGATCTTATTACCTGTCGTCCGTTTGATGACTCGCTCGCCCTGTTCAAGGCGGGCCATCTGGCCGAGCTGACCGAAATGGCAGGGATGGAGAACTTCCCGAGTTTTGCCCAGTCACCGTGGCAGACTGACTCCGGAGCCCAGACCTTCTGCGTCCCCATGGCCTCGGTGATCCATGGCTTCTTCTATAACAAGAAGATCTTCAGTGAGTTGGGACTCACCTTGCCGCAAACCCGCGATCAGTTCTTCGCCGTGCTGGACAAGATCAAGGCCGACGGTCGCTATGTGCCGCTGGCCATGAGTGGTTCCGAGAGCTGGGTTGCCTCCGAACTGGGGTTCCAGAACATTGGCCCCAACTACTGGAAGGGGGAGGACGGCCGTCTGGCACTGATCGGCGGGCAGGAGCGGCTGGACAACCCGCAATATGTGAAGGTGTTCGACGAGCTGGCCCGCTGGCGTTCCTACCTCGGTGAAGGTGGCGAGAGCCGCGATTATGCGACCAGTAACGAGCTGTTCACTTCGGGCAAGGCCGCCTTCTACGTGGCGGGCTCCTGGGAGATTGCCCCCTTCACCGGCAAGGTCGATTTTGGCGTCATGCGTCCGCCGGTGGCCAAACAGGGTGATGGCTGTTTCTTTACCGACCACACCGATATCGGTATGGGGATGAATCCGGCCAGCAAGAACAAAGAGGGTGCAATGGCCTTCCTGCAATGGCTGACGACGCCGCAATTTGCCGAGCTCTATACCAACTCGCTGCCGGGATTCTTCTCCCTCTCCAACCACTTTTTCGATGTCACCAATCCGGCGGCCAAAGAGATGATGGAGTGGCGCGATCAGTGTGACTCGACCATTCGGGTGGCGACCCAGATCCTCTCCCGTGGTACGCCCAAGTTGGGGGATGAACTGGCAGAGGTGAGTCAGGCTGTGCTGCTTGGCAAGATGGAGCCCAAGGCTGCCGCGGATCGACTGGAAGGTGGCTTGAAGGGTTGGTATGCCCCTCATCAGGGCAATAAGGCCAAGAGCGCGGATTGTCAGTGTGATGCGGTTGCCCCTGCTCCTGTTTCGGCGCCGACGACTGAGGTGTCCGCAGCTCCCGCGACCAGTGAAACATCGGCCGTGGTGTCACCGGCTGTGACTCCCGCAGAACCCGCATCAGCGGCCGCTGCCCCATTACCGGCGCCGTCGGATGAGGTGGAGCAGGCGCTCTCCAACGAGCTGGAGGCGCCACAGCAGCCACAGCAATAGGTCATCGGCATCAATAAAAACGGGAGGTATCAGCCTCCCGTTTTTATGGCTCGTGGCCAGTATGTATCGCTTTATTGTGCTTCGTGGGGCCAGCGGCAGAGGCTGCCGATGCGGGCAACCGGGGCAAACCCCAGAGAGCGGTAAATGCGCTGGGCATGGTAATGCTCGTCAGCCACTATGATTAGCTGCTTGGCGCGGGATAATCCTGCGCGAGCCACTTGACTCAGCAGCTGGCGGCATAACCCCTGGTTGCGCCACGCATGGTGCGTGCGTACCAACTGGAAGCGCCCAAGTGTGCCGCAGAAGAAGAGGCCACAGCTGGCGACCAGTTGTCCCTCTTTCCAGATCCCCCACCAGTCCCCGAGACCATCGGCAATCATGGCCTGATAGAGCGCCTGGCGGGATCGCAGATAGGGGAGATAGCTCTGTTCCGAGTGTCCCTCATCCCGCTCATGGAGTTCGAAGTCGAGCCACTCAGGCCAATCAGCAGTGGTGAAAGTACGCGCCTTAACCTTGTTCATGTCGTCGTGAGGGGGTGGGCAGCTCTGCTCATCCAGCGCCAGCACCACGCACTCCATATATTGGTATCCCGTTGCGACAAAACCGGCGATCCGGCTGTTTTGCCCGGCTGCTAGTGGCCATTGGAAGGTGCGGTGGCGCACTCGAGGATCCTGGCCGATCAGCTGATCAAATGTGGCTTCCAGCCAGCCTTTGTCATGGTCGCTGGGCGGGGTGGGGAGTAGCAGGTAGTTGCCGAAGTAGTAGTCGGGAGCATCCGGCGTGCGAACCGCCCAAAACTGCTCATGCTGGATGACCTCGCCCTGGTAGCGATCAAACAGCAAGTCGGTGGCAAAGCCGGGGTGGGTATCCATGATGGTGCTCCTGCAAAGACTCATTCTGTTATCGGCAGGAGTGGGAAATAGATGAAAAGGGGCCGGAGAAACCTCCGGCCAAACAATCACACGCAGATTCAGAACGTCCAGGACGATCTGCCCCCATCATAACTCGACTGGGGCGATTTTGGGATGGGCACTTTTCGGTTACGTACCGTTAATTTTGTAAATATGAAGTTCGTCAGATCGGATGTGAGGTAAATCCCTGTTGACTTTGTGTCGTTTTGCTCATAAATATAAAGACGTTTAGACGTCCAAACATCCGTTTTGACGTAGGCAGATGGATTGCAGGACAGGGAGAAGAGCAGATGGGATTTCACAGTGCACGTCAGGTTGAGGCGCTCAACCAGAGCTTGGCAGATTTGAATGGCGATATATCGGTCAGTTTCGAGTTTTTTCCGCCCAATAGTGAAGGGATGGAAAATACCCTCTGGCAGTCCATCGAACGGCTGAAAGTGCTGGAACCCAAGTTCGTCTCCGTCACCTATGGCGCCAACTCCGGCACCCGTGATCGCACCCACAAGGTGATCAAGGACATCAAGGAGCGGACCGGCCTGATTGCGGCGCCTCACCTGACCTGTATCGATGCCAGCCGCGACGAATTGCGCACCATCGCCCGCGATTACTGGAACAGCGGTATTCGTCACATCGTGGCTCTGCGCGGTGATTTGCCGCAGGGGTTGGAGAAGCCGGATATGTATGCCACCGATCTGGTTGCCCTGCTCAAGTCAGAGGCGGACTTCGATATCTCGGTTGCCGCCTATCCGGAAGGTCACCCGGAGGCCAAGAGTGCGCAATCCGACCTGCTCAACCTCAAGCGCAAGATCGATGCCGGTGCCAACCGTGCCATCACCCAATTCTTCTTCGATGTGGAAACGTATTTGCGCTTCCGGGATCGCTGCGCCGCCATCGGCATCGATGCCGAAATCGTGCCGGGGATCCTGCCGGTCTCCAACTACCAGACCCTGGCCAAGTTTGCCGGTTTTACCAACGTGAAGATCCCGCGCTGGATGCATCAGCGTTTCGAGGGACTGGATAACGATCAGATGACCCGTAATCTGGTGGGGGCGAGTATCGCCATTGATCAGGTGCGCGTGCTGAGTCAGGAAGGGGTGAAGGATTTCCACTTCTATACCCTGAACCGCTCCGAGCTGACTTATGCCATCTGCCATACTCTGGGGGTTCGTCCCAAGGGTTGACCGGTGGTCACCGCGATAAAAGCAAAAAGCCAATGAGTTGCTCATTGGCTTTTTCGTTATGGCCGATTATCAAGGTCTGGTCGGGGCGATCTCTTTTGGCTCAAGATCGATAACCGCATTACCTGCAGCCCCCGGATACTGGCGATAGACCTGATCCTGTTCCAGTGTGTAGAAGGTATCCAGATAGTCGTCGTTGTTGGTCATCCATGAGTCGGGCAGTGCCTTGACGATGCGACCGCCGAGATCGAGGAAGGGCAGGGCTTCCGGCACGCCACCCGCGGTAAAGCCGAGTTTGAGAGCTTCAATCAGCAGGGCGCTCAGCTCCTTGTAGTTGACGTTGTCATCCTGCTCCATCATCACCACATCGACGGCACCCCAGCGATAGCGATCCCAGTAAACCAGGATCTGGTTGGGGGTGTAGTCTGTGTTGTCATAGTCGAGGTAGGGCATGTCGACAATATCGACCACAGGCTCATCCCGGCTGGGATTGACCCCTGCGACCACCGCATACACTTCGGCTGCGCCGAGCAGCCAGGGCTCCTGATCATCCTTCAATCTGATCTTTTTCAGGATACTGGTCTTGAGTGGCGCCGTGCTGGCCGCCACTTGTGGAGCGCTTTGCAGATCCGCATCGGCCAGCGCCTTGCGCATCACCTTCAAGCCTGCGTTTTTGGCTTTGACGGGATCGGCTTCGACTACCAGAACCGGCCGGGCCGGTGCCTTGTCCACATCCAGATAGACGGGATTGCCAGCGCTATCGAACGCTTCAATGGCGCTCCAGCTCTTCTCATCCCCACTAGGAACATAGGCGACCAGCGGTTCGACCCCCTGTTGCAGTGCTGCGGCCTGATCGGTGTTGGCCAGTCGCAACTGCATCAGTTGCTTGACCTCGCCATCCAGTCCTTGCCGGCTGATGGCCGCCTGGTTGGCATCGGTCGCCTGCCGCTTAAGGCGCGGGCTGGCCTTCTGCAGCAGGTTGGGAAGCGGGCTCTGGTATTGCTGATTGCTCAGTAGGGGCAGCAGGTTTTTCTGCTGAAGTGCGAGCTGGCGAGCCAGCTCTCGATCCGTATCGGCAGCCTGGACGCTCGTGGCACCCAGTATGGCCAGTAGTAACAAGACAGCCTGATTTTTCATTTTTATTCTCCGTTGCATGGAACCTGACAGGGCACCATGTCCGGGAAGATTGGTGCCCTGGCACCACTAGAAGGAAATTAGTTTCACTTGTGAATCATTTTATCTGGATAGTGTGCAGAGGTTCACGGTTTGAGGTTCAATTGATTCCTTTGTCGATATGATTGGAACTGATAGATAGCCAGACCAATCAGCAGACCCCAGCAGGCTGCCGCGATGCCGAGCAGGCTGATCCCGGACGCGGTAATGATAAAAGTGAGCAGCGCAGCTTCTCGCGCTTCATCCTGTTGCAAGGCAGAGTGCAGGCTGCTGCCGATGGTACCTAGCAGGGCCAATCCGGCGACGCAGGTGACAAGGGCTGCCGGAAAGGCGCTAAACAGGGCCGCGACGGTTGCGCCGAAGCAGCCGGTCACAAGATAAAAGCAACCCGCCCAAACCGCAGCAGGCCAGCGGCGCTTGGTATCCGGGTCGACCTCTTTGCCCATGCAAATGGCGGCAGTGATGGCGGCCAGATTGAAGGCATAACCGCCAAAAGGGGCGAGCAGCAGGCCAGTCAGGCCAGTCCAGCTGATCAGCGAGGAGGTGGCAGGCTGATAGCCATGGGCTCGCAAGATGGCAATCCCCGGCATGTTTTGCGATGTCATGGTGACAATGAACAACGGCAGCGCGATACCAAACAGAGCATCAAGGGAGAAGGCTGGCCATGTCCAGACCGGGCTGGCGAGTTGCCAGTGAAGGGTGCCCATTTGCAAATCCCCCCGCACGCTGCAGATCAGCATCCCCACTCCCAGTACCAACACCATGGTATAGCGGGGCCAGAGATGACGACCCAGCAGGAAGGCCAGCAGCAGGGTGCCAAGCAGCAAGGGATCTTGCGGGGCGACCTTGAACAGATCCAATCCGAATCTGAGCAGCACGCCAGCGAGCATGGCGGCGGCCAGTGGAGCCGGGATATGTTTCATCAAACGGTCGAACCAGCCGCTAATGCCACACAGAGTGATCAGCAGGGACGAGATCACAAAGGCGCTGATGGCTTCCGCCAGAGTGAAGTTGCCCAGCGTGGTGATCAGCAGTGCCGCGCCCGGTGTGGACCAGGCGGTTAGTATGGGTATGCGGTAATAGAGAGAGAGGCCGATGCAGCTCACCCCCATGCCGATCCCCAGCGTCCAGAGCCAGGAGGCGACTTGGGCAGTATCAGCACCCGCTGCCGTGGCGGCCTGGATGATCAGGATGACGGAGCTGGTGTAGCCGACCATCACGGCGATAAAGCCTGCGACCAGATGGGGGATGGCGAAGGGCATGACTCTTCCTCTTGGCGTTGTGACGCGCTGTGCGTTATTACGTACAATACAGCTTTGACTATATCGCTGTGCGCTATAGCGCACAAGGTGCATCGTGCAAGAGTAATAAAGAGGCAGTTATGCAAGAGATGAGTCAGCATCTGGCTGCTCGACTGAAGGGGCTGCGCAGCGAGCGCGGCTGGAGCCTGGATGCCGCCGCGCGCGAAACGGGTGTCAGCAAGGCGATGCTGGGGCAGATTGAGCGGGGAGAGTCCAGCCCAACGGTGGCGACGCTGTGGAAGATAGCCACCGGGTTTCGAGTCTCCTTTTCCAGTTTCATTGAGCCCATACCCGCTGCGCAGGCAGAGGTGCTCTATCGCACCGCCGATGCCATTCGCCAGCAGCCAGCGGGAGAGGGCATGCAAGTGGCACCGCTCTTCCCTTATGAAAACCGGTTTGGTTTCGAGTTGCTTGAGCTGACCCTGTTGCCGGGTTACCAGCGTGAATCCGAGCCTCATGAGCCGGGAGTGACCGAGCATGTCATCGTCATCAGCGGCATGATGGAGGTGCTGGTGGAAGGGGAGTGGCGCTCACTGGAGCAAGGGGAGGCGGTGCGTTGTGCTGCCGACCGTCCACACGGTTATCGCAATCTGGGCATAGCCCCGGCGATCTTCCACAACCTCATCCACTATCCGGTGGCAACACCCTGAACATGTTCCGCAGTCATCAACCCGGTCGACCATCTGCTCTGGGGCGGATCAGTATCGGGGTATAGACCCAGACAAACAGACCATAGGCAGCGATCCAGGCAAGCGCGCTGAGGTTCCAGCCATGCAGTGTATAAGCAGGCCAGAAGAGCGGAATCGCCACCCGCACTGTGGCGGCAGCGATAACCAGGGCGAATGCGCCAGTGACCCTGCGTCCTACCTGCAAGGCTCGACCGCTATGGCCGAGAGAGACTCGCGCAATCATGCCCAGGATCATGGTGCCCATGCAGCCTGCGCTGAGCAGGTGACTGGCTATCGAAAGTGTGATGGGCAGACCCGCGCTATGTGCCGCAAGG
>NZ_JBQBCZ010000001.1:4357500-4665000 GCF_051920345.1 Aeromonas sp. 102P | reverse complement strand
AAAGCCTCTAAGCTTCAGATTACAAGTCATCGTACCCCAAACCGACACAGGTGGTCGGGTAGAGAATACCAAGGCGCTTGAGAGAACTCGGGTGAAGGAACTAGGCAAAATAGAACCGTAACTTCGGGAGAAGGTTCGCTCTTGATGGTGAAGTCCCTTGCGGATGGAGCTGTCGGGAGTCGCAGTGACCAGATGGCTGGGACTGTTTATCAAAAACACAGCACTCTGCAAACACGAAAGTGGACGTATAGGGTGTGACACCTGCCCGGTGCCGGAAGGTTAATTGATGGGGTTAGCGCAAGCGAAGCTCTTGATCGAAGCCCCGGTAAACGGCGGCCGTAACTATAACGGTCCTAAGGTAGCGAAATTCCTTGTCGGGTAAGTTCCGACCTGCACGAATGGTGTAACCATGGCCATGCTGTCTCCACCCGAGACTCAGTGAAATCGAATTCGCCGTGAAGATGCGGTGTACCCGCGGCTAGACGGAAAGACCCCGTGAACCTTTACTACAGCTTGGCACTGAACATTGAACCTACATGTGTAGGATAGGTGGGAGGCTTTGAAGGCGTGACGCCAGTTGCGCTGGAGCCGTCCTTGAAATACCACCCTTGTATGTTTGATGTTCTAACGCAGGGCCCTGAATCGGGCTCGCGGACAGTGCCTGGTGGGTAGTTTGACTGGGGCGGTCTCCTCCCAAAGAGTAACGGAGGAGCACGAAGGTTGGCTAATCCTGGTCGGACATCAGGAGGTTAGTGCAATGGCATAAGCCAGCTTAACTGCGAGACGGACAGGTCGAGCAGGTACGAAAGTAGGTCATAGTGATCCGGTGGTTCTGAATGGAAGGGCCATCGCTCAACGGATAAAAGGTACTCCGGGGATAACAGGCTGATACCGCCCAAGAGTTCATATCGACGGCGGTGTTTGGCACCTCGATGTCGGCTCATCACATCCTGGGGCTGAAGTCGGTCCCAAGGGTATGGCTGTTCGCCATTTAAAGTGGTACGCGAGCTGGGTTCAGAACGTCGTGAGACAGTTCGGTCCCTATCTGCCGTGGGCGTTGGATGATTGAAGGGAGTTGCTCCTAGTACGAGAGGACCGGAGTGAACGAACCTCTGGTGTTCGGGTTGTCACGCCAGTGGCACTGCCCGGTAGCTAAGTTCGGAATCGATAACCGCTGAAAGCATCTAAGCGGGAAGCGAGCCCTGAGATGAGTCATCCCTGACCCCTTGAGGGTCCTAAAGGGCCGTTGGAGACCACAACGTTGATAGGTGGGGTGTGTAAGCGCGGCGACGTGTTGAGCTAACCCATACTAATTACCCGTGAGGCTTAACCATACAACACCCAAGAAGTGTTCTAAGGCTTGTAGCAAATCGAAGAACTACTAATTCAGTGATAGTGACAAGCCAAGCGCAACATCACTACTCACGTCAGCTTTCTCAGATTGAAGATTTTGCCTGGCGGCCATAGCGCCGTGGAACCACCTGATCCCATGCCGAACTCAGAAGTGAAACGCGGTAGCGCCGATGGTAGTGTGGCATTCGCCATGCGAGAGTAGGACACTGCCAGGCACCCAATACAAGAAACCCCGCTCATCGAGCGGGGTTTTTTATTGCCTGCAATTTATTGAATCGTCTGATATTTGACCTGACTTATTCCTTTCTTCTGTTTTTATTGTTACTCGCTGTTGTCTTTCTGTTCAACGAATAGCCTGATGTTACGCTTTTACTCTTTCTTCATGTAAAGCCATTGCTCTGTATGGCAGGGCTGGCATCGCCATAACCCGTGAATCCCATGATCGCCTATACGTCATGCTCTCTAGCTTGGGGTCTAGGCTTCCTGAGTTAGCCGTCCCCTCTTTTTAAGCCGCGGCTCCATAGTCCCTGCTTTTCTATGACTGTGTTAACCGGCCCTGACTGTATTCCGAAGAGGGGTTATTGGCGGTACCAACATGCTGGAGCCGTGGTCGCTGCGTTGGGTCGTTGTTGTTTGGGGCAATAAGGAAATGGGAAGGGATGCTCGCAGGAACGCAGAGGTTAGATGTTGATAGGTGATCTTGTGGCAGCTGTTGAGCCCGCAGGTGAGAAGATCAAAAAAGGAGTTGAAGAAGACTAATGTGTTGAGATCTATGAGGAGTGGCAAATTGCAGGCAAACAAAAAGCCCACGCAACATGGTTGCATAGGCTCGGTATAAATGGCGGAGGAGGTGCCCGCCGCAACAAAGTCCAATCAACTCCACACCAATCCAATAAACCATTTATTATCAGCAAATTAGAGACAAACACTGTCCAGTCCATCCCAATCACATATTACCACTGCGCATGCCTGGTGGCATACTGTGTGGCATATTCAATTCTCAAGGAGGTTACCTGATGGCGATCCTCACCGATACCAAAGCTCGTAGCATCAAGCCGAAAGATAAACCCCTTGCTCACGGTGGGGTTACAGGCTTGACGCTACACCCTTCTACCGTCAAAGGTAGAGGTAAGTGGGTATTCCGCTATGTCAGCCCACTGACGAAGAAACGGCGTAATGCTGGCCTCGGGACTTACCCCGAGCTCTCCATCGCCGACGCAGCTCGAGACGCACAGGCAATGCGGGAACAGCTGGCGAATAATTTGGATCCGCTAGAGGTCCGGCGGCAGGAGCAGAACAAGCCGAAGATCCCGACCTTGGAAGCATCTGCCAGACTGGTTTACGAAAGCTTGTTACCAGGCTGGAAGAACCCCAAACACGGTAAACAATGGATTACCACATTGGAGCAATATGCCTTTCCTACAATTGGCTCTATCTCCATTGATACCATCACCCCAGCCCATATCGCTTCCGTTTTGCAACCGATATGGCTGACGATCCCGGAAACAGCAAGCCGTGTTAAGCAGCGGCTACACGCCGTTATGGCTTGGGCATGGGCTCATGGCTATACCTCTGCAAACCCTGTGGATGTGGTGAACCATTTACTACCGGCTCAGCCAAGCAAGTCAGTGCGAGTAGAGCATCAGCCTGCGATGCCCTGGCGTGATATCCCTGCATTTGTGCAAAAACACCTGAGAACAGCGCAACAATACGATGTAACCCGCTCAATGCTGGAGTACTTGATCCTGACAGCATGCCGCTCAGGTGAAGTCAGAGCCATGACGTGGTCAGAAGTAGACTTGGAAGCGAAGATCTGGACCCTACCAGCCGAGCGTATGAAAGCCAAGCAACAACATCGTGTTCCGTTATCTCTTCGTGCCGTCGAAATCCTGAAGGGGTTAAGGGGATTACATGACGAGTTGGTATTCCCTTCTCCCAGAGACCAGGTACCACTCTCAGACACAGTGCTGACGATGTTTCTGAGAAGAGCAAAAGCTGCGAGCTGTACTCCTAGCCGAATGGCAACTGCTCATGGCTTTCGTTCCAGCTTTCGAGACTGGTGCAGCGAGCAGGGCTATGCGCGGGAGCTCGCTGAACGAGCGTTAGCTCATACAGTTCAGAACAAGGTCGAAGCTGCATACCACCGTACTGACTTGCTGGATCAACGTCGGCCCATGATGGATGCCTGGGCTAAATTTGTGACTGATAATTTACCAACCGCATAAGAGGAAAGCGGCCATTTGGCCGCTTTCCTCTATGTTCTTTTTTTAGCTTTTCGTGACTGTTGATGTCATTTTGCCAAATCAGTGCTCCGACACCTTCTGGCCTGCTTTACTTCCGGCTTGTTCATTACCGCTTCCAGCTCGTCATGGGCCTTCACTGCTTCCGGCATCCCTCCTGTGGCAGCCAGTGAGAGCCAGGCATAGGTATGCACTCGGGTTACACGTACCAGTGGCCGCCCCTTATGGTGCCTCTGGTCACCGCGTTGCGGTGATGACAGCTTTATCCTTCTGCACCGGAGTTCTGCCCGCAAAGCCATGCTTATCTACGGCAAGATGCGCTGGCCGCAGAGCAACGGCTTTACATCGAACTTTGCTGGGTGAACACTTCCGTATCAAGGAGAGAACGACCTGGTATGAGTCGGCAGGGCAGAGCCATACAGACCTTGATAGCTACCTATAGCACTACAACACCCAGCGCCACATCAGGGTAGGATGATGGAGGGTCAAACCCCTACAGTATGTTCAAGAAGGGTCTGAAATTGATACCGAAGGAAGTACGCACTAAAGTAGCGTAAACAAGACACCGGTTTGAGGCCGGTGTCAGGTGATAACTAGATCTGTACAGATCTGTATCACCTAAAACAGTGTCTGGGATGATTAAACCACTACAGAAAGCTGTTAATATAAGCATGACTCAGCCTGGGATGAGCAGTGGTAAAGTTACGTTAATAAATAACTAGCGCTCCATAGATAAAACTATCCCATGGAGCACTGCTATGAATAAACCAATAGGTTTTCATTCTCAGTAAAATAGGCCTGCACAACTCATCGGTAAAAACAAAACTACATATGTATTTATACGACAAACAAACCTATCTATATCATTTATGGTTAGAGCTTACTTATCAAACAATTTAAATAAGCATTAAAAATATAAGTGCTAGTTATGGTGCATGCCTAATTTAACAACTAGCAATTAACATCAACCTAATTTTTAAAGAACAACTCAAAGTTATTATTCTCCGGGTTATTGAAAAAACTAGAAAAATCATAGTCTTTCAAATAAGAAATTGCATAGTTACGAATGGTTTCATCACGTAGGCTGATATCGTATACTTGATACCCAAATATTTTCCCATTCAGTGGATGATGATTATCTGAACCAGCAATCACAAGTGGATTGTTTGTTGCGATAACTGAGCCTAATGGCAATGCCTCATATATTTTAGTTGTAGTCATTTGTTCTCCATCAAAAAACATTCTCATTGTTCTTTCATGATCATCTACAGAACTCTTAATATAGACCGTAACTGTATGCTTTCCTACACCAAGAGGAGAAGGAAGTGTGGCTTTGACACCATAACGTTTGTTATCATCTGCTGTTCTAAATATAATATTTCCATTTTCAATAAAGAGCCCCCAACCTGGATCACGTGATAAGGCATTACCTTTACGAGCCAAGAACTGTGTCTTTTTGGCATCTGCGTCAGCACTTAATTCAAAGGTTATTGCGACTGTTATGTCATCGCCTTGAGGGTCTAGAGTTGATTGATGAGGCTCACTAATTAAATTTACACTAGGAATTTTTCCATCAGAATAATTTTGGCTAACAACTGTTGGAATATAGGCATCTTTTGAACCTGTAATCATCTCTAAGTTAGTCTCTAGATAATAAATTCCATCATGAGCTATACTTCCTTTTTCATATAAAATGCCAATCGAGTTGTTTCTATTTACAACCAAATCACTATATTGAGATGCCCCTGGTTCATACTGGAAAGCATGAGACCAACTTTTACCCTCATCATAACTTATCCTTAATGTCCCATTTTTACGAACTGACGTATTAGCAGGGTTAGAGAATAATAGACGAGAGACCCCAGTTTCATCTTTATCTGAAGAGTAACGCAATATTGAAGACTGAACTTTCGGTGAGATCAGTGTTGAATCATACCCAATATCTCGCCAGAAATTACTACTCCCTGTTTTTGGAATGTGATCATATTCTGTACCCATCCAATTTTCACCACCATCTTTACTGTATGTTACAGCACGAAATGCGCCAATCGAGCGATGGTTATTACGCATATTCATGTAGAGCCAACCATTGTCTAATTGCTCAGCCATGACTTCATTAGTATCAGGCCCAACAGTAGCATTCAATGAAAATAGATCATTTTTCGGATCTAATGTAATTGCATGTGAATAGTATCTTGAAATACCATCAGGAAGACCATGCTTGTATTCAGCATGATTTGCTGGAAAAAAAAGATTTCCATTTTTAAGCTTTAAAGCATGACCTGGAGTCATCGCGTACCACGACCAGAGTCCATCTTGATAGGTTTTTTTATCCGAATATGGGTGTACAGTTGCATCTATATTTTGTGGGGTAGCAGAATAATCAGTCCAACTTTCTCCATTATCTGAACTTCGAATATAATATACACTCGCTCGATAACGATTGTTATCTTGGTTAATAAGACTTTCACTTATAGCTGCCTCGCTATCCGGATTGTTAGCATCATAGTTTACATTATATACGAGATGGATACGCCCTTGGTCATCGACAACTGGGGCTGGATTTCTAGTTACTTTTCCACCATGATCCGCCACAATAGTGACAGGCCCCCAATTTCCAGAAAGATCTCTTTTACGCATAACAATATCTATATTTTTATCATGGTCAGAACAACTATTCTGACGAGCTTCCGAAAAGGCAAGTAGCTCACCATTATTGAGTTTTACAATTGCAGGTATTCTGTAACAGGCATAATTTGGTACATCGGCTTCAGAGTTGCTCATTCCATTTTTAAAAATCCATTCTCCTCTTTGCTCTGGATTTCCTATACCATTTGATGCAAGAGCACCGAAACTAATGCATCCAAGAGTGAGTAGGCATATTTTTTTATTCATTTGCTATCCTTAATGTAGGGTAGAGTAGATAGTGTATTTTTTCAAATAATTAAACGTCAGCTCACCAGGCAAGTAATAATTAGTGTCTGCGTGTTGATATGATATATAAGATTATGTTTTACAGGTGGCACTTAATTCCATGCCAACAGATGATTACTTTTATATAATTTAATGTAACGCACTTACTTTTTAATATAGTTTTTATGAATTTTAATGACTACTTTTTCTATAGGCGATATTTTATCGATAGTTAACATTGGACGATGCCATACACCAGGATAGAATATAACAAACTGTTTCTCATTAAGAGTGAGAAATTGCTCATCAACTAACTCTTCTACCAACTCACAATCATTATTAAATGCCGAGTTACTCATGAACGCTTCTGTTGCTGGTTTCACACAATAACCTAGAGTTTCTTTTCCAGAAAGTAATAGATGTATATCTATATAATCCCGATGAATCTCAGATTTGCTCCCAGTCATTTTTCGGCTTGTTGTTGAGACTCGATTAAGAAATAGGTCTTGTCCCTCTAATAGATGTTCTCCACTTGATAAATTTATAAGATCTATACTTATAACATCCTGAAGCACTGTCCTCAGGTGCGGTAAATTATCTAATCGATTGATATCTGAAATAATCATTTCACTTCCTTACCAGAACAGATCATGTTTTCCTTGCAAGCGAACAGCTGCCTCTAAATAAAAGTAATCACCATATGGAAGCATGGCTCGTATATCTCCACGCCTTACAAAATATGCGCCGTAATCTAATAACCCCTGCGCCGTGGGCTCATTTAACAATGAACATTTTTGTGTAAGTGAATTAAATAAATCTGTGGCGGCCTCGGTATATCTAGAACCGTGGATAGGGTCTAAGGCACCCAAAGCAGCTAAGCCCGCACATGTAATTGCACAAGCAGACGAATCAATTATTGTTCGCCCCTCAGTCGGGTCGAGATAGTCCCATGGACAGAGCCCATCATCATTCAAATGTTCTAGTGCGTAGTCGGCAAGAACACGAGCCGCATCCAAAAATAATTGTTCATGGGTATATCGATATATTTGTGACAATCCATGAATTGCCCACGCATGACCACGAGACCATGCCGAGTCATCACTATAGCCTTGCATAGTTTCGCCACATATAGGCGCTTGAGTCGCAGGATCAAATTTAAAAGTATGGAAAGTAGAACCATCATCTCTAATAAGATATCGCACAGCTGTTATAGAGTGAGCTCTTGCTACATTGTAAAAGCTTTTTATACCTGTTTCTTCTGCAGCCCAAAATAACAACGCCATATTTTCGAAACTATCAATTAACATCCGTCCAGCTGCAAGTTCATTTCGTCTTTCGAGATTATGTTTTGTAAGAGGCCATGCTTGAATGAATTCCCCTACCTGCTGAAACTGTGCTCTGAGTGCTTCAGCCGCGCGTAAGCCAAGCTCACGAGCTTCGGTATTACCCGTCAATTTGTAATCTGCAACAGCAGACAAACTAAACAAGAATCCTAAGTCATGATTTATTAGCTCAGGTTCATTTAATAAGTTCTTAAAGAATGGATAACGAGCACGAGCTTGGTTAGCGAATCTCTGCTCACCTGTCAGCATGTATGCAGCCCACAGCTCTCCTACATAGAAACCAGCCACCCAATACCCAGGCTCACAGAAGTTCCAAGTAAAATCGGGGTTACCTATCTTTGGATTATCGGTTCCGATATACTGAATATTTTCAGAGATCTTGTTGATGATACCTTTAATTATACATTTTTTCATTTATACATATCCTTAAACAAGACCAAATAGTTGCGGAAGCCACATACTGAGACTAGGAATAAAAGTCACCAGCATCAGAACCACAAAGAGTGCAACGAAATATGGGATAAGTTTTTTGATCACAGCTTCGACAGGAACGCCACCGACGGCTGAACCAGCAAACAATAAAGTGCCAACAGGAGGTGTTATAATGCCTATACTGAGGTTCAATACCATAATTACACCAAAATGGATTGGATCAATCCCCATAGCCTTTGCTACCGGTAACAAAATAGGTGTAAAAATAAGTACTGCTGGAGCTGCATCCATGAAAGTACCGATAAATAGCAGCATGATATTAATCAATAGTAGAACCAAAATTGGGTTTGGTATAGCACCCAAGAATTCACTAACCAGATCAGGAATACCAGTAAATGCAAAGGACCAGGACATAATACCGGAAGCTGCAATCATGAAAAGTACAGGTATAGAGCCACGGACTGTATCAATAACAACTTGCCAGTAATCCTGAATCGTATTGTTTCGGTAGCACAAGGCTAGAATTATGGAATAAAGCGATGCAACAGCACTTGCTTCAGTTGCAGTGAAAATTCCAGACAATATCCCCCCCATTACCACAATTACCATACTTAAGACTGGGATAGCTTCTAGAGTAATTCGTACAGCAGCTTTCCATCCAGGAAAATTGGTTACTGGGTAATTATTTTTTTTAGCGTAGTAGGTTGCAACCAACATACAGGCAATACCCATCAATATTCCAGGTAGATAGCCAGCCATGAACAGGGCTGATATAGAAGAACCTGAAACTAAAGATAGGATAATAAATAGGCCTGATGGTGGGATTAGCATACCTGTTGGTGCAGATGCTATATTTGTTGCTGCTGCAAATGCTGGGTCATATCCTTCTTTTCGCTGATAACTTCCAAGAGTGCTTCCCATTGCAGTTGCTGAGGCAATAGCCACCCACTGATAGCACCAAAAATCATGTTCCCCAAGATGTTGGTCAGGGCTAGAGCCCCAGGAATGAAGCCAACTAACAGCTTGGAAAACTCGATCAGTTTGATTGCCACTCCAGAGCGGTTCATCAGATTCCCCGCAAAGATAAAAAATGGCAATGCAATAAGCGCGAAGCTATCCAGCCCTGCAAATATTTTTTGGCTGGCGATAAAAATAGAGCTGTCAAGTGGAATAAATGGCATAATAGATACTAATGCCGCTAAAACCATAACGATTGCAATCGGTGTTCCAGAGATCAATAGAACAAAGAAGACCCCTAAGAGCATCAGAATTGCTTGTTGAGCGATATCCATCAGCATTCTACCTTTTTAAAAATCGTTTCGATAACTTTTAATATAATAATAACTGCACTCATTACACCTGAAATAACAAACACCATATAGATCATCCCAATGGACAGTTCTAATATTGGTGATGTCTGCCCCATGTTATTTTTCGCTGTGATATAACCACCGACAACAAAAATACCGATATTGAAAGCTAGAGTAACGACAAGGGTAAAAAGCTTAGTAATTTTTTCCTTAATTCCTGTTAGAGAGTTACTAACAAGTGTCATACCAAAATGTAGATCATTCAGAGTTGCATAACTGGAACCCAAAATAACAAGCCAAATGATGGAAAAACGTAATATTTCTTCAGTAAATGAACTCGGGTCATTAAGAATGAATCTGGAAAAAATTTGCCAGATAGTCATACAGAGCATGATGATGAATATTGAACCCAGCATCACTTCCATAATTTTATTAATAATTTTCTTCATGATTTATCTCAATTGAAATGGGCTCATGAATGAGCCCATTACTCATTCATTATGACTTTTCTTGCTGAACCAACTCGATCATTTCTTTAGCGCCTGGGTTATCTTTAATTACCTCTTCATAAAGAGGCTGGACTTTTTCCTTGAACAACGCTTTATCAACTTGATTGAATGTTACCCTGCCTTCTGATTGTTTCACTGATTCATCAATAGCGGCCTTTGCCAAACCGATTTCATAAACGGTCGCTTCTTTACCGGCCTTTTTAAGAATATTAATTTGTTCTGGAGTCAGCTTGGACATAGCCACTTTACTAATCAAAATGAACTCAGGGTAATTAAAGTGTTCATCAAAGGAGTAGTATTTTGCAACTTCACCATGGCGGTGCTCGATCAGAGATTGAGGAGCATTCTCTGCACCATCAATAACACCTTGATCCATCGCAGTGAATACATCACCCATAGGAAGTGGAGTCGGAGCTCCTCCCATTAGCTTGACAGTTTTCATTGCCATCTTAGAATTCATAACACGGATCTTCATACCTTTGAGATCATCAGGGGTATTTATCGGTTTGTTTTTGGTATAGAAGGAGCGTGGGCCAATCACCATGTAGTTAATTGGATAGATACCATCTTTTTCCAGATTCGCGAATAGCAACTCACCCGCTTTACCATCCATTGAACGGATTAGGTGATCGGTGGTTTCAAACATATAGGGTAAAGTGATAGCTTGAACAGCTGGGGTGAAACTGTCTAAAGTAGCAGCACCAACACGGGCCATGTCTAAGGCCCCCTGATTAAGCTGTTCAACGTTTTCGCGCTCGGAACCCAAAATCCCATTTGCGAAAATTTTTACTTCTATTTCTCCATTAGAGTATTCTTTGACCTTTTTAGCGAAGAAGGCCACCCCCTCTGAGTTTGGTAACCCACTTGGCATTGTATCAGCCAGACGCAGGGTAAGGGCGTTAGCACCAATGGAAGTCAGAGCAGCTAATGCAGCAGCGATAATAGATATTTTTTTCATTACAGGATACCTTTTATTTCTGGCAATATTGCAGCACCAATGACTCCGCTGCTGTCACCATTTTTTGCTTGGACTATAGAAACTATTACTCCCTTTCTAAAGGTGTAATAACCTATACGCTTATTAAGTATCGGATAGATACTTTCCTGATTTGACATTCCCCCACCCAATACCACAATTTCTGGGTCAATTATATTTACGAGAGAGGCAATAACTCGGGCAAGCTGATCACAGTACAACTCAACATGAGTTATTGCACAATAATCTCCTTGTTCCGCTCTTTCGAAAATTTCTTTTGACTTTATTGCGGGGTATTTTTGTGACCAGGTTCTTTCAAAACCAGTCCCGGAACAGAATGACTCAATACAATTCATCGAGCCACAATAACATTTCACTGGAGGACCATCAATGTCCGGACTAAACCCAGGTAGTGGATTATGGCCGATCTCTCCACCTAAGCCATTGATACCTTCTATTACTGTGTCGTTGACAATTATTCCACCACCGACCCCAGTCCCTATGATAACAGCGAGGCAGGATGCTACGGCTTCCTTCGCTGCTCCAGAGCTGTACTCAGAAATAGCAAGGCAATTTGCATCATTGGAAACAGCCACTGGAACAGAATACTCCTTTTGGAAATCCTTAAGGAACGGATTGCCGTTTAAATAACCAATGTTAGCACCTTGTATCAACCCCGTACGGGAGTCCACTGAACCACAGCAACCGACCCCGATAGACTTTATTTTCTGAAGTTGGCTAAGTTCATTAATTACTTCTTGAACTTGGCATAGAAAATCTTGATAACCAGTTTTTGGTGTATCAACACGTAGACGACGAAGGATTTCAAGCTCGGGGTTCATCAGAACCCCTTCAATCTTGGTGCCACCGATGTCCAAACCGATTAACATAGGCCTGCCTCGAGCAGTGCATCCAACTTGGACTTATTCTTACTTGAGATTGCGTTAATTGGGCGACGACAAACATCACTTTTGAGAACACCTTTGGCCTTCAGGACATACTTCAGACCAGGGATAACGCCAGCCTCCACTAGAGCATCAATAACTACGTTGGCTTCACGTTGCAGACGCTGCGCTTTTTCAACATCACCACACCGGATGGCGGTATTGATAGCCGCGATGCGGTCGGCCTGAATGTTGTAGGTTGAGCCAATACCACCTTGTGCACCAGCAACCAGACCAGAGGCAAGAATCTCATCAAATCCATTAAAAACTACGTGCTCAGGTTTGGCACGAGTGATCTGCTCCATCTGATAGAGATTCGCGCTGGTTTGTTTGAGTGCTATGACGCCGTCGATCTCCAACAGTTCTGCAATCTGAGCGGTAGACAGGTTGGAACCGGAGAACCCGGGGAAATTGTAAACGACCATGGGTTTTCCGGCTGCATGAATTAAATCGGAGTAATGGCGCTTTAGCTCCTGGAAACCGACAGGGTAGTAGAACGGAGTCACAGCACTAATAGCTTGGTATGGCAGGTCGCCTGCAGCACGAGCAATAGTTTCGCTTTTACGGGTACTGATGTCGCCAACGTGGGCTATCAAAGTCAAACGCTCGGATGCTAACTCAGCAACCATGCGCAGCAGATCGACCCGTTCTTCAGTGGAGCACAGGAAGGCCTCAGCCGTGGAACCACCGACATAAAGGCCATCAAGAGCGCTAGTATTGTTATATTCGATGAGACTAGCCAAATCCTCAAAACTAATGGTTTCATCTGCCATGAAAGGGGTTAATGTTGCAGCATATAGGCCACGTAGATCTACGTTCATCGTTGTTCCTTGCTCTTTAAGTTAGATTGCGACAAAGGTGTGTAACTAGTATGCTGTTATACCAGCAAGGGGTTCTGTGAAGACGCTCACAGAACCACCAGAACGCATCATTCCAACAACTGCAACCCCCAATAATCGGGAGATTAATTGTATGAATTTTGATGTACATCACATACAACCGCTGAAAAAACAGAAGCTTTCTGATCATGTATGTGAAGAATTGGAACGGTTGATTGCGAATGGGTCTCTACAAGAAGGTGACTATTTCCCATCCGAACGCGAATTAATGGAAATGTTCCAAGTAGGTCGACCATCTGTACGAGAAGCCCTTCAAAAACTCCAACAGAAAGGTTTGGCTGAAATAAATAGTGGTGAAAAAGCAAAGGTATCAACACCTGGCATTCATACATTTACTGGACACCTATCAGGAATTGCATTATCACTTCTTTCTCAAGATGATGAACGTCAACAATTTGAACGTATTCGCCAACTATTTGAAATCGCCATTGTCAGAGAGGCTGCTATTAATATTTCTGACGCTGAACTTAAGCAGCTGCATATTATACTAAAAAAAACTAAAGCTGAGATAAATGACCCTGTTCTATTTGCAAAAAACGACGTGAATTTCCACTCAGCAATTATTGATTGCCTGAAAGCCCCGATTATTTCTTCCATGTATGAAAGTTTCATTAACTGGCTTATTAAAGCTCGTAGCAAATTATCGTCATCGGAGTTAAGAGAACAAAGTTATGAGCATCATTACCGTATTGTTAATGCCTTGGCGCAACATAACCCTGATTTAGCAGAAAGTGAAATGCGTGCTCATCTCAGTTATGTAGATGCTCAAGTAAAGAGGCTTAATATTTAGGAGTATGATGGTTTCCCGACCCAGCGCAGTCTTAGATTGGCTGGGTTTAACTTGGGAGATATGTTGTCAGTAGTTTGCTTGCCAATAGTGTACTATTACAAAGGCCAGAATATGCGTTTGATAGTGTAGCTGTTCGTCTTCGAGAAGAGCCAAATCCTAACCTAGAACTAATAACTGTACATGCAACCATTGAGATGGGATGCAAGGAAGAGGTAATGGCAATATTGGATGCGGCATTACCGAGTTCGCCTCTTGAATCGCCGCAGTTCCCTAGAAACCTCACAGCCTTAAAATGAGACAACAATTGGAGGTGTTATGACCCCTCAGCGTTATTCAGAAACATTCAAGATAGAAGCGGTTACTCAGTTCATTATGCTCAAGAACATCAGCCCAATCTGACCCATGCTGGGATTGGCGAACATGATGCCTTTGCGTTGACCTGACCATTTGGATGCAAGAATCCAAAACATTAGGTCTGGTCGTGAGAGATGATGATGCGCCACAGGGGCTCAATCCAATTAGAGGCAGCTTCTGCCATATGACAGATTATTGCTGAATATTTAGCATTCGCTAGCGATGAGAGTAGTCATGAATTGAGCAACTGAATCAGAAAATAAATAGGCCACACCCTATCGGTATGGCCTCGTTTATTTTAGATGAGGAAGTCAGGTGAGGGCCCGATCATAAACTTGGCGCTTACTTCTTAGTCTCCACTCCAGATCATATATGGTTCGATCCAAGAGGTCCGATTGAGCGCGATGGTGTGAGCTGTATTCGGTAATGATTTTACTATTTTATCTTAAATTTTTATGGGCGATCTACAAGCGCTTGCTGAACTCCTTCATCGGGACAGGTCGCCCATAGAAATATCCTTGCAGGTAGTCAACATTGCGCACTTTCAGATAATCCGCTTGAGCCTGATTTTCGACCCCCTCTGCCACCAGTTGTAAGTCCAGCCTGCTCGCTAGATCAATCACGTTTTCAACAATGTGGCTAGAGAGTGCATCAGTGCTTATCATGCCGACAAAACTCTGATCAATCTTGAGTACATCAACCTGGAACTGCTGCAGATAGGTGAGGCTGGAGTGACCGGTACCAAAGTCGTCGATGGCGATCATCACTCCCAACTGGTGAAGTTCGGCAAACAGTTTGTCGGTTACCTCATCCGCTACAATCAGATCCCGCTCAGTCAGCTCCAGCACTAACTTGATGGGGTTATCCTTGAATGCGTGGATAAAAGCCCGACAATCGGCCACCAGACTGAGATCCTTACAGTGACTGGCGCAAATATTGAAACTGAAATGAAATCCAACAGGTAGTTTACTGACTTGGGGGGAAAAATAGTCACGTACCTGGGCCATCAACTGCCTGGTCATAGGCACAATCAGGCCGCTGTCTTCTGCCAACGAAATGAAACGATCCGGTGAGATCATCCCCTGCCTTGGGTGCTGCCAGCGCATTAACACCTCACAGCCATGCAACCGCTCATCATCACCGGTCATCACAGGTTGCAGGTATGGAATAAATTCCTGCTGCGCCAGAGCCCGTTTCAACTCTTCTGCGGGGGTATTGCTGCGACCCATCAGCCAGAAGGTGCCAAATCCAACCAAGAATGCCAACAATGGGAAAAGGAGGAGTACCGTGAATGGGAAAAGGAGGAGTACCGTGCTGAATTTACTAAGCCAATTTTTGCATTACAGCGTGGAGCAAGGCGGCAATTTTCATACGCCTCACCATGGCATCGCACGCAGCTCATCCCTTAGCCCCTTATTGGCCGCCTTTCACCTCTATCACGTCGACTGTTATTTCGCGCAAAACAGCCAGTGTCATTACATTCGGTACATGGATGATTTCATTATCCTGACCAGAACCCGGTGGCACTTAAAGCGCGCAGTCAAACAACTCAATGGCTTCTTGGCAGCGCTTGGCTTTAGCCAACACCCAAATAAAACCTTTATTGGCCACATCGCCAAAGGATTTGACTGGATGGGCTTTTGGTTTACCCAGCAAGGCTGCCAAAGCGTTGCGCCCAGAGCGCAACACAACCATCACAGGAAACTCAATCGGCTTTTAGAGCAAGTACGAAAATTGCCCGCCAAACAGCGGGCAATTCGTACGATGAGTTACCTCACCCGATGGTATCATTGGCAAGACACCTTTTTTGACGCACTTACTTCATGGTCACAGTTACCGGCAGGGACGCAGTCCAAGATTCCGGCAGCTCAGCCTGAGCAAAGGTAAGTTTGAAGTGGGTCAGCTCGGTGGCAACGGCCGCGGAGATATCTTCGCGGGTTGGGGAGGATACGTCCGCGATCACCTCATATGGGGATGAGCCGGTTGATACGTTGAGTTCGACGCCGGGGTGTTTTTGCTGTACCGCGGCTAAGTCGGTGAGATTTTTGGCGGTGATCGACTCGCGGGATGTGGAGTCGTACCGCTGGGATAACAGTGGACGGCCACTCACGTCGGGGATATAGGAGGCGGTTGCTGCGCCTAGATGAAATATCATGGACAACTGCCCTTGGGTGTCTGAGCCGGAACTCTTGGTTTTTCCGTTTGCATCAATGGTGATCGACATAGCCGGGGTTGCCCAGTCGACTACGTTACCGGCGACAGTGATTTCAGGGGTAACGCCCACTTGACCGTGACTCAGCAGAGGGGTTAGACGACCTTGCAGAAAGGGGAGTGGGCCGCGTGCTGCGAGGTCCCACACCAATTTCTCATCATCGTCTTTGCTGCGATAAGCTTCTTTGACATCCACGTCGAAATCTTTCTTCGCTTTTTCTTGGGAGTCCGTCGGGATTTGCCATTCCCATGCTGGGGTTTTGTCCACAATGACGCCAGCGAAATCCAGCTTGCCATCAAAGGGACCTTCCTTCCATCCTTCATCAGCGTGAGCAACGCCCGCAAACAGCACCTGCGATACCATGGCGACGATAAGTGTCTTTTTCACTAGAAATACCTCTGGTTTTCTGGTTTTATATAATTACCGCGTTTAAACAAGGCTTAACTTGAGTGCCCTTCTGAGTGCCCTTCGATGTCGATATTGAAATTACCCCTATACCCCTAAACTGCCTTGGTAATTCAATAAACACTGACCCGATAGCGCGATTGCTACGCAGCCCCAGCATGCTGGCACCCCCGGTGGGCTCCCGTCGTATACCTTGCCCAATAAATATCGCAGAAGCACACCCAGACAGCCCGTTATTAACTATTATTTCCCACCTAATCACATAATGGTTTGATAAAAATCGTGCAAAAACAGTACGTTAGACCTGCCCCACAAAAAACAGGGCTTGCGAAAACGCAAGCCCCGCCCCTCCCATAAACCCACTTTCACGCCACCACAAACTCAGGTACAGCCTTATTTACGCCAATAGTCGCTCTCATTTGGCCCGAGCCAATACGGCATCACCATACCACCACGCGCAGCTGCCGATACCTTGTATTGCGGAAGTAACATCATTGACGCGATATAAACAAAATCCCCCCCACCAAGCCTTCTGTATCCTGGTTCCCATATTCTCGCCATCCGAATTTTGATAGCACCCCAAATATCCATAGATATCTTTATTGAAGAACAACACCAGATGATAGTGTGCATACTTGCTGGTATCACGCTCTCGGACCCAGATATACAATGGATAGTCTGGTTTACCAGACTTTCCTTTACGTTGTAAGTCTGCCTTAATGCGGCTGTTCAGTGCAGCTATAAAGCGGGTGATCACCTTTTGATCATTACGCTGAAAGCACAGTGGCATATCACATCGCTCGTCAATTGCATCATTCGCACAACGAAGGTCAACGCGCAAAGCGAATACTCGCCCAAATGTGGCAATGGCCGATTGAACCACATCCAGGCTCTTTTTGAGGTGGCGGGAAGATATCCCACCATAACAGCGCTGCGCTTCTGCTAGCAGGTTATTAAATTCCAACTTAAGCAGGTTGTTGTAATTTGGACATTCCATGAAACCTCCTTGCAATGGCATAGACTACCCCATGCCATTATTTAGTCATGTATTACCAATATGCCAATTTAAATGGATATGGTAATTCGGTTGTTTTTGTGTTGTGAGAGCAGATGTTTCTCGGTGTATGGCTTGTGTTTGGATGCACTTGTAATTTGGTATATTTTTGGTGTTTCTGATTTTGTTTATTTGGGGTATAACATATACCGAATTTAACGCCATCTATATTCCGAGAGGTTTCTCACAACTTTCTCGTTAAAGTGCCCGAGAATACCGTCGACTTTTCTCATGTGGTCACTCTGAAGTTAGATTACCAACCGGCGTTGATATGGTTGGATATATGTAATGTAGTGTTTATTTTTCCCCTTTCCCTTTTCGCTGAATATCTCAACAGCTCCGCGCAAAACAAGCGTATTTAATGCCCGATCAAGTTTTGCTGTATTGCGGATGCAATTTGGACACTGTTGGCGAACGTCATTTTTCTGGAAGACACCGTTCACGCTGCGGTGCAGGTTCTCGCCCAGCCAGCGATCAAGTTCATTCACCTGGTGTATGTCATCCGGTACTGAACGCGCTTTAAACTGTTGGATGAAATGCTGGAAATACCACTCAACGATCAGGATTGCGGCATGCATGGTTACGTCAGAGATCACCTGACCGCTCGCCGTAAAGGTGTGCAAGACTGCGGCTATCCGCGAGACATGCTCCATGAATTTCGAGGCAAAGTCCCGGAACTCGCGCCATACGCCCATGACACCAATCTTACCTTCGATGAGGTTCGCCATCTCGAACCATTTGGCACGCGCTTCTGGTGAAAGCGTCAAACATACCCGCGGCTTCCCGGCCTCGCGGCGTGACCGTGCACAATCAAGCAATTTCTCAACCTTCAGATGGAAGTTACTCAGATAAAGCGCATGGTATTGGGCACCAACATCATTTGTCGGTAACTCAGCAATCATAAATCGCGAGCCTTGCGTGGAGCTCGGTTCACACAACAAACAGCGGGCAAAAAAACCAGACTCGCGAGCCTGCTCTCCTTGACGGTCGAGAAACCGCTCAAACAGCTGGCCCTGGACCATCAGGGAAAGGCTAAAACGGTAATCACCGATCGTCGTCGCCCCTTGAGTCGACACGCGCATAGCTGAAATCGGCTTTGCGCCCCACAACGAGTTCAATACTGACGTCTCGCGCATGAAGTCACTTGAAAAAAGATGTGCTGCTTCATCCGAAAACACGCCAATAGAACGACCATAGGCGTCAATGGCATGTTTGATGGCTGCGCTCGTCACATCATTGAGCAGCCACTTTTGGTTCAAGGGAAGGGAGGGCTTGGCGGCCTCCACGTCTCGCAAGGCCTGTTTGAGTGTCGAGGTATCGCCTTGCTCCAAAATGGCTTTGTTCAACGCGGCCTTGTGTGCTTTTTGTTCTGTTTGCCAGACACTGAGATTGATAGTGTGCTTTTCAAGCTCATCACGGTAATGCTGCTCGGCAAGTTGTTCCCGTGTGCGAAAGGGCTTCATGACCAACTCGTCCACGGCCGTTTTGCGCTCACCAGAGTCAGCCTTGGTAATAAAGAACAGTGATACCGGGTGAATAAGGCCCGCTTTAGGGCTGACATCGACCAAGTCTTGGCAGGCAAGTCCCATTGCCCCCAATACCGACGAGGCAATCAGCCCTACCGGGGCTTGAGTCTGCATGTGGATCTGGCGTATGACTCCTTGCAGGTGCTCATCAAGCGCATGCACAGGAAATTCGCCTATCAGGTTGAGCGTTTGCATTGTTCGGTCTCCTTTGTTGTTAGACGGGTGTATTAGTGGATACGTGAAATGAGCCATTGGTCTACCGACGAGAGCAACCACCCCACCGAGGAAGCCCCCAAGCGCAATGGCTTGGGAAACTCGGGGTCGTAGCCCTTCGATTTGGGATTCAGCTTGTTGTAGATCGTCGAACGAGACAGCCCCACAATGCGAGTGAGTTCCTTGATGCGCACGACTCGACGCAGCGTCTCACGATCCCAGTAGTGCCCCTTGTCTTGTAAGTTCATGATCTATCTCCTCTTTGGTTTGGAATGGGTGCAGGTTAACGGCAACCAAAATATGAAAACGCCGAAAATGTGCAGAGATATGGCGCTAACTCCGTCGTCCTCTTCTCGACCGCTCCTGCAGAGGGAAAGGTCATGCTATGGTCGGCCTGGATGCTGCTTGCCTTTCCCTTTGCAGATTGGACAGGTGCAAGATAGCGAGGAAGGAAAATCCAAAACGCAGAAAATGTGCAGAGGAATGAAAAACGTGCCACAGCCAACAACCGCCATGCCGATACCAGATAGCCACAGCCTGGATGAGTTCGTGACATTTATGTATGACGCTTTTGGACTCAGAGACGGCCGCCAGCATCGGCTTCAAGAACTGAAAAGCATTGATGCACTGACCATCATGGTGAAGCGAATGGTCAAAGGCCTTGCCACACATCTAGTGGGTGAAGACAGCGCCAGCACCAATCAACATGACTTGGACAAACTCCAGGTTATGTTTGATTTCATGAACCTGATGGTGCTGCATTTCAATAGAACTGGATTTGACCCCATAGATCCAGACACTTTTTCCCGCTTAGGGTTGTGATACCCGACTGCGCAGAAATTCCCGAGGTGAACGGTATCCCAAGGCGCTGTGCGGGTGGTGTTCGTTATAATGCTCAAACGCGATGGCCAAGTTGCCTACCGCTGTTCGGCTATCTGGTTTCGGCATCATCTCGATATAGTCTCGCTTCATCGTCTTGACGAAGCTCTCCGCTATACCGTTGCTCTGTGGGCTTCTCACCGCAGTCGTTCTGGGCTCCAACCCGATTTCTCGTGCAAACGCGCGGGTCTCATGGGCGCGATACGCCGAGCCATTATCAGTCAGCCACTCCACCGGTGATGCCGGCAACGCATCCCCGAAGCGTCGTTCGACAGACCTCAGCATGACATCTTGCACTGTGTCACTGTCGTAACCCCCGGTACTGGCAGCCCAGTCCAAGGTTTCCCTGTCACAGCAGTCCATGGCGAACGTGACTCGTAGTTTTTCACCGTTATCGCAGCGAAACTCGAAGCCATCTGAGCACCAACGTCGATTGCTCTCTTTGACGGCAACACGCCCCTTATGTGCCTGCTGGGCCAATGGTGCCGCCGGTTTTCTTTCCAGCAGCAGGCCATGATCGCGCATAACGCGATATACCCGTTTGGCGTTTACCACAGGCTGTCGTGTTGCCTCTGACTGACGCCGTAACAGCGCCCAGACTCGGCGATACCCATAGGAGGGAAGCTCAGCCATCGCTTCCATGATCCGGCCAAGTAAGGCAGCATCATCATGCTGGCGATGATGACGACCATCTTGCCAACCTGGTTTTCGATGAACACGAACGGATAGCTGCGCACGCGATACATTAAGGGCCTGGCTCACAGCACTTAATCGTCGTCCCCCGGCAACAAGGGCGCATGCGCAATCCATTTTTTTGCTCGACCATACTCCACGGCTTCTTTGAGGATCTCGTTCTCCATGGTCTTCTTCCCGAGCAGACGCTGGAGCTCTCGGATCTGCTTGATGGCAGCAGCCAACTCGGAGGCTGGAACAACATCCTCACCGGCGGTGATCGCCGTGAGAGACCCTTCCTGGAATTGCTTACGCCATTTGAAAAGCTGGTTGGCGTTGACGTCGTGCAAGCGAGCGACATGAGAGACGGTCATTCCGGGCTCAAAGGTCTGCTGCACGATGGAGATCTTTTCCTGCGGAGTCCGGCGTCGACGGCGCTCAGCCCCTGTTAACACTTCGACCATCTTCTCGTTGCGACTAGTACTGAACATAGTTCCAAGACTACCTCTTAAGTTAAGAGGGGCGAAGTGTCTGGATCTTCAAGGGGCCAATCTACTTCGTTACTTACGGGAATTATTGGTGGACAGAAAACCAGCATTTTGAGAACACAGCCTAGTAAAATAGATAACAAGAGAGGGCCATATACCCTCTCTTGTTTTGGGTAAATTGAGGAAGTCGTGGCAACGACCTGTCCAAGGGAGTGCTAGCAAGGGGTAAGACAGCCAACACCTAATGGCATACTCACTGGCATACCAAAAATTACAGACACAAAAAAGCCCAACCGAATCAATCAGTTGGGCTATATAGATGGCGGAGGAGGTGGGATTTGAACCCACGGATGGTCGCCCATCGCCGGTTTTCAAGACCGGTGCATTCAGCCGCTCTGCCACCCCTCCGCAGCAGTGCGGCGAATATTACCATGCTGATCCGGCTTGTAAATCCCCGTCCGGTTCGATTGCTGGTTAATTGCGCTAAATGACATGAAAAAGTGGCAATCAGAGCGTATCAAGCGCTTTTTTGGCCAGATAGCTTGACTTGAAAACAGACTCAACCACTATAGTGGCCTCTATCATATCCTCTGCAAGATAACGTTATGACTATTAAAAATGCCCTGTTTTGCGCACTGGCTGGTGTGACCCTGCTGGCGACGCCGGTACATGCAAGCGAGCTGACCAAAAGCGATGTCGAACAAATCGTTCGCGACTATCTGGTCAAGAACCCCGAGATCCTGGTCGAGATGTCCAATGCCCTGCGTGCCAAGCAGGAGAGCCAGCAGGCCGAGAGTGACAAGGCGCTGATCAAGGCTCACTCCAAGCAGCTTTATGCCAATCAGGATCCCGAGATGGGGAATCCGAAGGCGTCGCTGACCATTGTGGAGTTTTTCGATTACAACTGCGGTTACTGCAAGCGGGCCCATCCGCTGGTCAAGCAGCTGATGGCGGAAGATAAAGATATCCGTTACATCTACAAGCAGTTCCCCATTCTGAGCGAGTCCTCCTACTTCGCAGCCCGTGCTGCGTTGGCGGTCCAGCTGGGTCAGCCTGACAAATACCAGGCGTTCCACGAGAAGCTCTATACCCATCAGGGCCCGCTCGCAGATGAAGCGCAGGTCAAGCAGTTGGCAGTGGCGGCCGGTGTGGACTGGAGCAAGGTGGAAGCCAAGATCAAGGATGGCAGCATTGACCAGAACCTCGGTACCAACCGTGCGCTGGCTGAAGCGCTCGGTATCTCCGGTACCCCGGCCTTCATCATCGGTGATCAGATCTTGCGCGGTGCCCCCCGTGACCTGGCTAGCCTGAAGGGGTTTATCAAGGACGTGCGTGCCGGCAAGAGCATTCAATAGGCAGTTGTCATGGTCGAGGGCCCAGCGCCCCGGCCAGATACAGAAAGAGGGTCGGTATCACTACCGGCCCTCTTTTTATTATGTCCTTTGGCACAAGTGGTCGTCGCGAAAGGACCATAACAACGTGCTCAGGACCCGGCCTATTGGCCTCAGTAACAAGTATTAGCAGAGTCGTTCGGAGTCTATTGATAAATATTTCGCCTCGCAGAGGTGTGTCGTGAGCATTGCTTAATTCCGGTCAAGATTTTTTCTGCTGCTTGCCTTAGAATCGCCGCCCGTTGCAGGAGAAACCCCTATGTTAGTTGATATTTTACGGCTGGTTTTTATAGCCGGAGGCCTCGTATTTGTCTTTATGCTGGTGCAAGCTTGCTGGCGGAAGAAGCAGAGTGGATCCTTTGAGGCGACCCCCTTCTGGCCGGTGGCGTTGATCGGTGGGGTTGCCAACTTTCTCGATACCCTGGGGGTGGGCAGCTTTGCGGTAAAGACCGCCTGCTACAAGCAGTTCAAGCTGATCGATGATCGAGTACTGCCGGGGACCCTCAATGGGCAGTGTGTGCTGCCGACCGTGACTCAGTCGCTGATCTTCGTCGGCGCAGTAGCGGTGGAGCCGCTGACGCTGATCAGCATGATGATGGCCGCCGCAGCAGGCGCTGCCTGGGGCGCTCGTCATGTGGCCTCGTTTGATCGGCAGACCATCCGGTTGGTGATGGCTATCTCCTTACTGGTCGTCGCAGGGCTTATCTTTGCCGGTCTGCTGGGGCTTTTCCCTGTAGGCGGCGATGCGATGGGGCTCAGCGGCTACAAGCTGGCGATCGCCCTGCTTGGCAATTTCATCTTCGGAGTGCTGATGAATGTCGGTATCGGCCTGTTTGCTCCCTGCATGACGCTGGTTTATCTGCTGGGGATGAATCCGCTGGCAGCGTTTCCCATCATGATGGGCTCCACCGCCGTGCTTAGCGTTTTCTCCGCAGGCACCTTTATCCGCAAAGGGGCATTCGATGCCAAGGCGGTGCTGGCGGTAGCCATCTTTGGCCCCATCGGTGTGGTGCTGGCCGCCATGCTGGTCAAATCCATGGATATGGAGATGCTGAAGTGGCTGGTTGCCTTTATCGTCATCTATACCTCCTGGACCATGTACGCCTCCTGGCGGGCGGCGCGCCGCTCCCCTGTGCAACTGGCGGTGGAGAGCGCAGGCTAGCCTGTACCAGTGCCGCTTCGGCCTTGGCCCCCAGAAAAACATAGAGGCCAAGCGCCAGCAGCAAACCCACCGCACACCCCATCACTCCGACCGCTGGCCAGAGCAGCTCGCTCTGGCCGAGCGAGCCTTTGAACAGCAGCAACAGCCCCTCGATGGAGACCGCGATCAGAATGGCGGCGATAAAGCGGGTGATGGTGCGGCGAATGGCGCTGTGGCGGAAGATATCCTTATGCAGCAGTACCTCCTCTTCCAGAATGGTCTTGCCCAGATCGAACACCGCCAGTGCCAGTGTCAGGAAGATGATGGCGCTAAAGGCGCCGAGCTGGTTCTGCTGCTCGCCGCACAATAGCTGGTAGAGCTGTTCCAGCCCGTGCCAGATGAGCGTCGCGACGATGAGAAACAGCGCCATGCTGAGCACCACATAGACCGCCTTGAACCAGGGCATGGCGCGGCGGCGCTCCCTGTCTCCCATCAACCAGCCAATCAGCTGATTCAGACAGACGGTGATCTCCCGTCCTTGCCCCTGCACGATAAGGTGTAGCCGGTTATGGGCCGCCGGTGCCGCATGCTGGATGCACATCGGCCCCTGATAGTGGTCAATGCTGACCACAAAGGGATACCCCTTGAGCGAGGCAAGGGGGGCTCTGAGCAGCCCCTGCAGTAGCGGGGTCAACTCCTCCTGATACTCCTGATAGCGCCGCAGCACATCGATGGGGCTCATCTCTGCCATATGGACCTCGGTGACGTGGGCTCTTGTGGTGAATGTGCAAATAGTGGGCCTGCTTTATGACAGGGATGGCGGGGTAAGTTGCACCAGAGAATGACAAATCGGTGGATGACGAGGGGGTAATGCACCAGAAATGGGCGTATTGCCGCCCTGTGTGGTGATGGAGTCTCTGTAATAGAAAAGGGCCCATGACGGGCCCTTTGCGACAACCAGCGGCGATTTAGCCGGCCAGCTTGGCGAAGCTACGCTCGGCGGCGGCCAGAGTGTGTTCAATCTCCTTGTCGCCGTGAGCCAGCGACAGGAAGCCTGCCTCGTAGGCGCTCGGCGCCAGATAGACGCCCTCTTCCAGCATCAGGTGATAGAAGCGCTTGAAGCGTTCCATATCGCAGCGAGTGACCTGCTCGTAGCGGGTGATTTCGGGCTCCTCTGTGAAGAAGAAGCCGAACATACCACCCACATAGTTGATGGCGAGCGGGATGCCGTGTTTGGCGGCGGCGGCTTTCAGCCCTTCTGCAACACGGGCAGTCTTGGCGCTCAGCTGCTCATAGAGACCCGGCTCCAGCAGCAGATCCAGCATGGTGAGGCCGGCAGCCATGGCCACCGGGTTGCCGGAGAGAGTACCAGCCTGATAGACGGGGCCGGTCGGGGCGATGTGCTGCATTACCTTCTTCTTGCCGCCGAAGGCGCCGACCGGCATGCCGGCACCGATGATCTTGCCGAGGGTGGTGAGATCCGGGTCGATGTTGTAGTGGCCCTGGGCACCGCGCAGGGAGACGCGGAAGCCGGTCATCACCTCGTCCAGGATCAGCAGGGCGCCAAACTCGTCGCAGATGGCGCGCAGCCCTTCCAGGAAGCCGGGGACCGGCGGGATGCAGTTCATGTTGCCTGCGACCGGCTCGACGATGATACAGGCGATCTCGCCGCCGTACTGGGTGAAGGCTTCACGCACCGAATCCAGATCGTTGAAGACGCAGGTCAGGGTGTGCTTGGCGAAATCGGCCGGAACGCCCGGGCTGTTGGGCTGACCCAGGGTCAGGGCGCCGGAGCCTGCCTTGACCAGCAGGGAGTCGGCGTGGCCGTGGTAGCAGCCCTCGAATTTGACGATCTTGTCGCGGCCGGTGTAGCCACGGGCCAGACGAATGGCGCTCATGGTGGCTTCGGTGCCGGAGTTGACCATCCGAACCTGCTCCATGGAGGGGACGATCTGGCGGACTTTCTCGGCCATCAGCACTTCGATCTCGGTCGGCGCACCGTAGCTCAGCCCCTTCTCAACGGCCTTGATGACGGCGGCCTTGATGGCCGGGTGGTTGTGACCCAGCAGCATGGGGCCCCAGGAGCCGATGTAATCCACGTAGGCCTGACCATCCACATCATAGAGATAGGCGCCATCGGCGTGATCGATGAAGCGGGGCGTGCCGCCGACCCCATTGAAGGCGCGGACCGGTGAGTTGACGCCACCCGGAATGGTCTGGCGGGCCTGTTCAAACAGCTGATCTGATTTTGACATGGATCATCCTTAATGGGATTTTGGTCGTCACACAAGGGATTGCAGCCGATTGAGACTCGGCAGGCCGGAGCATCAGGAGTATGCTTTGCGCTCTCGCCACCCGGACTCTCGGTCTGCTCCCGTGACAAAAATTTAACGGGCCGACTATAGCAGAAAGCCCCAGCCCTGGGCAGCCGAGCAACGCGCCGGGTGATCCTGATCTCAGCTAGCTGACGATATGGTTTTTCCAAGTTGGTGTAACAAGATGGCGCAACAAGCTCTCTCCTCTGAAGCCGATACCTCTTCGCGGGGGCCGCTTTCCCGCATTATCCGGCAAGACAAGATGCCCTTGCTGGTTCTGTTGCTGGCGGCGCTGGTCGGTACCCTGGCCGGACTGGTGTGCGGTCTGTTCGAATCTGGTGTCCACTGGCTGGCAGAACAACGCATCGCCTTGCTGGCCGACCGCCCCTGGTGGCAGCTCGGTCTGCTCGGCTTTGGCTTCAGCGCCTTGTTGGGATTTGTCGGCTACTTCCTCACTCATACCTTTGCCCCGGAAGCGGGTGGTTCCGGCATTCCCGAGATCGAGGGGGCGATGGACGATCTGCGCCCGGTGCGGTGGTGGCGAGTGTTGCCGGTCAAATTCTTCGGCGGCATCTGTACCCTGAGCTCCGGCATGGTGCTGGGGCGGGAGGGACCTTCGGTACAGATCGGCGGCAACCTCGGCAAGATGGTGGCGGATATCTTCCGGTTGCCCAAGGAGCATGGCCATGCCCTGTTGGCCGCCGGTGCGGCGGGAGGTCTGGCAGCGGCCTTCAATGCGCCGTTGGCGGGCATCCTGTTCGTGATGGAGGAGATGCGGCCGCAGTTTCGCTACTCCTTCCTGGCCATCAAGGCGGTGGGCATCTCCGCCATCATGGCGACCCTGATGCTGCAAAACATGAAGGGGCAAGGGGCGGTGATCACGCTACCGCACTACGATGCGCCAGCCCTCGAGGCGCTCTGGCTGTTCCTCTTTATGGGGGCCACCTTCGGCGTATTGGGCTTTGTCTTCAACAAGCTGGTGCTGGCCTGTCAGGATGGCTATCTGGCGCTGCACCAGAACAAGCGCCACCGTTTTGTGGCCATCGGTATGCTGGTTGCCGGTACTTTCGGCGTGCTGTCGCTGTTTGCCCCCTCGGTAACGGGCGGCGGCACTGAGCTCATTCCTCATCTGATGGGGGGCGAGTATGCGATGGCGACCCTGTTCCTTATCTTCTCCATCCGTCTGGTGGCAACCCTGATCTGCTTCTGCTCCGGCGCGCCCGGCGGGGTGTTTGCGCCGACCCTGGCCCTTGGCACCCTGTTTGGCGTGGTGTTTGGTCATTTGTTCCACGCGGCTTTTCCGGAGCTTGGTATCGAGCCCGGTGCCTTTGCCATTGCCGGCATGGGAGCGTTGTTTGCCGCGACGGTGCGAGCGCCCATCACGGGTATCGTGCTGGTCACCGAGATGACCGACAACTACCAGCTGATCCTGCCGATGATGATCACCACCATGGGAGCCACTCTTGTGGCGCAAGCGCTGGGCGGTCGTCCTATCTATTCCCAGATCCTTGAGCGAACTTTACGGCTTGCCGCGCGTCAAAAGCGGGGTGATGGCAGTGTGGCCACCAGTTAATTTTCACCATCACCGCCTGTGACTTCGGTTAGGGCGGTATAGTGAAAGGAGGTCGCAGTTGCAGCTGTGAGGCAAATAACGGGAAAGAGGGCTATGTCCAACCTATTGAAGTTATTGGTGGTGTTCGCAGTAGGTGGTCTGGCCGGTTATTTTGCCGGCAACCATCAGGATCTGGCGCAAAGCAGCTTGCTGGGGGTTCAGCAGGAGACGCTGGATCGCCAGAGCAATGCCATCAGCCAGCTCAAGACTGATCTCGGTCTCAAGGATACCCAGCTCGCCACCCAGCGAGCAGCCTTCGAGCAGCTGCAGACCACCCTGAAGAGTCAGGAGGCGCAGGTGCAGGAGCTCAAGCGCCAGCTGGCCTTTTTCGAGCGGATCATGCGCCCGACTGGCGAGCAGGTTGGGGTGGTGATCGACAACCTGACTCTGCAGGAGACCAGCATTCCCGGTCGCTACCACTATCGTCTCGCCCTGACCCAGCCCGCCAAGAAGCGGGAGCTGTTTCGTGGGCAGGTGCAGATCCGGGTCGAGGGGAGTCTGGCTGACAAGCCGAAGACGCTGACCGGTCGCGATCTCGGGATGAAGGTGAGCGAGTGGCGTTATGCCCTGCGTTATTTCCAGCTGCTGGAAGGGAACTGGCAGTTGCCGGAAGGCTTTGTGCCGGATCGAATCCGTGTCACCATCAACAAGGATGGCAGGCAACCGGCGCAAGAGCTTCTGGTTGAGTGGGGCGAGGTGATCAAGCCGCTGGTCGCCGCACCGCCTGCTCCGGTGCCCGCTGCAGGTTAAACGTGGTGAATACTTGAACTGAATGGTCGGGTATTGGATAATTTCGCGGTTTCCATGTTTGTGGATCTAATGGTTGTGAGGTCAGTAATGAGTGCAGTAGCAGAAGCCCCGCTGCCCATCCAGATGACGGATGCGGCGGCCAACAAGGTGAAGAACCTGATCACCGAAGAAGAGAATCCGGAGCTCAAGCTGCGGGTCTATATCACGGGTGGGGGCTGCTCTGGTTTCCAGTATGGCTTTACCTTTGATGAGAAGATCAACGACGGCGATACCGTGGTCGAGAAGAATGGCGTCACCATGGTGATCGATCCCATGAGCCTGCAATATCTGGTAGGCGGCAGTGTGGATTACACCGAGGGTCTGGAAGGTTCACGCTTTACCGTGACCAACCCCAATGCCACCACGACCTGTGGCTGTGGCTCCAGCTTCTCCATCTGATCGGCGTATCGGTCTGATGAAACGGCTCTCGGCAACGAGGGCTGTTTTTGTTTGTGGTGCTCAGTGCGCTCCATCAAACAGCATTTCTCTGAAACAACAAAGGCGCCTCGATGGCGCCTTTGTTGTTTGCAGGATGGCTTAGCGGGAGCTTGCTGCCGCTACCAGTGGAACCCTGTTCACCGCCTTGCCCATGTAGGCGAGGGCGATGGTCACAATGATGCAGGTGAAGCTCAGCCACATATAGGGCAGGTAGTCGAGGGTTGCCACCCCCAGCACCCCGGCCATGAAGATGCCGTTATCGCTCCAGGGCACCATGCCGCAGGTGAGGGTGCCGCCAAACTCGGCGTTGCGAGAGAGGTTCTTGCGCGCCAGTCCCAGTCGGTCGTAGTTTTTGGCCATGATCTTGGGGGTCAGGATCAGCGACACATACATGGCCGAGCCAAACACGTTGGCCAGAAACGCGGTGCCGATGGTGTGGCTGGTCAGGCTGCCGACGCTATTGATGCGCTTCTCGAAGGCGCTGGCGATCACTTCCAGAATACCGACCTTCTCCAGCAGGCCGCCAAACCCGAGACCGAAGATGATGACCGCGACCGAGCCCAGCATGGACTCCATGCCGCCGCGCCCGAGAATGTTGTCGATAAAATCGATGCCGGAGGTGATGGCAAACGGACTATAAGCCGAGTGCATTGCCTTGACCGGATCCATGCCCTGGAAGGCGATGGCCCAGATCAGGCCAAGCAGGGCGCCGAAGCTGATCACCGGGAAGGCGGGCTTGCGATTGGCCAACAGGCCCAGTACCAGTACCACCGGCACTATGGCCAGTGGGGTAATGTTGAACTGGTTGTCGAGCGCCTCCATCACCAGATTGACCTGCTCCAGACTGACATTGCCTGAGTATTGCATGCCCACCACGGTGAATAGCACGGCGGTGATGACATAAGAGAGCAGGCTGATAGGCAGCATCCCCTTGATATGCTCCACCACGTCGACGTTGGACATGGTCGAAGCCAGCACTACTGAGTCGGAGAGCGGAGAGAGCTTGTCACCGAAGTAGACGCCGGAGAGCACGGCACCGGCTACCAGCGGCGCAGGCACGCCGAGACTGTGGCCGATCCCCATCATAGCGATACCGGCGGTGGCGGCAGAGCCCCAGGAGGTGCCGGTGGCCAGCGAGGTCAGGGAGCAGATGATCAGGGTTGCCAGCAGGAAGATGGACGGGTGGATCACCTTGAGGCCGAAGTAGATGATGCTGGGGACTATGCCACCAGCAATCCAGGTGCCGACCAGAGCACCGACGGAGACCAGGATCAGGATGGCCCCCATTCCCTTGGCAACGCCGTCAACGGCTGCCTGTTCCAGGGATTTGTAATCGTGGCCGAGTTTGATGCCAAGCCCCATGATGACGAACCAGGCGATGAACAACGCCAGCTGGATCGGCAGATCGAGCACGCTGGTGAACGAGAATGCCAGGGCCAGGAAAATGGCCAGACAGGCAAACACCTGTGCCATGCCCGGTAGTCGGATGTGGTTTTGTTGGTTTTGCATAGATACTTCCTAAACTCTTGCTCGCCAAGGTCACTCCCTCTCGTCCTGTGGATACATCGATCCCGAGGAGGCAACCCAAAAAGAGGCCGCAATCTACCACAAACCCGGCGGGTTAAAGCCCCATCAAATTGGCAAAAATGCACATTTGATTGAAAAAATCACAAATTAGTTGATCTCATAACCCGTTTTTGAGCGGCCTGTTGACACAAAGGGTCACATACGAAGCTTGCCTGTGACGCCACTTGCATCCCCAGTAGATGAATATGATAATTATTATCAATTGTTGGTTGGGGAGAAAACAATGCGCTGGATATTGCGGGGGATGATGTTGCTGGTGGCGGTGGCCGTACTCGCATGGGGTCAGGATAAAGAGTACGGCACCTGGAGTGCCGGTTTTCTGCTGGCTGCCTGGGTGATGCTGGAGCCCGGATTGCGCCCCGCCTTGATCTTGCTGCCAGTGGCCGGGTTGACCGGTATCGTCACCCTGCTCTGGCAGCAGCCATGGTTATGAGCTTTTGACGGGAGCCTGCTTGATCTTCTGCTGTGCCACCTTGAGCGATTCGACCACCAGTTTCTCCATTTCGGTACGCTTGGCGTCGGTCAGGAAGTAGATCATGTCGACATTGTGGCGAATATAGTGGGCCGGAAGCTGGTTGAGGGTAAGGCAGCAGAGGTCGGCCATCTGATCGCTGTTGAGCTTTTGCTGCAGCCCCTGTTTCTCAATCTCCTTGAGCACCAGATGTTCGTAAAAGTTGTGAATGTCGGTATCCAGTATCATATGCGTTCCTTGGCATGACGATGAGCGGGGAGTCGTCAAAAGCATAGCCATAACAAGGAGTAAAAACAAAAGGCCCATCACTTTCGTGATGGGCCTTTTGCGTAATGAATGGTGCGAAGAGAGGGACTCGAACCCTCACATCCGTGGGACACTAACACCTGAAGCTAGCGCGTCTACCAATTCCGCCACCTTCGCACACTGATTTTTTCCAGCTGGTTTTTAAATGCGGTTGGAGCGCATCGCTCTGTTTTTACATGTCAGAATCATGGTGCGAAGAGAGGGACTCGAACCCTCACACCCGGGGGGCACTAACACCTGAAGCTAGCGCGTCTACCAATTCCGCCACCTTCGCACATTCGGGTTTCCAGTCTGGATTTACATGCTGTCTGGATAAAGCATGGTGCGAAGAGAGGGACTCGAACCCTCACATCCGTGGGACACTAACACCTGAAGCTAGCGCGTCTACCAATTCCGCCACCTTCGCACATTGTGTTACCAGTTTTGATTTACATGCTGTCTGGAGAAGCATGGTGCGAAGAGAGGGACTCGAACCCTCACACCCGTGGGGCACTAACACCTGAAGCTAGCGCGTCTACCAATTCCGCCACCTTCGCACATTCGGGTTTTCTAGTTGGATTTACATGCTGCTGAATCAGCATGGCAGTATTGGTGCGAAGAGAGGGACTCGAACCCTCACATCCGTGGGACACTAACACCTGAAGCTAGCGCGTCTACCAATTCCGCCACCTTCGCATCACTGCGGAGGGGGATTCTATAGAGTTTTGGGGGAGCGTCAACAGCCAAAGGGGACTTTTTTCGCTGTTGGCGCCCAAAGTGGCGCCAAGGGTACAAAACTTCAGCAATCAGCTGACGTTTGGCGTTCAGTAACGGCCCAATGCGCTCTGATACATCCGTTCATACTGGGTGACTGAGTCAGGCCAGTTGAAGCGGGTGCTCATGGCATTGCGCTGTACCTTGGTAAAACGCTCTTTGTCCTGCAGGAAATAGAGCAGGCTGCGGCGCATGGTATCGAGCAGGATGGCGGCTGTCGGGTCGTTGAAGCAGAAGCCGGTGGCATGCTCGGGATCGGCATCCCAATCCACCACGGTATCTTTCAGACCACCCACGGCCCGCACCAGTGGCAGGGTGCCATAGGCGAGGCTATACATCTGGTTGAGGCCGCAAGGCTCGAACAGAGAGGGCATCAGGAAGAAGTCGGCACCGGCTTCGACCAGATGAGCCAGCCGATCGTCATAAGTGTTGATGAAGGCGAGCTTGCCCGGATAATCCCGGGCCATGGTTTGCAGTTGCGTGGCGAGCGCAGGATCGCCAGAGCCGACGATCACCACTTGTACCTGATGGTGGAGGAATTTCTCCAGCGCAGGGAGCAGCAGGGGAACGCCCTTCTGCTCGGTCAGGCGGCAAACCATACCGTAGATGGGCAAGTCTGCCACGGCCAGCCCCGCCTCCTGTTGCAGGCTTTCTTTGCAGATCTGTTTGCCAGCCATGTTGTCGATGCTGTAGGTCGCAGGCAGGAATTCGTCGAACTCCGGATCCCAGTCCTTGTAGTCGCAGCCGTTGAGGATGCCGCAGAGATCCGCCGCCCGCTGCTGGAAGATATGCGCCATTCCGTGGGCGCCGAGGTGAGTCAGCAGCTCCTGGGCATAGTTGGGGCTGACCGCATTGATCTTGTCGGCGTAGAGCACCCCGCATTTGAGCAGATTGACGTGGCCGTAGTCGTAGTTGATGCGGCGTTCGTAGTCGGCGATCTCGGGCATGGCCCAGAACTGCTCGCGGCCAAACACCCCCTGAAACGCCGCGTTGTGAATGCTGATCACGCTGCGGGTCTGCTGGAAGAAGGGGTTGTGGGCGTGACGGGTTTTCAGCAGCAGTGGCAGCAGGCCGGTGTGCCAGTCATTGCAGTGGGCGATATCCGGGGCAAAGCCGAGCTGCTCGCAGGCATGGAGGGCAGCGGCCGAGAAGAAGGCAAAGCGCTCGCCATTATCCGGATAGGCCTGATTGTTCTCGGCGTAGAGCTGGGGACGATCGAAATATTGCGGGCAGTCGAGCAGATAGACGCAGACGCCATCCAGCTCCATCTGGTAGATGCGATAACCGATATCCGGCAGCCCGGGGTGGGTTGGCAACCAGCGTGACGCCACCAGTCTGGCCTCATCCCGTCGCTTTATCGTCTTGTAGAAGGGCAGCATGATCCTGACATCATGTCCCTTCTGGGCCAGGTACATCGGCAGGGCTCTGGCGACATCGGCCAGGCCCCCGGTCTTGACCAGCCCCTCAACTTCCGAGGCAACAAACAGGATTTTCAGTGGGTTAATAGCCAACTCTTGCTCCCTTAGGTACCACCACGATACCGCCTTCGGATACGGTAAATCGCTCTCTATCGTGGTCCAGATTTTCACCGATAACGGTGCCTGGCGCAATTTCAACGTTTTTATCAATGATGGCACGCCGGATGGAGCAGCCTTCACCAATCTTCATCCCCCAGCAGAACGGATTCACTGATATGGCTGCACGCGCCGATATTGCAGCGGAAACCAAGGATGGAGCGCTGGATCTGGCTGCCCTGAATGAAGCAACCGGCGGAGATCAGCGAGTTGGCGATCTTCACCTTGCACTCGTCGCTGTCGATGAAGGTGGCCGGTGGCAGCGCCGGATAGTGGGTGTGCAGGGGCCACTTGCGGTTATAGAGGGAGAAGGGAGGATTGTCGGCCACCAGGTCCATGTGCGCTTGCCAATAAGAATCGAGGGTGCCCACATCCCGCCAGTAGACGTGCGGTTTCTCGCCGGGGATGACGTTGGTGCTGTAGTCATAGACATAGACGGGGGCGCGCGGGTAGAGGCTCGGGATCACATCCTTGCCAAAGTCGTGGCTGGAGTTCTCCTCGGCGGCATCCCGCTTCAACTCGCGGCAGAGTGCATCGGTCTCGAAGATGTAGTTGCCCATGGAGACCAGCGCCTGGGTCGGATCGCCGGGAATGTGCTTGGGCTGCTTCGGCTTTTCCTGAAAGCCGATCATCCGCCCTTCGGTATCGACCTCGATCACCCCGAAGGCGCTCGCCTCTTCGATGGGCATGCGCAGGGCTGCGACCGTCATGGCGGCGTTCTTCTGCTTGTGGAAGGTGACCATCTGGCTCACATCCATCTTGTAGATGTGGTCGGAGCCGAAGATGCAGACATGATCCGGTTCGGCCCGCTCGATAAAGCCGAGGTTCTGGTAAATGGCATCGGCGGTGCCGTCATACCAGCGTTTGCCCATTCGCATCTGTGCCGGGATAGGGTCGATAAAGCGGTCGGTGATGCCGACGATATTCCAGCCCTTCTTCATGTGCAGGTAGAGGGACTGAGATTTGAATTGGGTCAGTACATAGATGCGCAGAAAGTCGGCGTTGACGAAGTTGTTGAGGACAAAGTCGATTAGCCGGTAGCTGCCACCAAAGGGGACGGAAGGCTTGCTGCGGGTAGTGGTCAGAGGCTGCAGGCGAGTACCTTCGCCACCAGCCAGGATCATGGTCAAAATGCCTGCCATCGTATTTCTCTCCCTGAATTAACAACATGAAAAGGTTTTCAATGTTCGGTATAAAAACACCCCTAAAGGGGTGGTTTTTATCGTGTGCTTAATACCTTATCAGATGCCGGATGGCGCTCTCTAGCTGTTTTATTGTACTGCTTACACTTATTTACATTTTGCTCAGATAGACCTTGAATTTGGCATCACTGCTGATCACTTCAGTCCGTTTGAAGTGTGTCTCCAGTATAGGCTGGTAGCGCAAGAAGGCGTTGGCAACAATGGTCAGCGAACCATTTGGCAGCAAAAATTCCGGCGCCTTGGTCAGGAACTGCTCGGTTGCCGCATAGAAGGTTTTGAGACCCGCATGGAATGGTGGGTTGGAGACGATGTGCTGGAAACGGGTGGAGATATCCGAATAGACATCGGAAGCGGTGACCTTGCCCTGCAGACCGTTGATCGCCAGGGTGCGGCGGCTCGATTCGAGCGCCAGCGCGCTGATATCCACCATGTTGACCTGCAGATCCGGATTGCGCTTGGCCAGCACAGACCCAATCACCCCGGCGCCACAACCGAAATCGAGCAATTCGCCCGTCATCGGTGGCACGGCGGCCAGCAGCATCTGGGTGCCGAGATCCAGCTCGGCGGCGCTGAAGACACCGGGAAGCGCCAGCACGGTCAGTTCGGTATCACCCGCCTTGCACTGATAGCGGCCAAACCAGCTATCCAGATCGAACGGGGCGACCGGTTTGCAGAGCTCACCGTGATAGAGCGAGCTGCGGCGGGCCGAATCGCGCTTGATCGGCTTTTCGCCATAGGGGGCCAGTAGCTTGTCGGCGCCATTGATGCCGCCGCGGTTTTCACCGGCGAGGAAGAGATCGGCACCCGCTTCCAGCAAGGGGGTCATCATGGCCAGCAGATATTGTGCCTCGGCCTTGGCCTTGGGCATCAGCAGCAACAGGGCATCGAAGCGGGGGGCACCACCTAGCTGGTGGTCGAACAGGATAGCCTCGCCGAGGGCGGCCTGCTGGCTGCGGTAGTAGCAGTAATCGGTGGTAAAGACGGTCAGGGTCCGGGCCAGGCTCGCCAGCTGGCGGGGGTAGTCATCCTCCAGTGCGCCGCAGACAAGTAGCCGCTTGCCGACAAAGAGGGCTTGGTTTCGTTCCAGCATCTGGCTGACGGCACTGATTGGGCTGCTCATCGGGTCTCTCCACGCAATTTTGGGCGGCCATTATACATAGCCCCTTTCGCCTTGACATTTATGCCGTGTTCCCGAAATATGCCCAGACACCATTTTTTGACCAGAGATGACGAAATGCGGTTCAACGGGTTGAAACGAAAGCACAAAAAAAGCCTGAAATTCGGGCCTGCCGACGTTCGCGCGTAACCTCTCATCCCTGAGAAGCTTCAAACCCCGGTTGCGCACATCGTACCGGGGTTTTTTATTGCCATATGCGCGTCATTTAGGAGAAGGAGATCCCATGTTTCAAGGTTCAATCGTTGCGTTGATCACCCCGTTTCGACAGGGAAAGCTGGATGAAGAGGCGCTGCTGCGTCTGGTTGAGTGGCATATCGAGCAGGGTACTCACGGCATTGTGCCGGTGGGGACCACGGGGGAGAGCCCGACCCTGACCCACGACGAGCACTGCCGGGTGGTGGAGCTGGTGGTCAAACAGGTCGCTGGCCGTATTCCGGTGATTGCCGGAGCGGGCTCCAACAATCCGGTCGAGGCCATCGAGTACACCCTCCATGCAGAGCGGGTGGGCGCAGATGCCACCTTGCATGTGGCCGGTTACTACAACCGCCCCAATCAGGAGGGGCTCTACCACCACTTCAAGGCGGTACACGATGCCACCGCCAAGCCGATCATCGTCTACAACATTCCGCCGCGCGCCATCGTTGACGTGCAACCGGCGACCCTGGCCCGTCTGGCCGAGCTGCCGCGTATTGCCGGGGTGAAAGACGCGACTGGCGATCTGGCGCGCCCCTGGACCGAGCGCCAGCTGATCAAAAAGCCCTTCGCCTGGCTATCCGGTGAAGATGCCACTGCTGTGGCCTACAACATCGGCGGTGGTCAGGGCTGTATCTCGGTGACCGCCAACGTGGCCCCCAAGCTGGTGGCCGAGGTGCAGAACCTCACGCTGGCTGGCAAGTGGCAAGAAGCGCGTGAGCTGCAAGACCAGCTCATTCCGCTCCATCAGGCGATGTTTGCCGAGCCGAGCCCGGCCGGTGCCAAATATGCCGCTTCCCTGCTCGGTTTCTGCAGCGAGGAGTGTCGCCTGCCGGTGATGCCGCTGTCGGAGGCGACTCGCGAGCGCATTCGCAGCGCCATGCAGCAGCTCAACCTGCTGTAATGCAAAACGGGTGAGCCAAGGCTCACCCGTTTTGTTTCTGGCCTTTGTATTTACGACATCGCCCTACTCAGGTTGCGTGATGCAGCCATGCGGCGATGGCCAGCTGCAACTCGACATACGCCGGATAGAGGAAGAGATCGGCCAGCTCGGCAGGCCACTCGTTTTGCTCGCCCGACTGGGCTTGCAGATGGGCTTGCAGGTTGCTCAATGCTGGCAGCCAAGGTGCGGGTTGTGGCAGCGTGGCCGCACCGCGGGCGACCAGATCGATCCCCTGGCACAGGGCCGCGAGTGCCTGCTGTTGAATGCCTTTATCCTGAAGATGCTCCAGCCAGAGCTGCTCGTGATGCTGCCAGTGGCGCAGTCCCTCGCTTACCCCCGTTATGCCATCCATACCTTCATGTTCGACCAGCGCCTGCAGGGCCAGCGGTTTGCCAAGACCAGCCAGTCGATAGCCACGCTGGGCCTTGGATTGGGCGCCGAGGCGCAGCCCGCCGCTCCTGGCAAGGCGCCGGGCCAGTGCAAATAGCGCCGCGGTCGCGCCGGATTTGAGCTCCAGTTCCAGCTCGTTGATGGTGGTGCTGCCCTGACTGCCGACTATCTCTCCCTGATCCCAGGCCAGCTCAATCTCGGCTCCCTCGAAGGCGATCAGCCAATGGCGGCGCAGGAAGTCGGTACGAAATTGGGCGACCAGCTGCTGCTGAATGTGGTCGCGCTCGGTCAGGGTCGGCCAAATCTCATCGGGAAAGGCCGAGAGGGTCGGAAGATCGCCGCTCACGGGAGCGTTGTACTCGGGTCTGGCGTGCAGGCCGCCCACCACCTGGCCGCGGCATTTGATGGTCTGCTCGGCGAAGGCGTCGCAGCGGCGAATGCGCAGCCCCATATCCAGCTGGCGCAGAGCCAGGGTCGGCGTATCGAAATAGACGTTGCCGAGCTGCTGTTGTGACGATTCTTTAATCTCAAGAGAATTCAGCAGGTTGGATAACTTGGCTTGAATGTCGCGGGCGACAAAAAACTTTATCTCGATCTCAGTTTGCATAGTCATTCCGGGCTGGCAGGCAACTTTGGGGGGCAGGATTCGGGTCGCGGGGATATAATGCCCGCGAGACGACTAGATTAATTCGCGGTTTAATTGAGGGCGCAGTTCGGTTACCATGCGCGCCTCATAAAATCGTATCGAGTGTTTTTTCACCGACACAGGTTTGGCCATGCCAGTAAATACTATTTTGGGGCTTTTTGCCAAGTCCCCCATCAAGCCGCTGCAGAAGCATATCGTCAAGGTTCACCAGTGCTCCCAGCAGTTGGTTCCCTTCTTTGACGCCGTTGCCGAAGACCGTTGGGAAGATGCCGAGAAGATCCGGCAGCAGATCGCCCAACTGGAAAAAGAGGCAGATACCCTCAAGCGTGAAATCCGTCTGAAACTGCCTCGCGGCCTGTTCCTGCCGGTTGCACGTACCGACCTGCTGGAGCTGTTGACCCAGCAAGACAAGATTGCCAACCGTGCCAAGGATATCTCCGGCCGCATGCTTGGCCGTCGCATGGAGTTCCCCGCCGAAATGCGGACGGATTTCATGGCTTACCTCAAACGTTGTATTGATGCGACCGCTCAGGCCGAGAAAGCGATCGGGGAGCTCGACGAGCTGCTCGAGACCGGCTTCAAAGGACGGGAAGTGGAAATGGTTGCCGAGATGATCCATCAGCTGGATCTGATCGAGGACGATACAGACACCATGCAGATCGGACTGCGCCAACAGCTGCAAGCGGTTGAGCACAATTACAATCCGATCGACGTGATGTTCCTTTACAAGATCCTCGAATGGGTAGGTGACCTGGCAGATCAGGCCGAGCGCGTAGGCGCCCGTCTGGAACTGATGCTGGCTCGTTCGTAATCGACTGACTGGGTAAACACTACTAATGGACATTATCGCGAATTACGGCACCACTCTGGTGCTCGTGGCGGCCTTGTTCGGCTTTTTGATGGCTTGGGGCATTGGCGCGAATGACGTGGCCAACGCCATGGGGACATCGGTCGGCACCAAATCCCTGACCATCCGTCAGGCGATCATCATTGCCATGATCTTCGAATTTGCCGGTGCCTATCTGGCCGGTGGCGAAGTGACGGCCACCATCCGTAACGGCATCATCGACAGCAATGCGTTTGTCGATAGCCCGGACCTGCTGGTGCTCGGCATGATCGCCTCCCTGCTGGCGGCTGGCGCCTGGTTGATCCTCGCCTCCTACTTCGGCTGGCCCGTCTCGACTACTCACTCCATCATCGGCGCCATCGTCGGTTTCGCTGTGGTGAGCATTGGCCCGGAAGCGGTGCAGTGGAGCAAGTTCGGCGGCATCGTCGGCTCCTGGGTCATCACCCCGGCCATCTCAGGTGTCATCGCCTACTTCATGTTCATCAGCGTGCAGAAGCTTATCTTCAACACCGATGATCCCCTGAACAACGCCAAGCGCTATGTGCCGTTCTACATGTTCCTGACTGCGCTGGTTATCTGTCTGGTGACCATCAAGAAGGGGCTGACCCACGTCGGTCTGCACCTGAGCGATGGCGAGGGCATTCTGCTTTCCATCGCCATCTCCATCGCAGTGGCGTTTGCCGGCTGGATCTACATTCGCGGCCAGAAGTACAACCCGCAGGATGACAGCAAGATGCACTTCGCCAACGTGGAGAAGGTGTTTGGCATCCTGATGGTGATCACCGCCTGTGCCATGGCTTTTGCCCACGGCTCCAACGATGTGGCCAACGCCATCGGCCCGCTCTCTGCGGTGGCCTCTATCGTGGCTTCCGGTGGTGAGATTTCCAGTCAGGCAGCCATTGCCTGGTGGATCCTGCCCCTTGGCGGTATCGGTATCGTGATCGGTCTGGCGACCATGGGCGAGAAGGTGATGGCGACGGTCGGTACCGGCATCACTCACCTGACCCCGAGCCGTGGTTTTGCTGCCCAACTGGCGACTGCCGCGACCGTAGTGATTGCCTCCGGTACCGGTCTGCCCATCTCCACCACCCAGACTCTCGTCGGTGCTGTGATGGGTGTCGGTCTGGCGCGCGGCATTGCGGCGCTGAACCTGGGGGTACTGCGCAACATCGTGGTCTCCTGGATCATCACCCTGCCTGCCGGTGCCATTCTGGCTATCGCGATCTTCTACGTGCTGCAGGCCTGCTTCTCCTAATCGAAGCTGCATTCAGCAAAAAGCCCGAGTCATCGACTCGGGCTTTTTTATTGTGCGCGGGAGAGAGGTGCTGCTCCCTTTGCAATCTGCCTTAGAGGCTGGCGCAGATCTGCCACAGATCGTACTGGATAGCGGCGGCGGTCACTTCCCGACCCGCCCCCGGTCCCTGAATCACCAGCGGGTTGGTGCGGTAGCTGTCGCTCTCGATGGCGAAGATGTTGTCGCATGGCAAGAGGTTGGCAAACGGGTGATGGGGCTCCAGCGCCTCCAGTCCGACCCGCGCCTTGCCGTCATGCTCGAAGCGGGCCACGTAGCGCAGCACCTTGCCGAGGCGCTTGGCTCCCTCGAAGGCGGTCTGGATCGGGCCATCCAGCTCTTTCAGTCTATCCATGAACTGATCGGCGGTCACCTTGCGCAGTGTGACGGGCACCAGATTCTCCAGCTCGATATCGGCGGAGTCGAGCTCGAAGCCTGCCTCCCGCGCCAGAATAAGCAGCTTGCGCCGCACATCCTGACCGGAGAGATCTTCGCGGGGATCCGGTTCGGTCAGACCGTGCTGCCACGCCTCGTCCACCAGCTCGGAGAAGGGGCGGGTGCCGTCATACTGCTGGAACAGCCAGGAGAGGGTGCCGGAGAAGATGCCGGAGACCCCCTGAATGCGGTCGCCGCTCTGGCGCAGCATCTGGATGCTGGACTGGATTGGCAGCCCGGCTCCCACGGTTGCGTTGTAGCGCCACTGCACCTGATGGTCACGGCAGGTTTGCTTGATGCGCTGGTAGAACTCGCTGTCGGCAGCACCGGCAAACTTGTTGGCGGCGATGATATGAATGCCGAGCTGGGCAAAATCCGGATAGTAGCGGCTCACCGTTTCGCTGGCGGTCATGTCCAGCGCAACCAGCGCATCGAAGCCGTGCTGTTCAAGCTGGGAGAGCAACTCCGGCCAGATCAGCGGCTTGGGATTGAAGTTGTCCTGTACCTTGAGGGGGTTGAGCCCCTCTTCATCGAGCAGGCCCCCTTCCGAGCTGAACACCCCGTAGAGGGTGAGCGCCAGATTGAGCTCATGTTCGAGCCGTGCCTTTTCGCGGGCATAGAGGCTCAGCCAGTGGCCGCCGATATTGCCCTTGCCGAACACCACCAGTCCGACCCGGGTCGGGCGGCTGAAGAGGGCGCTGTGCAGGGCGATGAGCAGCGGCTCCAGCACTACCTGACGCAGCACGGCCACCAGACTCAGGCCATCTCGGGCCACCTGGACGAACTCCAGCGGTTGATCTGCCAGCAGCTGATAGAAGCGGTGACACTGCTCTGCGTTGTCGGTGACCCCTGCCCCTACCAGCGCCACCAGACTGTACCCCTCCTTCTGAATGAGGCCGGTGAAGCTCCCTTGCAGCTGGAAGTCGCGCAGCAGCTCGAAGGCGCCTTGTGCCACCTCGAGGGTGTAGGCGAGGCGCAGGATCCGGCGATCCGGCTGGCGCTGCAGGGTGAGCGGGTTGAGGCGGTGACGGGCCAGATGGGCCTCGATGGTGGCCACCGTCTGCTCATAGTTGGTTTGCGGCAGTACCTTCAACTCGATGAGGGCGATCTGATCCACCGAGGAGACGATGCGGGCGCCGCCGGAGCGGGGGGCGCGGCGCAGGATATGGGTGCAGCCCTCGTCCGGGTTGTAGCTGCAGCGCAAAGTGAGGCGCTGGCGGCTGTCGGCCACAGGTTGCAGGGTGCGCGAGTGCAATACCGAAGAGCCAAGACGGGCCAGCTCGTTGGCTTCCGCGAGGCTCAGGCGCTCCAGCAGGCGTGCTTCTTTCACCCGACGCGGGTCGGCGCTGTAGACCCCGGCCACGTCGCTCCAGATGGTGGTGGATTCGCCGTCCGCCAGCAGCGCCAACAGGCTGGCGCTGTAGTCGGATCCATTGCGACCGAGCAGCAGGGAGCGCCCCTCCATGTCGGCAGCGATAAAGCCGGTTACCACGATGCGACCGGCATGCTCCGCCAGTCGCGCCTTGAGCAGTTCGCTGGAGAGCGCAGTATCTACCTTGACCAGAGCGCCATCCTCGGCGCGCAGGAAACTACGGGCATCGAGCCAGATAGCCTTGTCGCCGCGGCTGGTGAGCAGGGCCGCCAGTAGGCGCGCCGACCACACTTCGCCAAAAGCGAGCAGGCCGTTGCGGGCGAAGCGATCAAACTGCCCTTCAAGCGTTTTGGCTATCAGTTGCATGTCGTCGGCCAGCTGCTTGCTCAGATCGAGCTGCAGTTCACCCTCCAGCAAGCCGTCGATCAGGCTCTGCTGATAGGCCTGCAGGGCAGAGATGGCTTCACCAGCGGCTTCATCACCCTCTTCGGCCAGCTCCACCAGCTGGATCAGGCGGTTGGTGGTCTTGCCGGCGGCGGAGACCACGATCAATTCATCCCCACCTACCTGTTGTTCAACGATGCTGGCGACCCGGCGATAACAGACCGGATCCGCCAGACTGCTGCCACCGAATTTGTGGACGTGACGTCGCTTCAAGCCTGTTTCTGTTGCCACCGCGATCTCTCCTTGTTGCTGCTGTTCCATTACTTCGCTACCTGTTCTGCCTGCTGCGCCTGTGCAAAAGCCTGTGCCAGATCGGCCACCAGATCTTCACCGTGTTCAATACCGACCGACAACCGCAGCAGCTGGGCGCTGATGCCAGCTGCCTGCTGCGCCGCCGGGGTCATGGCCCTGTGAGTCATGCTGGCCGGATGGGCCACCAGACTCTCCACCCCGCCGAGGGACTCGGCTACCGAGAAGAGGGTGAGGGCCGCGAGGAAGGCGCGAATGCCCGCCTCGCTGCAATCGAGTTCAAAACTTAGCATGGCGCCAAAGCCGGACTGTTGACGGCGCGCAATATCGTGGCCCGGATGGCTCGGCAGGCTGGGGTGATAGATGCGTTTCACCAGCGGCTGCTGTTGCAGGAAGGCGAGGATGCGATCGGTGTTCTCCTGATGGGTGCGCAATCTGGGGGCCAGAGTGCGCAGGCCGCGCAGGGTGAGGTAGGAGTCGAACGCCCCGGAGGTGAGCCCCAGACAGTTGGCCCACCACACCAGCGACTCGGCCAGTGCGGCCTCCTTGGCAATCGCCACCCCGCCCACCACGTCTGAGTGACCGTTGATGTACTTGGTGGTGGAGTGCACCACCACATCGGCACCAAGTGCCAGCGGCTGTTGCAGCAGGGGGGAGAGGAAGGTGTTGTCTACCACCACCTGCGCACCAGCCTCGTGGGCGGCGCTGGCAATGGCGCTGATATCCACCACCCGCAGCAGCGGGTTGGAGGGGGTCTCCACCCATACCAGCGCTGGCTTTTGCGCCAGTGCTGCGGCCAGTGCGGCCTCATCCCCCTGATCGACAAACTGCACCCGGTAGTAGCCCTTGGCCGCCAGATACTCGAACAGGCGCCAGGTGCCGCCGTAGCAGTCGTGAGGGGCGATCAGCAGATCCCCCGCCTTGAGCAGGGCTGTGGTGACCAGATGGATAGCGCCCATGCCGGTGCCGGTGACAACAGCACCGGCGCCCCCTTCCAGTGCCGCCAGCGCGTCAGCCAGATTGGTGCGGGTCGGGTTGCCGGAGCGGGCATAATCGTATTGACGGGGTTCGCCAAAGTCGGCAAAGGTGTAGTTGCTGGAGAGGTAGATAGGCGGCACCACTGCACCGTGTTGCTGGTCTGTCTCAATCCCGGTGCGAACCGCCAGGGTGGCCTTGTGGGTCATGTTTCTCTCCTTGATCTCTCTGGACGGTGGCCGCTCTTCCTGCCACGCTGCTTTTGCCACACGCAATCGTGCCAATGCTGGCATTATGATGAACCACACTACGCCAGCTTAAAAAGGCCGTCAACACTTCCAGACGTCTAAATGGCTTTGCTGTTGGATTGCCATTAATTTCCTTAAGGGTTAAAATCCGCGCTCACGGCTAAATGAGAACAGGTGAGTCATGGGAACAGAGTGGAACGGCGACTACGTCAGCCCCTACGCGGAACACGGTAAGAAGAGCGAACAGGTCAAGAAGATTACCGTCTCGATCCCGCTCAAGGTGTTGAAAGTGTTGACCGATGAGCGCACCCGCCGTCAGGTGAACAACCTGCGTCATGCGACCAACAGCGAGCTGCTCTGTGAGGCCTTCCTGCACGCTTTCACCGGCCAGCCGCTCCCTTGCGACGAAGATTTGCGCAAGGATCATCCGGACAGCGTCCCTGCCGAAGCGCGCGCCATCATGGAAGCGCTGGGCAAAGAGATCGAAGATTTCGACAAGGAATAACCCCCAATGACGCGGCCCTGGCCGCGTCATTGCTATCTGCCATGTCCCGTTTCAGCCTGCGCCACTATCACCACCACGTTTGTAGCCATAGTCACGACTTTGCCCAGTTGGTGATCCCCCTCGACGGCCCCCTCGAGATCGAGGTGCAGGGCCGGGGGCGCCGGCTTGCCCCCGGTTCTGCCTGCATCATCGCTCCCGGCGAGCGACACGACTACGCCGCCGATCCGGCGCTTTCGTTTCTGGTGCAAGAGAGCGACTGGCTGCCCGGCGATCTGGCAGCCCGCCCCTTTATCGAGCTGGATGAACCCCAGCGTCACTACCTCGCTTTTCTGCACCGCATGGTGGCCGAAGGGCGGCAGGTGGCGGGCATGGAGCAGGTGTGGCTCTCCCTGCTGGTGGAAGGGCAGGGGATGCAGAGCGCAGCCATTCCACGCCTTGCCGCCCGCATCCTCAAGGTGCAACGCCATATCGATGCCAACCTCGCCGCCCCGCTGACCAATCAGCAACTCGCCGCCATCGCCTGCCTTGGCCAGAGCCAGTTCAAGCTCGCCTTTCGCCAGCAGCTGGGGGTGAGCGTCTCCCACTACATTCGCAGTCGGCGCATGGCGCTGGCGCGTACCCTGCTTGCCGGTACACAACTACCCGTTGGCGAGATTGCCAGCCGCTGCGGTTACCAGAATCAGGGGGCCTTCGGCGAGCGCTTCCTGGCCGAGAACGGGCTTACTCCGTCCCTCTGGCGCCAGCAAAACGGCCACCTGCCGCAACGAAACGGCTGATCGCCGAAGACGGGATGCTCTCTTTGGGCCATGCTGCGGGTCATGCAAGGTGCACGATAAACAGGAGCAGAAATGGAGACGATTAGCTGGCAGGATTTCGAGATGGTGGAGCTGAGGGTGGGCACCCTGGTGCTGGTCGAGCCGTTCCCAGAAGCGCGCAAACCGGCCTACAAGGTGTGGGCGGATTTTGGCCCCGAACTGGGGATACGCAAGAGCAGTGCCCAGATCACCGCGCTCTACCAGCCAGAGCAGCTGGTGGGCCGCCAGATCATCGCCGTAGTCAACTTCCCGACCAAACAGATAGGGCCGTTTCAGTCTGAATTTCTGCTGACCGGTTTCTATCGGCCGGATGGCGCCGTAGTGATGGCCATTCCCGAGCGGGCGGTGGAGAACGGCGCCAGGCTGGGCTGAGTTCACACCCGAACAGAGACAAGAGAGGCGACCCAAGGTCGCCTCTCTTTTTGTTTTCTGCTGCGAGTCGTTACTTCAACAGGCTGAAGATCAGCGCCGATACCGCCAGCGAGCCGGTCAGCAGGATAAAGCCGTTGGTCCAGCCGTGACGGAAGCGTGCCAGCGCCTCCACCTTATAGATGGCAATCAACGGCATGATGAACAGGATCATGGCGATGACCGGGCCGGAGAGGGTCTCCATCAGTCCCAGAATGCCCGGGTTGATGACGGCGGCACCCCAGATGGCGAAGAACATCAGGGCGATACCCAGTTTGTCCGCCTTGGCCAGCGGCAGACCGGTGGGCTTGGCGATCAGGCTTTTGAGGCTTTCGCGGGCACCGAGGAAGTGGCCGAGGAAGGAGGAGCTGATAGCGATAAAGGCGATGAGCGGCCCCAGAGTCACGATCACCGGGTTGTCGGTGATGTTGGCGAGATAGGAGAGCACAGAGACGTTCTGGGCCTTGGCTTCAGCCAGCTGGGCTGGCGAGAGGCTCAGCACGCAGGAGAAGACGAAGAAGAGCACGAAGCCCACCAGCATTACTGTGGTGTTGCGCAGGATCAGGCCGCTCTTGGCTTCCGCCTGCTCGCCATATTCACGGCGCTGCACATTGGCAAAGCCGGAGATGGCGGCGGCGTGGCTGAAGGCGAATACGGTGACCGGCAGCGCCAGCCAGACGGTATTGAGGAAGCTGACCCCCTCAAACGCGGTCACTTCCGGCCATTGCCACTGGGGAATGAGGTAGCAGGAGAGGGCCGCCAGAATGGCCGCCAGCGGATAGACCATAAAGGCGAAGGCGCGCAGCATCGCTTTCTCACCCGCCAGCATCACGGCGATCATGGCAAACACCAGCACGCCGGAGAGCATCACCCGATCCGGGGTCGCCATGCCGAGCTGGTTGACCATAAAGCTCTCCACCGTGTTGGTCAGCCCGACCCCGTAGATGAGCAGGATCGGGAAGATGGAGAGGAAGTAGAGTGCCGAGATGAGGCGACCGGCCATCTTGCCGAAGTGCTCCTCCGCCACTTCAGTGAAGTCGGCGTGGGGACGTGAAGAGGAGAGCACGAAGCGCGCCAGCCCGCGGTGGGCCAGGAAGGTCATGGGGCCAGCCAGTACCGCGACGATGACGAGAGGCCAGATCCCGCCCAGACCCAGATTGATGGGCAGGAACAGGATACCGGCGCCAACGGCGGTGCCAAACAGACTGATGACCCAGTGGGTGTCGTGACGGCGCCAGCGGGTGGTGCTGGCCGTGGTGGAGCAGGAACCGGATAGCTCCTTGGTAGCCTCTACAGATAAACTCATTACTAATTCACTTTTTGTTAGTGTTTTAATCTGAGTTCATTGTGGTTTATCGGGATTTAATTCTCAAAAAGCGAGACTGAAACATATCACTGCCATTGCGGGGTTTAGCCAGCGAGATTGGGAATGGAATCTGGTTCACAGAATGGAACAAAACTGATATTGGTGATTTTTGTGAAATATAAAACCAAAATTTGATCTACTATCATTTTTTTATTTTGGCTAATCAGGTGTTTTCAGGATTACGTGAAAAATCGCACCATTTCTCGCCGACCGATTGTGATGTTTCACTATCATTTTGCCGCTTTGCCAGCGTATCACGCTGTTCAAGAGCGCCTTGACCAGCGGATCACACCGGCCATCACCCGGGGCAACTTCCCTGAAAAAGCAGGCGGCCATCGGGCCGCCTGCTTGTCTGGTGTGATGACATCGCTATCCGCCTAGTGGGCCAGAATGCTACCCCAGGCGAGATCCGGATCCCCCATCACGATAAAGTCCGGGTTCTCCAGCGACTCGGTTTCGTTGTAACTGAGCGGCTGCAACGCCAGGCTGAGGATGCGGCCACCGGCTGCCTCGACGATGCACTGGGCGGCGGCGGTATCCCACTCGCCGGTGGGGCCGAGCCGCACGTAGCAATCGGCCGCACCTTCCGCCACCAGACAGGATTTGAGGGAGCTGGAGCCGAGCGGGATCAGCTCGTAGTTGATGGCCGGGTTGAGGCGGCGGGTGAGGTTCTCCAGCTTCTGGCGGCGGCTGATGGCCACCACAAGCGAGTCAGGCTGGTCATGCTCGTGGTGCATGGCGCTGATGGGAAACACCTCGCCATTCACCTCCTTGAAGGCGCCGTAGCCGCGCACCGCCCAGTAGAGCACGTTGGACTCGGGGGCGTAGATGACCCCGAGCACCGGCACATTGTCCCGCACCAGGGCGATCAGGGTGGCAAAGTCGCCGCTGCCCGCGATAAATTCGCCGGTGCCGTCGAGGGGATCCACCAGCCAATACTGCCGCCAGTTGGATCGCTGACTGAAGGGAATGTCGGCTGCCTCTTCGGTCAGCACTGGCACATGGGGAGTAAGCGCCGACAGCGCCTGCTTGAGGTAGGCATCGGCAGCAAGATCGGCACTGGTGACCGGAGTGGCATCCTCCTTCAGCTGACGCTCGAACTGACCGCCATGATAGATGTCGTGAAGGATCCTTCCGGCTTCGCGGGCAATCTCCTTGACCCCCGGCACCCAGGCCAACAACTCCTGCATCTCGTTATCCTCTGTCTGTTAACTGCCCGTCTGCGGGCTACTCTGCCTGCTCCGCCAGCCACTTTTGGGCCAAGAGCAGGGCACTGATGCTGCGCGACTCGGTGAAGTCGGGTCGTGCCAGCAATTCGTCTATCCGGTTTAGCGGCCAGGGGATCACTTCCAGCGGTTCGGGCTCGTCGCCGATCCGCTGCTCGGGGAAGAGATCCCGGGCCAGCAGGATATCCATCCGGCTGGAGAAGTAACCGGGCGCCAGCGACACCTGCTTGAGCAAGGTCAGGCTGTTGGCGCCAAAGCCCGCCTCTTCCATCAATTCCCGGTTACCCGCCTCGAAGGCATCTTCGCCCGGGTCGATCAGCCCTTTGGGAAAGCCCAGCTCGTAGGAGTGGGTGCCGGCGGCATACTCGCGCACCAGCAGCAGGGTGTGGGCATCGAACAGCGGCACCACCATGACGGCGCCCCGGTTGCCGCCGCGCATCCGCTCGTAGACCCGCTCTTCGCCATTGGAGAATTTGAGGTGTAGCGATTCCACCTTGAACAGTCGGCTCTCGGCCACGATATCGGCCTTGAGGATCTCCGGCTTGCTCTTGGGGTGATCCAGTTGGTCGGCTGAGATGTGCTCGGGTTTGCTCTTGTGGGGGTCGCTCATCGGACGCTGGCTGCTCGTTAAAAAATCGTGCTTCAAGAGTAAACGACTCTCACACCGAACACCACGGGCCAGGGATGGCAAAGGGGGAGGAAAAATCCGTTATACTGCCGCCCCGTTTTCCGAGATCCGCGATCAAGAGGCCCGATGCCACACTCCTGCTCCACCACCTTGCCTTGGCACCAGATAGACACCGTCTTGCTCGATATGGATGGCACCCTGATCGATCTGCATTTTGACAACCACCTCTGGCAGCAGTTGGTGCCGGAGCGTTACGCCGAGCGGCTCGGGCTGCCACTGGATGAAGCCAAAGCGCAGATCGACGTCCACTATCACGCCGTCAACGGCACCCTCAACTGGTATTGCGTAGATTACTGGAGCGAGACCCTGGGGCTCGACATTCGTGCCCTCAAGCAGGAGCTGCTGGCGAAGATCCAGTGGCGTCCCCATGCCATCCCTTTTCTGGCCGAGTTGCGTGCCGCGGGCAAGCAGCTGGTGCTTTTCACCAACGCCCACCCCGCCAGCCTGTCGGTGAAGGATGCGCAGCTCGGTCTTGCCGAGCATCTGGATCTGATGGTGAGCACCCACGAACTGGGTTGGTCGAAGGAGAGCCAGCACTGCTGGCAGGCGCTGGCACAGCGGCTGGCGTTCGATCCTGCCCGCACCCTGTTTGTGGATGATAGCGAGCGGATCCTGCAGGCTGCCGCCGACTACGGTATCGGCTATCAGCTGGCGATCCAGAATCCGGATAGCTGCAAGCCGGAGCAGAGCATCACCGCTTTCCCGGCGATCCGCGACTATGCGGAGTTGCTGCCGCTGGCAATCTGAAGCAGTTCAAACAAGAGAGGGCTGCATCATGCAGCCCTCTCAGTATCTGAAACCTGGCGGTGAAAGATCACAGCTCCCGGAACGGGCGCCGTTTCTCTTCCTCGATGACGATCGCCTCCAGATTGGCGATCCGCTCCTGTAGCTCTCTGATGATCATATCTTGCCTGCCGAGGCGGTCGGTGATGCGGGCATCCCCCATCTGGTAGCGAGCCCGCTTGCCGAGATATCCGAACAATACGCTGATAAATACGATCAGGACTATGCCTGTCCACATGGTCATGTCACGACTCCTTGTCGTCTATAAACGGCGAAAACGCTGATGAGGTTTGCTCTGTTTTCTCACAGCCATCGGGCGGCCGCAATGGGGCCCGTTTCGCCTTTGTGATGCAGCTGGCTATTGCTGCCAGAGTGGCCGCCCGACCCAGAGCGCCCACAGGGTCAGGTGCAGCAGCACGATAAACCAGAAGACTAGCCGGTAGCTGCGCTTCTGGGTCTTGTGGCGCAGCCACTGGCGGGCAACCAGCGCCCCTGGCCAGCCGCCGCACAGCTCCAGCAGATGGAGCCTCGATTCGGGAATGCGCCACTCGCCGCGCACCGCCTGCCGCTTGTCCCATGCGTAGGCGGCCATCGTCAGCAGACTCATGGTCAGCAGTGCGGCCAGCGGCCACCACTGCTGTTCGCCGAGGCCGAGCCAGAGGGCGGCGCCCAGTGGCAGCAGCGCCAGCGCCATCACTGGGCCAGCTCCCAGCAGCGCTCCTCGTCCTGCTTGAGGGTGCGGATCACCTTGGCCGGATTGCCCACTGCCACCGAGTCGGCCGGGATGTCTCGGGTGACCACGGCGCCCGCGCCAATGATGGAGCGCGGCCCTATGGTGACGCCGGGGCAGATTATGGCGCCGCCGCCGATCCAGCAGTCATCGCCGATCCGCACCGGCTTGTTGTAGGCGGTCCAGTTGCGTCGTTCCAGATAGTTCATGGTGTGGGTGGCGGTGTAGATCTGCACGTTGGGGGCCAGCAGCACATGGCTGCCGATGTGCACTTCGCCCACGTCGAGAATGGTGACATTGAAGTTGAAGAAGGTCTTCTCGCCTATATGGATGTTGCGGCCGAATTCGCAGGTAAACGGCGTGCTGATCCAGCAGGAGTCGGGGCAGTGGCCGAACAGCTCGCGGCAGATCTGCTGGCGCAGAGGGACATCGCCCGCCGATGAGCCATTGAGCCGGGCCAGCAGCGCCTGACCGCGGATTCGGTCGTTGGCTATCTCCTCGCTCTGGCTATCCAGTGCCCCGCCTGCCAGTACCTTGTCCCAGTCGCTCGCCATTGCTACCTCCCCATGCTGCAAGAACAGGCAGTATACGTGACTGTCAGGGGCGCCGTCAGTCTGTCACTTGTTGCAGGTGATCCCCGTCAACCTGCGGGCCAGACGAGGGGCAGGATCAGCAGGGCCGAGACGAAGTAGGGGAGCAATACCCGCAGCCCGAGACTGCGACCGCCGATACCGAGGGCCAGCAGCCCCTTCACCAGCGAGTTGACCAGCCCGGCTAGCAGGATGCCGCGGGCCGCCACCTCCAGCGCCAGCTCCTTGTGGGAGAGCTGGGAGAGCGACAGCGTGATGGCGTCCACATCGGTGATCCCCGACACCAGCGACAGCAGATAGACCCCGGAGTTGCCCACCTTGTCTTGCAGCAGAGTTGCCATAAAGCCGATCAACGCCAGCAGCAGGCCGAACTTGATGGCGGTGGCCAGATCGAGCGGGTTACTGGTTTCCGGCTGTACCGGGCCGTCAGTCAGCTCCTCGCGCTGACGCCAGAACCAGAAGGCAAAGCCGTAGACTGTGGTGGCCAGCAGCAACAGGGGGGCGATGAGGCGCATCGCCAGTTCGCTGTGAATGAGCAGCACCAGTACCAGCAGCCGCAGCCACATGGTGGCCCCTGCCAGCAGGATGCCGGTGGACAGCAGTCGCTCCAGCCCTCCTTGTTCCTTGTTGAGGCGGGCAAACTGCAGGGTGAGGGCGGTGGAGGAGGCCAATCCCGCCAGTATGCTGGTGAGCACCAGCCCGGCGCGGGTGCCGAGCAGCCGCACCGCGAAGTGGCCACAAAACGAGATGCCGGCGATAACCACCACCATCAGCCAGATCTTGAAGGGATTGAAGGCATCGAGGGGCCCCATCTCCTCGTTGGGCAGCACCGGCAGCAGCACCAGCGAGATGAGCAGAAAGCGCAGGGTGGCGTGAAACTCGGTCTCGCTGAGAAACAGCATCCCCTGCTGGATCTGTCCCTTCAAACCCATCAACAGGGCGGCCAGCACGGCGCAGGCCACCGCTTCGCTCGGGCTCAGCAGCACCGACATCAGTCCCAGCAAATAGGTGAGCAGCATGGCTACCGAGCTGGTGAGGCCGAACTCCCCTTGCCAGCGCTGGGCCAGCCAGACCGAGAGGCCGCAGCCGATCACCACCGCCAGCAGGCCGAGCAGCGGCAGCCAGGGGCCCAGGGTCGGCAGCAGCAAGCCGCACACCCCGCCGAGCAGGCCGATAAGGCCGTAGGTCCGCATCCCGGCGATGCGCTGGTTATCCCCCAGCTGGCGTACCTGCCAGCCCCGCTCCAGCCCGATGATAAGGCCGATGGCCAGTGAGACCAGGGCTCCGTTGACCGGTTCTGCATTGATCCACATAACGACTTCCTTTTCGTCATCTGCCTGCCTTGTTCCCATGATGGCACAGCGAGCAAGGGGCCAGAGGGGCATGGCTCACAGAGTCTGCGTCCGGATCCCGGTGCGGGTGGCTGAGTTGATATGATCAAAAGAGATAAGCAAAGAGTTATTTCTTTCTTCTGGGCATAACAACTCCACGGCATGCTGTTCTCAACCCAACAAGATATGGAGAATCACCATGAAACTGCGAATGACCGCCCTGACCCTGCTCTCTCTGCTGGCATTTGGTCAGGCCAATGCCGCCGAGATCCGCCTGCTCAACGTCTCTTACGATCCGACCCGCGAGCTGTTTCAGGAGTACAACGCCGCCTTTGCCAAGGAGTGGAAGGCCAAAACCGGCGACGACGTGGTGGTGAGTCAGTCTCACGGTGGCTCCGGCAAGCAGGCCCGCGCTGTGGTGGATGGATTGGAGGCCGACGTGGTATCGCTGGCGCTCGCCTACGATGTCAACGCCATCGCCAAGGCGGGGCTGACCGCTGCCGACTGGCAGAGTCGCCTCGGCAACAACGCCTCGCCCTATACCTCCACCATTGTCTTCCTGGTGCGCAAGAGCAATCCCAAGCAGATCAAGGATTGGGATGACCTGGTGCGCAAGGATGTCGCCATCGTGACTCCCAACCCCAAGACCTCCGGCGGGGCCCGCTGGAACTATCTGGCCGCCTGGGGTTATGCCCTGAAGAAGAGCGGCAGTGAAGAGGGGGCCAAGCAGTTTGTCGGCGATCTCTTCAAGAACGTGAAGGTGCTGGACTCAGGCGCCCGCGGTGCCACCACCAGCTTTACCGAGCGCGGTCTCGGTGACGTGCTGCTGGCGTGGGAGAACGAAGCCCTGCTGGTGCTTGGTCAGGCGGGTGCCAGCGACAAGTTCGAGCTGGTGGTGCCTTCGGTCTCCATTCTGGCGGAGCCGCCGGTCGCGGTGGTGGACAAGGTGGCCAGGAAGCACGGTACCGAAGCGGTGGCCAAGGCCTATCTCGATTATCTCTACTCTGACGAGGGGCAGCATATCGTCGCCAAACATCACTATCGCCCCAGTAATCCGGCGATCCTGAAGGAGACCACGGCCCAGTTCCCGCAGCTTGCCTTCTTTACCGTCAAGGATCTGGAAGGGGATTGGGAGAAAGCCCAGAAGAAACACTTCGCCCAGGGCGGTCTGTTTGACCAGATCTACCAACCCGGTGGCTGAGGCAGGTAGCTCCGTATAACCCCTTTGAACTGGCCCCTGTGCCAGCCGATAGGAGCACCAAGATGAACAAAATCCTCCTGGTTCCCGGTCTGCACAACAGTGGGCCGGATCACTGGCAGAGCCGCTGGCACGATCATTTTCCCCAATGGCAGCGGATGACCGGGCTGCCGTGGGACAAGCCGGACCTCAGGGTCTGGAGTGCCAAGCTGGCGAGCAAGTTGAAACGTCGCCGCAGCCGGGTCCATCTGGTGGCCCACTCTTTCGGCGCCCTGACCGCCATCGCGGCGGCCCGCTTGCAGCCGGAGAAGGTGGCCTCGATCTTTCTGGTGGCGCCCGCCGATCCCGCCCGTTTTGGCATTGCGGATGAGGCCTTGGCCGGGCCGCTGCAGGTGTCGGCCCAGCTGGTGGCCAGCCGCAATGATCCCTGGATGAGCTTTGAACGGGCCGAATACTGGAGCCGTCAGTGGCAGGTGCCGCTGTTCGATGCCGGTGAGGCGGGCCATATCAATGCCCAGTCCGGCCATGGCGACTGGCATCAGGGGTTGGAGCTACTTGGCTCACTCTATCGCCGGGCCGAGCTGGTGGTTGCTCCGCAAGCGGCTTCGGCTATCAGAACTGTTGTTGTCTCTGCCATCGGCCCTTAACCAATGGCGGGATATGTTATCGGGTGAGCTGTTGCGAACCCTGCTCTTTGAATGTTGCGCTCCGTATTGCTCCATTTCTTAGGTCTTTTATTTATATAAAAGACCTTTTTTTATTTGGATCGCTCTAAAAGCCTTGTCCCACCGTTGTTAGACAAAAAAGTAATTAGCAAAGTCGCAAATGGTGTTTGTTGCTTAAAAGGAGAGTAAGCAGAATCGCTACATCTGATGTTTTTCATAACAAATGGAATCGTTATGCGATTTGGTTCTTACTCAGTCCTGCCGGGATTTGGCCCGACCCTCGGCTTTACTCTGCTCTATCTGGGCCTGCTGGTGCTGTTGCCGCTCTCGGCGCTGGTGCTGTTTGCCGCGAACAACCTCACGGCAGCCGAGTTCTGGCAGGTGATTGGTTCACCCCGGGTGCTCGCCTCCTTTCGCCTGAGCTTCGGGGCTGCCTTTGTCGCGGCGCTGCTCAACAGCCTGTTTGGCCTGATCCTGGCCTGGATCCTGGTGCGCTACACCTTCCCCGGTCGTCGACTGGTGGATGCGTTGATCGACCTGCCATTTGCCATGCCGACCGCCGTTTCCGGCATCGCCCTGTGTGCCATTTTCGCCCCCAACGGCTGGATCGGCCATCTGCTGGCGCCGCTCGGCATCCAGCTCGCCTACAACCCCATCGGCGTCGTTATCGCCCTCACCTTTATCGGGCTGCCTTTTGTGGTGCGCACCCTGCAGCCGGTGCTGCGAGAGGCTGAGAGCGAGCAGGAGGAGGCCGCCGCCAGCCTCGGCGCCGATCGCTGGCAGACCTTTATCCACGTGCTCTGGCCGACCCTGATCCCGGCCCTGCTCACCGGCTTTGCGTTGGCGTTTGCCCGTGCAGTAGGGGAGTACGGCTCCGTCATCTTTATCGCCGGCAACCTGCCGATGGTCTCGGAAATCGCACCGCTGATGATCATGAGCCATCTGGAGGAGTACGACTATGCCGGCGCCTCTGCCATTGCCGTGGTGATGCTGCTGATCTCATTTATTTTGTTACTGCTAATCAACAAGTTGCAGGCCTGGAGCTGGTCTCGCATCGGAGGGAGCCGGATATGAGTTCATCTGTTATCGCCATTGAGGCGGCCCCGGTGGAGGCGACTCCTGCTCGCAAGGCACCGGTCGTGATCCGTGAACCCCAGTGGGTCAAGTGGCTGCTGATCACGGTCGGGTTGGGCTGGTTTGCCGCTCTGCTGTTGCTGCCGCTGGCCACCGTCTTTATTCAGGCGCTGAGCCCGGGGCTCGCCTTCTTCTGGCACGCCATCAGCGAGCCGGATGCCCTGAGTGCCCTCGGCCTCACCGCGCTGGTGACCCTCTGCGCCGTACCCCTCAATCTGCTGTTCGGGATTGCTGCTGCCTGGGCCATCGCCCGTTTCCGCTTCCCCGGTCGCCAGCTGCTCATCACCATCATCGATCTGCCCTTCTCGGTGTCGCCGGTGATCGCCGGTCTGATGCTGGTGTTGATGTTCGGCAGCCGCGGCTGGTTTGGTGACTGGTTGAGCGAACATGACATCAAGATCATCTTCGCCACCCCGGGGATCATCCTGGCCACCACCTTCATTACCGTGCCCTTCGTAGTGCGCGAGCTGCTGCCCCAGATGGAGGCGCGCGGCCCGGAAGAGGAGGAGGCGGCCATCATGCTGGGGGCGAGCGGTCTGCAGATGTTCTGGCGCGTCACCCTGCCCGGCATTCGTTGGAGCCTGATGTACGGCCTGCTGCTCTGTACCGCCCGCGCGGTCGGGGAGTTTGGCGCGGTGTCGGTGGTTTCCGGCCATATTCGCGGCCAGACCAATACCCTGCCGCTGCATATCGAGATCCTCTACAACGAGTACCAGACCGGCGCCGCCTTTGCAGTGGCAAGCCTCTTGGCTCTGTTCGGGATCTTCACCCTGCTGGGGGAAACCCTGTTGGCCCGGCTGCGTGCCCAGCCCACCAAATCTCACTGATCACCGTTTTAAAGAGGCAGCCATGAGCATTCAGGTTCAACAACTCAACAAGCATTTCAATCAGTACGCGGCGCTGGCAGACATCAACCTCGACTTTCACGACGGTGAGCTGGTGGCGCTGCTTGGCCCCTCCGGCTGCGGCAAGACCACTCTGCTGCGGATCATCGCCGGGCTGGAGCAGGCCGACAGTGGCAGCGTCATCATCCGTGGTGAGGACGCCTCGGATCTCCATGTGCGAGAGCGCAACGTCGGCTTCGTGTTCCAGCACTACGCCCTGTTTCGCCACATGACGGTGTTCGAGAACGTAGCGTTTGGCCTGCGGGTCAAACCGCGCAGTGAGCGCCCGGCCGAGGCGGCCATTCGTGCCCGGGTCAAAGAGCTGCTGGATCTGGTGCAGCTCAGCCACGTGGCCGAGCGCTATCCGACCCAGCTCTCCGGCGGTCAGCGCCAGCGGGTTGCGCTGGCCCGCGCGCTGGCGGTACAGCCCAAGGTACTGCTCTTGGACGAGCCCTTCGGCGCCCTCGATGCCCAAGTGCGCAAGGAGCTGCGCCGCTGGCTGCGTGAGCTGCACGACGAGCTGCATGTCACCAGCCTGTTCGTGACTCACGATCAGGAAGAAGCCTTGGAGGTAGCGGATCGGGTGGTGCTGATGAACGCCGGACGGGTCGAGCAGATCGGCACCCCGGCCGAGGTCTACGACCAGCCTGCCAGCTCCTTCGTCCACAGCTTTCTTGGCAGCGTGAACCAGTTCCGCGGTCGGGTAGCGGAGCAGGGATTCGGTGTCGGCGAGCAGCTGCTCGGCGGGCCGTCGGCTTCTCATCTGGCAAACGGCAGTGCCGCCATCGCCTATGTCCGTCCCCATGAGCTAGAGATCTTGCCAGCCGATGCGCCGGGCGGGATCCGCGCCACCATTACCCGTCTGCTGCCTATGGGGCCACGCATTCGGGTGGAGCTGCGTGGCGATGGCGAAACCAAAGGGGCCCACTATGAGGCGGAGCTGAGCAAGGAGGCGGCCAAGCAGTTTGCTCCGGGACAGGGGGTGCGGCTGGTGGCCAGACAGGCGCAGTTCTATCCCGATTACCAGATTTGATGTTGTGTTGCGGGTGGCATGGCTACCCGGGTTCAGGCGCTCTGCCGGGGCATGATCCGGCCAAATAACAAAAATGAGGGGGTGACCAGCTTGTGTCACCCACTCTTCGCAGGAGGCGACAAGGTGAATTTTCAGCAGTTACGAATTATCCGGGAGGCAGCGCGGCGGGATTACAACCTGACCGAGGTGGCCAACGCCCTTTTTACCTCGCAATCCGGGGTGAGTCGCCATATCCGCGAGCTGGAAGAGGAGCTCGGTATCGAGCTCTTTATCCGCTACGGCAAGCGGCTGCTCGGTATGACCGAGCCTGGCAAGGAGCTGCTGGTGATTGCCGAGCGCATTCTCAATGACGCCAACAACATCCGCAAACTGGCCAGTACCTTTGCCAACCGCGACTCGGGCCGTTTGCTGGTGGCGACCACCCATACCCAGGCCCGCTATGCACTGCCGCGGGTGGTGAAGGCGTTTCGCGAGCAGTTTCCGCTGGTACAGCTGGAGCTGCGTCAGGGCAGCCCGGAGGAGATTGTGCGGCTGGTGCAGACCGGCGAGGTGGATATCGGCATCAGCAGCGAGCAGCTCGACAAGAGCGAAGGGGTGGTGGCATTTCCCTACTACCGCTGGCACCACAATATCGTGGTGCCCGAGCAACATCCGCTGGCAGGTGAGCGGGATCTGACGCTGGCGGCGCTGGCCAACTGGCCTATCGTCACCTATCAAGCCGGGTTGACCGGGCGGGTACGGGTGGATGAAGCCTTTGCTGCGGCTGGTATCGAGCCGCAGATCCTGTTGACGGCGCAGGACTCCGATGTCATCAAGACCTATGTCGAGCTGGAGATGGGGGTCGGCATACTGGCCGACATGGCGTTCGATGCCCAGCGGGATCTGGGGCTGGTGCAGCTCGATGGCAGCCATCTGTTTGCCCCCCACACCGCCTGGATTGGCCTCAAGCAGGGGCAGTTCCAGCACAACTTTGCCTGGCAGTTTATCCAGCTTTGCAACCCCGAGCTGGCGCTGGCGGATATTCAGGCCCGCGCCATGGGCAGCGAGCCTGCCATCGACTTCCAGATTTGAATCGGAAGGGAAGAGCAGAAGGGGAGCCAATGGCTCCCCTTCTTTATTGCTGGCAGAGGAGATTGCCAGCGAAAACAGACGGCTTCATATGAATTTTTTCACTTAGGTTTGCCAGTTAATTTTGTTTGTTATCCGGTACTTGGATTGCAGGATGGAATAAGTGACTGAACAAAGTCGATCCATTCAGGATAAAGCATGCCGTATAGCTACCTATCACATCTGCGTTGCAGCAAGAGTGGCGAGATCCATGATGCCGACCAACCTTGGCAACTGAGCCGGGCAGGTGCACCACTGCTGGCCAGCTACGATCTCGATGCGCTGAAGCGAGCCTGGCACCCGGCGGCATTGTCGGGTCGCCCGGCCAGCCTGTGGCGTTATCACGAGTTGCTGCCGGTGCGGGATCCCTCCCATGTTGTGACGTTGGGGGAGGGGCTTACCCCGCTGCTACGGCTGCCCACGCTGGGCAAGCAGATCGGTATTCCGGATCTCTGGATGAAGGACGAGAGTGTCATCCCCACCGGCTCCTTCAAGGCCCGTGGCGCAGCGGTGGGCATCTCCCGCGCGCGTGAACTCGGCGTCACTCACTTCGCCATGCCGACCAACGGCAACGCAGGGGCTGCATGGGCGCTCTACGGTGCCCGCGCCGGACTGCGCAGTACCATCGTCATGCCGCAGGCAGCTCCCGCCATCACCCGACTGGAGACCTCCCTCGCCGGTTCCCGTCTCTATCTGGTGGATGGCCTGATCAGCGATGCCGGTCGCCAGGTGGCGCAGGCGGTGGCGGAGCACGCCCTGTTTGATGCCTCAACCCTGAAGGAGCCCTACCGGATTGAGGGCAAGAAGACCATGGGGCTGGAGATTGTCGAACAGCTGGGCTGGACCCTGCCGGATGTGATCATCTATCCCACCGGTGGCGGGGTCGGCCTTATCGGTATCTACAAGGGGCTGCGCGAGCTGCAGGAGCTGGGGTGGGTCAAGGGTGAGCTGCCCCGGCTGGTGGCCGTGCAGGCGAGCGGTTGCGCACCCATCGTACAGGCGTGGCAACAGAGAGCCGCCGAGTCGAGCTTCTGGCCCGACTCCAGGACGCTGGCATTCGGCATCAATGTGCCCAAGGCGCTGGGGGATTTTCTGGTGCTGGACGCCCTCTATCGCACCGAGGGTTGCGCCATCGCGGTGGATGACAAGGCGATCCAGAGCGAGATCCGCCTGCTTGCTTCTCGCGAAGGGAGCTTTGTCTGCCCGGAAGGGGCCGCCGCGTTTGCTGCCGCTCGTCAACTGCGCGAGGCGGGCTGGATCCGGGAGCAGGAGCAGGTTGTCGTGCTCAATACCGGTGCAGGCATCAAGTATCCGGATGCGATCACTGTGCTGCCCCAGCGTCTGCAGCGTGACGGGAGGATCCCGGCATGAATCTGGATCTGCCCTTCATCCTCACGACGCTGCCCGCCTTCGGCAAGGCGGTCTGGGTCACCTTGCAGCTGGGAACCATAGTGATCCTCACTTCGCTGGCGGTCGCCCTGCTCAACGTCGCCCTGTTGAGCCTGCACAAGCGGCCGCTCAGCGCGCTGATCCGCGGGTATGTCGAGCTGGCCCGCAACACGCCGCTGCTGATCCAGCTCTTCTTCCTCTATTTCGGGCTGCCTGCGCTCGGTTTGTCGCTCTCCGGGTTTACCACCGCGGTGATCGCCATGACCTTCCTCGGCGGTGGTTATCTGACCGAGGCGCTGCGTGCAGGCATTGAGGCGGTGCCCGCCAGTCAGCTTGAGGCTGGCCGGGCTATTGGGCTTTCTCGCTGGCAACTGCTGCGCCACGTACAACTGCCCCAGGCCTGGCTTGCCACTCTGCCCGCGCTGTTTGCCAACTTCATCTTTCTGCTCAAGGAGACGACCGTGGCTTCGGCAGTGGCGGTACCCGAGTTGCTCTACACCACCAAGAATTACATCGCCCTCTACTACAAGACCTACGAGATGCTGGCGGTACTGACATTGATGTGCGTGCTGATCTTTCTGCCGCTCTCCCTCGCTCTGCGCGTCGTTGAAAGGAGGCTGCAACATGGTCAGTTCGGTCACTGAATCGCTGATGCAGGCGAGGATCCCGATGTGGGCACTTATCTTCCTGCTGCCACCGTCTCTCGTCACCGAGGCGCAGGAAAGGAGGGATCAATATGGTCAGTTCGGTCACTGAGTCGCTAATGCAGGCGAGGATCCCGATGTGGGCACTTATCTTCTTGCTGCCGCAGTCACTCGCCACCGAGGCGCAGGAAAGGAGGGCTCAATATGGCCAGTTCGATCTCTGAGCAGTTAACGCAGGCGCTGCCACTGCTGGCGGTGGGCGCAGGCCAGACCCTCGCCATCTCGCTGCTGGCCATCCTGTTTGCCACCCTCGGCGGTGTCGCTTACGGCGTGCTGGCACAACAGGGCGGTCGGTTGGTTCGAGGGCTGCTGCGTTGCTATCTCGAGCTGTTTCGGGTGGTGCCGGTGCTGGTGTGGCTCTATCTCTTTTTCTTCGGGTTGCCGATCTTTTTCGGCCTCGATATTCCGGCCTTCTGGTGCGCTGTGCTGGTGCTCGCCCTCTGGGGCGCCAGCGAGGTGGGAGAGGTGGTGCGCGGTGGCCTCAAGTCCCTCGCCCGCGGTCAGCAGGAGGCCGGCTTGGCGCTCGGGCTCTCGACCTGGCAGCTCTATCGCCATGTGTTGCTGCCGCAGGCGTTGCAGCGGCTGACGCCGCCGACCATCAACATCTACACCCGCATCATCAAGACCAGCTCGCTGGCGGTGCTGATCGGGGTGGTGGAGGTGATCAAGGTGGGCCAGCAGATCATCGAGCGCACCTATGGTTCGCTGCTTATTTACGGTCTGCTGTTTCTGTTCTTTTTTCTGGTCTGCTATCCGCTCTCGCTCGCCTCGCGCCGGCTGGAGCAACAATGGGGTAATGCGGTATGACACCTCTGCTTGAACTCGGTTCTGTCAGTAAACAGTTCGGCCCGAATCTGGTGCTGGATCGGATCAGCCTCAGCGTGCGCGCCGGGGAGGTGATCGTCATCCTGGGGCCAAGCGGCTGCGGCAAGAGCACCTTGCTGCGCACTCTCAACGGGCTCGAGCCCATTCAGGGGGGCGAGATCCGCTTCGATGGTGTGTTGCTGGATGGTGCCACCGACTGGCAGCGGGTGCGCCAGCGGATCGGCATGGTGTTCCAGAGCTATCACCTCTTCCCCAACCTGACGGTGCTGGAAAACGTGCTGCTTGGCCCCCTGCAGGTGCAAAAGCGGGAGCGGGCAGAGGCGCTGCTGCAAGCCGAGCAGCTGCTGACCCGCATCGGCCTGTGGGAGCGGCGCCATGACTATCCGCGCCAGCTCTCCGGCGGCCAGCAGCAGCGCATCGCCATCGTGCGGGCGCTGTGCATGAACCCGCAGGTGATGCTGTTTGACGAGGTAACCGCCGCCCTCGACCCCGAGATGGTGCAGGAGGTGCTGGAGGTGATCCGCGATCTCGCCGGCAGCGGCATGACCCTGCTTATCGTCACCCACGAGCTGGCCTTCGCCCGGGCGGTGGCGGATCGCATCGTCTTTATGGATGGCGGCCACATTCTGGAGCAGGCCGCACCCCACCAATTTTTCGACAATCCCAGGAGCCAGCGTGCGCGCCAGTTCCTCGCCAAGTTTTCTTATACAAATGTCATCAAACGAAAGGAGTCAGCATGAAAAAAATCACCTCGGTTCTGCTTAGTGCCTTATTGGGACTGGGTATCGCCAGCGGCGCTGCCCATGCGGCGGACAGTTCCCTCGACAAGATCAAGGCGCGGGACAAACTCATCGTCGGCGTCTTCACCGACAAGCCGCCGTTTGGCTACGTGGACGAGAAGGGCAACTACGTCGGCTTTGACACCGATCTCGGTCGCCGCTTCGCCAAGGATCTGCTGGGGGACGAGAACAAGATCGAGTTCGTGGCGGTGGAGCCAGCCAGTCGCATCCCCTTCCTGCAGAGCGACAAGGTGGATCTGATCCTCGCCAATATGACGGTGACCCCGGAGCGGCGCGAGGTGGTGGATTTCACCAACCCGAACCTGCGAGTGGCGGTACAGGTGCTGGTACCGGAAGGGAGCCCGGCCAAGAAGCTCGACGATCTGGCCAGCAAGACCCTGATCGTGACCACCGGCACCACGGCCGACATCTGGCTGACCCGCAACCATCCGGAGTGGAAGGTGCTCAAGTTCGAGAAGAACACCGAATCCTTGCAGGCGCTGGCGCAGGGCCGTGGCGACGCCTATGCCCAGGACAACCTGGTGCTGTTCAGCTGGGCCAAGGAGAACCCGGGCTATCGGGTATTGCCCGAAAAACTGGGCTCGGAAGATCCCATCGCCCCGGCGGTGAAGAAGGGCAATATCGAGCTGCGTGACTGGGTCAACGACCGTCTCGCCAAGCTGGGTGAGGAGAAGTACCTGCTGAAACTCTATGACCAGTATGTGCGTGACAAGCTGAGCCCTGATACCGATCCGAATGATGTGATCGTCGAAGGAGGAAAATGGCAGGGTTAATGGACAAACCCTGTATTGAAGAGTGTGTTGAGTGTGTGAAGTAAGTGAAGAGTGAGGTCTTGGTTCCGTTGGTATGCAAACCGCAAGGTTTGATTTTTCCGGGCGTCCCCTGCTAGAGAGGACGCCCTTTTTTTATGTGGCCAAGCGTGGGTTAGTGCACTTCATCCCACGCCATCTGCCAGTGGGAGCCGATGCCCGGCTCGTACTGGGTGGCGGTGGTGGTCCACTGCTGGCAGTAGCCGCTGTAGGGGAAGGGCTTGCACTGATAGACCTTGCCATTTTTCGGCTGCTGCACCTTGGTGCCGGCGGCATAGGATTTGAGCGAGTTCGGGAAGACGAAGTCGTATTCGCCGCTGCTCTGCTCCTTGAACATCAGGTCCATGGTCTGCTGGATAGTCTCGCCACCCGCTTTCGGGGTGGCCTTGATCACCAGCTGGTGGTGACCAGCCTTGAGACCTTCCAGCGCCATGGTGAAGGTGTGGCTGCTGTCCTTGATGTCGGCACTGTTTTCCCCCTTGGCGACGCCGCCGTGGTCATAGAGGGTGTTGGTGACGGCCAGATCGCCCTGTGCGGTGACGGTGAAATCGAGGGTTGCCTTGCCGTTGTCCAGCACATAGTCGCTGGCCAGACCGCTGACGCTGATGCTGTCCACTACCGGCGGCTGCAGCTGTTGCAGATCAATCTCGACTCGATCCAGTTTGCTGTCTCGATGCAGATAGACGGGGTTCATACCGTAGACCGGATTGAACTGGCCATCGGCTCCTTGCTGACCGGCGCGGATCAGGCTTTGCTCGGCGTTGATCTTGCTGGCGAGGGCATGGGCCCAGTTGTTCTTCTGGCCCAGCTCGGCATTGGTGATGGTCAGCACGGTCTGCAGCTCGGGGCGCTCGCCGTTGGCATCGAATACCCGGGTCATCGCCTTGTCACCCACCGCGAGGTCGATGGAGGGGTAGATGGTGCCTGCCTGGCTCCACTCCAGCGGCGGCTGGCTACCATCTTTGAACTTGGCATCGATGATGTTGTAGAAGCTGTTGCTGGTGTCGCCCACTTCCCACACGCCGAGGATCACCTGATAACCGGTGCGCTCCGGCAGGACACAGTTGTGGGTCACCTGCTTGGGCGGCTGCACCATGTTGCCGTCGATGACGCAGAAGGGGGTCAGGTCGAACGAGGCGCGGGTGAGCGGCTGGTTGGGGTTCCAGTCCTGCTTGGTGAGGTAGTAGCGCCAGTTGCGGGTGACGTGGTTGGCGGTGAAGGTCCAGCTGATGGCGAAGGGGCCGGGCTGTACTTCACGCTTGGTCCAGCGGTCGCTGGTCTGGATGTTCAGCTCGCTCCAGCGCGGGCTGCCCGCCGAGGCGATTTGACCATCCTGCGGGCCGGTTTGCGGGAAGCCGGAGGGACCCTCCACGCTCTGGGGTTCCCACTGCACACCGCCACACTGGCTGTTGCCGCCGGTGTTGCACAGGTAGTTGCGACTCTCTGGCTTGCTGATATAGCCGTGAGCCAGGGCGCTGCCGCTGGCCAGCAGGGCCAGAATTGCAGCGATGTGATTGAGTTGGATTTTTGCTGCCATACATTCCTCTGTTCGATAGATGTGGGCAGTCAGTTGGCCGGGGTGTTCCCCGATGCACACTTGCGTGTGGCAACCCCGCTATCCTGGACAAAACGTCTGTAGACCGGAGGCTTTGCGTCCCGACCTTTCGGTCAGTTTGCCAAATGACTAGATGGTTAGTGATGGGCCAAATGTTCGGCCATCACCATTGTGCACCGCATTGATTAATTATTTGGAGTTAAATGTTTAAATACATCGTTCAGCGACGCACAAATCATTCTAACTGACTGTTTTTAAATTGTTCTCTAATTTGTGAATGGCGTCGAATGCCGTTGAATATGCCGATAAGGTGCATGCTGATTGCGTGTTGGCGGCGTAAAAAAACCTGCCAGCTTGGCTGGCAGGTCGGGTGACAAGGCGACACGGGTTGACGCCATCAATGACGGGCGCGCTGCTCTCCGGAGGGGGGAGACACAGGAGCCATCATTGGCGCAGTGGAGGACTCCTTGCCCAGTTTGAACACCGCAAGCCGCTCATCCAGGCTGCGGGAGAGACCGGCCAGCAGTTCGCTCTCCTGCGCCAGTTGCGAGGCGGACTGGGACATCTCCAGCGCCGAGTCGTTGATGCCGCTGACGTTGCGGTTCATATCCTCGGCCACCATGCTCTGCTGCTCGGCGGCCGTCGCGATCTGGGTCGCCATGTCGCTTACATGCTGGATGTGGTTGACGATCAGGGTGAGATCCTGCCCCGCCTGCTGGGACTGGTTGACGCTGCTCTCCGCCAGTTTGCGGCTGGTGTCCATGGCATTGGCTGCGGTGACGGCCCGTTGCTGCAGCTGGGCAATGGTACTCTGGATCTCTTCGGTGGATTGGCGAGTGCGGCTGGCCAGCTGGCGCACCTCGTCGGCCACCACGGCAAAGCCGCGGCCCTGCTCGCCAGCGCGGGCTGCTTCGATGGCGGCGTTGAGGGCCAGCAGGTTGGTCTGCTCCGAAATGGCGCTGATGACGGCGGTCACTTCGCTGATCTGCATCACTCCCTCTTTAAGCTGGTTGACCTGCTGGGTGGCCTGCTCCACCTCGGTGGCCAGCGCCTTGATGCCGTGCACGCTGGCATGAACATCACGGTTGCCGAGGCCCGCTTCACCGGTCGCTTCCTGGGTATCCCGCGCGGTATTTTCGGCGTGCCCGGCCACATCGGAGATGGTGGCGCTCATCTCGTTCATGGCGGTAGCGAGCTGGGCCAGCTGATCTCGTTGGCTGGTCACCGCCTGATTGGTCTGCTCGGCAGAGGCGGCGATGCGCAGGGCTGCATCCGCCACGTTGCGGGCCCCCTGGCTGGCCTCCAGCAGGGCGTGACGGATGGCATCGAGACTCTGGTTGGTGCAGCGGGCGACCACTCCCAGCTCATCCTTGCCCTGTACCGGGATGCTCACCACCAGATCCCCCTTGGCGACCCGCTGCATGGCGTGGTTGATCTGGCTGAGGGGGGAGACGATGGAGTGGGTAATACGCCAGCCCAGCAGCCCCATCAGCAGGATCACGATGGCGGTGGCGGTACCCATCTTCATGTACTGGGCCCAGATGGTCTGCTGAATATCTTGCAGCAGCATGCCGGAACCGAGGATCCAGCCCCAGGGCTGATAGCCGGAGACCATGGATAGCTTGTCGGCGGTTTCGCCCGATGGGCCTGTCCAGACATATTGCAGGGTGCCCTGTTTGCCCCCTTTGGCGATATCCACCATCTGATACCAGAACTGACCAGCGGTGGCGGCCCCCCCTTCACCCATCTTCTGGCCGACCAGTTCGGGGCGAATGGGGTGAACCACCATGGTGCGGTTTTCGTCGATGACGAATAAATAGTTGTTGCCATCAAAGCGGGTGTTGGTCAGCAGCTTGCGCGCCTCCTGCTGGGCCTGCTCTGCTGGCAGGGTGCTGGCCAGAAACTGGATCTGGCTCATGGCCTGTTCCAGAACCGCATTGAGCCGCGCCTCTCGCTCGCTCATCAGATTGCGCTGGAGCGCGTTGGCCGAGATAAGTAGCAGCGAGACAAAACCGACAAACGCCAGTGCGAGCAGCAAAATCAATTTGCGGCTCACGGTAATATCACCGAGCTTGAACATGACTAAACCCTCATTTCCCTGTTGATTTTATGTGGCTCTGTACCGCGGCAGCCAGTTCGTAAGAGTTAACAACTCATTTACTTTCAGTCTCTTGCCGACCTTTCTCAAATGAGCGTTTTAACATCAGTATAGTCAGCAGACAGCAACCCCCACTTTTTGGTAGCGTGTTGATGCGCATCCCTGCGCAATTTTTGCCAAAGAGTGTGAATCATTTGGCATTTCACTAAAAAAAGGAGTGGGCCCCGCTGCGGGTGACCCCATAACAAGAGGGAATTTATGAGTTCCATTGCCAGGAATTACTTCAACCAGCTCAACGCCGACTACCTGCAGGTGCACAGGCGCAAGGAGGATCTCTTCTGGTCCACCTATATGGGCACCAGCGACGATCAGGCCGGTTTCACCGCGGCCGAGCAGGCCTACAAGGCCTTTTGTGCCAATCCGGCCCGTCTGCCCGAATTGCGGGAGATGTTGGCGCAGGCCGACGAGGATGATCTCAAGCGCGGTCTGCAAGGCTGGATCGCCTTCTTCGAGTGCAATGTGATTGAAGATCCCGCCGCATCCGCCCTGATGGATGAGTTGGTGGCTGCCGAGGCGGCGCTGTTCGCCCGCCGCAAGGGGCTGAAGCTGACCCTGCTGGATGAGCAGGGCCAGCAGGTCGCAGGCAGCCTGCCCGCCGCGAGTACCTCCCTTGCCGCCAGCCCGAACGAGGCGGTGCGCCAGAGCGCGCTCGCCATGTTCCACACCCTGGAGCAGTGGGTGGTCGGCAACGGTTTTCTCGAGGTGGTAGCGCTGCGCAACCGCTTTGCCCGCGCCATGGGCTATCGCGACTACTTCGACTACAAGGTGCGCAAGAACGAGCAGATGAGCCCGGAGCAGCTGTTCGCCATCCTCGACGACTTTATTGCCCGCACCGACGCCCGGTTGCAGCAGAGCCTGGCCGAGCTGAAGGCCGCCAAGGGCGAGGCGGCCCTGCTGCCTCACAACCTGCGTTACAGCGTGAGCGGCGACGTGACCCGCCAGCTCGACCCCTATGTGCCCTTCTCGCGGGCGCTGCGGGACTGGGTCGAGAGCTTCCGCCGACTCGGCATCCAGTATCGCGGTGCGACCCTCACCCTGGACTTGCTGACCCGGGAGGGGAAATACGAGAACGGCTTCTGCCACGGCCCGGTACCGAGCTTCTTCCAACAGGGAGAGTGGATACCAGCGGTGGTCAACTTTACCAGCCTGGCCGATCCGGCGCAGGTGGGCAGCGGCTGGAGTGGCCTCAATACCCTGTTCCACGAGGGTGGCCACGCGGCGCATTTTGCCAATGTCACCGGCAACGCCCCCTGCTTCTCCCAGGAGTTCCCGCCAACTTCCATGGCTTATGCCGAGACCCAGTCGATGTTCTGCGACAGCCTGCTGGACGATGCCGACTGGCTCAAACGTTACGCTAGAAATGCGGCAGGAGAGGCTGTTCCCGACGCCCTCATCAAGGAGATGATCGAAGCGCGTCAGCCGTTTCGCGCTTTTAACGAACGCCAGATCGCGCTGGTGGCCTACTTCGAGCGGGATCTCTACGCCATGGATGAGGCTGAACGTACTCCCGAGGCTGTGCTGGCACTGGCCCGCAAGTGGGAGCGCAAGATCCTCGGGGTCGAGAGCCCGCGCCCGTTGCTGGCTATTCCGCACCTTCTTAATCAGGAGTCGGCCTGCGCCTATCACGGCTACCTGCTGGCGCTGATGGCGGTGGAGCAGACTCGCGCCTTTTTCCTCAAGCGTGATGGCTACCTTACCGACAACCCGCGCATCGGGCCGGATCTGGCTGCCCACTACTGGGGGCCGGGCAACGGCATGACTCACGATGAGACATTGCGCAGCCTGACCGGTGAAGGCTTCAGTGCCGTGCCGCTGGCCGAGGCGTGCAACCTGAGCGCCGCCGAAGCGTGGCAACAGGCGCAAGCCTGCATGGCCGCCACGCAGCAGCGCCCCGCGGCGGGTGAGGGAAGCCCGCTCGACGCCCATATCCGGGTGGTACACGGCGCCGAGCTTATCGCCGACAACAGCGAGTCTGAGGCGCGCATGCTGGCCGATTTCGAGGCGTGGATCCTGAGCCATAGCGCACGAGCCTCTGTTGCGTAAGCTGGAATGCTCCCGGTTCTTGAGCCGGGGGCACTCTTGGCGTGGTTCTGATGTATGTTCGCGGCTATGGCTGGTACAGCTGCAGAAATGTTGACGACACAGACTGTCGCATAATGCTTCTGATATGCGGATTTTAGATTAAATATGTATTCATATGAATAGGTCTGTGCAGAGCAGGCAATAAGCTCATGGAACCTTATCGCCTCGGGTTTTTGTTTATTTTGTTAATAGTGTTTTCTGTAGTTATCTTTGTGCATAAAGATTGTTCTATTCACCCGCTTGAGAACCATTCCCATCTGCCTGTGTTGACTAAATTGTCCACAGTTGCAGAATCGCCCTCCTTGCCACCCCCGATGTGAATCGGGTTCGGAAAGCCTCAGATCTCCGCCCGGAGATGGCTGGGCCGCACATAGGAAAGGTGCTGGCCCACTGCCCGCCTTTCACCCTCGAAATCAGCACACAAGTCAGGAAGCCCTCTTGCTCGTCAGGCAGGAGCGGACGGGTGTGTATATCCGCATGGCCGTGCAGGGAAGATACGACCAGCGTTTGTTATGGGTGGTATGTTGCGAATGAATCGCATCTTTTTGATGTTGGCGCTGCTGCCCCTGCTGGTGTGCGCCAGTGAGGTGGACAGAGTGCGTGAAGCCTGGGTGATCAAGGCCCGGGCGGGAGAGCTGGATGCGGCAGCGCACGGGCTGGATGCTCTCTATCGACAAAGTGGTGATGGCAAGGTGCTCGATGACCTGATTGCCGTGCAGCTGTGGCGGGGTGATCGCAAGGGGGCGCTGGCCGCCTGTGAGCCGTGCGAACTCAGCCCCATCAGCAACAGTACGCTGGAAGGGGTGGCCCGTGCCGCCCGCGACGAGAAGCGCTACTCCGAGGCGATCAGCTATTACCGCATCCTGCAGGGACGCGATCCTGCCAACCGCAATGGCTGGCTCGGGCTGTTTCTCACCGCCAGTGATCAGGGCAACCGCGAGCTGGCCCGCCACGCTGCGGGTGAATATGAGGCCAACTTTGGCCGCGATCAGGCGATCCTTGAAGCCCGCATCTATGCCGCCCGTCAGGGTGAGGATCCCATGGGCGAGCTGCTGGCCCGCCAGCAGTGGCTGGAGCTGGAGCCGGATAATCACGAACAGGTGCTGGCACTCTATCGGGTAGCTGTGAGCCTGGGGGCGGGGCCTGCCGCTGCAGATCTGATGGGCCGTTACCCCAAGCTGTTCAAACCGGTCGACCGGCTCTGGCTCGACTACTACCAGGCGGTCAATCTGCTGCGGATCTCGGCCCAGAGCGAAGATCCGGCGCTGGCCCGCCGCTCCCTGACTCGCACGCTGGCGCTGCAAGAGCGGATCCTGGCCCGCGCCCCCCACGATCATGTGCTCTATATCAGTGCCCGTCGCGATGTAGTGGTGACCCTGGTAGCCCTCGGCGAGTTTGCCCGGGCCGAACGGGAGTCCGCTACGCTGCAGGCCGAGGGGCCATTGCCTGACTATGTGCTGGAGGCGCGCGCCGATGCACTGGCCGGGCTGGGGCGGGTGGATGAGGCCTCCGTGATTTACCAGCAACTGGCGACCCCTGCACGGGCCAAAGACAAACGCCTGCTGGAGAAGCGCTTCTATGCCTATTCGGATGGAGAGCGCTATGGCGCGGCGCAGGGGCTGCTGGCCGGTTGGCAGGAGCCGCCGACTCGCTGGGATTTCACCGGCAACATGCGGATGGCCAACGACGACTACGAGAAGGTGTTGCAGCTTAAAACGTTGCTGCAGGCCTGGCGTGGTGAGGCGGGCGCGGCAGAGCGGCAGCTGGAAGGATGGCTGAAAACCGCGCCTGCCAATCCCTGGCTCTGGCTGCAACTGGGGGATATCCGCCGCTGGCGGGGTCATCCCGACGGGGCCGAGCAGGCGTATCGGCAGGCCGTGCGCTGGCTGCCAGCAGGACGCACTGTGCTGGCCGAGCCGGGTCGCCTCAACGCCCGGCTCGACAAGGGTGACTGGCAGGGCACGCCGCAGGCCGTGCGCACCCTTGGCAACCTGACCCGGGATCGTCAGGAGCTGCAGCAGCGGCTGACTCTGGAGCAGGCCCCGCAATTTGTCACCGACCTGACCCATGGCCGCAACGAAGGGGGCTCGGTGCAGGCCAGCCGTGACTGGAGCTACGACAGCCGCCTCTACAGCGCTCGCACTGATGGCGGCGATCGGCTGTTTGTCCGCCGTCAGGGCAGCTTTGGCGAGTTCGACCAGCAGCCCGAGCGCGCCGCCTATACCGGGCTGGGGGCCGAGATCTTTTTCTACCCGCTGCAGCTGACGCTGGAGGGAGGGGCGGGCAGTGAGCTCAACCACAAAGGCTATCTATGGAGTCGCCTCGACTGGCGGCTGGATGATCACTGGACGCTGGGCTCGGCCATCAACCTCAACAGTGCCGACACCCCGCTGCGGGCATTGGCGCGCGGCAACTACGCCGATCAATACCAGCTCGATCTGGGCTGGCGTCAGGATGAGACCCGCGAGGGGGCACTGCGGCTGGAGCGGATGGATATCAGCGATGGTAACCGGCGGCTGACGGCCTCCGGCTGGCTGCGTCAGGATCTCTGGCGCCGGGATCGCTGGTGGTTTGATACCACCTTGCGCGGCGCCACCTCACGCAACGAGGCGGTGGAGGTCGACTACTTCAACCCCCTGCAGGATCGCAATCTGGAGCTGGAGCTGGCGGGGCGCTATCGACTGCCGCTGGACGGGCGTCGCTCTTTGCTGCAGAGCCTGACCATGAGTGGCAATCACTACTGGCAGCAGGGCTATGGCAGCGATCAGGGGGGGCAGCTCAGCTATCGCCATGACTGGATCCTCTCTCCCGCCCTCAGCCTGGGCTATGGCCTGGGCCGCCGTCAGGCCATCTATGACGGCAACCCCGAGTTCGGAAATTTCATCTTCGCCAATCTGCAATGGAGTTTCATGTGATGAAACGCTGGCTTGCTCCTTTCGTTTTGCTGCTTGCACTGCTGCCTTCGCTGACGCAGGCGGCCCGGCAACCCGATGACTACGTGGTGCTCTGCTACCATGATATCGTCGATCTGAAATTGACCCCCAACCTCAAGCTCTATCCCCAGACCATCCGGCGCGACACCCTGATCCGCCACTTCAACTGGATCAAACAGCAGGGCTATCACCCGGTCAGCTTCCAGCAGATCCTGGATGCCAAAGCGGGCAAGGCACCGCTGCCGGAGAAGGCGATCCTGCTCAGCTTCGATGACGGCTACGAGAGCTTCTACCGGCTGGTCTATCCGCTGCTCAAGCTCTACAACTATCCGGCAGTCTTTGCGCTGGTGGGCAGCTGGCTGGATGTGGCCGATGACAAGATGGTCCCCTACGGCAATGACAAGCTGCCGCGCAGCTACTTCGTCGGCTGGCCGCAGATCCGCGAGATGCAGGACTCCGGACTGGTGGAGCTGGCCTCCCACACTTTCACCTCCCACTACGGGCTGCTCGCCAACCCGCAGGGCAACGTGCAACCGGCGGTTACCACCGCAGGCTGGAGCCAGAATGGCTACGAGAGCATGGCCGACTATCGGGCCCGGATAAAAGCCGACTTCGACGCATCGGCCAGTCAGCTCAGGGAGCAGACCGGTCGTGCACCACGGATCCTGGTCTGGCCCTACGGCGCCTTCAACCAGACTGCGCTGGATCTCGCCCGTGCGGCGGGGATGCCCTACACCTTCACCCTGGCGGAAGGGCTCAACAAGCTGAGTGACTCGGGCAGCACGGTGCGCCGCTATCTGCTGGAGGAGGACACCAGCCTCGAAACCCTGGACGAGATCATGGGGGGCAACACCTGGGAGCGGCAGGTGGAGCGGTTGGTGCACGTGGATCTGGACTATGTCTACGACAAGGATCCGCAGCAGATGAACAAGAACATCGACATGCTGCTGGACCGGATCAAGGGTTACGGCATCACCACCGTCTATCTGCAGGCCTATGCCGATGACAACGGCGACGGGGTAGCGGAGGCGCTCTATTTCCCCAACCGCCATATGCCGGTCAAGGCGGATCTCTTCAACCGGGTCGCCTGGCAGCTCAAGACCCGGGCCGGGGTCAAGGTGTTCGCCTGGATGCCGGTGATGGCCTACGACATGGGGCCGAACCACGCCTATGTCACCGACAGCCGTACCGGCGCTCCGGCCAAGGGGCAGTATCTGCGCCTTTCGCCCTGGGATCCTGCCAGCCGTCAGCTGCTGCTGGATATCTATGAGGATCTCGGTTTTTACACCAAGTTCGATGGCCTGCTGTTCCATGACGATGCCTTCCTCAGCGACTACGAGGGGCCGATGCCGCTGGCTCGCACCCCGGATGCGCTGCAGGCGCAAGGGGAGCAGAAGACCGATCTGCTGATCGATTTTACCATGGCGCTGCGCGATGCCGCCGCTCGTTACCGGCAAGGGGGAGCCGACGGTCTCAAGACTGCCCGCAACATCTATGCGGCGCTGGTGACCGAGCCGCAATCCCAGCAGTGGTTTGCCCAGAGCATGGCGGCGTTTGCCAAGGCCTATGACTACACCGCCGTGATGGCCATGCCGTACATGGAGCAGGCCGAGAATCCTGACGAATGGCTGGCCAGGCTGGCGGAAGATTCGCTGGCACAGGTACCGGCCAATCGGCTGGTGTTCGAGCTGCAGAGTCGCAACTGGCGTACCGACCAGCCCATCCCCGATGCCGAGCTGGCGCGCTGGATGGAGATCATCCAGCGCAAGGGGGTGACCAACTTTGGCTACTACCCGGACGATTTTCACAACAACCAGCCGGATCCGGCGGTGCTCAAACCGGTCTTCTCGGTGCAGACCCAGCCTCAACCGGCCCAGCTGCCGGTGACACCGGTTGCTGTCAGCGGCGCTGCGGCCACCCACGGGGAGGCGATGCGGTGAAGGCGCTTCTGGAAGGGATCGCCATCTTTACCCTGGCCTATCCCAGTCTGATGGCCATGGTGTGGGTCTGTGGCGGTCTCTATTACTACTTCCAGTGGGAGCGGCGGGATATCGCGCTGGCCAAGCGGGGGCTGGAGCTCCCCTATTACCCCAGGGTGACCTTGATGGTGCCTTGCTACAACGAGGGGGCCAATGTCGAGGAGACCATCGGCCACCTGCTGCGCCAGCGCTATCCAGATTTCGAGGTGCTGGCCATCAACGACGGCAGCAAGGACGACACAGGGGCACGGCTGGATCGGCTGGCGCAGCAGGATCCGCGCCTGACCGTGCTCCACCAGCACAATCAGGGCAAGGCGATGGCGCTCAACAACGGGTTGACCGTGGCCAGCGGGGAGATCCTGGTCGGCATCGACGGGGATGCGGTGCTCGACTATGACGCGGTGCGCTGGATGGTGAAGCACTTCATCGAGAGCCCGAGAGTCGGGGCGGTCACCGGCAATCCGCGGGTACGCACCCGCTCCACCATCATCGGCAAGATCCAGACCGGCGAGTTCAGCTCCATCATCGGCCTCATCAAGCGGGCCCAGCGGATCTACGGTACTGTCTTTACCGTCTCCGGGGTGGTGGTGGCCTTTCGCAAGCAGGCGGTCGAGGCGGTCGGTGGCTGGAGCAATGACATGGTGACCGAGGATATCGACATCAGCTGGAAGCTGCAGCTGGCCGGCTGGCTCATCCACTATCAACCCCAGGCGCTCTGCTGGGTGCTGATGCCGGAGACGGTACGCGGTCTCTACAAGCAACGGTTGCGCTGGGCACAGGGGGGCGCCGAGGTCTTTCTGCGCTACGGCTTGCGGGCGATGCGCTGGCGCAACCGACGCTTCTGGCTGCTGCTGGAGTATCTCTCCAGCGTGGCATGGTGCTACAGCATGTTGCTGCTGGCACTGATCTGGCTGATTGAGCCTGATGTGAGCGGACTGGCGGTGGGTCATCTGTTCCAGTGGACCGGGGTGATGATGACCGCGATTTGTCTGGTGCAGTTCGGGGTCAGCATCTTTATCGACAACCACTACGACAAGAGCATGGCCCGCAGCTTTATCTGGTGCGTCTGGTATCCGCTCATCTACTGGCTGCTCAATCTGGTGACCGTGGTGGTGGCGGTGCCCAAGGCGATCCTGCGTCGCCGTGGCCAGCTGGCGGTGTGGGAGAGTCCTGACAGGGGAGAGTCGTTCCGTGACAAAGCATAAGCTGGCGAACGAGATGATCATCAGCAACGGCGCCCGGCGCAGCTGGAAGTATCGGCTGCGGGATCTGCTGATCCTGCTGGTGACCTGGGGGGGCTGGTTGTTTCTGGCCCTGCAACCCAGGTTCAACTATCTGGAGACGGAGGAGGATGAGGGTTTTATCGGTTCGCTGGATGCCATCGAGGTGGGGCAACTGTTTCTGGCCCTGTTGTTCGGCATCTTCCTGTTGATCCACTCCTGGGCGAAATACAACAAGCTGCTGCACCGGCTGGTGGGCAAGCGAGCGGCCTCGAAAGCGCCGTGAGCATGAGGGGCCAGTCGGCCCCTCACTTTTTATCACCGATCAAGCACTGCGAAACGGGCGGGGTATCCTGAGCGTTTTTCCGGGCCGGTTTGTCATCGTGATGTCGCCGCCCCCTCAAAAAACCAGTCGTTTTGCTCCTAATTTTTCATTCATCAATGACTTTCTTTCCACAATTTTCACAGATGACGTGGCGCTCAAAGCGATCCATGTTGGCCAGAAAGGGGCCGGCGGCCCAGCCGGTAATGAAGTCCTTGATAAACGCTTTGCACTTTTGCTCCGGTGTCAGCTGCTGGCCAAAGGTTTTGTCGACCAGCACCACGACATGGTTGGTCTCGCGCTGACAACTCGGGCAGTAGCGTTGTTCGGTGGATGAAAGCAAGGGGGATCTCCTTGTCCGGAAGAGTGGGCAGCAGGTTTTCCGCCGCAGATATATAATGTCCTCATTTGATTCCTTTTTCTGGCGGGTCATCAATCACAGCGGAGGCGAATTGTGCGCCATCTCCTGTGAAAAGGGGCGAGCCAACAAGGGTGATCATGAGGGGCCAGTCGGCCCCTCTTTTGTTTCCGTTTGTCACACATTGCCACACAAGCTTCCCCCACTGGCAAAGTTTTGTGACCAGACAGGTGTGCAATGGTGCCATCAGCAGGGAGATCAGGCCCTGCCGCGATGGAACCAGGGAGCATGTTATGACGAACAAATGGATGTGGTGGCTGTTGCCGCTGCCGGCGGTCGGGGTCTGGTGGCTGGGTTATGCGGGGGATGCCAACGGGGTGTGGCCCTGGCGCCATGAGATGTTGTTACTGACCGGCCTGCTGGGGATGGCCTATATGGCCATTTCGCTGCTGCTGGCCTTGCGTCTGCCGCAGTTGGAGGTGTGGTGTGGCGGTCTGGACCGGATGTTGCGATTGCACCGTCAGACGGCCATTGGCGGTGCATTGGCGCTCACTGCGCATTGGCTGGTGGTGGAGGTGCCCAAGTGGGCAGTCTCGGCGGGTTGGCTGAGTCGTCCCGCCCGGCGTGGGGCCAGTGCAGCTGGAGCTGGTGCAGGTAATGGCATCTCGCTCCATGCCCTTGGCAATACCCTGGGTGAGTGGAGTTTCTATCTACTGATCGCGTTGGTGGTAGTGAGCTTGCTGGCGCTGGTGAGTTATGGCCGTTTTCGGCTGATCCACCGGCTGGCGCCGCTCATCTATCTTGCGGGGTGGGGGCACGGGCTCTGCCTGCTGCCTCAGGTGGGAGCCATGACGCCTATTGGGGTATCGATCTGGTTGATCGGCGGGATCGGTGCTATCGGGGCCCTCTACTCCCTGTTGGGACAAGTGGGGGCGCGGGATCGCCATCCAGGCCTGGTCGTTGCGGTGCGCACGCTGGCGGATCACACCTGCGAGCTGACCATGCAGCTGGAGCGGCCGCTCGCCCATTACCGCCCGGGCCAGTTTGCCTTCTTCGAGTTTGACGCCAAGGAGGGGCCGCACCCCTTTACCCAGGTGCGGGTGTCGGCGGATCGGCGCCAGCTGGTGATCGCGGTGCGGGCGCTCGGGGATCATACCCGTCAGCTGGTGGCAGAGGCGCGCGCCGGGGATGGGGTGGTGGTGACCGGGCCCTATGGCGCCTTTGTCGCCCCGCAAGGGGGAGGTAGAGCCCTCTGGCTGGGGGCCGGGATCGGTATCACACCGTTCGTCGCCTGGCTGGAGGGGTTGGCTGCCCGTGGGGAGCGCAGCGAGGGGATCTCCCTGATCCAGTGTGCGCCGGATCTGGCAGGCGCCGTCTACCACCGACGGTTGGCCGAGCTCTGCCATCGCACCGGCGTGCGCTATCAGCTGCATCTGGACAAGACAGCCGGGCGGCTGGATCTGGCCCGCATCGCGCAGGATGCGCCCGAGCAAGTGTGGTTTTGCGGGCCGGAGGGGATGGCAGATGCCCTGACCCGGCTGTTGCCGGACGGGCATCTGCATCGCGAGCTGTTTCGCTTTCGTTGAGCTCGACGGTCGCCGTTATTTGGCGCTGGCTGGCAACTGCTTGAGGGCGGCTTGTACTGCCGCCTCCAGTTGCGGGTCGCGCCCGACCACCATGTCGGCGGGGGTGAGTGGCACCTGTAGATCCGGGATCAGCTCCTGATTCTCGTAGAAGGTGCCGTCCGGTTTGCGCAGCCCCAGGGTCGGAATGCCGTAGGAGAGGCCCGGGATCAGCCGGGAGTCGTGGCTGTAGACCATGGTGCCGGTGCCGGGCACCGGATCGCCGACGATGGGGCCGACCTTGAGGGTGCGGTAGTACTCGGGGAAGGCGGAGCCTTCCGAGTAGCTGCCAGCGTTGACCAGCACCACCGAGGGCTTGGTCCACTGGCGAGTGGCGGCGTCGGTTTCACCCTTGCCCTGACGGGGCCAACTGCTGGCCATTCCCTTGGCGCTGCCGCTGCCGGTCAGAAACTCCACCAGGGTATTGGCGAGATAGCCGCCGCTGTTGAAGCGGACATCGACGATCAGCGCCTCGCGATTGCGCTGCCTGCCGAGGGCATCCGCCACCACTGCATCGTAGACCTCGCTATTCATTGCCGGCAGATAGACGTAGCCGACCCGTCCTCCACTCAGGCTGGCCACCAGATCCCGCCGTTTCTCAATCCAGCGATCCTGTTGCAGCTGGTACTCCTGCTGCTTGTCGATGGCGGTGAGCACCACCTCGTCAGTTTGCTTGTTGCCCGCCTGCTGGAAGGTGAGGGCAAGCCGGGCGTCAGCCTGATGGTTGAGGGCCTGATCCAGCTCGGCCAGATTGGCAATCGGGACGCCGTTGATGGTGAGCAGGCGGGCGCCCGGGGCGATATCGCTCTCCTGATCCAGCGGGCCGCCAGAGAGCATGGCGGTGAGCATCACCCCCTGCTCGCCATCCTGCCAGTAGCCGCCCAGGCTGGCGGTCTCGTCCGCCATGCGCGGGAAAGGCGCGGGGCCGCTGCCCCAGGTGTGGGAGACATTGAGCTCGCCAGCCAGCTCTGCCAACAGGTTGCCAAAGTCCCGCGGGTTGCCGATGCCTGGCAGCAGGCGGCGGTAAGCGGCGACATAGCTCTCCCAATCTACCCCGTTCATGTCGTCCAGATAGAACTCGTCCCGGGTTAGGCGGGCGATCTGATCGAAGGCGGCGGTCATGCGTGCCTGCCAGCGGCTGGTGGGCTGCAAGGCGAAGGGGGCACTGGTGGTCTCGCCGGAGTCGAGGTGGATCCGGGTGATCTCACCATCCCGCACCAGGGTAGCCAGGGTGCCCTGCTGGTTGAGGCTTGCCAGTGCGGGGCCGGCCTGTTCGCCAAACAGTTCGCTGGTTTTGCCCTTGCGCAGATCCTGGCTGTAGCCCTTGATCTCGCTCTCGCTGTTGACCCCCATCTCCTCCACCAGATAGATCACTTGGTCGCCGATGATGCGGCTGGCGAGCAGGGTGCCGGTGGGTTGCAGCAGCAGCGCTTCGCGATGGTTGAGACGATCGCTCTCAAAGCCGTATCCCCCTTTCGGCGGCTCCAGTTCGGCAATCGCATCGGCTCTGGCGGCGCGGCTGCTGTAAATGCCGAGCAGGTTGGTGACGAGGGGCTCGCCATCGGGCCCCAGTGCGCCAAACCGGGTCGATTGCCAGTAGAGAATGGCGCCATCCTGACTCCAGCCCGGTTGTCCATCCTGGTAGCCGTTGAGGCTGACATTGATCGGTTTGGCCTTGGGATTGGCCGTGTCGATCACCGCGATCTCCTGCTCTGCCGCATCGGGGCGGAAGGTGAGCGCCAGATGGCGGGAGTCGGGGGCAAAGGCGAGATGTACCTCGTGGCGCGACGGGTTGAAGCTGGCAGGAACCAGCTCCCGCTGCTTGTTGCTCGCCAGATCCAGCAGGTGGATGGCCTGGCCATCCACCACGAAGGCGAGCTGTTTGCCGTCGGGGGATAGCACCGGACGGCTGATCCCCTTGCCGGGAATGGCCAGCAGCAGGCTCTCGGTCAGAGTGCCGGGATCGCTGAACAGCAGATCCGGATCTCCCTTGCGCAGTCGATAGAGGGCGGCGTGCCCCTGCTGCTCCGACAGATAGATGAGGGCGCGCCCCTGCTCAGCGAAGAGGGGGCTGGATTGCTCGCTCGGATCGCGGGTCAGCTGGCGCACCCGCTCACGCTCGGGGTCAACGGCAAACAGGTTGCCCTCGCTCACCAGGATCAGCTCGTCCGCCTCTTCGCTGACCAGCGCTTCGTCTGCCAGGGTCAAGGTCTCGCTCGCCTCATCCGGCGCGCTTGCCACTTGCGGGGTGAGGGTCAATTTGCGCGGCTCGCTGCTACCGGCATCGAGGCGATAGAGTTCACCCAGCCATGACCAGACCAGATCACCATTGCGAGAGGCACTGAGCCCCCTCACCGGATGGCCCTGATAGTGGGTCAGCTGTTGCTCCTTGCCGCTGGCGAGATCCCGGCGCCAGACGTTGAAATCGCCGCTGCGCTCGCTCAGGTAAAAGAGGGTATCTCCCTTGTCGCTCCAGACCGGATCGGTAGCCGCCACCCGATCTTCGGTCAGCTGCTTGTGCTGCTTGCCATCAAACAACCAGAGACGGGGCACCGCGAACGAGTGCTGATGCTTGCGAAAGGGTTGATCCGCCGCGGGCATCTGATAGGCGATCCGCTCTCCGTGGGGGCGGGCGAGAGTTGCAGGCAGCGGCAGATCGGCCTGCAAGGTGCCGCCGGTGATCGGGGTCCAGTAGAGCTCGCCCCATTGGTAGCCTTCCGTGACAAAATGGTCGGCATCGGGCGCCCCCAGGCGCTGGCTGCTCAGCAGCAGCCGTTTGCCATCGGCGCTGAAGGCTTGCGGCAGATCGGTGCGCGAATCGCGGGTGAGGCGCACCATCTCGCCGCCGTTGGCGGGTACCACGAACACATCTTCGTTGCCGTAGAGATTGGCGGCAAAGGCGAGCTGTTTGCCATCCGGCGACCAGATTGGCCGCTGGCTCAGGTAGTCGCTGCCGGTGAGCGCTGTAGCGGGGCCACCCTCGGCACTGGCGACAAAAATGCGCCCCTGCCAGGTGAAGGCAAGCTGCTTGCCATCGGGGGAGAGGGCGGGCTCGCGCAGCCAGAGTGCATCGGCGGCGACACTGGCGGGCAGCCAAAGCAGAAGTGGCGAGAACAGCAGGGTGGCGAGGCGGCACGAAGAGCGCATGGCATGATCCTGTCGGGGAGTGGAGTGTTATCTTCGCCGATCATTGCCCCGGGTGCCAGCGCGATAATTTTTTGTATCTTGTTGTTTTAAATGTTAATTACCAATGCAAAATGACAGCGTTCAAGGAAGATGGCCTGGCTGCTGCAAGATATGTTTTGCCGGGCATATTGAGTATTGATGGCGATCCAATATCATGGCGCTCGCTCGCCGCTCGGCGGGCATCGTTCAGATGATCTGGTAACAAGAAAAGCCCGCACCAGAGGCTTGTCGAGGGATGGAATGAGAGCCGTATTACTGTGTTTGTTGGGGCTTTGGCCCGCATTGAGTTTTGCCTTTACCGAAAAAGCCGATTTGGTGGTGGTCAAGAAGTCTACCTATAGCCTGACCCTGATGAAGGATGGCAAAGAACTGAAGCGCTACTGGATTGCTCTGGGCCCGGCGCCCAAGGGGCACAAGCAGCAGGAAGGGGATCAGCGTACGCCGGAAGGGCGCTACACCCTCGACTACAAGAAGACCAATTCCGGCTACTACAAAGCCATCCATATCAACTATCCGAACCTGGATGACATCAAGCGCGCCAATGAGCTGGGTGTTCGTCCGGGTGGCATGATCATGATCCACGGTCAGCGCAACAGCATTGGCAACCGCAGGGTTCAGCCTTCCAACTGGACCAATGGCTGCATCGCCATGCTCAACCACGAGCTGGATGAGGTGTGGGACGCTATTGATCCGGGTACGCCCATCGTCATCGAGCCCTGATCCCCTTGTGCACGCCCGCGACTCCGCGGGCGTTTTATTTCCCGCCAGTGATGACGTGACAGCGCTTGCTGTCCCGTGCTAGTTTTTTCGGCTCGCTTTGGCTGTGACAAGGAAGATCACATGATGTCAGTAACGAGCGTGCCCGAGCGAACGGGGATGCTCTGGTGGCGTGCCACACTGGATATGCTCCCGCTCTCCATTTCTGTGATCCCCTGGGGGATCCTGTGTGGCGCTTTGGCGTTGCAGGCAGGGCTGAGTCCGCTTCAGGCTCAGCTGATGTCGTTGCTGGTCTACGCCGGAGCCGCCCAGCTCTCGGCCACGACCCTGTTCGGGGCGGGCACGCCCCTGCTGCCCATCATGGGCTCCACCATGGTGATCACTTCCCAGCATCTGCTATACGGCTTCACCTTCCGCCGTGACGTATTGCCGCTCTCCCTGCGCTGGCGGGCCAGCCTTGCTTTTTTCCTGACTGATGAGATGTTCGCTGTGGCGCTGAAAGACCGGGAGCGCAGCGGCCACTTTGATCCGGCCTACGCGCTCATCGCGGGATTCGTCTTCTATCTGTTCTGGAATCTGGCGACCCTGCTCGGCATCGCGGCCGGCCAGTACATCGATGGACTGGACAGCATGGGGCTGGATTTTGCCATCGCGGCTACCTTCATCGCCATGACCATTCCCGCCATGAAAAACTTGCCCATGGTGGCGGCCACTCTGGTGAGCGGCGGCACAGCGTTGCTTACCAAGCCGCTGCTGGCGGAGATCCACATCATCGTCTCGGCTCTGGCTGGCATGGTTGTGGGCTATGTGCTGCACCGGATGAGGAGGTAGCGTGAGCTGGCTGATGATTGGCCTGCTGGCCCTGATCACCTTTTTCAACCGCTTCGCTTTCTTTTCTCGGTTGACCCGATATCAGCCGGGTGCTGAGATGGGGGCGTTTCTCGGCTTCTCGGCCCAGTCGGTGCTGACTGCCATCTGGTTGCCCATCGTCTTTAGCTACGAGCCGGGGATAGGTCTTGACTGGGATCCTGACTACCTGACCGCCACCCTGTGGGTGATGCTCTTGACCCTGTTGCGGCTGCCGACTCTGGTTGTGGTGGTGGGCGGAATGGGGGGCTTCTTTCTGCTGCGCTGGCTGGGAGGTATAGCCGAGCTCTTACCTTGGTGAAGCGCGAGCTGTGATCTTGTGTAATGGATGTCATTATTCGACATCCGTCATGTCATGAATGTCACTTCAAAAAAAGCCTGCAAATGGTGAGGATATGGGCTCTGTCCGTGAAGGAGTGTCCCATGTCTTTGATCGAAACCTGTCAGCGTATCGTGCGCGATCCCCATCTCTCCGCCGCCCAGAAGAGCCACGCACTGGCGCTGGCCGCCGAGAATGCGTTGCCCTACCCCGACCTGCCTGCCGCAGTCGCCGAGGCGATGGAGCAGGGATTTATCTGCGACATGTTCGAAGGGCATGCCCCCTACAAGCCGCGTTATGTGCTGCCGGACTATGAAAAATTTCTGACTCAGGGCTCTGCCTGGCTGGAGCTGGCGGCGCCGCAGGATTTCGACGAGGCGCTCAACGCCCTGCGCATCCTCTATCACCATGTCCCCTCAGTCACCGGCATGCCGGTCTGGCTGGGGCGGCTCGACCATCTGCTGTTGCCGTTTGTCGGTGAACTGGATGACGAGACCCTCTATCGCAAGCTGAAGGGGTTCTGGGTCTATCTGGATCGGGTGCTGCCGGACGCCTTCATGCACGTCAACATCGGGCCGGATGACAACCGCATCTGCCGCCTGATCCTGCGCATCGACAACGAGCTCAAGCAGGTGGCGCCGAACCTCACCTTCTTCCACGATCCGGAGCAGACCCCCGACAGCCTGCTGCTGCAGGCGGTGAAGAACATCGCCGAGTGCAGCAAGCCGCACATCGCCAACTACCCGATCCACCGCGATACCTTCGACACTCGTGGTTTTGGTATCGTCAGCTGCTACAACGCCCTGCCGCAGGCCGGTGGCGCCAATACCCTGGTGCGCATCTCCCTCAAGCGGGTCGCCGAGCAGTGTCAGGGGATCGACGACTTCCTCGGCTGCCTGCTGCCCCACTACTGCCGCTTGGCCTCTCAGCTGATCGAAGCGCGGGCCGCGTTCCTCCACGATGAGTCCGGTTTCTTCGACAGCTTCCTGGTGAAAGAGGGGCTGCTGGATGAGGATCGCTTTGTCCCCATGTTCGGCATCTACGGCATGGCGGAAGCGGTCAATATCCTGATGGATAAAGAGAATCTTCCGGATCGCTACGGCCATGACGAGGAGGCGAACCAGCTTGGCTATCGCATCTCGGCCCAGCTCTCGGAATATGTCACTGCGACGCCGCAAACCCATGCCTGGGGTGGCCGCGCTTTGTTGCATTCGCAAGGTGGCCTCAGCATCGATGTGGCTGTTACCCCCGGGGTGCGCATTCCCTACGGGCATGAGCCGGATCCGGCAAGCCATGTGCTGGCGCTGGCGCCACACCACACTTATTACCATTCGGGGATCAGCGAGATCCTGACGCTGGATCCCACCATCCGCCAGAACCCGCAGGCACTGCTGCAGCTCTGCAAAGGGGCGCTCGCTATCGGTATGCGCGAGTTCACCGCCAACGTGGCCGACAGCGATCTGGTACGGGTGACCGGTTACATGATCCGCAAGAGCGACGTGGCCCGCTTTGCAGAAGAAGGGTCGCGCTTGCAGACCACCTGTCTCGGTGCCGAGGCGAGTGAAGTGACCGCCATTCGTCAGCGGGCACCGCGGGTGGTCGCCCACGAATCGACCATCGGCGAGTATTGAGCTCGAACCTGATGGCTGACGCCTTGCCAACACGCAGCGCCCTGGTGAGCAGGGTGCTGCCGTTCTCCTGTGTCGACGGGCCGGGCAACCGGCTGGTGCTGTTTCTGCAAGGGTGCAACTTCAGCTGCCCCGGTTGTCACAATCCCCACACTATCGGGCTGTGCGACGATTGCGGTGACTGCCTTGCGGTCTGCCCGAGCGGCGCCCTATCCATGAGCGAAGGCAAGGTTCATTGGCAGGCAATGCTCTGTACCGACTGCGACGCCTGTCTGGATGTCTGCCCGCGCAGTGCCAATCCCAAGACTGCCACCATGACGGTGGCCTACGTGTTGGCCCTGCTGCGCCGCTACGGCCCACTGCTGAGCGGGATTACCGTCTCCGGCGGCGAGGCGACCACCCAGCTTCCCTTCGTGGTTGCGCTCTTTACCGCCATCAAGGCTGCGCCGGATCTGGCCCATCTCACTTGCCTGCTCGACAGCAACGGCTCGCTGGCCGAAACCGGCTGGCAGCGGCTATTGCCGGTGCTCGACGGCGCCATGCTCGATCTCAAGGGGTGGCGTGACTCGGTGCATCACTCCCTGACCGGCTATGGTCGCGAGCGGGTGCTGGCATCGCTGCAACTGCTGGCACGCCACGGCAAGCTGACCGAACTGCGGCTGCTCCATGTGCCGGGCAGGAGCGATTTTCTGGATGCGAATGGTGAGCTTGGCGCAGATCTTGCCGCCTTTTTGCAGCAGCTTGGGCCTGTGCCCATTCGCCTCAACGGCTTTCGCCATCACGGGGTGCGGGGGGAGGCGGCGCAATGGCCAGAGGCTCATCAAACCGAGCTGGAACAGCTGGCCAGCCGTTTGCGTGCAGCGGGATTGGGGCCGGTCTCACTGCCTGCCTTGATGGGCTGAGTGGCTGCGTCATCCGGTGACCGTCATCGCGTGAGGTGCGGCATGGAAAGGCCGCAACTGTGATTTCTGTCTATTGGAGGGGGAGAGAACGGCGGCTAGAATAATGGCCATCTTCTTACCCCTCAATGACAGATAATCATGAGTGAAAGCAAGGCGTTATATCGGGTTCAGTTTATTTGCCACAGCGAGCGCTACGAAGTGTATGTGCGCGAAGTCAATCAGGGCCTGCTGTTCGGTTTTATCGAGATTGCCGACTTTGTCTGGGATAACCATACGGCGCTTATCGTCGATCCCAGTCACGAGAAGCTCAAGAGCGAATTTGCCGATGTGCGCCAGACCCTTATTCCCATGCATCAGGTGCTGCGCATCGATCAGGTGAAAAAGCAGGGGGCTGCCCGCATCACGGATCTGGGCAGCAACGTCGCCTCCTTCCCCAGCCCCATCTATACCAAACGTCCCTAGTCCCTGCTTGCCGTTGATGTTTCACCGCGGTGAAACATCAATCTCTTCTCCTTGTCGTCCGGCTCAGGGCTCAATCAATTCGCGACCCAGTTGCAGGATCCGCTGGCGGAACCAGTAACGGGCCGAGCCATCACCGGCCGGGCCATACCAGACCAGACTGTGACTCACCTTGCCGTAATCGAACGGTGCCGGACGCATCACCAGATCCGGCTGACTGGCCATGCAGGCCGCCCAGCCACCAATGGCGGTGAGGATCAGATCGGTCTGGGGCAGCAGGGCCGCCGCGCTGGCAAAATCGGGCAGGGTGGCGCCAATCTGGCGACGCACCTGCTGTTGGGCCAGGCTCTGCTCGAAGAAGGGGTTGGCCAGCTCCTGATCCCGGATGGCGATATGGCGCCAGCTCAGGTAGGCATCGAGATCCCAGGGTTTGGCCAGCGCGGGGTGGTCTTTGCGCAGCAGGCAGACCAGTTTTTCTTCCCGCAGGGTCTCCCACACCAGCCCGGGCTGGCGCGGCAACGGCTGGCTCTGGTCATGGGGCAGGATCACGAAGTCGAGCTTGCCCGCTGCCAGCGCCTCCAGTCCCTGCTCATCCTTGTTCCAGATCTCCGGCACCATGCCCGGCACCTCTTTCATCAGCTGACCCAGAATGGGGCCCACCGGCCAGGTCATCACGCTCTCGCGCAATCCCAGCCGCAAGCTGCCCTGCCACTGCTGCGGGTTGAAGGCATTCTGGCGAGTGAGGCCGTTCAGTTCCCCCAGCAGCCGGTGCAGGGTGGGCGCCAGTCGCTCGGCCATGGGGGTGAGCAGTAGCTGGTTGCCCTGGCGGTAGAGCAGTTGATCCCCCAGCAGATCCCGCAGCTGGTTGAGGGTCTTGCTGACGGTGGAAGGCGTGGTGCAGAGCCGCTCGGCGGTGCGGGTGACGCTCTGGTTGTCGAGCAACAGGTGCAGGGTGACCAGATGGCGACCTCCCAGCCGAGAGAGAGCGATCAGATCCATAGTGGCTCCTGAAGTGGATAAAGATAAGCGGATGAAAAGACAGGCTCTGAATCAGTACGATACAGCGTGACCTGCTGGCATTCTCTCACAGCAGGGGGAGGGTGAGCAGACCCCTCAAGAGGTGACTGCGAACGCAACAGACAAAAAAAGCCCCGCCAAAGCGGGGCTGATGCAGATTAGCAAATGCCCCGTAAACCCTCGCCCAATCGGGCGGGGATATAAGGGGAGCTAATCTGGTGTTTTCTGCGATGCCACATACGCCTTCAGCGTTTCGATAGTGGCCCCTCCTGCGCTACAGGCAAAGTAAGAGCGTGACCACAGCATCCCACTATTGCTCTGTTTCCGTAGATGCGTATTCAAAATCCGCACATGGCGGCTGCTGATTGACTTCAAATTGTTGACCAGCACGCTGATGGACAGCTTGGGCGGATAAGCAACGAGAAGATGAACGTGATCGGCTTCTCCATCCATCTCCAAAATCTCCACCTCCAACTTCTCGGCTGCGGACAAAAACGCGTGGCGCATCTGTTCGATCATGGTGCCGTCGAGCAGTTTGCGGCGGTACTTTGTGGTGAAGATTAAATGCACAACCAGCTTGCTGACGGAATGACGTTTGCGCAGATAGCCAGTGAAATCAATGTTGTGCTCACTCATTTGAAATGTCTCGAATTAAAGCATATAGTGCCTGAACTTTATCAGTGAGCAGTGACCGTGAAAAGAGCTACTAAAGTACGCCTTTACCCAACAAACGAACAGGCTGCATTTTTAAATGCCCAGTTCGGAGCTGTGCGGTTTGCGTACAACAAGGCTCTTCGTATTCAACGGCACATGTTCAAGCGCCGTGGTGTATCCCTGAAGCCCAAGCGTGACTTGAAACCGCTACTAGCGGTGGCAAAAAAATCGCGCAAATATGCCTGGCTCAAAGAGTACGATTCCCTCGCCTTGCAACAGGCAGTGATCAATCTGGACAAAGCATTTGCCAACTTTTTCAACCCTAAGCTCAAGGCTCGGATGCCGACTTTCAAGAGCAAACGGGGCAGGCAATCGAGCTACCACCCCAACGGGAAGGTACTGGCCGATGCTATCCAGCTACCGAAGATGACGCCGATCAAAGCAGTGCTCCACAGGGACATCAAAGGAACAATCTCTAGCATCACGATCAGCCGTGGCCCGACAGGGAAATACTACGCGTCAATTCTCAGTGATGATGGCTGCGAAGCGCCCGCCAAGCCGACACTCATCACAGATGTGACAGGCTGCGACATGGGGCTGTCTCACTATCTCATCGCGTCCAACGGCAAGAAGATCGACAACCCGCGTCACCTTATCAATGCCAGCCGCAATCTGCGGCGCAAGCAAAAATCGTTATCTCGCAAAAAAAGAGGCAGCGCCAACCGAGCGAAGGCACGGATACAGCTGGCCGCCCTGCACGAACGTGTAGCCAACGCCCGCGCCGATTTTCAGCACAAACTCTCCCGAACGATGGTTGACGAAAACCAAGCGGTCATCGTAGAGACATTGAAATCAGCGAACATGATGAAGAATCACAACCTAGCCAGAGCCATAGGAGATGCGGGCTGGCATGGATTTATCATGAAGCTGGAGTACAAAGCAGAGGCGCAGGGGAGACACGTGGTCAAGCTAGACCAATGGTTTGCCAGCTCGAAACTGTGCAGCTGCTGCGGGCACAAGATGCCTGAAATGCCATTGCATCAGCGCAGTTGGGCTTGCCCAGCATGTAATGCGGAGCATGACCGGGATATCAACGCGGCCATGAACATCCGACAGCAAGGCATATTGGAATTAAAAGCGGCGGGACACGTCGTTTCTACCCATGGAGGCCAGCGTAAATCTGCCAATTCGGCAGTAGCGGCCTAAGAAGTGGGAAGCCTCGCCGCTTGCGGCGGGGAGCAGTCACCCCTTGAGCACTGCCGCCATGGCGTCGGCCACATAGTCGACGTTGCGGCTGTTGAGGCCCGCCACGCACATGCGGCCGGAGCGCACCAGATAGACGGCGAACTCTTCGCGCAGTCTGTCAACCTGCTCCGGGGTGAAGCCGGTGTAGCTGAACATGCCGCGCTGGTTGATGAAGTAGCTGAAATCACGGCCCGGCACCTTGGTGCTCAGCACCTCGAACAGCTTCTGGCGCATCGCCTTGATGCGGGTGCGCATCTCGGTCACCTCGCCGACCCACAGGGCGTGCAGCTCCGGCTGGCTCATCACAGCCGCGGTGATCTGGCCACCGTGGGTGGGCGGGCTGGAGTAGTTGCGGCGCACGGTGGCCTTCATCTGGCCCAGCACCCGGCTGGCCTCTTCGACATCCTGGCAGATGACCGACAGGCCACCACAGCGCTCGCCGTAGAAGGAGAGGTTCTTGGAAAACGAGTTGCTGACGAAGAAGCTGACACCGGCGGCTACCATGGCGCGGATGGCGTAGGCGTCCTCTTCCAGTCCGTCACCGAAGCCCTGATAGGCGATATCCATAAAGGGGATCAGGTTCTTATCGACCACCAGCGCGATCACCCGATCCCACTGGGCGCGGGAGAGATCCACTCCGGTCGGGTTGTGGCAGCAGGGGTGCAGCAGCACGATGCTCTTCGCCGGCAGAGTGCTCAGGCAGTCGATCATGGCGTCAAACTGCACGCCGCCGGTGGCCGCATCGTAGTAGGGGTAGTCGTGCACCTTGATGCCGGCGCCCTCGAACATCGCCTTGTGGTTGTCCCAGGTGGGATTGCTGACCCACACCTCGGAGGTCGGGAAGTAGCGCTTGAGCAGATCGGCGCCGATCTTCAGCGCGCCGGAGCCACCGATGGTCTGGATAGTGGCGATACGTCCCGCCTTGACCGCTTCATGGTCGGCACCAAACAGCAGATGTTGCACTGCGGTGCGGTAGTTGGCGGCGCCTTCCATAGGCTGGTAGGGGCGCGGCGCCGGGGCGGCGGCGCGCTGGGCTTCGGCCTGCTGCACCGACGGCAGCAGCGGAATGCGCCCCTGCTCGTCGTAATAGAGGCCAATCCCCAGGTTCACCTTCTGCTCGCGGGTGTCTTTGTGGAAGGTCTCGACTAGCGTCAGGATGGGGTCGCCAGCATAGGCATCGACGTGTTCAAACATGGGGGATCCTTGAAATTGACTGTCCAGTAAAACCGGCGGTCAGCCGGGCTGGACATCATGGCGCAAAGCTGGCGGTGGCTCAAGCCTGACGCTGGTCTAGCCTGAAGGGATGGTGCCGCCATCCTGCTTACTTCAAATAGGATCGCAGGACGCTGACCACCTGATCCAGATCCTCCAGCCGCTCTGCCGGGGTGACATCGGCGGCGCCGAGATGCTCGCGCATATGTCCCTCCAGCACCTCCAGCATCAGGCCGTTGACGGCACCGCGGATGGCGGCGATCTGCTGCAAAATTGCGGTGCAGTCGCTCTCCTGCTCCAGCGCGCTCTCCAGCGCACCGGCCTGTCCCTTGATGCGGCGCACCCGTGCCAGCAGCTTCTTTTTGTCGTGAATGGTGTGGGACATGACGGATCCTCTCGATCAATAAAACTATACTGGGGTATAGTATATTGCATCATCGCTCTCAGGAGAAATCCATGTCATCCCTCGCTCAATCCCACTGCCATCAACCCGTCATCCACGAGGGCAGTCCGCTGGCCGAACAGAAGACCCGCTGGGCCGTGCTGCTCACAGTCATCATGATGGTGGCGGAGATTGGCGGCGGCTGGTTCTACAACTCCATGGCGCTGCTGGCCGATGGCTGGCACATGAGCTCCCACGCGTTGGCGCTCGGTCTCTCTGTGCTAGCCTACCGCGCCGCCCGCCACTTCGCCCGCGACCACAGATTCAGCTTCGGCACCTGGAAGATCGAGGTGCTGGGTGGCTTCACCAGCGCTCTCTTGCTGGTGGGAGTGGCTGGGTTGATGCTGTTCGAGTCTGTGTTCCGGCTGCTCGATCCCAGCCCGATCCACTATCAACAGGCGATCGCTATCGCGCTGGTGGGGTTGCTGGTAAACCTCGCCTGTGCCTGGCTGCTCAAGGATGATCACGGCCACCATCACCATGGGCATGACCACCGTCATGAGCATCACGACCACGATCATCATCATGACCATGATGATCACCACGGCCATCAGGATCTCAACCTGCGCGCCGCCTATATCCACGTGCTGGCGGATGCGGCCACTTCCGTGCTGGCGATTCTGGCGCTGACTGGGGGTATGTTGTGGGGGGCCGACTGGCTGGATCCGCTGATGGGCATAGTGGGTGCAGGGCTGGTTGCTGTATGGGCTTGGGGCCTGTTGCGCGACTCCGGTCGGGTGCTGCTGGATGCCGAGATGGATACCCCGCTGGTGGCGGAGATCCGCGAGGTCATCGCCGAGCTGCCGGGCACTGATATCCGCGATCTTCACGTCTGGCGGGTAGGGCAGCAGCAGTATGCCTGCGTGCTCTCTTTGCTGATGGTCAATCCGCTACCGGCGCAGCAGATCCGCGAGCGGCTGGCGATCCATGAAGAGCTGGTGCATGTGACCATCGAGATCGCCAGCGAATAAGTAATGATCGGGCTCATGTTGAGCACAAACATTAGTGAGAGATTTATGTTGGTAAAAATCACCACCTGGTTGGCTATTTTGACCAACAAACCCTTCTTGAATTTCCTCGGTAAATTCCCATCTATATGTAAAACAACAATAATTATTCTTGGCACGGCTCTTGTAATGCAATGGGAAGAGATAGCCATCCCATCAACAAGGAGCCAGACCATGAGCGTATTCAGCCGCCTGACCGACGTGATAAATGCCAACCTGCACAGCCTGCTCGACAAGAGTGAAGAGCCGGAGAAGATGCTGCGCCTGATGATCGAAGAGATGGAGCAGGTGCAGGTCGAAATGCGTACCCAGGCCGCCCGCGTGATTGCCGAACAGAAGCAGCTGGAGCGTCACCAGCAGGCGTTGCAGGCGCAGATACTGGAGTGGTCGGCCAAGGCCGAGCTCGCCATCCAGAAGGGACGTGAGGATCTGGCCCGTGCCGCGCTGACCGAGAAGCTGGCGGAGGTCAAAAAATGTGAACAGCTGGAGCAGGACAAGGCCCGGGTGGCCGAGGTGCTGGCCCAGCTCACCGCCGATAGCGAACGGCTGGCGGCCAAGCTGACCGAGGCCCGCGAGAAGCAGAAACTGCTGACCTTGCGCGAGCAGACCGCCCACAGCCGCATTCGTGCCCGCGCCCAGGTGGACAACCAGCGCATGAATGAGCTGATGGCGCGCTTTGACGGTTTTCAGGGCCGGGTCGATCAGCTGGAAGCTCAGCTGGAGGCGGCCACCCTGGGGCAGAATCCCTCGCTGGAGGCACAGTTCCGCGAGCTGGAGCTCAATGACGAGATCGAGCGCGAGCTGGCTCGCCTCAAAGGCCAGAAGGCGGAGGCGTAATCATGAGCCCCTGGCCCAAGGATCTGGTGCATCGCAAGCTGACCGGGGTCTGCGCCGGTATTGCCAGGCGGTTGGGGGTCTCCAGAGTCACGGTGCGGGTGGTGGCACTGCTCGCCCTGATCCTGATGCCGCCGCTGGCACTGGCAGCCTATCTGCTGGCGGTGCTGGTGATGCCGCCCCGTTATGAATTGAAGCGCTGGCTGGATTGACCGAAGGGTTGATCAGCCGGCAGAGAAGGTACTGATAAGGAGCAAGTTATGCTGGAATTTTTCATATTGCTGGTGGTGCTGCTGGTCATGGCACTGACCGGTTTTACCCTGGTAGCCATGTTGCTGGTGAGCGGCCTGTTCGTGCTGCTTGGGGCACTGGGCGGCATGCTTGCTCTGATCATCAAGCTGGCCCCCTGGTTGTTGCTGGTGCTGGCAGTTTGCTGGCTGATCAGTAACCGCAGCAAGCGTTCCAATACCTACCTCTAACCCGCCTGAGGTTGTGCAAGACGTTGTGTGATGCTCCCTGATTTCCCCTTTCCGGCCACTCATCGAGTGGCCTTTTTTTGCCTGTCGTCCTCAAGGCTGGGTGGCTGCGGGTAACCACTGGGGGCTCCAGCTCTGCCAGAGTGCCGGGCTGTGGATCAGCTGCTCCTTGAAGGATTTTGGCTGCTGCTTGAGGCGGTATTCGATGCGCAGGGCCGCCCCCTTCTCGCCGACTTCCTGTTGCCACGCCAGCGTCAGTGGCCCCTTGCCGCGCAGGGCGCGAGCGCCCTTGCCACTTTGGTGCTGGTGCAGACGGCGCAGCGGATCCGTGCTGATCCCGGTATAGAGCAGGCCGGTGGCGGTACGCACCATATAGACAGACCAGCGGGAAGGGGCGGAAGGTTGCGGCGCTGGAGTGGTGGTCGCGGGTTCTCTCATTCAAATTCTCTGTGCCAAACTCAGAGGCAGCTCAAGGAGGTGCGATGAGAGTCTGGTTTTGGTTGTGGTTACTGTTGTCGGTCCCGGCTCTGGGGGAGACGATCCGTCTCTACGATTACCATCAGCATCCCCCCTTCAACACCGGAGTGGATGCAGGGCTGAGCCGCGAGTTGGTCAAGTATCTCAATGAAAAGCTGGGGGGTGAACCCAGAATCGAGCTCTGGCTGGTCAATCGCGCCCGACTGGCGCTGGAGATGGCGGATCCCGACTTTGACGGTCTGGTGGTCTGGGTCAATCCCGCCTGGGTGGGGGATCCCCATCGCGAGCGCTATCTCTGGACCTTTCCGGTGATGCGCGACACCAACGAGCTGGTCTCGAACATCGATAACCCGGTCACCTATCGCGGGCCAGACTCCCTCAAGGGGTTGGTGTTTGGCGGGGTGGAGGGCTACCGCTATCAGGGGATCGATGATGCCGCTGCACGGGGCGAGCTGGTGCGTCAGGATGCCAAGAAGGTGAAGACCAATCTTGAGCTGCTGGTGCGCGGTCGCATCGATGTGACGCTGGTGAGTGGTTCATCGCTGGGCTTTTTCATCGACGCACAGCACTATCAGGGCAAGCTGTTTATCTCGCCCTTCCCCCAATCCAGCTATACCCGCCATATCCTGCTGCCCAAATCTCGCCCAGAGCTGCATGCCACCCTCAACGACATCGCCGAGCAGATGGACAGGGATCCCCGCTGGCACAAAGTGCTGGAGTCCTATCGCGGTACGCCCTGAGGGCGGCGCTTGAGCCGGTGCAGCGGTAACAGGCTCACCAGCAGACCTGCCCAGACGAAGGCGAAACCGACCGCCTTGATGGGGTCCGGCGCCTCACCAAACCAGTAGATGGCGAGCAGGAAGGCGAGGCTGGGCTCGATATATTGCAGCAGCCCCACAGTGCTCATCCGGGTTCTCGCCACCGCGTAGCAGAACAGCCCCACCGGCAGCAGGGTGGCGGGCGCACTGCCCATCAGCAGCAGCTTGTCGGCCAAATCCCCGTTCACTAATGCCCCTTCCCCGTACCACGCCAGCGTGCCGATGATGATCAGCGCGACGGGCAGTTGCACCATGGCTTCCAGATAGAGGCTGGTGCCGGTGTCGTAGTGGATCTTCTTCTTGATAAGGCCATAGCAGGCGAAGTTGGCCCCCATGATGAGGGAGAACCAGGGGAGCTGGCCGTAGCAGAAGAGCATGTAGGCGAGCCCCGCCAGTGCTAGGGCGACTGCCAGATGCTTTTGCGGGGTGAGCCGCTCTTTCAGGAACAACACGGCGAATACGATATTGAACAGCGGGGTCATAAAGAAGGCGAGGCTGGTAGTCAGCACTTGCCCGGTAGTAAGGCACCAGGTAAACATGCACCAGCTGATCGACATGACGGGGCCCGCCAGCAGAATGAGGCCGAGCTGGCGCGGCTCGCTGCGCAGTTGTGCCCAGGGCACCTGGTGGCCAAGCAGCAGAAACAGGGCACCCAGCAGCACCACAGACCAGAGCACCCGGTGGGAGATCAGCTCCCACATGTTGACTTCGGGCATGAATTGATAATAGAGCGGCAGCATCCCCCACAGGATGAAGGAGAGGGTCGCGGTGCCGGTACCTAGCCAGTTTTTCATTATTTTCCGTTTATTAAATTAAACACCCATGGCGATAGTAGGGGGCGCGCCTTGTTTCCACAAGAGGGAAAACAGGGAAATGCTGGTACTATCAACGTCATGCAGCGAATCGATAAGTTGTTTGAGCAAATCAGGGCCTGCCGTCTGTGCGAGGCTCATCTGCCGCTGGGGCCTCGTCCGGTGATCCGCGGGGCCGAGAGTGCCCGCCTGCTGATCATCGGTCAGGCGCCCGGCACCCGGGTGCATGCCAGCGGGATCCCGTGGGATGACCCTTCCGGTGACAGGCTGCGCCATTGGCTCGGTGTCGATAAGGCCACCTTTTACGACCAATCCCGCATCGCCATCATGCCGATGGGGCTCTGCTATCCCGGCAGGGGAAAATCCGGCGATCTGCCGCCGCGCCCCGAATGTGCGCCCACCTGGCACGACAAGGTATTGATGCTGTTGCCCAATATCGAACTGACCCTGCTGATCGGCCAGTATGCACAAGCCCATTACCTGCGGGGGGCGGCCAAGGGATCGCTCACCGACACGGTGCGCAGCTGGGCCGACTATGGCCCCGGCTGGTTGCCGTTGCCGCATCCCTCCCCGCGCAATACTCTCTGGCTCAGGAAGAATCCCTGGTTCGAAGATGAGATCGTCCCCCATCTGCAGCAAAGGGTCGCCCCGCTTCTGGGGAGACCCTGAGTATTAGACCGCTGGCTCGGCCAGCGGTTTTGGTTTGCTGCGGGCCATGGCGATGAGCGGCAGGACGATGCAGATACAGCCCAGCAGCAGCGGCAGGCCCGGTTGCTCGTCAAACAGCCACACCCCAATGGCGACGGCCATCAGCAGACCGGTGTACTCCGCCGAGGCGATCTTGCTCGCCTCCGCCTTGCGATAGGCCACCACGCACAATCCCGCATAGACGATGATCAGCGCCGAGGAGCCGAAGGCGGGCCACCACATCTGCCACTGCCAGTTGCCCCCTTCCCACCAGGCCAGCGCCAGAATGAAGGGCATGCTCAGCACGTTGGTGAAAAAAAGGGTCTGGGCGATGGGCTGCTTGAGCGGGATCCGCTTGATCAGCAGATTGTTGAGCGCCATCGACAGAGCCACCCCGAGCGCCGCCAGTGCGGCCCAGTTCACTTCGGTCGGGCGCAGCACGATCAGCACTCCGATAAACCCGATAACCGCAGTCAGCACCTTTTGGCGCGAGATCGCTTCCCCCGCCATCCACACCGCCAGCGGCACCATCATCAGGGGGGCGGCATAGAATAGGGCATTGGCGGTAGCGAGCGGCAAGCGGGTGAGGGCCACCACCATCAGGCAGACGCCGACCGCCCAGATATGAGCCCGCAGCAGGTGCCACTTGATGGCCACCGGTGGATTGCGGCGCCATGACCAGAGCAGCCAGGGCATCAGCAGAATGGCGGCCGAGAGCTGGCGGAAAAAGACAAACTGGAAGATGGGCTGATCCGGTTCCAGCACCTTGACCAGCGCATCGGAAAAGACCGCCACCATATTGCCCAGCACCAGATAAAGGATGCCGATCCCTACTGCATTCATACCACCTCCCACTTCAGATGAGCGGAGGGTAGCGTGCCGGTTGATATCCAGTAAAATGATAAAAAATGACCACTCATGAGATATTTAGATAATGAAGCTTCCTCCTCTGCGTGCGGTGCAATATTTCGAGGTAGTGGCCCGGCTGCTCAGCTTCTCCCGTGCCGCCCTTGAACTGAACGTCAGCCAGAGTGCGGTCAGCCACCAGATCCGCCTGCTGGAGGATTTTCTGGGTGAGCGCTTGCTGCTGCGTCAGGGTCGGCTGCTCTCGCTGACGCCGCAGGGGGAGAGCTACTTCGAAGGGATTGCCGCCGGGCTCAGCCAGATTGCCCAAAGCAGCGAACAGCTGCGTGGTGGTGGCGAGATGCGAGTCCGGCTCGCGGTCTACAGCTCGTTTGCGGTGAAGTGGCTGATCCCGCGGTTGGCTGGATTGCGCCAGCTCTACCCCGAGCTGGATTTGAGTCTGGAGATGGTGGCGGAAGACCCCGAACTCTCCGATCGGGTGGCCGACTGCTTTATCACCGTCTCACCCCACGGGCGTGGCTATTGTCACGATCTTATCTATCAGGAGCGGCTCTTTCCGGTCTGCAGTCGCCGTCTGTTGCAGCAGGTCAGCGGGGAGTGGCCTGATGCCATCTGGCAGCTGCCGCTGCTCTCGGTGCAGTCCATCTACAAGGCGAGGGGGGAGGATTGGCAGCGCTGGGCCAAGGCGGGTGGGCTGGTGATTCCGGACGAGGCGAGGATGCACCACTTCAGCCATGTGTTGCTGGCGATGGAGGCAGCGGCCTGGGATCAGGGAGTGGCGTTCGTGAATGACTACATGCTGCGGCCCGATGATCCCCAGCTGGTGGCCTTGCCGGTACACCAGCTGGAGACGGGAGATGCCTTCTACTTTACCTGCAAGCGTTCGCGGGCCCATGAGCCCGCCATCAGTCGGTTGCGCCAGTGGCTGATGATGGAGACACGCCAGAGCATGCCGCTCTAGCCTGCGTCGTTACGTTCTCTTGAACTGGCTCAGCACAAACAGGCTGGTGGCGCAGACGACGACCGAGGGGCCTGCCGGAGTGTCCTGATACCAGGAGAGGGTCAATCCACCCAACACAGCGAGGCAGCCGATCAGCGCGGCAAAGCCAGCCATCTGCTCCGGCGTCTGGCTAAAGCGGCGGGCGGTGGCGGCGGGAATGATCAGCAGGGAGGTGATGATCAGCGCCCCGACAAACTTCATCGCCACGGCGATCACCAGCCCAATCAGCAGCATAAGCACGCAGCGCAGCACATCGACCCGGATCCCTTCTACTCGTGCCAGCTCTTCCGAGATGGTCATGGAGAGCAGGGGATCCCACAGTCGCCACAGGGTGAGCAGTACCAGCGCGCCACCGCCGTAGATCCAGAGCAGATCCATCGGTTGTACCGAGAGCAGGTCGCCGAACAGGTAGGCCATCAGATCCACCCGCACGTTATCCATAAAACTCAAGGTAACCAGACCGAGGGACAGGGCGCTGTGGGCCAGAATGCCGAGCAGGGTATCGGTCGCCACCTGCTGGTTGCGACTCATGATCACCAGCAGCATAGCCATGGCGAGGCAGCAGACCACTACCGCCAGAGTGAGATCGACCTGCAGCAGGATGCCCAGCGCGATGCCGAACAGGCAGGCGTGGGAGAGGGTGTCGCCAAAGTAGGCCATCTTGCGCCATACCACGAAGCTGCCGAGGGGGCCGGCCAGCAAGGCGATGCCGAGACCGGCCGCGAGGGCGTATAACAGAAAGCTGTCCACTTGAATGTCCTGTTGCTTGCGCTATTTGCTGTGAGCGTTGTTGCGAGAGGGCAGGCGGATGACGGGAGCCTGCGGTTCATGATGATGGTGTTCGCCGTCGCAGTGGTGATGGTGGGTATAGACCGCCAGCACCTCCTGCTCCGGTCGCCCGAACAGGCGGGCAAATTCGGGGTGGCGCGCCACGCTTTCCGGCTCGCCATGACAGCAGACGTGGCGATTGAGGCAGATCACCTCGTGGGTGCTGGCCATCACTAGATGCAGGTCGTGGGAGACCATCAGCACGGCGCAATTGAATTCGGCGGCGAGCTGGCCGATCAGGGCATAGAGCTCGATCTGGCCGGTGATATCGACCCCTTGTACCGGCTCGTCCAGCACCAGCAGCTCGGGCTTGACCAGCAGGGCGCGAGCCAGCAGCACGCGCTGCATCTCGCCGCCGGAGAGTTTTTGCATCCGGTTTTCCAGCAATCCCTCTGCGCCCACCCGGGTCAGCGCCTCCTCGATGGAGAGGCGGCTATTTTTGCCCAGTTGCAGGAAGCGGCGCACCGTCAGCGGCAGGGTGGGATCCAGATAGAGGCGCTGTGGCACATAGCCGACTCTCAGATCGCGGCTGCGGGTGATCTTGCCCGAGTCCGGGGTGAGCAGACCCAGCACCAGCTTGCTCAGGGTGCTCTTGCCCGCCCCGTTGGGGCCGACGAGCGTGGTGATTTTGCCTTTATTGAGGGTAAAGGAGACCTTGTCGAGCACAGAGCGTCCATCAAACGAGAGAGAGACCTCTTTCAGCTCTACCAGTTGGCTCATGACAACTCCGGGGTTTACAGCCAGTGAGAGTTATAATATAACAAAAAGCGGCTGTTATATTATCACATACTCACCCCCTGACGAGATTCACCAATGAGAATTATTGCGCTTTTCACTGCCCTGCTGGCGGTGAGTTTGCCTGTTCGTGCCATTGAGGTACTGACCACCATCAAGCCGCTAGGCTTCATCGCAGCAGCGATCACTGACGGGGTGAGCGAGCCCAAGGTATTGTTGCCGACCGGCGCCTCTCCCCACGATTTCTCCCTGCGCCCCTCCGATATTCGCAGCATCAACGGTGCTGGTCTGGTGGTGTGGGTTGGCCCCGAGCTGGAAGGGTTTATGGCCAAGCCGCTGGCCAATCATTCCCATGCTCTGGCCTTGACTCAGGTTGAGGGGATGCCGCTGTTCAACTACGCGACTCAGGATAGTCACGATTCCCATGACCATGATGATCACGATCATGCTGCCCACGAGCACGGTGACCATGATGAAGGGCATGAGAGACATCATCACGAAGGGGTCGATCCCCATATCTGGCTTGGCCCGACACAGGCCAAAGTGATTGCCAAGGCGATCGCAAGTGAATTGGGCAAGCTGGATCCGGCCAATCAGGCCCGCTATGACGCCAACCTCGCGGCATTTGATACCAAGGTGGATGCCAAAGACAAGGTGATTGCTGGCCAGATGAAGGCGGTGAATGAGAAGGGGTACTTTGTATTCCACGAGGCGTATGGCTACTGGGAGCGCCACTACGGCATGAGTTCAAAGGGTCACTTTACCGTGAGCCCTGAGCGTCGCCCGGGCGCCAAGACCCTGGTGGATATTCGCAAGGCACTGGAAGAGAAGCAGGCGAGCTGCATTTATGCCGAGCCGCAATTCTCACCGGCTGTGATCGAATCGGTGGCACGCAATACTGGCGCCAAGGTGCTGTTGCTTGATGAGGTGGGTGAACAGGTACCGCTCGGCCCGGATGGTTATCCCCAATTCATGCAGCAACTGGCAGACGCATTCGCACAGTGTCGCTGATCGCCTGCTGAGCCTCTCATCCGGAGGGACTATACTGACCTCCAGCATCTGACATGGAGTGTCCGGTATGAAATGGTTGTTGATCCCGGCCTGTACTCTGGCGCTATGTTGCGCCAGCGTGCAGGCTTCGCGTCTTTCCGAATATATTGCCAGTCCGGATCTGCGGGCCAAGCTGCAGGAAGTGTATGGTGGCCGGGCCATCCAGCGGGCCGAGGCATTCTCTCGCCTGCTCACCCCCAGAGCGGGTACAACCGACCAGCAGAAGATAGAGCTGGTGAACAACTACTTCAACAATCTCACCTACAGTGAAGACCCCAAGCTTTGGGGAGATGAGGATTACTGGGCCAATCCGCTGGAGTTCATCGGTGCCCGGGGTGGGGATTGCGAGGATTACAGCATCTCCAAGTACTACACCCTGATGGAGCTGGGGGTGGATGAGAAGAAACTGCGGCTGGCCTACGTCAAGGCGGTGCGTTACAACCAGTTCCACATGGTGACTCTCTATTTTCCGACGCCCAAGGCTGATCCACTGGTGCTCGACAACATCAACAGCCGGATCCTGCCGGGCAGCAAGCGAACCGATCTCATCCCCGTCTACAGCTTCGATGCCAAAAGTATCTGGATCATGAAGTCACGGCGGGAAGGGACGCTGGCGGGGAGTGCCGATCGGCTGGCGCAGTGGACATCGATGAAGACCCGTTTCTCCAGCGAACAACTGCGCTCTCCCCGTCGTCAGCTATAGCTTGCCTGCCGCTTTCAGCTCCTCGAAATATTTAGCCGCGCCCGGATGCTGCTCAATACTCAGTACTGGGCCGGTTTTATTGCGTGCCCGGTGAAACATATTGGCGTAGCCATAAGTCTGCTCATTGAACTTGGTCTGCTGGGTCAGCATGGCCTTGGTCAGACGATAGACAGACTCTTCCGGCATGGTGGCATTGGTGACCAGGGTGGCGGCAATGGCAAAGGTGGGGGTCGCCTTCAGATTGCCGGGGTAGATGCGGGCGGGCACCTGACTACGTTGGTAATATTTGACCCCCTTGAGTAGCTGATCACGGGTGGCCCCATCGATGGGGAGGAAGCTGACTGCGCAACGTTTGGCGGTGTCGAGCACAATCCGGTTAGGGTGTCCCATCACCAGTGCAAATGCGTCGATCTGCTTGCTGCAGAGTGCATCCGGCAGGTTGGCCATGCTCTTCAGATCGAGATCCTGCTCTTTCGCTCCCAAGATGTTGAACAGGGTCAGCGCCGTCTGGCGTGTTCCCGAGTTCTTCAACCCCATGTCGATGGGGGCGAGCTTGAGCTGTTCCAGTGAAGTGATATCGCCATCGGCACGGATCACTATGGTGAAGGGCTCGGCATGGGTGGCAAACAGGGCGCGCAGCTCAGGTTGCGGCTGCGTGGCAAAAGGGCCCAAGCCCTGGCTTGCCTGATACAGCCAGTCTGACTGCACCATGGCGTAGGAGGTCTCGCCACTCTTCAGCCGCGTCAGGTTTTCTATTGAACCCGATGAGCTCTGCAGTGTGCACGCAAGTTGCTCGTCGACCTCATGAGCCAGACGGCAAAACTCTTTGGTTATCTGGTGATAAATCCCCTGCTCACCCCCGGTGGTGATAGTGACGGTTTCAGCCATCAGGCCGGGTTGCCACAGCAGGGGCAACAGCATGGCGAGCTTCTTCATGATTGCGCCTCCTTGGCATAACCATCGATACCCCAGGTCCGCAGTTTGTCGATGTCGCGACACTCTCCCGATTCTGCCAGCAGGGTATAACCGGCGGCATGCATGGTTTGGGAGAGCAGATTCCAGTAGAGCGGCGCATCGGTCAGCTGACAGCTGATAAAGATGGGATTGAGCGGGTCAAGTTGATTGAAGGTATCCGCATTGAGGGGAATGGCGCTGAAGGCGAGCTCACACCCCTGTTCCTGCAACGCGGCCAAGGTAGACTGGCCGTGGGCGGGGAATGTGGCTACATCCCAGAGCCAATCCAGTGTTTTTCCTCGACCCTGGCTTAGCAGAGGGGCGATCTCGGACCATTGCGGGTGATTGAGCAGGGAGAGGGGCAGCAAGACCCCTTCTATATGAGAGTGCTGCCACTGTTGCAGGGCGCTCTGGATGGTTGCGAGATCGCTGTCGGCACCGAGGGGCTGACTGGGCAAGAAACGCTGATAGAGCGCGATCTCCCCTTGTGTGGAGACAAATTTTTGCAGTTGCCCGCCTTCCGGCAGTGGGCTCACTCCTTGCAGCGGCTGTGGGGTCGTCAGTGGCAGCTGTTTTCCCAGCTGGGTGATTTTGAGTCGTTGTTGCAGCAGATCCCGTTTGCGTTCGGAAACCAATTGGTTGATGGAAAGTGCCACTTCTTTGAGGTCTTGCAACCAGGGAGTGGGCAGGGTGCTGTTGAACTGGTGTTTGCGGATACGGATCAGCTGCAGGTTGATCTGCTCCAGGGGCTGCAGCAGGCGTTTGCACACCAGGGAGATGATCAGGGTAAATACGACGAGGCCCGCCAGCAGAGCCAGACCGGTGCGACTGATGGCATTCCACAGATGCTGATAGGCGTAGCCGCTATGCCCCTCAAGGGTCAGAGTGCCCAGCATGCGCCAGCCATCGGTCAACTCTTGCTCAATTTTGACGGGGGGCATGCCGATAACCGAGGGAAGCCAGCCGGGGACATTTTGCTGGGTAGAGTGGAAGACCTTCTGAAACAGCAATTGGCCATCGGGATCGATCAGGGTGACCGAGCTGACGAAGCCGCCATCGAACATGGCATTAACGATGGTCTCGGCCAGCACATTGTCGTCATTAAGCAGGGTTCCTTGCAGCACCAGCCCGAGAGCGGTGATGGCGGTTTCCAGGTTGGCTGACATCTGGTCGAGGATGGATTGGCGGACTGTCGTGACTTCCAGTGCAAACAGCAGCGCTGCACCGATCAGGAACAGGACGACAATTATTCTGATTAACAGTTTTGCTAACGACATATCCACTCCATGGAAAAGTTATCGCAACATTCCAGGTTTCTATTCAGTATCGAATCCAACCCGGTTCTTAAAAATAGGAAAAAATGGTTAAAAAAGACGATCATTTCTGCCCATCCGGGCGGGTTATGCATAAAATGTGAGGTTCATGCAGATTGTGATGAACTATTTGTAACTATTTGTGTCCAACAAACAGTTTTATACGGTTTTGTCACAACTGACATCGCAACTCACACTCTTTAGATCTAAATACAGGATAGCGGATGAAACGTCTCCGTCCCTTGGTAGTACAGGCTGCCAATTGGGAACCACCGGTTCCCCGCAAACACTTTTACGCCATGCTGATGCTGACGGCCATGACCCTGTCAGCAGTGGCATTATTGCCAGCTCCGGGTGACATCCTCGAGCGGCCGCTGCGTCTTGAGTTGCCCATTGATACCGCAGGTACGGCAACCAACGAAAACAACACCGACTTTAACGAAATCCCCGATCACGAACTGGTTGATCAGAGTGCGCCGGATGACGACATCCCGGTTGACACCACCCCCCAGTGGCAGGATTACCGGGTCCGCAACGGCGAAAACCTGACCGCCATTTTTAACAATCTCGGTCTCTCCACCACCACCCTCTACAAGGTGCTGGACGCGGACAACAAGAATTATCTGGCGCGCCTCAAGCCGGGCCAGAATATCGAGCTGCTGATCGATCAGGACAACATCCTGCAGCAGCTCAAAATCCGCCTGAACATCAAGCAGACGCTGGTGATGGCGCGCAGCGACGATGCCTATACCGCCTCCATGATCAATGAGAAGGTCGAGTGGCAACCGCAGCGTTACAACGGCGTGATCAACGGCAGCTTCTATGTCAGTGCCCGCAATGCGGGGATTCCGGCCAACCATATCCAGAAAATTGCCAACCTGTTCCAGTGGCGAATGAATTTCGCCAAGGATCTGCAGAAGGGCGACAAGTTCAAAGTGCTGGTACGCCAGGAGACGGTGGAAGGCAAGAGCACTGGTAACAGCCAGCTGCTGGGTGTGGAAGTGACCAGCCAGGGCAAGACGGTGTCGGCCTGGCTCTCCGATGACGGCAACTACTACGACGGTCAGGGCAACAGTCTGGAGCGCGGATTCCGCCGCTACCCGACCCACAGCCGCTATCGGATCAGCTCCAATTTCAACCCGGCGCGCAAACATCCGGTAACCGGTATGGTGCGTCCTCACGAGGGCACCGACTTCGCGGTGCCGGTGGGCACGCCAGTGCTGGCGACCGGCGATGGTGTCGTCCAGAAGGCAACCAGCCACCCGCTGGCGGGTACCTATATCGTCATCAAGCATGGCCGTACTCTCTCTACTCGTTATCTGCACCTGAGCAAGCTGCTGGTCAAAACTGGTCAGCGAGTGAAGATGGGCGACAAGATCGGCCTCTCCGGCAACACAGGTCGCTCGACCGGTGCTCACCTGCACTACGAGCTGCGGATCAACAACCGCCCGGTCAATGCCATGACCGCCAAGCTGCCGATGGCTGAACCGCTCAGCGGCAAGGAGCGTCGTCAGTTCCTTGCCAAGGTGAAGAGCTACCGCAAGGAGCTGGCTGCGGGTTGATTCCTGTCGTCACAGCCTGAAATGAAAGGCCCCGCCAGATTGGTGGGGCCTTTTTACCTGCGCCGTGAGGGTTAGTAACCCTTGTCGAAGTCGATCTTGCCATCCAGTGGCTGGCCATCGATAAAGCGGATGTAGTTGCGCACAAAGATCTGGGCCACATCATCCGGGAAGCTGTAGGCGCTGTTGTGGGGGGTGACGATGAGGTTGGGTTGGCCCCACAGTGGACTGTCGGCAGGCAGCGGCTCCTGCTCGAACACATCCAGCACCGCCATCGCCAGCTTGCCGGTACGCAGTGCAGTGAGCAGATCGCCAGAGTGAACGGCGCTGCCGCGGCCAACGTTGAACAGGATGGCGCCCGGTTTGCAGTGTTCGAAGCGGGCTGCATTGAACAGATGACGGGTATCGCGGGTGGCTGGCAGCACGCTGACGATGACATCGGCCTGCGCCAGCATCTTGTTGAGCGCCGGTAGCTGATAAACCTGATCAAACCCGGCCCGCTCCCGACCGCTGCGGCTGATGCCCAGCACCTTCATGCCAAAATGTTTGCCGGTGTGGGCGATATGCTGGCCAATGCTGCCGGTCCCCAGGATCAGCATGGTGCGCCCCTTGAGGCCCTGATAGGGGTGGCTTTGCCACAGTCGCTGTTTCTGCTGTTCCCGATAAAGGGGAATTTGGCGCATCAGGCTGAGCAGATGACCAAAGACATACTCGCTCATCAGCGGGCCGAAGATGCCGCGGACATTGGTGAGCTGATAATCACGGCGACTGTCAGGGTCGAGCAGCACATCGACTCCCGCATAGGTGGACTGGAACCAGCTCAGCTTGTTGGCTTTGGGCAGCAGCGGTTTGGCGCGGGCCGGTTCGGCCATCAGAATATGGGCTTCGCCGATCAGTTTTTCGGCATCGCTCTGGTTATCGGCTCGCAGAATGCGCAGATGGGGGAGGTTGGCGGCCTTGAGCAGCCGTTCGTAGTGAGCATTATCCTGGCTGAGCAAAAGAAGGGTACGTTGGCTCATACTCTTGTTCCTTATCAGAATTTGCGGCGCAACAAGATGCCGCTCTCGTCCCATCTTACCTGACTTCATATCGCAACATAGCCGACCAGGGCGCTTTTTCGTTTTCGCCACGCCCCTCGTGGGCTACAATCTGCCCCACATTTTGCAAAGGATCCGACTCCAGTGTTTGGTGACAAGTTTTATAAGCGACTGGCCGAGCTACAGCCTTGGCAACAGACCGTCTACACCCTGGCGCTGGCAGAGCGCATGTACCCCAACTATGCCCTGTTCTGTCAGGCCTCCGGCTTTGGCAATGCTGGCGCTTTCCGGCATGCGCTGGATCAGATGTGGGTCTACCTCACCGTCAAGGGATCCCGGGTCAATCTGGGGGCCATTCTCGAAGAGTTCGAGTCTCACATTCCGGATCCCCGCAAGTTTGAATCCTACGGTGCCTATCCGGCGCTTGATGCCTGTGTTGCGCTGGGCTGCGCCTATAACTCGGTGATCTGCCGGGTTGGCGAAGAGGCCAACGATGCCAGTCATGCCTCAGTCGGTACTGTGGCCGGTTTTATCGAGCTGCTGGAAGAGCGGGATCTGACCGAAGAGGAGCTCTACGAGCACGAGTACATGGAAGCCGAGCTGGAGTTCCAGGTTGAACTGCTCAAGCGGGTTGCCCATGAGCGCGACAGCGATCGTATTCTGGCCATCAGAGTATTCGCCTCTCAGGATGGCGTCTCCAATATCGGGATCAGCCTGGAAGAGTAATCCTCTACGGCCCCTGATAGAACAAAGCTCCCGTTCGGGAGCTTTTTTTATGCCTGAAATTGTTCAGCAGCTTATGCCTGCTCTTCGGTGAGGGGTCTGACGCTCAGCACTGGGGCGGCGTCGATTTCGTCTGCATTCATCATAGAGGAGATGCGTTGCAGGGAAGAGAGCAGCAGCGTCTGCTCCCACGCTTCCAGCGCTTGAAAACGCTGGATGAAGCGCTCTTGCAGCGGGGTCGGGGCCTGAGCCAGCAGGGCGCGGCCTGCGTCAGTCAGTGTCGCGTGAACCTTGCGCTTGTCGGTATTGCTGCGAACGCGCTGCACCAGCTGACGGCTCTCCAATCGGTCCATGATGGTGGTGGCGGTGGCCTGGCTCATGTTGGTGTGATCGGCCAGCTGACGCATGGAGATCTGTCCCAGCTCGTCGATCCCTTTGAGCAGCAAGAGTTGCGGGGAGGTGAGCCCGGCTTCTTTGATCAAGCGCCTGGAGTGCATGTCGATGGCACGAATAATCTGGCGCAGGGCGACCAGCACTTCATCATGTTTTTCCATGGGGTGTGCGTCATTGGAGGGCTATGGAGAGGGGCAAAATTTTCCGCCTAATTCGTCACAAGGTCAATATGGTTTTTGCTGTAATAATTTCTGCTCTAACTAATTTTGTGTTAGGTTGACGGGCATTTCACGGAATTCACCCTGACATTTGAGGAGCGAAATGATGAATGACGAGCTGGATATCAAGTCTCTGGTGGCCGAGTTACGTGTGGTCAGAGTGCGCTATGAACTGCCGGATACCTCGGCTTTCGTGCGCTATCAGCCTGCCTATGATGAAGACCCCAACAACCTCAAGGTACACCACTATGATGGTGAGTTACCCCTCTCTTGCAGTGAGACAGGTACTTTCAACCTAAAGGAGTTGGTGAACGAATTGCGCTACGCTTATGTGCTGGTGCACCTCTTTCCTGACGAAAGTGCCATGAACTTCTATCTGACCGGCCTCGATACCGGCCTGGCACAGCTGGAGTTCATCGGTGGCTCTTACGACTTCAACCGCCTCTGGATCACCAGCGGTATCTCCAATCTGGGCGTCCCCATGGCCATCTTCCTTGGCAAGCGTCACGCGGTGAATGGCCAGCCTTCGGTTTCGCTGGTGGATCACCGCGAACAGGCGGCCGGCAAACTGGTCTATCGCGCCATCGGCGGGGCCGGTGATCATGTGGGCGAAGACTTTTTCAACAACGACTAAGGAGGCTGGATGCGAGCAAGCAAAGGGCTATTGAAAGGCCTCAACCCCACCATGGCCATGACGGCCCTCACCGTGATCACCCTGTTTTTGCTGTTTGGCGTATTTGTTCCCGATACCGCGGCCGCCTGGTTTGTCGGTGCCAAGGATCAGATTATTGCCGGGTTCAAGTGGTACTACATTCTGGTGGTCGCCCTGTTCCTGTTCTTCGCTGTCTACTTGATGTTCAGCCGTTTTGGCAGCATCCGGCTGGGTGACGACGACCAGGTACCGGAGTTCGGCTACTTCGCCTGGTTCTCCATGCTCTTTAGCGCGGGCATGGGGATCGGTCTGGTGTTCTGGAGCATCGCCGAGCCGATGAACCATCTGCAGGGCAATCCGTTCATTACCGAAGGGATGACCCCGGAAGCGGCCCAGATCGCCATGCGCCTCACCTTTTTCCATTGGGGTCTGCACCCCTGGGCCATCTATGTGATCGTTGGCCTATCGCTGGCCTTTTTCAGCTACCGGCGCAAGTTGCCGCTGGCTATTCGCTCCGTGCTTTACCCCATCCTCGGCGAGCGGATTTACGGTTTCTGGGGCCATGCGGCCGATGTGCTGGCGGTGTTCGGCACCGTGTTCGGGGTGGCGACCTCCCTTGGACTGGGGGTCTCCCAGATGAATACCGGCCTCAACCAGATGTTCGGTATGGACGTATCGCAGTCCAACCAGCTCTGGCTGATTGGCGGCATCAGCCTGATCGCCACCCTCTCGGCGGTTTCCGGGGTCGGGCGCGGAGTGAAGCTCCTCTCCGAGCTCAATATCTGGCTGAGTGTTTTCGTGCTCGCGCTCTTTCTGGTGCTGGGGCCGACTACCTATATCCTCAACGCCTATGTACAGAACATCGGTGATTACCTGCAGAACATCGTCAAACTGAGCTTCTGGACCAACACCGAGGCCAACGGCACTTCGGCCTGGCAGTCGAGCTGGACGGCGTTTTACTGGGGTTGGTGGATTGCATGGGCGCCGTTTGTCGGCATGTTTATCGCCCGCATCTCCAAGGGGCGTACCATTCGCGAGTTTGTGCTCGGTGTGCTGCTGGTACCCTCGCTGCTCGGCATGTTCTGGCTCACGGTGTTTGGCGGTACGGCGATGAATCTGGAGCTGTTTGGCGGTGGTGGCGTGGTCGCTGCGGTCAATCAGGATGTGACGCTGGCGCTCTACCAGACGGTCGAGCTGCTGCACTGGGATACATTCGGCTGGATCGCCAAGGCCGTGTTGACCCTGCTCATCTGCACCTACTTCATCACCTCCAGTGACTCGGGCACGCTCGTGATTACGACCCTGCTCTCCATCGGTGATCAGGAGCCGCCGGTACTGCACCGCGCCGTATGGGGTCTGGGGCAGGGGCTGGTTGCCGCTATCCTGCTGGTCTCCGGCGGCCTGGCAGCCTTGCAGGCGGCCAGCATCATAGCCGCGCTGCCCTTCTCGGTGATCATGTTGGCGATGTGCTATTCGCTGATGCTGGGGCTCAAGCAGGAGAGCCAGCGCCAGTTTGAGTATCGTCAGAACCTCAAGCGCCACGATGGCTCATCCCATATGAGCCTGATGGAGCGAATTGGTCCCGCATAACCGCATCAGCAGGGGTTAGCACCCCCTCACATATCAATCTGGATGGAAAACGGCCGCCCTGGCGATGCTCTCCTTGCGGAGCTCATCATCAGGGCGGCCGTCTGTTATGGGGCCGAGGTTACTCTTCGATAAAGGTCCACTCATCCTTGATGCGGCTGATGGCATCGGTCCGCTTTTTGGCCAGCTGCTCCTTGATCTCTTCCCCTTTGAAACCGGCTGCCACTATCTCTTTCACCGGCACCGCTTGGGCGGCAGCCAGCGCTTCGGCCACATAGTCCGGCTCGGCGTAGACCCGCTCCTCGAAACCGGTACGGCCGTGGAAGTCGGCGCGGCAGGCATCCAGCAACTGAGCAAAGCGCTCGGGGCGGCGCCAGGCATCCGCCTTGTCGAACACCTTGAGCAGGGTTGCGGGCTTGAGCTCAAAGGCGATATGGATGTGGGTGTGCAGATCGCTCACCAGCAGCGCCAGATCCCGGCACTCGTTGGGAACCCGGAACCGCTCGCACAGGGCGCGAATAAGCGGCAGCCCTTTCTGGCCATGACCGTGATGGCTTGGCCAGAACTCCTTGGGGGTTACTCCCTTGCCAAGGTCGTGGCAGAGGGCGGCAAAGCGGACGGTCAATTCCGGGGAGATCCGGCACGCCTGCTCCAGCACCATCAGGGTGTGGATGCCGGTGTCGATCTCCGGGTGCCACTTGGCCGGGGCGGGAACGCCGAACAGAGCGTCGATTTCGGGGAAGAGTGCCTTGAGGGCGCCGCACTGGCGCAGCACCTCGATAAAGATCTGCGGGGTCGGCCCCAGCAGCACTTTTTCCAGCTCCTTCCAGACCCGCTCCGGCGTGAGGTGGGCCAGCTCGCCAGCGGCCGTCATCTCGCTCATCAGGGCGAGAGTTTCCGGCGCTATGGTAAAGCCCTGAGCGTGGAAGCGGGCGGCGAAGCGGGCGACCCGCAGGATGCGCAGCGGATCTTCGGCAAAGGCGGGGGAAACGTGGCGCAGCAGCCGTTTTTCCAAATCCTCGATGCCACCGTAGGGATCGTGGAGCTGGCCCTGATCATCTTCGGCGATGGCGTTGATGGTGAGATCCCGGCGCAGCAGATCCTGTTCCAGCGTCACATCGGGGGCTGCGTGGCAGATAAAGCCGGTGTAGCCCTGACCCTGTTTGCGCTCGGTACGGGCGAGGGCATACTCCTGCTGGGTTTTGGGGTGAAGAAACACGGGAAAGTCGCGACCGACCTGGGTAAAGCCCAGCGCCAGCATCTGCTCCACGGTGGCGCCGACCACCAGATGATCCCTGTCGCCCAGCGGCAATCCCAGCAGGCGATCCCGCACTGCGCCCCCAACCAGATAAGTCTGCAAACCGTCTCTCCCGTCATCAATCGTGGGGCCGAGTATATCGTCTTTGTTACCGCTTTGCTGCCTGAGCACCACCTGCCCGCAGCGCCAGTCAGCGCGGCTTTGACTTGGGCGTGACGAGGCCTTACGCTGCCGCACCAGACAGCTGGCGCTGTGTTGTGGGATGACTTTATGCCCGCGCAGGCCAGATGAGCCGAAGGAACCGCAGAGTTCCCCTTATATCAACGACATGAGAACAACGTGAATCAATCAACCTTCGCAAGCCGGGTTCTGGAGTGGTACGAGCTTCATGGCCGCAAAACCCTGCCCTGGCAGCAGGAGAAGACCCCTTACCGGGTCTGGGTCTCGGAGATCATGCTGCAGCAGACCCAGGTCGCCACAGTCATCCCCTATTACCAGCGTTTTATGGCGCGCTTCCCCGATGTGGTGGCGCTGGCCGATGCCCCTGTCGACGAGGTGCTGCACCACTGGACCGGGCTTGGCTACTACGCCCGGGCCCGCAACCTGCACAAGGCGGCCCAGCAGATCCGCGATCACCACCATGGTCTCTTTCCCGAGAGTTTTGACGAGGTGATGGCGCTGCCGGGGATTGGCCGTTCAACCGCCGGGGCCGTGTTGTCGCTCTCCCTCGGTCAGCCCCACGCCATCCTTGATGGCAACGTGAAGCGGGTGCTCACCCGCTGGCTGGCCTTGCCGGGCTGGCCCGGCCTGAAACCGGTGGAGAACGAGCTGTGGGAGATCGCCATCCGGCTGACCCCCAAGCTGGGTGTGGCGCACTACAACCAGGCGATGATGGATATCGGGGCGACGATCTGCACCCGCAGCAAGCCTGCCTGTGATCGCTGTCCGGTGCGGGCCGATTGCCAGGGGCTGTCGCAAGGCAAGCCTACCGCTTATCCCAACAGCAAGCCCAAGAAGAGCATTCCGGCCCGCGATGGCGTCATGTTGTTGATCCGCCATGGCGATGAGTTGCTGCTGGAGAAGCGGCCGCCACAGGGGATCTGGGGCGGGCTCTACTGCTTCCCGCAGGTTGCTTCGCTGGCGGAGGTGGATGGTCTGCTGGCGTCCCTCGGCCTGAGCCATCACGGTTATCGGGAACTGGCCGGTTTTCGCCATACCTTCAGCCACTTCCATCTCGATATTCAGCCGCTGCTGATTGACATTGATGAGGCGCAGCCGCTGCGGCTCATGGAAGCAGATAACCGACTCTGGTATAACTTACGCCATCCTGCCGAGGTGGGGCTGGCGGCCGCCACGGCCCGTCTGCTCGGCTATCCAGAGTTACAACCATAGAGGTCAACATGAGCCGTACTGTATTTTGCCAACGCCTGAAAAAAGAGGGCCCGGGTCTGGATTTCCAACTCTATCCCGGTGAGCTCGGCAAGCGGATTTTTGACAACATCAGCAAGGAAGCCTGGGCCGAGTGGCAGAAGAAGCAGGTGATGCTGATCAACGAGAAAAAGCTCAACATGATGAATCTTGAGCATCGCCAACTGCTGGAAAAAGAGATGGTCAGCTACCTGTTTGATGCAGGTGAAGTGCAGATCGAAGGTTACACCCCGCCTGCCCAGTAAGCTCTCCGGCTGTTTACGTGTGAACAGGTGCGGGAATGGCGCCACACTGGCGTGACCGCTCCTGAAGTCGCAGCAAATGAATGATGGGCAGCTCTGCTGCCCGGTTTGAGGATCCTATGGGCCGAATTTTTTGGCTGCTGTGCACCCTGCTGTTTCTCTCTGCCTGCTCATCTTCCCCCAAGCCCAGCGGGAGTGAGGATGACGATCTGGTCAACGGCAAGGACATCCGCGGTTTTGAACACATGATCAGCGCGCTCTCCCATAACGTGAACGAGATATGGGGGCGGGAGGCGCTGTTTGCGGGCAAGTTTGACTACGTAAAATACACGGATCAGTACAAGAGCCGGGCCCACATCGACTTCTCCAGCGGCCACATCATGGTGGAGACGGTCTCGGGCATCGATCCCCGCGCTCACCTGCGTCGCGCCATCATCGAGACCCTGCTGACGCCGGACGATCCGGCCGAAGTGGATCTTTACTCCGACCGGGAAATTCTGACCGGCGGCGAGCCCTTCCTCTACGGTCAGGTGCTGGACAATCAGCGCCAGCCAATCCGCGCCTCCTGGCGCGCCGAGCGTTATGCCGATTACCTGCTCAACACGGCGATGAAGAAGCGCACTTTGGGGATTCGCACCATCTTCTTCGTCGATATTCCCATGGTGGCCAACCATGAAGATCGACGGGGCTACAAGTATGCGGGGATCATCCGGGAGGCGTCGCGCAAATACGGCGTGCCGGAGAGCCTGATCTATGCGGTGATCAAGACCGAGAGCAGCTTCAACCCCTATGCGGTGAGCCATGCCAACGCTTATGGCCTGATGCAGGTGATCCCGGCTACCGCCGGTCGTGACGTCTATGTTCGGGTCAAGGGCAAGAACGGCCAGCCGACCCGGGAGGAGCTGTTCAACCCGGCCTACAACATCGATGTTGGTACCGCCTATCTGCACCTGTTGCAGACCGTCTATCTGGCGGATATTCAGGATCCGCGCTCCCGTCGCTATGCGGTGATCTCCGCCTATAACGGTGGTGCGGGCGGGGTACTCAATACCTTCTCCAGCGATCGCAAGGCGGCGCCGGGCCGGATCAACCGGCTCTCCCCAGAGGCGGTCTATCAGGTGTTGACCGAGCAACATCCCAAAGAGGAGGCGCGCCGTTACCTCTACAAGGTCAATCAGGCCGAGAAGGGGTTCAAGAGAGCCTTTGCAAGTCGGGCCGGTTAAGCGGTGACGCTGGGTTAACCATGCAAAAGGGCGCTTGATATCAAGCGCCCTTTTAACGTCTGGCCAGTTCGTCGTTGAAGTGGCCTTATTTGGCAATAAAGCCGCCCTTGGTCTGCGGGGCAGCGCCCACTTTCTCCAGGGTTTTGACTTCCACTTCGGTCTTGTTCCAGCTGTGGTCCACTTCACCACGGATACGGATCTGATCATCCGGGCCCACTTCGGTGCCACGCCACACATCCTGATCCACTTCGACCTCCACTTCACCGCTGGCATCGCGGAACAGATAGTTCTCGCCGCCCAGGTGCTTGACCAGTTTCCCTTCCAGGGTGGCCCAGCTGTCATCGGCCAGATCTTTCAGCTGAGCAACGGAAACCTTGTTCTGCTCCTGCGGGCCGGTATAGGCCGCCATGGCAAAAGAGGAGACAGACATCAGGGTCAACAGTCCGATTACGCTTGCGCTTGCCTTGTTCATTTCATACTCCTGTCGTTGGTATGGGGGCATTGTGCCGGGGGAGATGTGAAACAAGCGTGAAAGAAATAGGCCGGTGTGATTGTCTGTTTTGTGAGCGCAAGCGATTTCATCGGTGGCGGAACATGTGTGATTTCATCTGGAACTGTAATCTGTCGCCTTCACCAGAAATCAGTGGCAGCAGACTCTTCCCATGCCTGTCGCCACTCGAGGAGAAGTCCGCAGGTCTCACCTGCTTAATCGAAGAGCATAACAATATGAAAAAATGGCTTGTTTGTTTATTGGGGTTAATGGCATTGACCGCGCAAGCGGCAGAGGGACGCCAACCTTTTTCCCGGGTCGTGATGTTTGGTGACAGCCTCTCCGACACCGGCAAGATGTACAAGAAGATGCGGGGGTATCTCCCCTCCAGCCCACCCTACTTCAACGGGCGTTTCAGCAACGGCCCGGTGTGGCTGGAGCAGTTGGGTGACGAGCGTTTTCCCGGTCTGGTCGTGGCCAACGAGGCGGAAGGCGGTGCGACCGCGGTGGCCTATAACCATCTGGGGGCTCTGAACGGCTGGCTCGGTTTCTGGTCCTGGGATCCCAAATATCAGGTGATCAACAACCTCGATTACGAGATCGATCAGTTCCTGAAAAAGGACAAGTTCCGCCCCGATGATCTGGTGGTGATCTGGGTCGGTGCCAACGACTATCTGGCCTATGGCTGGAACACCGAGCGGGATGCGGATCGGGTGATCGATACCATCCGGCTGGCATCCAACCGGTTGGTGCTCAACGGCGCGCAGCAGATCCTGCTGTTCAACATTCCTGATCTGGGGCAGACCCCGTCAGCCCGCAGCATGAAGGTGGTGGAGAAGGTACGCCATGTGGCCAGCTACCACAACCAGAAGTTGCAGAACCTCACTCGCGAGCTGGCTCCCCTTGGCATCGTGAAGCTGTTCGAAGTGGACAAGCAGTTTGACGAGATGATGCGCGATCCTCAGCAGTTCGGGCTGAGTGACACAGAACACGCCTGCTACGGTGGTGGCTATACATGGAAGCCGTTCTCCGGCAGCGCCGCGGAGGTGGCTGCGACCCCGGCTTTGAGTGTCTCCGAAAGAGTGGCTATTGCTGGTAACCCGATCCTGGCGCAGGCGGTGGTGAGCGGGCAGGCAAAAGGGCGAGCAGCGACTCTCAACTGCGATGAGCATATGTTCTGGGATCAGGTCCATCCGACCAGGACGGTGCACAAGGTACTGAGCCAGCGTGTTGCTGACTTTATCGATCAGCACTACGAGTTTGTTCGTCACTGATATCGCTTCGGGCCAGCATGTTGCTGGCCTTTTTTCCCCTTTCAGCCCTCATCTGTGCGTCTTTTTGCGTCACATCCAGTTCAAATAACAAACGTTTGTTGCTGTTTTTGTAACGTGGTTGCGTTAGAGTGTTTTTTGTTAATTGATATCAGTGACTTGAAAATAGGCTAACGTTGATATGCTGCGATCGCTTTTGGGTGGTTGCACCTATAAGACGAGGTGATATCAATCAACCTCCTCCTACATAAAGTTGCAGAGGCTCAAACATGAAAAAATCATTGATTACCTTGCTGGTTACCGGCTTGCTGGCGGCCAATGCCCAGGCTGCCGGTCAGGACAACACCTGGTATGGCGGTGCCAAACTGGGTTGGTCCAACTTCTACGGCATTGATGAAAGCAATGCCCTGACCCTTGGCAATGAGACCAACGATGCCTTGGGTGCAGGCGTGTTTGGCGGTTATCAGATCAACCAGAATCTGGGACTGGAGCTGGGTTACGATTATCTGGGCAATTACAAATACGATGCCACTACGGCGGCAGGCGCTTTCAGTGATGAAGTGAAAGCACAGCTGGCTCAACTGACCCTGAAACTGGGCTTCCCGGTTACCGATAATCTGGATCTGTATGGTCGTGTCGGTGGCGGTTATGGCTGGGCTGACACCAAGAGCGATGTCTACAAAGATGACAGCCGCTTTGTCATGGTCGGAGCACTGGGTGCCGAGTATGCATTCAACCTCGACTGGGCAGCTCGCCTGGAGTATCAGTACACCACCCCGTATGGCAGTCGTGATGATACCGGTTTGAGAATGGATAACGGCCTGCTCTCGCTGGCAGCGGTTTATCGCTTTGGTCAGGTTGCCCCTGTGGCGCCCGCCCCGGCCCCGGAACCGGCTCCTGCACCTGTGATGGTTGAGAAGCAGTTTACCCTGAGCTCCGATGTGCTGTTTGACTTCAACAAGGCGACTCTCAAGCCAGAGGCCAGTCAGGCACTGGATAGCCTCTATAGCCAGATTGAAGAAGCACGGCCCAAAGATGGCGTGGCAACCGTAATTGGTCACACCGACCGTATCGGTTCCGATGCCTACAACCAGAAGCTCTCTGAGCAGCGTGCCCAGACTGTTGCCAACTATCTGGTTGGTAAAGGGATTCCGGCCGCCAAGATCAATGTGGAAGGGCGTGGTAAATCCTCACCGGTTACCGGCGACAGCTGCGTCAGCAAGTCCAAGCGTGAGCTGATCGTCTGCCTGGCTCCGGATCGCCGTGTTGATGTGAAAGTCGAAGGTGTTAGCGAGGTGCAGGAGTAATCCTTCACACTGAGCAGAGTTCCACTGGGGCTGGAATGAACAGCCCCTGTCGGAGCAAGAGAGACCAAAAAGCCAGTCAGTTGATCTGACTGGCTTTTTACATTGGCATTGCGGTCGGGCAGGGGACAAATCAGGAAGGGAGCGGCATCACCCGGTTGCGTCCTAGCTCCTTGGCCTTGTAGAGCAGCTTGTCGGTACGTTCGACCAGACAGTCTGCGCTCTCCTGACCGTTGAACTCGCCCACGCCAAACGAGGCTGTGATGTGGTCGATGCGGCGGCCCGATTTGCGATCCAGAATCGACATCCGCTCGATGGCGCGGCGCATGCTCTCCGCCATCTGTCTGGCCAGCGCCAGCGAGCGATGGGGGACCAGCATGGCGAACTCCTCCCCACCCAGCCGATAGGCGGTGACCCCCTCCTTGCAGGCATCGCGCAGCCGTTTGCTGAAGGCGCGTAGCACCTGATCGCCGAGCAGGTGCCCATATTCGTCGTTGAAGTTCTTGAAGCGATCGATATCGGCGAGGATCAGCGAGAAGGGGTGCTGGCTGCGGATCAACCCCTCCAGCTCCAGATCGAAGGCGCGGCGGTTGAGCAGGTTGGTGAGGGCATCTTCGTTGGCCAGTTTGCGTGTCTCGTTGAGCGCCGCCCGCAGCTCCTTGATCTCTTTCTCCGCATTGCTGAGCTGGTTGCGAAAGTGCATGGTGGACATGCGCACGTCCCGTGATTCGCGCACCAGCTCCCGCAGGATCCCCATGGTGTCTTCCAGGCTGAAGCCCTCGTCATCAATGCGGCTGAGCTTGTCAAAACTCTTGTCGAGCATCTCCTGAAACATGCCGGTATCGGAGATGGCGTCCTGCATGGAGTGGCCGAGCTCATTGGCCATGGCGGCGAGGCTCAGTTTCATCGCCTCCATCTGCTTCTCGTCCTGAGCGGCCAGATACTGGTGATAGAGCCGCTCGCAGGTGGTGAGCGAGCAGGTTCCCTGCATTTTGACTGCCTGATCAATCGCCTGGTTGAGCTCGGGCATGCTGGCCGAGACATAGTTGTACCACAGGTGGTAATTGTCCGGCGTCGTGGGGATCTGGTACTTGATCATCAAAGGGACCGCCTGTTTGAGATAGGCAGCGGATTGGGCAAATGTGTCCTTACTCATGAGTTCTGTGTCTCATCATGCCAGCGAACTGAAGATAGTATGACAGAGAGATTGGCCAAAAGGCAGCCGATGGATGCCATTCGCCCCCCCCTCCGATATAATGGCACCGTTACCACCTACCCTAAGGCCTGCTTATGTCTCAAAAAGATCCTTTCCTCGAACGCGAGGCCGAAAAATACGATAACCCCATCGCCAGTCGCGAGTTGATCCTGGAACTCATCAAGGGCCATGAAAAGCCCATGTCCCGTGAAGAGTTGGCCAAGGTCCTCAAGCTGAAAGATGAAGAGCCGTTGGAAGCCTTGCGTCGTCGTCTGCGCGCCATGGAGCGTGATGGACAACTGGTATTCACTCGCAACCAATGTTATGCCCTGCCGGATCGCCTGAATCTGGTCAAAGGTTATGTAATCGGCCACAAGGATGGCTTCGGTTTTCTGCGTCCGGAAGGTGGTGGTCCGGATCTGTATCTGAACAACCGAGAGATGCAGCGCCTGATGCATGGCGATTACGTGCTGGTGCAGCCGACCGAGATCGACCGCAAGGGTCGTCAGGAAGCGCGTCTGGTGCGCCTGCTCAAGTCCCGTGAGGCAGACATTGTCGGCCGTTACTTCGTCGAGAATGGCGTTGGTTTCGTGGTGCCGGATGACAGCCGTATTGGCCAGGACATCATCATCCCGGAAGGGGAAAACAAAGGGGCTCGCCAGAGCCAGGTCGTGGTTGTGCGCATCAATCAGCGCGCCACCTCCCGCATCAATGCCGTCGGCACCGTACTGGAAGTGCTGGGCGAGAATATGGCGCCGGGCATGGAGATCGAAATTGCCCTGCGTACCCACGGTATCCCGCACACCTGGCCGGAAGAGGTGACCAAAGAGGTTGCCGGTCTCGGCGAACAGGTGCCGGAGAAGGCCAAAGAGGGTCGCATCGACCTGCGTGCCCTGCCGCTGGTGACCATCGACGGGGAAGATGCCCGTGACTTCGATGACGCCGTCTTCTGTGAAGCCAAGCGTGGTGGCGGCTGGCGCCTGTGGGTTGCCATTGCTGACGTCTCCGCCTATGTGAAGCCTGGCACGGCGCTGGATGCCGAAGCCTATCAGCGCGGCAACTCCGTCTACTTCCCCGAGTTCGTGGTGCCCATGCTGCCGGAGGTGCTCTCCAATGGCCTCTGCTCGCTCAACCCGCAAGTTGACCGTCTCTGCATGGTGTGCGAGATGACCATCTCCGCCGCTGGCCGCATGTCCGGCTACAAGTTCTACGAAGCGGTAATGAACTCTCACGCCCGTCTGACCTACACCAAGGTTGCCGCGATCCTCGATGGCGATCCCAAGTTGCGCCAGCAGTATGATCCGCTGGTGGGCCACATCGAAGAGCTGAACAACCTCTACAAGGCGCTCAAGCATGCCCGTCACCAGCGTGGCGCGGTGGAGTTCGAGAGCGAGGAGACCCGCTTCATCTTCAACGCCCAGCGCAAGATCGACCGCATCGTGCCGCTGGTGCGCAACGATGCCCACAAGATCATCGAAGAGTGCATGATCCAGGCGAACGTGGCTGCTGCCCGTTACATCGAGAAGAACGAAGCCTTTGCCCTGTTCCGGGTACACGATCGTCCTGGCGAAGAGCGTCTGACCGGTTTCCGCGATTTCCTGGCCGAACTGGGTCTGGAGCTCAAAGGCGGTCTCGAGCCCGAGCCGAAAGACTTTGCCGAGCTGGCTGCCAAGTTTGAAGGGCGCCCGGATGCGGAGCTGCTCTCCACCATGCTGCTGCGCTCCATGCGTCAGGCCATCTATCAGGCCGACAACATCGGTCACTTCGGTCTGGCCCTGAAGTCCTACGCGCACTTCACCTCGCCGATCCGTCGCTACCCAGACCTGATCCTGCACCGGGCGATCAAGTACCAGACTGCCAAGGAGCAGCAGGGCAACCTGCGCCACAAGTGGACCCCGAGCGGTGGTTATCACTACCAACTGGAAGAAGTGGACCCGATGGGCGAGCACTGCTCCATGACCGAGCGCCGTGCCGACGATGCGACCCGCGACGTGGCCGACTGGCTCAAGTGCGAGTACATGCTGGATCACGTGGGTGACGAGTTTGACGGCGTTATCGCCAGCGTTACCGGCTTTGGCTTCTTCGTGCGTCTGGCGGAGATCCACATCGATGGTCTGGTGCACGTCAGCACCCTCACCAACGACTACTACCAATTTGATCCCCTGCACATGCAGCTGATTGGCGAGAACTTCCGCCGTCGCTACCGTCTGGGCGACAAGGTGCGCGTCAAGGTGATGGGCGTGAACCTGGACGATCGCAAGATCGACTTCGTGATGGTGGAAGAGCCGCTCAAGGCCACCGGCAAGAACGCGAAAGAGATGGCGCGCAAGCAGGCCGAGATCAAGAAAGAGAAGGCCAAGAGCGCCCAGCGCCACGAAAAACGTAAAGAGGGCAAGGATCACGGCAAATCCGACAAGGGTGGCCGCGCCAAACCCAGCAACAGACGACCGAGCAAAAAGGCTCGCGATAAGGCCAAGAGCACTAAATGAGCACTGAACTGATCTACGGCATTCACGCTGTATCTGCGCTGCTGGAGCGCACACCCGAGCGTTTCATCGAGGTATGGGCGCTGAAGGGGCGGGATGACGACCGGCTGCAACCCCTGCTGAACGAGCTGGAATCCCTCGGTCTCAAGGTGCAGAGCGTGAACCGCAAGACTCTCGACGATAAAGCGGAAGGCAACAATCACCAGGGCATCATGGCTCGGGTGAAAGAGGCGCCGAAGCTCGCCGAGCACGATCTGGCCAGCCTGCTGGACGAGCTGGCGGCACAACAGAGCCAGCCCTTCCTGCTGGTGCTGGATGGCGTGACCGATCCGCACAACCTCGGCGCCTGCCTGCGCAGCGCCGATGCTGCCGGGGCTCATGCGGTGATCGTGCCGCGGGACAAGGCCACGGGTCTCACCCCGATCGTGCGCAAGGTCGCCTGTGGCGCGGCCGAAGTGGTGCCGCTCATTCAGGTCACCAACCTGGCCCGCACCCTGCGCGAATTACAGGAGCGCGGAGTCTGGATTGTCGGTACCGCTGGCGAGGCCGATCACGACCTCTATCAGGCCAAACTGACCGGCCCGATGGCGCTGGTGATGGGAGCTGAAGGTAAAGGCATGCGCCGTCTGACCCGCGAACATTGCGACGAGCTGGTGAGCATCCCGATGGCGGGGGCGGTATCCAGCCTCAACGTCTCGGTGGCGACCGGCGTCTGCCTGTTTGAAGCCGTGCGTCAGCGTCGCGGTTAATCATGCTGACTGACAGACCCCCCTTCGATTGGGCGCAGGTCGCAGATAAAGAGGAGGCCGCGCGCCTCCTCTCTTTTGCCCGCCCGCTGACCCTCAGCCCGAAAAGCTGCCTCTGGCATGCTGGCGACAGCCCGGATCTGTTGGTCAGGGTGGAGCAGGGGCTGCTGCGGGCCAAGCTGGTGCTGGAGGATGGCCGCGAGTACATCAAGGAGTTCTACTGGGAGGGGGACGAGTTTCTCGACTTCCACCACCTGCTTAGTGGCGAGCCAGCCCGCTACAGCGTGGAGGCGCTGGAGCCCTGCCGTCTGCAGCTGTTCAGTCTGGCCGACTTGCGCCAGTTGCCCGGCTGGCCGCGCTGGTACCAGCACCTGCTGGAGGTGCAGTTGCGCATCAAGGAGGAGAAGGAGCAGTTGCTGCTCACCGGCAGCCCGCAGGCGCGCTACCAGCACTTTCTCGACAGCTTTCCCGCACTCGATGCCAGAGTGCCCGACCACCAGATCGCCGCCTATCTCGGCATAACTCCGATCAGCCTGAGCCGCATTCGCAAACGGCTGAAAGAACTTAACAAAGGTTAATGCAGGGCGCTGGCGCCACGATTATGCTGGCAGGCCGAACTGATAAGGAGTTGCCGATGAACTGGATCCTGAAACCCTGGTCTGAACTGACCACTGACGAGTTGTATGAGTTGCTGGCGCTGCGGGCCGAGGTGTTCGTGGTGGAGCAGACCTGCCCCTTTCAGGATCTGGACGGGCTCGATCGCCGCGAGGGGGTCTGGCACCTGCTCGGCTATCAGGGCGATCTGCTGGCCGCCTATGCGCGGATCATGGCGCCCGGCATCGGCGACGAGAGCGGCGCCGCCATCGGTCGGGTGGTGACCTCGCCCAAGGCGCGTGGCGGTGGTCTTGGTCATAAGCTGATCAGCGAAGCGGTCAAGGCGTGCGAGGCGCGCTGGCCGACCCACAGCATCTGGCTGGGGGCGCAGGCCCATCTGCAGGGCTTCTACGGCCAGCACGGTTTTGTGGCTGTGGGGGAGGGGTATGTCGAGGACGATATCCCTCATATCGGCATGCGCAAGACGGTGGCCTGACAGGCCGGCAGCATTCGCGTGATTCGTTGCCCGGATCGGGCGATGGCTCCGCAGGGCGCCTGACGGGCAGATTCATGCCCTGATGATCGGATGAGGTTCACTATAAGTTTTGGTTAGGTCATCCCCCTAAAACCCATAAATTAAATTTATAGTGAGCCGTTCTGGCTGCAAATAGCCCTGCAACGGCGGTGGCGGCCCTAAGTAACACGGCTCCGATTTGCCTGATGCACAGAATGCAGAAGGGCCATCCCGCGGGATGGCCCTTCTCTTTATCGCTAGGCGATCACTTCTTCTTTTTCTTCTTGGTCGCTTTCTTCTTGCCATCGGCCGGCTTTTTCTTCTTCACCGGCACCCGCGCCTCTTTATGTTTGGGGCGCAGCTCGTCGATCACCCGGCGCTTGAGGCGCTCTTCGGTGTAGCGTTCGATCTTGGCGACCATCGCCATGTCGTGCGCTTCCACTAGGCTGATGGCACAGCCGCGGTTGCCGGCGCGGCCGGTACGGCCGATCCGGTGGACGTAGACATCGGCGCCGTAGGGCATGTCGTAGTTGATGACATGGCTGACGTTCGGCAGGTCGATGCCGCGGGCGGCGACGTCGGTGGCGATGAGGAAGGGCACTTCACCTTCGTGGAACTTGCGGATCGACTCGATACGCTTGCTCTGCTCCATCTCGCCACGGATCCAGGCGCAGGAGATGCCTGCCGCCTGCAGCTGGCCGGAGAGCTCCGCCAGACGCTCGCGGGTCTTGACGAAGATGATCGCCTTCTGGGTTTCCGGGTTTTTCAGGATGTGGGTCAGCAGCGCCAGTTTGTGGGCTGCGTCATCGGCCAGATGGATCCACTGGGTGATGGGGCGACGCTCGCTGCGCGGCGGCTCGGCGTGCAGCTCCACCGGATCTTTCAGAATTTCGCTGGCGAACTTCTCAAGGCCGGCCCCTTCCAGAGTGGCGGAGAAGAGCATGGTGTGCTTGCGGTAGCGCGCTTCGGCCACGATGCGGTTCACATCCTTGATAAAGCCCATGTCCAGCATGCGGTCCGCTTCATCCAGCACCAGCACTTCGATGTCGTGGCTCTCGAACTCCTCTTTCTCGATGTACTCGAGCAGACGGCCCGGGGTGGCCACCACGATGTCGGTGGTTTTGGTCAGGGCAGGCAGCTGCTCTTCATGGCTGACGCCGCCGATGATGGTCTCGATGCTGAGGTTGGTGTGAGCCGCCAGCGCCTTGGCGTGGGCGGTCACCTGCAGAGCCAGCTCGCGGGTCGGGGTCAGGATCAGCATGCGGCAGGGGCCCGGCTTGCGGCGCGGGAAGTCCAGCAGGTGCTGGAGTGCCGGCAGCAGGAAGGAGGCAGTCTTGCCGGTACCGGTCGGTGCGGATGCCAGAATATCGCGGCCGTCCAGGGCTGGCTCCAGCACCATCTGCTGGATGGTGGTGGGGCGGGTGAATCCCATCTCGGCCAAGGCCCGGTTGAGGGCTGGGTGCAGGTCGAAATCATCAAAGGACTGGCTCATGGCAATACTCGGTCATTAAGGAAACGGCAGATTATAGGCGATTATCTCGTCGGCTCCTATTGGTGAGTGTGTTTTAGCCGCTATAATCGCCCACCATTTTTGCAGATGACGGGGGCCAGATGGGACGTAGTCGCGGATTTACCTTCAAACAGTTCCATATCAATCACGATCGCTGCGCCATGAAGGTGGGTACCGATGGCATTTTGCTCGGTGCCTGGGCGCCGGTCGAACAGGCGCGTCGAGTGCTCGATATCGGCACCGGCAGCGGCCTGATCGCCCTGATGCTGGCCCAACGCAGCAGATCTGACTGTCGTCTTGATGCGGTCGAGCTGGATATTAATGCGGCCAGTCAGGCGCGGGAGAATGCGGCTGCCTCTCCCTGGGCCGGTCGGGTGACCGTCATAGAGAGTGCCATTCAGGATTATCAGGCTGCCCCTTACGATCTTGTCGTCTCCAACCCTCCCTATTTCGTGGCAGGCCAGTCATTTAGCGATCCGGCGCGGGCGTTGGCCCGCCATACCGGCGCCCTCGACAGCCACGCATTACTGGCGGCCTGCGATCGTTTGCTGAGCCCGAACGGGCAGGTAGCGCTGGTGCTGCCGACGGCGATGGCCGATGAAATTTTATGCATTTCGGCGAATTATGATCTGCATGGCATTTGTTATACAGCTGTTATCACCAGAGAGGGTAAAGAGGCAAATCGTGTTTTATTGCTACTTGGCAGAGGATTAAACAGGTGTGAGAGGGGTGAAATTGTGATCCATTCTGCTGATGGGGCCTATTCCGACAGATATATCCAACTGACCAACCCCTTCTATTTGAAGATGTAAATTTCGTCTTGAACTATTTTTTCACGCCATTATGCTGGTTCCAGATCGAGCGCCCGCTCCAGACCAGCTAAAACCACTGGTTGCGATGAAAAAACATGCGGGGCTCTTTTTTTATACCCCCTGAACACACCCGGTCAGCGACCGATAAAAACTATAACAAGCAATAATTTACAAGACAGACGAGGTTGAACTTGACGAAATCACTCACATTGTCCGATGTACTCGGATTAGGGTTTATGACCTTCGCCTTCTACCTGGGCGCCGGTAACATCATTTTCCCGCCGTTGGCCGGTTACATGGCTGGTGAGCACCTCTCCCTGGCGATGTTTGGCTTCCTGGTCACTGCCGTGGGGCTGCCTTTGGTGACCATTCTGGCCGTGGCGAAAGCCGGTAACGGTTGGGCTGGCATGACCAAACTGCTGCCTGCCGGTGTCGCGACTGCGCTGGCCGTTGCCATCTATATCATCATAGGCCCGGCCTTTGCCGCGCCCCGTACCGGTCTGGTTGCCTATGAAATGGGCCTCAAGCCGTTCATCGGTGACATGGGGCAAGCGGGTCTGGCTGCCTATACCGTGATCTTCTTTGGTGTGGCCATTCTGGTCTCCATGAACCAGGGCAAGCTGATGGACGCCATCGGCAAATACCTGACTCCGGTACTGATGCTGCTGCTGCTGACTCTGGCGATCGGTGTATTCGTAGCACCGCAAGGCTCCATGCCTGATGCGTCCGGTGACTATCAGAACAGCCCCTTCGTCAAAGGGATCCTGGAAGGCTACAACACCATGGACACCCTGGCGTCCCTGATGTTTGGCGCCCTGATCGTCGATCTGCTGCGCCAGAAAGGCATCAACGATTACAAGAGCCAGTTCAAGTATCTGGCCATTGCCGGCCTTATCTCTGCCGTTGGTCTGAGCGTGGTGTACGTCTCCCTGTTCCAGCTGGGTAACACTGCAGCCGGTGTGGCGACCGATGTCAGCAATGGTGGCGCCATCGTCAACGCCTACGTACTGAGCCTGTTTGGTCAACCGGGTCAGTTCATTCTGGCGGCCATCATCACTCTGGCGTGCTTTACCACTGCCGTCGGTCTGATCTCTGCCTGTTCCGATTTCTTCCACAATCTGACCGGTATGGCTTACAAGAAGCTGGTGGTGTTGCTGGGCGTTATCTGTGCCGTGGTGGCCAACGTGGGTCTGAGCCAGTTGATCAGCCTCTCCATTCCGGTGCTGGTTGCCATCTATCCCGTTGCCGTGGCGCTGGTACTGGTCACCTTCCTGAAGGGTTATTTCGGCCGTCCCCGTCTGGTGTTCCGTGGCGTGTTGATGGTTGCCTTCCTGTTTGGTTGCCTGGATGGTCTGGGTGCTGCCGGTATGAAGATGGATGCGTTTGCCTTCCTGCCGCTGTTCGACAAGGGCCTCGCCTGGCTGATGCCGACCCTGCTGGCCTGCGTAGTTGGCGTGATGGTGCGTCCGACCGAGATGGCTGCCGAAGCTGCCTGATCACGCCCGATGTGATATTGCCAAGAGCCTGCCCCGTGCAGGCTCTTTTGTTTTCTGTGAGCCTCGCATCTCACCTCGCTTTGCTGCCGTAATTGTCACTGTACGCAGAGCAGATAGCATCTGAGCAGCCGTATCTTGCCGCTATAACCTGTCCCCCTCTTCTGGCCTCTCATACCTACGTGTGACACCTCTTTATGGAGCGCCGAGTTGTTCGGCGATTAATTCCGCAGCGGTAAATTGTTTCAAGATATTAATTGGTGATTGAGATCGAACTCCTCTTCTTTATGCTAAAGGTGGTGCGCCTCATCCGGTCCGCTGGCCGTGTGGGGGCGAGAGGTATTGTTACCGGTTATCTGCCAGGCAGTGGGTGCAATCAATAACAAGCTGATAAGGCAGATGAGGTTGAGTTTGACGAAATCATTGAAGTTGTCCGACGTATTCGGATTGGGGTTTATGACGTTTGCCTTCTATCTGGGGGCTGGCAATATCATTTTTCCGCCGCTGGCCGGTTTTATGGCCGGTGAGCATCTGCTGGCCGCCATGTGCGGCTTTTTGCTAACGGCAGTGGGCTTGCCGCTGATAACCCTGATTGCGGTGGCCAAGGGGAGTTCGGGGGGCGGCGCGAGTGGCTGGACCGGAATGACCCGCTATCTGCCCGCAGGAGTGGCGACGGCACTGGCCATCGCCATCTATATCATCATGGGGCCTGCTTTTGCCATTCCCCGCACCGGTCTGGTCGCCTACGAGATGGGGCTCAAGCCCTGGCTCGGCGATGCCGGTCACGAGGGGCTGCTGATCTACACCCTGAGTTTCTTTGCGCTGGTGATCCTGGTGGCGCTCGATCGGGGCAAGCTGCTCGATGCGGTCGGCAAGTATCTGACCCCAGCCCTGATGGCGATGCTGCTTATTCTGGCGGTCGGGGTCTTTATGACGCCGCAGGGCACCATGCCTGATGCCAGCGGTGAGTACATAGATGCGGCTCTTACCAAAGGAATGCTGGAGGGGTACAACACCATGGATACCTTGGCCTCCCTGATGTTTGGTGCCCTGATCATCGGTTTGTTGCGCCAGAAGGGGATCGAGGATTATCGCAGCCAGTTCAAATATCTGACCATTGCGGGCTTGATCTCGGCGGTCGGGTTGTCGGCGGTGTATGTCTCGCTCTTTCAGCTGGGCAACAGCGCCAGTGGGGTGGCGAGCGATATCAGCAACGGCGGCGCCATCGTCAATGCCTACGTCCTGAGTCTGTTTGGTCAACCGGGTCAGTTTATTCTGGCGGCCATCATTACCCTGGCTTGTTTTACCAGTGCGGTCGGCCTGCTCTGTGCCGGTGCCGACTACTTCCATGGCCTGACAGGTTGGGCCTATCGCAACTGGGTGATCCTGCTGGGGGCGCTCTGTGCACTGGTGGCCAATGTGGGGTTGAGCGAATTGATCGGCCTCTCCATCCCGGTGCTGGTGGCCATCTATCCGGTGGCCATCGCGCTGGTGCTGGTGACCTTCCTCAAGGGATGGTTTGCCCAGCCACGGCTGGCGTTTCGCGGCGTGCTGACGGTCGCCTTTCTGTTTGGTTGCCTCGATGGGCTGGGGGCTGCCGGGATGTCGATGGACGGCTTTGCCTTCCTGCCGCTGTTCGACAAGGGGCTTGCCTGGCTGCTACCGACTCTGCTGGCCTGCATCGTCGGCATCCTGGTGCGACCAAGCGGTAAGCTGGCTGCCGAAGCTGCTTGATTCAGGATCAACGAGATAGCAAAGAGGCCAGCAGCTGCTGGCCTCTTCTGTTTCTGCCGGATCCGTTACCGGATCAGATTTGCGGGCCTGACGGCTTGGGTTTGCCCTCCAGACCATACCAGTGGGTTTGTACCCGTCCGGCATGCCACTCGAAGGTGCCCCAGGGCTGCTTGGCTTCCCAGCGCGGGAAGTTGATGAGCACCCGGTTATCTTCGTACTTGTAGAGGGAGGTGCTGATCTGAATGTCCGACAGGATCAACAGCAGGGCCCAGCAGATGAAAATCCATTTCAATGCTTTCCACATAGGGTTACTCGAAGCAGATTTCGATAGTGGCGCGACCGAAATCCGATTCGAACGGCATCATGATCTTGGTGCCATCGGCACGGTGAGTAATGGTGTGGTTGGGGCCGGAGACTATGATGGGGGTTGCCATGTCAAACTCGTAGCCCTTCTCGCCCAGCATCCGCTTGGCACCGCCGGTCACCATGTTGGTGATTTCACCGACCATGTCGGTCACCTCTTCGTTGATGTTGGCGGGAGCTTCCCCCAGCATGCGGCGCATGATCTCCAGTGCCAGCCCCTTCTCGAAGCTGATGGAGAGGGAGCCACGGGTCTGCGGGCCGACCATGCCGATCAGGCCGGAGACGTCGCCGCGCGCCAGCTCATCCATCTTGCGTTTCGGTTTGCCCGGTTTGAGTTCCAGCTGTGCCATGGTCGAGAGCACATTGAGCAGGGATAGCAGGAACGGATTTACAAAATCAGCCTTCATGATGACTTCCTACAGTGGGCGTACAACGGACACATTGGCCATGTGCCTCTATCGTCTTATTGGTAATAGTAAAACCATGCAAGTGGGCCTGCTCGGAAAACGCGCTATCGATCGCCGTATCGTGAAGCTCGACCACATCCCCGCACTCGTCGCAGATCAACAACTGCATCGGGTGAGCGTGATCGAAGTGGCAGCAGAAGATAAACGCGTTGAGAGATTCCACCTTGTGAGCAAAGCCCTGTTCGAGCAAAAAATCGAGTGCCCGATAGACGGTTGGCGGCTTGGCATTGGCTTCGGTTTGCTGCAGCTGGGCCAACAAATCATAGGCGCTGATGGCGTTGCCGTGTGCCGCCAGCAGGCGAAATACCTGACGTCGGGTCGGGGTGAAGCGGATCCCTCGCTGTATACAGAGTCGCTCGGCTCGTTGTAAAAGTTGGTCTTGATTCATGATCGCGCAGATACCCTTTCTATTAGCCGGATACTATCACAGGGCCTCGCATGGCGCGGCGACAAAATTCATTTTCTGGGGCTGCTTCACGTTGTGATAAAATCCGCCCCTTTCTTTAGCCAACCCGGATGATTTTTATGCAGGCGCAGCGTTTTTCCATCGCCCCCATGCTGGACTGGACTGATCGGCATTGCCGTTACTTTCATCGACTGATGAGCCGCCAGACCTTGCTCTATACCGAAATGGTGACCACCGGCGCCATCATCCACGGCAAGGGGGATTATCTGGGTTACAGCGAGCAGGAGCACCCCATCTCCCTGCAGCTGGGTGGCAGCAATCCTGCCGATCTGGCGCGCTGTGCCAAGCTGGCCGAGGAACGCGGCTATGACGAGGTGAACATCAACGTCGGTTGCCCCTCCGATCGGGTGCAGAACGGCCGTTTTGGCGCCTGCCTGATGGGTGAACCGGCGCTGGTGGCAGACTGCGTCAAGGCGATGCGCGATGTGGTCGATATTCCGGTGACAGTGAAGACCCGTATCGGTATCGACGATCAGGACTCCTACGAATTTCTGCAGGCATTCATCGAACAGGTGCGCGATGCCGGTTGCGACACCTTTATCGTCCATGCCCGCAAGGCGTGGCTGAGTGGCTTGAGCCCCAAGGAGAACCGCGAGATCCCGCCGCTCGATTATCCCCGCGTCTATCGGGTCAAGCAGGATTACCCGGAGCTCACCATCGCCCTCAACGGCGGCGTCACCTCCATGGAGCAGACCCTTGAGCACCTGCAACACGTCGATGGCGTCATGATGGGGCGCGAAGCCTATCAGAACCCCTACATTCTGGCGCAGGTAGATAACCTGGTGTTCGGCCAGAACAACGCCGTGCCGAGCCGCCACGAAGTGGTGCGGATGATGCTGCCCTATATCGAGCAGGAGCTGGCCAAGGGCAACTACCTCTCCCACATGACCCGCCATATGCTGGGTCTGTTCCAGAATATGCAGGGGGCCCGCGCCTGGCGCCGTCACCTGAGCGAGAACGCCTGCAAGCCGGGGGCGGATATTCAGGTGGTGCTGGATGCCATGGCCAAGGTGCCGGAGTTTGCCGCCAGCGAGACGGCCGAATAAGCCAGTTGTGCCAAGGCAAGAGCAGCCAAAAAGCGCGTCAGTTGACGCGCTTTTTTGATCGCTGTCGCTTCAATATCTGAACTGGTTGATCAGCCGCGAGAGGTCCTGCAGCCGCTCTACCAGCAGGGTGATGCCATCTAGCGCCTGCCTGCTGTTGTCGGCGGTGTGGCTGGCCAGCTGGTGGATCTGGTGTACCCCTTCATCGAGGGTCGCCGTGACGTCGGCCTGCTGACTCACCGCCTGGGCGATCTCGTCGCTGGTACGGGTTACCTGCCCCAGCATCCGGTTGATCTGGGTGAGCACGTCGGCGGTGGTGCCCGCGTGCTGCTGGCAGCGTACCGAGGTCTGCGCCCCTTGCATCATCCCCTCCGACAACTGTCGTGTAGTCTGCTGCAGCGCCTGGATCATCTCGTGGATCTCGCTGGTCGAGGCTCGGGTCTTCTGGGCCAGCGCCCTCACTTCATCCGCCACCACGGCAAAACCGCGCCCCTGTTCGCCCGCCCGGGCGGCCTCGATGGCCGCATTGAGGGCGAGCAGGTTGGTCTGGTCGGCGATTTGACTGATCACCTCCAGAATACCGCTGATCTTCTGGCTGTCGCTGGTGAGCTGGGCCAGCACGGCGTGGTTGGCATCCAGCTCCTGATGGAGTTGGTTGACGGCAGAACGGGTGGTCGCCAATGCTTGCAGCCCTTCGTCGGAGACCTGCTGTACCTCTATGACCAGATTGCTCGCCTCATGGGCACTGTGGGCCACATCGCGAATGGAGTGGCTCAACTCTGTGATGGCGGTCGCCAGCTGCTCGCTGTGGTCGCGCTGCTGCTGCAGATGAGTATCGATGGTCTGGATATTGCCCCGGTCATCTTCGGCTGCCTGCAGGATCTGCTGGTTGGTGTCGGCGCTGCGCCCGACCACGGCCTTGAGCTCGGCCTGCTTCATCCGCAGGGCCAGTTCGACGGCCGCCAGGGTATCGCGCCGTCGGGTGTAGAGCACCTGACAGAGGCGGGTTCCCTTGTCTTGATCGGCAAGGGTGAGCAGATGAGCCAGCCGTTGCTGCAATCGCCAGCCGTGGATTGCCTGTGCCAACAGCAACAAGGCGGTGGGCAGCAGCCATAACAGGTTGCCGGTGGCAAAGGTAGCAAGGGTGGTGAGCAAGGCAGAAACGGAGAGCCAGAGGGTCAGCTGACCCGGTTCAATGTGAAACCGGCTCAGCCAGGGAAGTGCCTTGCCGCTGCGCAGCAGGCCATAGAGCTGCTCGGCCCAGGCCACATCGCTGGCGGCGGGTTTGGTGCGCACCGACTGGAACTCGACGATCTCCTTCTGCGCATTGAGGATCGGGGTGACGTAAGCGTTTACCCAATAGAACTGACCGCTTTTGGCGCGGTTCTTGACCAGCCCCATCCAGCTTTTGCCCTGTCGCAGCCGCTGCCACATGTCGGTGAAGGCCGCTTTGGGCATGTCGGGGTGTCGCACCAGATTGTGGGGTGCCCCTTCCATTTCGGCCGCACCATACCCGGCCACATCGCAGAAGTGCTGGTTGGCATAGGTAATATGACTGGCGGGATCCGTGGTCGAGATGAGTGCGATGTTGTCGGGGAAGTGTATCTCCCCCTCCTGATGGAGTTTGGTCATGTGTCGTTCCTGAAAAAGCCAAATAACTGATAAATATGTTTTTTTATTGTCGTTCTCAGTTAATCATTCTAAGGCTCTTCAGTGACCCGAACTTGGCTTGGGTCAATTAATCAACACAATGAATTGATGAAGTAAGGGTCAGCTGGCCGGTGTGAAATCGTGAACTTCGCCGCTTCTCGGTTTAAAGCGCGGATCGCTATCTTTGTAGCTACGCACCAGCTCCATCGTTTTGCAAAAGCTGGTCTGCTTGTCGTACTCCTGACGAGCCAACTCGATGGCCCGCTCGGCCCGGCGCCGCTCCATCTTGTCAGACTTGCGATCGCTGAACTGTTGCTGCTGATGCAGCATCCAGCCGACAAACTCTTGCTGGCATTGGGATTCGCTGTTGGCCTGTGCAGGCAGGGTCCACAACAACGAGAGCAGTATCAAATAACGCATGTCTGACTGGGTATTGAAGATTAATTGAACAGAAGGGGCGGCATTTTAGGCTGGAAATCGTGGTGTGAACAGTATCAATAGCGAGGCCCAGCGGGGCCTCGCATCGTTGTGGCCGGTGTCAGTGTTTGACGAGGTAGAGTTGGCGGCTGTAGGCCACATCTTCCGGGTTGTTGATGGGGTAGCCCTTGAGCCATGGCTTGATGAGTCGGGCATTGGTGTACTGGTAGATGGGGGCGATGGGGGCTTGATCCAGCAGGATCGTCTCCGCCTCGCCAAACAGCTTGCTGCGACTGGCGGCATCCTGAGTGCTGGCCGCCTCTGCCAGCAGCTGGTCATAACGGGCATTGGCAAAGCCAGCCATATTGCCGCTGTGACGGGAGCCCCACAGGCCGAGGAACGCTGACGGGTCGTTGTAATCTGCGACCCAGGAGGAGCGGATTACCTCGAACTGACCGCTCTGGCGGCTGTCGAGATAGGTTTTCCACTCCTGATTGGTCAGCTCGACCTCAGCGCCCAGCTTTTGCTTCCACATGCTGGCGATGGCCAACGCCATTTTCTTGTGAATTTCCGCGGTGTTGTAGAGCAGGGTCAGCTTGAGCGGCTTGTCCGGGCCGTAACCAGCCTCCTTGAGCAGGGCCTTGGCCTTGCTGTCCAGCGCCGGCTGGCTGCTGGTGGAGAGCAAGTTGGCGGCCGGGGTAAAGCTGGCGGTTACATCCGGAGTGAAGTGATAAGCCGGTTTCTCGCCGGTGCCGAGCACCTTGTCGGCGATCAGGGCGCGGTCGATGGTGTAGGAGAGCGCCTTGCGTACCCGCACATCGTTCAGTGGCGCCTCACGGGTATTGAAAGCGTAGTAGTAGGTACCGAGCTGATCCGGGGTGTAGACCTCATTCGGGATCTGTAGCTTCAGCTTGTCGTACTGCTCCTTTGGGAAAGATTCGGTGATGTGCAGGTCGCCCGCCAGATAGCGGTTGGTGGCCGCGCTCTCCTGATTGATCGGCATGAAGATCACCTTGGTCAATACGGTATGGGCCCGATCCCAGTAATAAGGGTTGGGGGTCAGCTCCAGCTTCTCGTTGACCACCCGGTTGTTCAGCACAAAGGCACCGTTGCCCACCAGTTTGCCGGGCTGAGTCCACTGGTTGCCGTACTGCTCGATGCTGGCCTGATGGAGCGGCGACAGGCTGGGGTGGCTCAGCAGGTTCAGGAAGTAGGGCACCGGCTGGGAGAGGGTCACTTGCAGGGTGTGATCATCGAGGGCCTTGACCCCCAGCTCGCTGGCAGGCAATTTGCCAGCGACTATCTCGTCCACCTTGTCGAAACGGGCCAGTTGGGCAAACCAGGCGAAGGTGGCCGCCTCTTTCGGGTCGACCAGCTTGCGCCAGCCGTAGACGAAGTCGCCGGCCTTGACCGGATCGCCGTTGGACCAGCGCGCATCCGGGCGCAGATGGAAGGTAAAGAACTGGTTGCCCTTGTTCTCCCAGCTGGCCGCCACCCCGGCAACCGGTTTGCCATCCGGCCCCTGGGTCAGCAGCCCCTCGAACAGATCCCGTAGTACCTGCAACTCCGGCAGGCCGACCAGCTTGAGCGGGCTCAGGCTCGCAGGTTCATCCTTGAGGTGGCGAACGACAATCTGCTCGGCGGCGAGTTGTGTTCCGGCGGGAATATCGGCAGCCTGGACAGCAGCACAGCCCAGCAGGGCCAGCAAGGGGGTCCATCCTTTCATGGGTCGGATCCTTCAAATAGTGTGAAGCGGGGAGAAAACTCGGCGAGAAAATATCGCCGATAGATGGGAAATCATGATATCCCGTTTGCTGGTCTGACCGCCAGCATTCGACTCTCACTCCCAATCGGGGTAGAAGAGCGTTCCCGGCGTCTGTGCAGTTCAATGTGGTGAGGAGTGTCAAACGATGAAAGCATGGTTATTGCTGGCCTGTGTGTTGAGCCAGGGTGCCTGGGCGTTGGCCCCGTGCCAGAGCGACACGGCGGTGGGCAACTGGTGCGAGATCGGCATCGATGCCTTGCACCCGACTCAGGGGGGCGTCGGCCAGATCCAGGTCGATGAGACCCAGGCCACATTGGCTGGCATGAGCGCAAAGCAGCTCGACAAGTTGATGAAAAAGAAAGAGATCCCCGTGGTGATTGCGCCGGATGGCAGCTACTGGCTGGTGGACCGCCACCATCTCACCAAGGCGTTGTGGCAGCAGGGCGTCAAGGATGCCCGGGTCAAGGTGATTGGCCGTCTGCAGGACAAAGCCAACTTCTGGAGCCAGATGCAGAACAACCACTGGGCCTGGCTCAAGGATGAGAAGGGGCAACCACTGACCCCGGAGCAGTTGCCGACCAGTATCGACAAGCTGCCTGATTACCCCTATCGCACCCTCGCCGGACTGCTGCAGAATGCGGGCTACTTTCGCAAGGATAAACAGGTCTATTTCGTCGAGTTTGCCTGGGCCAGCTGGCTCGGCAAGCAGATGCAATGGATGCCGGTGGACAGCGCCAATCTGGCGGCCCGCCTGCAACAGGCCAAACGGCTCGCCTGCGGCAGCGATGCCAGTGACTTGCCCGGTTATCCCGGCAAGCAGTGCAGCCTCAACCAGTCCAAAAGCGCGCAGTGAGTGGATGTGAGATGACGGCACCCTGAGCATGCCGGAGATAAAAGAGGGCGACCCCGGGTCGCCCTTCTGCTGTCAGCTTGTTACTGCTGGCTAGTGGTGGTCACTCATGGCGCTCCGCCCAGCGGGCAGCCGCCTGTTCAAGCAGGGCAACGTCACCTTGCTGGATCAGCGGTAGCAGATCGTTGACCTGTTGATCCGGCCAATCCCACCAGGCGAGGGCCTGTAGCCGGGCAATCTCCTCCTCGCCAAAGCGCATCCGCACCACCTTGGCCGGGGTGCCCGCCACCATGGCATAGGGCGGCACATCCTGATTGACCAGCGAGCGGGCGGCGATGATGGCGCCGTCGCCGATGGTGACGCCGGGCATGATCATCGCCTCCATGCCGATCCAGACATCGTTGCCGATGCGGGTATCACCTGCGGGGTGGTAGCTGCGCTTGAGCGCCGCCAGATCTGCGAACGGATAGGTGCTGATGAAGACGGTGTTGTGGGTGTGGTTGCCCCCCATGATGATCTTTACCCCGGCGGCAATCTGCACATAGTCGCCGATATGGAGCCGGTCGATATGCCAGAGCGGCTCCCAGCCGGTGTCCGGGCTGCGGCTGAAGGGATCGCCATGGAGGTAGCGCACTGCCACCTCTTCGAAGGAACCATCCCAGGCACCCGAGTAGTAGCTGTGCTGTCCCTTGAGGCAGATATTGGGGTTGGTCACCGTCAGGTGCAGGTATTCGACCTGCGACCAGTGTTGGCAGGGGGTCATGTTGGTACTCCTTTGCTGAATGGATCGGATGGGTTGCGTTCGCTTGAGCGCAGCTAATAGATCCAGACCAGCATGCGGGGCACGCAGAGCAGGGAGCAGCCCAGCATCTGCGGGAGGCGAGGTCGCATTGTGGTGTGCTCCAAAGAAGGGGGGAAGGGCACGATCATAAGGTCGGACGCCGGGTTTGCCAAGGTTACGCAGAGATCCTGCACTAACCCTCTGGTTGATATTTATTCTCAATTAGCCATGATAACACTCCCACCATGACGGACTCGGGAGTGCGAGATGACACCGCAAAGTTGGCAACGATACATGCTGGAGGCGGAGCGTGCCTGGCAGGCCGGTTCGCTGGGGGCAGCGATCTGCTTTTATCAGCAGGCGCTGGGGGATGTTTACGAGATGACCCAGGTCGAGTTGACCGAGCTGGCCACCATGCGGGTCGCCACCTGTCACCGGCTGGCTGACTTCTGGCGGGCGATGGATGAGCCGACTTACGAGCTGCGCTACCTGAAGCTTGCCTCCGAGCTGGTGACTGCGCTGGTGCCGCAGTGCCCCAATCGGGAGTGCGAGGCGCTGATCAGCGAGTTGGGTTGCTGTCGCGGAGCCCTGCTCGCCTTTCTCAAGCGTCACCCCAATCCGGAAATTGCCCGGCTGATCCAGCTGCAGGACAAGGTGCAGGGCTGCGAGCTGATCGGCCGTTTTCGCCTCAACTGAACGGATGTGGGCGCGGCTCAGCCCCGCCGTTTGAGTTTCTGGGCGATCCGCTGCTGCGCCTCTTCCCCTTGCAGTGCCTGGGCGAAGGCGCGCGCCTCCAGATCGATGACAAAGTGCACCGCCTGTTTGAGCTCCTGTTTCAGCAGCTCCTTGCTCTTTTGCAGCGCTCTGGGCGGCTTGGCCGCCAGCTTCAGCCCCTGCTCGCGGGCAAAGGAGAGCAATCCATCGGCCGCCACCACCTTGTTGGCGAGCCCGAGTCGCAGCGCCTCCTCGGCATCCATCGCCTCGGCCAGCAGCAACAGCTCGGCCGCCTTGAGGTGCCCCACCAGACGCGGCAGCAGCAGGCTGGAGGCAAACTCCGGCACCAGCCCCAGCTCGACGAAGGGGAGCTGCAAGCGGGCGTTATCCCCTAGATAGACCAGATCGCAGTGCAGCAGAATGGTGGTGCCGATCCCCACCGCCGAGCCTGCAACAGCGGCGATCACAGGTTTGGGAAAATCGGCCAGAGTGTGGAGGAACTGCAGTATGGGGTCATCGGGCTCCAGCGAGCTCTTGCCCATAAAGTCGGCCAGATCATTGCCCGCGGTAAAGCAATCCTGCTGCCCCTGCAACAGCAGGACATGCACCTCTTCATCATCCGCCGCCTCTCGCAGCGCTGCCACCAGTTGCTTATAGAGCTCGGTATTGAGAGCGTTGCGTTTGTCGGGGCGGTTGAGGGTCAGGGTGAGCAAGCCATCCTGCTGCTCGGCAATGAGAATGGGGGCCATGTCTAAATCCTTGTTATTGAAAGGTGCAAAAAAGGTTGCTGCTGGGGTAATCTTGGCGCCGTTTAACAACATCATAAAAGGATTTCAACCATGTTTAAACGTGCGTTCTATTCTCTGCTGGTTCTGGGTATGACGGCGCCTGCACTGGCCAAGGTCGAGGCTGTCGACGGCTATGTGCGCCTGTTGCCGCCGGGCTCCCCCAACACTGCCGCCTTTATGGTGCTGAAGAATGACGCCGACCAGCCGGTCAAGCTGGCGGCGGCGGCTTCTGCTGCTGCGGGGCGTGCCGAGCTGCACACTCATCTGCACGAAAATGGCGTGATGAAGATGCGCCAGGTCGAGAATATCGAGATCCCGGCCAAGGGCGAGGCGGTGCTGAAACCGGGCAGCCTGCACATCATGCTGTTCGAGGTGGGCACGCTCTCCGAGCAGACCCCTTTCCCGCTCACCCTCACCATGGATGATGGTCAGAAGCTGGATCTGTCACTGCCGGTGAAGCCGATTGAGCCGATAGCAGAGATGAAGCATATGAAGCACTGACATTTATCGTCGTTTGTTCAGATTTGAGACTGGGTATTTTGGCTGCACCGGGTAAAATAGCGCTCTTTCCATGTATGCAAGAGGAAGTGACGTAATGAAAAAGACACTGATTGCCGGTTTTGTGTTGGCGCTGTGCAGCCAGAGTGCCATGGCCGCTGACGACTGGCGTTTTGCCGCCGGTGCTGATGTATGGGCTTCTCAGGGCAGTGGTCAGGCATATGGTTATAGTGCCAATCACTATGATGACAAATACAACTGGAACGGCTATCTGCAACTGGAACACGGTATCATCTTCCTGCCGAACGCCAAATTTGAAATTTCCGATTTCAGCACCTCCGGTGGCGCCTTCAAGAACGACCTGACAGCCTACGATCTGAGCCTCTACTACCGTCTGTTCAACAACGATCTGTTCAAGATCGATCTGGGTATGACCGGTCGTCACTACGATGGCGAGCAGGTAACCTGGGGGCGTCGGGGTTATGACGAAAACACCCTGATGGCGTACGCCGGTAGCGAAGTGAAGATCCCGGGCACCGGCATCTCCTTCTTTGGTGACCTGCGTACCCACGATGCAGACAACTATGACTACCGTCTGGGTGGCGCATACAAGTTTTCCTCCATGCCGATCAAGCTGCGTGCCGGCTGGCGTGAAGCCAAGGTCGACTTCGCCAATATCGACCAGTCTGTCGATGGCTGGTTCATGGGCGGCGAATTCACTTTCTAATCTGACGTTGTCTGACAACGGGGGTGATATTCTTCGCCAACATCTATCAGAGTATTCTGTCGATGGATGGTTCATGGGCGATGAATTCACTTTCTAATCTGACCGTCGACTGACGACGAGGAGCGATAATGGGCCACATCATAGTGACAGGTGCCGGTTCTGGTCTTGGCCGCGCCTTGACCGCAGGGCTGGTTGAGCGGGGCCATCGGGTTGCCATGATGGGGCGCCGTTACGAGAAGCTGCAGGAGCAGGAAGATCTGCTCGGTCAGGCGGTGATCGGCATTGCCGCCGATCTGGCGCACCACGAGGAGGTGGAGATGGCATTTGCCGCCGCCGTCGAGTGGGGCGGCTTGCCCGAGATGGTGATCCACTGCGCCGGGGTTGGCGAGTTCGGCCCGGTCGGCATCTACACCGCCGAGCAGATCCGCAGTGTGGTGGAGAGCAACCTTATCTCCACCATACTGGTGGCCCAGCAGACGGTACGCCTTATCGGCGAGAAAGGCGGGGTGCTGGCCAATGTGCTCTCCTCCGCCGCTCAGGTGGGCAAGGCTAACGAGAGCCTCTACTGCGCCTCCAAATGGGGGATGCGCGGCTTTCTCGAATCCTTGCGCGCCGAGCTGAAAGGCTCGCCACTGCGGCTGGTCAACCTCTACCCGAGCGGGATCCGCAGCGAATTCTGGGACAACTCGGATCATGTGGACCCGAGCGGTTTCATGACCCCGGAAGATGCGGCGGCCTATATGCTCGACGCACTGGAAGCCAGAAGCAGCTGCCACGTGACCGACCTCTTTATCGGTCGCAATCCCTGAGGCTAAGCTAGCCATCCGGTTGCCGTCGTCCGCACACAGAAACAAAAAGCGCGCCAAATGGCGCGCTTTTTTATATCGGGAAGAGGGCGGAATTAACGGCCCAGCTTGGCCTTGAGCATGGCGATGATGTCGCTGATGGCCACTTCCTGCTTCTCGCCGGTGCGGCGGCACTTGTACTCCACCACGCCGTTGTCCAGACCGCGATCGCCGATGACGATGGCGTGCGGCACACCCAGCAGCTCCATGTCGGCGAACATTACGCCCGGGCGCTCTTTACGGTCGTCGAACAGCACGTCCACACCGGCCGCTTTCAGCTCGGCGTAGAACTGTTGTGCCTGCTCGGCCACGCGCTCGGACTTGTGCATGTTCATCGGCACGATGGCCACTTCGAACGGAGCGATCGCGTCCGGCCAGATGATGCCGTACTGGTCGTTGTTCTGCTCGATGGCGGCGGCTACCAGGCGGGAAACCCCGATACCGTAGCAACCCATCTCCATGGTGACGGACTTGCCAGCTTCGTTCAGCACGCTCGCCTTCATCGCTTCGGAGTACTTGGTACCCAGCTGGAAGATGTGGCCCACTTCAATACCGCGCTTGAGCAGCAGCTTGCCCTGGCCGCACGGGCTCGGGTCGCCTTCCACCACGTTGCGCAGGTCGGCAACTTCGTAGGTAGCGATGTCGCGATCCCAGTTGGCACCGGTCAGGTGGAAGCCGGTTTCGTTGGCGCCGCAGACGAAGTCCGCCAGATGGGCAGCGCTGCGATCGACGATGATGCGACCGGCAAAGCCGACCGGACCGATGGAACCTGCATCGCAACCGGCGGCTGCTTTAATCTGCTCGTCGTTGGCGAAGGTCAGCGGATTGGCAACGCCAGAGAGCTTCTCGGCTTTGATTTCGTTCAGCTCGTGGTCGCCACGCAGTACCAGCGCGATAACGGCCTGCTTGCCGTGCTCATCTTCCTCTGCCAGTACCAGCAGGGTCTTGGCGATGGCGGTCGGTGCCACGTTCAGGAAAGCGGCCACTTCGTCGATGGTGTGGACGTTCGGGGTGGCAACCTTGGTCAGGGCTGCGGTGGCGGCAGCGCGCTCACCAGCCGGTGCCAGCGCTTCGGCCATCTCGATGTTGGCGGCGTAATCGGAGCTGTCGGAGAAGGCGATCAAGTCTTCACCGCTCTCGGCCAGCACCTGGAATTCGTGGGAGCCGGTACCACCGATGGAGCCGGTATCGGCCTGCACCGGACGGAAGTTCAGACCCATGCGGGTGAACGCCTTGCAGTAGGCGGCGTGCATCTTCTCGTAGGTATCGACCAGAGACTCTTTGTCGATGTGGAAGGAGTAGGCATCCTTCATCAGGAATTCGCGGCCGCGCATCACGCCGAAACGGGGGCGCACTTCGTCGCGGAACTTGGTCTGGATCTGGTAGAGGTTGAGCGGCAGCTGCTTGTAACTGTTCACTTCGTAACGTACCAGCGCAGTGATCACCTCTTCGTGGGTCGGGCCCAGCACGAAGGGACGGTTGTGACGGTCGGTCAGACGGCACAGCTCGGGACCGTAATCATCCCAGCGGCCGGACTCCTGCCACAGCTCGGCGGGTTGAACCACCGGCATGGAGACTTCGACGGCACCAGCATTGTTCATCTCTTCGCGAACAATGTTCTCGATTTTCTTCAGTACCCGCAGACCGGTTGGCAACCAGGCATACATGCCGGAGGCCAGTTTACGGATCATCCCGGCGCGCAGCATCAGCTGGTGGCTGACAACTTCAGCGTCGGAGGGGGTTTCCTTGAGAGTGGAAAGCAGATATTGGCTGGTACGCATCGCGGTAGACCTTAGCTAGAACGGGCGCGGGGCCCAGGATAATTTCAAGAGCGGAATTTTAACAGGCTGGGCGTTATGGCCCAAGGGCTAAATTTGCCGCAACCCGAAAGGTGGCAACGCCAAGCAGATGGTCAGGGCAATGACTATTGCAACAAGCAGGCTTTTTATGCCTGCAATTTGGCCGGATCTCCGCTAAACTCTGCCACCTTTTCTCGATGGGCATGGCTTTGCCGCGTTCATCACCCCCCATTTTTAGTACTTTTGGAGCCGCTCATGCCGTTAGTGGGACATCAACACCAGATCGAGATCCTGGAACTGACCGACAAAGGAGATGGCAAAGGACGCCTGTTCGATCGCCCCCTGTTTGTCGAAGGTCTGCTGCCCGGTGAGCAGGCGCTGGTGGAGCTGACCGAGGTCAAGCCGAACTATCTGCACGGCAAGGTTGCCGAGCTGCTCCAGCCCTCTGCCGATCGGGTTGCCGATTTCTGCCCCAACACCGAGTGTGGTGGCTGTCAGGTACGTCCGCTGGCCTATCCGGCCCAGCTCAAGCTCAAGCAAGCACTGGTGCAAAGCGCACTGGAGCAGGCCGGGCTGGGTGACACGCCGGTCAAGGATATCCTTGGCATGGAAAGCCCGTTCGCCTATCGCAACAAGGCGCAATATGCGGTGCGTGGCTGTGACGCCGGTGCCGAGATCGGTTTTTATCGCAAGCACTCTCACGATCTCATCACCGCCGATGACTGTGCGGTGCAGGATCCGCTGCACGTCGAGCTCAACGCCCGGGTGCGCAACTGGATGCGCGAGCACGACATCGCCGCCTATGACGAAGTAAACCACAGCGGCTGCGTGCGCAACCTGATGACCCGCAAGGGCTTCAAGAGCGGCGAGCTGATGGTGGTGCTGGTAACCCTGGGTGATGCGTTGCCGTTCGAAGCCGAACTGTTGGCGGCCCTGAGCGATCTGCCGGTTACTACCCTGGTGCAGAACATCAACGATGAGCGCACCAACCGCATTCTGGGTGCCACCAACCGGGTGCTGCTCGGCGAAGGGGTGATCCGCGACAAGATCCACGAACTCGAGTTCGAGATCTCGCCGCTCTCCTTCTTCCAGAACAACCCGACCCAGACCGATGTGCTCTACTCCAGCGCCCTCGAGTATGCCGAACTGACCGGTAACGAGACAGTGTTCGACATCTATTGCGGTATCGGCACCATCTCCCTGTTCCTGGCTGGCAAGGCCGCCAAGGTGGTGGGGATCGAGTCGGTGGAGAGCGCCATCAGCGATGCCCGCCGCAACGCCGCCCTCAACGGCATCGAGCACACCGAATTCCACGTCGGCAAGGCCGAGCAGCTGATGCCCGAGCTGCACGCTCAGGGCGTGACCGCTGACGTAGTGGTAATGGATCCGCCCCGCAAAGGCTGTGACAAGGCGGTGCTGCAGACCTTGGTCGCCATGGCGCCCCGTCGTCTGGTCTATGTCTCCTGCAACCCGCAGACCCTGGCCCGCGATCTTGCCTGGCTGGTCAAGCAGGGCTTCGTGCTGGACGAGGTGCAGCCGGTCGATATGTTCCCGCACTCCATGCATGTGGAAGCGGTTGCCCGTCTGAGCCAGCCTGCCAAGGCATAAGTCGCCCCCGACTCTTGCCCATAAAAAAACGACGCCAGCTGGCGTCGTTTTTTCTATCTGATGCTCGCAGGTTGATGTGCTCAACCCTGCTTGCGCACCTCGGCGGCAATCTGGTCGAGCAGCTGTTGCCAGCCCTGACCCAGTTCGTTCACCAGTGCGTTGTAGCCATCGGCTGGCAGTACCCGCTCCTGACGGAAGGGGGCATCGCGCAGCACGGTGCCATCTTCTGCCAGCAGGCGCCAGCGGCCGCTCAGCACGGCGCTGCCGTCATGACGGCCCTGAAAGCGCTCCACCAGAATGGTCAGCACCGGCCCCTTGCGGGCGCCATCCTGTCGCACCACCCAGCCCGGCAGGCGGGTGGAGAGGCCATTGAGGGTGAGCTGGTTGAGCTGATCGTCCAGCGCACCGGCCCAGCGATGGTACTCGGTGAAGTGCAGCTCTTGCCCTTCCAGCTGATAGACCAGACTGATCCGGTCGATCTGGCTGGCCAGCGCCACCGGGCGCAGCACCAGCTGGTGCTGCGGTTGGGCCGGGGCCGTTACGGGTTGCTGGCTGTCGGCATCGAGCGAGTAGTAGTGCAGGCTTGGCTGGCTGCTGCAACCCGCCAGCAGGCCCAGCAGGGCCAGCGTCAGGATCTCTTTTTTCATTGTTTGCCTCGCTTGGGCTCAGGGTCCGATGGATGCGCGCGATCGAAGATCAGCGAGCTGGGCTGCTCGTTGAGGGAGTGCACCAGCGGCTGCAGTTCGCGCATCAACTGATTGAGGGTCTGCACCGACTGACGCAGATCCTGATTGGTCTGCGATTGGGCATCATAGGCCTGCAAGGTCTCCTGCAACTGCTTGAGGCTCTCGTTGAGCGAGGCGGGCAGCTGCTGGGTAGAATCCTTGGCGGTGAGCTTGTTCAGGTTGGCGCTGACTGCACTGATGTTCTTCAGGGTGCCATCCAGGGTGGTCAGTGACCCGTTGACCTTGGTCAGGGTGGTCGCCATATCCATGTCGACAAACTTGTCGAGGATGAGGTTCACCTTGCGCTCGATCTGATCCAGCCCGCCCTGCACGGTGGGGAAGACCTGATAACCGGCCAGCTTGGCCTGCTCGAAACGTGGCGCGTCCGGATAGAAGTTGAGGTCGATGATCTTGCCGCCGGTCAGCAGGCTCGAGGTCTTGAGGCTGGCACGCAACCCTTCCTTGAACTGCTTGCCGAACAGGGCTCGCCACTGATCCTTCTCCGCCTTGGCATAGCGGTGGGAGAGGCGCTGCACCTCGATGCGAGCCAGCACCGGGATCTGGCGGCTCTTGAAGATCTGCACGCCCTTGTCCTCGATGAGGTAGGGGGCGGAGATGACGGTACCGACCCGAATGCCGCGATACTGCACCGCCGCGCCCGGGTGCAGGCCACCCACGTTGTCATCGAACAGGAAGACGTAGTCGATGAACTGATCCAGACTACCGGCCAGCACGCTCGCCTCATCCTGGAACAGGGTGAACCCTTCCATCTGTTTGACCGGTTCGCCAGGCGCCCAGCCGGGTGGCAGACCCATGGTGATGCCGCCATCGATCAGGCTCTCCAGCGAATCCATCTTCACCTTCATCCCCTCGCTGCTCATGGAGACCTCGAAGCCCGGGGTCATCCAGAAGCGGGAGTTGCTGCTCACCAGAATGTCATAGGGGGCGTGGATGAAGATTTGATACTGCATCTCGCTCTTTTCCGGCAGGAACTTCGCCTCTTCCACCTGACCTATGGTGAAGCCCTGATAGTTGATGGGGGAGCCTTCACCCAGCGCGCGGGTGTCGCGACTGCTGAGGGTGAGGCGCAGCCCCTTGGCATCGAGGGAGGCGAGCGGTGGTTTGTCGAGCATGGCGTACTCGTCCCGCGCCCGACCTTTCTTGCCGGGGGCGAGCTCGATATAGGCGCCGGAGAGCAGGGTGCTCAGACCCGATACCCCTTCACGGCCCACTCTGGGCTTGACCACCCAGAACTGGCTGTCACCGCGCAGCATGCCGGAGGCAGCATTGGTCAGCCGTCCTTTCAGCACGGCATGGCTATAGTCATCGCTCAGCTCGACGGCCTCGATGCGGCCGACGTCCACTTCGCGGGAGCGGATCACCGTCTTGCCAGCGACTATGCCCTCGGCAGTGGCGACTGTCAGGGTGAAACTCGGGCCCTGGGAGTACCAGTGCTGGAACAGCATCCAGAGACCGATGAACAGCGCCAGCAGGGGCACCATCCAGATTGCGGCGGCAGAGCTCAGAAAGTCAGAGCCCGGTTTCCACCTTTTTTTACGCTCACTCACGTTCGCGTTCTCCTTGTTGTAAATCCCAGATCAGGCGGGAGTCGAAACTCATGGCGGCGACCATGGTGATCAGCACCACACCTGCAAATGCGACGGCCGCAGGGCCGGGGTAGATGGTCATCAGATTGTCGAGCCGGATCAGGCCCGCCAGAATGGCCACCACGAAGACGTCGATCATCGACCAGCGTCCGACAAATTCGGTCATGCGATAGAGTTTGAGCTTGCCGAGGGGGGAGGTGACATTGCCGCGCTGCACCATATAGCAAAGCCAGAATAGCGCCAGTATTTTCACCAGCGGCACCACCACGCTGGCGAAAAAGATCACCGCAGCTATGGGGTATGAGCCCATGGCCCAGAGCAGCACTACACCGCCGAGGATGGTGGAGGGGCTGTCATCACCGAGGAACACTGTATCCATGATGGGATAGACGTTGGCCGGAATGTAGAGAATGGCGGAGGTAAACAGCAGCGCCCAGGTACGGTTCAGGCCGCCCGGCTTGCGGGCATGCAGCTTGCCGCCGCAGCGGGAGCAGCTGTGGCTGCCCACCTCGCTCAGAGCGCCACAGATATGGCAGCCCACCAGGCCGGATTCCAGCGCGCCCGCTTCCGGGTCGATATCCCGCGCCTCGGACGGGCCGAACAGCCGCTGCCACAGCCACATCTGATCCAGCGAGGAGATCATCTTGATGAGCAGCACGGTGTAACCGACGAAAGCCCAGAATGACAGCCCCATCTTGATGTCGGCCATCCCCATCAGCTTGACCAGCGAGATGAGCACCCCCACCAGAAAGACATCCACCATCAGCCAGGGTTTGATCCGGCAGAGCAGACGGCCGAGGGAGCGCAGGGCATTGCTGTGCAGATCTTTATCGACCCGCCACAGCACCAGCATGATGGAGCCCATATAAACCAGCGGCAGGCCGATCAGGGTCAGGCTCAGTACCGCGCCGAGAAACAGATAGCCCTCATCCACCAGGGTGGTGATGCTCTGCAGAAAAGTCATCTCCTGGCCCACCCCTTTGGCCGAGAAGGACATAAAGGTAAAGGCATTGGCGAGCACGAACATGATGAGTGCCGCGAACCCGTAGGAGATCGGCCGCAACTCCTGCTGTGGCAGGTGGCGACTCAGGGTGTGTCCGCAACGGGGGCAGCAGCTGGCCTGTCCCACCTCGAGCGGTGTGGCCGGTATCAGCAGGTCACACTCTTCGCAGGCAGTGGCATCATGGACATAGGTGGTGTGGTGTTGGTGTGAAACCGGATGCAAGATAAAACCCCAGATAAGGCCCATGGTGGAGCCAGAGCTGGCGATTATCGCAGTTGTGCTGGTCAGCGACCAGCCCCCGGAGGCCGCTATTGCTGGCGGGAGTGAGAATGACTTTGACAAGCCAGTGCCCATTTAGCACAATCAAACGCCACTTTTTTTCCGCGGGACAATAATTTATGACAACTGAATCCCCAAGCTACTCCACGATTGAGCAAGCCTTCTCCCTCGGGAACGGGCAAGATTCTGCCCTCAACTGGTTGCGCAAGAACCGCAGTCAGGTCGCTATCTTTCTGGTGAGCGGCATCAAGCTGGAAGGCACCATCAGCGGGTTTGACCAGTACAGCGTGCTGCTGACCGATGCACACGGCAACCAGCAGCTGGTCTACAAGGCCAAGATCTCCACCATCGCCATGCACACCGGCCGTCCGCAGGTGAACATCCAGCGTGCTCGCAAGCCGCGTGTCTCCATGGCGCCGCGCCCCCATGGTGCGCCGGGTCGGTATGACGACAATCAGGGCGGCGGCAACAACGAGTAATCGTCTGCCCCGCACTCCCCGTTGACGCGCCCTGCGTCAGCGGCTGACGGAAACTGCTCTCATTTTCATTCATGTCCCGTATGAGAGTCGGTTTCGGTTATCGCCCCTTGCAGGGCGATATTTTTTTACGCACTACGCGGTTATGCCGACCGGTTGACCCTCTTTGACCATGCAGGTCTGCATCCCCGCCGCCTCTCCGGCCTGTACCCCGATACCGGTATCTTCAAACACCAGACAGCCTGATGGCGCGACCCCCAACTTGCTGGCGACCAGCAGGAAGGTGTCCGGATTGGGCTTGTGCAGCTCCACATCGTCTGCGGTGACCACCACTGAGAAGTAGCGCTCCAGCCCTGTGTTGCGTAGCACCGCCTCGGCATTTATGCGCGGCGAGCCGGTGCCGATCCCCATCGGGATGACGCCATGATAGCGCTCGACCAGCGCCTGCATGGCCGGAAACACGGTCGCTTTGTGCAGGTTGGCCACATAGTGGGCGGTCTTGCAGCGGGTGACTTCGAGCGGATCGAGGGGGATCTGCTGCTCCTGTGCGACCAGCAGGGCTATCTTGCGGCTCGGCATGCCACCCAGCTCATAGAACCAGTCGGCGTCGAAGTGAAAGCCAAACTCGCGGGCGGTATGTTCCCAGGCGGCGAGGTGCAGCGGCATGGAGTCGACCAGGGTGCCATCAAGGTCAAAGACCAGGCCTTGGAATCCGGAAAGCGTCATGGTGCGGGTCAGTCTCTTAAAAAAGGGAGCCCATTCTAGCCAGTGGCTCCCCGCCTCGCCATCACCTAGCTGGTGAGAAACGCTTGCCCCCACATTTGTGACTGAAAATAGACGGGGGTGAGCTGGGCCGGATCGAGTTGATATTTGGGGGCAAGCTGTTCCAGCAGGGCCCAGTTGCCCTGTTCATAGGTGCTGACCAGCTGAAACAGATGAAAGAGTGGCCCTTCGTGCAGTTCGATGGCGCGCTGCACGCTCTTGGGCAGGTGGGCCATCAGAGGCTCCGACAGCAGGGATCCATATAGCACCAGCCCTACCAGAAAGGCCCAGCTGGCCTCCGCTTTACCGAGGGCGGTGAGGGCAATCAACTCGCAGAAGCGGCCGCGGGCGATGGCCATGCGGGTGCAGGCCTCCGGCATGTGCTGGCTCACCCGGGCCAGACCGTTGATCAGCACGAACTTGCGGATCTCCTGCTCCCCCAGATAGGAGAGGGCGCGGGGTACCGAGGTGATGGGGGCGGCATGATCGAAGCCGGGGGCGTTGACGTAGGTGAGCAGCAGGCCGGGCAGCCAGGCATCCTGCTCCAGCAGGCGGGCTACCTGGGCGAAGGAGAACTCTTCGTGGCAGATGAGCTGGAGGATCTGCTGTACCAGCGCCATATCGGGCTGGTTGGCCCGCTGATTAACCAGCTCCGGACGGGCGAGAAAGCCGCCGGCAAAGAAGTCGACCCCGGCCTCCCGCAGCGGGAGAAAATCCGCCCAGGTTTCGATGTTCAGCGCCATCCGCTTGTGCTCGGTGGGCTGGCAGATCCCCTCTTCCCCCATCCAGTACACCAGCAGGCGGCTGGCGCCGAGCCAGCGTGGATCCCGGTTGGCGCCGTGCACCGCCAGTCTGCGCCGACTGTCGCGCCACTGCTCCAGCACCGGGAACGAGTTGGGCTGGCGTTCACTGGAGGCTTCAACCAGCGGGATCGCGTCCTGATCCAGCAGCAGGGGACGCTGTTCATCGAGCTGTTCGTGGGTGAAGGGCACCAGATATTGACGCCCCTGCGCCAGCAGGCGGCAATGTTGCGCCAGTGAAGGCCATTCGGCCGGTGAGCTGAGCTGATAGTCGATTCCGTAGGCCACCAGAGCCAGGCGACGATTGAAGATAGGGTAGCGACGCAACAGCATGGGATCACCGATAGGCCAGAGTGCGGGCCCTCCCTTGTGACTTGGCGTGGTAGAGCGCCTGGTCAGCCTGTTCGGTCAGGGTCTGCCATGCTCCGTCCAGGGAGGGAACCAGATAGCTAAAGCCTATGCTAACCGTAATGAAATCAGCAACCCGCGAGGCGGGATGGGGCATTTTTAAGCGGGCAAGACCATCGTGGATCCGTCCGGCCAGCTGTTCGGCCTCACCGGGTTGGGGGGCGCAGAGTAGAATGACGAACTCCTCGCCACCGTAACGGGCGACCAGATTGGTGCTGCGCCGCTCTGCATCCCGCAGCACATGGGCCACCTGTTGCAGGCAGAGATCCCCCTTGGCATGGCCGAAGTGGTCGTTGTAGGCCTTGAACTCGTCGACGTCGATCATCAATACCGCCAGCAGGTTCTGGGTGCGTCGTGCCCACTCCCACTCCCGCTGCATGGTGATGTCCCACTGGCGCCGGTTGGCGATGCCGGTGAGGGGATCTTCCAGCGACAGGAGGGAGAGGCGGTGATTGGCCTCCTCCAGCGCCCGGTTGGTCTCGGCCAGCTGCATGGTGCGCTCGGCGACCCGGGCCTCCAGTTGGCGGTTGAGGGTTTCCAGCTGCTCCTGGGTGCGCTGGCGGATCAGCAGTTGTGACAGGATGGCGGCGTACTGTTTGAAGATCTCGCTCTGATAGGCCTTGAGCGGGCGGTGCCAGAGCAGGTTGTCGGCGGCGATCCAGCCGATGGGGGTGGTGCCATCCCACAGCGATACCATGGCGTTCCAGCCACGGCCCACCTGCTGCTTCTCGTAGTAGAGGGGTGTATCTTCCATCACCAGCACGTAGTCCTTGCGCCTGAGCGCCTCTTGCACCGTGGGGTGATCCGGAATGGGGCTGATGAAGTTGTGTTCATCCATCAGCTCGCCCTCTTCGCTGGTGCCCCAGGTGCCGCGCATGGTCTTGCCATCGGGTTCGATCAGGAAGATGGCAACCCGATCGAACTGCAGCTCCTTGCGGGCCAGCAGCACTGCATCCCGCAGCAGATCGTTCTCGCTGCGACTGCGGGAGAGGGTGACGCTGACCATGTGCAGCGCCTGCAACATGGTGAGGAAGGAGCCCTGCAGTGCCTGACTCTGTACCAGATCGGTCTGGGTATGGAGCCGCTGGTCCCGCTCCTGATTGACCTGGCTGGAGAGCAGGTGATTGCTGAGCTCGGCAGTCAGATAGTGGATAAGGAGCTGGATGCCCTGACGCTGGTGGGAGGAGAGGCGATCGATGCGGCGGCGGGTCTCCAGATAGATGACCCCTTCCAGTTTCATGTGACGCTTGAGAGGGAAACAGGCGCGTAACTGCGGCTGGGCGGGCTCCACATTTTCGCCGGGATCCGGCGGAGGTTGGAGTTGTTCGATCACCAGTTGTCCCTTCTCCATCGCCTTGTCGATCAGGTGGTGGGGCAGGGTCAGTTGACCGAGATGGGCGAGATCAAGCGTGGTCAGCCCCTGATCGAGCTGAAAGCTGTAGAGCTGAGGTTCGGGAGCTTTTAGCCAGAGGTAGAGGCGTTCGGCATCGGTCTTTTCACGGATGGTGGCGAGGCTCACTTCGCATAACTGAGCGAAGTTGGTGAAGTGTTCCGGGTCCCATTCCTGCATACCAATATCCCTTGGATTGTACCCAAGCGAGTATAGACATATTTCTCCTTGATTAATATGTCAGAAAGGAGAGGCAGCGCACATAACGGTTGCTTTCAGCTATTCTGGTGGAGACATTCACTGCGTTCTCTGCAAATCGTGGCTAGAACTGTGTGCCATAACGGTATATATGGCAGCTTGTAGGGCGGGATGCCGGGCAAAAAAGAGCCCGCACGATGGCGGGCTCTCGGCAGATCAGATGATTCTGCGTGGCTTATTCTGCCTTGGGGGCAGCCTCAGCGGGCGTTTCACTGCTATCGGCTGGCGCACTCTCGGCCGCCGGGGCTTCCGGTGCCGGGCCTGGCACCAACTCCACCGCCGGCTTGGCGATAAGGGAGCGGGTCTCTTCCACCGCTTCGGTCAGCTTCACCTCGATGATCTGGCCGAGCTCATAAACCACTTCGGTCTTGTCCAGATAGACGCGGCCGTTGTCCCAGTTGCACTCCAGTCGATCCTTGTTGTCGAGGATGTGACGGGCAGGCAGGAAGACCACTGCTCCGTTCTCCTGCAGACGCAGCTTGAGACCGGCACGCATCACGTCGATGATCTCGGCGTTGAAAACCTGATCGGTGCCAGCGGCGGCTTTCAGGTAACGGACATAGAGCCAGTCGCCGATGTCGCGCTCCACCATGCGGTGCAGGCGGCGGCAGGCGGTCAGGTGCTCGGTGAGCTCGGTGCTCGGGCGCTCACCCGGGGTCTTGCCGGCGATGACCGCTTTGAGCAGACGATGGTTGACCATATCGCCGTATTTACGGATCGGGGAGGTCCAGGTGGCGTAGGCATCCAGACCCAGACCATAGTGGGCGCCCGGCTCGGAGGACATCAGCGCATAGCTCTGGAAGCGGCGGATCTTGCCATCCAGCCAGCGGGTGTCGAGGTTGTCGATCCAGCGGCGCAGGGCACAGAAGCCGGAGAGACTAGCGATCTCGTCGCGCTCGAACGGGGCTTCGGCACTCTTCAGCAGGTCGATGGCGCCGTCGAGGGACTCTTCGTCAAAGCCGGTGTGAACGTTGAAGATGCCGTAACCGACGCTCTTGCCCAGCACGCGACCGGCGCAGATGTTGGCGGCGATCATCGACTCTTCCACCATGCGGTTGGCGATGCGGCGCGGCTCGACGTGGATGGCCAGCACTTCGCCATTCTCGCCCAGCTCGAAGTCGTAGTCGGGACGATCCGGGAACACCAGGGCATGCTCGGTTCGCCACGCGATGCGTGCCTCGGTCATTGCCTTCATCAGCGGCAGCTGGGCCAGTACGCCTGCGTCGATGGACAGCTCTTTGCCATGCTCGGCCCAGTCGGAGACGTCGTCATAGTTGAGGCGGGCGTGGGAGCAGATGCGGGCGGCGAAGAACTCGGTCTCCTCCAGCAGCAGGCCATCTTCGGCGATGAGCAGACGGGCACACAGAGTGTTGCGCTCCTCGCCCTCTTTCAGGGAGCAGAGCTCGTCGGAGAGGGTGCGCGGGATCATCGGCACGTTGCGGCCCGGCATGTAGACGGTAAAGGCGCGCTGGGCGGCTTCCTTGTCCAGCTCGCTCCCTTCGGCCACATAGGCGGTCGGGTCGGCGATGGCGACCAGCAGCTCCCAGCCGTTATCCAGCTTGGTGATGGCCAGCGCATCGTCCATGTCCTTGGTCTTGGCACCGTCGATGGTGAAGAAGGGCACCTTGGTCAGGTCACGACGGGGCAGCTCCTCCTCTTCGATCACCTTCCACTCCGGCAAATCAGCCGGTTCGACCTGGGCCAGGTTGTGGCGGGCCAGCACCACCCACCAGGGCACATTGTGATCTTCCTGGGCGGCGATCTTCTGGGTGATCTCGGCAGAGAAGTTGCCGTCGACCAGCGCGTGGCGCTTGAGGGTAGCCACCACCCAGTCACCTTCCTTGAACTCTTTCTCATCCAGACCCTTCTTGACGCGGGCCTTGATGGCATCCTTGATCAGCGGGTGGTCGGCGACCACGTTGAGGCGGTCACGGAACATCTTGACCCGGGCCACGAAGCGGGTGACGGACTGCTCCAGCAGGGTATCCGGCTCGGCCACTTCCTTCTCTTTTTCGGTACGGATCAGGGCGGTCACCCGGTCACCGTGCATCACCTTCTTCATGTAGGGAGGCGGCACGAAATAGCTGGTCTTCTCATCGACTTCCAGAAAGCCGAAGCCCCGGTCCGAGGCGCGGATCACACCCTCTTTCTTCGGGATGTTTTCGCGGATTTGTTGCTTGAGCTGGGCCAGCAGCGGATTGTCTTGGAACATAAGTGAGGAACCTGAAGTGAAAACCTGGGTGGAGACCTGATGAAGGATCGCCCAGCACTATACGTTTTTAGCCCTGCAAAGCCAAGGTGAATGGCCTGCTCAGCGTGCTTTCAACTGCGATCTGGCATGGTCGATGAGACGCTGGGAGAGCTGCTTGTGAACCCCTTTTTCCAGTACCCAGCGGTGCCAGTAGAGGCGTTCCGTCAGGACGTGGTCGGGACTGAGGTTGAGCAGTGACCCGCCTGCGAGCTGGCCTCTTATCTGCAATTCGGGAATGAGACAGTAGGCCAACCCCTGCTCGGCCATGGCGACGAAGGCCTCTGAGGAGTGGACCGTATGGCAGGGATAACCGCCGGGCTCCAGCCCGAAGTGTTCCCTCATAAAGCTCACATGCATGTCATCGCGCTGATCGAACGCCACCGCCGGTGCCTTGGCCAGCGCCTCACGAGTCAGGCCGCGAGGGAAGTGGCGGGCTACGAAGGCGGGGCTGGCGGTAAGCAGATAGTTCATCTCACCGAGCTCGTCGACGCAGCAACCCGCCAGCGGCTGGGGATGCAGGCTGACCGCACCAAAGGCTTGACCCTCGCGGACCTTGTCGAGGGTGCGGCTCTCGTCATCGACCAGCAGGTTGAGTTCGATGGGGTGCTGTTTCAACAAGGGGGCAATGGCGGGCAGGAACCAAGTGGCCAGGCTGTCGGCGTTCACTGCGATGCTGATCCGGATTGGCCCCTGCGGCTGGTCGGGGGCCAGCTCCCCCGCCAGTTCGAGCTCGAGCTGGTGTACCTGCCGATAGTGGGCCAGCAGTTTTTGGCCGAGTGGCGTGGCCTGCAGGGGTTGGCTTCGAATGAGTAGTGGCTCGGCAAACTGCTGCTCCAGCTGCTTGATCCGCTGGGAGATGGCCGACTGGGTGATATGGAGCGACTTGGCCGCCCGATCGAAGTTCTGCTCCTGCAGTACCGCATCCAGCGCCCGCAGCAGTTTGTAGTCCAGCTCTTTCATCTTCTCTCCCTTCCGTTGCCCAAGGGCTGACTCTACGTCACTCGGCAGGGGACAACAATGGGCGGCGGAAGGGGTGTTGCGCTGTGATTTTTGACAGTAGTGGTCAGGCCATTGAGGGAGGATACTCTCTGGTGCCGCATGGGGTAGCCCTGCGCAGATCGTAGCGACATCTTTATCCCGGGTCTGTTTTCCCGGGATTTTTTATGAGTGAACTGCCAGCACCGGTGACGGTTGCTGCAGTGGATAATGGCTGGTTTGATAATGGCCCAGCAGAGGTTGGGAGACCGCCAGCGCGAAGCGCTCATCCAGATGGAAGCGGATGCCAACGCCCCTTACCGCACCCAGATCGACTGCCTGCCGATGACCGAGCCGCTCGATGGGCAGGCCAAGTCGGCGGAAGATGCGCTCCACCGGCAGGCTGACGACGGCGACCAGCTCCCGGATCCCGTGGGCATGGGCGAAGGCATAGACCTCGCGGAAGATGACGCAAGTGAGTTCGCTGACGCCATTGCTCATGCGCGGTGCGCGCTGGGCATCGATAGCCAGACGGGTGAGTTCCCAGACATCGGGGGTGCGTGGTGCGCTTTCACCGGCAAGGGCGGTGGGGAAGATGGTGGGCAGCATATAGGCATCGGCACAGTTGAGCAGACGAATGCAGCCACACAGCCCTTGTTCGTCCTCGATCAGCACCCAATGGGTGTCTGGCGTGTCGAAGCTGTCACGCTCCAAGCCCCGATGAGACTCGACATCCCAGCCTAGCCGGTCGGAAAAGACGCGATTTCGAAAGCGATAGAGTTCATTCTCCACCTCGTTTCGTGGATGTTCTCTCAATTTTCCTTTAAAAACCAACATTATGGACCCTCTATCTTGCTATTCGCCGTTATAATCACATGTCTGGCCAAGGGGGCTTTCATATGAACAGAGACCAACTGCTTGAGTACCTCGAACATTTCACTTCGGTGACGGACGGCAATCGTCTGGCCGAACTGATCGGTCGCTTTACGCTCGGGATGGGCTATGACTACTATCGCTTCGCCCTGATCCTGCCGATGTCGATGCAAAGGCCCAAGGTGGTGTTGTTCAACCAGTGCCCCGATTCCTGGGTGCAGGCCTATACCGAAAACAACATGCTGGCGTGCGATCCGGTGATCCGGCTGGCACGCAAGCAGACGCTGCCCATTTACTGGAACCGCCTCGATGAGCGGGCCAGTTTTCTGCAGGAGGGAACCATGGACGTGATGGGGTTGGCCGCCGAGTTCGGATTGCGCAATGGCATCTCCTTCCCTCTGCACGGCGCAGCCGGGGAGAACGGAATCCTCTCCTTTATCACGTCCGAGCGGGCCTCGAGTGACCTGCTGCTGGAGTCCTCGCCGATCCTCTCCTGGATGTCCAATTACATCTTCGAGGCGGCCATTCGGGTGGTGCGTTTCAGCATGATGGACAGTGCGGGTAAAGACCCCTTGACCGAGCGCGAGACCGAGTGCCTGTTCTGGGCCAGCGAAGGGAAGACCTCTAGCGAGATCGCCTGCATCCTCGGGATCACGGAGCGCACGGTCAATTACCATCTCAATCAGGTCACCCGCAAAACCGGCTCAATGAACCGCTATCAGGCCATTGCCAAAGGGGTTAGTACGGGGCTTTTGCTACCCAATTTGGAGCAAGTTGTGGTTACCAACTTCCCCAGATTGCTGCAGTAGGCTGAGCCCACAGGCGCAACAGATTCTCCTGCCGCACTCTGAGGGTCACAATTGTCAGATCCGGTAATTGACAAGGGCTGGAACAGCGGCTGGGTATGCCGGTTTTTATTAGCAAAATGAATCAATAAGTAAATCAATGAATTTCTAGGAAGGAACTACCATCGCTATAGTGCCGCTCATTCATCATTTCGAACGGTACTCTCCATGATGTTCGCAACGACACTGCAAGGCTTCACCATCGGTCTGGCCATGATCATCCCCATCGGCGCCCAGAATGCCTTTGTGCTGAGCCGGGGCATCCATCGCAATCACCATCTGCTGACGGCCACGCTCTGCAGTTTCTGCGATCTCACCCTGATTGCTATCGGCGTATTTGGCGGGGCCAATGTGCTGGCTGCCAGCCCCCTCGGCATGGCGCTGCTCACCTGGGGAGGCGTGCTGTTTCTCGGCTGGTTTGGTGGCCGTTCCCTGCTCAGTGCCTGGCGCGGTAAAGGGGAGGGGCTTGCCGATTCTGCTCAGCAGATGGGTGCCAAAAGCGTGCTGGCGATGACGTTGGGAGTTACGCTGCTCAATCCTCACGTCTATCTCGATACATTGATGCTGCTCGGCTCCCTTGGCAGTCAGGTGAGCGAGTCCCTTCGTCCGGCTTTTGCTGCGGGGGCCATGCTGGCCTCGTTGGTGTGGTTCTACTCGCTGGCGCTGGGTGCTGCGGCACTGGCGCCCTGGTTGGCCCGAGGCCGGGTGCAGCAGGGGATCGATCTGCTGGTTGGCATCATCATGCTGAGCCTGGCTATTCAACTGGCCATAGGATGTTGAGGAAGTTAAGGCGGCAGGAATGAGCGACCGGTAACAAAAAGATGCCACTCACATGAGTGGCATCTTTGCTATTGACAGGGTTCAGACCCTGAACTGGGAGAGCAGGCGCTGCTGCAGCAGGCTGGCCTGATGGAGCGAGGAGGCGAGTTGCAGACACTCCTGCGCCTCCTGTTCTCCGGTTCTGGCTTGCAGACTGATGCCGGAGACCTTGTCAGAGGAGTGGCTCAGGGTGTGTGACAGTTGACCTGTGGCTACGGCGACCTGCTGCACCATGTCGGCCAGCTGGTCGATGGCGCCTTCCACCTTGAACAGGATCTGCTTGGTGTTCTCGGAGTCCTGCATGCCGGACTCCACCGTCTTGAGGTTGCGTTGCATCATCAGATAGGCGGTCTCGGTCTGCTGCTGGATGCTGCTGATCACCTGGCTGATCTCGGCGCTTGATGTCGCGGTGCGATTGGCCAGGGTGCGCACCTCGTCCGCAACCACCGCAAAGCCACGCCCCATCTCCCCCGCGCGGGCCGCTTCGATAGCCGCATTGAGGGCAAGCAGGTTGGTCTGCTCCGAGATGCCACTGATGGTGGAGATGATCTGGCCAATCTGACCCGCCTGCTCCTTGAGGGAGTTGATGGCGATGGCACACTCGCTCACCTCCTGTACCACCCGCTGCATGCCCGCGCTGGCGGAGGCGACATACTGGCTGCTCTCGGTGGTCAGCTGGCGCACCTCATTGGCATTGTGGGCCGCTATGCTGCAGTTGTCCGAGATACCGGTGGCGACTTGCACCATCTGTTCACTGTCGTGGTGCAGGGCCAGCGCATGTTCGGCGGTCTGGCGGCTGCTCTGGCTGATTGCCTCCACCCGGTTGACCGAGGTGTGAACGTGTTCGCTGATGTGTTGGTTGTTGTCCATGGTGGAGCTGATCATCTTCTGCAATTTCTCGATGAAACGATCCACACTGTTGGCCAGCGAGCCTATCTCGTCATCCCGTTGCAGGTTGATGCGGGCGTTGAGGTCCCCATCGCCGGCGGCGATATCCTGCATTCGTTTGTCCACTTGCAGCAGTGGGGTTACCAGTTTGCGGGTCAGCCAGAAGCCGCAGAGGGTGACCATGATCAGGCTCAGCAACAGGCCACCCAGCAGCAGGGTTCGGATCTGGCTGATGATGCCGTTGAGCTGGGCCACCTGATCCTCGACAGTGGCATCGCCGCTCTCCTCGATGGCAACCAGCTGTTGTCGCAGCTCATCGGCACTGACCTCATAGGCGGACTGCTGGGCCTGATAGCTGCCGAGCGCATCGACCCACTGTCCCATCAGTTGCTGATGCCGGGCCAACAGGGCGCGATACTCTGCCGACAGTGTCTTGCCGGCAAATTCGCCGGTTCCCTCGATATCGAACAGCCCGGTGCCGAGCATGCTGTCGACCGCTTCGTGGTAGAAATCGGTCGCCTCTTTTAACTCGGCTTGGATCGCCTCTGTGACTCCTTGTCTGCGCATCTTCTCCAGCGCATAGAGTTGGCGCAAAAAGCCTATGTTGGACTCCATCCCCCCGTCGGCCGCTTCCCAGCGAGTGGAGAGGCCGCTGTTCCAGCTGATGGTCTGGTCGGGGGATTGGGTCAGCGCCTCGACCGCGTCGTCGCCGATCACCTCCAGCTGGGTCGAGAGGCGGGCCATCAGATCGGCGTTGTGATGCAGTGCCTGATCCACCTCGGTATAGGCGTGATAGAGCGCCAGCAGCTTCTCTTGTTGCTGTTGATAGTCCTGCTTGTGCTGTTCCATGGTGGCAAGGGCCGCACCATCAATGAGCTGCCCCAGGCTGACCCGGGCCAGCGCGTCATCGGTCGCCGCCTTGGCAGCATCGAGTTCGGCGCGATTGAGCGGGGTTCCGTTTTGCATCTTCTGAATCTGTAGCTGTTGATTGCCCAGTTCTATGGAGCCCTCCATGGCACCGTCGGCGGTCTGCCAGGCGGCGCCCAGTACGTAGGAGAGCAGATTGGCTAGCCGCTGGCTGCCATACCAGCCAACGACCCCCATGCCCAGCGTACATCCGAGCAATATGGCAAGACCCAGATTGGAGGTGGTAACAATTTTCATGTGATGGCCTTCCTTGGTATCGACATTGGCACCAGCTTCGGTTCCGAACGGGTTTAGTGTAGTGGTTTATCCCCCGCTCGGGAGCGATGCGGCGCTGAAACATCCCGTGCACTGGCTGCACCCGATCAAGCATGGTGGAAAATTGGATAAAAAGCCTCTCTGACCATGCGGGTGTTGCTGCCCTATGCTGGATACTTATCCAGTTATTCTTTATGCTATGAGCCAATTTACGAATAGTTGTATTGGTGAGGAGAGAGCCGTGATTGGTCGCTTGAGAGGCATTGTCATTGAAAAGCAGCCCCCCGAGGTCCTGCTGGAAGTGGGCGGGGTTGGCTATGAGGTACAGATGCCGATGAGCTGCTTCTATGATTTGCCGGAGATCGGCAAGGAAGCGACCATCCATACTCACTTCGTGGTGCGGGAAGATGCCCAGTTGCTCTATGGTTTCAACCATAAACAGGAGCGGGCGCTGTTCCGCGAGCTGATCAAGACCAACGGAGTCGGCCCCAAGCTGGCGCTGGCGATTCTTTCCGGCATGACAGCTACCCAGTTTGTGCTGAGTGTCGAACGTGAAGAGATAAGCTCTTTGGTCAAACTGCCGGGAGTCGGCAAGAAGACCGCCGAGCGGCTGGTGGTGGAGATGAAGGATCGCCTTAAGGGGTGGGTCAGTCACGACCTCTTCTCCCCGGCCATGGTCACCTTGCCAGCCAGTGAGCCCGAATTGCGGGCACCTGATGTGACCGAAGAGGCGGCCAGTGCGCTGGTGGCCCTAGGTTACAAGCCGCAGCAGGCGAGTCAGATTGTCAGCAAGATTGCCAAAGAGGGGATGTCGGTGGAAGATATCATCCGTGAATCCCTGCGTAGCCTGGTATGAGGTAGTTGATGATTGAAGCAGACCGCCTCATTTCGGCTAGTGCCGCCCGTGAGGATGACATTATTGACCGGGCTATCCGCCCCAAGAAGCTGGCTGACTACACCGGTCAGGATACCGTCTGCGAACAGATGGAGATCTTTATCGAAGCGGCCCGTCAGCGGGGTGAAGCGCTCGATCACCTGTTGATCTTCGGCCCGCCGGGTCTGGGCAAGACTACCCTCGCCAACATCGTCGCCAACGAGATGGGGGTCAATATCAAGACCACCTCCGGCCCGGTACTGGAGAAAGCGGGGGATCTGGCCGCGCTGCTCACCAACCTCGAACCGAACGATGTGCTGTTCATCGATGAAATCCATCGCCTCAGCCCGGTGGTGGAGGAGGTGCTCTATCCGGCGATGGAGGATTACCAGCTCGATATCATGATCGGGGAGGGACCAGCGGCTCGCTCCATCAAGCTGGATCTGCCTCCCTTCACCCTGATTGGCGCCACCACCCGGGCAGGTTCACTGACCAGCCCGCTGCGGGATCGCTTCGGTATCGTCCAGCGGCTGGAGTTCTACAACGTCAAGGACCTGACCGATATCGTCTCCCGCAGTGCCCGTTGTCTGGGGCTAGACATGACGGAAGATGGTGCCATTGAGGTCGCCCGTCGCTCTCGCGGCACGCCGCGGATTGCTAACCGTTTGTTAAGGCGGGTGCGCGACTTTGCCCAGGTGAAATCCGATGGCCGGATCGACGGCCCCATTGCTGCTCGCGCCATGGACATGCTGGATGTCGATAATGAAGGCTTCGACTTCATGGACCGCAAGTTATTGTTGGCTGTGATAGACAAGTTTATGGGGGGCCCGGTGGGTCTCGATAATCTGGCCGCCGCGATCGGGGAAGAGAAAGATACTATCGAAGATGTGCTGGAGCCTTATCTGATCCAGCAAGGGTATCTGCAACGTACACCCAGAGGACGGATTGCGACCACACGAGCCTACGCTCATTTCGGTCTTCAGCGACCAGATGAGAAGTAAAAACAGTCGTTTGAACATGAAACCGCCGTCAAAGGCGGTTTTTTATTATCCGGGCAAAAAAAAGCCCACGGCGGATGCGGTGGGCAAAGACAATTCAGGATGGATGTTCACAGACAGTGAGTGCGTCTGGACACAGACCGGAAAATAAACAGGTGAGCCGTCGCGAGCTCTCAGAGTCGGTTCAGTTGATAGAGCTGAACAAAGGAAAGCTTGTAGTAACGGATGGTTTTAGCAACAAACTTTTTCATCTTCGATTCCAATAGACAGGTTCAAATTGATCGTCGAATACGTACCGTGAACCCGGATTAACCGGCCTGTATCCAAGGGTATGCCCTCACTGCGAGGCGCATTGTAGGAGTTCGAATCGACCCCGGCAAACAAGAAAAATTGCACTCTTCAAATTAGTTTATCTAATGTCTTTGTTGATGAAATTGGTTCGCATGAGTATGCATTCTTTGCAATTTTAAATTGAGTTTTCGAATCAGATTGCCTGACTCGGATAACATGGAAAAAGGTGCGTCATTCACGCTTTTCAAATTAAACCGAGCGGCGGGATGTTAAATTCTTAAATTGATTTAAATCAATGTTTTACGCTTTGTTGTGTTTTGTGATCTGGCTCGCGTCAATAATCGTGAAATAGATTAAAAATGCCTTTCAAAGCCATGTATGACGGGTCCTTTTACATTGATTTCAATCAAATAAAGGTGATATAAAAACCCGGTCATCATGGGCGAGAATAAATTTAGGCTGATTGTTTTGGAATTGTTAAACATTAGCTTTATTTGTGTTCTCGTATTGCCTTGTTGTTAATGCCAGTGGTTACTGAACGCGTTTTGTTGTGACACGTCCCAATAAGGCTCATTCGATAACCTCCAACGGAAGCTTTGTGCTTAAAACTTAAAATAGCCGTGCCAATAATCGGTGAGGAAACATCATGATTGCTGAGCATGTGGTAGACCTATCGCGGTTCCAGTTCGCTGCGACGGCCCTTTATCACTTTTTGTTTGTACCCCTGACGCTGGGAATGGCCTTTCTCCTGGCGATCATGGAATCCGTCTATGTGATGACCAACAACACCATCTACCGGGACATGACCAAATTCTGGGGTAAGTTGTTTGGTATCAACTTTGCCTTGGGGGTCACCACAGGTCTGGCCATGGAGTTCCAGTTCGGGACGAACTGGGCTTACTACTCCCATTATGTCGGCGATATCTTCGGGGCCCCGCTGGCTATCGAAGGGCTGATGGCCTTCTTCCTGGAGTCCACCTTCGTCGGTATGTTCTTCTTTGGTTGGGATCGTCTGAGCAAGCATCAGCATCTGGCTGCCACCTGGTTGATGGCGCTGGGTACCAACCTCTCCGCCCTCTGGATCCTGGTCGCCAACGGCTGGATGCAGAACCCGGTCGGTGCAGAGTTCAACTTCGAATCCATGCGGATGGAGATGATGAGCTTCGCTGACGTGGTGCTCAACCCGGTTGCTCAGGTCAAGTTCGTCCACACTGTGGCGGCTGGTTATACTTGTGGCGCCATGTTTGTGCTGGGTATCTCCTCCTACTACCTGCTGAAGAATCGTGATGTGGCGTTTGCCCGTCGCTCCTTCGCCATTGCCGCTGCGTTCGGTATGGCTTCCATCGTGTCCGTGCTGATCCTCGGTGACGAATCCGGTTACGAGACCGGTGAAGTGCAGAAGGTGAAACTGGCCGCTATCGAAGCTGAGTGGGAGACTGAACCTGCTCCGGCTGCCTTTACCCTGTTTGGTATTCCGAATCAGGAAGAGATGCGTACCGACTACGCCATCAAGATCCCCTATGCACTGGGCATTATCGCGACCCGCTCTCTGGACGGTCAGGTCACCGGTCTGAAGGATCTGAAGAGCGAGCACGAACTGCGCGTCCGCAACGGTATGACCGCTTACGACCTGCTGACCAAGCTGCAATCCGGTGACAAGTCTGACGAGACCCGCGCTCGCTTCGACGAAGTGAAACAGGATCTGGGCTACGGTCTGCTGCTCAAGCGCTACACCAGCAACGTGACCGATGCTACCGACGAGCAGATTAAGGCCGCCGTGGATGACTCCATCCCGCAGGTACTGCCGCTGTTCTTTGCCTTCCGCATCATGGTTGCCGTCGGCATGCTGATGCTGGTGCTGATTGGTATGGCCTTCTATGACAGTGCCCGTCACCAGATCGGCAAGCGCAAGTGGCTGCTCAAGGGTCTGCTGTGGGGTATCCCGCTGCCGTGGATCGCCATCGAAGCTGGCTGGTTTGTTGCTGAATATGGTCGCCAACCGTGGACCATTGCAGAGGTGTTGCCGACTTCCCTCTCTGCATCCAACTTGCCTGCAGCCGAGATCTGGTTCTCTCTGATCGGTATCTGCCTGTTCTATACCGTACTTCTGGTTATCGAGATGTACCTGATGTTCAAGTATGCCCGTCTTGGCCCCAGCAGCCTGAAGACTGGCAAGTATCACTTTGAACAGATCAAGGCATAAGGAGAGCGACCATGTTTGATTACGAAACTCTGCGTGTCATCTGGTGGGCTCTGGTCGGCGTGTTGCTGATCGGTTTTGCCATCACTGACGGCTTCGACATGGGGGTAGGCGCACTGCTCCCGTTCGTCGGCAAGAAAGATGTCGAGCGCCGCGTGATGCTCAACACCATGGGGCCGCACTGGGAAGGTAACCAGGTGTGGCTGGTCACTGCCGGTGGTGCCTTGTTCGCCGCCTGGCCGATGGTGTATGCCGCGACCTTCTCCGGCTTCTACATCGCCATGATCCTGACGCTGATGGCGCTGTTCCTGCGTCCGGTCGGTTTCAAGTACCGCTCCCTGCGTGCTGATGCCAAATGGCGCAGCAACTGGGACTGGGCCTTGTTCGCCGGCAGCGCCGTACCGCCCATCGTCTTTGGTGTGGCCTTTGGCAACCTGCTGCAAGGCGTTCCGTTCGAGTTTAACCAGTTCATGATGTTGACCTATCACGGCAACTTCTTTGGTCTGCTTAACCCGTTCGGCATTCTGGCTGGTCTGGTGAGTCTGTTCATGCTGCTCACCCAGGGCGCAACTTGGTTGATGATGAAGACCGACGGTGAAGTGCTGGCGCGTTCCCGCACTGCCGCCATGATCTGCTCACTGCTGACTCTGGTGCTGTTTGCTGCCGCGGGTTGGTGGGTAAGCGGTATGGAAGGCTATGTCATCGTCAAGGCTGCCGCGACTGACGCGGTATCCAACCCGATGAACAAGGAAGTTGTCCTGCAGGCTGGTGCCTGGATGAACAACTACACCCTCTATCCGTGGATGGTGGCTGCCCCTGTACTGGGCCTGGCCATGAGCCTGCTGACTGCGCTGTTTGCCCGCATGAACATCGGCTGGCTGGCGTTTACCAGCTCCTCGCTGGCGATTGCCGGGGTCATCCTCACTGCCGGTTTCTCCATGTTCCCGTTCGTGATGCCCTCAAGCCTTGAGCCGTCACTGAGCCTGACCATGTGGGATGCTACTGCCTCTTTCAACACCTTGCAGGTGATGACTGTGGCTGCAGCGATCTTCGTACCGATTGTGCTGGGTTACACCATCTGGACTTACATCAAGATGTTTGGCCGGGTAACCAACAAGCACATCGAAGATAACCAACAATCTCTCTATTAAGAGGTGCGCTGACAATGTGGTATTTCACCTGGATCCTGGGGCTGTTGCTGGCATGTGCATTTGGCATCATCAATGCGCTGTGGCTGGAACACACCGAGAACATGGATCGTCAGATCGATGAAAACAAGTGATCGACTCGCCAGGCTGGCCGCTCCACTGGAGCGGCAGCCGTGGCAGGGGTTGATGTTACTCGCGGCGGCCTTGTTGGCCGTCGCTATTTTACAGGCCCCCAATCTGATCGCGGCCAACACCAGCGAGCATGGTCTCTGGCTTGCTCCCTGGCTGATGTGGGCCGTCTGTTGTGGCGTACTTAACGGGCTTGGCTTTCATCTGAAAAGCCTGCCCGGACGTGTGCTGTTCAACCCCTGGCTCGCCTGGCCCAGTTTGTTGTATGGCCTCTGGCTGACACATTCATATTTCCTTTCATAAAAAACGGGGGGAGGCAGGATTTCCCTGTCTCCCCCTGCTTCTTTCCTATTCAGCCCTGCGCTATGATAGCCCCCCATCTGACTGTCGAATGGATCACAGATTGTTATGGGGGAAGTCTTTGAGTTTCCGGTGCGTGTCTACTACGAAGACACCGACGCCGGGGGCATCGTCTACAACGCCAATTATCTCAAGTTTATGGAACGTGCTCGCACCGAGTTTCTTCGTGCCAAAGGGGTCGAACAGGACGTCTGGCTGCAGGAGGGATATGCCTTCGTGGTGAGCCGAACTGAGATCGATTTCCGCTCGGCGGCCCGTTTTAATGAACTATTGAATGTATTAACGCAAGTGATTGAAGTGAAACGCGCATCCCTGCGCTTTTCGCAGCAGATCCTGGCGGCTGATGGACGACTGATCACCCAGGCCATGGTACAGATAGCCTGTGTCAGTCATCCGCAAATGAAACCTGTAGCTATACCTGAAAAAATCAAGGGAGTGCTGTTAAGTGCACGCTGAAATTTCGTTTATTGGCCTGTTTTGGCAAGCCAGCCTGTTGGTAAAACTGGTCATGATGACCCTGATGAGCATGTCTATTGTCTCGTGGGCGCTGATTATCCAGCGTTCAAAGGCGATCAAGGCGGCCAATCTCGCATCGGAACAGTTTGAAGATCGCTTCTGGTCAGGGGTCGACCTCAATCGGCTCTATCAGGAGTCCTCTTCCCGCCGCGATGATATCGAAGGCATGGAAGATATCTTCTACTCCGGCTTCAAGGAGTATGCCCGCTTGCTCAAGGCCGGTGCCCGTGGTCAGGATGCGGTAATGGATGGTACCTACCGCGCCATGCGCGTCTCCCTCTCCCGCGCGGTGGATGACCTGGAATCTAATCTGCCGGTGCTGGCGACCATCGGCTCCATTAGCCCCTATATCGGTCTGTTCGGTACCGTATGGGGGATCATGAACGCCTTTATCGCCCTGGGTCAGGTTCAGCAGGCCACCCTGCAAATGGTGGCGCCGGGTATCGCGGAAGCGCTGATCGCTACCGCCATGGGTCTGTTTGCCGCTATCCCGGCGGTTATCTTCTACAACCGCTTCTCCAACAAGGTCGAGCGGCTGGAGAACGCCTACGCCAACTTCATGGACGAGTTCACTACCATTCTGAACCGTCAAATTGCACAGCAGCAGGGTGATCAGTAATGCAAACCTATCAGCGGATCCGGCGCAAGAAGGTGGCCGAGATCAACGTGGTTCCCTATATCGACGTCATGCTGGTGCTGCTTATCATCTTTATGGCGGTCACGCCGGTGATCACGCAAGGGGTCAAGGTGGATCTGCCACAGGCTGAGTCCGAGCAGTTGCCGGAAGATGCCAAGCCGCCCTTCATCGTCAGCGTCAATACCGAAGGCGAGTATGTCATCAAGGCTGGTGAAGCCGATGATGAGCCGGTGCCAAGCGGCACGCCAGAGGCGATGCAGCAATACATCACCGAAAAAGCCATGGGCTATCTGGCGATCAACCAGAATGCCCCCGTGGTGGTCGCGGGTGACAAGGCCGTGCGCTACGAAGAGGTGATCCTGTTGATGGTGGCCCTCAAGAATGCGGGTGTGCCTCAGGTTGGCCTGATGACAGATCCGGTGAACTAACGGAGATGGATGTGAAGCGTGGTATTTCCGGTTATCTCATCGCGTCGTTTCTGCTGCACCTGATCATCGGCATCATCCTGTTTGTCGGGCTCGATTTCAGCAAACCGAAACGACCCGAATCGAAGGGGCAGATCGTCAATGCCGTCATGCTCGATGAGAACTTCCTCAACGAACAGGCCAAGCAGATCCAGCAGCAGAAATCTCAGCCCAAGCCTCAAAAGGTAGAGAAAGAGAAGGATAAGGAAGACACGGATCTCGCCAAGCGTGAGCTGGCTCAGAAACAGGAGCAGCTTCGCATCGCCGAGACCAAGCGCAAGCAGGCCGAAGAGGCGACTCGCAAGGCCGAGGCCGAGAAGCAGAAGAAGGTGGCCGAGCAGAAGCAGGCGGAAGAGAAGGCCCAAAAAGCCGAGGAAGCCCGCAAGCTGGAAGAGCAGAAGGCCAAGAAGGCCGAAGCCGAGCGTAAAGCGGCGGAAGCCGAGAGCAAGGCGTTGGCACTGAAGAAGAAAAAGGAACAAGAGAAGAAAGAGGCTGAAGAGAAGGCCAAGGCGGCAGAAGCCAAGGCCAAGAAAGCGGAAGCTGACAAGAAGGCCAAAGCCGAAGCCGAGAAGAAAGCCAAGGCAGAAGCAGAGAAAAAAGCCAAAGCCGAGGCCGAGAAGAAGGCCAAGGAAGAGGCTGAGAAAAAGGCAAAAGCTGACGCAGAGAAGAAAGCCAAGGCAGAGGCCGACAAGCAGGCCAAGATCGCGGCTGAGCGCAAGCGTAAAGCCGCCGAGCAGGCCAAGCTGCAAAAAGAGATGGAAGAGATGATGCAGCAGCAGCTGTCGGCTGAGGCCAATGCTCGCAGTCAGGCGGCATCGGCAGCAGCCCAGGGCGAAGTCGACAAATATGCGGCGCTCATCAAGGCCACTGTTGAGCGGTATATGATTTTGGATCCCACCATGCGGGGCAAAACATGTACTATCGGCGTACGTCTTGCGAGCAGTGGCTTTGTCATATCGGTAGATAACGGCCAGGGTGACCCGGCGGTTTGTCGTTCCGGTAAGGCGGCTGTTCTGAAAGCCAATCAACTGCCTGTGCCCAAGGATCCTGCGGCATTCGAGATGTTGAAGGAATTTAACCTGAAGTTAGAACCGAGTATCTAAGCGTGATAAAACGAGGTTGCTTGCCTCCGGTTGGCAACCTCTCGCCGAGAAAGGAATTTAACCTCTCATCTATATTGGAACCGAGTATTTAAGCCATGATCAGAAAAGTATTTTTTGCTTTGGTTGGCTGTTTGTTGCTGGGCCAGAGTGCCCAGGCGGCCCTGGACATCGTCATCACCGGCGGTATTGATAGCGCACGCCCCATCGCTGTCGCCCCCTTCAAGTGGGAAGGTAACGGGCAGTTGCCGCAGGACATCGCGGAAGTGGTCTCCAACGACCTGATGCGCAGCGGCAAGTTCAAGCCGCTGGCCCGTGGCCAGATGCCGCAAACCCCGAGCAGCAGCAGCGAGATCAACTTCGCTCCCTGGGCCTCCCAAGGGGTTGAAGCCGTGGTGGTGGGTTCCATTTCGGCAGTCGGTGACGGCACCTACAAGGTGAACTTCGAGCTGGTCGATGTGCTGAAAGGCCAGCTGGCCAAGGCACAAGGTGGCGAGAGCAACGGTTACATTCTGGATAGCCGTATGGCGACCATCCCGGGTGCCCAGATGCGCCAGTTTGCCCACCGTATCTCCGACATCGTCTATGAGCGTTTGACTGGCGAGCGCGGTGCCTTCCTGACCCGTCTGGCTTACGTCTCCGTACAGCAGGGTACCCAGTTCCCGTACCAGCTGCGCATTTCTGACTACGACGGTTACAACGAGAAGACCCTGCTGCGCTCCCGCGAACCGTTGATGTCTCCGGCCTGGTCGCCGGATGGCAGCAAGCTGGCTTACGTGAGCTTCGAGAACCAGAAGTCCGAAATCTACGTGCAGGATATCTACACCCAGCAGCGCAGCCTGATCACCAGTTTCCGCGGTATTAACGGGGCGCCGGAGTGGTCTCCGGATGGTCGTCGTCTGGCTATCGTTCTCTCCAAAGATGGTTCACCGAACCTCTATGTGGTTGATGTCGCTAGCAAGCAGCTGACCCGCGTCACAACCAGCCGTGTGATCGACACCGAACCCTCCTGGATGCCGGATGGGCAAAATTTGTTGTTCACCTCTGAACGTGGTGGCAAACCCCAGATTTATAGCGTAAATTTGGCGACTGGTATGACTCGCCGGATGACTTGGGAAGGTGAATCCAACCAGGGTGCATCCATCACTCCTGATGGCAAAATCATGGTGATGGTGACCCGTGTTCAGGGACAGTATCGTATTGCCCGTCAGGACATGGAAAACAATGCCCTGTTGGTCCTTACCCAGAGTGCTCTGGATGAGTCGCCAAGTGTGGCTCCCAATGGCAGCATGATCATTTATGCCACCATCTATCAGGGTCGTAAGAGTCTCGCGTTGGTGTCGACTGATGGTCGCTTCAAGGCTGTGCTTCCGACCAGTAGCGGTGAAATTCGTGCACCAGCTTGGTCGCCCTTCTTGAATTGATAAAAATCCAATTGTTTTTTGTTTTGTTATAAAGGTTTAAGGAAATAGCATGCAACTCAATAAACTGCTCAAGGGTTTGGCCATCGCACTGCCACTGTTCACCCTGGCCGCTTGTAGTTCTTCTTCTGATTCCGACGCCGCTGGCGCTGAATCAGGTATGACCGACGGCATGGGCGGTGTACAAACCGGCGGCGCCAACGGCATGTTGTCCCCGGAAGAGCAGATGCGTCAGAAGTTCGAAGCACTGCAGCGTGACAACGTGATCTACTTCCCGTTCGACGGTTACGATATCCAGGGTCAGTACGCTGATCTGCTGGATGCCCACGCCAGCTACCTGCGCGAGCGCCCGAGCGTGAAAGTCCTGATCGAAGGTCACGCCGATGAGCGCGGTACTCCGGAGTACAACATCGCCCTGGGCGAGCGTCGTGCCAAGGCTGTTGCCAAGTATCTGCAAACCCTGGGTGTGCAGGCCGAGCAGCTCTCCATCGTCAGCTATGGCGAAGAGAAGCCGCTGGATCTGTCCCACACCGAGGATGCCTTTGCCAAAAACCGCCGCGCGGTTCTGGTTTACTAAGGTTTAAACCGAACGAAGTTCGTTTATATGCAAGCGGCCATTTCGATGGCCGTTTTATTTGCACTAAACGCCAAGGTTTGATCCGAATGAAATCTGCATATGCGAGCGACGATGGCGCTGGCCGTTTTATCTGTACTAAACGCTAAGGTTTGATCCGAATGAAATCTGTGTACAAGCAAGCTGTCGTTGCGCTGGCCGTAATGGTTGCTCTGAATGCGCAAGCTGCAGCACCGGTCAGCGATCTGGGCGGTGACTCGGGTGGTGGCGTTGTCCTTAGTGGCAACAACGGCGCCATCGTGCCCACCGGTAGCCTGGAAGATCGGGTTGCCCTGCTGGAGCGCACCCTCAATGCCCGTCTGCGACTGCAAGCTGAATTGCAGCAACAGGTCGACTCCCTGCAAGGGGAGGTCTCCGAGCTGCGTGGTCAGCTGGAGCAGCAGACCTACCAGATGGAACAGTCGCAAGAGCGCCAGCGCCAGCTCTACCAAGAGCTCGACAAGGTTGCCAGCAGCCAGCAAGCTGCTCCAGCCGCCCCGGCCCCTGCTGCTGCCACACCGGCTGCTGCCGCCAATTACTCAACCAATCAGGATGAGAACCAGGCCTACGACGCAGCGGTCAACATGGTGCTCAAAGAGAAGAACTACGACAAAGCCATTCCGGCTTTCCAGGGTTTCATCAAGCAGTACCCCAATTCGGGTTATGTTCCCAATGCACACTACTGGCTCGGCCAGTTGCTGTTCAACAAGGGTGACAGAGCCGGTGCCTCGGCCCAGTTTTCGACCGTGGCCAACAAATACAGTAAATCCCCCAAGCGAGCCGATGCGCTGCTGAAGCTGGGTATGCTGGCGCAGCTGGATGGCAAGAAGGCGGAAGCTAAATCCTTCTATGAGCAGGTGATCAAGGGCTATCCCAACACCTCGCCAGCCCAGTTGGCCAAACAGAGTCTGGCCAAGCTGTAACATTGCTGTATGTCACTGTTTTCGTAACGCTACTGTAAAAACAGCCTGCATTTGTACGCACAGTGAGCAAACGGATTTAAATTACGAATTTTCTGTTGCACCGGAAATTTAAATCCGTAATATAGGCCGCCGTCAGAGCCGAAGCAGTAATGCAGTCGGAACTGGTCGTGGTGAGGGTCGTTAGCTCAGTCGGTAGAGCAGTTGACTTTTAATCAATTGGTCGCTGGTTCGAATCCAGCACGACCCACCATTTTCTCCACTCGGTGGAGACAGAATTCCCAGGTCGTTTAGCTCAGCTGGGAGAGCACCTCCCTTACAAGGAGGGGGTCACTGGTTCGATCCCAGTAACGACCACCAGTTTGTAGAAAAAATGATTTAGATGGGTCGTTAGCTCAGTCGGTAGAGCAGTTGACTTTTAATCAATTGGTCGCTGGTTCGAATCCAGCACGACCCACCATCATTTCAGAATCCCAGGTCGTTTAGCTCAGCTGGGAGAGCACCTCCCTTACAAGGAGGGGGTCACTGGTTCGATCCCAGTAACGACCACCAGTTTGTAGAAAAAATGATTTAGATGGGTCGTTAGCTCAGTCGGTAGAGCAGTTGACTTTTAATCAATTGGTCGCTGGTTCGAATCCAGCACGACCCACCATCATTTCAGAATCCCAGGTCGTTTAGCTCAGCTGGGAGAGCACCTCCCTTACAAGGAGGGGGTCACTGGTTCGATCCCAGTAACGACCACCAGTTTGTAAAAAAAAATGATTTAGATGGGTCGTTAGCTCAGTCGGTAGAGCAGTTGACTTTTAATCAATTGGTCGCTGGTTCGAATCCAGCACGACCCACCATCATTTCAGAATCCCAGGTCGTTTAGCTCAGCTGGGAGAGCACCTCCCTTACAAGGAGGGGGTCACTGGTTCGATCCCAGTAACGACCACCAGTTTGTAAAAAAAATGATTTAGATGGGTCGTTAGCTCAGTCGGTAGAGCAGTTGACTTTTAATCAATTGGTCGCTGGTTCGAATCCAGCACGACCCACCATCATTTCAAGAATCCCAGGTCGTTTAGCTCAGCTGGGAGAGCACCTCCCTTACAAGGAGGGGGTCACTGGTTCGATCCCAGTAACGACCACCAGTTTGTAGAAAAAATGATTTAGATGGGTCGTTAGCTCAGTCGGTAGAGCAGTTGACTTTTAATCAATTGGTCGCTGGTTCGAATCCAGCACGACCCACCATCATTTCAGAATCCCAGGTCGTTTAGCTCAGCTGGGAGAGCACCTCCCTTACAAGGAGGGGGTCACTGGTTCGATCCCAGTAACGACCACCATATTCGCAAGCGAGGCTGAGATATCAGCTTCAGTTGCAGAGAAAGTCCCCACTCAGATGGGGATTTTTTTGCCCGCAATTCAGTACTTCAACTTCTTTTGTTGCCGGTGTGGCGAGCCGAACGCCACCTCTTACAGTGCCACTCTGCCACTCCAATCCTTTTTCATCCTGCTCTTCCGAGATTGTTCGACGGCCACTGACTTCACTCCTGTCCATCGTGATGCTGCTCATATGAACGCCTGTTAAAGCAAACGCCAGCAATAAAAAGGGCAGGCCAAAGCCTGCCCGCAAGGATGCGCAAGGTGTTACATGATCCCGCGGATCAGGATCCCGCTGATCAGCAGCGGCGCCACCACGCGCCAGCACCAGAGCAGCGCCAGACGCAGGGCGGGTGACAGGCCCGCAGGCAATATGGCATCACCCAATCGCCAGCCCAGCAGCAGGGTCAGTACCAGACCAAACAGCGGCATCATCAGGTTGGAGGTCAGATAGTCGAGCAGCTCGAAGATGGTTTTGCCAAACAGGGTCAGATCGCTCCATGGGCCGAACGACAGGCTCACCGGAATGCCGGATGCCATGATGAGCAGAGTCAGTACCCTGCAGGCGCCACGACGCGACCAACCCCACTCCTCGGTGGTGAAGCGCACCAGATGCTCCAGCATGGAGATGGAGGAGGAGAGAGCGGCGACCAGCAGCAACAGGAAGAAGACTACCCCCAGCCCCTGACCGAGCGGCAGATGACTGAACACGGCTGGCATGGTCATAAAGGTGAGTCCTGGGCCCGCGGTGGGATCGATGCCGGTGGAGGCCAGCGCCGGGAAGATCATCAAGCCCGCCAGCACCGAGATAAGGCTTGCCAGGGTGACCACCCAGACCCCGGAGCGCAGCACCCCTTCGCTATTGGGCAGGTAGGCGCCATAGGTAGTGTGTACCCCGAGCCCGATGGAGAGGGAGAAGAAGGCCAGTCCCAGCGCGTCCAGCACGCTCTGGCCGGTCAGCATGGAGAAGTCCGGCAGCAGCAGCTGGCGCACACCCGCCATGGAGCCCGGCATGGAGAGACCGACCCCTACCAGCAACAACATCATGATGAAGAGCGCGGGCATCATCCAGCGCAGTGCCCGCTCCACTCCTTTCTGAATACCTCCCTGCACGAACCACCAGGTTAGCCCGGCAAACACCAGATGGGTCAGCACCGGCCACCAGGGGTTGCTGACATAGCCGTTGAACAGGGCGGTGAGGGCGCTCCCCTCGCTCAGGTTGAGCTTGCCAGCCATCGCCAGCGCGGCGTAACCCACGGTCCAGCCACCGACCACGCTGTAGAAGCTGTAGATAAAGAAGCCGCAGGCGATCCCCATATACCCCATCCAGCGCCAGTTCGGCCCCACCAGTTTGCGAAAAGCGCCGAGCACCCCGCGCTGGCTATGGCTGCCGAGCAGAGTTTCGCCGACCTGTACCGCTACCCCCAGGGTGAAGCTGAACAGCAGAAAAACCAGCAGGAAGGCACCACCGCCATTGGTGGCGGTCACATAGGGAAACTTCCAGATGGCACCAAGGCCAATCGCTGTGCCTGCTGCGGCCAACACATGACCGAGACGGGAAGACCACTGAACCTGGCTCATACAACCTCCGGGTAACACGACATCGAAGCAATACTCCTGAGTAGCAATAAACGACAGACCATAAAAAAGGCCGCCTGAGGCGACCTTTGCAATGAACATTCAGAAAAACTGTGCGTGCAAGGTCACCTCTCTTGCGAGCTAAAAAATCGACCAAACAGCACGAGGATGGCAGACATGAGGTGACAACCTGACTTATGAATGAGGAAACAGCCTAAACCATGGAAAGAATAATTGACACATAAAATAAAAAATTTTTTATGTGTGCCGCTGTCACCACTCTGGCTATACGTACAACTCAATGGGGGAAAACCTCGCCGGGCCGTATCTTTTCTACCTTGTGGCTATTTACTGGGCGATAATCGACGTAGCTTCTTCTGGAACTAGTGGCCGCGACATGGCGCCGACGGGAACAACGATGAGACAGGTTGTCATATGAGATGGATGGTGCTGCCCTGGTTGCTGATCAGCCTGAGTGTGTCGGCGCAGTCCGGATTAACCCTGCTGAGTCACGACTTACCCCCCTTTACCGAATACCGCGATGGCAAGCTCGATGGCTTCGCCATTCGTTTGATTGATGAGGTGCAGGAGGAGCTTGGCACCCGTTATCCGGTGCGGATTTACCCGCTCAAGCGGGCGCTGGCGCTGGCACGGGTCGAGCCCGGCTATGGACTGTTCGTGGTACAGCGGCTCCCGGAGCGGGAGTCTCATTTCAAATGGGTTGGCCCGCTCTTTATCAATCGGGTCTTTATCTATCAGGTACCGGATAGTCGCCACCCGCTGACCTCGCTGGCGCAGCTGCGGGATCTGCCCAGAGTGGGGGTCGTGCTGGGCAATGCCGATGACGTGCGGCTGACCCATGAGGGCTACACCAATCTGGTGCGCTACAAGACGGTCGGGGAGGCGATAGAGCGGCTGATGCTGGGCAAGATCGATGCCTTGCCGATGGCGGAGCTGGTGATGGAGGCCACCCTCGACAAGATGGGGTTATCCCGGCGCAGCATCGTCAGCAGTGGCGTGCTGCTCCATCAGGCCGGTCTCTATATCGTCTTCTCCAAGGGAACGGATGATGCCGAGATCACCCGCTGGCAGCATGCCCTGGAGGCCGTCAGAGCCGCACAGGGGCGGGCCGATGAGCCCGCCCGCGAAGAGTAACCGTCACACCAGACCGCGAATCAAGATCCCGCCGATCAGCAAGGGGGCAATCCAGCGCCAGCAGTTCATCAGCAGGTGATGCCAGTGGCTGGCAATCCCCTGCGGCAGTGCCTTGCGCCCCAGCTTCCAACCCAGCAGCAGCGTCAGCATCAGGCCAAACAGCGGCATCATCAGGTTGGAGGTGACAAAGTCCAGCAGCTCGAAGATGGTTTTGCCAAACAGGGTTGCGTGTTGCAGCGGGCCAAACGACAGGCTGACCGGAACACCGCTAACCATGACGAATCCAGTGATGGCGCTGCAGGCCGTGCGGCGTGACCAACCCCAGGTCTCGCACAGGAAGCACTGCAAATGCTCCAGCAGGGAGATGGCCGAGGAGAGCGCGGCAAAGACCAGCAGGGCGAAGAAGATCACCTCAAGCACCTGACCGAAGGGCAGCAGCTGAAATACCGCCGGCATGGTCATAAAGGTGAGACCGGGACCGGAGGCCGGGTCGATACCGGTCGAGGCCAGCACCGGGAAGATCATCAGCCCCGCCAGTACTGCCACCATGCTGGCCAGCAGCACCACCCAGAGGCTGGAGCGACCAACCCCTTCGCTGGTCGGCAGATAGGCACCGTAGGTGGTGTGGATGCCAAGACCGATGGAGAGGGAGAAGAAGGCCAGTCCCATGGCATCGAGCACGCCGGACATCCCCAGCTTGCTGAAGTCGGGCATCAGGAAGTGACGTACTCCCGCCATCGCATTGGGCAGGGTGAGGCCAAAGGCGACCAGCATCAGGATCATCAGGAACAGGGCTGGCATCATCCAGCGCAGGGTGCGCTCCACCCCTTTCTGAATGCCGCCTTGCACCACCATCCAGGTGAGGGCGGCAAACAGCAGGTGAGTGAGGATTGGCCAGACGTCGCCGCTGACATAGTCATTGAAGCGGGCGGTGAGGGCCGCCGCATCCCCATGGTTGAGCTGGCCTGAGATGGCCATGCCGGTATAGCCCAGGGTCCAGCCGCCCACCACGCTGTAGAAGCAGTAGATGAGCAGGGTAGAGATCACCCCCATTACCCCAACCCAGCGCCACTGTTTGCCGAGCAGATCGGAGAAGGCACCGACTACCCCGCGGCGACTCATGCTGCCGAGCAGGGTCTCCCCCATCAATACCGCCACCCCCAGGGTGAAGCTGAACAGCAGAAAGACCAGCAGGAAGGCGCCGCCGCCGTTGACGGCTGTGACATAGGGGAATTTCCAGATTGCGCCGATACCGACCGCGGAACCCGCTGCGGCGAGGATGTAGCCTAGTCGGGATGACCATTGGGACTGCTTCATAAGAACTCCAATCGAGCGCCCCTTGGCAGGGGCAGAATGGCGCTCATGTTACGGAGGTCACGGCGCAATCACTACGACGGTTATCAGGTATAAATGCGATTTATTGGCATGATTGGCTAATTTAATTCTGTTTTTTGCCCAATCCTGCCACCAAATAAAAACCGGAGCGAGATTGCTCCGGTTTGGTCTCTGACAACTGCTCGTCGGTGGACTAGATCACCCCGAGCTCCCGCAGCCGCTCCATCAGGTAGCTGTGGGCAGTATGGCGCTCGGAGAGCACCACATCCGGGCGCGGGTGGAGGAACAGCGGCAGGGAGATGCGTGACTTGGCTGCGCTGCCACCGGTCGGGTTGATGACGCGGTGGGTGGTGGAGGGATAGTAGCCGCGAGAGGCTTCCTGCAGCATGTCGCCGATGTTGATGATGAGGGTGCCAAAGTCGCACGGCACATCCATCCATTCGCCATCGGAGCCCTTCACCTGCAGCCCCGGTTCGTTGGCGGCGGGGAGAATGGTGAGCAGGTTGATATCTTCGTGGGCGGCGGCGCGGATGGCGCCCGGCTCCTCGGTACCATCGAACGGCGGATAGTGCAGCACCCGCAGCAGGGTCTTCTGGCTCTCTTCGATCATCGAGGAGAGGGGGCAGCTGTAGTGAGCGGCGATATCGGCCGGGGTGTACTGCTCGACCCAGCCCAGCAGCTCGGCGGCCAGACCGTTGGCGAGGCGGTAGTACTCCATCGCCTGCTCCTTCAGTTCTTCCGGCATCTGGCCCCAGGGGTAGATGTGGAAGTACTCCTTGATGTCTTTCTGGCTATGGCCCTTGGCCACCTCGGAGACCGACGGCGGGAAGTAGCCATCCTGGGTTTCGCGGTTGAACAGGAAATCCTGCTTCTGCTCGCTCATGAAGAAGCGATACCAGTTGTCGTAGATGGACTGCACCAGCTCTTTCGGGATGGGGTGGTTGGTCAGCACGCCAAAGCCGGTGGTTCGCAGGGATTCGGTGAAGCGTTGGGCCGCATCGGGTGAGCGGTAATCGACGGTCAGGACTTTCATTGTTTTTGTTGCGCGCCAGTTAAAAGATGGCGCAGTTTACCTTGCGCCTGATAACAAGGAAAGCGGGTTGGCCGCCCGTCTGGCACGGCGTTGAATAGTGACAAAAACATCAAATAAACCGCGCCAGACCGCACGGGAGCGCATCCCTTGTTATGGCCTTTTATCCTCTCTAGAATGCCGGTCACTATCTTTTCCGGAGTCTGTTCATGTCCCCCAAAATCCTGTTGCTGACCCTGCCGGTATTGCTGGCGGGATGCAGTGCCCTGTCAGAAGATGAGTGCCGCACCATGAGCTGGTACAACCTGGGTTATCAGGATGGATCGGAAGGCAAAACCCGTCAGGCGACCCGCGATTACGTTTCGTCTTGCAGCGAATATGGCCTCAAAGTGGATGAAGCCGAGTGGAAACGGGGCTACGACAAGGGGCTGGAGCTCTACTGCATTCCCGAGCTGGCTTACAGCAAGGGCAAGGAGGGGCAGGCCTATCTGGGGGTATGCCCCAATGACGCCAGCTTCCTCAAGCAGTATCAGCGTGGCTACGAAGAGTACAAACTGGCTGCCCGCCTGCGGGAGATCAGCGACGAGCTGGAGCGTACCGAGCGTGATATCGATACGCTGGAGCGCAGCATCCGCAACGAAACCAACACTGAACAGCGTGACTATTACCGCGCCAAGCGCGATCGGGCCATTCGCCACTACGAATCCCTGCGCCGGGAGTACAACCGTCTGCGTTATCCGGATCGGGTGATCCAGTTTTCCTTCGGCGGTTAATCCCTCTCTTCATGGCCAGCCCGCGTGCTGGCCATGTTGTATCCTGTCAGATCAGGGCAGTACCCAGCGCTGCAGCGCCAGTGCGATACCATCTTCGTTGTGGTCGGCCGTGACCCGATGGGCATGGCTCTGGATCTGCGGGGCCGCATTGCCCATGGCCACCGCCAGCCCAACTTGCTCGAACATGCTGATGTCGTTGTTGTTGTCACCAAACGCCACTACCTGCTCCATCGCAATCCCTTCGCTGGCAGCCCACTGGGCCAGCCGGTTGCCCTTGCTGCAACCGGGCTGTACCAGCTCCACCGCATAGGGGGCCGCCCAGTCACGGGTAAAGGGCATCTGCTCGACCACCTCGCCCATAAAGGTGTGCAGGCGTGCCGGATCCTGATTGAACAGCTCCAGCTTCCAGACCGGGTTGTCGAGCCAGCCTGCCAGAGCCTCGACCGGGTGGAGGGCGATCTTGAGGTGATCCGGCTGATTGGCCGACCAGTGGCGGATGCGGGTGACATGCTCTTCACTGCCGATGTAGCCGATCCCCTCGCTCAGGTGGAACAGGGCGCCCATCTGCTGAGCCTCGACCGCGGCCAGCAGCTCGGTAAGCGGGGCGGTCGCCAGCGGGTCGCCGCTGAGGATCCGGTTCTGCACCGGCTCATAGAGATAGGCGCCATTGCTGCAGATGAGGGGGGTATCGAGGGCCAGCTCGTGGTGGAAGGGGCGTGCCGTCATGTAGTGGCGCCCCGTGACCAGCAGCACCTTGATGCCGTGGGCGCGTGCCTGCGCCAGGGCTGCCCGGGTGGCCGACGAGATCTTGTGATCCCGGGTCAGCAGGGTGCCATCCATATCGAGCGCGATGGCCTTGTACTCACTCATAGCTCCTCCAGCATCGAACAAATCCGCAAAGAGCCTTACCGTCCCAGACCCGGCGCCCCGATGCAAGTCTTGCCCGCGGCCGAAGCGCCGAACTGTGATCCCTTCGTGGCTCAGGTGCAGCTGGCCAGCTGTTGACGACGGTCGGCACGGCGGCGCAGCAGATAGAAACCGGCGGCACTGGCAAGGGAGCAGAGGGTGGCAAGATAGAAGGGCCACTCGGTACCGGCCAGCAGCACCAGACTGCCGAGCAGCACCGCCAGGATCTCGCTGCCCACGGCGAGGGCGCGGTAGAGCCCCATCGCCTGCCCCTGCTGCTCCGGGTGACTGCGGTTGGAGATTGCCACCGAGGTGGCCAGCTCCCCCAGACTCATGCCGATGCCAGCGGGAACGAAGGTAAGCGCCAGTCCCCACCAGTGCACGGGCAGGATAAAGAGCAGCATGCCGCTCGCCATCACCAGATGGCCGACGATCCCGAGGGAGCTGCCGCGCCAGTGGCGGGCGATGCGGGAGCCGAGCCAGGAACCCGCCATCATGGGCAGACTCACCAGCACTGCTGCCTGCGCCAGCTGGGCCGGATCCCACGCCAGCCTCTCCACCAGCCAGATATTGAAGTAGGTGAAATAGAGCTGCACGGCGCCATAGCTGATCAGGGTGAGTGCGAAGTAGGGCAGCAGGGCCGGTTGCAACAACAGCTGGCGGCTGGAGAGGGTCGCTGTCTGACGGGTGGCCGCCACCGGCGGACGATAGGGGATCAGCCAGTAGACCAGCAGCAGGTTGAGCAGGGTCATTCCTACCGCCAGCCAGGCGGCCAGACTGTAATCCCCCGAGATCACCGCGGCGTAGCCCCCGATCATCGGCCCCACGACCCAGCCCAGATTCATGCCGATGTTGATCCAGGCGAAGCTGCGGGCCTTGTGCTCCTTGCCGGCGAGATCCGCCGCCATCGCCTGCACGATGGCGATGTTGCCGTTGCACAGCCCCTCCACAATCCGGCTGAGCAGCAACAGGGGGAGGGAGCGCCAGGCGATACCGAGTGCCATCAGGGCATAGCCTGCCAGTACCCCCGCCAGCGAGAGCAACAGCAGTGGCTTGCGGCCATAGCGGTCGGAGAGGCGACCGAGCCAGGGGCTGCCCACCAGCTGGAACAGGGGATAGAGCCCCATGATGACCCCCAGCCACACCTTGCGGCTCCAGTCGGAGGCTTCCGGCGTCAGCATGCCGTGGGCCGGATCCAGCAGCAAAGGTGCCAACACCGGGGAGGGGAGACTGAAACCTGCAACTGCCAGCGTGACCGTCATGACCAGCACCCAGAGGGGATTTTTGTGCCCGTGTTTCTCCATGCTGCACCCATTAAGTAAAGTTATTGGTTTATTTATGCTGGTTCATAGACGGGATTAAGTAAAGTGAATTATTGATTTAATAAAGGGCGCTCCCCATAATGAGATCATGAACGCAAGCACCGACAAGATCCTGTTTCTGCTCAAGAGCCATGGCCCGCAGAGCGCCGCCGCGTTGGGGGAGCAGTTGCAGATGACCTCCATGGGCGCCCGCCAGCACCTGCTCACGCTGGAGCAGGAGGGGTGGGTTACATTCAGCGACGAGGCCCGCGGGCGCGGTCGTCCCGTGCGGCTGTGGCAGCTCACCGAGCAGGCCTGGCAGCGCTTCCCCGATAGCCATAGCGACCTGACCGTGCAGCTGATCGACAACGTGCGCGAGCTGTTTGGCGAGGAGGGGATGGAACGGCTGATCCAGCAGCGGGAGCAGCAGATGCTTGCTCGCTATCAGGAGGCGCTGGGGTCCCATGGCCTCTCTGGCCGGTTGGCGGCGCTCAAGGAGCTGCGTACTCGCGAGGGCTACATGGCGGAGACCCGCCGCGAAGAGGATGGCAGCTGGCTGCTGTGGGAGAGCCACTGTCCCATCTGTGCGGCGGCGCGCACCTGCCGTGGTTTCTGTCGCAGCGAACTGGCGCTGTTTCGCCAGCTGCTGGCGCCAGCGATGGTGGAACGGGAGCAATATCTGCTGGAGGGGGCTCATCGCTGCCTCTATCGCATCACGCCGCCCGCGCTCTGATTGCGCCAAACGCCCAAAAACAACAAAGCAGGCGCCGGGATGCCTGCTTTGTTGCCTTCGGGGAGGGGGTTCTCTCGTTCCAGCCCGTCGTTTCCCGATAAGGTAAGACGGCTGATGGGGCTCTTGACCCGGTAAGGTCCTTCACCGCAGAGACCCGGTCAGGTATCTGCTTTGCCACCGGAAGATGTAACCATAGTATCCCTCCCGTGCCGGTGAGTGGTTGCAAAGTAACCACTTATTTCGGTTGTTTTTGCAATAGTTCACCCTTAATCTAGGAAAAGTGGATTAGTCATTGCAACGAGGAAGGGTAAATGCTGAAACTTGATCGCATAGACAGACATATTCTCGAGCTGATGCAGGAGAATGGCCGCATCAGCAATCTGGAACTGGCCGAGCTGGTCGGGCTCTCGCCGTCCCCCTGCTCCCGCCGGGTCAAGGCGCTGGAGGATGCCGGTCTCATCGACACCCACGTTACTCTGCTCAACGCCCGCCAGCTTGGCCTCACCCTCACCGCCTACATTCACATTTCCATGGACAGACATACGCCGGAGCGGTTCGAGAATTTCGATCGCGCCATCAGCGAGCTGCCCGAAGTGCTCGAATGTGACCTCATCACCGGCAACGATGCCGACTACCAGCTCAAGGTGGTAGTGCGCGACATGGAGCACTATCAGCACTTCCTGCTGGACAAGCTGACCCATATTCCGGGGGTGACCGGAGTGCGCTCCAGCTTCGTGCTGCGCCGCATCAAGCACAAGACGGCGCTGCCGCTCAACCATCTGGGGTGAGCCCGCGCAAGCCGCTTATATAAACAGAAAGAGGAGGCCAGTGGCCTCCTCTTTTGCTATTCGCTCTTGGTTATTCGGTAGTGGTTATCGGGTCTGGATTAGCTGTCGCGGTGACGGGGCGACTGCTGTGGTCAGACGCTGACCTGGCTGATGTCTTCCACCTGCAGCAGCCAGCCGCTCTGCTCCTGCTGCGGTTCGCCGCTGACCCGCAGCCGCTCGCCGGTCGGCACCCACTGCCCCTCGGGCAGGGAGACCAGCAGGCTCTCGCTGCCGTTGTCGAACAGCCAGCGATCTTCGCCAAGCGATTCAATCAGATAACCTTCCATCTCCACTCTGGACTCGGCTTGCCAGGATGGCGCAACGGAATCACGGCTCTCGATGAAATCCCCCTGAACACCAAAACTGGCTAGCCCCCACAGAATGGAGAGCCCGACGATGGATGTTTGCATCTTGTCTCTCCTCTTTTGGAACTGTAGGGCCAGTATGGGAACAGAAAACTGAGCGCACCATGAACAAGGTGGCAAAGTGCTGGCGAGATCGCGAAAAAATCCGGCCAATTGGCTAGCATTGTCATTTTATGGTGCCTGGATCACACTATTTGGCGGCTTCTTCTGCCATCCGTTCAGCTCTTGGCTTATTCGTCCACATGGCTACACCGCGATGATCCCCACAGATCCCCTCTGCGACCACGGCGCGAACCCGGGTGCCATCTTTGCAAATGGCCTGCCAGGCGTCAGCATCATCGATGGCGAGCGAGTTGGGAGGCGGCGTGGTTTGGCAAGCCGTGAGCAGCAGGGCGCACAGGGGGAGCAATTTTTTCATGGCGGACTCCTCGGGGTGATGGGGGACTGAGAGGATTGGGATGACCTCTCCATCTGGGCTTCACTCCCCAGCATCAGTGATAACCGGTTAAGGGGCAAGGGGAGGAGCCACCGACAGGCGCAGGTGCCGTGCAGCCGAGGCTTGCCCTGTGCCCTCCTTGGGCCTAAGGTGGGGCCGTTTTACTGCCTTATTGAAGGAGCGTTTTCATGTCCACTCTCTATCCCCGCGTCGGGGTCGGTGTCATCCTGACCAACGCCCAAGGCCAGGTGCTGCTTGGCAAACGCAAAGGGAGCCATGCCCCCTACTGGTCGATCCCGGGTGGTCATCTGGAGTTGGGGGAGAGCTTCGAGTCGGCGGCGATCCGCGAGGTGGCCGAGGAGACCGGACTGGAGATCCAGGGGCCCGAGGTGGTGGCGGTGACCAACAATTTGGAGACCTGGCGCGAGAGCGGGTTGCACTATATCTCGGTGACGCTGCATGCCCGGGCCGATGGCGAACCGCAACTGCTGGAGCCGGAGAAGTGCGAAGGCTGGGTCTGGTGCGATCCGCGCGAGTTGCCCGAGCCCCATTTCGACGCCAGCCGCCAATCCATCGCTTGCTGGCTAGCGGGACGCTGCTATCTGCCGGGTGATGTGCCAATGGTGTCGGCCGAATCAGTCTGATTGTCATAAAACGATCATCGCGCTGTCATAATATCTCCTCTCCATCGGGAGAAGAGGGATGAGGGAGAAGAGCGTGGGGCATGTATTTATTCAGTTTTTATGGCTGGGATGCATCAGCTTTGGTGGGCCGGCCGCTCATATCGGCTATTTCCAGCGCACCTTCGTCCAGCGGCTAGGCTGGCTGACACAGGCCGAATTTGCCCGCTTGCTGGCGCTGTGCCAACTGCTGCCGGGGCCCGCCTCCAGCCAGCTTGGTTTCGCCATCGGTCGTCATCGCGCCGGTCTGGGCGGGGCGCTCTCAGCTTTTCTTGGCTTCACGCTGCCCTCATTTCTGCTGCTACTGGCGGCCGCGATCGGCATCGGCCAGCTGGGCAACAATCTGTGGCTCGATGCGGCGCTGCACGGCCTCAAGCTGCTGGCGCTCATCGTGGTGGCCGATGCGGTGCTCACCATGAGTCGTCAGTTCTGTGCCACGGGAATGACTCAAGGGATCATGGTGGTGACCGCTGCTGCGCTCTGGTGGCAGCCCGGTCTGCTGACTCAACTGTTGATGCTGGCGGGAGCGGCGCTGATCTGTGCCCGCAGCCAGCGCGGGGCAGGCAGTGGGCCAGCCACCGCCGAGCTGCCTGCTGCCGCTGCCAGTCAGCCTCATTGGCCGACCCTGCTGCTGTTTGGCATCCTTTTTATCGGTCTGCCGCTGCTCGGCAGCCCGCTTGGCCAGTTGGTTGCCGACTTCTATCGCGCCGGTAGTCTGGTGTTTGGCGGTGGTCATGTGGTGCTGCCGTTGCTGCAAGAGAGCGTGGGACACACTCTCAACGAGCAGCAGTTTCTGACCGGTTACAGCCTGGCGCAGTTGGTGCCGGGCCCCATGTTTACCCTTGCCACCTATCTTGGCGCCCAGCTGCAGCCCGAGATGCCTATGACCGGGGCCCTGTTGGCGACCCTGGCGCTCTTTGTGCCCGGCTTTCTGCTGCTCTGGGCGGTGGGCCCCTGCTGGCAACAGTGGCTGGCCCGGCCCCGTCTGGCGGGGGCAGTCACCGGCATCAATGCTGCCGTGGTGGGCTTGTTGCTGGCGGCGCTCTATCAGCCGGTGTGGCAGAGTGCGGTGCTGGCGCCGACCGATCTGGCGCTGGCGGCCATCGGCTTTTATCTGCTGCGGGTGGTGAAGCTGCCGATACCGGCCATCGCGGCCCTGCTGGTGATGGCTGCTATCCTGCTGGCGTGAAGCCGGTGAAATCCCGATAAAAACGGCGCCTCCGTGATGGAGGCGCCGTTTTTATTGCAATAGGTCAGCCGCTTAAGCGTCGGGATCGAAATCCAGACTCAGGCTGTTGACGCAGTAGCGCTGGCCGGTCTCGGTCGGTCCGTCGGGGAAGACGTGACCGAGGTGAGAGCCGCACTGGCGGCAGGTGATCTCAACCCGCGTCATGCCGTGGCTGTTGTCTTCGGTGTACTCCACCGTCCCCTCGATGGCCTTGTCGAACGAGGGCCAGCCGCAGCCGGAATCAAACTTGGCTCCTGAGTGAAACAGCACGCTCTTGCAGCAGACACAGAGGTAGTCGCCGCTCTTGCGATTGTGGAGCAGGGCGCCGCTGTAGGGGCGCTCGGTGCCCTTTTCCCAGCAGACGTGAAACTGCTCGGCGGTCAGTTTGCTGCGCCACTGTTCCGGATTGTTACTGCTCATACCGACTCCTTGCCATCCATACCGGCGCCCAGCATAGCGGCTCCGTAAAGCTGACTCCAGCATGCCTGTTATGCTTTGCCTGTATCTGTGATCGAGGTGGCAACCATCTCCTTACCGGATGCAGGGAGAATTTCCTGCTGCGGTGGTTGGGCATCCTCCGCCGTGCTGGCCAGCGCCACCCGCTCCAGCAGTTTGAGGGAGTGGGCCCGGCCGACCGCTACCTGCCGTTTGATGTCATCGGGCAGGAAGGGCAGCCCATCGTTGGTGGCGGTGTCGATGGTCTGGATCCACTCCAGCCCTTCCCCCGGCGGCGGCAGGCGGAACTGGATATCATAATCGCTGGCGTTGAACAGCACGTACCAGCGCTCGCCAACACAGTTGATCATGCCGATATCCATGGCGAACGCCTGCCCCATGGGGGCGTGCCAATCCTGATCGGTGAGCTGGTGGCCGTCCGGGTGATACCAGTTGACCTGATGGCAGCTGGACGGGGTGCCATTCCAGCTGTCGTCGCTCAGTTGCAGGTTGGAGAAGACGCAGGACTCCGCCCGCAGCGCCATCATCTGCTGGGTGAAGGCGAACAGCCGTTCATCCTCCGGTCGCCACTGCCAGTTGACCCAGCTGATCTGGTTGTCCTGACAGTAGGCGTTGTTGTTGCCAAGCTGGCTGCGGCCCATCTCGTCCCCAGCGAGGAAGTGCGGGGTCCCTTGCGACAGCAGCAGGGTGGCAATCAGATTGCGCTTCTGCTGCTGGCGCAGGCTGTTGACCCGCGGATCCAGGGTCGGCCCCTCTACCCCATGGTTATAGGAGAGGTTGTTGCCGTGACCATCCCGATTGTCTTCACCGTTGGCCTGATTGTGGCGCTGGTTGTAGGAGACCAGATCCTCCAGGGTGAAACCGTCGTGATAGCAGAGGTAGTTGACGCTGGTGTGGGGGGAGCGCCAGTTCTTCGGGAAAATATCCCGCGAGCCTACCAAGCGGGTGGCAAAGTCCCCCATCTTGCCCGCATCACCGCGCCAGAAGGCGCGCACCGTGTCGCGGTAGCGGTCATTGATCTCCTGCCACTGGCTCGGGAATTGACCCAGCCGGTAGCCGAAGGGGCCTATGTCCCAGGGTTCGGCGATGAGCTTGACCTGTGACAGCACTGGGTCGGCCATCACGGCTTTGAAGAAGGCGCCCATGGGCTCGAACTCCCCCGCTTCCCGTGCCAGCGTCACCGCCAGATCGAAACGGAAGCCATCCACCTGCATCTCGGTGACCCAGTAGCGCAAGGCATCGAGCACCAGTCGCAGGGTGTTGGGGTGATCCAGATTGACGCTGTTGCCACAACCGGTCACGTTGGCGTGACGGGTGTAGTCCGGGCCGTGGGGGCCCGCTTCGAAGGCGTAGTAACCGGCGTTGTCAAAGCCCTTGAACGAGAGGGTAGGGCCGTCGAAGCCAGAGGCGGCAGTGTGGTTGTAGACCACATCCAGGATCACCTCGAGCCCGGCCCGGTGCAGCTCGCGCACCATGGTCTTGAACTCGGTCACCGCCTCGTCTGCCCTGGTGCTGTAACGCGGCTCCGGGGCGAAGAAGGCGATGGGGTTGTAGCCCCAGTAGTTGGTGAGTCCCAGCTGCTCCAGTCGCGGTTCCGACATGAAGGCGGCCACCGGCATCAGCTGCACCGAGGTGATGCCGAGACTCTTCATATGCTCGATAACCAGCGGGTGACTGATGCCAAGATAGGTGCCCTGCAGCGCTTTGGGGATCCCCGGATGCTGCTTGGTAAAGCCCTTGACGTGGGTCTCGTAGATAATGGTGCGGGCCGGGCTGATCCCGGGTTTGCCAATCCCTTGCCAGTCAAAACTGTCATCCACCACCACCGACTTGGCAATCATCCCGGCGCTGTCACCTTGATAGAGGGCTTCATCCCAGTAGGTGGGACGACTGAGCGCCCTGGCGTAGGGGTCAATCAGCAGTTTTTGCGGATCGAACAGCATCCCCTCCTGCGGAGTGCCATAGACCCGATAGCCGTAGCGCTGACCGGCCTTTACACCGCGCACGTAGCCAAAGCGATACTGGCCACGGCGGCCGGGCAACTCCAGCCGCATCAGCTCCTGCTCCTGCTCGTCGTACAGGCAGATCTCCACCTTGTCCGACTGGGGGGCCCAGACGCAGAAGTGGCAACCGTTCTCGTCAAGGCGGGCCCCCAGCGGGTGGCCCACCCCTTTTTCCATTACAAGCATCAAGACTCCTGTTTGATAAACAAGGTCGCCAGCGGCGGCAGATCCAGCACTATGCTGTGCGCCATCCCCTGCCAAGGGGTCGGTTCGGCAGCGAACAGCAGACCTACATCATAGTTACTGCCCCAGTAATACTCGCTGTCGGTGTTGAGCACCACCCGATAGTGGCCCGCCGCAGGGACGCCGATCCGATATTCGAGACGGGGCACCGGGGTGAAGTTGCAAGCCACCACAATAGTCTGCTTGCCCTCTTTGTCCGCCCGCAGCCAGGCAAAGATGCTGTTGTCGGCATCGTTGTGATCCAGCCAGCGGAAGCCGGTCTGCTCATAATCGGCCTGATACAAGGCAGGCTCATGACGGTAGAGGTGGTTGAGATCGTGGATCAGCCGCTGCTGACCGGCATGCTTGGGATATTGCAGCAGATGCCACGGCAGCTGGGCATCGTGGTTCCACTCGTTGCTCTGGGCGATTTCGGTGCCCATGAAGTTGAGCTTCTTGCCCGGGTGGGCGTACATGAAGCCCATATAGGCCCGCAGGTTGGCAGCCTGCTGCCACTCGTCGCCCGGCATCTTGTAGAGCATGGAGTGCTTGCCGTGCACCACCTCGTCGTGGGAGAGCGACAGGATGAAGTTCTCGTCATAGTGGTAAACCATGGAGAAGGTCATGTCGTTGTGGTGGTAGCGGCGGTGGATCGGCTCTTTCTGCATATAGGTGAGAGTGTCATGCATCCAGCCCATGTTCCACTTGAAGCCAAATCCGAGGCCGCCGAGGAAGGTGGGGCGGGAGACACCGGCAAAGGCGGTGGACTCTTCGGCGATGGTCATGGCGTGGGGATACTTGCCATAGACCTCCTCGTTGGTCCACTTGAGCAGGCTGATCGCCTCGTAGTTGTGGTTGCCGCCATCGACGTTCGGTACCCACTCACCGGCGTTGCGGGAGTAGTCCAGATAGAGCATGGAGGCGACCGCATCCACCCGCAGGCCGTCGATGTGGAACTTGTCGAGCCAGAACAGGGCGCTCGCTACCAGGAATTGGCGCACTGTGTCGCGGCCAAAGTCGTAGATGTAGGAGTTCCAGTCCGGGTGCCAGCCACGGCGCGGATCTTCATATTCGTAGAGCGGGGTGCCATCGAAGCGGGCCAGGCCGTGGGCATCGGACGGGAAGTGGGCGGGTACCCAGTCCAGAATGATGCCGATGCCTGCCTGGTGGCACTGGTCGACGAAGTATTTGAAATCATCGGCGGTGCCGTAGCGGCTGGTGGGGGAGAACATACCCACCGGCTGGTAGCCCCAGGAGCCGCTGAAGGGGTGCTCGGAGACCGGCAGCAGCTCGATGTGGGTGTACTCCATCTCCTTGACGTAGGCGACCAGCTCCACTGCCAGTTCACGCCAGCTCAGGCTGTCGCCATTGGGGTGGCGTTTCCAGGAGCCGACGTGCAGCTCATAGATTGAGAGCGGCTGCTCGCGCTTGTCGTTGTGCTGGCTGGCAATCCACTCGGCATCCTGCCACTGGTACTGGGCGTGGTCATAGACCACGGAGGCGAACGACGGATACTGCTCGCAGTAGAAACCGACCGGATCGCTCTTGTGGGGCAGCCGGTTGCCCATGGGATCCTTGAGCTCGAACTTGTAGCGATCCCCTGCCTTGAGGCCCGGCACAAACAGCACCCAGTGACCGCACAGGCTGCGCTGCATCGGGTGGCGGCGGCCATCCCAGAAGTTGAAATCGCCGATGAGGCTCACGGCGGTGGCGCTCGGCGCATAGACCGCAAAACGCACCCCTTCCACCTGCTGGCCAAGATGCTCCACGGTGCGTAGCTGGGCGCCAAGGGTGTGGTAGAGGTTTTCCGGCTGGGCGGTCAGTTCGGCCAGGCCTGCCCAGGCGGCATCCTGAAACTGATAGGGGTCGATGACCTCGGTGTTGGCATCTTGGTAGCTGGCGATCAGCTGATAGGGGAAGGAGTTTTTGCGGCGGGTGAAAACAGTTTCAAAAAGACCCGATTCATCGGTGGGCGCCAGGGTGGCAACGACTTTGCCCGACTTGAGATCCTTGACGCGAACTTCGAGGGCATCAGGCAACCAGGCGGTCAGTTTGAGGCCGGGCCCATCCGGATTGGCCTGCAGGCCTAAGTGAGAGAAGGGATCGGAACAGCGGGCAGCAACCAAACGTTCAACGAGCATCGAGATTTCCTTTCATGACAGAGCATCCACTCCGGCCGAAGCCGGAGTGGATTTAGGTGAGAGCGCGGTGGGAGACAGCGTCTCAACGACTGGCCTCATCACGGGCTTGGCTCATCTTGCCAGCCAGTGCCTTGAGTGCCTCATTGGCAAAAATATCTTCCAGATCAGCGGAGAGCTTGCGGCGCCAGTTGGGGTATTCGTAACTGGTGCCCGGTACGTTGACCGGCTTGTCCATCTCCAGCCAGTCTTCCAGCTGGGTACTGAACAGGGCGCAGCTGCCGCGGGACATGTGGATCTGCAGACCGTGGTTGAGTTCGGTGTTCATGCCGACCCAGTTCACGTCATGACTGATGTTGTCAGAGATGACCTTGTGGGCATGCAAGCTGTCTAGGATCCGCTGTTTGGCCTGGTGACGATCAGCATACAGAGTCTTCAAAACATCTTCATCCGGATACAGACCCAGTTGACGGCCGAGCGCCAGATCATCGCAGTGCCAGAAGCCCTTGAGGGTCGGCATGTCGTGAGTAGTCAGGGCCGACATCGCCTGCTCGGTGTAGTGCGCCGGGGAGATAAAGCCGCCATCTTCCTTGGAGCGCTCGAAGAAGAACACCTTGTAGGAGTGAACGCCGTTCTCTTTCAGGGTCACGTCGATCCCCTCCGGCACGGTACCCAGATCCTCGCCGATCAGCAGGCACTGATTGCGGTGGGATTCAAGGGCCAGAATGCCCAGCAGATCGTTGACCGGATAGTAGATGTAGGCGCCCTTGGCTGCGGACGCTCCGGGCGGTACCCACCACAGGCGCAGCAAGGCCATTACGTGGTCGATGCGCAGAGCGCCACAGGAGCGCATGTTGGCACGGAACAAGTCCACCATCGGCTGGTAGGCCGCTTCAAACAGCTTGTTCGGGTTCATCGGGGGCAGGCCCCAGTTCTGACCAAGCGGGCCGAGGATATCGGGCGGCGCACCGACCGAGGCTTTCGGGCAGTAGAGATCCTGGTTGGCCCAGATCTCGGTGGAGCCTTCGGAGACGCCCACCGCCAGATCCCGGTAGATCCCCATCACCATGCCGGCAGCCTTGGCACGGGCATCGGCTTGCGCCAGCTGCTCGTCGGCCAGGAACTGCAGATAGAGGTAGAAGTTGACATCTTGCGGGTGCGCGGCCATCCAGGCGGCAACGGCAGGATTGTGGTAATCGCGCAGCTCCTGCGGCCATACCGGCCAGCCCCAGGCATTTTCGCCTTTGGCATAGAAGTGGGCCTGCAGGGCATCAAATGCTGCCTGCTGTTGCAGGCTGTCACCACCGGCGGCCACGAAGGCATCAAAGGCGGCCTGACGCTCGGCGCCAAGGCTGGCTTCGTCGAACACCTGACGCAGCATGCCGAGTTTGGTCTGGATCACGCCGGTGTAATCGACGTTCTCTTTGGCGCGCAGATCGGCCAGATGTTGCTGGAAGGCAGGACTTGCCACTTCCGCCTTCAGGCGATCGCTCTGCTGGAATTCGGGCACCGCTTCCACATTGATATAGGCCACGTTGAGCCAGCGACGGGAAGAGGGGCTGTAGGGACTGGCGCTCTCCGGATTGGCCGGATAGAGGGCGTGGATAGGGTTGAGACCGACGAAGTGGGCACCCCAGGCGGCCGCTTTCTCGACCAGCTGGCCCAGATCGCTGAAATCACCGATACCCCAGTTGTGGCGGCTGCGCAGGCAGTAGAGCTGCACGCTCGGGCCCCATACCTTGCGGCCATCGGCAATTGGAGCCTGCTTGTAGCAGGCCTTGGGGGCAACGATGAGGCGCATGGTGGCCAGCGGTTCGTCATTGCCCTCTTCCAGCAACACCAGCTGGTGATAACCCAGCTCCGGGGCCATATCCAGCGTGACGCGATAGGCCTGGCACTCCATCTCTTCAAATTCGGCCACGCCGACCAGCTCACCCTCGATGGGGGTGAATTGACCGGACAGCACTGCACCCTGCTCCTGCTGGAGCTGCCAGGTGAGGGCGTCGTTGACGAATTCGATGGGGAGGCGAACCTCAAGGGTAACGGCGTCGCCGGTGCGAACCACCATCACAGGATCCAGCGCCCGCAGCCAGTGCTGGCGATGCTCCTCTTCCAGCTGCTGCACCAGTGCGGCCTCGTCATCGACGCGGTAGCCCATGGCGCCCAGCATGGCGGCCTTGCTCTCTTCTGATACCTGGGCCGGGTGGCCCCAGGCATCGACATACTCGCTGGCGATACCTTTTGCGGCAGCCAGCTGTTCAATCAGGGTGGTCATAGTTTGAGAATTCCCGCTGTGGATTCTATCTATACTATTTTGTTTGATTTTTATGGGGTGGTACTTGAACAGTGGCTCTTTGGCCATGCTAAACCGCGCACATTTTTACATATCTCTGTGAATGGTTGTGTGACCGAGTAGGCACTATTGTTGATATCTGCGCGATGCCACGATCTGGCACTTTTTTCGTCAAAACGTGGTAATCAGTTACATAAACAGAAAATTAATTTCACAGTTTTTCATGATATAGCGCAATTTCAGACAGAATGTTGGTTGACTCACCGGAGAGTTCTAGTAAATTTACAAGCGGAATTTTCTTTGACTACTGAACAGTTAGGTAACTAAATATGACTATCAAAGTAGGTATTAACGGTTTTGGCCGTATCGGTCGTTTCGTATTCCGTCTGGCTTGCGAGCGTGCAGACATCGAAGTTGTTGGTATCAACGACCTGATCGATGTTGACTACATGGCTTACATGCTGAAGTACGATTCAACTCACGGTCGTTTCAACGGTACCGTTGAAGTTAAAGACGGCAACCTGGTTGTAAACGGCAAAACCGTACGTGTTACCGCTGAGCGTGACCCGGCCAACCTGAAGTGGGGCGAAATCGGTGTTGACGTTGTTGCTGAAGCTACCGGTCTGTTCCTGACCGACGAGACTGCTCGTAAGCACATCGCTGCTGGTGCCAAGAAAGTTGTTCTGACTGGCCCGTCCAAAGACGCCACCCCGATGTTCGTAATGGGTGTTAACGACTCTACCTACGCTGGCCAGGACATCGTTTCCAACGCTTCCTGCACCACCAACTGCCTGGCACCGATCGCCAAGGTTCTGAACGATACCTTCGGTATCGAGTCTGGCCTGATGACCACCGTTCACGCTACCACTGCTACCCAGAAGACCGTTGATGGTCCGTCTGCCAAAGACTGGCGTGGTGGCCGCGGTGCGGCTCAGAACATCATCCCGTCCTCTACCGGTGCTGCCAAAGCTGTTGGCGTAGTTATCCCGGAACTGAAAGGCCTGCTGACCGGTATGGCTTTCCGTGTTCCGACTCCGGACGTGTCTGTTGTTGACCTGACCGTTAACCTGAAGAAAGCTGCCACCTACGCAGAAATCTGCGAAGCGATGAAAGCTGCTTCCGAAGGCGCTATGAAAGGCGTTCTGGGCTACACCGAAGACGAAGTTGTATCTACCGACTTCCTGGGTGAGCGTCAGACCTCCGTATTCGACGCCAAGGCTGGTATCCAGCTGAACGACAAATTCGTTAAAGTTGTATCCTGGTACGACAACGAAATGGGCTACTCCAGCAAAGTTCTGGACCTGATCGCTCACATCTCCAAGTAATTTGGGATGCGCAATCGCGTAGCTTGAAAAAGGCGGCCATTGGCCGCCTTTTTGTTTTTCGGTTTCCCCTGATGACAGGAGTCCACATGCAATCCATTCGTCCCCTGACAGCCAATTGCAAGCTTGCCAACAATGCGGCCGGTCTGCCGGTTCTCACCATTAATAACGACTATGCCAAGGCCGAGATCAGCCTGTTTGGCGCCCATGTGCTGAGCTATCAGCGTCATGGCGAGCCGGCCTCCATCTGGCTGAGTGACAAGGCGGTGCTGGATGGCAGCAAGCCTGTTCGCGGTGGTATCCCGATCTGCTGGCCCTGGTTTGGCCCGGCGCCCGCCCGCGTTGGTAGCGGCAAGCCCTCCCACGGTTTTGCCCGTACCACCCTCTGGATGCTTGACGGGGTCTCCGATCACGCCGATGGCACGCTCGTTCATCTCTCCCTGCGCGACAGCGACGCAACCCGCGCCCTGTGGGGGCACGCCTTCGAGCTGGAGCTGGATGTACTGGTTGGCAAAGAGCTCTCGCTGGTGCTGACCACTCGCAACACAGGTGCTCAGCCGCTGACTTATAGCGGTGCGCTGCACACCTATTTGCAGATCAGCGCACCGGAGGCGGTGAGCGTCACCGGCCTGGGCGAGCCCTATGCTGACAAGCTGACCGGACAGGATGCCAAGCAGCAGGGTGCATTGACCCTGAGCGGGCCACTGGATCGGGTCTACTGGCAGCCAGAGGCGCTGGTGAGCGTGCAGGATGGTGAGCGCGAGACCCGGGTTGTGAGCGGCAACCACGACAGCGTGGTGGTCTGGACCCCCTGGCTGGAAGGGGCCACCGCCATGGCCGACATGAGCGACGATGGCTATCGCACCATGCTCTGCGTCGAAGCAGCCATCGCTGGCGAGGCGGGTGTGACCGTTGCGCCGGATGAAGAGCACAGCCTCTCCACCGTGATCATCTGAGCAGGATGAGGTTCAGATAAATAAAGAGGGCTCCCGCGGGAGCCCTCTTTGCATCTCGTGACGGCGACAATCAGGCGTTGCCCTGAGTCTTGAGCTTGAGCTCGGCGGCGAAATTGAGCATCCGATCGAGGGGGATCAAGGCTTTGATCCGCAGATCTTCATCGACATGGATCTCGTGGCGCTCGGCACCGTCGGTGAGCGCCTCCTTGATCGCCACCAGACCGTTCATCGCCATCCAGGGACAGTGAGCGCAACTGCGGCAGGTAGCGCCATCGCCACCGGTCGGTGCTTCCACCATCTCTTTCTCCGGACAAGCCTGCTGCATCTTGTAGAAGATGCCCCGATCGGTCGCCACGATCAGCTTCTGCTGGGGCAGCTCCTTGGCTGCCTTGATCAGCTGACTGGTGGAGCCCACCGCATCGGCCAGCTCGATCACCGAGGCGGGGGATTCCGGATGAACCAGCACGGCGGCGTCCGGATTCTGCTCTTTCAGCTCGCGCAGGGCACGGGCCTTGAACTCGTCGTGGACGATGCAGTGGCCCTGCCAGCGCAGCATCTGCGCCCCGGTTTTCTTCTCGATATAGGCACCCAGATGGCGATCCGGGCCCCAGATGATCTTGTGACCCAGACTGTCGAGGTGTTCGACGATCTCGAGCGCGATGCTGGAGGTCACCACCCAGTCAGCCCGTGCTTTGACGGCGGCCGAGGTATTGGCATAGACCACCACGGTATGGTCGGGATTGGCATCGCAGAAGGCGGAGAACTGCTCGATGGGACAGCCCAGATCGAGGGAGCATTCGGCCTCCAGAGTCGGCATCAGCACCCGTTTGTGGGGGCTCAGGATCTTGGAGGTTTCCCCCATGAAGCGCACCCCGGCGACAATCAGGGTCTGCGCCTCGTGATCGCGACCAAAGCGGGCCATCTCCAGCGAGTCACCGACGAAACCGCCGGTGGCTTCGGCCAGCGCCTGGATCTCGGGATCCGTGTAGTAGTGGGCAACCAGTACCGCCTTGCGCTCCTTGAGCAGCGCCTTGATTTCTGTGGTCAAGGTCGTTCTCTGCTCGGCACTCAGGGGAAGAGGTTTGGCCGGAAAGGGGTAGTCCATCGCGACTACCGGCGGGACACTGCTCAGTGCATTGCTCATTGCGACTGTTCCATCAACGCTCGGGAAGGCAAAAATTATAACCAGAAGCCTGCCACAAACCCATCAACAAATCGGGTGAAGCGCAAGTGGGCGAATATACTCAAGTAATTCGTTGTTATTCTGTCATAAGGAGTTGCCGCATGAAGCAACGTTCCCTCAAGTTCAAGCTGCTGTGCCTTACCATGGGGCTGTTTCTGCTGACCGGGCTGGCCATGACCCTGTTGCAATCGGCCTCTTTCAGCTCCCTTCGCAACATGGTGATGACCCAGACCAGCGATGCACTGGAAGAGGAGGTCTCCCGCAGCCTGCAGTATCAGGCAGAGCGCTATGCCATTCAGATTGCCTCGCTGATGCAGAACTCCTATCAGATCCCCCTGACCGTGACCGCCCAGATTGAAGCCGGGATGGCCAAACCGGAACTGCGCTTGTCGCGGCCCCAAGTGGAGTACTTGCTCGGCAGCAGCTTGCAGCAGGCGAGCGGGATCAGCTCCATCTACGCCCAGTTTGAACCGGATGGCTACGATGGCGAGGATGGCAACTGGCTTGGTGGGGCCAGCCACTCGGTGGCAGGCAAGGGGAGTCTGGAGGTCTATTTCACCAAGGATCAGGGAGGGGCCGTCGCTCAGCAAGCGGTGGACGCCGCCGCCAGCGAGGCCAAGTTTGATACCTCCCTCAACGAGTTCGGTATTCGCAACAGCGAGTGGTATCTCTGTGGTCGCGATACCCGCCAGCCCTGCCTGATGGAGCCCTACCTCTACGAAATCAGCCCGGGCAACAAGATGCTGATGACCAGTCTGACGGTGCCCGTGCTGCGTGACGGCAAGTTTGTCGGGCTGGCCGGGGTGGATATGAACCTGCCCATCTTCCAGCAACTGGCTGAAAACCTTGGCAAGAGCCTCTATGACAACAAGGCGGATGTGACCCTGGTCAGCAAGATGGGGCTGATTGTGGGCAGCAACCGCTATGCCGACAAGCTGGGCCGTCCACTCAAGGAGGTGGGCCTGACCCTGCCTGAAGGTCAGCCGGTCAGCAGCGACAGTGACTTTATTCTTCATCAGCCCATTCGGGTTGAAGCAGCCAATACCCAGTGGTGGTTGATGATCAAGGTGCCCAAGGCGCTGGCGCTGAGCAAGGCGCACGCCATCAGCAATGAACTGGGCGCCCTGCTGGTGGATGCCCAGCGGCAGCAGATCATCGCCATGGGCGGGATTACCCTGCTGGTGCTGGGGCTGCTGGTCTGGTTTATCCAGACCATCACAGCACCGCTTTCTCTTATCAGCCGCCATGTGGGTCATCTCTCCAGCAACGAGGGTGACCTGACCCAGCAGATGGAGATCGACACCCATCAGGAGCTGATCGATCTGGGGTCCCAGCTTAATGCCTTCCTCGGCAAGCTGCGGGGCATGGTGCAAATGAGCAAGGGGATTGGTCAGCAGGTCTACCAGCAGGCGCGGGAGATGAAACATACCGCCGACACCATGCGCAGCAGTCTGGACGAGCAGAATCTGGAGCTGGAGAGCGTGGTGAGCGCCATGCATCAGATGAGCACCACGGCAGTCAGCGTGGCGGGTTATGCCGAGCAGGCAGCGCAGGAGTCGGAAGCGGCGACCCACCATATCAATACCGCCCAGCAGACCCTCAGCAATGCCCGCAACGAGATCCATACTCTGGTCGGCGATATGCATGAGGCGGATAAAGCGGTGGCGCTGGTGGCCCAGCGCAGCACCAATATCAGCAGGATCCTCGATGTGATCCGCGCCATTGCCGAGCAGACCAACCTGCTGGCCCTCAATGCCGCCATCGAGGCAGCACGGGCTGGTGATATGGGCCGCGGCTTTGCGGTGGTGGCGGACGAGGTACGGGCGCTGGCGACCAAAACTCGTGAATCGACCGACGAGATCGGCCAGCTGATTGGTAGCCTACAAACAGAGGTGAGCAGCAGTCAACGTCTGATGAATACCGGCATCGAGCGCTCCACCACCACGGTGCAGGGCACCGAGCAGGCGTTCGAGGCACTCAATCGGGTGGTGGCCCAGATCCAGCAGATCCACGACCACATCAGTCAGGTGGCTACCGCCGCCGAGCAGCAGAGCGCCGTCAGTGACGATATCAACAAGAATTTGATGCGGATTGGTGATACCGCCAACGTGATTGGGCAGGAGGCCAGCTCCAGCCATCAACTGAGCGAGGCGCTGGAGCAAGCGGCCACGGCGCTCGCCAGTCAGCTCGATCGGCTGCGTACCTGAGTGGCAGCCAGAGAGACAAAAGCCCGCGAGCGATCGCGGGCTTTTTTATGACTCGATGGTAGAGTTGCGTCAGTTGCGGGGTTCAACCAGCAGGATGTGGGAGTCAGCCCCCACCACCCTGACCTTGCTGCCCGCCGGCAGAGACTCGTCGCAGCGCACCGTCCAGACCGTGTCGTCCAGATGTACCCGACTGGTGCCTTGGGCGACATCATCCAGCAGGGTCAGCTCGCGGCCCATATAGCTCTGCATCCGCTCGTTGATGGTGCTGGCGGCATCCTGACCCGAGTTGTCACGCTGGTGCTGCCAGCGCCACCAGGCCCAGGTGGTGAGCAGGGATTGCACCGCAAACAGCAGCAACTGCGCCTGCCAGCCAAAGGGCCAGATCAGCAGCAGTAGCCCCACTTCCAGCGCGGCGATGCCGGTCCAGAGCAAAAAGCCCACCGAGCCGAGCACCTCGATGGCCAGCAGAATAAAGCCGAGCCCCAGCCAGTGCCAGTGGGTCAGCCCCTCTAACAGGGCTGTCATGACTTGCTGCCCTTGCCATCTTTGTTGAACAGCTCGGCCATGCCAGCCACAGAGCCAATCAGGCTGCCCGCTTCCAGCGGCATCATGATGATCTTGCTGTTGGGGCCTTCACCGATGCGGGCCAGTGCCTCGGTATATTTCTGGGCCACGAAGTAGTTGATGGCTTGCAGGTCTCCTTCCGCAATCGCCTGGGAAACCATGTGGGTCGCCTTGGCTTCCGCCTCGGCAGCCCGCTCCCGCGCTTCGGCGGCGAGGAAGGCGGCCTGGCGCTCACCTTCGGCTTTGAGGATCTGGGACTGCTTCTCCCCTTCAGCTTTCAGGATTTTGGACTGGCGCACCCCTTCGGCTTCCAGCACCTCGGCCCGTTTCTGGCGCTCGGCCTTCATCTGGGCGTTCATCGCTTCTACCAGTGCCAGCGGCGGGCGCACATCTTTAATCTCGATGCGGGTCACCTTGATGCCCCAGGGGGCGGTGGCGGCATCCATGGTGCGCAGCAGTTTCTCGTTGATGGTGTCGCGCTGGGATAGCATCTCGTCCAGCTCCATGGCACCGAGCACGGTGCGCATATTGGTCATGGTGAGATTGCGGATGGCGCTGGTGAGATCGTTGACCTCGTAGCCCGCTTTGCGGGCATCCACCACCTGCACAAAGCTGATGGCGTCGATGGTGACGTTGGCGTTGTCGCGGGAGATCACCTCTTGTGCCGGGATATCCAGCACCTGCTCCATCATGATGATCTTGTGGCCGACCCGATCCACGTAGGGGATCAGCAGGTTGAGACCCGGGGTCAGGGTGCGGGTGTAGCGGCCGAAGCGCTCCACCGTCCAGTTGTAGCCCTGGGGCACTATCTTGATACCCGCGCTCAGAGTGGCGAGCACCAGGAACACAAAAATCCCTAGCACAATCAATGATTCATTCATCATTTAGCTCCTTATGAAACACAGTCCCTAGCCTATGGTCTGGCGTCAGGTACCACAAGTGACTTCGTACGCCTTTGTCATGAATTGGCTTTGCTAATTACCAAAACGCATTAAAAAGCATTTTTTATTATTTTGAGGGATAAGCTGCCCTGCCTATAGTCGCCCCATATTAGTCGTGTTCCGAGGGATGGGCCGAAATGGATTATTTACCTATGTTTGCCAAGTTGGAAGGTCGCCCGGTGCTGTTGGTGGGCGGGGGCGAGGTTGCCCTGCGCAAGGCGCGCCTGCTGCTGGCGGCCGGTGCCCGACTGACCATCGTCTCCCCGGAGCTTGAACCCGAATTTGCGGAATTTTCCGGTCGTTTCACCCATCTGGCGGAGCGCTTCACCCCGGCCCATCTGGCAGGTCAGATTTTAGTTGTGGCGGCGACCGACAACCTCGAAGTCAATGCGCTGGTTTATCAAAGTGCCAATCAGCTGGGTCTGTTCGTCAACGTGGTGGATGACCCCAAGCGCTCCAGCTTTATCTTCCCCTCGATCATCGATCGCTCGCCGCTGATGGTGGCGGTCTCCAGCGGCGGCAAGGCGCCGGTGCTGGTGCGCCTGTTGCGCGAGCGGCTGGAGAGCCTGCTGCCGCGCCATCTTGGCGGGCTGACCGAGCTCTCCGGCCGGGTTCGTGACAAGGCCAAGCGGGTGCTCTCCTCGATTTCCGATCGTCGTCGCTTCTGGGAGCGCGCCTTTGCCTCCAACACCCTCGCCAGCCTGATTGAAAAAGAGGATTGGCAAGGTGCCGAGCAGTGGCTGAGTGATGGCCTAGATCAGGCGAAAAGCGAAGTGGGCGAAGTGGTGCTGGTCGGCGCGGGCCCCGGTGATCCGGGCCTCTTGACCCTCAAGGCGCTGCAACAAATTCAACAGGCCGAAGTGGTGCTCTACGACCAGCTGGTCTCGCCTGAGATCCTCGATCTGGTACGCCGCGACGCCACTCTGGTGTCAGTTGGCAAGAAGGCGGGCGCCCACAGCGTGCCGCAGGAGGAGACCAATCGCCTGCTGGTGGAATACGCCAAGGCGGGCAACCGGGTGGTGCGGCTGAAAGGGGGCGATCCCTTTATGTTTGGTCGTGGCGGCGAGGAGCTGGAAGTGCTGGCCGACGAAGGTATCCCCTTCTCGGTGGTGCCCGGCATCACGGCTGCAGCCGGTGCCACCGCCTATGCCGGCATTCCGCTCACTCACCGTGATTACGCCCAGAGCGCCGTCTTTATTACCGGCCACTGCCAAAAAGAGGGCAAGGAGCCCGACTGGCAGCAGCTCGCCGCCACCAGTCAGACCCTGGTCATCTACATGGGGCTGATGCGCTCCGAGCATATCCAGCAGCAGCTGGTGGATCACGGCCGAAGCCAAGCCACCCCCATCGCCATCATCGAGCGCGGCACCACATCCCGCCAGCGGGTGCTGACCGGCACCTTGGCTGATCTGGCCGAGCTGGCCAAACAGGCGCTAAGCCCGTCGCTTATCGTCATCGGCGAAGTGGTCGCCCTGCGCGATCGGCTGGCCTGGTTTGGAGAGCTGGGCGGCAAGCAGCTGCGCGCTAACCCGGATCTCGATGGCTGCGACCTCAAGCTGGTGCAGCTGGCCTGAGCGCAAAGAGCTATTTGATGTGGCTGCCGGTGCGGCCGCCCACTGAACCACCAAGCGCCCCGAGCAGGCGCATAAGCAATGACCCGAGGACCAACATGGATCGTGAAAGATTGACCCACTTGCAGCAGCCGAACGCGGAGAGCAGTCATGCAGGTGTCTCTCGTGAAAGATTGACACATCTGCAGCAGCTGGAAGCCGAGAGCATCCACATCATCCGCGAGGTGGCTGCCGAATTTGAAAACCCGGTGATGATGTACTCCATCGGCAAGGACTCCTCCGTCATGCTGCATCTGGCCCGCAAGGCCTTCTATCCGGGCAAGATCCCGTTCCCCTTGCTCCACGTCGACACCGACTGGAAGTTCAAGGAGATGATCAAATTCCGCGACGAGACCGCCAAAAAGTACGGGCTGGATCTCATCGTCCACAAGAACCCGGAAGGGCTCGCCATGGGCATCAACCCCTTCGTGCACGGCAGCGGCAAGCATACCGACATCATGAAGACCGAGGGGCTCAAGCAGGCGCTCAACAAATACGGCTTCGACGCCGCCTTCGGTGGCGCCCGCCGTGACGAGGAGAAGTCCCGCGCCAAGGAGCGGGTCTACTCCTTCCGTGACAAGTCTCACCGCTGGGATCCGAAGAACCAGCGCCCCGAGCTGTGGCGGGTCTACAACAGCCAAGTCAACAAGGGGGAGAGCATCCGGGTGTTCCCGCTCTCCAACTGGACCGAGCTGGATATCTGGCAATACATCTACCTCGAGAACATCGACATAGTGCCGCTCTATTTCGCGGCCCATCGACCGGTGGTGGAGCGTAACGGCATCAAGATCATGGTGGATGACGATCGCATGCCGCTCACCGCCGAGGATGAGGTGAAGCAAGAGCTGGTGCGCTTCCGCACCCTCGGTTGCTACCCGCTGACCGGGGCCATCGAATCCGCTGCCACCACCTTGCCGGAAATTATTGAAGAGATGCTGCTCACCACCTCGAGCGAGCGGCAAGGGCGGCTGATTGACCACGATCAGGCCGGCTCCATGGAGCAGAAGAAGCGTCAGGGATATTTCTAAGGAGTCGTCAGCATGAACAGCCATATTCAGACCGCCATCACCGAACAGGGCATCGAAGCCTATCTGCACGCCCAGCAGCACAAGAGTCTGCTGCGTTTTCTCACCTGCGGCAGCGTGGATGACGGCAAGAGCACCCTTATCGGTCGCCTGCTGCACGACTCCCAGCAGATTTATGAAGATCAGCTCAAAGCGCTGGAGTCCGACAGCCAGAAGCTCGGCACCACCGGCGAGAAGCTTGACTTGGCGCTGCTGGTAGACGGCCTGCAAGCGGAGCGCGAGCAGGGCATCACCATCGACGTGGCCTACCGCTATTTCTCCACCGCCAAGCGCAAATTCATCATCTCGGATACCCCGGGCCACGAGCAGTACACCCGCAACATGGCGACCGGCGCCTCCACCTGCGATCTGGCCATCATTCTGATCGACGCCCGCAAAGGGGTGCTGGATCAGACCCGCCGCCACAGCTTTATTGCGAGCCTGCTCGGCATCAAGCAGTTCGTGGTGGCGGTCAACAAGATGGATCTGGTGGAGTTCAGCAAAGAGGTGTTCGAGCGCATCAGTGCCGATTACCGCGAGTTCGCCAAGAAGCTCAGCGTCGACACCATCCATATCGTGCCGGTTTCGGCGCTGGACGGTGACAACGTGGTCAACCAGAGCGACAAGCTGGCTTGGTACGAAGGCGAAACCCTGCTGGCGCTGCTGGAGTCGGCAGAAGTGGAGCGCGAGCTGGAGCGCCACCCGGTGCGCCTGCCGGTGCAGTATGTGAACCGCCCCAATCTCGATTTTCGCGGCTTCGCGGGGACGCTCGCCTCCGGCATTCTGCGGGTCGGCGACAAGCTGGCGGTGCTGCCGTCCGGCAAGGAGAGCACAGTGACCCGCATCGTCACCTTCGACGGGGATCTGGAGTACGCCCTGCCGGGTCAGGCTATCACCGTCACCTTTGCCGATGAGATCGACATCAGCCGCGGCGACTTGCTGGTGGATGCCGCCAAGCGGCCGCAAGTGACCCAGAATGTGCTGGCACATATCGTCTGGATGGGGGAGGAGTCCCTGCAACCGGGGCGGGTCTACGACGTCAAACTGGCCACCAAGAAGAGTCGCGGTCAGGTGGAGGCCATTCGCCACCGCATCGAGATCAACAAGCTCGACGAGCTGCCCGCCAGCGAACTCAAGCTCAACGAGATCGGCCTGTGCGAGCTGAGCCTCACCGACCCGGTGGCGTTCGACCCGTATCAGGAGATCCGCGATACCGGCAGCTTTATCCTGATCGACCGGCTGACCAACGTCACCGTCGGCGCCGGCATGATAGTGGAAGGCTTGGCCGCCAAAGCGGTAAAAGGGCACTACAGCGAGTTCGAAATCGAGCTCAACGCCCTGGTGCGCAAGCACTTCCCGCACTGGCAAGCCCTTGCCATCGGTAACGACACAAGCAAGGAGTAAGCCCATGACCTGGCAACAATTCCTGGTGCTGGGTCTGCTGGCTGCTCTCGTGGCCCTGCTGATCCAGGGCAAACTCCGCCCGGCGCTGCTCTTCTCGGGCGCCGTGCTCATCACCTACCTGAGCGGGCTGGCGGATATCAACGCCGTGGTGGCGGGTTACACCAACAGTGCCCTGCTGACGCTGGTGCTGTTGCTGCTGGTGTCGCTGGCGGTGGAGAAGACCCGCATCATGAGCTGGTTCGCCAATCTGGTGGGCACGGGTTCATTCAACAAGGTGCTGGTGAAGGTGTGGTTCTCCACCGCCTTCCTGTCGGCCTTCGTCAACAACACTGCCGTGGTGGCCTCCATGCTGGGAGCGGTCAAACGCAACCCCAACCACGCGCCGTCGCGGCTGCTGCTGCCCATGTGCTTCGCGGCCACCTTTGGCGGCGTGCTGACCCTGATCGGCACCTCCACCAACCTTATCGTCAACAGCTTCCTCATCAAGATGGGGGCGCCGCCGCTCGGCATGTTCGACTTCTTTATGGTGGGGGCGGGCACCTTACTGACCGGTCTGGTGGCCGTGCTGCTGTTTGCTCGTCACCTGCCGGAGCAGGATACCGAGATGAGCCGCGAATCAGGCTATTTTCTCGAAGCCAAGGTGGGCGCTGGTTCACCGATGGCGGGGCGCAGCGTCAAGGAGAACGGCCTGCGCAGCCTGAAAAGCCTCTATCTGGCGGAAATTATTCGCGGCGATCAGGTGATCTGCCCGGTGCAGCCGGAACACGAGCTGCACGAAGGGGACGTGCTGCTGTTTTGCGGCGACGTGGAGAGCGTCGGCGTATTGCAGGAGATGAAGGGGCTGGATCTCTACGGCCAGCACCGCCTCAACGGCCAGCATCTGGTGGAGGTGATCGTCAGCCACAGCTCGCGGCTGGTGGGTCAGACCATCAAGGATGCCGAATTTCGCACTCACTTTGATGCGGTGGTATTGGCGGTGCGCCGCGGCGAAACCCAGCTCACCGGCGGTCTCGGCCAGATTGAACTGCACGCCGGTGATACCCTGCTGCTGGCCCCCGGCCCCCAGTTTGCCCGCAACAAATCGCTGGGGCGGGAGTTTGTGGTGGTGAGTGGGCTGGAAGCCTCCACCCGTCTCGATGGCAAGCGCAGCGCCGCCGTGGTGCTGGGTTTTCTCGGGGTGCTGGCGCTCTCGGTATTCGATCTGGTGCCGCTGTTCAAGGGCTTGCTGCTGATGCTGGTGGCGCTGCTGCTCACCCGCATTCTGACCCTGGACGAGATCCGCCGCCGCTTTCCGCTGGATATCTGGCTGGTGGTGGGCGGGGCGCTCGCCATCGCCGATCAGCTCGAAAAGAGCGGACTGGCCAAGCTTATCGCCGACTGGCTGATGGGGGAGTTCAATGGTGCCAGCCCCATCATCGCCTTTATCGGTATCTATGTGTTTACGTTGGTGCTGACCGAGCTGATGAGCAACAACGCCGCCGCCGCGCTGGCCTTCCCCATGGGTTACCAGCTGGCGCTCAGCATGGATGTCTCGACCATGCCGTTTATTCTGGCGGTGCTGTTCGGGGCCAGCTCCAGCTTTATCCTGCCCTACGGCTACCAGACCAACCTGATGGTCTATGCCGCGGGCAACTACAAGATGCCGGACTACCTCAAGCTGGCCCTGCCGGTCTCGCTGGCCTATAGCCTCGGGGTGATTGTGATGGTGCCCCTGCTGTTTCCGTTTTAAGGCGTAAATGCCAATCAAGGGGGGTTGGATGAGCAATACCATGGCATCAGCACGTTGTCGGCTGATAGTCCGGGGCGGCTCCCCGTGGTGCCGGACAGTTTAAGGTTTGAGGCGTAAGCGCCAATCAAGGAGTGTTGGATGAGCAATGCCATGGCACCAGCACGTTGTCGGCTGATAGTCTGAGGCGGCTCCCCGTGGTGCCGGACAGTTTAAGTTTTGAGGCGTGAGCGCCAAGCAAGGAGTGTGGGATGAGCAATATCGTGTGGCACAAGCATGCCGTGGACAAACAGAGCCGGGCCGAGCTTAAAGGGCAAAAGCCGCTGGTGATCTGGTTTACCGGGCTGTCGGGGGCGGGCAAATCGACCCTGGCGGGGGCGCTGGAGCAGGCGCTGGCGGCACAAGGCAAGCACACCTATCTGCTGGATGGGGACAATGTGCGCCACGGCCTGTGCGGGGATCTCGGTTTCGATGATGCTGCGCGGCAGGAGAATATCCGCCGGGTCGGCGAAGTGGCGAAACTGATGGTGGATGCGGGCCTGATCGTGCTCACCGCCTTTATCTCGCCGTTTCGTGCCGAGCGGGCGCTGGTGCGCAGCCTCTTGGGTGAAGGGGAGTTTGTCGAAGTCTTTGTCGATGCGCCGCTCGCCGTCTGTGAAGAGCGCGACCCCAAGGGGCTCTATAAAAAAGCGCGGGCAGGGGAAATTACGAATTTTACCGGTATCGACTCCGCCTATGAGGCACCGGAGCAGCCGGAAATCCATCTGCTGAATGCCGGTAAACCGGTAGATACGCTGGTGGATGAGCTGCTGACCGCCTTGCGGCAGGGGAACTATCTGTAATTGGATCGGAAGAACCTATAACAAGCGCCCGGCGGTCGTTAAGTTGACCACCACAGGCGCTTATTATCTGGCGGCAGCCACTATAAGCAAAAGTTGGGTCATTATCGGAAACGCCATAAATACAGCTTATAGTGGCACCAGCGAGCCTTGAACCATTCCAAAGAGGTCGATAGCAACCCCACAAGGGGATCTTCCGATTCTTGCTTATATCGCTGCGGGGTTATTCTCGATTGTCCAAATACGCTACGCTATTCGAACTTATAGGCTGAAAATTAATACCAAAGGTAGTGCGCACTAAAGTAGCAAAAATAAGTGGACCTATTGAGTTGAGGTCGACGTCTGGTTATAACTAGAACTGTATATATAATGGATGGCTTTATTTTTGCTGAAATATTGTGAAAAAAGAGTGCTGAGTATTATTAAGGCAATAAAATAAGATACTGAAAATTTTTTATGATATTTTTTTACCTCGTTTAAAAAACTGATGCCACAGTAACTTAGAATGCAGATTAGCAAAGGTAAAAAAATTTCAAAACAAAGATTTGTTTCTGTTTTTTTTATCTGATTGTGCAACAGATATTATTGCTGATGCAATGCCAAAGGATGAGGCGCAAATTATCAATCCGAAAATCTGGTTCATTAATAATTCGATTGCTTTTTTTAAATGGCTCCCTTTTTCAATAATAAATAGATAAATGATTCCGAGAGATGAAAACCCCACGCATGAGATAAAAACAGTGGCTTTACTTGCATTTTGAGAAATGAGAATATTTAAAGCTTGTGTAATCTCGGAGGGAGGGGTATATGATAATACATGGAGAGTTAGTGGTAATAGCAGTCCCCAAAGCAACAATGGCAGTAGCTCACTAAGCCTAGATTTAATATCTCTCCAAATCTGATATGATAACCATTTGTATCGGCCTTCGAAGTAATTGCCTGGGATCTTTTCTTTTTTTATTTTTCCATCAACTTTTGTAAGTTTATAGGCATCAGTTTCGGTAATTTCCAAGGCGTTTTTTTTATAACGTCGTTCTTCTCCTCCGATTATTTCACAAAGTTCTAACTCATAATTATTGTCAATTGCCAACTCTATTGGTAGTTTCTGGTTAACATTGAAAGAATTTTTTTTGCACCCAAGTTTACGAGCATTTTTGGTTGTATGGATAACCCATTTAAACGTATTTGTCATGTCGTTTTTCATCATTGTTGTAAGCATGCGTACATGAAATTAAGACTTGTTACTACAAGTGGTTAATAATTTCAGGCCTTGCTTTGCGATTTTTGTAACTCAAGTAATTATGATAGATATTTCCAGTTAAATTTACTCTGAAAATAAATTTAGTGGGAGGTCTTTACTTGGTGGTTTTTTTATACCAATATTCCTTGCCCTTTGGGGCAATTTCTTGCTCATAGATTTTATCTTCTATTTGCCTAATTTTATTTAAAACTGCAGTTCTTAAATCATTCACAACCTCTGAAAAAGGGCAGTCTGGATTATCAAGAAAGTCAGGCTGCATTAGCTCTCTGTACAGCTTTGGTTTTTCATTTGATCTTTTGTTTGGATAAAGAACTAGTGCAATCTTTACTTCTTCAAAGCTGTCCGCACCGCTATGCGCTGCAAAATTATGTCGCATATGCATGATTTCATCATGACGTTTCCAGTATTTTTCTTTCAGCAACTTTTTTTCTAACTTTATTTTTCTTCCCTCACAGGTAGTAAAGCATTTTCCATAGAATGTTAATGCTGCTACATATAAACCCTTAACAATATTATAAGTTTTACGGTCGAGAGATATTTGAGGCATATTTCTTCTCTCTTTTAAATGTAGTTGGTCTATTTCATATAACCAAGCTATGACATTTCGAAGATCTTTTTCAATAAGTGTATATCCTGCTAACTGTTGTGAAATTTTGTCCTCTAACTCTATTCGAGGTGCTCTTTTTCTTTTGTAGAAGTACTTTGTGATTCTCTTAACCTGATTAGGGTCAAGTATCTCATGTACTTCCCATCCACCTTCTTGCTTTACTTTGCGCATATTATCTTAGAAAATGAATAGTAGTTAAATGGGCAATGACATGAGTCCAATCATGCCTCCATATAACTCAATGTCACCCTCTTAACCTCCATGAAAAATCACTTAAAATTATGAAGTTATGTTACGTTCACATGTAGTTTTTTGTGTAATGTAAAATTTTATAAAATAAAGTCATCTCGTATGTTTAGTTAAAAATGGTAGACCGGTGCTAAACGAAGTGAAGCCCAACGTTTACCGCAATACGTATCTGCAAATTTGTTTTACTGAGCGACCCCATCGATGTTTATCCCGCTCTGGTTGAGGTGATCATGCTCGTCTGTTGGGCTTCGGTGCGCTCTGCGCCAACCAGCAAAAATTACGCTACCGCCCCTGAATTTCAGCCTCCAGTCTGCTGTTTGTTACCTGCGTTTTGACACTGGCTTGGCTCATGGCTGACTCCTGCGAGAGGTTGCCAAGCGGCTATGTTACCGAATGGGGCTGGGGTGGAAAGTGGAAGCGGGCGGTTTTCTGAGCAAGATCAATAAATTAATAAATAACGGACGGCGATATAACCGCTCAACGGTGGCAGCCATCAGAGCTGGGGAAAATCGAACGGTGAAAGTGGCAGTGCCGCCCTCTTGCTGGCGGGCATTAAAAAACCCTATGGGCCTGCGGGCCCATAGGGTTTTTCTGCGGTGATTGTTTGTGTCGTGGTTATCTGGCTTGGCGTACCGGCACGGCGCGGGTGGTGGCCACTTCGTATCGGCTTTGGCTTGTCGGAGCCCCTTTCTGGAACTGGCGTACCAGCCGGTCCAGATCGCTCAACTGGTTTACCAGCTGGGTGATGCCGTGCACGGCGTGTTGGCTGCCAACGCTGGAGTCATCGGCCAGGGTCTTGATGCTGAGCACGTTGCGGTTGATCTCGGCGGTGACGTGGAACTGCTCCTGCACCGCTTGGGCTATCTGGCCGCTGCCGGAGGCGACCTGCTGCAGCATATCGTTGATCTGCTGGAGAATGGTGCCGGTTGCCGAGGCTTTTTGCTGGCAGCTCTCGGAGAGTTGGCAGCCCTTCTCCATCGCCTGTTCTGCATCCCCGGCGCTGGTTTGCAGCTCGGTGATCATCTTCTGGATCTCGCTGGTCGAGGATTGGGTCTTGATGGCGAGGGTGCGGATCTCGTCGGCTACTACCGAGAAGCCGCGACCCGCTTCGCCAGCCCGGGCCGCTTCGATGGCGGCATTGAGGGCCAGCAGGTTGGTCTGGTTGGCGATGTTGTTGATCACATCGAGGATGCCGTCGATATCGCGGCAGTGGCCGACCAGCGCACTGATCACGCTCTTGGAGGTGATAAGTTCGCTGTTCATGCCCGCCACGGCAGCCACGGTTTCGGCCACGCTACTGTTGCCGCTCTTGAACAGCACGGCCGTTTCATCCAGCAGGCTGGAGGAATCAGTCGAGCTTTGTGACACCTCGCGAATGGATTCCGACATTTCGGTCACGGCAGTGGCTACCTGATTGGTTTCGGCCTGCTGCTGTTGCAGGTTGTCGGTGATGGATTCGGCGTTGCGCAGATCCCCCTCGGCGGCCTGCAGGATCTTGCTGCAAGTCTGTTGGGTACGGGCCAGCACGGCGTTGAACTCGGCCTGATTCATCACCATCGAGAGTTCGATGGCGGCGATGTTGTCCACCTTGTTGGTGTAGAGCAGCTGCATCAGCGGGTTGTCAAAGCGGCTGCGGGCCATCTTGTTGAGCTTGCCGAGGCGACGGGAGAGGGCATTCAGGGTGATGGCCGCTATCGCCAGCGGCAGGGCGGCCAGCGCCAGTTGCCAGTTCATATCGTGGCTGTAGCCCAGCGCAAACATGGCGAGCAGGCTCAGCAGCAGACAGAGGTTGATGGCCAGGGTATGGGAGAAGGTGGGCAACTTGAGCGCCAGCGGCAGCTTGTTGTTGCGAAGGTCGGCATAGACCTTCTCGGCCCGCTGCTTGATCTCCTCGCTCGGAGCGGTGCGCACCGACTGATACTCCACCACCCGGCCACTGGCATCCTTGATGGGGGTGACAAAGGCGCTGACCCAGTAGTGGTCACCGTTCTTGCAGCGATTTTTCACCGGCCCCATCCAGCTTTTGCCATCCCTGATGTGACCCCACAGATCGGCAAAGGCCTGTTTCGGCATGTCAGGATGGCGCACCAGATTGTGGTGTTCCCCCTTCAGCTCGTCGAGCGAGAAGCCTGCTATCTCGCAAAACTCATCGTTGGCGTAGGTGATGCGGCTCTCCAGATCCGTGGTGGAGATCAGGCTCTGGTGGTCTGGATAGAGACGTTCTCTTTGGGTAACCGGTTGATTGATTCTCATGGCCTTGCTCCCGAGCCGTGGTGGTTAAATTTTGATCTGCATCAAGACATGTGCAAAGGGCGGGCCAGCTGGCAAAAACTAATGATTGATGTGTTATTAGCGAGGTTTGGAGAGGAAAAACGCGTGGTTGTTTGCAATATGCAACGGATCTGACGGGGTGTGCCTCTGCGGCATCTGCAATTTGCAACCTATTCTGGACAAGCCCATAAGCTTGGAGCCAGCAGCTTGATGCGAAGGAGCCATGAACCGACGGGGCATCAGCTGCCCCGCCAGAGATCAGGGGAGAGGGTCGGGAGCGGGTGAGGAGGGGGCGCTGACGAGCTGCATCACTTCAATCTGGATCCCCTGCACCAGCACGGTTTTCAGATCCTGCAGGTACTCCTCCAGTGGCGACTCTTGCAGCAGCTGGGCAAGCTCGTTGCCCACCGGGGTGAGCCGGTAGTAGAGCAGGGTGATGTTGTTCTGCTTGCACTGCAGCCGCCAGCGCTGGTTGCCGAACTCCAGCTCGACCCCATCGGCGGGCAGCGGGCCGGACTCCAGCTCCGCGCGATGCAGCAGCCCGAGCTCAAACAGCTGCAGCAGGGCGTTGTAGGGCAGCCGGTATTTGCCAAGGCCGAGCCGCGTTGCCTTGGCGCGACTCAGCAGGGTGGCCCCCTTGTGCAGCCCCAGCAGCAATCGCTGCTCGTCGCTGCCGGTGTAGTGGCAAGTCAGTGAACAGATGCGCTGAAACAGCTGGGCCTCGCGCTGGGTCATCTCTTTGAGGGTGGCGAGCGCCCGAATGGAGAAGCGGCCCGGGGTGGCGACTTCCAGCGCGAAGATCCGCCCCCACAGCTGCTGCATCGGCACCATGCTGATATCTTCCGCCAGTTGCAGGAAGCGGGTCAGCCAGTCGCTGTCCATCTCGCCGCCAGCCGCGGTCTCTTCGCAGTGGCGGGAGGCCATCACCATGATGGCTTCCAGATTGCGCTGGCGGGCGGCCTGATCCGCCAGATGGCGAAAGGTGGCGCGCTGTTCGAAGGTGCTGTCGGTGTTGCGGGTGAGCATGCCGTCGATACCGCGACTGCGGGCCAGACGCAGGGTCTGCTCCTGGCTGCTCAGGATCGAACTCTCTTTTTTCGGGGGGGGGAGGTCTGCCATGCTGACTCCATTCGCACAGGTTCTGGAGCTGAATGTTACTCCAACCGGGATACCAAGATAACAAAGCGGCCTCCGTGGAGACCGCTTTTTTTGCAACGGGAGGATTACTCCTCGTAGACGCTCACCTCGACCGCTTCCATCGAGTAGGAGGCGGTGGCCATCTCGTGGCTGGAGCTGACCGTGCGCATCTTGCCCTTCACCCAGATGGCATCCCACAGATCATCCACCGGCGCACCCTTGGGGTAGCTCACATAGATCACCTGATTGGTGGGGGGCGGCGGCACATGGATGCAGGCGCCGAAGTAGGGCACCAGCAGGAAGGCGGTGATCTTCTTGGCATCCCCCTCCAGTGGCACCACGAAGCCCGGAATGCGCAGATCCTGGTTGTCCAGATTCTTGTTCACCCCGCCCACCGGTTGCGGCACCGACATGGGATCTTCGTGATTGACCTGGGGCGGTGGCAGCAGTTTTTCCCCTTCCGGAATGAGTACATCCCAGTCGATGGTCTTGTAATCGGCAGCCAGGGCGGGCAGCACCAGCAGGCTGGCGAGCAGCGCCACAATTTTCCACTTCATCATCTGTCCTTCTGTTTCTATTTTGGGCGTCTCGCTAGACGCGAATGCTCATACCATCGCTCAGGCTGTAGCGGTAAGCGCGGGCAGCAGGGAGCAGGCCAATCACCATGCCTGCCAGCCACACTACCCCCAGCAACTGCCACTCATAGGCGCTCGGCAGCCCCAGACTCAGTTGCAGGCCATAGTGGCTGAGCAGCCAGGGCGAGGCAAGCCCCTGTCCCAGATAGAGCACGGCAACCCCGAGAGCGATACCGACCGTGGTCAGCGCCATCGCTTCCAGCGCCAGCAGCAGGAACAGGTGGGCAGGGCCCGCGCCGAGGGATCGCAATATGGCGAGCTCCCGGCGCCGCTCGTTAAGCCCCGCCAGCAGGGTAGTCAGCATGCCTATCAGGCCCGCGACTACCACAAAACCGGCGATCACCGACAGCGCGGTTTCCGCCACGCTCATCAGGCTCCACAGCTCCTGCAGGGCGGCCCCCGGCAGGATCGCCATCAGCGGCTCTTTGGGATAGGTGTTGACGCTGCGTTGCAGTTGGAACGCCAGGATCCGGTTGCTCAGTCCCACCATAAAGGCGGTGATGGTTTTCGGGGTGAGATCCTGCGCCAGCGCCTGCTCCGGCGTCACGTTCTTGCTGTGGCGGCCGGTATCCCAGCCCAGATGGATCGCCTCTATCCCCGCCAGCGGCACATGGATGGTGCGATCAATGGGCGTGCCGGTCGGCGCCAGAATACCCACCACCTTGAACGGCAGATTGTCGTGCTGGCTGAACGAGGTGTTGCCAGCACCGTGGGCGATGACGATGGATTGGTCGAGGTGATAGCCGAGCTTCTCGGCCACCTGAGCGCCGAGTACAGCTTCAAACGGCGTCTCGAACGGCCGCCCTTCCCGCAGTTGCAGCGACTGCTGCTGACCGTACTTCAGGTGGGTGAAGTAGTCGCCATTGGTGCCGAGCACCCGAAATCCCTTGTGGGAGTCGCCAAGGGAGAGCGGGATGGTCCAGGCGACGCCCGGTTTCTGCTTGATGGCCTGATAGGAGTCCCACCCCACGTTGTTGGTGGGGTTGCCGATGCGAAACACCGAGTAGAGCAGCAGGTTAACCTGACCGGAGCGGGCGCCGACGATGAGATCGGTTCCCGAGACGGTGTTGGAGAAGCTTTCGCGGGCCTGGGTGCGCACCCGCTCCACCCCGAGTAGCAGGGTGACGCTGATGGCGACGGCCAACAGGGTGAGCCCGGCGGTGAGTCGGCGGGCCCAGAGACTTTGCAGGGCGAGCTTTAGCATGATGCCCTCCGGTTGAGCTGTTGCAGGTTTTCTACCCGCGGGAACAGGGGTTCGAGATAAGGGTCGTGGCTGACGAAGATCAGGGTCGAGCCCTGCTTGTCGCACTCCTCGAACAACAGCTTGATAAAGGCCGCCCGGTTGTCGGTGTCGAGGGCCGAGGTGGGCTCGTCGGCGATCACCAGTGGCGGCGAGCCGATCAGCGCCCGTGCGGCGGCAACCCGCTGCTGCTGGCCAATGCTGAGGGCATGGACGGGGCGATGCAGCGCCTCATCCGGCAGTTGCAGCTCCGCCAGCAGACGGCGCGCCTCCTGCTCCGGACTCCCTTGCAGGCGAGCCCGTTTGGCGGGCGAAAAGGTGAGTGCAGCGGTCACGTTGTCCTGCACCGAGAGAAAAGGCAGCAGATTGAACTGCTGGAAGATATAACCCAGATTGGCCGCCCGGAAGTGGTCACGGGCACGGCCAGAGAGCCGGGCCAATGGTTGGCCCAGCACCTCCAGGGTGCCGTGGTTGGCGGTCTGGATCCCGGCCAGCAACCCGAGCAGGGTCGACTTGCCGGAGCCCGACGGGCCCTTGATAAAGACCCGCTCACCCTCGCGGATGGTGAGGGCGGGCAGATCGAGTACAGCGTCGCCACCTGGCCAGGCAAAGGCCAGATCGCGGATCTCAACCACGGCTTTTTTCATGGCGTTACCAGCTCAGCTTGTTGGCGGACGGGGTCAGCTCGCCAGCGGTCTGGCCGGTGGGCAGGATCCCCTGCACGCTCAGCTTCTCAAGGCTCGGATAGACGCTGAACAGGGTCGCCTCAAGGCCGGTCAGTTTGGCCGGGGTGGCGCAGGTGTAGGTGTACATGGCGCCCATATCGGCGTGACCCGCTTCGTCATGATCATGGTGGTCTTCATGTTTGTCGCTGGCAGCCTTGTCATGGTCATGGTCATGGTCATGGTCGTGGTCGTGATCATGCTCTTCTTTGGCGGCTTGCAGCTCCTGCTGGGTCAGTTTGCAGCCAGCGGCCGGGTCGAAGCGAAACAGGGCGTCAGGCTGCTGGAGGCGGGCGACCGCTTTGGCATACTGCGCCTTCTCTTCATCGCTCTTGGCTGCGTGCTCGAAGCCCACCAGATCGGCTGCGGGTGCCTGCAGCTCGATCATCAATTGGTCGCCATCGACCACCAGATTGAGGTGGCCGTGGCCATGCTCGTGGGCGCCGTGGCTGTGGCTCTCGTGTTCGTCGTGATTTGCGTGTGCGCCAAAGGCCGCTGCGGCCAGCAACAGAGTAACTGCTTTCATCTTTAATCCTTTTTCAAAACAAATAGCGAAATTAAACAAAGGGATAGAGAAAAGCAGAGGCGGGCGGCGCACGGATGGCATAGCTGTGAAGCGTGGCGGTATCCACCGAGTGTTGCATGGTTGCAACAGCGGGCAGAACAGAGGTCGAACCGGGGAAACAATAGGGGGTAGCGGTGATGACCTGCTTGCCATCCAGATGGAGGGCACAGACCAGACAGTGATGGTCGTCGTGGCCGGGCAGGGCGGATTCAAGCTGATGCCGGGCAAGGGCAGGCTGCAGCCATAACCAGCCCAGCAGCAAGATCCAGATTTTCAGCTTGATACGACCCATAGACCCTTATGGAAAGGGCGCCATCAGCGCCCTTTCTCTCTGACTTAGAGATGGGACTTGATGAGCCCCATCACGGTAGCAATGTTGTTGGCATCGAGCTGGCCATCTTTGGCAAACAGCACCTTGCCCTCTTTATCCAGCAGGATGATCGCCGAGCTTTCCGGCGTCAGATCCCAGGCGTTGCGCGCCATGCCCTTGGCATCCAGCACCATGGCGGACCAGGGGAACTCTTTCTTGCTGTCCTCGGCGCTGCTCTTCACGAAGCCGGAGGTGCCCCAGATGGCGTCATTGCTGTTGATGACGGTGACGGTCTGATACTTGTCATGGGGCAGCTTGGCGGCCTTGATCGCCTCGATCATCGGGGCGTTCAGCTCCTTGGCACTGGAGCGACCGGCAATATGCTGGATCAGGAATACCTTGCCGGTGAGCGAGGTGCTCTGCCACGGTTGGTAGCCGATATCCTTGCCGTTCAGTACCAGCTCACCCTTGTCGCTGATATTGACCAGCGGCACCGGGTTGCCATCCTTGACGTTGTGAGCAAAGACCAGAGATGGCAGCAGCGCCAAAGTAAGTACCAGATGTTTCATCCTGATGACACTCCATTTGTTATGTTATAACGAGTTTCGGATTGAGGGAATGGGCGAGCTTCATCCTAAACTGATCGGATCTGTTTAAAAAGTGTTAAATAAGATCGCAATTCAGAAGCGTCGGCGCCCCGCCAGTCAGGAGGTTGGCTGGCAAGGGCGGCTAGGATGGCATGACATCGATAAAAATCAATGAATTGGCTGCTGGTCTGAGCTGTCTGCGTCAGTAGAGCGACTCGCTGATGAGGGGGATCTTGGCCATGGTCATCTGCTGGGCCAGCAGGGACGACCCGGTCAGCAGCACATGGCGCTGATTGTTGATCACCACCACATCACCGGGTACGCCACTGTCTGCCGTAATGGCCAGCCAGGCAGGGGAGACGCTGCCGATGCTGATATCCGGGTAGATGATGCTGAGCACATATTGCGGGGCCAGCTCCGCCAGCAGACTGGCCATCAGCAGCGCCTTCTCATCGCTGTCGGCCTTGTTATCCTGCAGCGCCTGCAGTGGCGGTGCGAAGTGATCCAGCTGCTCCGGCTGGGTGGGAATGGCGTTCAGCCACTCCTGCAGCAGGCTGACGCTGGTGGCGAGATCCTTGGCGGCAAACTGCTGCGCCAGCGGCTTGAGATGCCCCTTGAAGTGGTAGAAGAGCTGGGAGTAATCGGGTCGCACGCAAGGCAGTTTGCGATTGGCAGGATGGACGCAGGGGATCACCCTCATCTGGTAGAAGGCATCCTCCTGATACTGCTGGTAGGCTTGCCAGAACAGCATCGACTCCATGCTGTCGTCCCGCAGGGTGAAGGCCTGCTCCAGATTGCGAAATTTGGTAGCGGTCTCGGGGCTGCTCTGATTGATCAGGTTGATGCTGTTGTAGAGCCGCGGGCTGATGTAGGCGTAAAGCGTCTCCAGCGGATTGGTGAGGGAAGCTTTCAGCAGGCTCATCTCGTGGCGACTGGCGGCCATCACCTGATCGTCGGTGGTCAGCTGGAAGTGCTTGCGCTGGCCATCGGTGGATTGCCACTGCCAGCTCATGTTGATCTCGCTGGCGTTGCTTGTGGCGCCAAGGGTGGTGCTGAGAGTGAGGCTGAGCAACAGCGCGGGGGTCAGCTTCATGGTGGTGCTTCCTGCCGTGGACGATAATTAACAACTAGGTGAGCCGGAACCACTTTGGTGATGTTTCGTTTTGTGATCTGGATAACAGATTGATGTGACTTTTAATTTAATTGTGAAATTAAGTCACTCTGGAGGGGTTATGAAGCCTTGGATCATAGTGCTGTTTGGGCTGCTCAGCCTGCCAGCCATGGCGGGTCAAGTGATCGTCAACAAGGGGATGTCCATTGCGGATACCTTTGCCCTGCGTGATCAGCTGGCACGCGAGCACGAATGGCAGGAGTGGTTGCGCTATCAGCAGGCCATCAAGTGGCTGGAGGTGTTGCCAGTCAACTGCGAGCTGATGAGCCAGCTTGGCGGCGGCTATCGCTGTGGCGGTGATTACTATCGTCCCTACCAGAAAGATGGCCGTGAAATATACATTCAGGGCAATCCTGCCGGAGATGCAGCCGGTCAGCTGCCGCAAACACCGACAAAAAAGGCGCCATAAGGCGCCTTTTTTACAAGCCGAGTGATGCTTACTTGGCAGCGTAACGCTCGGCAGAGGCTTTGATCTCGGCTTCGGCAGCGGCCTTGTCGCCCCAACCTTCCACCTTGACCCATTTGCCCGCTTCCAGCTCTTTGTAGCGCTCGAAGAAGTGCTGGATCTGGGCTTTCAGCAGTTCCGGCAGATCGTTCACATCCTGGATGTGGTCGTACTGCTTGGTCAGCTTGGAGTGCGGTACGGCAACGATCTTGGCATCTTCGCCTGATTCGTCGGTCATCTTCAGCACGCCAACCGGACGGCAGCGAATGACGGAGCCGGCCAGCAGCGGGTAGGGGGTCGGAACCAGTACGTCGACGGGGTCACCATCCAGAGAGAGAGTCGCGTTCACGTAGCCGTAGTTGCACGGATAGAACATCGGGGTAGACATGAAGCGATCGACGAAAATAGCACCGCTGTCCTTGTCGACTTCGTATTTGATCGGGTCGGCATTCTGCGGGATTTCGATGATGACATAGATATCGTCGGGCAGGCTCTTGCCAGCCGGTACCAGGTTCAGGCTCATGATAATTCCTTCGTTGTTAGTATCAGGTTTGCAGGCCGATATTATAGCGATGTGATGTTAAATGACCATATTTCAGCGGCTATCGCTAACAAAGAAGGGGGATGTTTCCTGTTTGCGGCGCGTTGATGTGTGCAGGATGCAACAAAACAGCTGTTTTGATGCCCCTACCGGTGAGCAAGGTCACCGGCAGGGCATGTAGAGTTGCGAGCAAAAAGGGTCAGAGCGAGTAGGGGAGTCTCGATTCGTTGACCAGTCGCGACAGGGCTGTCACTACATGAGGGTCAAACTGGGTGCCGGAGCGTGACTGGATATACACCATGGTCTGCGCCAGCGTCCAGGGCTCCTTGTAGGGGCGCTTGCTGAGTAGGGCATCGAATACATCGACTACCGCCACAATCCGCGCCGACAGCGGGATCTGCTGACCAGCCAGCTGCTGCGGATAGCCCTTGCCATCGAAATGCTCGTGGTGGCCCCGGGCGATTTCGGCGCCGAGAGAGAGGTAGCTGGTTCCCTCCACCATTTCGCCCGCCTTGTGCAGGATATTGGCGCCGATGCCGGCATGCTGCTCCATGATGGCCCGCTCTTCCGGGTCGAAACGGCCGGGCTTGTGCAGGATATGATCCGGGGTGCCCACCTTGCCCACATCGTGCAGAATGGAGGCCATGCCGATCATCTCGACAAACTCCGGAGTCAGCTGCTCGGGATAGGCCGCCATCTGCTTCAATTCGGCCACGATGGCATCCGAGAGCTTCTGCACCCGCAAGACATGCTCGCCGGTATCGGAGTCGCGAAACTCCGCCAGCGCCGCTAGCGCCACCACGGTGGCCTCCTGGGCGCGCAGCAATTGGTTGTAGAGATAGAGGTTGTCGTAGGCCGCCGAGATGCGCTGGCAGAAGACATCCAGCAGATCGCACTCGAGGGGATCGAGAGGCTGGGTCGGGGTAAAACTCAGCACGAACTCGCGACCATTCTGGGCTGCGATATAGAGGGAGTCCTGCGGGTGTTCAAAGCGGTTGCAGCGCGCCGCCAGTGCCTTCATGACCGAGTCATTGAGGGTGGGGAAGTCGGTGATCTTGCCATCATCCAGCAGAGTCTCGTAGTCGCCGGTAGCGGCGAGGATCTCCAGCCCCTGTTCGCCGGGACGGCGCTCGGCACAGATAGCCCCTTCGGTGCCCACATCGAGAATGGCGCTGATCTGTTTCAGCACGCCGGAGGCAAACTCCTTGAGTGAATGAAGATGGTAGAGATCGCCCGCTCCTTCCAGAATTTTGCCGAGCCCCTGACGGCTCTTGTCGATGGCACTGAGGGTTTCGTATGAACGCAGGGATGCGATGACAGTGGTGTAGAGCTTTTGTACCGTCAGCTCGGTCTTGGTCTTGTAGTCATTGATGTCGTAATCGAGGATCACCCGCTGCTCGGGGGCTTGGCCGGGTTGGCCGGTACGCAGCACGATCCGCACCAGCGAGTTGTGCATTTCGTTGCGGATCCGGTGCACCAGCCGCAGACCTGCGTCTTCGGTCTCCATCACTACATCGAGCAGGATAAGTGCAATCCTGGGATTGGCCTCCAGCATGCGGCCAGCTTCGGCGCCGCTGTAGGCATTGAGCAGCTCCAGCGGACGGGATTTGTAGTGAATGTTGGAGAGGGCCAGGCGGGTGGCATGATGGATATCCGGCTCATCATCCACGATCAGCACTTGCCATGGGTTGAGTGCCTTGGGGACCACGACCTCCTCATCATCGAGTTCGATGATGTCGTCGTCCAGCAAGATATCGTCCTTGTCTTGGGCACTGCTCATATCGGTTACGCCTCCGGCGCTCAATGAGTATGTGAACAGTATGCACGATCACATCCTCTCGGATCATCAGGATAAGTAGATATCGTGAGCTGGCTCCGCCTCTTTATCGCTACTCGAAAGGTTCCAGATACCCCTGGATCGACTTCTTCAACCAGGCCAACACCTTGCCGTGATAGGCGTTTTCCGCCAGATAGACCCCGTAATCCCGCCACTGCAGGCTGAACTTGTGTTTCAGAGTCAGCAGGGAGCCTTGTCGCAGCTGGCTCTGGATCAGTGGCGAGGGGAGCACCGCCCAGCCCAGTCCGTCCAGCACCGCATTGCGCATCAACTCGAAGCTGGAGAGGCCGATATGCTGGCCCCCTACTGGCAACAGGCTTTTTACCGAAAATTCATCTACATACGAGAGGGTAACCTGGGTGTGATCGGTCAGATCCTGCTGTTTGACCCGCTTCAGTCCGGCCAGCGGATGGCTGGGTGCCACCACCATCAGGGTGCGGATCGGGTTGAGCACGTCGATATTGAGGCCGCTGCGCTCCTGATCTTCTGTGATAAGGCCAAAAGCGGCATCGACGAATCCCTCTTCCACCAGCGCCGGCAGTTCGGGCGGAGAGGCGAGCACTAGCGAGATACTGGTGCCGGGAAACTGATTGTGCAGGCTGGCCAGCATCTCGCGCCACACCGGTTCGGGAATCGCGTCATCGCGGGCGACTCGCAGCGCCACTTCGGCCCCCGAGGCGTAATGTTTGCACTTCTGCTGCAGGCTGTTGGCTGCCTGCAGCAGGCGGGTGCAATCATCCAGCACCAGCTCACCGATCTCGGTCAGGCGACTCTGATTGGCACCTCGTTCAAAAAGTTCGACGCCAAGCTCAACTTCCAGCGCCGCGATGGAGGTGCTGACGGCGCTGCGGCTTTTGCCGAGGCGACGGGCGGTGTTGGCAATAGAGCCGCTATTGGCGGACTCTACAAAGAGTTCTATTTGATATAGCTTCATCTTTTACAGGCTGTGGCGGAGTTTTTCACCATCACCTTAGCGTGCCGAACCAAGGCAAGGCAAACCTGCAGCGTCGGAATAATCGACGCTGAGCGATTGTCGCGAGTTGCTTCTCCCCGTTTACCATCTCTCCCGTCGAAGCAACAAAGGCATCTTATATGTTATTAAGTCGTATGTTTCTGGCCCGGCTGTTTTTGACCGGCGCCATCGTGACCGAGGTCGCCGGTACCTCCAGCATGGCCATGATCCCCGAGCAGGGGGCTGGCTGGATGAATTACATCCCGATGTGGCTGTTGATCGGTTTCTCGTACTGGTTGCTGGCGAAAGCCGCCAAAACAATCTCCATTGGTATTGCGTTTGCGCTCTGGGAGGGGCTCGGGATCACCTTGATCACCATAGTGTCGGTCATGTTCCTTGGTTACGATGTGACCGTTCAGGAGCTGATTGGCCTGGCTCTCGCGATAGTGGGGATTGTTATGGTGACCATGGGGGAGACCCATGATGAGCCCGCAGACAAGTCAGTAGAAGCGGAGGCCACAGCATGAGTCCGTTTGTGATTGTACTGGGTGCCGCACTGATCGATATCGGCGCCAACATGGCCATCAACCGCTCCAAGGGGTTTCGTTACAAGGGGTGGGGATTCCTGGGGATCATGCTGGTACTCGGCGCCTTTACCCTGCTCTCGGAAGCGGTAAGTGGCGGCCAGATTGACCTGGCTGTTGCCTACGCCACCTGGGGGGCTATCGGCATCGTCGGTACGGCGCTGGGCGGTTTGCTCTTCTTCGGTGAGCGGCTCAAGCCCATCGGCTGGGCTGGCATGATGGTGATGGCGCTGGCTGTCGTTATGCTGACTACCGCCTGATAACCTGAAGCAATAAGAAAAGCCGCCCGGTTGCAACCGAGCGGCTTTTTGTTTGGCCGACTGTTTGACCGACTCAGGCTAAGCGCGGCGCTTCGTAGAGCTCCAGCGGCAGGCCGTCGGGGTCGGCGAAGAAGGTAAAGCGCTTGCCGGTCAGCTCGTCCACCCGCACCGGCTCTACCTCGACCTGATGGGCCAGCAGGTGGGCGATGACCCGGTCAAGATCGCTGACCCGAAAGGCGAGATGGCGCAGGCCGCACGCCTCGGGCCTGGAGGGGCGCTCGGGAGGTGAGGGGAAGCTGAACAGCTCCAGCTGGCTGCCGTCCGGCAGGGCCAGATCCAGTTTCCATGACTGGCGCGCTTCGCGCAGGGTCTCGGCGATGATGGGCAGCCCCAGCACCTCGTGGTAGAAGTGGCGCGAGCGTGGGTAATCGCTGGCGATGATGGCCACATGGTGGATGGCGTCAAACAGCGGAAAGGTCATGGTGTTTCCTTGTCAGCAGCATAGTGAACGGGCAGCCTGCGCTGCCCGTGTCGTTGATCTAGTTGAAGAAACCGCCGAACCAGTCATCCAGCGCACTGCGTGGCGTCGCACTGCTGGCGCAGCCGGCCGGGGAGCCCATGGTGGAGGCTTTGGCCGGCACCTGCAGGCTGCCCGGGCAGTCGCTGGCGACGCGGGTGCCGCTGGCGCGGGAGAAGTTGGCCCAGGTGACCCCTTCCGGCATCTTCAGTCCCAGACTGTTGACGCCGCGCTGGCTCATGTAGCCGCTAAAGAGCTGCAGGGCTCCGCTGGCACCGGTCAAACCTGCCGGGGTGTTGTCGTCGCGACCGACCCAGATACTGACCAGTTCGTTGTTGTCCATCCCGGCAAACCAGGAGTCGCGCAGCTCGTTGGTAGTGCCGGTCTTGGCCGCCATGGTGGCGCCGGGGAACTTGGCACTGAGGGCGCGGGCCGTACCCTGACTCACCGTCTTGGTCATGGCGAACAGGGTCAGCCAGCTTGCCTGCTGGTCGGTGACCCGCTTGGCGGTCTGATCATGCTGATAGAGCAGGCTGCCATCACCGTTGACTACGGCGCGAATGGCCGACAGCGGCTGGGTCAGCCCCTGATTGGCGATGGGCAGATACATCTGGTTCACCTCCAGCGGGGAGAGGGCCACCGCCCCCAGCACCAGCGACGGATAGGGCTGGATCTCCTGCTGGACTCCCAGCTTGTGCAGGGTGTCGACAACCTTCTCCAGCCCCACCTGCAGACCCAGATTGACGGTCGGCACGTTGAGTGAGCTGGCCAGCGCATCCATCAGCGGCACGCTCTGGCGGAACTTGCGATCGTAGTTTTGCGGTGTCCAGACCTGGCCATCCTGACCGCGAATACGGATCGGCTGATCTTTGAGTGGGGTCGCCAGGGTCAGGCCGTTGGAGAGACCGGTCAGGTAGACCGCCGGTTTCACCAGCGAGCCGATCTGGCGGCGGGCATCCAGCGCCCGGTTGAACCCGGCGTAGCGGGGATCGCGGCCACCCACCAGCGCCACTACTTCGCCCTTGTGCCAGTCGGAGACCACCATGGCCGCCTCCAGCTTCTTCTTGCCGCGCAGCTTCTCGATATCGGCGAGGCCCGATTCGACCGCCCGCTCGGCCGCATGCTGGGCGATGGGGTCGAGGCTGGTGAAGATCTTGAGGCCGGACTGCTTGAGCAGATCGGCGCCGAAGCGGCTCTGGATCTCCCGCTTGAGCAGTCCCATAAAGGCCGGTGTGCGGCCATAGCTCATCTGGCCACGGGCGATGATGCCGAGGGGCTGGCGGCTGGCCAGCTCATATTCGGCCTGGGTCAGGCTGCCGTGATCCATCAGCAGCTTCAGCACCAGATCGCGGCGGGTCTTGGCCCGCTCCGGGAAGCGCCATGGGTCGTAATAGGAGGGGCCTTTCACCAGACCGACCAGCAGGGCGACCTGATCGATATCCAGCTCGTTGACCGGAATGCCGAAGTAGAAGTAGGAGGCGAGGCCGAAACCATAGACCCCTTGCGAGAAGTTCTGCCCCAGATAGACCTCGTTGAGGTAGGACTCCAGGATCTCGTCCTTGCTGTAGCGATAGTCGATCAGCACCGCCATATAGGCTTCCTGCAGTTTTCGCCACAGGCTGCGTTCACGGGTCAGGAAGAAGTTTTTGGCCAGCTGCTGGGTCAGGGTACTGCCCCCCTGCACGGTGCGACCCGCGATCAGGTTGGCGAACATGGCGCGCATGATGGCCACCGGCGAGACACCGCCATGCTGGTAGAAGTCGCGATCTTCGGTGGTGAGCAGGGTCACCAGCAGGCTGTCGGGCACCTCGGCGATGCGAACCAGCAGGCGATCTTCCCGATCCTCGGTATTGAGGCGATCGAGCAGCACAGGGTCCATCTGGGCGTAACCGAGCTGGCGCTGGTTCTCCAGCGACTGGATCCCCTCAAGACGCGGGCCGTTGAAGGTGAGGCGCAGGCCACGGGCTCCGTCGGCGCCGTCATAGAACTCGAAGGGACGGCGAATCAGCTCGATGCGGTTGCCATTGATGGTGTATTCACCCGGTGTGTGAGGCTGGCGCACCTGCTTGTAGCTCAGCATGTTGAGCTCGCGCAGCATCTGGTCCCGCGACAGGCGCTGGCTGGGGTAGAGCTCCAGCGGACGGCTGTAGACCATCACCGGCAGCTGCCACTTCTCGCCATCGAAGCGCTCGCGCACCTTGGTATCGAGGTAGATGCCAAACACCACCATAAAGGCCGCCACCACCAGCGAGAGCTTGAAGCCAAGCCAGAACAGCTTGCGCCAGATGGTGCGTTTGGGCGCTGCCTTCTTGGGGGCACGCTTGCGTCGTTGGGTTGCCATAAATCCTCTTTGCTTTCCTTTCTACTTGTTATGTCGCATTCGCGAACGTTCGAGCGGGATTAACCCGCCGAACCTAGATGCCCATCTTCTTTTTGGTGACTTTGGTCGGCATCGCCTCCAGCGGATTGTCCGGCCAGTAGTGGCGGGGATAGCGCCCCTTCATCTCTTTCTTCACCTGCTCGTAAGAGCCAGCCCAAAAGGCGGCCAGATCGGCGGTGATCTGCAGCGGTCGCTGGGCGGGGGAGAGCAGCTCCACCACCAGCGGCACCCGGCCATCGGCCACGCAGGGGGTCGAGCCTTGCCCGAACATCTCCTGAATGCGTACCGGGATCACCGGTGCCTGCCCCGGCTGATAGCGGATCCGCACCCGGCTGCCGGTGGGCGCAGCAAAGTGGCTCGGCAGTGCCTCGTCCAGCCGTTTGGGCAACGGCCAGGGCAGGGATTGGCGCAGGATGTCGCTCATATTGAGCCTCTTCAGCTGCTCCAGCCGGGTCATGCCGCTCACCGCTGGCAGCAGCCACTGTTCTAGGTCGGCCAGCAGGCTGTCGTCATCCATGGCTGGCCACTCCTCATCAGGCAGCCACTCATGGGCGCAGCGCAGACGGGCCAGCAGCCCTTCGCTGCTCTCGTCCCACGGCAGCGCATGCAGCCCCTTGCGGCGAATGCCTTGTAGCAGGCAGCGCCCTTTCTGCTCGTCAGAGAGTTCGGTCAGCGGTCGCTGGTTCAGCACCAGCTCGCCGATCACCTGCTGGCGCTCGGCGCGCACCCGCTCTTCCCGCTCATCCCAGTCGAACCACTGCCGTTCGCTCACCAGTTCAGGCAGCAGGCGTACCAGTTCGTCCAGCTCGACCGGTTCGGCGATAAAGATGCGGCTGCCGCGATCATTCTGCCCCATCTCGATGGCGATAAGGGCCCCTTGTCCCTGACAGGGATGACCTTCTACCAGATCGCAGCTCACCCCACCACTGAGTTGATAACGACTGCCGCTGCGCAGCTTGCCGATGCGATCCGGCCAGGTGAGGGCGCAGAGCAGCCCCAGCCACTGGCCCTGTGCATTGGCAGGGCGGGCGCCAAGCCGTTCAAACCAGCGGGCAGCGCTCTGGCGCAGGGCGTTTTGACGGCGGTGGAACAGCACAGAGAGGCGCTCCGATCCTCGCAGATCTTCTTCCTGCAACGCCACCAGATAAGCAGCATCGGCGACAATCCCTGTCAGACCTTCAGCTTCCAGCTCGCGGGCGCGAAGCAGCATGCGGGCGAGCCGGGGATGGGTACCGAAGGCGGCCATGGCGCGGCCAGCGGGAGTGAGTTGTTGCTCACCCTCCGGCTTCATGGCGCCAAGGGCCACCAGCAGCCGCTGGGCGCTGGCGACGGCCGCAGCCGGCGGCATGTCCAGCAGCGGTAGATCTTCCACCTTTGCCCCCCACTGGGCGGCGTCCAGCAGCAGGCCGGTCAGCTCCTGAGTGAGGATGTCTGGCGGGCTCTGCTCGGCGAGCCGCTCCTGCACCTCGCTGCTCCAGAGCCGGTAGCAGATACCGGGGCCGAGGCGACCGGCGCGGCCTGCCCGCTGGGTGGCGGAGGATTTGGCTATCTGGCGGGTCTCCAGTCGGGTGACACCGCTTTTCAGATCAAAGGAGGCCCGTCGTTCCAGCCCGCTATCGATCACCACCGAAATCCCCTCAATGGTGAGGGAGGTCTCCGCCACATTAGTGGTGAGCACCAGCTTACGGCGGCCCGCAGGCGCCGGTTCGATGGCTGCCTGCTGCGCCGCCATGTCGAGGCGGCCGTAGAGGGGGGCGAGGGTCACGTCGTCCGGCAGTTTGTCTGCCAACCACTGCGCCAACCGCTCGATCTCACCCTGTCCCGGCAGAAAGACCAGCAGGCTGCCATCTTGATCGGCCAGCGCCTCGAGTACCACGGCGCCGACTTGCGGCTCCAGCCACTGCTGGCGGTTGGCGGGGCGGTAGTGGTAGTCGATGGGAAAGCCGCGCCCTTCGGAGCGAATCACAGGGGCATCCGGCAACAAGGTCTCGAGTGCCATGCCATCCAGGGTAGCGGACATCACCAGTAGCTTGAGGTCATCGCGTAATCCCTGCTGGCTCTCGATGGCGAAGGCCAATGCGGTATCGGCGTGCAGGCTGCGTTCGTGGAACTCATCGAAGATGACCAGCGAGACGCCATTCAGCTCAGGGTCTTGCTGCAACATCCGGGTCAGCACGCCTTCGGTGACGATCTCTAGCCGGGTCGCTGAGCTGGTGTGGCTCTCGCCACGCACTCGCAGGCCGATGCGCTCGCCCACCTTCTCCCCCAGCTGGCGCGCCAGAAAAGTGGCGATATTGCGCGCAGCCAGGCGCCTTGGTTCCAGCATGATGATGCGGCCGGGCAGCCGGTTCTGACGCACCAGCTCCAGCGGCAGCAGGGTCGATTTGCCCGCGCCGGGGGGCGCCTGCAGGATCACGCTGGTGTGGCTGTCGAGGGCGGCAAAGAGTTCGGGCAATACCGAAACGATGGGGAGCTGGGGCAAAGCGATGAGCACCTTCTGTAGCAATCGGTAAAACGGCGCCTATTCTGCCACAGCCACCCGCGCCACCGTGAGTGGATGTGCGCAGATGGCCACTCGGGTGGGAGGGTGGCGAGACATGGCCGGATGGCTGCCATAGAATGGGCCCATCCAATGAGCGTGAAAAAGGCATTATCACCACATGGCCAAACTCTTCTTTGCCCTGCCCGTCAAGGAGCTCGCTCCCGAGCTCATCGTCTGGCGCGATCAGCAGCCCTGGCCCGGTCAGCCGGTGCCGCAAGCCAACCTTCATCTGACCCTCGCCTTTCTGGGGGAAGCGGACGAGTTGACCACCCGCCGCCTGATCGCCGCCGTGGAGCGTCAGCACTGTCCGCCGCTCTCCATCAGGCTGGATGAGACCGGCTGGTTCAGCCGGGCCAAGGCCGCCTGGATTGGCCCGAAGGAGTGGCCCAACGAGCTGACCGTGCTGGCGAAGGCGCTGCGCCGCCACGGCGAGAAGTTGCGCCTTGGCAATGGCGAGCAGGGTTATCGCCCCCATGTCACCCTGTCGCGCAAGGCGGGTGAGGCGCCAGCCACCCTGCCTGCCCCAAATTTTCTGCTGCAGGCCGATGAGTTCTGCCTCTATCAATCCATCTCGACCCCGGACGGGGTGCGCTACGAGCCGCTTGCCTGCTGGCCGCTGCGCGCCCGGGTAAAAGAAGACGCGCGGAGGGCGAACCCGTGATATTCGATCCGCCGCTGCAATCCGGGCAGCTTATTGCCCGCTACAAGCGCTTTCTGACCGATGTCGAACTGGCCAATGGCGAGGTGATCACCATCCACTGCGCCAACACCGGTGCCATGACCGGTTGTGCCGATCCGGGCACCCGGGTCTGGTACTCCACTTCCGATAACCCCAAGCGCAAGCTGCCCAACAGCTGGGAGATCGCCGAGAGCCCGGCGGGCCACTTTATCTGCGTCAACACGGCGCGCGCCAACCAGATTGCCCGGGAGCTGATCGAGCAGGAGGCCATTGCTCCGCTGGCGGGTTACAGCCGGTTGCGCACCGAGGTGAAGTATGGCGAAGAGAACAGTCGCATCGATCTGTTGCTGGAAGATGACGAGAAGGGCAATTGTTACATCGAGGTAAAATCGGTCACCCTGCTCGACGAGCGGGAGGAGGCTGGCATGGGCTACTTCCCCGATGCGGTCACCGCCCGTGGTGCCAAGCATTTGCGCGAGTTGATGGCGATGAAAGCGGCGGGCCACAGGGCAGTGCTGCTCTTCATGGTGTTGCACTCCGGAATAAGCCGTATGCGCCCTGCAACCCATATAGATCCGCACTATAGTCTGCTAATTGAGCAGGCAATCGCGGCGGGGGTTGAAATTTTATGCTATCGGCCCCATGTTGGGGTGCAAGGCATGGTGGCTCAAGGGTTTATCCCGTTTGAATCTGGTCACCTGTTACCCGAGGGGAGTGCATAAATATTGGAGTGGGTAACATTATTGGTACGGCTCGTTTGCTTACCCGTTACCCTTCTGCTATAGATGTCGCCCTCAATTTATGGATGGCACGGGTAGCGTGCTGAATTAGGAGACAGGGCATGCCAACAGGCGAAAACAGGAAATCTCTGGGCCCCCTGGCCATTGCGGGTGTCGCGCCTTACCAGGAAAAGCCGGGTGAGGAGTACATGAATGACCAACAAAAGGCGCATTTTCGCAAGATCCTGGGTGCCTGGCGCAACCAACTGATGCAGGAAGTTGATCGTACCGTCGACCATATGAAAGACGAGGCTGCCAACTTCCCGGATCCCGTGGATCGTGCCGCGCAAGAAGAAGAGTTCGCTCTTGAACTGCGTACCCGCGACCGTGAACGCAAGCTGATCAAGAAGATCGAGAAGACCTTGCAGCTGCTTGAAGACGATGATTTCGGTTACTGCGAACACTGCGGTATCGAGATCGGTATCCGTCGTCTGGAAGCCCGTCCGACAGCTGACCTCTGTGTCGATTGCAAGACGCTGGCCGAGATCAAGGAAAAACAGATGGCCGGTTGATCCCGACCCTCTGGTATATGAAAAAGGGAGCTCGCGGGCTCCCTTTTTTATTGAGCTTTTGGACGGGTCGTCCCAGAATGCAGCCTCAATGAATCGCTTACCCGAATAGTCATGCCAGTGAATTCCCCATCCTCACCCCTTGTGCGTCCCTATGTGGGCCGCTTTGCCCCTTCACCGTCAGGCCCGCTCCACTTCGGTTCGCTGATCGCCGCCCTCGGCAGCTTTTTGCAGGCCAGAGCGCAGCAGGGACGTTGGTTGGTACGCATCGAAGATATCGATCCGCCGCGGGAGATGGCGGGGGCAGCGCACCTGATCCTCAAGACTCTTGAAGCATATGGCCTCGAGTGGGATGGGGAGGTGATGTTCCAGAGCGCGCGCCACCGCCGTTATGACGAGATCATCGACCAGCTCTACCGGGCGGGGGATCTCTACTGGTGCCGCTGCACCCGGCGCGAAATCATGGCCGCGGGCGGTCTCTACAGCGGCCACTGCCGCACCCTCGGGCTTGCGGCCGAAGGTTGCGCCGCCCGGCTGCGCCAGCACCATCCGGTCTACCACTTCGATGATCGCTTGCAGGGCCATATCGCGGTCCCGGCGGCGCTCGCCGAGGAGGATTTCATTATCCGCCGCCGCGACGGGCTCTACGCCTACAACCTGGCGGTGGTGGTGGATGATATGGACAGCGGCATCACCGAGATAGTGCGCGGTGCCGATCTGCTGGAGCCCACGGTGCGCCAGATTGCCCTCTACCAGACCCTGGGGGCACCGGTGCCCGACTGGGTGCACCTGCCGCTGGCGGTGCTGGCAGATGGCAACAAGCTCTCCAAGCAGAACCATGCGCCTGCGCTGGCGCTTGATGAGGTGCGACCGGCCCTGTGGCAGGCACTGCACTTCCTCGGCCAGTGCCCGCCGCCCGAGCTGATGGCAAGCCGGATCGACGAGATCATCGAGTGGGGCATCGCCAACTGGCTGCTCGAACGGGTGCCAGCCAGCGAGAAGATCCCGCTGGACATTGAGTAAAGAGAGCCGGTTTTCGTGTAATAAGACGTGAGCTGGGCGCAGATAGACGGCTATTTTTTGGCTCTGTTTGATTCAAATGAGCTGAAGTAGCCACATGGTTTTTCATTTGTGCAGGCGTGAGCTATGTGCAGATAGACCGCTATTTTCGCTGACAGACGGTTTCATGCGGGATCAATTGTCAGCACGGTTTTTCATTTGGTTAGGCGTGAGCTATCATAGGCCGCTATTTTTTGGCCTCCCGTCAATTTAGAAGTCATGAAGAGGTGTACCATTTTTTCCCAGATCGCAAACTTTTGCCGCAAGGTGCTCGGCAAGGAAGACGGCGAGCAGTCGGTGGAATCCCCCATTCCAGCCCGTGTCGCCGGTCAACGTCGTACCTTAAGCCGTGATCAGCACCCTATTTCGCGCAAAGAGATCAGCGAGAATGCACTCAAGGTGCTCTATCGCCTGAACAAAGGGGGCTATGAGGCCTACCTGGTCGGCGGCGGAGTCCGGGATCTGCTGCTCGGGAAGACGCCCAAGGATTTCGACATCGCAACCGATGCGACGCCGGAGCAGATCAAGGCGCTGTTCAGCAACTGCCGCCTGATTGGCCGTCGTTTCCGCCTGGCTCACATTGTCTTTGGTCGTGACGTGATCGAAGTGGCCACCTTCCGGGGTCACCACCATCAGGTCAATACCAGCAAACATGTGTCGGCCCAGTCTGATGAAGGCATGCTGCTGCGCGACAACGTCTACGGCACCATCGAAGAGGATGCCGAGCGCCGCGACTTTACCGTCAACGCCCTCTACTACAGCGCCAAAGATTTCACCCTGCACGATTTCGAAGGGGGCCTGGAAGATCTGGCCGAGCGCAAGCTTGAGCTGATCGGCGATCCCGAGACCCGTTATCGTGAAGATCCGGTGCGCATGCTGCGCGCCGTGCGCTTCGCCGCCAAGCTGGATATGACCATTAGCCCGCGAACCGCCGCCCCCATCAAGGAGCTGGCGCCACTGCTGCAAGACATCCCTGCAGCCCGCCTGTTTGAGGAGACCCTCAAGCTGTTCCTGGCTGGCGATGGCCTGGCGACCTACAAATTGCTGCGCGAGTATGGTCTGTTCCAGCAGCTCTTCCCGCAAGTGGCTGCGCTGTTTACCCCGCACGGCAACTCGCCCTACGAGCAGTTTATCGAGCAGGCGCTGATCGATACCGACACCCGCGTTCGTGAAGATAAGCGCGTCACCCCCGCCTTCCTCTACGCCACCCTGCTGTGGGGCTGCGTCGAGGCCCGTGGTCGGGTGCTGGAGAACGAGAGCGGCCTGCCCTGGTATGACGCCTTCATGCTGGCGATCAACGAGGTGCTGGACAATCAGGTGCGGATCATCGCCGTTCCCCGCCGTTTCACCACAGATGTCCGCGACATCTGGGCACTGCAACAGCGGCTGACCCGTCGTCAGGGCAAGCACCCCGAGCGCGCCATGGAGCATCCCAAGTTCCGCGCGGCGTTCGACTTCCTGTTGCTGCGCAACCGGGTCGAGCGTGGTCTCGGCGAGCTGGCCAGCTGGTGGGAGCGCTATGTTGCCTCCAATCCGGATGTGCGCCCGCAACTGCAACGGGAAGCGACCCGTCGCCCGGCAAGCGGTGAGCGCGGTGAGGTCCGTAGCCACGATGGCGAGAAGCGCAGCAGCAACAGCCGCAACCGTCGTCGTCCCCGTCGCCGCAAACCGAAAGTGGCCGAGTGACAACAGACGTGATGACCGAGGTCTTCATCGCCATTGGTTCCAACCTGTCTGATCCGCTGGGTCAGGCTCGTCGCGCCGTTGCCGCCTTGGCAAGGTTGCCGGAATCTGTGCTGGTGGAGGCCTCGTCGTTTTACAGCAGCCGCCCCATGGGGCCTGCTGACCAACCGGACTACGTCAATGCCGTGGCCCGGCTCAATACCCGGCTCGCGCCCCTTGCGCTGCTGGATCAATTACAAAAAATCGAGCTGGAACAGGGACGTGTGCGCAAAGATGAGCGTTGGGGGCCGAGAACTCTGGATCTCGATCTGCTGCTCTATGGGGATCAGGTGATCAACCATGAGCGCCTGATCGTACCCCACTACGGCATGAAGGAGCGGGAGTTCGTGCTGCTGCCCCTTGCCGAAATTGCGCCTGCTCTGGTGCTGCCCTGCGGCACCCCGCTCGCCCGACTGGTTGCCCGCTGCCCGCACAATGATTTGGCCATCATTGCCCCGCGTGCAGACGTACAGGAGCCTCTATGAGCAAGATCACCACCGCCAGCCTGCTGAAGATGAAGCAGGACGGTCAAAAGTTCACCGCCATCACCGCCTATGATGCCACCTTTGCCAAGCTGTTCGACGACGAGGGGGCCCACGTGCTGCTCATCGGCGATTCACTGGGCATGGTGCTGCAAGGGGGTCAGGATACCCTGGCGGTCAACATGGATGAGATGGTCTATCACACCCGCTGTGTGGCGCGCGGTGCCAGCAAGGCACTGGTGGTCGCCGACATGCCGTTCATGAGCTACGCCACCCCCGAGCAGACTTACCAGAACGCTGCCCGCCTGATGGCGGCCGGTGCTCGCATGGTCAAGATGGAAGGGGGCGACTGGCTGTGTGACTCCATCCGCCACCTCACCCGCAACGGGGTGCCGGTGTGTGGTCACCTCGGCCTCACTCCGCAATCCGTTCATGTCTTTGGCGGCTTCAAGGTGCAGGGGCGTGACGAGTTTCAGGCGCAGGAGATCTACCGCCAGGCCCTCGAACTGCAAGCGGCCGGTATCCAGCTGCTGGTGCTCGAGTGTGTGCCCACTGCGCTGGCCGAGCGCATCACCAAGGCGCTTCGCATCCCGGTGATCGGCATTGGTGCCGGCCCTGCGACCGATGGTCAGATTTTGGTGATGCACGATGCCTTTGGCGTCACCTCCGGCTATGTCCCCAAGTTCACCAAGAACTTTCTGGCCGAGACCGGCGATGTGCGTGCCGCCATCCGCCTCTATGTCCAGCAGGTGAGCGAGGGGTGCTTCCCCGGCCCGGAGCACTGCTTCAACTGATCCTGGCGGTTGCATGATGGGGGCTGCGGCCCCCGTCTCTGCTTCTCAGCCTTGCACAGTTAATCTGTATAGCTAATCCGTATCTTATTGATTCATCTAAAGGTGAACTGCTGATAGCCATGTTCGTGCCCCATCCCGCCCGAGCGCTATCTGTGGATGCAACCCGTCTCTCTTTTTGATTTATCGGAAGGTGAACTGCTGATGTTGGTCGTAAATAATCCCGTCGTTCTGCGTGAGCAGATAAGCCAATGGCGCCGTGAAGGGCGTGCCATCGCATTCGTGCCCACCATGGGCAATCTGCATCAGGGCCACCTGACGCTGGTGAAGGAGGCGCACAGCCACGCCGAGAAGGTGGTGGTCAGCATCTTCGTCAACCCGATGCAGTTCGATAAGGCCGAGGATCTCGCCAACTACCCGCGCACCCTTGAGCAGGATTGCGCTGCGCTGGAAGCGGCCGGCGTCGATATGGTGTTCACCCCGACCCCGGAGATCATGTATCCGCAGGGGCTGGCGAGCCAAACCTTCGTCGAGGTGCCGGGTCTCTCCAATCTGCTGGAGGGGGCGCTGCGTCCGGGTCACTTCCGCGGGGTCAGTACCGTCGTCACCAAGCTGTTCAATCTGGTGCAGCCTGATGTGGCCTGCTTTGGCCAGAAGGATTACCAGCAGCTGGCGCTTATTCGCAAGATGGTGGCCGACATGGCGATGCCCATCGAGATCGTTGGCGTGCCCACCGTGCGGGCCGAAGACGGGCTGGCGCTCTCCTCGCGCAACGGCTACCTGACTGCCGCCGAGCGGGCTATTGCCCCCGAGCTGGCGCGCACCATGAACTGGATCGCCGATCAAATCGAAGCGGGTGACCATCACCTGCCGTCGCTGGTAGCGCAGGCCAGCCAGCGTCTCGACAATGCCGGTTTCCGTACCGATGCCATCGACATCGTCGATGCCGCCACCCTCGAATCCGCCACTGACGAGAGCGCGCAGCTGGTGATCCTGATGGCCGCTTATCTTGGCAAGGCCCGCCTTATCGACAACCGCGTCGTCACCGTAAAGAAGTAATTCCCCCGATTGCCAGCGGACGCCCCCTCGGGCGTCCGCTGCTTTTTCACGCCTGCACTCTCCTGCATTCCGGCGTTTTGTTCTGCGGCCTTGCCCGCATTTCCCTTCGTTTCTATCCACTTTCGGCCTGATGGCCGCTACAGGTATTCATGATGTTTGTCCTGATTGCATCGCTTTTTTTCTGTCTGCTCTGTTTTGCTCTCACCCGGTTGCCCACCGGTTTGCCGCTCTCGCGCAAGGTGCTTGTGGGTCTGCTGCTTGGCGCCCTGTTCGGGCTGGCTCTGCAACTGGGCTGGGGCGCCGATGATGCCGGTGTCCAGCAGACCCTGGAGTGGGTCAATATCGTCGGTGGCGGCTACGTCAGCCTGCTCAAGGTGGTGATGATGCCGCTGGTGTTCACCTCCATCCTCTCCGCCATCAACAAGCTGGAGCAGGCCCAGTCCCTCGGCAAGATCAGCGCCGTGCTGATCGGCTCCATGCTGACCCTGGTGATGATCGCCGGTGTAGTGGGGATGACGGTGACCCATCTGAGCGGTCTCACTGCCGAGGGGCTGTTGAGCCACGGCAGTGACAGCGCTGCGCTGCAACAGAGCATGAGCACCATCGACAGTGCCCAGACTCTGCCGGCCCTGCTGCTCTCGCTGGTGCCCACCAACTTTGCCGCCGATATGGCGGGTAGCCGCGGTCTCTCGGTGATCGGCGTGGTGATCTTCACCGTGCTGGCCGGGGTTGCTCTGCTGCAGTTGAAGGCGGAGCATCCAGAGGCCGGTGCCCGCGCCGCCGTGGCCATCGACACCCTGCAACTGTGGGTGATGAAGATGGTGCGGGTGGTGATTGCGCTCACCCCCTATGGCGTGATGGCGCTGATCGCCCGGGTGGTGGCCCACTATCCCCTGAGCGAGATCCTCAGCCTGCTCGGCTTTATTCTGGTCTGCTACGTCGCCATTCTGGCGATGTTTGCGGTGCACATGGTGATCCTGCTGCTGATCGGCCAGAACCCGCTGCACTATCTGCGGGAAGTGTGGGGCGTGCTCACCTTCGCCTTTATTTCCCGCAGCAGCGCGGCTTCCATTCCGCTCAGCATCGAGACCCAGCAGCGCCTTGGCGTGCCCTCCAGCATCGCCAACTTTGCCGCCTCGTTCGGTGCCAACCTCGGCCAGAACGGCTGCGCCGGCATTTATCCGGCCATGATGGTGGCGATGATTGCCCCCATGCTCGGCATCAACCCCTTCGATCCCCTGTTCCTGCTGACTTTGCTGCCGGTGATTGCGCTCGGCTCCATCGGGGTGGCTGGCGTCGGCGGTGGCGGCACCTTCGCTGCGCTTATCGTGCTCTCCACCCTCAACTTCCCCATCGCGCTGGTGGGAGTGATGATCGCCATCGAGCCGCTGGTGGATATGGGCCGAACCGCCCTCAACGTCAACGGCTCCATTATGGCGGCGATGATCACCAAGCGTTTGCTGGGCAAGCAGCAACTGGCCAACGTGGAGACGGTGCAGACGCAGGCCGCCAGTTAACTCCGAGTGTTGCCCAATATGAAAGAAGCCCGCAGTTGCGGGCTTCTTTCATATCGGCTGTGTTGCCTTGTGGGCAGACGCGGTTACTCGGCAGAGACGGGGTAACCGGCTCCTTTCCAGGCGAAGATGCCGCCCGGCACCCGATAGACCTGCTGATAGCCCTGAGTCACCGCCCAGGCGGCAGCGTTGTGGCTGCGGCCGCACTTGACGAAGCCGCAGTAGATCACCACCGGGCGGGACTTGTCTTCACCCAGCAGCGCCTGGAACTGCTCCGCCGTGCCGCTCCCCTCGACGATTTCGCTCCAGTTATCACCGGCCTTGGCCTCTTTCACGAAGACGAAGTTCTTGGCGCCCGGGATGTGCTCCTTCTTGTAGGAGTCCTCATAGGGCATGGTGTCGATGATCACCAGCTCCTCGCCCTTGTCCATCCGGGTCTTCAGCTCGGCCACGGTCAGCAGCTGATAGCCCCCCTGCTGCGTCTCTTGCGCCAGCTGCACCGCCGACTGCTCCAGCTTCACCTCCTGCTCGAACTGGTTGTCGCCACAGCCACCGAGGGCAAAGCTGGCGGCGATCAGCGAGGCCAGCAGAGTGCGGGATCGCAATGTCATCATGTCACTACTCCTTTAGAACGGGAAAAACGGGGCGGGAAGTTCGCAGCAGGGCGCCCGCAAGCGTCAGTAGCAGCAGATCCCGCACAATGGCCTCCGGCAATGAGCTGAGGTCAGCCCTGCCCAGACAGCCGCAAGAGATGTCGAGCCCGATGGCAATGCCATAGCCCAACACCGGAATAAACAGGGCGAGCAGCCCGATCACCAGCCACAATCCCCAGCGCCGGTTGGCGATGACCGCAAGCCCGGCGCAGAGCTCAAGGGCGATCAGCCCCCAGGCCACCGGCGGGATCAGTGACGGCCAGACCAGACCAAAGGCGCCGATCTGCTCGATGAACAGGGCGGGGGAGACCAGCTTGAACCCGGCGGAGGCGAGGAAGAATCCTCCCAGAGCCAGATTGGCCAGCATGCGCAGATAAACGGCCATGGGATAGATCTTTATCATCCATGACTCCGACTGCCAGCCACAGGCGTTTGCTTCGCCATGTCCGGGCTATCGGCCGGGTAGCGTGCCAGCTCCTGATAGTCGCCGTCCGCTTCGCAGTGAAAGACAGCGGCGGTTTCACCGTGCTGACACCACTGTTGCCACTCGTCTGGCGGGCAGTGCAAGCGAATGGCGAGGCCACAGCCGGCGCTGAGCAGGCGCGGTACATCGCAGACCCGAAACGACTGACCGTGCTGCTCCAGCCGCTTGCGCATCCTGATCGTGCCGAGGGTGGAGTGGAACAGGTAGAGAAACTCCTGATTCATGATTTGCCTCCCGTGCTGGCGCGCGCGCCGAACAGGGCAGCCCCCAGCGCACCGGCAAACTGGGCATCCGGGTGGGTGGCCACTTCGCAGCCCAACCCTTCGGCCAGATAGTGGCGGAAGGTGGCGCAGTGGCTGACGCCGCCGGTAAAGAGCACGCTCGGTCGGGCGCCGAGGCGGCCGATAAAATTGGCACTGCGCCGGGCCATGGAGCGGACGATACCGGCCAGGATCGACTCGGCCGGAATGCCCGCCGAGCGCAGGCTGATCGCCTCCGATTCGGCAAACACGGTACACATGCTGCTGATGTCGTGGGGCTCGGCCCCTTGCAGCAGTTCGTCAAGCTGCTCGACCCGCGCCCCCAGAGTGCGGGTGATCACCTCGAGAAAGCGACCGGTGCCGGCGGCGCACTTGTCGTTCATCAGAAAATCGGTGAGGTTGCCGTCGCTATCGAGCTGGATCACCTTGCTGTCCTGCCCGCCGATGTCGATGACGGTGTGTACCGACGGGCAGAGCAGGCGAGCCCCCAGCCCATGGCAGGAGATCTCGGTAACCCGGCGATCGGCGAACGACGCCAGATCCCGGCCATAGCCGGTCAGGGTCAGGTGGGGGCGCTCTGGCAAATCGGCCGAGAGATCCTCCCAGCCTTGCTCGATGGCAACCAGCGGACGAAAGGGGGTCGGCACCAGAAAACGGCGGACGATACGCCCGCCATCCCGGCTGTCGAACAGGATCCCCTTGGTCGCGGTGGAGCCCGAGTCAATCCCGATGGAGAGTGACACGGCGCCTCCTTACAGCATCTCGATAAAGGCGGCCAGCCGGGTGGCCAGTTGTCCCTTGTCGGCGCTGGAGTAGTCGGTCTCGACTGCCATGTAGGGGATACCGTGGCGTTCGCGCACATGGCGTTTGATGGCGAGCGACTCCACCGCATAGGTATGGCAAGCCTGCAGGATCACATCGATCACTCCGTCCGCCTGATACTCCTCCACCATCTGGCTCAGCAGATTCATGCGCTGGTGGTTGGGGGAGATGCAGGAGCAGCCGATGGCCAGATACTTGTCGGTCAGCGCATCGAACGGGTCGCCCTCTTCCCTGACGCACTGCTCGGTTGCCTTGGCGCCGGTGCAGTTCTCGTAACCCACCACCCAGCCGCCGTGCTCCTCGATGAGGCGCACTACCTTGTCGGCCGCGCCGCCGATGGGGCAGCCGGTGATGAGGATGCGCGGGCGGGCATCGAGCCGCTTGCCCTCGGCATACTCTACCTTGATGCGGCGGGTCATCTCCTGCAGCTCGCTGATGAGCTGCTCCTTGTCGAAGCGGAAGGTTGCACCATAGACCACCTTGAGCAGGTCGGTACCGCTGAGTGCCGGCGGATTGAGCTGGCCCAGCCGGTAGAAATCGGCCAGCGCGCGGCGCTCGCGGTTTTTCAGCACGATGGCGTCTCGCAATGCCTGCTCGCTGATGGGCTTGCCGAACTGCTGCTCCAGCAACTCCTTGAAGCGGACGATTTCGCTGCGCCACAGGGTGCGGGAGGCCTCGTCATCGGCGCGGTTGGGCAACTGCATCACATGCACCGGTTTGAACTCGGCCATGTACTCGTACATCTTCTTCTTGCCGTCGCAGGTGGTTTCCCCTACCACCAGATCGGAGAAGTAGAAGTAGGGGCACTTGTCGGTCTTGCCGAACCCGTAGCTGCTCTTGATGAGCGGGCAGAGGTTGCGGGGCAGATCCTTTTCGGCCTCCTCGATGGTCTCGTCGCTGGTGGAGCAGAGCGATACCACCACGGCGCCGGCGGCTATCGCCACCTCCTGCGGCATAAAGGTACAGTAGGTGCCGACCAGGGGGATCTGTCGCTCCTTGAGTGCCATTACAGCCAGAAAGCCCTGACGACGGGCATCTGAAAAACTATCGAATATGGCTGGCAACTCGGTGATAAGTGACATAGGCGATCCTGCCCTGATGAGAGAAATGAAGAGACGGACGAGCCATCCGTGACGGCACATCCAACCGCGAGAATTATACCTTTGGGGGTAATTCGAAAATTGCGGTGGATCACAAGGTGTCAGGTAAATCCTTAATAACAGGCAGGTTATTGAGAAGGGGGCTGGCAGGTTGAAGGGGCTACAGGGGGAATAAAAAACGGGCACCGCGAGGTGCCCGTTTTGGTCATTAGTGGCGCAGGCCGGTGCCGCGGGAGATGAGCCACCAGGCGATACCGTAGAGGGCCACGATAAAGCCGATGATGATGAGGTAGGCGGTGCCGAGTGGCACGTCGGAGATGCCGAGGAAGCCGTAACGGAACGCGTTCACCATGTAGATGATGGGGTTCACCTGGGAGACACCCTGCCAGAAGGGGGGCAGCAGGCTGATGGAGTAGAACACTCCACCCAGATAGGTGAGCGGCGTCAGCACGAAGGTGGGGATGATGCTGATGTCGTCGAAGGTCTTGGCAAACACCGCGTTGATGAGTCCACCCAGCGAGAAGAGGATGGCGGTCAGCAGCACGGTAAAGCAGACGCTGAACAGGTGGTGGATCTGCAGCGGCACGAAGAACAGCGACACCAGGGTGACGATGAGGCCGACACAGAGGCCGCGTGCCACGCCCCCGCCCACATAACCGGCGATGATGACGTAGTTGGGCACCGGTGCCACCAGCATCTCCTCGATATTGCGCTGGAACTTGGCGCTGAAGAAGGAGGATGCGACGTTGGAGTAGGAGTTGGTGATCACCGACATCATGATGAGGCCGGGCACGATGAACTCCATGTAGGTGAAGCCGCCCATGTCACCGATGCGCGAACCGATCAGGTTGCCGAAGATGACGAAATAGAGGCTCATGGTGATGGCCGGTGGCACCAGGGTCTGGATCCAGATCCGGGTAAAGCGGCTTACCTCTTTGGCCAGAATGCTCTTGAAGGCGATGTAGTAGATGGCCAGATTCATGCTTTTCTCCCCTCTTCGACCAAATTGACGAACAGCTCTTCCAGCCGGTTGGCCTTGTTGCGCATGCTCACGACCTGCACCTGCTGGTTCGACAACTGCTCGAACAGGCTGTTGAGTGACTGGCTCTTGTCGAGATCCACCTCAAGGGTACGTTCATCCTGCATGCGGCCGTTGAACTCTGGCACCTCGGGTACGGCAGAACCTGGCGCAAGGTCGAGCAGGAAGGTCTCGCGACCCAGCTTGCCCAGCAGGTTCTTCATGCTGGTGTTCTCGATCAGCCGACCCTTGTCGATGATGCCGATGTTGCGGCAGAGCATCTCGGCCTCTTCCAGATAGTGGGTGGTGAGAATAATGGTGACGCCCTGCTCGTTGAGATCCTTGAGGAAGGTCCACATGGAGCGGCGGATCTCGATATCGACCCCGGCGGTCGGTTCATCGAGGATCAGCAGTTTGGGCTCGTGCATCAGGGCGCGGGCGATCATCAGGCGGCGCTTCATGCCGCCGGAGAGGGTGCGGGCAGGCATGTCGCGCTTCTCCCACAGATCGAGCTGGCGCAGGTACTTCTCGGCGCGGATCTTGGCTTCCGCCTTGGGTACGCCGTAGAAACCGGCCTGATGGGTGACAATCTGGATCACCTTCTCGAACTGGCTGAAGTTGAACTCCTGCGGCACCAGTCCGAGCTGGGCCTTGGCCTGTTCAAGATCGCTGTCGATGTCGTAGCCAAACACCTTCACCTTGCCGGCGCTCTTGTTCACCAGCGAGCTGATGACGCCGATGGTGGTGGATTTGCCCGCGCCGTTCGGGCCGAGCAGGGCGAAGAAATCCCCCTGCCTGACGGTAAGATCGATGCCTTTAAGGGCTTCAACGCCCCCCTGATAGGTCTTTTTCAGGCCGCTGATTTCCAGTGCGTTCATTGCAACCTCTGTGATGGTTGAATCCGGCTCGATACAGAAAAGGCGGCCAAGGCCGCCTGCACAGAGTAAAGGGCGCAAGGCCGCTTCACCCGTGATATTCCTGAACCTGGCTTACTCCTGGGGTACCACTTTGCCGATAAACGGCAGGTTGCGGTACTTCTGGGCGTAGTCGATGCCACAGCCGACCACGAATTCGTCCGGAATGGCGAAGCCAATCCAGTCGACCGGCACCTGCACTTCGCGGCGGGAGGGTTTGTCCAGCAGGGTGCAGATGGCCAGGGATTTCGGCTCGCGCAGGGAGAGGATCTCGCGCACCTTGTTGAGGGTGTAACCGGTGTCGATGATGTCTTCCACGATCACCACATCCTTGCCCTTGATGTCATCGTCCAGGTCTTTGAGGATGCGGACGTCACGGGTGCTGTGCATGCCGGAGCCGTAGCTGGAGGCGGTCATGAAGTCCAGGGTGATGGGCAGCTGGCACTGGCGGCAGAGGTCGGCCAGGAAGATGCAGGAACCGCGCAGTAGCGCAATCATCACGACTTCGTCAGAACCCTGATAGCGGGCGGTGATCTCTTCACCCAATTTGGCGATCCGGGCGGCTACTTCAGCCTCGGAGATCATCACCTCGACGGTGTGTTTCATCACTTACTCCCATAAGGCCAAAGGGGATTTGGCCGTTCATGAATATCAAAACCGATGATTCTACCACTCATGTTGAAGGGTGCTAGAGATACGTGGTGCTTTTATCGGCTTATTTTAATTGATAGAGTTAGCAGGCACTCAGGCATGATTAGTTAAAATACTATAAACACCATAATCAATAACTATTAGATGATAAAAACTATGGAACCACGCGCAGAAATAAGACGTCGTACCCGGCTGTCGCCGGAAGCTCGTCGCTCCCAATTGATGGAATGTGCCATCGAGGTGTTCTCCCGTCGCGGCATTGGCCGTGCAGGTCACGCCGAGATAGCCGAACAGGCCAAGGTCTCTGTGGCTACCGTATTCAACTATTTCAACACCCGCGAGGAGTTGGTAGATGAGGTGCTGGCCGAGATCGAACGCTTTGTGAACCAGATGCTGTCGCAGGCATACGGTGACCAGGGCTCCATTTTCGACAAGATCCAGCGTCATGTACGCCTCTCTGTCGATGCCGCCTACGATCAACCGGATTATGCCGGTATCTGGCTGGAGTGGAGCTCATCGGTTCGGGAAGAGGTATGGCCCCGCTATACCCGGCTGCTCGATCAGTGCCTTGAGCTGATCGCCAGCGAGCTGCAAACCGCCATGGATGCAGGGGAGATCACCAGCGTGCTGTCGGCACAGGATCTGGCCCGCTCTCTGACCGGTTTTGGCTATGTGATGATGCAGATGATCAATCAACCTCAGCGCCCGGCGCGCCAAGAGGTGGCTGATTTCCTGTTCAAGTACGTGACTGCACCTATTCAGGCTCGCTAACACGGCTTAACGAAAAACGGCGTCACTCATTGAGTGGCGCCGTTTTTTTATGGCCGAATGTGGCGGTCACCTCAATGGTGGCCATAGCCCCAGCGGTGGGTCAGCTCATGCTCGACACCGAGATGATCGAGGATGCGGGCGACCATAAAGTCCACCAGATCGGCGATGCTTTTAGGCTCATGATAGAAACCGGGCGCAGCGGGCATGATGGTCACCCCGAGCCGTGCCAGTTTCAGCATGTTCTCCAGATGGATCGCCGAGAAGGGGGTTTCGCGGGGCACCAGGATCAGCTGGCCGCGCTCCTTGATCACCACATCCGCCGCCCGCTCCAGCAGGTTGTCGGAGGTACCGTTGGCAATGGCCGAGACGGTGCCCATGGAGCAGGGGCAGACCACCATCTGTTTGGGGGCTGCCGAACCGGAGGCGACTGGCGAGAACCACTCCTCCTTGCCGCAGGCGACAATCTGCCCCTCCTTGGCGCCATATTGGCGACAAAGATAGGCAGAGAGCTCTTTCGGCGAGCCGGGCCAATCCTGTTGCTGCTCGGTCTTGAGTACCACTCGTGCCGCCGAGGAGGCGAGCAGGTAGACCCGATAGTCCGCTTGCACCAGACACTGGAGCAGGCGCAGGGCGTAGGGGGCGCCGGAGGCACCGGTCAGCGCCAGGGTGATCGTTTTGTTCATAGTTCGCCGTGGTAATCCTTGAGGCGGGCGATCAGCTTGTCATGAATGCCACCGAAGCCGCCGTTGCTCATGATCAGAATATGGTCGCCATCGCGGCTCTCGGCCACCAACCGGTTGATCAAGGTCTCCAGATCGTTGAATACCTTGGCCGGACGGGTCATATGGGCCGTCACCTCGCCGAGATCCCAGCCGATGTTGGGGGGCTGGAAGAAGAACACCTCGTCGGCGCCATCGAAGCAGCCAGCCAGCTCCTCCTTGTGAACCCCCAGCTTCATGGTGTTGGAGCGAGGTTCCAACACCGCCAGAATACGTGAGCTGCCTACCTTGGCGCGCAGGCCGCCGAGGGTGGTCTCGATGGCGGTGGGGTGGTGGGCGAAGTCGTCATAGACGCTGATGCCCGCCACTTCGCCCTTGAGCTCCATCCGCCGTTTGGGGGATTTGAACTGGCAGAGGGCGGCGATGCCATGCTCCACCATGACTCCGGCATGGCGAGCGGCCGCGATAGCCATCAGACCATTGTTGACGTTGTGCTCGCCGATGCACTCCCAGTGCACCTCACCCTGCTTTTCGCCATCCAGCCACACCTCGAAGGCGGAGCCGTCATCGGCCAGCTTGACCGCCTTCCACTTGGCGTCATCCTGACCCACCAGCTCCACTTCGCTCCAGCAGCCCATCTTGCGTACGGCGGTGAGGTTGTCATCCGCTTGCGGGAACAGCACCCGGCCGTTGCTCGGCACGGTGCGCATCAGGTGGTGGAACTGGCGCTGGATGGCGGCGAGATCCGGGAAGATGTCCGCGTGGTCAAACTCCAGATTGTTCATCACCAGGGTGCGCGGATGGTAGTGGACGAACTTGGAGCGTTTGTCGAAGAAGGCGCAGTCATACTCGTCCGCTTCGATGACGAAGAAGGGGGCAGAGCCCAAGCGGGCGGAGACCGGGAAGTTACCCGGCACGCCGCCAATAAGGAAACCGGGTTCCAGTTTGGCGTACTCCAGCACCCAGGCCAGCATGCTGGCGGTGGTGGTTTTGCCATGGGTACCGGCAACGGCTAGCACCCAGCGATCTTGCAGCATGTGCTCCAGCAGCCACTGGGGACCGGAGATGTAGGGCAGATTGCGGTCCAGCACATATTCAACACAGGGGTTGCCGCGGCTCATGGCGTTGCCAATCACCACCAGATCCGGCGCCGGATCGAGCTGGGACGGATCATAGCCTTCGGTCAGTTCGATGCCCTGTTGCTCGAGCTGGGTGCTCATGGGGGGATAGACATTGGCGTCCGAGCCGGTCACCCGGTAACCAAGCTGTTTTGCCAACACCGCCAGACCACCCATAAAGGTGCCGCAGATCCCGAGAATGTGAATATGCATACCGCTTCCTTTCGCAGTAAAGGGAAGTGCGCATTCTAGGGGGTGTTGCGGTGGTGGCACAAGCCGCACTCATGGTGATAGGCCCACAGATGCAGCACCGGAGGCAGAAATCTTGGCGCTGTTGGGATATGCGAGATTGGAATGGCCAGGCGGGCTTTATTTGAGGCTTGATATTGTGTCGCACTTTTTTACAATTCTTCGGTTTTGTGACGCACGCTACAGTTTTACGATATCGCCCTTTTCCAAAGGAGAGTCCCCATGGGCAAGTTCCTGCTTTGCTATCTGGTCGGTGGTCTGGTGGCCATCAGTTGGGCTGCGTTGCCCGATCATGGTCCCTGGGATCAGTGGGACCTCACGATTTTTCACACCGTTAACGGCTGGCTCGGGCAGTCGGCTCTGTGGGCCGACCTGGTGGCTATCACCAATAACCGGCTGTTCGATCTGGCGGTGCTGGCCTGTATGGGGCTGATCCTGGTCCGCTGTTTCTTTGCACGGGATCTGGCGGGTCGTCGCCAACTGGTAGCGATGGGCATAGTGATGCTGCTGAGTGCTCTGGTGATCAACCAGCTTGGTCACCGATTGCCGGTGGAGCGACCCAGTCCGACCCTGATGGTGGCCGATGCGCTGCGGGTGACCCAGATCAGCGGTATTCCGACCAAGGACTCTTCCGGTGATAGCTTCCCCGGCGATCACGCTCTGTTCCTGATGGTCTTCGCCGGTTTTGCCCTGCGCTATCTGCCGCGCTGGGCGGGAGTCACCGCATTGCTGATGGTGCCGATCTTTTCCACGCCGCGCATTCTGGCTGGTGCCCACTGGTTTACCGATGTCTATGTCGGCGCGCTGGGGCTGGCGACCCTCTGTCTGCCCTGGTTGCTGCTGACTCCGCTGGCGGATCGGCTGATAGACCGCATTGCCCCCCGATTGGCCAGATTGCCACTGCTGCGCAGTCAGACCCACTGATTGAGCGTCGCAAAATAAAACGCCCCGACATGAAAATGTCGGGGCGTTTTGTTATCCACCCGCGAGAGATCAGCCTTGATAGCCGTTCGGGTTGTTGCTTTGCCAGCGCCAGGTATCGACCATCATCTGCTCCAGACCGCGCTCTGCCTGCCAGCCCAGCTCGGCACGGGCCAGCGTCGGCTCTGCCCAGCACTCGGCGATGTCGCCCGGGCGACGGGGTTTGATCTGGTAGGGAATGGGTCGGCCGCTGGCCGCTTCAAACGCCTTGACCATCTCCAGTACCGAGTAGCCTTGACCTGTGCCCAGGTTGTAGGTGAAGACGCCGGTGTCGCTCTTGATGCGTGCCAGTGCTTTCAGGTGGCCGATGGCGAGATCCACCACATGGATGTAGTCACGCACGCCGGTGCCATCCGGGGTCGGGTAGTCGTTGCCAAATACCCCCAGCTCCTTGAGTTTGCCGACACCCACCTGGCTGATATAGGGCAACAGGTTGTTGGGGATGCCGTTGGGATCTTCACCAATCAGGCCGCTCTCGTGGGCGCCGACCGGGTTGAAGTAACGCAGCAGTACGATAGCCCAGCGGGGATCGGATTTGGCGAGATCACGGAGGATCTCCTCCACCATCAGCTTGGAGCGACCATAGGGATTGGTGGCGCTGGTGGGGAAATCTTCCCGCAGCGGTACCGAGGCGGGATCGCCATAGACGGTGGCCGAGGAGCTGAATACCAAGCGGAAAACCCCGGCCCTGGCCATCTCTTCGCACAGCACCAGAGTGCCGCTGATGTTGTTCTGGTAGTAGGTGAGCGGGATCTGGCTCGACTCCCCGACCGCCTTGAGGCCGGCGAAGTGGATCACCGATTCGATCTGGTGGTTGGCGAACAGCTGCTGCAGGCAGGCTCTGTCCAGCACATCCCCTTCGACGAAGGTGACCGGTTTGCCGGTGATCTGCTCGACTCGCTTGAGTGACTCCGGTGAGGAGTTGGAGAGGTTGTCGAGTACCACGACCTGCTGCCCCGCGCCGAGCAGCTCAACCAGGGTGTGGGAGCCGATATAGCCGGCGCCCCCTGTGACCAGTATTGTCATTTTTTATCCCGTGTTCTGGTGAAACTGGGGCCGAGTCTACCCGTCCTGCCCGCTCGAGAAAAGGTTGAGATACCAATGAGCCCTTTGTGTATCTCAATAATCGAGGTTGATATCCCCTTTTGCGGTGCAGGAGCAGGCCAGAGCCACGCCGCTCTCCAGATCCTGAGCACTCAGGGTCATCACGCTCTGGCGCTCGATGTCACCTGTGGTGGTGCAACGACAGCTGCCACATACCCCGGCGCGGCAAGCAGCCATTATGGTTTCGCCCGCCGCTTCCAGCGCCGCCAGCAGAGTCTGACCCGGCAGGATCTTCACCTTTTTGCCGCTCTTTTTCAGGGTCAGCCAGAAGTGGTCGCTGGTGGTCGTGGCTGGCTCTACAGGAGGAAGGCCAAAGGACTCCTGATGCAGCTGCTCCGGCGGCAATCCCAGCTCAGCCAGCATACTGCTGACCGCCGCCATATAGGGTGCCGGGCCACAGAGATAGACATGGCGTTCGCGCAGATCTGGGGCCAGCTCGGCCAGCATGGCTGGGGTGAGTCGGCCAATCCAGGGGTGATCTGCAGGTGCCTCTTCCAGAATCAGGGCATGGCGTACACCGGGATGCGCTTCGGCCAATGCAGCCAAGTCATCTGCGAAGATCACATCTGCTGGCGAGCGGGCGCTATGGATAAAGCGGATATCGGCATCCGGTCGTTTGGCCAGCTCGTCTCGCAACATGGTCCACATGGGGGTAATGCCGGAACCGGCGCTTAGCAGCAGTGGCCGTTCGCAAGGCAGGGCGGTCAGGTTGAAATCGCCGAACGGGCCATCGGCCCGGATCTCATCGCCCACTTGCAGGGTCTGGTGCAGATGGCGAGAGACCCGTCCCACATCCTTGATGGTGACCTGCCAGCAGGCATCCTGCGGGCTGGAGGAGAGGGTATAGGCGCGGCACTCCGGCTGGCCGTCGATCTCGGTGTGCAGGGTGATGCACTGGCCTGCCAGCACGGGAGGGAGGCTGCCGGAAAGCGGCGCCAGCTGCCAGCTCACGACGTCGTGGGTGTTCTGTTGGCGGCCAATGCAGGTGAGCGTGAGAGAGGTCATCACAAGGCTCCTTGGGTTTGATAAGGTTTGAAACGGTTTGAAAAACGTCTGGTGAAAAAGCCGGGTCCAGAAAAAAGGCGAGCCGGGCGGCTCGCCAAACGCTTACAACATGAAGTGCCGATCAGGCCGCCAGGATCTCGGCCAGGTCAGCCTCGGCCGTGGTGGTCCCTTTCAGGCCAAATTGCTCCTCCAGCACCTTGAGCAGAGCCGGGGTGAGGAAGGCGGGGGCGGTTGGGCCGGTACGGATGTCTTTCACCCCGAGCGACAGCAGGGTGAGCAGAATGACGATGGCTTTCTGTTCGAACCAGGAGAGCACCAGCGTCAGCGGCAGATCGTTGACACCGCACTCGAACGCTTCGGAGAGCGCCAGCGCCAGCTGGATGGCGGAGTAGGCATCGTTGCACTGACCCACGTCCAGCAGACGCGGAATGCCGCCGATGTCGCCAAAGTCGAGCTTGTTGAACTTGTACTTGCCGCAGCCCAGGGTGAGCAGCAGGCTGTCGCGCGGCGCCGCCTTGGCAAACTCGGTGAAGTAGGCGCGCTCGGCCTTGTCGCCGTCACAGCCACCTACCAGGAAGAAGTGGCTGATCTCTCCGGCTTTGACCTTCTCAATCACTGCGGGCGCAGCCTGCATCAGGGCGTTGCGGGCAAAGCCGATGGTGATGAAGTGCTCGAGCTCGGTGTGCTTGAAGCCTTCCAGCGCTTGCGCCTTGGCGATCACGGCGGAGAAATCATCCCCTTCCAGATGGGTGACGCCCGGCCAGCCGACGATGGAGCGGGTGAAGATGCGATCCGAGTAGTTGCCCACATTCGGGTCGATGATGCAGTTGGAGGTCATCACCACGGCACCCGGGAAGTTGGCAAACTCTTTCTGCTGGTTTTGCCAGGCGGAGCCGTAGTTGCCCACCAGATGGGGGTACTGCTTGAAGAAGGGGTAGGCCAGCGCGGGCAGCATCTCGCCGTGGGTGTAGACATGAATGCCGGTTCCCCTGGTCTGCTCCAGAATGAGTTTGAGATCCATCATGTCGTGGCCGGAGACCAGAATGCACTTGCCGGGAATTGGCGTGACTCTGACCCGGGTCGGCTCCGGGTGACCGAAGGCGCTGGTTTCACCGAGATCCAGCATCTCCATGATTTTGAAGTTGAGTTGACCGATCTCCATGGCGCAGCTGAACAGCCGACCCATTTCGCTCGGGTCTGTGCTGAGCCAGCTCATGATGCGGTGGAATTCGGCGGCCACCTCGTCACTCTGCTGATCCAGCACCCGGGCGTGCTCCATGTAGGCGGCGGCGCCCTTGAGGCCGTAGAGGCAGAGCAGGCGCAGCCCCATGATGTCTTCGTTCACCTCGTTCTTGCCCCGATTGGGGGCGGCTGGTGCGGCATGGGCAAGTTGTTCCAGCAGTTCGGCACCGGGTTCGAAGTAAGCTGACTGTGGCAAGTCGTTCACCTGCACCGCCATGGCTGTCAGACGATCGGCCAACTGCTGGCGATAAGCGAGGGCCTGATTGACGTAGGCCACGATGCGATTCGAGTCGAAGTTGACGTTGGTTAGGGTGGCGAAGAAGGCCTTGGGCACGAAGGCATCGATCTCGCGATCGATGATGCCTTGCTCACGGGCGGCCAGCGCCCAGGCGCTGAGCCCCTGCAGGGTATAGATCAGCACATCCTGCAGATCCGAGGTTTCCGCCGTCTTGCCGCACATACCTTGTGCGTAGGCACAGCCGTTGCCTGCCGGGGTACGAATTGTCTGTTCACATTGCACACAAAACATCATGCCTCTCCTAATTGGACATTTCAGTTGTCTGTTTTGTGGCGATTCTATTCCTCTCGCGAAAAACTTAATAGGTATTCAATTTGCCAATTAAGATTCCCTTGATGCAGATCAAAAATAAAAAAAGCCGCCCAAACAGGGCGGCAAGCGGGTGGATAAAAGGAGAGACAACTCAGGTTTGCAACAGAACATAACAATCAGACGGATTGGGCCGTGGTCTGGTCAGGAGCTTTCGGCCCGGTACTTACTCAAGCCAGCATACGTACGCTGTAGTCGGCTTGGTTCACTATCAGGCCAGATAAGCGCGCAGCATCCAGACCAGTTTTTCCTGCTGCTGCACATAGTCGGAGAGGATGGAGGCTGTGCCCTCATCACCGGCTTCGGCGGCCTGGCCCAGAATACGGCGCTGGGCGACCAGCAGTTCGCGGAAGCTATCCAGCAGGGATTCGACACAGGCGCGGCCATCGTGCAGTCCTTTTTGCTCGGGGATGGCAGAGACTTTCAGGTAGTCGCTGAAGCTGTGCATGGGCACGCCATCCAGGGTCAGGATCCGCTCGGCCAGCGCATCGACTTTCAGCAGCAGGTCGTTGTAAATCTCTTCAAATTTCAGGTGCAGTTCGAAGAACTGGTTGCCACGGATATTCCAGTGGAAGCCGCGCACGTTCATGTAGAGGATCTGGTAGCTGGCCAGCAATTTGTTCAACTCGGCTGCCAGGGCTTGTGATTGAGCAGTATCAAGACCAATCGGGCTTTTCATCATTCACCTCCAGATTTGGAAATCGGTTTGAAATTCTCTTTCGGAACGCAGTCAGAGTAACGCCTTGCAAAATGCAGGGACAATTGCTTGTGCCTAACTGTTTGATAGCTAACGGCTATCAAACAGTACGCAGCAACGGGGGCAATGGATGAGGATTAGGGGAAGTATTTTTCCAGCAGCGCCATCAGGATGGCCTGGCACTCGCGGTCCGGTTTGCTATCGACCTTGCTGGCGCGAAAGTGGAGTTGAAAGGCGCCCATGACGGCCCGGCTCTGCTCATCCCACTGGCCGGTTTGGGGCAGGCCGTAGCCATAGCGGGCCAGTTGCTGTTGCCACATGGCTGCATCCCAATCGGGCAAGGGGCTGGCCAGTAACTCGGCCACCCGACCTTCATCTGGCCAGGCGCCGACTCCGTACGTCAGATAGAGCTGGCGCCAGGGGAAGTGGGGGCCGGGATCCTGCTTGCGCTCGGGGGCGACATCGCTGTGGCCCAGCACCTGGGTCGGTGGAATCTGGTAGCGGGCGACCAGCTCCCGACTGAGGGCGCCGACGGCGGCAATCTGCTGCGGGGTATAGGGTTGCCAGCGCCGCGCATCGGGGGCCAGCGGCTCATCTTCTGCTGGATAGCCGAGGTTGACGATCTCGATGCCAAGGGAGCTGGCATTGAGCCCGGCATATTGGTGCCAACGGCTGCGTCCCGCATGCCAGGCGCGCGCGTTGTCCGGCACCAGCTGATAGACGGTGAGCGGTGTCTCGCGGTTGTCGCGGGGGATCAGGTAGTGGGCGCTCACCTTGTGCTCCGGCTCGGTCAGCAGGCGCAGGGAGTTGGCATCATCTTCGTCGGTGTAGTGGAGGATCAGAAAGGCGATCCGCTCATTCTGGTTGGCGCTCTGATAGCGGGTAGATAGCTGGTACTCGGACGGTGTGCAGGCGCCCAGCAGCAGAACCAGTGGCAGAAAGAAGAGGGGAAGAAGACAGCGCCAGCGCCATCCCCCTGCCACAGCCAGTCTGCTGAGCGTGGGAGGAGTGAGTCGCTGGCACATGTCGAAGGCCCTGTCTGGTCAGTCGCGCGGCTGGTTAGCCGCGGTATTTGGCCGTGAGACCAATCAGGAAGTTGCGCAGGATCTGATCCCCGCAATCCTGATAGTGCTTGTGATCCTTGGAGCGGAACAGGGCACTGAGCTCGGACTTGGAGAGGTTGAAGTCGGCGAGCTTGAGGGTGCAGAGCATGTCCTCTTCCTTGAAGTTGAGACCGATACGCAGCTTGCGCAGGATCATGTTGTTGTTGATCCGGTTCGGGATCACCTGGGCCGGTGCATCTTCCCGCACGCCGCGGCGGGCGATGATGAAACCGTCGAGGAACTGGCTCAGGGCCGAGTCGGGACAGGCGACATAGCCTGCCTCTTGCTCTTCACCTTCCGCAGCCTCTTTCATCAACCAGCTGTGCAGCTGGGCGTGAGTGACCGTCAGGTTGCCCTTGGCAAACATCTCGACCATCTGGTCGTTGCTGATGGTGAGGGCGTAGCGCAGACGGCGCAGAATATCGTTGTTGGTCATGCTGACTCCTGTGTAAACGGCGCAACTTTACCATCTGGCAGCCCTCGCGTCAGAAAAAGCGGGGGCCGATACAGTTCAGGTCAAGCTCATCAAGCCTTGCCGAGATAGCGGGGCGCCTCCTGGCGCACCAGTTCCAGCGCATCTTGCAGCTCCAGCAGCTCGGGTTCCAGCTCGCTCACCGGCACGCCGTCACGCAGCTGTTGCTCCAGCTGGGAGAGCAGCCGTTGCAGTCCCGGCACCCCGGAATAGGCACAGCCACCGTTGAGGCGATGGAGCTGGGCCAGCACTTCGCTATCTTCAATTTCGCCCGCCAGCGCGCTATCCAGCACAGGTTCCACTTCGTCGAAACTGGCCAGCAGCATGGTCAGCATCTCTCTGGCGAGATGCTCTTTCCCCGCCGCCTGCCGCACCGCCAGTGCCCAGTCGATCTGTTGGGCACCATTATTCTGGTGGCGGCGATGGGCAAAGTCGGTGATGAGCTGGGCCAGCATGCTCTCGTCGATGGGTTTGGCCAGATAGTCGTCCATCCCCTGCCGGATCAGTCGCTCCCGTTCGCCGGGGATGGCGTGAGCGGTCACCGCCACGATCGGGGTGGTGGTGTTGAGGGACTGGTTGCGGATCGCCTGGGTGGCACTGATGCCATCCATGATCGGCATCTGGATATCCATGAAGATGATGTCGAACGGCTGGCTCTGGGCCTGCTTGACCGCTTCCTTGCCGTTTTTGCACACCACCACCTGACTCACCATCTCCTTGAGCATGGCGGCGATCAGCTTGAGGTTGGCGGCGTTGTCATCCACCGCCAGCACCTTGATCGGCTGCAACTGGCGCGGCGCAGGCTGGGCGGGCAGCTTCTGGCGGCTCGATTCCGGCGAGAGCAGGGCGTGCAGCAGCTTGCGGTGGTTGACCGGTTTGGAGAGACAGTGCTGGGCGCCATGGGTCAACATAGCTTCATAGAGCGCCGGCTCGTGGCTGCTGAGCAGCACTATGGTGTTTTGCTGCTGGCCGTTCAGTCTGTCGAGACGGCCGATCACCTGCTGCGGCGTATGCAGGGTGCTGCTGCCGATGATCACCATCTCCTGCTCGCTCATCTCGGGCCAGGGATCATCGCTGGTCAGTGGGTGCACGTCGAGGTGCCACTCCGCCAGCAGGGCGAGCAGAGAGGCTTGCGCGAAGGGATCCGGTTCCAGCAGCCAGAGCCGTTTGCCACGGATCCGATCCAGCGGCAGTTGATCGGTCTGGGGCAGGGGGGAGACCTCCACATCCAGACTGAACGAGAAGATTGAGCCTTTGCCGAGCTCCGATTCGAAGCGGATCTGTCCGCCCATCTGCTGCACCAGCTTCTGGGTGATGACGAGGCCCAGGCCCGTGCCGCCATAACGGCGGGAGATGGAGGAGTCGGCCTGATTGAAGGCCTGGAACAGCTGATGTTGCTGCTCTTGGGAGATGCCGATGCCGGTATCACGGATCTGGACGTTGAGCCTCACCTTGTGGTTGCCACTGCCGGTCTGCTCGATATGGACATCCACGTTGCCTTGCTCGGTGAACTTGATGGCGTTGCCGGTGAGGTTGGTAAGCACCTGTTGCAGACGCATGGGGTCGCCGGTGAGGTAATCCGGCACATCGGCATCCACCCGCAGGGAGAGCTCCAGCTGCTTGTCGTGGGCGCTGGGGCCGAGCAGGTGCATGGTCTCGTTGAGGGTGTCGCGCAGGCTGAACGGGATATGCTCCAGCTGCAGCTTGCCCGCTTCCAGCTTTGAGAAGTCGAGGATGTCGTTGATGATGCCAAGCAGGTTGCGCGCCGACTTCTCGATGGTCTGCATGTAGTCGGTTTGGCTCGGGGTCAGGCTGGTTTTCAGCAGCTGGCGGGTAAAACCGATGACCCCGTTGAGCGGCGTGCGCAGTTCGTGGGACATGTTGGCCAGAAACTCCGACTTGACCCGCGCCGCCTCTTGCGCCCGTTTCTTGGCCATGTCGAGTTCGACGTTCTGGATCTCGATCTGCTCCAGCGTTTCGCGCAGGTCAGAGGTGGCCTGATCGATATTCTGCTGCATCTCTTCGTGATATTCGGAGAGCGCCTTGGCCATGGCATTGATGCCGTTTTTCAGCATATCCAGCTCGCCGGTGAGCTGGCCGCTGACCCGGGTATCGAGCCGCCCCTCCCTGATCTTGTGCACCGCCTGCACCATGTTGGTGATGGGCTGGGTCACGCTCTTGACCAAGCGGAAACCAAACAGGGTACTGAAGGCGACCCCGATGAGCACCATGATCACCGCAAAGAAGGTGTCGCGGTACTGCAGCAGCATGGCCCTGTCGGTCGCCATCTGCATCGAGATGTAGCCGATCATCGGCGGCTCTACATCGCTGGGCAGCGGGAAGCCATCGAGGCTGGTTTCAGCCTGGATCGGGGTGCGTAAAATGATGTCGTCCCCCTGAAACGTCACGCTGGTCAAATCCGGAATGGGCTCGCCATCGGGCAGCCTGAGCCGGGTGAAATCCCGGTGATAGTTCGAGGTAACGAATAGCTGGTTGTCCTGGGTGAAGACAGCGATGGATTTGATGAAGGGGGAGTTCTTGCGATGGGTCAGGCCAATCAGCCGCTTGAGGGATTCTCGACTGTGCTGGGTCATCCCGTATTCACTGGCGATCGCCAGCGGTTCGATGATGTTGATCCCCTGATCAATGAGGTTGTTTTCCAGCTGCTGGTAGCGGTGGAAGGTGAAGTAACCGGCCATCAGGCCACCGATGATCAGGGTTGGCAGGATGGTGAAGGCGAGAACGCGTGCTCTCAGGCCATATTTGGTCATACGAACAGGCCACCAGTGAACAGGGTTGGCGATAGGGTTGATGGCAATACACGGGCTCTGTGGCCGTATTTGGTCATACTATTATTCTTGTGGGACAATACCCGGCAGCAGATTCCACAATCATGACATAGCCACCTATAGGCACCAAGTTTTATGGCCCAGTTTTTCAAGCCCCAAAAGAAGTCCACCCAGCTCCAACGCATTGAATTTACGATAGACACCCTCGATCACCACTGCGTCGGTATCGGTCGCCATCAGGGCAAGGCGATCTTCGTCGAAGGGGCACTGCCCGGCGAGACCGTCAAGGCACGCATCACCGAAGAGAAAAAGCAGTATGGTCACGCCGCCTTGCAACAGGTGGTTACCCCGGCAGCCAACCGTATCGCCCCCTTCTGCCGCCACTATCGCGAGTGCGGCGGTTGCAGTGCCCAGCACATGTCGGTTGCCGATCAGCAAGCCGCCAAGGCGGCCGGACTGGTCAGCCTGTTCGAGCGGTTGGGCAACATCAAGGCGCCGGCGCTGGAGCCGGTACTGACCGGTGAAGATCGTGCCTATCGCCGGGTCTGTCGTTTGGCCATCAAATTTGACAAGAACGGTCGCTGCACCCGGGTCGGTTTCCGCCGCCGCAACAGCAACGATCTGGTGGAGATCGACGGTTGCCCGGTATTGGCCGAGCCGCTCTCTGCGCTGATTGCCCCGCTGCGTGAGTGCCTCAATCGCTTGAAGAGCCAGCGTGAGCTGGGCCATGTGGAGCTTATCCAGGCGGAGCAGGGGATCATGATGCTGCTGCGCCACACCGGCCGCCCCAATGAGGCGGATCGCGCCCTGCTGGTGGAGTTTGCAAAAGCGCAGGGGATCGACCTCTATCTGCAAGCGGCCGATGATCGCATCGAAGCGCTGCAGCAACAATTTTCCCCATCCTATTCGCTGGATGGTCTGTCTCTTGCATTTGCTCCGGGTGACTTCATTCAGGTCAACGGCCCCATCAACCAGAGCATGGTTGAGCAGGCGCTGACATGGCTCGGGGCGAGCAAGGATGACAAGGTGCTCGATCTCTTCTGCGGTATCGGCAACTTCACCCTGCCGCTGGCCCGTCAGGCTCGCGAAGTGGTGGGTGTGGAAGGTGAACTGGCCATGGTGCAGCGGGCCGAAGAGAACGCCCGTCGCAACGGCATCACCAATGCCCGTTTCTACAAGGCCGACCTGAGCGATGACATCGTCGGCATGTCCTGGGCGCGGGAAGGGTTTGATCTGGTGCTGCTGGATCCGGCTCGCCCCGGCGCGCTGGAAGTGATGGGGCACGTCGTGAAACTTTCACCCAAGCGGGTGGTCTACGTCTCCTGTAACCCGGTCACCCTGGCGCGGGACAGTCAGGTACTGGTGAAAGGGGGTTACCGTCTGGTGCGCCTCGGCATGCTCGACATGTTCCCTCACACCGGTCATCTGGAGTCCATGGCGCTGTTTGAACGGGAGTAAATGACTCATCAGTTCGGCGATGCCGGATAGGTCATCCGGCATGTTCGTTACTCTTTGAGCAGGTGTGTATATGAAGTAATCCTGCTCATCGGTACGGCGATGCGGATATGTAATCTGGCATGTCTGCGGCTGTTTGAGCTGATGTGATTGGGGTAATCTAGAACCTCGTCGTTCGGCAGGGCCTGTTGGCGCGCTCTATTGTCTTTCTGGACAATATGCCTTGAAAAGTGCGCTGGATATCCCCATTTGAGGCAATCTCATGAGGGGGGAAAGTGACAGCTTTCGGCCCGATAATTTAAAGGATTGATACCATGGTTGCGGTTCGCGATATTCATTTGAAAGACAACTTCACCCTGGAAGAGTGGGTCAGCTCGCTCTCCTTGAGTGACAGTGAAAAGGATCAGCTGCGAACCGTCTACCAGTATTGTCTGACGCTCGGTGACGAGGCGCTGACCAGCAAGCTGCTGGTGCGCGGCATCGAAATGGTGGGTATCCTGCAGATGCTCAGCATGGATATCGGTACCCTCAAGGCCGCCATCATCTACCCCTTCGTCGAAGCCGGTCTCATCAGCCAGGAGCGGATGGACGAGGATTTCGGCTCCAAGATCGCCAAGCTGGTGGAAGGGGTGCTGGAGATGGAGGCCATCCGCTCCCTGCAGACCCTCCATCGCAGCGAAACCTCGCCGGAGCAGGTCGACAACGTGCGCCGCATGTTGCTTGCCATGGTCGAGGATGTGCGCGCCGTGGTCATCAAGCTGGCGGAGCGGATCGCCTGCCTGCGGGAAGCGAAGACGGCAGATGAAGAGACCCGGGTGCTGATGGCCCAGGAGATCACCAACATCTATGCACCGCTCGCCAACCGTCTGGGCATCGGCCAGCTCAAGTGGGAGCTGGAAGATCTCGCCTTCCGTTACCTGCACCCGGATACCTACAAACAGATCGCCAAGCAGCTCGACGAGAAGCGGCTCGACCGCGAGCGCTACATCCGCGAGTTTGTGCAATCCCTGCGTAATGGGTTGAAAGAGGCGGGAGTTGACGCCGAGGTGTACGGTCGGCCGAAACACATCTACAGCATCTGGCGCAAGATGCAGAAGAAGCACCTCGAATTCAACGAGTTGTTCGACGTGCGCGCGGTGCGGGTAGTGACCAAGCGGCTGCAGGATTGCTATGCGGCGCTCGGCATCGTGCATACCCAGTTCCACCACATTCCTCGCGAGTTTGACGACTATGTCGCCAACCCCAAACCCAACGGCTATCAGTCGATCCACACCGTAGTGGTGGGGCCGGAGGGCAAGACTGTCGAGATCCAGATCCGTACCGACCAGATGCATCAGGATGCCGAACTCGGCGTCGCGGCGCACTGGCGCTACAAGGAAGGGGCGCAGGCTGGCGGCAAGGCCAACACCTTCGAAGACAAGATCGAGTGGCTGCGCAAGCTGCTCGCCTGGCAGGAAGATCTCTCCGAGAGCGGCTCCCTGCTCGAGGATCTGCGCAGTCAGGTGTTCGAGGACAGAGTCTACGTCTTCACCCCGAAAGGGGATGTCATCGACCTGCCGGCTGGCGCCACCCCGCTCGATTTTGCCTATCACGTCCACAGCATGATCGGCCACCGCTGCATTGGCGCCAAGATTGATGGCCGTATCGTGCCGTTCACCTACGCGCTGCAGACCGGCGATCAGGTGGAGGTGATCACCCAGAAGGAGCCGAACCCGAGCCGCGACTGGATGAACCCCAACGCCGGGTTTCTGCGCTCCAGTCGGGCGCGGGCCAAGGTGGCGACCTGGTTCAGAAAGCTGGATCGGGACAAGAATATCGTGGCCGGTCGCGAGCTGTTCGAGAAGGAGCTGGATCGCCACAACCTCAGCATGTCCAAGATCGACAAGGGCAACATGCTGCGCCGCTTCAATCTGGAGAGCACCGACGATCTGCTGGCCGGTATCGGCAGCGGCGATATCCGCATCAACCAGGTGCTCAATTATCTCGACACCTGCTACAACAAGCCGACGGCGGAAGAGGAAGATCGCCGCTTGCTGGAGAAGCTGGAGCAGAAGGCCAACGCGCCGATGCGCCACAAGCCCAAAGACCACATAGTGGTGGAAGGGGTCGGCAACCTGATGACCCATATCGCCCGCTGCTGCCAGCCCATTCCGGGGGACTCCATTCAGGGCTTTATCACCATGGGGCGCGGCGTTTCGATCCACCGGGAAGATTGCGAGCAGTTGAAAGAGCTGTCACGTCGCAACCCGGAGCGGCTGATCGATGCGGTGTGGGGGGAGAACTACTCCGGCGGCTATGGCCTCACCATCCGGATCATCTCCAACGATCGCTCCGGCCTGCTGCGCGATATCACTACCGTGCTGGCCAACGAGAAGATCAATGTGATGGGGGTGCGCTCACGCTCCAATGTGCGCGAACAGACCGCCGAGATCGACATGGAGCTGGAAATTTACAACATCAACGCCTTCAACCGGGCGTTGGCCAAGCTCAGTCAGCTTAACGACGTGATCAGCGCCAAACGGCTTTGATATCGAACCGACCGGCCCCAGTGGCCGGTCTGCATTTACGACCCTTTTTGAACGAATCGAAAGCGAATATCCCATGTCCCAACGTTACGATCTGCCCCAACTGCTCGACATCATGGCTCGTTTGCGTGATCCGCAAAACGGCTGTCCCTGGGATCTGAAACAGGACTTCCAGACCATAGTGCCGCACACCCTGGAAGAGGCCTACGAGGTGGCCGATGCCATCGAGACCGAAGATTGGCAGGGGCTGAAAGGGGAGTTGGGGGATCTGCTGTTTCAGGTGGTGTTTTACGCCCAGCTGGGTAAAGAGCGGGGCTTGTTCGACTTTGCCGATATCGTCGATACAGTGAGCGAGAAGCTCATTCGCCGTCACCCCCACGTTTTTTCCGATGCAGATCTCTCCAACGAGCAGGCGGTAAAAGCGAACTGGGAGGCGGAAAAAGCCAAAGAGCGGGCGGCCCTCGACAAAGAGAGCGTGCTGGACGACATCCCGCAGGCGTTGCCTGCCCTGACCCGCGCCGCCAAAATTCAGAAACGCTGCGCCACTGTCGGTTTTGACTGGAAGACGCTGGGGCCTGTGGTGGACAAGATCCACGAAGAGATCGACGAGGTGATGGAAGAGGCATTGATGGCCGATGTGGACGAGGCGCGGGTGAGCGATGAGCTCGGTGACCTGCTGTTTGCCACCGTCAATCTGGTGCGTCATCTGGGCAAGGATCCGGAGCAGGTATTGCGCGGTGCCAACGCCAAGTTCGAACGTCGTTTTCGTCAGGTTGAGCAGATAATCTCCGCAGAAGGCTTGAAAATGACCGATTGCACCCTGGAAAAGCTCGATGCCGCCTGGGATAAGGCGAAGGAAACCGAGCAAAGTTGATTTGGCGCAAGATGGGGGGACGGTGAGCCTGATAGATTTTTGCTCATTGTTTGGGAGAGGGGTTTTTGGTATACTGTTTCCCCGTCCTGCTTCATCCCCGAAGCACCCCTTAAAATTCCCTAAACTTCTTTCAGGTTCAGCATGACGACCAAATATATTTTTGTTACTGGTGGCGTTGTTTCATCCCTCGGCAAAGGCATTGCCGCAGCTTCTCTGGCAGCCATTCTGGAAGCCCGTGGTCTGGATGTGACCATCATGAAACTGGACCCGTACATCAACGTGGATCCGGGCACCATGAGCCCGACCCAGCATGGTGAAGTGTTCGTAACCGAGGACGGGGCCGAAACCGATCTGGATTTGGGTCACTACGAGCGTTTCATCCGCACCAAGATGACCCGTCGCAACAACTTTACCACCGGCCGTATCTACGCCGACGTACTGCGTAAAGAGCGTCGTGGTGACTATCTGGGCGCCACCATTCAGGTTATCCCGCACATCACCAACGCCATCAAAGAGCGGGTGATTGCCGGTGCCGAAGGCCATCAGGTTGCCATCGTCGAAGTGGGCGGTACCGTAGGTGACATCGAGTCCCTGCCGTTCCTCGAAGCCATTCGTCAGCTGGCCGCCGAAGTGGGCCGCAACAACGCCATGTTCATGCACCTGACGCTGGTTCCTTACCTGGCTGCTGCCGGTGAAGTGAAGACCAAGCCGACCCAGCACTCCGTTAAAGAGCTGCTCTCCATCGGTATCCAGCCGGATGTGCTGATCTGCCGCTCCGACCGTGCCATTCCGGCCAACGAGCGCGCCAAGATTGCCCTGTTCTGCAACGTGCCCGAGCGCGCCGTCATCTCCATGAAAGACGTCGACTCCATCTACAAGATCCCGGCACTGCTGAAATCCCAGAATCTGGACTCCTACTTCACCGAGCGTTTCGGTCTGGAGTGCAAAGAAGCCGATCTCTCCGAGTGGGAACAGGTTATCTACGAAGAGGCCAACCCGACTGGTGAAGTGACCATCGGTATGGTCGGCAAATACGTCTCCCTGCCGGACGCTTACAAGTCCGTCAACGAGGCGCTCAAGCACGGTGGTCTCAAGACCCGTCACTCCGTCAACATCAAGTACATCGACTCTCAGGATATCGAGACCCGTGGCGCCGAGCTGCTGGAAGGTCTGGACGCGATCCTGGTGCCGGGTGGCTTCGGTGAGCGCGGTGTGGAAGGCAAAATTCTGGCTGCCCAGTATGCCCGCGAGAACAAGATCCCCTACCTGGGTATCTGCCTCGGCATGCAGGTTGCCATGATCGAATTCGCTCGCAACGTGGCGGGCATGGAAGGGGCTCACTCCTCCGAGTTCAAGAAAGATTGCGCGTATCCGGTCGTCGGCCTCATCACCGAGTGGGTGGATGAAGAGGGCAACGTCGAGACCCGTACCGAGAAGTCTGATCTGGGCGGTACCATGCGTCTGGGTTCCCAGCTCTGCCACCTGGTCGAAGATTCCAAAGTGCGTCAGATGTACGGCAGCCCGACCATTTACGAGCGTCACCGTCACCGTTACGAAGTCAACAACAAGCTGCTGCCGCAGATTGAAGCGGCAGGTCTGAAAGTGACCGGTCTCTCCGCCGACAAGAAGTTGGTGGAAATCATCGAGATCCCGGATCACCCCTGGTTCGTGGCTGCGCAGTTCCACCCGGAGTTCACCTCTACTCCCCGTGATGGCCACGCTCTGTTCGCCGGTTTTGTGAAGGCGGCAGGCGAGTATCAGAAGCGTAATTTGAAGTAATTGAAAATAAATGCGGTTGGGGCACTGTGCCACAGCCGCTTTTTTTGGCATATTTTTGTTGTTTTTTTACGAAACCTGAGGAAATACACATGTCCAAGATCGTTAAAGTGATCGGTCGTGAAATCATCGACTCCCGTGGTAACCCGACCGTTGAGGCCGAAGTTCACCTGGAAGGTGGTTTTGTTGGTATGGCAGCCGCTCCGTCTGGCGCGTCCACCGGTTCCCGCGAAGCGCTGGAACTGCGTGACGGCGACAAGAGCCGTTTCCTGGGTAAAGGCGTGCTGAAAGCCATCGAAGCTGTAAACGGTCCGATCGCTCAAGCTCTGCTGGGTAAAGATGCCAAGGACCAGGCCACCGTTGACCAGATCATGATCGACCTCGACGGTACCGAGAACAAATCCAAGTTCGGCGCCAACGCCATCCTGGCTGTTTCCCTGGCTAACGCCAAAGCTGCCGCTGCTGCCAAAGGCATGCCGCTGTACGCCCACATCGCCGAGCTGAACGGCACCCCGGGTGTTTACTCCATGCCGCTGCCGATGATGAACATCATCAACGGTGGTGAGCACGCCGACAACAACGTCGACATCCAGGAGTTCATGATCCAGCCGGTTGGCGCCAAGACCCTGAAAGAAGCCGTTCGCATGGGCGCAGAAGTGTTCCACAACCTGGCCAAAGTGCTGAAGTCCAAGGGCTACAACACTGCAGTTGGTGACGAAGGTGGTTTCGCTCCGAACCTGAAATCCAACGCCGAAGCGCTGGAAGTTATCGCTGAAGCCGTTGCCGCTGCCGGTTACAAACTGGGCACCGACATCACCCTGGCTATGGACTGCGCTGCTTCCGAGTTCTACGACGCAGAGAAGAAAGAGTACAACCTGAAAGGCGAAGGTCGTGTCTTCACCTCCAACGGTTTTTCCGACTTCCTGGCTGACCTGACCACCAAGTTCCCGATCGTCTCCATCGAAGATGGCCTGGACGAATCTGACTGGGAAGGTTTCGCCTACCAGACTGCTGAACTGGGCAAGAAAATCCAGATCGTGGGTGACGACCTGTTCGTAACCAACACCAAGATCCTGAAGCGCGGTATCGACAACGGCATCGCCAACTCCATCCTGATCAAGTTCAACCAGATCGGTTCCCTGACCGAAACTCTGGCTGCCATCAAGATGGCCAAAGACGCTGGCTACACTGCCGTCATCTCCCACCGCTCCGGTGAGACCGAAGACGCGACCATCGCCGACCTGGCTGTTGGTACCGCTGCTGGCCAGATCAAGACCGGTTCCATGAGCCGTTCTGACCGTGTTGCCAAGTACAACCAGCTGATCCGTATCGAAGAAGCTCTGGGTGCCAAAGCTCCTTTCCGCGGTTGAAAGAAGTTAAAAACCAGGCTTAATTTGCTGGTTTGCCAGCCTCGGCTGGAATGAAAAAAAACCGGAACCCTTGGGTTCCGGTTTTTTTATGCCTGATCCTTGCCACAACGGCCTGAGAGGCGAGGGCGTTGTGCCTCTGGTCTCGGGTCAGACAAAGGGGTGCATGCGCTGATAGCGCCCTGCATGCGCCTTGAAGCCCAGCTTTTCAAACAGGGCGATAGAGCGGACGTTATCTGCATCGATATCTGCGGTGAGGCGGGTGACTCCCAACGTGCTGGCGTGGGCGAACAGCAATCCCAGCGCCTCCGACATAAACCCTCTGCGCCAATAGGCCGCATTGAGCAGGCAACCCACCTCGCAGCAGTGGCCCGCCTCACTGAAACTGTGCAGGCCGCAGGTGCCGATCACCTTATTGCTCTTCCGCTCGACAATCGCCCACTCTAGCGACTCCCCCGTTTGCTCCAGCCGCACCACGCTTGCCATCAACTGCGCCACCATGGTGGGAGAGGTAAAGCAGGGATCAGAGGCAAACTCCATGGTCAGCGGATTGCCATAAATCTCGAACAGATCGGCGGCATCCTGCGGGCCAATGGTGCGCAGTACAATCCGTGTGCTGGTTAAGTCAGGTTTCATTAATCTCCTTGGGTAGTATTACGCCAGTAAATATATAGGTGAATAAAGAGACCGTATAAAAGTCGGTCTATAAAGGCAATTGGTACTATCACGACATACTCGTATCGCTACCACGATTCCGTATAACAGCGTAGCCACAAAACTCAACGCATGATAAAAACGCTACTTGTTGGCAGCCCCTGTTCAAGCATTTTTTATAATTATTTACCCACGGTATGGTATTTTTGATTCGATTATTTCTATATGATGTTCTGACCAGCCAAATTCTCCTTCATATTTGTTCCACATAAAACGAATGTATTGTTCTAACGAGTTAACAACCATTTTCCTATCAGGAACTGGGCCCACGTGAATAGCCTTGATTGAAGATAGAGAAATTTCTTTTTCAATGTAAGGAACTAAAATATTACCTTTAACACGGAACATGGTCTTTGGATATTTTTCTCCAACAGCCTCAGCATGTCTAATTTCACTTTCCTCTGTAAAACCAGAGTCTTTGAAAACTGATGCTAGTTCAATCAACTTGGGAACGAAATCAAATGCATCACCGAAAAACTGGCCATCATTTCTCTGAAAAAAAGACTCTAAACCTAAAACAGCCTCCTTTGTTGCTTGTCTGGCATTTTCCCGCTTTTCATCACTGTCATATAAGCATTTCCTGAGGGTGAATCCTTCATTCTCAAGGTCAAGTTCTTCAAACTCAATGGCAAACATTCCATATGAACGCCACTGACTCAAGAGATCCGATTTTAAACTAAAAGAACAGATAAAAATGGGGTCTTCTTCTGTTCCATACAGCAAGTACTCATTGATTTCAGACTTGATATATTCAATGGCTCTTTTGCGTTGTGCTCTAGAACTTTCCGACCAACTACCATTTTCTATTGCGTCATAAATAAAGGTAAGACCATCAGATAGTTCTTTTGAGTCATTCAAATATCGGCTGTCTGTTAACCTCAGCTTTCTAGTTTCTATGATTGATTTAACTGCGTTTAAATCAGTGTAATGATAAATTGACACAGACTAACTTCTCCAATTCTTATAACAGTAATCAGATGGAATATGGTACTAAAACATTAATACAGCCTTCCATCTAACTCCGCTAAAACCGGATACAGGCTGCGATAATTAATTTTTAAAATCATATTCTTATCTTTACCCACATGAAACTATACGTATTCGCTTGATCTCTTCTTTTTCACAATAATTACGACTGTATAGAAACGCCGTGTGACGTTAGCCATGGCAAGCGCTGACATGGCTACCGCCCCTGAATTTCAGCTTCCAGTCTGCTGCGGTTCACCAACGGGATGGGGTTGGCATGGCTCATGGGAGACTCCGACGAGGCAAGTGTTGCCAAATGGCAATATTAACCATGGCGCTGTGGAGAGAAAGCTCAATATTGAGATTTTCTGTGCAAGATCAATAAATTAATCAAATATCCCCCGCGATTGATGACGCGCCGAGATAGCGTGGACAACCATTTTTCATCTATCACCATAGAATATTCATGGTCATATCCGGCTTGAACCAGCATAAAACTCTTTGTTATTGTCCGCATTCCCCGCTGAAATAGCTTATTTATCTATAAATCAACAAGATAGCATTATGTGGTGGCGTCGCGGGGGCATCTGCTATCGGGAAGGAGAGTTATGAAGTCGCAGTTCAAAGTGGCGCTGGCCATGTTGGTCCTGTTCGTCGTCCAAGGCTGCACAGCCCCGGATTCATCCGCCAAACGCAATGCACCCGGCCCGGTGCTGACAGTGCATTACGAAAGTGCCCCCCTGATCCCCGTCACCATCGCCGGTGAGCAGTACCAGTTTTTGCTGGATACCGGGGCCAGTATCACCTTTATCGATCGTCGTCTGGCCAGCCGCTTCAAGGCGCTGACCTTAAGCGAATTGCCCAGGGCCTATCAGGCTGATTTTGCCACTGTGAGCAGCGTTTCGAGCCAACTGGGCAGCGAGCAGCTTGGCTTTGTTGAGCCGCAGCCCTTCTCGCTGGGGTCGGTCACCATTGATGACAGCGATCTGTGGGCAACCGTTGATTTCGATCTTTTCTCCCAGTCTCTTGGCAGCCGTATCGATGGCATCCTCGGGATCGACACCATCCGCCGTTTCAACTGGGTGTTTGATCGCGACAGGCATCAGCTCACGGCTTCGCTGACGGCTCCGTCGGCAGCCACGTTCGAGCGTTGCATCGGCTATGAAGATAGCTACAACCGCTCCCCGGCAGTCTATCTGACCCACGGCGAGAGCAGCGTGCGCATGTATCTGGATACCGGGGCCGATCAGAGCTATGCCGACCATGCCTTTATCGACTTTATGGCGAGCCAGGAGGCGATCTCTGGCGAAGATGCGATGCCACGCAAAGGGGTGGATGCCAGCGGTATGGTGGAGGGGCGTGACCATATCCTCACCGGCCTGCACTTTGATGAGCGCCAGCTCGGTGAGCTGCGCGTGTCGGAAAACAGCAATGAGCAGTATGGTCTGGGGCTGGATTTTGTTAACCGCTTCAATCGCTTTGCGATCATGCCCGGGCGGATGATGCTCTGCTACGATGCCGACAGCCTGGCGCGCAAAGTGCCGCCAGTCCTGCGCAATATCGGGGTGCGTTTTGATGGCGAGCATCTGCAGGTCTACTACAGCGACGAACGGGATCTTGCCCCTTATGGTCTGGCCAATGGCGACATTCTGGAGCAGATCAACGGGGTGGCTTATCGTCCCCTCGATATCGACAAGGTGCGTGAACTGCTCAGCACCAGCAAGCCGGGGTCGCTCAAGTTGCGGATTGTGCGGGAAGGAAAACCGCTGGATATCGCTATCTAGTCAAGGTGGGGGGCGGCAAGACGAGCCGCCCCCATGAGCCTCAGCCCTTGGTCGGATTTTCCATGCAGGTGAGGGTTGGCTGGCCGTAACGCTCCAGCGTGGCGTCGTCCCCCTTGGTGAAGAAGGTGAGGTTTTGCCCTTCATAACGGGCGCCGCTGGCGCTGGGGGCTTCATAGGCGAGCACTTGTTGCTGCTTGTCGCCCTCGCTCAGGTTGATCACCGCGGCGGGCAGCTTGGCATCGTTATAGAAGTAGGTAGAGAGAGTGACGTTCTTGCCGCACTGGTAGTTGACCGGTGCCGGCACCATCAGCTGGCCGCCGCTGATTTGCAGTTCGGTGATCCGCAGCAGGTAGTTATCCTCCACACACTGGCGCAGATCCTGCCCCTTCCAGCAGTCGTTGCGACCCTTGATCCAGCCGCGCTGCATGGCACGCTCGGTCTTGAGCTGTTCGGGAGAGAGCGCGGCAATCGCCTTGGGGTAGAGGGCCGCCAGTTCATTATCAAGGGCGGCCAGTCCGGCATCCTTGCAGATCAGGTTTTCGACCGACCCGGAGGCTTTGGTGCAGTCAAAGGAGGGGGTTGCGGCACTGGCGAGCAGAGGGGCAAACAGCAGGGGGGCAAGCAAGGTCATGTTCATCGATAGGTTCCAGCAATGAAGAGGGCATATCTGCCTACTACAGCACACTCTACAGGGCAATGCAGCAGGTGAGCCGAGCCCACTTGCACTGCTGAATGGCTGCCAAACGGAAAAACCCGACACTCCTGGCCGGAATGTCGGGTTTTTTGTGGCCGCGATAAAGGGGGGAGGCGGGTTGCCCGGTCGATCAGGCCAGCGCCAGTTGTTGACTGCGGGCGCGCCACAGCCGCTCGTGGAAGAAGAACACCACGGTGTTGATGGCCGGTTCGATCATCGCCATCACGCCGCCGGTGAGCAGCTCGCCGCTCAGCAGGAAGGCCACCCCGAAGGCCACCGAGAAGTGGACCACCGCGAAGCTGCTGGTCTTGGCCTGCAGGCTGTGATTTGGCTTGAGCTTGTGCCAGCCAAGGTCATGAAAGTAGAAGGCGACCGTGTTGACGGCGGGCTCGATCAGGGCGATCAGGCTGGCGGTCAGCAGTTCACCGGTCAGCAGGTAGGCCACGGTAAAGGCGACACCGAAGTGCAAGATGGCAAAGCTGATGGTCTTTTTCATGATGGCGGCTCCCTCTGTTGATGATGAGAGTATCCGCCGAAATGAGATTAAATGAAAACTATTCTCATCTATTGACAGAATAGAGAGAACCTATCAACGGGCGAGTGGCCGGTGCGGTTCAGCGGTTGCCAATCGCAGCCAAGGCGATAAAGTACAGGTTCTTCACACTTGCCCATGAAAAAGGATCTTTCATGAATATCAATGCCACCCTGCTTGGCCAGTTCATTGCGTTGTTGATGGTCATCGTCGGCGTCATCGCCTGGCGACTGGCGCGCCGCAAGAGCGAGCATCCGGCGCTGATCACCCTTATCTGCTCCCTGCTCTGTCTGTTTCCGCCCTTTGGCCTGCTGGCCCTGTTGCTGGTTACGCTGAAACAGGATCTGCCCGCCCGCTCATAGGGCGCGCAGGTTCAGGCTGCCGCACACACCGGCTGCACCAATAGAAAAAGCCCCGTGATGGGGCTTTTGCGTTTCAACTTTGTGGTCGCTGTGGGGCGGGGGATTAACCTTCGGCCTTGTTGAGCCACTCGACCTTGTACTGGGCGCCGGCGCCCTGCGCCAGCTTGGCGCACAGTGGTTTGAGGAAGGTTTCAATCTGCTCGTCCAGCATCCAGGGCGGGCTGATGATCAGCATGCCTGAACCGTTCATGCCCCAGTCGGCAGTCTGACCGGCCACTTCCAGCTCGGCCACCAGTACGTTACCGAAGTTCTCGCGCTTGATGGCGCGCAGCATGTCGCGGGATTTGTCCGCCTCCTGCCCGAGGATCGGATACCAGAGGGCGTAGATGCCGGTCGCCCAGCGCTTCTGCGCCTTTTTCAGGGTGTCGACCACGGCGAAGTAATCTTCCTTGAGCTCATAGGGCGGATCGATCAGCACCAGCCCGCGGCGCGGGGTCGGCGGCAGCAGCGCGATCAGCCCCTCGAAGCCGTCACGGTGGTGTACGGCGACGCGAGGGTCATAACCCATGTTGGCGCGCAGGTCTTCGACCTCGTTGTTGTGCAGCTCCATCAGCGCCAGCTTGTCCTGCTCGCGGGTGAGGCGACGGGACAGCTCCGGCGAGCCGGGGTAGTAGTGCAGCTGGCCATCGCTGTTCATCTCTTCGATGATGCCGAGATAGGGGGCCATGGCAGACCACTGGGCCCGCTCGTCCCACAGGCGACCGATGCCGTCGGCATACTCGGCCTTCTTCTGGGACCAGTCGCCGCGCAGGTCGTAGAGACCGCCACCGGCATGGGTGTCCAGCACGATGAAGGGTTTCTCCTTCTTCTTGAGGGACTCGATGATCAGGGCCTGAACGGCATGTTTCAGCACGTCGGCATGGTTGCCGGCGTGAAAGGCGTGGCGGTAGCTCAGCATATTAGATCTCTGAGGGGGCCCTGCTGGGCACCCAGTAACGATAGATAGTTCAACAAATTGCGGCTGTTGCCGCGAAACAGGGAGAGGCTGCGCAGGGTCTGCAACAGGACGCCCTGTTGCAGCCGCTCCAGCTCCAGTTCGTGGGCCAGCATCGACTGATACTGCTGCTCGTCGAGTCGCGTCTTGGCGCTATGGCGCAGGGCGCGCCACGGGGTCAGCACCGCCTCGGTCTGCACCAGCGCCGGTTGCAGGTCTGTGAGATCGACCACGATGCCGAGTTGATCAAGTCGGTGCAGCAGCAGCGCCAGATTGACGTTGCCCCCCTGCTCCTGCACGGTGAGCCAATCCTGGCTGCGCTCACCATAGACCTTGCCGCTCCAGTGCCAGAAGCCGATCGGCGTCGGCAATTCGTGGACCGCGACCCGCTCGCTGACCATCAGCTGTTCGTCACGCAAAGAAGGCTTGCTCCATGGTTTCCAGCTCTTCTGAGAGGCTCATCCACTCCAGCTCCACCTCTTCCAACTGCTCCTTGAGGGGGCCCTGGGATTTGAGCAGCTCGGAGAGCTTGGTTTTAGCGCTCTCTTCGTAGATGGCCGGATCGGCCAGCTGGCTCTCGATGTCGGCCAGCTTGCCCTGCAGTTTCTCCATGCTCACTTCGAGCTTTTCGAGCTTCTGGCGCAGGGGACGGGTTTGCTGGCGGAATTCCGCCTCGCGCCGCTTCTGATCCTTGCGCGCCACCGCCGAGTTGGCAGAGACGGGGCCATCCGTCGGTTTGGCGTTGGCCTCTTTCTCCTGCTCGCCGAGCCACTTGTGGTAGTCGTCCAGATCGCCGTCGAACGGCTCGACCCGGCCACCGTGCACCAGATAGAAGTCATCAGTGGTGGTGCGCAGCAGGTGACGGTCGTGGGAGACCACTACCATGGCCCCTTCGAAGCCTTGCAGCGCCATGGTCAGGGCGTGGCGCATCTCCAGATCCAGGTGGTTGGTCGGTTCATCCAGTAGCAAGAGGTTCGGCTTTTGCCAGGTGATCAGCGCCAGCACCAGCCGCGCTTTTTCGCCGCCGGAGAAGGGGGCCACCTTGTCGAGCGCCTTGTCACCGTGAAAACCGAAGCTGCCCAGATAGTTGCGCAGCTCCTGCTCGGTCTTGTCCGGCGCGAGGCGGGCCAGATGATCGAGCGGGGAATCATCGAGACGCAGGGTCTCCAGCTGATGCTGGGCGAAGTAGCCGATGCTCACCCCAGCGCTCACTTCGAGCTTGCCCGACAGCGGCGGGTTGGAGCCCGACAGCATCTTGATAAAGGTCGATTTACCTGCGCCGTTGCGGCCGAGCAGACCGATGCGCGAACCCGGTACCAGATTGAGTTTGATCTTCTCCAGGATCACCTTGTCGCCGTAACCGGCAGAGAGGTTTTCCATGGCGATGAGCGGGGTCGGCAGGGCCGACGGCTCGCGAAACTCGAAGCTGAATTCCGAGTCGGCGTGGGCGGGCAGGATCTTCTCCATCCGCTCCATCGCTTTCAGGCGGCTCTGGGCCTGACGGGCCTTGGAGGCCTTGTAGCGGAAGCGGTCCACATACGCCTGCATGTGGGACATCTCCCGCTGCTGCTTCTCGTACATCGACTGCTGCTGGGCCAGCTGTTCGGCGCGCTGCAGTTCGAAGTCGGAGTAGCCGCCGGTGTATTCGTTGAGCTTGCCGTTCTCGATATGGATGATGCGGCTGATGACCGAATCGAGGAAATCGCGGTCGTGAGAGATGAGCACCAGCGTGCCCTGATAGCCCTTGAGCCACTTCTCCAGCCAGATGACGGCGTCGAGATCCAGGTGGTTGGTCGGTTCATCCAGCAGCAGCAGATCGGAGCGGCAGAGCAGCGCCTGAGCTAGGTTCAGGCGCATGCGCCAGCCACCGGAGAAGCTGCGCACCGGCGAGCTGAGCTGTTCGTCGCTGAAACCGAGGCCGTGCAGCAGCTCGGCGGCGCGGGCGCGAATGCTGTAGGCGCCAATGGTATCGAGGCGACCGTGCAGCTCGGCCACCAGCAGACCATTGTCATCCTGCTCGGCCTGCACCAGCTGGGCTTCCAGCGAGCGGAACTCCTTGTCGCCGTCGATCACGTACTCGAGCGCGGAGCAGTCGAGCGCCGGGGTCTCCTGCGCGACACCAGCGATCTGCCAGCCAGCGGGCAGGCTGAAGGTGCCGCTGTCGATGGCCAGCTCGCCCCGTACCAGTGCAAAAAAGGTGGACTTGCCACAGCCGTTTTTGCCCACCAGACCCACTTTGTGGCCGGGGTGAATGGTGGCGGAGGCGTTGTCCAGCAGCTTGCGGCCGCCGCGGATCAGTTCGATTTGACTGGCAACTATCATGGGTGGGATCTGCTTGCTCAAAATGGAGGAGAAAAACTGGCGCGGATCTTACGTGAAATGACGCTGATTTGCACTGTAGCGAAGGGCTGGCCACTGGCTGGCGCTGCAAAAACATGCCATAACAGAGAAACCAGTTTGGTTACGGGAGGTTAGCATGCATATCAGGGATATTATGACGACCCGGGTCGCCACCGTTTCAATGGATGATCGACTCCGAGTCATCAGGGATATCTTCGAGCAGGCACACTTTCGCCATCTGCTGGTGTTGGAAGAGGAGGAGCTGGTGGGGGTCATCTCGGATCGGGATCTGTTCCGCGCTATCAGCCCCTATCTCGACTCCGAAGCCGAGATGAGCCGCGATACCGAAACCCTCAACAAGCGGGCCCACCAGATCATGAGTCGTCAGCTCGTCACCATCGCTCCCCATCTCACCGTGCGCGACGGCGTCAAGCTGATGCTGGATAAGGGGGTATCCTGCCTGCCGGTGCTGGAGAATGGCGCTCTGGTCGGCATCATCAGCTGGAAAGATTTTCTCAAGGCGGCGCTGGAGAGTGACGCGCTGGTTTGAGCCCAACGCTCATCGCCATCAGCTGACAGAGAACAAATAGAGAGAGGGGAGCCAAGGCTCCCCTCTCTCTATATTGGCTTTGCCGACAATGCCGGTTTGCACGCCGCCAGCATCATCATGGCTCGGGCTGCCCTGCGACAAGACAGGAGGGGCCGCTGCCGGAGAGGTGCGGCTGAAGATGGGTGCGGATCTCCTGCAGGGTGCGCTGGTACTGCCGGGCATGTTGATCGAGAAACGCGGGGCTGTGCTTGAGGCGTCGCTCCAGGGTATCAACCAGCAGCGCCACCCTGGGAGCGGCCATACCCGCTGGCCAGCAGTGTTGCAGCAGCTCCAGCAGTTGCCAGGCATCGCCCGGCAGGGCGGGGAACTCCTCCAGCAGCTGCAAGCCCGCTTGCAGGGCTGTCTGATATTGGCTGGCCTGCATCGCCTTGTGGCGTAGCTGGCGCAGTTCGTTCAGCCGCTGCTCTCTCGCCGTCAGACGCTGGCCCAGCTCGGCCACCAGATGGTGGAACAGCTGGCGGGTGAGCGGGTGGGGCGCCACCCTGACGCGGTATTGGGTCAGCTGGGTCAGGTAGCGCTGGGCGTGGTGGGGCAAACCGCAGAACTGGCTGACCGCAAAGCCGAGCAGCAGGGTGAGGTGGTTGTCGCTCCCCTCATCCGGCTGGTGGTGGGCAATCAGGATCAGCGCCTCGTCGAAGCGGTAATCCAGCCCCAGTATCAACGCCTGCAGCAGCTCATATTCGTGGGGTTGCAGGTGGACGGTGCGCTTGAGGTGCTCCCACTCCTGTTGCAGGGAGCGGATCCGGTTGCTGGAGGGGGCGTGCCACAACACTGCCAGACTGGCATTGAGCATGAAGCTGTCGATGGCGAGCCGGACGCGCTGCTCGCTGAAGTGGCGCAGGGTCAGGCTGTTGGCCTGCTCCAGCACCTTCTCCTCATCTTGCAGCACCAGCCCGAGCAACATCGCCAGCTGGTGCCAGCGCGGCTGATGGGGGCGGATCTGCAGCAGCTCTCCCATGGTCTCCCACGCCGCCAGCCAGTGATGCTGATGCAGCTGGCTGGCGAGTTGCAGCTCCAGCAGGGTGGCCATCGAGACGCTGGCTTGATGGCGCTGCAAGTCGGTCCGGGCGCTCTGCAATTTGCCGAGCCCCAGCATGGCGTAGAAGAGCCCGGCCCTTGGCCAGCTCGCCTGATACTCGTTGGCACAGAGGGCATAGTGCTGGGCGGCGGTGATCCGCTCGGCTGATTGCAACAGCAGGTAGCCCTTGAGTCGATCCAGCCAGGGGGTCAGCGAGCGATTCTCTCGTTGAAACAGCAGGTCTTCACAGAGGGCGGTAGCCAGTTGCCACTCCCGCAGCAGAATGGGGGCGGCCAGCGTGCGGGTCAGGTTGCTTAACTTCACCAGCTGGCCGAGCACTGCGGTGAGCTGTTGGGTCATGAAGGGGAGGGGCAGATAGAGGGAGAAGTAGAGATCCGAGGGGAGAAACTCCTGTTCGCTCTGGTCGGCATCGAGCAGCAGCAATACGCAACCGGGTTGCAGCAGGCCGAGATAGTGCGCTTCGTGCAGCAGCCGGGCTCCGTCAAGATCCTGCTGCTTGTCCTGCTGACAGATGATGGCGTCGAAGGCGTGCTGTTGCAGCAGGGCCAGCAGGCCACTGCGCTCGTGGTTTGGATGACTGTGGTAGTGGATCCGGTCGGCGGGCACTCCCTGTTCGGTCAGTTCCCGGGTGATGGCGCTACGGAGCAGGGGATCCTCTTCAAGCAGCAGTATCGTCATGCAGGTACTTCCTGTGAGCAAACCATTAGGTTGATTATGGTAGACCCAAGAGGAACATAGGCACAGCACTCGCTGAGTGAAAAGCTGACAGTAGCCAGCAGGGTACTGGAGGGCGCACTATGGGCTGTTATTTCAATCGGTTATGCCACCTCTCAGGGCGGCAACCTGTTATTGCCGAGGGCGGATCTGCGTCCCGAAGGGGCTGTCGCTCTGGCGGATCAGCCGCGACCCCTTGCCCTGTTCCCCCAGCCAGCTCAATTCCAGCTTGCCGAGGCGGCCCAGATGGCGTAGCTCGAACTCGTAGCGCTGGCAGAGGTTGTCCTGGGGCAGGCTCGCCATCCCCGCTGGCAGTCGGTATTGATAGCGAAGGAGTGGCCCATCCTCCAGCTTGCTGGTCACCGGCACCAGCCCCTCTGGGGTGGGCAGCGGCGCCCCGAGCGCACGGCGCAAACTGAGCGGGGCATCGATCGCCTTTTGATAGTGCAAGCCGTTCATCGCCGCCAGCTCCTCTTCCAGTCGTTGCAACTCCCCTTCCAGTCCATTGAGTGCCGCCCCCAGCTGCTGGTGGGTCGTTGACGAGGCGCAGCCACCCAGCAACAGGGTGGCAAGCAGCAGGGCGGCTCTGATGGGGGGCACGGCATCTCCTTGGCTATGACGATGAAGCGTGAAGGTCAGGTCGGCTGGCCCTGACTATAGCAGGGGATTGCTGGGGGGCGTCCCCTGCAGCAGTTGCGCCAGACGGGCCAGCCCTTCGCCGACCCGGGCGTCGGTGGCGGGTTGGCTCAGGCTCAGGCGCACCCCCTGCGGAGCGGCAAACTGACCGGCGGCGAAGTGTTCCCCGCTCGCCACGCCAACGTCAAGGGCATCGGCGGCAGCGGCAAACTGCTGGCTGCGCCAGGGCTCCGGCAGCGGCAGCCAGGCGTGCATGCTGCCCGGCTGCCAGCGGGCGGCGGGCAGCAGGTGGCGCAGCAGTTCGCCACGGCGTTTGAGGATCTCTCGCTGCTGCTCGACCAGCGGCATGATCTGGCGCTGACTGACCATTTTGCAGGCGAGCTCGATCAGCAGCGGGCTCACCATCCAGCTCGACAGCCGCATGGTCTGGGCGAAGGCGCTGCGCAGGGCAGGGGGCGTCAGCACGAAGCCCACCCGCAGACCGCCGCAGGCGATCTTGGCCAGACTGCCCAGATAGATGACCCGCTCCGGCGCCAGATTGACCAGAGGGATCACAGGTTGCTGGGGCAGCAGGCCGTTGACGTCATCCTCGATGATCAGCAGATCGTGGCGACGGGCGATGGCGACGATGGCCTCCCGCCGCGCCTGACTCATGATGGCGGTGGTGGGGTTTTGCAGGGTCGGGGTGAGGTAGAGCAGCTTGGCCCGGCGGGTGCGGCAGGCGGCGTCCAGCGCCTCGGGCAGCAGCCCCTCCTCGTCCATCGCCAGTCCCACCACCTGATTCTTCAGCTGGCGAGCGTTGCCCAGCATGCCGGGGTAGCTCAGCCCCTCGCACAGAATGGTCTCCCCCACGCAGCCGGTCGCCAGCAGCGCCAGCATGATGCCGTGCTGGGCGCCGTGGCTGAACAGCAGGCGATCCTCACTGCAGGCCACCCCTTGCTCCGCCAGCCAGTCGACGAACTGCTGGCGCTGATCCGGTCGTCCCGCCTCCTGGTCGTAGCCGAGCAGGGCGTTGAGATCCCCGTCCGCCACTTCCCCCAGCATGGGGCGAATGATGGCCGCCCGATCCAGCTGCACCGGCAGGTTCTGCCACAGCTCGATGCGGTGCCCCTCCTCCTGGCGGATCACCCACTCATTGGCGGGATCCGTGTTCGCTCCCTTGACCCAGGTGCCGTGGCCCACCCGGGCGGCCAGCAGGCCGCGCCGCTCCGCCTCGCTGTAGGCGCGGGTGACGGTGCCGACGGTGACACCCAGACGATCCGCCAGGGATCGGTGGGTAGGCAATCGGGTCTGCGGTGGCAGCTCGCCATTCACGATCCCTTGTTCGATCGCTTTGACCAGCTTGAGGTAGAGGGGGCCATCGAAGGCCGCAAGGTCGGGCGTCCAGATTGTCATGGTGACAATAAATCCATTGATCAAAATTTGTTGTCAATATAGCGTGAATTTCAACCTGATAACAACCGAATAGCACACATTGTATCGATACAATGTGGCGAGCAAGGAGTCACAATATGACGATGGAGTGGTATGTCACCCTGTTCGGTTTTGCCGTACTCACCTGCGGTACGCCGGGGCCCAACAACCTGATGCTGACAGCCTCCGGCGCCAACTTCGGGGTGCGTCGCACCCTGCCACATCTGCTCGGGGTGGGGCTGGGGCAGCCGGTGTTGCAACTGGTGCTGGCGCTGGGGCTCTATCCGCTGTTCGAGCGCTGGCCCTTGTTGCGCCTCGGTTTGCAGATCTTCGGTAGCCTCTATCTGCTGTGGCTGGCGTGGCGTATCGCGGTGGCCGGGGCGCCGGGGGATCCGGCACGGAGGGCCCGTCCGCTAACCATGCTGGAGGGGCTGGGCTTTCAGTTCCTCAACCCCAAGGCGTGGATGATGGGGATCTCCGCCATCAGTCTGTTCAGCCTGCCCGGCGCCAGTTACTGGTCGAGTCAGCTGGCGGTGATGGTCATGTTTGTACTGGTGGCCCTGCCGGTCTGCTTTGTCTGGGTGCTGTTCGGCCATCAGCTGAGCAACTGGATCAGCTCGGATCGGGGCTGGCGCCGACTCAACGGTTCTCTCGGTCTGCTGACGGCGCTCTGCGTAGTAATGCTCTGGTATTGAGCCGTGTTGCGCTGGAGGGGGAGGTGGCCTAGAAAGAGGCATTTCTGACTTGTCGCCACGGGGTTGGCTCTGCATATTAGAAGGCTTTCCCCATAACGGGTGCGTTGTATCGACAAGAGGTTGAGATGGATCTGAACTGGTTACTGCCCCTGGCGGGGTTTGCCCTGGTTACCTGCGGCACGCCGGGGCCCAACAATATGTTGCTCACCAGCGCCGGGGCGGCGCAGGGGTTTCGCCGCACGATTCCTCTGCTGGTGGGGGTGGTGGGGGGGATCAATCTGATGATCCTCGCTACCGCGCTGGGGCTTGGTGTGGTGTTCGAGAAGGTGCCGCTGCTGCACGACGGCCTCAAGATTATCGGCTCGGCCTATCTGCTCTGGCTGGCTTGGAAGGTGGCGACCGCCAGCGGCCCGGCCGAGGGCAACCGGCCGCTCATTCCCGCTCATCAGGGGGCCATGCTGCAACTGCTCAATCCCAAGGCATGGATGATGGCGCTCTCCGCCATCAGCGGTTTCACCCTGGCGGGGGAGGCTTACTGGCCCTCTGCGCTCTGGGTGTTGGTGATCTTCTTTATTACCGGCCTCTACACCGGGGCGTTCTGGGTGCTTTTTGGTGCCCAGGTGCGGCAAATCATTCGCACCGCCCGGGGCTGGCGGCGTTTCAATCTTGGCATGGGGCTGGCGACGGCCGCCTGTGTCGGGATGATCTGGATTTAGCCCGGGGTTGACCCGGGCCTTTACCGGCTGTCTTGTTGGCCCTGCGGGGCCTTTTTTATCTCGATCCAGTGACCTTGCCTGCAAGGTGGCGTGGTTCTGCCCTCCCTTGGGATGAAAGGAGTTCATATGAAATGTATCGGTCTGCTGGGTGGCATGAGCTGGGAGTCCACCGTCAGTTACTATCAGGCGCTCAATCGCGGGGTGCGGGCGCAGCTTGGCGGCTTGCACTCGGCGCGGGTGCTGCTCAACAGCGTCGACTTTGCCGCTATCGAGCGGTTGCAGCATGCCGGTGACTGGCCCGCTACCGCCCGCCTGCTGGCGGCGGAGGCGCGCAAGTTGCAGGATGGCGGCGCCGATTTCTTGCTGATCGGCACCAACACCATGCACAAGGTGGCGCCCGAGATTGAGGCAGCCATCGATATCCCGCTGCTCCATATCGCCGATGCTACCGCGGCCAAATTGCAGGCGGACGGGATAACCCGGGTCGGCCTGCTCGGCACTCGCTTCACCATGGAGCAGGATTTTTACAAGGGGCGCTTGCAGGATCGCTTCGGGTTGGCGGTGCTGGTGCCTGCCGAAGCTGAGCGGGAGCGGGTACACAGGATCATCTATGACGAGCTCTGTCTGGGGGAGATCCGTGAATCGTCGCGGGCCGAGTATCTGGCCATTATCGAGGGGCTGGCGGCTGCGGGTGCCGAGGCGGTGATCCTTGGCTGCACCGAGATTGCCCTGCTGGTGGGGGATGCCCGGGCGGCGGTGCCGCTCTACGACACCACCGCCATTCATGCCGAGGCGGCGGTCGCGCTGGCACTGGCATCCGATTAATAAACTGGTCAGATCTCACTATTCATGCTTGTCTCATACCCCTTGCCATAAAAGCGTGTAAAATTGCGCCCTGAATTTTCCCCGGCCAACGCGGGTTGGCTGCGGTTTCCTAGCATGCAAGGCTGACATTGTGACTGAAGTAGATAGATTCGCGGATATTCGCCCCTACCGCGATGAAGAAGTGCCGGCAGCCATCGAACGGCTGATCCAGGATGATGAATTTATCGGCGCCATCGCCAAGTATCGTTTCGGTTCCCTGATGAGCTGGCTGGGTTGGGCCATCCGCCCGATGATCCGCCTGTTCCTGCGCCGCAAATGGTCAAAAGTGACCACTGTGCATCAGGTCCAGATGGGGGTCACCCGGTACATGTCCCGCATGATCGCCACCTCCACCAAGGGGGTGACCTTCTCCGGGATCGAGCATCTGAAGAAAGAGCAGGGCTATCTGTTTGTCTCCAACCACAGAGACATCGCCATGGATCCGGCGTTCGTCAACTGGGGGCTGCACACCCACGGTTTCGATACCGTGCGCATCGCCATCGGTGACAACCTGCTGCGCAAACCCTGCGCCACCGAGCTGATGAAGCTCAACAAGAGCTTTATCGTCAAACGCTCCGCCAAGGGGCCGCGAGAGATGATGAAGGCGCTCGGCGAGCTGTCTGCCTATATTGGCAACTCGGTCCACGAAGGTCACTCCATCTGGATTGCCCAGAAGGAAGGGCGCGCCAAGAATGGCGATGACAAGACAGATCCCGCCATTCTCAAGATGTTCTACGTCGACGGCAAGAAGCAGAAGATCGACTTCGTCGACTACATGCGCAGCCTCAATATCGTGCCGGTCAGCATCAGCTACGAGCTGGACCCGACCGACAAGGCGAAGGCGCGCGAGCTCTACGAGAAGTCGGTCAACGGCAGCTACGAGAAGGGTGAGTTCGAGGATATCGAGAGTATCGTCGCCGGTATCGTCGGCATGAAGGGGCGGGTACACGTCTCCTTCGGCGCGCCGATCACCGAGGGCTTCAGCGATCCGGACGAACTGGCCGCGCTGATCGACAAGGCGATCTGGAGCAGTTACCACCTGTTCCCCAGCAACTATCTGGCGGCAGATGTCTCCGGCAAGGCCAATACCATCGAGCAGGCGGCCTTCCTGACCCGTCAGTCAGAGGTGCCGGAAGAGCACAAGGCGATCTGGCGAGCCATGTACGCAAAACCGGTGGAAAACGCCAAAAAGGCTTGAATGAAACCGGTTGTTAAACGGTTTTGCGAAAAAAACGGGCGCTGATGCGCCCGTTTTTGCGTCTGGTCAAAGTCGAGGGGGAAAGGGTGGTGAATAATATGGTTTCAGCTGGTACGATCACTATGAAAATGGGATTATGTCTCTTGGCAAGGTGCTGACGAGTGTGTAACAGTGCCCATATAGCTGAACATGAGCAAAAGCTCTAAACCGGTTTGCACGGATTGCAGACGGCATTATTGAAGGACCTGTCACAGGTCCTTTTTCATTGGCTGGCAAAGATGCCGCCCAGATATACCTAACAGGAAACAGACGCCATGATCACCGGTAGCCTGAACACCCTGCAGCGAACGCCGCTGCCCGCCCCGCTGGCCCGCATCATGGCCGAGGTGGTGAAGAGCGTGGCTCACTGGGGTGACGCTCCGCTCGGCAAGACCGAGATCGATGGTCTCAACCTGTTCTGTCTGGTGAGCGAGGATCTGACCGAGCCAGCCGCGGATCGCCGTGGCGAATTCCATCAGCAGTATCTCGATATCCAGTTGCTGCTGCGCGGTGAAGAGTGGATAGGTGTGGGCCCCCACGACTACGTGAGCGACGGCGCCGACCATCCCCATCCCGACCTCTGGTTTGTCGAGGACGAGCAGACCAGCTATCTGGCGCTGCAACCGGGCGATTTCGCCATCTTCTGGCCGGGCGAGCTGCACCGCCCGCTCTGTACCTTCAACCAGCCCGCCAGGGTGAAGAAGCTGGTTGTCAAGGTACACAAGGATCTGCTGGCTATCGCCTGAGTACTCCCATTGAGGCGAGCCCTGCGCAGCTGATGCGTTGAGACTCGCAAGCATTGAAACCAGTGATACGCACCACAAGTTGCGATCACTCTTTCAAGAGCAAGAATTGAAAAATTGGACGCACCCTCCTGCGACCATAAGCCCCCGGCAGGGGAATCCCATCCTCTTTTGGATGACACGACACTGTCGGCATAAAGCCGAAGCACAGGAAGATGTAGAAAATGAGCAAGTTGGTATTGATCCTTAACTGCGGTAGCTCTTCCCTGAAATTTGCCGTAATGGACGCCGAAACAGGTGAGGACATGCTGTCCGGCCTGGCCGAATGCTTCAATCTGGATGATGCACGTATCAAATGGAAACTCCACGGGGTCAAGGGCGAAGCCATGCTGGGAGCGGGTGCCGCTCACCAGGAGGCCCTCGACCATATCGTGGGTCACATCCTGCCGCAGGATCCGACTCTTGCCGAGCAACTGGTGGCCATCGGTCACCGAATCGTACACGGTGGCGAGCAGTTCTCCCGTTCCGTGCGTATCGATGACGGCGTGATCGCCGGTATCGAAGCCGCCATTCCGTTCGCCCCGCTGCACAACCCGGCGCACCTCATCGGTATTCGCGCCGCGCTGAAAGTGTTCCCGCAGCTGTCCGAGAAGAACGTGGCCGTGTTCGACACCGCTTTCCACCAGACCCTGCCGCAAGAGGCCTACCTCTATGCGCTGCCGCACAAGCTCTACCGCGAACACGGCATCCGTCGTTACGGTGCCCACGGTACTTCTCACCGCTACATCGCGGAAGAAGCCGCGAAAGAGCTGGGCAAGCCGTTGAATGAGCTGAACATCATCAACTGCCACCTGGGTAACGGTGCCTCTGTCTGCGCCATCAAGAACGGCGAATCCGTTGACACCTCCATGGGCCTGACTCCGCTGGAAGGTCTGGCGATGGGTACCCGCTCCGGTGATATTGATCCGGCCGTGGTCTTCTTCATGCACGACCAGCTTGGATACAGCGTGGAGCAGATCAACCACACTCTGACCCGTGAGTCCGGTCTGCTGGGGATGACCGAAGCGAGCAGCGACTGCCGCTACGTCACCACCAACTACGCCACCGACGCCGGTGCCAAGCGCGCGCTGGATGTCTTCACCTACCGTGTGGCCAAGTATGTCGGCGCCTATGCCGCTGCGATGGACGGTCGTCTGGACGCCGTGGTCTTTACCGGCGGTATCGGTGAGAACGCCGCCATGGTGCGCGAGATGGTGCTGAACCGTCTGGCCCTGTTCGGCTTCAAGGTGGACAAAGAGGCCAACAACGCCGCGGTACTGGGTGGCGAAGGTCGCATCACCACCGCCGACAGCCGTTGCGCCATGGTGATCCCGACCAACGAAGAGCTGGTCATCGCTCGCGATGCCCTGAGCCTGGTCTGCTAAGTCAGCCTCGCTTTGAAACAACGCCCGGCCTGTGCCGGGCGTTGTCGTTTGTGGCGACCCGTTATTTGACATGGGGGAGGGGAGCGGTACCCTGACCACCACTGTTTTTGCAGCCTGCGGGCTGCCCGGTTCGGGAGAGAGCAATGAAAGAGGTGTTTTTTAACTGGTTGTCGGGCCTTGGGGTGGAAGTGACCAGCATGATGGCGCTGGTGATCGCGCTGGGCTTTATCGTCATCACCTCGTTGCTGCTGCACATGGCGCTGCACCGGGTACTGCTGGTCCGGCTGGTGGGGATCCTCGGCAAGGCCAAGCAGGTGTGGCTGCCGCCTCAGCTGCAACAGCGCCTCTTCAACCGGCTCGCCTTTGTGCTGCAGGGGGCCGTGCTGCTCGGTCAGGCGGAGATCTGGCTACCCCGCCAATCGGATAGCCTGAAACTTATCGAGATGGTGGCCCAGCTCTGGATTTTGCTGTTCCTGCTGCTGGCCTTCTTCGCCCTGCTCGACTGCCTGTTGTCGGTGAGCCGTTACACCCGTCTTGGTCGGGATTTGCCCCTGCGCGGCATCTTCCAGGGGGCCAAGCTGGTAGGCAGCATTCTGGTGGGCATCCTGATGATCGCCCTGCTGCTCGGCAAGTCGCCGCTGTTCCTGTTCAGCGGTCTGGGTGCCATGACCGCAGTGCTGATGCTGGTGTTCAAGGATCCCATCCTCGGGCTGGTGGCGGGGATCCAGCTCTCCGCCAACCGGATGCTGAGCGTCGGTGACTGGTTGCAGATGGACAAGTACGGCGCCGATGGCGAGGTGACCGACATCGGGCTTACCACGGTCAAGGTATCGAACTGGGACAAGACCATCACCACCATTCCCACCTATGCCCTGATCTCCGACTCTTTCAAGAACTGGCAGGGGATGACCGAGTCGGGGGGCCGCCGCATCAAGCGCAGCGTCAATATCGACATGACCAGTGTGCGTTTTCTGACGGCCGAGGAGCAGTTGCAGCTCAAGCAGGCCCAACTGCTGGCACCCTATCTCAGCCGCAAGGAGCAGGAGCTGAGTGCCTACAATCAGCAGCTGAGCGATGCCCTGAGCTGCCCCATCAACGGTCGTCACCTCACCAACCTTGGCACCCTGCGCGCCTATCTGGATGCCTACCTGCGCGCCCACCCCGGCATTCGCAAGGACATGACCCTGATGGTGCGCCAGCTGGCACCCACGTCAGACGGTTTGCCGCTGGAAATTTACTGTTTTACCGCGACCACCGCATGGGCCGATTACGAAGGAATCCAGGCCGATATTTTCGACCATATCTTCGCCATCATTGAGCAATTTCATCTGCGGTTGCATCAATCTCCCACAGGTTACGATATGCGTGCCTGGCAACGGGGATAAACAGGGAAATGGGGCGGGTCGAGGTCGTGGAAAAAACCGCATATTAATCATCGACCCGTCGCCACTTGTCAGTTGAAATTTGCCGTGCAGAGGAGAAAAATGGCGGCCTTCTCTTCGCGCCCCTGATCCCCTCTTGATCAGCTGCCAGCCCAGAGACGTCACTTCAAGTCATCATCATGGGAAAGTTATGAAGCTCCTTCGCAATAGTGTGGCAACACTCTGCTACAGCCTGCTGCTGACCGCTGCGCCGGTTTTCGCTGTTGAATATGCTCTGCCTGCGGCCAACAGCCGTCTGGTAGGGGAAAATCTGGAATATGTGGTTCCGGCCGAAGAGAACGGCCAGCCGCTGGAGGCCATTGCGGCCAAATTCCAGCTGGGGCTCACCAACATGACCGAAGCCAACCCCGATGCGGATCCCCTGCTGGTACAGACCGGCGAGAAGCTGGTGATCCCCCAGCAACTGATCCTGCCGGATGCACCCCGTGAAGGGATTGTGCTGAACGTGGCCGAGATGCGCCTCTACTACTACCCCAAGGGTAAAAAAGTGGTGGAAGTGCTGCCCATCGGCATCGGCCAGCTCGGCACCGATACTCCGGAAAACTGGGTGACCAGCGTGCAGCGCAAGAAAGCGGGCCCGACCTGGACCCCGACCGCCAAGATGCATGCCGAATACGCCGCCCGTGGCGAGAGCCTGCCTGCGGTATGGCCGGCCGGCCCTGACAACCCCATGGGTCTGTTTGCCCTCTACATCGGCAAGATGTACGCCATCCACGGTACTAACACCAACTTCGGCATCGGCCTGCGGGTGAGCCACGGTTGCGTGCGTCTGCGCAACGACGACATCGCCTACCTGTTCAAGCAGGTACCGGTAGGTACCCGCGTCCAGTTCGTCAACCAGCCGATCAAGGCCTCTCTCGAGCCCAACGGTGTCCGCTATCTGGAAGTGCATCAGCCGCTGTCGCGCAGCGAAGAGGAGTTCAACTCCAAGCTGCCGGCACCGCTGCCGATGACTCCGGCGGTGACCCGCTTCATTGCCCACGCCGACAGCGACTCCCAACTGGTGAAGCAGGCGCTGGAGCAGCGCAACGGCATGCCGATGGCGATCAACCGCTAACGGCAAATCCCCGTTACGACAAAGGGCGAACAGCATGCTGTTCGCCCTTTTTGTTTCTGCTAGGTTGACTCAGCTTCGCAGCAGATTTGTCTGCAGCTCGCTGCCGAGCTGATCGAGCAGCTGATAACGCGTCTTGTAGCTGGCCCGCTTGCGGGAGGGGATCTCCTCCAGCGTCTTGCGGGGCACCTCCAGCGGCAGGCTCATCCAGAGTTCATCCTGCACACAGCCCTGATGCTCCTGCCACAAGCCGTCGAGGTCGAACTTGACCCGATCGGCGGTGCGTTTGCTGCTCTGATAGACGTGGCTTTGGGTGCGGATCCCGAGCAGGCTCTTGCACGCCAACCCCCGGGCCAGCTCGGCGGCCATATAGACCAGCAGGGACATGGGGCGCAGCCCGCCGCACGCCTTGGTGACCAGCTTGATCTCCTCGCTCTGCCCCTTGCCCCCTTGCAGCGAACAGATCTCCAGCGTGGGCTGCGGCTCGCAGCGCAGATTGAGGGCCATGTAATAGAGCACCGCGTCACCCAGCTTGAGGGTCAGGCTCATCTCCCCCTCTTTGCCCATGTGGGTTTGGTAATCCAGTTGCAGGGTGAGGGGGGCCGTCAGCTTGTCGCTCTGCCACTGGGCCAGCAGCAGGCCGCGCCCGCTGTAGATTGCCAGCTGTTGCGCTTTGGGCAGTTGACGTGCCAGCTGCTGGTAGTGGCCGCTGATAAGCCCGGCTCGCAGGCGCTTGCGGAGCCCCTTGTGGCGATAGGGGTGGATCGGCTTTTCCAGAATATCGGGAAAGCGGCTGATCGCCTGCGCCAGCAGCGGTTGCTCCTGCTGCTGGCGATAGAGGGCACGGGCGCCGGGATTGAGCCAGAGACGCCCCACATACTTGGCCCGTCGGATGAGATGACCCGACTCCTCCACCGGATGAAGGCGGCGGGCGAGGGTTCGCAGGTGTGACAGATGAGATGACATGGTGCCGACCTCTGACTGGTGTGATGAGACAGGGCGGGGAGTGTAGGAGCGGGGCGCTGGCTTGTAAAAAAATGGATAGTAACAAAATGTGAAAACATAACGCTCAATAGCTGCCGTTGCGACGATATGGCCGTCACGGCCACGGCAGGAAATCTGGCGCCATCCTCTTGATGCGGCAGATGATTTGATGCGCAAAGGTTTTTATTGTGTTTTGTGTTTGTTAAAAGTGGTTGAGCTGGCGCGAACGGCTGATTAAGCTAGGCCGGTTTTTTAGGGATGAGCCCGTCACCAGAGCGGGCAGAAAATGACACAAAACGGAGTTTTGCATGACAGCTAGCACACCCATGTTAATCACCTTCCTGGTGTATATCCTCGGGATGGTGTTGATCGGCTTCGTCGCCTATCGTGCCACCCGCAACTTTGATGACTACATTCTGGGCGGCCGCCGAATGGGGAGCTGGGTGACCGCTCTCTCCGCCGGCGCCTCCGACATGAGCGGCTGGTTGCTGATGGGGCTGCCCGGCGCCGTCTTCGTCAGCGGCATCTCCGAGAGCTGGATTGCCATCGGTCTTGTCATCGGCGCCTACCTCAACTGGCGCTGGGTAGCGGGTCGCCTGCGGGTACATACCGAGAAGAACCGCAACGCCCTGACACTGCCGGACTACTTCACCTACCGCTTTGAAGATCACAGCAAGGTGCTGCGCATTCTCTCGGCGCTGGTGATCCTGCTCTTCTTCACCATCTATTGCGCCTCCGGCGTGGTGGCCGGTGCCCGTCTGTTCGAGAGCACCTTCGGCATGGATTACAACACCGCCCTCTGGGTCGGTGCCGCCGCCACCATTACCTACACCTTCTTCGGCGGCTTCCTCGCGGTGAGCTGGACCGATACGGTGCAGGCGACCCTGATGATCTTCGCCCTGATCCTGACCCCGGTCTTCGTCATCATCGCCGTCGGCGGGGTGGACAGCGCCATGATCGAGGTGGCCGCCAAGAGCGCTACCAACCTCGACATGTTCAAGAATCTGGATGTGATCGCCATTGTCTCGCTAATGGCCTGGGGCCTTGGCTACTTTGGTCAGCCCCACATTCTGGCCCGTTTCATGGCGGCGGATTCCCACCACTCCATGGCCAATGCCCGCCGTATCAGCATGACCTGGATGGTGTTCTGCCTCGCTGGCGCGGTGGCCATCGGTTTCTTCGGGCTGGCCTATTTCGCCCGCTTCCCGGAAGTGGCGGCTGGGGTGACCGGCAACCCGGAGCGGGTCTTTATCGAGCTCTCCAAGATCCTGTTCAACCCCTGGATCGCCGGTGTGCTGCTCTCCGCCATTCTGGCGGCGGTGATGAGCACTCTAAGCTGCCAGCTGCTGGTCTGCTCCAGCGCCATCACCGAGGATCTTTACAAGCCTTTCCTGCGCAAGAACGCCTCCCAGCGTGAGCTGGTATGGGTGGGGCGCCTGATGGTGCTGCTGATCGCGGTGATTGCCATCGCCGTTGCCATGAATCCGGAAAACCGGGTGCTGGGGCTGGTGAGCTACGCCTGGGCCGGTTTCGGTGCCGCCTTTGGTCCCGTGGTGCTGCTCTCCGTGCTGTGGCCGCGAATGACCCGCAACGGCGCCCTGGCGGGCATGCTGGTCGGTGCCATCACCGTCATCGTCTGGAAGCAGTTCGGCTGGCTGGGGCTGTATGAGATCATCCCGGGCTTCCTGTTTGCGCTGCTGGCCATCGTAGTGGGCAGCCTGCTAGGCGAAGCGCCTTCAAAAGCGATGCTGGAGCGTTTCCGCGATGCCGAGGAGGAGTACAACACTCCGGCCGAGAGCACGGGAGAGCCGGTCGCGGTGAACTGATCCCCCTTACCGCTTTCTGATTGAGAGCCCCGCCCCCGGACAAGGAGCGCCCTAGTTGGCCATCCTTGCACCGGTTTGGCGGGGCTTTGTGCTATCTGATTCACTCTTGGGCACTTTTTTATGTTCGGCCAGTGGCTCCCGGGTGCTCGCTTTCTTTTGTCTTGGCACCGAATATGGGACACTAGGCCGCCTGAAGGAGACCTAGTGCATGCGGCTATTCACCCTGATCCTGATCCTCCTGCTGGGGGGACTGCAATATGACCTCTGGCTGGGGAAGAACGGGCTATCCGATTATCAGAACCTGTCGGAGGCCATCTCGCAGCAACAGCGGGACAACCAGACTCTCAAGGATCGTAACGACCTCATTTACCGCGAGATAGATGATCTCACCTCTGGCCTCGAGGCCATCGAGGAGTTGTCGCGCAACGATCTGGGTTACATCAAGCAGGGGGAGACCTTCTACCGGATCATCCCCAAAGAGAAAGACAAAGAGACAGCGCCGGACGATGAGCCCTACGATGACTGATGCCAGCCGGATATCCGGCCTGACGGCGATCGTCCCTGCCGCCGGTATCGGCAGCCGAATGGGGGCCGATTGCCCCAAGCAGTACCTGCAACTGGCGGGTAAAACCATTCTCGAACATACCCTGGAGCGGCTGCTCTCCCACCCGGTAATCGCCCAGGTGATCGTGGCGCTGGCGCCCCATGACCGCTGGTTCGAGGCCCTGCCCGTGGCGGCCGACCCGCGAATTGTTCGGGTAGAGGGAGGCGCCGAGCGCGCCTTTTCCGTCCTCAATGGTCTCCATGTGGCGCAAGGGGAGTGGGTGCTGGTGCACGATGCGGCCCGTCCCTGTCTGACTCACGGCGATCTCGATGCGCTGATTGCCGCGGCCATGAACTGCGGCGGTGCCATTCTCGGCAGTCGGGTGCGCGATACCATGAAACGCTCCGATGGGGAGGGCAATATCATCGCCACCGTCGAGCGCGAGCAGCTCTGGCATGCCCTGACGCCGCAGATGTTCCCGACCCGAGCCCTGAAACGGGCGCTCGAAGAGGGGTTGCTGCTGGGCGCCACCATCACCGACGAGGCCTCCGCCATGGAGCGGGCCGGATTCACGGTGCGGATGGTGGAGGGGCGCGCCGACAATATCAAAGTGACCCGGCCGGAAGATTTGTCGCTGGCGGGGCTGTTTTTAAGCCAGCAGGCATAAGCCCCTCAGTCAGAACAGACCGTTCAGAGCAGAGTGTCTCGAACAAACAGGCCCGAACAAGGAGTTAGCATGATCCGGATTGGACATGGTGTGGACGTACACAAAATTGATGGGGTTGGTTTCAGCATGTTGGGAGGTTGCCGCTGATGATGCGCATTGGTCATGGTTTTGATGTCCATAAATTTGGTGGTGTTGGCCCCTGCATGCTGGGTGGCGTGCCGGTTCCCTACGAGCAGGGGCTGGTTGCCCACTCTGACGGCGATGTGGTGCTGCACGCGGTGAGCGATGCCCTGCTGGGGGCCATCGGTGCCGGTGACATCGGTCGCCACTTCCCCGATACCGCTGCCGAGTTCAAGGGGATCGACAGTCGCATCCTGCTGCGGGATGTCTTTGCCCGGGTACAGAAGGCGGGTTATGCCATCGGCAACCTGGATGTGACCATCATCGCCCAAGCCCCCAAAATGGCGCCCCATATCGACGCCATGTGCGCCGTGCTGGCCGCCGATCTGCAATGTGATTTGAACCGGGTGAACGTCAAGGCGACCACCACCGAACAGCTTGGGTTTACGGGGCGCAAGGAAGGGATCGCCACCGAAGCCGTCGTCCTACTGGTGAAACAATAATGCTGGAACAACTTGCCTATCTGCACGGGGCGCCCACCGCCCGCGGTATCCTCAAGGCCGAGGCCGCCGATTTCGTGGTCAATGAAGATCTCGGGTTTGAGCCTTGCGGGGAAGGGGAGCATATCTTCGTCCGGGTGCGCAAAACCGGCGAGAACACCGCCTGGGTGGCGGGTCTGCTAGCCGATGCGGCCGGGGTCAACCGCAATGCGGTGACCTGGGCGGGCCTGAAGGATCGCCATGCGGTGACCGAGCAGTGGTTTGGTATTCACCTGCCGGGCAAGGCCGAACCGGACCTGTCGGTTATCGAGAGCGACAGCATCCAGATCCTGCAAGCCAGGCGTCACAACCGCAAATTGCGGGTCGGCTACCTCAAGGGCAACCACTTCACCCTGCGTCTCACCGGTCTGGAACAGGCCGACGGGCTGGAAGCGCGCCTGCAGGCCATCGCCACTCAGGGCGTACCCAATTACTATGGTGAACAGCGTTTTGGCCGCGATGGCAACAACCTGGAAGCTGCCAAGGCGATGTTTGCCGGCAAGCGGATCAAGGATCGCAACAAGCGTTCCCTCTACCTCTCTGCCGCCCGCAGCATGCTGTTCAACGCCATTGTCAGCGCCCGTATCGAGCAGGGGCTGGCTCATCAGCTGCTGGCCGGTGATTGCGTGATGCTCAAGGGCAGCCACTCCATCTTCAGCGAAGAGAGCGTGACCCCCGAGCTGGAAGCGCGTCTTGCCTCCGGCGACGTGCAGCTTACCGCGCCCCAGTGGGGCCGTGGCCGCCTGGCCAGTCAGGGCGCCGCTGCCGAGTTCGAACAGGGCGTGCTGGCTCCTTACAGCGATTGGTGTGACGGGCTGGAGAAAGCCGGGCTGGATCAGGACAGGCGCCCGCTGCTGCTCAAGCCGGAGCAGATGAGCTGGCAGCTGGACGGTGAGGCGCTGACCCTCTCCTTCTTCCTGCCGGCGGGCGCGTTTGCCACCAGCGTGGTGCGCGAGTTATTGCAGGCCGAAGAGGCCGATCACGGTTTCAGGAATCAGACCGATGCGAATTCTGGTCAGTAATGATGATGGTGTGCATGCCGAGGGCATTCGTGCCCTCAGCGAGGCGCTGCGCGCCTGCGGTGAGGTCATTGTGGTGGCGCCGGATCGCAACCGCAGCGGCGCGAGTCACTCCCTGACGCTGGAAGTACCGCTGCGGGTTACCCGCATTGCAGAAAACGGCTTTAATGGGGGCGAGAGCTATGCGGTGAAGGGCACGCCGACCGACTGCGTGCATCTGGCGGTCAACGAGCTGGTGCGTCCTGAACCCGACATGGTGGTGGCCGGCATCAACCACGGTGCCAACCTGGGGGATGATGTCATCTACTCGGGCACGGTCGCCGCGGCCACCGAGGGGCGCCATCTTGGCTACCCCTCCATCGCCATCTCGCTGGTGGGCAAGACCCACTTCGCCACGGCGGCCCACTATGCGGCCCTGCTGGTGAAGGGGCTGATGAAACACCCCCTGCCTGCCGATCAGATCCTCAACGTCAACGTGCCGGACTTGCCCCTCGAGCAGATCAAGGGGATCAAGACCACCCGCCTTGGCAATCGCCACCGGGCGGAGTCGGTGATCTGCACCGAGGATCCCCGTGGCCAGCCCATCTACTGGATCGGCCCCCCCGGTAGCCAGCAGGATGCCAGTGACGGTACCGATTTTGCTGCCATCGAGCAGGGCTATGTCTCGATTACCCCCCTGACCATCGATATGACTGCCTATGACAGTCTCGCCGGTCTGGGGGCCTGGTTAGATCTGCAGGGATGAGGGTGGTGTGATAGTACAGCGCCTGTTAAATCAGCTCATTGCGCAGGATATTCGCGATTTTCGCGTGCTGGCGACCATCGCGAAAGTGCCGCGCCAGCTGTTCGTGGACGAGGCCATGGCGCACAAGGCGTGGGATAACACCGCCCTGCCCATTGGCCACGGCCAGACCATTTCGCAGCCCTATATGGTGGCGCGAATGACCGAGTTGCTGATGCAAAACAATCCGGCCCATGTGCTGGAGATTGGCACTGGCTCGGGCTACCAGACGGCGATCCTCGCCCATCTGGTGGAGCATGTGTATACCGTGGAGCGGATCAAGTCGCTGCAGTTTCAGGCCCGACGCCGACTGCGCCAGCTCGATCTGCACAATGTCTCGGCCAAGCACGGCAACGGCTGGCTGGGGTGGCCCAACAAGGGGCCTTATGATGCCATTCTGGTGACGGCCGCGGCGAGCGAGATCCCGACGGCACTCACCGATCAGCTGGCCGAAGGGGGCCGACTGGTGTTGCCCGTGGGTGACAGCCAGCAAACCCTGCAACTGATCGAACGATCCGGATCCCAGCTGACCAGCCGTATTCTGGAGCCGGTACGTTTTGTTCCCCTGATTGACGGAGATGTTGAGTGAAGTTGTTTTCCCGTTTGTACGTACTGGTGATGCAGTGGGCTCGCCACAAGCATGCCCCCTGGTATCTCTCCATCACCGCGTTCATCGAGTCGGTATTCTGGCCGATCCCGGTGGATGTGATGCTGGCGCCTATGGCGCTCGCCAAGCCCCACAAGGCGTGGCACTACGCCATGCTGGCTACCGTCTTCTCTGTGTTGGGCGCCCTGTTTGGCTATGCCCTTGGCTATGCCCTGTGGGATCCGGTCGTGCTGCCACTGGTGGAGTCTGTGGGCTATCAGGACAAGATCGAGATTGCTCGCAACTGGTTTGAGCAGTGGGGGATCTGGGTCATTTTCATTGCCAGCTTCACCCCTATCCCCTACAAGGTGTTTACCGTGACGGCAGGGTTGTTGCAAATGGCTCTGCTGCCCTTCATCATCACCTCCCTCATCGGTCGTGGCATGCGCTTTTTCCTGGTGGCGGGCCTGATGCGCTGGGGTGGCGAGAAGATGGAACGCAAACTGATGCACTATGTTGATGTGCTCGGTTGGCTCTGTATTGGTCTGGCCGTGGTGGCCTATTTCTGGTTTAGTCGTTAAGGATCCATTATGCGTTCGCGTATTTGGCAAGGAAGCAGTGTCGTGGTGTTGTCATGGCTGCTGCTTGCCTGCTCCTCCAGTAAAAATGCAGCTCCGGTAGATGGTGTTGATGAGGGGCAGTTTGTCTCGACCATTCCGGCTCGCCAAAGCGGTGCCCAGGTCAGCGCCCCCATTCAGGGCGGCAGCTATGTGGTGAAGCGGGGCGATACCCTCTACTCCATCGCCTTCAACTCCGGCAACGACGTGCCGTCGCTGGCCAGCCTCAACAATATCAGCCCGCCCTACAACATCTATCCGGGGCAGCGACTGCGACTCGATGGTTCCAGCGCCAGTGTTGGCAGCAGCCGCAGTGCCGGTACCTATGAGGTGCGCCGCGGCGATACCCTGAGCAGCATTGGCCGCCAGTTCGGCATGACACCGCAGGCGCTGGCCCAGAGCAACAACCTGAGCGCCCCCTATGCGCTGCAACCGGGTCAGGTGCTCAATGTCCAGACCGCAGGCGGTGGTTCGACCCAGATGGTGGCTGCGACTCGTCCGGCAACCGTGACGCCGGTGGCCGTGAGCCGTCCGAGCAGCGGTCCGCGTCCGTTGGCCGAGCCGAGTGGATCTGGTCAGACCATGCCGTTCATCTCTCAGAAATCCGTTGCTCCGGCAGCACCGAAGGAATACGCTCAGTCCAAAGAACAAAAAATAAACAACTCCCAGTCGAGACTTGCTTGGCACTGGCCCGCAAAAGGCCGGATTGTCGAGGGGTTCTCTGTTGCAGAACAGGGTAACAAGGGGATCGACATAGCTGGCCAGAAGGGGCAACCCGTCTACGCCGCCAGCAGCGGTAAAGTGGTATACGCTGGCAGTGCTTTAAGGGGGTACGGCAAGCTGATTATCCTCAAGCATGATGATGACTATCTCTCCGCTTACGCACACAACGACGAGTTGCGGGTGAAGGAAGGGGACAGCGTCAAGGGGGGCTCGGTCATTGCCAACATGGGTAGCACGGACGCGCCGGATGTGCGATTGCATTTCGAGATCCGGTACAGAGGCAAGTCGATCAATCCGATGAGCTATTTGCCAAAGCGTTAACCCCAGAGAGACCGTCTTACTCTGGTAACGTCAGGGAGACACACCATGAGCCAAGAACAACTGGTAATGCAGGATGCAGAGTTAGAGTTTGACGCTGAACCCGAATCTCACGAGGTAGAAGAGTTGCAGGAGGTAGCCGCCGAGGCGGAAGATATTATCTCCGATGAGTTGCTGGCACCTGAGCTGAACAAGGTGATGGATGCCACGCAACTCTATCTGGGGGAGATAGGTTTCTCCCCGCTGCTCACTGCCGAAGAGGAAGTCTACTACGCCCGTCGTGCCTTGCGGGGTGACAAAGCCGCCCGCAAGCGCATGATCGAGTCCAACCTGCGACTGGTGGTGAAAATCGCCCGCCGTTACAACAACCGCGGCCTGGTGCTGTTGGATCTCATCGAAGAGGGCAACCTCGGTCTTATCCGCGCGGTCGAGAAGTTTGACCCCGAGCGCGGCTTCCGTTTCTCTACCTATGCTACCTGGTGGATCCGCCAGACCATCGAGCGGGCCATCATGAACCAGACCCGTACTATCCGTCTGCCCATTCATGTGGTCAAAGAGTTAAACGTTTACCTGCGCACCGCGCGCGAACTCTCTCACCGTCTCGATCATGAACCGACCGCCGAGGATATCGCCTTCGCGCTGGATCGTTCGGTGGACGATGTGAATCGCATGCTCAAGCTCAACGAGAAGATCACCTCGGTGGACACCCCCATCGGTGGCGATCGCGACAAGGCGCTGCTGGATGTGCTCTCCGACGAGCGCGGCATGGGGCCTGAGCTGGAGTCACAGGAAGATGATATGCGCAGCAGCATTGTCCACTGGCTGGAAGAGCTCAATCCCAAGCAGCGGGAAGTGCTGGCCCGTCGTTTCGGTCTGCTGGGCTACGAGCCGGCTACCCTCGAGGATGTGGGAGCCGAGATTGGCCTGACCCGCGAGCGGGTGCGCCAGATCCAGGTGGAGGGGCTGCGTCGTCTGCGGGAGATCCTGCTGAGCCAGGGGCTCTCCATCGAGGCGCTATTTCGTACCAATTAATCATCCGCACCAGCTGATCAGCCAGATAGCACGAGGGGAGCAACAGCTCCCCTCGTTTTTTATTGCCTGTCGTCTGGCGATGGCTTCGCGGTTATACCAGCTCGGCCAGCATGGTGTCGGCGTAGGGCACCAGCGCTTCTCCCTTCTTCACCTTGGTGAGGTAGTCCGGGTTGGCGATAAGCGGACGACCGATGGCCACCAGATCGAAGCGGTTGGCCTCGATGGCCGCAGCGGCGCGCTCGGCGTCGTAGTTGCCCACCCCGACCAGATTGCCCTTGTAGTGGGCGCGCAGATAGTCGGAGGCGCGGCCACCCAGATAATCGAAGGTGAGGTTGTCATCAAAGATGCCGAGGTGGATATAGGCCAGTGGGCGATCGTTGAGCTTGCCCAGCAGGTAGTCGAACACGGCGCGATCTTCCGGGCTGCCCGCCAGATGGACATAGGCACCCGGGGAGAGGCGAATACCAACCCGATCACCGCCGATACGGGCGCTGATGGCATCGACCACTTCCAGCGCGAAGCGGCTCATCTTTTCCGGGCTGCCACCGTAGTTGTCGGTGCGCAGGTTGGTGGAGTGGTGCAGGAACTGGTCGATCAGGTAGCCGTTGGCACCGTGGATCTCCACCCCGTCAAAGCCCGCCTCGATGGCGTTGGCAGCGGCTTGGGCGTAATCCAGCACCAGCTGGGCGATTTCGGCCTCGGTCAGGGCGCGCGGCACCTGATAGGTCAGCTCGCGCATGCGGGGCACTGTGCCCTCGTGCGCCACGGCAGAGGGAGCCAGCACTTCAGCCTGATGGAAGAAGGGGTGGGAGAGGCGACCGACGTGCCACAGCTGGGCGAAAATCTTGCCACCCTTGGCGTGCACGGCGCTGGTCACTTTTTTCCAGCCATCGATCTGCGCCTGGGTGAAGAGGCCCGGGGTATTGGGGTAGCCCTGCGCGTCGGGGCGGATGATGACGGCCTCGGAAACAATCAGGCCGATGTCGGCGCGGCGGCCATAATAGGCAGCCATCTGCTCGGTCGGCACCAGACCTGGGCCTGCCATGCAGCGGGTGAGCGGGGCCATCATGAAACGGTTGGCCAGGGTCAGAGTGTCATTGAGTCGATACGGCTGAAACAGGGTATTCATGATAGGTTGTCCTGAACGGGTTATTCTTGAACGTGCATTCAAGACGTTTTTTGCGTCGGGCGCAAGCTTTTTTTGAATGCGCGTTCAAGAAGGTTGGCCCGAGCGGGCGGCTGGGGTAAACTTGCCGCCCTTTCCAGCCACTCTTTATCGGCGGGCCCTGTTGCTCCTTGCCGGTGAACCATTTCCCACGGGAGGAACCATGCGCATAGCCGAGTTTGATCGGGACGAGGTACTGCGAAATGCCATGGAAGCGTTTCGCGCCAAGGGATATGCCAAGACCACCATGCAGGAGCTGGTGGCTGCCACCGGCCTGCACCCGGGCAGCATCTACGGCGCCTTTGGCAACAAGCGCGGCCTGCTGCTGGCGGCGGTGGATCATTATGTCGAGGGTAAACGCACCCAGCGCCGCTCCCTGCTCGACAACCCGAGCCCGCTGGCGGGCCTTGCGGCCTATCTCGACCGGATTGTGGGGGAGGCGCTCTGCGGCTCCTGTCTGGTGACCCGCACCATGATGGAGCTGAGCGAGCAGGATGAGGAGCTGACCCAGCGGGTCAAGGGGATCTATGGCGAGCTGGAGCAGGATCTGGCCGAGTTGCTGACGCAGGCGCAGGCCAAGGGCGAGCTGGCCCCGGATAGCAATATCCACACCCTCACCGCCCTGCTGCTGATCAACCTGCAAGGGCTGGTCACTTTCGCCCAGTGTCGCCCCGATCGCCCCCTGCTCGACGACGTAGTCGCCCAGCTGATGCGGGCCCTGCGGGCGTAACGCGATACCGCAGAAACAACAGTGGCTCCCTCGGGAGCCACTGTTGTTTTCGGGAGGTGAACTCCGCCTTACCTCGGCCCCACCAGCTCCTTCATCAAATCTTTCAGCCATACCAGTGCCGGTTGCTGGGCATGCACGGGGTGCCAGACGCAGTTGAGATGGTAGTCGGGCACGTCTTCGGGCAGCGGCAGGCTTTTCAGCGGCCAGTGGGTGGCGAGTAGCTCGGCCACCATGCTGGGCAGCACCAGCAGGTGATCGCTCTGGCTGACAATGGCGGCGGCGGACATATAGCTCTGGCTGTTGACCGAGATGGTGCGGCTAAAGCCCTGACTCTTCAGATAGCGGTCTAGGCTCGCCTCCGAGGTGCCAAGGGGCGAGTGGAACACATGGGGCATAGCGATGAGCTGCTGCAGGGTGATGCGCTCCTGCCATCGGGAGGGATCATCCTCGGCGCCGGCGGGGGCCGATTTGGCAATGGGCAGATCGGCGCGCACCAGCCCGGCCAGCGGCTCGGTGAGCCAGGTCTCTTTGCCGAGATACCCCGGCACCTGCATGTACTCGTCAAAGCCCAGCACCAGATCGATCTCGCCGCTCGCCAGCTCGGCTTCGGGCAGGGTGTCGCGCAGGATGCGGATCTCGATGGTGACCCCCGGCGCCAGCCGTCTGAGGCGCTGGATCAGCGGCGGGATCAGCACACACTCCACGTAATCTGTGGTGCAGAGCACGAAGCGCCGCTTCGACTGGCTCGGCTCGAACTCCTCCTCCTCCAAGAGCTGCTGCTCCAGCAGCCGCAGCGCCTGCTGCACCCCGAGGTGCAGCCGCTGGGCGCGCGGGGTCGGCAGCATCCCCTGCGGGGTGCGCACCAAAAGCGGGTCGCCGAGAAAGGTGCGCAGCCGGTTTAGGGAGTGGCTCATGGCGGGCTGGCTGATAAAGAGCGCCTCGGCGGCGCGGGTGACGCTCCCTTGCGTCATCAGGGCGTCAAAAGCGAGCAGCAGATTGAGGTCGAGCTGGTGCAGTTTCATGGGGGGATTATTCGCCGTGTTTATGGGACAATCCATCCTATTCATTTGATGGATGGGGGCGCAACGTCTTACTCTGCGACCCACTCTTATTTTTCCAAGGTTCCCGCGCCGCATCGGGCGTAAACGGGGGCCTCAATCCATGCAAGGAGCCTTGCGATGAGCATCAAGACCATTAACTCCACGCCGGCCGCTGACGGCTTCACCATGCCCGCCGAGTGGGCGCACCAGCAGGCCGTCTGGATGATCTGGCCGTTTCGTCCGGACAACTGGCGCGTAGCTGGTCGCTTCGCGCAAGAGACCTTCGCCAAGGTGGCCGATGCCATCGGCGGTGCCACCCCGGTCTTTATGGGTGTACCAGCCCAGTTTATGGAGCAGGCCCGCGCCATCATGCCCGCTCACGTCACTCTGGTCGAAATGGACAGCGATGATTGCTGGGCCCGCGATACCGGCCCGACCATCGTTACCAACGCGGCCGGCGAGTGCCGTGGCGTGGATTGGGGCTTCAACGCCTGGGGTGGTCACAAGGGCGGTCTCTACTACCCGTGGAATCAGGATGAAGAGGTCGCTGCCCAGATGCTGGCCCAGCACGGCATGGCTCGCTACGACGCGCCGCTGATTCTGGAAGGGGGCTCCATCCACGTCGATGGCGAAGGCACCTGCCTGACCACCGCCGAGTGCCTGCTCAACGAAAACCGCAACCCGCACCTGACCAAAGAGCAGATCGAAGCTTACCTGCGCGACTATCTGGGCGTCACCAGCTTTATCTGGCTGGACGAAGGCGTCTACATGGATGAAACCGACGGCCACATCGACAACATGTGCTGCTTCGTGCGTCCGGGTGAAGTGGCCCTGCACTGGACTGACGATCAGAACGATCCCCAGTACGCCCGCTCCGTGGCCGCCCTCAAGGTGCTGGAAGCGGCGGTCGATGCCAAGGGTCGCAAGCTGAAAGTGTGGAAGCTGCCCCAGCCGGGCCCGCTGTTCTGCACCGAAGAGGAGTCTGCCGGTGTCGAGAGCGGTACCGGTGTGCCGCGCGAGGCAGAAGGCCGTCTGGCCGGTTCCTACGTGAACTTCCTCATCACCAACGATCGCATCGTCTATCCGCTGCTGGATGCCGCCACCGATGGCGAAGCCCAGCGCATTCTGGAAGAGATCTTCCCGGATCACACCGTGGTCGGCGTGCCGGCCCGCGAGATCCTGCTGGGCGGTGGCAATATTCACTGCATTACACAACAGATCCCCTCCGGCAAATAAGAACCGGATGACGATCCTGCTGCGAGACCGTGATCAAGGCTCATGTGCTGCTCGGAAGCCTCACGTATGTTTATACGTTCCGGTTCCTGCGCTGCTCTTCACCTTGCTGACGGCCTCTCGCGACGGGTCGTAAACCGGTTTACGCCAGCTGAGGTTGGTATTCAAAACCCCACGCCGTGGGGTTTTCTCTCTTGATGGTGTGATGGTCGCAGGCGCTGATGCGGCGATCATCATGACAAACAGTCACCCTTTTACAGGAGATCCCCATGATCGAAGTGACCGAGGTTTCCATTGCCGAGCTGCGTGCCGCGCTCGAATCAGGCCGCACCACAGCGGTCGAACTGGTCAAGGCCTATCTGGCCCGGATCGAGGCCTACAACGGCCCCGAGACTGCCACCAAACTCAATGCCGTGGTGGTCGCCAATCCCGATGCGCTGAAAGAGGCCGAGGCTTCCGATGCCCGCCGCGCCCGTGGCGAGACCCTGAGCCCGCTCGACGGCATCCCCTACACCGCCAAAGACAGCTATCTGGTCAAGGGGCTGACCGCTGCCTCCGGCAGCCCGGCCTTCAAGGATCTGGTGGCCCAGCGCGATGCCTTTACCGTTGAGCGCCTGCGTGCCGCCGGTGCCATCTGCCTTGGCAAAACCAATATGCCGCCGATGGCCAATGGTGGCATGCAGCGCGGCGTCTATGGCCGTGCCGAGAGCCCCTACAACGCCGACTACCTGACCGCGCCGTTTGCCTCCGGCTCCTCCAACGGCGCCGGTACCGCCACCGCCGCCAGCTTCTCCGCCTTCGGTCTGGCGGAAGAGACTTGGTCGAGCGGCCGCGGCCCCGCCTCCAACAACGGTCTGTGCGCCTACACCCCGTCCCGTGGCGTCATCTCGGTGCGCGGCAACTGGCCGCTGACTCCGACCATGGATGTGGTGGTGCCCTATGCCCGCACCATGAACGATCTCTTGGAAGTGCTCGATGTAGTGGTCGCCGACGATGCCGACACCCGTGGTGATCTGTGGCGCCTGCAGCCCTGGGTGCAGCTGCCCAAGGCCTCTGAAGTGCGTCCGGCTTCCTATCTGGATCTGGCTGCCAAGGCCGATGCCCTCAAGGGCAAGCGCCTCGGCGTGCCGCGCATGTTTATCAACAAGGATGAACTGGCCGGCACCAGCGAAAACCCCGGTATCGGCGGCCCGACCGGTCAGCGCATTCATACCCGCGAGACCGTGATCGCCCTCTGGGAAGATGCGCGCAAGGCGCTGGAAGCCGCTGGCGCCGAAGTCATCGAAGTGGACTTCCCGCTGGTCTCCAACTGCGAAGGGGACCGACCCGGCGCGCCGACCGTGTTCAATCGCGGCATCGTGAGCCCGGAGTTTCTCAACGACGAGCTGTGGGAGCTCTCCGGCTGGGCGTTCGACGACTTCCTGCGCGCCAACGGCGATCCCAAGCTCAACAAGCTGGCCGATGTCGATGGGCCGAAGATCTTCCCCCACGACCCGGGCACCCTGCCGAACCGTGAGGGCGATCTGGCGGCGGGCATGGACGAGTACGTCAATATGGCCAAGCGCGGCCTGAAATCCTGGGACGAGATCCCCACAGTGCCGGACGGTCTGCGTGGACTGGAGAAGACCCGTAAGCTGGATCTGGAGGACTGGATGGACGGGCTCAAGCTCGACGCCGTGCTGTTCCCGACCGTCGCCGACGTGGCCCCGGCTGATGCGGATGTGAATCCGGCCTCCGCCGATATCGCCTGGAGCAATGGCATCTGGGTTGCCAACGGCAACCTCGCCATTCGCCATCTCGGCGTGCCGACCGTCACCGTCCCCATGGGGGTGATGGCCGATATCGGTATGCCGGTGGGCCTGACCTTCGCCGGTCGCGCCTATGACGACAACAACCTGCTGCGCTTTGCCTCGGCCTTCGAGTCCACCGGCAGCAAGCGTATGGTGCCGCCACGCACGCCGCCGTTGGGGTGAGTTCTTTAGCTAGATAGGCAGAGCTAGTTCGGCAATAACGAAAAAACCACCCATATAGAGGGTGGTTTTTTATTTTCCAATATTTTTACTGAGCACGTTAATCTGCAACATAAACACCATTGTTTTTAACGTAATCAAGAGCGAAATTTTACTATGAAAAAGAATTACGGTTCAATGAAATTACGGTGAGGGTATTTTCTTTTTAATTCAGCGAGTGTTTGTGTAAACATACCTTGAATTAATGTCTTTACGTTTGGAACGTTAATGTAAATTTCATTCGTTAGTTCTGTAAGTGAGGGAAGTAGTGATTTCCCTACAATTCCCTCTAACTCATTTAAAGTGAATTCTTCATCATGTCTAAATAAGCTATGCATTTTGCTGTGATACTGGTTTATATATACTTCATTCCTAGTCGAAATCGTGTGAAAAAGCGACTTGAAGTTTCGCTGGCTGCGGTCTAACTCAGCGAGCAACTGCTCATTTGGGGAGGATAATAAAAATAAACACTTTTCTATATCTATAACATTTAATAACGTTTCATCTATGCGATAGGCTGGTAATGCTAAAGCTCTCTTTGCTTCATCAATATTCATGAATTTAGACGAATTTAATTCGTACAGAGATATGATGGTCAATTGTCTGTCTAAAATAAAAGCTATATATTTTAGATAGTTCACTTCTCGTTCTTCTTTTTCTTCTTGTTGTTTATAGAATATGTTTAATATTGTTAATATGGCTGCCAAAGCACCAGCTGAGCCTAAGAATGTTCCAATATTATTTAACACAACTAAAAAACTACTTGATGTATCGTATGAGTATGCAAAAAAAACGGCTGATATGTAGAACCCTAAAAGAACAAAACAGATATTTAGTGAGTGCTTTTTTATGAATGAGTTCACAATGTTCCCTGTGTGTTTTGATTTTTGATACTCTCTATATGATATATCGGTTGCTATAAATTTATCCATAAATATATGGATTATTATAATTTTAAATTAAGAACCGTAGGCTCGAATAGCGAAGCGTATTCGGACTTTCGCGAACAGGTCGTGGCCGAGAAGGTTGCCGGTATTGCCATGACTCGGTGCGTGGCGGTATGCGGACGATTACGCTGTGCTCATCGACCCTACATTATGTGGCTTATTGTTACCTCCCCCTCATCCCCGGCCCTTCTCCCGCAAGGGGAGAAGGGAGCAAATATGCTCCGCTGCTTGTGCGTTGGCTCTGTGGTGCGGGTGAATATGAGTGGCTTGGAATTGGCACGGGCCATCCCCTCTCCCTCGGGAGAGGGTTAGGGTGAGGGGTCGCAATCTGTGCTGCTGGTTCGAATAACGCAGCGTATTCGATCGTTCGCGAACAGGAGGTCGCTGCCGATTCCCCCTGATTTTTTCTGAATTCCACCTGACTTCCCCCAGACTTCACCCTCTCTTCACACAACCTCATTTTCCCCTCACAAATCCCCCGTATCTTCTGCCCACTGCTTAAAAGGCCCGGCTTGCCACAGGGGTGGCGAGGGGGTGGTTGGTTCGAGGGAGCAAGATGATGAAAGGTTGGATGAAGTGCGGATTGGCCGGGGCCGTGGTGCTGATGGCGAGTTTCTGGGGCGGCAGCGTGCGGGCGGCGGTGATCGAGCTCAAGCAGGTGAGCGGCCCTGTCTATGTGGTGGAGGACAACTACTACGTCAAAGAGAACTCCATGGTCTATTTCGGGGCCAAGGGGGTGACGGTGGTGGGGGCGACCTGGACGCCGGATACCGCCCGCGAGCTGCACAAGCTGATCAAACGGGTCAGCAGCAAGCCGGTGCTGGAGGTGATCAACACCAACTACCACACCGACCGGGCGGGCGGTAACGCCTACTGGAAGTCCATCGGCGCCAAGGTGGTGGCGACCCGCCAGACCCGGGATCTGATGAAGAGCGACTGGGCCGAGATTGTCGCCTTTACCCGCAAGGGGCTGCCGGAGTATCCGGATCTGCCGCTGGTGCTGCCGAACGTGGTGCACGATGGCGACTTCATCCTGCAAGAGGGCAAGGTGCGCGCCTTCTACGCGGGCCCGGCCCACACGCCGGACGGCATCTTTGTCTACTTCCCCGACGAGCAGGTGCTCTATGGCAACTGCATCCTCAAGGAGAAGCTGGGCAACCTGAGCTTTGCCAATGTGAAGGAGTATCCGCAGACCATCGAGCGGCTCAAGGCGATGAAGCTGCCGATCAAGACGGTGATCGGCGGGCACGACTCGCCGCTGCACGGCCCCGAGCTTATTGATCACTACGAGGCGCTGATCAAGGCGGCGCCGCAGTCATAACGGCTGCGCGACAGATTGGCAGCAAGCCTTGCCATTGCTGCAATCAGCAGCCATAACGGCACACCACAAAAGGCCCGCTTTCAGGAAATAAGCGGGCCTTTTGCGTTTGCGGTTTTTTGGTGGCTGTGAGTGCGTGGCATTAACGCTGTTCAAGGGAGGGAGGCTTTCATAAGATGGCCCTCTCTCTTTTCCCTGAAAGCTATCCATTTTCGTTATGCAATACGCCTCTCTTGCGCGCCTCAAGCAGGCCTTTATCACCGGGATGTGGGCCTCGCTGGTCAGCATCGTTATCGGCTTCGCCTTCAAGGTGTGGCTGGCGCAGTGGGTCGCCAAGGGGGAGCTGGCGCTGTTCAACAGCGTGGTCGATTTGATCTCCCTCTCCTTTATCCTGATGACAGGTTTTCGCTCCTCCATGGTGGTGAGCTATTCCCAGACCAAGAACGATCGGGACATCATCAATATCTTTCGCTACTTCCTTATCGGCATCGTGCTGCTCACCTGGGGGGCGGTGATCCCCTATATCAAACACGGGCTCCATATCCGAGTGGAGTATCTGCAACTGGTGGGGGTCATCTTCGGGCTGGGGCTCAAGGTCTACTTCACCAATCTGGTGGCCATGTACCGGATGTATCAGCTCTCCAACCGGGTCACCTGGCTGGAGCCGCTGGCCAACGGTCTGCTGTTTATGGCCTGCTACTTTGGGCTCGGGATGGATGCGCTCCCTTCGCTCTTCTACGGGCTGACCTTCTCGTCGCTCGCCATCGCCGGTTATATGTATGTTTCGCGCCGCCGGGCCATCGCCACCAAGCCGCTCGCCAAGGTGGCGCTCGGCCCCGAGATGGTGAGCTATGTGAAGAAGAGCTTTACCGCCTCGCTGGAGGCGGGGGCCAGTATCCTGATGATCTACATCACTGTGCTGCTCACCATCCGCCACTTCAGCATCGACGAGCTGGGGGATTTTCAGGTGGTGGTGCGTCCCATCTTCACCTATATGACCACCTTGTTTGTCTTCCCCATCTACCGCTTTGTACTGCCTGAGCTGGCGGTCAATCTGCGCAATGGCGATCACCGCCAGATCAGGATGATCCGCCGCTGGATCTTCCGCCTCTCCGCCATCGTCAGTCTGGCCTTCTTTGGTTTGATGCTGCTGGCGGGCAAACCGCTGGTGTTGCTGTTCTTCCCCGCCGACTACGTGGGGGCGGTGCCTGTGCTGTTCCACTTCTCCATCTTCTTCATTTTTATGATGCTCAACGGTTATCAGCTCGCCTATATCAAGGCTCACGGTCACTTTACCCGGAGTTTGCTGATCCGGCTGGCAGGCATAGTGGCGCTGGTCGCCGCCTACTATCTGGTGGCCGAGTTCACCGCCAACGTGGTGGCGATTATCGTGGCGCTGGGGCTTGGCTATATGGTGATGTTTATCCTCTCGACCCTGGCGGAGCGGCAGATCTTGCGATCCCTGCCACTGGTGTTGGCGACCCGCTAGGGTGCTACTCGCCAAGAGCAGGCTCCTGTCAGATAACAAAAAACGCCCGTGCGGGCGTTTTTTTATTGGCGGCGCAGGGCAGGCTTAACGCTTGCCCTTGCCACCCTTGTTGCCAGCGAGGGCCTGCTTTCTGGCGCGCTGCTTCTGGGCCGCCTTGCTGTTGCGGCGCGGCTCGGGCTCGAAGCGGGTGAGGTCCGGCTCAAAGCCCGGAAACCACTGCTGGGGCAAGCGGGTGTCGAGCACCGCTTCCACCTTCTCAAGCAGCGGTGCATCTTCCGGGCTGAACAGGGTAATGGCGAGCCCCTTATTGCCGGCGCGACCGGTGCGCCCGATACGGTGGACGTAATCCTCGGCCACAAACGGGAACTCGAGGTTAATCAAGTAGTTGAGAGCGCTGATATCGAGGCCGCGGGCCGCCACGTCGGTGGCAACCAGCGCCTGCAGGGTGCCGGTGCGAAACTCCAGCAGCACCTTCTCCCGAGCGCTTTGCGACAGATCGCCGTGGAAGGCCAGCGCATTGATGCCCGCCTTGCCAAGCTGCTGGGCCAGCTTGTCCGCCCCCTGTCGGGTACGGCTGAAGATAAGTGCCGGTGCCCACCCTTTCACTTTCAGCATATGTTCGACCAGCGCCAGCTTGCGATCGCTGTCCACCGTGTAGACCCGCTGTTCCACCTCGGCCGCCGTGGTGTTGCGCGGCGCTACTTCAATCAACTCGGGGTCGCGCAGCAGCACCTTGCAGAGGGCAAACAGGTTGTCGTCGCAGGTGGCGGAGAAGAGCAGTGTCTGGCGATCCGCCGGAATCTGTTTGAGCAGCGCGGTGATCTCGTCCATAAAGCCCATGTCGAGCATGCGATCCGCTTCGTCAAACACCAGATGGCGCAGGCTATCTAGGCTCAATGCCCCCTGACGCAGATGGTCGAGCAGGCGGCCCGGGGTGGCGATCAGGATATCCACCCCGGCTTGAAGCGCCTCTACCTGCGCCGCGATGCTCACCCCGCCGTAGACCAGCGTGCTGGTGAGACCGGTGCCCTGGCCGTAGCGCGCGACACTCTCGGCAACCTGCACCGCCAGCTCACGGGTCGGCACCAGCACCAGCGCGCGGATCGGGCGGGGCTCTGCTTGTGGCTGTTGTAGCAACTGCTCCAGCAGCGGCAGCACAAAGGCGGCGGTCTTGCCGGTGCCGGTCTGGGCCCCCGCCATCAGATCCCGCCCCGCCAGAATGACGGGGATGGCGCGAGCCTGAATGGGGGTCGGCACGGCATAGCCCAGTTCGGTCAGGGTCTGCTGCAGACGGGGGGAGAGGGCCAGTTCGGCAAAAGAGGCAATGGACATAGAAGGCACCAGTCGGGGTTATCGCGGCCAGCGGCCACGATGCAGTGAGTGATCGTGGCCGCGATGGTAACAGAAGCTGGGGGAGCGGCAGAAGGCGGCTATACCTCTGCGTCGTCCGGCAACGGGCGGATCAGCCGGATCTTTTTGCCCTCATAGCAGGCGATGTTGTGTTTGCCGTGTTGTTTGACGTGGTAGAGCAGCTCGTCGGCCAGATGCACCGCCTCGGTGACGGTGAGGTAGTCGCGAATGCGGATCACCCCGGCGGAGAAGGTGATGGGGGTGGGCAGCTCGGGGATCCCCAATGGTCGATCCAGCAGGCGGCCAGCTGAGTGGATCATCATCTCGTCATCCTCCATCCCCTTGAACAGCACGATAAACTCCTCGCCGCCCCAACGGATGGCGCTGTCCACCTTGCGGATATTGCTTCTAAGGTGGCGGGCAAAGGCGACCAGTGCCAGATCCCCGACGCCATGGCCATAGGTGTCGTTGATTGACTTGAAGTTGTCGATATCGAGGATCATCAGATAGTCGTGCTCATGGAGCAGACTCTGGCAGAGCACATCTCTGCGTGGCAGCCGGGTCAGGTGGTCGGTGTGCGCCAGGGTGCGCAGCCGCAGGTAGATCTGCTTCCAGGCCACCATGCCCAGCAACAGCACGATGAGATAGACCTTGAAGGCCGCACTTTGAAGGGCCAGCTTGACGAAATCGAACCAGCTGTAGGACCACTTCAGATAGAGATCATCCCCCGCCTTGGTGCGCATAAAGGGTTTGCTCAGGCAGAGATGCCTGGGGCGGCAGGGCTCGGCGGCTTCAAACGATATGTTGGTGCGGGTCGGGTTGATGGTGTCGAAGGGTCGCAGCACATCGTTAAATGCTTCATCGACGGCGATATCGATACCGAGCAGTCCGTATTTGTAACCGCCGCGCCCTGACTGATGAATGAAGGGGAAGTACATCACTATGGTGTTGCGCATGCTGAAGCTGTCGATCTCGATATCGGAGACAAAGGCCTCATCGGCGCTGCACAAAGGGCGGCCGGGTGCAAAGCTGGCGCAACCGAAGTAGTGATACCAGGCGGGCAGTGTCATCAGATCCACCTTGATCGGCGCTAGTCTGGTGGGCAGCACATTGTTGTCGGCCACCATGCCGATCAGCCGGTAGTCATTCCAGATGGTGTAGATATTGATCACCTCCGGATAGGAGAGGGCATAGCGGAAGGTGTTGAGGATATTGGCTGCCGGGTATTGCAGCGGAATATCGGCAAAGCGGTATTTGCTTTTGAGGTCATACCCGTAGAGATAGTCGCTGCCGATGCCATTCGGGGGCGGTGGCTGATCGAGCAGATGGTGTTGTGCCAGATAGCTGGTGATGTTCTCCACCTTGAGGATCTTGGCTCGCTGGTAGAAGACCTCGAACACGTTCTTCTGTCTGGCGGTGATGAGATCCATGTCGTGCTGGATAGTGAGATAGGTGTAGTAGAAGACAATGCCCAGCCCGGTCAGGGCGAGCAGGGCTAATCCGGCCACTTTGACGATGAACTGGCGAGCACACGCCGATGGCCAGCGCAAGGCTGGGAGGTTACCTGAAAATAAGGTCATAGGTGTCTGGTTAGAGTACCGATAGGGGCGCGGGCGCCATACGGGCAAAGTATACGCGAAGGAAATCCCGACAGGATCCACCGACAAACCTTGCCAGAAGCTGAAGCCCTCACCACTTATTTATCCCTACTCCACGATCAGCACGCTCTCGCTGGCCAGATGGTGCAGCCACTCCCTGACGATCAGCAGCACGGCGGCAAAGTGCTCGTCACGGGGTAGCTGGTTGGCGGCGAGAGGATCCCCTTCCGCCATGGCGGCCAGCTGGCCAAAGGCTTGCTCCACCAGATCCCGATCGAGCTGGTTGTCCCCCAGCACTTCGGCCAGCGACGGCTGGCTGCGCAGGGTCAGCTGCAAGCCGGGCGGGATCTGTGGGGCGATGCGCATCAGCTCATCTTCCACCACCATGATGGCCCGCTCCAGTTCGAGCGGGGTGGGTGGCGCGTGGCGAAACGGTCCGGGCTGGATGGCGTGGGTGCCAAAGGCCAGCGGGTAGTGTGACGGGGCCGCATCTGGCTGGCTCAGCCAGAGCTGACTGCTCTGTTCACCAATCTCCAGCAGCAGGGTCATCATCTCCGGTACGGGTTGTGTCATGGTGCTGAGCTCCTGTATTGTAAACGTTTTCTCATTCTGCCTTTGATACCCCTGCTGCCGACGTTTGGCGAGCACAATTTCTGCGAGTCGTCCCTCACTTTGTTGCAAACCCCTTGCAAAAAAATCCATTGGTGGCAGTCTGGACGTCTAAATGGCCATTGCCGTTTCGTTATCCTCAGATGATTCAGGAGTTCAGATATGGATATTCGCACCGCTCCCCGCGCCATCGCGCTCGCCCTCATGCTGGCTAGTGGCATCGCCGTCGCCAACGAAGCGCTGGTGATCCAGACCGACTTTGGCCTCAAAGATGGCGCCGTGTCGGCCATGAAGGGGGTTGCCTTCGGGGTGGATCGCACCCTGCCGCTCTATGACCTGACCCACGAGATCCCGGCTTACAACATCTGGGAAGCCTCCTACCGCCTCTACCAGACCCTGCAGTATTGGCCCAAGGGGACTGTGTTTGTCAGCGTGGTTGATCCCGGTGTCGGCACCGAGCGCAAGTCAGTAGTGCTCAAGACCAAGAGCGGCCACTACATCGTGACCCCAGATAACGGCACCCTTACTCTGGTGGCCGAGCACTTCGGTATCGAGGCTGTGCGCCAGATTGACGAGAAGCTCAACCGCCTCAAGGGCTCCGAGAAGTCTTACACCTTCCATGGCCGCGATGTGTACGCCTATACCGGCGCACGGCTCGCCTCCGGCGCCATCAGCTACGAGCAGGTCGGCCCGCTGCTGCCCGCCGAAGTGGTGAAGATCCCCTATCAGCCTGCGGTAGCCGAGAAAGATGGCACCCTCAAGGGCACCATCCCGATCCTCGATGTGCAGTACGGCAACGTCTGGACCAATATCGATGATGCCCTGCTGACCAAGGTGGGGATCAACAAAGGGGATACAGCCTGCATCAAGATCCGCGAAGGGGATGTGGTCAAATATGACGGCAAGGCGCCGTACGTCAGCAGCTTCGGTGACGTGCCGGAAGGTCAGCCGCTGGTCTACCTCAACAGTCTGCTGCAGGTGTCGGTGGCGCTGAACATGGACAGCTTCGCCGCCAAACATCAGGTGCAATCCGGCGCCAACTGGCATATCAGCCTGAAGAAGTGCTCCTGACCCGCACATATATAAGTAGAGATAGAAACAGCAACGGGCGCCTCGGCGCCCGTTTTGTTCTCTGGTAATAAAGAAAGGGATCAGAACTCGTTGGAGAGCGCCTTGTACCCTTTGACCAGATCGATATTGGTATGGGCCACGTCCTCGGAGAACTCGGCGGCATCTACCGAGACCCGCGGGATATGGGTCAGATCGCTCTGCTGGTTGATGCGGGTGGTGGAGGGGACGTAGAACTCCGGCGGCAGATCGCAGCCATCGATCACCGAGTTGTGACGCACCACGGCACCGTCACCGATATGGCAGTTGAACAGCACGCTGTTGAAGCCGATAAAGACCCGGTTTCCCACTTCGCACGGCCCGTGGACGATGGAGCGGTGGGCGATGGAGGTATACTCGCCGATGGTGACGGCGGCACCGGATTTGGAGTGGATCACCACGCCATCCTGAATATTGGAGTTGGCGCCGATGACGATGGGTTCCATCTCGCCGTTGGCATCCACTTCGTCGGCGCGGATCACCGCATAGGGGCCGACAAAGACATTCTCTTTGATGATCACTTTGCCGCAGATGATGGCGGTCTTGTCGATATAGGCGGATTCGTCGATGACAGGCAGATGGCCGGAGGGATTCTTGCGGATCATGTTACATCCTGTGGTTGCTTGAAATGATGCGGTGGCGCACCCGGCGCCAGGATGCCAGCTTACGCCTCGTTATTATCCGGTGAAACCCCGAAGTGGTCTGACCCTTGTCGCAAGCCTTGGCGGGATCACTGTTTCCACGCGCTGGAATATGGGAGCATTGCAGCCATTCCCGAGTTGGTTTAAATGGACACATATAGATGAAGAAGATGATTGCCCTGTTGGCGGGTGGTTTGTTGCTCTCCTCGGCCGTGCAGGCCAAAGGGGAGGCGGGGGAGTTTGACTATTACGCCATGGCGCTCTCCTGGTCGCCCGAGCATTGCGCCGTCAAACCGGCCGATCGGGACCAGTGTTCCCGCAAGCTGGGGTTTGTGCTGCACGGTCTCTGGCCTCAGTACGATCGCGGTTATCCCAGCAACTGCACCCGCGAACGGCTCAATCCCGATATGGAGAGCGAGTTTGCCGACCTCTACCCCAGCCGCTTTCTCTATCGCCATGAGTGGGAGAAGCACGGTACTTGCTCCGGCTTGAGCCAGCAGGCCTTCCATCAGCTGGCAAGCGATCTGCGCCAGAAGGTGAAGATCCCGGCGGCTTATCAATCCCCGGAAGAGCCTCTGCGCAAAACCAGTTTCCAGCTCAAGGCCGATCTGGCGAGCGCCAACCAGTGGCTGGCTCCCGACAACATCACGGTGGCGTGCGCCGATGGTGGCCGCTTCCTGCGGGAGATCTACATCTGCGTCAATAAAGAGGGAACGGATGCGGTCACCTGCTCCGCCGAGATGCAAAAGCGTGAGCGTCGCTCCTGTGGTCAGCCGGACTTCCTGCTGCGCAGTGTGCGTTAAGCCTCCACTCTCTCCATCGGGCCCCTTGCGGGCCTGATGTGTAACCACGGTTATCGGAAAGGAGTCTGACAGATGGATGGCAACAACTGGTTTGGCCCGCAAGAACGGGCAATGTTGCTCGGGGTGAAAGGGGTAGGGCCGACCGTTATCGGGCGGCTCGAACAGCTGGGCTACCATACCATACCCTGGCCGGATTGGCCGAGGCCGACACCACCCATATCGTCCAGCTGGTGGCCAGCATGCTGGGCTCGACTTGCTGGCAGAACAACCCGCAGGCGCGCAGTGCTATCGACGGCGCCATTGCGCTGGCCCGCGCACATCTGGCGGCGGATGCGACAAATGGGGTGAATGGATGAGCCTCTTTACCGAACTGGGGATGCGTTATCCCATCATTCAGGCGCCGATGGCCGGTGTGCAGGGAAGCGAGCTGGCGCTGGCCGTGACCCGTGCGGGCGGCTTGGGCTCCTTGCCTGCCGCCATGCTCACGCCAGCGGAGCTGCGCAGCGAACTGGAGCGACTTGCCCAAAGCGGCCTTGGGCCATTTAACATCAACTTCTTCTGCCATCGGCAACGGGAACCTGATCCCGTTGCTCTGGCCCGCTGGCAGCAGCGGCTTGCTCCCTACTACGCCGAGTTCGGCGTACAGCCCCCAGCTGTTACGACGGCGCCAAGCCGTGCACCTTTCAAGGAGGATCATGCCGCCATGGTGGCTGAGTTCAGACCGGCGGTGGTCAGCTTCCACTTCGG
>NZ_JBQBCZ010000001.1:1330000-4352500 GCF_051920345.1 Aeromonas sp. 102P | reverse complement strand
GAGAAGGTTCGCTCTTGACAGTGAAGTCCCTTGCGGATGGAGCAGTTGGGAGTCGCAGTGACCAGATGGCTGGGACTGTTTATCAAAAACACAGCACTCTGCAAACACGAAAGTGGACGTATAGGGTGTGACACCTGCCCGGTGCCGGAAGGTTAATTGATGGGGTTAGCGCAAGCGAAGCTCTTGATCGAAGCCCCGGTAAACGGCGGCCGTAACTATAACGGTCCTAAGGTAGCGAAATTCCTTGTCGGGTAAGTTCCGACCTGCACGAATGGTGTAACCATGGCCATGCTGTCTCCACCCGAGACTCAGTGAAATCGAATTCGCCGTGAAGATGCGGTGTACCCGCGGCTAGACGGAAAGACCCCGTGAACCTTTACTACAGCTTGGCACTGAACATTGAACCTACATGTGTAGGATAGGTGGGAGGCTTTGAAGGCGTGACGCCAGTTGCGCTGGAGCCGTCCTTGAAATACCACCCTTGTATGTTTGATGTTCTAACGCAGGGCCCTGAATCGGGCTCGCGGACAGTGCCTGGTGGGTAGTTTGACTGGGGCGGTCTCCTCCCAAAGAGTAACGGAGGAGCACGAAGGTTGGCTAATCCTGGTCGGACATCAGGAGGTTAGTGCAATGGCATAAGCCAGCTTAACTGCGAGACGGACAGGTCGAGCAGGTACGAAAGTAGGTCATAGTGATCCGGTGGTTCTGAATGGAAGGGCCATCGCTCAACGGATAAAAGGTACTCCGGGGATAACAGGCTGATACCGCCCAAGAGTTCATATCGACGGCGGTGTTTGGCACCTCGATGTCGGCTCATCACATCCTGGGGCTGAAGTCGGTCCCAAGGGTATGGCTGTTCGCCATTTAAAGTGGTACGCGAGCTGGGTTCAGAACGTCGTGAGACAGTTCGGTCCCTATCTGCCGTGGGCGTTGGATGATTGAAGGGAGTTGCTCCTAGTACGAGAGGACCGGAGTGAACGAACCTCTGGTGTTCGGGTTGTCACGCCAGTGGCACTGCCCGGTAGCTAAGTTCGGAATCGATAACCGCTGAAAGCATCTAAGCGGGAAGCGAGCCCTGAGATGAGTCATCCCTGACCCCTTGAGGGTCCTAAAGGGCCGTTGGAGACCACAACGTTGATAGGCGGGGTGTGTAAGTGCAGCGATGCATTGAGCTAACCCGTACTAATTACCCGTGAGGCTTAACCATACAACACCCAAGAAGTGTTCTAAGGCTTGTAACAGATACCAAGCGAACTACTCAAAATTCAGTGGTAATGACAAAGCAAACTAGCCAAGTTGTTATTCACGTCAGCTTTTCAGATTAAGAATTTGCCTGGCGGCCATAGCGCCGTGGAACCACCTGATCCCATGCCGAACTCAGAAGTGAAACGCGGTAGCGCCGATGGTAGTGTGGCATTCGCCATGCGAGAGTAGGACACTGCCAGGCACCCAATACAAGAAACCCCGCTCATCGAGCGGGGTTTTTTATTGCATGCAATTTATTAAATCGTCTGATAATTGTCCCGTTTTATTCCTCTCCCTTTGAATGCCTAGTCTTCCCCGTCGGTTTTACTCATAAAAAACGGTCACAACAGCGTAAAATGGTGCTTTATTTCGTCGGAGATAGCCCATGTTTTGTCCAAAATGTGGTGGTCAAACCTTGCAAAGCGTCAGCCCTAAAGAGTTTCTCTGTGGCTGCGGTTTTCATTTTTTCCAGAATGTGGCGACGGCGGTGATGGTGGCGCTTTGCTGGCAGGATGAGGTGCTGGTTGCGGTGCGTGCCCGCAATCCGGGCAAGGGGTTGCTGGATCTGCCGGGCGGATTTGTCGATCCCGGCGAGTCGCTGGAGGGGGCACTGGTGCGCGAGTTGCAGGAGGAGCTGGGGCTCGATGTCAGCGCTCATCCTTGTACCTATCTCGGTTCCTTTCCCAATATCTATCCCTACGATGGCATCACCTATCACACCTGTGACACCTTTTTCACTATCAAGCTGAGTGAAAAACCGTTCATCCAGCCGGCTGACGATGTGGCCGCCTGTCAGTGGCTGAAGATCAGCGATATTCCCTTGCCCCGCTTTGCTTTCGAATCGACGCGCACCGCGGTGGCGCGGCTGCAGCAATCCTCTTTGCAAGCCTGATCCCTGCTGATGACGATGGGGATTGGCAGCGACCATCCCTGTCTCATCCTTGTCCACTTTTGTCCCGCAGACGCCATTCGTCAGACGGTGAGTGGTATAGTCAGCAGTGGATCCGGATTCAAGGAGCATATCGTGAAGAAGATAGTTCTCATCTTGCTCGGCATCGCCGTGGCGGCCTTGCTGGCCATAGTGACGTTGATAAGCCTTATCGACCCCAATCAATTCAAGCCCCAACTGGCTGAACAGGTGCGCAAGAGCACGGGCCGGGAGCTGGTGATGGCGGGGGAGATTGACTGGCGTTTCTGGCCGAGTCTCGGGCTCTCGCTGGAGAAGGTGGCTCTGCGCAATCCGGCCGGTTTTGCCGAGCCGGATCTGGTTCGTTTCGAACAGGGGGAGGCCTCGGTGGCTCTGTTGCCGCTGCTCTCCCATCGGCTGGAGATCGGCAAGGTGACCCTGAGTGGCGCCCATCTCTTTATCCAGACCAAGGCGGATGGCAGCTCCAATCTGAGCGGACTGATCAAGGATGCCACTGCTGATGCAAGCGAACCTGTCGTCCCCGCAACCCCTGCCCCAACCGCTGATAGCAAGCCCTGGCAGATCAGCTTGCAGGGTGTCGCGCTCTCCCAGGCCAGTGCGCTGGTACAGGATGATCGCAGCGGCACGTCGCTGCGACTGGATCGCCTCGATCTCGATATGGGGCAGCTGGCCACCGGTCAGTGGGTATCCGTGACGCTGGCCGCCAAGGGGAGTGCCGACAAGCTCGCTTTCGACGTTAAAGGGCAGACCCAGATCAAGCTGGCGCAGGAGGTGATGGCCAGTGAACTGAAAGATCTGAGCCTCAGTGGCAGCCTGAGTGACCCGTCCATGCGACTCGACAGTTTCTCCATCAAGGGAGACCGACTGGCCCTGGGTGAGTGGAGCAACCTCACGTTGGCGCTGAAAGGGGCCAAGGTAGAGGGGCAGCAAGCTTCACTGGCTGGCTCGCTGGAAGGAACGCTCAAGGGACGGCTCGACAAGGAGATGAAGCTTGCCGAACTCTCCGATGTGCTGCTGACCGCAGCGCTGGAAGGTGATGCGCTGCCGCGCCCGCAGATGAAGCTGAAACTAGCCGGCTTTGCCTGCGCCGAGATCGACAAGCAGTTGATTACCCTGAGCAAGCTGGTGATGAGTGCCGATGAGGCGCTGCTGAGTGGTGATGGAACCGTGCAGCTTGGTGCCGTTCCCGCAATCAGCTTCGATCTCAAGGGGGAGAAGCTGGATCTCGACAAATGGCTCGCCAAATCGGCACCGACTACGACCGCACAGGCGAAAGAGGACAAACCGGCGGCCAGCGCCCCCAACGCCGCTGCAAGTGGCAATAAAGCGGTAACCGGCAAGAGCGAAGCCCTCTCCGCGGTCGAACCCGATCTGGGCGCGATCAAGGGGATGGATCTGGATGGTCGGTTGCAGCTTGGCAGCCTGCGCCTGAAAGGGCTGGATCTTGGCGCAGTCGATCTGCAGGTGGCTCTGGCCAAGGGACTGCTGACGCTTAAACAGTTCAGCGCGACCGTGGCTGGCGGTCAGGTAAACGCGAACGGGGTACTCGACGCGCGCCAGCAACCCGCCACCTACAAGGCGCACAAGCAGGTGGCCGGAGTGAACATTCGTCCCTTATTGCAGACTCTGGCTCAGAGTGATCTGCTGGAGGGCAAGGGCGATCTCGATGTGCAGGTGCAGGGCCGTGGTCTCTCTGAGTTGGCTCTGCGCAACGGGATGCAGGGCAAGGTTACCTTGAAACTGAGCGACGGTGCCCTGCATGGCATCAACCTGCCGGAGATGATCCGCGAGGCGCGGGCCACCCTCACCGGCAAGGGGGCCGAGCAGGTGAAGGAGGCGCGCAAGACCGACTTCAGCGCTCTGACCGCCAGCTTCCAGATTGCCGACGGCATCGCCCGTAGCAACGACATCCAGCTCTTTGCCCCCGCCTTGCGGGTCAAGGGCGAGGGGCAGACGGCGCTGGTGCCGGAGAGCCTCGACTTCTTGTTCCTCACCTCCATCGTCGAGAGCAGCAAGGGGCAGGGAGGCAAGGATGTGGACGAGCTGAAGGAGATCACCATTCCGGTGCGGATCGGCGGTCACTGGCAAGCTCCCAACTATCAGCTCGATGTGAAGGCGCTGCTCAGCAACAACAAGCTGCTGGAGGATAAGGCCCGCAAGGAGGCCGAACGCGGCCTCAAGAAGCTGCTGGGTGACAAGGCCGACAACGAGGCCGTCAAAGGGGTGGCCGACCAGCTGCTCAAGGGGCTGTTCAAATAGATGACGGTTCACATGGCTGGCGGGAGCCGCGCCAATGCCGTTAGCGGTTGACCGGATGTCAGCGCCATTGAAAAATGGCGCTGACATTTTTTATGGCGCAGTGACCTGCTGCGCCTTGAGCCGGAGTCATCTCGAGTTGAACCCATGCGCCTGATCCTGCTGCTCTGCTCCCTGATCTGCTACGGCATGGCGTATCCCGTGCTGGCCGGGCCGCTGGCTGATCGTCTGGCTGGCGCGCTGGCCAAGCAGGTTCCCGAACAGGCGCTGCCTCTTGACGAGGTGCAGCGGCTCGACCGGCGCCTGATTGTTCCCGACTCCCTCTATCCCGCCTGGCAGCGTTACCCGCTGCGCCAGCTGCAGGCCATCTATCGCTATCAGCAGGAGTGCGGGACAGAGAATGACTTGCCCGCCGAGTGGCTGCCGCTGCTGCGGGCGCTTTGTGGCCAAGGGGCTGCGCCCTCGACCCGCTGGTTTGCCGCTCACCCCGTCTATCCGCTGGGGGGCTCCAGCGCAGCTCGCTGGCAGGCTGGTCATCCGGCGGCCGGACTCGACGCTCTGCTCCATGTGCGGGAGCGGCGCGATCAGTTGGGGCTGCTCGGCGAGCTCGATAATGACAACCTCGACGCCCTGCTGCGGGGCGAGCGCTGGTTGCTGCAATCCGGCCAGCTCTGGCTGCTTGCCGATGGGCAGTGGCGTCGCTATGGCGCCGGGCAGTGGCAACCGCTGGCCGAGCGGCTTGGCGTGACGCTGGATAGCCGCACAGCTGGTACTTGTGAAGAGCGAGTCGGAGCGATCTGTTTCAATACTCGCCCCACGCTTGACTGGCAGTGGCTGGCGCTGGCCAGCTCCCTTGGTTTCATCTTGCTGCTGGGATGGGCCAGCTGGCAGCGCTGGCGCCTGCTGCGGGAGCGGCGCATCGCGTTGCAGATGCTGACCCACGAGCTGCGTACCCCCATCATGGCGCTCTCCGGCATCTGCGAGGAGCTGCGCCACGATTTCGACCGGCTGCCCGCTTCCGCCCAGCAGTGCGTGGGGCAACTGCTGGGCAGTGTCGCCCGCCTGCATCAACTGGCGCAGGCCAGTCGCCACTATCTGGCGGCAGAGGCTCTAGAGGATGAACGGGTGGCGGTCAGTCTCACCGAGTGGCTCACCCTGGCTTGCGAGCGGCATGGTGCCGCCTTCTGCCTTGAGCGGGAGATGACTCTGGCGCTCCCCTTCTACTGGCTCGATCTCGCCCTCGACAACCTGCTGCGCAACGCCAGCCAGCATGGCCGCGCACCGGTTCGCGTCTATGCCAGCTGGCAGGCGGGGCGCTTGATCCTCGCAGTCAGCGATGGCGGCGAGCTGCCGGGTTACCGGCTGGCCACCCTGCTGCGCCGCGGTGCCCGTGCCGAGGGTTTGGGACTGGGGCTTGCCATCGTGCGCCATCTGCTGCGCCGTCTTGGCGGGCGCCTCACCCTATCCGGCCCGCCCACTACCTTCACCCTGACGCTGCCCTGCCAACTCTGGAGCGAGACCGAATCATGAAGACCATCTTGCTTGTCGAAGATGAGGCGCTGCTGGCGGAGAACCTGCAACGCTATCTGACCCGCGAGGGGTATCTCTGCCTCTGGTGCGACACCCTAGCTGCGGCGGAGCAGCAGTGGCTGGCGGCGGATCTGGTGTTGCTCGATCGCACCATGCCGGAGGGGGATGCTCTCGACTGGCTACCCCAGTGGCTGGCGCGCAAGGCGCTGCCGGTGATCGTGCTCACCGCAAGGGTGGAGGTGAGCGATCGGGTGGCCGGGCTCGATGCGGGGGCGCGCGACTACCTGACCAAACCCTTCTCCCACGACGAGCTGCTGGCGCGGATCCGGGCCCAGTTGCGTCAGCTGGGGGATGGCACTCAGGCAGTGGGCGGCTTGCAGCTTCATCCCGCCCGGATGCAGGCGAGCTGGCAGGATGCGGAGGTGAGCTTTACCCCTACCGAGTTTGCCCTGCTCACCCTGCTGGTGCGAATGGCGGGGCGGGTGCTGAGCCGGGAGGAGATCCTCAACCGGGTATGGGGCTATCAGGCGTTTCCCTCCACCCGCACCGTCGATACCCATATTCTGCAACTGCGCCAGAAGCTGCCCGGGTTGGCCATCGAGACGGTGCGCGGCATCGGCTACCGGCTGGAGGTGGCACAGTGAAGCACACAAGGCTGGCTGGGCTGCTGTTGGTTCTAAGCGTCGGCCTTCTGAATGCAGGCAGTGTGATGGCAACCGATCGCCTCCTGGAAACCGAGCGCGCCGACCCGCTGCAACCGGCTACCCAGGCGCTGTTGCAGGGGGATAACCGGCACGCCTGGCAATCTTTGCAGCAGGCGTGGCCTGCGCTCAACAGCGATGCCGAGCGCCGCAGCTGGCAGGGGATGCTGGCCGCGCTCAGTGCCCAGCACTGCGGCAAGGATTTCCCGCTCACTCTGCCCGATGGGGTGAGCGAGCTGCGCCTTGAGCTGATCCAGCGCGATGCGCCGCTGCTGCGGGACTATCGGGTGCAGCTGACCGGGGAGGGGCCCATCACCGCCGCTGAACTTATCGATCCCGCTGGCCGTGACCGACTGGCAGGTGCCCAGTGGGAGGCGGAAGAGAATAAAGGGGTCCGGGTCGTGGGGGCCGATCTGCCGACGCCTTTACCAGCCGGACTCTATCAGCTGCGGCTGACGGTGGCGGGCAAGGAGTGGCAGGTGGCGTTGCCGCTGCCTACGGTGCAGGATCTGGACTGGCTCTCCCGCTCGCCGCTGGCGGTGGCCAATCCCCCCGCCAATCCCGCTTCCTGTACACCGCTCTGGCTTGAGCAGACGGTGCTGGCCCGCCCGCAATATTCCCTGCTGTGGTGGAACCGTCTGCCTCTCGATGGCAAGGTGGGTTGGCCTGCTGCCACGCCCGACAGCTGGCGTACCCTTTCGCTGGTGCAGACCAGCCAGCGCGGCCAGCTGGTGTTGCAGCTAAGCCACAGTCAGGCGGGGCCAGTGGATTAATGCGCATCGTGATAGGCAGGTGCATGCAATCCTGACATTGGCCTGACAATCGCAGGCTGCCGATCTGCTGAAATGGCGATTCCCGTGTGTTATCAGGAATCACCGACCATGACTCTTCTTCCCGTGCTAACGAGCCGGATCCGCCCGCTGCTGCTGTTGATGCCGCTGCTCTCCCTGCCTGCCGAGGCGCTGACCCTTGCCAACGATCAGTGGCGCATCGAGCTGGATCCCGCCACCCTGGCGGCCGAGGCTGTGCTGCCCTCGGGCCAGCACCTTGCCATCTCTTCCCCCGGCCCGCGCCAGCCGGTCACCGCCTTGCAGCAGGAGGGGGAGCGTGCCAGCTGGCTGACCCGCGCCGATGGCGAGGTGCGTGCCTTGGCTCGCCTTGAGGGTAACCGTCTGATCCTTACCCTCAGCCGTGCAACTGCTGGCGAGCTGGTGTGGCCGCGGGTACCGGCAGGGGCGCAGGCGCTGATGCTGCCGATCCACGAGGGATTTCGCATTCCGGCTACGCACACTGCGTGGCGCAAGGCGCTGGCGCAGGAGTATCAGGGGATCAACACCACGGATAATCTGACCCTGCCGGTGGTTGGGCTGGATCACGGCGATCAGCAGTTGGCGATCCTCTTTGCCAACCCCTTCAACAACCGGCTCACTTTTACGCCCGGGAAAGATGGCATTGCCCTGACGGCGACCCATAGCGTCAATCGCCTCAATCTGACCGACCCCTATGAGGTGGCGGTGTCGCTGCAACCGGGCAACGACTGGCTGGCGGCGGGCAAGGCCTATCGCAGCTGGCTGCAGGAGCGGGGCGAGCTGGTCTCGCTCGAGAGCAAGCTGGCGGCAGTACCGGATGGCAAGCGGCTGATCGGTGCCTCTCACCTCTATCTCTGGGGCGAGCGACTGCTGGTGCCACAGGATGTGAAGAGTTGGCCCGTGCTGCGCCGCCTGATCCCCGCCGACTGGCTCAAGGGGGAGAGTAAGAGTGCGCTGCAAGCGCCCGATCTTGAGCGCAACCGCTATCTGCAAAACCGGGTGCTGACCGGAGTTGAGCAGGCGCTGGCGCTGCGCCATCCGGGTCAGCAACCGGCCGATTTCGCTGCCCGGCGCACGCTGGCGGCCACGCAACTGGGGGCTGCGCTCAACGAGCCGCAGAGTTGGGGCGATGGCAGTTCGGCCAAGATGATCGCCGCTCTCAAGCAGGCTGGACTACCCAGACTCTGGCTGGGGCTGCCCCAGTGGACCGCCGGTTTTGCCGCGCCAGAGGGGATAGCGCTTGCCAAACAGGCGGGCTATCTCATCGCTCCCTATGACTCCTACGATACCGCGCTGCCGGAGGGGAATCGCCAGCAGAGCTGGCTCACCGCCCAGATGGGGCAGGATATTTATCTGCGCTGCGGCATCATGCAGGAGAACGGCCGGCGCAAGAGCGGCTTTCAAAATAGCGGCGTCTACACCAATCAGGCCTGTGTGCGCCCGGTGATGGAGCAGCGAGTGCCCTGGTTGCAGCAGGCGAGCCACTACAACAGCTGGTTCCTCGATGTGGCGGCGACCGGCATGGTGTTTGACGACTTCGATCCGGCCAAGCCGACCACTCAGGCGCAGGATGCGCAAAACCGGATGGCGGGAATGGCATGGATTGCCAAGAGTCAGGGTGTACTGGTGGGCTCCGAGGAGGGCGGGGCGGTAGCCAACCGCACCGCGGCCTTTGCCCATGGCCCCCAGACCAGCGGCTTTGGCTGGCAGGATCCCGATATGCGCAGCAACAAGCGCTCTCCCTACTATCTGGGGGCCTGGTATCCGGAGCATCAGCCTGCGTTCTTCTTTCACCAGAGCCACCTAAAACCTGAGTATCAGGGACTCTACTTCAATCCGGCGCTGCGGTTGCCGCTGTTCCAGAGCGTCTTTCACGACAGCATAGTGACCACCCACCACTGGACGATGGACAGCCTCAAATTCAGGGAGAGCCGTCAGGTCACCGAACTGTTGCAGCAGCTCTACAACGTGCCGCCGCTGCTCAACCTCAGTCTGGATAGCGCCAGCGCGCGCATTCCCTATCTCAAGGGGCTCGATGCCTTCTTCCGCCCGCTGCATGAGCGGCTCTACAACCAGTCCCTCACCGGTTTTCGCTGGCTCGATAAAAGAGGCGTGGTGCAGCAGAGCGAGTTTGCCGATGGCACTCGACTGATTGCCAACTTCGGCTCGGCCACCGAGCTGTCAGGGATCAAACTGGCCGCTCAAAGCGTGCTGGCGCTGTTGCCAGATGGCAGCCAGCAGCAGTTTGTCTCGCAACCGGATGGCGCCCGCTAATCGGGCGTTCTGGCTTTTATTTCATCAGAGGATGCTGTGGCAGAACTTTTCATGTATAGATGAACGTTCTGCAAAATAAACGAGAGGCAGTTCTGATGATTGAGAGTGAAGTGATTAGAGAGGTAAACCATCCGGCGTGGCCGCTGGTCTGGCAGATCTATGGCGAGAGTTTTCCCCGCTACGAGCAGCGCCAGTCACAGCATCAGCCACAGAAGATGCGGGATCCTCGCTATCACTGCCAAATCTTTTATCAGGACGGCCTGCTGCTCGGTTTCATCTTCTGGTGGGCGTGTGGCGAGCAGATCTATATCGAACATCTGGCCATCAATCCGGCGCTGCGCGGCCGCAACTACGGCAGCCGCCTGCTGGCCGAATTTTGCGAGCGGGCAGGCAAAACCGTCATTCTCGAGATCGATCCGCCAGAGGATGAGATTGCCATTCGCCGTCTGCGCTTCTATCAGGGGCTGGGCTTTTGTCTCAACGATTATGCCCATCTCCACCCACCCTATCATCCTGACTATCAAGGTCATGCGCTGCGGGTGTTGAGCTATCCGGGGCTCCTTGAGGAAGAGGCCTATCAGCGTTTCAACAGCATGCTGGTGGAGACGGTGATGGATCACGGCTGAGCAACCGTAAGGAGATAAGAGAAGGGCCCGCCTGAAGCAATTCAGGCGGGCCCCTTTTCATTGCCGCTGGCGGGAATTACTCCCCCAGCAGGGTTTGCCAGACGGCGAGCACATGGCTGCGCTCACTCTGCAGCTGATCGTCGCTCACCTTGCGGGAGATCTCCGAGAGGTTGAGGCGATGGCCGAGGTTGCGGATCTCCAGATAGGCCTGCTTCAGCCCCTCCGCCTGCTCCAGCGTCAGCACTCCCGCCATCACGCACTCGTCGAAGATGCGCACGTTATCGGACCAGCGGGTGAGGGCATCGGGCTCGCCGCAGGCGTGGGCCAGCACCAGATACTGGGCGATAAACTCGATATCCACCATGCCGCCGGGGGACTGCTTGAGGTCGAACTCGCCAGCGCCCGCCTTGAGCAGGTGATCCCGCATCTTGTGGCGCATCTCGCGCACCTCGCGGGCCAGGGTCGGCAGATCCCGCTCCTTGGCCAGCACATCGCGGCGGATACGGGCAAATTCGGCAACGATGGCGTCATCGCCATAGATGGGGCGAGCCCGCACCAGCGCCTGATGTTCCCAGGTCCATGCCTCGTTTTGCTGGTATTGCTCGTAGGCCGACAGCGACGAGACCAGCAGGCCTGAGTCGCCGGAGGGACGCAGCCGCATATCGATCTCGTAGAGAATGCCGGACGGGGTGCGGGTGCTGAACAGGTGCAGGATCCGCTGGGCGAGGCGCAGGTAGAACTGGCGGCTGTCGATGGGCTTGCGGCCATCTGTGTAGCTGTTGGGGTCGCCGCCATGCAGAAACACCAGATCGAGATCCGAGCCGTAGCCGAGCTCAATGCCACCCAGCTTGCCGTAGGCCACCACCGCAAAGCCGCGCTGGCCGCTGGTTGCCACCTCGGGCGGCACTCCGTAGCGCTCGCTCATCTGGGCCCAGGCCTGATTGACCACCTCTTCGGTGATCGCCTCCGCGAGCCAGGTGAGGTGGTCGCTCACCTTCATCAGCGGCAGGGCGCCGGCGATGTCGGCCGCCACGATGCGCAGCAACTGCACCTGTTTGAACTGGCGCAGCGCCTCCATCTGCTGCTCCACGTCCTCTTCGGGGATGCGCAGCAGGAACTGGCGCAGTTGGGGCTTGTACTGATCGAGCGGGGTGGGGTGGTAGAGGTGCAGGGGATCAAGCAGCTCGTCCAGCAAAATCGGGTAGCGGGCCAGCTGTTCGCTCACCAGATGGCTGGCGTCGCACAGCCGCACCAGCTGGCGCAGGGCGCCCGGGTTCTCCGCCAGCAGTTGCAAATAGGCGCTGCGGGTGAAGATGCGGGTCAGCAGCTCACAGACCCGTTCGAACAGGCGGGCTGGTTGCTCGCTGGCGACCACCAGTCGCAGCAGCTCCGGCATCAGCCAGTCCAGCGCGATGCGCCCCTGCGGCCCTACCTGACGGCGCTTGTACTCCTCCTTGAAACGCAGCAGCGCGGCGCAGAGCGGGGCGGGCTCGGCCACCCCCTGCGCAGTCAGCAATTTTTCCAGCTCGGCGGCGTCGAGCTCGGTGCGCCAGAGATCGAGCCAGAGCTGCTCCAGATGGGCGGGGGCCTCTTTCTCTTCCCCCACCACGGCGGCGAACTCCTGATGGACGGCGGCCATCTCCTCGTCCAGATAAGCCATAAAGGTGCCCCAGTCGGCAAAGCCGAGGGCGGCGATCAGCCGCTGGCGATCCCGCTCCTCGGTGGGCAGGGTCTGGGTCTGTTGATCGCCGATCTCCTGCAATATGTTCTCGACCCGGCGCAGGAAGCGATAGGCCGCCAGCAAGCGGTCGCAATGGGCGGATTCGAGGGCTCCACATTGGGCGATGGCGGCCAGCGCTTCCGGCAGGTGACGCACCCGCAGTGCCGGTTCACGACCGCCGCGAATAAGTTGTAGCGCCTGGGCGATAAACTCCACTTCACGGATGCCGCCAGCCCCCAGCTTGATGTTGCCCTCCAGCCCCTTGCGGCGCACCTCAGCGGCGATCATCGCCTTCATCTGGCGCAGGCCGTCGATGACGCCAAAGTCGATATAGCGGCGAAACACGAAGGGGCGCAGCATCTCGGCCAGCTCCACTGCGTGTTCGCACTGGGGCCCCAGTACCCGCGCCTTGACCATGGCGTAGCGCTCCCAGTTGCGACCGTGGTGCTGGTAATAATCCTCCATGGCGGCAAAGGAGATGGCCAGCGGCCCCGCCTCGCCAAAGGGGCGCAGTCGCATATCGACCCGGAACACCTGACCATCCTGGGTGGGCTGGTGGAGGGCGTTGATGACGCGCTGACCCAGCTTGATAAAGAACTGCTGGTTGGCCAGCTCGCGCCGCCCGCCGACCGTGTAGCCGTTCTCGGGGAAGGTGAAGATAAGGTCGATATCCGAGGAGAAGTTGAGCTCGCCGCCACCGAGCTTGCCCATGCCGAGAATGAGCAGCGGCTGCGGGTTGCCGTTGCCGTCCATCGGGGTGCCCAGCTCGCCGCACTGTTTGGCGTAGAGCCAGTCGCGGGCGGAGCAGATGAGGGCATCTGCCAGTTTGGTGAGATGGATAAAGCTCTCTTCCACCGCGGAATGGCCCAGCAGCTCACGCCAGGCGATCACCAGCATGCGGCTGCGGCGGAACTGGCGCAGGATGCGCTTGAGCGTCTCTTCATCGCTCACCTCGGCGAGCAGGGCTGTGAGGTCACTCTGGTAGGCGGGCCAGCGCTCGGCCTGATCCAGTTCTCCGGAGGCGAGCAGATCGGTCAGCAACGCCGGCTGTTTGAAGAGGGAGTCGGCGACAAAATCGGAGAGGCCAAGCAGGGTCAGCAGGGGCTGGCGAACGGGCTCGGGCTGGTTGCCATAGTCGGGGGCCAGTTCGATCAGCCGTTGCCATTGGCGCTCGGCCTGTTCTTGCAGCAAGGGGGAGAGGGCAGAGAAAGAGGGAGAATGCTGGGCCACGGTTGCCGTCCTTGTGGTTCACGACAGCGGGTTAACGACACGGGGTTAACAACGCTGCCGGTTCAAAATGGTGGTTGCCAATCTAGCACTGTCAGGCCCCCGCGTCACAGCACAGGGGCGAGAAGCATGATCTGGCAAATAAAAATGGGCTCCCTGTCGGGAGCCCATCGGATTGCACTGGTCATTATCAGTGGCTGTCGACCCAGACGAACTTGAGGACGAACAGTAGGGCTACCACCAGCACGCAGGGGTTGATCTCGCGCCAGCGGCCGGTGCCTGCCTTCATCACGCAGTAGGAGATAAAGCCGACGGCGATCCCCTCGGTGATGGAGAAGCTGAACGGCATCATCACTGCGGTCATAAAGGCCGGTACTGCTTCGGTCAGATCTTCCCACTTCACCCGGGTCAGCTCGGAGCACATCAGCACGCCCACATAGATAAGGGCGCCAGCGGCGGCGTAGGCCGGCACCATGGCGGCGACCGGAGAGAAGAAGATCGCCAGCAGGAACAGCAGGCCGACCACGATGGCAGTCAGACCGGTACGGCCGCCGACGGCGACGCCGGAGCTGCTCTCGATAAAGGCGGTGACCGAGGAGGTGCCCATAAAGGCGCCGCCGACGGAGCTGACGCTATCGACCATCAGCGCCTGTTTCATGCGCGGGAAGTGGCCCTTGTCATCGGCCAGCTTGGCGCGGTTGGTGACGCCGATCAGGGTGCCGGAAGAGTCGAACAGGTTGACCAGCATAAAGGAGAAGATGATCCCGGCGAGGCTGATATCGAGCGATCCCATCAGATCCAGTTGGCCGAACACCGGCTCGATGCTGGGGGGCATGGAGACAAAGCCCTTGAAGGTGACATCGCCAAACAGCCAGCCCAGCGCCGTAGTGACCACGATGGCAATCAGCACGGCGGAGTGGACGCCGCGGGCGGAGAAGATGCAGATCAGGAAGAAGCCGAGCAGCCCCAGCAGGCAGGGCAGGGAGGTGAGATTGCCCACGGTTACCATAGTCGCGGGGCTGGCCACCACGATCCCGGCGTTGTGCAGGCCGAGCAGGGCGATCAGCAGACCGATACCGGCGGTGATGCCGACCCGCAGGGTGAGCGGGATGTTGCCGATCAGCCAATAACGCACCCGCAGCAGGGTGAGGATCAACAGACCCATGGCCCCCCAGAAGATGGTGCCCATGCCCACTTGCCAGGAGTAACCCATGCCGGCGACGACCACGAAGGCGAAGAAGGCGTTAAGGCCCATGGCGGGGGCCAGCGCGATCGGCAGGTTGGCCAACAGGCCCATCAGGATGCTGCCGATACCGGCGATGAGGCAGGTGGTGACGAACACGGCCTGGGTGTCCATGCCCGCCGCAGAGAGGATCTGCGGGTTGACGAACACGATATAGACCATGGTCAGGAAGGTGGTGATACCGGCGATCACTTCGGTACGGGCGGTAGTGCCATGGCCTTGCAGGGCAAACAGGCGCTCAAGCAATCCTTGCCCGGCGGCCTGATTGGCAGCTTGGTGTTGTTGATTCATGTTGGATTCCAATAGGTGACGTGAAATAAGCAGCAGGGGAACGGGCTATCCCATCCATGCGGGGTAAATTGCCCTGTTTCTGGCGGTTAAGTAACCAGACTCGTCCTGATACCGTGACAGCGCGCACATTTTTACACAGGCGGCGCCGTTTACAAACCCCGTATCTGCGAAGCAGATCAATGAATAGAGCAAAAATTCAAACGTTTGCTTTTTGAGCGTGAAAAAAGGTTCTCAGCAGAGAACCTTTTATCGAAAATTGGGGGCTTACAGGGTTTTGAAGTAGCGCTCGACCAGCTGGGCCAGTACCGAGTCGAGCCGGTCTTGCACTTCACCCAGTTCACGGCCGAAGCGGCGCAGAAAGAGGCTTGCCTGCTCTTCGGTCAGCTTGCGCCCCTCGATAAAGAACTCCTGCTCCGGCAGTTGCTTGTCGTAGCGGGGGATCAGCACCCAGCTCACCAGCTCGGGCTCCACGGCGGCAAAAATCTTGGCGGCAGCGGCACAGAAGGTCTCTATGTGCTCCTTGCCATCCGGCCCGAGGCAACCCGGTTCAACCCGGATCTGGATGGTGAGTTTTTTCTCTATGGGGGTCGTCATCGTGCTACATCCATGCAAAGGCATCCGTCTAGGATTGTAAGTCAAAAGGCAAGAGAAAGGGGAGCCGAAGCTCCCCTCAACACGCAGTCAGCCTTATTTGGCGATGCGCTTGTACTTGGCGCGATGGGGCTGGATCGCCTCGGCGCCGTAGGTCTTCTTCTTCCACTCTTCGTATTCGGTAAAGTTACCTTCGAAGAACTCGATCTTGCCCTCATCCTGATAGTCGAGGATGTGAGTGGCAATACGGTCGAGGAACCAGCGGTCGTGGGAGATGACCATGGCACAACCCGGGAACTCCAGCAGGGCGTTCTCGAGGGCGCGCAGGGTTTCGATATCCAGATCGTTGGTCGGTTCATCCAGCAGCAGTACGTTGCCGCCGGTCTGCAGCAGCTTGGCCAGATGCAGACGACCGCGCTCACCACCGGAGAGCTCGCCAACCCGCTTCTGCTGGTCGGAACCCTTGAAGTTGAAGCGGCCGATATAGGCGCGGCTCGGGAACTCGTAGTTGCCGATGCGCAGGATATCCTGACCGTCAGCGACTTCCTCGAATACCGTCTTCTTGTCATCCATGCTGTCGCGGAACTGGTCGACAGAGGCCAGTACCACGGTTTCACCCAGGGTGATGGAGCCGGAATCCGGCTGCTCCTGACCCGACATCATGCGGAACAGGGTCGACTTACCGGCACCGTTCGGGCCGATGATGCCGACGATGGCACCCTTCGGAATGGCAAACGACAGATCGTCGATCAGCACCCGATCACCGTAGGATTTGCGCAGGTTGGCCACTTCCACCACCTTGTCGCCGAGGCGCGGTCCGGGCGGAATGAACAGCTCGTTGGTCTCGTTGCGCTTCTGGTAGTCGTTGGTGTTGAGCTCTTCGAAGCGAGCCATACGGGCCTTGGACTTGGCCTGACGGCCTTTCGGGTTTTGACGAACCCACTCCAGCTCTTTCTCGATGGACTTGCGACGGGCCGCTTCGGAACTTGCTTCCTGCGCCAGACGTGCGTCCTTCTGCTCCAGCCAGGAGGAGTAGTTGCCTTCCCACGGGATACCTTCGCCGCGGTCCAGTTCCAGGATCCAGCCTGCCACGTTGTCGAGGAAGTAACGGTCGTGGGTGATGGCCACTACAGTGCCTTCGTAGTCGTGCAGGAAGCGCTCCAGCCAGGCCACGGATTCCGCATCCAGGTGGTTGGTCGGTTCGTCCAGCAGCAGCATGTCCGGCTTTTCCAGCAGCAGACGGCAGAGCGCCACACGGCGGCGCTCACCACCGGAGAGGTGCTTGATCTTGGCATCCCAGGCCGGCAGGCGCAGGGCATCGGCCGCACGCTCCAGCTGGTTTTCCATGTTGTGGCCACCCTGGGCCTGGATGATGGCTTCCAGCTCGCCCTGTTCGCGGGCCAGCTTGTCAAAGTCGGCATCCGGGTCGGCGTAGGCCGCATAGACCTCGTCCAGACGGGCCATGGCGCGCTTCACTTCGCCAACGGCTTCTTCGACCGCTTCGCGTACGGTCTGCTCCGGCTCCAGCTTCGGCTCCTGCGGCAGGTAGCCGATCTTGATGCCGGGCTGCGGACGGGCTTCCCCTTCGATCTCGGTGTCGATGCCTGCCATGATGCGCAGCAGGGTCGATTTACCGGCGCCGTTCAGACCCAGCACGCCGATCTTGGCGCCCGGGAAGAAGCTCAAGGAGATGTTCTTGAGAATATGACGCTTGGGCGGCACTACCTTGCCGACCCGGTTCATGGTGTAAATAAATTGAGCCATTGGCTAATTCTCTTCCTTTTCAGCAGGTTAATGTCTTGGCATTAACAGACTGATGTCGTGGTGGGGCCAGGTCGACACAGGTCAACCGGGTTCCAAAAAACCCGTCGATTGTAAACCAACGGACGAGGGGGGGCAAAGGTGGCACCCGGCTATGTCCCCCCTTTGCCGCAGCAGTCACGCCTTGCTGCATCAGCCGTGCAATTTGGGCATGATGTGGGCTGCCGTTTTGTTCCGGAGCCGTCATGAACCCATCTCCTCAAGCCCCTTCACTGGCCGCCTTTCTCTGCACAATGGGATTGGACGCCGCGCTGAGCGAAGCTATCAGCCTGCGCTTGCCACGGCAGACGCTGCGCGCCGGTCAGGTGCTGTTGGCGCAGGGGTCAGAGCAGGAAGCTGCCTTCTATATCGAAGCGGGCATCGCTCGCGCCTGCCACTACACCCGGGACGGGCAGGAGCGCTGCAAGGAGTTCTACTTCGAAGGGGAGCTCTGCCTGCTCTATGACAGCTGGCTCACGGGATCGCTCGCCCGCTACCAGCTGGAGGCGCTGACGGAGCTGCAGGTGGTGCGGGTGCCGCTCGCCCTGCTGGATGAGCCCGCCTGGCAGCCGGTCTGCATGGCCCTGCTGCGTCAGCAGCTCGGTTACAAGGAGCGCAAGGAGGCGTTTTTGCTGCTCCACTCCCCCGAGGAGCGTTATCGGGAGCTCTGCCACACCTTCCCTCACTGGCCTGCGCGGCTCACTCAGGTGCAGCTCGCCAACTACATCGGCATCAGCCCGGTCACCCTGTCACGGATCCGCAGGCGCATTAACACGGGTTAATGCCGCTCTCCGACCATCCCCTCATGCTGCGCCATCCAAATAACGGATGAGGTGTGGATGATGTCGCTGTTTCTGTGGTCGCAGCTGGTGGTGAGCCTGGCTTTGCTGCTCGATCTGTTGTCGTTTCAGTTGCGGGATCGCCGCAGGATCCTGGCCTGTCTGGCCCTCTCCTGCGCCCTCAATGCCGGTCACTTTGCCCTGCTCGGGCAGTGGTCGGCCGCCAGCCTGTTGCTGCTGGCCAGTATGCGCTTTCTGGTGAGTATCTGGCTGGTTCGCCGCATCTTGATGTGGTTTTTCATGGGGTTGGCCTGTGCGGCGGCGCTAGCGACCTATCAGGGCCTGCTCTCATGGATCGGGCTGCTGGCCACCCTGCTGCAAACCCGGGCCGCGTTTTGCCCCGACGATCGCCAACTGCGGCGCAGGATGCTGCTCGGCACCCTCTGCTGGCTGGGTAACAACTTGCTGGTGGGCTCACCGGTCGCCGCGCTGATGGAGGGGCTGTTTCTGGTCAGCAATCTGGTTGGCTACTATCGCCACTATGGCTTCGATTATTGGGGGCGTGGCCGCCACAGTGGCCGCAGAAAGGGGCGTGTGCCGCCTTCCGGTCGGGCGAGCTCCTGACCTCCCGCTCAGGGCTGCTTGTGGCCAGCGAAGTAGAGCACCCGTTTCACATACTCCTGCGTCTCGTCATAGGGTGGGATCCCGCCATAGCGTTCCACCGCTTTTTCCCCGGCATTGTAGGCTGCCGAGATCAGTACCCAGTCGCCATCGAAGCGGCGATCCAGCCATTTGAGATAACTGACGCCACCCTTGATGTTCTGGGCTGGATCGAATGGCCGGGTTACCCCGAACCGTTGCTGGGTTTCGGGGATCAGCTGCATCAGCCCTTGGGCATTCTTGGGGGAAACGGCACGGCTGTTGAGATTGGATTCGGCGATGGCAATCGCTAGTACCAGCCGGGCATCCACCTTATGGTGTTTGGCGGCGTGACGCAGCATGGTGACCAGCTTCTGTTTGCCCGGTGACTGGCGTGCCAGATATGCCTCGACATTGAACGGTGTGCTGGGCAAGGCGGAATAACTCCCTTGTCCGCCGCGCATGCCGACACCGCACTGATCGCCCATGGGGGCATTGCCGACCCGCGGGTTGTAGTAGCGGCTGGCCTGCTGGTTGCCAAGGCGCATTGCCATGGCGAGATAACTGTTAGCCAGCTTGGCGCTGCGAACCGAGGCGGGGCCGGTGGCGAGCAGGCGACCGATCCGGAAATATCCTTCCGGGTTGCCGGTACTGGCGGCCACGCAATAGAGGGCGATGGCTTTTTGCAGATGACCGTGTTGCTGGGCAACTTGACCCTGCTTGATCGCTGTTAGCGCCTTGGGAGCTTGTCTGAAATCCCTGCCTTGTGCCATCGCCCGCGGCGTACCTGCCAGTAACAACGACAAAAAAAGCAGCAAAAACAGTCCGTTTTCGCTGATGTGCCTCATGGGTTATCTCCTGTTTGAGTACAGAAGATATAGAGGAACATGGCTGCTATCGCCACGAACCCAGTGGATCCTGTTGTTATAGCCGGTTGATTTCAGAGAGCAAAACGGTATGGAACTAACGGCATCTCGACAGTTTCACACCATTTTTCATCCGGTTAGAAGTCGTGGTGATACTCCTGCTCATCCAGCACGGCGGGAGGAAGCGTGCGATAGAAGCTGCCAACTTCGCTGACAACCCAGAGCGAAAGCAGGGCCAGCAGGCTGAGCAGGGGAAGCAGAGAGTGGTTCTGGGTCAGGGCATAGGCCGCAATGGCGGCACCGGTCAAAAGCAGGGTTCGGATCATGAGGTGGCTCCTTGTCGTCATGGGGGTGTTGCGTGGCCACGGACAGAGCGCCTGGGGTCGGGAGTTGTTCCCGGGTGGCACGAAGCGCGCTGAGTATATCGCGTCATGCCGCTGCCGATCCGTGGTGTCATCACACTTTCCATAGTCATGGGTTTCGTATCGAGTTGAGCCCCGCTAGGTGTGTAAACCCACCAGGTTGTTCACAGATTGAAGACGACTGATGGGGGGCTGGTAGCCCAGACTGGCATGAGGACGATGCCAGTTGTACTCATGCAACCACGGTTGCAAGTGCTCTGCCCGTTGCTCTGACGAGTCATAGCTCCGTGCATAAGCCCACTCACGCAGGGCGGTCTGAATGAAGCGCTCTGCTTTGCCATTGGTTTGTGGTGTGTAAGGCTTGGTGCGCAGATGCTTGAGCCCCAGCCGACGACACAGCTTCTGGAAGCGTTTCGACCGGTAACAGGCTCCATTGTCCGTGAGTAGCCGACTGAAACAAATGCCGAGCCCGGCGTAGTAGCGAAGTGCCTGTAACAGCGCCAGGCAGGCACTGCGTCCCGTTTCATCAGGATGCAGAGCGCTGAACGCCACACGGGAGTGGTCATCAATCGCCACATGAACACACTCCCACCCTGCGCCGCGTGAGTCCTTGCTGCGGTCGCCGGTGATACGATGGCCGGGACGGTGGAAACGCCCCAACTTTTTGATGTCCAGATGCAGCAAGTCACCCGGTTTCTCATGTTCATAGCGTTGTACTGGAACAGCTGGGGCCAGATTGGCCAATCGATGAAGTCCCATGCGCTGCAAGATGCGGGCGACAGTACTGTGCCCTATGCCCAGATATTGGCTGATGTGCCGATAGGTCCGTCGCTGCTTGCGCAGTTCGATAATCCTCTGCTGGCGCTGGTCATCAATGGCATGAGGGCAAGATGCGGGTCGAGAAGAGCGATTGTACAAACCATCAGGTCCCTCCTGGCGATATCGAGTGAGCCACTTGTAAGCGGTGCGGATACTGACCCCGGCAGCGTGAGCGGCCTCTTCAACGCGCAGGCCCTGCTCAAGGATACGCTGGACAAGAAGCTGTCGACCAAAGACGGTTAATCGGGCATTTTTATGATTGTTCACTCGGGCACCTCGGATGATTGGTTTGGTTGGTGCCTCCAATTCTCCGGGAATGCCCCGAGTGAACAACCTACAGAGAGATCACAGCTAGGTGCGGGGCCAGTAATGGTTTGACGGTCAGAAGAAACCGCCGTTGTTATCGTCACTGTCGGCCCAGCCGCTACTCTGGCTATCGTCGTCGAGAAAATTGCTGCCAGCATCGGGAGGTGAATCCCAGCCGTCCCAGCGCACCGGTTCCGCATCGACCGGATTGGCGATGGGCGCTGGCTCTATGATGTCGATGATCTCCTCGGGCCGATTGTTGTGAAACAGTCCGCCGATCATATCGGCCAGCATCACGCCACCGGCCACACCGGCGGCGGTTTGCAGGGCGCCCCCTAAAAAGGAGCTGGCACGGGATGCAGGCTGGGCAGAAGCGGTTGCCGGTGGTGGCGTAAAGCGCGGGGGCGGGCTGCTCTCGCTACCAAACAGGCCGGAGAGAAAACTGCCACCACTTGGGGTGCTCTGGCTGGCTTCCAGCTCCTTGACCCGCTCGTTGAGGCGAGTAAGGGCTGCCTGCTGAATTAGCAGCGCCTGGGCCATGTAGTAGGGGGCGTCGGGCTGCTGGGCCAGATGCTGGCGGATCAGCTGATCCGCTTGTGGGTCTCGCTTGCTATCCCTGGCTTGCGCTTGCTTGAGGCGGTCGAACAGTCCATCGATCAGACCCTGTTCCTGTGATTGCATCTCAAATCCTCGCTATGTTGCGCAGACAGTGCGTTTAGCCATCCTAAAACCCGCGGGGCATCAGTGGTATCTGATTAACTCATCAATGACCGAGGGGCAGCCCGCTCTCATCAGCGGGCGGGCTGGTAGTAGTCGAGATACCAGCGGACAAACTCGGCAACACCTTGCTTGAGGGGCGTAGCGGGTCGCAGGCCGGTGAGGGTGTGCAGCGGCTCGCTGTCGGCCCAGGTGGCGTGCATGTCACCTGCCTGCATCGGCAGCATCCGCTTGATGGCGGGCTTGCCGATGGCCTCTTCCAGCGCCTCGATAAAATCGAGCAGCCGCACCGGCTGGCCGTTGCCGATATTGAGGATGCGGTAGGGAGCTGCTCTCTGCTCGCTGGCGTGCCAATCGGAATTGGGGCGGGGCGGCTGATCGGCCACGGCGAGGATCCCCGCGACTATATCGTCTATGTAGGTGAAGTCGCGGCTGAGATCACCGTGGTTGTACACATCGATAGGCTCGTTCGCGAGGATGGCGCGGGTGAACTTGATGATGGCCATGTCGGGGCGGCCCCAGGGGCCGTAGACGGTAAAGAAGCGCAGCCCTGTGGTGGGCAGGCCATAGAGCGCCGAGTATGCGTGGGCCATCAGCTCGCCACTCTTCTTGGTGGCGGCGTAGAGGGAGACCGGGTGATCCACCTGCTGCGCGGTGGAGTAGGGCATCTGATCCACCATGCCATAGACCGAGCTGGAGGAGGCGTAGATGAGGTGCTGAATCCCGTGGTGACGACACCCCTCCAGCACCGTCAGCATGCCGGTAAGGTTGCTGTCGGCATAGGCAAACGGATTGTCGATGGAGTAGCGCACTCCCGCTTGCGCCCCCAGATGGATCACCCGCTCGAAACGGTTGCTGGCAAACAGGGTCGCCATCGCCTCGCGATCCGCCAGATCCAGCCGCTCGAAGTGAAAATGGGGGAAACTGGCCAGCTGGGCCAGCCGCGCCTCTTTCAGACTCACCTCGTAGTAGTCGTTGAGGTTGTCGATCCCCACCACCCGATGACCTGCGGCGCACAGCTGGCTGGCCACATGAAAACCGATAAAACCGGCGACGCCGGTGACCAGATAGATCATGGTTGAGTCTCCGGGTTGCAACTGGTGTTGGCAGGCTGCTTTTGGGCGGGAAGATGTGGTCGCCCGATGGCGTGATAGTCAAACCCGAGTTCGCTGAGCTGGCGCGGGTCATAGAGGTTGCGGCCATCGATGATGACAGGCTGGTTGAGCAGTGCTTTCAACTGTTGGAAATCGGGGGCGCGAAACGCCTGCCATTCGGTGCAGATCAGCAGGGCATCAGCCCCTTCCAGCGCAGATTCCTGAGTGGGGCAGAGCAGCAGATCCGGCCGCTGGCCGTAGATCTGGCGGGCGCGCTCCATCGCCTTGGGATCAAAGGCCTGCACCCGGCCACCGGCAGCCCAGATGGCGGCCAGCAGCGGGCGGCTCGGCGCATCGCGCATATCGTCGGTGCCGGGTTTGAACGCCAGTCCCCACAAGGCAAAGGTGTGGCCACGCAGATCCGGGCCGAAGCGGGTCAGCAGGGTTTGCGCCATCTTCTGTTGCTGGCGCTGGTTGACCTGCTCGACCGCCGCTAAAAGCGGGGCGTCGCAGCCGACACTCGCCGCGGTATGGCACAACGACTTGATATCCTTGGGGAAGCAGGAGCCGCCGTAGCCGCAGCCCGGGTAGATAAAGTGGTAACCGATGCGGGGATCTGCCCCCATCCCCTGGCGTACTGCCTCGATATCGGCCCCCAGCTGCTCGGCGAGGGCCGCCATCTCGTTCATAAAGGATATCTTGGTGGCCAGCATGGCGTTGGCAGCGTATTTGGTAAGCTCGGCGCTGCGCAGATCCATCACTACGATCCGGTCGTGATTGCGGTTGAAGGGGGCGTAGAGGGCGCGCAACTGCTCAAGTGCCCGCTCACTGTCACAGCCGATGATGATGCGATCCGGCCGCATGCAGTCGTTGACCGCCGCTCCCTCCTTGAGAAACTCGGGATTGGCCGCCACCTCGCAGGTGAAGGCCAGCCCACGCACGGCCAACTGCTGCTCAATGTGTTCTCTTACTTGCTGCGCCGTGCCGACCGGCACAGTGCTTTTGGTCACCACCAGCTTGGGGCTGCTCATCAGTCGGCCTATGGTGTCGGCCACCGCCAGCACATGTTGCAGATCGGCCGAGCCATCCTCGTCAGCCGGGGTGCCCACGGCGATCAGCAGCAGGTCGGCGTGTGCCACGCCAATGGCGGGATCGACCGTGAAGCTCAGGCGGCCGCTGGCCAGATGACTCTCGACCAGCGGGGCCAGCCCCGGTTCATAGAAGGGGATCTGCCCCAGCCTGAGGGCGGCGATCCGCTCGTCATCCACATCCACGCAGCAGACCTGATGGCCCACCTCGGCCAGAACGGCGGCCTGCACCAGCCCGACATAGCCTGTGCCAAAAATGGTGACCTTCATGAAAAGTGCCTCGTGCTGTGAATGGGGGATGGCGCGCTTAAACCGCGGCATGCTGCATCTTGGTGCAGCAGGTGTCAATGCCAGATGACAGGCACCAGAATGGGGCGTTCAGCCTGCCTGTTGTGATCCTTTTCACAAAAAATAGACTGGACCCCATAACGAAGCCCTGTGGACAGGGCTCGCAGCATGCCCGCAACGGCAGGCGACAGACACTCTCTCTTTACTTCGCTTGGATACAGGTTATGGACAACACCTCGATTCGCACTGCCCATCCTATTTATGAGGATGTGCTGGCCCTGCTGACGGCGGCCGGCTTTGTTTCCCTCGGCATCTTTCTGTTTCATCAGGTTGGCCTGCTCACCGGCGGGACTGCCGGGCTGGCGCTGTTGTTGCAAAAGGTGACCGGCATCAGCTTCGGCCTGCTGTTTTTCGGCATAAACCTGCCCTTCTATGCGCTGGCATGGCTGCGGATGGGGCCACGTTTTACCTTCAACACCTTCGTCTCGGTGGCGGCGGTCTCCTACATGACCGATCACCTCAACGGGGTGTTGCAGATCGGCAAGATAGAGCCCCTCTATGCGGCGCTGATCGGCGGCACCCTGATCGGCATGGGGCTGCTCATCATGTTTCGCCACAAGTCGAGTCTGGGGGGCTTCAACATTCTGGCGCTCTTTATTCAGGATCGCTTTGGCATCCGGGCGGGCAAGCTGCAGATGGGGCTCGATTGCGCCATTGTTGTTGCCTCGTTTTTCGTGGTGCAGCCCTGGATCCTGGCGCTATCCATCGTGGCGGCGGTTATCTGTAATCTGGTGTTGACACTCAACCACAAGCCCGGCCGTTACCAGATTGCCTGACAAGCTGCGGCAGTGGCTCGATAAGACAAGCGTGACCCGATAGCACGAGGCGGCCTGATGGCCGCCTCGTCTGTTTCTACCCTGATGTTTGTTCGCTGCGCCTAGCTCGCCTGCTCCAGCCTGCTGTCGCCGCTGATAGCGTGACCACCGACGGCGAGCGGGGTGTGGCAGGCCACCTGATGATGGGCCTCATCACACGCCTCAAGCTTGGGCGCCTTGCTTTTGCACAGTTCGGTCGCATGTGGACAGCGCTGGTGGAAGTGGCAGCCGCTTGGCGGCGAGATGGGGGAGGGCACATCGCCGGTCAGCAGAATGCGCTGGCTGCGCCTGCGCGGGTCCGGTACCGGAATGGCGGAGATCAGCGCCTGGGTATACGGGTGGCGCGGCGCCAGATAGAGCGACTGGGCATCCGCCAGCTCGACGATCCGTCCCAGATACATCACCGCAATCCGATCCGAGATGTGTTTGACCACCGACAGATCGTGGGCGATGAAGATGATGGAGAGGTTCATCTCCCGCTGCAGGCTGAGCAGCAGGTTGACGATTTGCGACTGCACCGAGACATCGAGGGCCGAGACCGCCTCGTCGCACACCAGCAGCTTGGGCTTGAGAGCGATGGCGCGGGCGATGCCGATCCGCTGGCGCTGACCGCCGGAAAACTCGTGGGGGTAGCGATCCACCGCACTGCCCGGCAGGCCCACTTTTGCCAGCAACTCCTGCACCCAGCCGCGGCGCTGCTCAGTGTTGCCTTTACCGTGGATGATAAAGGGCTCCTCCAAAATTTGGCCCACGGTGTGGCGGCTGTTGAGGGATTCTGCAGGATCCTGAAATACCATCTGCATCTCCTGGCGCAGGGAGCGCATCTCCTTCGGGCTGAGGGCGGTGATATCGCGCCCCTCGAAGGTGATGGTGCCCGCGGTCGGCTCGAACAGCTTGAGCAGGCTGCGCCCGAGGGTGGACTTGCCGCAGCCCGACTCACCCACCAGCCCCAGCGTCTCCCCCTGCTTGAGATCGAAGCTGATGCCATCCACCGCATGAACCGTATATTGCTTGCGCAGGAAGCCGCCTCCCAGCCGGAAGTGCTGTTTCAGATCCCTGACCGATAACAGAGTGCTCATGGGGTCAACTCCTTCCAGTAGTGACAGGCGACATGGTGGCGCGGATTGAGTTGCTCCACCGCCGGAATGGCGCTGATGCAGAGATCGGTCGCATGGGAGCAGCGGTTGGAGAAGCGGCAGCCAGCGGGCATCTCGTGCAGGGCCGGTACCTGTCCCTTGATGGTCTTGAGCAGGCTCTTGGGCTCATCCTCCAGGCGCGGGATCGAGCTCATCAAGCCGTGGGTATAGGGGTGACGGGGATGGTCAAACAGTTCGAACACATCGGCCTGCTCCACCGCCCGCCCGGCGTACATCACCACCACTTCGTCGCACAGCTCTGCAACCACCCCCAGATCGTGGGTGATAAAGATGATGGCCATCCCGGTCTGGGCCTGCAGCTCTTTCATCAGTTCGAGGATCTGGGCCTGAATGGTGACATCCAGCGCCGTGGTCGGCTCGTCGCAGATAAGCAGGTCTGGCTCGCAGGAGAGCGCCATGGCGATCATCACCCGTTGGCGCATACCGCCGGAGAGATTATGGGGATAGACCGCAAAGCGCTGGGCCGGTTCCGGGATCCCCACCTTCTGCAGCATGGCGATGGCCGCGGCTTTGCGTTGGGCCTTGTCATACTCGGGGCGATGGAGGCGAAACACCTCCATCAGCTGTTCCCCCACCGTCTGCACCGGGTTGAGGGCCGTCATCGGCTCCTGAAAGATCATCGAGATGCGGTTGCCGCGCACCTTGTACATCTGATCCGGTGCAAGCGACAACAGATCTTCCCCCTGAAAGCGGATGGAACCGGCGACTACCTGACCGTGGGGCTTGGGCAGCAGCCCCATGATGGCGAGTGAAGTGACACTCTTGCCACAGCCGGACTCGCCGACGATCCCCAGCGTCTGACCCGGGGCCACCTTGAAGCTGACCCCGTCGAGCACCTTGATCTTGCCGTCATCGACGGCGAACTCCACCTCGAGATCGCGTACTTCGAGGATTGGGGCATGGTGCTGGCCGTTATCAACGGCGAACTCCCACCCGTTATCCGGTACGTCAAGAATGGGGGCCTGGGTGTTGGGCATAACGGCTGCTCCCTTCGCAATGGCCTGAATATCAATGACGTGCATAGGTCTTGTCGAGCAGGTTGATGGGCGCCAGCGCTTCCCCTGCCTCCTTGGCGTTGCGGGTCTCTTCCTTCACCTTGGGATCGAGCCAGAGCAGACCGCCGCTACTGTGAGGATAACCATCCATCGGCCAGTAGAGCAGGTCCGGCGTGTTCTTGGTGGCAGGCACTTCCGGCAGCATCACATAACGCCAACTGCTGGCCCGCACATAGTTGAGCTGCACCCCGGGCACGAAGATGGCGAGATCATAGATACGCTGCTGGATCTGCTGGGAGAGCTTGGCCCGTTTGGCCATGTCGAATTCGACGTTGTAGGCATCGATCAGCGCGTCCAGCTCCTTGTCAGCCACGTTGAACAAGTTGTTGGTCTGCGGTTTGTTGGCGTTGGCGGAGTGGAAAAACTCCCAATATTGCGGATAGAGACCGCCGCCGCCCCAACCGAGCCAGGCCGCCTCGTGTTTCTTCTCCAGCATCACCTTGAAGCCGGTGGCGCCATCCACCAGATTGAGCTCCAGATCCAGACCCGCTTTCTTGGCCTCCTCTTTCAGCACGGTCAGGCGCTTGGAGTGCTCCTGACTGGTGTAGGTGAGCGCCAGCGTCAGCCGCTCACCCTTCTCATTTTGCAGGATGCCGTCCGGCCCCGGCTTGTTGTAGCCGCCCTTGGCAAAGTACTCCCGCGCCTTGCCGATGTCATAAGCCCGCTCCGGCAGCGTGATGTCAGTGAACTCGCCAAAGCCCGAGTCAAAGGTGGTGGCTCTGTCATAGTCGCCGCGCAGCACGGTCTCGATCATCTTGTCGATGTTGAAGGCGTGCTGGATGCCGAGGCGCACGTTCACGTCCGCCAGCTTGGGGTTGGCCACATTGAGGTGAACCCCCTGACCGCCCTGTTTGGTATCGGTCATGGCCATTACCTTCTGCACGTAGCCTTTCTTGTACTCCGGGGTGACCGCTTTTTCATGCCACCAGTTGGGCAGGATCATCTCGAAGGTATCGATCTCCCCTTTCAGGAAGTGGCGGAAGGCGATGTTGTGGTCGCGGATCACCTGCACCTTGATGGTGTCGATGTTGAATCTCTGCTGGTTGTAGCGATCGTCTTTTGCCCACCAATCCTTCTGCTTGCTGAAGGTGACCGACTTGCCCTTCTTGACGTCGCTGATCACGTAGGGGCCTGTGGTGGGCACCACGGCCCAGTTGTACTGCTTCACCCAGTTGGGGGTCAGCTTGTAGTAGTGCTTGGGCTGGGGCCACAGCTCGGTGGTGTTGAGCAGGTCCATCTTGGCCTTGCGGTTGCCCGCTTTGACCATAATGGTGTGGTCGTCGATCTTCTCTACCGCTACCACTTCAGTGGTGTAGTAGTTGTTGAACCAGGGCCCCTTGATGTGTTTGGATCGCATCATCTCGTAACCGAAGGTGTAGTCGTCAGCATTGACTGGCTTGCCATCCGACCATTTGGCGCGGGGATCCAGCTTGAAGTAGACGGTCTGGCTGTCTGGCGCGATGGCCCAGTGGGTCGCCAGCGAGGGGATGGGGTTGCCGGTATTGGGGTGGAAGCTGATGAGCCGCAGCTGGTTATCGAGAATAAAGGAGCGGAACGAACCGTTGGAGTCAGGCCCCACGGTGCGAAACGTCAGCGGAAAGCTCTCCACAAACATATTGAGGCTGCCGCCCGGCAGCGCCTTGGGGGAGGCGAACACAGGATCCGTGTCGTTGGTCTCCCATTTGAGATCCGCGGGCAGGCTGGCCGCCCAGACCCAGGATCCGTTTACCAGCACAAAGAGAGCACCTATCCATTTGATTTTATTCTTCATGTTTGACTTCCAGGTCTGGCCCCTGCACTGGGGGTCTTGATTGATAACGGGATTATCCCTTGCTCCCGGGACCGCCGATGGCGGCGGCCCGTCCTTGATTAATCACTGTTCGTTACCCGACGCCTGCCGATGCGCGCTGGTACCGGCTGGCTTATTGGTAACGGGTAAATTTGCGCGGATCGAACGCCTCGCGGATCGCCTCACCGATAAAGGAGACCATGATCAGCACCAGACTCACCGCTGCCACCACTGAGCTGACGATCCAGATGGCATCCAGATTGTTGATGCCCTGGGAGAGCAGCTCCCCCCAGCTCGGGGTCGGCGGTGCCAGCCCGAAGCCCAGATAGTCGAGTGCTGTCAGGGTGGAGATATTGCCCACCACGGCGAACGGCGCCAGGGTGACGATCATCATCAGGGTGTTGGGCAGGATGTGGTTGAAGATGATCCGCCCGGTGGTCGCTCCTTGTGCCCGCGCCGCCATCACATAGTCCCGCGCCCGCTCCTTGTAGGTGAGGGTGCGCATATACCAGGTGATCCCCATCCAGCCGAACAGCACGTTGATGGCAACAAACAGGCCGAAGTTGGGCTTGGCCAGCGACACCAGGATCATGATGACGTAGAGAAACGGCACCTGGGACCAGATCTCGATAAAGCGTTGCAGGATGAGGTCGAAGCGGCCGCCGAGAAAGCCCATCAGACAGCCGATGGTTACCCCGATGGCGTAACTGGCCGCCAGCGCGATAAAGGCAAAGCCGATGGCGATGCGAAAGCCGTAAACCAGCCGCGCCAGTACGTCGCGGCCGCTGGTGTCGGTACCGAGGAAGTGGCGCTCAGCCGCGCTGGGGGCGTAGGGCGGGTAGGCATCCTCCTTGAAATCCTGCTCGTAGGGATTCCAGGGCACCGGCGGCAGCAGCACCCAGTCGCCCTGGCCCTCTGCGGCAAATTTGGCCTTGAGCTGGCGGTAGTTGGTTTCGTACTCGTAATCGAGCCCGAACTGCTGGCCGGGGATCACATCGCCATAGGTGGGGAAGTGCAGCTGGCCCTGATAGCTCACCATCAGTGCCCGACTGTTGATCAGCAGCTCCGCCAGCAGGGAGAGCAGCACTAGGGTGGTGAAGATGATGAAGGAGTAGTAACCGCGCTTGATCGACTTGAAGCGCTTGAGTTTTTTCAAGGTAACCGGATTGAGCTTCATGGTCAGTCTCCAAACCGCACGCGGGGGTCAACAGAAGGTGCAACGCAGATATCGGAGACGATATTGCCAATCAGCATCAGCATGGAGGTGATGGCCAGAATGCCCATGACGGTGGGGTAATCCCGCTCGACGATCGCCTCGTAACCGAGCAGGCCGATGCCGTCGATGTTGAAGATGGTCTCGATGAGGAAGGAGCCGCCAAAGAAAACGGTGAGCACAGACCCCAGGTGACTGGCGATGGGGATTAGGCTGTTGCGCATGGCGTGGTCTGTGACCGCCTTGCGAAACGGCAACCCCTTGGCCACCGCAGTACGCACATAATCGGCCGACAGGTTCTCCATCAGGCTGTTTTTCATAGTCATGGTGAGGATGGCGAAATCGCCGATGGCGTAGGCGATAAGCGGCAGCAGGGCGTGGGCAAAGACCGTGCGGATCTGATCCCAGCTGCTCTCCATGTACTCAAAGTCGTCTCCCGGAAAACCGCCCATCGGCAGCCACTCCAGATGGAAGGCGAAGACGGTGATGAGGAAGATCCCCACCACGTAGGCGGGCAGGGCATAGGCCATGTAGATAAGCATGGAGCTCAACGAGTCGAAGCGGCTGTTGTGCCTGAGCGCCTTGGCCACCCCGAGCGGAATGGAGACCGCATAGCTCAGCAGAAAGGTTGCCAGCCCGAAGAAGGCGGTAACGGGGAGCCGCTCCTTGATGAGATCCCACACCGGTTCGTAGTAGCGGGTCGATTCGCCCAGATCCAGCACCGCCAGCTTCTGCAGCCACTCCCAGTAGGCGACCAGCATGGGCTTGTCGAGGCCATAGAAGGCCTTGAGCTCCTCGATCTGTTCATCGGAGAGGGCCTGCGCCCCCTTGCTGCCACTGGAGCGGCCAGATTCATTCTGGGAAACCTGGGCTTGCAGCAGCATGCGTTCGACCGGACCGCCCGGCACGAAACGGGTGATGGTGAAGACGAGCAGGGTGATACCGAGAAACGTCGGGATGATCAAAAGCATCCGGCGTAGGAAATACGACAGCATGATGGAACCTCGTCCTTGTGTTGTTCTGCTGCAGCTTGTCACATCCGGTGTATGGCACACATCGTGCTGCTGATTATTGGTAAACATAAACCCAAATCAGATCAATCAAATAATCATGGTTGGAAGGGTAAGGTGCCCTCTTTCACGCCAATAAGCTGCCACCGTCTGTATTGGCTTATCTCCCCGGATGAGACAAACGTTTTAGCTAGGGCTGCAACCGTGACACAAGGTGGCGCAGCGCTGTGGCTGACGGGAGCTCGGGTGGCTCGCTGCCAGGCGGGCCGTGCCATTCATCTTTCTCTTTGCTGCGACTTGCCAGTGTGGCTTTTGCCCTGTTGATAAGCGTCACATCGAAAACGGCTACTTTTAACAAGAAAAGCAACATATGGAAGTTGAAATTTTGGCCGACTCAGGAAAGAATGCGCGCTCGGTTATTGGCGTCGTGGGGCAGGTTGACCCGCCACCGGCAGACCGAGGATGAGACGGCCCCCGGCCCATTTGGTACAGGAAACCACACAGGAATTTTATGAATCCCCTTCGCACTGCCGCTTCGGCCCTTTTATGCACATTTGCGCTGGTCAGCCAGCAGGCTGCCGCTGTCGAGTACCGTCTGCCTGCGGCCAACAGTCGCCTGATCGGTGAAAACCAGGAATACGTGGTGCCTGCGGACAACCGTCCGCTGGAGCAGATCGCTGCTGACTTCCAGCTGGGTCTGACCAACATCATGGAAGCCAACCCGGGCGTTGATCCCTATCTGCCGAAAGCGGGTAGCACCCTGATCATCCCCCACCAGCTGATCCTGCCCAACGCGCCCCGCGAAGGGATCGTCATCAACGTTGCCGAGATGCGTCTCTACTACTACCCGAAAGGGAAGAACGTGGTGGAAGTGCTGCCCATCGGCATCGGTCAGCTGGGGGTAAACACCCCGGAGAACTGGATCACCAAGGTAGAGCGCAAGCGCGCCAACCCGACCTGGACCCCGACCGAGAACATCCGTCGCCGCTATGCCGCCCAGGGCAAGACTCTGCCGGCAGTATGGCCAGCCGGTCCGGATAACCCCATGGGTCTGCACGCCCTCTACATTGGCAACCTCTATGCCATCCACGGCACCAACGCCACCTTCGGTATCGGTCTGCGGGTGAGCAGCGGTTGCGTGCGTCTGCGCGCTGACGACATCAAGTATCTGTTCGACAACGTGCCGGTCGGCACCCGCGTCCAGTTCGTCAACCAGCCGGTCAAGACCACGGTCGAGCCGGATGGCGGTCGCTACATGGAAGTACACGAGCCGCTGTCGCGCACCGAGGAGGAGTTCAACTCCACCGCCTCCGTGCCGCTCCCGATGACACCGGCTATCACCCGCTTCATCGCTCACGCCGAGTCTGACTCCAACGTGGTCAAGCAGGTGCTGGAACAGCGTACCGGTATGCCGACTCGCCTCAATCCCTGATTGAGCAAGTTGGCGGTGCCGCGCGCACTGGCTGAATAAAGAAAACGGCGACCAGATGGTCGCCGTTTTTTATGGGGCATTCGCCGCTTGCTTACTGCACGCAGACCGGACAGAAGGCGTAGGTGCCTTGCGGATCGTTGAAGCGGGTGAGCGGGTCGAGACTGCGGTTCACTTCCACCAATGCCTTGCCAAATCCAGCTGGCAGCCAGCTTTGCAACTGGGGGGCCAGCACTTGGGCACTGCTGTCAAACAGCTGGCGCAGGAACTTGTCCTTGGTGGACTCCTCCTGCTCGATGGGGGTGACCTGCCACTCCTTGAGGTTGGCCAGTTCGGCGGCGGCCTTGATGGCGTCATCCAGATTGCCGAACTCGTCCACCAGCCCCAGGGCCTTGGCATCTTCGCCGGTCCAGACCCGGCCTTCGGCCGCTTTCTCTGCCTCTTCCGGGCTCAGACCACGACCCTTGCTGACCAGACCGATGAAGCGCTGGTAGGTATCTTCCACGCTCAGCTGGATTGCCTGACCGACGTGATCCGGTAGGGCGCGGGTCGGGCCGACGCCGACGTAATCTGTGGTGCCAACCCCGTCGGTATGCACGCCGAACTGGGCCAACGCCTTGTCGATGGTGGCAAACATGCCGAACACCCCGATGGAACCGGTGAGTGTGGTGGGGGAGGCGAAGATCTTGTCCGCATCGGCGGAGATCCAGTAGCCACCGGAGGCGGCATAGCTGCCCATGGAGACCACTACCGGTTTGCCTGCCTGTTTCAGGGCCAGCAGCTCGGCGCGGATCTGCTCGGCGGCGAAGGCGCTGCCGCCCGGGCTGTCGACCCGCAGGACCACGGCTTTGACCTTGTCATCGCGGCGGGCATCGGCCAGCAGGTCGGAGAGGCTATCACCGCCTATGGTACCGGCAGGCTGGACGCCATCCATGATGGCGCCGCTGGCGACCACCAGACCCACCTCATCCTTGCCGCTCTGGGGATATTGTTCCGGAATGGCAGCCAGATACTCTTTCAGGCCGACCCCTTTCCAGCCGTGGTCGTCCGCTTCACCCACCTCTTTAATGACCGCCTGGGTCATCTCGTCGCGGGTGGCCAGCTGATCCACCAGCCCGTTGTCGAGGGCGTAGTTGGCGGCATTGCCACCGGCTTTGCGCAGCAGCTCGAGGAAGCGCTCCTTGCCCGGCGCGACCGCATCGGGTTCGATCTCCCGCAGCTCGGCTACGTCAGCCACATAGGATTGCCACAGCTGATCCAGCCAGCGCTGGTTCGCTTCTTTGCTCTCGGGAGACATCTCGTCGCGGGTATAGGGCTCGACGAAGGATTTGTAGGTGCCGACCTTGAATACATGCGGGGTGATGTTGAGCTTCTCCAGCGCCGACTTGAAGTAGGTCTGGTAGACCCCAAGCCCCTCGATCACCACGGCGCCACTCTGGTTGAGCAGCACGTGATCGGCGTGGGCCGCCAGCAGGTATTGCCCCTGAGTGTAGAAGTCGGCCATGGCGATCACCGGTTTGCCGCTCTCCCGGAAGGAGTCGATGGCACTCGCCACCTCCTGCAGTTTGGTGAAGTTGGCTCCCTGCAGCCCTTGCGGCTTGATCACCAGCGCCTTGATGCGCTCGTCATCCTTGGCACTCTTGATGGCCCATAGCAGGTCGGAGAGGACGATCTCGCTCGGCTGCTCGTCGCTGCTGTCCATCTGACGCAGCAGTTGTACGGTGGGATCTGTCTGGGAGCGTTGCTCCACCAGCACGCCGTTGAGATTGAGAGTCAGCGCGCCTTCGATGGGCGCCTTGGGAGCCTCTTTCTGGCTGACGCTGAAGACGATGACCAGCACTACGATGAGAAACAGCAGATTGACCAGCATCAGCCGGGTGAAATTGAGCAGGCGCCACAGGCTGCGGAACAACCAACCCAGACCTTTGAAAATAGACATAGTCGCGTTATCGCCCTGTTAATGGGTAGAGAAGAGCCATTATTAACCAGTTGCGGGCGAAATTGCCATTTCCGACTGGCGGATCCCGCCTATCTTCGTTCAGGGCACGGCTGTTCGCTGAAAAATTGTCCAAACATTTGTTTGAAAAAGAATTTTCGATTCTTTACTCTAGCCTCAGTTTGATAACAAAAAATTAACTGGAGGCATCGTGAGCCGCTATCCGACCCTGCTGACCCCGCTCGACCTTGGCTTTACCCAACTGCGCAACCGTGTGTTGGGCGTTGTTCCATGCACCCTGGCCTTAAAGAGGAAGGCATCATGAGTCGCTATCCCCATCTGCTGAAGCCCCTTGACCTCGGTTTTACCCAGCTGCGCAACCGCGTGTTGATGGGCTCCATGCATACCGGCCTCGAAGAGGAGAAGGGCGGTTTTGACAAGCTGGCTGCCTTTTATGCCGAGCGCGCCCGTGGTGGAGTAGGCCTTATCGTCACCGGCGGCATTGCCCCCAATCTGCGCGGTCGGCTGGTACCTCACGGATCTCAGCTGAGCTTCCCCTGGCAGGTGAGCAAGCACAAGAAGGTGACCAGCGCCGTGCATCAGGAGGGGGGCAAGATAGCGCTGCAGATCCTCCATGCCGGTCGTTACGCCTATCATCCCTTCAGTCTGGCCCCGAGTGCCCTCAAGGCCCCCATCTCCCCGTTCAAACCGCGCGCCATGAGCGAGCGGCAGATCCGCGGCACTATTCGCGACTTCGCGGCTACAGCAGCGTTGGCCAAGGCGGCCGGTTATGACGGCGTCGAGGTGATGGGCTCGGAAGGCTATCTCATCAACCAGTTCATCTGCGAGCGAACCAACAAACGCACCGATGGCTGGGGCGGCAGCAGCGAAAACCGGATGCGCTTTCCGGTGGAGATTGTCCGCGCCATCCGCGAGCGGGTCGGCACCGACTTCATCATTATCTTCCGCCTCTCCATGCTCGATCTGGTGGAGCAGGGCTCGACTCTGGAAGAGGTGATCGCCCTTGGCAAAGCGCTGGAAGCGGTGGGGGTGACCCTGATCAACACCGGCATCGGTTGGCACGAAGCACGTATTCCCACCATCGCCACCAGCGTGCCACGCGGCGCCTTCAGCTGGGTGACCGCCGAGCTGAAAAAACACCTCAAGGTGCCCCTCATTACCACCAACCGGATCAACACCCCGGAGGTGGCCGAACGCATTCTGGCGGGGGGCGAGGCGGATATGGTCTCCATGGCGCGCCCTTTCCTGGCGGATCCCGAATTTGTCATCAAGGCGGCCGAGAACCGGGCGGACGAGATCAACACCTGCATCGCTTGCAATCAAGCTTGCCTTGACCATGTGTTCAAGCAGAAGCGCGCCTCCTGTCTGGTCAATCCCCGCGCCTGCTTCGAGACCGAGCTGACCTTTGGCCGCGTGCCCCAGCCCAAGAAGCTGGCGGTCGTGGGGGCGGGCCCGGCCGGGCTGGCGTTTGCTTGCTACGCTGCCGAGCGCGGTCATCAGGTGAGCCTGTTCGATCAGGCCAGCGAAATCGGCGGCCAGTTCAACTTCGCCAAGCAGATCCCGGGCAAGGAGGAGTTTCACGAAACCCTGCGCTATTTCGCCAAACGGCTGGAGAAGTGCGGCGTAGAGCTCTATCTCGGCCAGCGTCAGAGCGCCGAGAGCCTGCTCGGCGGCGGTTTTGACGAGGTGATCCTTGCCACCGGCATCCGTCCGCGCACCCCCAATATTCCGGGTATCGAGCATGCCAAGGTGATGAACTACCTCGATGTATTGCGGGATCACAAACCGGTCGGCCAGAAGGTGGCGGTGATCGGTGCCGGCGGCATCGGCTTCGATGTAGCTGAATATCTGGTGGAGAAGAAGGTGGAGATGGATGCCGACGGCCATCGTGATCACTGGCTCAAGGAGTGGGGCATCGACAAGCAACTCGACCAGCGCGGTGGGCTGATCGCCCCCGAGATCGACGCCCCCGAGCGCCAGATCTGGCTGCTGCAGCGCAAGGAGAGCAAGGTAGGTGACGGCCTTGGCAAGACCACCGGCTGGATCCACCGTACCGTGCTCAAGAACCGCAAGGTGCAGATGCTCTCCGGGGTGCAATATCTGCGTATCGATGACGAGGGGCTGCATATTCAGGTGGGCGAGACCAAACAGTGCCTGCCAGTGGATCAGGTGATCATCTGTGCCGGGCAAGAGCCCCTCAAGGAGCTGCAGGCGGGATTGCAGGCGGCAGGCAAGCCGGTGCATATCATCGGCGGTGCGGATGTAGCCGCCGAGCTGGATGCCAAGCGCGCCATTCGACAAGGGGCCGAGCTGGCAGCCATCATCTAGTCAGCCATGCCCTCTATACTGCGATAAACCCCTGAGCTTCAGGGGTTTTCTTCATCCGGTGCTGTGCTAAGGTAGCGCCATCATTGCCCCAGAGAAGGAATTGCCCATGGATGCCCTCACCCTGTTGCTCAATCGCCACTCCTGTGGCCGTCTCGCCGATCCCGCCCCGAGCGGTGAGGTGCTCGACAATATCCTCAAGGCGGGCCTGCGCGCGCCGGATCACGGCACCCTGACCCCCTGGCAGTTCATTCTGTTTGAAGGGGAGGGGCGCGAGCGGCTGGGCAAGCTGCTGGCCGAGGCGGCCCGTGCTCGTGGCGAAGATGAAGAGAGCATCAAGAAGTGCAGCGAAGCGCCGCTGCGGGCGCCCTTGGTCGTCGCCGTGGCAACCCGTTATCAGGATCACCCCAAGGTGCCGAAACTGGAGCAGGAGCTCTCTGCCGGTTGTGCCCTGATGGCGATGCAGATGGCCGCGCAGGCGCAGGGCTTCAACGGTATCTGGCGCTCCGGCTGGTTTATCTTCGATGAGCAGATCAACAAGGGATTGGGACTGGCGGCAGAGGATCAGCTGGTGGGTTTCCTCTATCTCGGTACTCCCATGCTGGAAGCACGCAAACTGCGCGAGCTGCCGCTCGATGAGTTTGTCCGCCGTTTCTGACTTTTCGGCCACGTTGCGGTTGAGAGAAGCAAAGCCTCGAGAAATCGGGGCTTTTCTGTTTAACCGTGAATAGTAACCAGAGAAATTGGGGAAAATAAATGGGTCAAAGAGGCTTCGCGCGCCATAGCAGGTAATTATTTAAATAGTGCGATGTACCTCGCAATCCTGTTGTATTTCACTATGTAAAACGTTTGCGCATTCGCTAATATCTCCCTGCCAGTTTAGAAGGGCACTCCTTCTAATTTTTCTGCGATGAGAGTCGCAATTCCGTAGCACCTTTTAACAGCCCAACGTCTTCGTGACATTGGGCTTTATTTTTATGGGGTGTAGGGGTTGCAGTGAGCTGATGGCGGCATCAAGATGCAGCCCGGTTGGCAGCCTTATGCCCTGTTTTTGGCTGGCAGGATCCGGGCCGGGTTGCCGACTACCCGAATACCGGCCGGTACATCTTTGGTGACTACGGCGCCCGCGCTGACGATCGCCTCCCGCCCTATGGTGACGCCGGGCAGCAAGATGGCGCCGCCCCCAATCCAGACCTTGTCTTCAATGGTAACCGGCAGCGCCGTCTCTGTTCCCTGAATCCGTTCATCGGCCTCCAGCGCATGGGCTGCGGTATAGATCTGCATGTTTGGCCCAATCATCACATGGGCGCCGATGCGAATGGGGGCATTGTCCAGCAGGGTCGCTCCCATATTGATGTAGGAGTCCTTGCCCAGGTGGGTGTGGTGGCCATAGGTGCAGTAGAGGGGCGGGCAGATAAAGGCGTTCTCTGCCAGTTCGCCAATCAGCTCCGCCAGTAGTGCCCGCTGCTCAGCCTCCTCTTCCGCCTGATTGAAACGGCGATAGTGCCGTGCTGCCTCCCGGCGCAACTGGGCCAGCTCGGGTGCCATGCAGTTGTACGGTTGGCTGCTGATCATCTTCTGGTATTCGATCATGAAGGTTGCTTTCCTTTATATGCCAGGGACTTGGATATTGGCGCCAATACGGCAGAAGTAACGTGATCACCCACCCGATATGGGCAGAACCAGGTTGGCAGGTTTGCCTTCGGCAAAGGCCAGCACATTCTCGAACGCCACGCGAAAGTAGAGTTCGTAGCTGTTTTGCTCCACATAGCCGAGATGAGGCGTTGCCAATACATTGGGCAGGTGCAGCAGGGGCTCGTTTTGTAGTGTTGCCGGCTCGATGTCAAATACATCGAGCGCGGCCCGTTTTCCAGGATGGGTACTTAGCTCTGCATAGAGGGCGTCCGGCTCGATAAGTTCGGCACGGCTCGTATTGACCAGCAGAGAGTCAACTTTCATGCGGGCCAGATCTGCGCGGGTAACAGCGCCGCGGGTTGCCTCGCTCAGGCGCAGATGCAGCGTGAGGATATCGGATTGACTGAAGAGAACCTCCTTGCTGGAGGCGCAGGCATAGCCATCCAGCTCGGCCTGCCTGCGCGAAGCCTCACTGCCCCATATCAGTACCGACATGCCAAATGCCTTGCCATAGCGGGCGATCCGCTGGCCTATCTTGCCGTAGCCCCAGATGCCGAGCGTCAGCCCATGCAGCGTGCGTCCCAAACCGAGGTCACCAGATTGCTGCCATTGGCCTTGGCTTAACGCCTGGCTGTAAACAGGTATATGGCGGGAGGCTGCCATGATGAGCGCCCAGCAGAGCTCGGCGGGAGCAATAGGGCTGCCGATCCCTTCTGCCACGGCAACGCCGTACTGCTGGCACAGTGCCGGGTCGATATGCTGGCTGACTTTGCCGGTCTGGCTGATGAGTTTAAGGGTGGGAAGCCGCATCAGCAGCTGTTCGTCGATGCAGGTACGCTCGCGGGTCAGCACCAGTGCTTCCATTCCTTCCAGCAGGGTGGCAAGGCGCGTTGTATCGGGTTCGCTCTGGTTGAGGATGGTGACGTCATGACCCGCCAGCAGGGCAAAGCAGGGGAGGTGGCGCACCTGATCCTGATAGTCATCCAGAATGGCAATCCGCATAAGAAATCCTTCTCGGTTGCGTTGGCTCGGACCGCTATCTTACCGGAATAAAAGGTGTCTGTTGTTTTCAAACGAACACAATCAGAAGGGAGGGCGATCAAGCCCATGTCCACGGACCGGGAAGAGCCTGACAGGCCAAAACAATCAGGGCCCCCGAATGGGAGCCCTGATGGCATGAGGTTGGCGTCTATGTTGCCCGCGTTTAGCCGTGTTTGCGGCCGGAGAGGCGGCACCACTCCTCCTTGACGGCGGTCGGGTCCATCTCGAACCACTGACCGTAGATAGTTTCCAGCTCCGGGGCTTGGCTTTCCAGCACGCCGGAGAGGGCCATCAGGCTGCCCGCTTTGCCGTGACCGGCGATAAGTGGAGCCAGTTCGCGCAGCGGGCCGGCCAGGATGTTGGCGACCACCACGTCCGCTTCGACATCTTGCGGTTGGTCGGCTGGCAGATAGAGCTCAATCTGGTCGGCGACGCCGTTGCGCGCGGCGTTGTCGCGGCTGGCCTGAATGGCCTGCGGGTCGATGTCGATGCCGATGACGCGGGCGGCACCCAGTTTCAGGGCGGCGATGCCGAGAATGCCGGAGCCACAGCCAAAATCGACCACGGTTTTACCGCTCAGATCCAGCCCGTCCAGCCACTGCAGGCAGAGAGCTGTGGTGGGGTGGGTACCGGTACCGAAGGCCAGACCCGGATCCAGCATGACGTTGACCGCATCTGGGTTCGGCACATCGCGCCAGCTCGGGCAGATCCAGAGGCGCTCGCCAAACTGCATGGGGTGGAAGTGATCCATCCACTCGCGCACCCAGTCTTTGTCTTCCAGCTGCTCGACCTTATAGCCGACGTCTTCACCGAAGATTTGCTGGAAGAAGGCGATGGTGGGAGCCGGATCAGTTTCGGCATCGAACAGCCCCATCACTTCGGTCTCACCCCAGAGCGGGGTTTCACCGGGCATGGGTTCGTAGACGGGCACATCCTTGGCATCCATAAAGGTCACCGCCTGGGCTCCACGCCCCAGCAGCATGTTGCTCACCTTGTCTGCGGTCTTGGCAGTGGCGTTGATTCGAATTTGTATCCAGGGCATGGCGTCGACTCTTCATAAATGTGAAACCGCGAGATTCTACCATCATGGGGCAGTGCTGTCGTGGTTTGCCCATGACGTGGAGGGATTCGGGGGCTTTTGCCGGATTGGCACGGTTCCTGTATTGCTCTATGCAGGCGAAGACGACCGGTTTTCGCTGAACGCTTTGCTCAAGTTCCGTCATCTTTCACTGCCACCCTCGGGTGGCATTTTTTTATCTGCACTTGTTTGCCTGGTAAACAGTCTGCCAGATAAAAAAAGAGCAAGGTCGGCACCTTGCTCAAGGACGGGCTGACGCCGTTTTGGCGCATTCATGCTGCTGTTGGCACGCCAGATGCAAAGACTAATATGTCCTGCATAAGGATATGTGTGTGATTGTTACCCCAATGTTCAGGTATTCAGGCCATTTCTCGCGAAATGGCCTCTTTTTTGGCTGATTGTCGGACGTTGGCCTGCCACAGGCAGTCATGAGTGCCGCTGGTTGTGCCCGTTTGGGGCATCTCCTTGGTGAACTTATCCCATCATGGTGCGTTTGAGGGCCTAGTTGGCAAAGCCGCTCATGTCGATCACCAGCTTGCCTACCATGCGGCCTGCTTCCACCTCGGCATGGGCCTGAGCCAGCGTGACCGGGCTCAGTGACGGGATGGTTCTGGTCAGGGTGGTCTGCAATACCCCTTCATCGACCAGTGCCGCCACCCGGCCGAGCAGGCGGTGCTGTTCGATCATGTCCGGCGTCTGGAACAGGGAGCGGGTGAACATGAACTCCTGGCTGAAGGTGACGCTCTTGCTCTTGAGCAGGGAGAGATCCCACGGCTCGCTTGATTCGGCGATGGTGCAGATATGGCCAAACGGGCGGATCAGCCCTGCCATGGTGGCCCAGTGCTCGGCGGTGGCGTTGGTGCAGAAGATGGCATCGATCTGAGTGATGCCAAGGGCGGTCAGCTCCTCCTGCAACTTGTGGTGGTTTACGACCTGATGGGCGCCCATCTCGAGGCACCACTCGCGGCTCTCGGGGCGGGAGGCGGTAGCAATCACCTCCATACCTGTGAGTTGGCGGGCCAGCTGGATGGCGATGGAGCCCACGCCACCGGCGCCGCCGATGATCAGCAGTTTGCCACGGCTTTCGCGGGTAAGAGCGAAGCGCTCGAACAGGGTCTCCCAGGCGGTGATGGCGGTGAGCGGCAGGGCGGCGGCCTCCACATCGCTCACGCTGGTGGGGGCGATGGCGGCGATACGCTCATCCACCAGTTGCAGGGCGCTGTTGCTGCCCGGGCGGCTGATATCGCCGGCATACCAGACCCGGTCGCCCGCCTTGAACAGGGTCACTTCGCTGCCGGTGGCGATCACTTCCCCCACCGCATCCCAACCCAGTACCCGGGGCGAGCTTTCAATTTTGGCCTTGGGGGAGCGCACCTTGGTATCCACCGGATTGACGGAGGTGGCGGTGACCCGCACCAGCAGATCCCGCGGACCCGGAACCGGATCGGGCAGGTTGGCGGCGATGAAGCAGTCGGGGTGGTCGCTTGGCAGATAGTGAGTCAGGGCAATGGCTTTCATGGTTTTTCCTTTCAAATCGCTGTGTTCGGGATTGCCACTCACTCTAGTCTGGTTGATTATCAAGATTAAGATGGGTAATTGGTAAAGACTGTTTGAATATATGAACAATGTCGTTCTGGAGTTGATGGGACTGTTTGCCACCGTGGTGGAGCAGGGAAGCTTTACCCGGGCCGCCGAGCTGCTTGGTATGCCCAAGTCATCGGTGAGCCAGAAGATCTCGCGGCTCGAATCCCAGCTCGGGGTGCGGCTGTTGCAGCGCACCACCCGCAGGTTGAGCCTGACCCCGCAGGGGGAACTCTATGTGGAGCACTGTCAGGGGCTGCTGGCACTGGCCCGCAGTGCCAATCTGGCGATGGCACGGCTGCGCTCGGCCCCGGCGGGGCGGGTGCGGATCACCGCCCCCGAGGCGACCGGCACCCTGCTGCTTGGCCGGATCCTCGCCGAGTTTCGCGCCCTCTATCCCGAAGTGGTGCTGGAGCTGACCCTGAGTGACGATCAGCTAGATCTGGTGGGGGAAGGTTATGATTTGGCGCTGCGGGCGGCGCCGCTGAAAGACTCCAGCCTCATCTGTCGGCGTATCGGTCAGGTGGCGCGTCATCTGGTGGCAGCGCCCGCCTATCTGGCGGCCCACGGCATGCCGCAACAGCTGAGCGAGCTGGGCCGCTATGCCTGTCTGGTGCACTCGGCCATGCCGGTGTGGCCATTGCAGGAGGGTGGCTGGCGGCCGCAGGGGGCCTGTGTCAGCAACAGCTTGCTGGCGCTGCGGGAGATGGCGCTTCATGACGGGGGGATTGCCCTGTTGCCCCACCATGTCTGTGAAGGGGATTTGGCGGCGGGGCGGCTGCAGAAGGTGTTGCCGGATCAGCCCATTCCGGCCAACCCGTTCTACCTAATCTATCCGAGTCGGGAGCATCTGGCTCCCGCTCTGCGCACCCTGATGGATTTCGTGGCCGAGCGGTTGCCGTTCGCTTGAGTTACCAGCTGCTCTGGCTGGCCGACTCCTGATTGGGTTTGAGGCCGAGGGGGACCGACTGGCGCTCCGCCAGCATGCGGATCTGCCCTTCAATCAGGCTGGCGCTGGGGCCCAGCACCAGCACCAGCTGGTGGTCGTTGAGCTGGATCCAGGAGAGGCAGCCCAGGCCCAGCAGGCGGGATTGATCCACCAGTGAAATATCGCGCACCCGCAGGCTGAGGCGGGTGATGCAGACACTCATCGCCACCAGATTGTCCATTCCGCCCAGCACCTTGAGATACTGGATCGCCAGCATCTGCGGGTCTGAGGGGGCAACGCTGGCAAGGCGCGGATGCTCCACTGCGATGGGCTTGCTCGGCATGCTGAGGGGGGCGCGCTCCAGCAACTGATAGAACAGCAGGGTGTAGGCGACGAAGAACAGGATACCGACCGGAATGAGCCAGAAGCTGTGCTCCCCAGCCTGATAGCTCAGCACCAGATCCAGCAGACCGGCGGAGAAGTAACTGCCCACCTTGATCCCCAGCCCGCTACAGACAGCGAGCGACAGTCCGGTCAGCAGGGCGTGGGCGAGAAACAGCCAGGGGGCGGTAAAGGCGAACAGAAACTCGATAGGCTCTGTGATACCTACCAGTGCCGAGGTGAGCGCCAGGGTGAGTAGCAGCCCGCCCTGTGGCAGTCGTTGCATCCGTTGGCGGTGCAGCCAGATGGCAAAACAGGCGCCCGGCAGGCCGAACATGATGATGGGGTAGAGACCGGCCACATACCCTTCATGAAGGGGTTGGGCGGTGGCTAGCGCCTGCAGGTTGCTCTCGCCAAGGCCGATGACGCTGCCCAATACCTGATGGAGCCCGAGCGGGATCAGCAGCCGGTTGAGGGTGCCGTAGCAGAAAGCGCCAAATGGCGTGGTAAGCAGCTCGGAGGTGAGCAGGGTCAGCCCGCGCTCCAGTGGCGGCCACAGCAGCGAGAGGGGGATGGCGATCAGCAGGCAGGCCAAGGCCGACACCAGCAGGCTGGGAAACTCCCCCCTGGCGATCTGCAGCCAGCGGGGCAGCGTTTGCTGGTGAACCCAGGGATAGATAATGGCGGTGGTGAGTCCCGCCAGCAGGCCGCAGATCATGTCGGCGTGCAGGTTGGGGGCCAGCGTATTGAAGGCGGTGCTGAGCAGCAGGAAGTTGACTGCCCCCGCCAGCGTCTGCCCGCCCAGCTCTTGCCGACTCAGGCCAAAGGCGATCGCCACCGCATAGATAAGCGGCATCTGGCTGAAGATCGCCTGACCGGTGAGGGAGAGCACCGCCAAATCGAGCACGTCGGGTTGACCAAGCCGGTATATCAGCGCCGCCATCGGCAGGATGGAGACGGGCAGCAGCAGGGCATAACCGAGCCGCTGCAGGGCTTGAGTAACGACTTGTCGAGTGGCTTTAACGGGCATACAGCGGCTACGTTCTGTGACTTGGCGCACAGTTTAACCGGAAAACACCTATTTGGGGATAGTTTTGGAACCCCTAATTTATATTTTTATTATTTCTGCCCGAAAAGCTCGCGCACTTCCCGCGATGGCGGTGCCGTCAGCAGGCTGACCGTGATAAAGACCACCAGCGCCAGCGTGAGGCTTGGCACGATGGCGTGCAGGCCAGCCAGCTTGATCCCCCACTGACTCAGTACCCCATAGCTGACGATGCCGCTGACCATGCTGGCCAGTGCGCCCGGGCCATTGGCCCGCGACCAGTAGAGGCCGAGCACCAGTGGCCAGAGGAACACCGCCTGCAGACCGCCAAAGGCGAGCAGGTTGAGCCAGATGATCATTTCGGGGGGCTGCAACGCCGCCAGCAGCACCAGGGTGCCGAGGATCAGGGTACAGAGCAGGGAGAGGCGCGGAATGCGCACCTCCAGCTTCTCCTGCTTTGGACTCAGATAGTTGAGATAGAGATCCTTGACCAGAGTGGCGGAGGCCTGGATCAGCTGGGAGTCGATGGTGGACATGATGGCCGCCATCGGTGCCGCCAGAAAGACCCCGGCCAGCCAGGGGGGCAGCACTTCCATCATCAGGGAGGGCATGATCTTGTCCGGGCTGTCCATGCCCGGCAGGATGGCGCGGCCAAGGGCACCCGCCAGATGCATGCCAAACATCAGCAGGGCGCTGACCACGGTGCCGATCAGAATGCCGCGATGGAGCGCCTTGCTGTCGCGATAACCAAAGCAGCGCAGCGCCGAGTGGGGCAGCCCCACCACCCCGACACAGACCAGGATCCAGAAGCTCAGCATAAAGGGCTGGGTCAGCATGTCGCCGGCCCCCTGCGGGCTCACCAGTTTGGGATCGATCTCCCTGAGCTGGTGGATGAGGTTCGGCAGGCCGTCACCGGCAATCAAAATCCCCGCCAGCAAGGCGCCGGTGCCGATCAGCATGATGATCCCCTGCAGGGCATCGGTCATCACCACGGCGCGGAAGCCGCCGATGATGGTGTAGAGCAGTACGCAGCTGGCAAACAGCATCAAGCCCTGCTGGTAGGAGAGGCCGGTGGCGGTCTCCAGCAGGCGGGCGCCGCCGATAAACTGCACCACCATGGTCGCGATAAAGGCGAGGATGATAGTAATAGAGCCGAGGATCACCACCGCCTTGCTCTGGTAGCGGGCCCACAGCATGTCGTTGATGGTCACCGCATTGACCCGGCGGGCGATGATGGCGAACTTCTTGCCAAGCACCCCCAGAGTGAGCCAGACGGTGGGCAGCTGGATCATCGCCAGCAACACCCAGCCCAGACCGATCTTGTAGGCCGCGCCCGGCCCACCGATAAAGGAGGAGGCCGAGGTGTAGGTAGCCACTAGCGTCATCGCCAGCACCAGACCGCCCATGCTGCGGTTGCCGATGAAGTACTCCTGCACGAAGTTGCCTTCTGCACGATGGCGGCTGGCCCAGAAACCCACCCCCTGCACCAGCACCAGATAGATGACGAGCGGCAGCATCAACTCAAGATTCATGGGATGACTCCTTGCCGGAAGGGGAGTGGGTATCGAGGGGGATCTCCACAAACAGCCGGTTCACCATCAGGGCGCAGAGCAGAATGAACAGCAGCGGCATCACCATGCAGCTGAGCAGGAACCACAACGGCAGCCCCCACAACTCCAGCTGGAGCGGGATAAAATAGGCGGTGCCATACCAGGCAAAGAAGTAGAGCAGGGTCAGCAGCAGGCAGAAAGCTGCTTCCCGGCGGGCGAGAGCAAAACGGTTCACCTTGGCCTCCGACAAATTTGAGGGGCGCAAGGATAACAAAAAAGGGCCATGTCGCCATGGCCCTTTTTCAGCAGAGGCTCCTTGCGGAGCAGACTTCCACCGGAAGTCCGGTCTCTATCAGCGATCCTTACAGACCCAACTTCTTGTGCAGGTAGTGGATATTGGTGCCACCGTGCTGGAAGTTTTCGTCTTTCATGATCTCTTTTTGCAGCGGTACGTTGGTCTTGATCCCTTCCACCACCAGCTCGTCCAGCGCATGACGCATGCGGGCGATGGCAATGTCACGATTCTCGCCGTAGCAGATCAGCTTGCCGATCATCGAATCGTAGTGGGGCGGTACCTTGTAACCGGCATAGATGTGGGAGTCCCAACGCACGCCCAGACCACCCGGCGCGTGGAAGCGCTGAACCAGACCCGGCGAGGGCATAAAGGTGGCCGGATCTTCGGCGTTGATCCGGCACTCGATGGCATGGCCACGGATGCGGATATCCTGCTGGGTGATCGACAGGGGCTGGCCGGCGGCGATGCGCAGCTGCTCCTTGATCAGATCGATACCGGTGACCATCTCGGTGACCGGATGCTCAACCTGGATACGGGTGTTCATTTCGATGAAATAGAACTCGCCGTTCTCGTACAGGAACTCGAAAGTACCCGCACCGCGGTAGCCGATCTCGATACAGGCACGCACACAGCGCTCACCGATGAACTTGCGCATTTCGGCGGTGATGCCCGGTGCCGGCGCCTCTTCCACCACTTTCTGGTGGCGACGCTGCATGGAGCAGTCACGCTCGCCCAGATAGAGGGCGTTGCCCTGGCCGTCTGCCAACACCTGAATTTCGATGTGGCGCGGGTTTTCCAGGTACTTCTCCATGTAGACCATGTCGTTCTTGAAGAACTGGCCTGCTTCGGATTTGGTCAGGGCGATGGCGCCCGCCAGTTCCGCTTCATTGCGCACCACACGCATACCGCGACCACCACCGCCACCGGCGGCCTTGATGATCACCGGATAGCCGATGCGCTTGGCAATGGCGGCGTTGTGCTTGGCGTCGTTGTCGACGGGGCCGTCAGAGCCCGGTACACACGGTACGCCCGCTTTCTTCATCGCTTCGATGGCGGAGACCTTGTCACCCATCAGGCGAATGGTCTCGGCGCGCGGGCCGATGAAGATGAAGCCGGATTTTTCGACCACTTCGGCGAAATCGGCGTTCTCGGAGAGGAAGCCGTAACCCGGGTGGATGGCCACGGCACCGGTTACCTCGGCAGCGGCGATGATCGCCGGGACGTTGAGGTAGGATTCAGTACTGGCCGGTCTGCCGATACAGATGGATTCGTCGGCCAGCAGCACATGTTTGAGCTCCCGGTCGGCGGTGGAGTGAACGGCCACTGTCTTGATCCCGAGCTCTTTACAGGCGCGCAGGATCCGCAGGGCAATTTCACCGCGGTTGGCGATGACTACTTTGTCCAACATGGGTGGCGATTTCCCTTATTCGATGATGAACAGCGGCTCGTCAAATTCGACGGCCTGACCATTTTCAACCAGGATCGCTTTGATCACACCGGCCTTGTCAGACTCGATTTGGTTCATCATTTTCATGGCTTCGACGATGCACAGGGTGTCGCCGACATTGACTTGCTGACCCACTTCCGCGAACGGCTTGGCATCCGGGCTGGAGGAGCGGTAGAAGGAGCCAACCATCGGGGAGCGCATCAGGTGACCGCTCGGGGCGGCATCTGCGGCCGGTGCGGCGGCAACCGGGGCGGCAGCGGCAGGTGCGGCAACCGGAGCGGCTTGCTGCATCATCATCTGCGGCATGGCGGTGGTCACCTGACCGGAGAAGTTGCGGCTGATGCGAACGGACTCTTCACCTTCGGAGATCTCCAGTTCGGCGATGCCGGACTCTTCAACCAGTTCAATCAGCTTCTTGATTTTGCGGATATCCATTAGCATTCTCTTTCTTCTTTATCTGATCAGTGATTATCAAGCCGCGCGCAGATGGTGCACGGCCGCGGTTAAAGCGAATTGGTAGCCATCGGCCCCCAGACCACAAATGACCCCTTTGGCGACATCAGACAGATAGGAGTGATGACGGAACGGCTCCCTGGCATGGACGTTTGACAGGTGAACCTCGATAAAAGGGATGGCGACACCCAGCAGCGCATCGCGAATGGCGACGCTGGTGTGGGTGAAGGCGGCTGGATTGATGATGATAAAATCCACCTGGCCCATGGCCTGATGGATGCGGCCGACCAACTCATGTTCGGCGTTGGATTGCAGATGTTCCAGAGTGACACCGAGTTCGCTGGCGTTAAGCTTCAGATCGGCGACGATCTCATCAAGCGTCTTGCTGCCGTAGATACCCGGTTCCCGTTTGCCCAGCAGATTCAGGTTTGCTCCGTTGAGCAGGAGAATGCGGTGATTTTGCGACATATTGAGTACATCCTCGATGATAATGCTGCTATCTATCAGCTATCTTGTGGACTACCAGAAATCTAGCCATTTTCTGCGCAAATCGGTGTGCCCTGGCACACAGATTTCGCAATTATATTGATTTCGTGAAAATTAGCAGCATTTTACTGGTCTAATCTCTACATCTGGCTATTTATTGCACGTTTCGGCCTGAGATACTTCTTCGCTGCCACCTTGCTGTTTGCTGGCAGATGAGAAACGACAAAGCCGGCACAGGGCCGGCTTTATTGAGCAACAAACGAAGCGGGATCAGGCTGCTTCCGACTTCTCGCGGATGAGTTTGTCTACTACCCCCGGATCCGCCAGGGTGGAGATATCCCCCAAGCTGTCGGTCTCGCCGGTGGCGATCTTGCGCAAGATGCGGCGCATGATCTTGCCGGAACGGGTCTTCGGCAGCCCCTCTGCCCAGTGGATCACGTCCGGCGTGGCGATGGCACCAATCTCCTTGCGGACCCACTCCTTCACCTCTTTGTGCAGCTCGCGGCTCGGCTCTTCCCCGGCGATCAGGGTGACATAGGCATAGATACCCTGACCCTTGATCTCGTGAGGAACCCCCACCACCGCGGCTTCAGCGATCTTGGGATGGGCCACCAGCGCCGATTCAATTTCGGCGGTACCCATGCGGTGGCCAGAGACGTTCAGTACATCATCCACCCGACCGGTGATCCAGTAGTAGCCGTCCTCGTCGCGACGGGCACCGTCGCCGGTGAAGTAGCGGCCCGGGAAGGTGGAGAAGTAGGTCTGCTCAAAGCGTTCGTGATCGCCGAACACGGTGCGCATCTGGCCTGGCCAGGAGTCGGTGATCACCAGGTTACCCTCGGTGGCCCCTTCCAGCGGTTCGCCCATGTTGTCCACCAGCGCCGGTTGCACCCCGAAGAAGGGTTTTGTGGCCGAGCCCGGTTTCAGGTCGGTGACGCCGGGCAGCGGCGTAATCAGGATGCCGCCGGTCTCGGTCTGCCACCAGGTATCGACAATGGGGCAGCGCTCATCGCCAATGGTGCGGTAGTACCACTCCCAGGCTTCCGGGTTGATGGGTTCACCCACCGACCCCATGATGCGCAGGCTCTGGCGCGAGGTGCCGGTGACCGCTTCGTTGCCTTTGGCCATCAGGGCGCGGATGGCGGTAGGGGCGGTATAGAGGATGGTGACCTGGTGCTTGTCCACCACCTGACTCATGCGGTTGGTGGCCGGGTAGTTGGGCACCCCTTCGAACATGATGGTGGTGGCGCCGTTGGCAAGCGGCCCGTAGACCAGATAGGAGTGACCGGTGACCCAGCCCACATCGGCGGTACACCAGTAGATATCCTCTTCGTGGTAGTCGAACACATATTTGAAGGTGAGACTGGCATAAACCAGATAGCCGCCTGTGGTGTGCAGCACTCCCTTGGGTTTGCCAGTAGAGCCGGAGGTATAGAGGATAAAGAGCGGATCTTCGGCGTTCATCGCCTCGGGCGGGCAGTCGCTGCTGACGGTGGCGGTCGCTTCGTGCCACCAGATGTCGCGGTGGTTGTGCCAGGCGACATTGCCGCCGGTGCGCTTGAGCACGATCACCTTGTTGACCTGGGTTTCCGGGTTGGTGAGCGCTTCATCCACATTCTTCTTGAGCGGCACCGGACGGCCACCACGCAGCCCCTCGTCGGCGGTGATCACGATGCGCGAGCCCGAGTCGATGATGCGGCCGGCCAGCGCTTCTGGCGAGAAGCCGCCGAATACGATGCTGTGTACCGCGCCGATGCGGGTACAGGCCAGCATGGCGATGGCGGCTTCGGGCACCATGGGCATATAGAGGCAGACCACGTCGCCGCGGTGAACCCCTTGTGCTTTCAAGACGTTGGCAAACTTGCACACTTCGCTGTGCAACTCGCGGTAGGTGAGTTTGCGATCTTCGGCAGGGTTGTCCCCTTCCCAGATGATGGCGACCTTGTCACCTCGTTCGGCGAGATGGCGATCGAGACAGTTGGCCGAGACGTTGAGCTGGCCATCTTCAAACCATTTGATGGAGACATGGCCCGGATCGTAGGAGGTGTTCTTGACCTTGGTATAGGGTTTCATCCAGTCGAGAATTTTTCCCTGCTCTCCCCAGAAGGTATCGGGATCCTCGACGGAAGCCTGATACATGGCGGCATAGTCGCCCTTGTCGAGCAGTGCATTGCTGCTGATGTGGGGTTTGACCGGGTAGACCTTGCTCTCGCTCATCACTCACTCCTTTGAATAGATCTTTTAATGGTTTCTTAACAACTTATACCTTTGGTTGCGGGGGGCAATTAGACTTTTGGATAGGCGGCAACAGTTGGTTACAGGACAAAGAGTGACAATTAATCGGTGGTTGAGTAAAAGGGGGCCGTGTCGATTAATTGGAGGTCATGATGTTTTCTCTGTTGCTCTGTGCATCCCTCTGGCAGTTTGATGCGCCAGTGCCCGCTGGCGAACCTCCGAAAGAGTTTGCGATCACCCATCAGGAGGCTTCACCTGCGCTGCGGGATCGGGTGGCCGATCAGCTTGGTCATGCATGGCAGGCCAAGGAGCCCGGTACCAGACTCACCTTCAGCGATCCAGCTCCCCGTTATGCTGGCGAATCACCGTTGACGCGCATGCTCAATGATCGTGATGATGGTAGGGAATCCCGCTTGCAGATCGAGTGGTAATCCGGTCGGCAGCCAGGAGGCGGATGCCGACCGGCTGGTGATGATGATTGCCTGCCGCTATGAGACGTAGCGTTGATGCAGGCGATCTCCCATATGTTCGACATGCAGTGGTTTGCTGAACAGATAACCCTGTCCTTCGCCGCAGTTGAGTGACTGCAAGAAGGCGTGTTGTGCCTTGGTTTCAATCCCTTCGGCGGTGACCTCCATATCCAGACTGTCGGCCAGATTGATGATGGTGCGGCAGAGCTCCCGACTGTTCTTGTCTTCCGGTAATGCCTGCACAAACGCCCGGTCGATCTTGATGCGATCGATCGGCAGGGTCTTGAGCAGACTCAATGACGAGAAGCCGGTACCAAAGTCATCGATGGCAATCTGAACGCCGAGATTTTTCAGGCGGGTAAAGAGATCCAGACTCTGTTCGACCCGCTGGATGATGCTCTCAGTCACCTCGATCTCGAGCCGTTCTGGCGGAAACCCTGTCTCGGCCAGGATGGCGGCGACCCGTTCAACATAGCCTGGGGAGCGCATCTCCCGCACCGACACATTGACCGACAAGCGAGGCACCGGCAGTCCGGCGGCCAGCCAGTTTTGTCCCTGCTCGCAGGCGTTGCGCATCACCCACTCCCCAATTTTCTCGATCAGGCCGCACTCCTCCGCCACCGGAATAAAACGGGTCGGCGCTATCATTCCCTCATTCGGATGCTGCCAGCGCAGCAGGGCCTCCAGTCCACTCAGGTGGCCGTTGGCCAGATTGGTCATGGGTTGATAGAAAATGCAGAGCTGTTCGAGCTCCAGAGCCTTGAGCAGACCCTGCTCAATCTGCATCCGCTCGCGGGCTCGAGCCGCCATGCAGGGGGTATAGAACTGGAATCCATTGCGCCCCTGACTTTTCGCCTCGTACATGGCGCTGTCGGCGGCGCTGACCAGGGTTTCCGGGCTGTCTGCATGATCGGGATAGATGGCGATACCGATACTTGCCGAGATCGCCACCAGCTCATGGGCCAGCTCAACCGGTTCACGCAACACGGTCAGCAGGGTATTGGCGAGGGTTGCTAGCTCGTCAGGCTCCTCCAGATAGGGGATCAGCACCAGAAACTCGTCTCCCCCTAGGCGGGTCGCCAGATCGTTGTGCTGCAGGCAGCCGCGGATCCGCTCTGCCAGCCGCTTGAGTAGCTCATCGCCAACTCCGTGGCCCAGGCTGTCGTTGATCAGCTTGAAGCCATCCAGATCGATAAAGAGCAGCCCCAACCGTTTGCGATTGAGCTGCGCGGTTTTCAGCTCAAGGGCTAGCCGCTCCTGCAACAGATGACGATTGCCCAGCTCGGTCAGGGGATCGTGATAGGCAAGGTGATTCAGCTCGGCCTCCACCTTGCGAATGGCGCTGATGTCGGAGAGGGCGATCACATAGTGAGTGGTGTTGTTGAAGTTGTCATAGACAGCGCTGATCTGCTGCCAGGAGGAGAAGTAGCTGCCATCCTTGCGCAGACAAACCATCTCGCCATGCCAGGCGTTGTTGCCGGGGCGCAGGTGATACCAGGGATAGTCGAGGTCGGTGTAGCGCCTGGGATGCATGATGATATCCGGGGTGCGGCCTATCACCTCCTCGGCATTGTATTGGGTCAGCATGGTGAAGGCCGGGTTGACCGACAGAATATGGTGCTCGCTGTCGAGGATGATGATCCCCTCGGCCGTGGTATCGAATACCACGTTGGCCTGATGGAGCCGCTCCTCCTGACGGCGGCGGGCGGTGGCATTGTGAATGACTCCCATGACCCGGTGGCCGACCGATTCGGTGGCGGGGACATGGTCGGCATGAATATCGACCCAGTGGCGCTCGTTGAGAGTGGTGAGGTAGCTCAGGGTGAGATGGATGGGGTCATGACTTTGCAGGGCAGCCTTGAGCTGGCTGCCGGATTCCGGTTCAAAACAGTCGACGAACGCTTGCAGCCCGCCGTGGAACTGGTTGGCCTCGATGCCCAGCAGCGGCTCAATCTGGCCGTCGAACAGCAGTCTGTCTTCCGCAACGTGCCACTCCCACACCCCGATTTGGGCTGCTCGCATTGCCAGCTGCAGCCGTTGTTCGGTTTCGTACTGCTCGGTGATGTCACGCACGATGGCGAGGATGCCGTTCAGCTCCCCTTTCTCATCACGCATCGGGCTGTAGGTGGCCTGAAAGCGGCGTGAGCTGCTGTCGTACGCCGCGGTTTGGCCCGTGATGGCGATATCCACGTAGGGCATGCCGCTTCGCATCATCTGCTGAAACATGGGCTCCAGGGTCGGGGCCAGCTTGGGAACCACCTCTCTGAGGTGCTTGCCCTGATGCTCCTCGATGCTTTTGCCATTGATGTCGGCCAGCACCTGATTGACTTTACGGTAGCGAAATTCGCAGTCAAAGACGCCGATGCCCAGAGGGGCATTATCCATCAGCTGTTCCAGGACGGTGTGATCTGACAGCTGGGTCAACATTGCCTCGGTATCGGCGTTGAAAAGCTTCCCATCCATGATGACCTCGGCATTGATTGTTTTATCACTTGCATCAGTTGTCAGTATGGCACGAACTGTTTGGCCGGGAGTCAAGCGGAGTTATCTGGTTGTTTTGACGGCAAGAATAGGCAGAAAAACCTGATAAAAAGGATGGGAAAAGGGGGCGAGTGGTTATCCCTTCTGGCGACCAAACGCCTGAATGCCGCGCACCAGTACCAGCCAGCCGAGCAGATGGAACGGGAGGGCAAGCAGATAGAGCAGCAGGAAGTGCGACTCGCTGCCGCTGCTGTTGATGAAGTCGATCCAGGCGGCCAGCAGCGCCAGCATGCCGGCGATCTGGAAGCGGCGGCGCAACACCACCTCGACGCCGAGATTGGCAAGGTAGAGGGTGAGCAGGATGCCGGCAAATCCGGTGAGCTGGGCGGTGCCGTAGAGCTCGCGATCCGGGTTGAACAGCAGCGCGATCAGGGGAGTAATGCCCTGATCCAGCGGGATCAGGGCCAGCAGCCAGCATGCAATCAGAAGCAGGGCTGTCTTCATCGCGGCCTCAGTCGGCGGACGGTGCCGGTTTGACCAGAGAGAGGTAGTTGGCATCCATCTTGAGGAAGACCCCCAGCAGACGGGCACTGGCGCCGTAGAAGCCAAACCGGTCGGCGGCGCGACAGGCGCTTTCGAACTTTTCAAACCAGCCCAGCAGATGGCCGTGCAGCAGTGCTTCCTGCTCGTCGAGCCAGCGTTCCCGCTCGGCTGCGCTCTTGGCTTCCGCCGCGCGGATGATGAGATTGCCCATCAGATCCAGCTCGATGGCCAGATGGTCGGCAGGCTCTTTGTATTTGTCGCTGACATTGATGCCGAGGCGATCGAGGCGGGCCTGCATCTCGGCCATCGGGGCCTGCATCAGCAGCTTGGCCTCGCCGCGGTAGAGCGATTCGTAGGGCAGGGCGCCCTGTTTGGGATCCACCAGAAACAGGCCAGCGAAGTCGGCGGCCAGTTCCAGCTGGCGATCCGGGCGCACCAGCAGGCGAGCGATGGCATCGTTGAGCTCGGCCACGGCGTCGCGCATCGGATCCAGGGTGGAGAGGCTTTTCAGGAAGCTTCGCACATCATAGGTGTCATATTCGGCGATCTGCTCATCACTGAGTTCGGCGGCGAACAGGGTGGAGAACCACCAGTAGAGTTCGGCCCGGCGTTCGCTGGTAGCCATAAATTCCTGCATTTTTCCTCCGTGGATGGCAATCGGGAGCCTTGATGGCTCCCGATTCTAACGACTTTAAAAATAAAGGAAACTCAAGGGGGCGCTTTCGTCCCCCCCGGGGTCAGAGTGCCGGGAACATGGGGTCGATGCCCTTTGCCGATTCCGGCGCGCCGAAGGCAGTGACGGCAGGTGCCTGCCCGCGGAACTTCTGATCTCCACCAGCGCGGTATGAGCAGTGGTGGCCTGCGCCAGGCTGGAGGAGCCGATGTCGGCGGTCAGCACGTTGGGATCGCCGTAGGTACAGAGAGTCCCCACCTTGCCGCCCTCTTGCGGGCCATACCAGGCTCCTTCCTGAATGCGCACCACCCCAGGGGCGTAGTCATCGCTCACCACCAGCCCGGCCAATACCTGACCGCGGCCGTTGAACACCCGCACCAGATCGCCGTCCTTGAGGCCGCGGGATTTGGCATCCTGCGGATTCATGTAGACAGGCTCGCGACCCTGCACCGTGTAGGTGGCGCGGTAGTTGTCGGAGGAGCAGAGCTGGCTGTGCAGCCGTTTGTCCGGGTGGCAGGATTGCAGGTGCAGCGGGTACTGTTTGCTGCCCGGCCCGCCGTGGGAGCGCTCGTAGGGTTCAATCCATACCGGGTGGCCCGGGCAATCCCCATAGCCGTAGTCGGCGATGGTCTTGGAGTAGATCTCGATAAGGCCGGACGGGGTACCGAGCGGTTCCAGATCCGGCTCCTGACGGAACGACTCGTGGCGCACCCAGGGTTGGCCCGCCGGGAAGGTGACGAAGCCCTCGCCGTGCCAGAACTGGCTGAAACGGGGCAGACGAATGCCGATGCCGCGACCCTGCAGGCGGGCGTCGTCATAGATGCTCTGGATCCACTCCAGCTTGCTCTTGCCACCGGTGAACTCGGCCTCGCGACCGAAGCGACGGCAGAGATCGGCGAAGATGTCGTAGTCATCGCGCGCCTCGAAAAGCGGCTCTACCACCTTGTACATGGCCAGAATGCCCGCGTTGGAGTGGGAGCCCCACTGCTCGATGTCATCGCGCTCATAAGTGGTGGTGGCGGGCAGCACGATATCGGCGAAGCGGCAGCTGGCGGTCCACTGGTGATCGATGCTGACCACGGTTTCCAGCTTGCGCCAGGCGGCGACCATCTTGTTGCGATCCTGCTGGTGGTGGAACGGGTTGTTGCCGCAGAACACCGCCATCTTCATGTGGGGGTAGGTGATGGTCTGGCCGTTGAAGGCGATCTGCTTGCCCGGATTGAGGATGCAGTCGACGAAACGGGCCACCGGAATGAATTTGGAGTAGCCCTTCCAGTCGCCGTCATGGAGCGGCTTGACCCCGGGAATGACCGAGCTGAAACCGGACATGATGGGGCCGCTGGAGGTGATGGTGCCCGCTCCGTTGTAGTGCCAGCCAAAGCCGTAACCGCCCCCCGGCAGGCCGATCTGGCCAATCATCGAGGCCAGTACCACCAGCATCCAGGCGTACTGCTCGCCGTGGTGCATGCGCTGTACACACCAGCCGCCGATAAGCTGGGTGCGGCCGCTGCTCATGGCGCGGGCCAGCTCGCGGATGGTCTCGGCTGGTACGCCACAGATGGCGGCGGCCCACTCGGCATCCTTCACCTGACCATCGCTGGTGCCCAGCAGGTAGGGCAGGAACTTGTCAAAGCCGGTGGTGTAGTTCTTCAGAAACGCCTCGTCGTGGCGCTTCTCGCAGTAGAGGGTGTGGGCGATGCCCAGCATCAGCGGTACGTCGGTTTGCGGATTCAGGGTCACCTGATCGCAATTGAGGTACTTCTGGGTCTTGGATTTGACCGGATCGACACTGATCACCCGGATCTCGCCCTTGGCCACCTTCTCTTTCAACTGCGCCCAGTAGTCGTAGACGCTGTGATCCGGCACCAGCCAGCCCACCTGCAGGTTCTTGATGGGATCGGAGCCCCAGATGACGATGGTCTTGCTGTGTTCCAGCACCAGCGGCCAGGAGGTCTGCTGCTCATACACCTCCATGGCGCCCGCCACGTGGGGCAGGATCACCTGGGCGGCACCGGTGGAGTAGTCACCGGCCTTGGCCAGATAGGTGCCGTGCAGGTTCATGGCACGCCCCAGCATGGCACCAGCGGAGTGCAGCTTGCCCACCGACTGCCAGCCGGAGTGACCTGCATAGAGGGCGCTCGGGCCATAGGTTTTCTGCACCCGCTCCAGCTCGTGATAGAAGAAGTCCAGCGCCTGAGACCAGGTGACCCGCACGAAGCGGTTCTGGCCGCGTTCGCTGGTGTCGGACTGGTGGCCCTTGCGCAGCCAGTCCAGCCGCACCATGGGGTAGCGGATGCGGGAGGGGTTGTAGACCACCTCACTCAAGGCCTTGAGCATGTCGGTGGGGTGCTTGTCATGCTCGAACGGCAGGGTCTCGACCCAGCGGCCATCGACCACCCGGGCACGGAAGGCGCCCCAGTGGGAGCCGGACTGCACCAGTTTTTCGCCGGACTCGGCGGCCATCACGGCGCGACCGAGCAGGGAGGGACCGATCAGGGCAGAGGCACCGCTGGCCAGCAAGCCACCCAGAAAACCACGACGGGAAATATTGATCATCTTGTTATTCCTCTTTCGAATCCGGACTTAGTGGCTGCCCTGACCACCGGTATCGGCGGCGTGGTTTTGCAGGTATTTGAGCAGGGTGCGCTCCTCTTCCTTGCTCAGGCGATAGTAGGCAGACATCGCCTTGAGCCCCGAGATCCAGCCGTTGGCAGTGAAGTGAGCGGGATCCGGCGCGCCGTGGCAGGAGTTGCAGGTGGATTTGTACATCTCGCCGGCGTAATCCCAGATCGGCTTGAGCGAGGACTCAAAGCCCTTTCCATCGACCCAGGCCTGCACCTGAACCTGCTCCCACTTGATATGGGTGGCGTTGTCGGTCTCCTGCTTGAGCACTTTCTCGCTCGCTTTCAGTTCATCACGGATGGTGGCGACGAAGACCCGCTTGCCCATGTATTCGCTCAGCACCCGGCCCTTGCCATCGCTCTCGCGCCACCCTTCGATGGTCACCTTGAGGCGATCGCCGCTGCGGTCCACCACGTCGATGCGGGAGGCGGGCAGCAGTTTGCCGACCGGGTCGCTGCTCTGTTCGCTGGCATAGAGATCTTTTTCACCCAGGTTGTAGAGGGTCTCGGCGGCTGGCGCCTCTTGCGCGTCGTTGACCAGAGTGGCGTAAGTGGCCCGGAAGCCCCCCGCCATGTTGGGCAGTTCGTGGGCGATGCCCTTGTGGCACTCGATGCAGTTCATGTTCTTCGCCGCCGCATCTTTCATCGCCAGCGCGGCCGCCGGGGACTGCTTGGCGTGATCCATGTTGTCGTAGCTGTGGCAGGACTTGCAGGTCTTGGAGTTCTGGCTGCTCATCCGTGCCCACACCTTCTCGGCCAGATGCAGGCGCCGGTCCTCGAACTTCTCCTGGGTGTCGATGCTGTGGCCTATGTACTCCTGATAGAGGTCGTTGGCCGCCTCCATCTTGCGGGCCACCTTGCCGACAAAATCCTTTGGCTGATGACAATCGGTACAGACCGCCTGTACCCCGGAGGCATTCTTGAAGTGGATGGACTCCTTGTACTCCGGATAGACGGTGTCTTTCATGGAGTGGCAGGAGATACAGAATTCGAGGCTGCTGGTTTTCTCAAAGCCGTAGTGCAGGCCGACGGTGCCCGCGAGGGTGACGCCGACGCCCACCAGAAGCAGCGCCAGTACCGACCAGCGACGGCTGGGGGTGCGCAGGAAGTGCCACAGTTTTTTCATCATGCTCTCTCACATCACTTTTTTGATGGGAGCCATGATAGGGAGGCGTTGTGAACAGGGCTGCCGCCACAAATTAATGAAATAGGGGTATTTATGACAAAATGTGAATAGAATAATCCTCCCTTGTCGACCATCGTGAATCCTGCCCATGAGCTACCACATTCTGGTTGTTGAAGATGATGCGGTTACCCGCGAGAAGCTGACCGGCTATTTCGAGCGGGAGGGCTATCGGGTGACGGCGGTCGAAAACGGCCAGGAGATGCGCGCCGTGCTGGCGGAGCTGAGGGTCGATCTGGTGATGCTGGATATCAACCTGCCGGGGGAAGATGGTCTGCTGCTGACCCGTGAACTGCGGGCGCGCAGCACCGTGGGGATCATTCTGGTCACCGGCCGCAGCGATGCGGTGGACCGGATTGTCGGCCTCGAGATGGGGGCCGACGACTATGTCACCAAGCCGTTCGAGCTGCGGGAGTTGCTGGTGCGGGTCAAGAATCTGCTGTGGCGGATCTCGCTGGCGGCCGCCGCGCCGAGCGAGCCTGCGGTGGCTGACGATGCGGTGCGCTTCGGCCCTTGGCGTTTTGACATCCCCCGCCGCCAGCTCAGCAAGGACGGAGTGCCGGTGCGCCTGACCAAGGCCGAATATGAAGTGCTGGTGGCCTTTGTCGCCCATGCCGGGCGGGTGCTCAGTCGGGAGCGGATCCTGACCCTCATCAGCCATCGCGGCGATGGCCCGAGCGATCGCACCATAGACGTGTTGATCCGGCGGCTGCGCGGCAAGATGGAAACGGATCCGCGGGATCCCCAGCTGTTTGTCACCGTCCATGGTGAAGGCTATCTGTTTGCCGGCGAGATAGCCTCCTGACCCCGTTGCGGTGGCTTTGACCTGTTTGACCGGGTATCAGACCGGCGGGCGGGTATCAAATTGCGGGCAGTCGTCGCCAATCTGGTGCCAGGGCGCCTTGGAGCCGACAAAGATGTGAAACGCGGGCCGCTGGCTCGGCACATCGTCCAGTACCCCGAGGCGAAGGTTGATCTTGCCGCTGCTGCTCTTCTGGCTGAACAGGCTGGAGCCGCAGTGACGACAGAATGCCAGGGTAGTCTCTGCCGATTTCCGGTAGCGGCCAATGGCCTCTTCCCCCTTCACTATGGTGACCTTGTTGCCATCCAGTCCGCCGACCGAGGCGTAATCTCCCCCCGAAAACTTGCGGCATTCGCTGCAGTGGCAGTTCCCCATATAGTCGAACTGATCCGGCAGGGTCAGGGCGACGGCGCCGCACAGGCAGCTGGCATGTAACTCTTTCATCTCTTCTCCTTGAGTGTGCTAATCGGATTTGGAACGGCTATTCGACCCGATAGACGGGGCGAAAAGCGCCCTCCGAGAGGGAATCGGCGGGGTCGGCCAGCGGTGCAGACAGCGTCAGAATGGGTGGCCCCATCACCCGCGGACACTGTTCGGCACTGGCATCAGGGTGTTGCAGCAGGCAGACCGCCTGAGCGACCGCAAGGCGCCCCTGCAGCCGCATCTGATCGCTGTTGGCGGCGAGGATCTTCCCCCGGCGGAGGCCTCGCTGTACCCCGTGGCTGAAGTAGGTGCTCAGCACCTGAGGCCTGTCGAGATGGCGCTGCGCCAGCTCGTTGACCGCCACTTCGGCGGCGATGGCGCCTCCCACCAGATAGTCGAGGTCGGGATAGCGGGCCAGCGTCTGCTGCACCAGCGTGCGCTGGATTTCCCGGCTGTTGTCGCCGCGCTCGGTGGTGACCAGCTTGATGGCGCTCCCCTTGATGGCATCGGCAAAGCCCGGCTCGACGAAGTTGTTGCCGCCGCTTGCCTGCGGGCCGGGGAAGAGGGCGACCGAGACCGGCTTGCTGCCGGCGGGGTGACGCTGCGCCAGCCAGTGGCCAATCTGCCAGCCCATCTGGTACCAGGAGACCCCCACCTTCGCCTGCACCAGACCGCTGGGCAGATCGTTGACCAGCCCAAAGAGCGGCAACGGCGTGACCTTGATGGCCTCGCGCAAGCCCTGATAGCTCACCGCGCCGAGCAAGATGGCGTCGCTCTCTTCCTGCACGCAGCGCTGCAACTGCTGGCGCTGCTCGGCGAGGGCGCCATAGCCCCCCGCTTCATGGATCTGCAACTTGACTCCCAGCCGCTTCGCCTCGTCCACCATGCCCTGATTGACCGAAAGCCAGTAGGCGTCGCGCAGATGGGGGTAGAGGGCACAGAGGGTCAGCGGTTTGGTTGCGGCGGCGGGTTCCTGCCACTGCTGGCGCAGCGGCTGGCCGCTGAATTCGCCGCCGGGCCAGATATCGACCGCAAAGGCGAGGGCGGCTCGGGGAAGCATTAGCAACCAGATCAGCAACAACGGGGAGAGATAGACGCTTCGCATGGTCAGGGGTTTTGTTAAAGTGTTGGGCCATATTATCCGGTCAAAGCCGACCACAACCAAGGGACTTCCCGTGAGAATCTTTTCCGGCCTGGGTGGCAAGTTGCTGCTGGCCTTCTCCTTGATGGCATTACTCACACTGAGTGCCTCCCTACTGGGCTGGGTGGGGCTTAGCCATCTGCGCCAGCTGGAACAAGGGGTGCAGCAGACCCTGGCCGATCAGGAGCTGGCGCGCACGCTCTCTCGTCTCAGCGGCGAGATCCAGAGCGCGTCGCGGCTATTGGCCACCGCAACCAGCGAGCAGGAGCGGGAGCATCAGGGGCGCTTGCTCACTCTGCAGGGACAACAGCTGCAGCAGGTGCTGGCGCAACTCGGCCGTGGGCAGGGTTCAACAAGCCTCGATCAGCTCAGTCAGAGCATCATCGGCAATCTGGGTCAACAGGGTTGGCTGGTGGGGGAACGGTTGACCCTGATGGCGCAGGGGGAGGCGCAGCGGGCCCGTCTGGTGGCGGCAGCCGGGCAGATTGCCGAGCTGGCGCGTAGCCAGATGGAGAACGCCGAAACCGTGATGGTGGCGGGGTTGGGTTCCCTCTACCAACAGCAAGGTGAGCAGGCGACCCGGACGCTGGACCGCCTGCTGGAGCAGGATCTCGACTGGCTGGAGCAGATGACCGAGCTGCGCCATCGCACCCTGATGCAGCAGCAGCGCATCGAAGAGATGTGGCGCAGCGAACAGCAGGGGCAATTGCAGGCCCTGTTGCAGGAGGGGCAGCGGGAGCTGGCTATCTTGCAATTGCGAGCCGGGGCGGTGACCGATCCGGCCCGCCGTCAGGCGGTGGAGCAGGCGCTGACCGTGCTGGCGCAGAGCGACAAGCTGGTGCAACTGCGCAGCGACTGGCTCGGCAAGGGGGAGGCGCTGCGGGTGCTCGCCAGTGCCAACGAAGCCCTGATGAGCAGCCTCAACCAGCAGGTCGGTGAGCTGGTCAGCCGTGCCCGCGATTCGCTGGGGCAGAGCCAGCAGGCGCTAAGCCAGCGCCTAAGGCTGCTGGAGCAGGCGTTGATGGCCATTGGCCTGCTCACCCTGCTACTGCTGATGCTGCTGATGTGGCGCATGGTCTATGGCCGGATCGTCTGGCCGCTGCAACGGGCGGTGGCGGGGATGAGCCGGTTGGCGCGCGGGGATCTGGCCCCCCTTGAGCCGATCGCCGGGGCGGGCCGTGATGAGCTGGCGGAGCTGGGCCGGGCCTTGCAGGTGTTTCGTGACAATGCGGTGGAGCTGGGCCGCTATCAGCGCGAGCTGGAGTCGCGGGTCGAGGAGCGCACCGGCCAGCTCAGCCACGCCAACGAGCGGCTCAATGAGGAGGTGGAGAAGCAGCGGCAGGCCCGCGCCGAGGCAGAACAGGCCAACCGCGCCAAGTCGGTGTTTCTCGCCACCATGAGCCACGAGATCCGCACCCCCATGAACGGCATTCTCGGGGGGCTGACGCTGCTGGAAGATACCCACCTCAGCGATACCCACCTCAGCGATACCCAGCAGCGCTATCTGGCCGCCATCGAGCACAGTGGCGAATCCCTGCTGGAGATCCTCAACGACATTCTCGACTACTCCAAGATAGAGGCGGGCCATGTGGAGGCGCGCCGCGAACCCTTCCCCCTGTTCCTGCTGGTGGATGAGCTCTGCGCGCTTTTCCGGCCAAAGGCAGAGGCCAAGGGGGTCACTCTGGCGCTGGAATATGCGCCCGGGCTGGCGCCTGTGGTCGAGGGGGATCTGGGCAAACTGCGGCAGGTGCTCGGCAACTTGCTCGGCAATGCAGTCAAGTTTACCGCCCGTGGCCAGATTACCCTGACGGTGGCGCCCCTTGTCTGTCACGGCCCTTGCGCCGAGCCCTGCATCCGGTTTGTGGTGCGCGATACCGGCCCCGGCATTCCGGCCGATGAGCAGGAGGCGGTGTTCGAGGCGTTTCGCCAGCGCAAGCGTGATATAGGCCATCAGGGCGGCACCGGGCTGGGACTGGCGATCAGCCGCAAGCTGGTGACTGCCATGGGGGGCGATCTGAACCTTGCCAGCGAACCGGGCAAGGGGTGTGAATTCAGCTTCAGCCTGCCCTTGCAACGCTCGAGTGCTCAATTGCCCGCCGAGGCGCAACCGCTACATCTTGGCCAGTCCCGCAACATCCTGCTGGTGGAGGATAACGAGATCAACCGGCTGGTGGCGCACGGCATGCTGACCCGCCTCGGCCATCGCGTCACCCTGGCGGAGGATGGTCGCAGCGCGCTGGCGCTGGTGACCGAGCGCCCCTTCGAGCTGGCGCTGCTCGATATCAATCTGCCCGATATGGACGGCATGACCCTGCGCGAGGATCTGGCCGCCATCAGCGAGGAGATGCATGAGCGGTCGCTGCCCGCCATCGCCATCTCGGCCCAGATGTATCCGGAGGATATCCGCCACTGCCTTGCCGCCGGCTTTGTCGATTTTGTCGGCAAGCCGGTACGGCTGGCGGTGCTGGCGAACGCCATCGATCAGCTGTTTCGGCAAGAGGGCGCCTCTATCGAGCAGCCAGCGCAGCTAGCGGCCGTGCCCCCAACTAACCAGCCCGAGTGGGCCAATCCGGTGCTGGATGCCGATCTGCCCCTGCTCGGTATGGCGCGGATCCGCCAGCTGGTCGCGCTGTTTGAGTCGCAAGGGCGGGTGTTGGTAGATAAGTTGGCTCAGGGTGAGGGGAGTGAGCAACGTCAGCTGGCGCACAAGCTCAAGGGGAGTGCGCTGGCGCTGGGGTTGACCGAATTTGCCAGCCACTGTGCAGCTCTTGAGGCGGGAGGTGGGGAGTCTGCGGCAATCGGGGCGCAATTTGACGCGGCGGTGAGCGGGTTACAGCAGTGGCTGGTGGCCAACAGGGATTCGCCGTTCTGATCACTGCTGGCGATGCACAACGTTTAGGGAGGGGGCCAGTTCCTGCGCCGTTATTCTCTTTCGCGAAACAGCACCTGCTTGCACTTGGCACAGACCCATTCCCGGCGAAAATCGGTCAGGTGCACCATGCCCACCTCCAGCAACTCGTGGTGGCCGCAGTGATAACAGAAGATGATGTCGCCATCGACTGATTCAGGGTGGGCCGCCAGATAGTCGGCTTTGGTTGGGAGCTGCTCCCACGAGGTGGTGGGGAGATGTTTGCGTTGGCTGGTGTAGTAGACCCAGTAGAACAGAAAAAAGACCGCCAGGATCACGAATGTCAGCAGATGGTCCATCTTGAACTCCTCCGGTTAGGTGCAGCCCCTCGGATGCATGGCTGCAATCAGCTCCATCATCATTAAATTTGTTTCGAATGAATATGTTACAGGATGGATAAAGAGGGCGTTGTGATCCCCTTCGGGTTTTGCCCGCCCGCCGCGGGATGAAAAATGTGCCGTTTGGCGGAGCGGCCAGGGTATTGAACGGGGAGGGAATCTTGTTTTTTACAACATAAATTCAACATTTTTTTAGGTGGTTGGACTGTCTCTTTGATCCAGCTCACGTTACAATGCCCGCGCCCACTTCACCTAACGCGCAAACGATTTTCAGGAGAGAAACGGATGTTGAAACGTGACATGACCATCGCCAATTATGATCCGCAATTGTGGCAGGCCATCACAGACGAAACCCGTCGTCAGGAAGAGCATATCGAGCTGATTGCGTCTGAGAACTACACCAGCCCCCGTGTCATGGAAGCCCAGGGCTCCCAGCTGACCAACAAGTACGCTGAAGGTTACCCCTCCAAGCGTTACTACGGTGGTTGCGAGTATGTGGATGTGGTCGAAACTCTGGCTATCGAGCGCGCCAAAGAGCTGTTCGGTGCCACTTACGCCAACGTGCAGCCGCACTCCGGCTCCCAGGCCAACAGCGCCGTTTACATGGCTCTGCTGCAGCCGGGCGACACCGTACTGGGCATGAACCTGGCCCACGGCGGTCACCTGACCCACGGCTCTCCGGTCAACTTCTCCGGCAAGCTTTACAACATCGTGCCTTACGGTATCGATGAGTCCGGCAAGATCGACTACGACGACATGGAACGTCAGGCTGTCGAGCACAAGCCAAAGATGATGATCGGTGGCTTCTCTGCCTACTCCGGTATCGTTGACTGGGCCCGCATGCGTGAAATCGCCGACAAGGTCGGTGCCTACCTGTTCGTCGACATGGCCCACGTGGCTGGTCTGATTGCCGCTGGCGTCTACCCGAACCCGGTTCCCCACGCTCACGTGGTCACCTCCACCACTCACAAGACCCTGGCCGGTCCGCGCGGTGGTCTGATCCTCTCCGCTGCTGACGACGAGGAGCTCTACAAGAAGCTCAACTCCGCCGTCTTCCCGGGTGGTCAGGGTGGCCCGCTGATGCACGTCATCGCCGGTAAAGCCGTTGCCTTCAAAGAGGCGCTGGAGCCGGAGTTCAAGACCTATCAGGCTCAGGTCGTGAAAAACGCCAAGGCGATGGCCGCCACCTTTATCGAGCGTGGTTACAAGATCGTCTCCGGCGGTACTGACAACCATCTGATGCTGGTTGACCTGATCGGCCGCGAGCTGACCGGTAAGGATGCTGACGCTGCGCTGGGTAAAGCCAACATCACCGTCAACAAGAACTCCGTGCCCAACGATCCGCGTTCCCCGTTCGTCACCTCCGGTGTGCGTATCGGTACCCCGGCCATCACCCGCCGTGGTTTCAAGGAAGCCGAGTCCATCGAGCTGACCCACTGGATCTGCGACGTACTGGACAACCACGATAACGATGCCGTGCTGGCCACCGTGCGTGAGAAGGTGCTGGATATCTGCCGCCGCTTCCCGGTTTATGGCTGATAAACCAGACCGTTCGGTTTGAGACCAATGCCACCTGCGGGTGGCATTGTTTTTTCTGGCTTTTACCGGTTTTGGATGGCCGTGCTACACTGGCCGACCTAGATCCTGGCCCGCCGGGCCGGTCCCTGTTTCATTAACGCCGGAGGTCCGATGCATTGCCCATTCTGTAGTGCGGTTGATACCAAGGTGATCGATTCCCGCTTGGTGGCAGAAGGCCATCAGGTGCGCCGCCGTCGTGAGTGTCTGCTCTGTCACGAGCGTTTTACCACCTTCGAGATGGCCGAACTGGTGATGCCCCGCGTCATCAAGTCCAACGGCTCCCGCGAGCCGTTCAACGAAGACAAGCTGCGCGCCGGCATCCTGCGGGCGCTGGAGAAGCGGCCGGTGAGCATGGAGGCCATCGAAAAGGCGGTCAACCATATCAAATCCCGTCTGCGTGCCACCGGCGAGCGTGAAGTCGCCTCCGAGTTGGTGGGCAATCTGGTGATGGATGAGCTCAAGAGTCTGGACAAGGTGGCCTATATCCGCTTTGCCTCCGTCTATCGCAGCTTCGAAGATATTCGCGAGTTCGGCGAAGAGATCGCCAAGCTGGAGAAGTAAACCGCCATTCTCACCCATGTTGCCGCGTCCGATTACGCTGCGCTAATCGAACCTACGATACTGCGTAAAGTCGAGATGTGTTGTCAAAGGAGCCCGAATGTTTAGTCAAGATGATTACCAATGGATGAGTCGGGCCCTCGAACTGGCCCGCCGCGGCCGCTACACCACGGCCCCCAACCCCTGCGTCGGCGCCGTGCTGGTCAAGGATGGCGTGGTGGTTGGCGAAGGGTGGCATCAGAAGGCGGGCGAGCCCCATGCCGAGGTCTACGCCCTGCGCGCCGCCGGTGACAACGCCCGTGGCGCCACCGCCTATGTGACTCTCGAACCCTGCTCCCACCACGGTCGTACTCCCCCCTGCGCCGAGGCGCTGATCAACGCTGGCGTGGCCCGGGTGGTGGCGGCCATGGTTGACCCCAATCCCCAGGTGGGTGGGCGTGGCCTGCGCATGCTCTCCGAAGCGGGGATCAAGACCGATTTCGGCCTGCTGGCGAGTGAAGCCGAGGCGCTCAACCCGGGCTTTTTCAAGCGGATGCGTACCGCCTTCCCGCGAGTGACCGTCAAGCTGGGGGCCAGCCTCGATGGCCGCACCGCCATGGCGAGCGGCGAGAGCCAGTGGATCACCTCCCCGGATGCGCGCCGCGATGTGCAGCGGCTGCGGGCCCGCCACGATGCGGTGCTCTCCAGCGCCGAAACCGTGCTGGCCGATGGCGCTTCCCTGACCGTGCGCTGGGACGAGCTGCCATCCTCGGTCAAGGCGAGTTATCCCAAAGAGACCCTGCGCCAGCCGCTGCGGGTCATTGTCGATTCGCAAAACCGCCTCACACCCGACTTGCCGCTGTTCCAGAGCGAGAGCCCGGTGCTGCTGGCCCGTCACAAGGCGTCCGGCGAGTGGCCCGAGTGGGTGCAACAGCTGGAGCTGCCGCTGCTGGATGGCAAGCTGGATCTGGTCAGCCTCTTCATGCTGCTGGCCAAACAGAACGTCAACTCGGTGCTGGTCGAGGCGGGCCCGCGGCTCTGCGGCGCTCTGCTGGAAAAAGGGCTGGTCGATGAGCTGGTGCTCTATCAGGCACCCAAACTGATGGGTGACGAAGGGCGCGGCCTGTTCCATCTGCCGGGTCTGACCCGGCTGTTCCAGGCCCCCAAGCTCGCCATCAAGGATGTGCGCATGGTGGGGCCGGATATTCGCATTACCGCCAAAATAGCCTGATTTATCAATGTTCAAGGGGGCAGCCTATGCCCCCGTCATCAGCAAGGTGATCTGCATGTTTACCGGAATTATCGAAGCGGTGGGAACCCTGGCCGAACTGCGCCGTCAGGGCGACGACATGGCCCTCATCGTCCATGCACCGCATCTCGACTTCAGTGACGTCAAACTGGGCGACTCCATCGCCACCAACGGCGTCTGCCTCACCGTCGTGGCGCTGGGCGACAAGAGCTATACCGCCGATGTGTCGCTGGAAACCCTCTCCCGTACCGGCTTTGCCGCCGCCAGAGTGGGCGATCGGGTCAACCTCGAGAAGGCGCTGATGCCCACCTCCCGTCTTGGCGGCCATCTGGTCTCCGGCCATGTGGACGGGGTGGGGGAGGTGAAAAGCGTCTCCAGCAGCGGCCGCGCCATCGAGTACTGGATCAAGGCGCCGGGCGAGCTCTCCCGCTATATCGCCGAGAAGGGCTCCATTGCGGTGGATGGCATCAGCCTCACCGTCAACGCGGTGCAGGGCGACCTTTTTCGCTTGACGATCGTGCCCCACACCGCCCAGGAGACCACCATCGCCAGCTGGAAGCCGGGCCACAAGGTCAACCTCGAGGTGGATCAGATCGCTCGCTATCTGGAGCGGCTGATGATGGGGAAAAGTCAGGAGAGCAGCGCCTCGACCCTGACCATGGAGACGCTGGCCAAGGCCGGTTTTCTCTGACGGTGTGCGCTAAATCTGGCCACCAAAACGATTTTCTGTGATCCCGCTCTGATTGAAATGGAGCCGCTAGCTGTGTAAACCCACCAGGTTGTTCACAGATTGAAGACGACTGATGGGGGGCTGGTAGCCCAGACTGGCATGAGGACGATGCCAGTTGTACTCATGCAACCACGGTTGCAAGTGCTCTGCCCGTTGCTCTGACGAGTCATAGCTCCGTGCATAAGCCCACTCACGCAGGGCGGTCTGAATGAAGCGCTCTGCTTTGCCATTGGTTTGTGGTGTGTAAGGCTTGGTGCGCAGATGCTTGAGCCCCAGCCGACGACACAGCTTCTGGAAGCGTTTCGACCGGTAACAGGCTCCATTGTCCGTGAGTAGCCGACTGAAACAAATGCCGAGCCCGGCGTAGTAGCGAAGTGCCTGTAACAGCGCCAGGCAGGCACTGCGTCCCGTTTCATCAGGATGCAGAGCGCTGAACGCCACACGGGAGTGGTCATCAATCGCCACATGAACACACTCCCACCCTGCGCCGCGTGAGTCCTTGCTGCGGTCGCCGGTGATACGATGGCCGGGACGGTGGAAACGCCCCAACTTTTTGATGTCCAGATGCAGCAAGTCACCCGGTTTCTCATGTTCATAGCGTTGTACTGGAACAGCTGGGGCCAGATTGGCCAATCGATGAAGTCCCATGCGCTGCAAGATGCGGGCGACAGTACTGTGCCCTATGCCCAGATATTGGCTGATGTGCCGATAGGTCCGTCGCTGCTTGCGCAGTTCGATAATCCTCTGCTGGCGCTGGTCATCAATGGCATGAGGGCAAGATGCGGGTCGAGAAGAGCGATTGTACAAACCATCAGGTCCCTCCTGGCGATATCGAGTGAGCCACTTGTAAGCGGTGCGGATACTGACCCCGGCAGCGTGAGCGGCCTCTTCAACGCGCAGGCCCTGCTCAAGGATACGCTGGACAAGAAGCTGTCGACCAAAGACGGTTAATCGGGCATTTTTATGATTGTTCACTCGGGCACCTCGGATGATTGGTTTGGTTGGTGCCTCCAATTCTCCGGGAATGCCCCGAGTGAACAACCTACAGAGAGATCACAGCTAGCCCCAATCTAGAGCAACATACACACGCATTTGCGTTGAGCCTGCGGGCTCAACCCCCAAGCACACTGATGGAGTAGCCCATGGCGCTGAGCACAACCCAGGAAATCATTGCCGATATCAAGGCTGGCAAGATGGTGATCCTGATGGATGACGAAGACAGGGAGAACGAAGGGGACCTCATCATGGCCGCCTCCTGCGTCCGTCCGGAGGATATCAACTTCATGGCCCGCTACGGCCGTGGCCTCATCTGCCTGACTCTGACCCGGGATCGCTGCAAGCAATTGGCGCTGCCGCTGATGGTGGATCGCAACAATGCCCAGTTCTCCACCGCCTTTACCGTCTCCATCGAGGCGGCAGAAGGGGTGACCACGGGTATCTCCGCTGCCGATCGCGCGGTGACCGTGCAGGCGGCTGTGGCGCCCAATGCCAAGGCGGCCGATCTGGTGCAGCCGGGCCACATCTTCCCGCTGATGGCGCAGGATGGCGGCGTGCTGACCCGTGCCGGTCACACCGAAGCGGGCTGCGATCTGGCCCGTCTGGCCGGTTTCGAGGCGGCCGCCGTCATCGTCGAGATCCTCAACGAAGATGGCACCATGGCGCGCCGTCCTGACTTGGAGATCTTCGCCGAGGAGCATGGCATCAAGCTTGGCACCATCGCCGATCTTATCGAGTACCGCAACCAGCACGAGACCACTGTCGAAAAGGTGGCCGAGTGCAAGCTGCCCACCGAGTTTGGCGAGTTCGACCTCATCACCTTCCGCGACACCATCGACAATCAGGTTCACTTCGCCCTGAAAAAGGGTGAGGTGCAGGCCGACCAGCCGACCCTGGTGCGCGTCCATCTGCACGATGTGCTGAGCGATCTGCTGCTGACCGACCGCCACGCCGCCCGCAGCTGGCCGCTGCCTAAATCCATGGCCCGCATCGCTGACGAAGGCGGGGTGCTGGTGATTTTGGGGGCGGAATCCCACGGCGCCGAGCTGCTGGCCCGGGTCAAGGGTTTTGAAGCCGCCGACAAGGGGTTGGCGCCGGAAGGAGCCAAGTGGCAGGGCACCTCGCGCCGGGTTGGTGTGGGTTCCCAGATCCTCAAGGCCCTTGGTGTAAGCAAGATGCGCCTGCTGAGCTCGCCGAAGAAGTACCATGCCCTCGGCGGTTTCGGTCTGGAAGTGGTTGAGTACGTCGGCGAGTAACGTACTACCAGAGAAGTACCATCCCCTTCCGGGCGGTTTCGGTCTGGAAGTCGTGGAATTTACCGGCGAGCAAGTGCGCCGGACTGGTTAAATCGCGATCATGGCCGTCTATTGCGGCCATGGTTTTTGTCGTGGGTCTGTTGTGCTAGAATGTGCGCACTTTTGACTCCGGCCCTTTTGATTGCACAGATACAGGATTTCCAATGAAGGTTATCGAAGGAAATATCGCCGCTCCTGAGGCGCGCGTTGCTATTGTTGTTGCCCGTTTCAACAGCTTCATCAACGACAGTCTGGTGAACGGTGCGGTGGACGTACTGAAGCGTCAAGGTCAAGTGCAGGACAGCAACCTGACACTGGTAAAAGTGCCGGGCGCGGTTGAAATGCCATTGGTCATCAAGAAGCTGGCCAAGAGTGGTCAATACGACGCCATCGTGGCGGTCGGTACTGTCATCCGTGGCGGCACCTACCACTTCGACCTGGTGGCAAACGAGAACAGCAAGGGCATGGCCCAGGTAATGATGGAATATGAAATTCCCGTTGCCTTCGGTGTGCTGACCACTGAAAACATTGAACAAGCCATCGAGCGTGCAGGTACCAAGGCGGGTAACAAGGGTGCAGAGGCTGCACTGGCAGCGCTCGAAATGATCAACGTCCTGAAAGAACTGGACGTGTAACGAGGAGAAGTACATTGAAACCGTCTGAGCGCCGTAAAGCCCGCCATTGCGCCACCCAGGCCATCTACCAGTGGCAGATGACCAAGGCTAACGTGGGTGACATCGAAGAGCAGTTCAAGATCGATCAGGACACCAAGGGTGTAGACCTGAACTATTTCCGCGATCTGCTGTTCGGGGTAGCCCTCCACTGCAGCGAGCTGGACAAGGTGTTTGCACCTTTCCTCTCCCGTCCGCTGGAAGAAGTGGACATGGTGGACAAGGCGATCCTGCGTCTGGCGACCTACGAGCTGACCCGTCGTGATGATGTACCGCCGCGCGTGGTCATCAACGAAGCGATCGAGCTGGCCAAAGCTTTTGCTGCCGATGACAGCCACAAGTTTGTCAACGGTGTACTGGACAAGGTGATCAAATCGCTGAACAAGCGTTGATCCTGCTGTCCGTCAGCATCTAAGAGAGGAGCCAGCTTATTGCTGGCTTTTTACTGTATGGGTGAATTTGAGCTGATTGATAAGTACTTCAAGGTCCCCCACGCCCGCAAGGACGTGGTGATGGGCCCTGGAGATGACTGTGCCCTGCTGACCCTGCCCCCCGATACCCAGCTGGCGGTGAGCACCGACACTCTGGTGAGCGGCGTACACTTCTTTCCCGACATGGATCCGGTGGATCTCGGCTACAAGGCGCTTGCGGTCAATCTCTCCGATCTCGCCGCCATGGGTGCCGAGCCACGCTGGGTGTCGCTGGCGCTGACCCTGCCTGCCATCAACGAAGGTTGGGTTGCCGGTTTTGCCGAAGGGTTTCTGGAGCTGGCCGAGTACTACAACGTGGCGCTGGTGGGCGGAGACATGACCCGCGGGCCGCTCTCCATCACCATCTCGGTGAAGGGGTCGGTGCCTGCCGGTCGCGCCCTGATGCGCAGCGGTGCCAAAGCCGGTGACGGCATCTATGTGACCGGTACCCTGGGGGATGCCGCGTTGGCACTCTCCCATCTGCTGGGCAAACGCACCCTCAACGAGAACCAGCTGGCTGCGGTGCTGCCACGGCTCGACCATCCCCATCCCCGCATTCTGGCCGGTCAGGCGCTGCGCGGGCTGGCGGGGAGTGCGCTGGACCTCTCCGATGGTCTGGCATCGGATCTCGGCCATATTCTCAAGGCCTCCGGCGTGCGGGCCCAGATCGATCTCGATCTGCTGCCGCTCTCGCCGGTGTTGCAGGATGCGGTGAGCGAGCAGGAGGCGTGGCAACTGGCGCTGGCCGGTGGCGATGACTACGAGCTCTGCTTCACCGTACCGGAGGAGCACCGCGGCGCGCTCGATACGGCGTTAGCCCACAGCGGGGTCAAGTTCAGCCGCATCGGCCGCATCGTGGCGGGCGAGCCGGGCATCGACTACCTGCGTGGCGACCAGGCGGTCGAGCTGCAACTGAAAGGGTGGGATCACTTCGCATGAGTTTGTTCAGGATAAAGCCCGAGCTGACACGACTGGATCTGAAAAATCCGCTTCATTTTTTGGCGGTGGGGTTTGGTTCCGGTCTCAGCCCCAAGGCGCCGGGCACCATGGGCACCCTGGCGGCCATTCCGCTCTACCTGCTGGTGAGCGGGCTGCCGACCCACTGGTTCATCGCCTTGCTGGTGGTGGGTTTTGTGGTCGGTATTCGTATCTGCCAGAGCGCCACCGATGCCATCGGTATGCCGGATCACGGCGCCATCGTCTGGGACGAGGTGATCGGCTTTGGCGTCACCATGATCGCCGCGCCAGCCGGCTGGGAGTGGGTGGTGGCGGGCTTCGCGCTGTTCCGGTTGTTTGATGTGCTCAAGCCCTGGCCCATCTCCTGGTTTGATCGCCGGATCCACGGTGGTCTGGGCATCATGCTGGACGATCTGATCGCCGGCCTGTTCGCCCTGTTTTGTATGCAATTACTGGCATTCTGGCTCGGTTGAGAGCCACCTTCCGGGGGATGACCGTTCTGGCATCCCCCGATTTATATCTGCTTAATTTTCATTCATCGGCATATGCTGCCGTTTATCATCCATTTCACATAAATATTCACTACTCATTCGGGGCTGGTGATTGTTTTGGAAATAGTGATAAATGCTGCTTGTTGCGTTGTTGTTGAAATTAAAGTAATGATACCAATAGATGTACGGACGCACCGGCCATTTGTGTGATGAAAATCATAATTTATCTCTGCCGAATTGGTGGTTATCTGCACAAAATATTGCGGAATTGTATAACTCAATCATTTACACCCGTGGTCAAACCGTCTAAGTTACTCGCGGGTTATTCCAAAAAAATGCAAAAAACCCGCCCGGATCGCTGGTTTCGCTGCCTCATGGATTGAGCAAATATTGCCCAAGGTAACAACCGGCATCTGCGGCTGATTTACGGACGAATTATTTGGGACGGATGTCCCCCGCAGAGGTAAACATGTCCTTGCTCGAAGTAAAGAACTTGCGGATCGAGTACCCCTCCCGCTACGGGGTGCTGGCCGCGGTGAAGGATCTCTCTTTCTCTATCGAAAAGGGTGAGATTGTCGGGGTGGTCGGTGAATCCGGCGCCGGCAAGTCCACCATCGGCAACGCCGTTATCGATCTCCTGAGCCCGCCGGGTCGCATCGCCCGCGGTGATATCTATCTCAATGGCGAGCTCATCTCCGGCAAGAGCCAGAACGAGATGCGGGCCATCCGTGGCTCCCGTATCGGGTTCATATTCCAGGACCCCATGACCTCCCTCAACCCGCTGTTCACCGTTGAGCATCAGCTGGTGGAGACCATTCTGGCCAATACCGACCTCTCTCGCGAGGCCGCTTTTGCCAAGGCGCTGGAGCTGATGGGGGCTGTGGGTATTCCGCAGCCGGAGCTGCGCATCAAACAGTATCCACACCAGTTTTCCGGTGGCATGCGTCAGCGGGTGGTTATCGCCATTGCGCTCTCCTGCGATCCGGAGCTGATCATCGCCGATGAGCCGACCACGGCGCTGGACGTCTCCATTCAGGATCAGATCCTCCAGCTTATCCGCGCCCTCTGCAAAGAGCGTCAGGTGGGCTGCATGCTGGTGACCCACGACATGGGCGTGGTCTCCAACGTTACCGACAAGGTGGCGGTGATGTATCGCGGCGATCTGGTGGAGTTCGGCCTGACCGAACAGGTGCTGGGCAGCCCCAATCACCCCTATACCCGCAGCCTCATCTCGGCGGTACCCCGCTCCGATGTGAAGCTGGTGCGTTTCCCGCTGGTCTCCTATATCGAGGATGCCAGTGCGCCGGATACCAATATCGACCTCAAGACCCACTGGCTCGGCCAGAGTCAGGACGAGCGTGCCTATGAAGGGGCGCTGCTGCGGGTGGAGAACGTCGATCTGAAGTTCGTCACCAAGGACTCCATCTTCCCGAGCCGCCGCCAGTATGTGCGCGCCTGCAACAACATCAGCTTCGAGATCTTCGAAGGGGAGACCTTCGGTCTGGTGGGGGAATCGGGCTCCGGCAAATCGACTATTGCCCGCGCCATCACCGGTCTCTATCCGCCTGATAGCGGCAAAATCTTCTTTGAGGGAATCGACCTGACAGCTCTCAAGAGCGAGCGCGAGCGTCGCCCGCTGCGTCGCCAGATGCAGATGGTGTTCCAGAACCCCTATTCGTCGATGAACCCGCGGATGAAGGTGCGCGACATCATTGCCGAGCCGATCCGCTTCCATCAGCTGGCGAGCAGCGAGAGCCAGATTGAGGGGATTGTCGGCGATCTGCTGGATCATGTGGGTCTCGGTCGTGGTGCCGGGGTCAAGTATCCCCACGAGTTCTCCGGCGGTCAGCGCCAGCGTATCTCCATTGCCCGCGCTCTGGCCACTCGCCCGCGCTTCCTTATCTGCGACGAGCCGACCTCGGCACTGGATGTGTCGGTGCAGGCCCAGATCCTCAACCTGCTCAAGGATCTGCAGCAGGAGCTCAAGCTCACCATGCTGTTTATCAGCCACGATCTGCCGGTGATCCGCCAGATGTGCGACCGCATCGGGGTGATGCAGCACGGTCATCTGGTGGAAGTGGCCGAGACCGAGAAACTCTTTACCAATGCCGAGCATGAGTACAGCCGCAAGCTGATCTCCCTCATGCCGGAGTTCAAGGGAATGTCCCGCGAGGGGCTGGAAATCGCAAGCTAGGAGAGCGCCGGTGCGCCGGTCTGCTTGTCAAAAAAAGTGTCATAAGAAAGCCAAAAGCATGGAGAACAAGATGAAGAAAGGATTGTCCAAGATTGCCCTGGCGCTGTTTGCCGCCGGTTTCGCCTTCAGTGTCTCAGCCGCTGATATCAAGGTGGGTGTCGCTTCTGACGCCACTTCGCTGGATCCGCAGGAGCAGCTTTCCGGTCAGACTCTGGAGATGTCGCACCTGGTATTCGATCCCCTGATGCGTTACACCCAGGACTTGCAGTTCGAGCCCCGTCTGGCCGAGAAGTATGAGCGTATTGACGACAAGACCGTCCGCTTCCACCTGCGCAAGGGGGTCAAGTTCCATTCCGGTAACGATTTTACCGCCGATGATGTGGTGTGGACCGTTAACCGCCTGAAATCCTCCGTCGACTTCAAGGCGATCTTCGATCCCATCAGCGAAGTGAAGAAGGTCGATGACTACACCGTCGATCTGATCACCGCCAAGCCCTTCCCGCTGGTGCTGCAGACCGTCACCTACATCTTCCCGATGGACTCCAAGTTCTATACCGGCAAGACCGAAGCGGGCAAAGACAAGGCCGAGATCGTCAAGAATGGCGACTCCTTTGCCTCGACCAATGTCTCCGGTACTGGCCCGTTCACCGTCAAGTTCCGCGAGCAGGGTGTGAAGCTCGATTATGCCCGCAACGCCAACTATTGGGACAAGGCCTCCAAGGGTAACGTCGAGAACCTGACCGTGGTGCCCATCAAGGAAGATGCGACCCGTGTTGCAGCCCTGCTGGGTGGCGACGTGGACATGATCTATCCGGTTGCGCCGAACGATCTGGAGCGCGTGAAGAATGGCAAGGACTCCCAGCTGGTCACCCTGTCCGGTACCCGCGCCATCATCATCGAGCTGAACCAGAACACCAACCCGGCACTGAAAGACAAGCGCGTGCGTCAGGCGATCAACTACGCCATCAACCAGGTGGGCATTGTCGAGAAGATCAACAAGGGCTTCGGTACCCCTGCTGGTCAGCTGAGCCCGAAAGGCTATGCCGGTCACAACGAGGCGCTGGTGCCCCAGTATGATCTGGCCAAGGCCAAGGAGCTGATAAAAGAGGCCGGTTACGAGAAAGGCTTCAAGATGACCTTCATCTCCCCGGCTGCCCGCTACGTCAACGACGTCAAGATTGCCCAGGCTGTCTCCGCCATGCTGGCCAAGATCAACATCAAGGTGGATCTGAAGACCATGCCGGTGGCCCAGTACTGGCCCGAGTTTGACAAGTGCGCCGCGGACATGCAGCTGATTGGCTGGCACTCCGACACCGAAGATACCGCGAACTTCTTCGAGTTCCTGACCTTCACCAAGGATGCCAAGACCGGTATGGGTCAGTACAACTGCGCCGGTTACGCCAACGCCGAAGCTGACAAGCTGGTGATGGATGCCAACGCCGAGACCGATCCGGCCAAGCGTGCCGAGATGCTGAAGAAGGTCGAAGCCATGCTGATCGAAGATGCTGCCTACGTGCCGTTGCACTGGGAAGATCTGGCCTATGGCGCCAAGAAGAACGTCGACATCAAGCCGGTGGTCAACGTGATGAACTTCCCTTACCTGGGTGACCTGGTGGTCAGCAAGTAAGAGAAGCGCTAAGGAAGGACGGGGCGGGGTGGTCAGCTGGTCACTCCGCCCACTAACAGAAGCCTGTGCCACGACACAGGCCACGTAGAAGGACAAGCATGTTTACATTCCTGCTGAAACGGTTCTATCAGGCCGTGATAGTGATGTTCGTCATCAGCCTGGTCGCCTTCTCCATCCAGGACAACCTGGGTGACCCGTTGCGTGAGCTGGTGGGACAATCCGTCTCCGAAGCCCAGCGTCACGAGTTGCGCGAGAAGATGGGCCTTAACGATCCCTTCCTCATCAAATACAGCCGCTTTCTGAAAAATGCGGTGCATGGGGATTTGGGCACCTCCTATTTCTTCAAGCGACCCGCTCTCGAGGTGATCCTCGACAAGCTGGTGGCTACCCTTGAGCTGGTTTTTGCTGCCGCGCTCATCATCGTGGTGGTTTCCATTCCACTCGGTGTCTATTCGGCGATCCGCCCGCGCAGCATTCCCACCAAGATCATCATGGCGGGGAGCAGCATCGGCATTTCGATCCCGGTATTTTTGACCGCCATCATGCTGATGTACCTCTTCTCCATCCAGCTGGGCTGGCTGCCGGCCTATGGCCGCGGCGAGACCCGTAACCTGCTGGGCTGGGAGTCGGGCTTCTTTACCTGGGATGGCATCCTGCACCTGATCCTGCCGGCGGTGTCGCTCTCTTCCATCATGCTACCGCTGTTTATCCGGCTGGTGCGCTCCGAGATGCTGGAGCAGCTCTCCTCCGAGTACGTCAAATTCGCCCGCGCCAAGGGGCTGGACAACAACAAGGTCTACTATCAGCACGCTCTGAAGAACACCATGCTGCCAGTCATTACCGTCGGTGGGGTGCAGATCGGCACCATGGTGGCCTACACCATCCTGACCGAGAGCGTGTTCCAGTGGCCGGGCACCGGCTTCCTGTTCCTCGAGGCGATCCACCGGGTCGATACGCCCCTCATCACCGCCTACGTCATCTTCGTGGGACTGATCTTCGTGGTGACCAATACTCTGGTCGACCTGCTCTACGGGTTGATTAACCCGACCGTTAACCTGACTGCCAAGGGGTAAGCGCATGACTAATGCTGTAACTGCAAGCCCAAGCCGTTGGGCACGTTTCAAGAACTCTGACATCGTCTACTACTTCCTGCGGGACAAGGTAGCCATGTTCAGCTTTGCGGTGTTTGTGGTGTTCGTGCTGGCGGCGCTGCTGGCGCCCTGGCTCGCTCCGCACAACGTCTATGACCAGACCAGTTTTGATCTGATGGATGCCGAGTTGCCCCCCTCCTGGCTCGAAGGCGGCGAGGAGCGCTTCTGGCTCGGTACCGACAACCAGGGGCGGGATATCTGGAGCACCATCCTCTATGGCGCCCGTATCTCCCTCACTATCGGTCTGTTTGCGGTGGCGCTGCAGCTGGTGCTCGGTATCGTCATCGGTCTGATTGCCGGTTACTTCGGTGGCCGCATCGACAACCTGCTGATGCGCTTTGCCGATGTGCAGTTGTCGTTCTCCACCATGATGGTGGCGATCATCATCTCCGCCATATTTCAGGCAACCTTTGGCTCCGAGTTCTACTCGAAGTTCGCCATCATGATGCTGGTGGTGATCATCGGTATCGCCGAGTGGCCGCAGTATGCCCGTACCGTGCGCGCCTCTGTGCTGGCGGAGAAGAAGAAGGAGTATGTGGAAGCAGCCAAGGTGATGGGATTCCGCGCCCCGCGCATCATGTTCCGCCACATTCTGCCCAACTGTTTGTCGCCCATTCTGGTGATCTCCACCGTGCAGGTGGCCAACGCCATCATGAGCGAGGCGGCACTCTCCTTCCTCGGTCTGGGAATGCCGGTTGATCAGCCCTCGCTCGGTTCGCTTATCAGCGTCGGCTTCAACTACATCTTCTCCGGCTCCTGGTGGATCACCGCCTTCCCGGGTATCTGTCTGGTGGTGCTGGTGCTGGTCATCAACCTGCTGGGCGACTGGCTGCGGGATGTATTTAACCCCAAGATCTACAAAGGGTAATCCAAGTCAGAAACGCAAAATAAGAAGGGCGCCAGTGAGGCGCCCTTCTTTTGTTTGATAGCTTTAAGCGTTATCAGGCTTGCAGCCAGCTTTCGATGCTGCGCTGGATGCCTGCATCGTCCAGACCGAGCAGGGCATAGATCTCCTGCTGGGTGCCCTGTTCGACGAAGCGATCCGGCAGGCCGAGGTTGAGCACCGACTTGCACTGCTTGCTGCGCATCAGCAGTTCGTTCACCGCCGAACCGGCGCCGCCCATGATAGCGTTGTCTTCGATGGTGACGAACTGATCGTGGCTGGCCGCCAGCGACAGCACCAGCGCCTCATCCATCGGTTTGACAAAGCGCATGTCCACCAGAGTGGCATCCAGTGCCTCTGCGGCCGTTTTGGCGTGGTGCAGCAGAGTACCAAAGGCCAGAATAGCAGTGCCCTTGCCCTCTCGCAGGATTCGTCCCTTGCCAAGCTCCAGTGCCTGCATCTCTGACGAGATGGGGGCGTCGCTCAGGCTGCTGCCGCGCGGATAGCGCACTGCGACAGGGCCCTGATGGAGATAGCCGGTATAGAGCATCTGGCGGCATTCGTTCTCGTCGGAGGGCGTCATCACCACCATGTTGGGCACGGTGCGTAGGAAGCTGATGTCGAACGCCCCCTGATGGGTCGGGCCATCGGCGCCCACCAGACCGGCCCGGTCGATGGCGAACAGCACCGGCAGATCTTGCAGCGCCACGTCGTGGATCACCTGATCGTAGGCGCGCTGCAGGAAGCTCGAATAGATGGCCACCACCGGCTTCTTGTCGGCGATGGCAAGACCCGCAGCGAACGTGACTGCATGTTGCTCGGCAATGGCCACATCGAAGTAGCGATCCGGATATTGCTGGCTGAATTTCACCAGCCCAGAGCCTTCGCGCATGGCAGGGGTGATACCGACCAGCTTCTCGTCTTTGGCCGCCATGTCGCACAGCCACTGGCCAAAGATGGCGGAGAAGGTGGGTTTGGCGCTGCTCGCCTTGGGCAGGGAGCAATCGTCAGGATTGAACTTGGGCACGGCGTGATAGCCGATGGGGTCTTTCTCCGCCGGCTCGTAACCCTTGCCCTTCTTGGTTTTGACGTGCAGCAGTTGCGGGCCCTTGAGGTTGCGCATGTTGCGCAGGGTCTCGACCAGTGCCTCGATATCGTGACCGTCGATGGGGCCGATATAGTTGAAGCCGAACTCCTCGAACAGGGTGCCGGGCACAACCATCCCCTTGAGGTGCTCTTCGGCCCGCTTGGCCAGCTCCTTGACCGGTGGCAGGCCCGCCAGCACCTTCTTGCCACCTTCGCGGATGGTGGTGTAGAGCTTGCCGGACATGACCCGGGCCAGATGGTTGTTGAGCGCGCCGACATTCTCTGAGATGGACATCTCGTTGTCGTTGAGGATCACCAGCATGTCTTTATGGACATCGCCGGCGTGGTTGAGCGCTTCAAAGGCCATCCCGGCGGTAATGGCACCGTCACCGATCACTGCAACGACCTTGCGACCCAGCCCTTCACTCTCGGCGGCGACCGCCATACCGAGCGCCGCACCGATGGAGGTGCTGGAGTGGCCGACGGAGAGCACGTCGTACTCGCTCTCGCCGCGCCAGGGGAAGGGGTGCAGGCCATCCTTCTGCCGGATGGTGTGGATCTGGTCACGGCGCCCGGTCAGGATCTTGTGGGGATAGGCTTGATGGCCCACATCCCAGATCAGCCGATCGAACGGGGTGTTGTAGACGTAGTGCAGGGCCACGGTCAGTTCGACCGTGCCGAGACCGGAGGCAAAGTGTCCGCTGGAGCGGCTGACAGAGCGCAACAGATATTCGCGCAGCTCGTTGCACAGCACCGGCAGCCGATCTTTGGGCAAGGAACGCAGCTCGACCGGAGTGTCCGCGAGGGCCAGGTTGGGGAAATTGCTAATATCAACGCTCATATTGTTACTGTTATCCAGCGTTTAGTGGGTTCGCTCGATGATGTAATCGGCAAACGCTTCCAGAATGTCGGTATTGTAGGGCAAGGATTGCAGGGCTGTTAAGGCTTTCCCATGCAGTTCGCGAGCCAGCTCACGGGCATTTTCGAGTCCGAGCAGGGCCGGATAGGTACTTTTCTCCAGCGCCAGGTCAGAACCTTGCGGCTTGCCCAAGGTGGCGGTATCACCTGTGATGTCGAGGATGTCATCCTGCACCTGAAAGGCGAGGCCAATCGCGGCGGCGTAGGTTTGCAGGGCAGCAAGCGTGTCGTCATCGACATCGGCTTTGCACAGGGCGCCGAGCGCCACGGCGCATTCAATCAGCGCACCGGTCTTGTGGCGGTGTACCTGCTCCAGTTCGGTAAGCGTGATCTGGCGCCCTTCGGCCTGCAGATCCAGCGCCTGGCCGCCACACATACCCAGATAGCCGGAGGCGCGGGCGAGGGTACTCAGCATCCGCACCCGGTTGGCCATCAAGGAGTCGGGCATGGGGTGATCGGCCAGAATGGAGAACGCCAGGGTCTGCAGAGCATCACCGGCCAGAATGGCGGTTCCTTCGTCAAACGCCTTGTGAACGGTTGGCTGACCACGACGCAGGTCGTCGTTATCCATGGCGGGCAGGTCATCGTGCAGCAGGGAGTAGGCGTGGATGCACTCCACGGCAGCCGCAGGGCCATCCAGCAGTTCGCTCTTGACGCCCAGCATCTCGCCGACCGCGTAGACCAGAAACGGGCGAACCCGTTTGCCGCCCAGCAGCAGGCCATAACTCATGGCATCGCGCAGACGCGGCGCCATGGCGGGCAAGGATTCAAGTTGTGCTGACAGACAGTCGTCAATACGCTGACGATGCAGACGGGAAAAATGGTCCAGCGCCACTCACTCCTCTCCTTGTTCTGGCTGGAAGGTGGCGAGCTGGTCACTGCCATCGGCTTGACTGAGCAGGATCTGGATCTTCTGTTCGGCCAGTTCCAGCTTCTGCTGACCGGCCCGAACCAGATGAACGCCCTGCTCGAACTGCTTGAGTGCCTCTTCCAGGGGTAGGGAACCTTGTTCCAGCTGATGAACGATGGTTTCCAGCTCTTCCAGAGTGGCATCAAAACTCAGACGGTCGATTTTTTTACTGGCCATGTCCATCCTCGGGGATTGAAAAAAACGGCTTATATTAACATCGACCGTCCACAGGGGGGAGGCAGAAAAGCATTGCCCCCTCAAACTCTCGCTAAACTGGCCGATAATGAGCCATCATTCTCAGTGGATGCATGCTTGCCGCATGGGTCGCAATAGCAGAAAATTCAACAGACTATAAATAGACATAAGAACCGGTGACAGGAGTAGGGACGTGGATCTAGGCAGTCTGATAGGGATAGTGCTGGGTTTCGGGGTGGTGGTGTACGGCATGCTGCTGGGTGGCCCCATGAGCATGTATGTTGATATGCCATCGGTCTACATCACTGTATTGGGATCAATCTTCATCGCCATGATGAAGTTCAACCTTGGCCAGTTCCTGATGGCATTCAAGGTGGCGGGTAAAGCCTTTATGTACAAGGGCGACAAGCTTGAAGACCTGATTACCAAAGCCGTTGAACTGGCTGACGCGGCTCGCAAAGGGGGCTTTCTGGCGCTGGAGGCCGCAGAGATCCCCAATGCATTTATGAAAAAAGGGATCGACATGCTGGTGGATGGTCACGATGCCGAAGTGGTGCGTGCCGTGATGGAAAAGGATATCGACCTGACAGCCGAGCGTCATGTCATTGCCATCAAGGTCTTCCGTACCCTTGGGGATCTGGGCCCTGCTATGGGGATGATAGGTACGTTGGTGGGTCTGGTGGCCATGCTGGCCAACATGAGTGACCCCAAGTCGATCGGGCCGGCGATGGCGGTGGCCTTGCTTACCACCCTGTACGGTGCGATAGAGGCCAATATGTTGGCTATCCCGATTGCCGACAAGCTGGAGCTGCGCAGCGGAGAGGAGAAGCTCTGTCGTACCCTGATCCTTGATGCCATTATGGGGATTCAGGATGGCCAGAACCCGCGGGTGATCCAGTCCATGCTGCAAAACTATCTGAACCAGTCCAAACGTAATACCGGCACCGAATAGGGGGCGTTATGTCTGATTGCAAGTGCCCGCCACCAGGGCTCCCTGGTTACATGGGAACCTTTGCCGACCTGATGTCGCTGCTGATGTGCTTCTTCGTGCTATTGCTCTCCTTTGCCGAGATGGATGTGCAGAAGTTCAAGCAGATAGCCGGTTCCATGGACAAGGCATTCGGGGTACAGAACATCCTTGAGGTGAAAGATATTCCCAAGGGGACCTCGGTGATTGCCCAGGAGTTCAGGCCCGGTCGCCCGGAACCCACGCCAATTGATACCGTGATGCAGCAGACCATCGATCTGACCCAGACCGAACTGGAGTTTCTGCCCGGCGAGTCGGATCAGGCAGGTGGTCAGGACAAGAGTGATGGCAAACAGACGGGGGGCGATACCGCGCAGGATGCGAAGAAGGCGCAAGAACAGTCCAATACCCTGGCCAAAGCCCTCGCCGAGCAGATGAAAGATCAGATCCAGGATGGCGCCATCGAAATTGAGGCGCTGGGCCAGCAGATCATCATCCGGATCAGGGAAAAAGCGTCTTTCCCGGCCGGTTCGGCGTTTCTGCAGCCCCAGTTCTGGCCGGTCATTCGCAAGGTAGCGACCCTGCTCAAGGATGTGCCGGGTGAAATCACCATCTCTGGTCACACCGACAACGTGGCGACCGAAGATGAGCTGTTCCAGTCCAACTGGGAGCTGTCGTCGCAACGGGCGGTGGCGGTGGCGCACCAGATGCTGAAGGTCCCCGGTTTTGATCAGGGGCGACTGGTGGTGCAGGGGATGGCGGATTCCCAGCCACTGGTGCCCAATACCACCCCGGAAAATCGTCGGATGAACCGGCGGGTGGAGATCGCCATCATGCAGGGCAAGCCGACTGTTTCGTCCCCAATTTCCGTACCGGAAGGGAAGTAAGCGAGGGGAATGCCGATGACGCAAGTGGGATCTGCATCAGGGGGCTGACGTGGATTTTGTGTTGGCTTCATATTAAGATGCCTCATCCGAACCGATTGCTGCGGCCTCCTTGCAGATGGCCGCAGTTTCTATTTTCAAGCAACCCAGGTTTCGACTATGAATCATACTCCGATGACTGTTCGCGGCGCTGAGAAGCTGCGCGAAGAGCTCGATTATCTCAAGACCGAGCTTCGTCCCCAGATTATCGAAGCGATTGCCGATGCCCGTGAGCACGGCGACCTGAAGGAAAACGCCGAATACCATGCCGCTCGCGAGCAGCAGGGGTTCTGTGAAGGCCGCATTCAGGAGATTGAAGCCAAGCTCTCCAATGCGCAGGTGATCGATGTCACCAAGATGACCAACAACGGCCGCGTTATTTTTGGCGCGACGGTGACACTGCTCAAGAGCGAGACAGAGGAAGAGGTGGTTTACCGCATCGTGGGTGATGATGAGGCTGATATCAAACAGAACCTCATCTCTGTCAATTCCCCCATTGCCCGCGCCCTGATTGGCAAGGAAGTGGACGATGTTGCAATCGTCAAGACACCTGCTGGCGATGTGGAATACGAAGTACTGGAAGTCGCTTATATCTAAGCGAATGCTACAGACAATGAAACAGGGGGGCTTGCGCTCCCCTGTTTGTCTTTATCTATGTGATTATTGATAAAAATCAGGACAGATACGCCTCGGTAAAGGCGTCCTGATGACGCTGAAACAACCAGTGGCGCAGCCGTTCGATGTTGTTTTCGCTCATCTGAAAGCTCAGTGCCCAGGTGGCATGGTCGGCATTGACTTTGATGCGCCTTACCAGTCGTCCCTGCAGTGGAAGAGGGTCCTCTTGCTCGATGCAGAGCTCGCCGTTGATGGGGGTATCGGCCACCATGTCGATTGGCAAATTTTCCACGATGAGGCCGTTGAGGGAGAGGCTGAGTACCTGAAACAGGCCCCGCTCGCTGCATAGCTTGGCTTTTTGGGTGAGACGCCAGGCGCGTGGTTGGGCAAACCCCAGCTCCCTGATGACCGGTGCAGATAAGCGGGGCTCGACGAAGCCATCTTCCCCTTGGGTAAAGCTCAGGGGAAAACGCAGCTGATGGCCTGCGAAGCGGGCTTCGAGTACAAGGTGTTCGGCTTTTTGCAGCAAGCCAAGCATGGGGGCATCGAGGTGACCACTCAGAACATGGGTGTCCTGATTGCTCCCCAAGTCCCGCAGCATGGCCAGCTCATCGTCGGTCAGAATAGGATGGTGAGCCATAATGCGTGTCCGGAAGTATTCATCGCAGGTTAAGGGCTTTGCGACTACTTTGGCAAGCGACTCGGGAAGAAGTGGAATAAGGAAAGAGCGATGCTCTTTCCTTTTACTTGCGGGGCAGCTGGATTTTGGGTTCGTTGGCTTGACGATAAATGGTCAGCACATGGCCCATGCTTTGCACCTTGATTGAACCGGTTTCACGGACGATAGCATCCATAACCAGTTGTTTCATTTCGCGATCTTCAGAGGCAACCTTAACCTTGATCAGCTCGTGATGGTTCAGTGCCAGATCGATCTCGGCCAGTACACCTTCGGTCAGACCATGCTGACCCAGCAGGACGACAGGCTTGAGGCTATGGGCAAGGCCCTTGAGGTACTGTTTCTGTTTATTGTTGAGAATCATCGCAATTTCTTCATAAGTCAGGGTTGAAAGGGGCGTATTCTACCCCCACTTAGCCCTTAATACTAATAACCCTTGTGGTTTTTTAAAGTCGATTATCATGACCCAGAAAAAACGTTCCCCCAGTTCAACTCGCTGGTTAAAAGAACATTTCGACGATCAATACGTCAAAAAAGCCCAGAAAATGGGCCTGCGTTCTCGTGCTGTTTTCAAGATTGACGAGATCCAGGGCAAGGATCGCTTGCTGAAACATGGCATGACCGTAGTGGATTTGGGAGCTGCCCCCGGTGGTTGGTCCCAGTTCGCGGTTGAACAGGTTGGTGATTCGGGTCGCGTCATCGCATGTGACATTTTGCCGATGGATCCCATTGCTGGTGTCGATTTCCTGCAAGGGGACTTTCGGGAGGAAACTGTACTCGGCGCTTTGCTGGAGCGAGTGGGTCCCGACAAGGTCGATGTCGTGATGTCTGATATGGCGCCCAACATGAGCGGTACCCAGCAGGTGGATCAGGCTCGCGCCATGTATCTGGTCGAGCTGGCGCTGGACATGTGCAATCAGGTATTGCGTAGTGACGGCAGTTTCGTAGTGAAGGTGTTTCAGGGAGAGGGCTTTGATGCCTATCTCAATGAAATTCGTAAACTTTTCTCCGCTGTCAAAATTCGTAAACCAGACTCATCCCGCGCCAGATCACGGGAAGTCTACATTGTGGCTACCGGTTTTAAACTGTAGTACCCTAACCTTCATCGTTAACTGTCAGTCTGCGAGGTTACTGATTTGAGTGACATGGCGAAAAACTTAATCCTGTGGCTGGTCATCGCCGTCGTTTTGATGTCGGTGTTCAATAGCTTCAGCCCCAGCGATACCACCAGTCGCCAGCTGGACTATTCCAGCTTCGTTAAAGAGGTGACCCAAGAGCAGATCCGTGAAGTGCGGATGGACGGTAAGGTCATTAATGGCGTCAAGCGTACTGGTGAACGATTCACCACCATCATCCCTGCGCCGGATCCCCAGCTGCTCAACGACATGCTCAATCACAATGTCAAAGTGATGGGCGAGAAGCCGGAAGAGCCGTCTCTGTTGACCTCTATCTTCATCTCCTGGTTCCCGATGCTGCTGCTGATCGGTGTCTGGGTCTTCTTCATGCGTCAGATGCAGGGCGGCGGTGGCAAAGGTGCCATGTCGTTCGGCAAGAGCAAGGCTCGCCTGATGAGTGAAGATCAGATCAAGACCACTTTTGCCGATGTAGCTGGTTGCGATGAAGCCAAGGAAGAGGTGAAGGAGCTGGTCGACTATCTGCGCGACCCGAGCAAATTCCAGAAACTGGGCGGCAAGATCCCGACCGGTGTGCTGCTGGTTGGTCCTCCCGGTACCGGTAAGACCTTGCTGGCCAAGGCCATTGCGGGCGAGGCCAAGGTGCCGTTCTTCACCATCTCAGGTTCCGATTTCGTGGAGATGTTCGTCGGTGTCGGTGCCTCCCGGGTGCGTGACATGTTCGAACAGGCCAAGAAATCTTCCCCCTGCATCATCTTCATCGATGAAATTGATGCGGTCGGTCGCCAGCGTGGCGCCGGTCTGGGTGGTGGTCACGATGAACGTGAGCAGACTCTTAACCAGATGCTGGTCGAGATGGATGGTTTTGAAGGCAATGAAGGCATCATCGTCATCGCAGCCACCAACCGTCCTGACGTACTGGATCCGGCACTGCTGCGTCCGGGCCGTTTCGACCGTCAGGTTGTGGTCGGTCTGCCGGATGTCCGTGGTCGCGAGCAAATCCTGAAAGTGCACATGCGCAAAGTTCCGTTGGCGGATGATGTTAATCCGGCGCTGATTGCCCGTGGTACCCCCGGTTTCTCCGGTGCGGATTTGGCCAACCTGGTCAACGAAGCAGCCCTCTTCTCTGCCCGCGAGAGCCGCCGAGTGGTCTCCATGGCCGAGTTCGAGAAGGCCAAGGACAAGATCATGATGGGTGCGGAACGCCGCTCCATGGTGATGAAAGAGTCCGAAAAAGAGATGACTGCATATCATGAAGCCGGTCACGCCATCATTGGTCGTCTGGTTCCGGATCATGACCCGGTTTACAAGGTCTCCATCATTCCGCGTGGTCGTGCGCTGGGTGTGACCATGTATCTGCCGGAGCAGGATCGCTGGAGCCACTCCAAGCAGCATCTGGAGTCGATGATCTCCAGCCTGTATGGCGGTCGCCTGGCAGAAGAGCTGATCTATGGTGCCGAGAAGGTTTCTACTGGCGCTTCCAACGACATCGAGCGAGCGACCGACATTGCACGCAAGATGGTGACCCAGTGGGGTATGTCCGAGCGTCTCGGCCCAATGCTCTACGCGGAAGAAGATGGTGAGGTGTTCCTCGGTCGCAGCATGGCCAAGGCCAAGCACATGTCCGACGATACCGCTCGTGTCATCGATGCCGAGGTCAAGCAGGTCATCGACCGCAACTACGCCCGTTCCAAGCAGATCCTGCTGGATAACATGGACGTGTTGCACAGCATGAAAGATGCGCTGATGAAGTACGAGACCATCGACGCCAAACAGATCGATGATCTGATGGCGCGTCGCGAGGTACGTGCTCCGAGCAACTGGCATGACGAGCACGGTGATACCCCGCAAGGCGGTTCCACTGTGGCTGCCGAGGCCAAGCCTGCCGATGAGGCTGCACCGGTGGCGGATGTCACTATCGACAAAGCCAACGACGCTCCGGCCAAATAATTGTGACTCTCCAAACCCCGGGCTTGCCCGGGGTTTTTCTTTATCAGATGGACGTGAAAATGCAGTTAACCAGCAAGGGGCTCAGCCTCTCCCTCGATCGTCCCCATGTGATGGGGATCCTCAATGTGACGCCCGACTCCTTCTCTGATGGCGGTAATTTCAACCAGTTTGAACGGGCAATGGCCCATGCGCGTCAGATGGTCTCTGACGGTGCGACCCTCATCGACATCGGTGGCGAGTCAACCCGCCCTGGTGCGCCCGAAGTGAGCGAGCAGGAGGAGCTGGACAGGGTCATTCCTGTCGTGGAACAGATGGTCCGTGAGCTGGATGTGATGATCTCCCTCGATACCTCCAAAGCGGCGGTGATGCGGGAGGGTTGCAAGGCGGGAGCCCATCTGATTAACGATGTGCGGGCACTGCAAGAACCTGGAGCACTGCAAGCCGCGGCCGAAGCTCGGGTTCCGGTCTGTCTGATGCATATGCAGGGGCAGCCGAGAACCATGCAGGTCGAGCCGCACTATGACGACCTGATCGGGGAGGTACGCGCCTTCTTTGATGAGCGTATTGCGGCTTGTCTGGCGGTCGGGATCCGTCGTGAAGAGCTGTTGCTGGATCCGGGATATGGCTTTGGCAAAACCCTTGCACACAACTATCAGCTGTTGGCGGCTCAAAAGGAACTGCTTGATTATGGCTTGCCGCTATTGGTGGGGATGTCGCGAAAGTCTATGATAGGCAACCTGCTGGGCCGTCCGGTGGATGAGCGTCTGGCGGGCAGTCTGGCATGCGCCCTTATCGGTATGCAGCATGGGGCTCGCATCATCAGGGTACACGATGTAAGGGAGACCATGGACGCATTGCGCGTCGGTTGGCTGGCAATGACGGGACAAGATTTTATTTCCAGATAATAAAGAGAACAGACAATGGCAAGAAAGTATTTCGGTACCGATGGTGTACGCGGCAAGGTTGGCGAATACCCGATCACCCCTGATTTTGTAATGAAATTGGGTTGGGCTGCCGGCAAGGTGCTCTCCAAGAAGGGCACCAAAAAGGTGCTGATTGGCAAAGATACCCGCATCTCCGGTTACATGCTGGAATCCGCGCTGGAAGCGGGGCTCTCCGCGGCAGGCCTCAAGGCCATTCTGATGGGGCCGATGCCCACGCCGGCGGTTGCCTACCTGACTCGCACATTCCGTGCCGAAGCTGGCATCGTCATCAGCGCCTCCCACAACCCCTTCTATGACAACGGCATCAAGTTCTTCTCCGCCGACGGCACCAAGCTGCCTGATGATGTCGAGCTGGCTATCGAAGCCGAGCTGGATCACGAGCTCAAGTGTGTCGAGTCGGCCGAACTTGGCAAAGCGGTGCGCATTGATGATGCCGCCGGTCGCTATATCGAATTCTGCAAGAGCACCTTCCCCTCCCACATGAATCTGGATGGGGTGAAAATGGTGGTCGACTGTGGCCACGGCGCCACTTACCACATTGCACCGTCTGTATTTCGCGAGCTGGGTGCCGACGTGATCACCATGGGCTGTGCCCCGGATGGTCTCAACATCAATGATGGTGTCGGTTCTACCGCGCCTGACGCGCTGGTTGCCAAGGTGCTGGAGTGCAAGGCCGATCTCGGGGTGGCATTCGACGGTGACGGCGATCGTCTGATCATGGTGGATCACACCGGTTATCTAATCGATGGCGACGAGATCCTCTATATCATTGCCCGCGATGCCCTGCGCAATGGTCGCCTCAAGGGGGGGGTCGTCGGCACCCTGATGGCCAACATGGGTCTGGAGCTGGCGCTGCAAACCCTGGGCATTCCGTTTGCCCGTGCCAAGGTGGGTGACCGCTATGTGCTGGAGATGATGGAAGAGAAGGGCTGGCGCATCGGTGGCGAGAACTCCGGCCACATTATCTGTCTGGATCAGACCACTACGGGTGATGGCATCGTAGCCGCCTTGCAGGTGCTTACCGCCATGCGCAGTGCCGAGATGCCGCTGGCCAAGCTGCGCTCCGGCATGAGCAAGTTCCCGCAGGTGCTGGTGAATGTTCGTTTTGCCGAAGGCAAGGATCCGCTGGCCGCTGATGCTGTCATGGCTGAGGTTGCCAAGGTGGAACAGGAGCTGGCTGGCCGTGGTCGCGTACTGTTGCGCAAATCAGGTACCGAACCGCTGATTCGGGTCATGGTCGAAGGGGAGCATGAGCAGCAGGTGCGTGACATGGCTCAGCGCATCGCCAAGCAGGTTGAATCGGCGTTTTAATGAACAGATAGGGCGGCTTTTTAGCCGCTCTGGTTGTATCTTGTTCAAACGATTCAAAAATTTAAAAATAGCACTTGTCAGCTGAGCATCCTATGGATATTATCAGCCCCGCTTTCGCAAGGGAGTTGCCGATGGGACATCGCAAGCCGTTTGTAGCAGCCAACTGGAAGTTGCACGGTAGTAGGTCGCAGTTAGAGCAGTTTACGAGTCAGTGTCTGAAGGGCGTTGACGGAAAAGTAGACGTGGTTCTCTGTCCTTCCCATGTGCATCTCGACTTTAGCGCTTCACTGCTCAATGAGCAGAAGGTAATAAGGTTGGGGGCTCAGAATGTGAGTCAGCACGCGGCTGGCGCTTACACCGGAGAAATCTCGTGTCAGATGCTGGTTGAGGCAGGGTGTCGTTACGTATTGGTAGGGCACTCCGAGCGCAGGCGTCTCTTTGGTGAGACCAGTTTTATCGTCGCAGAGAAGTTTGCGGCAGCCAGAGCGGCAGGCTTGATTCCCATCCTCTGTTTAGGTGAATCAGGCGCGGCAAGGCAGGCGAGAAGAGCCTTCGAGGTGATCGCTGAAGAGCTGGATATCGTCATAGAGAAAAATGGCGCGATGGCTTTCGATAATGCTATCATCGCCTACGAGCCGATTTGGGCTGTAGGTACAGGTAAATGCGCCACACCCGAGCAGGCACAAGAGGTTCATTCCTTTATACGTGGTCGCTTGGCGGAGGATACTCCGGTAATAGGTGAGAAAGTTAGAATCATCTATGGTGGGAGCGTAACGCCGAGCAACGCCAGAGATTTGTTTGCCCAGCCCGACATTGATGGCGGACTGATTGGCGGAGCAAGTCTTGATAGCGATGCGTTTTTAGGAATTGTTGAAGCGGCAAAGGGTGCAAGTTAAATGTACGAGATTCTTTTAGTCGTTTATCTGCTGGTTTCACTGGCTCTGATTGGTCTGGTGATGATTCAGCAAGGTAAAGGGGCTGATATGGGCGCCTCCTTCGGCGCAGGGGCATCGAACACAGTATTCGGCTCCGGTGGTTCAGGCAGTTTCCTGACCCGAACAACAGCAATTTTGGCTACTCTGTTTTTCGTTATCAGCCTGGTGCTCGGATCTATGTCCAGCAACAAGGTAAAGCAGGGTAGTGAATGGGAAAATCTGCAACAAACCCAACAGGTTGAGCAGACCAAAGCGCCAGTGAAGAAAGATACTGACGTTCCCGAGTAAGAGTTTTGCCGTGGTGGTGGAATTGGTAGACACGCTATCTTGAGGGGGTAGTGCTCTAGGGTGTGCGGGTTCGAGTCCCGCCCACGGCACCAATTAAGTAGTGAGCTCGGGAAACCGAGTGTATTATAGCCAGTCAGTCTTGTATCGAGAGAGTGAAGTGGCTATAATCTCGCACGATTTCGGACGCGGGGTGGAGCAGCATGGTAGCTCGTCGGGCTCATAACCCGAAGGTCGTCGGTTCAAATCCGGCCCCCGCAACCAAATTTCACGCATTTCCTACGCTCAGGAAGGCGGTCGCTGCGAGGCGACAATCAGGGTAAAGCGCCAAGCCCCGATTTGACATCGGGGCTTTTTGTTATGTGCGATTTACTCTGAATCGATCTCTATCTGGGCTTTATGCCCTTTTTTTGTTTTTCGGAGGGTGACTTTGGCTACGTTGGAACAACGTTTGACCGATCTGCTCGAGGCTCCGGTCGTTGCCTTGGGTTTTGAACTTTGGGGTATTGAGTTTATCCGTGCGGGTAAACACTCCACCTTGCGTGTCTATATCGACGGCGAGCAGGGTGTGACTGTCGAGAACTGTGCTGAGGTCAGCCATCAGGTTGGCGCCATCATGGACGTCGAAGATCCCATCACCGAGGAGTATTACCTCGAGGTATCCTCCCCCGGCCTGGATCGTCCCCTGTTCAAGGTTGCCCATTTCGAAAAATACGTTGGCCAAGAGGCGGCGGTAACGCTTCGGATGGCAACAAACAACCGCCGCAAGTTCAAAGGCGTAATCAAAGCTGTGCAAGGCGACATGATCACCCTGACAGTAGATGGTAAGGACGACGTGTTGGCTTTCACCAATATCCAAAAAGCGAACATAGTGCCGAACTTTGGTTAACGAGGCTATCGGATATGAATAAAGAGATTTTGCTGGTCGTTGACGCAGTATCCAACGAGAAGGCGGTACCCCGCGAGAAGATTTTCCAGGCTCTGGAAACCGCGCTGGCGACTGCGACCAAGAAGAAATATGAAGGCGAGATTGAAGTTCGGGTCGAGATCGATCGCAAGACCGGTGACTACGATACCTATCGTCGTTGGGTGGTCGTTGCTGATCAAGCCGCGATGGAGAACCCTTACGCTGAAATCACCCTGGAAGCGGCGCAGATTGATCAGCCGGAAATCCAGATCGGTGAGTATGTTGAAGACCAGATCGACTCTGTGACTTTCGACCGTATCACTACCCAGACCGCCAAGCAGGTTATCGTGCAGAAAGTGCGTGAAGCCGAGCGTTCACAAGTAGTTGATCAGTTTAAAGATAAAGAAGGCACCATCATCAGTGGTGTGGTCAAGAAGAGCAACCGCGACAACGTCATCCTGGATCTGGGCAGCAATGCTGAAGCCGTGATCTTCCGTGATGACATGCTGCCGCGTGAAACCTTCCGTCCGGGCGACCGTGTCCGCGGCCTGCTCTACGCAGTTCGTCCGGAAGCCCGTGGTTCCCAGCTGTTTGTCAGCCGTTCCAGCCCGGACTTCCTGAAAGAGCTGTTCCGTATCGAAGTACCGGAAATCGGTGAAGAGATGATCGAAATCATGGGCGCTGCCCGTGATCCGGGTTCCCGCGCCAAGATCGCGGTGAAGACCAACGATCGTCGTATCGACCCGATCGGTGCCTGTATCGGTATGCGTGGTGCCCGTGTGCAAGCTGTCTCCGCCGAGCTGAGCGGTGAGCGTGCCGACATCGTGCTGTACGATGACAACCCGGCCCAGTACGTGATCAATGCCATGGCGCCTGCCGATGTGGCCTCCATCATCGTTGATGAAGACAACCACACCATGGATATCGCCGTGGAAGCTGCCAACCTGGCTCAGGCCATCGGTCGCAATGGTCAGAACGTGCGTCTGGCATCCCAGCTGACCGGTTGGGAGCTGAACGTGATGACCGTTGAGGACATGCGTGCCAAGCACCAGGCCGAAAACGACCGCATCATGAACCTGTTCACCAGCACTCTGGATATCGACGACGATTTCGCCGGGCTGCTGATGGAAGAGGGCTTCTCTACCCTGGAAGAGATCGCCTTTGTACCGGTCAACGAGCTGCTGGCTATCGACGGTCTGGATGAAGACATGGTCGAAGAGCTGCGCAAGCGCGCCAAAGATGCCCTGACTACCAAGGCACTGGCCAAAGAAGAGTCTTTCGATGGCGTTGAGCCGTCCGAAGAGCTGCTCAATCTGAACGGTCTGAGCCGCGAACTGGCTTACGCTCTGGCGGGCCGTGGCGTGGGCACTCTGGAAGATTTGGCTGAGCAAGGTATCGATGACCTTGCTGATATTGAAGGGCTGACTGCCGAGAAGGCAGGTGAGCTCATTATGGCTGCTCGCAATATCTGTTGGTTCGGAGAAGAGCAGTCCGAGTAAGATCAAACGGAGGAAAATGAATGGCAGAAGTATCAGTCAAACAACTTGCCACTGACATCGACACACCGGTTGATCGTCTTCTCCAGCAGTTTGTCGATGCCGGTATCAGCAAGAGCAAGGCCGACGACATGGTCAGCGAGTCTGAGAAACAGGCTCTGCTGGCACACCTGAAGAAACAGCATGGAGGTGACGAGGTCGCCGCTCCTGCCCGCATGACCTTGCAGCGCAAGACCAAGAGCACCATCAGTGTTCAGGGGACTGGCGGCAAGAACAAGGAAGTGCAGGTAGAAGTGCGCAAGTCTCGCACCTATGTAAGACGCTCGGCGCTGGAAGATGAACAGCGTCAGGCGGAAGCCGAGGAAACAGCGCGTTTGGAAGCAGAAGAAAAAGCTCGTCGCGAGGCCGAAGAGAAGGCTCGCCTCGAAGCTGAAGAGAAGGCTCGCCGTGAGGCTGAGCAAGCTCGTCGTGAAGCTGAGGAAAAGGCGCGGATCGAGGCACAATCAAAGGCTCGACAGGCTTCACAGCCCGCCAAAGCAGCCAGTAGCACAGCTCAGCAAGAGGCAGAAAAGATGGCCAAGCGCGAAGCAGAAGAACTGAAGCGCCAACAGGAACAAACAGCTTTGAAAAAAGCTGAAGAACTCGCCGCGAAGAAAGCCGAAGAGGCTCGTCTCATGGCGGAACAGAACGCAGCCCGCTGGGCTGAAGAAGAGGCCGCTCGCGCCAAAGAGAGCAGCGACTACCATCTGACCACCAACAAGCATGCGCAAGCCGCAGAAGACGAGTTGGATCGGAAAGAAGAGACCAGCCGCCGCACTGCCGCAGCTGCCAAGGCACCGAAGAAAGCCGGTCGTCGTGAAGATGATCGCGACTCTCGTAACCCGCGTGCCCGTAAAGGCAAGCGCGGCAAGGTTGCCATGCCGAACGCCATGAAGCACGGTTTCAACAAGCCGGCTGCCGTGGTGAACCGCGATGTCGTCATCGGCGAGACCATCACTGTGGCCGAGCTGGCCAACAAGATGGCTGTCAAGGGCGTTGAAGTCATCAAGGTGATGATGAAGATGGGTGCCATGGCCACCATCAACCAGGTGATCGACCAGGAGACCGCTCAGCTGGTCGCCGAGGAGATGGGTCACAAGGTTGTGCTGCGTCGTGAGAACGAGCTGGAAGAGGCGGTACTGTCCGATCGTGACGAGACCTCCGAAGCCAAGCCGCGCGCACCGGTCGTGACCATCATGGGTCACGTTGACCACGGTAAGACCTCGCTGCTCGACTACATTCGTAAAGCCAAGGTTGCTGCTGGCGAAGCCGGTGGTATTACCCAGCATATCGGTGCTTACCACGTCCAGACTGACAGTGGCATGATCACCTTCCTGGATACTCCGGGTCACGCGGCGTTTACCTCCATGCGTGCTCGTGGTGCCAAGGCGACCGATATCGTTGTTCTGGTTGTTGCAGCTGACGACGGCGTGATGCCGCAAACCATCGAAGCTATCCAGCACGCCAAGGCTGCCGGTGTACCGCTGGTTGTTGCGGTCAACAAGATCGACAAGCCGGAAGCGGATCCGGATCGCGTCAAGACCGAACTGGCCCGTTACAACGTCATGTCCGAAGATTGGGGTGGAGACTGCCAGTTCGTGCACGTATCCGCCAAGTCTGGCGAAGGCATCGACGACCTGCTGGAAGCCATCCTGATCCAGGCTGAAGTACTGGAGCTGAAAGCGGTGGTTGACGGCATGGCCAACGGCGTCGTGATCGAATCCTTCCTGGATAAAGGTCGTGGTCCGGTTGCTACCGTACTGGTACAAGAAGGTACTCTGCGTCAGGGCGATATCGTGCTGTGTGGTCTCGAGTACGGCCGTGTTCGCGCCATGCGTGACGAACTGGGTCGCGAGATCAAGGAAGCGGGTCCGTCCCTGCCGGTGGAAATCCTGGGTCTGTCCGGCGTTCCCTCTGCCGGTGACGAAGCCACCGTTGTCCGTGACGAGAAGAAAGCCCGTGAAGTGGCGCTCTACCGTCAGGGCAAGTTCCGCGAAGTCAAGCTGGCTCGCCAGCAGAAGGCCAAGCTGGAAAACATGTTCGCCAACATGACCGAGGGCGAAGTGTCCGAAGTGAACGTGGTGATCAAGGCCGACGTACAAGGTTCTGTGGAAGCGATCTGCGATGCGCTGGTCAAACTCTCCACCGACGAAGTGAAGGTGAAGATCGTGGGTTCCGGCGTAGGTGGTATCACCGAAACCGACGCGACCCTGGCTGCTGCTTCCAGCGCCATCCTGGTTGGTTTCAACGTCCGTGCCGACGCATCTGCGCGCAAGGTCATCGAATCCGAGAGCCTGGATCTGCGTTACTACTCCGTCATCTATGACCTGATCGACGAAGTGAAGCAGGCCATGAGCGGCAAGCTGGCCCCTGAGTATCGTCAGGAAATCATCGGTCTGGCTGAAGTGCGTAGCGTCTTCAAGTCTCCGAAGTTCGGCGCCGTTGCCGGCTGTATGGTTACCGAAGGTGTGGTCAAGCGTTCCAACCGTATCCGCGTTCTGCGTGACAACGTGGTTATCTATGAAGGCGAGCTGGAATCCCTGCGCCGCTTCAAGGATGACGTCAACGAAGTTCGCAACGGCTACGAGTGTGGTATCGCGGTCAAGAACTACAACGACGTGCGCGAAGGCGACCAGATCGAAGTTTACGAGACTGTTGAAATCCAACGGACTCTGTAAGCCGAGAGTTAGACAAAATAGGGGGCCGCGGCCCCCTTTTATCGCAGGATAGAATATGGCCAGAGAATTCAGCCGGACCCGTCGGGTCGGACAGCAGATCCAGCGTGAAATTGCGCTGATCCTGCAGCGCGAGGTGAAAGACCCGCGCATCGGCATGGTGACCGTTTCCGATGTGGAAGTGTCCCGTGACCTCAACTATGCCAAGATTTACGTCACCTTCTTGCAGCTGGAAAATGATGCCGAGCGTATCAAGGAAGGCTTGCAGGGTCTGACCGAAGCAGCCGGATATATCCGTAGTCTGCTGGGCAGTGCCATGCGTCTGCGCGTGGTGCCCGAGCTGCGTTTCTACTACGATCAGACCCTGGTCGAGGGGATGCGTCTCTCCAACCTGGTGACCAACACTGTGCGTGAAGACAAGCGTCGCATGGCCGAATCCGGCCGTGACGAAGAAGCTGAATCCGCACCGGATGACACGACTGAGGATAAAGCCTGAGATGACCCGAAGACGTCGTTTCAAGGGCCGTGATGTGCACGGCATTCTGCTGCTGGACAAGCCGACCGGCCTGACCTCCAACGATGTGTTGCAGAAGGTCAAGCGCATCTACAACGCCGCCAAGGCCGGTCACACCGGCGCACTGGATCCGCTGGCGACCGGCATGCTGCCGATCTGCCTCGGCGAGGCCACCAAGTTCTCCCAGTATCTGCTGGAAGCGGACAAACGCTATGAGGTGACCGCCAAACTGGGCGAGCGCACCAACACCAGCGACTCCGATGGTGAGGTGGTCTCCACCCGTCCGGTGAACGTGGCTGTCGGAACCCTGATCGAGGCGCTGGACCAGTTCCGCGGCCCCATCATGCAGGTGCCCTCCATGTACTCCGCGCTCAAGCACAACGGCCGTCCGCTCTACGAATATGCCCGCGAAGGCATCGAAATCGAGCGTGAAGCCCGTCCCATCACCGTATTCGAGCTCAAACTGCTGAGCTTTGAAGGTGATGAGGTGCGCCTTGAAGTGCACTGCAGCAAGGGCACCTACATCCGCTCTCTGGTGGATGATCTGGGTGAAGTGCTGGGCTGTGGCGCCCACGTGACCCAGTTGCGCCGTACCCAGGTGGCCAGTTATCCGTACGAGCGGATGCTGACTCTGGAGCAACTCGAGTGCATCTTCGAGCAGGCCAAGGCCGAGAGCATCCCGCCGCGCGAGCAGCTGGATCCGCTGTTGCTGCCGATGGACACCGCCGTAGCAAGCTTGCCCGAGGTGAACATGCTGGCGGTTGTGGCTGCCTATGTGAATCAGGGCCAGGCCGTGCAGGTGGCAGGTGCGCCGCAAAGCGGTCAGGTTCGCATGACGGTCGGCCCGGAGCGCGAGTTCATCGGGGTTGGCGAGATTGATGATGATGGCCGCGTCGCTCCCAAGCGACTGGTGCGTTATCACGACGAGGAGTGATCCTCAGGCGGTATCAGCGCGTCTTTCCCGTTTCGCCTCTTTATCGTTGCGAAAAGGGGCGGGGACGATTATGATACCGCCCTCATTTCACGGCTGAATTAGAGATTGGCTGTGAACCTTTAAACACTCTACTGGAGTATTACCATGTCTCTAAATGCTGAGATCAAAGCTCAAATCGTTGCTGACAACGCTCGTTGCGCCAACGACACCGGTTCCCCCGAAGTGCAAGTTGCCCTGCTGACTGCCCAGATCAACCATCTGCAAGGTCACTTCAAAGAGCACTCCAAGGACCACCACGGTCGTCGCGGTCTGTTGCGCATGGTTTCCCAGCGTCGTAAGCTGCTGGACTACCTGAAGCGTAAAGATTCCGAGCGTTATGCTGCTCTAATCGCCAAGCTGGGTCTGCGTCGTTAATCGACCATCAGATTTCGCGAAAAAGGGGAACCGTCAGGTTCCCCTTTTTTATTGCTCTTCAAGCCGTTGCCTGCCTCACAGAATTCGCGTCGCCGCTTACCTTTTGCATCGAATCAAGTATACTTGTGCGCGAATTTAAAGAGCCAAATTGTAAAAAGGAAATTCACGTGAATCCTATTGTAAAGTCATTCCAGTACGGTCAACACACCGTCACTCTGGAAACCGGTGTGATGGCCCGTCAAGCCACTGCGGCCGTTATGGTCAGCATGGACGATACCTGCGTATTTGTGACCGTAGTCGGCAAGAAAGAGGCCGATCACGGCCGTGATTTCTTCCCGCTGACCGTCAACTACCAGGAGCGTACCTATGCTGCTGGTCGTATCCCGGGTGGTTTCTTCCGTCGTGAAGGCCGTCCGAGCGAAGGCGAGACCCTCATCTCCCGTCTGATCGACCGTCCTATTCGTCCGCTGTTCCCGGAAGGCTTCCTCAATGAGGTTCAGGTCGTTGCGACCGTAATGTCCGTGAATCCGGCCGTATCCCCCGACATCGTTGCCATGATCGGTGCCTCTGCTGCACTGGCCATCTCCGGTATCCCGTTTGGCGGCCCGATCGGTGCTGCTCGCGTGGGTTACATGAACGGTCAGTATGTGCTGAACCCGACCACTACCGAACTGCCGCAGAGCGATCTGGATCTGGTGGTTGCCGGTACTGCCAATGCCGTGCTGATGGTTGAGTCCGAAGCGGCCATCCTTTCCGAAGAAGTGATGCTGGGCGCCGTGGTATACGGTCACGAGCAGATGCAGACCGTGATCAATGCGATCAACGAGTTTGCCGCTGCCGTCGGCACCAAGCCGTGGGACTGGACTCCGCCTGCCGTCAACGAAGCGCTGAAAGCCAAGGTTGCCGAGCTGGCGAGCGCCGAACTGGGTGAAGCCTATCGCATCACCGAGAAGGCTGTCCGTTACGAAACCATCGCAGCCATCAAGGGTCGTGTGGTTGAGCAAGTTATCGCTTCCGGTGTGGAAGAAGATGCCAAGAAGATCGGCGAAGAGTTCCACAGCCTGGAAAGCCGCATCGTTCGTGGTCGCGTAGTACGTGGTGAGCCGCGTATCGATGGTCGCGATCCGGAAATGATCCGCGCCCTGAGCGTAGGTACCGGTATTCTGCCCCGTGCTCACGGCTCTGCCCTGTTCACCCGTGGTGAAACTCAGGCCATCGTGGTCGCCACTCTGGGTACCGAGCGTGACGCCCAGAACATCGACGAGCTGACCGGCAACCGTGCCGATCGCTTCATGCTGCACTACAACTTCCCGCCATACTGCGTCGGTGAGACCGGCATGATGGGTAGCCCGAAGCGTCGTGAAATCGGTCACGGCCGTCTGGCCAAGCGCGGCGTTGCTGCCGTGATGCCGAGCGCCGCCGAGTTCCCGTACGTGGTGCGCGTGGTCTCTGAAATCACCGAATCCAACGGTTCCTCCTCCATGGCGTCTGTCTGTGGTTCCTCTCTGGCGCTGATGGATGCCGGTGTGCCGATCAAGGCCTCCGTTGCCGGTATCGCCATGGGTCTGGTGAAGGAAAAAGAAGGTTTCGTCGTGCTGTCCGACATTCTGGGTGACGAAGATCACCTGGGCGACATGGACTTCAAAGTAGCCGGTACCACCGAAGGTGTGACCGCGCTGCAGATGGACATCAAGATCGAAGGCATCACCAAAGAGATCATGGAGATTGCGCTGAAGCAAGCTCGTGGCGCTCGTCTGCACATCCTGAAAGTGATGGATGAAGCTATCCAGGCTCCGCGTGCCCAGATTTCCGATTTCGCACCGCGTATCCACACCATCAAGATCAATCCTGAGAAGATCAAGGATGTGATCGGTAAGGGTGGTTCCGTGATCCGTGCGCTGACCGAAGAGACCGGCACCAACATCGAGCTGGACGATGACGGTACTGTACGTATCTCCGCCGTGGCCAACGAAGCCGCCATGGAAGCGATCCGTCGCATCGAGGCCATCACCGCCGAGATCGAAGTGAACCGCATCTATGAAGGTAAAGTTGTCCGTCTGGCCGATTTCGGTGCATTCGTCAACATTCTGCCGGGCAAAGATGGTCTGGTACACATCTCCCAGATCACCGACGCTCGCGTGCAGAACGTGGCTGACCACCTGACCATCGGTGACGTAGTCAAGGTGAAGGTACTGGAAGTGGATCGTCAGGGCCGCGTACGTCTCTCCATTAAGGAAGCGAACGCCCCGACCGAAGCAGCTGCACCTGCTGCTGACGCCGCTGAAGAAGCGCCTGCTGCAGAGTAATCTGCTCGCCTGATACCGGATCGGTTCCGGTTGATGTAAAAAGTCCGGCTCCCCAATGGGAGCCGGACTTTTTTTATGGCAAGATCAGCTGCGGCTGGTTGACATCTGGCAACTGTTGGCAACTGCTATCCGGCAGATAGATCTCCCCTGGCTCCCAAGCTGGCGCACCAGATTGCCCCATTCGGTCAATAGCCACTGATTGGTAGCGAACAAAAACGACTGTTGGGCCGAGGCATCTGCAGCCACAGGGCAAACAGGGTGATATGACGACTCATAAGGGGGTTAGCGCTCCTGCTCGTAGCCCAGCAGATCGCCGGGCTGGCATTTGAGTTCACGGCAGATGGCCTCCAGAGTGGAGAAGCGCACCGCCTTGGCGTGGCCATTCTTGAGGATCGAGAGGTTGGCCTCGGTGATGTCGATACGCTGGGCCAGTTCGCGGGCGGTCATTTTGCGCTCGGCCAGCAGTGCATCGAGGCGGATGATAATGGGCATAGGATCCTCACACCGTCAGTTGCTGTTCATCGGCCAGCAGTTTTGCCTCGCGCATGACCAGTGCCAGCGCCAGTACGATCAGTCCCGCCAGCAGTACCCGGAAATCTGAGGTACTCAGCGCTATGGTACCTAGTACTTCCGGGCCTCTCATGGTGAGCACCGTATCCAGCAAGGGGGTCAGGATCAACTCGACCAGGAAGGTTGCACAGAGCAGCAGTCCGATCTGCCGGTAGCGGCGGATCTGCTCGAAGGTGAAGAGCAGACCGGCGCGGTAGCCGCGAAACAGCTGACGCAGTTGCCAGAGCATCATCATAAAGACCAGATCCGGCAACAACTGTACCAGGGTGCCGAGCAGCCGGGTGGAGAAGTGAAGGGGATAGTCGGCAGGATTGATGCCGGGGCGGCTCAAGATGGTGTTGAGCTTCTCCTGCAGAAAATCGGCGCCACCGAAGGGGGTCCACACCTCCAGCAAGGTGATCAAAGGGGTAGCCAGCAGTGCCAGCAGCAGCAGCCATTCGATCAGCATGCTCGAGCGTTCTAGTTTGTTGGAGATCATCTCATTCCTCACTGTGATGGTTTTATCTGAAAGGTAAAGTTTATCGTTTATCAATATTCACACCGTAGTGTTTATTGTTTTACGATATACAGTCAAGATGAAACTTATTGAAAAACGATAATTTCAATCTGTCCGAAGGGGATGACTTTTGGCTGCAGCCTCTCTAGACTGGCGAGGTTGTATACAAAAACTCAACATGGACAAGGAGTTATCGATGCACCAGGGATGGCTGCTGATCGGATTGTCGCTCACCTATCTGGGGCTGCTGTTTCTGATCGCCTTCGTGGCAGACAAGCACAAACGGCACCGTCTCAAGGGACAACCGCTGCTCTACAGCCTGTCGCTGGCGGTCTACTGCACCTCCTGGACCTTCTTCGGCACCGTGGGGCAGGCGAGTGAATCCCCCTGGTCGCCGGTGCCCATCTACCTTGGCCCCATGCTGGTCTTTCTGTTTGGCTGGCGGCTGCTGGCCCGCCTTATTCTGGTGGCCAAGCGCGAGCACATCACCTCCATCGCTGACTTTATCGCCGCCCGTTACGGCAAATCCCAGCGGCTTGCCATGGTGATCGCCCTCATCGCCATCATGGGGATCCTCCCCTATCTGGTGTTGCAGCTCAAAGCCATCGTCACCGGGCTGGATCTGCTGATGGTCAACAGCGGCGGCATCAGCCCGACCAGCAATACCAGCGAGCTGGCGCTCGGGGTTACTCTGCTGCTGGCGCTGTTCAGCATCCTGTTCGGCACCCGCCATCTCGATGCCACCGAGCACCACAGGGGGATGGTGGTGGCCATTGCTTTCGAGTCGGTGGTCAAATTGCTGGCCTTTATCACGGTGGGGGGCTTCGCCCTCTGGCTGATCCTGAGCAAACCGAGCGAGACTCACGAGCAGGTGACCCGCGACTTCTTTGCACAGGTGGTGGCGGTGAGCCCCGGCAACCTGTTGGAGCTTGCCATCTATACGGTGTTGGCGATGTGCGCCGTCATCTGCCTGCCGCGCCAGTTTCATGTGACTGTGGTGGAGAACAATCAGGGGCAGGATCTGCACTGGGCGCGCTGGATCTTCCCGCTCTACCTGTTCGTGATGGGGCTCTTTATCTGGCCGTTGGCGCTGGCGGGCAAGCAGTGGGTGGGGGCCGACATGGCCTCCGACACCTATGTGATCAGTTTGCCGATGGCCCTCGGGTTCGATGGCATGGCGATGCTGGCGTTTCTCGGCGGCACCTCGGCGGCCACCGGCATGGTGATCGTCTGCACCATCGCACTGGCGATCATGGTGAGCAATGATCTGGTGCTGCCGGTGCTGCTGCGCCGCTTCTGGCGGCAGGGGCGCGACGAGCGGCTGGTGCGGCTGCTATTGCAGGTGCGTCGTGGCGCCATCCTGCTGATCTTGCTGGCGGCCTGGGGGCTCTACCTTTGGCTCGGCGACCTCACCAGCTTGTCGCGCATCGGTTATCTCTCCTTTGGCGCGGTGGCCCAGTTTGCGCCGGCCCTGCTGCTCGGTCTCTACTGGCGTCACGGCAATCGCAAGGGGGTATATCTTGGGTTGAGCCTCGGGGTGAGCCTCTGGTTCGTCACCCTGCTGGTGGAGAGCGGGCTGTTGGCCGGTTCACCGCTGGCCGAACTGCTGGCACCGCCGGACTGGCCCGCATTTCGCGAGCTGAGTCTCGGAGCTTGGTGCATCTTCCTGAGCCTGCTATTCAACCTGCTCGGTTATGTGGCGGGCTCGCTGCTGTCGCGCCCTGCGGTGAGCGAGCGGCTGCAGGCGGCCAACTTTGTCGGCAAGCCGAGCCGCGATACCGCTGCCCTCTATCAGGCGCGGGTCTCGGTCAAGGAGCTGGAGATGCTGGCGGCCCGCTTTGTCGGCTCAAGCCGGGTCAAGCGTGCCTTTGGTCGCTTCGCCGGTGAGCGGGGCGGCACCCTGGCGCCCCAGATGCAGGCTTCGGCCGAGCTGATTGCCCACACCGAGCGGCTGCTGGCGGGGGTGTTTGGTACCTCGTCGGCGCGGTTGGTGCTCGCCTCGGCCCTGCAGGGACGCAATATGCAGCTCGAGGAGATCGCCACCATAGTCGATGAGGCCTCCGACGTGTTTCGCTTCAACCGCGGCCTGCTGCAGGGGGCGATCGAGCATATCGGGCAGGGGATCTCGGTGGTGGACAGGGAGCTTCGGCTGGTGGCCTGGAACCGCCGCTACATCGAGCTGTTCCACTATCCGCCGGGGCTTATTCAGGCTGGGCGTCCCATCGAGGAGATCATCCGCTACAACGCCCAGCAGGGGCTCTGTGGCCCCGGCGATATCGAAGATCACGTGGCACGGCGGGTCGCCTTTATGAAACGCGGCAGCGCCCATATCTCGGCGAGGGAGCGCCCGGACGGGCGGGTGATTGAGATGCAGGGCAACCCCATGCCAGCCGGCGGTTTCGTCATGACCTTTACCGACATCACGCCGTTTCGCGACGCCGAGCGGGTGCTGCGCGAAGCGAACGAACATCTGGAGGCGCGGGTGGCCGAGCGCACCCGTGAGCTCTCCGAACTCAACCGCCAGCTGCTGTTGGTGAACCAGCAGGTGGAGCGGGCCAATCAATCCAAGAGCCGTTTTCTGGCGGCGGTCAGCCACGATCTGACCCAGCCCCTCAATGCCGCCAAGCTGTTTACCTCCTCCCTGCTGGAAATGCTGCCCGATGCTGGCGAGCAGGCCCGCATCGCCCGCCATATCGATGATGCGCTGGGGGCGACCGAGGATCTCATCACCGATCTGCTAGATATCTCGCGGCTCGAAGCGGGCAAGTTCAAGGCCAAGAAGCTCGACTTTGCCCTGCGCGATCTGCTCGACAACCTCAAGGCGGAGTTTGGCGTGCTGGCGCAGGCGGGAGGGATCCACTTCTCGGTGGTGGAGAGCAAGCATGCGGTACACAGCGATGTGCGGCTACTGCGCCGGGTGCTGCAGAACTTCCTGACCAATGCGTTTCGCTACAACCCGGGGGGCAGGGTGCTGCTTGGTTGCCGCCGGATGGGGGAGAAGATCCGCATCGAGGTGTGGGATAACGGCCCCGGCATCCCGCAAGACAAGCAGGAGGCGATCTTCGACGAGTTCTCCCGCCTCGATCACTCTCGCACCGCCAAGGAGCAGGGGCTGGGTCTGGGGCTTGCCATCGCCCGTGGCATCTCGCTGGTGCTCGGTCATCAGCTCACTTTGCAGAGTTGGCCGGGCAAGGGATCGGTCTTTGCGGTGACCCTCAATCTGGCGACCCGGCCGGTCACGGCCCATCAGCTGGCGGCGCCGGTGGCGCGCGACAGCCAGCTGGAAGGTGTAGCCGTGCTCTGTATCGACAACGAGCGGGACATTCTGACCGCCATGAGCACCCTGCTCGGCCGCTGGGGCTGCGAGGTGCGCTGCGCCGTCGATCTGGCCGAAGCCGAGGCGCTGATAGCAGAGGGGTTTGTGCCACGGCTGGTGCTCTCCGATTACCACCTCGACGATGGCAAGACCGGGTTGGAGGCGCTCGCTGCCCTGCAGCGGGTGTGTGGCGATGAACTGGGAGGCATCATCATCAGTGCCGATCGCAAGAGCGAGCTGCAGGCGCAGATCCGCGAGCGGGGGTATGGCTATATCAGCAAACCGGTCAAACCACTCAAACTGCGCGCCCTGATGAACAGCCTGCTGCTGCGCTAGCCGCAGCCGGGGCGGCAAGCCGTGAACCGGCTCACAAAACCGCGCAATGATCCTGTGGCCCGTGGTCATGGATGAATGCCGAAAACAGAGATTTATTGGCGAAGATCTCTTCATCTCCCTGCGCAATCGCCGCCAGTTACAGTATTGGCTTGCCACTGTCGGTGAACGCCGACAGTGGCAGACCGGATTGGCTCACTCTATAGTCGGGATGCGATTTTTTGCATCGCAAATGAAGTAACCGAAGGGCAAACCGATCGCAAGATCGGGACGCAAAGCTTCCGGTCCAGGGATGAGCCGTACTTGAGATAGCGGGGCCACCACAGGTTGTTGTGCACCTTTGCCAAGAGGCCGCACTGCCGTCTGCGTTACCTGTCAGGGCGTAGCCCTTTTCGTTGCCAACATAACGAAGTAGGGAAATATAAAAAATGCTAAGTCCAAAGCCTACCATGCTGGCCCTCGCGGTCGGTCTGTGCTGCGCCTCGTCCGCTTATGCTGCGGCGCCCGGCAAGCCGACCATCGGATGGGGCCCCACCAAGTTTTCCATCGTTGAAGTCGATCAGGCGGCTACTGCCTACAACAATCTGGTCAAGGTAAAGGATGCCGCCGATGTGGAGGTGAACTGGAACCTCTGGAGCGGCGATCTGGGCCAGAGTGCCAAGGTACTGCTCAATGGTCAGGAGGTGTGGTCCGGCCCCTCGGCCGCGGCGGGCAGCGCCAAATTCAAGGTGAAGAAAGGGGGGCGCTACCAGATGCAGGTGGCGCTGTGCAACGCCGATGGCTGTACCCTCTCTGATGCCAAGGAGATCGTGGTCGCCGATACCGACGGCAGCCATCTGGCGCCACTCAAGGCGCCGCTGCAGGAGAACAACAAGCCCTACGCCAACAAGTCCGGCAAGGTGGTGGGGACTTACTATGTGGAGTGGGGGGTCTATGGCCGCAAGTTTACGGTCGACAAGATCCCGGCCCAGAACCTGACCCATATCCTCTATGGTTTCACCCCCATCTGCGGCGGGGATGGCCTCAACGACAGCCTCAAGGAGATCGAAGGGAGCTTCCAGGCGCTGCAACGGGCGTGCGCCGGCCGCGCCGACTTCAAGGTGGCGATGCACGATCCCTGGGCCGCCATCCAGATGCCGCAAGGCAGCCTCACTGCCCATGACGAGCCCTACAAGGGCAACTTTGGCGCCCTGATGGCGCTCAAGCAGGCCTATCCGAACCTCAAGATCCTCCCCTCGGTCGGCGGCTGGACCCTCTCCGATCCCTTCTATTTCCTCGGTGACAAAACCAAGCGCGATGTGTTTGTCGGCTCGGTGAAAGAGTTCCTGCAGACCTGGAAGTTCTTCGACGGTGTGGATATCGACTGGGAGTACCCGGGCGGACAGGGCGCCAACCCGAAACTGGGCAGCCCGAGTGATGGCGCCACTTATGTGGCCCTGATGAAGGAGCTGCGTGCCATGCTCGACGAGCTGGAGGCCGAGACTGGTCGCCAGTATGAGCTCACCTCGGCCATTGGTGCGGGGGGGGACAAGATCCAGGATGTGGACTACAAGGCGGCCCAGCCCTACATGGACCACATCTTCATGATGACCTACGACTACAACGGTGCCTGGAGCAACACCGAGCTGGGCCACCAGACCAACCTCTATGCGGCGAGCTGGGATCCCGATACCAAGTACACCACCGACAAGGCGGTGAATCAGCTGCTGGCGCAGGGGGTTGAACCGGGCAAGCTGGTGGTCGGGGCCGCCATGTATGGCCGTGGCTGGACTGGGGTAAGTGGTTATCAGGGCAACAACCCCTTCACCGGCAAGGCGACCGGCAAGGTGAAAGGCACCTGGGAGGACGGAGTGGTGGATTACCGCGACATCGTCAACAACCGGATGGGGGCGGGCTGGGAGAAGGGCTATGACGAGGTGGCCGAGGCGCCCTATCTGTTCAAGGCGGCGACCGGCGACCTCATCACCTATGACAACGAGCGCTCGGTCAAGGCCAAGGGGCAGTATGTGCTGGCCAACAAGCTCGGTGGCCTCTTCTCCTGGGAGATCGATGCCGACAACGGCGACATCCTCAACGCCATGCACGAGGGGCTGGGCCACGGCGAGGGGACGACTCCACCAGCCAACAAGCCGCCATTGGCCAATGCAGGCAGTGACCTCAAGGTGACCGGCCCTACCGAGGTGACGCTGGATGGGTCGGCCTCCCACGATCCGGAAAACAGCGCGCTCAGCTTCAGCTGGAAGCAGATCTCCGGGCCGCAGGCTGCCCTGCTTGATACCACTCAGGCCAAGGCCCGCGTGGTGCTGGATGCTGTGGCTGCCGACATCAATCTGGTGTTCGAGCTGACAGTGACTGATGACCAGCAGTTGAGTGCCAAGGATCAGGTGGTGGTGACCAACAAGGCGCCGCAGGCCAATCTGGCGCCGGTGGTGAGTGTACCTGCGACGGCCTCTGTGGAGGCGGGCAAGCAGGTGACCATCAAGGCGACCGCCTCCGATCCGAACGGTGATCCGTTGACTTATCAGTGGAGTGTGCCGGCAGGCATCACCGCAACGGGTCAGAACAGCGCCACTCTGGTGGTGACTGGCCCGAACGTCACCAGCGACACCGGCTATGACCTGAGCGTCACTGTCTCCGACGGCGGGCTGGATGCCAGTGCGGCAACCCGTCTGACGGTCAAACCGGCCAGCAGCGGCGGTGGTTGCACGGCGACCGATCCGGATGCGGCCAACTGGCCAGTCTGGAAAGCGGCAAGCACCTATAACAGCGGCGACAAGGTGAGCCACAACCAGCTGGTGTGGCAGGCCAAGTACTGGACCCAGGGCAACGAGCCGAGCCGCACCGCGGATCAGTGGCTGCTGGTGAGCAAGGTGCAACTGGGTTGGGATGCCAATGTGGCCTACAACGGTGGCGAGCTCACCACCCATAACGGCCGTCAGTGGAAGGCGCAGTACTGGACCAAGGGCAATGAGCCTGGCAAACACGACGTCTGGCAGGATGTGGGAGCCGCCAGCTGTAAATAAGCATTGAATGGTGGCGGGGCATGCCGGTCATGCCCCGTTTATTCTCCCCGCTTCGCCACATTCTGGCGGGTCTGCTAATCGGTTTCCCCACCCAGCTTCTCTTTTGTGCCTGCAAAGCAGCCCTTCCGGGCTAGTGATTAATGCTCTCCCCGATAGCTGGCATCTGTGCCGCACGCTGCTCTTTGTGGTGCCGCTTGTGTTGGTACATGTCGGCATCGGCTCTGGCAAACGCGGCGGCAAAGTCGCCACGATAGGGGGCCATCCCCATGCTGCACGAGATAGTGGGGGAGGCGCTGGCCAGCATGGTCGTCAGCCTGGCCATCGCCTGTTGCAGCTCGGTCGGTGTCAAAGTGGTGAGTAGCACAAACTCATCCCCGCCAAATCGGGCGGCAATCACCCCCTGACCGAAGTGCTGGCGTATGCCATCTGCGATAAGGCGCAGGGCCTGATCACCCGCCAAATGGCCACTGCTGTCATTGAGTTGCTTGAGATTGTCCATGTCGATCAGCAGCAGGGTGCCTTCCGGCTGCCCCTGCAGAGCGAGTTCGAATTGCTGGCGATTGGCGAGCCCGGTCAGCTGGTCGGTATTGGCCAGCTGATAGATGCGGCGGGACTGCTGATAGATGGTGATGGCGTGGCGAATATCCCGCGCCAGGATCGCCATCAGGTGGCTGTCGTAGCGGGTAAAGGCATGACGTTTGCTGCTGTCCATATTGATCATGCCGTAGAGCTGACCATCGATATGGAGCGGGGTCGCCAGCGTGGCCTGGATGGGCAGGTCGGTGCAGTTGACCAGCAGCTCTCTGTCCTGTTCGGACAGGGGCATGGTGGCATTTATCTTCGACAGGTCGTTGATCAGCAAGGTTTTGTTGCAACGCCCCTGAGTCAGCTTGTACTGAAAGGTGTGCTCCAGCGGCAGATTGATCCGCCGCAGTTTCACCAGATCCATGCCGATGGCGGCTTCATATCTCAACATGCCTGTGCCCGGCAGCAGCTTGATCAGGCAGCCCATCTCGGCTCCCGGGATCAACATCACGGCTCGTCTGAGCAGATCCTCCAGAAAGGCCTCTTCGGTCTGGTATTGCGCCGAGTTGCGGGCCAGCTCGGCGGTGGTTTTGTTGATCTTGAGCGCCTCACTCAGATGCTGCCACTGGCGGTGCAGGTGGTAGCGGTAGTGGCGATAGAGCCAGAAGGTGCAGATAAGGTAGCTCTGGACTAGCAAGGTGCTGGCAAGCGGCGCCCTTTGCCAGCCATTGAGGCTGTTGATAAGCCAGATCATCCCGGCCAGTGGCAAGGCATAAATCGTCAAACGAACAAATTTGTCGTATCTGGATAACCGGGTGCGTGAGGGCAATTCGCTGGGCATGAAGACACCTGCTGGCCATGCAAAGCGGCGATTATAAATTCATTAGTTGCGATACAGATGGGTCTTTTGTCGCATATTGTTCTTACTCATTGATTTTTCTCAATTTGGTGTGATGCAGATCAAAAAAATGGTGTGAGGTATCTGGTTGGAGGTGATGAGATTAGGTCTGCATATCCGGCTGTTTTTTAAACATTAATTTCTTGAAAGTGGGTAATTGTCGGGGTTGGTAACTGGTGGGCTGGCAATGGTCCTATTTGCTTACTTATCAGAATTACCCTACAGTCAATCGGCGATTATTTATCGCCAGAAATAACGTTGTGACAAGGGCAAACCGATTGAAAAGTCGGGACGCAAAGCTTCCGGTCTAAGGGTCAAGACGACCTAGGATAGCGGGGCCACCACAGTAGAATGCAGGCTGCCTTTGCCAAGGGGTGGCCGTTTTTGTGTCACCTGTCGTGTTGCGTTGCCCTTTCGTTTTTCCAATAACGAAAAGGAAAGCAATATGCTAAGTCCAAAACCCGCACTGCTGGCCATGATGGTCGGTACCCTGCTCGCCTCCTCCGCCGCTTATGCGGCAGCTCCCGGCAAACCCGCTATCGGTTGGGGCACCACCAAGTTTGCCATCGTCGAAGTCAACCAGTCCGCGACCGCTTATAACGAGCTGGTCAAGGTGAAGGATGGCGCCGATGTGACCGTCACCTGGAATCTCTGGAACGGCGATATCGGCCAGAGTGCCAAGGTGCTGCTGGATGGCAAGGAAGTCTGGTCCGGTCCCTCTTCCGCCGCTGGCACTGCCACCTTCAAGGTGCACAAGGGGGGCCGCTATCAGATGCAGGTCGCGCTGTGCAACGGCGATGGCTGCACCCTGTCTGATGCCAAGGAGATCGTGGTCGCCGATACCGATGGCAGCCACCTTGCGCCGCTCAAGCCTGCCCTGCAGGAGAATAACAAACCCTATGTCAACAAGTCCGGCAAGGTGGTCGGTACCTACTATGTGGAGTGGGGGGGCTATGATCGCAACTTCACCGTGGACAAGCTGCCGGCCCAGAACCTGACCCATATCCTCTATGGCTTCACCCCGATCTGTGGCGGTGATGGCCTCAACGACAGCCTCAAAGAGATTGCCGGCAGCTTCCAGGCGCTGCAACGTGCCTGTGCCGGGCGCAAGGATTTCCAGGTCGCCATTCACGATCCCTGGGCCGCGCTGCAAAAAGGGCAGGGGTCACTGGTCGCCTGGGATGAGCCCTACAAGGGCAACTTCGGCAATCTGATGGCCCTCAAGCAGGCCTATCCGGACCTGAAGATCCTCCCCTCCGTCGGTGGCTGGACCCTCTCCGACCCCTTCTTCTTCATGCATGACAAGGCCAAGCGTGACGTGTTCGTCGCCTCGGTCAAAGAGTTCCTGCAGACCTGGAAGTTCTTCGACGGTGTCGACATCGACTATGAGTTCCCGGGCGGCGACGGTGCCAACCCCAATCTGGGGGACAAGACCAAAGATGGGGAAACCTATGTGCTGATCATGAAGGATCTGCGCGCCATGCTCGACGAGCTGGAGGCCGAGACCGGTCGCACCTATCAGCTCACCTCCGCCATCGGGGCCGGTTACGACAAGATTGAGGATGTGGATTACAAGGCTGCCCAGCAGTACATGGACCACCTCTTCGTGATGAGCTACGACTACAACGGTGCCTGGAGCAATACCTCCCTGGGTCATCAGGCCAACCTCTATCAGGCCACCAACGGCTCGGCCAACAAGCGCTACAACACTGATGCAGCGGTACAGCAACTGCTGGCGCAAGGGGTCGACTCGGAAAAGCTGGTGATCGGTGCCGCCGCCTACGGTCGCGGCTGGAAAGGGGTGAGCGGATATCAGGGCAACGATCCCTTCACCGGCACCGCCACCGGCAAGATCAAAGGCACCTGGGAAGATGGCGTGCTGGATTATCGCCACATCGTCAACAGCCATATGGGCGCAGGCTGGGAGTACAACTACGACGAGACTGCCGAAGCGGCCACCCTGTTCAAGCCCTCCACCGGCGAGCTGATCACCTATGACGACGAGCGCTCGGTCAAGGCGAAAGGCCAATACGTGCTGGCCAACAAGCTGGGCGGGCTCTTCTCCTGGGAGATCGATGCCGACAACGGCGATATCCTCAACGCCATGCATGAAGGTCTCGGCCACGGTGAAGGGGTTACCCCACCAGCCAACAAGCCGCCAGTGGCTAACGCGGGCAGCGATGTGGCGGTGACCGGCCCGGCTACCCTGACGCTGGATGGCTCAGCCTCCCACGATCCGGAAAAAGGCTCCCTGACCTACAGCTGGAAGCAGGTCTCCGGTCCGCAAGCCGTGCTGGGTGATACCACGCAGGCCAAGGTGCGGGTCGATGTGAATGCCGTCAGTGCCGATACCGCGCTGGTGTTCGAGCTGGCAGTGACCGACGACCACAACCTCACCGCTCGCGATCAGGTGGTAGTCACCAACAAGGCGCCGCAGCCCAACCTGCCTCCGGTGGTGACTTTGCCTGCCAGCGTCAAGGTGGAAGAGGGCAAGCAGGTGACCATCACCGCCAAGGCATCCGACCCCAACGACGACGAGCTGATCTATCAATGGCAAGTGCCTGCCGGTATCACGGCGACCGGCCAGAACAGTGCCACCCTGGTGGTCACCGGCCCGGCGGTCGATGTCGAAACCGGTTATGACCTCTCTGTGACCGTCTCCGATGGCGCACTCGATGCCAACGCGGCCACCCGTCTCACCGTCACGCCAATCAACGAAGGTGGTGAGGGTGGCTCTTGCAACACCACAGATCCGGAAGCAGCCAACGTTCCCGCATGGCAGGCCAGCAAGGTCTACAACGGCGGTGACAAGGTGAGCCACAACCAGCTGGTATGGCGTGCCAAGTTCTGGACTCAGGGTAATGAGCCGAGCCGCGCCGCCGATCAGTGGGCGCTGGTGAGTCAGGTTGATCTGGGCTGGAACGCAGTCGTTGCCTACAACGGCGGGGATCTCACCAACCACAACGGCCGTCAGTGGAAGGCCAAGTGGTGGACTCAAGGCAATGAGCCGGGCAAGCACGATGTCTGGCTGGATATCGGGGCAGCAAGCTGTAACTGAGGCCTCCTCACCGATGACGGGGCATGGCGACATGCCCCTCATTCCCGGTAGCAATATGAACGAGAACCCGACAATGACCACAAATGTGACCCGAATCGCTGCCCTCATCATGGCAACCCTGGCGGCTGGCCCCCTGTCTGCCGCCACCTCGCCCCTGATATTCAATGAGACGACACCGCAAAGCGATCTGGCGGGCAGCCTGGCTGCCAGCGTGCAGTTTGCCCAGAGCCAGATCCTGCCGTCCCATCCCAAAGAGGGGGATCGCCAACCCATCCTGACCAGCCTGCGCAAGAGCCTGCTGCTGGTGAAACCACTCCAGGCCGATGGGGTGACCCCCATGACGGTGGAGGCCCGTGACGGCAGCGGCGAGCTGCTGGGCACCCTGACCTTGTCGCCGCCATCGGCGCTGCCAGAGACTGTCTACCACCTCGCGGGAGCTCCTGCCGGGGGAGTGAGTTTCATCCCGGAGAGCGGCACCACTGCCATCATCAGCAGCAGCGCTGATTTGGCCAAACTGAACGACAAGAGCGGCGCCTTCCTCAAGGATCGACTGAGCGGGCGTGCGCTGGTGGAGATCCAGACCGCCGACGGCCGCTGGGTTCGGGATATCTACCTGCCCGTGAGCCCGGAGCTGGAGGGCAAGATGGTGCGGATCCGCTCCAGCGCCGGTTATAACTCGACGGCCTTTTATGGTGAGCGACAGGTGACCGTCTCCCGTGGCCAGACCCTGCAGTTCAAGTTTGCCAATGGGCAGTGGTTCCGCGAGGGGGAGCTGGAGAACAACCGCATCACCTATGCAGCGGATACCTGGAGCGGCGAGCTGCCTGCCGAGTGGATCCAGCCCGGACTGACCCTCTCCGTTCGTCAGGGCAATCTCAGTGGTGAACTGCGTGATATCAAGGTCGGCGCCCCCGGCGAGCTGCTGCTGCACACCATCGACATCGGCATGCTCACCACGCCACGGGATCGCTTTGCCTTTGCCAATGACAAGGAGGCCCATCGCGAATACTTCCAGACCATTCCGGCCAGCCGGTTGATCGTCAGTCAGTATGCACCGCTCTCCCTGCCTGAGGTGATGCTGCCCAATGGCACCTTGCTGACCGATTTTGACCCGAGCGAGGGGGGGTGGCATGGCGGCACCATGCGTCAGCGCATCGGCAAGGAGCTTATCTCCCACGGCATCGACAATGCCAACTACGGCATCAACAGCAGTGCCGGTGAAGGGGAGGGGAGCCATCCCTTTGTGGTGGCCCAGCTGACGGCGCACAACAGCCGCGGCAAATATGCCAATGGGGTTCAGGTGCACGGTGGCTCTGGTGGCGGTGGCATCGTCACGCTGGATGATTCGCTGGGCAACGAGTTCAGCCATGAGGTGGGCCATAACTTCGGCCTTGGCCACTATGTGGATGGCTTCCGTGGCTCGGTTCATCGCAGTGCCGATCAGCTCAACTCCAGCTGGGGCTGGGACAGTGACAAACACCGTTTCATCCCCAACTTCTCGCCGACCCGCACCAATGAGGATGCCTGTCTGGATGGCCAGTGCCAGCCGCCGTTCGATGGCCGCAAGTTTGGCTACGATGCGATGGCGGGCGGCAGCCCTCTCTCCGGCGCCAACCGTTTCACCCTCTATACCCCCAATTCCGCCGCCATCATCCAGCGCTTCCTGGAGAGCAAGGCGGTGTTCGATGCCAACTCGGCCACCGGCTTTAGCAAGTGGAACAGTGCGACGGCCAGGATGGAGCCCTATCAGCACACAATCGAGGGGATCGAGAAGGTCGATGCCCCCATGGATGCCCTGAGCGATGCCGGACTGAGTGCCCTGCTGGCGGATTATGGCTTGGTCAGGGTCGCCATGTGGGACGGTCGCTGGACCCGTGATATTCGGGTGCCGGTTGCCTCTGCGGACAACCGTGGGCGCAGTCTGACCATCGATCACGGGGCCGGTTACAACAGTCGCCTCTTTATCAACGGCAAGGAAATTGTGGTGAACCGGGGCTTCAAGAAGAGCTTCACCTCGGATGGCCAGAGCTGGGTGGAGGTCTCCCTCATCGATACCAAGGTTGCGCGCAAGCCCGAGCAGTTCGGAGTGCCGGTGACCACTCTGGTGGGCTATTACGACCCGCAGGGGAGTCTGCCCAGCTACATCTATCCGGCGCTGCACGGCGCCTACGGCTTTACCTACCCGGATGACAGCAACACCCTGTCCGGCAGTGACTGCCAGTTGCAGGTGGAGACCCGCGATGGTCTGCAGCGCTTCAGGCTGGCCAATCACCGGGCGGCCAGTAGCGTCATGAACAAGTTCCACATCAACCTGCCCACCGCCAGCGAGCCCGGCCGCCCCACCATCCAGTGCCGTGGTCAGACACTGGTACAGCAGAGCTTGCTGCCACCGCAGCAGTCACTCTCCTTTACCGTCAACGGGCGGCCGCTGGAGCAGGGCGTGGTGGAGAATCAGCCTCCGGTGGTGACCGTACCGGCGCAGCTCGGCGGCATCGGCGGTGAGTGGCTGACCGTCACTGCCGAGGCGAGGGATCCCGAGGGCGATGCGCTGAGCTACCGCTGGCACTTCCCGGCGGGCTGGCAGGCGGAAGGCGAGACCAGTGCCAACTTGCGTCTGCTGCCGCCAGCTGTCACCACCAGCGAGCAGCATGAGCTGAGTGTGAGCGTCTCGGACGGGGTCCATCAGAGCGAAGGGCGCGTTGTGCTGACGCTGGAGCCCGTGGTCGACGGCTCTTGCAACACCACAGATCCGGAAGCGGCGAATGTTCCCGCATGGCAGGCCAGCAAGGTCTACAACGGTGGCGACAAGGTGAGCCACAACCAGCTGGTATGGCGTGCCAAATACTGGACTCAGGGCAATGAACCTAGCCGCGCCGCCGATCAGTGGGCGCTGGCGAGTCAGGTTGAGCTGGGCTGGAGCGCTACCGTTGCCTACAACGGCGGTGAGCTTACCAACCACAATGGCCGTCAGTGGAAGGCCAAGTGGTGGACTCAAGGCAACGAGCCGGGCAAGCACGATGTCTGGCTGGATGTCGGGGCTGCAAGCTGCCCCTAGGTTGAGTCCATTATGAAGATTGCGGAGCCTGTTCAGGCGGGCTCCGCCTTTTGCCACAAAACCATAGAGAGCAACAATAATGAAAAAAAACCGCATCACCCTTTTGCTTGCCAGCATGATGCTGAGCGGCCACCTGTGGGCGGCCGAGGCATATGACATCAACAAATCCTATCCGGGCGGCAGCCAGGTCAATTACAACGGCCAGGTTTTTGAGGCCAAGTGGTGGGTCAACCCGGGTCAGACTCCCGGCATGGCGGCCGCCAATGAGTGGGATACCCCGTGGAAGCTTGTCGGCGAAGGGGAAGTGACCCCGCCGGACACCGGTGGCGATGACAAGCCCAATCCGCCAACGCCTACCCCGCCGGATGGCAGCACTACCCCCGTCTATATGAGCCAGGCCGAGCTGGATGCCAAAGAGAAGGCGCTGACCGACTTCCCGGCGATGGAAGCGGTCAAGGCCTCCATCGCTACCCGAGACAATCTGGTGGTCGAGGCGGTGCTGCCGGGTCGTGCCGACAACCCGAGCAACGTCAAGCGGGTCGAAAGCTTGCTGAGCGAGAGTCAGTTCAACTACCTCTTCCCGCTACGCGCTCCCGAGTACACCTATCGTGGCCTGTTGCAGGCGGCGGCCAAGTTCCCGGCCCTGTGCGGCGACTACAGCGATGGCCGCGATGCCGATGCTATCTGCCGCAAGACGCTGGCAACCATGTTCGCCCACTTCGCCCAGGAGACAGGCGGCCATGAAAGCTGGCGCCCGGAGGCCGAGTGGCGTCAGGCGCTGGTCTACGTGCGCGAGATGGGATGGAATGAGACCATGCGCGGTGGTTACAACGCCGAGTGCCGTCCCGATGTGTGGCAGGGTCAGCAGTGGCCGTGCGGTACGTTCGACAATGGCGAGTTCAAGAGCTACTTTGGCCGCGGCGCCAAGCAACTCTCCTACAACTACAACTACGGCCCCTTCTCCGAGGCGATGTTCGGTACTGTACGCACCCTGCTAGACCGCCCCGATCTGGTGGCCGACACCTGGCTGAACCTCGCCAGTGCGGTGTTCTTCTATACCTATCCGCAGCCGCCCAAGCCCTCCATGCTCCATGTCATCGATGGCACCTGGCAGCCGAATGACCATGACAAGCAGAACGGTCTGGTGCCGGGCTTCGGGGTCACCACCCAGATCATCAATGGCGGGGTGGAGTGCGGCGGCCCGGTCGAGCACGCCCAGTCCCAGAACCGCATCAACTACTACCGCGAGTTTGCCAACTACCTCGGAGTGGCGGTGCCATCCGACGAAGTGCTGGGTTGCAAGAATATGAAGGTGTTTGACGACAATGGCGCCGGTGCCTTGCACATCTATTGGGAGCAGGACTGGAGCTATGTGGCAGAGAACCCCAACGGCGGCAAGAGTTATGCGTGCAAGCTGGTGGGCTACCAGACCCGCTTCAGCGCCTTCAAGGAGGGGGATTACAGTCGCTGCGTTCAGCACTTCTATCCGGAGGTGGTGATCGAGGATAACGGCGGTGGCACCAACCTGCCGCCAGTGGCCAATATCACTGGCCCGGCGCAGGCCGAAGGTGGCAGCAAGGTGACTCTCTCCGGCCAGCACTCCAGCGATCCGGAAGGCAAGCCGCTCTCCTATGCCTGGACTATCCCGGCTGGAGCCGCCCCGGCACTGGATCAGGTCACTCTGGAGTTGACTCTGCCCACGCCGGCCAGCGATACCAAACTGGATATCAAACTGACGGTCACAGACGAAGGTAATCTGAGCCGCACTACCACCCATAGCCTGCTGGTGAAAGGAGAGGAGGGGGGCGTAACGCCGCCTGACTATCCGGCCTATAAAGAGGGGACTCCCTACAAGGCAGGCGAGCGGGTCAGCAACGGCAGTGCCAGCTACGAGTGCAAACCGCACCCCTACACCGGCTGGTGTGCCGGTGCCGCCTGGGCCTATGAGCCGGGCAAGGGAACCGCGTGGAGTGATGCCTGGATCAAGCTGTGATCCGGCATTAAGCCGAAGCAATAAAAGATGGGGCCTGCGGGCCCCATTCTTGTTTGGTGGAGTTCAGGTTTGGCCGTGGAACATCTGGCCCGGACAGGACAGCGCCTCGAAAGGGCTGTGTGATGATGTGTGTTGTTTTTTTTATTACATTTTCCGTGAAAGGCTTTCAGCAATTATTTGCCGTAGCGGAAGTAGTATTCACGGGTGGAGGGGGCATAGGCATCTTTCTCTACAACGCCGTTCTTGGTGGTTGCACCGCGCAGGTGGAACAGGACTGCCAGATTCTCAAACATGGTTTACCTCATCGCTCTGTCATTTATGGTTATGGTGTGTGACCTGGGTCACGGTTTGATCCTATGGTCATTTGTGAGCGAGATCAACTTTCTATGTTGTAAATTTACATAAATCATGGAAAGGGTTTTCAAATGCAATGCCCTTTATGGAAAGGCTTTCCCGAGGTGACGGGGGAGAAGCTGATGATCAGCCAGCAAAAGAAGCTTGAGAGCGGGGGCGTTGCACGGGGAAAGAGGCTCGCTGCACGGCCTCTCCTGTATAGGTGCTTGAGCCGATTTGTGACATAAAACAGAGAGATAGCACGCGCCTTGCTGGTAAAAACAGCGAACTGCTGCAATTTTGACTAAACGAATCAGTCGCGGTTATTTTGGGGTTGACAGCAAAGCGGGTGATGCCTATCATGCGCCTCCGTTGCCGGAGATAACTTCGGTGGCGCCGAGGTGAGTTGGGGTTATAGCTCAGCTGGGAGAGCGCTTGCATGGCATGCAAGAGGTCCGCGGTTCGATCCCGCGTAGCTCCACCAAATTCTCCTCGAACAATCTGGAATCAAAGGGGTTATAGCTCAGCTGGGAGAGCGCTTGCATGGCATGCAAGAGGTCCGCGGTTCGATCCCGCGTAGCTCCACCAGGTTCCTGATTGACATGAAGTACCCAGGGCAGTGCGGTGTGTATCACCCAAGCCGACCTTTGTGGGGTTATAGCTCAGCTGGGAGAGCGCTTGCATGGCATGCAAGAGGTCCGCGGTTCGATCCCGCGTAGCTCCACCATTATTTAGGATGAATGGCCGCCAGAACCATTCATTCAGTACCGAATTTGGGGTTATAGCTCAGCTGGGAGAGCGCTTGCATGGCATGCAAGAGGTCCGCGGTTCGATCCCGCGTAGCTCCACCAAATTCAGAGTGACTGCCGGTCATTCACACAAATCGGGGTTATAGCTCAGCTGGGAGAGCGCTTGCATGGCATGCAAGAGGTCCGCGGTTCGATCCCGCGTAGCTCCACCAAATTCTTGTTACAAGAAATAAAAAGGCCACCGCATCGCGGTGGCCTTTTTGTTTTCTCCATCATTTATTTTCTCCATACGTCCGCGCCTTTCATTTGTAAATCCAATGACCTGAATGAAAAAGCCCGCGAGACTCGCGGGCTTTGCTTGCACTATTCAGATGCGCTTGTGGTTAACGGCGACGTCGCCAGGCCAGCGGTAACAGGGCCAGCAGGCCGAGTCCAAGTGCACCGCCGCCTGAGGAGGTGTCCGGTTTGGTGGCATCGCTCTCCAGTCTCAGGTCGACGATGATGGGGTCATGGTCGGAGGCACTGAAGGGGTTGTCAGACTTGAGCAGGGAGCCGGTGTACTGGCTGCCGTATTCGAACAGGGAGCTCTCGAAGGAGTTGATGTGCCAGTCGGCGACACCTGCCACCTTACTGGCCAGCGCCGAGTTGGCGAGGGCATAGTCCAGGGTGCCCAGCTCCCCGTCGTAGCTGTAGGAGATGGCTTTCTCCTTGTTGAATTTGACGTTGAGATCGATCAGGCCGTAGCTGCGAGTCACTTCGCGACCGAGCTGTTCATAGGACTGATCACCGATAAAGGTGTGAGAGGCCGATACGATCTTCCGCTCGCTGGTGGCCGGGTTGTAGTCGGTCAGCACCCGGATCGGATCTTCCTTGGCGTAGGAGTTGAAGTCGCCCACCAGCAGCACCTGGCCTGGCAGTTTGCTGACCGCTTCACCCAGCACCTTGGCCGCGCTCACGCGGAACTCGGTACACTTGCCTTGCAGGTCGGCCGGTTCTGTCTTGCCATCGCCATTTTCGTAGCAGCCTGACCCCTTGGATTTGAGGTGGTTGACCACCAGCGTCAACGGCTCCTTGCTCTTGGCGAGGGTGAAGGTCTGAACCAGAGAATCGCGCTGACCGGCTGTCTTGGCCACACCACCAGTGGTGTAGCGCTGCTCCGGCAGCTTGATGACGCTGGCATCTCCGCTGGGGGTGAGCAGGGCAGGACGGTAGAGCATCGCCACCATGATGGCGTCGCCGCCGAAGAACTTGCCATCGGTAAGGGCAGTGACCGGCAGACGCACATAGGCGTAGTGTTTGCTCGCATCCTTCTGCTGTTCGTTGAGGCGGGTCACCAGATTGTGGAGGGCCGAGTTATCCTCGAAGCCGTTGTTCTCCATCTCCATCAGGCCGAGCAGATCGGCATCCATTGCGGTGATGGCATTGACGATCTTGGTGCGCTGTTTCTCGAACTCGGGCTGGCTCTTGGCACCCCGGTTGCAACCTTTGGCGTTGTCGGCATCCGCCTGATCCTTGCACAGGATATTGAGTGCGCCGCCAATGCTGGAGTGACTGGTGAAGTAGTTGAGCACGTTGAAGCTGCCGATCCGCAGATCGCTGCCAGAGAGGCGAGCCGGCGCGTCTTGACGATCCTCTTCAGGGCTGCGCAGCAGGGCGCCGGCAGTCAGGGTGACATCGCTCGGTACCACCAGACGGAAGGCATCCTTGTTGTATACGATCACCCCCTCCAGCCCGGTCAGTTGATCACCGATGCGCAGATATCCCTGATCGGCATCCCAGCTCGGGAACCAGGGCAGTACGCCATCCGGTGCTTTGTAATCAGACTCGACCACCAGACGGTTGCTGCCATTTTGGGTGGCCAGCGCGACAGCATCTGCACTGTTGGCGACATGGAGTTGGGTCGGTTTGATCAGTGGGGTTTTGTGGGCCAACTCTACGTTGTTGCGATAGACCTTGTAGTCGAAGCCGTAGTTGCGGGTCAGGTGCAGGTCACTGCTGCTGTCGAGACGTACCCGCATCCCTTCGTGGCGATTGAGCGCCTGCGCCAGCGTCTCCCCTTCATTGACCTGCAGTACGCTAGTCGGCACATTCAGCCCTTCTGCGGTGACTTGCAGGCGGGCTTTGCTGGATTCGAAGGTGGGTTTGAGCTGGGTGCCGCCGTAATACTCCTCGACCTTGGCTTCGAGGCAGATTTCAGCCCCCGGTTTGATGTCTTTATATTTGGTCGCGAAGTCCTTGTCGTTCAGATAGACAAAGATGCCATCAGAGGTGGCCGGATTGCCATCGCCCACCGGGTCGGTCAGATAGAAACCCTTGGTCAGGCTTTGGCCCAGCGTCGTCACGATACCGCGAACGTTGAAGGTGCCCGGGCTGATTTTGCCGGTCACCTTGCCGTTATTGTCGGTCACGGTCTGGGTGGCCAGCGCGCTGGCGGAGCCTGTGCCCTGAATGGTCGGGATGGGGGTGAGTTGAGCCGGATCGGACGGGCAGACAAATGCCGCATGGGCGCCTGAGGATGCAAGTGCCAGCCCCACGGCCAGCGACAGCAGGGTACGAGTACCTTTCATAGGTGTTCCTTTTTTATTTTTGCCAGTGATTCCATAGCCTTGGCTCGTTGACCAAGGGCGCGCATTGTCACATTTCTGGCATGTCATACCAGTGAGCCAACGCACATTAAATGAATCTGGGAAGGTGCGGGAAAGCGTTTTTATGATCCCAGTAACGATATGATTTTTTTGATAATTAAATCAATTTTAACCCTGTAATCATGACGCTTTCGTGGCAGGGGATAATTCTCTTTGAGAATAAAGATTGAGGGGATCTTGTCGCCTTCCTATACTGGGTTCGTTCCTCACGGAACCCAGGTAAAGGGCAAACCGGCAGTGATGTCGGGGCGCAATGCTTCCGGTCTCGATCGTGGATCCAGATAGCGGGGTTTCCCTGGGTGAGGGGTGGTTTTTGTGGCAGGTCCATTGCCAGTTGTCTGCGCCCATCATGCAGGTTGCGATTGTTCTTTGCCTTGGTGACCAAGCCAAGACAAAACAAGGAAGATAACAATATGCAACAGCTCTTCAGACCCAGCAGGCTTGCCATGCTGGTCGCCCTTGCGGCCGCGCCCGCCTGGGCTCAGGCCGCTTATCCCGCCTATAAATCCGGTACTGCCTACAAGGCTGGCGATATCGTCAGCAACGTCGGTGCCCTCTATGAATGCAAAGAATTTCCCTATTCAGGCTGGTGCGGGGCATCCCCCTATCACTATGAGCCGGGGGTAGGTGTAGTCTGGGCAGATGCCTGGAAGCCCTATGGTGGCGAGGTGCCTCCTCCTGCGCTCGGTGTGGCCGTCAGCTCGCCGGCTGTAGGTGCCAGCTTCAACGAAGGAGCCAGCGTGGCGCTGGCGGTGAGCCTGAGCGGCCCGGTAACGGCCTTGGCCCGGGTGGAATATCTTGTCGACGGCACGCTGGTCGCCACGGCGAGCGCCTCGCCCTGGAGTGCCAGCTGGAGCGCCGCCGGAGTGGGGGCCCATACCCTCAAGGCACGGGCGCTGGATAAAGATGGCAAGGTGCTGAGCGAAGCGGATTCCAGCTTCAACGTCGCCGCCGTGGTCGCGCCAGAGGCGCCCAAGGCGAGCATCAGCAGCCCGGCCAATGGCGCCAAGGTGACGCTGGGTCGCAGTGTGGCGGTGAGCGGCAACGTCACAGATGCCAACAACGATGTGGCCAAAGTCGAGCTCTATGTCGATGGCAAGAAGATTGGTGAAGACACTACTGCCCCCTGGCAGGTGAACTGGACGCCGGATGCCAAAGGGAGTGCCGCCCTCAAGCTGGTGGCCACAGACAAGACCAATCTGAGCGGTGAGTCGGCGGCGGTGACCGTCAATGTCGAGGAGGCCGCGCTGCCGCCCACCGGTGGCAACCTCTCTTGTGACATTCGCCAGATCTATCGTCCGGATGGTTACGAGTGCATGGGGGATGACCATGCCCGTCGGGTTATCGGCTACTTCACCTCCTGGCGCACCGGCAAGAACGGCCTGCCCGCCTATCTGGTGAGCGATATTCCATGGAACAAGATCACCCACATCAACTACGCCTTCGCGGCGGTGGATGAGCAGAGCCACACCATCAAGGTGGACGATGCAGCCACCAAGATGACTTGGGATGGCGTGCCGGGTGCCGAGATGGATCCTGAATTTGCCTACAAGGGCCACTTCAACCTGCTGTCGAAGTACAAGAAGCAGTATCCGGACGTGAAGACCCTCATCTCGGTCGGGGGCTGGGCCGATACGCGCGGCTTCTACACCGCCACCACCAAGGGCGATTGCTCGGTCAATACTGCCGGTATCAACACCCTGGCTGACTCGGCGGTGAGCTTTATCCGCCAGTACGGCTTTGACGGGGTCGATATCGACTACGAATACCCCACCTCGATGAAGGATGCGGGCAACCCCAACGACTTCCCGCTATCCAACCAGTGCCGGGCCAAGCTGTTTGCCAACTACGAGGTTCTGATGAAGACCTTGCGGGCGCGGCTCGACAATGCCGGTAACGAAGATGGCCGCAAGTATATGCTGACCATCGCCTCACCGGCCTCGGCCTATCTGCTGCGCGGGATGGAGAACTTCCAGGTCACTCAGTATCTCGACTACGTCAACCTGATGACCTATGACTTCCACGGTGCCTGGAACCACTTTGTCGGTCACAACGCTGCCCTGTTCGACAACAATGCCGACCCCGAGCTCTCTCACTGGGGCGTCTATACCCAGACCCAGTTTGGCGGTATCGGTTACCTCAACGCCGCCTGGTCTGCTCACTACTTCCGCGGTGCGCTGGCGGCTGGCAAGATCAACGTTGGCGTGCCCTATTACACCCGCGGTTGGCAGGGGGGTGAGCGGTGGCAGTCACGGGCTGGGTGGCAAGGCAGCCCTGCCGAGCCAGAACGAGTGCCAGCCGGGCACAGGTGGCAGCACCATTCCGTGCGGCAACGGGGCGGTCGGCATCGACAACATCTGGCATGATCTGGACAAGAACGGCAAAGAGATCGGCGGTGGCGCCGTGCCCATGTGGCATGCCAAAAACCTGGAGCATGCAGCCAGCCTCGGCATCACCACGCTGCCGAGTTATGGCACTGCCTGGGGTCTGGATCCCAACAATCCGGCTCACGTGATGCAGGGCAAGTATGTGCGTTACTACGATGAGAAGGCCCACGCGCCCTGGCTGTGGAACGAAGAGAAGAAGGTGTTTCTCTCAACAGAAGATGAAGAGTCCATGGGCCACAAGCTCGACTACATCATCAAGCGTGGTCTGGGTGGCGTGATGTTCTGGGAGATGGCGGGTGATTACGCCTTCGATCCGGCCAAGAACGAGTACGGCATGGGCAGTACCCTGACCACCCTGGCTTATGAGAAGTTTGCCAAGGCAACTCCGTACAACACCAAGCAAAACGATCTGGCCGCGCCGAGCGCCCAGCTCGATATCCAGGTCAGCCTCTCCGGCTTCAAGGAAGGGGACTCCAACTACCCGATCAACCCGAAACTCAAGCTGGTCAACAAGTCGACCCAGACCATTCCGGGCGGCGCTCGCATCGAGTTTCTGGTGCCCACCTCCACCTCTGACACCATCACGGATCAGAGTGGCATGGGCCTGAAAGTGGTGGAGAGCGGTGGCAACGATAACTCGGAAGGCATTGCGGGCGAGAAGGACTTCCACAAGGTCGCCATGAACCTGCCGGGCTGGCAGACTCTGGCGCCGGGGGCCGAGATTGAAGTCGCCATGACCTACTACCTGCCCGCCGCTGGCGTGCCGAGCGGTATGCGCATCATCAGTGGCAGCCAGACCATTGGTCTCAAGGTCGAGTTCCCGACCCTGCCGGAGGCCGTGCTGGGTTCGGGTGGCGGCGAGAATCCGGGCACCAGCTGCAGCAGCCAGAACGTCAATCCGGCGGCCTACAAGGCCTATCCGAGCTGGCCGCAGGGGGATCATGCCAATGGCGGTGATCGCATCACCCATAACAAGGTGGTGTGGCAAGCAAACTGGTGGACCAGCAGCGAGCCCAAGGCAACCGATGGCAGCTGGAAGTCTGTCTGTAGCTATTGATTTTAAAATCAATGAGATAAGTGAGGCTTCGGCCTCACTTTTTTTGTCTGGTTGGTCGCTCTGGTTGAAAATGCGCCTGCCTTTCCTGGCGGGCAGCCTCTATAATAGAGTCGATTAATAATCAGATGGATATCAGCGTATGGCGAGTATATTGGATTCCGTTGATCAACGAACTCAACTGGTGGGGGAAAACCGCCTCGAGTTGTTGATGTTTCGTCTCGGCACCCGTCAGATGTTCGCCATCAACGTCTTCAAGGTACGGGAAGTGGTCAAATTGCCCCATCTGAGCAAGATGCCGGGCTCCCATCACAATATCAGCGGGGTGGCCAATATCCGCGTACCTCGATCCCGGTGATCAACCTGCGCAGCGCCATCGGCATGCGTCCCATGCCCATAGACAGTGAATCCAACCTCATCATCACCGAGTACAACCGCACCATTCAGGGCTTTCTGGTGGGGCAGGTGGCCAATATCGTCAACATGACCTGGAAGGATATCCTGCCGCCGCCGCGCTCCGCCGGACGCGCCAACTACCTCACCGCCATCACCCGCATTCCCGAAGATGGAGTGGATCAGATCGTCGAGATCATCGATGTGGAGAAGGTGCTGGCGGAGATCATCACCTATGACATCCGCATCTCCGAAGAGGTGCTGGATCGGGAGATCCTGCCCGAGATGCATGGCCGCAAAGTGCTGATCGTCGATGACTCCAGCACCGCCCGCAATCTGGTGCGCGAGACCCTGGGCCAGCTTGGGCTTGAGGTGATCGAGTGTCAGGATGGTTTGCAGGCGCTGACCCTGCTCAAGGGGTGGTGCGATGCTGGCAAGAAGGTGACCGACGAGATCCTGCTGATGATCACCGATGCCGAAATGCCGGAGATGGACGGCTACCGCCTGACCCACGAGGTGCGCAGCGATCCGCGCATGTCTGACCTCTTTATCACCCTCAACACCTCCCTGAGCGGCAACTTCAACGAAGCCATGGTCAAGAAGGTGGGGTGTGACCGCTTTATCTCCAAGTTCCAGCCCGACTTGCTGGTCGGCGTGGCGCAGGAGCGGCTGCGCCAGGTACTGGAAAGCTGAAAAGTGAGCCTGCCGGTTATGCTAAATCAGTAACAACACATCCCGCTTCGGCGGGATGTGTTGTTATTGGGTATTGGCGATGGATTGGGTGAATCAAGGTGCCAAGCAGAGATCGTCGACCATTCAAAACATCCGATTTTGGCGGGATGTTTGGTTATGGGATATTGGCGATAGACGGCGGGCTTATTGGCTGAGCAGCGGCTCCATAAAGCGGGCGACTTTATCGCGGATTTGGGGCTGGGCCGCCGGGGTGGGATGAATGCCATCGTTCATCATAAGTTCAGGGCGCAGCGCAATATCATCCATAAAGAAGGGCAGCAGCGGCAGATCGTTAGCCTGGGCCAACTCGGGAAAGATCTGTTCGAACTGGCGCAGATAGCGGGCACCGTAGTTGCGGGGCAGCTGGATTTGGGTCAACACCACACGGGTCTGCTGCTCCTTGGCGAGCGCGATCATGCTGGCCAGATTCTGGCGGGTAATGGTCGGTGCGAAGCCACGCAGGCCATCGTTGCCTCCCAGTTCGATCAGCAGCCAGTCCGGTTTGTGCTCCTTCAGCAGAGCGGGCAGACGGGCCAGCGCCCCTTGGGTCGTTTCACCGCTGATGCTGGCATTGAGCAGGGTGTGTTTGCCCCCCTCCTCCTGCCATTTCTGGTTGAGCAGGGCGGGCCAGCTCTGCTCAACCTGCATCTGATAGCCGGCGCTCAGGCTATCTCCCAGTACCAGCAGGGTCTGGGCCTGAGCCGACGAGAGCAGGCTGCCGAGGCCAACGAACAAGGCAAACAGAATACGCACCATCAATTCAACTCCCGCTATGGATTGTCATCAAGGAATTGGAACAAAGGATACAGAGCATGAGTTCAACCCCCATTATTGTCGTCAAGGGCCTCGGCAAATCGGTTCGCCTCGGCCAGGAAAGCCTCACCATCCTTGAAGGGATCGATCTGCAAGTCAATAGCGGCGAGACGGTGGCCCTGGTCGGTGCCTCCGGCTCCGGCAAGTCCACCCTGCTGGGGCTGCTGGCCGGGCTCGATCTGCCGAGTCAGGGGGATATCGAAATCCTCGGCAAATCCCTTGGCGAGCTGGATGAAGAGGGGAGGGCCAGATTGCGTGCCGAGCAGATCGGCTTTGTGTTCCAGTCGTTCCTGCTGCTCCCGACCATGACGGCGCTGGAGAATGTGATGCTGCCCGCCGAGCTGCGTGGCGAGCGGGATTGTGAGCCAAGGGCCCGCGAGCTGCTGGCGGCGGTCGGGCTTGGCGAGCGGTTGCACCATCTGCCGCCACGGCTCTCCGGCGGTGAGCAGCAGCGGGTGGCCATCGCCCGTGCCTTTATGACCCGCCCCAGTCTGCTGCTGGCGGACGAGCCGACCGGCAACCTCGACAGCAAGACCGGCGAGAAGGTGATAGAGCTGCTGTTTGAACTCAATCGCAAGCACGGCACCACGCTAGTGGTGGTAACCCATGACCATCAGCTGGCCGAACGCTGCCAGCGGCAACTGGTCATGACGGCGGGCAGACTGGATCGCGAGGTGGCCCATGATGTGGTGTAACGGGGTGAGCTGCGGGTCAGGCGGGAGATGCAAGGGATGATGCAGTGGCGATTGGGATGGCGACTGCTGCGCCGGGAAGGTTTCAGCGGCGAGCTGCGCTGGTTTGTGCTGGCGCTAGCGCTTAGCGTGGCGTGTGTCTTGAGTGTGGCATTGGTGGCGGATCGGCTCGATGCCGGACTCAAGGCGTCGGGCCGCGACTTTATCGGGGCGGATCGGGTGCTGCGCACCGCCGCCGCCCTGCCGGATGGCTGGCTAGCTGTGTAAACCCACCAGGTTGTTCACAGATTGAAGACGACTGATGGGGGGCTGGTAGCCCAGACTGGCATGAGGACGATGCCAGTTGTACTCATGCAACCACGGTTGCAAGTGCTCTGCCCGTTGCTCTGACGAGTCATAGCTCCGTGCATAAGCCCACTCACGCAGGGCGGTCTGAATGAAGCGCTCTGCTTTGCCATTGGTTTGTGGTGTGTAAGGCTTGGTGCGCAGATGCTTGAGCCCCAGCCGACGACACAGCTTCTGGAAGCGTTTCGACCGGTAACAGGCTCCATTGTCCGTGAGTAGCCGACTGAAACAAATGCCGAGCCCGGCGTAGTAGCGAAGTGCCTGTAACAGCGCCAGGCAGGCACTGCGTCCCGTTTCATCAGGATGCAGAGCGCTGAACGCCACACGGGAGTGGTCATCAATCGCCACATGAACACACTCCCACCCTGCGCCGCGTGAGTCCTTGCTGCGGTCGCCGGTGATACGATGGCCGGGACGGTGGAAACGCCCCAACTTTTTGATGTCCAGATGCAGCAAGTCACCCGGTTTCTCATGTTCATAGCGTTGTACTGGAACAGCTGGGGCCAGATTGGCCAATCGATGAAGTCCCATGCGCTGCAAGATGCGGGCGACAGTACTGTGCCCTATGCCCAGATATTGGCTGATGTGCCGATAGGTCCGTCGCTGCTTGCGCAGTTCGATAATCCTCTGCTGGCGCTGGTCATCAATGGCATGAGGGCAAGATGCGGGTCGAGAAGAGCGATTGTACAAACCATCAGGTCCCTCCTGGCGATATCGAGTGAGCCACTTGTAAGCGGTGCGGATACTGACCCCGGCAGCGTGAGCGGCCTCTTCAACGCGCAGGCCCTGCTCAAGGATACGCTGGACAAGAAGCTGTCGACCAAAGACGGTTAATCGGGCATTTTTATGATTGTTCACTCGGGCACCTCGGATGATTGGTTTGGTTGGTGCCTCCAATTCTCCGGGAATGCCCCGAGTGAACAACCTACAGAGAGATCACAGCTAGCCCGAGCGAAACAGGATGGTTTGGCGGTGCAGACCACCGTCAGCTTCAACAGCATGCTGTTTCACGGCGACGCGCTGCAGCTTGCCTCCATTCGGGCGGTGCCCGATGGTTTTCCCTTCTACGGCAAGCTCACTCTGGAACCTGCCCGTGCCCCGGCCCCCGGCGAGATCTGGCTCTCCGCTCGGGTGATGCAGCTGCTCAAGGCCAAAACGGGGGATGAGCTGGAGGTGGGCAATACGGTGCTCAAGGTGGCAGGCCTGCTTGGCGAGGAGCCGGATCAGGGCTTCAGCCCCTTCCTGCTGGCGCCGCGTGCGCTGATCCACAGTGCCGATATCGAGGCGACCGGTGCTCTGCTCCCCGGCAGCCGCCAGCAGTGGCGCTATCTGTTCAAAGGGCCGCGAGAGTCGCTGGCCCGTTACGAGCAATGGTTGTTGCCGCAATTGCAGGCCGGACAGAAGTGGATCAAACCGGATGACAGCGAATCCCAAGTGGGTCGCTCGCTGGCCAATGCCGAGCGTTTCTTCCGGCTTGCCTCGTTAAGCGGGGTGTTGCTGGGGGCGTTGGCGATGGGGATTGCGGTGCGCCACTTTGCCGAGCGCCAGACCAATATGGTGGCGTTGCTCAAGACCCTGGGGGCATCTCGTCGCTCGCTCTGGCAACTGATGGGAACCCTGCTGCTGTCGCTGACGCTGATCGGTGCGTTGCTGGGTCTGGTGGCGGGCACAGCCATGCAGTGGATCACCTTGCAACTGCTGGGGGACCTGCTGCCGCCGGATCTGCCGCCCCCCTCCTGGCGCCCCTTTGCGCTGGGGGTGGCGGTGGCGCTCTTTATCACTCTGCTGCTCGCTTTTGTGCCCTTCTTGCGGCTGCTGAAAGTGCCGCCGCTGCGGGTATTGCGCCGGGAGCTGGAGGCGGGGATCCCCCCCTGGCTGGCCCTGCCGGTCGGCCTGTTCGGGCTGTTTGCGCTGGTCTGGGGCTTTACCGCCGATGTGCGGCTGGCGCTGGGTCTGGTGGGTGGCATGGGCTTGCTGATGGGGCTGTTGGCCCTGCTGGCAGCCCTGATGTTGCGGTTGGGGGCAAGAGTGAGCGGGCCTCATGCCTTGCGGCTGGCGCTTGCCCACCTGTCGCGCGAGCGCAGCAGTGGCCTGTTTCAGCTGGCGGGCTTTGCGCTGGCGCTGATGCTGTTTGGCTTGCTCTGGGCGGCCCGGGTCGATCTGCTGGATGAGTTTTCGGCCCGTCTCCCGGTTGATGCGCCCAACCGTTTTCTGGTCAATGTGGCCGAGAACGAGCGGGAGGGGATCCTGAGCGAGCTGGCGGCAGCTGGGGCCACCACTTCCGATTTCTATCCCATGGTGCGTGGCCGGCTGACCCATATCGCCGGTGAGGCGGTGGGCGAGGGGGCCAGCAGTGGTCGTGAAGGGGTCGATCGGGAGCTCAACTTCACTACCACAACAATCCTGCCAATAGACAACAAGCTGGTGGCCGGTAAATGGCTCGCTGGCCCCGGCGAGGTTTCGGTGGATAGTGAGCTGGCCAAGCGGCTCGATATCAAGCTGGGGGACATGCTCGCCTTTACCATCGAGGGGCGCAGCTTCGGCGCCAGGGTCTCCAGTCTGCGCAGCATCAAGTGGGACAATATGCGGCCCAACTTCTACATGATCTTCTCCGAGGATCTGCTGGCACCCTTCTCCCGTACCTGGCTTGGTAGTTACCGGCTGCCCGAGGCGGGGCGCACTGCCGAGGTGGAGTTGATCCGCCGCCACCCCACGGTGAGTCTTATCGATGTGGATGATCTGATTGCACGGCTTACGCAGGTATCGGAACAGGTGAGTAGGGCGCTGGCGCTGATGCTGGGGCTGGTGACAGTGGCGGCGCTCTTGGTGCTGCTGACCCAGACTCAGGCCAGCATGGCCCAGCGTCGGCGCGAGCTGTTGCTGATGCGCACCCTGGGGGCCAGCAGCGACCTGCTGAAAAAGATGCTGCGCTGGGAGCTGGTGGCCAGTGGTGCGCTGGCGGGGCTCTGTGCCGCCATGGTGGTGGAGCTCTGCTCCTTTGGCCTGCAGTGGTGGTGGTTCGAGGGGCAGTGGCAGTTCCACTGGGCCATCTGGCTCGGCCTGCCGACGCTGGGGGCATTGCTGGTGACGCTGGCGGGGCAGGGGATGCAGCGCCAGCTGCTGGCTGGCACCCTGAGCGATCGGCTGCGAGGGCTGGGTCAGGGGTTGTTGTAATCCCGCCAGCGCGAGCCGATGCACACAAGGTGCAATAGCGCAGCCACAATAAACAAGCAGCCCGGCCATTGGCCGGGCTGCTTGCTATGCGAGGAGCTGACGAGCGGATGCCGCGAGCGGGTGTGAGTTAGCGGGGCTCACGCAGAAGATTGGTGAGGGCGCTCGGCAGCTCGGGATAGCTGAAGTGAAAACCGGCCTGTTGCAGCCGCGCTGGTATCACCTTTTGTCCGGTCAGCAGCAGATCGGCCGCCTCCCCCATCACCAGTTGCAACAGCGGCGCGGGCACGAAAAAGAGGTGCGGGCGGTGCAGCGTGGTGGCAAGGGTCTGGCTGAACTCCCGGTTACTGACCGGATGAGGGGCGGTTCCGTTGAAGATGCCGCTGCACTCCTCGTGCTCCAGCAGGAACAGCATGGCGCGCACCAGATCCTGCACATGGATCCAGCTCATCATCTGGCTGCCCGATCCCATGGGGCCGCCGAGTCCGAGTCGGTAGGGGGGGAGCATTTTGGGCAGGGCGCCGCCATCCATGCCAAGCACCAGCCCGATCCGCACGATACAGACCCGGGTTTGGCGGCTCTGGGCCTCTTGCGCCAGGGTCTCCCACTGCTGGCAGAGCTGGTGGGTAAACTCGTCGTTGGGAGAGCGGCACTGCTCGTCGAGGGTTTCGGTGCCCTGTCTGCCATACCAGCCGATGGCGGAGGCGTTGATCAGCACCTTGGGCGGCGTGCTGGATAGCTTGATGAGATCCACCAGTTGCTCGGTCAACAGCCAGCGGCTATCGCAGAGCAGCTGTTTGCGCGACTCGCTCCAGCGTCCGGCGGCGATGGGTTCACCGGCCAGATTGATCACTGCGTCCACGTCATTGAGGTCATCAAGCCGGTCGAGGTTATCCAATACCTTGATATCGTGACCGAGCAGGGAGTAAGCACGGCTCCCCTGCCTGCTCAATACCACGACCTCGTGATTGACCTTGAGATGGGCAACCAGCTTGCGGCCGATAAAGCCGGTTCCTCCGGTAATAAGAATCTTCATCGCTGCATGCTCCTGCTGCCGTTTGCTCAACTTTAATGGTGTGGCTTCCCTTCAACAAGTGAGACGTGCTTCGGGAGTTTTCTGTTTGACGTTTGTTAACTCTATCCTCTTCTTACGACATATTGTTGAACAATAGTTTGAATTGATTGATTTTTGTTGTGTGGATGTTTGTTGAACAATCGCTATTATGGCGACCCTTTTCGCCTGTCCACAGAGGCTGTCACCCATTATCCGAGCATCAAAGAGGCCGCCATGCCATTTCGTCGTTTGAAACTTCGCCAGCTTTACTCGAGGATTCTGGTTGCGCTGCTGATGGGGGTCGGGATCCTGCTGCTGGGGGTTATTGCCGTTATCTGGCAGACCGTGACGGAGACAGAGCGTGATGCCGATTCACGGTTGCAGCATGCCCGGATGATGTTTGATCGCTCCATCGGTCATGCCCGGCAGGCGGCCATCAATGTGGAGGGGATGCTTGGTCACTCCTGCAAGGAGGCGGCACAACTGCTGCGCGAGCAGGTGGCCACGGTGCCCGATGTCCGTTCCGCCAATCTGGCTGTCGGCAGCCACATCTACTGCACCTCGCTCTATGGTGACTACGATGGCCCCTTCAATCCCGACCGCTATGTGGATGGCAGGTTGCAACTGCTGCCTGGCAATGAGGTCACACCGGATCGCCCCTTGATCGTGCTGCGTCATGAAACTGACAAGGGGAGTGTGCTGATCGGTGTAGATGGCTACTACCTGCGCAATACCCTGGAGATCTCCAGCAAGAACTCCCCGATGGCTCTGGTGGTGGGGCAGAGGGCTCTGTTTGGCTCAGGTCAGGTCGGGGCGGCGCCCTCTCCGACAGAAGAGGGTTATATTGCCCTCGCTTCGGCCGATTTCCCCTATCAGGTCGTCACCCGGGTCACGGTGCATGACTACTGGAGCCACGCATGGCGCTACTCCAGATATACCTTGTTCCTCTCTCCGCTGCTGGCACTGCTGATTGGATTCGGCACCTTCAGGCTGATGGGGCGTAGCAGCTCACCAGCGGAAGAGCTCAAGCGGGCGTTGATCGAGGAGGAGTTTATCCCCTATCTGCAGCCGGTGGTCTCCGGTGAGGATGAGCAGTGGCGTGGCTGTGAGGTGCTGATGCGCTGGCAGCATCCCAAGCAGGGGATGATCTCGCCGGATCGCTTTATTCCGCTGGCGGAAGATAGCGGGCTGATCGTGCCCATGACCAGCCTGTTGATGGCCCAGGTGCGCGACCACTTCTCCCCTTATGCCCGCAAGCTGCCGGCCAAGTTCCATTTTTGCTTCAATATCAGCGCCAAACACTTTCAGGATCTCGACCTGTTGGCTGACTGCAAGGCCTTTCTCGACGCGTTTAAGGACAATCCCGTTGATTTGGGGCTGGAGCTGACCGAGCGTGAACTGCTGGTGGCCGATGAGACAACCGCTCAGATGTTTGCCGAATTGCGCAAACTGGGCGTGTTGATCTCTATCGATGATTTTGGCACCGGTCACTCCAGTCTCACCTATCTGCAACAGTTTCAGGTCGATGCACTCAAGATTGACCGGAGCTTTGTGGAGATGATCGGCACGGATGCACTCTCCAGCCATATCGTTGAAAACGTGATTGATCTGGCGAAGCGACTTGAATTGATCCTGATCGCGGAGGGGGTCGAGAAGCAGTCGCAGGCGGACTACCTGCGGGCGCGCCACGTTGACTATCTGCAAGGGTATCGTTACAGCCGCCCCATCCCGATGAAGCAGTTTTGCAAGACCCTGTTTGGCTGAACGGTTGAATGGGGAGCATAAAAAAACCAGCGATCGCTCGCTGGTTTTTTGTTGGTACGGTTTGGCTTGGGCGATCAGAGCATGCGCTGGAGGGCGCGAGCCAAGCGTTTGACCCCCTCCTCGATGGTCGCTTCATCGACGCAGGAGAAGCTCAGGCGCAGGGTGTTCTTGATCTCGGGGCGCACGTAGAAGGGGGCGCCGGGTACGAAAGCCACCTTCTCCTTGATCGCCTCGTCAAACAGCGCCATGGCACTGATGTGGGCTGGCAGAGTCAGCCAGAGGAACATGCCCCCTTCCGGTCGGGTGTAGCTGACACCGGGCGGGCAGTGACGGGCCAGCGCGGCCTCCATGGCGGCGCGCTGGCGGCCATAGACCTCCTTGATCTTCTCCAAGTGAGCGTCGAGGGAGTTGTCGGTCAGGAAGCGGTGCAGCACCTGCTGGCTGAAGGCATTGCTGTGCAGATCGGTCGCCTGCTTGGCGATGGTCACCTTCTTGCGCAGCCAGTCCGGCATTACCATCCAGCCCAGCCGGAAGGCGGGCACCACGGTCTTGGAGAATGAGCCGAGCAGCACGGTATTGTTTGGCGCCAGCTCGGCAATGGGGGGCATATGTTCGCCCTCGAAACGCAGCTCGCCGTAGGGATCATCCTCCACCATCAACAGCTCGTGGCGCACCAGTCGCTCGGCCAGTGCCTCGCGGTTGGCACGGCTATAAGAGACACCGCTCGGGTTCTGGAAGTTGGGCACGCCGTAGAGCAGCTTGGCATTGGAGCCGCTTGCCAGCAGCGCATCCAGCGCCGCCAGGTCCAGTCCCTCTTCTTCAAGGGTGATCGGCTTGAAGGTGGGCTGGTAGACAGAAAAAGCCTGAATGGCGCCAAGGTAACCCGGCTCTTCGATGATGAGATCCTGACCCTCGTCGATCAGCACCTTGCCCAGCAGATCCAGCGCCTGCTGGGAGCCGCTGGTGATGAGGATGTTGTCCGGATTGATCTGCATGCCGTGGCGGGCCAGATAGCGGTCGGCAATATATTGGCGCAGCGGGGCGAAGCCTTCGGTCGCCGCATATTGCAGGGCGGCAGCCCCTTGTTCGCGCAGCACATCCTGACAGGCCTGATCGATCGCCTTGACCGGAAACAGGTGGGGATTGGGCAGGCCACCGGCGAAGGAGATGATCTCCGGATTGGCGGCAACTTTGAGGATTTCACGGATAAAGGAAGGCTCGACCTTCTCGAAGCGCTGGGCAAAAAACGGCTGCATAGACAATTCTCTCGGCATGTGGGCGGTCGCTCCATTCGACCGCCAGGTTATCCGTTTGTATCAGATTTCAGAAATGAGGCAATGATTGTCACAAAAATCGCCAAAAAAGGGCTGGAACGACTCTACTGCGGATTATATTGGACGGTTAGTCGGTGTGGTGATGCCAGTGAGGGAGCAGGGAAGTGGATGGCCGGAATATTTGTTGCGCGAAACACTTGCGCCTTGGGCCTATCTTGGGATAATTCGCTCCCCTGTTTTCGCGGGTCGATGAAATGCCGAGCCGCGAGCGGTCCCGCTCGGGATCGGACACAAGATGTATTACCCGGATTGATGAAATAACGAGACCATTATGCCTGTGACCCAAGATGTATTTAACGAAGACGGCAAGTTCATGCGCAAGATCCGCAGCTTTGTCCGTCGCGAAGGCCGCCTGACCAAAGGGCAGGAGAAGGCCCTGGAAGAGCTCTGGCCGGTCATGGGCATCGATTTCGAGCCAAAGCAGCTCGATCTGGTCGCACTGTTTGGTCGCGAGGCTCCTGTGGTGCTGGAGATCGGCTTTGGCATGGGCGCCTCTCTGGTTGAGATGGCCAAGAATGCCCCCGAGAAGAACTTCATCGGCATTGAAGTGCACTCCCCGGGCGTGGGCGCCTGTCTGGGTACCGCTCAGGAAGCGGGCGTCACCAATCTGAAGGTGATCTGCCACGATGCGGTCGAGGTGCTGGAGCACATGATCCCGAACGGTTCACTCTCCTGCCTGCAGCTCTTCTTCCCGGATCCTTGGCACAAGAGCCGTCACCACAAGCGTCGCATCGTACAGCCTGCGTTTGCCCAGGATATTCGCCAGAAGCTGGCCATCGGTGGCGTGTTCCACATGGCGACCGACTGGGAAAACTATGCCGAGCACATGTTGGAAGTGATGAGCGCCGCCGAGGGTTACGAGAACACCTCTGCCACCGGCAACTGGGTGCCTCGTCCGGACTGGCGTCCGCTGACCAAATTTGAACAACGTGGCCACCGTCTCGGCCACGGGGTTTGGGATCTGATTTTCAAGCGTGTCAGCTAAGCTGGCACGTCAACACACCTAGCGTATCAACTAACTTGAGGAGCTATCATGGCCAATCGTAGCCGCCGCCTGCGCAAGAAACTGCGCGTCGATGAATTCCAGGAAATGGGTTTCGACATCAGTTTCAACTTCCCGGTCGGCACTGCCGAAGAGACCATCGATGCGGTAGTCGATGCGATGATCGATGAGGTTGTTGAACCCCGTAAACTGGCTTTTGCCGGCTCCGGTCACCTGGCCTGGGAAGGGATGATCTGCACCCAGCAACTGGGCAAGTGTACCGAAGAAGACCGCGCTGCCGTCAAATCCTGGCTGGAAGGCAAGGGGATGGAAGCCGTGGTCGTTACCGAACTGTTCGACCTCTGGTACGGTGAACCGGCCTGATACAAGGCTGCCGCATCTGGCGCCTTGTTGTGGGTAACTGAAAAATCCCGCCGCTGGCGGGATTTTTGTCAGTGGGGATGGGATCTCCACCGCTGTTTTAGTCATGGAATCGCTTATTGCTTATGGTGTTGTCATCCGAATTACTGGCCAGCATCCTTGAAGAGGTGCGCCCGTTGCTGGGACAAGGCAAGGTGGCCGACTACATTCCGGCACTGGCTCAGGTACCGGCCGATCGGCTGGGTATCGCAGTCTGTACCGTCGAGGGGGAGCTGTTCACCGCCGGTGACGCTTTTGAACCTTTCTCCATCCAGAGTATCTCCAAGGCCCTGAGCCTGACCCTGGCACTCACTCTCTATCAGGAGGAGGAGATCTGGGCCCGTGTTGGCAAGGAGCCCTCCGGCCAGCCCTTCAACTCGCTGGTGCAGCTCGAGTTCGAGCAGGGGATCCCCCGCAACCCCTTTATCAATGCCGGGGCGCTGGTGGTGAGCGATCTGCTGGAGACCCGCCTCACAGCGCCCCGTCAACGTACCCTTGAGCTGGTGCGCCGTCTTTCCGGCAATCCGGCCATCATGGCGGATCAGGTCGTCGCCCGCTCCGAATATCAGCACTCTGCCCGCAACGCCGCCATCGCCTATCTGATGAAGGCCTATGGCAACTTCGAAAACGAAGTGGACAAGGTGCTGCAAAGCTACTTCAATGCCTGTGCCATCCGCATGAGCTGCGTCGATCTGGCGCGGGCATTCATCTATCTGGCCAACCGTGGTGTGCCACTGGGCGAGAGCGTACCGCTGCTGCCCGCCCGTACCACCAAACAGGTCAACGCCCTGCTCGCCACCTGCGGCCTCTATGATGAGGCGGGCGATTTTGCCTATCGGGTCGGCATGCCGGGCAAATCGGGTGTCGGCGGCGGTATCATCGCCCTGATCCCGGGCGAACTCTGCGTCTGTGTCTGGTCGCCGGAGCTCAACAAAGCCGGCAACTCGCTGGCGGGCACGGCGGCGCTGGAGCTGCTGGCCGAGCGGCTGGGTCGCTCCATTTTTTAACCTTGTTCACTATGAATCGAGAAATCACCATGAAACGACATCTTCGCTTCCTGCAGGCCGCGCTGGCGATCTTACTGCTCTGGTGTGCCCTGCCCGCCGTGGCAGGGGAGTTGCCACCGCTCTCGCTGGCCGATGCCAAGGCCAAACAGGCTGTCATCCTGGATACCCGCGCCAGCTACTTCTATCAGGGGTGGCCGATGGAAGGGGAGAAGCAGGGCGGCCATGTGGCGGGCGCCGAGAACCTCTCAGCCGAGTGGAAATACAGTGATGAAGAGTGGCCAAAGGCGCTCGAGATCAAGGGGCTGAAGGCCGATCGTCCGGTTGCCCTCTACGGTGCGTCCCGCGAAGTGGCCGAGGTGGCCCGTCTGCTGCGCAAGCAGGGGATCAAGCAGCAGTTCGAGTTGCAAGGGTGGCAAGCCGCACCGCGCGAGTCGCTGGCACGCTGGCAGCAGCTGGTCTATCCGCGCTGGTTGGCGGATCTGCAAGAGGGCAAGCCGGTTGCGGCTGCGCCCAAGGGAGACTGGAAGCTGTTTGAAGTGGATTGGGGTTCACCCAAGGCCTACCTTATCAGCCACATCCCGGGGGCCGGATATATCGATACCAACAGCCTCGAAGAGGAGCCGCTGTGGAACAAGGTCTCTGACGAAGCGCTCAAGAAGCTGCTGCTGGATAACGGCATCCGTCACGACACCACCGTCATCCTCTATGGTCGCAACACCATGGCGGCTGCCCGTGCTGCGCACCTGATGATGTATGCGGGGGTGGAAGATGTGCGCCTGCTGGACGGTGGCCTGGATGCCTGGTTTATCCAGCACCTGCGTACCGAAACCGGTCTGCCCAACAAATATGAGCCGGTGAAGGAGTTTGGCGTGGCCATTCCCGCTCACCCCGAGTACTACACCACGCTAAGTCAGGCGAAAGAGCTGCTCAAGCAGCCCGATAGCGCCCTGGTCAGCGTGCGTACCTGGGATGAGTTTGTCGGCAACACCTCAGGTTACAGCTACATCAAGCCGAAGGGCGACATCCCGGGGGCCAAGTGGGGTCACGGCGGCATCGATGCCAACAGCATGAGCGATTTCCACAACCCGGACGGCACCATGAAGCCGGCCCGCGAGATCCTCGCCATGTGGGACCAGTGGAACATCGAGCCAACTCAGCAGGCTGCGTTCTACTGCGGTACCGGCTGGCGCGCCTCCGAGGCCTTCTTCTACGCCTGGCTGATGGACTGGAAACAGATCAGCGTCTACGACGGCGGTTGGTACGAGTGGAGTTCCGATCCCAAGAACCCGACCGTGACCGGTGAGCGTCAGCCTGCCAAGTCATGATTGCGTTCTTGCGCTTGAAAGAAGAGGCCGGACAGAGATGTCCGGCCTTTTTCATTGCGCTCGCCACTCGGCCAGATAGCGAGGCTAAGTCGCTGATTATTGACGGCGATCCCGCTTTGCTCATCCCGTCATCCCGTGCCGTGCGATTGAACTAGGCTTCAAGAAACATCCTCGTGGTGAGGATGATCGCAGAAGAGGCCGCAATGAAAAAACTGATGATGATCCTGGTGTGCGCCCTGGGGCTGGTGGCATGCAGCTCCCAATACATCATGAGCACCAAGGATGGCAAGATGATCACCACAGAGAGCAAGCCCAAGCTGGACGAGAGCACCGGCATGTATCGCTATTACGATCATGAAGGGCGTGAGGTGATGATCAAGAAAGATGACGTGACCCAAATCATGGAGCGCTAAGCGCTCTCTTACCGCAAGGGCCGCTATCTGCGGCTCTTCTCTTTTTGCCGAAAAGTCGCGCTGTTTTCTCTGTTGATCCCCGCACATTCGCAGCAAATTCAGCCGTGATACAGCTTCCGTTATGGTTTAACCCTTATCATCACACTCCATTTTTTATTGGAGGTGTTATGTCCTTGATGTCTATCTGGAATTCCCGTTTTTCTGCACGCAGCTTGCTGGGTGGTGTCTTGCTGGTGGTGGCGTCAGCCAGCCATGCCGGTGACGATCAGTTCACGCTGGGGCGGACTATTTTGCTGGGAGCCGGTGATCATGGTGCGACAATTCCTTTGGTGGTTTGCCGTCAGACCAAATATATCAAGGTGAAGGCGGAGCGTGATTTGACCCTGGATCGGGTGGTGGTGACCTATGGTGGTGATCGTACCAAGACCATTCGTTTCGATCGGGAAATGAGCAGTGATAAAGAGACCGAGTGGAAATCACTGGGCTCGCGCCGTTGTGTAAAAAAAATCGAAGTGTACGGTAATTCAGAACGCAGCAAAGCGGGCGTAAAAGTATTCGGCCGCAAATAATTGATGCGGTTTTTCTGCGCAAACAGATGAGTTAAAAATAATGGCGAGCCGTGGCTCGCCATTATTTTTTATGGTCGGGTTCGCTATTTTTTCGGCCTAAATGGCTTGATGACAGTTTCATCGCACTCGAGATACGGCCCTTCCATCAAATCGATACAGTAGGGGATGGCGGGGAAAACTGCATCCAGACATTCGCGGATTGATTTGGGCTTGCCCGGCAGATTGACGATCAGGGTATCGTCGCGCAGTCCGGCAGTCTGGCGCGATAGAATGGCAGTCGGCACAAACTTGAGGGATTCGGCCCGCATCAGCTCGCCAAAGCCCGGCATCATGCGATCACATACCGCCTCGGTCGCTTCCGGCGTGACATCCCGCTTGGCCGGGCCGGTGCCGCCTGTGGTGACGATAAGGCAACACTGCTCTTCATCCGCCAGCCGGATCAGGGTCGCTTCAATCTGCTCCTGCTCATCGGGGATCACCTGATAGACAGGTTCCCACTCCGAGGTCAGATAGGCGTTCAGGGTGTCGATGATGGCCTTGCCGGAGAGGTCTTCATAGATGCCCGCGCTGGCGCGATCGCTGACGGTGACGATACCGATTTTTGCCTTGCTCATGGTCTGCTCTTGAATGTCCGATAAAAGTGGCAATTAAAATAACATAATCAGTGAGATATGTTAAACCGTCAGGAGATGACGCGGGTCGGTGAGGGAAGAATAAAGTGTCGAATGAAGCAAAATAAGGCCACCCGGATTTTTATTTGCAATAAAAAACAGAAAATCACAACCTAAAATGTATAAGTGTTTTATCTCGCCTGAATTAAAAACAATCGCTTGTTTCCAAACACAATTAAAATAGATAGACACCCTCGTAGTGACCATTGTCCGGTTTAGTCGCCAGTGGATGGATTGAACCCTTTTTAGCCGCGTCGTATATACAGATTTATATGGCTGGGACGTGATGGTGTGGTACCGCAGTGTGTTGCCAGCAATAGTCGCCAAGGAGGGCATATGGAGTTGCCTGATCTTGACACCCTGAAGGAGTTGGCTGCGAGTGAGCCCTCCCGGCTTGATGCGATTCTGGAGCAGCAGATCGACCAGTTGATGGCCCGAGCGAGCCCTGATCAGCAGCGCCGTCTGCGCGGGTTGCAGTTCAAGATTGATGGTCAGCGCCGGCTGGCGAAAAACAATCTTGATAGCTGTATCCGGATTACCAACATGATGCGGGAATCTTTTTATTTGATGCGCAGTGAAATGAGCCAGTTCAGAGAAGAGGGGGACCCTCCGCCTGAAAGCGATGGCAGTGGTAAAATAATCCATCTGGCGGACTATCGACGTCGTAAATAATCTGCAATAACCCCCTTGGTTGATATTTAAGCCAAATAGGTGAGGCCATAATAAAGGGAATTGCTGGCGACCTGATTGTTATGGTTTTTAATGTTAGTCGTAATGTATTTGTGATGTAATCTCTTTTCTCCTTCTTGTAATAACTTATTAGTCAGGTTGTGATAGGGGTGGATGAATAACAGTAAAAGTTAGGCTAATATGGCCGAAATTTTTATTGCTACGACTCGAAGGGATTATGAGAAGTATCACACCAAGACGGGTGTTGTCGCGGGAGCAACAGACAGAGATCACCCGCATTATCGTCAAGGTGGGTCAGATGTTGGCCCAGTTCGGGGCGGAGAGCCGGATCATCGAGCAGACCACGGTGCGGCTGGGGATGGCGCTGGGGCTGGAGAGTGTCGAAATGGCCATCTCTTCCAGTGCCATCGTGCTCACCAGTCTCTATCAGGGGGGTTGCGTCACCACTACCCGGCGGGTGCGCGAACATGGTATCAATATGCAGGTGGTGTGCGAGATCCAGCGGATCTGCATCATGGCGGAAAAAGAGCTGATCGGTGCCCGTGAAGTGCGCCAGCGCCTCGAAGCCATCGTCCCTTTCCACTATCACCCCTGGTTGGTGGTCCCCATGGTGGGGCTCTCCTGTGGTGCCTTTAGCCTGCTGTTTGGCGGTGACTGGCCCATCTTCCTGGTGACCTGTTTCTCGTCTGCCGTGGCGATGCGGGTGCGCCAACTGATGGCCCGCCATCACCATAGCCCGCTCATCAACTTTGCCGCCACCGGCTTTATTGCCACCTTGCTCTCCTCCAGCGCCACCTTTTTTAACTGGGGTGACCAGCCCTATCTCGCCATGGCGGCTAGCGTGTTGCTGCTGGTGCCGGGCTTTCCGCTGATCAATGCGGTCTCCGACATGGTGAAGGGCTACTTCAACATGGGGCTGGCCCGCTGGGGGACCGCGACCCTGCTGACCATCAGCGCCGCCATAGGTATCATTTTGGCCATGTCGGTCACCGGGATCTGGGGGTGGAAAGTATGATGGATTTGCTCTGGCTACTGGCCAAGGATGCCTTCTGGTCCTCCATTCCGGCGGTGGGGTTTGCCATGCTGTTCAACGTGCCACCACGGATGCTGAAGTATTGCGCCATGGGCGGCGCGCTGGCCCACAGTCTGCGTACCCTGCTGATCCACTATGGCATGCCCATCGAGTGGGCAACGCTGGCGGCGGCGACCACGGTCGGCTTTGTCTGCGTCTACTGGTCGCGCCGTCTGCTGGCGCCGCGTCCGGTGTTCAGCGTTGCCTCCATCATTCCGATGATCCCGGGCAGCTATGCGTTCAAGACCATGATTGCGGTGGTGGAGCTCAACATCAACGGCGTGACCATGGAGTTGATCCAGAGTGCGGTGGAGAACGGCCTCAAGGCGCTCTTTATCGTCGGTGCCCTCAGTTTCGGTTTGGCGATCCCCTCTCTGGTCGTGTACCGTAACCGCCCCATAATCTGACAGACGGTGAGAGGCCCCATGAAGATTTCCATGATTGCCGCCATGGCCCACGACAGGGTGATCGGCAAGGACAACCAGATGCCCTGGCATCTGCCTGCCGATCTGGCTCACTTCAAGCGTGTCACCCTCGGTAAACCGGTATTGATGGGGCGCAAGACCTTCGAATCCATCGGTCGACCGCTGCCCGGACGGCGCAATCTGGTGATCAGCCGCAATCCCGACTATCAGGCCGAGGGCATTGAGGTGGTGGGCTCCGTCGAGGCGGCGCTGGCGCTGTTGGCAGGCAGCTCGGTGGAGGAGTTGATGGTGATCGGTGGTGGTCATCTCTATGCCGAGATGTTGCCGAGCGCGGATTGTCTCTACCTGACCCGCATTGATCTGGCGGTGGAGGGGGATACCCGCTTCCCTGCTTTTGACGATGGTCAGTGGCAACGCGTTGATTGCGAGAGCCACCCTGCCGATGAGAAGAACCCGCACCTCTATAGCTTCGAGACCTGGCAGCGCCGCTGACGGACGAATGCCAATGTGCAAATAACAACAAGGGCATCTTCGGATGCCCTTGTTGTTCTGTTGGGTTTTCAAGACGGGATTAGATGCCTGAGCCGTCGTTCTCGCCATTTTCCTCGTGCAAACCGCACTCGCGCTTGAGGCCGAAGAAGCGGGTCTGCTCCTCGCTCATGCCCGGCTCCCACTTGGTGGTGGTGTGGACATCGCCCACCGAGAGATAACCCTGCTCCCACAGCGGATGGTAGGGCAGGTCGAACTCCTTGAAGTAGTAGAAGACGTCCTTGTTGCTCCAGTCGATCACCGGCAGGAACTTGAAGCGGCCGCGCTGGATGCCCAGCACCGGCAGCTTGCCACGGCTGCCGGACTGCTCCCGGCGCAGGCCGGAGAACCAGGTCTGGGCCCCCAGCTCACGCAGGGCGCGGTCCATCGGCTCCACCTTGTTGAGCTGGTTGTAGCGGGTGATCCCCTCCACCCCCTGCTCCCACAGGAGGCCAAAGCGCGCCTCCTGCCAGGCCGGGCTGAGCTCGGCTCGATAGATCTTCAGGTTGAGCGCGAGACGTTCGGTCAGCTCGTCGATAAAGCGGTAGGTCTCCGGGAACAGATAACCGGTATCGGTCAGCACCACGGGCACGTCGGCCCGCTCGCGGCTTACCAGATGGAGCATCAGCGCCGCCTGAATGCCGAAGCTGGAGGAGAGCACATGCTCCCCCGGCAGATTGGCCAGGGCCCAGCGCACCCGCTCGGGGGCGCTCATGGTATCCAGCTCCCGGTTGAGGGGAGCCAGCGCCTCGGCTTGCTCCTCACGGCCGAGGGCCAGCAGTACCTGTAGGTCAAGGCGGCCATCTTCAGTGACATCAAGCGGCAGATTAAGCAGCATAGAAGTCCCTCGCGGAATCGATAACGGGAGCAATCACCCCAACCCGGATCACGAAGTCGCCGAAGCACTCACCCTGATTGCGCTCGCTGGCCCAGCGGCCGATCAGCGCGTCCAGTTCGGCCAGGATCTGCGGCTCGGTGATGTTCTCCTGATAGAGGCGCGGAATGCGGGTGCCTTCCAGGTTGCCCCCCAGATGGAGGTTGTAGCGGCCCGGTGCCTTGCCCACCAGACCCACTTCTGCCAGCATGGCGCGGCCGCAGCCGTTGGGGCAACCGGTGACCCGGAAGATGATGGCGTCATCCGCCAGCCCATGTTTGGTGAGCAAGCCCTCGATGTCGGTGACAAACGCTGGCAGCATGCGCTCCGCCTCGGCCATCGCCAGCGGGCAGGTGGGCAGGGCCACACAAGCCATGGACTGCTTGCGTTGCTCGCTTACGCCGTCATCCAGCAGGCCGTATTGGCGTGCCAGCCCTTCGATGCGGGCCTTCTCGCTGGCAGGCACCCCGGCGATGATCAGGTTTTGGTTGGCGGTCAGGCGAAAATCCCCCTGATGCACCCTGGCGATCTCCAGCATGCCGGTTTTGAGCGGCTTGCCCGGGAAGTCCAGCAGGCGGCCATTCTCGATAAACAGGGTGAGGTGGTGCTTGCCGTCGATCCCCTCGACCCAACCGAAGCGATCGCCACGGCTGGTGAACTCATAGGGGCGAACCGGCCCGAACTGGATGCCAGCGCGGCTCTCCACCTCGGCCTTGAAGGCTTCGACGCCAACGCGCTCCAGGGTGTACTTGGTCTTGGCGTTCTTGCGGTTGACCCGGTTGCCCCAGTCGCGCTGGGTGCTGACCACGGCGGCCGCCACCTCCAGCACGTGGGAGAGCGGAATAAAGCCAAAGTCGCTCGCCTTGCGCGGGTAGGTGCTGGTGTCGCCGTGGGTCATGGCCAGACCCCCGCCCACCAGCACGTTGAAGCCCACCAGCTTGCCACCTTCGGCAATCGCCACGAAGTTGAGATCGTTGGCGTGGATATCCACGTCGTTGTGGGGCGGGATCACCACAGTGGTCTTGAATTTGCGCGGCAGGTAGTTGGACCCCAGGATCGGCTCCTCATCCTGCCCCAGTTTTTCACCGTCCAGCCAGATTTCCACGTAGGCGCGGGTCTTGGGTAGCAGGTGTTCGGATATCTTCTTGGCCCACTCGTAGGCCTCCTGATGCAGCTCGGACTCCACCGGGTTGCTGGTGCAGAGCACGTTGCGGTTCACGTCGCCCGCGGTGGCAATACTGTCGATACCGGTGCTGTTGAGGGTCTGGTGCATCAGCTTGATGTCGCGCTTCAATACCCCGTGGAACTGGAAGGTCTGACGGGTGGTCAGGCGGATGCTGCCGTAGAGGCTGTGCTCTTCGGCGAACTTGTCGATGCTCTGCCACTGGGCCGGGGTGATGATCCCACCCGGCAGGCGGGCACGCAGCATGACGTTGTGCAGCGGCTCCAGCTTCTGGGCGGCGCGCTCCGGGCGGATGTCGCGGTCATCCTGCTGATACATGCCGTGAAAGCGGATCAGCTGGAAGTTGTCGCCGTTAAAGCCGCCGGTGAGCGGGTCTTGCAGATCCTGCTCAATGGTGCCACGCAGGAAGTTGCTCTCGCGCTTGAGGCGCTCGTTGTCGGCCAGCGGCCCTTCGACCGGTCCCGCTTTTGGGTGAGAAAGAGGTTGTTTGCTCATCAATAGACATCCCTTTGATAACGTTTGGCACGACGCAATTCGCTCAAATACTCTTCTGCTTCCTCACGGCTCTTGTGGCCGTGTTCGGCAATCACTTCCAGCAGGGCCTCCTGCACATCTTTGGCCATCTTGTTGGCGTCACCACACACATAGAAGTGAGCGCCTGCTTCCAGCCACTGGTAGAGCTCCTGGCCCGCTTCACGCAGACGGTCCTGCACATAAATCTTGTTGGCCTGATCCCGGCTGAATGCTAGCGAGATCTTCGACAGCAGCCCCGATTTCACATAACGCTGCCACTCCACCTGATAGAGGAAATCCTGGGTAAAGTGGGGGTTGCCGAAGAAGAGCCAGTTCTTGCCTTCCGCGCCCTGAGCTTCCCGCTCCTGCATAAAGGCGCGGAACGGGGCGATGCCGGTGCCCGGGCCCACCATGATGACGGGGGTGTCGGGGTTTTGCGGCAGGCGGAAGTTGTCATTGTGCTCGACAAACACCCGCACCTCGCCATCCTCAATCAGCCGATCTGCCAGATAGGAGGAGGCTGCGCCAGAGCGCACAGTGCCATCTTCCTGTGGATAGCGCACCACGCCGACGGTCAGGTGCACCTCCTCTTCCACCTCGCTCTGGGCGGAGGCGATGGAGTAGAGGCGCGGGGTGAGGGGTCGCAGCAGGCCAACCAGCTGCTCGGCAGTGAGGGCGGTCGGGAAGCGTTTCAGCACATCCACCACCTGAGCGGAGGCCACCAGTGCATTGACCTGGGCCTTGTCACCGGCCAAGTCTTTCAGCGCCGCGTTCTCCGATATGTCAGCGAGTCCTGTGATAAAGCCGCCGTGCAGCCGGGTCAGTTCGAAGTGAGTGGTCAGGGCGGCGCGCAAGGTGCCGTGGGCCGTGGCTTCATCACCAGAGAGGCCGGTCAGTGCCAGCACTTCGCCCACCAGGTCGGCGTCATTGTCGAACCAGACACCGAGGGCATCACCCGGCTGATAGGCGAGTCCGGAGGACTCGAGGCTGATCTCGATATGGCGGATATCCTTGGTGGAATCCCGGCCGGTGATCTTCTGATTGACCGACAGACGGGCAGGGAAGGGGTTCTCCTTGCTGTACTGGCTGTAGTCAACCGCCTGCTGCACCGCGCTGGCTACGCTGTTGCTGGCAGCACCGATAGAGAGCGTCGCTGCAATGGCATTGAGTGCCTGTTCGCTCCAGCTCTTGGCGGCATCCTGATAATCCACATCGAGGCTGGCGAGCTCATAAATGCGCTCGGCCCCTGCTTTGGCGAGGAAGTTATCAAAATCTTTACCGGTCTGGCAGAAAAATTCGTAGGAGCTGTCACCCAGCCCCAGCACGGCGAACTTGAGCCCGTCCAGCTTGCCAATCTTGCCTTTTTTAAGCTGCTCGAACAGATCGACGGCGCTCTCCGGCGGTTCACCCTCCCCGTAAGTGCTCACTACCACCAGCAGGTGGCTCTCTTTCTTGAGCTGCTTGGGTTTGTAGTCGGCCATCGACGCGAGGGTGACGGGTAGGCCACGTGCCTCGGCCTGCGCCTTGATGGCAGTGGCGACCCCTTTGGCGTTGCCTGTCTGGGAGCCGTAGAGAATGGTCAGGCTGCCGCTGGGCGCAGCCACGGCGGCGCTGGCTGCAACGATCTGGTGACCGCTCTGGGAGAGGCCGTAGAGATATCCGCTCACCCAGGCCAGTTGCTGGGTATTGAGGGTCGAGAGTACTTGGCCCAGCTGACGTTGCTGCTCGTCAGAGAGGGGGGAGAGGTTGAATGGGGAATCCTTCAATTGCATCACACGCGTCTTCCATGGTCTGATTTTTGGCCAGATTAAAGGGCGTGTTGGCTAACAACAAAGAATAAAAATATCTTCTTTATTCCATTATTGAATTTATAAAGTGATTTGGCGGTAAATGAAGATAGAAAAACGCCCCGCTGTTGCGGGGCGTTTTCAAGCTATCGCGCTCGGGATGGATCCCGGCGGGCATGAACCTTACTTCTGCGGACGCAGGGCCGGGAACAGAATGACGTCACGGATGGTGTGGCTGTTGGTGAACAGCATTACCAGACGGTCGATACCGATACCCTGACCGGCAGTCGGCGGCAGGCCGTGTTCCAGTGCGGTGACAAAGTCGGCGTCGTAGAACATGGCTTCGTCGTCGCCAGCTTCTTTCTGATCAACCTGATCTTGGAAGCGCTTGGCCTGGTCTTCTGCATCGTTCAGCTCGGAGAAGCCGTTGGCCAGCTCGCGGCCACCGATGAAGAATTCGAAGCGGTCGGTTACGTCCGGGTTCACGTCGTTGCGGCGAGCCAGCGGAGAAACGGCAGCCGGGTACTCGGTGATGAAGGTCGGTTGCAGCAGCATGTGCTCCACGGTCTCTTCGAAGATCGCGGTGATCACGTGGCCCAGCTCCCATCCCTTCATCAGCTCGATGTGCAGACGCTTGGCAACGGCCTTGGCGCTCTCCAGGGTAGCCAGATCGTCCAGAGTTACGTCCGGGTTGAACTTCAGGATGGACTCGACCATGGTGAGGCGCTGGAACGGCTGACCGAAATCGATGGTCAGGCCCTCTTCGCCCTCTTTGGCGTAACGGATCTTGGTGTTGCCCAGAATGTCTTGCGCCAGGGTGCGCAGCAGCTCTTCGGTCAGGTCCATCAGATCGATGTAGTCGGCGTAGGCCATGTAGAACTCGATCATGGTGAACTCGGGGTTGTGACGAACCGAGATACCTTCGTTACGGAAGTTGCGGTTGATCTCGTAGACACGCTCGAAACCACCGACCACCAGACGCTTCAGATAGAGCTCCGGAGCGATACGCAGGTACATGTCGATGTCCAGCGCATTGTGGTGAGTGACGAACGGACGCGCGGAGGCACCACCAGGGATGACTTGCATCATCGGGGTTTCCACTTCCATGAAGCGCTTTTCGTTGAAGAACTTGCGGATACCGGCAACCACCTGGGTGCGGATCATGAAGGTCTTGCGGGACTCTTCGTTGGCGATCAGATCCAGGTAGCGCTGGCGGCAGCGAGCTTCCTGGTCGGTCAGGCCCTTGTGCTTCTCGGGCAGCGGACGCAGTGCCTTGGTCAGCAGGCGGATATCGGAAACGTGAACGGAGAGCTCACCGGTCTGGGTCTTGAACAGGGTACCTTCGACACCCACGATGTCGCCCAGATCCCACTTCTTGAACTGCTCGTTGTAGAAACCTTCCGGCAGGTCGTCACGGGTGACGTAGACCTGGATCTTGCCGGCCATGTCCTGCAGGGTGGCGAAAGAAGCCTTGCCCATGATCCGGCGGGTCATGATGCGACCGGCAATCTTCACCCGTTTACCCAGGCTCGTCAGCTCCTCGGCGCTTTTGTCGTCGAACTCTGCGTGCAGATCGCCAGAGAGGCTGTCGCGACGGAAGTCGTTGGGGAAAGGATTACCCTGGGCGCGCAGGGCGGCCAGCTTGGAACGACGCTCGGTCATCTCGTTGTTGAGTTCGAGAGTTTGGTCGACTTCCGGAGTGATGGTTTGTTCAGACATGGTGATTCCTGCTTGTTTACAGACCTGATTTCAGGCTGGCTTCGATAAACTTGTCCAAGTCACCGTCGAGCACCGATTGGGTATTACGGGTTTCGACGCCGGTGCGCAGATCCTTGATACGGGAGTCATCCAGCACATAGGAACGGATCTGGCTGCCCCAACCGATATCAGACTTGGTCTCTTCCAGGGCTTGTTTCTCAGCGTTCTGCTTCTGAATTTCCAGCTCGTAGAGCTTGGCTTTCAGCTGCTTCATACACTGGTCTTTGTTTTTGTGCTGGGAACGGTCGTTCTGGCACTGTACCACGACACCGGTCGGAACGTGGGTAATACGTACCGCGGATTCGGTTCGGTTAACGTGCTGACCACCGGCACCGGAGGCACGGTAGACGTCGATCCGCAGATCCGCCGGGTTGATCTCGATATCGATATCGTCGTCGATCTCGGGGTAGACGAACACAGAACAGAAGGAGGTGTGACGGCGGCCACCGGAATCGAACGGAGACTTGCGAACCAGACGGTGTACGCCGGTTTCGGTACGCAGCCAGCCGAATGCATATTCGCCGGTGAACTTGATGGTGGCGGATTTGATACCAGCCACGTCGCCTTCGGAGCATTCAATCAGCTCGGGCTTGTAGCCGTGGGCATCGCCCCAGCGCAGGTACATGCGCAGTACCATGTTGGCCCAATCCTGTGCTTCGGTACCACCGGAGCCGGACTGGATGTCGATATAGCAGTCGGAGCCGTCGTGCTGACCGGAGAACATGCGGCGGAACTCGAGATCCACCAGCTTGGCTTCCAGCTGTTCGGATTCGGCGATGGCTTCGTTGAAGGTCTCTTCGTCTTCCCCTTCCACGGCCAGGCTCACCAGCATCTCGACGTCATCCACACCCTGGGTCAGGGTGTCGATGGTGCCGACCACGTTTTCCAGCGCAACGCGCTCTTTGCCCAGCGCCTGTGCGCGCTCGGGTTCATTCCATACGTCCGGCTGTTCCAGCTCGGCGTTGACCTCTTCTAGACGCTCTTTCTTGGCGTCATAGTCAAAGGTACCCCCTAAGAAGCTCGGTCCGCTCAGACAGCTCCTTAAGTTTATTTAATACGGGATTAACTTCGAACATCGTGAAAACTCTCAGGGTCGATGTGATTTAAAAACGGGATATTCTAGCCAATTGTGGAAGGAATAAACAGGGTTGCCTTGGCTTGTGCGGCTCATGCCGTCAATTTCTGGTGCACTTTTCTCCACCTCGGTAGAAAATATCGCCCGCAGACCCATTTTCAGGTTCAGTTTTGGCCATTCGGGTCGCTAATGACTACGTGTAGTGTTGTGCAATTTAGGGAAAAACCCGCTCCTCACCTCAATAAGAAGAACACATGATGAAAAACCTGTCACTCAAGCAGAAGATACTGTTGTCAGTGGTGATCGCCCTTTCGTTGGTGATTTTGTTGCTCTCCTGGCAGAGCTATAGCAGCCAGAAGTCCCTGTTGCTGCAAGGAAGCCAGGAGCAGTTGCAACGGCTGGGTACCCAGCAGGCCGAGCGTGTCAGCGACTGGCTCGCCGCCCGTCGCGACGTGATCCAGGCGCTCGGCAACAAGGCCGGTGCCGACCCCCTCAATGCCTTGCAACAGGCACAAGTTTCCGGCCGTTTCCAGCTCACCTATTTCGGTGAGAGCAGCGGCAAGATGAATGACTCCGATCCCTCCATCAACCGCGATGGCTACGACCCGCGCTCTCGTGGCTGGTATCAGGAGGCGATGAGCAAAGGTGGCCTGATTGTCACCAAACCCTATCTCGATGTGGCCTACAACATCATGGTGGTGACCCTGGCCCAGCCGGTTTCTGGCGGGGTAGTCGGTGGTGACCTCTCCATCGCCTCGCTGGTGGAAGACGTGACCAAGATGCAGCTGCCTGCCGACGGTTTCGCCATCATGATGCACAAGGATGGCACCATCATCGCCTACAAGGATGCCGCCAAGGCGATGAAACCTGCCAGCGAGATCGACAACGATCTGACCAACGCGCTGATCGAGCAGAGCAAGTCGAGCAAGGATCTGGTTCCGGCCTACTTCGACAACGAAGGTCGCGACAAGCTGCTGTGGGCGGCTGATATCCCCGACACGGATTGGGAGCTGGTGCTGGTGCTGGACAAGGCCGCGCTGGAAGCGCCGCTCTCCTCCCTGCTGATGACCCAGCTGGGCATGGCGCTGCTGGTGCTGGTGGGTAGCATCCTCGCTATCTCCTGGCTGGTCAGCATGCTGCTTGGCCCGCTCACCAAGGTCTCCCAGGCGTTGGCCCGCATTGCCGATGGTAACGGTGATCTGACCCAGCGCATCAAGATCGACGCCAACGACGAAGTGGGCCAACTGGCCAACAGCTTCAACCGTTTCGTCGGCAGCCAGCATCAGCTGATCGGCAATATCCGCCAGCTGGCCAACGAGTTGAACGCCGATGCCGAGCGCAGTCTGGTGACCAACCAGGCTGCGGTGGACGAGCTGCAGCGTCAGCAGCAGGAGGTGACCATGGTCGCCACGGCGGTCACCGAGATGGCGAGCGCTACCATGGAGATCGCCGGCAACGCCGAGAATACCGCCGCCGCTGCCCAGCAATCTGCCCAGAGCAGTGAGCAGGGCAAGATGCTGGTCAACAAGACCCGCCAGTCCATCAATGGTCTGGCCGAAGAGGTAGGGCAGGCGACCGAGGTGATCGGTGAGCTGAGCCGCCACGCGCAGGCCATCACCAGCATCCTCTCCACCATTCAGGGGATTGCCGAGCAGACTAACCTGCTGGCGCTGAACGCGGCCATCGAAGCGGCCCGTGCCGGTGAGCAGGGGCGTGGTTTTGCGGTGGTCGCTGATGAGGTGCGGGTGCTGTCGCGCCGTACTCAGGACTCCACCCAGCAGATCCAGTCCACCATCGAGACCCTGCAGCAGACCACTGCCCGTGCGGTAAGCCTGATGCAGACCAGTCAGGGGCTGGCGGACAACAGTGTGCAGGATGCGGATCAGGCGGTGCGCGCGCTGGAAGAGATCACCAGCGCCATCTCCCTCATCTCCGACATGGCGGGTCAGATCGCCACTGCCGCCGAGGAGCAGACTCAGGTGACCGGCGAGATCACCCAAAACACCACCGCCATCAAGGATGTGAGTGACGAGATCACCGCCGCCGCCATGCGCGATCTGGATCAGGCCCACAGCCTCAAAGGGCGTGCTGCTGACCTGAACCAGCAGGTGTCGACCTTTATCCTGTAAGGTGCAACTCACGGTCTATTCCGGCTGAGATAAACAAGCCCCGCCCTCTGTCGAGTGCGGGGCTTTTTGTTGTTCGGAGGGAGTGTGGGCTTGGTGATTTCGGGCTGTCTAGGTTGCTCGCGGGTCACCTTGGTGCCGGATACGTGCCACGGCTCTGCCTGGATCAGCTGGCGAGTAGAGAACAAACAAAGAGCCCACCGAAAGGTGGGCCCTGATCATATACGTCTGACGGAAAGGGAATTACAGGAATGGCATCGCCATAAACAGCTTGATCACCATGGCGTTGATGATGTCGATAAAGAAGGCGCCCACCATGGGCACTACCAGAAACGCCAGGTGGGAGGGACCGAAGCGCTGGGTGATGGCCTGCATGTTGGCAATCGCGGTCGGGGTGGCCCCCAAGCCAAAGCCGCAGTGGCCTGCCGCCAGTACGGCCGCATCGTAGTTCTTGCCCATCACCCGGAAGGTGACGAAGATGGCGTAGAGCGCCATCGCCACGGTCTGGGCGGCCAGCAGAATGAAGATGGGCAGGGCCAGGCTGGCCAGATCCCACAGTTTCAGGCTCATCAGTGCCATGGCGAGGAACAGCGACAGGCTGACGTTGCCCAGCAGGGAGACTTCTCGATCGCTCACCTCATGCCAGTTCAGCAGAGTCAGGACGTTGCGCAGCAGCACGCCGACAAACAGCACGCAGACGAAGATCGGCAGCTCGAAGGCGCCCCCTTTGAGGGAAGCAGAGAGCAGCTCGCCGCCCTTGAGGCTAATGGCGATCAATGCCAGCGTCTCGATGACGCTGAAAGTGGTGAGGGGGCGCTCCATATCCGGCATTTCGAAGCCCTGGGGGGCCTCATCCTGATTGTGCTCCTCACCGGGCACCTGCACTTTCTTCACCAGATAGCGAGCCACCGGGCCGCCAATCAGGCCGCCCAGCACCAGACCGAATGTGGCACAGGCGATGGCGAGCTCAGCGGCGGATTGCACGCCGTACTTCTCGGAGAAGGTGGCACTCCAGGCCGCTCCGGTGCCGTGGCCGCCGGAGAGAGTGATGGAGCCGGCCAGCAGCCCCATGTGGGGATCCAGACCGAGCAGGGTAGCCAGACCGACACCCAGACTGTTTTGCACCAGCAGCAGGCCGGTGACCACCATCAGGAAGGTAACCACCGCCTTGCCGCCGCGTTTCAGGCTGGCGAGATCGGCGGAGAGACCGATGGAGGCGAAGAAGGCCAGCATCAGCGGGGTTTGCAGGCTGGTATCAAATTGCAGCTCCATCTGCAGGGTGGAGCGCAGCAGTAGCAGTACCAGCGCGACCACCAGGCCGCCGGCTACCGGTTTGGGGATGTTGAAGGTACGCAGCAGCCCGACTCGGGTAACCAACACCCGGCCAAGCAGCAATACCAGAGTGGCAGCGACCAGCGTTGCGTAGGAATCAAGTTGTAACATTCAGTACTCCCATGTTGATTGGCTGTGTCTTTCATAGCAAAAGACTTACAGATTCAGCCGGGATGAAAACAGTGTGGCTTATGTGCCAGCAAAGAAGGGGAAACATCTCCCCGCCCCAGGAAAGATGGGGCTTGTGCGGGCCTGAAATGCTCAGGCATCCAGATGAGATTTTAGTAAAATCCGGCGGATTGTAGCAAAAAGCATCGTTTAATTCCATCTTTGTCGTATTAATGCTCGTTTTAGTGGTTTATTGTGACATTTAACACTATGTAGGTAGAGGGCAGAAAAGCCGAAAAGGGTGCATGGAACGGCTGTCATTTGGGGCGCCAGTCTCTATAATTCGCCGGTTTCCGCTGCACGCAGAGGCGCTGGCGGGCGTTGACATTGTGGTTCACCCCGACATGGTTCATGTTCCGGCGGTGTTCACTTCATCAAGAGGAGAGGGTGTGAAGAAGTCTATCTACATTGCCTACACAGGCGGCACCATTGGGATGCAGCGTTCCGATCACGGCTACGTGCCGATGGCGGGCTTTATGGAAGACTGTCTGGCGCGGATGCCCGAGTTCCACCGCCCCGAGATGCCGGATTACCATATCCACGAGTATGCGCCCCTCATCGACTCCTCCGACATGACCCCGGCGGACTGGCAGCGCATCGCCGAAGACATTCGCGACAACTATGAGAAGTACGACGGCTTTGTGATCCTGCACGGCACCGACACCATGTCGTTCACCGCCTCGGCGCTCTCCTTCATGCTGGAAGATCTGCACAAGCCGGTCATCATCACCGGCTCCCAGATCCCGCTGGCCGAGTTGCGCTCCGACGGTCAGCAGAACCTGCTCAACGCCCTCTATATCGCGGCCAACTACCCGATCCACGAGGTGACGCTGTTCTTCAACAACCAGCTCTATCGCGGCAACCGCAGCAAGAAGGTGCACGCCGACGGCTTCCACGCCTTCGACTCCCCCAACTATCCGCCGCTGCTCAATGCCGGGATCGCCATCTCGCTGGAAGCGGGCGAGTTGGGCGTGCCGTCCGAGCGGCCGCTGGTGCTGCACGACATCACCCCCCAGCCGATCGGCGTGGTGACCCTCTATCCGGGGATCTCCAGCGAAGTGATCGCCAATATCCTGCAACAGCCGGTGAAGGCGCTGATCCTGCTGTCGTTCGGGGTCGGCAATGCGCCGCAGAACCCGGCCATGCTGGCGCTGCTCTCCGAGGCATCGGCCCGCGGCGTCATCATCGTCAACCTGAGCCAGTGCCTGCACGGCAAGGTCAATATGGGGGGTTATGCCACCGGCAACGCCCTGTCGCGGGCCGGGGTGATCTCGGGCTTTGACATGACCGCCGAGGCAGCACTCACCAAGCTGCACTTCCTGCTGAGCCAGGACTTGCCATCCCACCGCATTCGCGAGCTGATGCAGCAGTCCCTGCGTGGGGAGCTGACTCCCTGATAACCCTCGCGGTAGGGTGCAATAAGCGCAGCGCATTGCACCGGTGACGAGGGGTGATAAGTTAGGAAAAAAGAGGGGAGCCATCATGGCTCCCCTCTCTGTTGTGGCCGCTGCGAGCGGTCTGCCGGGTCAGGTTCAGTGGTTAAGGTCGACCCGTACTATCTCTTCCTCGTCGCGATACTGACGCTTGAGCTCGCTCTTGCTCTTCATCACAATCTCGCCGTCGCGGCCGATGTTCATGTGCTCGGGATTGTCGAGATGCATCGACTGCCAGGCCATCACGGCTTGCAGGGAGGTGGCCTTCTGCTCGTCGGTGAGGGGCTTGCCATCGGGCCACTTGCCCAGCTCGACAGCGGTTTTGAGCCGCTCATACACCTCTTCGGGCATCTGCCTGATAGCTTGTAAAAACTCACCCTGTTGAAACGACATCCGGCCTCTCCTTGAACTATTGAGCCATAAACAGCGGGATCTGATGGGCCATGCAGGTAGACCCTATTGGTCTATGCCGGCAGATCCTGGCGGACTACGCCAGCCATCTGTTCCATCACCCGCACTACCTGACAACTGTACCCGAACTCGTTGTCATACCATACGTAGAGCACGCAGTGATCCCCCTCGGCGATGGTCGCCTGGGAGTCGACGATGCCCGCATAACGGGAACCTACCATGTCGGAGGAGACCAGCTCGGTACTGGCGCTGAAGTCGATCTGGCGGTGCAGGGCCGAGCTTAGCGCCATCTGCTGCAGATAGGCGTTGAGGCTCTCCCGATCGGTGGCCTGTTCCAGCGACAGGTTGATAATTGCCAGCGAGACGTTGGGGGTCGGCACCCGGATGGCGTTGCCGGTCAGCTTGCCCTTGAGTTCGGGCAGCGCCTTGGCCACCGCCTTGGCGGCGCCGGTGCTGGTCATCACCATATTGAGGGCGGCACTGCGACCGCGGCGCTCCCCCTTGTGATAGTTGTCGATGAGGTTCTGATCGTTGGTGTAGGAGTGGACCGTCTCCACGTGGCCGTGGCGGATGCCGTATCGCTCCTGCATCACCTTGAGCACCGGGGTGATGGCGTTGGTGGTACAGGAGGCGGCGGAGATGATCCTGTCATCCGGGCCTATTACCTCATGGTTGACCCCGAACACCACGTTCTTCATCTCCCCTTTGCCGGGGGCTGTCAGCAGCACCTTGCCAGCACCGCGCGCTTTCAGGTGCTCGGAGAGGCCTGCTTCGTCACGCCAGACGCCGGTGTTGTCGACGATCAGCGCATCGTGAATGCCGTAGGCGGTGTAGTCGATGTCGGCCGGGCTATTGGCGTAGATCACCTGAATGAAGGTGCCGTTGGCGATGATGGCGCTGCGCTCCACATCCACCTCGATGGAGCCATTGAAGGGGCCGTGCACGGAGTCGCGGCGCAGCAGGCTGGCGCGTTTTTCCAGATCCCCGTCGCGACCACCGCGTACCACGATGGCGCGCAGACGCAGCGGATTGGCAGCGCCGGTACGTTCGATCAGCAGGCGGGCCAGCAGGCGGCCGATACGGCCAAAGCCGTAGAGCACCACGTCGGTCGGCTGCGGCATCTGGCTGCGGCCAAGGGCCGGTGCCAGTCGCGCTTGCAGATAGTCCTCGATCCCCGCCTCATCCTGATGATCCTGCCAGTAGCCGACTGCCAGCTTGCCAAGGTCAACCTCGGCGGCGGTGGGTTTGAGGGCAACGATGGCCTGAAGCAGGGGGAAGCTTTGCTGGATGGGGAGGGGCGCGCCCTGGTGGCGGCGGACGACCCGGTGGGCCTTGAGGATATCGATGGTGGAGGCGTTTTGCAGCGGGCGGCCGTAGAGGGTGATCTCGACCCCTTGTTGTCGGTAGAGGCGACCAATCAAGGGCTGCATGGCTTCGGCGAGCTCCTGGCTCTCCTGCCACGCTTGCAAGTAGTGCTCGTGGGTCATTGACCAGATCCTTTATTTCACGTTGTTGGTGTAAATAGAAAATTCGTCGAATGCAGATCAGTGTAGGGGTCTATATTTCGTTATATTATTCTGCAATCGCGGCCTTATATGGCGCGCGCATTGTAATGGATATGTAACCGGTTTGCTAGCCGGTGGTGGCCGACAGAGGCTTCAGTTGTTACCAACCCGCGTTACCAACAAGATGTGAATCATGGCCAATTTCCCCCTGCGACAGACCTTCATCATGCTTTCAGTCGGCCTTGCCGTAGCTGGCTGCAATGACGATCGGATCCACAATATCTGCAGCAACCATACCGAGCTCTGTCAGGATCTGGTGGACGATGGCTGGTGCCGCTACGAGCGTACCGATGTGATCCGCAGTCGCTTCTATCTCAAGGAGGAGGGGACGGATCGGCGCAAGTACGAGCTGATGCGCAACCTTGAGCGCTATCTCAAATGTGCCGAGCGCTCCACCAACATCGAGTACAAGAATGCCCGCGAGCAGAAGAGTCCACGGGTCGAGGGCATGCTGGCGGCCGGGGATCAGTTGGCCCAGCTCGATGCGGCGACCCGCAATTCACAAGATCCCTACCTGCTGCTCTGGCACTGGACCAACAACACCAACGAGTTGGCTCGTCAGCAGTTTATGGCGCTGGAAGGCACCAAGGCGCTGGATGAACCCGAGCTGCAACTGGCGCTCGGCGGTATCTACGCCAAGAGCGACCCCGAAAAGGCCATTGCCACCCTGCAGCACGGTCTCTCCCTCTATCAGGAGGGGGATAAGGTGAACAGCCGCATATTCACCTCCCTCAGCACCCTCTATATGGGCCAGAAACAGTACGGGCTGGCCTATCTGTGGGGCAAGGTGAGCGAGTCGTTTCAGGATAGCCCCGAGGTCTCAGCCAAGCGTTTTGGCATTTACCACACCCTGAGCAAGACAGAGCAGGATGGTTACGATGTGCGGGCTGCCGAAATTGTCGAGCAGCTCAAGCATGGCAACTACCGGCCCTGATGCAGTGATGACGACGTTCTCTCCGGCCAGCTGCTGGCCCAATCCGTTCGATCTCTCTTTCGTTCATGGCGAGGTACGTACCGATGGCCGCACGCTTGAGCGCCTCACAGTGCGCGCCGTGGTGCCCCGTGGTGACGAGCTGCTGCTGGTGCATTCCCGGGTCAACGGCGATCTGATGTTTCCCGGGGGCGGCATTGAAGCGGGGGAGAGCCACGATGTGGCGCTCGCTCGCGAGCTGCTGGAGGAGTGTGGTGCCGAACTGCGGGAAGTGGGGGGCCTGCTTGGCGAGACCCGTGAATATCGCGCCGCCCGCGAGCCGGGGTTTGATGCCTACTGCATCCGCTCGCTCTACTACTTGTGCCGGATTGGCGATCAGCTGGTGGCCCCGCAGCCGCAGCCCTACGAGATCCGCCTTGGCTTCGTGCCCGGCTGGTTTGCCCTCGACGAAGCGCTGCAGACCAACAAGACCCAGCTGGCGGGGCCCTGTCCCCAGTGGACGGCGCGAGAGACCCGGGTGCTGGCCCAGCTGCAACGCTGGCATCAGCAGGGAATCTTCGACCACGGCGACTGAAGTAGATCAAGCCGCAACGGTCAGTGATACCAATAAAAAAGAGCGCCAATGGGCGCTCTTTTTTATTGTGAGGGTGGCGGTTACTTGGCCACTCTGTCGTGCGAGATCATTTGACCTCTTCGCCCTTGGCTTGAAGATCAGCATGGTAGGAGGAGCGAACGAAAGGACCGCAGGCGGCGTGGGTAAAGCCCAGCTCCATAGCGACATCTTTCAGCTCGTCAAACTCTGCGGGCGGCACGTAGCGCTTGACCGGCAGGTGGTGGCGGCTCGGCTGCAGATACTGACCCAGGGTCAGCATGTTGACGCCGTGGGCGCGCAGATCCTTGAGCACCTCGACGATCTCTTCGTTGGTCTCGCCAAGGCCCATCATCAGACCGGATTTGGTCGGTACGTGGGGGTGCATCTCCTTGATGCGGCGCAGCAGCTCCAGCGACCACTTGTAGTCGGCACCCGGGCGGGCGACGCGATACATGCGCGGCGCGGTTTCCAGGTTGTGGTTGAAGACGTCCGGCGGGGTCTCGCGGAACACCTCCAGCGCCTGCTCCATCCGGCCACGGAAATCCGGAGTCAGGATCTCGATGCGGGTCTGCGGGCTGTGCTCGCGGATCTCGCGGATGCAGTCGGCGAAGTGCTGAGCACCGCCGTCGCGCAGATCGTCGCGGTCCACCGAGGTGATCACCACATACTTGAGGTTCATCTCCTTGATGGTCAGCGCCAGCTTCTTCGGCTCTTCCGGATCGAGTGCCAGCGGGCGGCCGTGGGCCACGTCGCAGAAGGGGCAGCGACGGGTGCAGATGGCGCCCATGATCATGAAGGTGGCGGTGCCGTGGTTGAAGCACTCCGCCAGGTTGGGGCAGGAGGCCTCTTCACAGACCGAATGCAGCTTGTTCTTGCGCAAGGTGCTCTTGATGTGTTCGATCTTCTGGCTGGAGGGGGGCAGCTTGATCCGCATCCAGTCCGGCTTGCGAAGGAGTTCTTCGTTGGGATCCGGCATGAATTTCACCGGGATCAGGGCCATCTTGTCGCCATCGCGCAGCTTGACGCCCGGCTCCATACGAACGGGTTTGCTCATGATTCACTCTCGGTGTTTGTTATTGTTTGATAGCCAATCAGGCGGGCCAGCTCGGCCACCAGAATGGATTGCGCCTCGGCCACGCTCTGCGGGCCGCCCAGAGCGCTGGTCTGGGTCATGGCCATGCCCGCATAGCCGCACGGATTGATGTGCAGGAAGGGGGTCATGTCCATGTTGATGTTGAGGGCCAGCCCGTGGAACGAGCACCCCTTGCGGATGCGCAGACCCAGCGAGGCCAGCTTGGCCTCCATGCCAAGGTCATTTTTCACATAGACCCCGGGGGCATCGGCCTTGGCATAGGCCTGGATATCGCTTTTGGCAAGGGTGTTGATGATGGCTGTCTCCAGCGCGGTCACCAGCTCGCGAACCGAGAATTTGCAGCGGCGGACATCCACCAGTACGTAGAGCACCAGCTGGCCCGGGCCGTGATAGGTCACCTGACCGCCGCGATCGCTCTGCACCACCGGGATATTGCCCGGATTGAGCAGGTGTTCGGCCTTGCCGGCCTGGCCCTGGGTGTAGACGGGATCGTGCTCGACCACCCAGAACTCGTCCGGGGTGTCGCTGGTGCGGTTGTCGGTGAAGGCTTTCATGGCGTCCCATACCGGCTGGTAGGGGCGGCGACCCAGCTGCCTGACAATCAGGCTGGACTGGGCGGGGATCTGGGATGACATGGCTTCCTCGCGGCGTGCTGCGGCCAAAAACAGTCGCCCCGCAGAACGGGGCGAGAGAGAAATTACAGTACGTATTTCACCAGCTCGATCTTGCCAAGGGCGTGGTACATCGCTTCGATGTGCTCTTTGCTCTGGGCAGTCACGGTCACGCGGACCGAGTGGTAGTTGCCCTTGGAGCTGGGCTGGACTGTCGGGCTGTAGGTGCCGGGGGCGTGCTGCTGCAGCACTTCAACCACCATTTCCGGCAGTGCCGGGTCGGCAACGCCGAGTACCTTGAACGGGAATTTGCAGGGAAACTCCAGCAGTTCATCAAACTTGGTATTCATTTACTCACCTTTTGCGTCATCACCGGGATGACTTCATCTTGGATGGCTAGTGGCCGATGGCCCGTGGAGGCCGCCATTTCAAGTCTATATGGGCACGGCTCATAACTATATGGGCGCTGCCCGGACCGGGATCAAGGCCAGGATCGGTCAGACAAGGATGGAAGTGCTGCTTTTTACCACAAATCAGGGTAAGGCGGAACCTGCAGTTTACAGGGTTATTCACTGCCTTTGCCGGTCACAGACAGCAGCGGCGCCTGTTGGCGCCGCTGTTTGGTGAGGATTGTGCGTTGGATTACTTGAACCAGCTGGTGACCAGCAGTACCAGGTAGTCCCACAGACGGCTCATCAAGCCACCTTCCTGCACCTCTTCCAGGGCAACCAGCGGCACCTGCTTGATCTCTTTGTCACCCTGTTTCAGGAACACGGTACCGACGCGCTGACCCTTGGCCAGCGGCGCTTTCAGCTCGCTGTCGAGCTGGAAGTCAGCCTTCAGGTTGTTGCCTTGACCGCGGGTGACCAGCACGGAGACATCTTTGTCGACGCCCAGTTTCACTTCCGGTTTGTCGCCCATCCAGATCTTCTGGGTGACCAGCTCGGTGCCTGCCTTGTACGGGGTCAGGCTCTGGAAGAAGCGGAAGCCATAGGTGAGCAGTTTTTTGCTCTCGGCGGCGCGGGAGGCTTCGCTGCTGGCGCCCAGTACCACGGCGATCAGGCGCATGCCTTCGTTGTTGGTGGCAGAGGAGACCAGGTTATAGCCGACCTGGCTGACGTGGCCGGTCTTGATGCCATCCACCTGCAGGGATTGATCCCACAGCAGGCGGTTGCGGTTGTGCTGAGTGATGCCGTTGAACACGAAGGATTTCTGGGAGTAGATCTTGTACTCCTCCGGCAGGTCGCGGATCAGCGCCTGACCCAGACGGGCCATGTCGTGAGCGGTACTGTAGTGACCTTCCGCATCCAGACCGTGCGGGTTCATGAAGTGGCTGTCATTCATGCCGAGCTTGGCGGCCCAGCTGTTCATCAGGCTGGCGAAGGAGTCGGTGCTGCCTGCCAGGAACTCGGCCATGGCGACACAGGCGTCGTTGCCGGACTGGATGATGATGCCCTTGTTGAGATCATCGACGGAGACCTGCTTGCCCACCTCGATAAACATCTTGGAGGAGTCGGAGTAGTTCTTGGACCAGGCGTTCTGGCTGATGGTCACCATGTCGGTGCGCTTGATGTTCCCCTTCAGCAGCTCCTGGCCGATGATGTAGGAGGTCATCATCTTGGTCAGACTGGCGGGCGGCAGACGCTCTTCGGCGTTCTGCTCGGCCAGCACCTGGCCGGAGTAGTAATCGATCAGAATATGGGCCTTGGCGGAGATCTCCGGCGCGGCGGGAACCACCATGGGCATGGCATTCGGGGTCGGTGTCGGCACCGGCGTATTGGCCTGGGCGGTTACGCTGATCAGTGAGGCCAGAAGAACTGAACGGGCAAATTTGGACATCTTGAAATTCCTGCGAGCCAGATGGGGATAAAATGCGGGCCTAACTATACCAGATGCGCCCGCAGGTTATAGCCCGAGATGGCGATCAGAACTGGTTTTTTATCCATCACTCCCTGTCATCACGCCATAAAACGACGTGATGACAGTGAGTAAGCGGTTAGTCACATCCGCAGCAAAGGCGGGCGATCAGGGCACGATAAAGGCCTGTTCCAGCCCGCCCTGACGTACTTTTTCCAGCACACTTGCCTGCTGGTCGGCGGCGACCGGGCCAATCAGCACCCGGAAAATGGCGCCATGAGCATCGATCCGGTAAGGCACGCCGTAACGCTGGGTCATCACCTTGCCCATTGCCTCGGCCCGATCCCGGGAGCCGCTGGCCAGTACCTGGATCATCTTGCCATCCCCACTGCTGGCAGGCGCTGCGGCCTTGGCCGGAGCTGACTTGACCGGTGCCGCTTTGGCGGGATTGGCCGCGGGCGCCTTGACTGGAGCGGGTTCGGCAGCGGGAGTGGCCATCGCCAGTGCGGTCGGTTCACCCAGGAAGCCATCTTGCGACAGCGTGTTGGAGGCCGCAGCCGGAGTGGTCGGGGTCATCTCGATGGGCTTCATCGGCTCCATGATCACCATCTGATCCGGGGTGTCGCTGATCAGCTCCAGCCGTACTCGGGCCTCACCGCTGTCGACCATCTCCAGCTGCTTGGCCGCAGCGTAGGAGAGGTCGATCAGACGCGGGCTGTTGAAGGGACCGCGATCGTTGATCCGCACAATGGTCTCCAGCCCGTTGTCCAGATTGGTGACCCGCACATAGCTCGGGATGGGCAGGTTGCGGTGGGCGGCGCTGAACAGCTTGCTGTCCAGCACATCGCCGTTGGCGGTCTTCTGGCCGTCCAGATCCGGCGACAACCAGCTGGCGGTGCCCTCTTCGCTGTAGTGTTTGATGTCGCGCCACACCTCGTGCTTCTGCTTGCCGATCCAGTAGTCCCGGTTGCCGCTGGCACTCAGGGGCTCGGGGCGCGGAATTGCGCCGGTGGCTTGCGGGATCTCGATAACGGGTGGCTTGCTGACCGGTGCTTGCGGCTCGACGGGGGCGCTCTGTTCCGGCTGGCTGCTACAGGCGGCCAGCAACAAGCTCAGGCTGAGCGGGAGGAGTTTGTGACGAAGATGCATACGCTTCCTGAATGGCTTGGCTAAGTTGATACACCGCCATCGCATAGAGTGGGCTGCGATTGTAACGGGTGATCACATAAAAGTTATGCCGTGCGACCCAGTATTCCGGTCCATCGGCTTGGGCAAACGCCAGCAACTTGACCGGCGTCTGTGGGGCCAGCGGCGTGGCGAGCTCAATCCCTGCCGCCGCCAGTTCTGACCACTGTTGTGTTAGCTCGGGCTCAGGCCTGAGTAGAGGTTCGACTGCCATCAACCCGATCTGGGCCGGTTCCACCACGGATTCGCCCCAGCGCCACTGGTGGCTGGCAAAATAGTTGGCCACGCTGCCGATGGCATCGACCGGGTTGGCAAACAGATCCCGCTTGCCATCCCCGTCAAAGTCGACGGCGTAGTGGCGATAGCTGGAGGGCATGAACTGCCCCATCCCCATGGCGCCGGCATAGGAGCCCTTGAGGGCATCGAGTTGCCACCCTTCCTCTTTGGCCAGCACCACCAGCTGGGCAAACTCCTTGGCAAAGAAGTCGCTGCGCTCCGGGTAGTGGAACCCCAGGGTGTAGAGGCTATCGAGCACCGGATGACGGCCCATCTGGCGACCGTAGAAGGTTTCTACCCCTATGATGGCCACGATGAGCGAGGCGGGCACCCGATAGGTCTGCTCCGCGCGGGCCAGTGTCTCGGCATGTTGCTGCCAGAACTGCTGGCCGTCACGGATGCGATCCGGGGTAACAAACAGCGGCCGGTAGCGATGCCAGGGCTTGGCCTCCCACGGCTTGCTGATGGTGTCGAGCACCTCCTGCCGTAACTGGGCGCGGGCGACCGCGGCCTGCAGCTCCGCCAGCGGCACCTGCTGCTGGTCGGCGAGCAGGGCCAACCGATCCGGCGACACGGCGGCGGTCGCCATCGTGGTGGCGAGGGAGAGCAGCAATCCAACCCGTCTCATCAGGCGAGCAGTCTTCTATGAGTCTGGATGGACATCAGGATACCGAATCCGGCCATCAGGGTCACCATGGAGGTACCGCCATAGCTCACCAGCGGCAGGGGCACCCCCACCACCGGCAGGATGCCGCTCACCATGCCCATGTTGACGAACACATAGACGAAGAAGGTGAGGGTGATGGCGCCGCCCAGCAGTCGCTCGAAGCTGTTCTGGGCCTGCATCGAGATAAACAGGCAGCGGCTGATGACGTAGAGGTAGAGCACCAGCAGCAGCGCTACCCCCACCAGACCGAACTCCTCGCTGAATACCGCGAAGATAAAGTCGGTATGCCGTTCTGGTAAAAACTCCAGCTGGGACTGGGTCCCTTGCAGCCACCCTTTGCCGAAGACGCCGCCGGAGCCGATGGCAATCTTGGACTGAATGATGTGATAGCCTCGGCCGAGTGGGTCTTTCTCCGGGTCGAGCAGCATCAGCACCCGCTGGCGCTGGTAGTCGTGCATCAGGAAGAACCAGAGCACCGGCATAAAGGCCAGCATCAGCAGGACCGCCAAGCCGATCAGCCACCAGCTGAGCCCCGCCAGGAAGATGACGAAGAAGCCTGAGGCGGCCACCAGAATGGAGGTGCCAAGGTCAGGCTGCGCGGCGATCAGCAGGGTGGGCAGCAGCACCATGATGAGGGCGATCACCACATGGCTGAACTTGGGGGGCAGCGAGTGGCGACTGAGCCAGGCGGCCACCATGATCGGCATGGAGAGCTTCATCACCTCGGAGGGCTGGAACTTCATAAAGCCCAGATCGAGCCAGCGCTGGGCCCCCTTGCCGATATGGCCGAACACGTCCACCGCAATCAGCATCAGCACCACCACGGCGAACAGCGGCACCGACCAGCGGGCGTAGAGGGAGGGGGGCAGCTGGGCCAGGCCGATCATCAGAGCAAAGGCGAGACCGCCGCGCACCAGCTGGCGCACGATGGAGTCCATATCCTGACCGGAGGCGGAGTAGAGCACCACCATGGAGAGGGTCATCACGGCCAGCAGACCGAGCAGCAGGGGCAAGTCGATATGCAGCTTGTACCAGATGCTCTGCTGGCGGGCAGAATTACTCATTGGGAGCGACCTCACTCGGTTGGGACTGCTTTTCCGGTGCCGGTGGCAGTTGCGGATCAGGGGGCAGCAGATAGGCATCCAGCATCTGGCGAGCAATGGGCGATGCAGCTCGACCACCACCACCTCCAATGGAGTTTTCCAGTACCAGAGCTACCACCGCTTTGGGCGCCTCGAAGGGGGCATAAGCAACGAACAAAGCGTTATCGCGATGCTCCGCCTTGACCGTCTTGATGTTGTAAACCTGATTTTCCTTCAAACCGACTACCTGGGCTGTGCCCGATTTGCCGCCTGAGGAATAAGGCGCCTTGGCAAACGAGTGACGGCCACTGCCTTCACTGCCATGGTTGACTCGCCACATCCCATCCTGCGCCACTTTCCAGAAGCTGTCGTTCTTGAGCTTGAGGGCGATATTGGGGTTGATGGGGGCATCGACCACCCCCGCCTGGGAGGCTGTACTCTTGAGCAAGTGCGGGGTGACGTCGTGACCATTCTGGGTCAGGATGCTGATCGCCTTGGCCAGTTGGAGCGGGGTGGCGCTCCAGTAGCCCTGACCGATACCGACAGAGATGGTGTCACCCTGATACCAGGGCTGGCGCCAACGGGCCATCTTCCAGTCACGGGACGGCATGACCCCCTTGGTCTCTTCATAGAGATCGACCCCGGTGTACTGACCGAAGCCAAACTTGGTCATGTAGCTGTGGATCTTGTCGATGCCGACTCGATAGGCGAGATCGTAGAAGTAGGTATCTGCCGAGACCTCGATGGCGCGATAGACGTCGAGCCAGCCATGACCCCAGCGGCGCCAGTCGCGAAACTTCTTGGTGGTACCGGGAATGGAGAAGCTCGGGCCGCCGAAATAGCGGTAGCCCGGGGTAATGGCCCCCTCGTTGAGACCCATGATGGACATCATGGGCTTGACGGTGGAGGCAGGGGCATAAATGCCCTGAGTGGTGCGGTTCACCAGCGGCCGCGCCGGATCGTTGAGCAGCGCCGAGTAGTTGGCGCTGGAGATACCGGTCACGAACAGGTTGGGGTCATAGCTCGGGCTCGACTCCAGGGCCAGGATGGCGCCGGTTTTCGGGTCCATCATCACGATGGCTCCGCGCTGGCCAGCCAGCAGTTGCTGGGCCTTGAGCTGCATCCGGACGTCGATATTGAGGTAGATATCCTTGCCCGGAATAGGCGGCTGGAACTTGAGGGTGCGGACAATCCGGCCGCGGTTGTTCACCTCGACCTCCTGATAGCCCGCCACACCGTGCAGCTCATCCTCGTAATACTTCTCCACTCCCTGCTTGCCGATATCCTTGGTGGCCGCGTAGTTGGCGAGTTTTTCTTCCTTCTCGAGGCGCTCCACGTCACGGGTGTTGATCTTGGCCACATAGCCCAAAGCATGGGTGAGGGTGTCACCAAACGGGTAGTAGCGTTTGAGGTAGGCCTCGATGCTGGCACCCGGGTAGTTGTGCTGGTTGACCGAGAAGAGGGCCACCTGATATTCGGTCAGCTTCTCGTAGAGGGCGACCGGCTTGAAGCGGCGCTGGCGCTTCACTTCGGCGAGGAACTTCTCCTTGGTGCCTTCCGGCAGACCCAGCAGGGTGATCAGCTGGTCGGCGGTTTTTTCGAGATCCTTGGTCTCTTCCGGCACGATTTCCAGACTGTAGACTGGGCGGTTTTCCGCCAGCAGCACACCGTTGGTGTCATAGATGAGGCCCCGTGGCGGTGCCACCGGCACCACGCGGATTCGGTTGGAGTTGGAGCGAGTCTGGTAGGTGTCGTAGGACTCGACCTGCAGATAATAGAGATTGCCCAGCAGCACCAGCATCAGCACGACGATACCGATGTAGGCTACCAAGGTGCGCCGGAAGAACAGATTGCCCTCGGCACTGTGATCGCGCATTTCGATGCGTTGTTTCAGCATGCCTTTACCTCAAGACCCTTGGGGGCAATAAGAGCAGGAACTGCATTGTTCACTCTCTGTGATAGGGGTGAATATGAGAGGTGAGACTCCAGAGACGCATGGCTCACTCTCTATGATACGGATGATTGGTGGTGATGCTCCAGGCCCGATAGAGGCTCTCGGCCACCAGCACCCGCACCAGCGGATGGGGCAGGGTGAGCGGTGACAGTGACCAGCTCTGTTCGGCGGCAGCCTTGCATTCGGGGGACAAACCTTCCGGCCCGCCTACCAGCAGGGCCACATCGCGGCCATCGAGTTTCCACGCCTCCAGCTGGGTAGCCAGCTGCTCCGTGGTCCAGGGCTTGCCCGGAATGTCGAGGGTGACGATGCGCGAGCGCCCCGCAGCCGCCAGCATGGCTTCCCCTTCCTTCTGCAGGATGCGGGGAATGTCGGCATTTTTGCCCCGTTTGCCTGCGCCGATCTCGACGAGTTCAAACGGCATGTCTTTGGGGAAGCGGCGACGATACTCTTCGAAGCCATGCTCTACCCAGGCGGGCATCTTGGTACCCACCGCAATCAACTGGATCTTCATGGTCGTTACACTTGTGCTCTTATTGCGTATTCATTTGAGCGGCACCGCTCCACAGCTTTTCCAGTTGGTAGAAGTCACGGTGTTCATCCTGCATCACATGCACGATCACCGAGCCCATATCTACCAGCACCCATTCACCGCTCAGTTGCCCTTCCACGCTCAGCAGATCCAGACCCGCGTGGCGGGCCTCGCTGGCCAGATGGTGGGCAATGGCGCTGACGTGACGACTGGAGTTGCCGGAACAGATGATCATGGTGTCAGTAATGCTGGATTTGCCGCGTACATCGAGGGTGATGATGTCGCGGCCTTTCATGTCATCGATCTTGTCGATGATAAAGGCATGCAATTCTTGGCCTTGCAATGAGTCTCTCCTGTATTCCGGCGCGCAGCGTTTGCGTCAGGGCGGCGGATTATATCATGGTCACTCCCGTTTCCCATCGGGTGGGGCGGGATTACGACAGGGGCTAGCGGCGGTTGGCGCGGTAGAGCCCCTGTTGATCAATATAGTGCGCAACCGACTCGGGCAAGAGGTAGCGGGTGTCTTTCCCCCCATCCAGCAAGGCCCGCAGTCGGGTGGCTGACAGTTCGATGGGCTGGTTGTCCGCCAGCCAGATATGACCGACCAGACGCTGATGCAGCGCGTTGGCATCCGCGGTGTGATGGCGCGCCAGCAGCTGCGCCACCTCGGTCGGATAATCCGGTTGCCAGCCCGGCCGCACGCTCACCACCAGATGGGCATGGTCGAGCAGCTCCTGCCAGCGGTGCCAGCTTGGCAGGCTCAGCAGGGAATCCATCCCCATCAGAAAACAGAGCGGCGTATCGGGCAGTTCACGACGCAGCTCGATAAGGGTCTCGATGGTGTAAGAGGGCTTGTCCCGTCTCAGCTCCCGCTCATCTACCACAAAGTGGTGGTTCTCTGCCGCCGCCAGTTTGACCATGGCGAGGCGCTGTTCGCTTGAGCAGAACGGATTGGCACGGTGGGGCGGGATATGGTTCGGGATCAGCCGCATTTCGGCCAGCCCGAGAGCATCGCGCGCCTCGATGGCCGGGCGCAGATGGCCGATATGGATAGGATCGAACGTGCCTCCCAGCAGGCCAATGGGCGCTTTCAGCACGGGCTGCTCTCCATCACCAGCGGCAGCGGGGTGCCATCACGAAAGCCGAGGGCAATGGTCTGCAGCATCAGCCACGCCTGTTCGGTATCGAAGCGGCGCTGGGCGTCGTCCAGCTGGGCCATCAGCTGCCACAGTTGCTGCAACTTGGCAAACGGCAGGCGGGTCAGTGCTTGCTGAATGAGCTGCTGGCGGCTCTGCCAGATGCGCAGGCGGCTGAAGTGCTCCCCCAGCGGCTGGCCGTTGCGCATCGCCAGCGAGAGTTCGGTCAGCTGCTCCAGCTCGCGGCAAAGGGTCCAGGCCAGCATCCCCGGCTCGGTACCTTCGGCCCGCAGAGCTGCCAGAATGCGCTGGGCCCGGTTCACCTTGCCCTCCAGCAGGGTATCGACCAGCTGGAACGGGGTGAAGTGGGCGTGGCGGATAATGGTCTCTTGCAGATAGGTGACGCTGATGGGCTGGGGCGGCGAGAGCAGGGTCAGCTTCTCGATCTCCTGGCTGGCGGCCAGCAGGTTGCCCTCGTAGGAGTGGCACATGAAGTTGATGGCATCCGGCAGCGCCTTGAGGCCGAAACGCGCAAAACGGGCGCTCATCCAGCGCGGGAAGAACTTGGGTTCCGGATGGTTGACCGGCACATAGGTGCCAATCTGGTAGAGCTTGTCGAACCAGGCTGCCTTCATCTGGGTCTGGTTGAGGCGACCGCCACTCAGCACCAGCAGCAGGTCGGGATGAAGCTGCTTGCCAATTTCGCTGATGCGGGCGGCCAGATCCTTGTCCACCTTGGCGGGCAGCTCCAGCTCGATGATCTGACGGGCGGAGAAGAGGCTCATGGCCTGACAGGCATCGTAGACCTGATTCCAGTCCAGCCCCTGTTCCACCACGAAGGTGTGGCGCTCATCGAAACCCTGCTTGCGGGCGACCTGACGGATGGCATCGATGGCCTCCAGTCGCAGCAGGGGCTCGTCGCCAAAAACGAGATAGCAGGGCCGAAGCCCTGCTTTGAGGTGGTCACCAAATTGCTCAGGGTAGACTCTCATCAAAGTACTCGCATCAGAAGCTGACCTGACTCAACTGCCGGATCACCTGATTGGCCGCCTGCTCCTGCATCTCGCGGTTGAGCTGCTCCTGCTCACGGGAGGAGGCGAGCGCTGCATCCGGCTTGTTGAGGAAGCTGCGGTTGAAGTTGATGGGGAAGACCTGAGTTGGCTTGCCAGGTACCGAGATGGTGAACTGGGTACCAAAGCCCAGCACATATTCGGTGTCCGTCCCCAGCGCGTTGACCGAGGCGACCTGACTGGTGCTGCCTACGCCGCCCAGAGTGAGCACCGGAATGCCCTCCTTGTCGGCCAGGGTCACGCCAGAGGCCTTCAGGCGGGTGGTAACCATCCGGTAGAAGTCGCTCTTGTTGTCGCCCACGACCTTCATGGTCATCAGCTCGCTCGGAATGCCGTTGCCGCGCATGTGAAAGCCACAGCCTTGCAGCAGCAGACCAGCCAGCACGATGGCCATCCAGCGGGTGAAGATGGTGCCCATAGAAAATCCTCTTTGCATTAAGGGAAAGCGGCGGGCGCAAGGCCCGCCGTTATCATCCGTTTGCTGTCACAGATTGGCAATGATCAGTTGGCAGCCAATTAGTTAGCGACAATGTTGAGCAGCTTGCCCGGTACATAGATCACCTTGCGCACGGTCAGGCCGTCGGTGAACTTCTGCACGGAGGCATCGGCCATCGCCAGCTTCTCGACATCGGCCTGGCTGATCTCGGCCGGCACGGTCAGTTTGCCGCGCATCTTGCCGTTGATCTGCACCACCACCAGCTTCTCGGTCTCGACCATGGCCGCTTCATCGGCCACCGGCCAGGCTGCGTGATCGATGTCGTCCCCCTTGCCCAGCATCTTCCACAGCTCGAAGCCGATGTGAGGGGTGATGGGGTAGAGCATGACCACCACGGCTTCCAGCGCTTCCTGCATCAGGGCGCGGTCCTGCTCGTCGTTGCCCAGCTTGGAGAGATTGTTCATCAGCTCCATGATGGCGGCGATGGCGGTGTTGAAGGTCTGACGGCGACCCACGTCATCACTCACCTTGGCGATGGTCTTGTGCAGTTCACGGCGTACCGCTTTCTGCTCGTTGGTGAGAGCCGCTACATCGAGTGCGGCAACGGCGCCACCGGAAACGTGTTCGAAGGTGACGCGCCACAGGCGACGCAGGAAGCGCTGGGCCCCCTCTACGCCGGAGTCGGACCACTCCAGGGTCATCTCGGCCGGCGAGGCGAACATCATGAACAGACGGACGGTATCGGCGCCATAACGCTCGACCATCAGCTGCGGGTCGATGCCGTTGTTCTTGGACTTGGACATCTTGGTCATGCCGGAGTGGAGCACTTCACGGCCTTCGTTGTCGATGGCCTTGGTGATGCGACCCTTCTCGTCACGCTCGACCTTGACGTCGGTCGGGCTGACCCAGACGTTGCCGCCCTTCTCGTCTTTGTAGTAGAAGGCGTCGGCCAGCACCATGCCCTGGCAGAGCAGGCGCTTGAACGGCTCGTCGCTGTTGACCAGACCCGCGTCACGCAGCAGCTTGTGGAAGAAGCGGGCGTAGAGCAGGTGCATACAGGCGTGCTCGATGCCGCCGATATACTGATCCACCGGCAGCCAGTGGTTGGCAGCCGCCGGATCCAGCATGCCCTTGTCGTAGTCCGGGGAGCAGTAGCGGGCGTAGTACCAGGAGGACTCCATAAAGGTATCGAAGGTATCGGTCTCGCGGAACGCTTCCTGACCGTTGTAGGTGGTCTTGGCCCACTCGGCGTCGGCCTTGATCGGGCTCTGGATGCCGTCCATCACCACATCTTCCGGCAGCAGTACCGGCAGTTGATCTTCCGGCGTCGGCACTACTGTGCCGTCAGCCAGGGTCAGCATCGGGATGGGGGCGCCCCAGTAACGCTGACGGGAGACACCCCAGTCACGCAAACGGTAGTTGACGGTGCGCTTGCCCTTGCCGAGCCCTTCCAGCTTGCTGGCGATGGCATCGAAGGCGCCCTGGAAGTCGAGACCGTCGAACTCGCCAGAGTTGAACAGCACGCCCTTCTCGGTGTAAGCCGCTTCGCTCACGTCGACGTCGCCATCAACCGGCTTGATGACCGCCTTGATGTCGAGGCCATATTTGGTGGCGAACTCGAAGTCACGCTGATCGTGGGCTGGTACTGCCATGACGGCGCCGGTGCCGTAGTTCATCAGCACGAAGTTGGCGACCCAGACCGGTACCTTGCGGCCATCCAGCGGGTGAATGGCATAGAGGCCGGTGGCCATGCCCTTCTTCTCCATGGTGGCCAGCTCGGCTTCGGCTACCTTGGTGTTCTTGCACTCTTCGATAAAGGCGGCCAGCTCCGGATTGTTCTGGGCTGCTTGCAGCGCCAGCGGGTGACCGGCAGCGATACCAACATAGGTGACGCCCATGAAGGTGTCCGGACGGGTGGTGTAGACCTCCAGCTGCTCAGCCTGACCCTCGATAGCGAAGCTGATGTTGACCCCTTCGGAGCGGCCAATCCAGTTGCGCTGCATGGTCTTGACCATCTCCGGCCAGCCTTCCAGATTGTCGATGTCGTTGAGCAGCTCTTCGGCGTAGTCGGTGATCTTGATGAACCACTGGGGGATCTCTTTCTGCTCCACCGGAGTGTCACAGCGCCAGCAGCAGTTGTCGACCACCTGTTCGTTGGCCAGCACTGTCATGTCGTTCGGGCACCAGTTGACGGAAGAGGTCTTCTTGTAGACCAGGCCCTTCTCGTAGAGCTTGGTGAAGAACCACTGCTCCCAGCGGTAGTAATCCGGTTTGCAGGTGGCGATTTCACGATCCCAGTCATAACCCAGACCCAGCATCTTCAGCTGGTTCTTCATGTATTCGATGTTTTCGTAGGTCCAGGGCGCCGGTGCGGTATTGTTTTTTATCGCGGCGTTCTCGGCCGGCAGACCGAATGCATCCCAACCTATGGGTTGCAGCACGTTCTTGCCATTGAGGCGTTGATAACGGGAGATCACATCACCTATGGTGTAGTTACGAACGTGCCCCATGTGTAGTCGACCAGACGGATAGGGGAACATGGACAGGCAGTAGAACTTCTCCTTGTCTACCTTCTCCACGGCCTTGAAGGTTTTCTTGGCATCCCAGTGCTTTTGCACTGCTGGTTCGATTGATTGGGGAACGTATTGCTCTTGCATTGGTGACATCCGGATCTGTGAAATGAATAGATAAATCAGCTGGGAAATCGCAATAGAATACCCATATCCTGCGGCGGCAACAACCGCCAGCGTCCCTTGGGCCTTAAGCCGGGCCAGATCAGGGTTTAGTAGAGGAGTTAGAGCCATGGACAAACGTCAAAAAGGGTACGAAGCCTTCATTGCCGAGCTGCAAAAACAGTGGCAAGAGACTGAAGAGTTCCAGGGGGAGCGCCTCAACCGGATGATTGCCAAGGTGCAGGCCTATCTGGAGGCTGCCAGCGACCTGACTCAGGACGAACTGGCGCTCATTGCCGAGTACGTGAAGCGGGATCTGGGCAACTATGACGAGGGGCGCCATGACGATAGTGCACAGGTGGAAGAGTCTGCCTTTATGCTGGCCCTCAAAGACACCGCCTGGTCCTGGCTGGCGGATGTGACCGACCGCGCCCAGGTGGAGTGGCGCGAGCTGGCCGACGAGCTGGAGCACAAGGGTGTTTACGAAGCGGGTGACTGGGTAGGGCTCGGGGTCATGGTGTGCGACCAGTGTGGCTGGCGCCATACCGTGCTGCATCCCCAGCAGCTTGATACTTGCCCCGAGTGCGGCTGCGCCGAGTATCACCGCGAGCCGCTTTCACCCTGAGTTTGAAAAGCTTATTGAACGACGTAGTTCGATACCGCAGCGTTGGTGTGAATTGAGAAAACACAATGTGAGGATGCAGTGCAGTGACGCAGATTTTTTTCAAGCCGTATATTGGCGACAAGTATTACGAAAGCCATTACGGTGTGCGAGTAATGGTTCTTGGTGAATCTCATTATGGTGATGCGGAAGATCTTTCTCCCGATTACACACAATTCGTTGTTAACGAACATGCTTTTTGTGCTGGGTCACCTTTTTTCACCAAGCTTACGAAGCTATTACGCTGTGAAGCAGGAGCGGTAAGTATTGAAGAGCGGCATGAAACATGGAGGCATGTTGCTTTTTATAACTACATTCAAGAGTTTGTTGGGGATGTAGGCCGTATCCGACCAACTACTGCAATGTGGGTGCGGGCTGTTTGTGCTTTGAAAGTGGTTGTGCAGGAACTACAGCCAGATGTGATCCTTGTTTTGGGGCATCAAATGTGGGAGCAGTTGCCTGAATTGCCTGAATTGCCTGTTGAATGGGCATGCGTTAAACATCCTAGTGGTGGAATGTCTTATGCCGATGCAATCCCTGAGTTTCTGGGCGCAATAGAAAGGGCACAAAAGCAATCAGCTAAAAAATCTGCTGCGTTTGTAGAATGAGATAAATAGCAAAAAGGCGCCATCAGGCGCCTTTTTCTTGCTTGCAGGTTTCGTCGGGACGTTTACTTGCCCGCGACGGAGAGGCCGCCAAAACGGATCTGCGGGGCGTAGAAGCCCTTGCCATCGTTGTGGTGCAGGGTGTCACCGACCGCTTCCAGCTCGCCCAGCAGGCGGTAGAAGTTGCCTGCTACCGTGATGCCGCGCACTGGCTGCAGTCGCACCCCATCGCGGCAGAGGAAGCCCGACGCGCCAAAGGAGAAGTCACCGCTCACCGCATCGGCACCGGAGTGCAGGCCGTCCAGCTTGACCAGCTCCAGATAGTCACCGCTCTGCACCTCCGCTTCACAGTGAGGGCCCGCGCCAAACACCAGATGGCGAGCGGTCACATCGAGGGCGCTGCGGGCACCGCGAGCGGCCGAGCCGTTGCTGGCGACGCCAAAGTGGCGGGCGGTGGCGCTGTTGTGGAGCAGGGTTTTCAGCTCCCCTTCGCCAATCAGCAGCAGATCCGAGCTGGCAGCTCCCTCGCCATCAAACGCCTTGATGTTCATGCCGCCAGGCATATAGACCCGGCTCTCCAGAGTAAGCCAGCGTGACGCCACGCTCTGGCCGACCTTGCTGCGCCAGGGGTTGATCCCTTGTTGGGCCCACTTGCCCGACAGCACACCCTGAAAGCAGCCAAACAGGCTGGCGAAGCAGTTGGTGCTAAAGATGACGCTGTAGCGACCGCTCGGCACTGCTTCACCGGGCAGTAGTCCATCGGCGATGGCGTAGATCTGCTCGATCAGGGCCTGACTATCCAGCTCGTCGAAGCGACGGCCATACTGCCCCTGCGAGTGCATCGACTGGCGGCCATCCCGTTCCACCAGCGCCGAGGTGTAGCAGCCGACGCTGAACTCGCCGTGCTGGCAGAGGGTGCCCTGACTGTTGGCGAGCCAGAGCTGGCTCTCCCCTTCAAAGAAGCTGTTGTAGGGGGCGCCGCTCACATCGGGCATGGCCAGCATGTCTGATTCGAGGCGCAGGGCCAGAGCGATCTTCTCCTCAACCGCCGTGGTATCGGGCTGGTTGATCTCGGCGCAATCTGTGGTGATCCGGCTATTGGCCACCGAGATGCGCTGATCCGGGTCAACTTTGGCAAAGCGGCTGGCATCGAGCGCATCTTGCAGCATGGCATCCAGCGCCAGCTCATCGAGCGCTTCCGAGTAGGCGATGCCGACCCGACCCTCTTTGATCAGGCGAATACCGAGTTGCTGACTGCTGGTGACCTTGTATTCCCCCAGCTCGCCCTTGTCTGCCTTGAGGGAGAAGGCCTTCTCCTGATTGGCGATGATGTCTGCCTCGGCGTTGAGGTCGGCCACCTTGTCGAGCAGGCGGGTGAGCAGTTGGTTCATGTCGAGCTGGCTCATCAGGCGTTCCCTCCCACCAGAATATTGTCCGCTTTCAGCGCCGGCTGGCCCACCGAGGTGGGGACCGAGCCCGAGACCGAGCCGCACATGCCGGCGGCCAGTGCCAGATTGCGGCCCACCATGGAGATCTCTTTGAGCACCTGCGGGCCGGTACCGATCAGGGTGGCTGACTTGAGCGGCTTGGTGATTTTGCCGTGCTCGATGAGGTAGGCCTCCTGCACATTGAAGTTGAACTCGCCGGTGCCGGGCTGTACCGAACCGCCCCCCATCTTCTTGGCATAGATGCCGTGCTCCACCGTGGCCAGCATATCATCGAGGCTGTGGTTGCCCGGTTCGATATAGGTGTTGCGCATGCGCGAGGTGGGGGCGTACTTGTAGGATTCGCGCCGCCCGGAGCCGGTGCGGGCGTAGCCCGTCTTGAGGGCCCCCATTCTGTCCACCAGAAAACCGGTCAGTACGCCGTCCTTGATGAGCTGGGTATGCTGGGTCGCCATCCCCTCGTCATCGACGTTGATGGAGCCCCAGGCGTTGCTCTGCAAGCCTTCATCCACCGCATTGACCACCGGATTGGCGATGAGCTGGCCCATCTTGTCGTGGAACACCGACGCCTTTTTGGCTACCGAGGTGGTCTCCAGCAGGTGGCCGCACGCCTCGTGGAAGATGACGCCGCCAAAGCCGTTCTCCATGATGACCGGCAGGGTGCCGCTCGGACAGGGAGCCGCGCCCAGCTTCACCAGTGCCTGACGGGTGGCGGTGAGGGCCAGCTCGCGCGGATCGATGCGATCGGCATGCTCCCAGCCCATCAGGGCGCCGGGAGCCTCGTAACCGACGCTCTGCTCGCTCCCTTCCATGGCGATGGTCTGGGCCATTATGCGGTTGTAGTGGCGGCGATCGGCTACTTGCAGCCCTTCGCTGTTGAAGATTTCCACCTCCTGCTCCCAGCCCAGCACGTTGCCGGAGAACTGGCTCACTTTGTCGCTCTCAGCACGGGCCGCCGCATCCATGGCGTGCAGATAGGCGATCTTCTGCTCCAGCAGCTTGTCTGCCGACAGCGGCAGCGCCACCGGGTTGCGATCGCTCAGGCGGGTGAAATCGAAGGCGGTGGCGGTCACCACTGGGTCGCGGCGGTCTTTGGCCGCCAGCAGGGTGACGATGCGCAGCAGTTCGTCGCGGCTGGCCAGATTGGTGTAGCCGTAGAGCACCTTGTGGCCGTAACAGAGGCGCACGCCGATACCGAAATCGAGGCCGCCGCTGATGTTCTCTATCTGGCTGGAGAGCAGGCTGAGCTGGCTACGGCGCTTGCGCTCCACAAACAGTTCGGCGAAATCGGCACCCAGCGCCAGCGCGTGATCGAGTATGTCACGGGCGATGGCGGGGGCCAACAGGGAGAATGGAGTCATAGAATATCCTTTTCTGGTCTGTCCGTTTGCTTCCGACATCCGGCTCTGATTGTTATGGGATGTCGAGTCCATTGTTGCAGACCAGCACAAAAAAGTCGCTATAGCGTCACGCGATGATACCGATTGAGAAAATCGGTGCGATAACTGCGCCCGGGCGGCCACATCAGCGGGTGAGTGGCCACCTTGGGGGAAGAGGGACGGATCAGAGCAGGGCGTGGATTTCGCTCAGGATCTGCTCGACCCACTGCTCGATGCGCGGATCGGTCTGGTCATATTGATTGGCATCGTCCAGCGCCAGTCCGACGAAGTGACGGCCATCGTCGATCAGTGCCTTGGAGGCATCGAATTCGTACCCTTCGTTGGGCCAGTAGCCCACCAGCTTGACCCCTTTTGGCACCAGCTGATCATGCAACATGCCGAGGGCATCCTGGAACCATTCGCCATAACCGAGCTGATCGCCGAGACCAAACAGGGCTACGATGCGTCCCTCCAGATGGAGATCGCCGATATCTTCCCAGCGGGACTCCCAGTCCTCCTGCAACTCGCCGAAATCCCAAGTAGAGATGCCGAGGATCAGGATCTCGTAATCCTCCATCCGGCGCAGGGAGACATCCTTGATATTGTGAATATCCACCAGCTCGGGGCCGATGAGGGCGCGGATCTTCTCGGCAGCCATCTCGGTGTAGCAGGTGGTGGAACCGTAAAACAGACCAATCTTCATCGCTCTTCTCTCTGTTGGCGCTTTCTCGCTTGCTTTTGGCGCCTTCTCGCTTGCTCGTGTGGACGACGCCATGTGGGCAACACGATGGGTAACGTAAGGGGAGGGTGCCAGTCTAGCAGATTGCCATTCGACCTTCACCGCCCGGCAAGGGGGCTGGCAAACGTGGCTTATCTTTCCAATGAAAGTGCCTTGTCTTTCCAAGGAGTTGGCGCGTTACAATGGGCCATCGATCCCCTGATTGCAGCGCACCATGAGCAAACCCGACCCCCATCCCCTGATTGAACCCTTTCTCGACGCCCTCTGGCTGGAGCGGGGATTGTCTGACAACACGGTCAGCTCCTATCGCAGCGATCTGGAGAAGTTCTCCCTCTGGCTCGACGAGCAGGGGAGCTCGCTGCTGCTGGCGGGGATGGACGAGATCCAGCACTACCTCGCCTGGCGGGTCGATCACCAGTTTGCGGCCAGCAGCACCGCCCGCTTCTTGTCGGCCCTGCGCCGCTTTTACCAGTACCTTAACCGCGAGAAGCTGCGCAGCGACGATCCGACCGTGCTGCTGGAGGGGCCCAAGCTGCCGAAAAAACTCCCCTCAGATTTAAGCGAAACGGAAGTGGAAGCTCTGCTGAGTGCGCCGCTGGTGGACGACCCGCTGGAGCTGCGGGACAAGGCAATGCTGGAGCTGCTCTATGCTACCGGCTTGCGGGTTTCCGAGCTGGTGGGGCTCACCGCCGAGCATGTCAGTCTGCGTCAGGGGCTGGTGCGGGTGGTCGGCAAGGGCAACAAGGAGCGGCTGGTGCCGATGGGCGAGGAGGCGATGTACTGGTTGGAGCGTTACTACCGGGAGGCGCGCACTCTGCTGCTGGGGGGCACCAGCTCGGATGTGGTGTTTCCCTCCAAGCAGGCCCGTATGATGACCCGCCAGACCTTCTGGCACCGCATCAAGCTCTATGCCCTGCGGGCCGGGATCAACGGTGAGCTCTCCCCCCATACCTTGCGCCACGCCTTTGCCACCCATCTGCTCAACCACGGCGCAGACCTGCGGGTGGTACAGATGCTGCTGGGTCACGCGGATCTTTCCACCACCCAGATCTACACCCATGTCGCCAACGAACGGCTCAAGGCGCTGCACGGGGAGCACCACCCCAGAGCCTGAGTGGCTGGCCTCCCAAAAACAAAAAACCGCCAGCAGGCGGTTTTTTTATCTCTACACGACAGGAGATGGCGCTTATTTCCCTTGCTGGGATTTCAGCAGATCACGGATCTCGGTCAGCAGCTCCTGATCCTTGGTCGGGCCTGCCGGGGCGGCGGCTTCCTCTTCCTGCTTTTTCTTCAGGGTGTTGATGGCCTTCAGTCCCATGAAGATGGCAAAAGAGATGATCAGAAAGTCGATGATGGTCTGGATGAACTTGCCATAGGCGATAACTACGGCGGGTGTTGCACCTTCTGCGGCCTTCAGGGTGACCGCCAGGTCGCTGAAGTCCACGCCGCCCAGGATCAGGCCGATGGGCGGCATGATCACGTCACCGACAAAAGAGGAGACAATTTTGCCGAAGGCGGCACCAATGATGATACCGACCGCCATGTCGATGACGTTGCCGCGGGCGGCAAAGGCTTTGAACTCTTGAATCAGACTCATTATTTCCTCCGAAATTAAACAAGATAGCGCGTTGATTACCCTTGCCAAAGGGCGAACTCTTGTCAGGAAAAACAGAGGCTAAGCCGCGTTGTTCCTGTCGTCCTGACTAGCTTGCGGGCGTTATGAGTCCTTGGCAATCGGGGGGAACCATTTTTTTGGTACAAAGTGATATTAATTTTTTGGTAAGTAGCTGGTTGAATGATGAGCTGTGCTGCTGTAGTTTGCTGGGTCGATTCATTCATACCATGTGAGTAAACAAGTGAAGTATTTACTACTGGGAATGATGCTTTTGTGCACATTTGCTGCCAGAGCGGGGATGGATACCCAAGCCTTGAAACAGACCATCACGGCCCGGCTGGGGGTCCCCGTCTATCTGGTTGAACCGACCCCGATTGCGGGGTTGTATATGCTGGGCACCTCACAGGGGGTGCTCTACAGCGATGCCAAAGGGGATTATGTGGTGCAGGGGGTCATGCTGGATATGACTCGCGACATGAAGAACCTGACCATCTCGGGTATGCGCGAGCAGCGCCGGCTTGGTTTGGCGCAGGTGGCTCATGCCCCCATCGTGCTCAAGGCCCGGGATGAGCGTCACCGGGTTGCGCTGTTTCTCGGCGAGCAGGACGCAAAGCGCCGTCAGCTCTCCGGCACCTTGCAACACCTGCAGGCATCCGGGGTGAGCGTGGCACTCTATCCGGTGATTGATCACGCCGAACGGGCCGCCGACTGGTGCAGCGATCCCCTGCTGCAAAATGATCCGTTAAAAGCCTATTTGCCTCAAACGGCATGTAGTGAGACCCTTATCCAAAATATTGGCCTGAGCCAATGGTTGGGGGTCAAGGTACTGCCGGCCTGGGTCTCCTCCGACGGGGATCTGGTGCGCGGGTATCAGAGCCCCGAACAACTGCTCAAGATACTGGATCATATTGATGTCCCTGCAAATCCGTCGTCGTCCGCGAGTTGATGATTCCCATCTGCCTGCCACCCTGCATCCCCTGCTTCGCCAAATCTTCGCCAGCCGTGGCGTAGAGGATCCCGCCCTGCTGGAGCGCAGCGCCAGCCAGCTGTTGCCGCCCCAGCGCCTCTATGGGATGGAGCAGGCGGTGCCGCTGCTGGCGGATGCCCTGACCGCCCAGAAACGGATCCTGATTGTCGGCGACTTCGACTGCGATGGTGCCACCAGTTCGGCCCTGTGTGTGCTGGCCCTGCGCGCCATGGGGGGGCGCCACATCGATTTTCTGGTGCCCAACCGCTTCGAGTTTGGCTACGGCCTCACCCCCGAAATTGTCGAGCTGGCGGTGGCGCGCGGCGCCGAGTTCCTCATCACGGTGGATAACGGCATCTCCAGCATCGCCGGGGTGGCGGCAGCCAAGGCGGCGGGCATGCAGGTACTGGTTACCGATCACCATTTGCCGGGTCAGGAGCTGCCTGACGCCGATGCCATCGTCAACCCGAACCAGCATGGTTGCGATTTCCCCTCGAAGTCGCTGGCCGGGGTGGGGGTAGCCTTCTACCTGATGGCGGCCCTCAACACCCATCTGCGTCAGCTCGGCTGGTACGAACGGCAAGGGTTGCGAGCCCCCAATGTGGCGGATTACCTCGATCTGGTGGCCCTCGGCACGGTCGCCGATGTGGTGGCGCTCGATGGCAACAACCGTATTCTGGTGCATCAGGGGTTGCAGCGGATCAGGGCCGGCCGCTGCCGCCCCGGCATTCAGGCGCTGGTGGATGTGTCGGGCCGCGATGGTCGCCGCCTCACCGCCGCCGACCTCGGTTTTGCGCTGGGGCCGCGCCTCAATGCGGTAGGGCGCCTCGATGACATGTCCCTCGGGGTCGCCTGTCTGCTCTGCGATGATCTCAATTTGGCGCGCCAGCTTGCGGCCGAGATGGACAGCCTCAATCAGGAGCGCAAGGAGATCGAGCAGGGGATGCAGCAGGAGGCCCTCGCCACTCTGGAGCAGATCCGGTTTCGCGATGGCGAGGTGCCGTCGGGCATAGTGCTGCACCGGGACGAGTGGCATCAGGGGGTGGTGGGGCTGGTGGCCTCCAAGGTGAAGGAGAAGTACTACCGCCCGGTCATCGCGTTTGCCGAGAGCAGCGAGACCGAGCTCAAGGGCTCCGGCCGCTCTATCCCCGGTGTGCACCTGCGCGATGCGCTGGAACTGCTCGATACCCGCCATCCGGGCCTGATGGGCAAGTTTGGCGGCCACGCCATGGCGGCGGGGTTGACCCTGCCCAAGGCCAACATTGAGGCGTTCAGTCGGGCCTTTGAGGCGGTCATCAGTGAGCTGGTGACACCAGAGCTTTTGACCGGGGTGTTGCTCACCGATGGCGAGTTGTTGCCGGACGAACTCAATATCGAGCTGGCGGAGCTTATTCGCGCCTCCGGCCCCTGGGGTCAGGCCTTCCCCGAGCCACTGTTTGACGGCGAGTTCGTGCTGGTGCAGCAGCGGCTGGTGGGGGAGAAGCACCTCAAAATGATGCTGACAACCGATTCCGGTCACGCGGTGGATGCCATCGCCTTTGGCGTCGATCTCAAGCGCTGGCCCGATGCCTCGGTCAAGCGGGTGCGGCTTGTCTACCGGCTTGACGTCAACGAGTGGCGCGGCAACCGCAGCGTGCAGCTGCTGGTGGAGCATCTGGAGGCGGCCGGTCTCTGAGTCAATAGCATCGCAGCCCTATCGCTGACAACGGCCACCCGAGGGTGGCCGTTTTTGTTGGCGGATTTCTGGAAAAGGGCGTTGACCTGTCTATAGCTTCACAGTTTAAGCTCGTCTCTATCGGGTCACCGGAGGGCCCGCACCGTGAGTGATTGCCATGAAAATATCCGAACTGGCCCGCCGCTGCGGCCTCGCCCGCTCCACCCTGCTCTATTACGAGAAGCTGGGGGTGATTGCCGGCACCCGGGCCGCCAACGGCTATCGCCACTATGACGAGGAGGATCTGCAGCGACTGCAGATGGTGCAGGCCCTGCAGGCAGGTGGTCTCAGCCTCAAGCAGTGCCTCGCCTGTCTGGCTGGCGAGATAGATCAGGCGGCATTGCAGGCCCGGGTCAGGGAGCTCGATAAGGAGCTAGCGCGGATGCAGCGCGCCCGGGATCTGTTGGCGGATCTGGCAGGGTTGCGTCCGCGCTCCGGTGAGGAATTCAAGGCCTGGCAGCTGCAACTGCAGCGCGAGGCACCGGAGGCCTACTTCGCGTGGGTGATGAAACAGGGTTTTAGCGAGAAAGATCGCTACCACTTGCAATGGTTGAGCAAAGACATGAATGAACATGAGCGTTACATCAAGGACTTTATCCAGCTGCTGGATGGCATGAGTTACTGGGGGCCGGGGGATCGCGCCTTCACTCAGCTGCAGTTTGCCGCCTTGCCCATCCGGCCGCGCCGGATCCTCGACATGGGCTGCGGGCGCGGTGCCTCGACCATGGCGCTGGCTCAGGTGACCGATGCCGCCATTGTGGCCATCGATCTGGAAGAGGAGGCACTGGCCGCCGTGGCGCACTCCGCCCGTGCAGCCGGCTTTGAGCATGTCTCCACCCTCTGCGCCAACATGGCGGCACTGCCGGACGATCTGGCTCCGGCCGACCTCATCTGGGCAGAGGGGAGCGCTTACGTGATGGGGGTTGCCAATGCACTGAAGGCGTGGCGTCCACTGCTCGCGAGCCCACAGGCTTGCATCGTGCTCAGTGATGCGGTCTGGCTGACCGATAACCCGCCCGAGGAGGCATTGGCATTCTGGCAGCAGGATTATCCCGCCATGCAGACGCTGGCGGGCCTGTTTGAGACGATACAAGCGGCAGGCTACCGCTGCCTGTCACACACTCCGTTGCCGATGAGCGCCTGGAACAACTATCTGGACCCTATCGAGGTCAATCTGGTGCGCTATAGAGACGAGCTGGGGGAGAGCCCCGCCTGGCAGGACTTGAGCCGGGAAGTGGCCATCCACCGCCAATATCTGGGCAGTTACGGCTATGTGATCTGCTGCCTGCAAAAAGATACGTGATTAGCTGTCGTAAAAAAACGAGGCGCCTGCGGGCGCCTCGTTTTTTATCGGGGATTGCGGATGGCCATTACAGCTCGCGGGCCCAGGGGTGGGCCTTGGGGCGCAGCGCCAGCGCCAGACCCAGCAGCAGTACGGTCAGGCCGTAGAGGGGCCAGCTGCCAAAGCGCATGTAGGGGGTCTCACCGTGGGCGGGACGCACCTCGCTGCGCAGCACGCCCGCTTCAAACTGCGGGATCTGGCCGATGATGCTGCCGTCGATTTCGGTAACGATGGTGATGCCGGTATTGGTATCCCGTAGCAGCGGACGAGCCAGCTCCAGCGCACGCATCCGGGCGATCTCCATATGCTGCCAGGGGCCGATACTGGTGCCGAACCAGGCATCGTTGGAGACGGTCAGCAGGAAGTCGGTATCGGTATTGACGTTGCGGCGCACCTCTTCCGGGAAGATGATCTCGTAGCAGATGGCGGCGGCAAACTTGAGCCCCTTGGCGATCAGGTTGGGCTGCACTTCGTCACCCCGGCTAAAGGAGGACATCGGCAGGTTGAAGAAGGGGGCGATGGGGCGCAGCAGATCTTCAAACGGCACGAACTCGCCGATGGGCAGCAGGTGGTACTTGTTGTAGCGGTTGGAGTGGTTGTAGAAGTAGGACTCCTTGCCATCCGCATCCTGCACCCCCATGCCGAGCACGGTATTGTAGAAACGCTGTTGCTGCTCGTCGTAGTGGATGATCCCCGCCAGCAGGCCGGTATCGTTCACCTTCATCGCCTTGTCCAGATTCTCCAGATAGGGGCCCATCGCCTTCTCGATGGCCGGGATCGCCGACTCCGGCCAGATGATGATGTCGGCATCCTGATTCTCGCGGCTCAAGTCCTGATAGGTGCGCACCGTGGGGGCCAGCGCCTCCGGATCCCACTTGAGGGACTGGGCGATATTGCCCTGCACCAGTGCCACCTTGACCGGCTCGCCACGGGTCACCCAGTTGAGCTGCATCAGGCCGTGAGCGCCGGCCACCAGCAGGGCGGGCACCGCCAGCCACAGTGGCGAGCGGGATTTCCACACCAGCCAAATGGCGGAGGCGGAGAATAGCAGTGCTAGGGTGATGCCCTGTACCCCGAGAATGGGAGCAAATCCCTTGAGCGGGCCGTCGATTTGGCTGTAACCAAACCAGAGCCAGGGGAAGCCGGTCATCACCCAGCCGCGCAGCCAGTCAGCGACCAACCAGAGGGCCGGGAAGGCGAGCAGCCAGCGGCTCCAGTGACGGCCGCCAAAGAAGCGGGCAAAGACCCAGCAGGCGAGCGTCGGGTAGAGTGCCAGATAGGCGGAGAGCCCGGCCAGCAGCACGAAGGCGACCGGTAGCGGGATGCCACCAAACTCGGTCATGCTGACATGGATCCACCACAGCCCCGGCAAAAAGAGTCCCATGGCGTAGCCAAAACCGCGCCAGGCGGCCTGTTTCGGCGTGGCTTTGTCCAGCAGGGCGTAGAGGCCAAGCAGGGAGGGGATCACCAGCGGCCAGTAGCCGAAGGGGGAGAAGGCCAGCACGGCGATGGCACCAGAGGCCAACGCACTGAGGCTTAACAGAATTTTGGAAGTAACAGGGGATAATCTCACGGGCGATGGTGCTCGTCTTGGTGTGCAACTGGGGTCGAATGGCCGGTATCTTAACCTGTAAGCGGGACAACGGCGAGCCTCGATGCCGGTGGCAGAGAGCACAACGCCCCGAGGTCGGGGCGTTGTTTCACACATCGAGCAGAGCTGCCTATTGCGGCTCGGATTGCGCCGCCGCGTGGTGTTCGGGGATCTTCACCTGCAGTTGCTGCAGACGGCGCCGGTCGGCGTGCATCACCTTGAACAGGTAGCCATCCAGCTCGATCTCCTCGCCCTTCTTGGGCAGGTGGCTGAATGCGTGCATCACCAGACCACCCACAGTATCCACCTCTTCATCGCTGAATTTGGTGCCGAAGAAGTCGTTGAAATCCTCGATCTCGGTCAGGGCACTGATGGAGAAGACCCGCTTGCTGAGGCGGCGGATTTCGTCCGGCTCATCCTCGATGTCGTCAAACTCGTCGTCGATCTCGCCAACGATCAGTTCCAGTATGTCTTCGATGGTCACCAGACCGGAGACGCCACCAAATTCGTCGACCACGATGGCCATGTGGTAGCGCTCTTCACGGAACTCCTTGAGCAGACGGTCAACCCGTTTGCTTTCCGGCACGATCACCGTGGGGCGCAAGATTTTCTCGAGATGCAGCGGCTCGCTGGCGTGATGGCCGCCAAACCCGAAGGGGAGCAGGTCCTTGGCGAGCAGAATGCCCTCCACATGATCCTTGTCCTCGTTGATCACCGGGAAGCGGGAGTGGCCGGACTCGATGATCACCGGCAGGATTGCATCCACCGGCTGGGACTTCTCGATGGTCACCATCTGGGAGCGGGGGATCATGATATCGCGCACGCGAAGATCAGCGATCTCCAGCACCCCCTCGATCATGTCCTTGGTGTCCTGATCGATGAGGTCGCGCTCTTCGGCATCGGCTATCACGTCTACCAAATCATTGCGGTCTTTTGGCTCGCCCTGGAAGAGTTGGCTGAGTTTGTCGAGCCAGGTTTTCTTCGGCGAGCCGGTACTAGGGTGATCGTCGGTCATTTTCTCTCTTGGTTACTCGTATGAACACACTTGAAATAGTTCGGGTTATATAAGGATGGCCATCTGCTGTTTCAAGACGATGACCATCCGGTTCTTTACTCTTCGTCGTTCAGATAAGGATCGGCAAAACCGAGCTCCTGCATGATGTCGCGCTCAAGCGCTTCCATCTCTTCGGCTTCCTCATCCTCGATATGGTCATAACCTAGCAGATGCAGACTGCCGTGCACAACCATGTGGGCCCAGTGGGCCATCAGGGGCTTGTTCTGCTCCTCGGCCTCGCGCTCTACCACCTGACGGCAGATCACCAGATCGCCGAGCAGCGGCAGCTCCAGACCGGGCGGCGCCTCGAACGGGAAGGAGAGCACGTTGGTGGGCTTGTCCTTGCCGCGATAGGTGAGGTTGAGCTCGTTGCTCTCCGCCTCATCGACGATACGCACCGTCACTTCAGCCTCCTGCTGGAAGCCGAGAATGGTGCCGTCGAGCCAGCCTTGCAGCTGGGCTTCGGTGGGCAGGCCGTCAGTGCTGGCACTGGCCAGTTGCAGATCCAGGGTTACGCTCATTGCTCACTCTCTTTGCTGGCGTTTGTTTGGCCGGCTACCTTCTCGGCTGCCTGTTTGGCATCGAATGCCTCGTAAGCCTGCACGATACGGGCCACCACCGGGTGGCGCACCACGTCTTTGGACTCGAAGAAGTTGAACGACAGACCATCGACCCCTTGCAGCACTTCCAGAGCATGGCGCAGGCCGGATTTGGCGTTGCGCGGCAGGTCGACCTGGGTGATGTCGCCGGTGACCACGGCCTTGGAGTTGAAGCCGATGCGGGTCAGGAACATCTTCATCTGCTCGGTGGTGGTGTTCTGGGCCTCATCGAGAATGATAAAGGCGTCATTGAGGGTTCTTCCGCGCATATAGGCGAGCGGCGCCACCTCGATGATGTTGCGCTCCATCAGCTTCTCGACCCGCTCAAAGCCCAGCATCTCGAACAGGGCGTCGTAGAGCGGGCGCAGGTAAGGATCCACCTTCTGGGATAGATCCCCGGGCAGGAAGCCGAGCTTCTCCCCCGCTTCCACCGCCGGGCGAGTCAGCAAAATGCGGCGAATTTCCTGACGCTCCAGCGCATCCACCGCCGCCGCGACCGCCAGATAGGTCTTGCCGGTACCGGCCGGGCCGATGCCGAAGCAGATGTCGTGGCGCACGATATTGGCGATGTACTGGGCCTGATTTGGGCTGCGTGGTTTGATGAGACCGCGCTTGGTCTTGACCGTCACCTCCTTGCCATAGGGGATGCTAGGCGCCGGTTCGTCATCCTGCTCCAGCACCCGCGACTCCTGAATGGCCAGATGGACCATGTCGGGGGTGATGTCGGTCACCTTGCCACCCTTGAGGGGCTGGGTTTCCACATAGAGGTGCTTGAGGATGACGGCGGCGGCATCCAGCTGGGCCGGTTTGCCCACCAGCTGGAAGTGGCTGTCACGGTAGCTGATCTCGACGCCGAGGCGGCGCTCCAGCTGCTTGATGTTGTCATCGAAGGGGCCGCACAGGCTGGCAAGGCGCTGGTTGTCGGCGGGCTCCAGATGCAGATTCAGGGTCGAGATGTGTCGGCTCAAAATATCCTCGTCTCAAGGCGCTCCCCATCCGCCGGGCGAATGGGGAGGAGGGGATTAATGGGGAGTGAAGGCGGCAACGCCCAGCTCGTCCGGTACGTTATCCGGGCGACGGGCCAGGATTTCGCTCGGGGCGGTGGCGATCCGCAGGTTCATCTCGCTCTCGCCGCGGATGAACTTGCCGCGCAGGGAGTTGGGACGCACCTCGGTGATCTCCACGTCGGCAAAGCCGCCGATCAGGGTGTGCTGGCCTTCGAAGTTGACCACCCGGTTGTTCTCGGTGCGGCCACACAGCTGCATCGGGTCGAGCTTGGAGGGGCCTTCCACCAGGATGCGCTGGGTGGTGCCCAGCATGGCGCGGCTAATCTGCATCGCCTGGTTGTTGATGACGTGCTGCAGGCGAGCCAGACGGGCTTTCTTCACTTCCATGTCGACATCGTCAGGCATGTCGGCGGCCGGGGTGCCCGGGCGCGGGCTGAAGATGAAGCTGAAGCTCATGTCGAAACCCACATCCTCGATCAGCTTCATGGTCGCTTCAAAGTCTTCGTCCGTCTCATTCGGGAAGCCAACGATGAAGTCGGAGCTGATGGTGATGTCGGGACGGGCGGCACGCAGGCGACGGATCTTGGATTTGTACTCTAGGATGGTGTGCGGGCGCTTCATCATGGTCAGGATGCGGTCGGAGCCGCTCTGCACCGGCAGGTGCAGGAAGCTGACCACTTCCGGGGTATCTTTGTAGACTTCGATGATGTCGTCGGTGAACTCGATCGGGTGGCTGGTGGTGTAGCGAATGCGATCGATACCGTCGATAGCAGCCACCAGACGCAGCAGCTCGGCGAAGGTGCAGATGCCGCCATCAAAGGTCGGACCGCGGTAGGCGTTGACGTTCTGGCCGAGCAGGTTCACTTCGCGCACGCCCTGCTGGGCGAGCTGGGCGATTTCGTAGAGCACGTCGTCCAGCGGTCGGCTCACCTCTTCACCGCGGGTGTAGGGCACCACGCAGTAAGTACAGTATTTGGAGCAGCCTTCCATGATGGAGACGAACGCGGTGGCCCCTTCGGCGCGCGGTTCGGGCAGGCTGTCGAATTTTTCGATCTCGGGGAAGGCGATATCAACCTGGGCACCACGGCCCTCTTGCACTTCCTTGATCATGGCGGGCAGGCGATGCAGGGTCTGCGGGCCGAACACGATATCCACATAGGGAGCGCGCTGGCGGATGGCATCGCCCTCCTGAGAGGCAACGCAGCCACCCACGCCGATCACCAGACCGGGCTTGTTGGCCTTGAGCTTTTTCCAGCGTCCCAGCTGGTGGAACACCTTCTCCTGCGCCTTTTCGCGGATGGAGCAGGTATTCAGCAGCAAGACATCTGCCTCTTCGGGCTCTTCGGTAAGGGTGTAGCCATTGCTGGCATCCAACAGGTCGGCCATTTTGGACGAGTCATACTCGTTCATCTGGCAACCCCAGGTTTTAATGTGAAGTTTCTTGCTCATTGCTTCTCTTGACTTGTTTTGAAATCGGCATGGTCAAAGGACCGCGCATTTTACTCCGCAATCTGGATACTGCCTAGCTAATATCCAGCTGGCAATGGTGCTCACCCGATACCTGTTGCCAGCAAGCTCAATAAGCTTTCTCCTTGATTTGACGCAGCAATTCCCCGTTTGTCTCACTGTTTATCAGCCGCCCTTGCGCTATCATGCTGCCATCCGGTTCACGTCCGGGCGCTGTCGCCGGACGCACCCTTTCAGGAATAAATGTATGGAACAGTGTGATATCGCCATCGTCGGCGCCGGCATGGTGGGCGCCGCCACCGCCTGTCTGCTGGCGGCTCAGGGTCTCTCGGTGCGGGTCATCGAGACCCAACTGCCGGAGCATTACGCGCCGGAGCAGCCGCTGGATCTGCGGGTCTCCGCCATCAGTCAGGCCTCGGTGGCGCTGCTGGAGCAGGCCGGTGCCTGGCACCATCTGCAGCAGATGCGGCTCTGCCCCTACCGCCGACTGGAGACCTGGGAGCTGGACGGTTTTGCCACCCGCTTCAATGCCGCCGATCTTGGCCTGCCCCAGCTCGGCTACATCATCGAAAACCGGCTGGTGCAGCTCGCCCTGCTCAAACGGATGGAGGATTTTCCCACCATCCAGACCCACACCCCGGCGGCGGTGACCAGCCTGCGCCAGAGTGCGGATGAAGCTGTGCTGACTCTGGATGATGGCACCGAGCTGGCGGCCCGCTGGGTGCAGGCCTGTGACGGTGCCGAATCCCACACCCGCAAGCTGGCGGGTATCGGCGTATCGCGCTTCGAGTACCGCCAGCACTGCATGCTGATCAATATCGACACCGACTTTGCGCAGGAAGATATCACCTGGCAGCAGTTCACCCCGAGCGGTCCGCGCGCCTTCCTGCCGCTGCCCGGCCAGCACGGCTCGCTGGTGTGGTATGACAGCCCGGCCCGGATCCGGGCGCTGGCAGCCATGAGCAACGAAGGGCTTGCCGCCGAGGTGCGTCGCCACTTCCCAAGCCGGCTCGGCGGATTTACCGTCACCGGCAAGGGGAGCTTCCCGCTGGTGCGCCGCCACGCCAACGACTACCACGCCGGTCGGGTGGTGCTGCTTGGCGATGCCGCCCACACCATCAACCCGCTGGCGGGGCAGGGGGTCAACCTCGGCTTCAAGGATGTGGCCTGCTGGGCTGATCTGCTGCAAGGAGCTGGCGCCGACTGGCATCAGCTGGCGTTGGCTGAGCGTTACGAGCGACGCCGTCGCCTCGACAACCTGCTGATGCAGTCGGGAATGGATCTCTTCTACGGGGTATTCAGCAACGAGATTGGCCCCCTCAAGCTGGCCCGCAATCTGGCCCTCAATCTGGCGGATAAAGCTGGCCCCTTAAAGGAGATGGCGCTGCGCTATGCACTGGGGCTGGTTTGACAGGTAGGAACCAGATAACACGGGCTGAATTCGCGAAGGAGCAAAGGTGATGAACAAGGCACTGCTGGTGATCGATTTTATCAACGATATTGCCCATTCCGACGGGCGCATTGCCGCCTCTGCAGCCCATGTGCTGGAGCAGGATGCTGTTGCGCATGCCAATCAGGCGCTGGCCCATGCCCGTGCCAACGGCTGGCTGGTAGTGCTGATCAAGGTGGGCTTTGACGGCGGCTATCTGCTGCAACCCAAGGGGTCTCCCATGTTTGGTCGCGCTCACCAGTTGGGGGCGCTCTCTTTGGCTGACAGCGGCACCGACTTTCATCCGGATCTGGATGTGCAACCCGGTGATCTGGTGCTGGCCAAGCCCAGGGTCAGCCCCTTCTATGGCACGGCGCTGGAGCCTGCGCTGCGGGCCAACCACATCGACCACCTCTATCTGTGCGGGGTGAGCACTAGCTGGGCCATTCAGGCGGCAGCGCGGGATGGTCACGATCGTGACTACGCCATCACCATTCTGGAGGATGCCTGCGCCGCCGCAGATGCCACCGAGCATCACACCTCGCTGCGGATGCTGGGTCGCATCGCCGAGATCATCAAGGTGTCCCGGCTGGCTTGATCCTTAACGCAGGCTGCGCCCGATCACCGTGTTGAGATTGACTCAGCGGCTCCCTGTCGGGCCGCAGCGCTTTTGGGCAACATGATTGTCGGGCAAGATAGTGCTCACATGGATAACAACAAGGATGGACAGATGCGTTATCAGGGACGGATCGCGAGCTGGAACGAGGCGCGCGGCTTTGGATTTATTACGCCGGAGCAAAATGGCGCCGAGCAGGCAATCAATGGAGCACGCAGTGCAGGGCTGTTTGTGCACGTTACGGCGCTGCAATCAGATGGCCGCGTGCCCGAGCCGGGGGAGCGTGTCACCTATCTGATCGGCAGTGGCCAGGATGGCAAACCGAGGGCGTTACAGGTCTTTTTCCCCGATCGCCCGCTCACGTTGGCGGATGCCGTGCCTTCGTCCGCATCATCAGCGGCACCATCATTTCGGGCGGCAAGTCAGCCGCCACGACCCACCTCGACCAGAGAGCGAAGTAACCCCTATCGACGTCGCAAGAGCAGCTGGAGTGGCAAATTGATCCCCCTGCTGGTGCTCGTCGGCCTCTTTTCCATCTATTCCCGTTTCTCGGCCGAGTCGATGGCGCCATTGCCGGTCTCCTCTTTCAATCAGGAGGAGGTCAGCACGCCACAGGCAACGACCTTTATTCGCCAGTGTGATGGTCGGCAGCATTGTTCCCAGATGACCTCCTGCGAGGAGGCAACCTGGTTTTTACAAAACTGCCCGAACACCAAAATGGACGGAGAGGGCGATGGCATCCCCTGCGAAAATCAGTGGTGTGGTCATTAAATGTGACTTATCAAATGCATATGCTCATGATGTGCTCTTGTTATCCGGAACAGGGAAACTGGCCTGAAACCTTGCCGGATGGTGTTCGATGGTGAAATTGGGTCTCAGTTGGCCAAGTGGAAATTGGGTGCTTTACTCTATCTGCTAACTTAATTGTTAATAGATGGCGGTATGCCACTTTTGCCACAGGATGGCCATCATGGTGGATGATATACAGAGGCCGCGAAGTCACTTCTCCGAGCGGGCTCATTATCTGGCTGCGCTGCTGGATTCGCTGGAAGACCAGATATCGGTGATAGACCGGGATGGGGTGATTCATTACACCAATCTCGCCTGGGAGCTGTTTGGTGAACAAAACGGCATGCCCAAGGGATATAACTGGCTCGGAGTCAATTACATGGGGGCTTGTGACGATGAAGCCGAGCCCTCGGGATTGGCTGCCGTTGAGGGGATCCTCCGGGTTATCCGTCATCAGCAGGATAAATTCTATCTGGAATACCCCTGCCACAGCCCCGACACCCAGCGCTGGTTTATGATGCGAGTAGCGCCGGTACCCGGGCTTGATGCCGAGTATTTTTCCATCGCCCATATCAATATCACCGAGCGCAAGCTGCTGGAGCTGGAAGTTGCCAGCCTCTCCCAACATGATCCCCTGACCGGACTGGCCAATCGGCGGCTGTTCAACAGCTTTTTGCATAACGAGTGGCGGCGCAGCATGCGTGAACATACCCCGCTCTCCCTCATCATGCTGGATCTGGATAACTTCAAGGCGTGCAATGACCATCTTGGTCATCAGATGGGGGATGGATCCCTCCAGCTGGTGGGCCATCTTCTGCAATCTTTCTGCCAACGTCCGGCGGATCTGCCCTGCCGTTTTGGTGGTGACGAGTTTGCCCTGATCCTCGGCAATACCGATCGAGATGCGGCCCAGCGGATTGGAGAGGAGATCCGCCAGGCCATCAACGATCTCGACATCGTGGTGGCAAATAATATTCAGCTTAGCGCCAGCATTGGCATTGCTACCTACACGGCAGAGCAACTGCTGGAGGGGGAAGGTGCGTTGCTGGCCGCGGCCGATGAGGCGCTTTATTGCGCCAAGGGGGCGGGTAAAAACCGTAGTCACTGCGCCAGCTGTTGAGCCGCATTGCCGCTTTTTTCCTGCATGCGCCCCCTTGATGGGGGCGCACTGTTTTTTGGCTGGTCACGGTGTTAGCAACCAGCGAGCGTTGGTTTCAGCGCTCGGGTGTGGCCGACACCGGCAGGGGATGGCTGGCGATCACCTGCCTGACGAAGTGATCCCGGATGGGGTCGGCAAAGTCCGGATTCCATACCATGCTGACCTCCCACTCGGAGCTGGGGCCAGAGAGCGGATAGAGGGTGACATCGGGCCCTGCGATAAAGCTGACGCTGCGCGGCAGGATGGCGTTGCCTATGCCCGCCGCGACCAATGCCACCAGCGTCTGGATATCTTCGGCCTCCTGAGCCATGCCGGTCAGCCGATTGGCGCCGAGAAAACCGGCGATCTGCTGGCTGAGCCCGGGGCAGCGGTGGCCCACCATCTGCAACAGGGGTTGACTGGTCAGTGCCTGCTGGACGTCGAATGCGGCCGGGTCTGGCTCGGTCATCCGTGTCGGCACCGCCAGCACCAGCCGGTCGATCAGCAGTCTGTGCTCCTGCAACTGCGGCACCTGAGGTCTGCGCATAAAGCCCAGCTGCAACTGGCCGGAGAGCAACTGCTCCTGCTGGATCGCGGAGGGCATATCCTGCAGATGGACCATCACGTCCGGGACCTGCTGTTTGAAGCGGGCCACCAGCGCAGGGGCCAGTGCGAAACTCGACAGACCGAAGCCAATCTTGAGCCGACCGGCTACCCCGCTCGCCACAGCCAGCGCATGGCTTTCGAACTCCCGACCGTGCTCGACCAGCGCACTCGCCTGAGTGAGCAGCTGGGCGCCGAGCGCTGTCAGCTCGGCGCCGTGGCGACCCCGCTTGAACAGGGTGCAGCCCAGTGTCTGCTCCAGCCCCTGGATCTGCTTGGTGAGGGCCGGTTGGGTGATAAAGAGGCGGCTGGCCGCTTCCCGGTAGTTGGCGGTGTCGGCCAGCGTCACAAACGCCTGCAGTTGCCTCAAGTCGAATTTCATTCCAATTGGTTATCAAAAGTGGCGATTTATTGATTATAAATTATCTAATCGCCTTGTTCTAATGGCTCGGCAAGGGGGGAATCGCCCTCCTCTGAACCGAAACAAGGAGCCATATCATGTCTACCCAACGCTATCTCTTTTTGATCAAGGGCACGCTGGTGCTGGCCCAGCCATTGGCGGCCCCGGAGACGGGGGATCTGCTCGCCAGCCTGTTGCAACAGGGGTTTGTGGTCGGCCCCTTGCAAGTGTGGGCTGACAGTGCCGAGCAGGCGCTGGCCTGTTATGAGCGTGCCGCCCAGCAGCAGGCCTTTGCAGATGCACTCTCTGGCTCTCAGCCCGAGCTGGCCGGGGTGCCAGTATGAGTGGTGGCATGAACACGATCACCCTGTCAGTATCCGCCCTGTTGCTCGATATGGATGGCACCCTGGTCTGTTCGACCGGCGATGTGGAGAAGGTATGGCGGCTCTGGTGCCAGCATCATCAGCTGGATCCCAAGCCTGTGCTGGCGATGTGCCATGGTATGCGCTCGCGTGAGGTAATCCGGGCTTTGGCTCCGCAACTGGATGTGGAACGGGAGGCGGCACGGCTCGACGAGCTGGAGATGCTGCATACCGGCGGCGATGCCATCGCAGGGGCTGGCGAGTTGCTGGGCCGCTTGTCGCCAGAGCGTTGGGCCATCGTGACCTCCGCCAGTGAACGGGTTGCCCGCCATCGCCTGAATTGTGCCGGTTTGCCGCTGCCGGCCGTGCTGGTGGGGGCCGAAGCTGTGATCAATGGCAAGCCCGATCCCGAGCCCTATCTGCTGGGGTCTGAACGGCTTGGCGTGCCACCCGCTCGCTGTCTGGTATTTGAGGATGCCCCGGCCGGTATCGAGAGCGCCCTGAACGCAGGCTGCGCCGTGGTACAGGTGGGGGGCGAGGCGCCGCTCAATCCGGCAGTGGTGGCGGTGATCCGCGACTGGCGCGAGGTGAAGGTGGAGGTCGGAGAGACATCTCTGCTGGTGACGCTGCCCGCCTGAGCGATGGAGATAAGGGGTTGTGGCTGCATATGCGCTATGAGCCATCCGCACTCTATGTTGCAATAAAAACGCCCCCGAACTGCGGGGGCGTTTTGCTTTCTCAACGGTTATTTGAAAACGCGGAAACGGGTGGCGTCGTCGATAAAGGTCTTGTCGCCGGCCGGTTGCTTGATGCTGCCAAAGGGCATTTGGGCGCGCAGCAGCCAGCTGGCGGGCAGGTTCCACTCCTTGCGTACCGCCTCGTCGATCAGCGGGTTGTAGTGCTGCAGGGAGGCACCGACTTTCTCCTGCGCCAGCGTTGTCCAGACCGCAAACTGGGCGATGCCGGTGGCATGTTCCGACCAGATGGGGAAGTTGTCTGCGTAGAGGGCGAATTTTTGCTGCAGATCCTTGATGACATCTGTGTCTTCGAAGAACAGCACGGTACCGAAGCCTGCGCGGAAGCTGCCATCTACCTTGGCCTCACTCTGGACGTAGGCCTCCGGCGGCACAATCTTTTTCAGCTCGGCTTTGACGATATCCCACAGCTTGTGGTGCTGGGCGCCAAACAGGATAACGGCACGGGAGCTCTGGGAGTTGAAGGAGGAGGGGCTGTGCCTGATGGCATCCTGGATCAGGGTCGTCAGCTGCTCCGGCGTGTGGGACACCTGGTCGCCCAGGGCATAGATGGTACGACGTGCTTTGATCTGCTCGATAAACGGACTGCTCATAACATCTCCTTTGCTTGATAGTCACCGGGCGCCAGCCTTGTGGCCAGCCATCCCCTGTTGTTCAAGCTATAGACTATACCACCCGATTATCTTCCGGGCGTTTACATGCAGTGGTGACACTTTCAACTGAGGGTTAACACCCCGCACATAGGCGATCCTGTTGCTCCCCAGTGAACGGGGTTGAGGCGCGCTGAACTGCCAGTCCAGCTGAGATTGCGCCACCCAACCCTGCGCAGGTGACAGGAGCTGTCCGATCGCCAGTAGTTGGGGTGGAGCTGCGACAGCCTCCCGCCCCTGCCGAGGGACGCGCCATACCTGTGAAATAAAAAATTTCTTGTGGTTATTCAAGAGATTGAATTCGGACTTGCCGGTCACGCCTATTGCCGGGTTTCAAGTGAAAATCTACTTGCCGCTAGTCACCCACTGGTTTGCTGCCTGCCGGTTTGTATAGTGCAGAGGAAATTAATCAGATTTGACAGGAGTACCCATGGAGATGAATTCGCGTGCTCTTCGCGCACTGGCACTGCTGGGCACCTTGCTGGCTGGCAGCACGACCGTGCACGCCTCCGAGACCCTCAATACCATTTTGGGTGGCGGTGCAGGCGGAGTAGCGGGCACCATGATTGGCAAGGAGCTGGGTGGTGATACCGGTGCGCTGGTGGGGGCTGCGTTGGGCGGTGCTGCCGGTGGGGCTGCGACGGCCAACAAGGGCAACAAGAATGAAGCGGCCCTTGGCGGCGCTGTGGGGGCGCTGGGTGGTGCTGCTATCGGCAAGAGTGTCGGTGGTGATACCGGTCAGCTGATCGGCGCCGGGGTCGGCGGGGCGAGCGGTTCGGCCATCGGTGCCAAGACCGGCGATGGCCACAAGAGCCAGGATCGCTATTACGATGATGACGATGATCATCACCATCACAAGCACCACAAGAAGTACAAAAAGCATAAGAAGCACAGATGGCACGACGACGATTGATGTGCGCGCAGTGAGTGCGAAAGATGCAAAACGGGGCCTGTTGGCCCCGTTTTGCATCGTGTGGTGACTCGATCGTGCAGTCACACCAGCCGGTGCTGGCGGCGACCGGCGGCAAAGGCGTTGATGTTGTCGATCAGCTGATCGGCGAGACGCTGCATCGACTCTTCGCTGGCCCAGGCCACATGAGGGGTCAGAATGAAGTGAGGGTATTGCAGCGCTTTCATCAAGGGATGGTCGGGGGGCGGGGGTTCGACGCTCGCCACATCGAAACCGGCGCCACCGAGGCGGCCGTTGGCCAGCGCTTGCAGCAGCGCTTCCTCATCCACCAGCCCACCGCGGCCGACGTTGATCAGCAGGGCGCCCGGTTTCATCAGATCCAGCTCCCGCTCACCAATGAGGTTGCGGGTGTAGGGGGTGAGCGGGCAGTGCAGGCTGATCACATCCGAACTTTGCAGCAACTCGTCGAGGGGGAGGCGATCCTCGTCGTGACTGGTGCCGACCTGGCTCTGGGCGTAACGCACTGTCATCCCCATCCCTTTGGCCCGCTCGCCGAGCGCCTGACCGAGTGTCCCTTTGCCGATGATGCCAAGCTGCTTGCCGTGCAGATCCATGATGTTGTGGTCGAAAAAGCAGAACTGGCCGCTCTGTTGCCAGCGTCCCTCCAGCAGCGACTGGCGCCAGCAGAAGAGGTTGCGCGACAGGGCCAGCATCAGCGCCATGGCGTGCTCCGGCACCGAGGGGCCTGAGTAATTGCGGATATTGCACACCCCGACGTTGGCGGCGCGGCACGCTTCCAGATCCACGTTGTCGCTGCCGGTGGCGGCCAGGGCGATGAGTTTGAGCTCAGGCAGCTGGGCCAGTTCGGCGGCGCCGATCCGCACTTTGTTGATGATGGCGATGCTGGCATCTTTGAGCCGCACCACCACCTGTTCCGGGGCCGTGCTGGGATAACTCTGCCAGTGGTGGGGGAAGTCGGGGTGATGCAGGGTGATGCCCGCATCCAGGGTATCGCTGTCGAGAAACACAATCTGCTGCATGGGCCTTCCTGCCATTGTTCAGGTTCGAGAGGCCATGATGCCAAAGAGGATGCAGTCAGGGCCAGCCTGCCGCTGTGTCATAGCTGGGCTTTATCCGGCAGATGTGATGTTGCGCGCTTTATTGCGCCACGCTAGTGGCCGGTTTAGAGCCAGCCCAGATGGTTGAGCCAGCCCTGAATGCGGGTGGGGGTCTCCTCCAGTTCCATCAGAGCGTAGGGGCGATAGTTGAGCTTGTGGCTGCGGCGGCTCTCGCTTTTGCGGGCCTCGGCGGCCAGCAGGGGCCAGCGACCGCCATCCTCCTGATAGAGGTCCAGGGTGGGGATGGCCGCCTGAGCCACCTGTTTGGCCAGGGTCTGGTTGCTCTGCTGATTGGGGAAGAAGCCATCGAGCAGCACCAGCGCGTCGGGGGCGGGCAACTGTTCGCTGGCGATGAGGTTGGCAGTCCAGGCGGCGCCGGTACCTTGCGCCAGGATCAGCTTGAAGCCCCCCTCCTGCAGCTTGGCATCGGCCAGCTTGCTGATCCGCTCGGCAAACTGCTTGCGAAACTCATCGCTGTTTTTCGCTTTTTTCTCGGCGGCTGGGTCCAGTTCGGTCTGTTGGGGGGAGGGCAGCAGCAGCAGGGTATCAAAGCCCAGTCGGCCGAGAGCGCGCGTCAGTTGCCAGAGCTGGCCGCTGCGCTGCCAGTCGGGCAGTAAAATGGCGAGCCCCAGATAGTTTTCACTGTCGTGTTTGGCAAACAGCACCGTCTGCTTGTCGATCTGGGTGGCATCGGGTAGCCCTTTCCAGTCGCTGGCTTGCCAATGGTCGAGGGGCAGTGGCTCGGCAACGGGGGGCGCGACCTCGCTCGCCTCTGCCCCATAGCCAGCCAGCAAGGTCAATAACAGCAGTGATAAGGATAATCTGGCCATAGTGTGCTCCCCCGGTTATCTGGGTTAGCGGCGGCGGCGGGATTTTCTGAAGGCGGGCGGTGTGATGGCAACTCGGAGGCAATAAAAAAGCGAGCCGTTGGCTCGCTTTTTTGTAATCAATTCAAAGCGGTCAATTAGTTGACGCGACGCTTGAATTCACCGGTGCGGGTATCGATTTCGATCTTGTCACCGATCTCTACGAAAGCGGCAACAGCCAGCTCGTAGGTAGTGCCTTTCAGACGGGCAGGCTTGGTCACTTTACCGGAGGTGTCGCCACGGGCTGCCGGTTCGGTGTACTCAACTTCGCGCACGATGGTGGTCGGCAGTTCTACGGAGATGGCTTTCTCGTTGTAGAAAGTCACTTCACACAGATCTTCCATGCCGTCTACCAGGTAGTTCAGCACGTCACCCAGGTTGTCTTTCTCTACGTCGTACTGGTTGTACTCGGTGTCCATAAAGACATACAGGGGATCGGAGAAGTAGGAGTAGGTGCACTCTTTACGTTCCAGCTGAACAACGTCCAGCTTGTCGTCGGCCTTGAAGACGGTCTCGGTAGCGCTGCCGTTCAGCAGGCCCTTCAGCTTCATTTTGACCACGGCGGAGTTACGGCCGGATTTGTTGAATTCAGCCTTCTGAACCACCATCGGCTCGGTGCCGATCATGACTACGTTACCAGCGCGGATTTCCTGTGCGGTTTTCATGTAAAAAATTCCTGTTCGTGAAACGGACGGATAAAAACTGCCAGATTATATACGGCTTTCTAAAAATTTCACCAACCTCGTGACGAGATCCCCATCCCGGAGCAACTTCTGTGACCAGCTTCGCCCATGTTGCTGCCAAATGGCGCTATATCGGGGCCATTGGGCCCAAAGTTCGCCGCAATCTTCGCCACGGTTGAGAGCCAGATTGAACCGGCGCAGCCATTGGCCGCACTCGGCGGGTAGATCTGATAAGTAGTGGTCAAGGAACTGCTCCAGCTTGACCAGATGGGCTTCCTCCTCCTGTTGGTAGATGTGCCAGAGGAAAGGACGAGCCGCCCACTGGGCCCGTACGAAGGAGTCCTCCCCACGCACCAGATTGAGATCGCAGCTCCACAGCAGCCGATCGTAACCGGCCTGATCGGTCATCGGTAGCAGCTTGATGGTGAGGTTGCCCGCGTGGAGCAGATCCCCCGCTTGTGCGGTGGTGATGGCATCTGCCAGACCGGCACCGGTGAGCACATCGTTGAGAGAGCGCCCCAGCGGCAGCAGCAGGGTGACGGGCGTGGCGCTCTGGCACCAGCTCTCGACTAGGCTTTGCAGTGCATCACTCTCGTAGGTAAAGAGGCTGACCCGCAGCTCGTTCTCTTGTTTTGGCGGCAAACCGAGGCTGGCCCAGTAGGCGGTAAGTCCCGCATCATCTTGCTGCCACTGCTCCCGTTCGGTGATGAGGTCGTGCTCGCACAAAAGGCCGCCGGTTTTAGCGGTAAAGCCCGGGAAGAAGAAGTATTTGTTGAGGCTCTGGTTGCCAACTCGCTGTGGCGAGGCGAGGCCGTGACAATCCTCGACCCAGCTCTCCGCCGAGAGGTACTCCAGATTGATCCAGCAGGGGGGCTTGGGTTGGCTCGCCATCAGTTCTATGAAGGGGGTGGGCAGTTCGCAGGCAAAGGCTTCGATCACCACCCTGGCCGGTGTCATGTCGCTCGGCAGGGACTCATGCCAGTGCTGGATATAGATGCCATCGACCCACTGGCCATCCTGCGCCGGGTCGAGCCCCGGACAGATGCGGGCGAAACTTGCCAGATCGTCCACCCAGAGCCGCACCTGAACCTCATTGCCATGTGCCGCAATATTCCCCTCCCGTTTTAGCTGGCGGGCAAGTCGCCAGGTGACGCCGATGTCACCGAAGTTGTCGACGACGCAACAGAAGATGTCCCAGTCAAACGGGGGCAGGGGAGTTGTCATGGCTCAGGATCCCGGATGCAAAAAAACCGGTGCGCAGGGTAGCACACCGGTTGACTGGCTTCTAACCGTCAGCGTGTGACGGCGGTCTGTGGCAGGTTACTCCTTGCCGTAGACGTTGTTCTCTTGCTCGCGTACCCGGATAAAGGTGGTGCGCTTGGTGAGCTCTTTCAGCTGGCTGGCACCCACGTAGGTACAGGTGGAGCGCACGCCGCCCAGAATGTCGCGCACGGCGTTCTCGACCGGGCCGCGGTAGGGCAGCAGTACGGTTTTACCCTCGGAGGCACGGTACTCGGCGACGCCGCCGGCGTGCTTGTCCATGGCGCTGGAGGAGCTCATGCCGTAGAACTTCATGAAGGGCTCACCGTCTACATCGACGATCTCGCCACCGCACTCCTCATGAGCTGCCAGCATGCCACCCAGCATCACGAAGTCGGCGCCGCCGCCGAAGGCTTTGGCGACGTCGCCCGGGCAGGTACAGCCGCCGTCACCGACGATCTGGCCGCCGAGGCCGTGGGCCGCATCGGCACACTCGATGATGGCGGAGAGTTGCGGATAACCGACACCGGTCTTGACGCGAGTGGTGCAGACCGAGCCCGGGCCGATGCCGACTTTGACGATGTCGGCGCCGGAGAGGATCAGCTCTTCGACCATCTCGCCGGTCACCACGTTACCTGCCAGAATGACGTGGTTGGGGCAGGCTTCACGAATTTTGCGCACGAACTCGACGAAGTGTTCGGAGTAGCCGTTGGCCACGTCGACACAGATGAAGCGCAGCGCTTCGGACATGGCGAGGATTTGGCGGGTCTTGGCGAAATCTTCAGCCGAGGTGCCGGTGGAGACCATCACATGGCCCAGCAGCGCCGGGTCGGTCTCGTTGACGAAAGCTTGCCACTGCTCAAGGCTGTAGTGCTTGTGTACCGCGGTCATCATCTCGAAACCGGCCAGCGTGCGCGCCATGGCGAAGCTGCCGACGGTATCCATGTTGGCGGCGATAACGGGTACGCCTTGCCATTGGGTCTGAGTGTGTTTGAAGGTGAACTGACGGGTCAGGCTTACTTGGGAACGGCTCTTGAGAGTAGAGCGCTTGGGGCGGAACAGGACATCCTTGAAACCGAGCTTCAAGTCTTCTTCGATACGCATTACAAATTCCTTATTGAGCCTTGTTGAAAGTCACTTTTGCAGTGGCAAATTTTCGGCAGGCGCAAAAAAACCGGTGGTTTTCAGGCCCTCCGGTTTACAACAGTGTAGGCAAAAATCCCTTCAGAACAAGACTGATAATTTGTAAATCCTTGTGGTAGCCTTTGGCGTCACAACCTGAGGTTAACCACCAGTTTCATCCAGCACCGTTCGGTGCCTTGCTTTCCTTCGATATTCCCGCCCGCTTGGGCCGCCGTTCGGCCACTCTTTGTCGTCTATCTCCTGACCCGCCAGATATTATCCAAGTAGCTGAAATAAATCGGATTGACCCACAATGGGACTGTGGTAGATCTGGGCGCAGGATTGACAAGGCAGGGCCGTAAAATGGGCAAGATGATGGTGGGGATCACCCTGATGCTGGCACTGTGTGGCAGTGCGCTGGCAGAGACCCCGACCAGCTATGGCTGGATCGAGAAGGGACTTATTTTGCCCACCGGCGTGGCGGTGAAGATGAAGCTCGACACCGGGGCGCTCACCTCTTCCCTCGATGCACGCGCCATCACCAGATTCAAACGGGATGGCAAGCCCTGGGTGCGCTTCATGCTGGTGGTGACCGATGCCGACAGCGGCAAACTGGTCAAGCAGCAGTTCGAACGGCGGGTCGAGCGCAGCGTGACGGTGCGTGGGGCGGGCGGCATGGAGCAGCGGCCAACGGTGACCATGTCCATCTGTCTGGGGGACAAGGTGTATGAGGAGTGGTTCACCCTGCGGGATCGCAGCAAGATGATCTATCCGGTGCTGCTGGGCCGACGTCTGCTGGCGGAGCTGGGCCCAGTGGATTCCAGTCGAACCTTTACCGTTCAGCCAGATTGTCATTGAAAGTAAAGAGCCCGCATCGCGGGCTCTTTACTTATCGCTTATCTTGCCGGCGGGAGCGGGAGTAACACGCTCACCTCCAGCCCCCCTTCCGGCCGGTTGTGGACATCGAGATCGGCGCCGTGCAACTGGGCGATGCGAGAAACAATGGCCATGCCGAGACCCACGCCATCCCCTTGCTGGGGATTGACCCGAAAGAAGCGTTCATACAGCCGGGGCAAGGCGCTGGCGGGAATGCCGGGGCCGTTGTCACTTACATCCACCCTCACCCGGTTGCCCTCTCGCTGAATCCGCACCCTGATCTCGCCCTCCGGCTGGGTGTAGCGCAGCGCATTGTCGATGAGATTACTGAACAGCAGGTCGAGCAGGGTGGCCTGCCCCATCACCAGCAGTGGCAATTCACACTCCAGCGACAGCTGCTGCTCCTTCTTGAGGGCAATGGGAGCAAGCGTTGCCAGGGTGCCTTGCAGCAGGTGGCCCACCTCCAGCTCGGTCAATACCAGCCCCTGTTGGTTGTCGATACGGGCCTGGGTCAGCAGTTGGCGGATCAGCCGATCGCTGCGGTCTAGGGCTTGCAGCATCTTGTGTAGGGATTGCTGGCGGCTCACTTCATCTTCGGCAGCCAGGGCATTTTCACTGTGGATCCGCAGCACCGCCAGCGGGGTGCGCAGCTCGTGGGCCGCCTCGTTGGTGAACTGCTTCTCCCGCTCTATGGTCTCCGCCAGCGCCTGCATCAGCCGGTTGATCTCGTTGGTGAGGGGGGTCAGCTCCTGAGCGCTTATCTTGAGGCTGAGCGGGCTCAGGTTGGCGGGGTGACGTTCACTGATGGCCTGGGCCAGCTGACGCAGGGGGGCTAGCCCGCGGGTGATGAGCCACCAGAGCAGGGCCAGCAGGAGGGGCAGGGTGATCAGCAGCGGCAGCATGGTGAGGGTGGCCATCTTGCTGGCCAGTTCGCTGCGCTCGTCGTCCCGCTCGGCCACCACCAGCCAGGTCTGCTCCTGCTGGTTGTAGAGAGTGAAGGTGCGCCACTGGTGATTATCTTTTTCGACCGTGTCAAAGCCGATGGCCAGGGTGACCAGCGGCTGATCCGGGGCGCTGGGGGCACGCAGCAGCAGGTGGCCATTTTCATCGAGCAGCTGGAAGTAGAGATTGCGTTCGAACTCGTGTCCGTAGGGGGTGATCTCCCGATCCTCGCCGGTCAGGTTGAGGCTGGGGTCTTTTTGCCACTCATCGGGATTTTGCGCTTCCCACTCCTGATAGACGGTGCCGTTGGCGGGCAGTTGCCCCTGCTGGGCCATATAGCGAGCCAGCAGCTGGTTGGTGATGCGGGCCGACTGGGCGAGGCGGGCATCAAACAGCTCCTCCATTTCGTGGCTCGCCTCCATGTAGCCGATAAAGGCGCTGATGGTAAGGCTCAGGCTCACCAGCGTCAGGATACCGGTGAGCAGAAAGCGGCGAATGGAGCGGGGACGTTTCATCGTGCGGGTGTCCGGCTTGGCTGTTCGAGCTGGGGAATGATGTAGCCGACCCCGCGAATATTGCGGATGAGGTCGCTGTAGAACTTCTTGCGCAGATGGTGGATATGCACCTCTACCGCGTTGCTCTCGGCCCCTTCATCCCAGCCGTAGAGGCTCTGTTGCAGCTGATCCTTGCTCAGCACCCGGCCGCTCTGGCTGATCAGCTCCTGCAGCAACTTGTATTCGTGGGGGGTGAGTTTGACCGCCTCCCCCTGATAGGTGACCTGCTGGGATTCGGGATAGATAAGGATATCGCCATACTCCAGCACCGCCTGAGCCTGCCCCTTGCTGCGGCGAACGAGGGCGCGCAGGCGGGCGTTGAGCTCCTGCAGGGCGAAGGGCTTGACCATGTAGTCGTCGGAGCCGGCATCGAGGCCGACCACCCGATCGTCCAGCGCATCGCGGGCGGTGAGGATCAGCACCGGCAGTTGGTGTCCTTCACGCCGCAACTTGCGCAGCAGGCTGAGGCCATCGATGTCGGGCAGATTGAGATCGAGGATCAGGGCGGCGAACTCGTTGCTCTTGAGGGCTGCCAGAGCGGGCAACCCCTGTTGCAGCCAGTCCACCGTGTAGCCGCTATGGCGCAGTGCATCCTGCATACCATCCCCCAGCATCACATCATCTTCCACCAGCAGGATCCGCATTCTTTTCTCCCTGTTTGTTGGGTGTGGCGATCTGGCTCAGCGCCAGGGTGTGCCGTGGCATAAACAACCCTGCCCACCAGTATGCAAGCTGGTGGGCAGAGTTTAAATAGTTCTTTGATCCATCAGGGTTTTATAGCTTGGCCAGCCGATCGCGGATCTCCATTCTGCGCCCTTCGTCGGCCACTTCGCGACCCGGGCGGGCCGGGGCGGCCAGCGCCTTGTCGAGGTAGGTTTTGGCCTCGGCCTTGCGACCCTGATCCAGCAGGAAGTCGCCATAGAAGAAGTTGGGGTCGATGCCATCCGGATTGATGGCCAGCGCCTGCTTGAGCAGCTGCTCTGCCTTTTCGTCATCGCCAAAGCCGACCGGCCACCCGGGCACCTGATAGTAGAGGGAGCCCAGACTGGTGTAGGCAGAGCCGTCCAGCGCTTTGGGATCCTGCTTGAGCGCCAGCTCCAGCTTGGCCTTGGCCTCTTTCACCAGACCCAGTGCCCCCAGCCCCCCTTTGGCCCCCGCCCAGGTGCTCTTGACGATGGCAGACCAGATCAGCAGATCGGCGCGAAAGGGCTCCTTGGCGCTGGCCGCTTCGGCCCGGGTGCTCAGGGTTTCGAGGCAGCTCTCTTTCGCCTTGCCGCTCTGTTGATACTGGCAGACGGCCCACTGTTGCTGGATGGGGACGAGGGCATCATCCGCGGCCATGACTGAGGTGGATCCCAGCAGGATGGCGATGGCACAAGAGGTCACTGATTGACGGAAAAAGTTCATATTAATGCTCCTTCTTGGTCGGGATCGGGCGGGACAAGTCTGGTTGTGGCGCGCTGTTGGCGCCAGCATCAGCCGTCCCTGGCTGAAGATGACGGGCATAACGTTTGATGATCGGCAGCTGTCTGGCCAGCGCCTTGTCGACGATGCCGGGCAGCAGGGCATTGAGCCGCACGAACAGTTTTTCCGGCCAGCCGAGCCAGCTGCGGCGGGTTTCGTTGCACAGGGCGATGACCGCCTCTTCGGCCACCTCCTGCGGGCTGTCGGTCTGGGTGCCGAGCGCCGCATTCATCTCGTAAGCGGCCTCGGAGTTGAGCTTGGTGCGGGTGGCGCGGGGGGCAAAGTGCAGCACCTTGATACCACTCCCCTCCAGCTCCCGTCCCAGCGCTTCGCTAAAGCCGCGCAGGGCAAATTTGCTGGCGCAGTAGACGCTGTAACCGGGGTAGCCGATGCTGCCCAGGCTCGAACCCATGTTCATGATGATCCCCGGCTTGCGCATGGTTGGCAGCAGGGCACGGGTGAGCTGGATGGGCGCCTCGATATTGAGCAGCAGCTGGCGCTCCACCTGCTCGAAGCTCTGATCTTCCAGCCAGGCAAACTGGTTGCAGCCAGCGTTGTTGATCAGGATGTCGATCCCATGCTCCAGCGCAGGGTGTTGCAACAGCTTGGCCCGCTCTTGCGCAGAGCCGAGGTCGGCGAGCACCACCTGATGGCGCTCGGGATGAGGCAGTGACTTGCACAGCCGCTCCAGTGCAGGGCCGCGACGACCGTGCAGCAGCAGGAGTGCCCCCTGGGCCGCCAGCTCCTGCGCCAGCTCTTCACCTATGCCACCGCTGGCGCCGGTGAGCAGCACGAGTTTCCCTTCAAGGTTCATGGTATGGATTCCCTTTTTGCTGTCTGCTGCCGACTTACGGTGTGGCGGTGAGGTTGTAGAGCATCTCGCCATAGAGGCGATAAACCACCTTGGCCCCGTGGATGATGGCGGCCTGATCCGCCGGGCTCTCGACCTTATCCATCAAGGATTCAAAGAACTTGAGGTGCTCCTGATCCAGGGCGCCGTGGGAACTCAGGTAGCTCATCGCCTGCGGGGGCAGGCCGAGACCCTTTTTCAGCTGGTCGGCGACGGTGAGGGCGATGGCCACGCTGGTGCCTTCCAGCACCTGTACCATGCCGAAGAAGCCCATGGGGTTGCCGCGCTGGATCTGGTCGTAGAGGAAGGCGACCATCAGCTCGATGGGCAGCCCGGGCTGGCCGTGGCGCACCGCTTCGGCATCACCGCCACAGGCGCGGATATCGTTGAGGATCCACTCCTGATGGCCATACTCCTCGTCGATGTACTCGGCAATGGCGCCACGCACCCACTCGTACTCCTGACCCAGCTTGCCGCCGGTTGCCATCAGCAGCGGAACTGTGTGGCGCACGTGGTAGTAGGCCTGCGCCAGAAAGGCGAGATAGGTGTCACGGCTGATATCGCCACGGCGACAGGCTTCGATAATGGGGGCGTTGAACAGATGCTCACGCTCCTGAGCAGTGGCTTGTTGCAGAGTCTGATAGAAGCTCATGACGATTCTCCTGTAAGGCATTGGCTGATTTGCCGGGAAAAGTGTTGGTAAATCTCGCTGCGACGGGGGCGCCCGTTGGCGGTCAGCAGCCCGGGATGCTGGTCGAGTACCACCGGCAACCAGTGGTGCAGGCGGGCATAATCGGGCAGCCGCTGGTTCAGACCTGCGATCTGGCGGGGCAGATCCGCCTCTTTCCCCGGAAGGGGCTGGATCAGCGCCACGTTGGCAGGCTGACCATCGCCAAACACCACGATGCGGGCGATGGCGGGGCAGAGCTGGGCCTCGGCCTCCACCCACTCTGGCGAGAAGTTGCGGCCAAAGGCGGTGATCTGGACATTCTTCTTGCGCCCGGTGATATGGAGGTAGCCTTCTTCATCGAGGTGGCCCTGATCGCCTGTGGCGATCTGCATGGCAGAAGGTTCGCCTGTGGCGATCTGTTCGGGAGTTGGTTCGTTGCTGCCGAGATAGCCCAGCATGGCACTGCCGCTCACCATAATTTCGCCGTCGCTGGCGATGGTGACCTGACAGTGGGGCAGGGGGCGGCCGACGCTGCCGAGCTTGTCAGCATCCGGGCTGTTGAGCGCCACAACGGAGCCACACTCCGAGAGGCCATATCCCTCATACACCGGCAGGCCGAGCTGGCGGGCGTGTTTGATCAGGTCGGGTGCTACCTTGCCGCCACCGACGGCAATAAAGCGCAGGCTCTTGAGCTGCTGGGCCAGCGTCGGTGTGCTGGTGCAGAGCGCCAGCAGCAGGCGCAGCAGTTCGGGCACCAGCACCAGACTGTGGGTCGGCCAGCGCAGCATGGCTTCCCCCAGCATGGCTGGATTGAGCGAACTGGATCCGGTGAAACCGAGCTCCCCGAGGGACGGAATGCGGCTGCAGGCGCCGGTCAGCAGCGGCACGTAGAGGCCGGCGATGTTCTCAAGCAGGGTCGCCAGCGGCAGCAGGGTCAGGTGTTTTTCCACCTTGGCTGGCGCGACCCGCTCGGCCAGCGCATGGCTCACCGCCATCATCTGGGTCAGTGACAGGCAGACGCCCTTGGGCTGGCCCGTGGTACCGGAGGTGTAGGTGATCTTGGCAGTGCCCTTGGGCAGCGCTGGTCGATTGGCTGGTGTGTGGCGCCAGAGCGGCAGCTCTCCGGTGATCAGCGAGAGCTGCTCGGCGGCATGCCACCCCTGATGATGTGGGCCCACCAGCGCATCGGCGCCGCTGCTCTCCAGCAACCAGGCCTGCTGGGCCTGACTGAAGAAGTGGGGCACCGGAATGACCACGATACCGGCGCGGGTGCAGGCGAGATCCAGCAGCGCCCAGGGCAGGCCGTTGTCCAGTTGCAGCGCCAGACGGCTGACGTCGAGCTGTTGCAGCTGGCTGGCCAGACGCTGGATCTGTTGCCACAGGGTCTGGTAATCGAGACGCTGCTGGCTGCTCAGCAGCGCAGGGGATTGCGGATGCTCGTGGGCATGTTTGGCGATGGCGTCGAACAGGCTCATTGGGCGCACCTTTTTTGATGGGGCTGGTTATCACTGCTCTTGCCGGCATCGTCAAACAGGGTAGGCATGGGGGCCAGCAGATTGAGCAGCAGGCTGCTCTGGGCCAGCACCTCGCGCCCCTGATTGATGTCGCCCACCATCACCTTGGGTTGGCAACGGTAGTACTCACCCCAGGCATCGGCGTCGGCTCCCACCTGATAGGCCTGTGCGGGGGCCAGCTCCACCGGATTGAGTTGCAGGCGGGCAAAGCTGTTGCGCAGCTTGGCAGTGCCGGTAAAGACCACGTAGTCGAGGGCGTTCTCACACAGCAGACGACACAGGGCCGCGAACATCAGGCGGGCATTGCCCGGTTCGCTGCAGGCCAGATTGCCCACTTCGATAATGCGATTGCGTGCCGGATAGACCCCGAGGCGGGTATTGATGGCGGCCTCGATGGGTTGCTCCAGATACTGTTCCAGATAGAGAGGCCCCTCACTGGCATGATTGAGACCACAGGCACCGACCAGCGTCCCGTCCGCCCGATAGAGCCCCAGCAGGCAGGGGAGGAAATGGGGGATGCGGGCGTTGAACTCGAGGGTATAGGCGGCCTGGATATAGGTTTGCAGCGCCATGACCTGCTGCGGGGACTTGGCTAGCAGCAATCGGTAGGGGGCCTGGATCTCGGTGGTCATGGGTGACTCCTTCTCTTGCGATGGTTTGAGAGTAAAAGGGCAAACTTAAGAAACCCTTAAGGAGCAAAAAAAGTTGTCAGCGAGGCAGCGGGCAGGCAATCTGCGCCGCTGTTATCCAACAGGAAGCCCCCAAGAGGAACCGCCATGTCATCCACCGTCAGCTGCCCCCTGTGTGCCAGCCATCGCAGTTATCCCCTGCCGGTGGCGGGCAAACGCTATCATCGCTGCCTCGCGTGCGAGCTGGTCTGGCTGGATGAGGCGGATCATCTGGATGAGGCGGCGGAGAAGGCGGTCTATGACGGTCACGACAATCGGGTGGATGATCCCCGTTATCGCACTTTTTTGATGCGGGCTTTTGGCGAAGTGCTGGCGCGGGTGCCGCTACCTGCCAGTGGTCTCGATTTTGGCTGCGGTCCCGGCCCTGCGCTGGTGGCGATGGGACGCGAGGCGGGTTACCAGATGGTGGGGTATGACAAGTTCTACGCCGATTTTCCCGAGTTGCTGACGCGTCAGTATGACTTCATCACCAGTACCGAGGTGATCGAGCATATCGCCGAGCCGCGCACGGTGCTGGCGCAGTTGTGGGATTGCCTCAAGCCCGGCGGCCTGCTGGTGCTGCAGACCCAGCGGGTGCTCAGTGACGAGCGGTTCAAGAACTGGCGTTATCGCCACGACCCGACCCACATCGTCTTCTTTGCCGAGGCATCGTTTCAGATGCTGGCTGCCAGCTGGCAGGCCGAGCTCAGCTTCCCCCACGCCGATGTGGCGGTATTGCAAAAAGGCACGCCCTGAGGCGTGCCTTCGTCTGTTACTCGTCGGATTCTTGCCCGGCGCTACTCCTTGTAGCCCTTGTCCTGCCACTGGTAGTACATCAGGGCAGATTTGACGCCAATTGACTTGAACGGCTCTGGCGGCAGCCACATCGGCAGACTCTGCTCCGCGTGGTTGAACCAGGGGTGCTCCTTGCCTTGATAGAGGCTGGCCACGATGTCGCCAAACAGGAAGGAGAGGTTGATGCCGTGGCCGTTGTAGCCGAGGGCGTAGTAGATGTTCTTGTGATCCCCCATCACCCCTACCGCTTCGGTGCTGTCGCCGGTCATGCCGAGCACCCCGTCCCACACCTGCTCAAATTTGATCCCCTTGAGGGCCGGATAGAGGGTCACCAGCTCGCTCATCATCATCTCGCTGACCCGGTTGAGATCGCCCTTGTAGTTGAGGCCATCGTTGAAGACGTACTCGGCATTGCCACCACCGATGACGATGCGGTTATCCGGGGTCAATACCAGATGGAACAGGATGTTGCGGGTGTCGTAGTAGGGCACCCGGCTCTGCCACTGGATGGCGGCCAGCTGCTTTTTGGTGAGCGGCTCGGTGACGGCGCTCTGGGCGTGTACCGGAAAGACCCGCCCGCTGAAGTAGCCAAGTTTTGAGGTATAGCCGTTGGTCGCCAGCACTATGCTGTCGGCGGTCACCTTGTACTTGTCGGCCACATTGAGCTCGATCTGCTTGCCCTCCTTGATCCCCAACACCGGGCTCTGCTCGTAGATGGTGACGCCCGCCTGCTCCACCGCCTTGCGCAGGGCATTGACCAGCTTCATGGCGTGTACCTGACCGCCATTGGGGTCGTAGACCGCCCCCACGTAGCGGTCGGTGCCCAGTTTTTCCTCTGTGGTATCGGCGTTCCAGTACTGGAGCGGGATGCCGAGGCGATTGGCGGTTTTCACATAGTCGCGGTACTCGGGGATATCCTCCTCATCGAGGATTGCCTCCACATAGCCATCGAGCTTGAGGTCGGCCTCGACGCCGGTTGAGGCGACCAGCGCCTGCAGCTTGCGCATGCTGGCGACGGTGAGATCGTAGTGGCGCTTGCTCGCTTCCCCCTCTTCGTAGAGGTCCATCACCTCGGAGCCCGGCAACACCATGCCGCCGTTGCGGCCCGAGGCACCACTGCCCACCTGCCTGGCCTCGAAGATGGCGATCTTGAGTGACGGATTGGCCTTGGCCAGATGCCAGGCGCTGGAAAGGCCGCTGTAGCCGCCACCTATGATGGCGATATCCACCTTCATGTCTTGCGCCAGCGGGACACTCTCCTCTGCCGGTTTCTCCTTGAACCAGTAGCTGGTGTTGGGCTCAAAGTCGCTCATCTTGGGGCCGCAGGCGGCGAGGAAAAAACAGCTGATGCACATGGTCAACGCTCGTTGGCAAAGGGTGGTCGGATTCATCTTCTACTCCGGTTACAGATAAAAAATATCAAATCATTTCATCGGGTTGGGCGGTGTTGACCCTGCGACCTATATCTCGCAGCCGGGCCAGCTGATCGGCAAGACCGGGCCCCTCATCCAGGCTGGTGACAAAGTTCCAGAGGTAGGTCATCACAGCATAGACATGGCCTGCCGAGACCTGGGGCTGGGCCATCAGCATGGTGATGGCCAGCAGGAACAGCAGGGAGGCGCTGATGCCGACCGCCAGAAAAGCGAGCGCCTCCCGATCCGAAATCCTGATGCGCAGCCAGGCCAGCGCGCGGTAGTGGCGGGAGAGGCTGGCTGATTGGGCATGAGTGACCAGTTTGACTTCGTGTTCCAGCCGATCGTTGAGCCGCTCGTGCAGCAGCTGGTTTTTGCGTGAAAAGCCGGGCAGCAGCAGGCCGAACAGCAGCAATACCCCCATACAGGCGATGCCGACCCAGAACTCGATCACCATCAGCATCACGGCCGCCCCGACGATGGAGATCAGGCTGGTAGCCAGGATCGGGATATGTTTCTCGAAGAAGTCGACAAATTCCCGCGCCAGGGTAACCCGCGCCACTATGGTGGATTGCCCCTCCTGCTGCTGGCGCTGGGTCAGGATCACCGGCACCGCCAGTGCCGCATAGATATGGGTAAAGGTGCGGGTATCGACCGCCCGGCGCAGGGCGCCGATCAGCCAGAACAGCAGCACGATCAGGGCGTAGCTCGAGGCCTGTAGCCACTGACCCTTGACGATGGCGTCGATGGCAAAGCCGGCGAACAGGGGATAGACCACCAGCAGGATGTTTTCGAGGGCCACCAGCGAGAAGGTGCCTGCCAGCTTGAGGGGATTGGCCCGCGCAATCGCCCCCAGCGAACGACCGGCCGAGTGTGGCAACGGCGTGGCCTGCTCGTCGCAACTGGCTGCCGAAGTGGTTGGTGTTGTCATGGGTTATCTCCTAAGATGTCGGAAACGCTAAGTTTGAGCGAGTGCTCAAAGTTTGTTTGAGCGACTGCTCAAAGTCAAGCAGATCGATTGATATCGCAGGAGGTCAGATGGCACGCCCATCAGCAGAACAGCGCAAAGAGATGATCATCGAGGCCGTATTGGCCTTGTTTCGAGAGAAGGGGATGGCGGCATCGTCAACCCGTGATATTGCCGAGCGCACCGGTCTGGCGCGCAGTCACGTCTACCACTACTTCAAGGATTGGAAGGAGCTCTGCCTCTGCGCCGTGGAGCGTTTCACCTATCAGGAGATTGCCGAGCAGCGGGAGTGGCTATTGCCGCTGCCAGCCCGCGAAGCGTTGCCGCTCTTTGTGCGGGACAACCTGCCGACCAGTCAGGATGCCTCCTGGGCCATCTATCTGGATGCCTGGAACGAGTCACTGCGCGACCCGGTATTTGCCGAAAGCTACCGCAAAATCATTCTGGCGTGGCGCGAGGTGCTGGAGCAGATCCTGCAAAAGGGGATCGACAGTGACGAGTTTGTGGCGGGCGATGCCCGGCGACTGGCGCGCCAGATCACCTCCCTCATCAACGGCTATGCCGATGACCTGATTCTGGAGCCGACCCCCGAGACGGTAGAGTCCACTTATCAAGAGATCATGCTGGTGGTCAATCAGCTGGTCTTGCCCCCGGCCCATTCATAGCGGCGCTGGCACACAGGGAGGGGAGGCATACCAGCGTGGTGCCTCCCACGGTTTTGTTGGCTATCCGCCGGGCGTGCGATGGCCAGATACCAGGGAGCGGTTGTTGATGTCGATTACCCATTTGTCACTGCAAGATGCCCGTCATCTGCAACTGGCGGCGCAAGGGCTGCTCGCCCCCCGTCGCAGCAAGGCGACTCCGGCCGATCTGTTGGCCACCATTCGCCGCATGGCGCTGCTGCAGATCGATACCATCTCGGTGGTGGCACGCAGCCCCTATCTGGTGCTCTTTAGCCGCCTTGGCCAGTACGAACCGCGCTGGCTGGAGCAGTTGCTGGCCGACGGCGAGATCTTCGAATATTGGGCCCACGAGGCCTGCTTTGTGCCCCGCGAAGATTACCGGCTGCTGCGCCATCGGATGCTCGACCCCGCCGCCATGGGCTGGAAGTTTTCGGCCAACTGGCTCGCTACCCATCAGCAGGAGATTGGCCAGCTGATCGAGCGTATTCGCCAGCATGGTCCGGTGCGGGCGGCCGACTTTGAACGCACAACCGGCAAGGGGAACGGCTGGTGGGACTGGAAACCGGAGAAACGTCATCTCGAGGTATTGTTTACCAGCGGTCAGCTGATGGTGCGGGAGCGACGCAACTTTCAACGGGTCTATGACTTGGCCGAGCGGGTCATCCCCGAGTGGAGCGACCAGCGGGATCTGCCAAGCGTCGAGCAGGCGCAGCGGGATATGGTGCGCGCCAGTTGCCGGGCGCTGGGGCTGGTCAAAACTGGCTGGGTCGCTGACTACTACCGTCTGCGGCGCGGCAAATACGACGCCTTGCTCCATCAACTGGCGGACGAGGGGGAGCTGTTGCCGGTACGAGTGGAGGGGTGGCAGCACGGCGCTTTTGTGCACGCCTCGCTGGCCGATGAGCTGGCACAGGCCGAGGAGGACACTCTCAAGGCAACTCATACCACCGTCTTGTCGCCGTTCGACCCGCTGGTGTGGGATCGCAAACGGGCCAGTGAACTGTTCAACTTCGACTATCGCATCGAGTGCTATACCCCGGCCCCCAAGCGCCAATACGGCTACTTCGTGTTGCCCTTGCTCCATCGCGGCAAGCTGGTGGGCAGAATGGATGCCAAGGCCCATCGCCAGCAGGGGATCTTCGAGATCAAGAGCCTCTATCTGGAAGCCGGTGTGAGAGTGACCCGTACGCTTGCACAGGATCTGGCGAAAGCCCTGCAAAAGCTGGCTGACTGGCACCAGACGCCGCAGCTCCGTTATGGTGCCATTCCGGCCAATTTGCTGGCGTTGTGGCATGAAAGCGCCCCTGCAAAGTGAGATCTATCCCTTCTGGGCTAAGCTGCAAGAGTGATAAACAGTCCGGGAGCGGGAGATGACACGAGCGGGAACATGGTGGGCGGGATTGGCGATGGCTATCTTGTCCCCCGCGCTATGGGGGCAAGAGCCGCCAGTGAAGATCTGTCTGGGGGAGGGCAACGAGTGGGCCCCCTTTACCTACTGGGAGCGCAAGGACGGTGTGCCCGATACCAGCCGCCTGACCGGTTCGGCGACGACGCTGGTGCTCGATGCATTGCAACAGAGCGGGCTCTCGCACCAGATCCGCTATCTGCCCTGGGCGCGGGTGCAGCAGGAGCTGGCGGATTATCGCCAGAATGGTCTGTGCGAGCTGACCTGGGATGCCAGCTACAAGCCGGAGCGGGCCGAGTTTGCCTTCTACAGCGTTACCCTCTACTACACCCACCTCGGTTTCTTCTATCTCAAGCGCCGCTACCCCGAACCGCCGGATCTGCAGACGGTCAATCGTTCCCGGGTGTGCGGGGTGATTGGCTACAACTACACACCCTACGGGCTTGCGCAGGAGCCACGCCGGGTCAAACAGTTGCAGCAGGCGCTCGACATGCTGGAGCGGGATCGCTGCGACTTTCTGCCAAGCGAAATCGAACCTCTGGTGGCAGGCATCAGCCTTGGCATCTACCGCAGCGAGAGCGGGTTGCTCAATCTCGCCCTGCCCAGCCGCAAGGGCTTCTATCTGCTGGTGAGCAAGGGCTCCCCCCGCGGTCACCAGCTGGTGAACATCCTCAATCAGTCGCTGGTGGCATTTCAGGAAGGGGGGCATACGGATGAGGTGATGCGCCGCTTCTTGCCACCGATGGAGTAATAGCGAAGGGGGGCTGTCATTCAGGAGGAGCAGATGGACAGAGGGCCAGCCGGTGCAAACCGGCTGGCCCTTTTTTACGTGAGAGCTTGTCAGGCTGCCAGACGGGTCAGTACCTTCACCAGCAGCTCGATGCGCGGGGCAATGCTGGCCAGATCCAGATACTCCTCGTCACTGTGGAAACCGGCACCGATAGGGCCCAGACCATCCAGAGTGGGGATGCCGAGGGCGGCGGTCAGGTTGGCATCGGAGCCGCCCCCCACCTCCTGCCAGCTGATCGGCAGCCCCAGTTCGGCGCCACACTCCTCCACCAGCTGCATCAGTGCCTGGGTGCCCTCGGACGGCACCATGGCCGGTTTGTGGGCCTCGCGGGTCAGCTGGATGGTGACGCCGTCCAGATGCGGCCGCTCGGCCAGGGTCAGCAGATGATCGTTGATCTGGTGGTACTCCTGATTGTCCCAGAAGCGGACGTCTACCACGGCGCTGGCATGTGCCGGCACTATGTTGGCGCCATTGCCCCCCTCGACAATGCCGATGTTGAGGGTGGTGCCGCTATCGAAGTTGGTCAGGGCGTTGATGGCCAGGATCCAGTGGCCCAGCTCGGTGATGGCGCTGCGCCCCTTCTGCGGTTCGTTGCCCGCGTGGGCTGCCTTGCCGGTGAAGTCGATGCGATAACGGGCCATCCCCTTGCGCGCCTTGACCAGCGAGCCATCGGCGCGGGCCGCTTCGGCCACCAGCACTTGTTTTGCCTGTTTGGCCACCGCTGCCAGCCAGTCGCTGGAGTGCAGGGAACCAATCTCCTCGTCCGGGTTCATGCAGACGCAGATGCTCAGGCGATCGCGCACCTCGCGGGGCAGTTCACGCAGGGCATAGACGATGTTGAGCAGGCCGGATTTCATGTCGGAGACACCGGGGCCGTAAGCGCGCTCACCATCTACGCTCATCGGGCGGGCGGCGGCGGTGCCGAGGGGAAAGACGGTATCCATATGGCCGATCAGCATTACATCGATCTGCGTCGCATAAGGCTGGTTGCGGATCTCCAGTCCCACCCCGGCTGCGCCGCAGTCGACCCGCTTGATCTGCCAGCCGCCCATCGCCTCATATTTGGCAGCCATCAGGTCGGCCACTGCCGCAATGCCCGGCTGGTGCAGGGATCCGCAATCCAGATTGATCAGCGGGGCCAGTTCGGTCAGGTATTGATCCAGAGAAAAAGTCATTGTTTGTTCCACTATCAGGTTCGGGTCAGAGAAGGATGTTCATCACCAGCATGGCGCCGAAGGCGTTGAGTACCGAGATGGCGACCATGATGGGGATGTAACGCCCTTCGGTGCCGATGCAGCCGAGGATGCGACCCATGTACTGCACCTGAGAGCCCATCAGGTAGATGGCTGGCGCCAGAATGGCGATGTGGGTGCCGTTGAGGATCCCCTGATCGAACAGGGTGATGACCACACCGACTGCACCCCCCATCGACATCCAGGCGCCGATCAGCACGGCTGCCGCCTCACCGGGCAACCCGAAGATGGCCATGACAGGGGAGAAAATGGCGCCCATGGCATCCAGCGCGCCGGTGATCTGCAGCGCCTTGATGATGACGAAGGCCATCAGTACGTTGGGTACGGTGGAGGTGGTGGCGATGACCCAGCCCTTCTTGGCCCCTTCGACGAAGATATCGGTGACGATGGGTTTCTTGATGTTGGCCTGGCTCATTTGGCTTGCTCCTGAGTGTTGAGGGTCTGCTGGGTGTTGTTATCGGTCTGCTTGCCTTCGCTCATATTGAGGTAGACCCGGAACAGGTTGGCTCCGACAAATTTGAAGGCGAACATCACGATGACTGCCAGACCGATGGAGGCGCTGACCGCCGGGCTGCCATCTGCCAGCGTCAGGGTGAACAGCACGGCGCCGGAGGAGAAGAAGTTGACGATGGTGGCACCAGCGGAGAACTGGAACATGGTGAACACGTCGGTTTCACGCTTGGTGATGAGCCCTTCATCCTTGAGCTGGCGGGTCATGGCGGCACCGGCATCGGTACTCTGCAGGGAGGCGATAAGGGCGAGGCCGGTATTGCCCGGGATCCCCATCAGCGGACGCAGCAGCGGGGTCAGCAACTTGCGGGCCGCTTCCAGCGCGCCGTAGTGTTCCAGCACATTGATCATACCGAGGGCAAACATCACGGTGGGGATCAGGGTCAGGGCAAACAAAAAGCCATCGCGAGCGCCGTTGCCCCCCTTGCCGCGCATGTCGGTCATGGCGGTTTTGATGCCGTCACCATTCTCGCTGACGCTCTGGACCATGGTGCCGAACGAGCCGTTCAGCGTGGTGAAATCGAATACCCCGTACCACTCGCCGGATTGCAACAGTCCGGAGAAGAAGACCACGGCGAAGGCCAGTGCCAGGTAACTGCCTATGCTCACCGAGCGTGTTTTGTCTGTCATTAGCTAGCTCCATATGAATAATTATTTAATCTGAGTAATTATAATTGATATGGATGTCACTAAATTGATGGTGGTCAAAATGGTTTGCTGCAAATGACGAATGTATTGGGGTTATGTGACTGTGATCGCCATATGTTTGGACGATAATCTGGTTTTTATCGAATTGTTTGAGTGAACAAAAAGCAGGGGCGGGATAGCGGGGCAATAAAAAACCGGGCACGAGGCCCGGTTTGGTCAATCAGTTAGATGCTCGGTGATTACTGGAGTACCAGTACCATCAGCAGACCAACGGTAATGGCAGATACCAGGAAGGCAAAGCCATAGAACACATAGTGGTGCAGCTTGGTGGTGTGGATCCCCAGATCGTGCAGACCGTGGTAGATACGGTGCATACCGTGCCAGACTGGCAGGGCGATGATCACCAGCAGGATGCAGGCACCCCACCAGGAGCTGGCGAACGCGTGCACGCGGTCATAGCTCATGGTTTCCACGTCCATGATGCCCATGGGCACCAGCAGACCGGTGATGAGGACAATGACCGGCAGCAGCATGGCAACGACCATGCCACCCGCACCAAACAGACCCCAGTAAATTGGTTCGTCAGAACGTCTCATTGTTTTCTCCTCAGGCCACGATGATCAGGACAAGCAGGGACACCACCGCCAGCGCCACATACTGGGCGAGAACGATCGGCTTCTCCGGTACCAGGTCTTCACCACGGAAGATACGCATGGCTTTCGGCGCCAGGGCGAACCAGGTTTTGGCATGGAACAGGCACGCCGCCAGAGCGACGACATGGAACAGGATGGCGATCGGGCTTTGCAGGGATTCCAGCCAGCCGTTGAACGCTTCCTGACCCTGAACCAGGCGCATCAGGCCCCACATCAGCACAACGGCGTAGATGGAGACGAAGATACTGGTGCCTTCACGGATCATGTAACCGGTGTAGAAGGCGTTCTTCAGCCACCAGTCTTTCTTCATTTCGCGGACGTAAGGTTTACGTTTGCTATCAGTATTGTTCATGGTCTCAATCCTGCTCTCAATCTGGCTTGAACATGGCGATCATGTAGTCCTTGGCGCTTTCGACCTTGCCAAGCTGGATGGCCGCCGCCGGATCGACGCCCTTCGGGCACACTTCGGAGCAGTAGCCCACGAAGGTACAGCCCCAGACGCCTTCGTCCTGGCTGATGATGCGCATACGCTCTTTGGCGCCGGCATCACGGTTGTCGACGTTGTAGCGATAGGCCAGAGCCAGTGCCGCCGGACCGGTGAACTTCTTGTTGATACCGTACTGCGGGCAGGCCGCGTAGCAGAGACCACAGTTGATGCACTGGGAGAACTGCTTGTACTGCGCCATCTGGGCCGGAGTCTGGATGTACTCGCCATCACACAGGCTGCGCGGCTCGCTCGGGATGATGTACGGCTTGATACTCTCCAGCTTCTCGATGAAGTCGGACATGTCGACCACCAGATCGCGCTCGATCGGGAAGTTGTTGAGCGGCTCGACGGTCATCTTGCCCGGCAGATAGTCGCGCAGGAACGCCTTGCAACCCAGCTTGGGCACACCGTTGACCATCATGCCGCAGGAGCCGCAGATCGCCATCCGGCAGGACCAGCGGAAGCTCAGGGTAGAGTCCAGGTGATCCTTGATGTACTGCAGGGCGTCCAGCAGAGACATCTCTCTCTGGTATGGCACCTGGAAGGTTTGCATCCAGGGCTCGTTATCCTGTTCCGGACGGTAGCGCAGGATCTCAATTTCAATCATCTCAGCCATTCTTCTTAGCCTCGTCTTGTTTCTCACCCTCGGAGCCGTACACGCGTTTTGCCGGCTGGGACTTAGTGATCTTCACATCGGAGTAATCGATGGAGGGCGTTTCGCCATTTTTGTAGAACGAGAGCGTGTGCTTGAGGAAGTTCACGTCATCGCGCTCTTCGTAACCATCCAGACGCTGGTGGGAACCGCGGGACTCTTTACGATTGATAGCGGAGTGCGCCATGGCTTCAGCCACGTCCAGCATGTAACCCAGTTCGATGGCGTACAGCAGATCGGTGTTGAAGACAGAGGACTTGTCGTTGATCTTGACCTTCTTGTAACGGGCTTTCAGCTCGTTGATCTTGTCGATGGTGCCCTGCATCAGCTCTTCGGTACGGTAGATACCGACACCGGCTTCCATGGACATGCCCAGCTCGTTGCGGATATCGGCCGGGTTTTCGGTACCGTCTACGTCCATCAGGGAGAGGTGCTGCTTGATGAGCGCCTCGGCCTTGGCGGCCAGGGCTTCGGTATTGCCATGCTTCTGAGTCTTGGCAAATTCACCTGCCTGCTCACCGGCCAGCTTGCCGAATACCACGATCTCGGACAGGGAGTTGGAACCCAGACGGTTGGCACCGTGCAGACCGACGGAGGCACATTCGCCCGCGGCGTAGAGGCCGGGCAGACGGGTGGCACACTTGTTGTCAGTCTCGATACCACCCATGGTGTAGTGGGCAGTCGGACGTACCGGGATAGGCTCTTTGGCCGGATCGACGTTGACGTAGGCTTTGGCCAGTTCGCAGATGAACGGCAGACGCTCTTTCAGGTACTTCTCGCCAAGGTGACGCAGGTCGAGGTGAACCACATCGCCCATCGGGCCCTGAATGACGCGGCCTTTCTGCTGCTCTTGCCAGAATGCCTGGGAAACGCGGTCGCGCGGACCCAGCTCCATGTATTTGCTCTTCGGCTGGCCGATCGGGGTTTCTGGGCCCAAGCCGTAGTCTTGCAGGTAGCGGTAGCCATCCTTGTTCAGCAGGACGCCACCCTCACCACGACAACCTTCGGTCATCAGGATGCCGGTGCCCGGCAGACCGGTCGGGTGATACTGGACGAACTCCATATCACGCAGCGGTACGCCGTGACGGTAGGCCAGCGCCATGCCGTCGCCGGTGACGATGCCACCGTTGGTGTTGTAGCGATAGACACGGCCAGCACCGCCGGTTGCCACGATCACCGATTTGGCCTGGATGAAGCGGGTGATACCGTTCTGGATGTCGAAGGTCAGTACGCCCTGGACACGGCCGTCGTCCACGATCAGATCAAGGCAGAAATGCTCGTCGAAGCGCTTGATGCTCGGGTATTTGACGGAGGTCTGGAACAGGGTGTGCAGAATATGGAAACCGGACTTGTCTGCGGCGAACCAGGTACGCGGAACCTTCATGCCACCAAACGGACGCACGTTGGCTTTGCCATCCGGCTTGCGGCTCCAGGGGCAACCCCAGTGCTCCAGCTGGATCATCTCTTTGGTCGCGTTGTTGACGAAGTATTCCACTACGTCCTGCTCGCACAGCCAGTCACCACCGGAGACGGTGTCGTTGAAGTGGTTTTCGAGGGAGTCGTCATCACGGACGACACCGGCGGCGCCGCCTTCGGCAGCAACCGTGTGGCTGCGCATCGGGTAAACCTTGGAAATCAGGGCGATGTCCAGGTCTGGCTGTGATTCGGCTATAGCGATAGCGGCGCGTAAGCCGGTACCGCCAGCACCGATGATGGCCACATCGGTCTTGATAATATCCACATCTGCCTCCTTAGGGATAGATTTGCTGGGCACGATTTTGCTCTATGAAAAAAATTCAGGCTTGATGCAAGTCAAACTGCTAGGTTTTATTCCCTTTTTATTGGTTATTTTTCTATAAAACACCCAAATCCCTGGATGAAAATGTCGTTATTATCGTCATTTTTTGGTGTTACTGAGCAGTTGAACACCTAGCTACGAGTACTTTAACTTCTGGATTGTACGTAGTTTTCTTTCAATAAAATGCGAATCACCTCTCTTTTTAGGTACTCGCGAAAAAAATTTTAAGTTTTTTATTGTAATTTTTTAATGAGAATTATTGGCATTCATCTATTCGGATAGAAATAGGTAATCCGAAGTGCGGCGGTGACCACGGCGGTGTTCTGATAATTCCAGACGAATTACAAGGGTTTCAAGGCGGGGGATTTGGCGGGTAATGTGAGATTACTCACTGAAAATTAAGCGCTATTTAGAAAAATAAAAGGGGCCTGTACGGCCCCTTTTGCTCATGCTCAAATGCGGAACATGCCGACCTGATTGCTCAGTTCACCCGAAATATTTTTAAGTTGTTCAGAGAGATGGCGTGAGCTGTCTGCATCCACTGCCAGTTCGTCCGAGACATCTTTCACCGCCTGAATGTTGCGGCTTACCTCGTCGGTGACGGCCCGCTGCTCTTCAGCCGCGCTGGAGATCTGGGTCGCCATGTCGGAGATCTGGTTGATCGAGGTGGTGATCTGCTCCAGCGCATGGGTGGCGTTGTTGGCGTCATCCACGCTGTTCTGGGCCAGCAGCTGGCCTTCGTGCATGGTGCTGACCGCTCCCTGGGTATTGCGTTGCAGGGTTTCGATCATATTGCGGATCTCGACGGTGGAGCTGTGGGTACGCTGTGACAGGACGCGCACCTCGTCGGCTACCACCGCAAAGCCGCGGCCCTGTTCACCGGCACGTGCCGCTTCGATGGCGGCGTTCAGTGCCAGCAGGTTGGTCTGCTCGGCGATGCCCTGAATGGTGGAGAGGATGGTGTTGATCTCCTGGGCGTTTTTCTCCAGTTCCTGAATGATGTTGGAGGCCTGTTCCACCTGGGTGGCCAGATCGGTGATGGAGCGCTGGTTGCGGGCGATCACCTGCTTGCCATGCTCGCAGCTGCTGGAGGAGCTGCGGGCCGCTTCGGCGGTCTGCTCCGCGTTGCTGGCAACCTCGACCGCAGTGGCCGACATCTCGTGTACCGCAGTGGCGATCTGGGAGATCTCGTTTTGCTGGCGTGCCAGCCCCTGATTGGCCTTCTCCGCCATGCTGTGGGAGGACTTGGCCTGCTGGTTGAGCTGGCCGGAGGAGTTGGAGATATCCTGCACCATCACATGGATCCGCTCGATGAAGGTGTTGACGTGTTTGGCAACCGCGCCTACTTCATCCTCACGTTCAATCTTGATGCGGCGGGTCAGATCGCCGTTGCCACGGGAGAGATCGGCAATCGCTTCGCCCAGGGTTTTCAAAGGGGCCAGCGATCCGTTGATGGCGACATAGGAGAAGCCTGCCACGATCAGTATGGTGATAAGCCCCTGAATGAGGGAGGAGGTAACCATGCGGCGTACCGACTGGTAGGCGATCTCTTCATCTACCATCATGCCGTAATACCAGTTGGTATTGGGAATGGCATTAAAGTCGTAGACCTCTTTCTTGCCGCTGATCACCAGCTCGTTGATCATGCCGTCATGGGCGACCTGATTGATGTAGGCCGCAGTCAGTTCCGGTGCCAGAGCGGTAGCGGATTTCAGGCTCAGGGAGGCATCGGGGTGCGCGATGATGGTGCCATTGCTGTCCACCAGCATGGCGTAGGTGCCCTCGGTGGTGACCGCCAGAATATCCGAGATCAGTGAGCTGATGGAGACGTCACCGGCGATGACCCCCTGGGTATTGCCACGCTGGAACGGCTCGGCAATGGTGACAATCAGCTGGCCGGTGGAGATATCGGCATAGGGGGCTGTGATGACCAGCTTGCCTGCGGCGGCCGCGTCCTTGTACCAGGGGCGTTGACGTGGGTCATAACCGGCGGGCAGGTCGGTTGGTTTGCTCTGAATCATTTTGCCATCTGCGGTACCGGCATAGACCAGGTCGAAGCCACCGGCATTCATGGACTGGGCCAGATGACTGATGGGCTCGTCTTCTTTGGCGAATGCTTCCTTGGTAGTGCTGACCATGCTGATCCGGGAGTCGACCCAGCGGGAGATCCCCTTGACGTTGGCCATGGAGCTTTCGTCGATGATGTTCCAGACCAGTCGCTGGGTCTCGCTGCGCAGTTGCGAGGTGTTGTACCAGACCTGCAGGCAGGTGATCACCAGAATGATGACCCCGATAGCCAGAACAAGCTTGTTTTTAATGGATAAGTTCATAGTTACATCCTTGTGAGCGTCAGTCTGAAGTGTGTGTGGAATCTAGTTATTGTTATGAGCCTCTGTTTATCGGCTGAAGTTGAACTCTTTGTATCCCGGTCAGCTATTTAAAGTTAGCAAATGCCCCGTAAACCCTCGCCCAATCGGGCGGGGATATAAGGGGAGCTAATCTGGTGTTTTCTGCGATGCCACATACGCCTTCAGCGTTTCGATAGTGGCCCCTCCTGCGCTACAGGCAAAGTAAGAGCGTGACCACAGCATCCCACTATTGCTCTGTTTCCGTAGATGCGTATTCAAAATCCGCACATGGCGGCTGCTGATTGACTTCAAATTGTTGACCAGCACGCTGATGGACAGCTTGGGCGGATAAGCAACGAGAAGATGAACGTGATCGGCTTCTCCATCCATCTCCAAAATCTCCACCTCCAACTTCTCGGCTGCGGACAAAAACGCGTGGCGCATCTGTTCGATCATGGTGCCGTCGAGCAGTTTGCGGCGGTACTTTGTGGTGAAGATTAAATGCACAACCAGCTTGCTGACGGAATGACGTTTGCGCAGATAGCCAGTGAAATCAATGTTGTGCTCACTCATTTGAAATGTCTCGAATTAAAGCATATAGTGCCTGAACTTTATCAGTGAGCAGTGACCGTGAAAAGAGCTACTAAAGTACGCCTTTACCCAACAAACGAACAGGCTGCATTTTTAAATGCCCAGTTCGGAGCTGTGCGGTTTGCGTACAACAAGGCTCTTCGTATTCAACGGCACATGTTCAAGCGCCGTGGTGTATCCCTGAAGCCCAAGCGTGACTTGAAACCGCTACTAGCGGTGGCAAAAAAATCGCGCAAATATGCCTGGCTCAAAGAGTACGATTCCCTCGCCTTGCAACAGGCAGTGATCAATCTGGACAAAGCATTTGCCAACTTTTTCAACCCTAAGCTCAAGGCTCGGATGCCGACTTTCAAGAGCAAACGGGGCAGGCAATCGAGCTACCACCCCAACGGGAAGGTACTGGCCGATGCTATCCAGCTACCGAAGATGACGCCGATCAAAGCAGTGCTCCACAGGGACATCAAAGGAACAATCTCTAGCATCACGATCAGCCGTGGCCCGACAGGGAAATACTACGCGTCAATTCTCAGTGATGATGGCTGCGAAGCGCCCGCCAAGCCGACACTCATCACAGATGTGACAGGCTGCGACATGGGGCTGTCTCACTATCTCATCGCGTCCAACGGCAAGAAGATCGACAACCCGCGTCACCTTATCAATGCCAGCCGCAATCTGCGGCGCAAGCAAAAATCGTTATCTCGCAAAAAAAGAGGCAGCGCCAACCGAGCGAAGGCACGGATACAGCTGGCCGCCCTGCACGAACGTGTAGCCAACGCCCGCGCCGATTTTCAGCACAAACTCTCCCGAACGATGGTTGACGAAAACCAAGCGGTCATCGTAGAGACATTGAAATCAGCGAACATGATGAAGAATCACAACCTAGCCAGAGCCATAGGAGATGCGGGCTGGCATGGATTTATCATGAAGCTGGAGTACAAAGCAGAGGCGCAGGGGAGACACGTGGTCAAGCTAGACCAATGGTTTGCCAGCTCGAAACTGTGCAGCTGCTGCGGGCACAAGATGCCTGAAATGCCATTGCATCAGCGCAGTTGGGCTTGCCCAGCATGTAATGCGGAGCATGACCGGGATATCAACGCGGCCATGAACATCCGACAGCAAGGCATATTGGAATTAAAAGCGGCGGGACACGTCGTTTCTACCCATGGAGGCCAGCGTAAATCTGCCAATTCGGCAGTAGCGGCCTAAGAAGTGGGAAGCCTCGCCGCTTGCGGCGGGGAGCAGTCACTGCCTAAATCAGTGGTTATCCATGTGCGTATCCCCCCCCTCACTGCGTCAGAAAACGATCTGGTCGATTGGTGAAGATTCCATCGACCCCCATGCTAGAGAGTGTTTCATAATCTTCTGGATAATCAACGGTATAAACCAGAACTTTGAGTCCCCGGCGATGTGCATCATCGACCAGCGCAGCGTCGATGAAATCAACATCGCAATTGATGGACCAGGCCCCCAGCTTGTCGGCAAACTGCGCCAGGTTGAGCGGCAGGTTGGCGGTCAGGGCACCGAGCCGGATATCGGGCCGCAAGGCGGCAAATCGGGCCAGCTCCGGGTGATGGAAGGAAGAGACCACCCACTGCCCGGGAGTAAAGCCCAGCTCGGCCTCTGCCCGTCGGGTCAGGGCTACCACCGCATCGGCGGTATGGGCGCCCTTGAGCTCAATATGCAACTCGCAGCGTCCAGCGATGATCTCCATTACCTGCCACAGGGTCGGGATCACCTCTCCCTCACCGGCATCGAGCTGCTCCAGATAGGAGCGGGATTGCTCGGTCAGCACCCCCTTGCCATTGGTGCAGCGCTCCAGCCGCCGATCGTGGAAGACCCACAACTCGCCATCGGCTGCCTGCACGTCGATCTCGATGGCTGATGCGCCCAGCTCCAGCGCTTTGGCCATCGCCTTTAGGGTGTTCTCCGGTGCCAGACCGCTGGCGCCACGATGGGCAATAATCTGCATGTTCTGCTCCTTTTACCTCGCGGATCAGCCGCGGCTCAGGTGAATGTCGATCTGTTGATGGGGCAGGGTAAGTCCCTGCTGCTGCATCTTCTCCAGCACCAGCGAGTGAACCTCGTGAGTGATGGGCATCCGGTGATCCATGTTGTTGACGTAGAGGCGGATCTCGTAGATCAGTGCCGAGTCGGTGAATTCGATCAGGAAGACCTCTGGCGTCGGCGTCTCCAATACCAGGGTCGATGCCTGGATTGACTCTTCCAGAATGCGTTGCACCAGTTTCGGATCCCGGGTCAGGCCGATCCGGATCCGCAGTTTGACCCGGGTGATGGCATCGGAGAGCGACCAGTTGATGAACTGCTCGGTGATGAAGGCCTTGTTGGGCACGATGATCTCCTTGCGATCCCAATCCACTATGGTGGTGGCCCGGGTCTTGATCTTGGTGACGGTGCCGGTGAGATCGCGGATGGTGACGGTGTCACCGAGCCGGATCGGCTTCTCAAACAGGATGATGAGGCCGGAGACAAAGTTGGCGAAGATCTCCTGCAGACCGAAACCCAACCCCACCGAGAGAGCGGCGACCAGCCACTGGGTCTTCGACCAGTCGATGCCGAGCATGGAGAAGCCGGTGAGGGCGCCGATCAGGATCACCAGATACTTGCTGGTGGTGGTGAGAGCAAAGCCGGTACCCGGGGAGAGGCTGAGGTGCTGCAACAGGGTCAGCTCCATCAGCCCCGGCAGGTTGCGGGCTGTCACCACGGTCAGAATGAAGACGAAGGCGGTCAGCATCAGATCCTGCAAGGTGATGGCCGAGAGCTGCTCGATGCCGCCAATCTTGCTGCTCACCTGCCACACCTCGATATTGCTGAGGAAACTGAAGGCGGAGTTGAGATCCGACCATTGCACCACCACCAGCATGGTGAAGCCCAGCATCAGCAGGGTGCGCACCAGCCCCAGCGACTGTGCGCTGATGGTATCGAGATCCAGCTCAGTCTCTTCCACCACGTCCGGGGTCTCGGAGCTGAGCTCGTCATGCCCCTCTTCCCGGCCGCGCTGGGCCAGGATCTCGGCCCGCTTGCTCTTGGCGCGCTCGAAGGCGAGGCGGCGGCGCTGGATCAGCATCCAGCGTCTGGCCAGATAGTAGACCAGCAGGCAACCCAGCCCCATCAGCAGGCTAAGCTCCAGCTGGCGCAGCAGGGTGCGCGAGGTATAGAAGTAGCCAAACAGGGCGCCAATCACCGCCAGCAGCGGCGCCAGCATCAGGCTGTTCCAGATGAAGTGGTGCAGCAGATGGGGCTTGGTCATATCGGTCTGGCCCCAGGTGAGCGGCAATCGCTCCCGGTTGAGACGGGCGAAGAAGAGCAGCAGCCAGAGTGCACCGATCATGAAGGCCATCCGGCCGAGGGAGTCGTAGAAGGCGTGCTCCTGATAGCTGTTGGCCATCCCTTGCACAAAGAAACTCGGGATCAGCACCAGCAGCAGGGTGCGAAACTGCCCCCATACCTTTTGCACTTGTTCCCGGGGCCAGCGGAAGTGGTGGATCAAAATCCCCCGCTCCAGCGTCAGGTGGCGGGCCATCACCAGTGCCAGCAGCAGAAACCAGATCTCGCCAAGACCGCGCGCCACCGCCACCGCAAACGGGTATTGCCAGGCCCCTTCGAGCAGGCCGCGCACCATCAGCACCATGGCGGGCAAGGGGAGGGCGGCAAGCAGGGAGCGCAGCAGCAAGCGGCTGGTGAGGCTGAATTTGTCCTGGGTCACCTTGCCGATCCGCGGCGCAATATGGTCGCAATAGAGGCTCAGATGGCGGGCCAGCTTGAACCAGCTCCAGGCCAGCACCAGCAGACCAATACCGGCCAGAGTGAGGCTCAGCGGGCTGTTCTCGGCGATGGCATAGGGCAGTTGCAACCAGTTGTCCGGGTTGAAGGCCAGAGTCAGCGCGGCGGGAATACCGAGCATGACCTGTGGGGTAAAGGGGCGGACATCGGGCATCCAGAACAAGTGGCTGGCGCTTATTTCGCGGATCTCGTCGATCTTGCTGTTCTGGCGGCTGTAGAGCAGCTTGAGACGGGTCTGCTCCTGAATGAGGGTGTCTGAGGCGTCGTTGAGCCGGGTCAGCAGTTGGCGCCGGGCCTTGAGCAGGTTGTCGAGCACCGCTTGCTGTGGCCGATCGAGCGTCACCTCCTCTTCGGCCATCAGCTTGTCGCGCAGCTGGCGGGTATCCTTGAGCCCATCCTGTTCGCTCTCGTACTGGTACTTGGCCATGCGGGCGCTGACGATGGCGGACTCCAGCTTGTCGAGGGGGAACTGGGGAGGCAGATCGGAGAGTTTGCTGCGCAGGTTCTCGCCGTAGGCATTACTGATCTGCAGCCATTCCAGCTGTTCGCGTACCGAGTTGACCAGCTCATTCAGTTCAAACAGATTCTTGTCGACGCTGCGCTGCTCATCCTGCACCCGCTCAATCTGATCTTCCAGTGTGCCGAGCTGGATGGAGAGCGCCTGATTCTGCTGTTGCTGCTCCAGCAGCAGCGGCATGTCGGTGGTGAGTTGTTTGCGCAGGCGCTCGCTCTCCTCCAGCGCCTGCTCGGTCTTCTCCCTACGCAGCTGGTTCTGCTGGGTCAGCAGGCTGGCTTGCCACTCATCCTCGTCGGCGATGGCCAGATTGAGCTCCTGCAGTTTCAGCTTGCCGAGATCGTTGCGCTGCTGGGCAGAGAGCTGCTCCAGCTCCAGCATCTGGATCCGGTCGGAGAGGCTCTGCTCCTTCATTCTGGTCAGCAGCAGCTGTGCCTCCTGTTGGCGATCCGATTCGCTGCTGAAGCTCAGTCGCTCCAGCTGGCTGCGGGTCAGTTGCAGCTGTTTGCGCAGATCGTCCACCCGCAGGTGATACTCCTGCCCGGTGCTCTCCAGCTGGTTGAGGCTGTCCATCACCCCCTGCCGCTCCTTGCGCAGGTTGAGCTGGCGGTTGCTGCTCAGGCCAATGGCCTGGCGCAGCGCCTCCTCCTTGAGGCTCGCCAGCGGCGGGCGAGCGGCGGGCTGATAGTTGTGCAGGCTCTCCTTGAGGCGCGCCGACTCCTTGGGGTAATCGATAAGGATCTGCTGATAGGCTTTGCTCTGCTCCCGGTAGCGCTCGGCCTCTCTGGCAAATTGCAGCGCCTGCTGGTAGCTCTCCCGCAGCTTCTGGTTTTCCGGGGTATCGCTCTTGGGCACGCTCTGCAACAGGGATTCGGCCTGGGCAATGGCATCGTCGGCGCGCACGGTTGGCGGCAACAAGAGAAGGGAGAGCAGCAAGAGGGTGAGCAGGCGTTGCAACATGAGGCTCGTTTCCGTTCAGAAGAGGTGGCCCTAGCCTAAAACAGGGCAGGGAGGCGGGTAAAGCAGTCTATATTAATGATTCATAACACAAATAACAGGAAGTCGTGCTGCCGTTTCGCTATGATCCCGGCCGCTTTCTCTCCACCGAGTCGAATATGTCAGCTGTTGATCTGGGCACAGCCCCGCTATCTCGCCTTTTCTGGCGTTACGTAACCCCGACCGTGGCGGCCATGCTGATCACTGGCATCTATGTCACCATCGATGGCATCTTCGTTGGCCATGTGCTGGGTCAGGATGGCATGGCCGGTCTGATGCTGGCTTATCCCATCTGCGCCGTGCTCTATGCGGTGGGGGCGCTGATCGGCATGGGGGCCTCGTCGCTGGTCTCCTTCTATCTGGGGCAGGGCAACCCGGCCAAAGCCCGCCATATCGTCGGCAATGCCCTGGTGATGGTGTTGCTTGCCTCGGCACTGCTCAGTTTTATCGGGATCCGTTATGGCGAGCCCATGCTGGCCTGGATGGGGGCGGAGGGGGAGATCTTCACCGCCGGGCTCTCCTACCTGCAGGCCTACGCCTGGCTGGGCGTCTTTGCGGTGCTGTCGATGGCGTTCAGCTCGCTGCTGCGCAACGATGGCCGCCCCGGATTTGTCACCCTCATCATGGTAGTCGGGGGGTTGCTCAACGTGCTGCTCGACTATCTGTTGATGGTAGTGTTTCCGTTCGGACTGGCCGGGGTGGCGACGGCCACTATGCTTTCCCAGGCGGTGACGGGCCTTGCCTGCCTGTGGCACTTCTTCACACCGCGTAGCCAGCTGCGGATAAGTTGGGACACCTTGCGCCCCGATCTGCGGCTGATGGGCGAGACGGTGCGCCTCGGGATCTCCAGTTTTCTGATGTACCTCTATTTATCTGTGGTGCTGGCGCTGCACAACAAGGCGTTGCTGGCGGTCGGCACTTCGCTGCATGTGGCGGCCTACGGGGTGATCAGTTACACCGAGGCCTTCTTCTATCTGGTGTTTGAGGGGATCGCCATGGGTATCCAGCCCATCGCCAGCTTTAATGCGGGCGCCGGTCACTGGCGGCGGGTGCTGCGGATCCGCAATCTGGCACTCGGAGTGACGTTGGGGATCGCCCTGTGCGCCATGATCCCGCTCTATCTGTGGCCGGAGGCGGCGGTCTATCTGTTTGCAGGGGACAACGCCACCCTGCTGCCGGTGGCGAGCCTCGGGATCTGGCTCTACTTCTGGGGGCTGCCGATGGAGGGTTTGCTGCTGGTGGGGGCCACCTACTTCCAGGCCATCAATCGGGCCCGCATCGCCTCCCTGCTCACCGGCGGCAAGCTGGTGCTGATTGGCGGTTTTTTGTGGGGTTTCTCGACCCTGTGGGGTGTGCCCGGGGTCTGGCTTGCATTGCCAACGTGCAGCTCGCTGCTGGTGTTGGTGATGTGGCGGGCGATGCGTCGGGAGTCCGGCGCCCACGCACTGGCCGAATAGACAATCAGGTTCGACGTACAGATAGCAGACAGGCAGCCATGGGCTGCCTGTCTTGTTAGAGGTTTTTTTGTTAACGGGCTCTGCCGATTCAGGGCTTGAAGGCGCCGATAAAGATGGCGGGATCGACCCGGGTGTCGTTGAGACTGACGTTCCAGTGCATATGGGGGCCGGTAGCGCGGCCGGTCGAACCGACTCGCCCGACGATGCCGCCACGCGGCAGGCTCTGACCGAGCTTCACATCGATCTTCGACATGTGGCAGAACATGCTGATGAGCCCCTGACCGTGGTCGACAAAGACGGTATTGCCATTGAAGAAGTAGTTGCCGATCAGGATCACCTTGCCTGCGGCGGGGGACTTGATCGGGGTGCCGGCGCCCACGGCGAAGTCGAGGCCGGAGTGGGGGTTGCGCTCCTCGCCATTAAAGAAGCGACGCAGGCCAAACGGGCTGGAGAGGGGGCCGTTGACCGGCTTGTCGAACAGCAGGTTGCTCGGCTGGTTGGGGCTGAAGGTCTGGTAAGCCCGGGTCTGCTCCGCCAGCTCTCGGTTGATGCGGGTCATATCCTCGGCGAGCGGATTGACCTGACGGCTGTTCTTGAGCTTGATGTGCTGCTCGCGGTAGTGCTTGGGGGTCACGGTGAAGCCGAGAGTACGGCCATCACCTGTGGTCAGTTGCTGGGCGCCGGGCGTGCTTTTCAGAGAGATGCCGACGATGGCGATCCACTGGTTGTCTTCGCGCACTACCAGCACGGGCTTGTCGTGATAGCGGGCCGTGGGGGCAGTGGGTGACGCGCCAAGAGGGATCACCGCAACGCCGCCCGGCACCGGATGGTTGAGCAGGCGACTGATAAAACCCTCGGCCAGGGCTGACTGGCTGGCCAGTAACAACAACAGACAACAAACAACTCTCATGACGATACCACTCGATGTTAAAGCGCCCGGGATGACGGGATGACAACCTCCTGTCCGGCATTCGCCGATCACTAAAGGGTGATCACGACATGCTGGCCACGACAGGTGCGGCTGTGGGAGGGAGCAGATTGTGCCTCGTTATAGTCGGGGCAGCCAGAGGCGGGGCGTGGCTGACGCCCCTTTTGTGCATAGCTGCGTCAGGTTTTATGTCGTGGTCGGGCCGCTTCGCCATTGAGTCGCCCCCGCCCTGGCTCTAGAATCGGCTTCCGGCACTGATGCCACCGACACTCCGAGGAGACGATATGAACGGATTACCCCCTTTGCGCACCACACCGGCCCGGTACACGACTGGTCGTGGCTGGCTCTGGGTTCGCAGCGGGTTCGATATCTTCAACAAGGGGATGGGGATCAGCGTAGCCATGGTGCTGGTCTGGTTTATGGTGGGCATGCTGCTGGAGCAACTGCCGGCGGGTGGCCTTATCTCCCAGCTGCTCTACATGGTGTGGGGCGCCGGTTGGGTAGTGGTCGCCGCTCGGGGTTATCGGGGGGAGCCGCTGCAGTTTGCCGATCTCTTCGCCGGTTTTCGCCACAAGTTGACTCCGCTGATGCTAGGCGGTCTGCTGGTGTTGCTGCTGTTTAGCCTGGTGGGCCTCGTCTGTCTCGGTCTGCTCTCCATGTGGGGGCTGCTCCCGCTGCTGACGCAGGATCCCGAGAGCATGGTGGTCTCAGCCAGCCAGTTGCAACAACTGCTGCTGGTATTGCTGGTGGGGATGCTGCTTATCATTCCCGTGCTGATGGGGGTTACCTTTGCTCCGGCGCTGATCTACCACCACGATATCGGCATCATCCAGGCGGTACGGCTGAGCTTCTTCGGCTGCTGGCGCAATATGTGGCCTTTCTTCTGGTGGGGGCTGCTCTCAGCCATGTTGTTGCTGTTTGGCGCTGTGCTGTTACTGGTAGGTCTGCTGGTGGTGATCCCGGCGCTCAACTACTCCATCTATGTGGCTTATCGGGATATTTTCCTGGACGAGAGTGCGCAGCCGGAAGCGCCGCACTCAGAACCATTCGGATTTGAAGCCTGATCAAGGGATCAGAGTGAAGAAGGGGCCCGCAGCGGCCCCTTCTTCATGGTCGGATGTGAGGAGTGTTCACTCCTGCCAGATGGGATCCGCCGCCATGCGAGCCAGCAGAAAATCGAGGAAGCTGCGCAGCAGTGGCGACATCTGCTTGCGGGTGGCATATACCCCGTAGACCCCGAGCCGCTTGGGTTGCCAGTCGGTCAGCAGGGGCACCAGTTCTCCGCGCTCCAGATAGGGTTGTGCCGAGTAGCGGGGTTGCAGGCTGATCCCTGCGCCTTCCAGCGTTGCTTCCAGCAGCAGGTTGGAGATATTGGCGCTCAGGTTACCGCTGACCGGCACTGACTCGGGACCGTCCGGTCCATTGAACTCCCACAGGCTCTTGCCGAAGTAGGTGTAGGTGAGGCAGTTGTGCAGCGCCAAATCCTGCACCTTGTGTGGCATCGGATGACGGGCCAGATAGGCCGGGCTGGCACAGACTACCGAGTGGCAGGTGCCGAGACGGCGCGCCACCAGATTGGGGTCGAGGTCGTTGGTGATGCGCACCGCCAGATCGATCCGCTCCTCTACCAGATTGACGGTTCTGTCGAGCAGCAGAATGTCGATGGCCGTCCCCGGGTATTGCGCCAGATAGTCGTTGGCCGCCCCGACCAGCAGTGCTTCTGACAAGGAGTAGCTGCTGGTGATCCGCAGTTGCCCCTTGGGGGCGTCATCCCCCTTCACGGTGATCTGCTCCATCTCCTCGCCGAGTGCCAGCATTGCGCGGGCCCGGTTCAGCGCCTCCTCTCCCGGCCCTGTCAGGCTCAGACGACGGGTGGTGCGGTGCAGCAGGCGGGCGCCCATCCAGCTCTCCAGCTCGGCCAGATAGCGCGACACCATGGCGCGCGACATATCCAGTTTCTCTCCGGCGCCGCTCAGGCTCCCTTGTTCGACTACGCTGACAAAGACCCGCAAGGCGGTCAGTCGATCCATGTACGGCTCTCTATATGTTCGATATGTGCAACAGTGATGCGCTTTTTATGCTGTATTTGCACCTTAAGTGATCCAATACACTGTGTCCATCAAATGAACCCCGAATACTTAATGAGGAATAGATGATGAACAACACCCTGATCCGCAACCTGACTCTGGCGACCACCCTGCTGAGTGGCGCCGCACTGGCCGCCCCCCTGAGCGTGACCGTCTACAACCCTGGCGAGAAGGCGATCTTCCCGGTCTCCTCCTCACTGGTGACCGGTGACAAAGAGGCCATCCTGATCGATGCCCAATTCGATGTGCAAAATGGTCAGGCGCTGGTCGACATGATCAAGAAGAGTGGCAAGAAGCTGACCACTGTCTATATCAGTGCCGGTGACCCCGACTTCTACTTCGGTCTGGAGCCGGTCATGGCGGCGTTCCCGGATGTCAAAGTGCTGGCCGATCAGCATGTGGTTGACCACATCAACCAGACCAAGGATGCCAAGCTGAGCTACTGGAGCCCGATCCTCGGCAAGGGCGCACCGAAGAGCCTGACCGTGCCTCAAGTGATGACCGCCAGCCACCTGACGCTGGATGGCGAGAAGATTGAGATCAAAGAGATGAACACCCCGAATGCCTACCTCTGGGCCCCTTCCATCAAGACTGCTTTTGGTGGTGTGCCGGTTTACCACGGGGTGCATGTCTGGATGGCGGACAGCCAGACCAAGGCGGCTCGCAGCAACTGGGTCAAGGCGCTGGACAACCTGCTGGCCCTGAAACCCGAGCGTGTGGTACCGGGCCACTTCCTGGGCACTGCTCCCAAAGGCACTGCTGCTGTGAGCTTTACCCGTGACTATGTAGAGCGTTTCGAACAGGAGCTGGCCAAGGCGAAAAACTCCAGTGAGCTGATTGAGGCTCTGAAAAAGGCCTATCCGGCACTGCCGGTTGACGATGGTCTGGCCATCGGTGCCAAGGTCAATACCGGCGAGATGAAGTGGTAAGCCACTGAGCCTGCTCTCCCTGTGTTTTTTTACCGGGCCTAAGGGCCCGGTTTTTTATCCGAGATTGAAGCGAGAATGAAGATGAGCGAACAACAAACCACCCTCCATTATGTCTATGACCCGCTCTGTGGCTGGTGCTATGGTGCCGCCCCCCTGTTGCAGGCGGCAGCCACCATTGCCGGACTCAAGATCGAGCTGCATGCGGGCGGTCTCTGGATGGGTAGTCGCCGTCAGCCGATGGGCGAGGCATTGCGTGATTATGTGCGCCCCCATGATCAGCGGATCGAAGCGCTGACCGGCCAGCATTTTGGCGAACGCTACTTTAACGAACTGCTGCTGCGGGAAGGCTGTCTGCTGGACTCCGAGCCGCCGATCCGTGCGGTTTTGGCCGTCACGGCGTTGGGGGGCGATGGGCTGGTCATGTTGCACCGGATCCAGCAATCCCACTATCGGGACGGGATCTGGATTGGTGAGCCTGCGTTTCTCGCCACGCTGGCGGCAGAACAGGGGATTGCAGCCGAGGCATTCCAGCAAGCTTATCTGCAGGCCCCCTTGCTGCAACATCTGGCAGATAGCCAGGGCTGGATGAAACGGCTGGGCGGTCAGGGTTATCCCACCCTTGGGTTGATGCACAACGGTAAGGTGAGTGCTGTTCGAGTGGCTGACTTTTTGGGCGATCCTGCCGGGTTGCGTCAGCATCTTCTTGAGTTGATGGAATAGTTATTAGAATGTGAACGGACAAGGTCTCTTTAGAAGTGGAGTGAACGGGCCGATATTCCTGTATGCAGAAGCGATATGAAAGCCTTCGACTTTCTGCTTGCAGACTATGCTCTATGTGACCATTCCCGGCGGATGTTGCGGGAGTGCAGACTCATTTCAAGGAAGCCCCCATATGTTCAAAAACATGTCTATCGGCCAGAAACTGAGTGCCGGATTCGCCATCCTGGCACTGCTGGTACTGGGCTTGGCCTGGTTCTCCATCAGCCAGTTGGCAAAGCTCTATGGTGATACCGAAACCATCACTGACAACCTGCTGCCGTCAACCCGCTATGCCAGCCAGATGCATGTTGCCATTCTGGATGCGCGCCGCTCAGAGCTGGCCCAGGTCATCGGTGGTCTGAACAAGGATGATCAAGAGGTAAGCGATCGCACCCTGACCTTCAATAAGGCCAGGCAGGAATTTGAGCAAGCAGCCCAAAAATACGGTGCTTTAGCTTTCACTACAGGTGAAGAGAAACAGGTTTATGAGCAGGTGGTTGCGGCGGGGGCCAAGTATTTTGCGGTGCATGACCAACTGTTGAGCGCCTTCGCTGCTGGCGATCTGGAGCGAGTCAGAAGTCTGCGCAAAAACGAAACCCGGGTCGCGCTGGAGGAGGTGGGAGCAAAATCCTTCCGCCTGCGGGAAATCAATAACGAGATTGCGGCCCAGATGACAAAAGATGTGGAGGCGCTCTACAGCAGTGCCAGAACCATGAGCGTCATTGTCAGTCTGGTGACGCTGGGTTTTGTTGTGGTAATTGCCTGGCTGCTGACCGGTCAGATCCGCAATCCGGTGATGGCGTTGCTGGAACAGACCCGGCGGGTCTCCTCTGGTGATCTCACCTCCCGCATCGATATGCAGCAGTTCAACAATGATGAACTGGGAACCCTTGCCAAAGGGTTTGGTGAAATGCAGACCAATCTGCGCACTCTGGTGAGTGAAGTGTCGGGCTCTGTGGTGCAACTGAGTTCCGCAGTGGAGCAGATCAGCTCTGTTGCCAGCCAGTCAGCCAACAATATGAATGCTCAGCAACATGAGCTGAACCAGCTGGCGACGGCGATGAACGAGATGCAGGCTACGGTGCAGGAGGTTTCTCGCAATACTAGTGATGCGGCCAGTGCTGCCACCTCGGCCAGTGAGACGGCCGAACTTGGTGCGCAAACGGTGAATGACTCCATTCAACGTATTGAACGGGTCGCCGGTGCCATCGAGAGCACAGCGGTGGTGATCCGCCAACTGGGCGATGACAGTCGCAATATCGGTATGGTGCTGGAGGTGATCCGCGGTATTGCTGAACAGACCAATCTGCTGGCATTGAACGCCGCCATTGAAGCGGCCCGTGCCGGTGAGCAGGGGCGGGGGTTTGCGGTGGTGGCGGATGAGGTGCGTACTCTGGCCAAGCGCACTCAGGACTCCACCTCCCAGATCAATACCATCATTGCCGAGTTGCAGCAGCGTGCCGAACAGGCGGGCAGTACCATGCAACAGAGTCAGGAGCTGATGAACACCACGGTTGCTACCGCGCGGGAAGCGGGCGAGTCTATCTCCCAGATCAGTGGCTCGGTCAGCAGCATCTCCCACATGAACATCCAGATTGCAACGGCCACCGAAGAGCAGGGCGCGGTGAGCGAGGAGCTCAACCGCAACGTGGTCAATATCAGCCACGCTTCCGAAGAGGTGGCCGCCGGTGCCACCCAGATGGCTCAGGCGTGCAACGAGCTGAACCATCTGGCTACCCAACTGCAAGATATGGTGCGCCGTTTCAGGGTGTAATCCCTCGGTGAGTCAAACAGCCCGATTGCCGCAAGGTGATCGGGCTTTTTCTGTTTTGGAGGGGCAGCCGGAGAGGTTCACCGCGAGCGGATGACTTGTCCCGCCGGACGATATTGTGCATGCTGATGGCCCATTTTCCAGGCAGGACTCTTGCTGTATGAATCTTCGCGATCTCGAATATCTGGTGGCGCTGGATGAGGAAAAACATTTTCGCAAAGCCGCTGAACGCTGCTTTGTCAGTCAACCCACCCTGAGCGGCCAGCTGCGAAAGCTGGAGGATGAACTCGGGGTCATTCTGATCGAACGTACCTCGCGCAAGGTGCTGTTTACTCCGGCTGGCGATGCCATGGCCCATCAGGCGCGTCGGGTGCTCAAGGAGGTGCGTGAGCTAAAGAGCATCGGTCAGCACTTCTCCGAGCCGATGTCCGGGGAGATCCATATCGGTTTTATTCCGACCGTGGGCCCCTACCTGTTGCCCCGCATTATCCAGACCCTGCGTGAGCGTTTTCCCCAGCTGGAGTTCTACCTCTATGAGGAGCAGACCCAAACCCTGCTCAAACGGCTGGAAGAGGGGGAGCTGGATTGCGTCATTCTGGCCGAGATGCCGGGGATGGAAGGGTTTGGTTCAATCCAGCTCTATCATGAGCCGATGTGGTTGGCGGTGCCTTGCCATCACCCCGAAGCACAGGCCAGACAGGTGCCGCTTGGTAATCTTAAGGGCAAGAAATTGCTGATGCTGGCCGATGGCCACTGTTTGCGGGATCAGGCGATGGGATTCTGTTTCGCCGGCGGGATAGGTGAGGATCAACGCTTCAAGGGGACCAGTCTGGAGACCCTGCGCAACATGGTGGCCGCCGGTAGCGGCATGACTTTGGTGCCAAAGTTGGCCGTACCTGCCGATCATGATGAGGGAGGGGTGAGCTATCGACCTGTGGTTGACCCTGTGCCGGGGCGTACCATCTCGCTGCTCTATCGTCACTACTCGGTGCGTCGCCCCTGTTTCAACGAGTTGGCCGCCTCGATCGCCACGCTGCTGACCAAGCAGTTGGCCCAATAAAAAAACCGGCAGCCAAGGCTGCCGGTTTTGCTTCTGCCGCGAGAGCAGCTTAGAAGATATCGTCGGTTGAGACAGGCCCTTCCACATCGGGGTTGTCACCGCCGTAGACCTGATTGCCATCCGAGCTCGGTGCTGCGTAGCGGGTCGGTTCGGTCCCTTCCTTGAAGTATTCGTCGGTGCCGCCACTGGTCGCCAGCAGGCCGGTTTCGCTATCAATCTTCACCGTCATGATCCCTTCGGGAACCGGCATTTTGTGCTCCGGCAGTTTTTTGAGGGCGACTTTCATGAAGTCGATCCAGATAGGCTGCGCGGCGCCACCACCAAACTCGGCACGGCCAAGGCCACGCTGGTGGTTGTCAAAACCGATCCATGAGGTAGCAACGATGTCCGGGGTGTAGCCGGAGAACCAGGCATCCCGCGATTCGTTGGTGGTACCGGTTTTACCGGAGATGTCGTGACGTTTCAGGTCGCGGGCTGCACGCCAGCCGGTACCACGCCAGCCGTTGCCACCCCAGATGGCTGTGCTCAGGGTGTCGGTGATCAGGAACGCACTCTGGGCACTGATGGTATGCGGTGCGATGGTTGGCGCGAGAGGGGTCTGCGTGCCATCTTGTGCGGCTCCATCAACAGTTGGCTCCGGCAGTGTGCTCTGCTCGGGGGCGGCCTGCTGTTCGCAGGTGGTGCAAGCAATAGCAGGATTGGCCTGATAGAGGGTGTTCTCCAGACTGTCGGTCACTTTGTCGATGAAGTATGGGGTCACCAGGAAGCCACCGTTGGCCAGTACCGAGTAACCACGCACTACCTCGAGGGGGGTGAATTCGGCAGCACCCAGCGCCAGCGACTCATGGGGAGAGATGAAGTCGCGGGGGAAGCCAAAGCGGGTCAGACCGTCGATATAGGTATCCAGACCGATGGCGCGCATCAGTCGAACCGACATCACGTTCTTGGACTTGGCCAGACCCAGACGCAGCGGGGTGGGGCCATCATAAACGGCCGGGGAGTTCTTGGGCTGCCACATGGGCCCTTTTGACGGATCCCACTGGTTGATCGGCGCATCGTTGATGAGCGACGCCAGGGTATAGCCGTGCTCCAGCGCGGTCGCATAGAGGAAAGGCTTGATATTGGAGCCGATCTGGCGACGCGCCTGATCGACCCGGTTGAATTTGGATAGTTCGAAGCTGAAGCCGCCAACCACTGCTTCCAGCGCGCCATTTTTCGGGTTCATGGCAACCAGCGCGGCGTTGACGTCCGGGATTTGGGCCAGCAGCAACTCTTCGCCCTCTTCCCGCACCCAGATCTGGGCGCCGACTTTCAGCACATCGCGCGCCGATTTCGGGGCATAGCTCTGACGGTCGTCGGTAATAAAGGAGCGGGCCCATTTGATGCCATTCCAGCCGAGCTCTGCTTCCTTGCCATTTTTCAGTACCAGCGTGGCGCTGCGATCACCAAGCTTGGTCACGACCGCCGCCATCAGCGGATCGTAAGTGGGCTGTTTGCCAAGGTGAGCGACAATCTGCTCGTAATCCCAGGCTGGCTCGCCAGCCTTCCACAACTGAGCCGTCGGGCCGCGATAGCCATGGCGCATGTCATAGGCAAAAACGCCATCCAGCAGCGCCTGTCTGGCTGCCCGTTGACGTTCGGCAGAGACGGTAGTGTAGACGTGCAGGCCCATGGTGTAAGCATCTTCACCGAACTGCTCGACCATCTTCTGGCGCACCATTTCACCGAGATAAGGGGCGTGCAGGGTCACTTCGGCGCCGTGAAAACGGGCCTTGATCGGCATTTTGGACGCTTCGTCAAACTGGGCCTGGGTGATCTTGCCGGTTTCCAGCATCCGGCCCAGCACCACGTTGCGGCGCGCAAAGGCCCGCTCGGGGGAGCGGATGGGGTTGAGCATGGAGGGAGCTTTCGGCAGACCGGCAATGATGGCGATCTCGTCCAGTCCCAGATCCTTGACCTCTTTACCAAAGTAAACCTGTGCCGCAGCACCGATCCCGAAGGAGCGATAACCGAGGGGGATCTTGTTGAGGTAGAGTTCGAGGATCTCATCTTTTGAGAGATTCTGCTCGATCCGCCAGGCCAGGAAGACCTCCTTGATCTTGCGGATAATGGTCTTCTCATTGCTCAGGAAAAAGTTGCGGGCAACCTGCTGGGTGATGGTACTGGCCCCCTGACGGGCATGGCCGGAAACAGCCCAGACGGATGCGGCTCGAATGATACCAATCGGGTCAATGCCCGGGTGCTCATAGAAACGTGCATCTTCGGTCGCCAGTACGGCATCGATCATGGGTTGCGGAATTTCGTCCAGACGCAGCGGAATGCGACGAATTTCGCCATATTGGGCGATCAACTCCCCATCCCGGCTGTAAACCCGCATCGGGGTTGCCAGCTTGACGTCACGCAGTGCGGTGACATCGGGCAGTTGGGGTTTGATATAGAAGTAGATACCGATGAGGCTGGCAACACCCAGCACAGCACCCAGCATCATGACAATAAACAGGCGAACGAGCCATTTCAGCATGGAAGAACTACCAATCGTCTTAAAATTAGCCAACGGGCGCAGAGTATAGCCCTTTTGCCATCGGGAATTCGAGGTTTTCCTGTGGCGAGCCACTCACCTCAAAAAGGATGCGAGAGGTTAGCACTACAGGGAGCAATTACCAAGGAGGGCCACTTGCCATGAAGAAAGCGAGATCGGTCACTTTTCGACATAAACTTTATGACATTGATAGTTAGAGCATTTAGGATGAGTGAAGCACTCCTCTGATCGGGTGTCCTACACTCTGTTCAGGAATAAAACCAAATAACGCATGGATGTGTATATGTTTGGGCTTTTTAACAAGGGATCCCTCCTCCCTCTGGTGGGCATTGATTTCGGCAGCCAGACCATCAAGGCCGTTACCCTCAGTGGCCGACCTGGCAAGCTTCATCTCGAATCGGTCGCCGATATTGCCACCCCGAAAGGGACGCTGGTTGACTATCAATTGCAGGATATCGAGCGTGTCAGCCAATCTCTCAAGAGCCTCAAGCGCCTGATCCCTGCTCACAGCGACTATGCCGCCACTGCGGTGACCGGCTCCAACGTGATAACCAAGGTGATCCAGATTGATGCCCGCCTCAGCGACAAGGAGCTGGAGAGTCAGGTGCAGCTGGAGGCCGAGCAGATCATTCCCTTCCCCCTCGATGAAGTGAGTCTCGATTTTGAGGTACTGAGCACCAACAACAGTGAAGATCGTCAGGATGTGCTGCTGAGCGCAGCCCGCACCGAGAGTGTCAACGGCCGGGTCAGCGCCCTTGCCGAAGCCGGTATTGCCGTCAAGGTGGTGGATGTGGGCGCCCATGCGCTGGGCCGTGCCGTGGTGGCTTGTCTGCCCGAATTGCAGGAGAGTGAACGGCCAATCGGAGTGATCGACATTGGTGCCAGTGCCATGACCTTTGCGGCACTGGTCAAGGGGGAGGTGATCTACTCCCGCTTGCAAAACTTCGGTGGCGATCAGTACAGCCAGGCGCTCTCCTCCTTTTATGGCATGACGCTGGATGAGGCTGAGCAGGCTAAAACCAAAGGTACCTTGCCTGTTGACCATGAGCTGGATGTGCTGATGCCCCACATCAACTCGCTGTTGCAGCAAGTGCGGCGCAATATCCAGCTGTTTTGCAGTTCATCCGGTTATCGCGACATCGCAAAACTGGTGCTGACGGGGGGAGGCAGTCTGCTGCCCGGTTTGTTGGTGCAGGTAAAAGAAGAGGTCAATTGCGAGGTATTGCACCCGGATCTGTTCGCTCTGTTTGGCAAACCGAAAGGAGAAGCCGAGCTGGTACATGGTGCTAAATATATGACGGCATTCGGGTTGGCTCTGAGGAGTTTCACACCATGTCAAATATAAACCTTCTGCCCTGGCGTGAAGCCCGTGCCCAGCGCCAAAAGAAACAGTTCGGGGCTTTGCTTGGGATTTTTGTGCTGGCCACGGTCGCGCTGGGATTTTTTGCCAACTGGCTGGTTGATCGCCAGATCGTCGCCCAGCAGCAGCGCAACCAGCGGCTGGTTCAGGAGATGACTATTCTGGATGCCCAACTGGGGGAGATCCGTCTGCTCAAAGAGCGTCGCAAGGAACTGATCGATCGGATGCAGCTCATCGAGCAGTTGCAGATGCGACGCAATGTGCCCGTCCGCCTCTTCAATCAGCTGCCTTCACTGGTGCCCAACGGGGTTTACCTCAACACCCTCTCGATGCAGAACAATATTATTGATGTTAATGGCAAGACCGAAGCCTATGGTCGGGTGGCCAGCATGATGCGAAGGATTGATGGTTCCGGCTGGTTGGGCCAGTCAAAGATAAGCACTATTTTTGCGGCTGATGTTGCGCCAGTGTCATTGAGCCAGTTTTCCATGATGTTCCTGATCGCCAACAATGCTGCGGCTGCAGGGAATGTGGCCAAGGAGCAACAATGAACCTTCAGCAACTCAACGAGTTGGATATCAATGACATAGCAAGCTGGCCAAAATGGGCAAAAGGGGTCTTCATCTTTTTCTGCTGCGTGTTGACCGGCGGCGCCATCTACTACTACGTGATTGCCAACTCACTGACCAGTTTGACTCAGGAAGCGGGGAAAGAGACCGAACTGAAAGCCCAGTTTGAAAGCAAGGCGATGCTGGCTGCCAACCTGGGGGCATACAAGGCGCAAATGGTTCAGCTTGAGCAACTGGTTGATACCCAGCTCAAGCAGTTGCCCAATACCCATGAGGTCGCCGGGCTGCTGGACGATATCAGCTTTATTGCTACCGACAACGGCTTGAAATTGAACCGGATCAACTGGGAACCTGAGGTCAAGCACGAGTTTTCGACAGAGCTACCGATGCGTATCGAAGTCGTGGGCACTTACCATCAAATTGGCAAGTTCACCGCTGACATGGCCGCTTTGCCCCGTATCGTCATCCTTGACTCCTTCACTCTGGGTCAGAGCAAGGATGAAGGGGAGCTGATTTCGATGTCGATGCTGGCCAAAACTTACAAGTACAACGGTAAAACAGTGGAGCCGAAACAATGAGACGCATCTGCTGGTTGTTGCCTGCCCTCTTGCTGGCGGCGTGTGGTGGCCAGGAGGACATGGATAGCTATGTCGCCCAGACCAAAGCAAGGCCGCCCATACCTATCGAGCCCTTGCCCGAGCTGAAGCCTTTTGCCCCTATGCACTACCAGCAACGCGAGTTGCGCAGCCCCTTCATGGTTCCCCAGCCTGAGGCGACGGTTGGAAGTACAAGCACTGCCAAGGCCCAGCCGGATTGTGCTCAGACCCTGATGGATCGTGAGAAAGAGGTGCTGGAAAATTATTCGCTGGCCAGTCTGTCGATGCATGGTTCTTTGGGTAAGGCGGGTCAGTTGTGGGCCTTGATCAGCACCCCGGATGGCAAATCGATGCGGGTCGGGCTCAACCAGTATATGGGGCTTGATCAGGGCCGGGTCATCAAGATCACTGACACAGCCGTGGATTTGCTGGAAACCATTCCGGACGGGAAGGGGTGCTGGGTAACAAGAGAAACCCAGTTGGCAATGGCCAATGTGCAAGAAAAACAATAATCAGGGACGAACAGCAATGAGAACAACAATAGAGAGTATATCCAAAGTGGCTTTGCTGTTTTGCGCCAGCGCCCTCAGTCAGGTGTGGGCAGTGGCAACCCTGCAGGAGATCAAGGTCAATCCGCTGCTTGCCGATCAATTGCTGGTGGAGCTCAGTTTCAGTGAGCCGGTCACGGGCCTTACCGATCGTCTCTCTTACCAACCCAATCAGCTGTTGTTGCATGTTCCCGGTGCGGTAGGGGCGCTGAAAGTGAACCCGCTGCCGATCCAGCGCTTGGGGGTAGATAATATCAAGGTTGAGGGTAAGGGAGCAGGTCTGGATATCAAGATCGCACTCGATCAGCTTGCTCCCTATCAGGTGCAGCAACAGGGGAACAAATTACTGGTGTCATTGGGCGAGGGGGCCTCTTCCTGGCTCATCAATGGTGAGAGCGCCCTGATTGCACCCGCAACCTCGGCTACTCCTGTGCCAGCGCCCTCTGCGATGGTGGCCACACCCTCTCCTTCGGCGCTGCTCAATCCTCAGGTCGTTGCCCGGTCTATGCCTGTTGCGCCCGTGACAACGCCGGTAGCCACACAGCCTGCCAGCAAGCCGGTGCTTAACAACTATCAGAGCAGTGGGGGCGGTGCCTATTTCAACTCGGTTACCGGTGTGGATTTTCGTCGTGGCAAAGATGGCCAGGGGGAGTTTCTGGTCACGCTGGATAACAGCTCGGCCGCTGTTGATGTGAGCAGCCGCGGCCAGACCGTATTGGCCAAGTTTCATGGCACTCGGGTACCGGATGGCTTGCTTAATCTGATCAACGTGCAGGATTTTGCAACGCCGGTCTCTCAGGTTGAAGTCTCCCGGCAGGGCAGCGATACCCTGTTTGAATTGTCGATCAATGGTCAGTTTGATTACCGTTACGATCAGGCAGACAAGCTCTTCATTATCGAGGTGAAAAAGCGGACGACGGCCACGGCATCCAAGCAGTATCAGGGAAAGCCCATCTCATTGAACTTTCAGGATATTCCAGTCCGTACCGTATTGCAGCTTATTGCCGATTTCAACAACCTTAACTTGGTAACCACAGATTCGGTATCAGGCAATATTACCCTGCGTCTGGATGGGGTGCCGTGGGAGCAGGCGCTCGACATTATTTTGAAGGTGCGGGGTCTGGATAAGCGGTTGGATAACAACATCTTGCTGGTAGCGCCTGCAGAAGAGATCGCAACACGCGAGAAGCAACAGCTGGAGAGCCGAAATCAGGTTGCCGATTTGGCTCCGCTCTATACCGAATATCTGCAGATAAACTATGCCAAGGCCTCGGAAGTGGCTGCCCTGCTCTCTTCCGAAAGTACCAAGTTGCTGTCACCCCGTGGTGCGGTGAGCGTGGATGAGCGAACCAACGTGTTGGTGGTCAAGGATACCGCCGATGTCATCAGCAGTATCAAGCGGATGCTCGATATTCTCGATATTCCGGTCAAGCAGGTGGTTATCGAGGCGCGGATGGTGACCATTGACGACGGCTTTGATGAAGCGCTCGGGGTGCGGTGGGGGGTGACCAAAAACGATGGTCATGGCAACAGTACGTCCGGTTCCATAGCGGGGAATGATGGCTCTGGTAACAACAATGGTGGCTCGGCAATTACCAGACCGACAAAAGACGAACGGTTGAACGTCAACCTGCCGGTGACCAATGCGGCCGGTACTTTGGCCTTCCAGGTTGCCCGTTTGGCTGATGGCACCTTGTTGGATCTAGAGTTGTCGGCGCTGGAAAAAGAGAGCAAGGCCGAGATTATCGCCAGTCCGCGGGTGACCACGGCGAACCAGAAACCGGCGCTGATCGAGCAGGGTACCGAGATCCCCTATGTGGAGTCCTCTTCCAGTGGCGCTACCTCGGTTACCTTCAAGAAGGCGGTATTGAGCCTGAAGGTTACCCCGCAGATCACCCCTGACAATCGGGTGATTCTCGACCTGACCGTAACCCAGGATACCAAGGGTGAAACGGTACCGACCGGTACCGGTGATGCGGTTTCCATCAACGCCCAGTCCATCACCACTCAGGTGCTGGTGAACAATGGCGAGACGCTGGTGCTGGGCGGCATCTATCAGCAGACCATCAAGAGCGATGTGACCAAGGTGCCGCTGCTGGGTGATATTCCCGGATTGGGGGCCTTGTTCCGCAAGACCACCAGCGAGAACAAAAAGCGGGAGTTGCTGATTTTCGTGACGCCCAAGATAGTTACCGACGCCTTCTGAATGCTTTACATGTGAGGGTAAAACACATATAACCTTACGCCCCAATAAGGCTGGGGCGTAAGGGCTGCGGTTGCCAGTCCCGATATCTATTGAGATAATCCCCCTCCTGATCCATCGCAAGATAAGGTTCATAGGTACCCCGATCCAGTATTCATCGGGGTCGTACAGTTTGTAATTACTAACGAAAAGACATGGCTGAGAAACGCAATATTTTCCTGATAGGTCCCATGGGTGCGGGCAAGAGCACCATAGGTAGACATCTGGCAGAACAACTGCATATGGAGTTTTTCGACTCAGATCATGAGATTGAGCGCCGCAGTGGTGCTGATATCGGCTGGGTGTTCGATGTTGAAGGCGAAGAAGGTTTCCGGATTCGCGAAGAGAAGGTGATCGGCGAATTGTCAGAGCAGCAGGGTATCGTGCTGGCGACGGGTGGCGGTGCCATCAAGAGTCGCGAAACCCGCAACAAGTTGTCTGCTCGTGGCATCGTGGTCTACCTCGAAACCACTATCGAAAAGCAGCTGGCGCGCACACAGCGAGACAAACGCCGCCCTCTGCTACAGACTGAAGAACCGGCACGCGAAGTGCTGGAACGTCTGGCACAAGAGCGCAATGCCCTGTATGAAGAGGTTGCCGACTTTGTTGTGCACACCGATGACCAGAGCGCAAAAATCGTTGCCAATCAAATTGTAAAGCTGATCGGTATGTAATCTAGAGGACGTCCATGGAACGGTTGAAGGTCGAACTGGGTGAACGCAGCTATCCCATCGAGATAGCTGCCGGGTTGTTGCAGCGCCCCGAGGCGCTGGTATCGACCATCAAGGGCAAGCGGGTGATGATAGTGACCAACACGGTCGTTGCTCCGCTTTATCTTGAACGGGTAACCGCTCTGCTGTCGGGTTTTCAGGTTGAACACCTGATCCTGCCTGACGGTGAGGCATACAAGAACCTGGCGACCTTTGAGCAGATCATGTCTGCTCTGCTTGAAACCAACCATGGGCGCGATACGACACTGATCGCTCTGGGGGGCGGCGTGATCGGGGATGTGGTGGGCTTTGCGGCAGCAAGCTATCAACGTGGCATTCCTTTTATCCAGATCCCGACCACTCTGCTCTCCCAGGTTGACTCCTCTGTTGGCGGTAAAACTGCTGTCAACCACCCCCTCGGCAAGAACATGATTGGGGCTTTTTATCAGCCCAAACAAGTTGTTATCGATACCGAGTGTCTGAGTACCTTGCCAGCCCGCGAATTTGCCGCAGGGATGGCCGAGGTGATCAAATACGGCATCATTTGGGATGCTGATTTCTTCAGCTGGCTGGAGCAGAACATGGTGCGTCTGCAACAGCTGGAACCTGCCGCGCTGGCCTACGCCATCAAACGCTGCTGCGAGATCAAAGCCGATGTGGTCGGTCAGGATGAGACCGAGCACGGCGTCCGTGCGCTGCTCAATCTGGGTCACACCTTTGGTCATGCTATCGAGGCCGAGCAGGGGTATGGCAACTGGCTGCACGGCGAAGCAGTATCCGCTGGCACCATGCTGGCTGCCTGGACTGCGCAGGCCCGTGGCGATATGAGCGAAGCGGACGTTGCGCGTGTGCGTGCTCTGCTGCTGGCCGCTAATTTGCCCATTCATGCGCCTGCCGAGATGGATTTCGCCGCCTTTATTCGCCATATGCGCCGTGACAAGAAGGTGCTGGAAGGCAAGCTGCGTCTGGTGTTGCCGGTTGGCATCGGCCATGCGCAGGTGGTGGGGGATGTGTCCGATGCCGAGTTGCTGGCGGTGATCGAGTCTGGTCGTGACGAATAAACTGCTAAAACTTCCTTCCCAGCGGCAGCTGGTTGACCGGCTGCTGCATCTGATTGAATTCAATCACCCTTTCATTTTTCTCTCCGGTAAACCCGGTTGTGGTCGCGGTACCCTGTGCGAATCCCTGCTCGGCGTGTTGCCGGAAAAAGTGCGGGTGGTGAGCCTGATCGGCACGCCTGCCATGAAGATGGTGGATGTACGCCAGCTGTTGCTGCCACAGGTGGTGGCGCGCCCGCTGTTCAATCCACAGGATGCGCTGGCGGAGAGCTTCTTTCGCATGCTGGAGGGGAGCAAGCCAGCCACCCTGTTGCTGCTGATAGAGCGGGCCGACCAGTTGCCAGCCGAATTGCTGGGAGAGTTGTGGGCGATCATCCGTCATAACGATACCCTGGCGGCGCCCCATCAGCTGGCCATTATTGTCTCGGGTAGTGACGTCTGGTGTCGTACCCAACGACCGCAGCTCAAAGGGCGTGCCATGCCAGCCCTTGAGCTGGAAGTGCCGCCCCTGAGCCCGCCCGAGCAGCGCATCTTCTTGTATGAAAAAGCCAAAGAGCTCAAGATCCCGGCGACCCTCTTGCCCAAGCCGCAAGTGGAGGAGATCCTGAAAACGGCGAACGGACATCCGTCCACCATCATGCAGTTACTGGAGGATATCATGACCGACAGAAGGCCCAAGAAGCGTCAGGCGGAGTTGCCTGTCAAGAAGATTGCCACTGCTATCGCGCTGGTCGCTGGCGGCCTGCTGGCGCTGAGCTACCTGCTGCCTGCGCTGTTTGACAATGAAAGCAAACCGGCGCTGCAGGATCCGGCGCAGAACACGGCATTGCCGATCCCGGTAGCGGGAGGCGATCCCCTCACCGCAGGCGGTTCGAATACCGATGCCGCTGCACAAGGCGCGCAAAACAGCGCTGCAGCCAGCAATCCCAACGGGGTGGTGAAGGATTGGCAGCCGGAGGCGAAAGTGCTGCCCAAATCGGTGGAGAGCGAAACTGTGACCACCGAATCAACCAATTACGAAGGGCGTCGGGTGGTGATCTCTGACGAGGTCGTGCAAAAGCTGATGACCGAACCCAAGGTGAGCGGCGCACTGCCTACTGACGTGGTGGACGAGCTGACCGGCAAGAACCCGAGTGGCACAGCCCCCAGTGGTGCAGTCGCAACCACGGCGCCAGCCAGTACCTCCAAAGCACTGAATCCGGCGACAACCGCAACGCCTGCTGCTACCACCAAAACAGCCAGCAACGAGCCGGTTGCCGCGCCAGCACCCAAAGTGGCCCTGACACCGGTCGCCACCTTGAACAAGAAGCCGCGTAACCACTACAGCGTTCAGCTGATGGGGGCGAGCAACACCAAGGCGGTGGATCAATTTGTTGCCGAGCATGGTTTGGCGGGTAAGGTATGGGTCTATCAGACCAAATTCCGTGGCAGCCCCTGGTATGTGGTGCTGCAAGGGGATTATGCCGGTCTGACCCAGGCCAAGAGTGCCATTCGCAAGCTTCCGCCAGCCTTGCTGAAAGGTCAGCCCTGGCCCAAGTCGTTTGCACAGGTACAAAAAGAGCTGAAGCAATAGCCTTGATACCGGATAAGGGGGTAGAATCGTCCCCCTTTTTGGGTCTTGCCTTCTTACACACCGGATTTCCATGAAAAAAACACGCGCTTTTTTAAAATGGGCCGGGGGAAAATACTCCCTGGTTGAAGAGATTGCCGAGCGCCTGCCGGCCGGGCGTGTGTTGCTGGAGCCCTTCGTCGGGGCCGGGTCAGTGTTTCTCAACACCGACTACGACGCGTATGTGCTCAACGACATCAATCCGGATCTGATCTGCCTGTACAACCACCTCAAGCTGACGCCGGACAGTTTCATTGCCGAGGCGCGCAAGCTGTTTGTGGCAGAGCACAACCACAAGGCGGCCTATTACCGGCTGCGTACCCAGTTCAATCAGACCGAGACCACCTTCGAGCGGGCACTCTTGTTCCTGTTCCTCAACCGTCACGGTTTCAACGGACTGTGCCGCTACAACAAGAAGGGCGGCTTCAACGTGCCGTTCGGTTCCTACAAGAAACCCTATTTCCCGGAAAAAGAGCTGTGGGCCTTTGCCGAAAAGGCGCAGAAGGCGACCTTTATCTGCGAGAGCTACGCCGATGCCATCAAGCGTGCCGAAGAGGATTGGGTTATCTATTGTGATCCACCCTATGCGCCGCTCTCCACTACGGCGAGCTTCACCACCTATGCCTCCGGTGGGTTTACCCTAGATGATCAGGCGATCCTGGCGCGATTGGCCCGCCACACCGCCGCTCACAAAGGGGTGCCGGTACTGATCAGCAACCACGATATCGAGCTGACTCGTGAGCTTTATCGCGGTGCTCGCCTCGACGAGATCCTGGTCAAGCGTACCATCAGTCGCAACGGCGGCACCCGTAACAAGGTTGCCGAATTGTTGGCGCTCTATCCGCCCGGAATCGAACCGGAGCAGGGCTACTATCCCAGCGACAGTGAACTGCTGCCACTGACGTAACAGACCATGCGGCGCCCAGGGGCGCCGTTTTTTATGGGCGAGTCCGCGCCCGTGCCGATGTCCTATAACCCGGGTTGCTGGGGGAGGGGAGGTGATTGCCCCATTTACCCCGCATTCGAGTCGTTTTCGCCCGCCTTTTACGTTAAAATTGCGCCGCTTTTTCTCCCTGGCTGCCAATGGATGATGCTGATGAAAGACTTTCTGATTGCCCCCTCGATCCTCTCTGCCGATTTTGCCCGTCTGGGTGAAGATGTAGCCAAGGTACTGGCTGCCGGTGCCGACGTGGTTCACTTCGACGTGATGGACAACCACTATGTCCCCAACCTGACCATTGGCCCCATGGTCTGTCAGGCGCTGCGTGACTACGGTATCGAGGCCCCCATCGACGTGCACCTGATGGTCAAGCCGGTGGATCGCATCATTCCTGATTTTGCCAAGGCGGGTGCTTCCCTCATCACCTTCCATCCGGAAGCATCCGATCACGTTGATCGCTCTTTGGGCCTCATCAAGGAGATGGGCTGCCAGGCCGGTCTGGTGCTGAATCCTGCTACCTCGCTCTCCTGCCTCGAGTATGTGATGGACAAGCTGGACGTGATCCTGCTGATGTCGGTCAATCCGGGCTTCGGTGGTCAGAGCTTCATCCCCGGTACCCTCGACAAGCTGCGTCAGGTGCGTCGTCTGATCGACGAGAGCGGCCGCGATATCCGTCTCGAGATCGATGGCGGGGTGAAGGTCGACAACATTCGCGAGATCGCCGAAGCCGGCGCCGACATGTTTGTCGCCGGCTCTGCCATTTTCAGCCAGCCTGACTATAAAGCGGTGATCGACAAGATGCGTGCGGAGCTGGCTCATGTCACACGCTGAGCGCGCATTTGATTTGGTGCTGTTCGATCTGGACGGCACCCTGATCGACAGCGCCGCCCAACTGGCGCTGGCAGTCAATCTGACGCTGGCTGATCTGGGTCTGGAACAAGCAGATGAAGCGGTTATCCGTACCTGGGTCGGCAATGGCGCCGACAAGCTGATCCAGCGGGCCCTTGCCTATCGCGAGGCCGACCCCGAGCTCTTTGCCAAGGCCCGTCCGATCTTTTTCCAGCACTACAACGCCTGTTTGCTGCAGGGATTGGCCATGTATGATGGGGTTGCCCGGAGTCTGCGCCGCTTGCAAACCCTGGGCTACAAGCAGGCGATCGTCACCAACAAGCCGAGCGATTTCGTGGCCCCTATCCTCGATGCTCTTGGCATCAGCGATTGCTTCGCGCTCTGGCTCGGTGGCAACTGCGTGCCGGTCAAGAAGCCGAGTCCGGAACCCTTGCTGCACGCCTGCCAGGAGCTGGGAGTGAGTCCGGCTCGCACCCTGATGGTGGGTGACTCCGAAAATGATGTGCTGGCTGCCAAGGCGGCCGGCATGAAGGTGGTGGGGCTCACCTACGGTTACAACTATGGCCGCCCCATCGCCGACTCCCATCCAGACTGGGTATTCGAGCAGTTTGCCCAGCTCGATGCACTTTTGGTCTAATAGCGCAGCTGGGCTGGCTGAATAACAAGGATTAACACTCTCATGACTAAACCAATCGTATTGAGCGGAGCGCAACCCTCCGGTCAACTGACCATCGGCAACTACATGGGGGCCCTGCGTCAGTGGGTCAACATGCAGGATGAGTTCGACTGCCTCTACTGCATCGTCGACCTGCACGCCATCACCACTCGCCAGGACCCGGCTGCCCTGCGCAAGGCTTGTCTGGACGCGGCCGCCCTCTATCTGGCGGTCGGTATCGATCCCAAGAAGAGCACCGTCTTCATCCAGTCTCACGTGCCGCAGCACGCTGAGCTGGGCTGGATCCTCAACTGCTACACCCAGATGGGTGAGCTGTCGCGCATGACCCAGTTCAAGGACAAGTCCGCCCGTTTCGAGAACAACGTCAACGTCGGCCTGTTCGGTTATCCGGTGCTGATGGCTGCCGACATCCTGCTCTATCAGGCCAATCAGGTGCCGGTCGGCAACGACCAGAAGCAGCATCTGGAGCTGACCCGCGACATCTGCACCCGTTTCAACAACCTCTATGGTGACGTGTTCACCATGCCGGAGCCCTTCATTCCGACCGAAGGGGCACGGGTGATGAGCTTGCAGGATCCGACCAAGAAGATGTCCAAGTCGGATGACAACGAAGCCAACTTCATCGGCCTGCTGGAAGATCCCAAGCAGATCGTCAAGAAGATCAAGCGTGCGGTGACCGATTCCGACGAGCCGGCGGTGGTGCGTTTCGACCCGGAAAACAAACCGGGTGTTTCCAACCTGCTGACCCTGATGTCCGGGGTGACGGGTCGCTCCATCCCCGAGCTGGAGCAGCACTTTGAAGGCAAGATGTACGGTCACCTCAAGACCGAAACCGCCGAAGCCGTGGTTGCGCTGCTGGAACCGATCCAGGCCCGTTTCCACGAGTTGCGTAAGGATGAGGCCCATTTGATCGCGATTCTGGCAGAAGGCGCACAAAAGGCGCGCGAAAGAGCTGAAAAAACCCTGACCAGCGTATATGATGTAGTCGGCTTCGTTCCTCGAGCCTGACATACTGGGAAGGTGTAGTAGAAGAGAGCTGGGTATTTGCCTGGCTTTCTTTATTTTCTGCCCGGCTATTTTGTTTAATTTCTTTATTTCAACCTGGGTAATATCCCCAAGAGAAAGCATGCCTGTTCAACCAACTATTTCTGCTGAAGAGCTGAGTGACAAAGGTCACTGGCTACGTAAATTTCGCAAGGCGAAAAACCTCAATACCCTGCAGTTGATGGTCTCCAATGCCATCGACAAGCACCATAAAACCCCTGCCGTTGCTGCCGCCATCTATCTGGCCGAGTGTCAGCGTGAGCGGGAAATGGAACAGGGTCGTTATCTCGATCGTTAATTCTCCGCTGTTGGTTATCTCATGCTGTTGTTGATCGATAACTACGACTCTTTTACCTGGAACCTGGTGCAATATTTCGGCGCCCTGGGACAAGAGGTTGTGGTCAAGCGCAATGATGAACTGACGCTTGATGCCATAGCGCAGCTCTCCCCCCGTTTTCTGGTGATCTCTCCCGGTCCTTGTACGCCCAATGAGGCGGGGATCTCTCTCGACGCTATCAGCCACTTTGCTGGCAAACTGCCCATTCTCGGCGTCTGTCTCGGTCATCAGTCGCTGGCGCAGGCCTTCGGCGCCCGCGTAGTGCGTGCCCGTCAGGTAATGCACGGCAAAACCTCGCTCATCCGCCATCGCAATGAGGGGGTGTTCAAGGGGCTCAACAACCCTCTGCGGGTGACCCGTTACCACTCCTTGGTGGTGGAGCGCGACACGCTGCCCGACTGCGTCGAGATCACCGCCTGGAGCGAGCATGCCGATGGCTCGTTTGACGAGATCATGGGGCTGCGCCACAAGACGCTCCCCATCGAGGGTGTTCAGTTCCATCCGGAGAGTATTTTGAGCGAGCAGGGCCATCAGTTGCTGGCCAACTTTCTGGCGCGTTCATAAAAAAGTTGTGATCGCCTTCTCAAGTTCGAGAGAAGGCAAAAAAAATTTCCCTGACACTTTATTCACCCCCTCTCCTGCCCAAATTATCTCTTGCCAAGCCCCCCTGAGTCGTTATGCAATGCGGTTGCCTAAAATCTCAAGAGCAATCGAACATTGTTCCTTATAGGCCGTCTTGTTACAGACTTTTTACTTTATTTCTGTGATAATCCCGTCACGTTTACACGGATTTAACTTTTGGGCGGTGGATTATTCTGTCGCCGAATCGAAGGAGAGCTATATGTCAGAGTTGTTGGCAGTGACACGTGAAGTGTTTGATGAAGTGATGGTTCCCAACTATGCGCCCGCCAAGATCATCCCGGTGCGTGGTGAAGGGTCACGTGTCTGGGATCAGGAAGGGCGCGAGTATGTCGACTTCGCCGGTGGCATCGCCGTCAACGGTTTGGGTCACTGTCATCCCAAGCTGGTCGAGGCCCTGAAAACCCAGGGCGAGAAGCTGTGGCACCTCTCCAACGTCATGACCAACGAGCCGGCCCTGCGTCTGGCCAAGAAGCTGGTTGCCGCCACCTTCGCCGACAAGGTCTACTTCTGCAACTCCGGCGCCGAAGCGAACGAAGCGGCTCTCAAGCTGGCTCGCCGCTACGCCATCGAGAAGTTTGGCGAGCAGAAGACCCAGATCATCGCCTTCAATCAGGGTTTCCACGGTCGTACCTTCTTTACCGTCAGCGTCGGTGGCCAGGCAGCCTACTCCGATGGCTTCGGTCCCAAGCCCGGTGACATTACCCATGTTCCCTACAACGATCTGGCTGCGCTGGCCGAGGTGATCTCCGACAACACCTGCGCCGTGGTGATGGAGCCGCTGCAGGGGGAGGGGGGCATCATTCGTCCTACCGACGAGTTTGCCAAAGGGGTGCGCGAGCTGTGCGACAAACACAATGCCCTGCTGGTGTATGACGAAGTGCAGTCAGGGGTTGGCCGGACCGGTGATCTCTATGCCTATATGGGTCTGGGCGTCACGCCGGACATCCTCACCAGCGCCAAGGCGCTGGGGGGCGGTTTCCCCATCGGCGCCATGCTGACCACCAACGAAATCGCCTCTTACTTGAAAGTGGGCACTCACGGCTCTACCTACGGCGGTAACCCGCTGGCCTGTGCGGTCGCCGAGGCGGTGATCGACGTGATCAATACTCCGGAGGTGCTGGCAGGCATCAAACAGCGTGAACAGCTGTTCCGCGAGGGGCTCGAGGCGATCAACGCCAAATACCACTGTTTAGCGAGATCCGCGGCAAGGGGCTGCTGCTGGGCGCTGCCCTGAGCGATGCCTACAAAGGGCGTTCCCGTGACTTCCTGCTGGCCTCCATCGATCAGGGGCTGATGGCACTGGTAGCCGGTACCAACGTGGTTCGTTTTGCCCCTTCACTGGTGATCCCGGAAGCGGACATCAAGGAAGGGTTGGCCCGCTTCGAGAAGGCGGTTGCCCAGGTGGTTAACGCCTGATTCCAGATTGAGGTGGGGAGCTCTCCCGGCAGGAGCCGGGACCCCACCTGTCGTCAATGAAAGGGAGTTGTCATTTATGTTGGTTATCCGTCCCATCGAGCAAAAAGATTTTGCCGGGCTCAAGACCTGCGCCATCGAGTCCGGCACCGGCATGACCTCGTTGCCCGTCAACGATGAGCTGCTGCAGCGCAAGATTGATGCCTCTACCCAGACTTTTTCCGACAAGCCCGCCGGCAAGGGGGACTGCCTCTACTTCTTCGTGGCTGAGGATCTGGAGACCGGCGAGATGGTCGGCACCTGTGCCATCGATGCCGCGGTTGGCCTCTCCCAGCCGTTTTACAACTACCACATCGGCAAGGTGGTGCACTCTTCTCCCAAGCTTGGCATCTACAACGTCGTTGAAACCCTGACCCTCTCCAACGACTACACCGGCAACTCCGAGCTCTGCACCCTGTTTTTGCGCGAATGTGCCCGCGAGGGGCTCAACGGCCGCCTGCTCTCCAAGCACCGCTTTCTGTTTATGGCCGAGCACCCCGAGTTGTTTGACGAGACCGTCTTCGCCGAGATGCGCGGCGTCTCCGATGCCAACGGCCACAGTCCCTTCTATGAGTGGCTGCAGACTCACTTCTTCTCGATGGATTTTCCTACCGTCGACTATCTGACCGGCATCGGCAAGAAGCGCTTTATCGCCGAGTTGATGCCCAAGTACCCCATCTACGTCAATTTGCTGAGCAAAGAGGCGCGGGCCGTTATCGGCCAGACCCACGAGAAGACCCGCCCGGCCATCAAGATGCTGCAGGACGAGGGCTTCGTGAACCGTGGTTACGTCGATATTTTCGATGCGGGCCCCACCGTCGAGTGCGACGTGAAGAATATCCGCAGCGTGCGCCGCAGCAAGAAGCTGCGGGTGCTGGTGGGCGAGCCCATCGGTGGCAAGACCCACCTTATCTGCAACAGCCGTTTCGAACATTACCGCGCCTGCTACGGCAATATCCGGGTCGATCTCGACAAGCATGAAGCCATCATCCCGCCCAAGATGGCGGCGGCGCTCAAGGTGCAGGATGGCGACATGGTGCGGGTGGTCGACCTCGACTGAGACAAACAGGACAAGCAAACCGATTATCAGACAGGCAGCCGAGGCTGCCTGCCAGCGACAGGGAGTGAATGGATGAGCCAGTTAGTGCAATTTATCGACGGTCAGTGGCTTGCCGGTGAAGGCAAGCCGTTCGAGTCAACCGATCCGGCCAAGAACGAGGTGATCTGGCAGGGGGCTGCCGCCAGTGCGGCGCAGGTGGATGCCGCCGTCAAGGCCGCCCGTGCCGCCTTCTACCACTGGGCGGACATGAGCCTTGAGGAGCGTCTGGCCATAGTGCGTCGTTATGCCGATCTGCTTGGCGAGCAGAAAGAGGCGCTGGCCCTGACCATCGCCCGTGAAACAGGCAAACCGCTGTGGGAGACCCGCACCGAAGTGGCCGCCATGCAGGGCAAGATTGCCATCTCCATCCGTGCGCACGACGAGCGCACCGGCACCGTTGAAAATGCCATGCCGGGCGCCAAGGCGTTTGTCCGTCACAAGCCCCACGGTGTGGTGGCGGTGTTCGGCCCCTACAACTTCCCGGGTCATCTGCCCAACGGCCATATCGTACCTGCACTGATCGCGGGTAACGCCGTGGTGTTCAAACCCTCCGAGCTGACCCCCATGGTGGCCGAGGCCATGGTCAAGGTGTGGCAGCAGGCCGGATTGCCCAAGGGCGTGCTCAATCTGGTGCAAGGGGAGGTCGAGACTGGCAAGGCGCTGGCTGGCAACCCCGACATCGACGGCCTCTTCTTTACTGGTTCTTCCCGCACCGGTCATTTCCTCCATCAGCAGTTTGCCGGTCAGCCGGGAAAAATTTTGGCGCTGGAGATGGGCGGCAACAACCCGCTGATTGTGAAAGATGTGAGCGACATCGACGGCGCTGTCCATGCCATCGTCCAGTCTGCCTTCATCACTTCCGGTCAGCGTTGTACTTGTTCCCGCCGTCTGTTTGTCGAGCGCGGCGAGCGCGGCGATGCGCTGGTCAAGCGACTGATCGAGGTGGTCAGCCAGATCAAGGTCGGCCTCTATGACGCCGCCGAGCAGCCTTTCATGGGTTCGATGATTAGCGAGAAGGCAGCACTGGGCATGGTCGAGGCGCAAGCCAACCTGCAGCGTCTCGGTGGCGAGAGCCTGCTTACCCTCAAGCACCTGGAAGCGGGTACCGGCTTTGTCTCCCCGGGCATTATCGATGTGACCTCAGTGAGCGAGCTGCCGGACGAAGAGTACTTCGGCCCGCTGCTGCAACTCATTCGCTATGACGATTTCGATGCCGCCATCGATCAGGGCAACGCCACCCGCTACGGTCTCTCGGCCGGTCTGCTGGGGGACAAGGAGGCGGACTGGCACCACTTCTTCAAGCGGATCCGTGCCGGTGTCGTCAACTGGAACAAGCCCATCACCGGTGCATCCAGTGCCGCGCCGTTTGGTGGCATCGGTGCTTCTGGCAATCACAGGGCGAGCGCCTACTACGCAGCTGACTACTGTGCGTATCCGGTTGCCTCCGTCGAAGACAGCAAAGCCGCCATGCCGGAGCAGCTGTCGCCCGGCCTGCGCTTCTGATAACGACACGGGGCATCCAGCGGTGCCCCCATCTGTACCCGCAATCAAAGGAAAGAGAGATGCAAAAGGATATCGACACCCTGTTCAGCCATCTGTGGGACAACTACATCAAGGTGACCCCGAGCGCCCTCAAGGTGCACACCCTGCTGGGTGGCGGCGAGCCCATCGTCAACGATCACGTGGCGTTTCGTACCTACAACCTGCCCAAACTGGGGCTGGAGAAGCTGGCGGCCCACTTTCTGGCGCTCGGTTACGAGCAGAAGGGCGAGTATGTTTTCAAGGCCAAGAAGCTCTACGCCAAGCACTTTGAGCATCAGGATCCGGATGCTCCCAAGGTGTTTATCAGCGAGCTGAAGGTGGAAGAACTCTCCCCAGCGGCACAGGCCATCATCCACAAGCTGGCGGATCAGGTGCCCGATCATCTGACCGATACCCCGGCATTTCTCTACACCGGTGCCCCCTGGCAGGTCTCCTATGCCGATTATCAGACTCTGCTGGCGGAGAGCGAGTATGCGGCCTGGATGGCAGCCTGGGGTTATCGTGCCAACCACTTCACGGTCAATATCAACAAGTTGAAGGATTTCGACACCATCCATCAGGTCAATGCTGCGCTCAAGGCGGCGGGTTTCGTGCTCAACAGCGTGGGTGGCGAGGTGAAAGGGGACCCGCAGGTGATGCTGGAGCAATCCTCCACCATGGCCGACAAAGCCGAGGTGCCGTTCAGCGATGGGGTACGTACCATCCCGAGCTGCTTCTACGAGTTTGCCCTGCGCTATCCGCAAGCCGATGGCGTGCTCTATCCGGGCTTTGTCGAGGCCTCGGCGGACAAGATCTTCGAATCGACGAATGCCATGTAACGGGAGCCACCCTGTTTCAGTCGCAACGCCTCCTCTGTGGAGGCGTTTTGTTTGGCGCCGAGTGACGGTGGCGAGTGTTGTCTGACGCCGCGTGGGGGGGGATTTGTACGGCGCCCAATCGGTAAATGTGTGTTGATAAAAATGTGAACTAGATCACTTGAGACGACACAGATTGACGCGGGCGGTGGAGCAAAAAGGAGTAGAATGGCGCTTTATTTTTGCGGGGCCAATCGATGCCTAACTATCACTTTTTCAAGCAGGGTCAGGCGCTTACCTATCTAGATGCCAATGCGCCCAGCTATAGCGATGAGCGTCGTCAACTGGTCGAACAGGGATTTGCCGCCATCGCCGCCCCCATCTTTGCAGATACCCCGGCCGAAGCCCTTGAGCTGCTTCGCACTCATCAGGCACTACAGGATGAGGCGCAGGCCAACGCCCTTTGTCTGACGGTTGCCACCATTCCGGCTGCGATCGCAACTCTGTCCGGGCACTGACGCTGCCGCCATGCTCACCTGAATAAAAAATGGTGCCACTGTGATGGCACCATTTTATCGGTTTGCCTGCTTGCCCCTGAGCCGTTTAGCGCGGGTGCAGGTCACCTTCGATGACCAGCACGGTATCCATCCCCGCCGCCTTGCCAGCCTCAAGCCCGATCCGGGTATCTTCAAATACCAGACAGTTGGCGGGATTGGCGCCGAGCAGTTCGGCCACTTGCAAGAAGGTATCAGGGTGCGGCTTGTGGTTGGTGACATCATCGGCGCTCACCACCACCGAAATATAGGCGTCGAGTCCGGTGCTTTTGAGGATGGAGTCCGCCTGATTGCGCGGTGAGCCGGTGCCAATCCCCATCTTGACCTTGCCGTGATAGTGCCTGACCAGTTCCCACATCTTGGGAAAGACGCTGGCCTTGTCGATATGTTCCATATAGAGGGCAATCTTGCGACGGGTAAAGGCCTCGACATCCACCGTCAGCCCCTGCTGCTCGGCCAGCATGGCGATGATCTTGCGGGTGGGAATGCCGCCGTACTGATAGAGCTGTTCCCGCTCGAAGGGGATGCCGAATTCGGCGCAGGTAAGCTCCCAAGCATCCAGATGAAGGGGCATGGAATCTACCAAAGTGCCATCCATATCGAAAATCAGGGCATCGTAGTGATCAAACCCGTACTGCTCACGCTCGCTCATGGGGGCTCCTCGAATCAAATAGAGCAGGCTAGCAGAAACGGTCGGCAGTTTGTGGGATCGGCCTCATGGTTGGGCAGATTGTGGCCGCCGTTTTTTCTATCTCTTGCTGATTTGTGAGACAATAATCCGTTCATTGCCGGATACTTTGGCATATCAGATCTGCGAGTCCGCTTATGACCTCGAAAATATCCCCCAAAACCATTTTCTCCAGTGTGGCGCTGGTGATCGCGCTCGGTTCACTGGAAAAGAGCATAGTCACCACCCCGCTGCCCATGATTGGCGCCGAGCTGCATGCCGGTGCCGCCCTCACCTGGGTGGTCACCGCCTACCTGCTGGCCGCCACCGCCGTGCTGCCCCTTTATGGCAAGCTGAGCGATCTCTTTGGCCGGGTGCGGATGCTCAATATCGGTATCGGCCTTTTTCTGGCGGGCTCGGTGGCCTGTGCTCTCTCCCAGGATCTGCCGACCCTGCTGGCTGCGCGGGTGCTGCAAGGGCTGGGGGGCGGTGGTCTGATTGCCCTCGCGTTTACCGTGATTGCCGACACCATTCCGCCGCGGGAGGTGGGCAAGTATCAGGGCTACATTTCGGCGGTCTATGCGGTCTCCAGCATCGCTGGCCCCTTGCTTGGCGGTTATTTCACCGAGCAGCTCAGCTGGCGCTGGATCTTCTGGATCAATCTGCCGCTCGGGGCGCTGGCGGTCTTTCTCATCAACCGCAACCTCAAGCAGCTCAACGTGCGTCGTCACAGTCGCTTCGACTGGAAGGGGGCGGGTCTGCTGATTACTGTCACTACGCTCACCCTGTTGCTGCTCTCGCCGGAAGCGGCGCTGCCCGCCCTCTGGCTTTCGGCGGCGCTGGGCGTGGCACTGCTGCTGCTGATTCTGATTGAGCGGCGTGCCCACGACCCCATATTGCCCGCCCATCTGGCCCGGCTGCCCGGCTATCTGGTGAGCGTGCTGCTGGTGATGCTCTCCCAACTGCTGATGTTTGCCGTGCTGGTCTATCTGCCGTTGCAGATGCAGTGGCAGAAGGGGATGAGCGCCAGCGAGAGCGGGATGAGCATGGTGATCTTCATGATCTGCATTACCGCCGGCGCCTTTGTCGGCGGCAAGCTGATTGGCCGTACCGGTCACTACAAGAGCTTTGTTGCGGTGGGGTTTGCGCTGGCCGCGGTGGCTCTGTGGCAGATCCACTTCGATGCCTGGGTCAAGCTGGCGCTCGGGTTTGCCGGTATTGGTCTGGGTCTGGTGCTGCCCGCCCTCTCGGTGGTGGTGCAAAATGCCCTGCCACGGGAAGATCGCGGCATCGGCATGTCGCTGTTCAACTTTGGGCGGGAGCTCGGCGGTGCCGTTGGCGTGGCCATCTGCTCCATGCTATTCCACTTGCGCCTGCCTGCTGGCAGCGGTGGCGATCTGAGCCGGCTCGCCCCCGATCTGCTGGCCCCGGGCTTCAGCGCAACCTATATCGGCATGGCACTGATCGCCACACTGGCGCTACTCATCACACTGCTCGCTCTTAAACGCCACGAGCTGGCCTCCATCAGCGCCTGATTTGGCCTGCGCCGATATTGGCTCACCATAGCTAGCATCAGGGCTCCCCGCGGGGAGCCCTGATTGTTATTTGGCGAATAGCGTGGCTGTTGCCATCAAGCCATGCGCGAGTTACTCCTGCGCCGGACTCTCCTTGCCTGCCAGCTGGCTCAGCCAGGCGAAGCGGCGATTGGCCTCCTGCTCCGCCTCTTCATAGAGCTGGCTGGCTACCTCTGGCTGCTGGCGCTCCAGCCGCCGGAAACGGGGCTCGTGGCGCAAGGTCTCGGCCAGCGAGGCATTGGGGGCTCGCGAGTCGAGCGCCAGCGGCAGTTTGCCCTCGTCAGCGCGGCGCGGATCGAAGCGGTAGAGGGGCCAGAAGCCGGTGGCTGTCAGCTGCTTCATCTGCTCATGGCTCTCGGCCATGTCGTAGCCATGCTCCTCGCATGGGCTGTAGGCGATGATGAGCGAGGGGCCCGGATAGGCTTCCGCCTCCTGAATCGCTTTTACCGTCTGGTTCATCTGGGCACCGAGGGATATCTGCGCCACATAGACGTGACCATACATCATCACGCTGGCACCGAGATCCTTGCGTGCCTTGCGTTTGCCCTGCTCGCCAAACTTGGTGATGGCCCCGAGTGGCGTCGCCTTCGATTGCTGGCCGCCGGTGTTGGAGTAGCACTGGGTGTCGAGCACCAGCACATTGATGTTCTCCCCCAGACTCAACACATGGTCGAGCCCGCCAAAGCCGATGTCGTAGGCCCAGCCATCGCCGCCGATGAGCCAGACCGATTTTTCCACCAGATAGTCTGCATCGCGAGCCAGCTCAAGGGCCTCCGGAGTCTTGCTCTCTTGCAGCAGCTCCCGCAACTGCTGGATATGGGCCCGCTGCTCGGAAACCGGCAGAGTGGCGTCGCCGAGCGCCTCGCGCAGCGCTGCCGGTATGGTGTCGCCCAGGCTCGCCAGCAGACGGCGCACCCGCTCCCTGTGCTGATCGACGGTAAGACGGAAGCCCAGTCCGAACTCGGCGTTGTCTTCAAACAGCGAGTTGGCCCATGCCGGCCCGCGCCCGTCGGCGTTGGTGGTGTAGGGGGTGGTAGGCAGGTTGCCGCCATAAATGGACGAGCAGCCGGTGGCGTTGGCAATCAGTAGCCGATCGCCATAGAGCTGGGTCAGCAGCTTGATGTAGGGAGTCTCGCCACAGCCGGAGCAGGCGCCCGAGTATTCAAACAGCGGCGAGATGAGCTGGGAGGTGCGGATGTCGATGCGCTCCAGCTGCTCGACGCTGCGCTCTGGCAGGTCGAGGAAGAAGTCGTAGTTGGCCTTCTGCCCATCGAGGTGATCGAGGCGTGAAGCCATATTGATCGCCTTGCGATCCGGGTTGCTGCGATCCTTGGCCGGGCACACCTCAACGCAGAGATTGCAGCCGGTGCAATCCTCTGGCGCTACCTGCAGCACGTACTGCTGGCCGCGCATGTCGCGGGATTTCACATCCAGCGCATCCAGGGTGGCGGGAGCTGCGGCCAGTGCATCCGGTTCCACCACCTTGGCGCGAATGGCCGAGTGGGGACAGGCGGCGACACAGTAGTTGCACTGGGTGCAGAGCGCCGCCTCCCAGATGGGGATCTCCTTGGCGATATTGCGCTTCTCCCAGCGGGTGGTACCAACCGGCCAGGTGCCATCCGGCGGGAAGGCGGAGACCGGCAGGCTGTCACCCAGCCCAGCCAGCATGGCGGCGGTGACGGTCTGGACAAAATCGGGGGCCTTGGCCGAAACCACCGGCGGGCGCGGGCGGCTGGCGGGATCCAGTTCGCCAAGTGGCACCCGGGTCAGGGCGGCGCAGGTTGCCTCCAGTGCCTGCCAGTTGCGTTCGACCAGCGTCTGCCCCTTGCTGCCATAGCTGCTGGCGATGGCCTGCTTCAGCAGGCTGGTCGCCTCTGCAGGGGGAATGATGACGCTGAGCTGGAAGAAGGCCATCTGCATCACGGTATTGATGCGGTTGCCGAGCTGGCAGTCGCGGGCAATCCTAGCGGCGTTGATGATGTAGAAGCGCGCCTCTTTCTCGCGCAGGGCATGCTGCACCTCGCTGGGTAGTCGTTGCCAGATCTCCGCTTCGCTGTAGGGGGTGTTGAGCAGGAAGATGCCGCCCGCCTTCAAGCGCTCCACCATCCGGTACTTGTCGACAAACTGCCACTGATGGCAGCCGATAAAGTCCGCCTCTTCCACCAGATAGGCCGATTGCAGCGGCCGCTCGCCCACCCGCAGGTGAGAGACGGTGAGACCGCCAGCCTTCTTGGAGTCGTAGACGAAATAGCCCTGCGGATAGAGGTCGGTGTGGTTGCCGAGGATCTTGATGCTGTTCTTGGCCGCCGAGACGGTGCCATCGCTGCCAAGGCCGTAGAAGAGCGCCTCCAGCTTGTGTTGCTGGCCGTGAATGAGGCTTTGCGAATCCAGCGCGGCCAGCGGCAGCGAGAGACCTGTGATGTCATCGAAGATGCCAACGGTAAAGCGCGGGCGCGGGTTCTCTTGCGCCAGTTCGGCAAACACCGCCAGCGCGCAGGCGGGGCCGAACTCCTTGGAGGAGAGGCCGTAGCGGCCGCCGATGACCCGCGGCAGGCTTGCCCGCTCGCCCCGGCTGACCGCTTCGGCCAGCGCCGTCATCACGTCGAGATAGAGGGGCTCGGCCTGTGCGCCCGGCTCCTTGGTGCGATCCAGCACGGCGATGGAGCGGGCACTCTCGGGAATCATGGCCAACAGGTGCTCGGCCGAGAAGGGGCGGTAGAGGCGCACCTTCACCAGACCTACCTTCTCCCCTTGGGCCAGCAGGCGCTCGATCACCTCTTCACAGGTGCCGATGGCCGAGCCCATTAGCACCACAATCCGCTCCGCCTGCGGGTGGCCAACGTATTCAAATGGCCGGTAGTGGCGGCCGGTCTGCTTGCCAAAAGCCTGCATCGCCTCGCTCACATGGCCATAGGCGGCGTCATACCAGGGGTTGCTCGCCTCCCGGCACTGGAAGTAGGTGTCCGGGTTGGCGGCGGTGCCGCGAATGACCGGTTTGTCGGGGGTGAGCGCTCGGTCGCGATGGGCACGGATGGCATCGGTGGGCAGCAGGGCGCGCAGGGTGTCGTCAGCGAGCGGCGCTATCTTGGCGATCTCGTGAGAGGTACGAAAGCCGTCGAAGAAGTGGATAAAGGGGAGGCGGCTGTTGAGGCTCGCTATCTGCGAAATCAGGGCAAAGTCCTGCGCCTCCTGCACATTGCTGGCACAGAGCATGGCACAGCCGGTCTGGCGCACCGCCATCACGTCCGAGTGATCGCCAAAGATCGATAGCGAATGGGTCGCCACGGTGCGCGCCGCCACATGCAGTACGAAGGGGATGAGCTGACCTGCCAGCTTGTAGAGGTTGGGGATCATCAGCAGCAAACCCTGCGACGAGGTAAACGAGGTCGCCAGCGCGCCGGTCTGCAGGGCGCCGTGGACGGCGGCGATGGCCCCCCCTTCCGATTGCAACTCGACAACCCGGGGCACATCCCCCCACAGGTTCTTGCCTCGCTCGCTCGACCAGGCCGACGACTGCTCAGCCATGGCCGAGCTGGGGGTGATGGGGTAGATGGCGATGACTTCGCTGGTGCGGTACGCCACCGAGGCGACTGCGTTATTCCCGTCTGTGGTGATCATCTGTTTTCCACTTTGCTATGCCAGTTTGAAGGCCGATAGTTGCATCGGCAATGGATAGGTCGCAGGCATAGTAAGAGGGGCAATGAGAGCGTATCAAACGGGATAAATAATCAATTAATAAGTCAGTAATAGTGGTTAATTTAATCCTGTCGCGTGGGAGCGTGATTTTCTGCTGACAGCCGACGGGAGGTGGCTGACGGGCCATTGGTATGGCCCGTCAACACGGGGTTAACCCTGCTCCACTTGCAGCCAGATGGCACACTGATAAGGGGCGAAGAGTGGCCGCGGTTCGTTTGGGTAATTGGCCAGCAGCAACCGCATCTCGTCTGTCACCTTGTCGAAGTGGGGCATCGTCAAGGGATTGGCCGTGAGATTGGCGAGCAGCAGCAGGGTGTGCCGATCTCCGCTTGCCGGATCCTGCCAGTTGCGGCGATAGCTGATGCGCTCGGGATCATCCCCATCCAGCAGCTCGAAATTGCCGTGACGAACTACAGGGTGAGCCTTGCGCAGGGCGATAAGCTGGCGATAGCAGTGAAACGGGGAATCGGGACGGGCCAGCTGCTCGACGGCATTTATCTCGACGTGATTGGCGTTGAGGACAATCCAGGGCGTGGCCGTACTGAATCCGGCGTGGGGGCCGGCGTCCCACTGCATCGGGGTACGGGCGTTGTCGCGGCCAATGGCATCGAGCCGCCGACTCAGCTCGGAAGGAGCCAGCCCTGAGTGGCTGGCGCAGTAGTTGATGGCCTCCACATCGCGCAGCTCGCCCGGCTGCCAGTGGCGGTTGGTCATGGCGAGCTCCTCCCCCTGATAGATGAAGGGGGTGCCCTGCATCATGTGCAGCACCATGGCCCACAGCCTGGCGCTGGTTTCCCGCCACTTTGGCCTGTCATCGCCAAAGCGGGAGACGGCGCGAGGCAGGTCGTGGTTGCCGAGAAACAGGCTGTTCCAGCCACGGCCATGTAGCCCTTGCTGGTGGCGGGCCATGGCTCGCTTGAAGGCGAGGGGATCAAAGCGGGATGACCACTTGTCACTGCCCAGCCCCAGATGCTCGAAGTTGAACACCATGCTGAACTCACGGCCATCGTGGTTCGAATAGTTCTGCATATGGGCAAGATCGGCTCCCCAGGTCTCGCCGACAGTGATGATCCCCTTGCTACCAAAGCTGGCCTCATTGAGTTCACGGATATAGTCGTGCAGGCGCGGGCCATTGCTCATGGCCAGCCGGTCCCACTCCTTGCTCACCATGTCGATCACATCGAAGCGAAATCCCTTGATCCCTTTGCCCAGCCAGAAGTTGATCACCTCTGCCATTTCGGCCCGCACCGCCGGGTTGTCCCAGTCCAGATCGGCCTGACTCGCATCAAAGTTGTGCAGGTAGTAGCGATCAAGCGCTGGCACGTACTGCCAGCCGCTGCCGCCAAAAATCGAGGTAATGGGGTGAGCATCGACAAAGGCTTGATCCCGGAATACGTAATAACCCTGATAACGGGGATCGCCGGCCAGTGCCTTCATAAACCACTCGTGCTCGGTGGAGGTGTGGTTGGCGACGATATCCATCATGATGCCGATGCCGTGAGCGGCCGCTTCGGCGATCAGCTGCTCCATCTCGGTCAGGGTGCCGAAGGCGGGGTCGATGGCACGGTAGTCCGCCACATCGTAGCCGTTGTCCCGTTTGGGGGAGCGATAGATGGGGGTGAGCCAGAGCATATCGACCCCGAGGGTGGCCAGATAGTCGAGGCGCTGACGGATGCCGTTGATATCGCCCATGCCGTCGCCATCGCTGTCCTGAAAACTCATGGGGTAGATCTGGTAGATGACGCAGCTATCGAGGTCGATATCGGGCGTGTGAAGGGAGTGCGTATTCATCAGCTTGGCCGGTTGGGGGAGAAGATTTTCTATCTTACGCAGATGAACGGGTACTCGACAGGGCAGGGGAAACCTTGAAAAGGGTTCCATTATTGGCTGATTGCCAAAAGTGCGGGAAGGGTCACAAAGGTGCCATCCCGGGCCACGGCTGTGGTCGGGATGGCACGGCACTTAGCGTTGATGCTATGCAGGAATACTGGTTATTGAGCAGCCTTGGCCTGCTCGCTGCGCTGCTCCTGCTGGCGTTCGGTCTGGGCTTCCAGCTCCTTGCCGAGGAAGTAGTTCAGGAAGGTTCGGATCACCGCGATGATGGCAAGGCGGATCAGCTCCTCCTTGCTCGGTGCGACCGTAGTGGCCAGGATGTCGGCGGCGAGCTGGAACTCCAGCGCCAAGATGAGCCAACTGCCGAAACAGAGGCGAATGCGCGGAAAGCCGGGTTGGTGATCCCGCACCCGTGCCGCCAGCCAGAGGGTCTTGCCAAGGCCAATGACCACACAGGCGATGGAGATGATCTCCAACAGCAGCTGGAACAGCTCGACTCCGTGCATCATCCCCTCTTTCAGGCTCGCTATCTCAAACACTCGGGTCACCTCCCTGATTCAAAAGAGGACACTATTAACACATCGCTCGGCAAAGGCCAAATCAGAGTCTCCTGATAATCTGTGAGAGCTGTTCAATGAGCTGACGCGCCGCGGGGCTGACTCCGGCCAGTTGGAAGAAGCCGTGTATAACGCCCAGTTGCCGCTGACAGGTAGCCGTGACACCGGCTTGCAGCAGTTTGCGATAGAGGGCTTCCCCTTCATCGCGCAGCGGATCATATTCCGCCGTTACGATATGGGTCGGCGGTAATCCTGACAGGGCTGGATGATGGAGCGGACTTGCTTCGGGGTGAGTGGCGGGCTGCTCCCCCAGATAGGCGTGAAAACCGCTTAACAGCATGTCGCGGGTGATGAGGTAGTCATCCCCTAGCTGCCGATAGCTGTCACTGTTGCCCGCAGCATCGAGCATCGGATAGATGAGCAGTTGGGCGGCAGGCAAGGGGGCCCCTCGCTCCTTGAGTCGCAAGGTGGTGATCAGGGCGAGGTGGCCGCCAGCACTGTCGCCCGCAAGGACAACCCGCGCCGGATCCCCATGCCATTTCTCCACATCGGCCATGATGGCGAGCGTGGCTGCCAGTGCATCGTCATGTGCTGCAGGATAGGTGTGTTCAGGGGCAAGGCGGGTATGTACCGCGAACACCAGTGCCTCGGCGCGATTGCACAGCATGCGCATCTGGCGGTCGTGAGTGTCGAACTCACCGCTGACAAAACAGCCGCCATGAAAGTAGATCAGGGCCGGACGGCTTGCACTTGAGGTGGACGTTGGCTGATAAAGGCGAACGGCATAATGGCCGTTTTGCCACTCTTCGGCAGCGCCAACCTCCTCCTGTTCACCACCCAATATGGCTGAAGCAAGATAGCCTTCACGCCGCTCCTGCCAGCTCAGGCTGCTCGCCTTGGGGCGGCCTGCGGCAATGAACTCTGTCACCATGGCCGCAATGGCCGGTTCAAGTTGTGTTTCCATAACGCACTAATGACTGTATATAAAAACAGTTATTTTGCGCTTTTAGCCAGAGAGCGCAACCGGCGTTAGCTGAGGCAGCTCACAAAATCAGACTTCAAGCAGCTGGAATTCAATCACATAGAGCGGCGGCAGAGCGGGGTAGATATCGCGGATCACCTGTTTGAGCTCGGGGAGGGTCATGTTCTCCTGACGGGCGTGCTCGTCATTGAGCTCATCGAAGGCCACTGTGTTGACGGAGAGTACCTCGATGGTGCCAAAGGGCTGGTGCTCCGGGTTGGTGAACAGCGCCAGACGTTGGCCGGGCTGCCAGTTGGCCTCGCTCTCGTCGCGGATGGTGATGGTCTTGCGGCCCGCCTGAATATCGGCAACGAAGCGGCTGAAGAAGGTGAATTCGGGATAGGAATGAGCAGACATGGTGACTCCTGACAGGGTGAATTGAAATGAGGTGAATGGAAATCAAAGATCGAGATAGGCGCGCAGCTTGGCCAGATCGGCGATAACGGGGCCATTGCTGCCGTCGGCAACTATGCCCTGCTCGATCAGCTCCTTGAGGGCGCGGCGGTAGACCCGCTCGGTGGTGCCGAAGCGGGCCGCCTCGTGGGCCCGCTTGCGTGATCCCAGCATCGGAGTGCGCTGGCGCTCGCGCCACAACTCATAGGCGATGTTGTAGGCGATGGGGTGGAGCAGTCGGCTGGTGGTGATCTCCAGGGTGTCGAGATAGTCGCTGGCAAGTGCGGCGGCAAAAAAGAGGGTCAACTCAGGTTCTGCCAGCAGGCGCTGGGCCAGTTTGTGGGCGCAGATGACCCTGGCATCCAGCTCGGTCTCGGCCACCACGTTCCACTGCACCGGGGTGGCGCTGAAGAACTCCATCTCGCCGAAGATCTGGCTGTGACACTCAATCTCGCCGAGCTGGAAGATGCGGCCCGAGTGGACGGCGCTATTGAGGGAGACCCGACCATGTTCGACCAGATAGAGCTGCTCGCTCTGCTCCCCCTGGCGCATGATCAATTCGCCCGGCAGGTAGCGGCGCAGAAACAGGGTGCAGGCGTCGAGCGCCGCGGCAAAGCGGGGTTCAAGCTGCTGGAGTTCGGCGTGAAAACGGCCGAGGGGGTAGGGCTGTTGCTGCATGACTTGCCTGTCGCACCGGATGACGAGGGCCATGAGGCTAGCAAGAGTGCGGGCCGGATACCAGCCCGCACGGTAGCGGATGTGCCGCAGTTAACGGTTTGCGTTTTATTGCACCAACGCGTGGAGGGCGGCGGCGATGGCGTGCTGCTCACCGGCCATCATCGCCTGTTCGGCGCTGGCGTAATCCGCCACCCCTTGTTGCACATCCTGCTCGAACAGCACCACGTTGCAGAGCACGGCGGCGACCCGCACCTTGCGCAGGCGACCCACGGTCAGCAGGGAGGCGGTCTCCATGTCAGCGCCGAGCACGCCACGGGCATGCCAGTAGCGGCACACCTCCTGTTCGTCATCCCGATAGAAGCTGTCGTGGGAGCGCACCAGCCCGTGCCAATGAGGTTGGCCGCTGGCCGCCACCTGATTGAGCAGGGCCGCTTGCAGCCAGATATCGGCGCAGGCGGGGTACTCGGCGGGCAGATAGGCCTGCGAGGCGCCCTCATTGCGTACCGCCCCTTCCACCACGATAAGGTCGCCAAGGCCGATGTCGTGCTGCAGGGCACCGGCGGAGCCGACCCGAATGAGCGAGCGGGCACCGGCTTGCACCAGCTCCTCCAGCGCTATGATGGCCGAGGCGCCGCCAATGCCGGTGCTGCAAACCGTGATGGGCAGCCCCTGATAGCGGCCGTTGATGAGGCGAAACTCCCGGTTTTGCCCCAGCACTTCACACTGTTCGAGCTGGCTGGCGATGCGATCGACCCGGGCCGGGTCGCCGCACAGTACCACCCGCTCGGCAATCTGGTCGGGGCGGCACTGGAGATGGGGTAACAGACTCATGGCTTACAGACCTTGTGGCTGGCGCTTGGCGGCAATCACCCAGAGGCGAGTGCCGTTGGCGGCGATAAACAGCAGGATCAGGTACTCCAGCGACATGGCGTAGACGCCCTGCGCGGCATAGACACCGATGCTGATGATGTTGATGACGACCCAGAGGATCCAGTTCTCCACGTATTTGCGGGTCATCAGGATCTGAGCGACCACCGAGAGCACCGTCATGCTGGCATCCCAGAACGGGAAGGCATCGGGTGAAGGCTCGGGGGTAGCAAGGTTGGCACCAAACAGGTTGAGCAGGGAGACCGAGGTGCGCGCCAGGGTGGCGAAGACCGGGTCGATATAGCAGGTCAGCAGAGCGATGGCTAGCACGCTCACGGCGGCGGTCACCATCAGTTTGGATTTGCTGAGCCAGCGGATCTGCAGGGTATCCCCCTGATCGTTGGCCGGGCGGGTCCAGGCGTACCAGCCGTAGACGTTGGCGCAGAAGAAGAACAGCTGCAGCATCAACAGTCCGTAGAGCTGGATCTGGAAGAAGATGATGGCAAACAGGCTGACGTTGATCAGGCCAAACAGGTAGTTGATGGTCTTCTCCTGACTGGCGAACCAGATACAGGCCAGCCCGAACAGGGTGCCGATGGCTTCAATCCATGACATGGCATAGCCGCCACCCAGCGGTATGGTCACTAGCGTGTTATTGATGCTGAACAGCTCGAATATGCTCATTTTCTGATCCTTGGACATGAGGGTTAGTATGCGAGGGCGCCATTCTAAGGGGTGAGGGGGAGTAGGGGCAGGACTTTTGTCCGCACCGGGCTTGGCCCATATCAAAGAAATCGCCGCTGCTGCCCGGTTATTCCAGCAGTGATGGGTTATGGGGTCCCGATGGGCCGGACTTTATTGATATGTAGCAAGATGATAGCGCCATAGCTGTGGTCTGATAGAGTCCACTCTCCGGGAGGAGAATCACGTGAAAAAGGAGGTTGCATTGAATTCCGAGCTTGTCTGGGTGCTCTGTCTGCTGGCTGGCGCCATCTATCTTTTTATGACCAACAAGGTGCGCATGGACGTGGTCGCCCTGTTGATCATTATCCTCTTTGTGCTGAGCGGCACCCTCACCCTGCCGGAGGCGCTGGCGGGCTTTAGCGATCCCAACGTCATTCTGATTGCCGCCCTGTTTGTGGTGGGTGAGGGGCTGGTGCGCACCGGCATCGCCTATCAGGTGGGGGATGCATTGGTGAAGGTGGCGGGCAGCAGCGAGACCAAGCTGCTGGTGTTGCTGATGGTGGCGGTGGCAAGTCTTGGGGCTGTGATGAGCAGCACCGGGGTGGTGGCCATCTTTATCCCGGTGGTGCTGAGTGTGGCGAACCGGATGGGGATCCCGGCCGGTCGCCTGATGATGCCCCTCGGTTTTGCCGGGCTGATCAGCGGCATGATGACGCTGGTGGCCACGCCCCCCAACATGGTGGTTAACAGCGAGCTGATGCGCCACGGCATACATGGTTTCGGGTTCTTCGATTTCACCCCCATGGGCGTGCTGATCCTGGGGCTGGGCATCCTCTACATGCTGCTGGTGCGCGGCTCCTTGGTGGGCGAAGGGGAAGAGGGCAAGGGCAAGCCGACCGGGCGCCGCACCCTGCGCGATCTGATCCGAGACTACCGATTGGCCGGTAGGGCCCGTCGTCTGGCGCTGCGGCCGGACTCCCCGCTGATTGGTCACACCCTGGACGAACTGCAACTGCGTGCCCGTTATGGTGCCCACATCATCGGGGTGGAGCGCTGGCGCAAGTTCCGCCGGGTGATGGTGCCGGTGTCGGGGATCAGTGAGTTCCAGGCCAGGGATGTGCTGCTGATCGACATGTCAGACCCCGAGGTGGATGTGCGGGCGTTTTGCAGCGAGGCGCGGCTCGAGCCGATGATCCTGCGCGGGGAGTACTTCTCCGATCAGGCGCGGGAGGTGGGAATGGCCGAGGTGTCGCTGATCCCCGAGTCCAAGCTGCTGGGTAAAAGCGTGCGTGAGGTGACCTTCCGCTCCAGCTATGGTCTGAGCGTGGTGGGGCTGCGCCGCGACGGTGAAGCGCTGGCAGGCAAGCTGGTGGACGAGCCGCTGCAGATGGGGGATACACTGCTGGTGGTAGGAAACTGGAGCCACATCAGACAGTTGCAGACCCATAGCCGCGACTTTCTGCTGATGGGGTTGCCCGCTGAAGTGGACGAGATGGCCCCCGCCCGCAGCCAGGCGATCCATGCCCTCTTCTGTCTTGGAGTGATGATCCTGCTGATGGTGACCGATCCGGTGCCCAACGTGATTGCCGCGCTGATCGCCTGTCTGCTGATGGGCAAGTTTCGCTGCATCGATATGGAGAGTGCCTACAAGTCGATCCACTGGCCGACCCTGATCCTCATCGTCGGCATGCTCCCCTTTGCGCTGGCGCTGCAAAAAACCGGCGGGGTGGATCTGATCGTCGGTGGTCTGATCAATGCGGTAGGGGAGATGGGGCCGCGGGTCATGCTGGCCAGCCTGTTTGCCCTCTGCGCGGTGATCGGGCTCTTTATCTCCAACACCGCGACTGCTGTGCTGATGGCACCCATTGCGCTGGGCACGGCGCAACAGATGGGGGTATCACCCTATCCGTTTGCCATGACCATTGCCATCGCCGCCTCGGCCGCTTTTATGACGCCGGTCTCGTCACCGGTGAATACCCTGGTACTGGGGCCGGGTAACTACAAGTTTGCCGATTTTATCCGTATCGGGGTGCCATTCACCCTGTTGGTGATGGCGGTGAGCGTGGTAGCGATCCCCTGGTTCTTCCCGTTCTGATAACCGGGATGATGAATGTGTGCACCAGCGGCCTGCGGGCCGCTTTTTTGTGGCCGGGAGACAAGAATAGCAAGGCGTGCTCGGAATAAATGAAGAGGGACGTGAACGTGAATTAACGTGGAGCTGGGTTAATAGAGGAGCGAGAGAAAAACTGGGGAGAGGCAAATTTCAGACACAAAAAAACCAGCGTGAGCTGGTCTGTTTGGTACTGCTATTAATGGTGCGGAAGGAGAGACTCGAACTCTCACGCCTAGGGCGCCAGAACCTAAATCTGGTGCGTCTACCAATTTCGCCACTTCCGCAATATTAATGGTGGCTATGACGGGATTCGAACCTGTGACCCCCGCATTATGAGTGCGATGCTCTAACCAACTGAGCTACATAGCCGTTTGTTATCGACCACTGATGTGGAAGAGAACAGAAAAATGGCTGGGGTACTAGGATTCGAACCTAGGGATGGCGAGATCAAAACCCGCTGCCTTACCGCTTGGCGATACCCCAACAGAAATAATGGTGGCTATGACGGGATTCGAACCTGTGACCCCCGCATTATGAGTGCGATGCTCTAACCAACTGAGCTACATAGCCGTTTGTTATCGACCACTGATGTGGAAGAGAACAGAAAAATGGCTGGGGTACTAGGATTCGAACCTAGGGATGGCGAGATCAAAACCCGCTGCCTTACCGCTTGGCGATACCCCAACTGTGCTCCTCAACAGTCATGAGACTGGCAAAGAACTTTTAAAAATGGCTGGGGTACTAGGATTCGAACCTAGGGATGGCGAGATCAAAACCCGCTGCCTTACCGCTTGGCGATACCCCAACAGCGCTCCTCAACAGTCGCGAGACTGGCAAAGAACTTTTAAAAATGGCTGGGGTACTAGGATTCGAACCTAGGGATGGCGAGATCAAAACCCGCTGCCTTACCGCTTGGCGATACCCCAACTAGAGATGGTGGCTATGACGGGATTCGAACCTGTGACCCCCGCATTATGAGTGCGATGCTCTAACCAACTGAGCTACATAGCCAACCTTGCTTCCGGTGAGTCGTTACCTCGTCACCGTGCGGGCCGAATTATGCGTATCTGGCTCTGGGGCGTCAACCCTTTTTTTGCCAGAAAAACGCAATTTGAGTGCGTTTGACCAGTTATTGGTCTCTGTTGCGCAAAAGCCCAACAATCTGCTTTTTTTTAAGACATTGCCATGATTGCCCGGGCAATGGCAGATAAAAAACAGGCCAGCAAATGCTGGCCTGTCATGGGATTAGACGTTGAACAGGAAGTTCATGATATCGCCATCTTTGACGATGTAATCTTTCCCTTCAGCGCGCATCTTGCCCGCTTCCTTGGCGCCTTGCTCACCCTTGTAGTTGATAAAGTCTTCAAAGGCGATGGTTTGGGCGCGAATAAAGCCTTTTTCAAAGTCAGTGTGGATCTTGCCTGCCGCTTGCGGGGCAGTGGCACCGACCGGAATAGTCCAGGCGCGTACCTCTTTCACACCGGCGGTGAAGTAGGTCTGCAGGTTGAGCAGCTGGTAGCCGGAGCGGATAACGCGGTTCAGGCCCGGCTCTTCGATGCCAAGGTCAGCCATAAACTCGGCGCGATCTTCATCGTCCAGTTCGGCGATGTCGGCTTCGATGGCGCAGCAGACCACGACCACGACAGCGTTCTCGGCGGCGGCGATTTCACGCACCTTGTCCAGATAGGGGTTGTTCTCGAAGCCATCTTCCGCCACGTTGGCGATATACATGGTGGGTTTCAGGGTCAGGAAGTTGAGGTGGCTCACGGCGGCCAGCTCTTCTTTATCCAGCTTCATGCCGCGGATCATCTGACCGTTTTCCAGTGCGACCTTGATCTTCTCAAGCACTTCCACTTCCAGCTTGGCATCCTTGTCGCCGCCTTTGGCGCGCTTGGACTGACGGTGAATGGCGCGCTCGCAGGCGTCCAGATCCGACAGGGCCAGCTCGGTGTTGATCACTTCGATGTCGTCGGCAGGGGAGACCTTGCCGGCAACGTGAATGATGTTCTCGTCATCGAAGCAGCGCACTACGTGGCCGATCGCTTCGGTTTCACGGATATTGGCCAGGAACTGGTTACCCAGACCTTCACCCTTGGAGGCACCGGCAACCAGACCGGCGATGTCGACGAATTCCATGGTGGTCGGCACAACGCGCTGCGGATTGATGATGGCAGCCAGCTGATCGAGGCGGGGATCCGGCATCGGCACCACACCTGTGTTCGGCTCGATGGTGCAGAACGGGAAGTTGGCGGCTTCGATACCGGCCTTGGTCAGCGCGTTGAACAGGGTGGATTTGCCTACATTGGGCAGGCCCACGATACCGCATTTAAAACCCATGGATTGTTACCTTACTTGATGGATGCTGTTGGGGGTCGCCCGCAGGCGGCCCATGTCATGCTTGTTCTGGTCGTTGCTCATGTACCGGCACAATGCCCGTACAGGGTCAAACCGACCTAACCCTTTTCCGCCTTGAAGCTGTGCAAGCGATTCATGGCCTTGGTCATATCTTGTTTGAACAGGATGTCGGTGGCGCGCAGGGACTCGTCCAGCGCGGCGTCGATCAGGTTCTGTTCACTGCTGGGGGCCTTGGTCAGGACGAAGCCAGCCACCTGCTCTTTGCTGCCGGGATGGCCGATCCCGAGACGCAGCCGGAAGAAGTTATTGTTGTTGCCCATCTTGGCGATGATGTCCTTGAGGCCGTTATGGCCACCGTGACCACCACCCTGCTTGAACTTGGCGATGCCAGGCGGCAGATCCAGTTCATCATGGGCAACCAGTATCGCTTCCGGTTCAATCTGATAAAAACGCGCCAGTGCGGCCACCGCCTTGCCAGAGAGGTTCATATAGGTGTTCGGGATGAGCAGCCGCACATCCTGCCCCTCGACCAGGATGCGGGCAGTATGGCCGAAGAACTTGGGTTCTTCACGCAGGCTGACATTGTGCCAGCGGGCCAGTTGCTCCACATACCAGGCGCCCGCATTGTGGCGGGTCTTGGCATATTCCGGGCCGGGGTTGCCCAGTCCGACGATCAGTTTGATTTCGCTTGTCACGCTTGATGTCTTCACTCGCAGCTGCCGTGGGCACACTACCCAGGGCAATAGGACGCAATATTCTAGCCGCCGAGTGGCGATCACTCAACCAATGCGCATGTTATGGCGGGATTTGCAGCATTATTGCGGCCAATGGGTGGCTAACGGTGGGCAAACGGGCCTCTTGCAAGAGGCCCGTTTCAGATTGCCGATGGATTGTGCCCGGTTGACTACCGTCGTTATTTGGCACGCAGCAGGGTGACGGTCTCTTCATCCAGTGCGGTCAGGGTGGGACGGGCATCGCGTACATACTCCACGAAAGAGGCTGCATCGGTGCCGCAATCCACGCCGCTGGCTTTGCAATCGAGGGGCTGGCCCGGGGCATAGACGGCGCTCAGCAGCTCGCCGTTTTGTGCCACCTTCAGCACCGGGAAGGCGGTCAGCTTGCCATTGACGCTGGCGATATCGACCCGCTCGCTCTTCTGGCGCTGGGCATTGGCCAGTGCTTGCCAGCCATCGTTGCCGTTGGCGCTGTAGGCGTTCATCACCACCCGATAGCGCTGGCTATCCACCAGATCCTGCCACTCGCCGCTTGCGGTCTTGCGCTGCAATTGGGTCAGGGTGCCCGCTTTGCCTGCGTCGGTCTCCTGGAAGGTGTAACGCAGGTGACCGCCATAGGGGAACTTGCCGGCATGGGCGCTGGCGGGCAGGGTGGCGGTGATGGTCTCGGTCAGCAGGGCGCGTACCTCGGCGCCGGTCAGGGTCAGCACCGAGAGCTGGTTCTTGAACGGCAGCAGGGTGAGGGCACTATCCCCCTCACGCCATTCGCCAGCAGGCAGGTCGGCGCGCACGCCGCCCACCGCAACCAGAGAAAAATCGACCGGGCCGCCGGTCAGGGCTTGCACTGCTGGGGTATTGGCCCAGTAGAACTCCCCTTCGGCAACCAGCGGCGCCACGTCGGAGCCATGGCTGTCGCTGCCGTTGTCACCGGGGCGACGGGCATTTTGCAGCTGCTCGGGGATGGTGCCGATCACCGGGCCGTAGGCTTTCTCCAGCGCCGGTTTGTAGTGGCTGTCGATGATGCCGCGCAGGCGCGGATCTTCATCCACGGTCACCAGATTGGGCTGGTTGTCGACAAACTGGCTCGCCTTTTTGCTGCGGGCGTCGTCGAGCGCCTGCTTGCGCGCCGCATCGGCGAAGAAGTCGCGGCTGGCCAGCAGGCTGTTGTGGCCCTGGCAGTCGGTCACCTGACCCTGGCTGTCAAAGGTCACCTGTGCCAGACCGATGGCCTGGGCGTAGGAGCCCGCCTGCACCACGCAGGTTTTGCCGATGCCATCCGGATTGGTCACCAGCTTGGCGTAATCGCCGGTCTTGCCCCAGCCGATATTACGAAAATCGCCGAGCAGGCTGTGGGAGTGGCCGCCGACGATGGCATCGAGGCCGTTTACCTTGGCGGCCAGCGCCAGATCCCGCTCGTTGCCGATGTGGGTGAGCGCCACGATCTGGTGGATCCCCTTGGCTTGCAGCATATCCACCGTGGCCTGAGCCGAGGCGACCTCCTTGCCAAAGCGCAGTTTGCCGACGTTGGGGGCGATATTACCCATGTCTTCCAGTACCAGACCGATGACGGCGACCAGCTGTTTGCCTTGCGGCAGGTTGTCGAGATCGGTGACCGGGCTCTTCTGGTTGCCGTCAAAGGCGTAGACCACGAAGGGCTTGAGGTTGTCAGCCTTGCTGAGGGCCGGATCGGCCTTGGTGTCGAGGTTGGCGGCCAGCACCGGGAAGTTGACCCCCTCGATGAAGCGGGCCAGCTTCTGGTTATCCAGATCGAACTCGTGGTTGCCCAGCGCCATGGCATCGAGGCCGAACTGGCTCAGCAACTCGGCGTTGGCCATCCCCTCGTTGAGTTTGAAGTAGCCACTGCCCTGCCAGGCATCGCCGCCGTGCAGCAGCAGCAAGGGTTGGTTCTTGGCCAGCGCATCGGCCTGATAGGCTTTCGCCATGGTCAGCAGGCGCGGATAACCGCCAAAGCGGGTATAGAGGGTGTCCGTCTCCCCCTGCTGGGCAAAGATCTGCCCTTTGAGCTCGGCATTGACCGGATCAAACTGGGAGTGGGTGTCGTTCATGTGAGCCAGGGTCAGCACGAAGGGCGGGTTCTCTTTGGCGGGCTGACAGGCGAACAGGGCGGAGGTAAGGGTCGCGAGCAGGAGGGGACGCAAGCAATTCATGGGTAAATCCTTAAGCCTGCCGGGGGCAGGGTCGTACCAGATAGCAGAAAGTTGGAAAGAGAAGGTCCAGAAAGACGAAAACCGCCTGATGGCGGTTTTCGTTATTGCTGAATCTATCAATGCTCAAACATGGCAGAGATGGACTCTTCGTTGCTGATGCGACGAATGGCTTCGGCCAGTACAGTTGACAGCGTCAGCTGCTTGACCTTGCCGACCGCTTTCATCTCCGCAGTGAGCGGGATGGAGTCGGTGATGATCAGTTCATCGATCACGGAGTTCTTGATGTTCTCGACGGCTGAACCGGAGAAGACCGGGTGGGTAGCGTAGGCGAATACACGCTTGGCACCGCGCTCTTTCAGGGCCTCTGCGGCTTTGCACAGGGTGCCGCCGGTGTCGATCATGTCATCAACGATGATGCAGTCGCGGCCGGCAACGTCACCGATCAGGTGCATGACCTGGGAGACGTTCGGGCGGGGACGGCGCTTGTCGATGATGGCGATGTCGGTGTCATCCAGCAGCTTGGCGATGGCGCGGGCACGCACGACGCCACCGATGTCCGGGGAGACAACGACAGGAGACTCGAGGTTCTTGGACTTCATGTCTTCCAGCAGCACCGGGCTACCGAACACGTTGTCTACCGGAACATCGAAGAAACCTTGAATTTGCTCGGCATGCAGGTCAACGGTCAGCACGCGATCCACACCTACGCTGGAGAGGAAGTCAGCGACAACCTTGGCGGTGATGGGTACACGGGCGGAGCGGACGCGACGGTCCTGACGGGCATAACCAAAGTAGGGGATAACGGCAGTGATACGGCCAGCTGAAGCACGACGCAGAGCATCCACCATGACGATCAATTCCATCAAATTGTCGTTGGTCGGGGCACAGGTGGATTGAATGATGAAGATATCGCCACCACGTACATTCTCATTGATCTGTACGCTGATCTCGCCGTCGCTAAAGCGACCTACGGCAGCATTGCCGAGTTTGATAAACAGGCGATCTGCGATCTTCTGGGCTAGTTCCGGCGTTGCGTTACCAGCAAACAGCTTCATGTCAGGCACGGTTTGAAACCTCGGGGTTGCATCCAGTATGTGGGGGAGTCTGAAATCAGACCCTATCGTTTTGGGGCAAACGATTTATCAAGATAACGTACAAGGTGTCTGCTGCCCAATGATTGTGATGATACCGGTAACCCGAATCCGTGGCCGAGTGCAAAACCGGCCACGTTAATCATCATCAATACCGTTCGGTAAAATTGGCTGGGGTACTAGGATTCGAACCTAGGAATGGCGAGATCAAAACCCGCTGCCTTACCGCTTGGCGATACCCCAATCATTTGAACTGTTGCAATGTGGAGAAGAGAGGTGATATGTTCTCGCCCTTGGCGACAAACCCATCAAGTCCCTTCGGCACGCAGGCCAACACTTCCCGAGCAGTCACTTCGTCTTCAAATTGAGCAAAGACGCAGGCTCCTGTGCCCGTCATTCTTGACGGCGCGTATTCTAGCAACCAGCCGAGCGCATTGGCAACCTCGGGGTGGCGCTTTTTCACCAGTGATTCGCAATCGTTTTTCCACTCGCCTTCCAGCAGGTTGTCCAGCGCCATTTTCGGCGTGGCTCTCGGCAGGTCCGGATCCTGGAATACGGCTGCGGTCGCTACATGGCAATCGGGCTTGAGCACCAGATACCAGGCATCGGGCAGTTCGACCGGTTGCAGCCGCTCGCCCACTCCTTCTGCAAAGGCCGCCTTGCCACGGACAAACACCGGCACATCGGCCCCCAGCTGGACGCCAAGCGCTGCCAGTTCATCTTCACTCAAACCCGCTTGCCAGAGGTGGTTAAGCGCTACCAGCGTGGTCGCTGCATCGGACGAACCGCCGCCAATGCCGCCCCCCATGGGCAGCACTTTCTCCAGCCGGATATGGGCACCTTGCGGGCTCGGCAGGGTTGTTTGCAGCAGCCGTGCCGCCCGAATAATCAGATTCTGCTCATCCGGCACCCCGGGAATGGCCGGGCTCAGGGTGAGTGTGTCGCTATTCGGTATCACCTCGAACTCGAGCCAGTCGCTGTGGTTGAGGAAGATAAACAGGGTCTGCAGCTCGTGATAGCCATCGGGACGACGGCCATTGACGTGTAGAAACAGGTTGAGTTTGGCCGGTGCCGGCCAGCGTGTGGAAGCCATTAACGTGCAAGAGTCCATTGGTTGATCTGAAGCTTGAGGCGGCTGTTCTGGCCGGTCATGGTCAGCTGGTGCGGCAGGCGGTAGCCATCCTGATCCCGATAATCGCCATAGACGATCTGCCACTGGCCGTCGCGCACGCTGGCCAGACTGCTGTCGGGGTTGAGTTCAAACTCCGCCTGACCCGGCAGCCCCTTGATCCACTCCGGTAATCCCGCAACCGGAATATTCCAGCCGGTCAGTTGATAGATGAGCGCTTCGGCGTCCTGGCTCTGGTGGCGATTGCCGTCGCTGTCGAGCAGGGTGATCTCCCCCTTGCTGCGGGAGAGCTCCAGAATGCTGGTGCCAATCAGGCTGGTGAGGTTGAGGCGATAATCCTCTCCATCCTGCTGCCAGTTGAGACGAGCGCTGCCCTTTTGCTGTGGCGTGATGATGGCCATCTTGCCGGAGAGCTGCCAATGGGTCAGCTGCTCGAGGCGGGTCCGCTCCTGGTTCCAGTTCACCTGATCACGCTGGGGCTGGGTGGTGGCACAACCGGCCAGCAACAGCAGGCAGGTGAGGGTAAAAATACGTAGCAGCAAGAGACGGCTCCAGAGAGAGGAATTTGCCACAGTATACGGGGCGGCCGTATTGCTTTTAAAGACTTACCCTTTCTCGTACAATTGGCAGCCTTTGCACCCAGCGTATGAAATGATCGTCGCCCACTCATGAGTTTGCTTGCCCTCGGAATCAACCACAACACCGCCAGTGTCGCCTTGCGGGAACGGGTCGCCTTTGGCCCGGACTGCATCGATCGCGCCTTGCGTGAGCTGGTGAGCCAACCCGGTGTCAGCGAGGCGGTGATCGTCTCCACCTGCAACCGGACCGAACTCTATTGCAATCTGGAGGAGGCGCGGCAGGAGCAAGTGCTGCGCTGGCTGCAGCAGTTCCACGGGCTGGACGCTGCCGAACTGGTCACAGCCATCTATCAGCATCACGATGAAGAGGCGGTGCGCCACCTGATGCGTGTAGCGTGCGGGCTCGACTCGCTGGTGCTGGGGGAGCCGCAGATCCTGGGGCAGATCAAGCAATCCTACGCCCATGCCCAGCAGGCGGAGTCGGTGAAGGGGGCGCTGGAGCGGCTGTTCCAGAAATCTTTCTCGGTGGCGAAAAGAGTGCGCACCGATACCGAGATTGGCGCCAGTGCCGTGTCGGTGGCCTTTGCCGCCGTCAGCCTGGGTCGGCGGATCTTCTCCGATCTCTCCCAGACCAAGGTATTGCTGGTCGGGGCGGGGGAGACCATCGAACTGGTGGCCCGTCATCTGCGCGAGCAGAACGTTACCAAGATGATGGTGGCGAACCGCACCCTGCAGCGCGCCCAGACCTTGGCAGCCGAATTTGGCGCCCAGGTGATGACCCTCGAAGAGATCCCCGATTATCTTCACGAAGCGGATATTGTCATCAGCTCGACGGCCAGTCCTTTACCCATCATCGGCAAGGGGATGGTGGAGCGCGCGCTGAAGGCCCGCCGCTTCAAACCCATGTTTCTGGTGGATATTGCCGTGCCGCGCGACATCGAAGCCGAAGTCGATGAGCTTTCCGATGCCTATCTCTACACGGTGGATGATTTGCAGGGGATCATTGAGCAGAACCTCGAAACCCGTAAACGGGCTGCCGCGCAGGCGGAAGTGATCGTGCAGGAAGAGCGCGACGAGTTTATGGGCTGGTATCGTGGCCAGAGCTCGGTCGACCTCATTCGCGATTACCGCCATCAGTCACAGCAAGTGGCTGATGAAGAGTTGCAACGGGCCCTGCTGGCATTGGCGCAGGGTGAGAGTGCCGAACAGGCGCTCAAGGCGATGGCCCATCGCCTCACCAACAAATTGATCCACGCGCCGACCCAGGCGTTGCGCCAGGCTGCCTCCCAGGGGGATCAGAGCGAGCTCTCCCGCTTGCGGCAGGCGCTGGGGTTGTCACAAGAGCCATAATTTTCGGGCAACCTGCCGGTTGTCTCGTCCTCCATTGAGAATGCAAGAGTTATGAATCCGTCACTGATCAGAAAGCTGGAAGGCCTCATCGAGCGCCACGAAGAAGTACAGGCCATGCTCGGCGAGCCGGATGTGGTCTCGGATCAGGATCGCTACCGCGCCCTGACCCGCGAATATGCCCAGCTGGAAGATATCGTTCACGCCTTCCAGCGTTACCGTCAGGCGCAGGATGATCTTGAGACCACCCAGATGATGCTGGAGGAGGAGGATGCCGACCTGCGCGAGATGGCGCAGGAGGAGCTGCCGCTGGCCAAGGCCAATCTGGAGGCGCTGGAGCAGGAGCTGCAACTGATGTTGCTGCCCAAGGATCCCAAGGATGACAACAACTGCTATCTGGAGATCCGCGCCGGTGCCGGTGGCGACGAAGCGGCCATCTTTGCCGGTGACCTGTTCCGCATGTATTCACGGTTTGCCGAGCGTCAGGGCTGGCGCGTCTCCATCGTCAGCTGCAACGATGGTGAATATGGTGGCTACAAGGAGGTGATTGCCAAGATCGACGGCGAGCGCGTCTATGGCCGCCTCAAGTTTGAATCCGGTGGTCACCGGGTACAACGGGTGCCGGAGACCGAATCTCAGGGCCGCGTGCACACCTCCGCCTGTACCGTCGCCGTGCTGCCGGAAGTGCCGGAAGCCGAGCAGATCGAGATCAACCCTTCCGACTTGAAGATCGACACCTTCCGCGCCTCCGGTGCCGGTGGTCAGCACGTCAACAAGACCGACTCGGCCATTCGTATCACCCACCTGCCGACCGGGCTGGTGGTGGAGTGTCAGGACGAGCGCTCCCAGCATAAGAACCGCGCCAAGGCAATGTCGGTGCTCTCCGCCCGCCTGCAAGCGGCCGAGGATGAGCGCCACCGCGCCGCCGAGCAGAGCACCCGCCGCAATCTGGTGGGCTCCGGTGATCGCTCCGAGCGCATTCGTACCTACAACTACCCGCAGGGTCGCCTCTCCGAGCACCGCATCAACCTGACCCTCTATCGCCTCTCCGAAATTTTGGAAGGGGATCTGGACTGCGTTATCACCCCGCTGGTGCAGGAGTATCAGGCCGATCAGCTCGCCTCGCTGGCCGAGAACAACTGATGCAAATGGTGATCCGGCAAGCTCGCATTAAGTGTGGTGCCCGTAAGGTGGAGTGGCACTGATGCAGATCCAGCAGGCCCGCGCCCATATCATGAATGTGCTGGCTGAGGGGGAGTCCCCCGCGCCGATGCCGATGTACTGCTCTGTCATCTGCTCGATTGTCGGCGCAGCTATCTGATGACCTGGCCCGAGCGTGAGCTGGATGCCGCCCAGCAGGCCACCCTGCAGACGTGGCTGGCTCGTCGTCTCAACGGCGAACCCATCGCCCATCTCGTTGGCGAGCGGGAGTTCTGGTCGCTGCCCCTCAAGGTGAGCCCGGCGACCCTGATCCCGCGCCCCGATACCGAGGTGCTGGTCGAGCAGGCGCTGACCAAAATCCCGCAAGGTCCTTGCGCAGTGCTGGATCTCGGCACCGGCACCGGCGCCATCGCGCTGGCGATCAAGTCCGAGCGGCCCGAGGTCGATGTGTGGGCGGTGGATCGGATGGCCGATGCCGCGGCGCTGGCTCGCGAGAACAGTGCCGCGCTGGGATTGCCCATCGAGGTGCGCGACGGCTGCTGGTTCGAGCCCCTTGGCGAGCCGGATCGCGACCAAACACCACGATTTGCGGTGATTGTCTCCAATCCCCCCTATATTGATGGCGCCGATCCCCATCTCGAGCAGGGTGATGTGCGTTTTGAACCCCGCTCGGCGCTGGTTGCCGATGACGCCGGGCTGGCCGATATCCGCCACATCGTGGCCCATGCCCCCGCTTATCTGTTGCCTGACGGCTGGTTGCTGCTGGAACATGGCTGGGATCAGGGGGTGGCGGTGCGTCAGTTGCTGCGCGATGGCGGTTACCGCGAGGTAGCCACGGTGCGTGATTACGGGGATAACGACAGGGTGACGCTGGGCCTCTGCCCGCTGCGCTGACGGTTCCTCACTGTTAATCGGCGGGTTGCCTGTGCGCCCCCATGCAAGGATTGAATATGGTTTTTGTGCTCAAACACCTGCACCTCACCCTGATTGCCGGGGCCGTGCTGATGTTTATGCTCCGCTTCTACTGGGTACAGACCGCCACTGGCCGAGCCTATAGCGCGCCGGTGATGAAGGTCAGCGGCTGGCTCAACGGTCTGGTGGTGCTCTCCGGCGTATTGCTCTGCATGGTGCTGGATCTCAACCCGTTCAATAACGGAACGCCCTGGCTCAGCGAGAAGCTGATGGCCATTCTGGTGCTGGTATTTCTGGCGGCGATGGCGCTGCGGTTGGCCAAAAGCAATCTGGTGCGCTGGTGCTCCTTTCTGGGGGCGCTCGGCTGGATCTACTTTATTGCCAAGTTGGCAGTGCTCAAACAGACGAGTGTGTTCGGCTAAGGCATGAAGAGAATGTTACACATAGACGAATGGACCGATTTCGAAGCCCACGACATCACCGAGCTGGCGTTGTCAGTCAGTGACGAAATTTATGGCTCGGTCGAGGAGGGGATGCGCGAGTTGAACCTGCTGGACGAGTGGCTGGATGAGCAGATCGAAGAGGGCACCTGCGACGAGGTGCGCCAGCAGTTGCTGCAAGGCTTCTACCACAGCCTCGGTTTTCATGGCGACTGGCAGGACTATTTCTCTGCCAACAACTGTGACCTCAATCAGGTGCTGGTGCAGCGCAAGGGGATCCCGGTCAGCCTCGGCATTCTCATTATCCAGCTGGGGCGCAAGCTCGGGCTCGATGTAGAGGGGATCTGCTTCCCCGGTCACTTCCTGGTGAGCTTTGCCGGTGGCGAGGGGGAGGTCTATGTCGACCCCTTTACCGGCGACGAGCTGAGTCTGGCCCGCATCGAGCTGCTGCTGCGCGGTGCGTTGGGGGACTTGGCGACCCTCACTCCCGACTACCTGCAGCCCTCCGGCCAGTGGGAGATCATCGAACGGCTGCTCAACGTCAGCAAGGGGGCCCTGCTGCGGGAAGATCGCATGCCCGAGGCGCTACGTTGCAGCGAGCTGTTGCTGCGGATGAAGCCCGGCGATCCGCTGGAGACGCGGGATCGTGGCTTTATCTACGAGCAGCTCGATTGCCCGCGCCAGGCAGCCGACGATTTTGAATATTTTATTGAACAATGCCCGGACGATCCGGTCGCCGATGTGCTGAAAGTACAGCTGGCCGCGCTGGATCTGAGCCCCAAGCCCCTCCATTAAGGGCGGCTTGAAACTGAAACAGAAGAATATCAAGGCCGCTGCGTCCGGTCGCAACGGAGTAACTAGGCTTCAGGCCCTTTTATTAAGGATGTCTTAGATGGAACAGAAGAATATCAAGATCAACCAGATCGACGTTGCCAACGACAAACCGTTCGTGCTGTTTGGCGGCATGAACGTGCTGGAATCCCGCGACATGGCGATGGCGGTGTGCGAGAAGTACGTGGAAGTGACCAGCAAGCTGGGCATCCCGTTTGTCTTCAAGGCTAGCTGGGACAAGGCCAACCGCTCCTCCATCCACTCCTACCGCGGTCCGGGTCTGGAAGAGGGGATGAAGATTTTCCAGGAGCTGAAAGCGACCTTCGGCATGCCGGTCATCTCCGATCTGCACGAACCCCATCAGGCCAAGCCGGTCGCTGAGGTGGTTGATGTTATCCAGCTGCCCGCTTTCCTGGCACGCCAGACTGATCTGGTGGAAGCCATGGCCCGCACTGGCAACGTCATCAACATCAAGAAGCCGCAGTTCCTGAGCCCAAGCCAGATGAAGAACATCACCGACAAGTTCGAGGAGTGCGGCAACGATCAGCTGATCCTGTGCGAGCGCGGTGCCAATTTCGGCTACGACAACCTGGTGGTGGACATGCTGGGTCTGGGCGTGATGAAGAAGAGCACCGGTGGCTATCCGGTGATCTTTGACGTGACCCACTCCCTGCAGTGCCGTGATCCGCTGGGGGCGGCCTCCGGTGGTCGTCGCGAGCAGGTGACCGAGCTGGCGCGCGCCGGTATGGCAGTCGGTCTGGCCGGTCTCTTTATCGAATCCCACCCGGATCCGAAGATTGCCCGTTGTGATGGCCCGAGCGCCCTGCCGCTGGAGAAGCTGGAAGGCTTCCTCAAACAGATGAAGGCCATCGATGACCTGATCAAGGGCTTCGAACCTCTCGATACCTCGGCCTGATCCCGACGCTGTCATGCCTGATGAAAATGCCCCGCAATGCGGGGTATTTTTATATCTGCCATATCTAGTTGAAGACTCAAATTAATCTACGAGCAAACAATTGTCGGTTGCTGTGGTGTTAATGGTGTTAATTTTGTTGTGTGATTAATGTCTCTTAATTGTTTTTTATTACATGTAAAGTGGTCCCCGTAGTAATGCAGAAACAGCATGGATCGGGTGAGGTACGCAGATATCTCGTCCGGCTATCTGCATGTTTATTGCTGCCATAACAATGTGCAATTAAATTAACAGGACGTTAATAATGCGAAAGAAACTATTTAGCAGCCTCTATTTTCAGGTATTGCTCGCGATTACCCTCGGGGTATTTCTGGGGCATGTCTATCCGGAACTGGGCGCCGATATGAAGCCCCTCGGTGATGGCTTCGTCAAATTGATCAAGATGATCATCGCCCCCGTTATTTTCTGTACCGTGGTTACCGGTATTGCCGGGATGGAGAGTATGAAGGCGGTCGGCAAGACCGGCGCCATTGCTCTGCTCTACTTCGAGGTGGTCAGCACCATCGCCTTGATCATCGGGCTGTGTGTGGTCAACCTGCTGCAACCGGGTGCCGGTATGAACGTCGATCCGGCTGCGCTGGATGCCAGCGCCATCTCCGCCTATGCGGAGCAGGCCAAATCCCAGGGCATTATCGCCTTTTTGCTGGATATTATTCCGGGCAGTGTGATCGGTGCCTTTGCCAGCGGTAATATCTTGCAGGTGTTACTGTTTGCTGTGCTGTTCGGCTTCTCCCTGCATCATATCGGTGAAAAGGGACAGGTTATTTTCGGCGTCATCGACAGTTTCTCCAAAGTCATATTTGGCATTATCAATATGATAATGAGACTGGCGCCGGTCGGTGCATTCGGGGCAATGGCATTTACCATCGGCAAATATGGAGTAGGTTCACTGGTACAGCTGGGCCAGCTTATTGCCTGCTTCTATCTCACCTGCCTCTTCTTTATCTTCATTGTGCTGGGCAGCATCGCCAAAGCCTCAGGCTTCAGCATCCTGCGTTTCATCTCCTACATTCGCGAGGAGCTGCTGATCGTGCTGGGGACCTCCTCTTCCGAGTCGGTACTGCCGCGGATGCTGGACAAGATGGAGAAGCTGGGTTGCCAGAAATCGGTGGTGGGGCTGGTCATTCCGACCGGGTACTCCTTTAACCTGGATGGCACCTCCATCTATCTGACCATGGCGGCGATTTTTATCGCCCAGGCTACCAATACGCCGCTGGATCTGTTCCAACAAATCACCCTGCTGGTGGTACTGCTGATCTCCTCGAAAGGGGGGGCAGGGGTGACTGGTAGTGGCTTTATCGTGCTGGCGGCAACTATTTCGGCGGTGGGCCATCTGCCACTGGCTGGTTTGGCGCTGATCTTGGGGATCGACCGTTTTATGTCCGAAGCGCGGGCGTTGACCAACCTGATCGGTAACGGGGTTGCCACCGTGGTGGTCGCCAAATACTGCAAGCAGCTGGACGAGAAGAAAATGGATGCAGTGCTCGGCGGCAAGGTCGGGCAACTGGAAGCGGACAGGGCGTAAGCGCTGTTTCCCCCGCACGACCGCGTTGGCTGGTGTGGGGGCAATAAAAAAACGGCCAATCGGCCGTTTTTTTGTGCTGATACCACGAGAATCAGCTCATCACTGCAGGGCGCTGATTACAGGCTCTGGGTGAAAGTACGGGTAACCACGTCACGCTGCTGTTCCGGGGTCAGGGCGTTGAAACGCACTGCGTAGCCAGATACACGGATGGTCAGCTGCGGGTATTTCTCCGGGTTTTCGATAGCATCTTCCAGAGTTTCGCGACGCAGCACGTTGACGTTCAGGTGCTGGCCACCTTCAACAGCAGGTTCAGCCTGAACCGGCAGTTCGCGGTATTCGAACTGACCCAAGTCAGCCAGTTGCACTTCTTGATCGGCAGCGAAAGCATCGCCTTTGACGCAGATGCAGCGAGCTTGTTGCTTCTCTTCGTCCAGCAGCCAGAAAGAGTTCAGCAGAGCGGTGTTGGCGGCCTGGGTGATTTGAATGCCTTTGATCATGGTATGACTCCTCAATGGGAACGCGAATCCAACTGTAAGGAAATTACCCTGATGTATTTAAGCTACCGTCGATGGCGATGACTTAAAGGGCCCTTGCCTTACACCTTTTCTTTGATGGGGTCATATATACCACGGTGGTAATATTACCAAAATTGATCTAGATCAAGAAAACCAGACAAAACGCCATTTCAATGGGATTAAATTCTTGAGTTGAATCAAAAATAGGTCATTTTCCTGATTTTGTAAGATATCCAAATTATGCATCTTTTATCTCGTCAATCTAGTAATTTAACTACATCTTTTCGGCTTTTTTCTGAGGTTAATTGAGGGGTTGGCTACACTCAGCAAAAAAAGCGAGGAGAGTGCCGGGTGAATAATGGGTGGCGAAAGTGGGCATGGCTGGCCCTGTTCTGTTGCTGGGCAAGCAGTGTTGCGGTACCGGCAGAGACGGTGCGTATTGCTGTAGGCGAGTGGCCACCTTATATCAGTGAGGTGCTGCCCAATCAGGGCTTTCTCTGTGAGGTGGTGCGCTAGGCCTTTGCTGAAGAGGGGCTCGATGTAAGCTTTCACTTCTATCTCTTGGGCCGAGGCTTACCGACTGACTCTGGAGGGGCGCTATGTGGTCACTATGCCCTGGTTTCGCTCCCGCGAGCGGGAGCAGCTTTTCTATCTCTCCGCCTCGCTCGGCCATTTCACCACTCGCCTGATGACGCTGACCGGTACACCCGTGGTCAATCTGGGGGAGCTGAAACACGAGCCGGTCGGGGTGACCCGTGGTTATTTCTATGGCGATGGTTTTGCCGCCCGCCAAGCCGGGCTCACCCTCGAGTGGTCAGATTCTGATGAAGAAAGCATGGGCAAGCTGCTTGACGGGCGGAGCCACTATCTGGTGATGGATGAGCTGGTGGCACAGACTCTGTTCCAGCAGGCGCTCGTTCGTCATCCCCAATCGCTGTCACTGACTGGTGCCGCCGACCCCATCTGGTCGCAACCGGGATACCTGCTGATGCGCAAGGTCGATCCCGAGGCGCGCCGTCTGATGCTGCTGTTCAATACCGGCCTGCGCAAGCTGGAGCGCTCTGGGCGCCTAGCCAGGCTCTGGAAAGCGTGAGCCACGGTTGCGTCTTGCGGGCTGGCCCCCTATCCTGAGCCCTTCGCCGTATCAAGTGAGGAGGCCGGGGTGCTGACCTGGAGTGATGTGATTGGCTCTGAGAAAGAGCAGGACTATTTCAAGAGTACGCTGGCAACTGTCAGAGCCGAGCGGGAAGCGGGCAAGGTGATCTACCCGCCAGCTACCGATGTGTTCAATGCCTTCAAGCTGACCGAGCTGGATCAGGTCAAGGTGGTTATCCTGGGGCAGGATCCCTACCACGGCCCCAATCAGGCGCACGGTCTCTGTTTCTCCGTTCTGCCCGGCGTGCGTACGCCTCCCTCACTGGTCAACATCTATAAAGAGATGCAGCGTGACCTGCCAGGTTTCGTCACACCCAATCACGGCTTTCTCGAATCCTGGGCCAAACAAGGAGTCTTGCTGCTCAACACTGTTCTGACGGTGCAGGCCGGTCAGGCCCATTCCCACGCCCATCTGGGATGGGAGACCTTTACCGATCGGGTCATCGAGCAGATCAATGCCAGTTGTCAGGGTGTGGTGTTCCTGCTGTGGGGTGCCCACGCCCAGAAGAAGGGACGTTTCATCGACCGCCAGCGCCACTATGTGCTGACCGCGCCGCACCCGAGCCCCCTCTCTGCCCACCGCGGTTTCATCGGTTGCGGTCACTTTAGTGAGACCAATCGCTTGCTGGAACAACAGGGTAAGAGTCCGATAGAGTGGAAATCTGTCTGCATCCCACTTGATTGAGTGCAAAGTTCGGGCGACAAATGACCGTATACTCAGGGACATAAGATTAATTCAGAGCCAAGGAGTGCCCATGTTATCCAGTCTGCACAAGGACCATCTCAACATCGCCCGACTTTTGGAGCTGCTCAAGCACAAGCTGGCAGCCATCCGTGCCGAAGAGCCCATCAGCTATTTTCTGGTGCGCGATGTCATCGACTACCTGCGGGAGGTCTCTGACAAGTACCACCATCCCAAGGAAGACCTCATCTATGACTACTACCTGAAATATCGGGTGGTGGAGGGTGAGGTCGCCAACCGCCTGCAGGAGGAGCACGTCAAGCTGCTGGAGGCCGGGGCCGATCTCAAGGAAATGGTGGAGATGATCCTGATGGATGCTGTGATCCCCCTCGATCAGTTCACCACCAAGCTGGAGCGCTTCGTGGAGCTGCAAGAGGCACACATGAACTATGAAGAGGGGGTGATCTTCCCCCATCTGCGTGACTCCCTGACCGAGGATGACTGGCGTCATCTGGAGCAAAACTGGCAGAACCGCGCCATTGGCGACCCCCTGTTCGGGGCCGAGGTGAGCCAGCACTTCCAGGCACTGGCCAAACGCCTCTCTTTGCCGCTCACGACCGGCTAAGACGAGCCCGTACCTGCCGTGTGGCGGGTATTGTGTGAGTGCAACTTGAGTGAAAACAGAAAGGCCTCCATCCGGAGGCCTTTTGCATTATGGATGTTGCCATCCATTGCGCAGCCCAAGGATATACAACTGCTGGCAGCAACTCTCTTCGGAGAAGTTACTTATCGACTATCTGGCGTGACTGAGCAGGGTGGATGGGCAGGTGTGCAGGTATTGGTGGGGCGTCAGGCCGAACTCCTGTTTGAAGCGGGCGGCAAAGCGGCTGGGGGAGTCATAACCGCAGGCGAGGGCGACCTCCAGCGGGGTCAGGCCCTGTTGCAACAGGTTGAGGGCGTGACTCATGCGCACCTGAGCCAGCAACTGGCGAAAGCTGCGACCTTCGGCGGCCAGCTTGCGCACCATGGAGGCGCGGCTCATGGAAAAGTGGGGGGCCACTGCCTCCAGGGTGTGGTCGATGCCGGGTTCCACCGCCAGGTAGCGGGCCAGCCGCTCTGCGAGGGTCATGGTGCTGGCGGGAAAGAGCAACCCGAGGGCGTTGGCGGCCCGCAGCTCGGCATAGAAGCCGCGCAGCAGTTCGGCCTGGGTTGCTTCGCTCAGTCCCCGTTCGGCCATGGTGCTGATGAGCTCAAAGCAGAAGGCGAGCCCGGGGGTGATCTTGACGGCAGGTTCCTCCAGATCGGCGTGGGAAGGGGCTGACTCGGCCAGCCATTCTGGTGGCGGCGGAGTGAGCAGCGTGATGGCGTGGGAGCGAAACTTGCCCTGCTCCGGCTGATTGATGAAGGTGAGCTGGTGGCCTGCCGGGATCAGCAGCCAGCGCACCCTGTCAAACGACAGACGCCGCTCGCGCCACCACAGTTGCTTGCTCCCCTGGGTGACCCAGATGAGGGTTGGGGCGTAGATGAGCACCCGGTGCAGGGGCTGCTGGCGGATCCCGAGATAGTGGCTCTGTTGCAGCAGGGGAGTGCTCATCCGGTTGGCTCCTAGGGGGTGACGAAGGTGGCGGTCAGGGTGGCTTTGCCGAGCGCCATGCTGTTGAGCATGTAGCCTACCATAGCGGGCGGGGTATCAGCCTTCACCTCGAGATCATGGGGCAGGGCCCAGGCGGTGAACTGATAGCGGTGCATGCCGTGACCAGCGGGCGGGCAGGGGCCGCCGTAACCCTGGCTGCCAAAGTCGGTGCGGACCTCCAATCCCTGCTTGAGCTTGCCGGAGGCATTGCTGGCCAGCTCGCTCTGGGTGGCAGGCAGGTTAACCACCAGCCAGTGCCACCAACCGCTGCCGGTAGGGGCATCGGGGTCATAGGCGGTGATGGCAACACTCTTGGTGCCTGCCGGCAGATCCTGCCAGCTAAGTTGGGGCGAGTGGTTGTCGCCGCTGCAGCCAAAGCCGTTGAAGCTGAACTGTTTGTCCATCAACTGGCCTTCGTGAATGTCCGTGCTCTTCAGGGTCATGGCAAAGGCCGGCATGGCCGTCAGGCAGAGCAGTGGCAACAGGGCACTCTGTTTGAGCAATTTCATCGGGTGACTCCTCGTGTGGTAACGGGTTCACTTTAACGAGGGTGGGACAGGATTTTGTTGCAGAACGACTCAAGATGAGGTCGATTGGTGAGTTAATTGAGCCTTTTGGTGTTTTTATGGCAAGAAGGTAAACGGCATGTTTAGTCCTGAAATAGGTTTACACATTTTCAACTAGCATTTCTCTACTCAGAACCCCCTATGTACCGCATCGGGGGTTCTGTATTTCAACGCATGATGCGGCCGCTCCGCGTTATAAATATCCACCGCTTCACGCACCATTTCCCGCGCTTGCATCAAATCCTGCGGGCTTTGCAACAATAACTCTCCTTTCAAAATCCCGTTCACCCGCTCCGCCAACGCATTCTGGTAACAGTCATACCCATCCGTCATCGAGCATTTCACCCCGTACCGTTCATGTAATGACTGATACAGCCCCGAGCAATACTGCACGCCGCGGTCCGAGTGATGGATGAGTTCACCGCTGCCACGTCGTTGCTTCAGTGCTTTCTTGAACGCCATCGCCACCGATTCGGCATGCATTCCTTCGTGCACGTGATGGCCCACTATCTTGCGTGAGTAAGCATCCGTCACCAGGCTCAGGTACAGCGGCCCGCTCCTGGCTGGCAGATAGGTGATGTCGGCGACCCAGACTTGCTCCGGTGCCACCGGCGTGACCTGCTCTGGCCCCGCCTTGAGCAAGTTGGGATGACGGTAGAAACGGTGAAAACTGTGGGTGGTCTTGTGATACGCCCGCTTTGGCTGCACCAGCAGGCGGTGCTCGGCCAATATCTGAAACAGCCTGTCCCGCCCGACCTTGAGCCCGCCATCATCCTGACCCTGAAGCAGATAATGCAGCTTGCGGGTGCCCACCCGTGGTTGTCGCAGCCGTACCTGACGCACGAAGCGCACTACCTGCGATCCTTGTGCGTGGCGCACGTCTGCAACCCGATTGCGCTTGTAGTAAGCCTGACGGCTTATCCCTAGAAACCGGCAAGCCCTGACGATGGTCAGCCTCTCGACTTGCCGCTGCGAGAGGACTTGCCGGGTCGCTTTTTTACGATGGAGACGCCGTAGTCATTCTTCAGTACATCGACGACGGCCTCAAAGAACTGGGCCTTCTGGCTCATCAGTGCCAGCTGCTGCTCGAGTTCCTTGATGCGCTGTTCGGGCGTCTGGTTGTCGGGGTCAGGCATGGTGATGCTCCTGCCGGCGCGCACAGAAGCCCCCTGGCTCCAATCCTGCCGACCATGTTTGCGCAACCATACCAGAACGGTGGAGCGGCCCTGAATGCCATAACGGGCCTGAGCCTGTTTGTAGGTGAGCTCGCCTTTTTCAATCTGCTCGACCAGTGCCAGTTTAAAAGTCAGCGTGTAATCGCGCTGTGTCCGTTTCACACCTTGCCCCATCGGGTTCTCCATTTATTGGGGGGAAAGGTGTAAACCATATTCAGGACGGGACAGTGAAAACAGAAAGGCCTCCATCCGGAGGCCTTTTGCATGGTGGAGCAAGCTTACGCCTGTGGTTTCAGGAAGTTGCGATAGAGCATATAGAGGTGGGCCGAGCTCCAGCTGAAGTTGCTGGCCCCCTGCATGGCGCCGGTCTCCGGATTGTAGTTTTCGCGGATGGGGCCGCTGCCCGCCAGTCCTTCGGCATTGTTGAACAGCTTGTTGACCAGTGCCTCGGCATCGCTGCGATAGCCGTAGTTTTCGAGCCCCTTCACCCCGAAGTAGAACTGATCTAGCCATACCCGGCCGCGCCAGTAAATATTGGGGTCGTAGGCCGGGTTGGTCAGCGCGGCTGTGCCCAGCGGAATCTTTGTGTTGAACTCCTAGGCGTTGAGCATCACCTCGCGCACCCGCGCAGCTTTCTCCTTGTCGGCGACTTCTGCCCAGAGCGGGCTCCACCCTTCGCAATCAACATAATGAGGCTGCATTGAATTCTCGAATGAGGCACAATATGGGCCGAAATATTGATTGTATGACTCCATTTGGAGAGCCTTGGTTTGTGGACATTTTCTCAATGGTGAGGCGATTGGATAGCTGGATAAGAGAGCCTGTCTTTTGCTGAAAAATGCCTAGGGAGAAACAGTATTACCCAGGAAAACTGCCTCAAAACTCAAATAAAAGTAACTAGTTGTTTATTGAATGGCCTGGGTATGCGTGTGACCGCACGTGGTGTGATGATGATTTTTGCCCAACTCAATATTAAGACCAGTCCCGAGATATTCCTGATGTGCTGGTATTTATCATGGAATTGTTTATCAACGTGGTCCTTAGCATTTTGTCTACTGACTTGCGGTGATTTGAGGGGCTGGCAATAAATCTTGCTATTTCAGGTAAACATAACAAAAAAAGGGATAAGTAATGATTAGGATGCCTATATGTAGGCCAACGGTGCTGGCGATGGCCATAACCTTGTCGATGACGGGGTGTGCAACCATCGATGAGCAAGTGGCCGAGAATGATAGTTGGGTAAGCTGTGCCGGTGGTGGCCTGCTAGGCGCTCTTGCTGGTGCTGCGATTGGTGCCACTCAAGGCGATAGCGACAAGGTGCTCATTGGGGCTGTTGCCGGTGCTGCTGTGGGTTGTGGCGGCGGCCTTTGGTACAAAGATCGAGTTGATCGGTTGCAAAAAATAGCCAAAGAAGAAGGCTTAAAAATGCAGGTGCGTGAACTGCAAGTGGCTGCCGCCCAAGAGCAGCAGAAACAGAAGGACAAACCTACAACAGTGGGACTTGAAGCGTCTATAGAGTACGCCGAGATGTTCCCGGTGGGCTCCGCTACCCTTACCACCGAAGGCTATCGGAAAATGACCCGTGTGGCGCAAGAGTTTGCCAGCAAGCGGGAAGATCAGTCCAAACTCCCCGAGAATCAACGTAGAAAGGTGCTGGTGGTCGGCCATACCGATTCTGCTGGCGCTGCTCAGTTTAATCAGCGCCTCTCTGAAGAACGAGCTCGGGCGATGGGCCAGATATTGGCTGCAGCCGGGGTGCCTCGTAGCGATATCTACTACCAGGGGGCAGGTTCTTCCCGACCGATAGCCAGCAATGATAGCGAAAATGGTAGAGCACAGAACCGCAGGGTCGAGTTGGTCGAGGTGCAAAATGAGGCCTTGCTGGTCAAGCGTGTGAGTGAGGAACGTGCCAGTCCCAAATATTTAGCTCATGGCACTGGTTCTGCGAGCAAGGTCGCATTGGCTGCCACTACCACTGCGGTGACCCAAAAGATTGTGAAGGCTAAAACAATACCCGCTAAGTCTGCTAGCACTGCCGAGTTGATGACTACTGCTGCAGCCCCCCTCAAGGATAAGCCGGTTGCTCAGCCTAAGTCGGATGACGTTCTCCCCCCTTCATCGAATGCCAGTGGTTCTGTAGCGGTCAAACTGGCCGGCAAGGGAACCATCGACTTTGGTGGCCATTTGGTTACTGATAATTTCTCACCGCTGACCGGCAGCATTGCGCCCAAAACCCCCACCTTCTCCATTATCACTCCGGCTTACGCCAGCGCTCCTATCAGTTCTTGTATCGGCGATCTGCCTCGTGTGGAGGGCCAGGTTAAGAATCTGGCGAATGGCCAACCGCTGGCGGAACATTCTACAGAAGAATACTTCCCTGGCCTCAATGGCAAGCCATGGGTTGCTGCCGTGAATGGTCATGTGGCATCGGTGGGACCGGTTGCGGTCTTACGTGACGAAGCGAAAGTGGCTAAGCAGCCCGCAATGCAGTTCATCCCAAATTACAAAAAATCCAAAAAGCAGACCGCCAAGATTGAATCAGTCGCCAATACCTACGAAGGGGAGACTCAAATCCTCTATCGGGTGTTCGCCGTCAATCAGGCTGCTTCGCCAGTGTCATGCATGGACGTTGTGTTCGACAAACGAACTGGTTCCGCGGTTGCGGGCGAAATTTATTATCCGAAGCAGGGTGACGCCTACGTGGCTCAATACCTGCCCAAGCGTCGTTAAGGGAACTAGACATGTTTGAAAATATTATTCACGCCCTGTCGGGGGCCTGGCACATCATCAGTCTGGTGATTGGTTTGATGGTTGCTGTCGTGACAGCCATTGTTTACTGGTACGAAGTAAAATATTGGCACATGGAGATGCGGCTTCGCATGCCGTGGTTTGGCCGCATCGCTGCTTGGGTAAAGAATCCGGGCGAAAACGAGAAAGCATCTGATGACAACCCCAATGCGGTAGGTTTCAACCCTGGTGAGAAAGGTGTATGTGGTGCATATGACACCTTCTACAAGATGTATCAGCCCTCTGAAGAGAACTTCAAACGCAACCTCGATTATTTGGGAAAAGCTGACGAGGCGGATCGGTCGGAAAAGGGTTTAGGGATCTGGTTGTTGATGATCGTCCTGATGGTGATAGAGGCATCTGCCTTTGGCTATGCGTTGGCACCGTTTGCCCTTACCATGGCGACCCCCAACACAGCCATTGTTGGCGCTTTTTTCCTAGGTTTGGTTATCTCAATCATTGCCTTGGCTCTGTCTGAGCTTGCAGGTCGCCAGCTTTACCGTAACGGGGTAGTGAACAAAATCCTCTCTTACGAGTCGATCCGCGATGGTGCAGACATGACCAAGACTCTCAACGCCACCATCGACAATACCTATGACGACAATGGCGCTAAACCCTTCCAGCAATTGCTGAACCGGATCAATGTGCCAATCGATAAATACGGACAGCCGCAGCGCCGATTCTCGATCATTGCCGGGTACGGGATCTTTATCATAGGGCTGGCAGTCGCCGCGTTCTGGGTTCGAACCGAAACCCTGAACCAGCAGGAAGCATTGCTGGTCGAGAATCCGACTGCTGTCATCCAGAGTACTGATGACTTCCCGGTTGCGTCTGGTGAGGACGAGATTCCTTTGCCATCCGATATGGCAGAGTTGTCCGCCAGTTCCAGTCAGAAGTCCGCACAAGACCAGATTGATGCCATCCATCGTGCTTCGCTGGTGACCTTTGCTGTGTTATCGGGGTTGTTCGTTTTTATTCAATTTACTTCAACCTTCCTTGCATTTAGGCACAGCTTTGCTGGAACGTACTCTCGTGGGGCTTGGGAGATGACTCATAAGTACAATAGTGCCTCCGAGTTTGTAAGACACCACAAGATCAAAGCTGACGCTATTGCCCAAGACGCTCAATCTTCCTTGGCGAAGTTGCAGTCGTTGCAGGACAAGGTGTTCAGAGTGAGCGGCAAGACGAAGGACAACCTGAGTCATAACAAAGACAGTCGTACTTTCCTGCGCTACGTGGAAGAGCAGGAGAGTATCGATCATATCAAGAAAAACCGTGAGATTGGCAAGCAAGGTACCAATCTGATCCGCAACTATGTCAAGAAGACCCTAGACGACTTGGACGCCGCCACAAAAGCTGGGGACAACGAGCGGATCGAAGAGATCATCGCTATTGCCGGACCTCGCTTCGAGGCTATCAATGACTCGGAGCTCAATGGTGAGAAGGAGCGCTTCTACGCCGTGGTCAATTTCTTCAGTGCCAAAGCGCCCCCCGTCCAGATTCCCCAGCCCATACAGTACTTCCCCAAGCCGGTGTCTGAGCCAGTAATAACTACACCGGTTGTCGCAATAGAACAGCCAGAAAAAGAGCGAGAGGCACTTGCCGTCAACAGCAAGATGGCGAGTTTTAATCCTCATGCCTGGGGTGACCTGACTCAGTTCGATGAGGATGATATGGAATACGTTGCCAACAAGAAGGGGGCGTTAGTGGAAGATCTTAAACGGGCTCGTCGCCTGCAGCTCTTGGACAAGGTGGAAGCGTGATAACTCTGAAACACTTCCTGACTTTGGCAATGTTACTGCCTGTGGTCGTAATGGCAGCGGAGCGCAACGACCTGAGCAGTTGCTATCAACAGGCTAGGATTAGCGAGTTCAAGCCTGCGTCCTCGGGTCGTATGTTGTCGGTTGTGGTGGATCAGACCACGCCGCTCACGCCGGATCTGCAGCGTACCGCTTGGGATCATATCAAGCGATTCCTGCAGCCGGGCGATCAGTTGCGTCTGTACTCCTTCTCCGCTTATTTGGAAGGTCACTACATGCAGCTCAAATATGCAGGACAGTTGGAGAAAGGGCTCGACCAGTCGACACTGGGTGATGTGCCAATGATGAGTGCCAAGAAGCTCGACCAATGCCTCGCGGCCCAGCCGAAGCAAATCTTGCAGCAGTTTGGTCAGCGTTTCGTGCAGACCATGGGCAAATCCTCCACCGATATCCCGCGCAGCGAGATCCTGTTTAGCCTCAAGGCGGTGGGTGACGACATCCGAGCGGCTGATGGCGTGAAGGAAAACATCATTCTGCTGATGTCTGACATGCTGGAATACAGCGACTTTGGTAGCTTCTATCAAGCCAAAGGGATCCGTGATATTTCCCCAGCAGTGGAGCTAGCCAAGGTCGAAAAGGCTAATCTAGTCGCTGACTTCAACGGTGCCAGGGTTTATGTGCATGGGGCGGCCTTTGTGCCAACCGATACAAAGAACGGCTATCGAAGTGGCAAGATGATCCAGAATCTAGAATCCTTCTGGAGTCAATATTTCCAACGGTCAAACGGCCAGCTCATCGCATTTGGGCATCCAGAGCTCACGGTCTCTGTGCAGTAACGCAGCGCTAAGCTGGTTGGGATAAGAACACCATCATAGTTAATGCCAGTCAGTTAAGCCTGACTGGCATTGTTTTTATTGGCTTTTTGCACCGCATACTTTTGTGGTCTCGCCTTCACACTGCGGGGATAACTCCGCTCCCTTCGCTCCGGTAATACAAACTGCCTCGCCTGCTTATCCAGCTCCGCCACCCGCTTCGGGATACTCCCCGGTGACAGGTACGGTATGCAGCTCAGTTCATGGATGAGGTACACCGATGCCATGTGAAAACTCAACTGGCTCGCCGTGTATCCCCTCAGACTCGCCGCCATCTTTACCATCTGGCTGCGCAGCAGGTTGTACGCCAGCAGCACACCCCACAGCTCTTGCCGTATCCCCGCCGCCTTCTTGCTGTGCAGGGTCAGCCGGTGTTGTTGCAGGCTGTGCTTCATCTCCCGATAGCCCAACTCGATTTCCCAGCGCTGGCTGTAGAGCTCAACGATGTCGGCGCCCGGTAAACGCATCGGGTCGACCATTGAGGTCAGCACTGTAGTGGTCAACTAAATCCGGACACTTGGTTAGGCCGTTCTTCGGCTTGTGCTGGCGGTATCCCGTCATTGTGTTGATGTGGACGCCGCCAGTTGTAGTAATCCATCAGGTAATAACTGATATCCCGCTTTGCTTCCCGCAAGCTCATATATCCCATAGCCGGGAGCCACTCTGACTTCAGGCTTCTGAACAACCGCTCCATCGGGGCGTTATCCCAGCAGTTACCACGACGACTCATGCTCTGGGTCATGCGATAGCGCCACAGTCGTTGCCGAAATGCCCGGCTGCCATATTGGCTGCCCTGGTCAGAGTGAAATAGCACACCGGATGGGCAACCCCGCTGCTGATAGGCCATCTCCAGTGCTTTGATGGCCAGCTCTGCATCAGGCTTATCAGACATCGCCCAGCCCACGACCCGCCGGGTGTACAGGTCAAGCACCGCTGCCAGGTAATGCCAACGACCACCGGCCCAGACGTAGGTGATATCGCCACACCACACCTGATTGGGTTGCTGGACATCAAATTCTCGGGCCAGCAGATTGTGAATGTCCGGTCGTTCTGACCATGCCACCTTATAACGGTGTACGCCCGGCTGTTTGGATGCCAACCCGGCCTCCTTCATCAGGTTACGTACTTTGAATCGGCCAATCTGATACCCCAACTCTCGCATCATCGACATCAAGGCGCGGCTGCCCACTGAGTTCCTGCTTTCTTTGAACAAACGGCGCAACTCACAGCGCTGTTGCATGCGCTCACGGTTAATTGTCCGCCTACGGGCCAGATAATCGTAAAAACAGGAAGTGGGCACATCGAAAGCGCAGCAGACCAGGGTGATGGGGGCTTGCTCCCTTAATCGGTCTATCAGCGCATACGTGTGAACTCGCCCGCCATCAAGAGAGCAGTAGCCTTTTTTAGAATGTCCTTTTCACGTTCGAGCCGGTTGATACGGGCTTCCAGCTCCTGAATTTTCTGCTGCTCCGGAGTCAGTGCTTTGCCGATTGGGGTTGTGCCAGTGGATTTGACCCCATAGATCCAGACACTTTTTCCCGCTTAGGGTTGTGATACCCGACTGCGCAGAAATTCCCGAGGTGAACGGTATCCCAAGGCGCTGTGCGGGTGGTGTTCGTTATAATGCTCAAACGCGATGGCCAAGTTGCCTACCGCTGTTCGGCTATCTGGTTTCGGCATCATCTCGATATAGTCTCGCTTCATCGTCTTGACGAAGCTCTCCGCTATACCGTTGCTCTGTGGGCTTCTCACCGCAGTCGTTCTGGGCTCCAACCCGATTTCTCGTGCAAACGCGCGGGTCTCATGGGCGCGATACGCCGAGCCATTATCAGTCAGCCACTCCACCGGTGATGCCGGCAACGCATCCCCGAAGCGTCGTTCGACAGACCTCAGCATGACATCTTGCACTGTGTCACTGTCGTAACCCCCGGTACTGGCAGCCCAGTCCAAGGTTTCCCTGTCACAGCAGTCCATGGCGAACGTGACTCGTAGTTTTTCACCGTTATCGCAGCGAAACTCGAAGCCATCTGAGCACCAACGTCGATTGCTCTCTTTGACGGCAACACGCCCCTTATGTGCCTGCTGGGCCAATGGTGCCGCCGGTTTTCTTTCCAGCAGCAGGCCATGATCGCGCATAACGCGATATACCCGTTTGGCGTTTACCACAGGCTGTCGTGTTGCCTCTGACTGACGCCGTAACAGCGCCCAGACTCGGCGATACCCATAGGAGGGAAGCTCAGCCATCGCTTCCATGATCCGGCCAAGTAAGGCAGCATCATCATGCTGGCGATGATGACGACCATCTTGCCAACCTGGTTTTCGATGAACACGAACGGATAGCTGCGCACGCGATACATTAAGGGCCTGGCTCACAGCACTTAATCGTCGTCCCCCGGCAACAAGGGCGCATGCGCAATCCATTTTTTTGCTCGACCATACTCCACGGCTTCTTTGAGGATCTCGTTCTCCATGGTCTTCTTCCCGAGCAGACGCTGGAGCTCTCGGATCTGCTTGATGGCAGCAGCCAACTCGGAGGCTGGAACAACATCCTCACCGGCGGTGATCGCCGTGAGAGACCCTTCCTGGAATTGCTTACGCCATTTGAAAAGCTGGTTGGCGTTGACGTCGTGCAAGCGAGCGACATGAGAGACGGTCATTCCGGGCTCAAAGGTCTGCTGCACGATGGAGATCTTTTCCTGCGGAGTCCGGCGTCGACGGCGCTCAGCCCCTGTTAACACTTCGACCATCTTCTCGTTGCGACTAGTACTGAACATAGTTCCAAGACTACCTCTTAAGTTAAGAGGGGCGAAGTGTCTGGATCTTCAAGGGGCCAATCTAGCCAGTTCGTTCGGATTGCAGTTGCTGAACCCAGCGACGGAGCACGGTTTCACCGACATCCAGTGAACGGCTGGCTTCAGGGACAGAATATCCCTGGTCGAGCACCAGGGATGCGGCTTCGAGTTTGAATTCGGCAGTAAATGAGAGACGTAATCTTGTCATTGAACACCTCAGGTCATGGTGGCGACTGTATCACCTAAAATGGTGTCCGGGATGATTAGACCACTACACACTTGCCGCTCTTTGCCGTTGATGGTGCGGGTAAGTAAGCGGGCTTCTAGTGTCTCTGGCAGTTGCGACCACTTCTTCCTCGCCTGTGGACTGGTTTTGAGACGCACCAGCACATCCTGACGCCCCAGCTTGCGCACCACCTCGTATTGGGTGCCTCTTTTGAGTGGCAGCAACCAGTGCCGCTCGCTGCCAGTGGTCTGCCAGGTATGGAGCAAACCGAGGGAGTAAAACCCCTTGTCGAACAGGGTCAGCGAGTGGTCCGGCGTGCGCGCGACCAGCCGCTCGGCCAACACCATCTCGTTGACGGCGCAACTCTCCATGACCGCCTGAACAAGCAGATGACTGGTCAGCTCCATCTGGCAGAGCATGCGCACCTGCGGATAGGCGGTTTCGCCCTGCCGGGTACCGGGCTTGGCAAAGGCGGCGGCATTGTCCGGGGTATCGGGGGTGCGCCACATCACGCCATCGACGGCGAGCAGTTGCAGCCCGGCCCAGCCGGGGTGATTAGCCTGCTGGTGCCAGCGCGAGGCGGTCTCGTGAAACAGGCGTTCGATGCTCTTGTCCCCCAGTTTTTGGCGAGCTTGCAGGAAGGCGCTGGGGGCGACAAAGGGGCGGTCACCGGGCAAGAGGATATCGAGCTGATTGACCAGCTGGGTCATGGGGACGTGGCGGAAGATGGCCATGCCAATGATGGCCCAGACCAGACGCTCCATGGGCATACGGCGGCGACGCAGGGTCGCGACATCCTCTTCGGCGAGCAGCGTCGTGATGAGCTCTGGCGGAATGAGGTCTGAGAGTGACTCAAACTGAGCGGTATTGCTAGCGTGGAGAAAGTCGAGAGCGTGGGCGATACGCATAAAAAATCCGAAACCAATCAACAGGTTTCGGATTTGCACACAACAGAAGGATCGGTCAATGGATCCTTAACTGATCGGCATTAGCATATGGTTGCCGGTTTTTTGTTTGACTATGAGAGGTGCGGCTTAGCGCAGGATCATCTCGTCACGGCCCGGGCCGACGGAAACCATCGGAACCGGTACGCCGAGCAGCTCTTCGATACGCAGCACGTACTGCTGGGCCGCTTTGGGCAGCTCTTCGAAGGTGCGGCAACCGGTGATGTCTTCGCTCCAGCTTTCCATCTGCTCGTAAACCGGCTTTAGGGCTGCAGTTTGCGGCCAAATTGGGTTCTCGGTGTGGGCACCTTCGTAGGCCACGCAGATCTTCAGATCCGGCAGACCGGTCAGGCAGTCCAGCTTGGTCAGTGCCACTTCGGTGGCGGCTTGCAGCTCGACACCGTTCTTGGTGGCGACGGCGTCGAAGTAGCCGACATCACGGGGACGGCCAGTGGTAGCGCCGAACTCATTGGTGATCTTGCGGAACTCGTCCTGGTTCTCCATGGCGGTCAGCAGAGTGCCGGTACCGACAGAGGAGCTGAATGCCTTGGCCACAGCGATGACGCGCTCCGGGCGCAGACCCGGCAGCCCGCCACCGATACCGGCGTAGGCGCCAGATACGTGGGAGGAGGTCACCCAGGGGTATTCGCCGTAGATCAGGTCACGGCCAGCGCCCAGCTGGGCTTCGAACAGCAGGGTCTTGCCTTCAGCCTGCAGCGCTTTGAGCGGCATGCTGACGTTGCAGACGGCGTCGATCCAGGGGGCAGAGACTTCCAGCAGCCAGTCGGCCATCTCCTGGGCAGTCTGGGTGAATTCGAAGGAGGGGTAGATAGCCTTCATCTGCGGCAGTTTCCAGTCCAGCATGAACTGGATGCGCTCGACCAGCACGTCCGGCTGTTTCAGCCAACCAACCAGGATCGCTTTCTTCATGACGCGATCGCCGTAGGCAGGAGCGATACCCTGACGGGTGGAGCCATAGGCGCCGTCACCCAGACGTTGCTCTTCCAGGGTATCTTCCAGCGCGTGCAGCGGCAGGCAGAGGGTTGCGCGGTCAGAGATGGCCAGCTTCGGAGTCACGCCGGAGGCTTTGACTTCGTCGAGCTCGACGGTCAGTTTCTCGGGGCTGATCACCATGCCCGGGCCGAGGACAACCAGGCAATCCGGGTTGAATACGCCACTCGGAACCTGGTGCAGCTTGAAGGTGCCAAGGTCGTTGACCACGGTGTGGCCAGCGTTGTTGCCGCCCTGGAAGCGAATGCTGGCGCCAGCTTGACCTGCCAGATAATCCACGATGCGGCCTTTGCCTTCATCACCCCAGTTAGCACCTACGACTACGATAGACGACATGACTCTTTCTCCTAAGACGTTAGGCGTCCATCCTAGGAGCCTGATGCGGATTAGAAAAATTAATTATATTTATAATTCCGATAAGATAATCATATAATCATGGTCAATTAAGCGGCAAACCATCCGATTTTGCCTGGCAAGCCCCGTACCTCGCGGGTTGAGGGACTCTTATGTTGGATATTCACTGGCTGCAAACCTTTGTCACCCTGGCCCGATTGCAACATTTTGGCCAGACCGCCACCGAGCTGCACATGACCCAGCCCAATGTCAGCCTGCATATCAAGCGGCTGGAGCAGGCGACCCGGGTGCGGCTGATCGAGCGCAGCCCGTTTCGCCTGACGCAGGCGGGGGAGCGGCTGCTGCAAAGCGCCGAGCGCACCATTGCCGAGTTGCAGCTCTGCCAGTCCGATCTCAATGCCCTCAACCAGCTGAGTCAGGGGACGCTGGCCATCGCCGCCAGCGACATCATCTCCCGCCTGCTGCTGATCCAGCCGTTCCAGCGCTTCAAGCGGGAGTTCCCCGGCATCGACCTTACCCTGTTCAACACCACTTCGGATCAGGCCGCCGAGCTGGTCAAGGCGGGCAAGGCGGATCTGGGTTTCGTGATGGCGCAAAAGCGCAGCGAGCCGCTCTTCTATACCGAGCTGCAACAGGTAACCTGGTGCGCGCTGGGCCACGGCCTTGCCCGCTGGCAGGCGCGGGCGGTGGCGGGGGAGAGCGACCCCCTCGACGAGCCGACCCTGATCCTGCTCGGTCACGACACCCGCACCCGGGCGCTGATCGACCCGTCCCTGCCGCTGCTGGCCTTGCCCCCTTGCCGCATCATGGAGGTGGGCAGCGTCGATGCCCAGCTCGATTGGGCCGAGGCGGGCTTTGGTGTCGCCATCGTGCCGGACTTCTCCCTGCATCCGCGCCTCAACCTCACCGCGCCGGTCACCAGCCTCGGCGACTTTCCCGGTACCAGTCTGGGCTACGTGGTGCGTCAGAATCAGGTGTTATCGCGGGCCATCAAGCAGTTGCTGCACTGGGTTGAGGAGGAGATCCAGAAGCCCAACCCCTATCTGACCCGGGTGATGGAGCCGTAGCGATACGGCAAGGTGAGCAGGCCTATCGGGGTGACTGCGCTGCCATCAATTGCGTCACTATTGAACGCGCGTAAACAATCAGGGCAGCCGAAGCTGCCCTGATGCGTTTGTGGGAGCTGACCACTCAGTGCTGTGGCGGTGTGGCTGCGCTGGTGGCAGGGGCGGGAGGCGTGTCGGTTTTATCCTGCGGTGGGGTTTCGTCAGCAACCGCGCTGCTGGCAGGCTGGGTTGCCTGCTCTTGCGGCGCAGTTGCCGCAGAGGCGCTTTGTGGCAACTGAGCCGAAACGGCAGCCGATGGTGATGGAACAGTTGACGCTGCTGTCGAAGGGGCCACACTCTGACCCCCGGTGGTCGGCGTAGCAGTGAGCTCGGGGGTGACCTCGAGCGCCTCTTCGGGCAAGGGATTAACCTCTGTGGCTTCTGTTGCCACTGCGGCACTGCTGGTGGCGGTCGCGTCAGAGGGCGCTTCAAGGGGAGCAGTCGTCCCGTCGGCGGCACTCACCGGCCCTGTCGTGGGCGCCGCCTCCGAGGCCGATGGCGCTGGTGTTAACGGCTCCGGCGTCAGCTGTTCCGCGGTTAACTGCTCGGGGGTCAGTGGCAAGGGGGCTGGCGGTTGATCCGACATCCCCGCATGGAGGGGCAGCTCGGTTTGCGCCTGCAACTGCTCGGGGGTCACCTTGCTCAGGGCGGGATGCAGCCGGCTGAACTGTTTGACCCGGGCCAGCAGGGTATCGCGCACGGTACGGACGATGGGGTCCGGCAGGCTGGCCAGCGCCACCAGTTCGGCACTCATTCCGATATTGTTGATGGCGGTGGTCTGCCCCGGATAGAGGTTGGCGGCGATGCGGCTGCGCTGGTAGTAGGGGTGTTGTTTGAGCAGCGTGTCGATCTGCTCCCCTTCGATGGGGATGAGGCGCACCTTGCAGCGGCTGATCAGATCGCCGACCGCCAGACTGGGGTGACCGGCAACCACAAACGCGGCATCCAGCGAGCCATCGCACAGCCCTTCCAGCGGTTCGCTGTCCGACTTGAGCTGATAGGCTGCAAACTGCCCGGGTTGCCATCCCATGGCTGCCATCAGGGCCTGACTGGTGATCTGCTCACCGGCTCCGTTGTTGCCCGGATAGACCCGTTTCCCTTCGATATCTGCCAGGGTGGTGATGCCGCTATTGGGGGCAGCCAGCAGGGTTAACGACTCCTGATAGAGGCGAAACAGGCTGCGCAGCTCATTGTTGGCCCCCTGCCCGCTGAAGGGGCCGGTGCCGTGCAGGGCGTGGTGCAACACATCGGACTGCACCAGCGCCAGCTGCACGTCCCCTTTGCCGAGCGCCTTGAGGTTGGCCATCGAGCCGCGGGTGCTCTGCACGGTGCAGCTGTCCCCATGGAGGGCATGGTCGGCATTGAGCACCCGGCAGATGGCGCCACCGGTCGGGTAGTAGACCCCGTTGAGCGGGCCCGTTCCGATAGTCAGCGCCTGGCTGCCAAAAGGGAGCTGCGCAGAGAGTGCACAGAGGGGGAGCAGAAGGTGATGCAAGATCCGTAGAGACATAATTGACCGTTGACTGAGTTGACCGCTGGCTGATGACACAGGGTAAAAGGGATGGGGCTTGCCCATCCCGTTGCTGGGCTGATCAGGGCTTGCTGTGGTTGAGGATTGCCCGCTCCATCCGCGCCAGCGCGTCGGTCAGTCGTGCCCTGGTGCAGCCGAAGTTGAGCCGCACGAACTGACCGTCGCCAAACTGGGCGCCGGGGGAGAGACCAACGCCGGCCTGCTCGAAGAAGGCGATGGGATCGGCAAGGCCAAGGGCGCTTACATCGATCCAGGCCAGATACGTTGCCTGATGGTTGGCCAGCTTGACGCCGGGCCAGCGAGCCACCGCCTGCTGGATCAGGGCCAGATTGGCCGCCAGATAGTCGAGTTGCTCGGTCAGCCACTGTTCGCCGCCCTCGTAGGCTGCTTCGGCGGCGACAAAGCCCAGCAGGTTGACATCGGCGCTGATGCCGCGCATTGCCTGCTGCAGCCTGAAGCGCAGACGGGCGTTGGGGATAATGGCGAAGGAGCAGCAGAGACCGGCGATATTGAAGGTTTTGCTCGGAGCCATCATCACTGCACAGCGCTCGGCCGCTTCCGGACTGAGGGCGCCGTAGGGAATGTGGCGGGCGTTTTTATCCAGCAGCAGATCGCAGTGGATTTCATCGGAGCAGATCACCAGATTGTGGCGCGCGGCGATGGCATCGATGGCCAGCAGTTCGTCACGGGTGAAGATGGTGCCGCCCGGGTTGTGGGGGTTGCAGAGCAGCAGCAGATCTGCGGCGGGGGCCTGACGCTCCAGCTCTTCAAGATCCAGCACCCAGCGACCCGCTTCCTCAATCATCGGCACGGTGAGCAGGGGACGATCATTGAAGCCCGGCGCCTGCAGGAAGGGGTAATAGACCGGCTTGGGGGTGATGATGCCGCGACCATGCTGGCTCCACGCCTTGCAGGCGAGGTTGAGCCCCGGCACCACGCCCGGCAGGAACACCAGCCATTCGGGCTCGATGGCCCAGCCATAGCGGGTCGCCATCCGTTCGATAATGAGTTCGATCAGGCGCGGCGAGGGGCGTGAATAGCCGAAAATGCCGTGGGCGACCCGTTTGGTCAACGCCTCGATCACGGACGGGGGGGAGACAAAGTCGGTATCGGCAACCCACATGGGCAGCACATCCTGACCCTTGTACTTGTCCCATTTCAGGCTCATGGTGCCACTGCGGTCTACTTCCTGATCAAAATCAAACATGCGAACTCCTTGTGCTGGCAGGATGGGCTTTCACTCTACGGGGTCGCGGCCTCCCTCGCAAGGCGCACACCCGCTTATGCATCCTTGAGCCCGCTCTTGATAGTGACATAAGATAGGCGCCGAATTTTCATACGGCTGCCGCCCGTTAGCCCGTATCGTCCCTCCAACCAGTGGTAACCCTATGAGCTTGTCGATAGCGGCGGTCAAACGCCCGGACCCCGTCTCTCTTTCGTTTCTTGCCGTGACCTTTATGACCGGCGTCGCGGTGGCATTGCAGGTGCCTACCTTAAGTCTGTTTTTGGCCGAGGAGGTGCAGGTGCGCCCCTTTCTGGTCGGGCTCTTCTATACCATCAATGCGGTGGTGGGCATTCTGGTCAGCCAGTGGCTGGGCCACCGCTCCGACAACAAGGGGGATCGCAAGCGACTGATCCTGCGCTGCTGCTTTGCCGGGGTGGCGCTCTCCTTGTTGTTTGCCTGGAACCGCAACTACTGGCTGCTGGCGAGTCTGGGGGTCATGCTGGCGGCACTGGCGGCCACTGCCAGTCCCCAGCTGTTTGCGCTGGCGCGGGAGTATTCTGACAGCCGCAACCGGCGGGCGGACATGTTCAGCTCGGTGATGCGGGCCCAGTTTTCGCTGGCCTGGGTCATAGGCCCGCCCATCGCCTTCGCGCTGGCCATCGGCTACGGCTTCGAGCTGATGTATCTGGCTTCGGCACTGGCCTATCTGCTCTGTGCCCTGGTGGTGTGGCGCTGGCTCCCTTCTCTGCCTTTGCCCAAGATGGCTGAAGAGACAGAGCGGGTTAGCAGCTGGCGGGATCCGGCGGTGCGGGCGCTCTTTATCGCCTCCACCCTGATGTGGACCTGCAACAGCATGTACCTCATCAATATGCCGCTTTACATCACCCGGGAGCTCGGGATGGATGAGAAGCTTGCCGGTATCCTGATGGGCACGGCGGCGGCGCTGGAGATCCCCTTCATGCTGCTGGCGGGTTACTACACGGCCCGTTTTGGCAAGCGCCCCATGATGTTGCTGGCGGTGCTGGCTGGCGCGGCCTTTTACACCGGTCTGGTGACCCTCACCGACCAATACGCCCTGATCGCCTTGCAGCTGTTCAACGCCATCTTCATCGGTATCGTGGCGGGGATCGGCATGTCTTACTTTCAGGATCTGATGCCGGGGAGAGCCGGGGTGGCGACCACCCTGTTTGCCAACAGCATCCGCACCGGCTCCATCATGGCGGGGGCCATCGCCGGTGTGGTGGCGGAGGTGTGGAGTTTCCACGGGGTCTTTATGGTGGCGTTGGGATTGGCACTGGTGGCACTGGCCGCCAGCTGGCGGGTGCCCAACGTCTGACGGGGGGCTGGCTGTTATTTGTCGTGCTGGGGCTGGGCGTGCGGGAGCGGCGCTGATTCGCCCTGATATTCGTTGCGCAGGCAGCGCAGCAGCAGCTCGGTCGCTGGGCCGAGGGATTCGGGGGAGAGGGTCAGCAAGTAGGTGTAGAGGTGGCGCTCGTTGCCGCTCTCCAGATCCAGCTGTATGAGTGACCCTTCCGCCAGCTCCCGCTCTACCAGATGGCGCGGCATCCAGGCATAGCCGAGGCCAAGGCGCAGCATGGCGAGCACTTCGTGGTAGTGGGTTGCCTTCCAGCCGGTGTCATCCGCATCGTTCCAGTCCACCGAGCGGTGAATGGGGGGATGAAGGCTGATCTGGTTGTGGCTGGTCAGCACGTCGCTGCGGATGGCCCCCTCCTCCTGTGCCAGCGGATGACTGGCGGCGCAGAGGGGCAGCAGGCACACCTCGTCCAGCAACAGGCCAGTGCGATCGCCGGGCAGGTGCTCGGAGAGCATCAGATCCCCCGGTTGCAGGGCGTTGAAGTGGCAGTGAATGCGTTCGTGCAAGTTGACCCGGCAACCCCGGCTGCGGGGATAGAAGCTGGCCAAGGCCCGATAGAGGCGATCCCTTGGTTGCAGCGCCGAGACATAGAGGTTGATCTGCGGCTCCCACTGCCGCTCCAGGTTGTTGGCCAGATTTTCCAGCTCCTCCACCTGCTGGCTCAACTGACGGGCCCGCTTGAGGAAGATCTCGCCCGCCGGGGTCAGCACCGCCTTGCGGCCGCGCACCTCCAGCAAGGGCACGCCCAGACTCTGCTGCAACTTTGCAACCGCATGATTGAGGGAGGACTGGCTCTTGTTCAGCGCCTCGGCCGCCTGGGCGTAGCCGCCGCAGTCGACCACCGCCTGAAAGATCCGCCATTGCTCAAACGTGCTCTTGGGACGAAACATAGTTCAACCTGATTGGAGATAGGATGGTCAGTGGTTCGAACAGGGAGCCTGTGCCCCCTATTCAATTTAACCCCTGCCGCACAACACTCTGGGTATTTTATTGATTTATTTGGGCTGGGCCACGCAACTTGTTTATTTTGGCTGAGCTACAAAGGTCTGGCCGGTTTTGCCGCGGCTGTCCGACCCCATCAGGTAGAGGTAGAGCGGCATCAGGTCGGCCGGAGTCTTGAGGTTCATGGGATCTTCCGCCGGGAAGGCGCTGGCGCGCATCTTGGTACGGGTACCGCCCGGGTTGAGGGTATTGACCCGCACACCGGTGTTCTCCAGCTCGTCGGCCAGCACTTCCATCATCCCCTCGATGGCAAATTTGGAGATGGCATAGGTGCCCCAGTAGGCGCGCCCCTTGCGCCCCACGCTGGAGGAGGTGTAGACGATGGAGGCATCGCCCTGCGCCTTGGCGGTCTGGCGCAGCAGCGGCAGCAGCGCCTGGGTCAGCAGAAATTCCGATTTGACGTTGACCTGCATCACCTCGTCCCACTCCTTCTCCTGAATATGTTCAAACGGAGAGAGGGTGCCGAGCAGACCGGCGTTGAACAGCACGCCGTCGAGACGGCCAAACTGCTGAGCGAAGGTTTCGGCCATGCCGCGGTAGTGGGCGGCGGTGGCTCCTTTCAGATCCACCGGCACGATGGCGGGCAGCGGATAACCGGCCGCTTCAATCTGGTCATACACGGCTTCGAGTTTGGCGCTGGTGCGGCCGAGCAGGATCACGGTGGCACCGTGGGCGGCGTAGGTGAGGGCGGCTTCGCGGCCGATCCCGTCGCCGGCACCGGTGACCAGAATGACTTTATCCTTGAGCAGATCGCGGGGTGCCTGATAATCGAGCATGACAACTCCTGTTAACAAATTCCGGCCATAAGTGCATGGCAATCGGCGCCAAGTGTACTGATCCGCGCGCCCGTTTGACCAGCCAGCGGCAAGAAAAATGTGAAGAAAATAGAGAGGTTGTGATGCTCGGGTTGGTTTTTCCGGGCTCTGGCTGCGATTTTTTGCGCGCCTCCACCAAACTCCCTAGAATGTGACGAAAACCGATCCATTCTGGAGTCCATCGTGACATTTCTGACCGAATATGGCCTGTTTCTGGCCAAGACAGTGACCTTCCTGCTGGCCATCGGCGCCATCATCCTGATGATTGTCAGCACTCGCCAGCCAAAAGCGCGCAAGGGTGAGCTGGTGGTGACCGATCTCTCGAGCGAGCTGGAGCAGGGGCAGTTCGCGCTCAAGAGCGCGCTCGCCAGCAAGGCCGAGCGCAAGGTGCTGGAAAAGCAGCAGAAAGAGGAGCAGAAGAAGCGCGCCAAGGCGGGGGATGAGCGCAGTCGCCTGTTTGTGCTCGATTTCAATGGCAGCATGGATGCCAAAGAGGTGGCCTCCCTGCGCGAGGAGGTGAGCGCGGTGATTGGCGTCGCCCAGCCCGGCGACGAGGTGCTGCTGCGGCTCGAATCTGGTGGCGGCGTGGTGCATGGTTACGGCTTGGCCGCTTCCCAGCTGCAGCGTCTGCGCGATCGTGACATCAAGCTCACCGTGGCTATCGATAAGGTGGCGGCAAGCGGCGGCTACATGATGGCTTGCGTGGCGGACAAGATCCTGGCGGCCCCCTTTGCCATCGTCGGCTCCATCGGGGTGATCGCCCAGATGCCGAACTTCAACAAGTTGTTGAAAAAGCATGACATCGAATTTGAGATGCACACCGCCGGTCAGTACAAGCGCACTATCACCATGTTCGGCGAGAACGACGATCTGGGGCGCGAGAAGTTTCGCGAGGAGCTGGCGGCGATCCACGAGCGCTTCAAGGCCTTTGTTGCCGAACATCGCCCGCAACTCGATATCGATCAGGTCACGACCGGTGAACACTGGCTGGCGAGTCAGGCCAAGGGGCTGGGGTTGGTGGATACCCTCTGCACCAGCGATGACTACCTGCTGGCGCAGGCCAGCCACCACAAGGTGATCGGCATCAGCTATCGCAAGCCAAAAAGCCTGACCCAGAAGCTGGGGCAGCAGGGCGCGCAGGCGCTCGAGGCGGGATTAGGGCGGCTGTGGCAGCAGAGCCCCTGGCGCTAAGCCTGGCCCTCTGGCGCTAGCTGTGTAAACCCACCAGGTTGTTCACAGATTGAAGACGACTGATGGGGGGCTGGTAGCCCAGACTGGCATGAGGACGATGCCAGTTGTACTCATGCAACCACGGTTGCAAGTGCTCTGCCCGTTGCTCTGACGAGTCATAGCTCCGTGCATAAGCCCACTCACGCAGGGCGGTCTGAATGAAGCGCTCTGCTTTGCCATTGGTTTGTGGTGTGTAAGGCTTGGTGCGCAGATGCTTGAGCCCCAGCCGACGACACAGCTTCTGGAAGCGTTTCGACCGGTAACAGGCTCCATTGTCCGTGAGTAGCCGACTGAAACAAATGCCGAGCCCGGCGTAGTAGCGAAGTGCCTGTAACAGCGCCAGGCAGGCACTGCGTCCCGTTTCATCAGGATGCAGAGCGCTGAACGCCACACGGGAGTGGTCATCAATCGCCACATGAACACACTCCCACCCTGCGCCGCGTGAGTCCTTGCTGCGGTCGCCGGTGATACGATGGCCGGGACGGTGGAAACGCCCCAACTTTTTGATGTCCAGATGCAGCAAGTCACCCGGTTTCTCATGTTCATAGCGTTGTACTGGAACAGCTGGGGCCAGATTGGCCAATCGATGAAGTCCCATGCGCTGCAAGATGCGGGCGACAGTACTGTGCCCTATGCCCAGATATTGGCTGATGTGCCGATAGGTCCGTCGCTGCTTGCGCAGTTCGATAATCCTCTGCTGGCGCTGGTCATCAATGGCATGAGGGCAAGATGCGGGTCGAGAAGAGCGATTGTACAAACCATCAGGTCCCTCCTGGCGATATCGAGTGAGCCACTTGTAAGCGGTGCGGATACTGACCCCGGCAGCGTGAGCGGCCTCTTCAACGCGCAGGCCCTGCTCAAGGATACGCTGGACAAGAAGCTGTCGACCAAAGACGGTTAATCGGGCATTTTTATGATTGTTCACTCGGGCACCTCGGATGATTGGTTTGGTTGGTGCCTCCAATTCTCCGGGAATGCCCCGAGTGAACAACCTACAGAGAGATCACACCTAGGCATCTAGAAAGTCAGTCTCTTATCAGCAGCCAAGGTGGGCTCCCGCCCCGTGGGCGGCAATGCCGAGCAACAAGGCCCGCTTGGCATACATGTCTTGGCCAAATATGTCGTCTATGTCGTCAATGTAGTTGAGAATGGTGTCGTGATTAAACATAGCGATAGGGTGAAAGTAATTAGCAGATCAATGATCGACGATCATATCTCAGAAGGCACGTCATACCTCCTTCATTTATATGAGGGAATGGCTAAGATCTTGGGGCTACCGTCTTCTGACGACAGCTCCAAGACTCACACTCCCGATATTCCGCACCTTTTTCTTTTTTCGGCGATGATGTCTACACGTTCGCATCGAATGGCGACTTTGAGAATCTTGTAGTAAATACGCCACCTGTGAAATTAATTGTTATCCAACAAGTCGCTATTACATGAGCATGTGAATAAATTAATTTTTTCAATTTGATCGCAACAATGTGAGCAGCATCACCATCTAAAATACAAAAATTCGGTGCAGGATGACGGATACTTCCATTTTTTAGATAAAATTAGCTTTTCTAAATTTATCCAACGCATCCTGTTTTTGCGCTTGTGTCATTGGTCGTAATGGGCGACGCGGATCCCCAGCGTCAATATCATGCAATTGCATGGCAACCTTACCCGCAGCAACGCCACCATATTCAACCAGAACACGAATAATACCAATCACCTTATCCATGCAAGCCGCGACATCGGCATGATCACCACGCTTAAAGCTCTCCATCATCTGTAAATAGAGTGGCGCGGCATAGTTATAGGTACTACCCACCGCACTGGTGGCACCACAGGCCAATCCTGCCGGCATAAACTCATCTACACCAAATGGAATATCAAAGCGACCTCCGGCTACCCGCAAGCAACGCTGATATTCATACATATCGCTAGAATTAAATTTGATACCACTCAAATTTGGAATCTGATCCGCAGCCTGGATAAGGAATTGCTCCATATCGACAGTGACGCCGGACATGGTAGAGTGGTAATAATAGAAACCCTTATCGGGTGCCTCTGCGGCAACCTGTCGGCAATATTCAACCAAATCGACGACATTACTTGGCTTAAAGAAACAAGGGGCAATCACCGACGTCGCCAGTATATCCAGAGTATTGGCATGACGAGTCAACTCAAGGGTATCTACAATGCTTAACGCACCGGTGTGAACGATCAGATTAAGCTTGCCCTGGCTAGCCAAAACCCAACGCTCTGCGATTTTTTTGCGCTCTTCAACAGAGCAATGAATACCTTCACCCGTCGTGCCCAATACATAGGCACCGGTCACCCCTGAGCCAATCAAATGCGCAGCGACTTTATCAATTTCTGCATAATTGACCATGCCGTTAGCATCAAATGGGGTGTGCGGGGCAGCGATCAAACCTTGTAATTTTTGCATCTTAAACTCCTACCTAAAATTTAATGTTTTAATAAATAAGATCAGACTTGAGTGCGTTAACAGTTTTAATTTTGTGTGCAACCAATGATTCAGGTCCAGATTGAACTAGCAAGGTGTATATCAGGTCGAAAACAAATAACTGAGCAATTTTTGTTCCAATCGAATCCCCCTGCAACACGCCTTGTTGATTGCCATTAATCAAACTGATATCGGCATGCTCAATTAATGGAGAACCAATGCTGTGCGTCAAAGCAATGGTACTTGCGCCAGCCTCTTTAGCCAATTTTAGCGTATGTACCGTTTCTGCCGAACGACCAGTGTGACTAATGGCAATAGCTACATCACCCGGGGTTAACAGAGAGGCCTGCATATACATAAAGTGATTATTGCTCGTACAACTAACGCGATAGCCTATACGCATTAGTTTATTTTTCATATCCTCGGCAGTGACCCCGGATGAACCTACACCACAGATAAAAATATATTTTGCCGTTTTTATCTTATTAACTGCTGATTTAACTTGTTCCATATCAAGCAGATTCAATGTTTCGTATAGAACTGTATTTAAAGCGGCTTCAATTTTTTTCCCAACTACCAAGGGGCTATCGGAACACGAAATCTTGCCATCTAATATTTTTGAGTTATCGACTTCTGTTTTTGACAATTCAAGTTCTATTGCCAAATCAAGTTTAAAATCCTGAAACCCTTTATAACCCAATGTTCGACAAAAACGTATAATCGTAGCTTCGCCTGATTGGGTTTTCCCAGATAATTGGGCAATAGATTGCTGTGTTACCAGTGCCGGATTGGCAATAATATAATCCGCAATGCGCTGTGAAACCTTGGTTAGATTGCCATGCATTGCCGACAAATTGGCTAAAATATTCCCTGGCTGCAACCCATTCATATGGCACCTGACTTATAGAGTTAAAATTAATTATTTATTTTAAAGCGTTTAACGCCATGAGGCAACCATGGATAAGCTGGTGCCCAAGCGTAAATAACACCCGAGCACCATGATTAAACCATTTATCACATCACCTCTGCTTTTTCTTCAGCAGAGGCTCGCTCACCCATCAGCAGAGAAACAAACAATCCAGCAATGACCACAGTTAATGAGCCGATAACACCATAGAAGAAGAAGTTAAGGTCAGTGGTATAACGTGTGAACAGTACTGCTGCAATGCTCACTATAATCCCGACAAAGGCACCAGTGGCATTGGCTCTCTTAAAGAAGATGCCCAGCATAAACAGACCTGTCATCGGGCCACCCATCAGACCAATCAGGCTGTTAAACGCATCCCATATTTCAGACTCGTTTGACATGACCAACCAGATGGTAGCAAAGCTACTAAACAAACCAGCGGCGATGATAACTTGCTTGGCAATTTTCATCCGCTTTTCGGCGCTACTCTTTGCATTCACCAAGCGAATATAAATATCAGAGTTAAAACAGCTGGAAATACTGTTCAGACTGCTGGAAATACTCGACTGGGCAGCCGCAATAATTGCCGCAATAATTAAACCAGCGATACCCATTGGCATTTCAGTTACCACGAAGAAGGGCAGTATACCACCGGTATTGAAGCCTTCTGGCAACAGTTGCTGATTCTGGCCATAAAACACAAACAGACCCGAGCCAATAGCAAAGAAGAACAATGGGATAACAGCCACCAATTTTGCGTTAGTCAACAGCGTCTTCTTGGTCTCTTCAATAGAATCGGTCACAATATAACGCTGCACGACATCCTGGCTGGCCGTAAATTGCTGGATGTTAGCAAACAAGAAACCGATCATCAGGACAGGAATCGTGCTGTCAGTCCAACTCCAGCGCCACTGGCTATCTGGGAAGAACTTGTCTGCATTGGAGGTCAGCGTAAATATTTCAGACCCCCCCCCATCCACCTTAAAACAGATCAGAACGAAGATCAGTACCGCACCAGCAGAGAGCAATAATCCCTGAATAACATCCGTCCAGATCACTCCTTCAATGCCACCCATCCAAGTATAAACGATACACATCATGCTAATGATCAGCACCAGCAATACTGGGTCGATATTGATGAATGGACGCAAAGCCAGCACAGTTAAATAAGTGATTATCGCAATACGCCCGATATGAAACAGCATAAACGAAACGCTGGCAAACAACCGACTGCGCACATCAAAGCGCGCCTCAAGATACTCATATGCCGATGTGATCTTCAGTTTTCTAAAAAATGGAATGTAGAATAAAAATACCACTGGCAAAATAGCGATTGCCAAATATTGACCAATAATGAATGTCCAATCCGAGGTGTAGGCTTTCGCCGGAATAGACATAAATGTGATCGAACTCAAAGTGGTAGCAAAAACGGATACCCCCGCTGCCCATCCAGGAATACGTCCACCACCGCGAAAATAGTCATCGGCTGTTTTTTGACGTTTTGCAAAATAAAAGCCAACCAGCATCATGGCGATTAAATAGCCAAACAGCACCACGTAGTTTAATAAACCAAAATCATATGTTTGCATGCTCATCACCATCTGCTTCACATATCTTGTAATCATGTGGCACTCATCATAAATGCAGAAGTTGCAGATTTTTGGTGTCACACTCCGAGGTGGAGTATCGTCACGAAGCAAAACTCCATCAATGCGTCATTTTAAAAAGTGTGACTTAAGGCAAGATAAACATCACTCCATTGAAATTAACGCCAAGTCGCACACAGGTTTGCATTTTTAATATTGCATGGTACATGCACACATGATAAGTGAACGCGCTAGTATCAATGGCAGATCAGCTGATTACGCTCCCTGCTCGACGAGCATAAAACTATTTTATGATCTTCATCACGCTTTTACCCTGCCCCCCTTGATGGAGTGCTGCTCCAAATTTAATATCCGCTTCGGAGTAAAACTCAACCTGGAAAATCCCATGGACTTGCTAAACAAACTTGAAGAAAAGATTAAAGAACAAGGTGCCCTCATCGTTTCTTGCCAGCCTGTTCCCGATAGCCCCATGGACAAGCCCGAAATTGTCGCTGCAATGGCTAAAGCTGCTGAGTTATCAGGAGCAGTCGCGGTACGCATTGAGGGGATCAAAAATATTGAAGCGGTACGCGCCCAAGTCAATATCCCTATCGTTGGCATCATCAAACGTGATCTCTGTGACTCCCCCGTTAGAATCACTCCATTCGTCAGCGACGTTGACGATCTGGCAAATGCCGGTGCAAGCATCATTGCCTTTGATGGCACAGCGCGTAACCGTCCAGCCAGCACCCAAGCAATCTTGAACAAGATTCATAGCTTGGGTCTGTTAGCCATGGCTGATTGCTCGACGATTGAAGATGGCCTCGCTTGTCACGAAATCGGCTGTGATTTTATTGGCACTACCCTCTCTGGCTATACCGGCAATGAAACCCCGGTCGAACCGGATTTGGCCCTTGTTGCCAAACTAAGTCAGCATGGTTGCAAAGTGATTGCTGAAGGTCGTTATAACTCCCCACAACAAGCCGCTCGGGCGATTGAACAAGGCGCTTGGTGTGTCACTGTGGGGTCAGCAATTACCCGAATCGAATATATCTGTCAGTGGTATTGCCAAGCATTGTTAGACGCCAAGGAAACACGATAATGTCCATTCTCACCATTGATATTGGCGGGACGAAATTAGCGGCAGCCCTCGCTGATGAACAAGGCGTGTTACAACAGCGCATGGAAATTAAAACGCCGGCCAGCCAAGATCCCGATGCCATGTCACTGGCGTTGGCAGCCATTATCACCCCCTACCTTGGTCAAGCTAGTCGGGTTGCTGTCGCATCAACCGGGATTATAAAAAATGGGATGCTCAACGCACTCAACCCGGATAACTTGGGGGGGTTAAACAACTTCCCTATTAGCAACACCATTGCAGAGATAAGTGGTTTACCCTGCAGCGTCATCAATGACGCCCAGGCTGCGACCTGGGCTGAATACCTGGCACAAGACAAGCAGGTTTCAGAGATGGCATTTATCACCATTTCAACCGGCGTGGGGGGCGGGCTGGTCATTAATAACCGCTTGCATATGGGGGTAGGTGCTTTTGCCGGCCACATTGGCCATATGTCGGTGAGCAATAATGAAACCGCCTGTGGCTGTGGTCGGATCGGATGTGTCGAGTCTATCGCCTCCGGCCGGGCCATTGCCGCACGAGCCAGCAACGATTTGGCCGGACTGGATGCTAAAGCTATTTTTGCCAAGGCAGAAGGGGGGCACCTGCAAGCGCAACAGCTAATCAGAGATTCCGCACAGACTATCGCACAGTTAATTGCCAACTTGCGAGCCTGTCTTGATATTCAATCTTTTGTACTGGGCGGCAGTATTGGACTGGCAGCGGGTTATTTAGATCAGGTAAATGTATTTCTCAACACCTATCCTGCGCCTTATCAGGCCAACCTGTCTCTGGCCAGACATCAAAAAGATGCAGGACTCATAGGTGCAGCACTGTGGGCCATGATTGATTAAATAGGAGGTTAAGATGATTTTTAGTCAGCTCGATGTTATAGAACGCCTGAAAGAGAGTGCCCCCAAAATTTACCATGCGCTTACATTGGCGCTACAGCATGATCTCCAGAAGATCGAGAATGGTTCTCATCAACTTGATGGCGACCAACTCTTTATGAATGTTATGACGATTACACCGGTTGATGCCCAGAGCAAACAGGCCGAATTGCATCATGAATATATAGATATTCAACTGGTTATTGCCGGACAAGAACGCATCGAGTTTCAAGTTAGCAATACGCTTATCAATAGCACCGAATATCAGCTTGAAGGTGACTACCAGCTTGGCGATTTTGCCGATACACCGCAGAGTTTGTTCTTGTCTCCAGGCTCATTTGCCGTCTTCTATCCCGAAGAAGCACATAAGCCTGGTTGTATTCATCAGTCAACGGCGATAATAAAAAAAGTAGTAATCAAATTGCACAAAAACTACGGTTGATATCCACCTAGCATGAAATCAGTCACTAAAAACAGAACCGCTATCTAAATAACAATTCCGAGTGGTCGTTTACGGCGATAATAGATGCAGCCTGAATAGAGCTAACTGAGGGTGATCTGATCACGACCTTCCTCCTCTACGCGGGCATGATAGGCAAGCACTATATCAAGGCCAACAGCACCGCTGAAGGTTTGCTCAAGTTTCAGGACCGGAGAAAAGTGCCACGCGGCAACACTCCCAAGGCAGGAAGCCCAGCGCACTGGACAGGTTGGCAAGTGATGGCCAGCCGCTGAACGTAGGATCAAAAAAAGCCGATTGCTCGGCCTTTTTTTCGTTTTACTGTCTGAGTCGATGTTACTGTCGGTGCATCCGCACGAACTTTCCCATCAACTGCGCTTCGGTCTCCACGTGAGCGGGATCCCAGATGATGCAGTCGATGGGGCAGACGCTGATGCAGGTCGGCTTCTCATAGTGGCCGACGCACTCGGTGCAGCGACCGGGGTCGATCTCGTAGATCTCCTCACCCAGGCTGATGGCCTGGTTGGGGCACTCGGGATCGCACATGTCACAGTTGATGCACTTGTCGGTGATGAGCAGTGCCATCTCAAGCCGCCGTATGAGGGTTGCGCGTGTCTTCGCGATCCCCGAGGTTGCGCAGCAGGATGCCGAAGTTCACATCGAGATCTTTGGGAACCGGCACATAGACCACGTGACCGTTGCCCGGGGCGGTGTCGATGAGCTCGCCCTTGCGGTTCTCCATCTGTTCCAGATTGAAGCGGACGTTGCCCTGTGGGGTCATCAGCTCCAGGCTGTTGCCCACCAGGAACTTGTTCTTCACCTCGACCTCGACCATGTCACCTTTGCGACCGGTGATCTCGCCGACGAACTGCTGGGTGTCGGAGACGGAGTAGCCGTAGTCGTAGTTCTGGTATTCGCTGTGGTTGTGACGGCGCAGGAAGCCCTCGGTATAGCCGCGGTGAGCCAGATTCTCGAGGGTGCCCATCAGGCTGCGATCGAACGGACGACCCGCCACTGCATCGTCGATGGCCTTGCGATAGACCTGAGCGGTACGCGCGCAGTAGTAGAAGGACTTGGTGCGGCCTTCGATTTTCAGCGAATGGACGCCCATTTTGGTCAGGCGCTCAACGTGCTCGATGGCGCGCAGATCCTTGGAGTTCATGATGTAGGTGCCGTGCTCGTCCTCGAACGCGCTCATGTACTCGCCCGGGCGGTTGGACTCCTCCAGCAGCACCAGCGCATCACTCGGCTTGCCGAGGCCTAGCGTGTTGTCCGGACGCACTGCGATGGGCTCCTGACGGTGGACGATCTGGCCCACGTCATCTTCTTTACCTTCGTGCACCTTGTACTCCCAGCGGCAGGAGTTGGTGCAGGTGCCCTGGTTGGGGTCACGCTTGTTGATGTAGCCGGAGAGCAGGCAGCGGCCGGAGTAGGCCATGCACAGCGCGCCGTGGACGAACACTTCCAGCTCCATCTCCGGTACCTGCATACGGATCTCTTCGATCTCGTCCAGCGACAGCTCGCGGGAGAGGATGGCGCGGGTCAGGCCCATCTGATGCCAGAACTTCACCGTGGCCCAGTTGACCGCGTTGGCTTGCACCGAGAGGTGAATGGGCATATCCGGGAAGGCTTCGCGCATCATCATGATGAGACCGGGGTCGGACATGATCAGCGCATCCGGCTTCATCTCCACCACCGGACGCATGTCGCGGATAAAGGTCTTGAGCTTGGAGTTGTGGGGCTGGATGTTGGCCACCACGTAGAACTGCTTGCCGAGGGCATGGGCTTCGTTGATACCCAGTTGCAGGTTCTCGTGATCGAATTCGTTGTTACGCACCCGCAGGCTGTAACGGGGTTGGCCGGCATAGACGGCATCGGCGCCATAGGCGTAGGCGTAACGCATGTTCTTGAGGGAACCTGCGGGGGAGAGCAATTCTGGTTTAAACATGTCGGACTCTTCGTATCTGATTGCAAATCAGGACGGCGCCACCTGATGGCGCCGTATGGATTGAGTAGCAGCGCGAGCCATTACATAGTGTTCTGCCACCCGATAACGGCATATCCAGCCTGCACGCTTATAAAATATGCGCCAGATATTCGGGGTGCGAGATTGTACTCGCCCCCACGCCATCATGCAATTTGGCAGGGATAAAGAGGGACGGGGTGTATCGCTGTCAGGCCCAGCGAGACAGGGGGGCGGGCATGGCGTGGGCATAGCCCTGCTGATAGTCGCAGCCGAGCAGGTTGGCGATCTCGATGTGAGTCAGGGTCTCGACCCCTTCGCACACCACCTTCATGCCAAAGCGCTGCAGATACTCCACCAGACCGCTCAGCATCCGCAAGGCATGGCTGCTCTTGCTCGCCTGCAGCAGCAGGGAGCGATCCAGCTTGATGATCTCGTAGGGGAGCGCCATCACCCGCTGAAAATTGCACTCCTGGGTGCCGAAATCATCGCAGGCGATATGAGCGCCGTGGCTGCGCAGCACTTCGATCAGCTCCCGATGTTTGCGATAGAGCGGCGCATGTTCCAGCACCTCGAACCAGATCGCTATCCCCAGCTTGCGAGCCTGCAGGATCACCAGCAACAGCAGGTTCTGGTATGTCGAGCTCTCAAGTGCAGGATTCAAGTTAATGGAGAGAGAGCAGGGCGCATGGCGTGCCAGTACGGGCAGGTCACGCCAGATCGCTCTCAGTATCACTATATCGATGTCCAGAGCTTCACCCTGGCTCAGAGTCAGGAAGTCGATGCCCTGGTAGCCCTGCCGGGCGGGATCCCAGCGTCTGGCCAGCGCTTCAAAGCCGATGATCTGGCGATCCCGGTCAACGATTGGCTGATAAAAGGGTACGGCAATGTCCGCTGTTGTCAGGGATGCCACGCCACTGACCGGAAACTCTTCTTTGAACGCAAGCATGGCACTCACCTGTTGACGGATATAGCTGCGAATAATACGTGAGGCAACGGAAGTCTGGCTGTAGGAATTGTCCGATTATTGAGATGGGGATAGAGAGGGAAGTAGTTTGGCAATATCAGATTATTCCGATTAAGTTTGGTGCGGGCATTATCTAGACTGGCCTCAATGACGAACAATCAAACAACATATTTAAATGTTTTAAATATTTCTTCGTTTTTGTCTCTGATATGACAGAGCTTTTTCCTATTTTAGTAGTGTGATAACACCCATGAATAAATTTTCTGTTTTGTTGCTGTTTATATTGAGCAGTAACGCATTGGCATCGCCGGATATCAGCGTTGGTACTTTATATGACTATATGCCAGCAGAGAAAACCACCCTGCTAAAGCGGGTTAGAAATATTGGTGATGAGACGGCCTTTGTCAAAATAATGCTGGCCGAGATTGTATATGGTGCTGATGGTGTGCCACAGGAGCGGGAGTTACCTGAGGAGGGCGTTCGTCAGCTGGTTACCAGCCCATCAAGGTTGATTATTCCCGCAAGCAGCATGCAGGCCACCCGCTTTATCTATATGGGAGAGCGGGAGCGGGAACGTTATTTTCGGGTGCGTTTTGTACCGGTCAAGCCACAGGATGATGAAATAACCGAATTACCACCACAACAGCAAATAAGTGCCGGTGTCAGCATCATGACCGGTTTTGGCACCATTCTGTTTGTGGCACCCAAAGAGACCCGTTATGACACCCGGATTGAACGTGAAACCGGGGCCCTTTATGTGGAGAACCGGGGCAATGCCACCGTTATTCTCGATTATCTGGAGCTGTGTGGCGAAAAAGAGAGGTCATGCAGTCAGCCGGAGAAGATGCATCTGCTGCCTGGCGTTAAAAAGCGGGTCAGTGAAGAGGCAACCCGAATGGTTCGTTTTGAACTGATCGAAGGGAAAAAATCGGTATTCAAGGAGTTCAAGCTCTGAATCCCGACCTATCACAAGAAAGACAATCACACCTGAAGGAGTGGCTATGAAGATGTTATCACTTTTTCCCGCCCTGTTGCTGGCGAGCGGTTCGCTGATGGCGGCCGAGCGAGTCGAGCATACGGTGACGGTGACGGCGCAGATCCCGACCGACAAGTTTTATGTGCAGCCGGTTGGGGACTGGATGAATACCCCGCAGAAACTGACGTTTAACCCCTTTAACCAGAAGCTGGATCCCTTGGCCAAGCAGCTGGAGATGAAGAGCACTCTTGGCCCCATCAAGGGCTATCTGGTCTATCCCGCCACCATGGCGAGTGGCAAGGAGAGCATCGGCCTGACGGTCAAGGTCGGAGGCATCGCACTGACCACCACATCCGCCGAGCTGTTGACCCAGGCGGATGCCAATACCGGCAAACAAGTCGGACTGGAGATCATTCCGGCCGTGGCTCCAAGCGGTGGCTACAAGCCCGGCAACTATCAGGGAATTGTCAGCATGATGTTTGAATCCGAGGCGCCGCCAGCCCCTCCAGCTACCTAAATTCATAACAGATCAAGACCCAAGGGGCCGTTCGGCCCCTTGTTATTCCGGTTGTTATTCAGGTTGTTAATCATGATTCGCTCCCCTCTTCTCTTGCTAGGGCTGTTGCTCTCTACCCCGCTGATGGCGGCAGATCCGGCACTGCTGTTGCAGCAGGCGCGGCAGTTGCCGGACGGGTTTGAAGAGCACTTTTTTGGTGTCCCCCTGATGGTGCGAGTCACTGTCGACGGTCGCCTGCTGGGGGATGGGGAGGTGCTGCTCGGGCGCGATAACTCGGTACAACTGCTCTCACTGATGGATGTGCAGGAGAGCGAGTTTGACGAGGGAGCACGCGAACGCTGGTTGAGCAAGTTGGGAAGCCATCTGCCGCTCGGCGAGTGTGGCCGGGCCTGTCCTGAAGGCATAGTGGGGTTGCAATACAGCCTGGAGGAGTCCCAGCTCTCGATACTGACCGGTAAGGTGGAGCAGGGAGCGCGGGATCAGCGTTTTATGGCGTTGCCCCAAGAGAGCAAGGGGTTGCTCGTCCAGAACCAGCTGAACCTGGTGCAAGGCAGCCAGCGCAATGGACACTACAACCTTCAGCTGGAGGGCAGCTGGGGACAGTGGACCCCTTTTATGGAGGGGGATGCCACCTGGCAAGAGAGTGGGCCAACTGATCTGGGGATGGCTCAGATCTATGGAGAACGGCTCCATGAGGCCAATTTTTATCGTCTCGGCTTCTTCTTTCCCTCGGCGCAGGGGTTGGTGCGTCAGCCCAACTACTACAGTGGTGCGACGCCTACAGTGCTTGGTGTGATGTGGGGCAGCTCGGATCTGCTGCGCCGGGAACGCGGGGTACCCAGTCTGGCGCCGATCCAGGTGGCACCGGCACGGCCGGGCATGGTGGAGATCTATCGGGACGGCAACCTGATCCAGTCCCAGCCGGTCGTATCCGGTCTGCAGGCGCTCGATACCCGCTCGCTACCTGGTGGTATCTACGAGGTGGAGCTGCGGCTGCTTGAGGATGGTCAGGAGACCCGCCGTTGGCGCGAGATGATCTACAAACCCTCCAACTGGCAGACACCGGAGGAACCGTGGCGTTTCAACCTCTTTGCCGGGCGTCAGACCCGCTGGCTGGTGCGGCAGGGAGATAGCGATTTGGAAGGCGCCAGTGGTGGTGCTGCGGTGAACCACCTGCTGCTTCCCTCGCTGGTGGTGGGGGCGGGTAGCCAGTATGTGGACAGACGTGCCCAGCACTCCCTCTCACTCGACTGGGAGGCTACCAGTCAGCTCCACGGCTTTGCCTCCCTCAACCAGAGTGTCGGCATGGGATGGGGTTACGATCTGCAGGGGATCTACTGGCATGGCAATAGCAGTCTGGTGGCCAGCCATTCACGCAATCTGCGCAAGCAAGGGGAGGCAAGTTCGGTGTCCAGCTTGTCACTACAGCAGTCGCTGGATCGGTGGGGCTCCCTCGGGGTCTATGTCTCTCACCAGTCTGGCCGTGGCAACGGCGCCGATGTGGGATGGCACTACAGTGACCGGCTTTGGGGGCGTTGGGTGACCTGGGGGGTGACCCTGTTCGATCGCCCCGGCAGCGAGAGCACGGCGCAGCAGCGGGATCGCGGTAGCACGCTGAGTCTCACTATCAACTTGGGGGGAGATGATCGCCAGTTGTCGCTGGGGCTGGGCAGCAATACCTCACGCTCGGGCGGTGCCCAGCGCAGTGCCTATCTCAACTACCAGCAGGAAGTGGATTGGGGCCCGTTGCGTCAGGTCAGCGTCGGCAGTACCCACGACAGCTATGGTACCGGTCTATCCGGCTATGGCCGCTTCGCGGCTCCCTGGTTGGGGGGCGACCTGTTTGCCCAGCACTCCTCCTATAACGAACAGGTGACTGGCGGTATCAATCTGGAGAGCGTGGTGGCACTGGGACGGGAGGGGGAGCTAGCACTGGGTTCTCGCGAGATGGGCGGCATGGGCAATGAGGCTGCGATGATCCTCGATATTGCGGCCGATGATGAGGCGGCGCGGATCCGGGTCAGCGATGATCACGGCAGCGTACAGACCCTTGGGCCCGGTCGCCATCTGGTCTCGGTGCCAGCCTTGCAGAGCGGTGCCTTGCAACTGGAGATGGCCGACCACGAGGGGACGCCGCTCACCATCAAGCCCACCGTGCTCCCCTACCACCTTAATCGCGGCGGAGTGGGTTATGGCCAGGTGAACGCCATAAGTACCGTCACTGTGATTGGTCGCCTGCTCGACGAGCAAAATAGGCCGCTGCGTGGTGCCATGGTCAGCAACCCCATAGGGCGGGCATTTACCGAAAACGATGGCTTCTTTGCGCTGGAGGCGAGTCGACGACAGCCACAATTTAGCGTGGAACATAATGGCACTCTCCGTTGCAACAACTCGTCAGGAGTGCAGAGTCGCACGGAGGCATCGGAGATTATTATGTTGGGAGAGTTAATATGTTCACCTGGTGTTACTGTAAAAAATGAAAAGCATTAAAATATTAGTTCTACTGATTATCAGTCACTCTTCTTTGGCTGATGTGATTGATATTACGGCAGACTATAAACCGGAGAGTTATGAAGTGAGTGGTGGGCGTTTTATCAACACCACTCCGTGCGATGTCGGCAATGAGATTTCTTATTGTGATCCCCTGAAGCCGCTAGAGTCATCGGTTATAGTAAAACTCCCTGTGTCGATAGGAAAAACAATAAATTCGGCGAAGGGTAAACAGAACTACCTAAGTTACTATCGACTTTCTGGGCCTAAAAAGGTCACGTTGACAAATAGCAACAATGGAGAACGCCATGAATTGGCATTTATTCCAACCAATATAGGTGCCAAGGTAATAAAAATGGAGTATCCAATTGTCAATAATAATAGATGGCCCATGCATACTATTGGTGGTGATTGCTATCAAAGCTTTAGTACTTGGGGGTGGTTCGGGTCTGTAGTAACTGGGCAACTTTTTTTATATTCTATTAATGATTTAGCTCAAAATGGCGCGTCTGAGTGCTATCACAATAGCCAACTTGGTGATGGAACATCATACTCTGTCGATTGGCTGAATTATGGCTTTCGTATCAAAGCACCTAATCCATTGACTATGTCAAACGGAAAGTATACTGGTAGTTTAAAAATAATGGTGGGGCGTAATAAGGATATTGACCTAGGTGATGCAACCTATTCTGGGGGAACAGAGCATGAACTTAAATTTACACTGACAGTCCGTCATCAATTGAAAGTTGATTTTCCCAAAGGAGATAGCGATGGCCATAGCCAAGTAACCTTATTGCCACCAGGTGGGTGGAGTAATTGGATTCATAGTGGAAAGCGAGAGCCAAGCATATTGCAGCAAGATCTTCCTTTTCGAATATGGTTTAGTGCCCCATTTACTGTCTCACTTCGTTGCCAATATCAATGGTCTACTAGTGGCGAGTGCGCATTAAAAGATAGCAAGGGGCGAACAGTGCCTTTAAAAACGCACTATGTTAACAGCATAAATGAAATGTTTCTGTTGACTAAAAATAAAACCAGATTTGTACTTCATGTACAGGGAAGTCCGGTTATCAATGCTGCCAGTACGATTCGATTTCAGATTGTGGGTGGGACGGTCGCCGAGATGATGAAATACCCTGGCTCCTCCTTTAAAGGTGATGTTACCCTGATATTTGATGCGGCTATTGATTAATAGAGTCCGCTGCTTTTGGCATAGTCAAAGAGGGCGCTATCGCTGCTAATACCCAGCCGTATCATGGCGCTCTTTTTCTGGGTGCTGATGGTTTTGACACTGCGATGAAGATAGTCGGCAACCTGAGTGACGGACATGCCGCTGGCAAGTAGGCGCACCACTTCGCTCTCCTTTGGTGTAAGCGGGTGGGGTTCGCCTTGAGCAGAGATTCCGGCATTGGCCAGCAGTATTTTTACCGCAGGACCAATATAGCGATGACCGAGCAATATCTGGCGAATGGCATCGGCCAGTTCATTGATAACCGATTTTTTCAGTATCAGACCGTTGACCCCAACCTGAATAAGGGATTGCAAGATGGCGCTGTTCTGGATCTGGGTCAGCACAATAATGGGCAGGTTTGGATAATCCCGACGCAACTGCTGGATCATCACCAGTCCATCACAGCGGATATCTCCCGGCATGCTGAAATCAGTGATCAACAGATCATAATGATGCTGTTGCAATAATTTCAGCAAGTCAGATACCTGATATGCCTCGGCGATCACTTCACAATGGGGTGTTATCTGGTCAATCAGGCTACGGATCCCGGTCAGAATCAAGGGGTGGTCATCAGCAAGAATAATCTTGAAGGACATGGATGAGCCTCTTATAAAACGGTGAATAATATTCAGGCTACCAAAGCTAACATTTCTATACTACCGTGCGCACCCCATTTTTTTAGGAGCATATATCTTTTGACAAATATATGTGAATCGTTATGTCTATGTATTGTTTGCTTATGTCATTAATCAAACGATTCATAATTATTGTCGCTGTTTTTTCCTTGACGCCTGCCGTATTTTCGGCGGAGGTACATTCTGTACCAACGATTGAAGTGGGCATATTGGCTGGCGGATGGGGACCATTCCAGCAGTGGGACGGCAAGGTCGCCGCTGGCTTCAGTGTTGAATTGATGGAGGAAATAGCCAAAAAGCTTGACTACCGGATTGCCTGGCAGGTCTACCCTGACTGGAAAACCATGTATGCCGATGCCTGCCGTGGCAAGCTGGATATCCTGCTCGATGCATTTAATTCTGAGGTGCGTCAGTGTGTCACCTATAGCCTGCCTTACTACACTTCGCCGACCGTGGTGGTGGTTCGTCAGGACAGCCCCCTGTTTCGGGATGTGAGCCGCTTGCAGTCCGCAAGCATTGCCATCGAAAAAGGCTTTCTGACCGAGAAGCTGGTCAAGCTGCACTATCCCAATGTCACACCGCGACTCTTTGTCGATACGCACCGTGCATTGCTGGCGGTTGAGCAAGGTCGGGCAGATGCCTACATCGGCAACCTTCATGTGGCCAATCTGTTTATCGAGCGTCACCCGGCGTTGGTGGTGGTTGCCCAGTCTCCCTTGTTGATGGAAACCCTGCATCTTGGCGTCGCCAGCCAGAAACACTCCCTTGCTATCCGGCTTGATACGGCAATTCAGGCGCTGACGGTCGAGGCGCGCAGTGAACTGGAGAGACGCTGGCTTGGGGAGAGCCTGGAGCCCAACTTTATGGGGCACAGCAATTTCTTGCTGCGTCCTGATGAGCGAGCATGGCTCTCGATGCTGCCGCCGTTAACGTTGGGATTGATCCCCGGCTGGGTGCCCTTCTCTTATCACGATGAGGGTGGCAATCCGGTCGGCTTGATGGCGGATTATCTGGACGTGCTGCAAGAGAAGTTGGGGCTGGCATACAGCCGTGTGCCAGTGCAGAGCTGGCCCGATCTGCAGCAGTTGCTGCTGCATCACGATGTGGATCTGGCGGTATTACCCACCCGCATCATTGAGCGGTTGGTGGGTTGGCATGCCAGCGAGCCCTTTGCATCATTCCCGATGGTGCTGGTGACGGCGCGCGGTAGTATTCCGATCGGGGATCTCTCTGATCTGGCCGGTAAAAAGTTGTTGTTGACCGACAGTATGCTGATCCCCCAGCTAAGGACACTGGTGCCTGACCTGAAACTGATCACGACCAAGAGCGCTGGCGAGGGGCTCGCTCGTGTTGCAGCAGGTGAGGGAGATGCCTATATCGGCAATCTGGTGGTGGTTTCCCGTCTTGTCACCGAGCAGTTTGATGACCGACTTCATATTGCCGCGCCCACCCCCTTCAAAGATGAGTTGGCCGTTGCGGTACGTGAGCCTTACAGCCCCTTGCTGCCCCTGGTCAACCGGGTGCTTGCCAGCATGAGCGACAAGGAGAAGCGCCAGATACGCAACAGCTGGTTGGCGCTCAATTACAGCGAAGGGATCCCCAGAGCGAAACTGGTGCGTACCCTGCTGCCCGCCGGGGTGGCGATTACGCTCTTTATTCTGGTGCTGTCGGTGGCGTACTGGCGGCTGCGTCAGGAGATAGTCCGTCGCCATCAGGTTGAGGCTGCATTGGCCAGAGCCAAGGCCAAGGCGGAGTCTGCCGCCACCCAGAAAGGGGAGTTTCTGGCCACCATGAGCCACGAAATTCGCACGCCTATGAATGGCATTATCGGTATGGCGGAACAGCTCACTTTTACCGAGCTGACCCAGGATCAGCGCCAGATGGTGGAGGTTATCAACCGCGGTGCCCAGGGATTGCATGCGCTGATCGACAACGTGCTCGACTTCGCCAAGCTGGAGGCGGGCAAGATGCAACTCGAAGAGGCTCCATTTCTTGTCCGGGAGCTGCTCGACAGTGTGCTGACCATGACGGTGAGCGAGGTGCATCGCAAGGGGTTGCGCGTCTATCTCTGGGCGGATGCCGGTGTGGCGGCTCGGGTAAGTGGTGATACGCTGCGTCTGCGCCAGATCCTCTTCAACTTTGTCAGTAATGCCATCAAATTTACCGAGCGGGGCTTTATAGAGATCTCGGTGCAACTGCTGTCGCAGGGGGAGGGGCAACAGCAATTGTGCTTCGGTGTGCGCGACAGCGGCATCGGTATGAGCCCAGAGGCGCTTGGCCGGATCTTCAATGCCTTTGAACAGGCAGAGAGCTCCACCACCCGCAGTTATGGTGGTACCGGCTTGGGGCTGAGTATCTGCCAGACTCTGGCCACCTTGATGGGTGGCGAGATCCGGCTGGAGAGTGCCCCTGGGCTGGGCACTTTCATCAGCCTGACGGTCACGCTGCCTGTTCTGGCACAGCGAGAGCCGGATCTTCACCTCAATGGCATGCAAGCCCATATCGATCTCCATGACGATAAGCTGTGCCACACCCTGTTGTTGCATCTTGATGCCTTGGGGGTAACACGAACGTTGGAGTCTGGTGATGCTCAGTTGCGTTTCACAGACCATGAGCTGGCAGGCAATGGGCTCATCCGGGTGCTGCCGTTGGCAACCCCCCTCGGCTATCGTTGTGATGAGGGGGGTTACATTCTCAACAGCAATCCCATGACCTGGCATGCGGTGCGAGAAGTTTGCTATCGCCAACTTGGTTTGAGCGACGGGACGGCAACGAAAGCGATGCGAAAAAGCGCACCCATGCAGCCCTATCGGGTATTGCTGGTGGAAGATAATCCCCTCAACCAGTCGTTAGTGATACGCCAGCTCAGGCAGCTTGAGCTGAGTTGTGATCTGGCAGAGCATGGCCAGCAGGCCCTCGAGATGGTTGCGCAGCATCCCTATGATCTGGTGCTCTGTGACTGCCAGATGCCGGTGATGGATGGTTATGAGTTCACGCGCAGGATACGGGCTGCAGAAACAGGCGAGCGGCTGCTGATCATCGCCATGACGGCCAATGTGTTGCCAGAACAGGCTCAGCGCTGTTTTGCCGCTGGCATGGACGATCTGTTGGGCAAGCCGGTGCTGCAGGATGCTCTGCGTCAGATGTTGCAGAAGTGGCAAATCTTACCCGCGCCAACCTTGATTGATGTCACGGCCATGGCGGCATTCTTTGGGCAAGGTGACAAGTTGCGGCAGATGTTTCCGCTTTTTCGCCAGGAGCTTGAACAGTCGATGGCACAGGAGCCACTTGATGACAATGGATTGGCCAATTGGGTACATCGTCAGGCGGGAACCATCAGTATGATGATGGCGCCGCAGCTGGCTGAGCAGGCATGGCAATTGGAAGAAAAAATCCGCCAGTTTGGATCGCCAGCTTGTACTGATGAGCTGACACGCTTTCGTGCCCAATTACAGCAAATCATCGGTGAGTTGACGTTATTGAGCGAGCGAGATGGGCACTCAGTTATCGAGGGAGAACTGGAGTAAGGGGAACTGTTCACTCATAAAATTGCGGGGGCTGTGGCCATTGCCTGCGGTGGCCAGCCACTCCCAATCCAGTTTTGGCGAGCCGGCTTTGAAGCGCTGATAGGCAACACCTTGATGGATGGTCAGAAAGAGGGTCGTGGGGAGTCCCAGCTTGTTGCTGTAGCGCACCATCAGATCACCCTGATAGTCGTTGCTGATTCTGACTTTGAGCGCCTGCAGTGTCAGACCGGTGGCGTGACCATGCTCGTCCCAGACTTCAAACATGATATGAACACTCTGATGTCGATGATGCCACGATGAGCAAGATGGGATGCAATTGCAACTGTCAGATCTGACAAGACCGAAAAAGTGTGAGGGGAATGGCAGAAAGCGAAAACCCGGCGCGAGGCCGGGTTTTCTTGAATGATGGTGGAGGGAGAAGGATTCGAACCTTCGAAGGCAGAGCCGTCAGATTTACAGTCTGATCCCTTTGGCCGCTCGGGAACCCCTCCACGGGGGTAAAGCAAATTGTATTCAGCCATTTCAATCAGGGAAATGGTGGAGGGAGAAGGATTCGAACCTTCGAAGGCAGAGCCGTCAGATTTACAGTCTGATCCCTTTGGCCGCTCGGGAACCCCTCCACGGGGTATTTCCTGATTGTCACTACTTTGCACTTGAATGGTGGAGGGAGAAGGATTCGAACCTTCGAAGGCAGAGCCGTCAGATTTACAGTCTGATCCCTTTGGCCGCTCGGGAACCCCTCCCCAAGTGCGAGGCGCATACTATCAGATCCAGAGGCTTTGTGAACCCCTTGATGAGGCATCTGGCAGTAAAAAATGACTGTTCGTCGATTTTTTGATACATCCAGCTCAAAATTCAAGCTTATCAGCAAGTTGTGCGCTGCTTTTCTGCACAAAACAGCATCTGTGCAAGTTGGCGATCGCGCTGAAGACAAGGCAGATAGCAGAAGACCGCTAGCGTCGGCGGTCTTCTCGGGCATCACATCTAGCGCTGGAACGGGTAGATCGAACCCAGTTTCAGGATCTGGGTCAGCTCGTCCAGCGCACTGCGGGACTCCTGCACCAGTGCCGGATCCCGCAGGTCATCGAGGGTCAGGCGGTCGCGGTAGTGACGATCGACCCAGCCATCGAGGCGGGCAAACTGGCTGTCGTTGATAAGGCAGGCCGGATTGACCGCAGCGAGTTCCTGATCGTTCATGGCAACCCGCAGTCGCAGGCAGGCCGGGCCGCCACCATTACGCATGCTCTGTTTCACATCCATATAGTGGACCGCCTTGATCGGAGTCTCCTGCGTCAGCAGCTTGCCAAGATAGGCCGACACCGCCGGATTATCGCGGCACTCGGTGGGGGCGATAATGGCCATCTCGCCACTCGGCAGGGTGAGGATCTGGGTGTTGAACAGGTAGGATTTCACCACATCCAGCACGGATACCTCGGCGGTTGGCACTTCGATAAAGTGCAAATCCCCCTCGCCAAACTTGCCGCTGATCTCGGTCAGTACCGCTTCGGTGTTGAGGAACGCTTGCTGGTGGAAGAAGAGCACGTTCTGGTTGCCCACCGCGATCACGTCGTTATGGAATACCCCCTGATCGATCACCTCCGGGTTTTGCTGAATAAACACCACGCTCTCCTCGCCAAGGCCATGCAGGCGGGCGATGGCCTGGCTTGCTTCCAGAGTCTGGCGGGCCGGGTAGCGCTTCGGCGCCGGGCGGGAGTAGTCAAAGGCGCTGCGGCCATAGACAAACAGCTCGACCCCCGCCTCACCATAGGCACGGCAGAGGCGGGTGTGGTTGGCCGCCCCCTCGTCGCCGAAGTGGTCATTCTCCGGCAGATGGAGGTGGTGGCTGAAGTGGCGATCATTGTTGAACACGGCTCGCAGGATACGGCCCGTGACGTCCGGCTCCAGGGAGCGGTGAAACTTGTTAGTCAGGTTGGCGGGGGTGAAGTGAATGCGGCCATCCTGGGTATCGGCACTGGGGGAGACGGTGGCGGCGTTGGCAGTCCACATGCTGGAGGCCGAATAGCAGGCAGCCAGTACGGCGGGAGCCTGCTTGGCGGCCTGCTCCAGCACCCGGGCATCGTTGCCGGTGAAGCCGAGGCGGCGCAGGGTGGCGAGGTCGGGGCGCTCTTGTGGCGCCAGTACCCCCTGGGTCATGCCAAGCTCAGTCAGCGCCTTCATCTTGCGCAGCCCCTGTTTGGCGGCCTCTTTCGGATTGGAAGCCTCCTGGGCATTGCTCTGGGAGGCAACGTTGCCGTAGGAGAGGCCAGCATAGTTATGAGTCGGGCCGACCAGACCGTCGAAATTGACCTCGAAGTGCTTCATTGAGTACATCCTTTCGATTTTTATGATGGGTAGCGGTTCCTTCCGCGCGCAATGCGTCGGGGTTGGGCCATTATAAAGAGATTTTATGTTTTTGTAACAAGCCGGTAACCAGCAGACGTTTTTATGTCGTTTCAGATATAAAAAGAGGGGCGGTATGGCAGAAAATTGAAAAAGCGGTTGCGTCCGGCCTGTTGCCTTCGCATTAATAAATAAAGAAGCAATAAAAGAAGCCGTGTGGTTCGGGCTGGTCAGGCAAATTTGCTCACAAGATTGCTTTTTCGCGCCAAATCTCTTATACAGCCCCACAAAACCGCACACCAACCCCGTCGGGTGCAATGAGGATAATAGTTACAGCATGGGCAAATCACTGGTCATAGTGGAGTCTCCGGCCAAGGCCAAGACGATCAACAAATATCTGGGCAAGGACTACGTGGTGAAATCCAGCGTTGGTCATGTTCGCGATCTGCCCACCAGCGGCAGCGCCAGCACCGAGCCCAAGAAACCTGTCATTCGCGGCATCAAGTTGAGCGAATCCGAGAAGGCTGCCAAGGATCGCAAGGCCCTGTTTGCCCGGATGGGTATCAATCCGACCGCTGGCTGGCAGGCCAACTACCAGATTTTGCCCGGCAAGGAGAAGGTGGTCAGCGAGTTGCAAAGTCTGGCCGAGAAAGCCGACACCATCTATCTCGCAACCGACTTGGATAGAGAAGGAGAGGCGATCGCCTGGCACCTGCGCGAGATCATCGGTGGCGATGACAGCCGCTACAAGCGCGTGGTGTTCAACGAGATCACCAAGAGCGCCATCAAGGAGGCGTTTGCCCAGCCATCCGAACTCAATATTGACCGCGTCAATGCCCAGCAGGCCCGTCGTTTCCTCGACCGCGTGGTGGGTTACATGGTCTCCCCGCTGCTGTGGAAAAAGCTGGCTCGTGGTCTCTCCGCCGGTCGGGTGCAGTCTGTTGCGGTGCGTCTCATCGTCGATAAAGAGCGCGAAATCAAGGCGTTCGTTCCGGTTGAGTTCTGGGATCTCAATGCCGACCTGCTGACTGCCGACAAGAGCGATCTGCGGATGGAAGTGGTCAGCCGCAACGGGGCTGACTTCAAGCCAGTGACCCAGGCCGAGACCTTCGCTGCCGTGGCGGCCCTGGAAGGGGTCGACTACAAGGTGGTGAACCGGGAAGACAAGCCGACCGGCTCCAAGCCATCCGCGCCGTTTATCACCTCCACCCTGCAGCAGGCGGCTTCTACCCGTCTGAGCTTTGGGGTCAAGAAGACCATGATGATGGCCCAGCGTCTCTATGAAGCGGGTTACATCACCTATATGCGTACCGACTCCACCAACCTCAGCAAAGAGGCGGTTGAAGCGGTGCGTGAATATATCGGCGAGCAGTATGGCGCGGCCTATCTGCCAGCCGAGCCGAATCTGTATGGTGCCAAGGCCAATGCCCAGGAAGCGCACGAGGCGATCCGTCCCTCCAACGTACAGGTGACTGCCGAGATGCTGGAAGGGATGGAGCCGGATGCCATGCGTCTGTACGACCTCATCTGGCGTCAGTTCGTTGCTTGCCAGATGACCCCGGCTCAGTACGACTCCTCCACCCTGACTGTCAAGGCGGGCGAGTTCGAGCTCAAGGCCCGTGGTCGTACGCTGCGCTTCGCCGGTTGGACCAAGGCGCTGCCGCCGATGGGTCGCAAGGGCGAAGATAGCCAGCTGCCGGCGGTGACCGTGGGCGAGGTGCTGAAACTGGTCAAGCTGGATCCGCGCCAGCACTTCACCAAACCGCCTGCCCGTTTCACTGAAGCTGCGCTGGTGCGCGAGCTGGAAAAACGCGGCATCGGCCGTCCGTCAACCTACGCCTCCATCATATCCACTATCGTCGATCGCGGATATGTGCGGGTCGAGAGCCGCCGTTTCTTTGCCGAGAAGATGGGCGAGATCGTCACCGATCGTCTGGTGGAGAACTTCGTTGAGCTGATGAACTACGAGTTCACCGCGAAGATGGAAGACAAGCTCGATGGCATCGCCGAAGGGAGCCTGGAATGGAAGAAGGTGCTGGACGCCTTCTACGCCGAGTTTACCCAGGAGCTGGAGAAGGCTGACAAGGCGCCCGAAGAGGGCGGCATGCGTGCCAACCAGATGGTGATGACCGACATCGACTGCCCGGATTGCGGCCGCAAGATGGGTATTCGTACCGCCACCACCGGCGTGTTCCTCGGCTGCTCCGGCTATGCTTTGCCGCCCAAAGAGCGCTGCAAGAAGACCATCAACCTGGTCTCTGCCGACGAGTTTGTCTCCGCCACTGACGGCGAAGAGGCGGAAACCGAAGCGCTGCGCGCCAAGCACCGCTGCGGCGCCTGTGGTACAGCGATGGATGCCTACATCATCGATGACAGCCGCAAGCTGCACGTCTGTGGTCGCAACCCGGATTGCGATGGCTACGAGATCGAGAAGGGCCAGTTCAAGCTCAAGGGCTACGAAGGGCCGAGCATCGAGTGCGACCGTTGCGGCAGCGAAATGCAGCTCAAGAACGGCCGTTTCGGCAAGTACATGGGTTGCACCAACGAGACCTGCAAGAACACCCGCAAGATCCTGAAAAATGGCGACATCGCGCCGCCGAAGGAGGATCCGGTGCCGCTGCCGGAGCTCAAGTGCACCCAGTCCGATGCTCACTTTGTGCTGCGTGACGGGGCTGCCGGTCTGTTCCTGGCGGCCAGCAACTTCCCCAAATCCCGCGAGACCCGCGCGCCGCTGGTGGAAGAGCTCAAGCGCTTCAAGGATCGCATCTCGGCCAAGCACAAGTATCTGGCGGGAGCCCCGCTCACCGATCCGGACGGAAACCCCGCTATCGTGCGCTTCAGTCGCAAGACCAAGGAGCAGTACGTGATGAGCGAGGTCAACGGCAAGGCGACCGGTTGGACCGCTCACTACGACAACGGTACCTGGCAAGAGAGTTTGCCAAAGGCTAAAAAAGCCTGATGAAAAGAGGCCCCGACAAGGGGCCTCTTTGCTTATGGATAGCGGTATACTGAGACAGCTGCAAGGAGTGCAGCTGTCGTCAATCGCGAAGTAGACAAGGAGGTTGAGATGGAGATTAACGAGATCCGGCCGGGCATGAGCTGCATGACCCGGGAAGGGGCGGCCTATGTGCTGGAGGTTGACCGGCAGAGTCTGCTGGTGCTGCTGCAGCGCGCGGACGAGACCATACCGGTGCAGGTGCGCAGCGACGAGATCCTGGCGCCGCTGGAGTGATCCGGCCGTGATCCCCTCAAAACGGCAGTAAAAAAAGCAGCTCGGCCAGATCGGGCTGCCATTGCCACTCCTTCATTCTGACCCGTCCACCAATCACGGGCACGCCCTCTTCCTGCAGCAATCCCGTCTGTCTGTCGAAGCCCGCCGACCCTTTCGGTAACGAGATGGTGCCCGCCGCGCCCAGTACCCGATGCCACGGCAGTACCTTGTCGGTTTCCCGCAGCACCTTGCCTACCAGTCTTGCCCGTCCGGGCAGCCCCGCCAGATCGGCCACCTGACCATAGCTGACCACCCGGCCTGCCGGGATCAGGGCGATGATCGCTTCGATACGGGCAGCTTTGTTCAATGAGCAAATGCCCCGTAAACCCTCGCCCAATCGGGCGGGGATATAAGGGGAGCTAATCTGGTGTTTTCTGCGATGCCACATACGCCTTCAGCGTTTCGATAGTGGCCCCTCCTGCGCTACAGGCAAAGTAAGAGCGTGACCACAGCATCCCACTATTGCTCTGTTTCCGTAGATGCGTATTCAAAATCCGCACATGGCGGCTGCTGATTGACTTCAAATTGTTGACCAGCACGCTGATGGACAGCTTGGGCGGATAAGCAACGAGAAGATGAACGTGATCGGCTTCTCCATCCATCTCCAAAATCTCCACCTCCAACTTCTCGGCTGCGGACAAAAACGCGTGGCGCATCTGTTCGATCATGGTGCCGTCGAGCAGTTTGCGGCGGTACTTTGTGGTGAAGATTAAATGCACAACCAGCTTGCTGACGGAATGACGTTTGCGCAGATAGCCAGTGAAATCAATGTTGTGCTCACTCATTTGAAATGTCTCGAATTAAAGCATATAGTGCCTGAACTTTATCAGTGAGCAGTGACCGTGAAAAGAGCTACTAAAGTACGCCTTTACCCAACAAACGAACAGGCTGCATTTTTAAATGCCCAGTTCGGAGCTGTGCGGTTTGCGTACAACAAGGCTCTTCGTATTCAACGGCACATGTTCAAGCGCCGTGGTGTATCCCTGAAGCCCAAGCGTGACTTGAAACCGCTACTAGCGGTGGCAAAAAAATCGCGCAAATATGCCTGGCTCAAAGAGTACGATTCCCTCGCCTTGCAACAGGCAGTGATCAATCTGGACAAAGCATTTGCCAACTTTTTCAACCCTAAGCTCAAGGCTCGGATGCCGACTTTCAAGAGCAAACGGGGCAGGCAATCGAGCTACCACCCCAACGGGAAGGTACTGGCCGATGCTATCCAGCTACCGAAGATGACGCCGATCAAAGCAGTGCTCCACAGGGACATCAAAGGAACAATCTCTAGCATCACGATCAGCCGTGGCCCGACAGGGAAATACTACGCGTCAATTCTCAGTGATGATGGCTGCGAAGCGCCCGCCAAGCCGACACTCATCACAGATGTGACAGGCTGCGACATGGGGCTGTCTCACTATCTCATCGCGTCCAACGGCAAGAAGATCGACAACCCGCGTCACCTTATCAATGCCAGCCGCAATCTGCGGCGCAAGCAAAAATCGTTATCTCGCAAAAAAAGAGGCAGCGCCAACCGAGCGAAGGCACGGATACAGCTGGCCGCCCTGCACGAACGTGTAGCCAACGCCCGCGCCGATTTTCAGCACAAACTCTCCCGAACGATGGTTGACGAAAACCAAGCGGTCATCGTAGAGACATTGAAATCAGCGAACATGATGAAGAATCACAACCTAGCCAGAGCCATAGGAGATGCGGGCTGGCATGGATTTATCATGAAGCTGGAGTACAAAGCAGAGGCGCAGGGGAGACACGTGGTCAAGCTAGACCAATGGTTTGCCAGCTCGAAACTGTGCAGCTGCTGCGGGCACAAGATGCCTGAAATGCCATTGCATCAGCGCAGTTGGGCTTGCCCAGCATGTAATGCGGAGCATGACCGGGATATCAACGCGGCCATGAACATCCGACAGCAAGGCATATTGGAATTAAAAGCGGCGGGACACGTCGTTTCTACCCATGGAGGCCAGCGTAAATCTGCCAATTCGGCAGTAGCGGCCTAAGAAGTGGGAAGCCTCGCCGCTTGCGGCGGGGAGCAGTCACGATGGACTTGATTCAATGCTCATAGACCCGATTCGTCAAAAACAACAGAAGCGCCATTGTGGCGCTTCTGTCATGGAGCTGGCAATGATTCAGCCGAAGGTCTGGCTAAGCCCCTTCAGTTGCTTGGCCCGTTCCAGCAGAGCCTGACTGGAGTGATCGACATCCAGCATCTTCTGACTGTTGGCGTGGGAGTACTCGGAGATCTGGTGGATGCTGCGGCTGATCTCCTCCACGACCGCTTGTTGCTGCTCAGCAGCGGTGGCGATCTGGGTGGAGTGTTCGGTGACCAGCTCTATCTCTGTCAGCACGGTATGGAGGCTGCTGGCGCCCTGGCGGGTCATCTCGGCACATGCGCGGGTCTGCTGCAGGTTCTCCTGCATCATCCCTTTCCAACGTCCCAGCGTGTGCTGGATCTGCTTGATGCTGCCCTGGATCTGCTCGGTCGCCTTGTGGGTGCGGGTCGATAGAGTTCGCACCTCGTCTGCGACCACCGCAAAACCACGGCCCTGCTCCCCGGCGCGAGCCGCTTCGATGGCGGCGTTGAGGGCGAGCAGGTTAGTCTGCTCGGCGATGCCCTGGATCTCGCCCATGACACTGCCAATCCGTTCGGATTCGCTGGCGAGCTCCACTGCCGAGTTGAACGCCAGCTCAGCCTGTTTGGCGAGCTGTTCGATCTGCAGCTCGGTCTGGTTCAACTGCTGGTTGGTTTGTTCACAACGATTGCGAGCTTCGTTGACCTGACCGTTGGAGTCCTGAATGTTGCGGGCGATCTCGTGAGCTGTGTTGGCCATCTGAGTCATAGCCGTAGCCATCTGCTGGGTCTGGGCATCTTGCTCGTTGATATCGAGACAGGCTTGATGAGAGGCCTGCTTCAGATTGATGGCCAGGGTTTGCAGAGGTGCCGTGGCATCGTTGATCCGTCCCAACACGGTTCGGATGCGGGCTTGAAGCATCTTGATATGAAAATCGGCAATGGCGCCGGGGTTGTCACCGGAGTAGACCAGCCGGGTCAGACTGTCATATTCACGGCCCAGTTTCTGCAGATAGTGGGGCAGGGCAAAGAGCTCGCGCCAGTAGGCTCCGCCAATAAGCAACAGGGGCAGCAGCATCAGCAGGACGGTCATGGCCCCTTGACTGGCGAAGGTCCAGCCCATCAGGCCGAGCAGCAGCAGGGTAATGGCCGGGGTGCGTACTTTGGCAAGAGAGGGGAGGTTGCTGCTGTTGCCGCGCTCGGCCTTGAGCAGTGCCTGGTAGGTCTGAGCGGCGATGCGCTTGAATTGGGGCTCGGGCTTGCAGCGTACCGACTGGTAGCCGCTGATCCTGTTGCCTTCATAGATGGGGGTCACATAGGCATCTACCCAGTAGTAACGGCCATCCTTGCAGCGGTTTTTTACCATACCGCGCCAGGGTTTGCCCTCCTTGAGGCGGGCCCAGAGATCGGCGAAGGCGGCCTTGGGCATGTCGGGGTGGCGTACCAGATTGTGGTTGTGTCCCACCAGTTCATCGACCGTGTAGCCTGCGATTTCGCAAAAGGCCGGGTTGGCGTAGGTGATCACCCCGCGCAGGTCAGTGGTGGAGACCAGTTGTACGTCGGCAGGAAACTCCACTTCGCTATCTAGGGTATGGACGTCTCTGCGGGCCATAGGAATACGCTCCGATGTTCTTGTTGATAATGTTGTCGTTGTTATTGTAGCAGATCTGGAGGTGGCCGCAGGCTCGCGCCAGCAGGAGGCAGACCAGCTTCATTGGGGGCTGGATTTTGCCAATAATGGCGGATGAATGGTAGGGGGAAGTTGATGTTTTGTTGGTTAATCGTAAAAAAGGCGGCCAATTGGCCGCCAAAGTAGAGACAACATTACCTCTGTGGCATCCGGTAGCGCACCTGCAACTGATCGAGGATCTGCAGCTGACCCGGCAGGCGGGCGGCGAAGTGCTCCCAGCCCTTGTGGGCGGGATCGCTCCAGGCCACCTCGGCCGTGGCCAGCATACGCGGGAACAACATGTAGTCGAGACGATCACGGCTGGTGATCAATTCTGACCACAAGGGGCTCAGCACCCCGAGGATGTTATCGTTGGCATGGAAATCGGCTGGGGCAGGATCGCAAGCATAAACCTGCTCCAGATTGAGGGTCCCCGCCCAGTAGAGGCCGGGTTCATGAATATCGGCGCTCCAGGCCAGATCCAGATAGAGGAACTGGGCGGGCGCCATCACCACCGGATAACCGGCTGCGGCAGCATCCAGCCCCGCCTGAAAGCTGGTCCAGGCACAGATGGCCGCTTTGCGGCTCACCTTGTCGCCATGCAGGATCTCCTCCCAGCCGATCATCTGTTTGCCTCTGGCGGCCAGATAGCGCTGACAGTGCCGCAGCAGATGGCCCTGCAGCTCACGGCAGTCGGCGTAGCCCTGCTCGGTCATCAGCTGCTGGCAGGCGGGGCTGTCGGTCCAGACCCCGGTCGGCACCTCGTCACCCCCCATGTGGATCTGGGGGCCGGGGAAGAGTTCGCACACCTCGTCCAGCACCGCCTCCAGGAAGCGGTAGGTGCCGGGCAGGGCGGGGTTGAGCACGTTGTCATCGAAATGCTGGACCGAGCGGTAGCGGGAGTGATCCGCCGTTTCGATCAGCAGCTCGGGCAGTGCCTTGATGGCAGCGTGGCAGTGGCCCGGAATGTCGATCTCGGGAATGACAGTGATGCCGAGCTCACTGGCATAGCTCACCAGCTCCTTCACCTCGCTCTGGGTGTAGTAGCCGCCATAGGGTTCGGCACCGCCACTGAGCTGGGGGGCGATCGCCAGATCGTGGCCGCGCCAGGCCCCCACGTCGGTCAGCTCCGGGAAGGCCTTTATCTCGAGTCGCCACCCCTCGTCATCGGTCAGGTGCCAGTGGAAGCGGTTGAACTTGTAGAGGCTCATCAGCTTGAGCAGGCGCTTGATGGTGGCCGGAGTGTGGAAGTGGCGGGCGCAGTCGAGAAAAATGCCGCGAAAGCCAAAGCGCGGGGCATCCTCCAGCGTGATGCAGGGCAGGCTCTCCCCATGTTGCAGATACCACTGGGCCAGAGTCACCAGCCCGTGGCGCCAGCCCGCTTCGTCGGCGGCGGCAATCACCACCTCCTGCGGCGTGATGGTCAGTTGGTAGGCTTCGGGGGCCAGTCTGGCCTCGGTCAGCCGGATTTCAGCGTCGTGATCCTGCTCCAGCGCCAGCGATGTGAGTTCGTTGAAGTGGGCCAGCAGCTTCGGCACATCGTGAGGGGCGCTGACATGAGCCCGCTCGGCCAGCCGGAAGTTCCCCTCCAGCAGTACCAGATGGGCCGGTTGTGGCACTATACCGGGCTGGGGCTCGACATCCGGCAGGTCGGGGCGGGTTACCGGCGGGTTTTCCAGTCCGAGATCCTGCGCCGCCAGCGTCACCGGTAGCAGCTGGGCACCTGTGGTCGCCTCCGGCAGGCTGAGAAAGAAGCCCTGCGGCATGTCGGAGAGCTTCTTGATGGGCGTCTGGCGGCAGCAAAAGCGCAGCTCGCAGCTGCCAGCGTTCGGGACAATCACCTTGTAGCTGCCGCTCTGGCGCTCCAGCTCCCCCCCTTGCAGGGAGTCGGGGTCGATATGGCGAGCCAGACAGAAGTGCAGTTTCCACCGGGTATCCGGCATGCGGGATAGGGTGAAAGTGAACCAGACATCCTCTCCGTCACGTCGGGCGACCTGGGTGTGGATCAGGGGTGTAGACATGGAAAATCCTCTGATTGGGCAAACAGGATGGCGCCATCGAGCGCATCTGCCTGGGGGGGGATCAGGTTGAGTTGGCCGAGACGGGGAGCGAGGCGGGTGCCAATCCCCCCCAGCAGGGCGATCTGTCTGGCACCGAGCTGGGTCATTCCCTCCAGCAGGATCCGCAGTTGTTCGCAGGTTTCGTCCAGCAGCTGATTGGCGAGCTCGTCGCCATCGCTGGCGGCATCGAATACCCAGGGGGCAAAGTGGCCATAGTCCGCCGGAATGGCGCGGGCGGCCCAGCGTACCACCTCGGCCTGATCCCGCTTGAAGCGATCCATCAAGCGGATGGCGAGGGTGCTGGGGGGCAGAATGCCGTCGTGGCAGAGCAGAGATTGCTGGATGGCGCGCAGCCCGAGCCAGGCGCCGCTGCCTATGTCCGAAATGGGGAAGCCGCGGCCGGAACAGGTGCGGATCTGCCCTTCCTGATAGATCAGCCCCACCGAGCCGGTACCGGCGATCAGGATGGCCCCCTCACGGCCACCAAAGGCGCCGAGGCAGGCACCGAAGGCATCGGAGGTGAGCCTGACGCTGGCGAAGGGGAAGGGCATCTCGAGCAGGGCGTGATAGCAGTCGGCCAGCTCGGCGGAGGCGAGCGCCAGCCCGACCCCCATCTGCTGTTCGCACTCTATTCCGAGCCCGGCCGTAAGGCGGGCGCTGGCGATGGCAGCCAGCACATTGGCGTGGGCATGGGGGATGCCCAGCTCCAGATTGGAGCCGGCCGCGCGCCCCTCTCCGAGCAGCTTGCCCGCCCGATCCCGAATGCGGGCGCGGGTGTGGGTGCCCCCGCCATCGACGCCTACCCAGAACTCAATCATGGCGACCTCCCTGCTCATTTCGAGCACTCAGGGCGCTCTGCCAGCTGATGGCAAGGGCAAACCAGGCTGCGTGGGGGATCCACTGCTCGCCCCAGCGCCAGTTCTGATCCAGCCGATCCTTGTACTCCTCCGGAATAAAAGCCACGTCGTTTTCGTCATCAAACCCTGAGGTGATGCCGTTGCAGATACCCCCCTGCGCATTGGGATACCCGGCGGTATAGGCGGGGTTGTTGATGCCGTGGCCCGCCAGCATGCAGGCATTGAAGGGGTTTTGCCCGAGGATCCAGTCGAGTTGGCGTTGGCCATAAGTGAGCAGCGGCTGGCTCTGGCGGGGGAAGTGGCGGGCGCCAGCAAAGGCCATGGTCGCCAGAGAGGCGAGGCGGGCATTCTCACCCTGCCACCAGTAACCGGACTCGTTGTTGTGGGGCATAAAGAAGCTGACGCGCGGCGCTTCATCCACCCCTTTCACATATTGGCGGGCGAGGGAGAAGGGGTTGCCCGCCCGTGCGCACAGTGCCAGCTCGGCGGCCAGCGACTGCTCCACTACGGTTTGTACCCGGGCCTGGTGCCCCTGATCCGGCTCTACGCCCAGATATTCCAGCAGCGCCAGCACCGGCAGACCCGCCTCAGCGGCGTGGTAGTAGGGGCGCGAGCCATCCTCGTTGGCCGACCAGTAGTGACCCAGCTCAGGATGAGGGCGCTGGCGGGCACAGAGTTTGCTGGCACGGGCTCTCGCCTCATTCAGCCACTCGTTGCCGAAGGTGCGGGTCAGCTCCACCGCCGCCAGCAGGGCGCAGTAGTCGTCGATGATGTTCTCGACCCCGTCATCGAGGTAGGCAAGGTTGTGTTCGCACAGATGCAGGTAGCCGCGTTTGGCTGCCTCGGCGTAGCGGCTGGCATCGAAGTCGCCACTGACGCTCTCGCGGGCGGCGCGGGCCAGCGCGGCGATGGCCATGCCGCCCCCTTGGCGAAAACCCGCCTGCCAGTTGGCGGATTTGATCCCCTGCTGAGTGGCGTAGGTGCACAGCTCGCGTTGGGCGGGATCCTTGCTCCACTTGTCGAACAGGGTCATGAAGAAGAAGCCTGACTCATCCTGCATCCGGCAGAGGAAATCGGCGCCGTGCAGCGCCTCGTCATTGAGCCGCTTGCAGAGGTTCACCCCGTCGATATCGCGGCGCGGGGCCAGCAGTTCCCGGCACTTGAGCAGAGCCCACACCACCATGGGGGTCTGCTGGGGGTTGAGGTAGTTGGCGTAGGAGAGGTGGCTCAGGTACTTGCTCATGTCGCCGCTGGCATCGAACCAGCCGCCGTGCACATCTTTGTGCTGGTCGGTGCCAAACAGGCGGGCGCTGCGGTCGGCCCGATCGAAGGTGCCGCTGGCGCGCTGGCCCTTGAAGTAGTGGAGGACATCGGAGAGACAGCGGCTGGCCAGCAGATCCTGGCCGATGGCAAAACGGGTGGAGCGGACTATGCCTTGGGCAGTGATCGCCTCCAGCCGATAGTGGCCGGGCTCCTTGAAGGCGGAGAAGTCGGCACGCCAGTAAGCGCGGCCCTGCCAGCCGGGGACGCTGCCAGCCGGTTGCAGCGGGGTTTCAAACAGGATCTGGCCATCGTCGAGGCGTTGCAGCCTGACATAGCCGCCGAGATCAGGGGCGGGGGAGGTTTGCAACAGGGCGACCTTGTGTCCGTCGCACTCGTAGCCCACCTGATTGATCAAGAGTTCCATCAAGGTATTACTCCTGTGGTTCACCGCCGGGCGGTGAGGCACATCACGGGGCTGTGGCCGCCCCGTATCGAGGCATGGCCGGACAGGGTTGTCCGGCCGGTATCGGGTTCACTTTCACTCGTAGAGGTAGCAGCGCACGAAGTGGTTGTCGGCAAGCTTGGTGATGGGGGGCAGTGCCTCCTTGCAGCGGGGCATCGCCTGATTGCAGCGCCCGGCAAAGGGGCAACCGCAGGATTCCGGCGTCCAGAGCGGGATCTCCCCCTTGCGGCCTCCTTCCAGCTCGGCGTGGATGCTCTTCTCCGGATCGGGCACCGCCGAGATGAGCAGCTGGGTGTAGGGGTGCTGCGGGTGGTGCAGGATCTCGTCCACCTCGCCCCACTCCACCATGTGCCCTACATACATCACAGCCAGATCTTCCGCCACATAGCGGGCGGTGGCGATGTCGTGGGTGATGTAGAGCATGGAGACGCCGAGCTCGTTCTTCATCTGCTCCATCAGGTTGAGGATGCCGATGCGAATGGAGACGTCGAGCATGGAGGTGGGCTCGTCCGCCAGCACCACTTCCGCCTCCACCGCCAGATTGCGGGCGATGTTGACCCGCTGGCGCTGGCCGCCGGAGAGCTGGTGCGGATACTTGGCCGCCGTAGCCTTGGCGGGGGTGAGCCCCACCTTCTCCAGCAGGGCGTAGACCATGTCTGGCAGCTCTTTCTTGTCGATCACCTTGCTGTGCAGCAGCAGGGGGCGGGCGATGTGGTGATAGATGGTGTGGGTCGGGTTGAGCGAACCGAACGGATCTTGCCACACCATCTGCACGCTCTGGCGATAGTCCAGCAGGGCGGTGCCCTTGTTGAACTCCTCCAGATCGTGGCCGCGATAGAGGATGCGTCCGGCACTGAGCTTGTACATCTTGGCGATGATCTTGGCGATGGTGCTCTTGCCGGAGCCCGACTCCCCGACCACCGCCAGGGCGCGGCCCCGGTGCAGGTTGAAGGTGATGTCGGAGAGGGCCCGCATCTTGCCACTCTTGATGGCATTGGAGTTGATGGGGAAGTCCTTGTAGAGGTGCTGGACTTCGATGATGGGTGCATCGGTTTTGGCGATTTGCATGACAGACATCCTTAACAGCCAGCGGCCTTGTCCAGATAGATCACGGAATCTTGTTGCAGTCCCTGCTCCTCATAGAGGTGGCAGGCGGTCTGTTGCCCGGGGCGGATCTCGGCCAATTTGGTGTACTCCTGACGGCAGCGATCGTGCACCTTGCCGCAGCGGGCCTGAAAGCGGCAGCCGACCGGCACCTCCAGCAGGTTGAGCGGGGTGCCCGGGATCCCCTCCAGCACCTTCTTCGGCCCGTGCAGGGGCGGGAAGGAGTTGCCGAGCCCTCTGGTATAGGGGTGCAGCGGCGCGGTCAGGATCGCCTTGGAGGGAGCGACCTCCACCAGTTCACCGGCATACATGATGCCGATGCGATCGCAGAACTCCACCATCAGGGAGAGGTCGTGGGTGATGAACAGAATGGAGAAGTTGAACTTCTCTTTCAGGGCATAGACCTTCTGCAGGATCTCCCGCTGCACCACCACATCGAGTGCCGTGGTCGGTTCATCCATGATCAGGAGCTCGGGGTTGAGCGCCATGGCGATGGCGATCACCAGCCGCTGGCGCATGCCGCCGGAGAACTGGTGCGGGTAATCCTTGAGCCGGCTCGGGTGGATATCGACGATGGTGAGCAGCTCCTGGGCGCGCTTGATCGCCTCGTAACGGGTCATGCCGGGGTTGTGGGCCAGCAGCACGTCGCAGAACTGCTCCTCCATCCGCAACACAGGGTTCAGGGCGTTCATGGCGGACTGGAATACCACCGACACCTGTTGCCAGCGATAGGAGCGCAGCCGCTCGTCACCGTAATGGAGGATGTTCTCCCCTTTGAACAGGATCTCGCCACCGCTGATGTAGGCGGGCGGCTTGTGCAGCCGGGCTACCGAGAAGGCGACGGTGGATTTGCCGCAGCCCGACTCACCGGCGAGACCGAAGATCTCGCCTTGTCTGATATCGAAGCTCACCGAGTTGACGGCGCGCACGTCGCCATTTTCGGTGATGTAGTCGAACGCAAAGATTGCGTACTGACAGCAGGGGATGCTTGTTCATGCTGTCTTCTCCTGTGCGGCAGAGAGCGGTGTGGCGACCGGTGTGGCCAGTTTCTTCCAGCGGCTCAACCCTTTGTGGGAGCGCAGCTGCGGGTTGGCGATCTCGTCGATGGCGAAGTTGAGCAGGGCCAGGCCAGCACCCAGGGTGGCGATGGCGAAGCAGGGAGCTAGGATCTCCCACCAGGCGCCGACCAGAATGGCACTGGAGGTCTGGGCGTTGTAGAGCATGATGCCCCAGCTCACCACGGTCGGGTCGCCGAGACCCAGGAATTCCAGGGTCGCTTCGGTGACGATGGCGTAGATGATGGAGCCGATAAAGCTCACCCCGATGATGGAGATGAGGTTGGGCAGGATCTCCACCAGAATGATGCGCCAGGCCGGCTCGCCCAGCACTTCGGCGGCGATGACGAACTCCTTCTCGCGCAGGGCAAGTGTCTGGGCACGGATGACCCGCGCGCCATAGGCCCAGGAGGTCAATCCTATTATCACGGCAATTACCGCCGGCGACGCCTCCCCGATAAAGCTCGCCAGCACCAGTAGCAAGGGGAGGTTGGGGATCACCAGCACCACGTTCATCAGGAAGGTGAGGCACTCATCCACCAGACCGCCGAAGTAACCGGCGGTGATGCCGATGGCGACGGCCAGGGTGCAGACCAGCAGGCCTGCGCTGAAGCCCACCAGCAGCGAGATACGGGCACCGTTGGTGAACTGGGCCCAGATATCGTGGCCCATGCGGGTTGAACCCATCACGAACTCGGCACTGGGCGGCTGGTGCGGGCGAGCCACCCGTTTGGTCGGCTCGTTGCTGGCCAGAATGGGGGCAAAGAGGGCCATCAGTACGAAGGCAACCACGATGGCGAGGCCACAGGCAGCCTTCTTGTTGCCCAGCAGGATCTTGAGAATGGTCGGCATACGCATCTTATTTGCCTCCTGTACGCAGACGGGGATCCAGGAAGACGTAGAGCACGTCGGCCAGGAAGTTGAAGCTGAGCATGGTGATGGTCATGATGAGCAGCTGCCCCTGAATGAGCGGGTAGTCGCGGGCCAGAATGCCCTGATAGAGGGTCAGTCCCAGGCCGGGATAGTTGAAGATAACTTCGGTGATGAGAGAGCCACCGATGACGAAACCGAGCGCCATGGAGAGGGCGGTGACGCTGGGCAGAATGGCGTTGCGGGCGCCGTAGTTGAAGATCACCCGGTTGCTGGAGAGCCCCTTGGCCTTGGCCATGGTGATGTAATCCTCGCCCAGCAGGTTGATCATGTTGTTGCGCATGGTGATGAGAAAGCCCCCCACCTGCACCACGGCCAGAGTCAGCACCGGCATGATGGCGTGGGTCATGATGCTCTTGATGTGCTCCCAGCCCCAGTCAGCCTTGATCTCCGGGCTGTAGGCGTAGCCGATGGGCAGCCACTCGAGGCTTACCCCGAACAGGAACAGGGCGAGCAGGGAGACCACCACCGGCGGAATGGCCTGCATCACCAGGGTGAGCGGGGAGAGAATGCTGTCCATCCGGCCGCCGCGATACCAGGCGGCGAAGATGCCGACGATGGAACCGAGGGAGAAGCTCAGGATGGTGGAGGTGCCGACCAGAAACAGGGTCCAGCCGATGGCACGGCCCAGCACGTCAGAGACCTGCTGCGGGTAGAAGCGCACCGAGGTGCCGAGATCCCAGGTGAAGACACTCTTCACATAGGTGAGAAACTGGGTGCCGATGGGGCCGTCGACAAAGCCGAAGGTGGCTTTGAGGGCTTCCAGGGCTGCGGGTTCCATCATGGCGCCAGCGCGGGCAAACATCACGGAGACAGGATCCCCTGGCATGGCACGGGGTAACAGGAAGTTGATGGTGGCGGCTACCAGAAAGGCAACCAGATAGAAGGAAAAGCGTCTCAGTATGAATCCCATGATAGTACCTTTTACTGCAAGTCTGCCCCGCGTCGGGTATAGCTACCCCAACCCCGGCGGTGCCGGGCAAGAAAGGGGTTAACGGGGAAGATGGCCCCCCGCAGGGGGCCGGGATTGTTTAGCTGTTTGGCTTGAGGGACAACACGTGCAGCAGACGCTCAGGGGTGTCCGGGTGGAGCTGAGGTTTGGCTACCGGGTTATCAGCACTGAACCAGCCGTTGAAGCGCTTGGTGCTGTACTCATACCAGGTCGGGTTGTTGAAGACCGGAATGATGGTCTGGTTGGCACCAACACGATCCTGGATGGCGAACATGATCTCCTTCTGCTTGGCCGCATCGGCGGTCTGGGTGAAGTCATCGATCAGCTTGTCGAGCTCGGGGTCCTTGTAACGGGGCGCGGCGAAGCGGTTGCCACGGTCGCCCATGTTGCGGGAGTGGAACGCGGTCTCGAAGTACTTGTGCGGGTTGGCACCGGCAAAGTAACCCTGCAGGGCGACATCGAAGTCACCGGTGATCAGGTTCTCGGTCCAGACGGTTGCTTCCGGGGTGGCGGTCTTGGCGTTCAGGCCCAGCGCCTGCAGCCCTTCTACACCAATCTGAACTGTGTTGACCCAGTCGGTCCAGCCGTTCGGTACCAGTACCTTGAACTCGATCTTTTTGCAGCTCGGGGTGTCGAGGAACTTGTCGCCGTCACAATCCTTGTAGCCTGCCTCTTTCAGCAGGGCCTTGGCCCCTTCCAGATCGAACTTGTTGTACTTGCCGTACTTCTTGTCCACTTCCGGGTTGTTCCAGGAGTCAAAGGCTTTGCCCAGACCTGACGGGTACTCGTTGACGGTGGGGTAGCCGTAGCCCGCGATATCCACCATGGACTGGCGGTCCATCGCCATGGAGAAGGCGCGGCGGAAGTTGATGTCGTTGAAGGCTTCGTTATTGCCCGGGTTCTTGGTCTGGAAGTTGACGTTGAACGCCACGGTACCGGAGGCCGGGAACCAGTATTTGTTGTTCTTCGGATCGTTGCCGACGTAGAGGCGCTCGATATCCGGTACGAAGGAGCCAAACCAGTCGATGTCACCCTTCATGACAGCAGCCAGCACCTGATCGTTGGTGGCCATCTGCGGCATGCGGATACAGTCGATGGCGAGGTTGGCGTTATCCCAGTAGTGCGGGTTGCGGCACTGGGTATAGAGCTGGGCGGAGAAGTTGTCCACTTCGGTGAAGGGGCCAGTACCAACCGGCTTGTCGTTGGTGAAGGCAACCGGATCTTTCACCGATTTCCACTGATGCTCCGGCACGATAGGTACCAGCACCAGATCGTTCACCACGTTGGTGTTGACCTCGGTCAGGTCGAATTTGACCTTGTTGGGGGCCAGCTTCTCGACGCTCTTGATCTGGGTCCAGATTGAGCGCTCATCCAGCGCCTTGTTGGCCTTGACCAGATTGAAGGAGAAGATGATGTCATCGGCATCAAAGGCTTCGCCGTCAGACCACTTCACGCCGTCACGCAGATCGAAGGTGACGGATTTCAGGTCATCGCTGAATGCATAGTTGGTGGCCAGACGATAGACGGGTTTGCCCCCTTGCATATCGTTGAAGATCACCAGCGGTTCATAGATGAAGTGACGGGTGGTGTGCAGCAAGCCCGCTTGCAGGAAGGGGTTGAAGTTCTTGACCCAGGCGGTTTCCTGCTGTGCGACCATGGTCAGCACGGTTTTGTTTTCTGCGGCCATGGCGTTACCGGCGGCACCGGCAAGCATCATGGTTCCCAGCATTACAGCGGTAGAGATTTTGGATACTTTGGCAAGCATATGTTTTCCTTTCTTATTTTTTGGCATTCCCGAGGGTTCGCCTTGTTTTGTGTGAGCACCGGTTTCGCATGCTGATGAAATCGGCCCTCTGTGTTGGTCAGGTGTCTAACCTTTGTCGTTCTGTTTTCCAACGCCCTAAGCAAACCAGAATTAACAGGAAAACAACAACTATTGATTTCGTTGTTTTCGTAAAAATTGACGGTGTTACGTCAATCTCGTCAAAATGCCTTTTTATCTGTTTAAAATCATTGCTTTGCGTTATTTGCTCTCGCGTAGAAAGTGGCTGTGAAAATGGCGTATATGACAAATTTGTGAATTGGATCTGCTCTCGGTTTCGGAGTTGTGCGGGGCTTTGTTTTGTGCAAAAAGAAACCAGATTGCCAATTGTGATCCGGCGCCCGTTTAGGGCGCCGTGTCACGGCTTGCGGTTGGCGAGTTGACGCAGGGTCTGGGCGCTGTGCTGCAACTGCTGGCGCTGGTGGTCATTGAGCGGGCAGTGGCCCAGCACATACTCGGTGGTGGCCACCACCGTCTTCCAGCGTGGCGACTTGGGCAGGGTGTCCAGACTCAGGTATTTGTCGAGGGTACGGGTCTGCGGGCTGGATCTGTCCATATAGACCCGCCACAGCTTGCTCTTCTCCGCCAGCACGATTTTGCCCTTGCCGGTCCCCTGCTGCCAGACATCCAGGGTGAGCTGCATGGTCTCTACCAGCGCCCGGCGCAGCGGCTCGTCATCCTGCTGGCGAATGAGGTCGTCGGCCAGCGAACGGAACTCGCCACCCAGGCGGCTCAGCTCGCCCAGCAGCTGTTCATCTTCGATGATGGCTTGCCGCGAGAGGTTCTTGAGGGCGTTCTCCAGCGCCATTACCCGGTTCTCATCCTGACGCAGCTCGGTACTCAGAGTGAGGGCGAAAGCGGCCTGTCCTCCGAGCGCGATGGGCAGGGCACGGGCGTTGAGCACATCTTTTTGCCCGGCCACCAAAAATTCCAGATTGTGTTCCCGCTCGCTGGCAAGGTCGGGCCACTGCTGTTGCAGCGGGGTGGCGAGCCACTCATTGAGGGGCTGCCCCTCCATGGCTTCCGGCTCCTGTCCCAGCAGGCGCGCCAGCACCCGGGAGGCAAACAGCACTGTGCCCTGCTCGTCGATAAAGATCATCGGGTCGGCCCCTTCACCGAGCAGGGCCAGCAGCCGCTGCTGATCCTGATGCAGCCGATCCTGCAGGGTGAGGCGATGTTCGATCTCCTGCTTCAAGAGCCGGTTCTCTACCAGTGAGGCGCGTCCGGCCTTGGCCTCGAGCAGTGCCTTGACCCGGGCAAACAGCTCCTCCTTGCAGAAGGGTTTGACCAGATAGTCGTTGGCACCGGTCCCGAAGCCCTCCTCGATATCCTTGGGTTGGTTAAGGGCGGTGAGCAGCAGCACCGGCAGCATATCTTTCGGGTGCTGCTGGCGCAGGCGGCGGCAGACGTCAAAACCGGAGAGGGTGGGCATCATCACATCGAGCAGAATGAGGTCCACCGGCTCTTCGGCCAGCTTGGCCAGCGCATCGTGGCCATCGCTGCTGGGCAGAATGCGGTAGCCGCAGGGCTGCAGCAGATGGCGCAAGATGTGCAGGTTGATGGGCTCGTCATCCACCACCAGAATGAGCGGCGCATCCTCGGGGGGAGGGGGCAGATCGTCGCTCTCCCAGTCCGGCAGGATCAGCGGTTGCTGGCGCACCAGCTGATGCTCGATCTGGCGGCTGTCGAGAGTCAGATTGGCCGCTTTGCCGGTGGCAAGGGGCAGGGTAAAGGCGAAGGTAGAGCCAACGCTCGGCTCGCTCTCGACAAACAGCTCGCCCCCCATCAGGTGCACTAGCTGGCGGGTGATGGAGAGACCAAGGCCGGCCCCCTGCTTGCTTACCTCCGGGCTCATCTGCACCAGCGGTTCGAAGATATGCTCCAGATGCTCGGGGGAGATACCGATGCCGGTATCGGTGACCTTGATGCGCAGGAAGTTGTTCTCGACGATGGCACTGAGCACCACCTTGCCCTGTGGCGTGTACTTGATGGCGTTGCCCACCAGGTTGTAGAGCACCTGTTCGAGCCGCTGCTCGTCGGCCAGCACCGGCGGCAGTTCGGCCGGGCTGATATCCACAAGGGTGAGGGGTTTGGCCTGCACCAGATGCTGGCAAAGATCCAGCACCAGCCGGATCACCCCTTTTGATGAGACGGGCTGAGAGTGGATCTCCAGCTGGCCGTAGCGCATCTGATGGTAGTCCAGTAGATCGTCCACCAGACGGGCCAGGCCGTCGGCGCTCTTGATGATGAGGCCGAGCTGCTTTTGTTGCCCTTCGGTCAGATCCTGCTGGCTGGCGAGCATCGATTCCGCCATCCCCTTGATACCGTGAATGGGGGTGCGCAGCTCGTGGGAGGTGTTGGCCAGCAGTTCATCCTTGAGCTTGTCCGCTTGCTGCAGGCTGAGGTTCTGCTTGTGGGTCAGCTTGACCTGCTGTTGCAGCTCCTGGGTCTGCTGTTCGATCAGTTCGATCTTGTCCTTCACCGAGCGCTGCATATGGCGAAACGCCTCGGCCAGCCGGTCGATATCATCGCCGGTGCGCTCGATGGCGATGGGGTGATCCAGTGCACCGTCGGCCACCTGCTCGGCCGCTTCGGTGAGAGAGCGCAGCGGCGCCGTGATGGAGTGGGAGAGCCAGCGGGAGAAGAGGATCAGCAGCAGCACCGAGCCTGCACCCAGCACAATCACCAGCGTTTCCAGCTGGCGGATCGGGGCATAGGCTTCCCGGGTGGAGATCTCGGCGATAAAGGCCCACTCGGTGTCGAACACCTTCACTTGGGTGTAGGCGGCCAGCACCTCGTCATCCTGATAGGAGTGGAACAGCCCGACACCCTGCTCGCCGGAGAGCGTCTTGGTGATGAGCGGCGTTTGCAGCGGCCGGAAGTTGGGGCTGAAGCTGTTCTCGACGCTGAACTCCGGCGCCAGCCAGGCATCGGCGCGCATCCGCTTGTCCGGGCCGATGAGGATGGTCTCGCCGGTTTCGCCCAGCCCCTCCCGCTCCGCCATGATCTGGTTGAGCTTGTCCGGCAGCAGCTCGAAAATCACCACACCGCGCACATAGTCGTACTGCATCACGGGGGCCGCCATGTAGGCGACCACCTGCCCGGTCAGCTCGTTGCGGCCAAAATCGGTGAATTCGAAGATCTGCTGCGGCTTCTGGCCGCCATCAAGACGGCGTTTGATCTTGGCGAAGGTCTGGCCCAAGCCACTGCCCTGGTAGGGGCCGGAGAGCAGATTGGTGGCAAAGTTAGGGTGCTTGGTGACCGAATAGACCACATCACCGTTGAGGTCCACCAGAAAGATGTCGCTGTAGTTGGACTTGCGCACCATGTCGGCATAGCCGCGATGAAAGCGCTGGTGCACCCGGCCATACATCTCGTCGGCGAGGATCAGCGCCGTAATGGAGGGTTCGATCTCTACTTGGCTGTCCGGTTTGCGCAGTTGATCCCAGGAGCCGGGCAGATAGCGGGCCTGGGCACGGCTGCGGGCCTCCTGCGGTGTGGTGCCCAGCTTCTCGAAGGCGCCGGTAAAGCCATAGAAACGGCCGATACTGTTGCCAGCAAAATCCTGCTGGGAGAAGTTGATGATCTGCTCTTTGAGGTTGTTGAAGTAATCCTCGAGCTGACTCTTCTTGATATTACGAACGGAGACCAGATGGTTGGAGGTCTGGGTGGTGAGATCCTTGCCGTGGCTGTATAGGAAGAAGAGGGTGATGACCAAAAAGGGCACCATGCCCAACATGAAAAAAGCCAGCATTAACTGCGGCCTGAGCCCACGAAGCGTGAAGATCCATTTCATCTTGTGATTTTCAATTGAGAATCCGGTTATTAAGCCGCTCAAGTCTCGAACGAAAGCGTAATCATTTCAACGACTTTATCCCAAATTCGCTTGGTGGGTCACAGCTGGCTGGAGAAAAATGCAGCAAGGCGTTTAAACCCTGAGCAAACAGTCTGCATCAGGGCTTAAATTGCGAAAAAGGGGTTGTGCTGGCGCTCGTGGTACGTATAATGCGCCTCGTTGTCAGGCAACTGGCACGAAAGCAGTAACGCGGGAATAGCTCAGTTGGTAGAGCACGACCTTGCCAAGGTCGGGGTCGCGAGTTCGAGTCTCGTTTCCCGCTCCAATTTTCCATCACACCAACGATGGAACTCACTTTCAAGACAATCAGTCTTGTCAGCATGGCGCGTTAGCAAAGCGGTTATGCAGCGGATTGCAAATCCGTTTAGTCCGGTTCGACTCCGGAACGTGCCTCCATATTTTCTCTGTTTATCTCAATAATCACTCTTCGAGACCGTGAAGCTTGGTCAGTATCCTTGCTGTACCAGTAACTGTTCACAGCCAGCCTGTTTCCACTCGCGCTCGAGATAGTGGCTCACATCCGCCATGTTTTGCCCCCGATATTGAAACTGCACCTCGGCACTGTGCTGGTTGAGATCCGCAATCCGTTGCTTCAGTGTGCCGCATTGCCACAGGCTGACGGTGGGCACGCCCCGTTCGGCCAGCACGATGGCATCTTCCCGATTCAGTTGCCACTCCTCCAGTTGTGCCCGTGTCAGGGCAACCATCAGCACCAGCAGTGCCACTTCCGGCAGTTTCATGCGTGTCTCCCTACTGCATGTTTTTCCCCTGATAACTGTGGCAAAGCGCACGATTTTCGCAAGTTTGTTAACTGTTGGTTAATAACGTAACCCGTTTTCAGTATTTCCCGTTTTTCACCATTTTTTTATAAAAAAATGCGTTGATGATGTAGTAATCCTACATGGAGTGGGGTAATCTTTGCTCAGTGGTCTTACCAGTAAGGAGTTACATCATGTTTCATCCCTTTTCCCTGACTCAGATTATTCTTCGTCGCATTTATGTATTGCTGGTGGGCATTCTGGCTTTCCCCGTGATGCTGTTTCGCAGCGATCGTGCCCGCTTCTACAGCTATCTGCACCGGATCTGGAATAAAACCAGCACCAAACCGGTGTGGCTCAAAATGAGCGAGCGTGGCGAGCGGATCTTCTACTAAACCCCATTCGCACCATGTGCAAAAAGAGACAGCCAAAGCTGTCTCTTTTTTTATCTGCTTGCCGCAACTTCTGGCTCCCAACCCCCCCCCCCGCTTGTTGATTTCTTGTTTCTTGCAAGTTGCATCCAGCCCTGCCTGTTGGCGGGGATTTTTTATGTCTGACATATCTCTTTTGATGGGAGCAGTGAAGAAGATTAACGGGATGAAAGCACCTTATGGCACTTTCCTCGTTCATTAATGGGTGGTCGTCGAGAAATTTTCAATGATGGAATAGCTTTTTAAAATCAATTAATTGAGTGTCTGTATTTGGATTTTTTAACTCTTTTTGTGTTTTTTTGAAAGGGAATATCCCGTTTGCCGGTTCTATTGCAGGTACCCGGTTGCGACAAATCGGGGATATCAGCAACATCCAACGACATCAAAAGGAACATGAACATGAATGTTAAAAAAAGCACTGCTATCGCCTCCGCCATGACCGGTCTGCTGGCGCTGGGCGCCCAATTTATCGTGGCACCAGCAATGGCTGCCGATGAAAAGGAGAAGTGCTACGGCGTGGTCAAGGCCAGCAAGAATGACTGTGCGACCAAGAGCAGCTCCTGCGCCGGTACTGCCAAGGAAGATGCTCAGGGTGATGCCTTTGTGGTGATGCCCAAAGGGCTGTGCGAGAAGTTGGTCGGCGGTTCGCTGCAACCCAAGTAAGAGACATCGGGCAGGGGATGGCCAATGGGTCGCCCCCTGCATCTTCTCTGATTGGCGAAAGCGAGTCTTGCGATGAACCCTTTGATTGGCATCGGATTACGCACCCCCCATTACGATGAGATCCGGCAAACCCTGCCGGCAGTCGGTTGGCTGGAGGTGCACAGTGAAAATTACTTCGAACGGCACAGTCACGGTTTTCAGGTGCTCGCCGAACTGGCGCAGCACTACCCCGTCAGTCTTCACGGCGTTGGCATGTCCCTCGGTTCTGCCGACCCGCTCGATCCGCACCATCTGCAGCAGTTGTCGACACTGGCTGCGGCGATCAAACCGGTACGGATCTCCGAACATCTCAGCTGGGGCAGCATTGGCGGGCGTTACTTCAACGATCTGCTGCCGGTGCCCTATACCCGAGCCTCCCTGCGCAACATGAGCGACAAGATCCAGCAGGTACAACAGACTCTGGGTTGCCGCATGCTGATTGAAAATCCCTCCTCCTATCTGCAACTGGCCGGGGAGATGAGCGAGTGGGAATTTCTGGCCGAGCTGCAGCAGCGCAGCGAGTGCGGCATCCTGCTCGACCTCAACAATCTCTATGTCAGTGCCTTCAATCACGGTTTCTCTTGCGATGAGTATCTGGCGGCGATCGATCTCGCCACCGTCGGGGAGATCCATCTGGCCGGTTATACCGAGAAGCAGCTGCCGGAAGGCTCCCTCTATATCGACACCCACAGCGCCCCTGTGGTGGAGCCGGTCTGGGAACTCTATCGCCAGATCTGCCGCAAGCAGGCCATTCCCACCCTGATTGAGTGGGACCTCGAGATCCCGCCGCTGCCGGTCTTGCTGGCAGAGGCGGCGCAGGCCGGCGCCATTCTGGATGAGGCGCGTGCCATGAGTGCACCACGGGAGGTGGCCCATGGCTGAACTGGCACAGCTGCAACAGCACTTTGCCGATGGTCTGCTGGGGGCGCCTGACGCTATTGCCCCTCACATCAGCTCCCGGCTCTTTCCTGCCGAATCGGTGCTGCAGGTCTATCGCAACCACTTCATCCTGAGCCTTGGCGAGGTGCTGGCGAGCAGTTATCCCGCCGTCAAGGCTATGGTCGGGGATGACTTTTTTGCAGCGGCGGCCCGTGGCTTCGTATTGGCCGAGCCGCTCAGGGAAGGGAGCGTCATGCACTATGGCGCCGGATTTGGCCAATGGTTGGCCCGCTTGCCGACTACAACCGGACTGCCCTGGCTGGAGGAGCTGGCTCAGTTCGAATGGCAGCTTGAGCGTGCCAGTCTGCTGCCGCTGGAATCACGCTGCTGGCCAGCCGAGCGTCTGGCCGCATTATCGCCGCAACAATGGGAGCGGCTGCGACTCTTGCCAGCCACGGATCTACTGCTGGTTGCCAGCGATTATCCGGTACTGGCCCTGTGGCAGATGGCGCTGCACTGTGGTGAAGCGGTGGAGGTGCTTGATGCCCCCGTCTGGCTGGCATTGAAGAAACAGCCGGATTGCCGGGTTGCCCCCTTGCCCCTGACGGCGGGTGAGTGGGCGCTGCTACAGGGATGTCTCGCTGGTACGGCGCTGGTCGATCTGCTTGCGGCCGACCCTGCGGCCAGTGAACATCTCACTCGCCTGATAACCCTTGGTCTGCTGGTGGATATGGAGGTAATGCCATGATGGCAAACAAATGGCTGGCGCTGGCCAGCTCGAGTGGTGATTTGCCGCGCTGGAGCAGCGCTGGTGTGCTGTTGCTGGCGCGGCTGTGGGTTGCGTCGGTTTTTATCACTTCAGGCTGGCTCAAGCTGACGGCGTGGGATTCCACCCTCTATCTGTTTGAATCCGAGTATCAGGTGCCCCTGCTGCCCTGGTTGTGGGCTGCTTATCTGGGGACGGCCGCCGAGCTGCTGTTGCCGCTCTTCCTGCTGGCGGGGCTTTTTACTCGCCCAGCCGCCTTGCTGCTGTTTGGCTTCAATATCATGGCGGTGATCTCCTACCCGACCCTCTGGGCGGGTGGCTTTTACGATCACCAGCTGTGGGGCTGGATGCTGCTGACCCTGATCATCTGGGGCGGCGGTGTGCTGAGCCTGGATTATTGGCTGACACGTCGCAACCATTGATTTATCAGTGATTTTCCCAATGACAAAGAGCGCCACAAGGCGCTCTTTGTCATAATGACGGCCGGCGAAATTTCCCATGAGAGAAAAGGAGCAGCCAATGATCATTCGTCAGGCAAGGGCCGCAGATATTCCCGCAATGGTGGCGCTGCGCATGGAGCTGTTTTGTGAGGTCGGTGAGCTGGTGACGCCGCAGGCAGACCCGGCCTTGTGGCAGGCCACCCTTGACTACTTTACCCGGGCGATGAGTGAAGAGAGTGCTTTATCCTGGCTGGCTGAGGCCGATACGCTGGAGGGCGGCAAACAGATCGTGGCGGCAGGGACGCTGGCATTATTTGAACGGCCGCCCTATCCCGGCAATCTGGCGGGAGTGGAGGGGTACCTGCTCAACATGTATACGCGGCCGCAATGGCGCCAGCAGGGGATCGCCACGGCGCTGCTCAATGCCATTACAGCCTTCGCCAGATCGCGTCAGCTGGGCAAGGTGTGGCTCCATGCCAGCGAGCAGGGGCGCCCTCTATATGAGCGGATCGGCTTTGTCGCCAATCCGGCCTATCTGGAGTGGCAACCGGCGGTGGAATAAGGGTTGCAGCTCTGCATGAGTGGCGTTTGGTCGGTGAATTTGATTTACAGCAATAAATATGGCGTCAGATGGGATCGCGGCAAAGCTGCCAACTATGCTGATGGAGCACGCCACCATTATCTTATTGATCCACTGCGTGGTTTGGCCATGGTGGGTGCCAGTCTGGAGGATACGTTTCGATGTTCAATAGCAAACTGAAAGCCGAGTTGCAGCAGTGCCAGGATCAACTTCTGGAACAGCAGGGATTTTTTGACGCAGTGCACGGCAGCGTGGCGACCATCACCTTTACGCCGGATGGCACTGTGCTGGCCGCCAATGATCTCTTTCTCAACGTGGTGGGCTTCAGTGCGCCCGAGGTTATCGGCCAGCATCACCGTATCTTTTGCGACAAGCTCTATGCCCAGAGCAGCGACTATCAGCAGTTTTGGGCGGATCTGAAGCAGGGGCGTTCCCGTACTGGGGTATTCCAGCGCTTCAACAAACGGGGCGAGGCGATTTGGCTGGAAGCAACCTATTTTCCGGTCAAGTTGCGGGGCGTGGTGACCAAGGTGATCAAGATCGCGGCCGATATTACCGAGCACCACCTGCAACTGCTCAGCCAGCAGGCGGTGGTGACGGCGCTGGATCGGTCGCTGGCGGTCATCGAGTTCACCCCCGGCGGGGAGGTGATTGCTGCCAACGGCAATTTCCTCCATACCATGGGCTATACGCTGGCTCAGGTGCAGGGCAAGCATCACCGTATCTTTTGCGACGATCAGTTCTATCGAGACCAGCCTCACTTCTGGGATGAGTTGGGCCGTGGTCAGTTCAAGTCCGGTCTCTTTTGTCGTCAGAACAGTCACGGTAGCAAAGTGTGGCTGGAGGCGACCTACAACCCGATCCTTGATGAGCATCGCAAGGTGGTGAAGGTGATCAAATTCGCCAGCGATATTACCGAGCGGATCAACAAGAGCGATGCGGTGCGGGAAGCGGCCATGTTGGCCCACGATGCGGCCCGGGAGACCCTGAACTGCGCCGAGCGCGGCGCGGGTCTGCTCTCCTCGGTGGTCGATACCTCCAGCCTGATTGCCAGCCAGTTGACTCACAGTATCGGCCTTATCAACCAGCTCAACGAGCAGTCGCGCAGCATCGAGGCGATCGTCTCCACCATCAGCAGCATCGCCGACCAGACCAATCTGCTGGCCCTTAACGCGGCCATTGAGGCTGCGCGGGCGGGGGATCAGGGGCGTGGTTTTGCGGTGGTGGCTGACGAGGTTCGCCAGCTGGCGGCCCGCACTTCCCTCTCTACCGACGAGATTGCCAAGGTGGTACAAAACAACCGGGAGTTGACCGCCAAGGTCACCTCCGAGATGTCCGATGTCGCCAGCAGCGCCGAGCTGGGCAAGCAGCAGGTGGGCGAGGTGAATGAGGTGATGAGCGACATCCGCCGGGAAGCGAGCAACGTCTCCAGCACCGTCTCTGATCTGGCAATCTGAACCCCCAGACTTCCTGTCATGCCGGGGCATTGACTCATATTTGAGCAGTCAGTGCCCCAATCTGAACCCCTCCTGTATCGTCCCGCCATTGTGCATTGTCCTCTTCTGGCCCCTTGATTAGGCTTGCCGCCTCATTTATTTCAGAGCAGGAACAGAACACGATGGCATTACAACAGAAGGGGCGGGCAATGGCCCTGCTGGTTATGGTCGCGAGCATGGGTCTGGGCGGCTGTATGGGGCAGATGGGGCTTTCCGGCATGGTCACCAAGGGCAACCTGAGCGTGGTGGATAACCGCTACGCTCGTGCCGGGGTCTTTATGCTGCTCTCCCCTGTCTACGGTCTGGCCGCGACCGCTGACCTGTTTGTGTTCAATACCATCGAGTTCTGGTCTGGCAAGAACCCCATCACCGGCAAATCTCCGGCTGTGGTGGACATGAAAGTCAATCCGGTGATCAAGGTGAACCAGCATCTGGATCCGGCCCTCAAGAAGGTGCCGCTGGCCATGCTGCCACAAGGGGTGCGCGAGGTGGAGATCAGCTACCCGGACGAGCATACCGCCCAGATGGAGGTGCACTATCTGGATGGTCGCCGCAGCATGATGCGTGGCGAGAAGCGTGGCGAGTTGATGGATATCTACTTCGATGGCCGCTTTGTCTCTACCCTGAGCCGTGCGGAGCTGGAAGAGCGGGCTAATCAGGGCAAGGCTGCTGCCTAAATTCAACTGAATCCAGATCGATCCAGCTTCAGATGGGGTATACCTAATCTGCTGGCAAAATCGCCATGATGTCTAAGGGAGTAGACTATGACGGTGAATGGATTGCGATTGGCGGAGTTGATTGGTTCCCTCAGTCATGCGCTCGATATGACCGAGGGGCAACCAAGAGGACACTGCATTCGCTGCTGCTGGATAGGTTCCCGTCTGGGGGAGCAGCTGGGACTGGACGCCCGGCTGCGCCATGATCTCTATTACACGCTCCTGCTTAAGGATCTTGGGTGCAGCAGCAATGCCGCCCGCATCTGCGAGCTCTATCTCACCGACGATCTTCACTTCAAACGCGATTTCAAACTGGTGGATGGCTCCCTCTCCGAGGTAGTCAACTTTGTGCTGGGCCACACCGGCTTGCAGGCGGATCTGCTGGGACGTTTTCGCAGCCTGTTTCATATCTTTCGCAACGGCGACCAGATTGCCAACGAACTGATCCAGACCCGTTGTCATCGGGGGGCGGATATTGCTCGCCAGCTCCGTTTCAGTGACGAGGTGGCTGATGGCATTCTCTCCCTTGATGAACACTGGAATGGCAAAGGTCGGCCCCTGCAACTGGCTGGCGAGGCGATCCCGCTCTTCTCCCGCATTGCCCTGCTCTGTCAGGTGGTGGATGTGTTTCACGCGGCCGCAGGTCCGGATGCGGCGCTCAAGGAGCTGCGCGAGCGCAGCGGCAGCTGGTTTGATCCGGCACTGGTTCGGGAATTTGAAGCGCTGGCCGACGAAGAGTTCTGGCAAGGACTGGCCGATCCCCGACTGACCGAGTGGGTGCTGGTCCACCCGGCCGGGCAAGGGGAGGTGGCGCTGGATGAAGATTATCTGGATGAAATCGCGGCGGCCTTCGGGCAGGTGGTGGACTCCAAAAGTCCCTACACCGCGGGTCACAGCGGCAGGGTGGCGCTCTATACCGACATTCTTGCCACCCAGATGGGGTTGTCCGAGCCGCGTCGACGCTGGCTCAAGCGGGGCGCCCTGCTCCATGACGTGGGCAAGCTCGGGGTGAGCAACGCCATTCTCGACAAGCCGGGCAAGCTCGATGCGCAGGAGTGGGCGGCGGTGCAGATGCATGCCGCCTACACCGAGGAGATCCTGAGCCGCATCGGCGCCTTCGAGGAGTTGGCACAAGTGGCGGGCGCCCACCATGAGCGGCTCGATGGCAAGGGCTACCCCAAGGGGCTGAAAGGGGATGAGATTACCCTTGAGACGCGCATCATCACCACAGCCGACATCTTCGATGCCATCACCGCCAAGCGCCCCTATCGCGGCGCCATCCCTGTGCCGCAGGCGCTGGAGATGATGGCGGAGAATCTGGGCACCGCAATAGACCCTGACTGTTTTGCCGCCCTGCAGGCGGGTATTCAGGATTTCTCCCTCTACCTCACCACCGAGCAGCCGCTGGCCAATGCCAGTTAAGAGTTGCTGAACAACGGCCCAAGCGGCCAGTCAGACAGCAAAACGCCCCCGCCACTGCGGGGCGTTTTACATTGGATCTAGTCGGGCTGCTTGCGATGGGGCGGGGTGAGGATCAGTCCCAGCAGGCGGCGCAGGTGGGTGAGCTGTTCGGTCAGCTGGACGTTGAGCCAGAGGTAGCCATTGATGGCGGCCTCGGTATTGGGGGGGAGCGATACCTGGGTCGCCACCTCGTGCAGGCGGGCGATGGCGGCATCGGCCCCGCGCCCGTCACCGGTTTGCATCATCAGGGCAAGCTGGTTGATCGCCTCCTCGGTGGCCAGATGGCAGGCTTGCAGCGCAGCCGTGCTCTGCATCAGGAAGTGGCTCTCCCGATCGTTCCAGTAGGTGTTGGCCAGCATCTCAAGAGTGCAGAGGGTGTTGCGCATGGTGACCTGCACCGCATCAAACAGGGCGACGCTGTGGCGTGTCTCCTTGGCCGCAGGGGCCAGCAGGGCCCGCAGTTTGCCGGTCTGTGCCAGCAGCTGGGAGAGATTGTGCTTGAGGCGCGGGCGCTCCAGCACATTGGGGGAGAGGTGAGTGTGATAGAGCCGCCCCGACTGCTGCAGGATCTGGTGCAGTTGCAGCCGCCAGTGGCTGTAGGCCCGCTGGGGATAGATGCTGCAAAAGAGCAGCGCCAGCAGGGAGCCCAGTATCACGTCGGCACTGCGCCACAGCGCCGTCTCTATGTCCCCCGGCATGGCCCCCATGGTGACTCCCAGGGTGATGCCGATCAGCAGCCCCACATAGGGGCGCTTGCCGAGGGCCAGATAGCCGCAGAGAAACATGATGCACCCGCACCAGATCAGGGTGAGTGGCAGGGAGTAGATCTCGAGATAGAGCGCCACCACCCCGCAACTGGCGCCGAAGATGGTGCCCACCACCCGCTGCAGGGCGCGGGAGAGCACATTGCCCCAAAACGAGATGGGGCCCATCACCACCACCAAGGTTATCAGCGGCCAGGTGCTCTCCGGCAGTTTCAGCTCGCGGGTCAGCAGAAAGGTGAGCATAAAGGCGAGCGCAATGCGCAGGCCATGGACGATCCGGTAGCGGCCATAGACCAGCAGATCGAGTCGGGAGAGGGGGGCATCAAGACGCACGGTCTGCCTCCTGTCAGGTGGGGGACGGGGCGCCGTGCATCCGGCCGACGCCCCGTCGGGATTTAGGCCAGTCGTCCCTGCAGGGGGTGGATCCAGACACGTTCGCCAACGGCGATCCCGGGTTGATCCGGTACGATTTCAATCAGGCAGTTGGCATCGGCCATGGAGCTGAGAATGCCGGAGCCCTGTGGCCCTGTGGTGCGCACCCGCAACTGGCCGTTACGGTCCTGATGAAAGATGCCGCGCAGAAACTCGGTGCGCCCCGGGCGGCTCTTCATCTTCTCGTCCGCCAGTGCCGAGAGGCGCAGCGGCTGCCACCGCTTGCCTTGCAAGCGGGCGATAGCGGGCTCGACAAACTGCAGTACGCAGATCATCGCCGCAACCGGATTGCCCGGCAGGCCGAAGAAGGGGGTCTGCCCCAGCTTGCCAAAGGCGAGCGGGCGGCCCGGCCGCATCTGGATGCGCCAGAAATCGATCTGGCCGAGCTCTGCCAGCACCAGCTTGATAAAGTCGGCGTTGCCTACCGAGACCCCACCCGAGCTCAGCACCAGATCGGCGCTGGCGGCGGCCTGCTCCAGCTGCTGGCGCAGAATGGTCTTGTCATCGGGAATGATGCCAAGGTCCATCACCTCGCAACCGGCGGCGCGGATAAGGGCCATCAGGGTGAAGCGGTTGCTGTCGAAGATATGGCCGGGGGCGAGCTGCTCGCCCGGCGCCTGCACCTCGTCGCCGGTACTGAACAGCGCCACTTTCAGCGGGGTGCGCACCGTGAGACAGGCTTGACCGAGTGATGCCGCCAGCCCCAGCTGGGGGGCACCCAGCCAGGTCCCGGCCGGGATGGCGACCGCCCCCTTGGCGAGATCTTCGCCGGCGAGGCGCACATTCTGCCCTGCGCGGATCGGGGCGGTGACCGTGACCCACTCACCTTCAATCAGCGTCTCTTCCCGCATCACCACAGTATCTACCCCGGGGGGCAGCGGGGCGCCGGTCATGATCTGCACCGCCTGACCGGCCAGCACAGGCTCGTGGCGCTGCTGGCCCGCCAGCACTTCCCCCACCAGTTGCCAGCGACCGGCGGCGAGATCGTCGCTGCGAAGGCCGATGCCATCCATCGCCGAGTTGGCGTGGGGGGGCACATTGATGGGGCTTATCAGATCGGCGGCCAGCACGGCGCCGTGGCACTGGGCCAGCGGTTTATCGATGCAGGCAGTGCTCGGGGTGAGGGCCGCCAGAATGGCGTTGCGGGCCGCCTCGACCGAGAGAAAGCCCTTGCCCGCCTCCGGCTCCTTGCTCTGGCAGCCGTCAAGCCAGCGGCAGACGAAGTCGGCGATAGCCGCCAGATCGTTGATATCGAGTTGCGGCAGGGTGGTCTCTGCGGGCTGATCGCTGGCCAGCGCGATGATGTCGCTGTCTTCGGGGAAGAGTAGCGGCTTGCCAATCTCGGCGCGGTGCAGCTCGATTTTCGGGAAGTGTTCGTGCTTGAACCCCTCGACCAAGAGCAGATCGAGCTCTGTTTGATCGAAGCTGGCCAGCAGCTGGCGAAAATCAGCTTCGGCCAGTTCCGTCTCAATGATACGAGCATGACGACGACGGGAGGCGACCATCATCTGCTGGGCACCCGCCTTGCGCAGGCGATAGCTGTCTTTGCCCGGCTGGTCGATATCAAAGTCGTGGTGGGCGTGCTTGAGCACCCCGATGCGCAGGCCGCGATCCACCAGCAGGGGGATCAACTGCTCCAGCAAGGTGGTCTTGCCGGTGCCGCTCCAGGCGGCGAAGCCGAGCAGGGGAAGGGTGGGGGCCGGGGTCATGAGGTGACTCCTTGTTGGGGGGCGATAGCCGGGGCGAGCAGACGGGCCTCGTAGGCGGCCAGCTCGGTAGGGCTATTGAGATTGATAAAGGCATCCGGCTGATCGGCAAAGCTCACCACCGCCATATTGTGGCGGGCAAACCAGATATCGATTTTGCGCTCACCCTCTGCCAGCGCGGCGGTGAGGGAGGGGAGCAGGGATTTGTGCAGCAGGGCCACCACGGGTTGCAGCCAGTCGCCGTCGTGGGCCACTACCAGCTCGGTATCCGGGGTCAGGGCGGCGCGAAAGCGGCTCAGCAGATCCAGCGGCAGAGCGGGGCCATCGCAGGGGACAAACAGCACCCAGTCGTGACGGGCGGCGGCAAGGCCTGCCTGCATGCCCGCCAGCGGGCCGAGATAGTCGTTGTTGTCATCGCAGATGACCGAGGCCAGCGCTTGATAGCGGGCCTGACTGCGGTTGGCGTTGATCAGTACCTCATCCACCTGGGGGCGCAGGCGCGCCAGAACATGGTCGATAAGAGGGCGTCCCGCCAGTGCTACCCATCCCTTGTCTTCGCCCCCCATCCGGGTGGCGCGGCCTCCTGCCAGGATCACTGCTGATACGGCAACGGGATCAGAGTGGCTGTCGCTTTTTGAAGTCATGTCGCTCGATGATTTTTAAAGGGGTCGTCTCTTGCAGCTGGCCACGGGCGAGGGTCCATTGCCGCTCGCACAGGGAGGTCAATGCGTTGCTCTGGTGGCTGATGACGACCAGGCCGCTGCCATGTTCTCGCAGATCTTGCGCCAATGCGGCCATCAGGGCAACCGAATGTGTGTCCAGATTGGCGGTGGGCTCATCCATCAGCAGAAAGGCCGGTTGCAGTGCCCAGGCACGGGCCATCGCCAGCCGTTGCCGTTCGCCACCCGAGAGAATGCTGATGTGCTCCCGCGCCAGTCCCTCCAGCTCGACCCGGCGCAGCGCCTCGAACACCCGGATCTCGCTGCCGAGCTGTTTATCGAGCGCCCAAGCCACGTTGTCGTGCACCGTGCGATCGAACAGATAGGGGGTCTGGTGCAGATAGGTAACCCTGCCCGGCCCCAGATCCCGCTTGAGCAGCCGGTTGAGCCGCTGTTGCCAGCGCCCCGGCAGATTGGTGTGGCCGCGGGTGGGGGCCAGCAGCCCCGCCAGGATCTTGAGCAAGGTGGTCTTGCCCACCCCGTTGGCTCCGTGCAGCCAGATGGCATCCCCCGGTGCGATGGCGAGCCGGTCAATCTCGAACAGCTGGCGCTCGCCAAAGCGCATCGTTAGCTGGTGGGCGGTCAGGGCCATGGGGTACTCCTGTTGATACGCAGTGGGGGCATGGTCAGTTCTTCAGATAGCTGTGGCCACGGCACGCCGTCAGCAGCAGGTTGAGCAAGAGGGCGAGGGTGAGCAGCACTATGCCGAGCGCCACCCCCTGGGTGAAGGCCCCTTTCTGGGTCTCCAGCGCGATGGCGGTGGGGATATTGCGGGTGAAGTGCAGGATATTGCCCCCCACCATCATGGAGCAGCCAACCTCGGTGACGATGCGGCTAAAGGCGCCGATGATGGCGGCCAGCAGGCCAAAGCGGCACTCGTGCATCAGGCCGATCAGCGCCTTGGGCCAGGAGACCCCCAGGGTCAGGGCGGTTTCCCAGGCGCGCCGATCGCTCTGGACAAACGCCGCGTGGGCCATGGTGGCGATCACCGGGAAGGCGATCAGCATCTGCCCCACCACCATCGCCTGCTGGGTAAAGAGCAGCTTCCAGTCGCCAAAGGGGCCGGCCCGCGACAGCAGCATGTAGAGCAAGAGGCCAATCACCACGGTCGGCACCGATTGCAGGGTATTGATGCAGGAGAGCCAGAGCCAGCGGCCGGGCAGCGGCAGATAGGCCAGGGCAAAGCCCAGCAGCAAGGCGGGCAGCAGCACCAGCAGCAGGGCGATGCAGGAGACGGAGAAGGAGACCCCCACCACCTGCCACAGTTCGGTGTCACCACTGAACAGCAGGGCGAGGGCAGCCAACGTAGTGTCGAGCAGGGTCGGCATCAGGCGCCTCCCTCAGCGAACCGGGGGAGGGCCATCAAGGTCATCGCAGGAGTCGGGGTTGCCATTATTTCCCGTTGGCATCCGCCACAAACAGCGCCTGACCCGCCACCTTGAAGTCGCCGATCAACTTCTGGCCATGCTCGGAGATCAGCCAGTTTTTCAGGGTGCGGGCCCCTTCGGTGTTGAGATCCGGGTAGCGCTTGGGGTTGACCAGGATCACCTGATAGGGGTTGAACAGGCGCTTGTCACCCTCCAGCAGTACGGCGAGATCCAGCTTGCTCTGGTAGGCGAGCCAGGTGCCGCGGTCGGTCAGGGTGTAGGCACCCAGCTCCGAGGCCATGGTCAGGGTCGGGCCCATCCCCTGGCCGATGGACTTGTAACCGGCAAACTCGGGTTTGACGTCAGCGGCTTGCCACAGGGTCTTCTCCTTAATGTGGGTACCGGACTCGTCACCGCGGGAGATAAAGGTCTGGCCCTGCTCCTTGATGGCTTGCAGCCCCTTGGCTGCGTCGTGCAGTTTGCCGAGACCCGCCGGGTCTTTCGCCGGGCCGACGATAACGAAGTCGTTATACATCAGGTGTACCGGCTCGATGCCAAAGCCCGCATCGACAAACTTCTTCTCGGCAGAGGGGGCGTGGGTCATCACCAGATCCGCGTCGCCATTCTCGCCCATCTTCAGGCTCTGGCCGGTACCGGCCGCCATCACCTGCACCGGATAACCGGTCTCCTTGGTGAACTGGGGCAGCAACCAGCCCAGCAGACCGGACTGCTCGGTACTGGTGGTGGTGGCGAGGCGGATCGGCGCTTTTGTGGCATTAGTATCCGCTTCGGCGTGGGCCGCACCGGCGATCAGCAGGCTGGCAGCGAGGGAGAGGGCAAAACGTTTGAGGCTGGTTTTTATCGTCATCGTGATGCAACTTTTTTCAGGGTGGCTGAGGAGAGGGCAAGAGTAAGCAAGCAGGGTGCCAAACTGTTCCTTTGCCGCTGCATTCACGGTTTGCCGTTTAAAAACAGAAGCTTATTAAAATCAATTAGGTGAGCTTGTTATCGCTTTTAATAATTGGTGTTGGTGCTTTTGATACGGTAAGGACAAAATGTCCCACTAAGGTTCCGGTTATCGGGACATTCATCGACCGTACGTGCATCCGAGGTACTTTTTTCCATGACACTCCCTCCCAGCCGCTGGTCTGCCCTCTCCCTGCTTATCGTTGACGATGAGCCCGGCATGCGCAGCTTTCTGGCCAAGGCGCTGGCCAAGCGCTTCGCCCAGATTGAGACTGCCGCCAGCGTGGAGGAGGCGGAAGCCCTGCGCTGCCGCCTTCACTTTGACCTTATCATCGCCGACATCCGGCTGCCGGGGCGCTCCGGCATCGAGTGGCACGAGGCCATAGACCCGGCCACTCGCCGCAGCGACATCATCTTCATGACCGGTTTTGGCGATATGGAGACCGCCCTCAAGGCGCTGCGCCTCGGCGCCAGCGACTTTATCCTCAAGCCCTTCAACCTCGATCAGATGGTGCAGGCGGTGGACAGAGTCATCGAGCGCCGCCAGATGGAGCGGGAGAACCTGCTGCTGCGCCGGGAGGTGAGCAAGCTCTTCCCGCCCACCCTGATTGGCGACAGTGCCAAGACCCGCGAGCTCAAGACGCTCATCGCCAGAGTAGCCCCCTCCAATGCCGCCGTATTGGTGGAGGGGGAGTCCGGCACCGGTAAAGAGCTAGTGGCCCGCGCCCTGCATCAACTCTCTGGCCGGATGGGGGCCTTTGTGCCCCTCAACTGCGCCTCCATCGCCCCGGAGCTGCTGGAAAGCGAGCTGTTTGGTCACGTGCAGGGTGCCTTTACCGGCGCCCGCAAGGGGCGTGACGGCCTGTTTCGGGTCGCCCATCAGGGCACCCTGTTTCTCGACGAGATCGGCGAAATGCCCCTTGCCATGCAGGCCTCGTTGCTGCGGGCGCTGGAGCAGAAGGCCATTCGCCCGGTGGGGGCCGAGCGCGAATTGGCGGTGGATGTGCGCATCGTCGCCGCCACCAACCGCAACCTCAAGGCCGAGGTGGAGGCGGGCCGCTTTCGCGAAGATCTCTTCTATCGCCTCAACGTGGTGGCGCTGCCGGTCGCCCCGTTGCGCGAGCGGATCGACGATATCCCCGCGCTGGTACACCACTTCACCCGCCAGCTTACCGCCGAGATGGGGATGGGCTCCTTGAGCTGGACCCACGAGGATGTGGTAGCGATGCAGGCCTACCCCTGGCCCGGCAACGTGCGGGAGCTGCGCAACCTTATCGAGCGCTGCCTGCTGCTGGGCAAGCCCCCGGCGGATTACTGGCAGAGCAGCAAGCCCACCGAGCAGGGGGCGAGCGAGGAGGGTTATCCGCTGGCGTGGCCGCTTGCCGAGGTGGAGAAGGCCCACATCCTGCAAGTGGTGGCGAGCCATGATGGCAACAAGTCGGCCGCCTCCCGGGTGCTCGGGGTGGCGCGCAAGACGCTGGATCGCAAATTCAAGGAGTGGGCCATCGAATGAGGAAGGCTGATCGGATGGGGTGGCGATGAAACTGACCCTGCTCTCCCGCTGCATGCGCGCCCTGTTGCCCCGTTGCGTGCGCACCAAGGTGCGCTGGCGCCTACTGCTGCTCACCTCGGTGCCCATCATGCTCACCTTGGTGGGCATGATCGCGCTCACTCTTTACTGGACCCTCACCTACAGCTGGCAAAACCTGCTCACCACGGTGCGCAGCGATCTCGGGGTGGCCCACCACGCCATCACGGTGCAGCAGCAGCGCCAGACCGAGCATCTCGAGCATCTGCGCGATGCCTGGGCCTTTCAGCTGCGGCTGCGGGAATCGCCGGATCAGCTGCATGACTGGGTGATGCCGCTGGCGGCCAACTATGGTCTCGATTTTCTGCGCTTGCGCCGTGGCCCCGAGCTGGATCAGCTGACGGCGCAGGAGCGAGCCGCCCTCACGGCCGGACGCAGCGTCAGCCACTTCGTGGTCTGGTCGCAGCAGGAGATGCTCGCCCTCTCCCCGCAACTGGCCAAGCGGGCCGTGCTGTGGCAACGGGATGGCACCAGGGTGGTGGAGGACCGGGGGCTGATCAGCCTGTCGCTGACCCCTGTGATGGGCCGCGACGGCTCCCTTTGGGCCGTGCTGGAGGGGGGCGAGCTTGTCAATGGCAGCACCCGGCTTGTGGATGAGCTCAAGGGGCAGGTGTTTGCCAAAAACACCCTGCCGGATGGCAGCGTCGGCACCGTTACCCTGTTTCTCGATGATCTGCGGGTGAGCACCAACGTGCCGGTCAGCAGCAGCCGTCAGGTGGGCCGGGCGGTGGGCACCCGGGTCTCGCCGCCGGTGCGCGATCAGGTGCTGGGACGGGGGGAGATGTGGGTTGACCGCGCCTTCGTTCACGACGCCTGGTATGTCTCGGGTTACGAGCCGCTGCTGGGAGCCAGGGGCGAGCGGCTCGGCATGCTCTATGTCGGCTTTCTCGAGTGGCCCATCATCCGCACCTACCTCACCAATCTGGTGGAGCTGGGCTCCGGCGTTGTGCTGCTGTTGCTGCTCTCCGGCCTGCTGGTCTATCGCGGCGCGCGGGATCTCTTCTCCCCCATCGAGCGGATGCACAAGGTGGTGCGGCAGGTGCAGGCCGGGGAGTCGGCTCGCATCGGCCCGCTGGCCCTCGACCCTGACCACGAGCTGGCCCAGCTCGGTCGCCAGTTTGACGCCATGCTTGACAGGCAGGAGGCGCATCAGCAGCAGATGGCTCGCAGCGCCGACGAGCTGGAGCAGAAGGTAGCCGAGCGTACCCAAAGTCTCGAGCTCAAGACTGCCGAGCTGGAAGATCATATTCATATGCTGACCGAGGCGCGCCAGCAGCTGCTGATCAGCGAGAAGCTGGCGGCCCTTGGCGAGCTCTCGGCCGGGGTGGCCCATGAGATCAATAACCCGCTGGCGGTGATCCTCGGCAACGTGGAGCTGATGAAGCTGGAGCTGGGGGAGGCGGCCGAGCCGGTCAGCGAGGAGCTGGCGCTGGTGCTGGCCCAGATTGAGCGCATCCGTGCCATCACCCGCAGCCTGCTGCAATACTCTCGCCCTGGCGATTACGAGACAGAGCCTGTGTGGCAGCACCTCAACCCCATCATCGAGGAGAGCCTGACGCTGGTGCGTTCCGCCCTGCGCCAGCAGCAGGTGGAGCTGGTGGCCGATCTCAGGGCCCAGCAGCCCATCGAGGCGGATCGCCAGCAGTTGTTGCAGGTGCTGATCAACCTCTTGGTCAACGCCAGCCACGCGCTGGGGGAACAGGGGGAGATCCGGGTCGAGAGCCGCGACTGGGTCGATGAACTGGGTCAGCTGCGCGGGGCAGAAGTGCGGGTGATCGACAACGGTAGCGGCATAGAGGCGGCCATTATCGACAAGATCTTCGACCCCTTCTTCACCACCCGTGCCACCGGCACCGGGCTGGGGCTGGCCCTAAGCCACCGCATTATCAGCCGCTGGGGCGGGGAGCTCTTGGTGGATTCCACCCCGGGGCAGGGGAGCTGCTTTACCGTGCGGCTGCGCAGCCACGCCCTGCTGCCCAGCGGCAGCGAGCCTGCGAAACTGGAAGGGTGGCGCATCGCCCTCAATGCCGAGGGGCGTGAGACAAGCGATTGATGCTGTTATAAAAAGGCCCGTGATAAAAACAGCCCGTCAACATGGTTGGCGGGCTGTTTTGTCTGTGGGTGAGTGGTTATTTACTGCGGGCTCCACACCAGCTTGCCGCTCTGGGTCAGGTCATAGCCGCCGAGGCGGGCCGCCAGCTCGCGCCCCTCGGGGGATTGCAGCCAGCCGATCAGCTGTTGCAGCAGGGTGCGAAAGAAGACCCCCTGCGGCATCACCAGATCGAAGCACTCCTGCGACAAGGGCATAAAGCCGAGGCCAAACTCGGTGGCGGTGCTCTGGGCGCCGGGCCCGACATCCGCATCGCCGCGGCTGATGGCGGCGGCCAGCTCCCGCTCGCTGTTGACCTCAATGGTGCGCTCCAGCCGGGTCAGCGACTCCCCTTGCGTTTGCAGCCACTCCTGCAGGGCGCGCTGGCTGCCAGCCCCCTCCTGACGCATGGCCCAGCGCCAGTCGAGTGCCTCTTTCGCCTCTTTGGGTTGCAACCCCTGCCGCAGCACCAGCCCCTGCACCCGCCGAAATCCATGAACGATCACCCATTGCCGGTGACCCTGATACTGCTGCACCAGCGCCGGGTGGCGCAGGTGCGCCTCCTCGGCCTGCCCCCAGTGGATGGCGCACAGATCCACATGGCCGCGCGCCAGCATCGCCAGCCCCTGCCTTGTGCCGCACGGGGTGTAGCCCACCAGTGCCTGAGTGCCGAGCTGCCGGGCCAAGCGGCTGCTGGCGTAGTGCAGCAGCACATCGTCCGAGCCTGCCAGCAGCAGGCGGTCGTTCATCACCCCCTCGTGGCAACTACCGAGCAGCCAGCGATCGAGCAGGGAGCGGGGAAACAGCCACTTGCCGGTCGCCTTGGTGGCGGGGATACGCGCCTCGTTGGCGAGCTGGTAGACCTTCTTCTCGTTGAGATCGAGGTATTCCGCCACCTGCTTGACGTTCATAAATTCGTTCATTGCTTAGTCCCGCATCCCGCGACCGGCCGAACCGGGCGCCAGCACCGGCGGCTTCTCGTCCAGCACCATATGGTCGTGACCGCTGAATACCTCGAAATGGCGCCCCTTGGCGCGGGCAATCATGGTTATACCGAGCTGACGGGCCAGATCCAGCCCCATCTGGGTGACGCCGGAGCGCGACAGCAGCACCGGAATGCCCATCTGCGCCACCTTGATCACCATCTCCGAGGTGAGCCGCCCGGTGGTGTAGAAGATCTTGTCGTGGCCAGTCTCGCCGCGCATCCAGAGCTCGCCCGCCAGGGTATCCACCGCATTGTGGCGCCCCACATCTTCGACAAAGGAGAGGATTTCGCTGCCGCGACAGATGGCGCAGCCATGCACAGCACCCGCCATCTTGTAGGTTTCGTTATGAGCCGACAGCGCCTTGAGCAGGGCGTAGAGGGTGCTCTGTTTAAGCGTGGGCGCCGCCAAGACCACCCCTTCGAGCTTCTTCATCACGCTGCCATACATGGTGCCCTGACCACAGCCGGAGGTGACCGTCTTCTTCTCCAGCGCCTTGTCGAGATCTTCGGCCTGCTGGCTGCTCACCACGGCGGCGGCCTCGCTATCCCAGTCGACAATCACCGACTCGATGGCCGAAATATCCTCGATAAAGCCCTGATTTTTCAGATAACCCAGTACCAGCGCCTCGGGGCGGGCCCCCAGCGTCATCAGGGTTACGATTTCCTTCCAGTTGAGGTAGACCGTCAGTGGCCGCTCACAGGCGATTTGGCGGGTGTTCATTGTGCCCTGCTCATCCATCACCTCGACGGCCATGGTGAGCTGGGCGGCAGCATTGCTTTTGATAAAGGTCGGTGTCATGGGCCCCTCGCGACCGGTTGCCGGGATCTAAGGGGAGGGGTACAGCAAGTTTTGTTCCAAGTGATTTAGATACGCAGGTTTTTAGTCCTGACAAGTTCAATGTGGATTGTGAAATCCCGGGAATTCAGATAATAAGTGCGACACTCATGGATGAATGGCGAGAGGTGGCCAACTGCTGATTGGTGGTACCCTTCTGCTCGCCAAAGTAAAAGCAGTATCACCATGAGCTATCAGCAGTTGACCGAGGGGCAACGATACCAGTTATCGGTGCTTCGCGCACAGGGGATGTCCATCCTTGCCACCGCACGCGCCATTGGCGTTCATCGCTCCACCCTCTACCGGGAGCTGCGTCGTAACGCCGGGCCGCAGGGCTACCAGCCAGACAATGCGCATCAGCACGCCACCCACCGACGGGCCAGTGCGGCCAAATCTCGGCTATCTGCCGATGTCATCCAGTTTGTCGAGCTGACACTCGCCTGGTGGTGGAGCCCGGAGCAGATAAGCGCGGTGGGCAAGCAGATAGGCCTCATGGTGAGTCACGAGTGGATATACCGCCATGTGGCCGCCGACAAAGCCCGGGGTGGCCAGTTGTACCGCCATCTGCGCCAGGGCCACAAGCGCTACCGCAAGGGGGCGAGCAGCCTGCGTTCTCCCATCAAGGAAGCCCGCTCTATTGATGAACGGCCGGCTATCGTCGATAGCCGGGAGCGGCTCGGTGATTGGGAGGCGGACACGGTGCTGGGCAAGCAAGGCACAGGTGCACTGGTCACCCTGGTGGAGCGCAAGAGCCGGCTCTATCTGGTCAAGCGGGTCGCGAGCAAACAGGCTGGGGTGGTGCGGGATGCGATAATCGAGATGTTAACGCCCTACATCGAGCAGGTGCATACCATCACCTTTGACAACGGCGGCGAGTTTGCCGAACACAAGGCGATAGAGGAAGCGCTGGGTGCCGAGACTTACTTTGCGCACCCTTACTCTTCGTGGGAGCGCGGTCTGAACGAGAACAGCAATGGGCTGTTGAGGCAGTTTATCCCAAAGGGAACAGACCTGAGAGAGGTCACGGACGAGGATGTCAGGAGAGCGGAGCAGTGGCTCAACCTACGACCTCGGAAATGTCTCGGATTCAGGCAGCCTGTCAAGGTATTCGAAGAGTACCGTCAGGCGGCATAGGCGAGTGTCGCACTTCGAAGTTGAATTCGCGTCCTACGATCATAAATACATTGTGGAAAAATGTTGCTGCCTCCTAAAGATAGATGTTATTAGCATAGGACTTGGGCTATAAGATTATTTTAATAAATCTAAAGTGTTAACCGGGGGGCGATATGAACTTAGTACGATATATTGACGAAATGAATGGGCTAGCGGAGGAAATAATTAGTGATTTAAGTGAAGATGTGATCAGTCGTTTGGCGAAAAATCTCAATGAAATAGGAATTGATAAATGGGTTGTTTTTAAACAGACTAACATGCCATTAATTCAAAGCTATGTTTCCGCAACTCCCTCGCAAAGGAAACAGCAAAAACGCTTTCAGTCAGATATTAGAGCCTATATCGCATTGGCTGCTTATCAAGAATGCAAGGCTGCCGCATTTATGTTTGAGCAGATCAGTAATAAAAATATTTTAGATGGTTTGCCTTACAGAAAATTTTCTAGTTTGGCGTGTGAGATTTTTGATTTGACCGCAAATTATTCGAGCGATACGGTTTGGCCAGATTATGATTCACCGTTTGATGATTTTTAATGTGCTGTAACTAATACAGTTCTTTAAGTGAAATGAATCTTTATACATAATGTCTAGATTCTTGTCTTGCAAAATTTAAGTGGAGCGATGTGGTGAATAGTATTGAAATATATATGTCAAACTATAAAGACGCTATGAGTACTGCGCAGCGTACAATCTACGCAGGATTGATTATATCAATATTCTCTCATTTCTATGCTCTAGGATATATGCCTTCAGAAAAGTACACGATCCCTCTATTAGGTATAGAAATGACTAAGAATGCTATATCTATATATGGGCTTTCAATACTATATTTGTATACAGCAGTACATTGCTTGTTTTTTACTTGTTTAGCTGAAAAGAATTTTAACAAAATAACATGTTTAGAAGTAAGGGATGCAATGCTTTTATATCCATCAATTCTTATGGGAAATGTTTATTATCAATGTTTTTTAGGCTCAATATTACTTAGTATATGGTATGGAATCTTCAAGAATGCAGGATTGGTACCATCATTATCGTTGTCCGTGGCCATAGGAACAGTAATTTCATCCCCATATTTTATATCACTCAAAATTGGTAGCAATTTACGCACTCTCAGTTAAATTGTGAGTTAATACTTATATCTTCTGTGTTGGGCTAAATCGTAGGTTGGTGCTGAACGAAGTGAAGCCCAACGTTTACCGCGAACACCTTATCAAGGCAATAATCGGATAATTCAGCGTTATTCGATTATTGCCATTCCCTCGATCAGATACACAGGCTGATTGGTTTTACGCCGCATGTTGGGCTTCGCTGCGCTCTGCACCAACCTACGCCTGTGCCAACCCATATCCCGCACGACGACCCAACCCGCATCAAAGCCCCCATCAACCATCAAACCGGCCTTGGCCCCACTCTTGCTATGTCTTATCCCATTGTTGGCCGTGGCTGCCCTGAATCTCCTGCACTGATCCGTTCCTATCGGGGTGGCGCACGGGGGAGGGCGGCCCGGCAGAGACCTTCTGATGGGAGCCGTGACAGTGCAAGAAATAACCAATACCTTGCCCCCGCAGCGCTGGCTGCAACTGGAGTTAAAGGCCATCGACAGCCAGGTTGGCCGCTGGCAGAGCCGCCGTTTCGAGATTGCGGCGCTTCACCCCGCCGAACCGGAGGCTGCCGGCGCCTTGCCCCTTACCCTGTTTCGCGATGAACGGGGGGATTATCGCTTCAATTTGAGCTCCGGCTCGCCCCGCCTCTTTGTGACCGGAAGCCGCGTGGACAGTGGCTTTGTGGCCGATGGTCTGACCCTGAGCCAGACCGTGGCCGCCGCCTATATGGATGGCGAGCGGCAGGTGCTCTCCTGCCCGCTGCCCGAGGCGCTGCAAGCCTGGGTGGAGGCCTTTATCGGCCGCCACGGCGAGCTGCTGGAGGCCCGCCGCAAGGGCAAAAAGGGTAAGGGACGGGCGCAGGATCAGCTCGGTGTCGATACGGTAGATCAAGCCAGCTGCGGCGCCGTTAAAGCCACCGGCCCCGATGGCCGTGAGCGTGGCAGTGACAGCGGAAATCGCGCCCATGAGTGAGTTCCTTAAGCGCTGGTCGTCTCGCAAGAGTGAGGCGCGCAAGCATCAGGTATTGCAGCCGAGGGAAGAGGTTAGCCCCGAGGCAGTTGCCACCCCCATCGAAGGCAGTCGCGAAGCTGGAAACCCAGATACTGCGCTGGATAGCCCCGTAGTCAGCACTGACAAGGGGAGCAGTGAACTCCTTGCCGTTGAGAGGCTGGAGAGTGGCGAGTCGCAACTGAAAACGGCTCAGCCGGGCAAGGCCAAACTCCCCGACAGGGAGGCGCTGCGGGCCATGTTTCGCAGCCATAAACCGGATGGGCTCGACGACTACACCCAGGATTTCAGCCAGCCCGAATTGCTGCCTGCGGCCCTGACCGCCGGGCTGCGCAACTGGCTGGTGGATCAGGTGACCGCCCCGGAGAGCGAATCGGCCAATCCGGCCAGCGGGTCTGCTGAACCGGTGGCGGTTGTCAACGAACCTGCCGCCGACGAGCTGGCTGATAACCATTCTCAAACCCACACCGACGATCGGGACATTTTGGTTTCCTCTGGTGGACAAAATGTCCCAGTCAAAGGTGGGGAAATGGAACCCTCAGGATCCTGACTCCCTGTTAGTCACTTTTTTCCCGGGGGAGTTGGCTCGCCTCTTGCTCTCTCGGCTTACCAACAAGCGCCCATCCCATGAGGTGGCGCGCGCAGGAGTGTATGTGAGCACTGAACAAACATTGCCAAATCTGAGCCCAAATCTGGCCCCAAATCTAGCCCGTGAGGCGGGGGCGGCCGAGCATAACGCGCGCGCTCGCGCCTATGCTCTGCAGCATACGGTCAAGACCGACAACCTGATCCCGGCCACTGTCTCTTACCAGAGTCAGGGGCGCCTGCTGCTGGTCGGCCCGGAAGATCGCATTCGCCGCGCTGCCAGCCTGCTGCCCGCCGGGGTGAAGCCGACTCTACTGGTGACCGAAGCGGTCCACGATGCCGAGGCGGCCGATCTCGAAACCATTTTTGATGCCACCGCATCCCTCGCGGCCCTGACCCTGCGCGAACCGGGCCTGACAGGGTATCTCGGCCAGTTCCAGCTCACCGGCCTCAATGGGCAGGGCGAGCGGGTTAATCTGGCAGCGCTCTGTTTTCCACAACAAGCGACGGTGGGTAGCGAACCGCGCTTTGACCTGGTGGCTGATCTGGGCCGCGCCCCGCTCTTTGCGCTGGAGCGTCCGCCGGTCGGTTATCTGCATCTGGCTGATGACGATGGGTTGGCCGAACGGCTTGCCGAGCTCTGTGCGCTGACCGGTATCTTCGACAAGCCGCGCTATTTTCGCCTCGACCCCGAGGCCTGCGCCTTTACCGCCCGTGGCGTGCCCGGTTGCAGCCGCTGTCTCGATGTCTGCCCGACCGATGCCCTCAAGCCCATCAATGGTCGCATTCAGATCGATCCCCATCTCTGTCAGGGCTTTGGCAGCTGTGCCTCTGCCTGTCCGACCGGGGCGATTGCCTACCACCAGCCCGATGCCAACACCAGCGGCGACTACCTGCTGCGCTTGCTCAAGCACTACCGGGAGGCGGGCGGCGAAGTGCCTCGACTGCTGATCGCCGGTGAAAACGAGCGCGAATGGGTGGAGGCCGAACTCACCCGTTTGCCCGCCAACTGGCTGCCGGTCTGGGTGGAGGAGAGCGCGAGTTTAGGCATCGAGAGCTGGTTTGCCGCCCTCGCCTATGGCGCCAGCGCGGTGCGCATTGCGCTGGGTGACGATGCCCCCGAAAGCGTCCGTGCGCTGGTTGAGCGGGAGCTGGCGAGCGCCGCCGTGCTGCTGGCGGGCGCTGGCCTTGCTGCCGATCGCATCGCCCTGTTTAACCCGGATGCTGGTGAGCCTGTTTCCGGCCAGCCAACCGTTGCCCTGCTGGAGAAGCCGCTTAAAGGGGACAAGCGGGAGAACCTGTTTGCTGCCTTCGATGCCCTCTGGCAGGCCAACGAAGGGAGCCGCGAGCCGCTGGCGGTGCCCCACGGCGCTCCATACGGCAGTGTTGAACTTAAAGAGTCTGACTGCACCCTCTGCATGGGCTGCGTGGCGGTCTGCCCGAGCCGCGCCCTGCATGCGGTTGGGCACACGCCGGGTCTCAACTTTATCGAGCAGGATTGCATTCAGTGCGGCATGTGCGAAAAGGCCTGCCCCGAGCAGGCCATCGTGCTGGTGCCCCGTCTGCAACCCGTGCCCGAGGCGCGCCGCGCCGTGCAGAGCCTCAAGGCCGAAGAGGCCGCCTGCTGCATTCGCTGCTCCAAGCCGTTCGCGCCAGCCTCGATGATCCGCCGCATCCAGCAAAAACTGGCCGGTCACTCCCACTTCCAGAACGAGGCCGCCCAGCGGTTGCTGATGTGTGAGGATTGCCGGGTCAAGGATGTGTTTGCGGCGCTGGCGGCGGATCCCGTCTCCCAGCTCAAGGTATGAGGGGCCAGTGATGAGTGAACAACATAACGAAAAGGCTGGCGAACTGACCATGACCGAACTGGAACAGAGCAGCGCCGATCTCTACGCCCTGCTGGCAAGCCTCTGGCGCGCCGCCCCCCGTGGTGAACAGCTCGCCTGGCTGCAAGGGTTGCAGGCCATGCCGGGCCCCTTTGCCAGAGGGCTGGGGCTGGTGCAGCTGGCGGCCATTAGCCACCACGAAAACGAGCTTGCCGAGGAGTATCAGGATCTCTTTATCGGGCTGGGGCGCGGGGAGATAGTGCCGTTTGCCTCCTGGTATCTCACCGGCTCATTGATGGAGCTGCCGCTGGCGGTGCTGCGCGCAGACCTCCAGTCCCTCGGTTTCGAGCGCCAGAGCGGAGTGTGCGAGCCGGAAGATCATCTGGCCGCCCTCTGTGAGGTGATGGCGGTGTTGATCGCCGAGCAGCACCCGGATCGCAACCGCTTCTATGAGCGCCACCTTGCCCCCTGGGTACTCGCCTGCTGCCGCGATCAACAACAGGCGAAAGGGGGCTGCTTCTACCGGGCGGTCGGCGCCCTTGCCGAAGATTTCTTCAAGCTGGAAAACGAATTGCGCCTGCCGTTTGGCGCCTGCGTGGTGACGGGCTGAACGCCTCCATCTGTGCATAACAAAACGAGCAGACGAGATATCCCATTGGACGCGAAGCTGGCCCGCAGGCGCCGGCAAGAACAACAACAGAGGTCACAAGAATGAGCGATGAAAAGCTGAAAGACCCGTCCCGCCGCAATCTGATCAAGGGAGTTGGCGTGGTCGCCACCATAGGCGTGCTGGCCGGTGCTGCCGGTCGGGTGGTGAGCAAAGAGGCGCTGACCCACGATACCAAGCCTGATCAGGGCTATCGGGAGACCCCCCATGTTCACGACTTTTATCGCACCCTGCGCGGCACCGACTGAGCCGGATCAGTGAAGGAGAATTCATGAAACTGACAAAACGTGCCGAGCAGCCCCAGGCGGGCGAGCAGGGCAATGAGGCCATTCGCGGTCAGGGGCTGACCCGTCGCGCCTTTATGGTCAATTCCGGTCTGGTGGCCGGTGGCGCAGTGGCCGCCGGTTGGCTGGCACCTGCCATGATGCAGCGGGCCGAGGCCAAAACCGTGGCAGCCGAGGTGCCGGTCGAGGTGAAGCGCACTATCTGTTCCCACTGCTCGGTGGGCTGCGGCGTCTATGCCGAGGTGCAAAACGGCGTCTGGACCGGTCAGGAGCCGGCATTCGATCACCCCTTCAACCTTGGCGGTCACTGCGCCAAGGGGGCGGCCCTGCGCGAGCACGGCCACGGTGAGCGTCGCCTCAAGTACCCAATGAAGCTGGTGGGCGGCAAGTGGCAGCGCATCAGCTGGGATCAGGCCATCGAAGAGGTGGGCAACGAGGTGCTGCGCCTGCGCAAGGAGTCCGGTCCTGACAGCGTCTACTGGCTCGGCTCCGCCAAGCACTCCAACGAGCAGGCCTACCTGTTTCGCAAGATGGCCTCCCTGTGGGGCACCAACAACGTGGATCACCAGGCGCGCATCTGCCACTCCACCACGGTTGCTGGCGTCGCTAACACCTGGGGCTACGGCGCCATGACCAACAGCCTGAACGACATGCACAACAGCAAGTCGATCATGTTTATCGGCTCCAACCCGGCAGAGGCCCACCCGGTCGCCATGCAGCACATCCTGCTGGCGAAAGAGCGCAACGGCTGCAAGATCCTGGTGGTCGACCCGCGCCGCACTCGCACCGCCGCCAAGGCGGACATGTACCTCTCCCTGCGTCCGGGCACCGACGTCGCCTTTATCTGGGGCATGCTCTGGCACATCTTCAAGAACGGCTGGGAAGACAAAGAGTTCATCCGCACCCGCGTCTACGGCATGGATGAGGTGCAAAAAGAGGTGGCGCGCTGGACCCCGGCCGAAGTGGAGCGGGTGACCGGCCTCAACGAGCAACAGGTCTATGGCGCCGCCAAGCTGCTGGCCGACAACCGCCCCGGCTGCGTGGTCTGGTGCATGGGCGGTACCCAGCACACCACCGGCAATAACAATACCCGTGCCTACTGCATCCTCGAACTGGCCCTCGGCAACGTGGGCAAGAGCGGGGCGGGCACCAACATCTTCCGTGGTCACGACAACGTGCAGGGCGCCACCGACTTTGGCGTCACCTCCGACTCTCTGCCCGGTTACTACGGGCTGGAAGAGGGCTCCTGGAAGCACTGGGCCCGGGTGTGGGATGTCGATTACGAGTGGATCAAGGCGCGCTTTGACAACAAGGCCTACAACGGCAAGCTGCCGATGAACAACAACGGCATTCCGGTCTCCCGCTGGGTGGACGGTGTGCTGGAGAACGCCGATCTCATCGAGCAGGGTTCCAACATCCGCGCCATGTTCTACTGGGGCCATGCGGTCAACTCCCAGACTCGCGGCCCCGAGATGAAGAAGGCGATGCAAAAGCTCGACATGATGGTGATTGTCGACCCGTATCCCACCGTCGCCTCGGTGATGAACGATCGCACCGACGGCGTCTACCTGCTGCCGGCTACCACCCAGTTCGAAACCTATGGTTCCGTCACCGCCACCAACCGCTCCATGCAGTGGCGTGACAAGGTGATCGAGCCCCTGTTCGAATCCAAGGTCGACCACGAAATCATGTATCTGCTGAGCAAGAAGCTCGGCTTTGCCGACCAGCTGTTCAAGCACATCAAGGTAGAGAACAACCAGCCACTGCTGGAAGACATCACCCGCGAATACAACCGCGGTATGTGGAGCGTGGGCTACACCGGCCAGAGCCCGGAGCGGCTCAAGGCGCACCAGCAGAACTGGCACACCTTCCACAAGACCAACCTCAAGGCCGAGGGCGGCCCGGTCAGCGGCGAAGTGTATGGTCTGCCCTGGCCCTGCTGGGGCACCCCGGAGATGAAGCACCCCGGCAGCCACATCCTCTACGACACCAGCATTCCGGTCTCGGAGGGGGGCGGCGGTTTCCGCGCCCGTTTCGGCATCGAGTATCAGGGCGTCTCGCTGCTCGCCGAAGACTCCTGGCCGAAAGGGAGCGAGGTGGAAGACGGTTATCCCGAGATCACTGCCGACCTGATGAAACAGCTTGGCTGGTGGGATGAGCTGACCGAGGCCGAGAAGAAAGAGGCCGAGGGCAAGAACTGGAAGACTGACCTCTCCGGCGGCATCCAGCGGGTCGCCATCAAGCACGGCTTTGTGCCGTATGGCAACGCCAAGGCGCGCTGCGTGGTGTGGACCTTCCCGGATCAGGTGCCCAAGCACCGCGAGCCGCTCTACACCCCGCGCCGGGATCTCTTGGCAGACTACGCCACCTGGCCCGATGCCAAGAGCCTGTGGCGCCTGCCGACCCAGTACGCCTCGGTGCAGGAGAAGGATGTCAGCAAGGAGTTCCCGATCATCCTCACCTCGGGCCGTCTGGTGGAGTACGAGGGGGGCGGCGACGAGACCCGCTCCAACCCCTGGCTGGCTGAATTGCAGCAGGAGATGTTCGTCGAGATGAACCCGGCAGATGCCAACGACGTCGGCGTGCGCGATGGTCAGGATGTGTGGGTCGAGGGGCCGGAAGGGGGCAGGGTCAAGGTGAAGGCGCTGGTGACCCCGCGGGTCAAGCCGGGGCTCGCCTTTATGCCGTTCCACTTCGGCGGCCACTTCGAGGGCAAGGATCTGCGATCCAAATATCCGGAAGGGTCAGACCCCTATGTGCTGGGGGAGTCGGTCAACATAGTCACCACCTATGGCTATGACCCGGTCACCCAGATGCAGGAGACCAAGGTCACCCTGTGCCGTTTTCGCAAAGTAGGAGCCTGATCCCATGGCCAGAATGAAATTCATGTGTGACACCAAGCGCTGCATCGAGTGCAACGGCTGTGTGACGGCGTGCAAGAACGAGAACGACGATGCCCTCGAGTGGGGCATCCAGCGCCGCCGGGTGGTAACCCTCAACGACGGCCTGCCAGGTGAAACCTCCATCTCGGTCGCCTGCATGCATTGCACCGACGCCCCCTGCATGGCGGTCTGCCCGGCCGACTGCTTCTATCACACCGACGACGGCATAGTGCTGCACAACAAGGATCTCTGCATCGGTTGCGGCTACTGCCTGTTTGCCTGCCCGTTCGGGGCGCCCCAGTTCCCGAAGACCGCCGCCTTTGGCGATCGGGGCAAGATGGACAAGTGCACCTTCTGCGCCGGTGGCCCGGAAGAGGATCACAGCGAAGCGGAGCGCCAGAAGTACGGTGCCAACCGCATCGCCGAGGGCAAGCTGCCCATGTGTGCCGAGCTCTGCTCCACCAAGGCGCTGCTGGCGGGGGATGCGCAGGTGATCTCCGACATCTTCCGCGAGCGGGTTGCCTATCGTGGTGCTCCTCACGCAGCTTGGGGGGCTGATGAACAGGCGCTCTATCGCGACGCCAGCAAACCTCACGATGGCAGAGGCAAGGGGCTCAAGCTTGGCAAGCAGGAGGATGGCCAATGAGACACTGGCTGACAGCGCTGCTGACGGCCTTGCTGCTGTTCAGCGCGCCCGGCTTCGCTGATGCGCAGAAAGAGGCGGTCGGCTTTGCCGGCGCCGATTACTGGCGGGCGGTGAAGGATGGGCAGGAGGGGGTGACCACCTCCCGCTCGCCGGAGCACGGGGTACTTATCTCGGTGCCGGGCCAACTCTGGTTCGAGGTGAAGACCAAGTGGGTGTCGCCGCTCGGCGCCATCGCCATCTTCGGCTCCTTGGCCATGTGCGGCCTGATGTACCTGGTGGTGGGGCAGACCAAGCTCTCGAAACCGCGCACCGGGCGCAAGCTCAAGCGCTGGAGCCGGCTGGATCGGGCGCTGCACTGGACCACGGCGGCCATGTTTCTGACCCTCTCCGGGTCGGGGCTGGCCATCATCTACGGCAAGTACTTCATCAAGCCGGTGGTGAGCCTCGGGGTGTGGGAGAACTGGATCTGGTTTGCCAAGGTGTTCCACAACTACGTGGGGCCGCTCTTCTTCCTCTGCCTGATGGGGGTGCTCATCAAGTGGTTCCGCCATAACATCGTCAACATGGTGGATGTGCAGTGGTTCATGAAGTTTGGCGGCATGCTCGGCAAGCACAAGGGGAGTCACCCCTCGGCGGGCTTCTCCAACGGCGGCGAGAAGGCGATCTTCTGGCTGCTGATCTGGTTTGGCGGCATTGTGGTGGCGACCGGGCTGTTCCTCGACTTCCCCATCTTCGGCCAGCTGCGCCGTCAGATGGAGTGGGCCAGCTTCATCCATATCGTAGGCGCCTTGATCCTTATCTGCGGTTTTATCTTCCATATCTACATGGGCCTGTTCCAGCTGGAAGGGGCGCTGGAGGGGATGGTGACCGGCGAGGTGGACGAGACCTGGGCCAAGGAGCACCACGACCTCTGGTATGAGGAGGTGAAGCACACCCTCGATGAGCCCAAGGCGGGTAAATCAAGCTGATGGTCGACAAAGAGTAAAGAGAAGGGGCGCTGCGGCGCCCCTTTTGATGGCGGGTCGATCGTGATGGCAAATTGATTGAACGATGCCGCAAACGGCGATGGTTTTTTGGGCCACCTTGAGCAACAGTAACAGGGGTTCCATTCACACAAGGGATGACAAATGATGAGAAAAGCATGGCTGGCAGCGGTATGTGCATCTGCGCTCTTCGGTGGTATTGCGGGCGTGGCGCAGGCGGCTGACGGGATCAAGACCCAGCAGGTGCAGTTCAAGAAGGGGGAGTCAGGGGCAACCATCAACGGCACCATTCAGGGTAGCCAGACCCTCGATTACAAGCTGACGGCCAACAAGGGCCAGAGCATGGTGGTGATCCTGACCGGCAAGCCCTACTTCAATATTCTGCCGCCGGGCAGCAAGGGGGAGGCGATGTTTATCGGCTCTACGGAAGGGAACAACTTTGAGGCAACCCTGCCCGCCAAGGGCACTTATACCATTCGGGTCTACCAGATGGGGGCGGCCGAGAGCAGCAAGGCCAAGACGCCGTTCAAGCTGGAGGTGGGCATCAGCGGCTAATGCCAGCAGCTGACAAGCATCACAGAGGTGGCGGCCACAAAGGGCCGCCACCGTTGTTTTATCCCCTCTGTTTTTGCCTCGCCAAGGTTAATAGCCCCCCCGGGCCAGCCGTTCGAAGTAGCCCTGATAACGTCCGCTGGCGATGGCCTGCTGCAACTGCTGATTGAACTGATCCCGCAGTTTGGCTGAATCCGGCATCTTGCGCGGGAACATCACGAAGCTGTCGTTGCGCAGAAAAGGGGTCTGACTGTGGGTGATGAGTGCCGCGCTGGCAGGGTCGAGCTGGCTCTGCAACTCGGCCAGACCGACTCGCAGCTCTTGCGGATAGAGGTCGATCCGCCCGCGCAGCAGCTTGCCGAAATTCTGCTTCACGTCGGTAACCCGCTGCTGGCTCACCTTGCCGTCGGCCACCATCTTGTCCAGCTCGGGTCCGTAGCTGTAGGCGATATCGCCCCCCAACCGCATGCCGATGATCTGCTCAAGGCGCTCGGCCTGCAGCCGCCGTGATTTGAGGGAGAAGAAGACAAACTGCTCCTGCAGCACCGCTTCGCTGAACAGAAAATCCTGCTCCCGCTCCGGTTTGTGCATCCAGACGGCGGTGGCGTCGTAGAGCTGGCTGTTGGCCGCCAGCGAATAGACCCGACCCCAGGGGGCGAAGTGGAACTTCACCTGATAGCCCGCCTCCTTGAACAGATCGCTGATAAGGTGGGCCACTGGACCGTGCTGTTTTGACTGCTCGGAGACGAAAGGGGGCCATTCACCCACGATGATGTTGAGCACCCGGCCCGGTGCGGCGAGAGCCGACTGGCTGGTCAGAAACAGCCACAGAGCAAGCAGCAGGATCAGGCGCATGGCAGGAAGAAGGGGGCGCAGGCTGGCAGAGGCGAGGGCATCAGGTCACTCCCGGCTGTGATGCGGTGAAAGGGGCTGGGTTGTCCGCAATGCTAACATGAGTCTCATTCCTTGCCGTGGATATTTGTCTCGTCGGGGTCGCCGGGCGCCTATTTTGGCCGCAGGGTATGCCCAAGCTCACAAAACCGATCGAGTAAACGTCATATGATTGATTTCATTATGAGTCTTGCTCTCCTGCCGAACGGCAATTTCACGTAAATCAAAGAGAATGACTATGGCTACCGGACAATATCTGCTGTGGAAAGATGCACAGGGACAGGATTTTCGCCCCGTTGCACTGACCGGCACTGATCTGCTTAACAATCGATACCTCAACAAGGGCACGGCCTTCACCGAACAGGAGCGGGCCGATTTTGATCTCGATGGTTTGCTGCCGCCTCAGGTGCAAACTTTTGAAGCCCAGCTCGAGCGAGTGTATGAGGGGTTCAAGAGCGCTTGCAGCGATATCGAGAAGTACCAGAACCTGCGTGCCCTGCAGGATCGCAACGAAACCCTGTTTTATGCCCTGTTGTCACGCCATGTGGAGGAGATGACTCCCTACATCTATACCCCGACCGTGGGCAAGGCGTGTCAGGAGTTCAGCCACCGCTTTCAGAAGCCGCGCGGCCTCTACATCACCCCGGACAACGTGGATGACATGGGCAGTCAGGCCCGTCACTTCGATGCCAAATCGATCCGCATCATAGTCGTCACCGACAGCCAGGGCATTCTGGGGATCGGCGACCAGGGGGTCGGCGGCATGGGCATCCCCATCGGCAAGCTGGCGCTCTATACCCTGGGTGCCGGTATTCACCCCGCCTGCTGTATGCCCATCGCGCTGGATGTGGGCACCGACAATCAGAAACTGCTCGATGATCCCATGTATCTGGGCCGCCCCCACAAGCGCATTCGCGGCAAGGAGTATGAAGAGTTCATCGACAAGTTCGTGCAGGGGGTCAAGCGCCACTTCCCCAATGCCGTGCTGCAGTGGGAAGACTTCAGCAAATCCAATGCTTTCAACAATCTGGCCCGCTACCAGCAGGCACTGCCGTCATTCAACGATGATATTCAGGGCACCGGTGCCGTGGTGCTGGCCGGTATCATAGGCGCGGTCAAGGTCAAGGGGGAGACCCTGGGCCAGCAGAACTATCTGGTCTACGGCGCTGGCGCCGGCGGGGTTGGCGTCGCGGATCAGATCTGCGCGGGAATGATCCGCGAGGGGATGGATCCGCAGGCGGCCCGCGATCGCATCTATATTCTGGATACCCAGGGGCTGGTGTGCGACAACCGGGACGGGCTCGACGAGTACAAGCGTCGCTACGCCAAGCCGGGGTTGCTGCTGGCGGGCTGGGATACCGAGGTGCCCGGCAAGGCCAATCTGGCCGATGTGCTGCGTCATGTGCCCATTACCGTGCTACTGGGTACCAGCGGTTCGGGCGGGGCCTTCCAGGAAGAGCACATCCAGCTGATGCTGAAACATTGCGAGCGCCCCATGGTATTCCCGCTCTCCAACCCGACCGCCAACTGTGAAGCGCTGCCGGAAGATATCTACCGCTGGAGCAAGGGCAAAGCCATTGTCGCGACTGGCAGCCCGTTCAAGGATGTGAGCTACGAGGGGCAGGAGTTCCGGGTCGGGCAGGGCAACAACGTCTTTATCTTCCCTGGAGTGGGTCTGGCGGCCATCGTCAGCCAGATCCGCGAGATCACACCCGATGTCTTCACTACCGCCGCTTTTGCGCTGGCCGAGTGCGTGAGTGAGGTGGACCTGGCTAAAGGGGCCGTTTATCCCCGCATTCGCGAGCTGCGCAGCATCTCGGTGCATGTGGCCACCGCCGTGCTCAAGGATATCGTGCGTCGGGATCCCTCCCACCCGCTGATCGGTCAGGATCTGCAGCAGCATATCCTCAACCACATGTGGGAGCCGGTTTACCTGCCCTATCGTCGGGTATAACCGCGTATTCACCGCCCGGATAACGGATCGGTAAAGATGACAAGGGGGTAGCGCTGCTACCCCCTTTCGTTTACCCCGTGGCATTCACTAAGTTCGCAATGGCCGCCAGCGCCCTTCCTGATTGCGACAGGCGGTATCCTGCCACTGCTGGCTGGCCTTGCCGATATAGAGTTGCTCGCGATAGTCGCGACACCACTCCCCGCTGTTATGGCGGAAGGTGCGTAGCGGGGTGACGCTACCCGAGCGACGGTTGGCTGGATTGAACCAGGTGAGGCTCTGCCCTTTGGTGCGGGTTTCCAGCGCCTTGGCAAGGGCCTGATTGGCCAGTTGAACATCTGCCTTATCCATCTGATGGTAAAGCGGCGGGGTGTCGACCGTGGCGCAGCCAGTGAGGCCGAGCAGGAGGAGTAGTAACAGATATCGCATTATGGTTGCCCCTGTTGGCGAAAACCGTTGTTGAGCAGCGCCCGCTCCTGCTCATCGGTAAGCACTTGCTGGCGATCATCGACCGTGCCATCACCTCTTAGTTTGTTGCCGTTGGCATCGACGGCATCCACACCGTTGTCATCGACCGTGCCATCACCTCTTAGTTTGTTGCCGTTGGCATCGACGGCATCCACACCGTTGTCATCAACCGTGCCATCGCCCCTGAGTTTGTTGCCGTTGGCATCGACGGCATCCACACCGTTGTCATCGACCGTGCCATCACCTCTGAGCTTGTTGCCGTTGGCATCGACGGCATCCACACCGTTGTCATCGATGGTGCCATCACCTCTGAGCTTGTTGCCGTTGGCATCGACGGCATCCACGCCGTTGTCATCAACGCCATTGCCAAACCCGCGGCCACCCCCATGGCGTTCTCCCCCTGCATGTTTTTCTCCACCAGCATGCCGTTCACCTCCACCATGCTGCTCTCCGCCGGCATGCTCGCCTTGGCCGCCACTGTCATCGCTGCCCCCATCGCTGTTGCTGCCACCGCCGCTGTTGCTGCCACCGCCGCTGTTGCTGCCACCGCCGCTGTTGCTGCCACCGCCGCTGTTGCTGCCACCGCCGCTGTTGCTGCCACCGCCGCTGTTGCTGCCTCCGCCGCTGTTGCTGCCTCCGCTACTGTTGCTGCCTCCACCGCTGTCGCCACCACCGCCATCTTTGTTGTGAACGATCAGCTCATTGGCGATGTAGCTGTGGCTGCCATCGAGCAGCAGATTGAAGAGTGCGGTAGTGGGAGATGCCTCGATCCAGCAGAGTGACTCAACCAGCAGTAATTCCGGCTGGGGTTGCAGGGCCAGATTGCCCGTCACCATAACAGGTGCCGGGCGACACATTATCTGCATGCCGGTAAATAGCGGCAGCATCGCCAGTTGCGGGTTTTCGGTTCGGGTCATGGCCGGTGAGATGGCCGCCCAGCCCCGCGTGGTCAGCAGAGGGTGCTCTGCGGTAAAGAACGGGGGCAGATCATTGATCCCGTAGAGTCTGCGCTTGCCTAGTATGACCCGTTCGATCGCCAGGATCCGGTTACTGCCGCCGTGCTGATCCAGCACCCGTTCACCGACCCGCAGCGTCTCTATAGGGCGGGTGGAGCCATCGGCCATCGTGATGCGAGTGCCGGCGATAAAGCAGGACTTGGCATAGGCCTGATTCATTTGCCACTCATTGTGGGCGAAATCATAACTGAACGGGTTTGCAAACAGGGCGAGTGCGATGGCCGAGCCAATAAGCAATCTGCGCTGGCTGGCCTTGAATGGGGGCTGTGACATGGGGACTCCTTGTCCATCTTGATTCACAGGATCCATTATAGAGCGCCCCCTGGCGGTGGTATTTTTGACCATGAACACAATAAACATGATGGAAAAACGATTGGCGTTCGTCACAATAATGCGTAAAATCGCATACTCGATGCTTGTAGCAACGAATCCCGCCTAAAAAGCCAGTTTCATGCCCTTCCCAAGCAGTAAAAGGTAACAGGTGACGCATTTGTGTTCATTTTGTGCCTTGAAAAAGTCTTGTGATGACTGAAAAGTGATAAATATCCCCATCAGTTATCAAAAAATTAAGGACATCCATGTTTTCCTTAGTCAAGCAAAGTGTCGCCGGGCTGCAAATCCTGTTTGTCGCCTTCGGCGCCATGGTTCTGGTGCCCCTGCTCACCGGACTGAACCCCTCCATGGCCCTGCTTGGCGCCGGTGTGGGCACCCTGTTGTTCCAGCTCTGCACCCGCCGCCAGGTCCCGATTTTCCTCGGTTCCAGCTTTGCCTTCATCGCCCCCATCATCTACGCCACCCAGACCTGGGGATTGCCATCCACCATGTTTGGCCTGTTTGCCGCCGGTTTCATGTATTTCATTCTGGCTGCGCTGATCCGGGCAAAAGGGATGGGCTTTGTGCACAAATTGCTGCCCCCGGTGGTGATTGGCCCGGTGATCATGGTCATCGGTCTTTCTGTGGCGCAGGTTGCCTGCAACATGGCGATGGGCCGTGCCGGTAGTGAGCAGGTAGTACCAGCGGGTACTGCGCTGACGCTGGCTAGTATCTCGCTGGCGGTCACCCTGATTGCAGCTGTGTTCTGCAAGGGGTGGATCAAGCTGATCCCCATCCTGTGCGGCGTGATTGCCGGTTATGTCTCGGCGGTGTTCATGGGCCAGGTGAGTTTCGATGGCATGGTGAACGCCCCCTGGCTGGCGCTGCCCCACTTCGAAACCCCGGAGATCAACTGGGCTGCTGCGTTGTTCATGTTGCCGGTAGCCATCGCCCCCTGTATCGAGCATATTGGTGGCGTGTTGGCGATTGGTGGCGTGACTGGCAAGGATTACACCAAGGAGCCGGGTTTGCACCGTACGCTGGCCGGTGACGGCATCGGCGTCTGCTTCGCCGGTTTCATCGGTGGCCCCCCTGTGACCACCTACGCCGAAGTGACCGGTGCTGTGATGATCACCCGCAACTTCAATCCGGTCACCATGACCTGGGCTGCGGTGTTTGCCATCATTCTGGCCTTCTTTGGCAAGTTCAATGCGCTGCTCACCTCAATCCCCATGCCGGTGATGGGCGGTATCATGCTGCTGCTGTTCGGATCCATCGCCGCCATCGGTCTCAAGACGCTGGTGGAATCCAAGGTGGATCTGGGACTGTCACGCAATATCGCCATCGTCGCTGTGACTCTGACCGTCGGTGTCGGTGCGCTGGAGATGAAGATTGGCGACTTCGCGCTGGCCGGCGTTGGCCTGGCCTCTGTTGCTGCCATCCTGCTCAACCTGATCCTGCCTGCGCACTCCGAAGAGGGTGTGATGGACGCGGCCAAGGATTGAGTTCCACCAGACGTTTATCGTTGATTTGGAGAAGGCCACCTTGCGGTGGCCTTCTGTTTTTCGGGTATCTAGCGCCACTTTGTGGCTCGACGGAGCTCATCTGGAATCTAATTTGGAAGCAGATGAGGGGGTTAGCATTCTCATTTGACGTATCTCTTTTCGTGACCTTAGCTAAAGGACAGGTTTGGCTCTGAGGTCTCCTCGAGCAGTATGGGAAAATGGATGTTGGCGTTTTCTATCATTTCTCTCCCAGACCCCTGTCGTAAAACGATGCGCTTTTTCTTTGCCACGGCGCTGTTGTATGGCAGAGGCTTATCCGCCCCACTCCGTACTCCCCTCATGCTGCCCTGGCATGTTTCCACCTCGATTTGTTGTGAGCCTCCCTCGCCGGTTGCGTTTCGTTACGCACAGGCAAAATCCGGATCTGTTTGCTGCTGCACATGGGTGGGCGGCGAGCCGTGAAAGCCGGCATGACCCCAGTGGGTCAGACGTGCACCGCCATCGGTAACGGCGGATGTTCAGGGATGAATGGCAAGCAAAGCGAGGTTGCAATGAACTATCAACTGCGGTGGAAAAGTGCAATTTTTTCAGTCTCTTCCATGATGGCGATAAGCGCGGTTCAGGCTGCGCCACTGAACGTGATGACCGAGGATTACCCGCCATTCAACATGCAGGGGGAGGGGGGCAAGATTGTCGGGCTGTCGACCGAGGTGGTCGAAGAGCTGTTCAAGCGTGCCGGGGTCGAATACAAGCTGACCCTGATGCCCTGGAAACGGGCGTACGAAGATACCCTCGGTACTCCCAATACCGCCCTCTACTCCACGACCCGCACTCCGGAACGGGAAGCACTGTTCAAGTGGGTAGGGCCGCTGGTCAATAACAACTGGGTGTTTTTCTCCAGTTCGACCGCCAATATCACGGTCAAGTCGCTGGAAGATGCCAAGCAGTATTCGGTGGGTGGCTATAACGGTGATGCGGCCGCCGAATATCTCAAGGCCCAGGGATTTGCCAAGTTGCAGCTTGCGGCCAACGATACCGCCAACGTGAAGAAACTGGAGGCCGGCCGCATCGATCTTTGGGCAACCGGCCAGTATCTGGCGCCCTATCTGGCCAGCAAGGAGAAGGTGGCCTCACCCAAGCCGGTCTTCGTGTTCAAGGAAACCCAGATGAGCTTGGCGTTTAACAAGGATACGCCCGATGAGCTCATCACCAAGCTTAACGAGATCCTCGCTGCCATGAAGGCGGATGGCACCATCGACAAGATCAATGCCAAGTACCAGTAACAGTACCAATAGCAAGTGCCGCTCAATGGCACTGCGCCGGCTGCCGTAAAACCGGGAGGAAACCATGGATTGGAAAAGTCTGACGTTCAGGATTGCCGTGTTGACCTCCCTGTCGGTGAGTCTGCTACTGGTGTTGTTTGGCGCTTACAACTACCACGCGGTCAGGGCGGAGAGCTACAGCAAACAGAGTGCGCTGGTCGAACAGGCCATCGGCCGGCTGCAGCTCTCCCTGCCCGGCCCGCTGTGGAATTATGAATCGGCTTTCATCGAGGCATCGCTCAAGTCCGAGCTGGCGGCCGATATTCTGAGTGCTTTGCTGGTGGTCAACAAGGACAAGCTGGTGGCCGGGTTTGCCCGTGATTCGGCGGGGGACATTGCCCCCGTGACAGCCATGCCTGCCGATGTGTCTGCCTACGGGGGATATGATCTGGTCTATGACGACAGCGGTCAGAAAAACACCGTGGCCCGATTGCTGGTGCAAACCAGTGATGCCGCCATTCAGGCCCAACTGCGCCAGCAGTTGATCACCACCGTCTGGCAGATCCTAGTGCTCGATCTCTGCATCATCGCGTTGCTGATGGTGCTGATTCATCGCAATGTGCTCAGGCCGCTCCATCAGATGAATCAGGCGGTGTTTGATCTGGCCAAAGGAGAGGGGGACCTGACCCGGCGTCTGAAGATCAGCCGTCAGGATGAGATGGGCGCGCTGGCCACCAACATCAACCACTTTATTGCCAAGTTGCAGGAGATGGTGGCGGAGATCAACGAGCTCTCTGCCGGTGTGTTGCAAACCGCCGAACTCTGTGACTCCCTCTCGGCAGATACCCGGGTAGGCAGTGACGCCCAGCAATCCGAGCTGGATCAAGTCGCCACCGCCATTACCGAAATGAGTCAGGCTGTGCAGGAAGTGGCTGGCAATGCGGTGAAAACCTCTGGCGCTACCGATGAGGCCAACCTCTATGTGGAGCAGGGTTACAATCTGGCGGGCCATGCCAATGAGGCTATCCATCAACTGGTGGGGGAGGTGGAGCGGGTCGCCACCCTGATGCGCACCCTTTCGACCGAGAGCAGCAGCATTGGCACCATCATCGAAGTGATCAACGGCATTGCCGAGCAGACCAATTTGCTTGCCCTCAACGCGGCCATCGAGGCGGCGCGGGCGGGTGATCAGGGGCGCGGTTTTGCGGTGGTGGCGGATGAGGTACGCACCTTGTCGGGCCGTACTCGCCAGTCGACGGAAGAGATCAGTGCCAGTATCAAACGGTTGCAGCAAGCGACCCAGAATGTCGGGGCCGGAATGCAACAGAGTCAGGAGAAGGCATCCCGCGCCGGAATCGAGGCGGCAGATGTGCAGATATCGGTGGAGAAGATTAAAAATCAGGTCAGCCTGATCCGCGAGATGAACATGTATATCGCCCAGGCATCGGAAGAACAACACTCGGTGGCAGAGGCGGTCAGCCATAGCGTCAACCGGATTGCGACCCTCAACAGCGAGAGTGCGACCAGAGTGGCACAGGTTGCCGAAGCCAGCAGCGATCTGCGGCAGCTGTCGGCCCAGCTCGACACCCTGCTCAAGCAGTTTCGGGTCTAGTCAGTTCACTTCGCCCCGTTGGGTCATCCTGCGGGGCAGGCCGGTTCCCATTATTTTGAGGCGCGGCGAGATGTTGTGAGGGGCAAGGGGCCTTGTCCTGCAGCGCTGGACGCATATTTTCATTTTCCCCGCTCATGCCTGCTTGCATCTATTGTGCCGCTGATCTCGACCCTTTAGAATTTCGTTTAATTACAGCAAGTCCTGAGCCGCCATCTGGCTTTATCAGGTGTGGAATCCCATCTTCTTCATGATGAATGCAAATAACAGGTGGTTGGTATGACGGGGGTTGCGCCAGGCAATAACATATCAGCCTATCACTTCGGTGATTATGTCTTTGATGTCAAAAGGCGAGAGCTGATCTTCTGTGCCGACAAGGACAACTTGCAAAGCGCCCGGGTGGTGCGTTTGTCATCGGCAGAGAGCCTCATTTTCAGCTATCTGCTCGATCACCATGACGAGGTGTGCGACAAGGATCTGTTGCTCGAAATCGGCTGGTTGGGTCGCCCCATCAGCCCCAACTCACTGAACGTGGCCATCGCCAATATTCGCCGCCACTTCGCCTCATCCCCCCAGACGCTGGATATCAGAAGTACCCCGAAAAAAGGGTACTCCCTGCATCTGAACTGCAAGATGAAGAGCTATTACGGCAAGGCACTGCCAACAGAGAGTGAGCCCTTGCCCGAGCCGATGAGCGAGCCCACGCCTGCAGCGGCTGCGCAGCCACCGTCGACATCACCAAGCTCCGACCACGAGGTCATCAAAGAGCCTGCAGCTCCCCGTTCTTTTGGTGAGCGCGCCAAACTTGCCTTTCTCAGCGGTATCGGGCGGCCAATGCTGGCAAGGGGCCTGATATACGTCAATCTGCTACTGGTTGTGCTGGTGGCGTTTGTCGCCAGCTATCTCCATTTCGAGTGGCTCCATGTGCACTGCACCGACTCGCCGACCGGCGTTGTTTGCCAGATGGAGGCACGGAGCGACGTGCCACCAGTCAAACCGGCATCGCTGGTGCTGGTCTCCGGCCACCAGGTTCGCGTGCTTTCCTATAAAGAGCTCGAAAAAACGCTGTAAGGGATCTCTGATGAAACGAACGCTGAAAAATACCTTGCTGCTGTTGCCACTGCTTGTCGTGCTGCTGTTTGTGGTCGGGATGTTTATCAACAGTCTGGGCTGTCATTACGACCTGAAAATGTCAGCCAATGGAGTCAACTATCACGGGGTGTGCCGCTGGGGCAAAATCACCGTGATCGAAGAGGAGGAGGCGACCAGGGAGAAGTGGCGGGTGACCGGTTTTCAACTGACCTTTTTCAACCAGCTTGTTTACCTCATCGACAGTCGTACCCAACTGCACGAATCGGGTAACGATGACTCCTATCTCAATGAGTACAACCTGATCCAGTCGCAATATGCGCTGGTCAACTATGCCTGGGTGCCACTGACTGAAAACAAGGTGGCGATCTTCCAGCGCGATCCGGTGCATGAGGTCGTGATTGCTCAGCGAGATGGCTGGTTCGATCTTTACCGCTGGTTCTTCCCCCCGGCACCGCTGGTGCCTGTTCAACCACAAAGTGCAGGTGCCGGGCGTCCCGCTAGTTTCTAAGCAATTTGCACCAGGGGCCGGTGACCTCGCAGTGGCCTGTCTCATCACTGTTTTGCCAGCCCAGCCGATGGTAGAAGGCTACTGCCGCCGTGTTGCGGGTCGCAACCTTGAGCGAGCCGTGCGTTGAATCAGCGAGGCCCCGCTCCAGCAGGGCGCGTCCTATCCCCTGACCGTGCCAGTCGCTTGACACATAGAGGTGATGGACGAAGTGATCGGGCTGCCAGATGGCGATAAAGCCGCAGATATTGCCCCCCTGTTCGGCTACCCACACCTGTTCACCTTTGGTCTGTTCCTCGAAATCCTCGAGTTGGAAACGGGCGGGATCGACCCAGTGAAAGGTGTGGCGGCGGCTCTTTAAAAACAGCCGGGCCAGTTGGGGGATGTCGTGTTCTTCCATGAGCCGGATCATGATGTCCTCCCGGATCAAGCCAATGTTCATTGAGGCCGCTGCACAGAGGCAGGTTAATTGATGCAAATGACAAGGGTGTGATTAAGCACTGTCCATTGTATTTGCCATGGGGCTATACTGCCGGAGTCCCTTGTATGGATGGCTTGAGGATCGCTGATTTATGGACAATAAACTGATTGAAGGCAACATTTTTGTTCCGGCGCACATAGACGATGTCTGGCACGCCTGGACTACCGAAAGCGGTCTGCGCAGTTTTCTGGCTCCCGAATGTTTGATGGTGGCCGAACCGAATGGTCCTTTCGAGATCTACTTCAGGCCTGATGCCCCGCTGGGTGAACGTGGCAGCGAAGGGTGCCGGGTCATGGCCGTCATGCCCTATGACCTGCTCAGTTTCAGCTGGAATTTCCCGCCCAGCCTGCCCCATATCCGCCAGCAAAAGACCCAGGTTTGCCTGCGCTTTGTGCCGGAAGGGCAGGGCACTCGCCTCTACTTCTTCCAGAGCGGTTGGGCCAATGATCCGGATTGGGATCAGGGTTATGCCTATTTTCGGGAAGAGTGGCTGGAGACCAGTCTGCCACGGTTGCAGTACCGTTTTACCCACGGTCCCATCGACTGGAACAATCCGCCAGACAAGGCGCAGTTGAAGGCGCTGGCCCAGTAATCCCGGATATCAGACATAAAAAAAACCGGCCAAAAGGCCGGTTGAAACAGTTCAGGCTTGTCAGGTGACAAACGTATCCAGCGGATGAGAGTCGCTTTCCACTCCTTGTGAAGTACAACACTCTTGGTTACGTGCGGCTACTTTATGCCATTCACACTGAATCGAGGCTGAACCATGGATGATCCCGCTTCGTTCCCCTCTTCAATCAGATAGTGATCCCCATTGACTGGCGCAAGTAAGCGCCCGCACCGAGCAGCCCCGGCCCTTCATGGGTGATCAGAAACACCGGGATCTCCTTGAGGTAGGACTTGAAGCGCCCCTTGTCTTCAAAGGCGACCCGGAAACCGGAACCGGTAAAGAACTCCTGGAAGCGCGGCACTATGCCACCTGCGATATAGACGCCGCCAAAGGTACCCATATTGAGGGCCAGATTGCCGGCAAAGCGGCCCATCAGCACGCAGAACAGGCTCAGGGTGCGACGGCAATCGAGGCACTCCCCGGCCAGTGCGCGCTCGGTAATGTCTTTGGGGGCAAACGGTTCGGGCTCACGGCCATCGGATTTCACCAGCCCGCGATAGAGATTGACCAGACCCGGGCCGGAGAGGAAACGCTCTGCCGAGACATGGCCCAATTCGCCTCGCATTACTTGCAGCACCGCATCTTCCTCTTCGGTGTTGGCAGCAAAATCCACATGACCACCTTCACCCGGCAGGCTCAGCCACTGCTCACCCGCCTTGACCAGATGGGCGACCCCAAGGCCGGTGCCCGCACCATAGATGGCGATGGGCTTGCCCGCTACCGGCGCGGCGCCGCCAAGCTGGATGCGATCCGATTCAGCCAATACCGGCACCGCCATCGAGACGGCGGTAAAGTCGTTGATCACTTGCAGGCGTGCCAGCCCGAGATTGCTCTGCATCTCGCTGATGGAGAACTCCCAGCTGTGGTTGGTCATGGCAACCCAGTCACCGTTGATGGGGCAGGCGATGGCAATGCAGGCTTCAGCCACCTGAACCTTGTGTTCCTCCAGATAGAGGCGTACCACGGCTTCAAGGCTGGGATGGGCCAGACCTGAGTAGGTCTTTGCCTGAGAGATAGTACCGGTGGCCAGCTCACACAGGGCCAGACGCGCATTGGTGCCGCCGACATCGCCGACCAGCGCATGGGTATGCTGCATAACAACTCCTTCGTTACAGGATGGGGACGACTCTGGTGTCCCGAGATTATTGTTGGATTATGACGGCCCATTCTATCCGAGCTCAGGCTTGCTCACCCGCCGGATCGATACAAACGTGCGCCTGCTCACAGTGTTGTTGCTTTGCAACATTTGTAAGCGCTTTCATGGCTAGGTGACGTTTTGTAACGAAAAGTACGAAATAATTAGAGATGAGTCATACTTTGTATGGCAGGCGTTAGTTGCCATAACCGCTTGTCTTGTATAGTCCTTAGCTTGAATGGAAACTTGCTTAGCCGTAGATTGAGTGCAAAGACACTGAAGCTAAATTACAAAAACGCCTGGTGGTGATGATGAATACCCTTGATAAAATTACGAACAACTTGGAAAGTTTCAGTAAATCAGAACGCAAGGTTGCCGAGGTGATCCTGGCGTCTCCCCAGACCGCCATCCACTCCAGCATCGCCGCTCTGGCCAAGATGGCCGACGTCAGTGAACCGACCGTCAACCGCTTTTGCCGCCGTCTCGATACCAAGGGCTTTCCTGATTTCAAACTCCATCTGGCCCAGAGCCTGGCCAATGGCACCCCTTACGTAAATCGTCATGTGGAAGCGGAAGATGGGCCGGATACCTATACCGCCAAGATCTTCGAATCCACTATGGCCTGTCTGGATGCCGCCAAAAACAGCCTGGATATCTCTGCCATCAACCGCTGCGTCGATATCCTGACCCAGTCCAAGAAGATCAGCTTCTTCGGCCTTGGTGCCTCCTCCGCCGTTGCCCGCGATGCCCAGAACAAATTCTTTCGTTTCAACATTCCGGTAGTGAGCTTTGACGATATCGTCATGATGCGCATGAGCTGCATCAACAGCAGCGAAGGGGATGTGGTGGTGCTGATCTCCCACACCGGCCGCACCAAGGCGTTGGTCGAGATCGCCGCGCTGGCCCGCGAGAACGACGCCACCGTGATCGGCATGACCGCCAAGGACTCCCCGCTGGCCCGCGAGTGCAACCTGGTGCTCTCCATGGATGTGCCGGAAGATACCGATGTCTATATGCCGATGGCATCCCGCATCGCCCAACTGGCGCTGGTGGATGTGCTGGCGACCGGTTTTACTCTGCGCCGGGGGATGAAATTTCGCGAAAATCTGAAGAAAGTAAAAGAGGGATTGCGCGAATCCCGCTTCGAAACCCCGCACTCTTCCTGAACCGTCGGGGGCTCCGGCCCCCGACTGTCTATGCCACCCGCCTTGGTGTAGTATTGTAATTTAATAACAAAAACCACCCAGATGGTTTGCAAACGGGTGCATCGAGCCATGGGCTTGATGGGGCAGAATCTCAAGTCATATCAACTTCATATTGGAGTCTTTCATGCCTAGACGTACAAAGATTGTAACCACACTCGGTCCGGCTACCGACCGCGAAGGGATCCTTGAAGGGATCATCCGCGCCGGGGCCGACATGGTGCGGATGAACTTCTCTCACGGCACTGCTGAAGACCATATCCTGCGCGCCAATCAGGTGCGTGACATTGCTGCCAAGCTCGGTCGTCACGTCGCCATCATGGGTGATCTGCAAGGCCCGAAAATCCGTGTTTCCACTTTCAAGGATGGCAAAATTTATCTGGCCATCGGTGACAAGTTCATTCTTGACGCGGCGCTCGGCAAGGGTGAAGGTTGTCAGGAGCAGGTCGGTATCGACTACAAGAGCCTGCCAGACGATGTGGTACAGGGCGACATCCTGCTGCTGGATGATGGCCGTGTACAACTGAAGGTCGAGCAGGTTGAAGGCACCCGCATTCACACCACGGTGACCGTGGCCGGGCCGCTCTCCAACAACAAGGGCATCAACAAGAAAGGGGGCGGTCTCTCCGCTCCGGCCCTGACCGAGAAAGACAAAGAAGACATCAAGACTGCTGCCCGTATGAACGTGGACTATCTGGCGGTCTCCTTCCCCCGTTGTGGCGATGACCTGCGTTATGCCCGCGAGCTGGCCCGCGAAGCCGGCTCCAATGCCAAGATCGTGGCCAAGGTTGAGCGCGCCGAAACTGTCGCCACTGACGAAGCGATGGAAGACATTATCCTCGGCTCCGACGCCGTCATGGTTGCCCGTGGCGATCTGGGTGTCGAGATCGGTGACCCCGAGCTGGTTGGCGTACAGAAGAAGCTGATCCGCCACTCCCGTCGTCTCAACCGTGTGGTGATCACCGCGACCCAGATGATGGAATCGATGATCAATGCGCCGCTGCCGACTCGTGCAGAGGTCATGGACGTGGCCAACGCCGTGCTGGATGGTACCGATGCGGTGATGCTCTCCGCCGAGACTGCTGCCGGTCAGTTCCCCATCGAGACCGTGACCTCCATGGCGAGCGTCTGTGTCGGTGCCGAGAAGCACCCGAGCCTGAACGTCTCCAACCACCGCATGAGCTACACCTTCACTTCCGTTGAAGAAGCTGTAGCCATGTCCACCATGTATGCGGCCAACCACCTGGAAGGGGTGAAGGCGATCGTGGCACTGACCGAGTCCGGCACCACGCCGCTGCTGATGTCCCGTATCAGCTCCGGTCTGCCGATCTTTGCTATGTCCCCTCACAACAAGACCCTGGCCTGGACCAATCTCTATCGTGGAGTCACTCCGGTGATGTTTGACGGTGACGAGACCAAACCGGTCTACGAAGTGTGCCGCGACGCGCTGGCCGTGCTCAAGGAGAAGGGGCTGTTGCAGAGCGGTGACATGGTGCTGCTGACTCACGGTGACAAGATGGAAACCGTGGGCAGTACCAACACCTGCAAGGTGATGATGGTCGAATAAGCCCGTCCGGTTTTGCTGTGCTTAACAAGGCTGCTCCTCTTTGATGAGCAGCCTTTTTGTTAACTGCTGTCGGGCTGTTGCGGTATAAACAGGACTCAATGATTGCTTAACCGGATTCCCCTTCCGATAATGCGGGAGTGATTTTCAGCGGGTAGCCTGTTGTAGGTGATCGCCCCAGGTAACCCAGACACTCGACAATACGGGAGTGAAAAAATGAACAAGCGTAACTGGTTGCTGGCCCTGTCACTGAGTCTGGCCTTCTCACCCTGTTATGCCGACTGGGCCAAGTTCAAGGCCGCAGCGTCCGATCTGGGTGCGGCAGTGAGCGAGACCAGCAAGGAGGTGTGGCAGGATGTCAGCGATTTTTCCAAAAAGAGCTGGGCTTCCATCTCTGCATGGGGTGAAGAGGCGTTCAATACCGCCGGGGTCTGGACCGACAAGAGCATCGCGACCGGTAAGGAGTGGCTTAAGGCGGCCGACAAGGAGCTCAACGAGATGCTCAACCCCAAGACGGCGAAAGAGGCTAGGGTCGCGCTCAATACCATGGCCGACACTGCGCTGATCCGGTTGTTCAACGAGCAGCCATCAGCCAAGTTGTTGTTTGACAAGGCTTATGGCTATGCGGTGTTCGATTCGCGCAAGTTCTCCCTGATGCTGCATACCAATCAGGGGGCCGGGGTGGCGGTCAATCGCAAAACCGGCAAGCACACCTATATGAAGATGTTTGGTGCGGGTCTGGCGGCCGGGATTGGTGGCAAGTTCTATCAGCAGGTGATCCTGTTTGAAGACAAGGCCAGATTCGATGCCTTCGTGACCCAGGGTTGGGAGGCCACTTCCGAAGTGGGCGTGGTGGCCGGCAAGGAGAGCGCTGAGTTGACCGCCAAATATAATGGCGGCATGGCCATCTACCAGATTGGCGAGAAGGGTTTGCTGCTCGATGCCAATATCTCCGGCTCTAAATACTGGATTGACAAGGACTTGACTGAAACGAGCCGCTAATCCTGTCGTGATCGGTTGCTCATTGCACGCCATGCGCTTGTCGTGATCTTGCCAACAGGCCCGCAGTGCGGGCCTGTTTGTTCTCTCGGTGTCAGTGGGCTGAATAGACCTGCTTGCCCTTGAACATGGTCCAGAGCACCTTGGTCTCCTTGATCTCTTCGCTTGCAACCTGTTCCAGATTGCGATCCAGCAAGATCAGGTCAGCACTCTTGCCCGCGCTGATGGAGCCAATCTCCTTCTCCCGTCCAATTACCTTGGCAGCGTTGAGGGTATAGGCCTGCAAGATGGCCTGACGGCTGATCTGCTCGCTGGCGGGGGGCAGCAAGCCAAGCTCCCCTTGACGAGTGATCGCGGTATACATGGCGAGGAAAGGGTTGGGGCTGGAGACCGGCCAGTCACTGGCACCGGCGATAATGGCGCCGCTTTGCAGCAAGCTGCCTGCCGGATAGAGGCGGGCTAGCAGTGCCGGGGGCACTTTTCCTTCAAGCAGCATGGTGGTCGCCACGTTTTTACCGGCCCACAACAGTTGCATCGATGCGGCCACATTGAGCGGTTTGAAACGGGCAATGCTGGCCGGGCTCACCACCTCCAGATGGGTGATGCTGTGCAGCAAGCGGTGATCCTGATTGTGGGCCCGTGCATAGGCGATGGCATCGAGGGATTCACGGACGGCCCGATCGCCGATGGCATGAAAGTGAACGATAAGTTGATGGGCATCCGCGGTGCGGATCAGCTCGTTGAAACTCTTCTTGTCCAAATCGTCCTTGCCGCTGTAACCGGGACGGTTGAGGTAGGGCTCGCTCAACTTGGCGGTCTGGGATGGATACTCGATGACACCATCTTGCAGGATCTTGATCCCCACCAGTTTAACGTCCGGGGCATCTTGAAACTGTTGTTGCAGCGCCAATACGTCATCAATGATGGCGGGTGATGCATGTATCCCCACCAGTGCCAGTGCGGATACATGTCCGGTCAGCTTGCCTTCCCGGGAGAGCATGCTGTACGCCTGCAGCAGGCCGGTATCTCGGCGATCCGGCTCGGCGTTGAAGATGGGGGCGAGGGGACGAATGTTGCTGATAGGGTCCATCCAGGCGGTAATGCCCACCTGATTGAGTTGTTTGGCGGCAGTCATGATAGCACTGGCAATCGTCTCGTCGCTGACGGGGGGCAGCGCCTTGAGGATGGCATCCCAGCCGCCTTCCGAGGCAAAGCCATTGAGCTTGCCGGATGGGGTGAGGCCAAAATTGCCTTTCAGCGGAGCATAACGACCGTCAAGGGTGTCGGCATCAATGCCAGCCTTGCGCAGCATGGCCTGATTGGCCCAACCGGTGTGGGCATCCGAACCGGCCAGTACTACGGGTATTTGCCGGTATTGCGGGCCATTGAACACCTGATCGAGCAGGGGAAGCTGATGCCAGTAGTCGAGGGAGACATTGCTGTATAGCTCTACATCGCCCAGTGTCAGGCGGGGATCATCCTTGCTACGGGTCAGAAAGTGTTGCACCTGCTCAACCTCATTCATGGCATCGGGAAAGTTAACTGTCATCCCCTGAAAACCGGCAAATGCCGCATGAACATGGCTGTCGATTAGCCCTGGCATCAGGTACTTTCCTTTCAGATCAAGACGCTTGGCATGGTTGCCGAGGCGGGCGCTGACCTCCTGATAGCTGCCGACTGCCACTATCTTTTTACCTTCAATGCCGACCGCTTCCGGGTGAGGGTTCGCCGGATCACCACTGTAGATGGTGCCGCCAAAGATCAGCGTCTGGCTCTGTGACTGGGCATTGGCGGCAGCGGGAAGCGTCACCAGCAGGCTGGCGAGAAACAGCGTTTTGATATTCATGGGCATGACTCCGTCGCTTCGGAGTCCGAAGACTCCGAAGTGGGTAAATGGAAATGGGGTATCGGCTTATCGGTTGATCAGCGGGATACAGATATCAAACACGTAATGCTCCCGGTCGGGGTCCGTGCCTGCGTGGTATTGCTCGTAACACGGGCGATCGTCGCAGTTCAGCCCTTGGCCCACTACCCAGCGAAACGCCGTCTCCCAGCAAGCGACCAGTTGATCGCCGCGAGCGATAAACTGACAAACCGCATAGGGGCCCGCGGCGATGGTCTGGGTGGTTAACTGGCGCCCTGCGGGGATCTCTGGCCCCAGTTCGATGCAGACGTCAGTACGGCAACGGGTCTCATCGGTGATATCGGGGATATCCCAATAGAGACTCAGGGTACCCGCCGGTGTCATCGCCTCGTCTGAGGCGAACAGCGCGAGCAAATCCCGATGAGCTTGCTCGCAGGTCTCTTTGCCATAGGGGCCCAGGCGGCGCATGTACGCCACGCGCCGGGCGGGCATCTGCCTGACGCTAGCCCCCTGCAACAGACCCGGGTGTTCGGTGACCGGGTGCATGACCAGGCCATCATAGGTGTCAAAGGGAAGGGGATCGTTTCCAATCTTGCTTTTCCAGTTTCCCCCCTGCTGCTGGCGGTATTCCGAGGGGCTCATGGCGAAGTGCAGGCGAAAGGCCTTGGCGAAATTCTGCGAGCTGGAGAACCCGGCGGCCAGTGCGAGGGTGGTGATATCGCTCTGGGGGGAGGCGAGCAAGCGACGAGCAGCGCGTTCCATACGTAGGCGCCGGGTAAATCCTGCAATGGTCTCGCCGACCATCGTCTTGAAAATACGGTGGAAGTGGAAGGTGGAGATGGCTGCCGCCGCTGCGACCTCATCCAGGCCCGGATTGTCATCCAGATGGTGGCTGATGTAGTCCATCGCCTTGAACACGGGTTTGCGATAATCCAGAGCGGACTCCTTGCCAGCCAGCAAAAGTGGGCGTCAGAGTCGGATTTAATCAGAGCCACCTGCCGTTGTCGAACCCGTCCGGCCTGGTCTGGCCACTCATCCTCGTCGCGTTTTTAACGCATTGGCACTCTAATTGCTTGTTGCATGCCAGCGTCAATGATTTGTCTGGGGATGGAAAATGGAAATTAGTGCAAGCAGCCTGATGCAAGAGATGCAGGCGCTCAAGATCGAAGCAGGCGCAACGCCGCTGGCACAACCCGGTCGTCAGGTAACCTCCGACTTTGGTCAGCTGCTGCAACAGGCGCTTGGCAACGTCAACGAGCTGCAAGGGGCCGCCAATGATCTGCGTACCCGTTTCGACATGGGCGACAAGTCGGTGGATCTGGCCGAGGTGATGATCGCGGGCCAAAAATCGTCTATCGCCTTTGAAGCCACGGTACAGGTGCGCAACAAGATGGTCGATGCCTACAAGACCATCATGAACATGCCGGTATAAGCGACGCCAATAAACCATGACGACTGAACATCATGAACATGTCAGCAATAAGGACATAAATCGTGGCTACTGACCAAAACGGCGATCTGCTGATAAACGATGAGGGCACCGCCGCCCTCGATGAAAATGAGCAGAAGAGTTCGGCGCTGGGCTTCCTGTCCAACACCGATGTGCTGCGGCAAATCACCCTGATCCTGGGGCTTGCCATCTGTCTGGCCATTGCGGTGTTTATCCTGCTGTGGGGCAAGGAGCCGGATATGCGTCCCCTCGGCACCTACACCACCCAGGAGCTGGTGAAGACTCTCGATTTCCTCGATCAGCAGAAGATCCCCTACGAGGTGGATGGCAAGAGCGTGCTGGTCAATGCCGAAAGCTACCCCACTATCCAGCTGGCCCTGACCCGTGCCGGTCTTGCCAATGCCACCGATAGCAACATCGGTGGTGAAGATATCCTGCTGAAAGATTCCAGTTTCGGCGTCAGCCAGCGGATGGAGAGCGAACGTCTGAAGCTGAGCCGCGAGCGTCAACTGGCGAGCGCCATCGAGCAGTTCCAGAATGTGGCCAAGGCCCAGGTGCTGCTGGCCATTCCGAAAGACAACGTGTTTGCCCGCAACGAACGCAAACCCAGTGCCACCGTGGTGCTCAACCTGAAAGGGGCGGCGCTGGGGCAGGGGGAGGTGGACTCCATCGTCGATATGGTCGCCTCCGCCGTACATGGCCTTGAGCCGACCCGCGTCACCGTCACCGACCAGAATGGCCGCCTGCTCAACTCCGGCTCGCAAGACCCGATCTCGGCCCAGACTCGCAAAGAGTTTGCCATGCAGCAGAAGCAGGAGCTGGAGTACAAACAAAAAATTGACGCCATCCTGATCCCGGTGCTGGGGGCCGACAACTATACGGCGGAAGTGGATCTCTCCCTCGACTTCTCCCAGCAGGAGCAGACCCGCAAGACTTACAACCCTGACTTGCCTGCAGTGCGCTCCGAGATGACCATGGAAGAGAACAGCGCCAGCGGTAGTAACGGTGGTGTGCCTGGTGCACTCTCCAACCAGCCCCCTGCCGCCTCCAATATTCCCGAGGAGGCGACCGGTGGTGATGGTGCCAGCGCTGCCGCTTCTGGCCGTTCCCGCAAAGAGGCGACTCGCAACTTCGAGCTGGATACCACCGTCAGCCATACCCGTCGCCAGATGGGGGGCATTCGCCGCATGACCGTCTCGGTTGCCGTGGATTACAAAGCGGTACCCGGTGCCGACGGGGCAGTGACCCGTGAGGCGCGCACCCAGGCAGAACTCGATACATTGCGCCGTTTGCTGAGCGGTGGCCTTGGCTTTGATGTGACCCGTGGTGATACCCTTGAGGTGGTCGCGATTCCGTTCAATCGCCCAGAACTGGATACCGTGGCCGAAGTGCCGCTCTACGATCAGCCCTGGTTCTGGCGTGCGGTGCGGATTGCCGCCTCGGTACTGGTGATCATCGTCTTGATCGTCACCGTGGTTCGCCCCATGCTCAAGCGACTGCTCTATCCGGATGCCAAACCGGAAGGGGAAGTGGATTTCGACAACCACACCGTACTGGGTGGCGACGACGAGTTGAGTCTGCTGTCAGCACAAGTCGAGAACGATCAGGTATTTGGTGTACGCGATGGCCAGCTGAAACTGCCGGATCTGCACCGTGACGAAGACTTGCTCAAGGCGGTACGTGCGCTGGTGGCGAACGAGCCGGATCTGGCCGCTCAGGTCATTAAAGAATGGGTAACGAACAAAGATGCCTGAAGAAAAGAAGAGTCAAGTCACCGGCAATGACATCACCGACAGTCAGCGCCAGATCCTCGACCAGATGTCGGGGATGGAGATGGCTGCGGTGCTGATGCTTAGCCTCAATGAAGAGGATGCCACCCAGATCTTCCGTCATCTCGAGCCCAAGCAGGTGCAGCGGCTCGGTATGTCGATGGCCTCCATGTCCGACTTCAGTCACGATCGGGTGGCAGCGGTGCACCGTCAATTCATCGACGATATCCAGAAGTACACCAACATCGGTATCGGCAGCGAAGACTTCGTGCGCAAGGCGTTGGTGGCGGCCCTTGGCGAGGACAAGGCGAGCAATCTGGTGGACCAGATCATTCTCGGTTCCGGCGCCCGTGGCCTCGATTCGCTCAAGTGGATGGATGCCCGTCAGGTGGCCAGCATCATCCAGAACGAACACCCCCAGATCCAGACCATCGTGCTCTCTTATCTGGAGCCGGAGCAATCCGCCGAGATCCTGAGTCAGTTCCCGGAGCAGGTGCGCCTCGATCTGGTGATGCGTATCGCCAACCTCGAAGAGGTACAACCGGCGGCACTGCAAGAGTTGAACGACATCATGGAGAAACAGTTTGCCGGTGCGGCCGGTGCCCAGGCAGCCAAGATGGGCGGCCTGAAGGCTGCCGCCAACATCATGAACTACCTGGATACCAATATCGAAGGCCAGCTGATGGACTCCATCCGCGAGTCGGACGAAGAGATGAGCCAGCAGATCCAGGATTTGATGTTCGTGTTCGAAAACCTCATCGATGTGGACGATCGCGGCATCCAGACCATGCTGCGGGAAGTGCCTGGGGATCTGCTGCAACGCGCCCTCAAGGGTTCCGACGATCAGATGCGCGAGAAGATCTTCAAGAACATGTCCAAACGGGCGGCCGAAATGCTGGCAGACGATCTGGAGGCCATGGGGCCGATCCGGGTCTCCGAAGTGGAAGCGGCCCAGAAAGAGATCCTCTCCATCGCCCGTCGTCTGGCGGATGCCGGCGAAATCATGCTGGGTGCCGGTGGCGGCGAGGAGTTCCTCTAAGCCATGGCCCATAAACCGAATTGCGATGCCAAACCCGCATCAGGCAGTGGTGAGGAGCCGCGCAAAGCATGAACAACAAACTGCGTGGGTATGTGCGCCCCGAGGGCGATGATGCCCGGGTTGAGACCTGGGGCTGGCCCGAGATGGAGGTCGAGGTAGAGGCGGGAGCGCCTACCAATGCTCTTGGCCTGGCCCCTGACTGGTATCAGCAGGAAGAGGAGGTGGTGGAGCCGGAGCCCGAACAGGAGCCGGCCCCGAGCATCACCGCCGAAGAGCTTGAAGCGATCCGTCAGGCCGCCTGGGAAGAGGGGATGGCTGAGGGGCGCGAGTCCGGTTATGCCAAGGGTATGGAAGAGGGCAAGCTGGAAGGATTGCAACAGGGTCATTCCGCTGGTCTCGAACAGGGTCGCGAGGAGGGGCTGGCCATGGGCCGCGAGCTGGTGGAGCAGGAGATCGCCCACTGGCAGGGGCTAGCCGCGCGCCTTGCCAATCCGCTTAACGAGCTGGATCAGGCGGTGGAGCAGCAGCTGGTCTCGCTGGTGATGCAACTGGCCCGCGCGCTCATTCGTCACGAAGCGGAGACCTCCCCCCGCATTCTGCTGGAGGCGCTCAAAGAGGGGCTGGCCTTGCTGCCCGCCGCCGAACAGGGGGTGACCCTGATGCTGCATCCCGACGATATTGCACGAATCGAACAGGCATTTGGCGCCGACGAGTGCGCCAAGCGCCAGTGGCGATTGCAGAGCGATCCCACCCTCTCCCCCGGCGATCTGCAACTGGCGACCGAGCTCTCCAGCATCGATTTGACCCTCTCCGGGCGCATCGATCAGTTGCTGCGCAACTTCTTGCGGGACAATGCGTCGCAGAAACCGGCTTCGCAGGACTCACGCCCATAACCGATGCCGGACGTTGCCGTCCGGCTGCACTTTTTAGCTCTCAGGAGGCCAGATGAGCGGCTCGCTACTGAACCGGTTGCAAGGGTACAAGGTACGCGACAGCGCCCCCAAACCGCCGGTCGCCGGCAAATTGACCCGGGTGGTGGGGCTGACCCTCGAAGCCATTGGCTGCCGCGCCGCCATCGGTGCTCTCTGCCGCATCGATACCCTTGATGGGACGCTGGAGGCTGAAGTGGTCGGTTTTTCTGGCGATCGCCTCTATCTGATGCCGAGCGAGCAGCTCAAGGGGGTGATCCCCGGTGCCCGGGTGGTGCCCATCACCGAAGAGCACGGCATTCCGGTTGGGATGAACCTGCTTGGTCGGGTCATCGACGGCATTGGTCAGCCACTCGATGGGCTCGGCCCCATTCTCTCCTCCCAGACCGTGCAGTTTGCCCAGCACCGCATCAACCCGCTCTCTCGCCGCCCGATCCATCAGCCGATGGACGTGGGGGTGCGCGCCATCAACGCCGTGCTGACGGTGGGTCAGGGCCAGCGGATGGGGCTGTTTGCCGGTTCCGGTGTCGGTAAATCGGTGCTGCTGGGCATGATGACTCGCGGCTCGGTGGCGGATGTGGTGGTGGTCGGCCTCATCGGTGAACGGGGCCGGGAAGTGAAAGAGTTTATCGAAGACATTCTGGGAGAGGAGGGGAGAGCCCGCTCCGTGGTGGTGGCGGCTCCCGCCGACGCCTCGCCACTGATGCGGCTCAAGGGGTGTGAAACGGCGCTGGCCATTGCCGAGTATTTTCGCGATCAGGGGCTCAACGTGTTGCTCTTGATGGACTCTCTTACCCGTTATGCCCAGGCCCAGCGTGAGATCGCGCTGGCGGTGGGCGAGCCGCCAGCGACCAAGGGCTATCCACCGTCGGTATTTGCCAAATTACCGGCGCTGGTGGAGCGGGCGGGTAACGGCAGTGACGGCCAGGGCTCCATCACGGCATTCTTCACCGTACTGACCGAGGGGGATGACCTGCAAGATCCCATTGCCGATGCGGCGCGGGCGATCCTCGATGGCCACATAGTGCTGTCGCGCGAGCTGGCCGATGCGGGCCACTATCCGGCTATCGACATCGAGAAGTCCATCAGCCGGGTTATGCCCATGGTGACCTCGCCGGAACATATGGATCTGGCGCGCACCCTCAAGCAGTTCTACTCCCTCTATCAGCAGAACCGGGATCTCATCACCATCGGTGCCTACAGTCAGGGTTCCGATCCTCGTATTGACCGCGCCATCATTCAAAAACCCTATCTGGATCAGTTCTTGCAGCAGGGGATGCGCGAGGTCATTCACTACGATGATGGCCTGCAAGCCTTGCAGATGGTGGCGATGCCATTGATGCGCTGATGATGGTCGGTAACAGAGAGGTCGACGATGAGTAAAGGGTTGGTATTGTTGGCCGATCGGCTGGTGGAGGCGGAGCAGCAGTGTGCGCTGGCGCTGGTGAAGGCGCAGCAGGATCTCAAGCTGTTCATGGATCAGCAAAATGCCCTCAATCAGTACCGCCAGATCTATCACCAGCAGTGGACCGATCGCGGCCTGCAGGGGATTTCGCCTCAACAAAATACCCAGTATCACGCCTTTATCAACAAGCTCGAACAGGCAGCGACCCAGCAGTACGAAGGGGTGTTGCAGGTGCGTCAGGCGCTGGAACAGCGTCGTGAAGAGTGGCTGGCGGCCCAGCAGCGGCGCAAGGCGGTGGAGCTGTTGCTGGAGAAGCAGGCGAGCCGCGAGCAGCAGAAAGCCCAGCGTCAGGAGCAGAAGATGCTGGATGAGTACGCCATGTTGCGACGCTTTCATCAATCTGGCCTGTAACTTGCTTTGATATGGACATTGTCGGCGGCCATCTCTTTGGGGGCCACCAGAATTCAGGGATCCCATCATGATGCAGACACTGTTGACACAAACGCCTTCGGCTCCGGCCAACGGGTTGGACAAAGCGCCTCTGAGCGGTTCCGTCGAGAGCAAAAGTATCGATGGGGGAACCGGCAGCGACAGCAAGGGGGATTTCGCCACCCTGATTGCCAAGGTCCGGAACAGCGAGCAGGGCGCCGCCGAGGCCACTCAGGGCGGTAACCATGTCCGATCAGCCAAATCTTTGGCGACCGAGAGCGCCTCTCCCAAAGAGGAGATCGGCAAGGCGCAGGATCCTGACGCCGATAACAAGGTGGAGGAGGTCCCTGCCACCGACTTTCTGCTGCGCCTGCAAGACTCCCTCAAGCTCGACACCTCGCTAGTGACCCCCCAGCTGGCGGTGGCGGCCCAACAGAGCGCCACTGCGGTAGACGGCAATCCGTTGCCGCAAGAGGGTGAGCTGGAGGGGATTGCGCTTGATGAAAGCGAGCAGACCCCAGCCGCAGCCAGGATTGCCCAACAGCTTGCTGGTCAGACCGGGGCGCAGTCGCCGCTGGCGACGACCGCCAACTCGACTCTTGATACCACCGTATCGTCCTCAGCGGCGCGAGTGGTGGCGCAGGGCGATGCCTCTGCTGCCGTTCTCTCCTCTGAAGGTGAAGATGCCGCCACTACTGGGGATGGGCAGGCCGGGGAGAAAGCCTCTGCCAAGGGCGAAACCCTCGGGGCTGATGGCAAGCACACCAAGCCCCTCACAGGGGCAGAGCGAATGGCCCAGCTGGCCAAGGTGCTGCCGGTCGATGAGTCGGCAAACACCGCCAAATCCGCTGAGTCACTCGCTGCAAAAGAGGCTGGCGACAGCAAATCCGATCTCGCCGCCAGCAATGCTTTGACTAACAAGGGGCAGGCAACGCAAGCCGCGACTCAGGGGGCCGCCCTCAAGGCCTTCAATGAGGGGCTCAAGCAGCCTGAAGCGGGCGCTGCAACCACTTCAGCAACTGCGGATGGAAGTGGGGTAGCTGGCAAGGGGACAGAAAAGGGTGCCGCCGAGGGTAGCCAGCAGCCAGCCACCGCCGCCAATCAAGGTTCGGCGCAGGTAGCGACGGCGCAAAGTGCCGCAGAAAGTGCCGCAGCCCAGAGCAGCGTAACGACAAATGCGACGACTCCGACTGATAACGCTGCCGCTCCCGTGATGGTGGCGCCGCAGCAGGTGTTGGCACAGGCTGAATCTCAGGGGCCGCAAGCGCCGCTGTCGACTATTTCAGCCGGCATCAAGCAGATGGAAGTGACCGGCACCGACGAGGTGCGCAAAGCGGTTTCGCTTGAAGTAAAACCGAAGGCCGGTGAGGCGGAGAAGAGCTTGGTTGCGACGACATCGAGCGGTGAGAGCAGCCAGAACCAGACTGTTCAGCATGGCCAGAACAGCCAGACTCAGCCACAGGTAGCCGATAGCCGGGCGCCCGCCGCTGAGACTACGCTGCGCCGTGAGCCGCAGAATTTACCTCATTTGAAACTGGCCAGTCAGGAAGCGCCTGCCGAATTGCACCAGAAGGTCAATGTGATGCTGGCCGAAAAACTGCAACAGGCGGAAATTCAGCTCGACCCCCTCGGCCTTGGCAAGATGAAGATCCAGATCCAGATGGGAGCCGACAGCCAGGCCAACGTCCATTTTGTGGTACAACATGGACAGACCCGCGAGATGCTGGAGCAGGCGATGCCCCGGCTGCGTGACATGCTGGCAGGGCAGGGGATCCAGCTTGGTCAGACGCAGGTGCAGCAGCAGTCGCAACAACAGCAGCAACAGGGCCAGCCCACCTTTAACGGGCAGGGGCAGCAAGGTCAGAGTAGTGGTCAGCCGCGGTTCGGTAACGGGCTGGTTGAAGGGGAACTCACCACTTCCAACCCCAGTTTGCTGGTGGAATCGACAAACGGTTCCGGAATTGATTTCTATGCTTGATGCAATCCCGAGTAAGTTTATGATATCGAACAAGTTTGAGACTAGGGTGGACAAGGGATGGCTGACGATAACGAGTTGACGCTAAAAGACCCGGCTGCGGGCAAGAAAAAGAAGCTGATCATTATCATTGCCCTGGCGGTAATTTTGCTGGGCGGTGGTGGTGTTGGCGCCTTCCTGATGCTCTCCGGCTCCGATAAACCGCCCGCTGAAGCGGCGGAAGGTGCCGAGGCCGCACCCAAGGAAGAAGCGCCTAAACCTTCCCTCTATGTCGGTATGCCGCGTCCCTTTGTCTTCAACGTCGCAGGTGCCCAGCGAGATCGACTGGTTCAGATCAAGATCCAGCTGATGGTGCGCGGTACCGCCGACGAGACGCTGGCCAAACAGAATATTCCCCTGATTGAAGGCACCCTGTTGCGGGTATTCAGTGCAGCCAGTGCCGAACAGCTGATGACCTTCGAAGGCAAGGAGAAGCTGCGCAAGGATTCACTGGAAGAGTGCCGTCGGGTGCTCAAGGACCTGGTCTCTTCCCCCGTTATCGAACAAGTGCTGTTTACCGGCTTTGTAATGCAGTAGGTGAAGCGTGAGCGATCTGTTAAGTCAGGACGAAATTGATGCCCTCTTGCACGGTGTCGATGATGTCGAAGAGGAAGAGATAGGCGGCGCTGGAGACCCCGGCGTAGCCCAGTTTGACTTCTCCTCCCAGGACCGCATCGTCCGTGGTCGCATGCCGACGCTGGAGCTGGTGAATGAACGTTTCGCCCGCCATATGCGGATCAGTCTGTTCAACATGATGCGTCGTACCGCCGAGGTCTCCATCAACGGCGTGCAGATGCTCAAGTTTGGCGAGTATGTTCATACCCTGTTTGTGCCGACCAGTCTCAACATGGTGCGGTTCCGCCCGCTCAAGGGGACGGCGCTCATCACCATGGAGGCCCGACTGGTCTTCATTCTTGTGGAGAACTTCTTCGGTGGCGATGGCCGTTATCACGCCAAGATTGAAGGGCGCGAGTTCACGCCGACCGAACGGCGCATTATCCAGATGCTGCTCAAACTGGTGTTTGAGGATTACAAGGATGCCTGGGCGCCGGTGATGGATGTGGGGTTCGAGTATCTCGACTCCGAAGTGAACCCGGCGATGGCCAACATCGTCAGCCCGACCGAGGTGATCGTGGTCAGCTCGTTCCACATCGAGCTCGATGGTGGCGGCGGCGACTTCCACGTGGCGATGCCTTATTCCATGCTGGAACCGATCCGCGAGCTGCTGGATGCCGGTGTGCAGAGTGACAAGGGGGATACCGACGTACGCTGGAGCAAGGCGCTGCGTGACGAGATCATGGACGTCAAGGTGGAGCTGCGGGCCAAGCTGCTGGAGACCGAACTCACCCTGCGTGAACTGATGGAGCTGCGACCCGGCGATATCATTCCGGTCGATATGCCGGAAAATCTGCTGGTTTTTGTGGAGGACTTGCCCACTTTCCACGCCAAGATGGGCCGTACCAAGGATAATGTGGCGCTCAAGATCACCGACAAGCTCAAACGTCCTGAAGGAGTCAAGACGGAGATGCATCTGGTGACCCGGGGCGGGGTACGAATTGATGGCGAGGCCGAGCTGGAAGAGCTCGAGCGCAGTATCGAAGATCAACAGCGATAATTGACGGTTTATTACGGTAAACGGTCACGAAGTAGCATAAGGAAACAAGATGAGCGGAACTGAGGAAGAGGATCTGATGGCTGATGCCTGGGCTGCGGCTCTGGAGGAGCAGGTGACGGCGGAAGCCAAGCCAGCTCCGTTGGAAGAGTTGAAAGATGATGCCCCCATCAGTGCCGAGGAGCGTCGCAAGCTCGACACCATTCTCGATATTCCGGTCACTATCGCCATGGAGGTGGGCCGCAGCCAGATCAGCATCCGCAACCTGTTGCAGCTGAACCAGGGCTCGGTGGTGGAGCTGGATCGGGTTGCAGGCGAGCCGCTGGACGTATTGGTCAACGGTACCCTGATCGCTCACGGCGAGGTGGTGGTGGTGAACGACAAGTTCGGTATCCGCCTGACTGACGTCATCAGCCAGATTGAACGGATCAAGAAGCTCAAATGATGCGCCTCCTGTTGTTATGGCTGCCCGTTCCGGCCTTTGCCGAGACAGGGGCATCAGCCAACGTGCCTAGTCTGAGCTCCTGGTTGCTCTCCAGTCTTATGGTGATTGGTCTCATTCTGGTGCTGGGCTTTCTGCTCAAGAAGAGCAAGTTGGCAACCGCCATGGGGGGCGGCCAGATGCGGGTCATCGCCTCGTTGCCGGTGGGTTACAAAGAGAAGCTGCTGGTGGTCAAGGTGGGCGAACAGCAACTGCTGGTCGGCGTAACACCGCAGCAGGTCAACTTTCTCTACCGGCTGAAGGAGCCGCTGGACGAAAACCAGCCGCAGGCGTTTTCCCAGCAGCTTGGCAAATTGATGGGCAAGCATGAAAAAAGCTAACGGCTTATGGCTGAAAACGGGGCTGCTGGTCAGCCTGCTGATACCACTGTTTTGCTCTTGGCCTGCGTTGGCACAGGACGCCATGTCGGCGGTGACCGTCAAGACCATGGGGGATGGCTCTCAGGAGTACAGCCTGACCCTGCAAGTACTGGCGCTGATGACCGCGCTCTCCTTCTTGCCGGCCATGGTGATCATGATGACCTCGTTTACCCGCATCATAGTGGTGTTGGGTATCTTGCGCCAGGCAATAGGTCTGCAACAGAGTCCCTCCAACCAGGTGTTGATCGGCATCGCCCTGTTCATGTCGTTCTTCATCATGTCGCCGGTGCTGGATCGTATCAATGATGAGGCGTTGCAGCCCTATCTGGCCGAAACCATTCAGGCAAAGGAGGCGCTGGAGCGGGCCGAGTTGCCCATCCACCAGTTCATGCTGGCCCAGACCCGGATCAAGGATCTCAACACCTTTATGGAGATCGCTAACGTGCAGGTGGAGAAACCTGCCGATGTGCCGCTACGGGTGCTGATCCCTGCGTTTGTCACCAGCGAGCTGAAAACCGCTTTCCAGATTGGTTTTATGCTGTTCCTGCCGTTCCTGGTCATCGATCTGGTTGTCGCCAGTATTCTGATGGCGATGGGGATGATGATGCTCTCGCCGATGATCGTCTCGCTGCCCTTCAAGCTGATGCTGTTTGTGATGGTGGATGGCTGGAACCTCATTTTGGGGTCACTGGCCAACAGTTTCGGACTGGGTGCCGGTTAGCCGGTCGAGCGCAAGGAGCCCGAATATGAGTCCTGAAACCTTTGTCGACGTCTTTCGCGAGGCGCTCTGGCTGGTCAATATCATGGTCAGCGCCGTGATCCTGCCCAGCCTCGCTATCGGACTGGTGGTAGCCATCTTTCAGGCCGCCACCTCCATCAACGAACAGACCCTGAGCTTTCTGCCCCGTCTCATCGTGACCCTGCTGGCCCTGGGAATTGGTGCTCACTGGGGAATGCAGAGTCTGATGGACTTCTTCATACTGATGGTCAATCAAATCCCCGAGGTGGTGGGATGACCTACACAACCGCTCTGATCATGGAGTGGTTGTCTTCCATCCTCTGGCCGCTGGCGCGGGTGAGCAGTCTGCTGATGGTGATGGCGGTGTTCGGCAGCCGCCTCGCTCCTGCGCGGGTACGGATGGGGCTGGCGCTTGCCATCACCTTTCTGATTGCCCCGCTGCTCCCGAAAATGCCCCCTATCGAGCTCTTCTCTGCCGGCAGTTTTCTGGTATTGGGCCAGCAGCTGCTGATCGGAATTGCCCTCGGCCTGATGACCCAGTTTCTGATGGAGAGCTTCGTGATGGCCGGTCAGGTCATCGCTATGCAGACCAGTCTGGGTTTTGCCACCCTGGTGGACCCGATGAATGGCCAGTCGGCCCCCGTGGTCGGTCAGTTTTATCTGATGCTGGCGACCCTGGTGTTTCTGGCGCTGGATGGTCATCTGGTGATGCTGCGGCTGGTCATTCTTAGTTTCGAGACATTGCCTGTCTCCGAGCACGGCCTCTCGGTTTCATCCATGAAAACCCTGAGTGCGTTTCTGGGTGTGATGTATCAGGCTGCTTTGGTGATGTCGCTCTCAGCCATCGTCGCCTTGCTCCTAATCAACTTCGCCTTTGGTGTCATGACCCGGGCGGCGCCGCAACTCAACATTTTCAGTATCGGTTTTGCGGTCAGCATGATGTCGGGTCTGCTCATCCTCTGGCTCACTATCGGCGGGTTCCTCGGTCACTTCGACATCATGTGGGAGCGGGTGCAGGAGGTCAGCTGCGAGCTGATCAACACCCAGTGCTTCGGGGGCGCTCATGGCTGATACCGACCAGGAACGTACCGAACAACCCACGGGCAAACGACTGCAACAGGCCCGTGAAAAAGGGCAGATTGCACGTTCAAAAGAGTTGGGAACCGCCAGCGTGTTGCTCTCGGCGGTATTTGGCCTGCTGATGCTCAAGGGCTCGCTGGCGACCGCCATGATCAAGGTCGTCACCATGGGCTTTACCCTGGATCGGGAGCAGGCTTTCGATCCCAATGCCATGATCGCCATGCTGCCGGCGCTGCTGGGGGAACTGGTTCTTCCGCTGGGGCTGTTGTTCGCGCTGGTGGCGATTGCCGCTTTTATCGGCAACACCCTGATGGGGGGGATGAACTTCTCCACCGAAGCCATGATGCCCAAGATGAGCAAGTTGAGTCCGCTCAGTGGCCTCAAGCGAATGTTCGGGGTGCAGTCGCTGATCGAGCTGGTCAAATCCATCGCCAAGGTGGTGTTCATCACCCTGTTTGCCTGGTGGATGTTATCCAGTCAGTTTAATCATCTGCTCAACCTCTCAATGGAGGGGTTTCCCGGCGGCATTATTGATGCGCTGGAGTTGTTTCTCTGGATGTTGATCATCCTCTGCTGCGCCCTGCTGCCCATCGTCGCCATCGACGTGCCGTTCCAGCAGTGGAACCACATGCGTCAGCTCAAGATGACCAAACAGGAGGTCAAGGACGAGTTCAAGGACAGCGAAGGCAAGCCCGAGGTAAAGGGCAAAATCCGTCAGCTACAGATGCAGATGGCGATGCGCCGGATGATGGGGGATGTGCCCAAGGCCGATGTGGTGATCACCAACCCGACCCACTACTCGGTAGCGCTCAAGTATGATGCGGGCAAACCCGGTGCCGCGCCCAAGGTCGTGGCCAAGGGCACCGATGAAATTGCAATGAAGATCAGGGAGATCGCCAGAGAGTACGAGATCCCCATCATGCCGTCACCAGCCTTGACCCGGGCTATTTACCACTCAACCGAGCTGGGCCACGAGATCCCGGAAGGGCTGTTTGCGGCGGTTGCCCAGGTGCTCGCTTATGTCTTCCAGCTCAAGAAATTCCGCCGTGGTCAGGGGCGCCGTCCCCAACCGCTGGCTAAAGATCTGCCCATTCCGACCGAATATCGAAAATGACAAAGTTCTGACGTAGTCAAAAATAAATCCATTGCATTTCAATGTCTTGTATTGTTGGCTTGATGTTTGCTTTAATCTGGCACCAGCAGGTTGAAATTGAGAAGCGCGATGGAATTCAAGGCAGTATTGGGCCAGTTCAAAGAGTACCGGGGAGTTTTGGGCAAAGGCCTTGGCACCCCTCTGCTGGTATTGGCCGCGCTCGGCATGGTGGTGTTGCCCATCCCGCCGTTGATGCTGGATGTGCTCTTCTCCTTCAACATTGCCCTCTCCATCGTGGTGCTGCTGGTATCCGTCTATACCCGCCGCCCCCTCGAATTTGCTGCCTTCCCGACCGTACTGCTGCTCGCTACCTTGCTACGGTTGGCGTTGAACGTTGCCTCGACCCGGGTGGTGTTACTGGAAGGCCATAATGGCAGTGCGGCGGCCGGCCATGTGATCGAGGCGTTCGGTAACGTGGTGATCGGCGGCAACTATGCGGTCGGCATCATCGTTTTTACCATCCTGATGATCATCAACTTTGTGGTGATCACCAAGGGTGCCGGGCGGATCGCGGAAGTGAGTGCCCGTTTTACCCTTGATGCGATGCCGGGCAAACAGATGGCCATCGATGCCGATTTGAACGCCGGCCTCATCAATCAGGAAGAGGCGAAGAAGCGTCGTCAGGATGTGACCCAGGAAGCCGACTTCTACGGCTCCATGGATGGTGCCTCCAAGTTTGTCAAAGGGGATGCCATTGCGGGCATCATGATCCTCTTTATCAACATCATCGGCGGCTTCATCATCGGGATGATGCAGCACCAGCTGACCTTCAGCGAATCTGCCGAGATCTATACCCTGTTGGCCATCGGTGACGGTCTGGTGGCGCAGATCCCCTCCCTGCTGCTCTCCATCGCTGCCGCCATCATAGTGACCCGTCAGAATACCGATCAGGACATGGGTACCGCAGTACTAGGCCAGCTGTTTGACAATCCCAAGGCGCTGATCATCTCGGCCGGGATTCTGCTGATGATGGGGCTGGTGCCGGGGATGCCGCATTTCGCCTTCCTGAGTCTGGGGGCTCTTGCCGCCGCTGGCGCCTGGTGGTTGCTGCGCCGCGAGAAACTGGCGGCCGCCAAAGCGGCCAAGGGTGAGCTGTTGCCTGCCACAGCCGAGCAGCCTCATGAACAGAAAGAGCTTAGCTGGGACGATGTGATGCCGGTGGACATCATCGGGCTTGAAGTGGGTTATCAGCTGATCCCGCTGGTGGATCGCAATCAGGGTGGCGAACTGCTCAACCGGATCAAAGGGGTGCGCAAGAAACTCTCGCAAGAGCTGGGCTTTCTGGTCCCGGCCGTCCATATTCGCGACAACCTGGATCTGGCGCCAAACCAATACCGCATCACCTTGATGGGGGTCAGTACCGGCGAGGCCAATGTCTACCATGATAAGGAGATGGCCATCAATCCGGGGCAGGTGTTCGGCCAGATCCAGGGGATAGCGACCCGGGATCCCGCCTTCGGACTGGAAGCAGTCTGGGTTGCCAAGGATATGGTCTCTCAGGCACAGACGCTGGGGTATACGGTGGTGGATACTGCGACCGTGGTGGCTACCCATCTGAGCCAGATCCTGACCAACCATGCGGCTCTGCTGCTGGGCCATGACGAGGTACAACAACTGCTCGACATGATTGGCAAACATCAGAGCAAGCTGGTCGAAGGGTTGGTGCCGGAAGTGATCAGCATGGGTAACCTTGTGAAGGTATTGCAGAATTTGCTCAATGAAGGCGTGCCAATCCGCGATATGCGCACTATCCTGCAGACCCTGGTTGAATACGCGCCGCGCAGTCCGGATCCGGAAGTGCTCACGGCCGCTTGCCGGATTGCCCTGCGTCGCCTGATTGTGCAAGAGATTGCAGGCCCCGATCCCGAGCTACCGGTGATTACCTTGGCGCCGGAATTGGAACGTATATTGCATCAATCCCTGCAGGCTGGTGGCGGTGATGGTGCCGGTATTGAACCGGGTCTGGCAGAGCGGATGCAGCGTTCGCTGGTGGAAGCCACTCAACGACAAGAATTGGAAGGCCAACCGGCCGTGCTTCTGACATCGGGGATCTTGCGCAATACCCTGGCGAAATTTGTCAAGAATGCCATTCCTGGATTGCGCGTTCTGTCTTATCAGGAAGTGCCCGACGACAAGCAGATCCGCATCGTCAGTGCGGTAGGGCAGAACTAGTTAGCGGAGACGACGGGTGAAGATTAAGCGGTTTTTTGCCAAGGATATGCGAACGGCTCTGGCCGAGGTCAAGGAGACTCTCGGGCCGGATGCCGTCATCATGTCCAACAAGAAGGTCACCGGAGGGGTAGAGATAGTCGCCGCAGTCGATTATCAATCCCAGGTCCCGGGGCCCAAAGATGCGCCGGTTCGCCGTCAGCTGAACGATGAGAGCGTCAATATTTCGTCTGCTGCACGGCAGATGATCCGCCCCGAGCCGTCGCCGGCGAAGGAGCAGAACGAACATTATGCTGATACCCTGGCCGCCTTGCTGGCGCGCCAGCAGAAGCTCAAGCCGGGCAATGGGGCGCCACTGGGTAATACCCAATCGGCCGGTCTGGCCGCTGCCAATGCTGCGCCCAGAACATTGGCCGAGCAGGGGCAGTGGGGCGCAGCTCCCGAACCTGCCAAGCCCAAAGCTCGGGTTGCGTCCGGCCAGCGCCCCCCTCAACCTGCCCAGCGGGATCAGGAGATGGAAGGGATGCGCAAGGAGATGGCCAGCATCCGTAAATTGCTGGAGCACCAGATCTCCGGGCTGATGTGGCAAGAGGTGGAGCGCCGTGAACCGATGCGGGCCCTGTTGATCAAGGAGCTCAAGAAACTGGGCTTTGATGATGCCTTTGCCGATCAACTGGCGGGACTGATCCCCGAAGATATGTCCATCCATCAGGCGATGGCCCAGTTGGCCGAGGTGTTGACGGCCCAGCTCAAGATCAGCGAGGACGAGATCATGCGTCAGGGCGGCGCGGTGGCGCTGCTTGGCCCGACCGGGGTGGGCAAAACCACCACTATTGCCAAGCTGGCGGCCCGTTTCGCCATGAAGTATGGCGCCGAGCAGGTGGCGCTGATCACCACCGACAACTACCGGATTGGTGCCCATGAACAACTGCAGACCTATGGTCGCATCATGGGGTGTCCGGTGCGGCAGGTGCGTGATGCAGAAGAGCTGGCCAATGCCCTTTATCAGTTCCGCCACCGTCGGCTGGTACTTATCGATACGGCCGGGGTTGGCCAACGGGATATCCGGTTGACCGAGCAGCTCGATACCCTGGTCAAGAATGCCAAGGTACGGATCCGCAGTTATCTGGTGATGTCGGCAACTTCCCAGCGTCGGGTGATGCAGGAGGCGGTTGACCATTTCCGGCGTATTCCATTAAGCGGCTGCATACTTACCAAATTGGATGAAAGTCTGAATCTGGGCGAAGTGATTAACGTGTGTATCCAGAATTCATTACCCATCAGCTATATCACTGATGGACAAAGGGTTCCGGAAGATATTCAGGTTGCCAATGCGGCGCAGCTCGTCGGAGCTGCCATGGGCTCGCTGGAGCGAGAAACAGAGGAGCCCTATTTCTGGGGCGCAGGCTTTGGCGAGGCCGAAGATTCGGAGTTTTATGAGTAACATGTATATGGATCAGGCGAGTGGTCTGCGCAAAATGCGTCAAAACAATCGAGTAAAAGTAATCGCCGTTTCCGGTGGTAAAGGTGGCGTGGGCAAGACCAACGTGACCCTGAACGTGGCCGGAGCCATGGCCGCCCAAGGCAAGCGGGTGATGGTGCTGGATGCCGACTTGGGTCTGGCCAACGTCGACGTCATGCTGGGGCTGCGGGTTCATCGTAACCTCTCTCACGTGCTGGCGGGTGAATGCACCATCGACGACATCATCGTCGAAGGCCCTTACGGCATGATGATCGTGCCTGCGACCTCGGGCACCCAGTCCATGGTCGAGCTTTCTCCGGTGCAGCATGCCGAGCTTATCCGTGCCTTCAGCGAAATGAAGACCCAGGTCGACATCCTGCTGGTGGATACGGCTGCGGGGATCTCCGACATGGTGCTGAGCTTCACCCGTGCCGCTCAGGACATCATGGTGGTGGTCTGTGATGAGCCGACCTCCATCACCGATGCCTACGCCCTCATCAAGATCCTATCCAAGGATCACGGCGTGTTTCGTTTCAAGGTGGTGGCCAATATGGTGCGCAGTCTGCGCGAAGGGCAGGAGCTCTTTGCCAAACTGACCCGGGTCACGGATCGTTTCCTCGACACCTCGCTGGAACTGGTCGCCTGTGTACCCTATGACACCAATCTGCGTGCCGCCGTGCGCAAGCAGAAGCTGATTGTCGAGGCGTTTCCCAAGTCGCCGGCCGCACTGGCGTTCCGGGCCCTTGCCAACAAGGCGGCGAGCTGGCCGGTGCCCAACCAGCCGGGCGGCCATCTGGAGTTTTTCCTGGAAAATTTGTTGCAGAAACCGGCCACAACACAGGAAGGTTCCCGTGAATAAAGCCCAAGCGTACTTGCGTCATCAGGATTCCTACGTGCTGGTGGAGCGTCATGCTCCCCTGGTCAAGCGAATTGCCCAGCATTTGTTGGCTCGCCTGCCCAGCAGTGTCTTGCTGGATGACCTGATCCAGGCAGGTATGATTGGGCTGCTTGAAGCCTCCCGCAACTTTGACGGTAGCAAGGGGGCCAGCTTCGAGACGTATGCCGGGATCCGCATCCGCGGCGCCATGCTGGATGAGATCCGGCGTGGTGACTGGGTACCCCGCTCTGTGCATCGCAACAGTCGCGCTATTGCAGAGGCGATCGAGAATGTCGAGCAGACTCACGGGCGTGACGCGCGAGATACCGAAGTTGCTGCCGAGATGGGGGTATCCATCGCTGATTACCATGCGATGCTGCAAGATGTCTCCTGCGGCAAAATTATCGGCATCGAAGATTTGGGAGTCAGCGAGGATGTGATCGGCAACCCCGATGACGCCCCTTCAGGCTCGGGATTTGATGAATTGGCTGCCGAGCGATTTCAGATTCAATTATCCGAGCAAATTGGTCGTCTACCAGAGAGAGAAGCTTTGGTTCTCTCTCTTTACTACGATGAAGAGCTGAATTTGCGTGAAATTGGCGAGGTTTTGAATGTCAGCGAGTCGCGTGTGAGCCAGATCCACAGTCAGGCAATGCACAGATTGCGTGCTCGTTTGAGAGATTGGCATCTATAAGTGTTTGTACTGGCTACACTGAGATGAAACTCTAAGGCATAATCCGCACGACACAACCCGTTTTTAGCATCATGTAAGTGAGCCACTCTGGTGGCTATTTAGGAGGGAATTTTGGACAAGAACATGAAAATCCTCATTGTTGACGATTTTTCAACGATGCGCCGGATTATCAAGAACTTGCTGCGCGACTTGGGATTCAACAATACCCATGAGGCGGATGACGGCAATACAGCGCTGCCGATGCTGAAAAATGGTGACTTTCAGTTTGTAGTTACCGACTGGAACATGCCTGGCATGCAAGGTATTGACCTGCTTAAAGCCATCCGTGTCGATGAGAAGCTCAAGCATCTGCCGGTACTGATGGTAACCGCTGAAGCCAAACGTGAGCAGATCATTGAAGCCGCCCAAGCTGGCGTCAACGGTTACATCGTCAAGCCCTTCACCGCAGCAACGCTCAAAGAAAAACTCGACAAAATTTTCGAACGAATTGGCTAAGGAGCTGCAGGGATGATGGCCAAAACGAGAGCAATGATTTCGCTCGACCAGGCAAGGATGCTTGTTGCTCATCTGGAGCAAGGCGAATTTGAGCTGGCCGATGAACTGCTTGCCGAAGTATGTGCCCCCAACGCAGCCGATCTGTTTGAAAAAGTAGGTCAGCTGACCCGACAACTGCATGATTCACTTCAAGAATTTCGCCTCGACCCCCGTATTCCCGATTTAGCTACCCATGACATTCCCGATGCTCGGGAGCGTTTGAGCTACGTTATCGATATGACCGACAAAGCGGCCAATCGCACAATGGATGCGGTGGAAGCCAGTTTGCCGATAGCGGATCGCCTGAATGACAATATCCAGCTGGTGATGCCGAACTGGAATGCCCTCATGTCTCGTGACATGAGCGTGGGACAGTTCAAATCCTTATGTCACCAACTTGATGATTTTATTAAGGCTTCAGAGTCTGATGCCGATAAATTACGGCAACTGCTGACAGAAATCCTGATGGCGCAAGATTTTCAGGATTTGACAGGTCAGATGATCCGCAAGGTCATCAAGCTTGTTCAGGAAGTTGAAACAAAATTAATAGAAATGCTGACCATGTTTGGTGAGGCTTCTGCTGAGCATTCAACTCGTAGTATTCCTGTCAACGGGATTGAAGCAGAGGGCCCTATCATGAACCCCGAGGCTCGTGCCGATGTGGTCAATGGTCAGGATGATGTGGACGATCTGCTGTCTAGCTTGGGATTCTAATGGAGTGACGCATGGCCTTCGAAGTTGATGAAGACATACTGCAAGACTTTCTGGTCGAAGCATCCGAAATATTGGAACAGTTGTCTGAACAACTGGTCGACTTGGAAAAGCGGCCCGATGACAAGAACCTGTTGAATGCTATCTTTCGCGGTTTCCATACCGTGAAAGGGGGGGCAGGTTTTCTGTCGCTCGGTGAACTGGTTGATGTATGCCACGGTGCGGAAAACGTGTTCGATATCTTGCGTAATGGCAAGCGAACCGTTACTGCGGAGCTGATGGATGTGATCCTGCAAGCGCTGGACGCCATCAATGTCATGTTCGCCCAGGTTCAAAATCGCGAAGCACCCAGCCCTGCGTCAGATGATTTGCTTCATGACCTCCACGAGTTGTGCAAGCCGGAAGGGGAAGAGCAACTGCGCACTGCTACCAGTGCGGCTGCGGCTGTAGAATCTGAACCTGCAGTACCGGTAGTTGTTGAAGAAGTTGTTCCAGACGTTGTTGAACCCGCAGCCACCAGCAGCGAGCCTGCTCCTGTCAATGGCGGCGGCTCGATAGATGAAATTTCTGCAGACGAATTTGAACGCCTGCTGGACGAGCTCCACGGCGTGGGTGGGGCACCGACCAAGACGGTTGCAGCAGCGCCTATCGCTGGTGGCTCTGGCGATATCACCGATGATGAGTTTGAGGCCTTGCTGGATCAACTCCATGGTCAGGGACAGCACATGGGGGCGCCAGAGGTGAATCCTCTGAAATCGGTGCAAAAAGAGGTGGACGAGCTTATCGATGATGATGAGTTTGAACGCCTGCTTGATGAATTGCATGGTCGTGGTCAAGGGCCTCAGAGTACTATGGCACCTGCCGCACCTGCCGCACCTGCCGCACCTGCCGCACCTGCCGCACCTGCCGCACCTGCTGCACCTGCTGCACCTGCTGCGGTGACTCCGCCCAAACCGGCCACTCCTGTTGCCAAACCAGCACCGGCAGCCCCCGCAAAACCTGCCGAAGCAGCCAAGGCACCAGCGCCTGCCGCCAAGGCCGCGCCTGCGCCAGCAGAAAATAGTGCCGTGCAAAGCGATACGACGGTGCGGGTGGATACCAAGACTCTCGATGTCATCATGAACATGGTAGGTGAGTTGGTTCTAGTCCGTAACCGGTTGGTGAGCCTGGGTATTGCCAGCAATGATGAAGAGATGTCAAAGGCGGTTGCCAATCTGGATGTGGTAACGGCTGACCTGCAAGGGGCGGTGATGAAAACCCGCATGCAGCCAATCAAGAAGGTGTTTGGTCGTTTCCCGCGCGTGGTGCGTGATCTGGCCCGAACCCTCAAGAAAGAGATTGAGCTGGTGATGGTGGGCGAAGAGACCGATCTTGATAAAAACCTGGTGGAGGCGCTTGCCGATCCTCTGGTTCACCTCGTTCGCAACTCATGCGATCACGGGGTCGAAATGCCGGATGTTCGTGAGAAAGCGGGCAAACCGCGGCAAGGGACGATCACCCTTAGCGCCTCCCAGCAAGGCGATCATATCCTGCTTTGTATTGAGGATGATGGGGCAGGGATGGATCCGGAGAAACTCAAGTCCATCGCAATCAGTCGCGGTGTTCTGGATGCAGATACTGCCGCTCGCATGAGCGACAACGATGCCTATAACCTGATCTTTGCCCCGGGCTTTTCAACCAAGGCCGAGATCTCCGATATCTCTGGCCGTGGTGTCGGAATGGACGTGGTTAAAACCAGCATTGTCAGCCTCAATGGGTCAGTGCATATCGATTCCACTTGGGGGAAAGGTACCCGTCTCGAAATCAAGGTGCCGTTGACGCTAGCCATCCTGCCGACTCTGATGGTTGAAGTGGGTGAGCAGACCTTTGCGCTTCCCCTTGGTTGTGTGAACGAGATTTTCCATCTGGATCTGAAAAAGGCCAACATGGTTGATGGCCAGCTCACCATCATTGTGCGCGAGAAGGCGATACCGCTCTTCTATCTGCATAAATGGTTGATTCGTGGCGCCAACAAACGTTCACGTCAGGATACCGGACATGTGGTGATCGTGCAGATTGGCACTCAGCAAATCGGGTTTGTGGTAGATAGCCTGATTGGCCAGGAAGAGGTGGTGATCAAGCCACTCGATAACCTGCTGCAAGGCACCCCTGGCATGGCCGGGGCGACCATTACCAGTGATGGCGGAATTGCTCTTATTTTGGATGTGCCGAGTCTGCTCAAAGCATATGCGCGTAGACATTAATAGCTCAGGCCCAAGGAGTTAGAAAAACAACAATGGCAGTCAAGGTATTAGTTGTCGACGATTCGAGCTTCTTTCGCCGTCGGGTGAGCGAGATCATCAATCAGGATCCCATGCTGACGGTGATTGATACGGCCCAGAATGGACGTGAGGCGGTGGACAAGGCGATGTCGCTGCGCCCTGATGTGATCACCATGGACATAGAGATGCCCGTGATGGATGGCATCAGTGCGGTGCGGGAGATCATGGCCAAGTGCCCAACTCCCATTCTGATGTTCTCCTCCCTGACCCATGAAGGGGCCAAGGCTACGCTGGATGCGCTGGACGCCGGAGCCCTCGACTTCTTGCCCAAGAAGTTTGAGGACATTGCCAGAGACAAAGATGAAGCGGTCAGACTGTTGCAACAGCGGGTAAAGGAGATCTCCCGCAAGCGCTTCCTGATGACATCAGCTGCTCGCCCCAAAGCACCTGAACCGGTTACTCGTGCTCCGCTGGGTAGCACTGCGCCCAGAACTCCTGATCGTCAGCTTGACCTGCAACGTACGGTGCCAAGTGCCTCATTCAAGCGCAGTGGCAAGAGTTATCAGTTGGTGGCGATTGGCACTTCTACCGGCGGACCAGTTGCTTTGCAAAATGTGCTGACCAAGTTGCCGGGGGATTTTCCCCATCCCATCTTGCTTATCCAGCATATGCCAGCCACTTTTACTGCCGCGTTTGCTGCCCGTCTCAACGGGTTATGTCAGATTGGCGTCAAGGAAGCGGAAGATGGCGATGTGCTTAAACCAGGGCATGCCTATCTTGCTCCAGGTGGCAAACAGATGCTGCTGGAAGGTCGTGGTGCAGGGGCCCGCATTCGCATTGTGGATGGCAACGACAAGGTCAATTACAAGCCTTGTGTGGACATCACTTTTGCCTCTGCGGCCAAAACCTATGCCGACAAGGTATTGGCGATTGTGCTGACCGGTATGGGGGCTGATGGCCGTGATGGAGCCAGATTGCTGAAAGAGCAGGGATCAACCATCTGGGCTCAGGATGAGGCTTCCTGCGTGGTATATGGTATGCCCCAAGCAGTAGCCAAAGCGGGGATTGCCAGCGAATCACTCCCTCTGGACAAGGTGGCCCAGCGTATTCTGGTTGAGTTGGGGCGCTAATTATGGGCTTGCTCGGTCTGCTCCTGGCATTGGGGGCTATTGCCATCGCGCAACTGTGGCATGGCGGTTCCCTTTTGACGCTGGTGGACGGCCCCGCTTTTTTGATCGTGCTGGGTGGTACCGTTGGTGCCGTCACGTTGCAGACTCCAGCCAAGTACATCCTGCTGGCGTTGCGCCAGCTGTTATGGATTTTTACCCCTCCCCACCAAGATCTTGCGACGCAGGCCGAACGATTGCAGTCATGGGCCGTCTTTGCGCGCCAGCAAGGGCTACTTGCCCTTGAAAATCAGGCCGAGCAGGAGGAGGACAACTTTACCCGTCAAGGGCTTGGCATGATTGTCGATGGGGTATCCACAGAGGATATCCGTATGCTGCTGGAAGCGGACATCGATATCGAGCAGGAGCGTAATGAACATGCCGCCAGAGTATTTGAAGCCATGGGGGGGTACAGTCCGACCATCGGGATCATCGGTGCCGTGCTGGGCCTGATCCAGGCCATGTTTCATCTCGAAGACCCGTCAGCGCTAGGGGCGGGGATCGCAGTGGCATTTGTGGCAACCATCTATGGAGTGGGGTTTGCCAACCTCATCTACCTGCCTATCGCCAACAGGCTACGCGCATTTCACTATCACTATGCACTCTTTCAGGAGATGACCCTGGAAGGGCTGCTGGCTATCGCCCATGGTGAAAACGGCTTGCAGGTTGAACGCCGGCTCAGGGCCTATTTGAAAGGAGAGTAGCCATGCGCAAGCGCTATCGGTTGCACTTGCAGGGTCGCGAGCATCTTGACCGCTGGCTGGTCTCCTATGCCGATTATATGACGCTGATCTTTGCCTTGTTCGTGGTGCTCTACTCTGTTGCACTGGTGAATAAGGACAAGTATCGCGCGGTGATTGATGGTATGAGCCAGGCGTTCAGTGTCATGCAGTCTGGCGGCAATGGCTTGCTTGAAGGGCAGGGTAATTCCCTGCTGGATAACCCGGTATCTGCCTCTCCATCATTGCTGGAAAGCCCAGCATCCCCCTCTCCTTCACTTGCTCCTATTTCTGGTGTGCCAGTGCTGCAAGATGGCGCGACACTTGCAAAACTCGATATGCAGTTGCAACAGAGCATGGGCTCGCTGGTGGATGCCGGTATCGTCAAACTGACGCAAGATGAGAACTGGCTGACGGTTGAACTCAGTTCCGGCTTGTTGTTTGGCAGCGGCAGTGCCTTTTTGGGACCAAACGCTGCACCGGTCATTAATACTCTTTCAAGTATTCTCAAACCGGTCGATAACTATGTAAGGGTTCGGGGTTATACCGATAACCAACAGATAAATAATGAAATTTATCGTTCTAACTGGGCGCTTTCTGCTGCTCGGGCCGAAGCGGTACTCAATGGCTTGATTGCTGATGGGATCGCCCCCCAGCGTCTGGCGTTCGAGGCATATGGCGAGTTTTCCCCCTTTGCTGACAACGGCAGCGAGCAGGGCAGACTGCAGAATCGCAAGGTTGTGGTCGCTATCTCCAAATTTGCCTGGGTGCCGCCGGCACCTGTGGTTGCAACGCCTACGGTAGTTGCCGAACCGGTTCCAGCTGTACAACAGGCGGTGGATGCAGGAGAGATAAAGGTGATCACCTTGCCCGGTGGTGGCATACGCATAACAACAAGGCAGGATTGATACAGTGATTGTTTGGACGGTTGCCAACCAGAAAGGTGGTGTGGGTAAAACCACCACAGTGGTCTCGCTTGCGGGGATCCTGGCCCAGCGTGGCCAGCGGGTGCTGTTGATTGATACCGATCCCCATGCTTCGCTGACTGCATATCTTGATTTTGATTCAGATCGCCTGGATGGAACCCTCTATGAGTTGTTTCAAGCTGTCAAACCGACAGCCGAGCTTGTCAATAAACTGACGCTTAAGACCAAGTTCGAAAATATCAACTTACTGCCAGCATCTATTACCTTGGCGACCCTTGATCGGGTGATGGGCAATCGTGAGGGGATGGGACTGGTACTGAAGCGGGCACTGCTGCGCATTCAGGAGCAATATGATTACGTGCTGATCGATTGCCCGCCAGTACTGGGGGTGATGATGGTCAACGCGCTGGCTGCCTGCGATCGCATTCTGGTGCCTGTCCAGACCGAATTTCTGGCCCTCAAGGGGTTGGAGCGGATGATGAAAACATTCGAGATCATGCAGCGTTCCAAGCGTGACAAGTTCCGTTTTACCGTGATCCCGACCATGTTCGACAAGCGCACCCGTGCTTCTTTGATGACCTTGAAATCGATCAAGGATCAATATGGGGATTCGGTGTGGAACGCGGTGATCCCTATTGATACCAAGTTTCGGGATGCAAGCTTGCTGCATATCCCCCCGTCTATCTATTCTCCCGGGAGTCGTGGAACCTATGCATATGAAACGCTGCTCAACCATCTTGATGCCCTTGAGCGGCAACGGGTTCATGAGGTGACGGCATGAGAGATACCATTCAAGTACGGGCGATGGATGACTATTTCCACTCCCTGCTGCTCGATGAGCCACTGGTGCTGGATGAAGTGGAAGAGCTTCAATCTGCCCCTGTTTTACAGTTGCAACGTCAGCCCCAAAGCGTCCCCGAGGTAGTCGCCGCACCATACCTCGAAAGCGATCCACGGCTTGCCCAACTCGGTGAGCTATTGGCTCAGGTGGGACAAGTCCAGTTTGAGAATGACGCCTTCACCCAGGAAGCGACTCTCACCGTACCGCTGGAGATTGTGGCAGAGGATTCACTGCTGCCGGTGGAGCCTGAGTGGCCTGCGGAGGTGCTGCTCCCCGAGGTTGCGGAGCCCCATACTACTATCCTGACCGAGACGGCGCTGGAGGTTGCTCCGGTAGAGGCCAGTGAACCGGTCACCTGGGAAAATATCGATACCGGCAAAGAGTTTCAGGCCCTTTTCTTTGAAGTCGCGGGTGTGACGTTTGCGGTGCCGTTGACCGAGCTGGGTGGTATTCATCAGCTGGGCGAGATCACCTCCCTGTTTGGCCAGCCAGGTTGGTACAAGGGGATCATGACCTCCCGCGAGCAGAAGATGAATGTGGTCGATACTGCCCAGTGGGTCATGCCGGGTCAGCATCTCGAGGTGGATGATTACAAGTATCTGATTATGCTTGGTGAATCGCCGTGGGGATTAGCCTGCCATCATCTCAAAGGGACTGAATTGTTACACCGTGACCAGGTGAAATGGCGCCATCAGGAGGGCAAGCGCCCCTGGTTGGCTGGCATGGTCAAAGAAAAAATGTGTGCCCTGTTACACGTCCGCGAACTGCTCCTGTTGCTGGAGCGTGGGGTTAACATAGAAGGTCGCTGATAACTTCTGCAATCGAGCTGTTTTATTGCTAGTTTTAGCAGTAGACGTTTTCATAAAAGGAATAAAAACATGACAGAAAAGCGCAATATTGCACAGAATCTGGCCGAAGATGAAGTGCTGCAATGGGTAACCTTCCAACTGGAAAACGAAACCTACGGCATCAATGTGATGCAGGTTCAGGAGGTGTTGCGCTACACCGAAATTGCACCGGTGCCGGGTGCGCCTGAGTACGTACTGGGGATCATCAACCTGCGTGGCAATGTGGTGACTGTCATCGATACCCGTTCCCGTTTCGGTCTGCCTTCCGGTGATGTGAGTGAAAACTCCCGGATCGTGATCATCGAGGCCGAGAAGCAGGTGATTGGCATCATGGTCGACAGCGTGGCAGAAGTGGTTTATCTGCGCTCTTCCGAAATCGATGCGGCACCTGCGGTCGGTACTGAAGAGAGCGCCAAGTTTATTCAGGGGGTGAGCAACCGCGATGGGCAACTGCTGATCCTGGTTGACTTGAACAAGCTGCTCTCCGATGAAGAGTGGGAAGATATCGGTTCCCTCTGATAAGTAAGGTGATGTTTTGATAATCGAGATGGTTGCCTTGGGGATGTCCCTGATTGCCTTGGCGTTTGCCTCTTATATCTGGTTCAAGAGCAAGCGCAGCAAGCAGGAGTCCGAGGCCAGTGTGGCAACCCTGCAAGGTCAGTTGGAAAGCTTGCGCAAGCAGATGATGGAACTCCATACCGGTGCCATTGGCATGGGGCAGCGTCTGCAGTCGGTGGAAGGGGCGATGCAGCAGGTCAATGAGCGCCAGCAAGAGCTGACCATGCAGGATCCCGAACGCAGGCTCTACAGCCGAGCGGCAAAGATGGTCGAACTGGGCGCCGATCTTGATGAAGTCATGAGTGAGTGCGAGTTGCCAAAGGCAGAGGCCGAGCTCTTGATATCGTTGCGAAAAGGTCGCTCTTGATGATTCAGGAAGGCAATTGCCTTCCTGAATTTTATGGCGTGCAGCCGCTTGCCCCCCAGCTGCGTTGAGCAGGCGGTTTCTACAGTATTTTCTTTGTGATCCCGGTCGCCAGTCAGTTCAATTGTTGCATCTTTGAAAAGACGTATTCCAATACTGTGTTAAGATGCAGACCGCTTCATTTTCTCTGAAAAAATCCCCATGCTGCTTCAAGTTAACAATCTGAGCTGCGTGCGCGAAGATCGCACTCTGTTTGAACACCTCTCTTTCTCTGTTGCGCCCGGCGATCTGGTGCAAATTGAAGGACCCAACGGGGTCGGCAAGACCAGTTTGTTGCGGTTGTTGACCGGGCTGTCGCAGCCATTTGCCGGTGAGGTGTGCTGGAATGGGGAGAATATTCGTCACTGTCGCGATGAGTATCATGCCAATCTGCTCTATCTCGGCCATCAGCCCGGTGTCAAAGCGGCGCTGACCCCTTTTGAAAACCTGAAGTTCTACCAGCAGTTACATCACCCGCAGCAATCAGAGATCGACTTGTGGCAGATATTGGCCCGGGTAGGGCTTGCCGGGTTTGAAGAGAACCCGACCGGGCAACTCTCTGCCGGCCAGCAACGCCGGGTGGCTCTGGCCAGACTCTGGCTGTCACAGAAACCGGCACTCTGGATCCTCGATGAACCCTTTACCGCTATCGACAAGCAAGGGGTCAAGGTGCTCGAACAGCTCTTTCTGGCCCACGCCGAGCGGGGCGGCATGGTGATCCTCACCACTCATCAGGATCTGACCCTGATGCAGGGACGGCTGAAGACTATCTCGTTGACCCCCTTCGCATCGACATTGCAGGAGTAACGACATGTTGCGCGCTGTTATGCACCTTATTCACCGTGAACTGCTGATGGCTCTGCGCCAGCGTTCCGATATTCTCAACCCGCTCTGGTTTTTCCTCATCGTCATCACTTTGTTTCCGTTAGGGATTGGCCCGGAGCCCAAACTGCTGTCCCGTATTGCCCCAGGGATCATCTGGGTGGCGGCGCTATTGGCGGCCATGTTGTCGCTGGAACGGCTGTTTCGCGACGACTTTGCCGATGGTGCGCTGGAGCAGATGATGCTGATGCCGCACCCGCTGGGCTTGCTGGCGCTGGCGAAAGTGGTCGCTCACTGGCTGCTGACCGGCTTGCCGCTGCTGCTGATCTCTCCCTTGCTGGCGATTTTGCTGTCGCTGGATATGAACACCTATCTAGCCGTCGTCGCGACGCTGGCACTGGGCACTCCTGTATTGAGCCTGCTCGGCGCGGTCGGGGTCGCGTTGACGGTGGGATTGCGCAAAGGCGGGGTGCTGCTTAGTCTGCTGATCCTGCCGCTCTATATTCCGGTACTGATTTTTGCCACCTCAGCCATCGATGCCGCGGGGATGAGCTTGCCCTATGGCGGGCAGCTTGCCATTCTGGCCGCCATGCTGGTGGGGGCTTTGACACTGACGCCGCTGGCTGTGTCGGCGGCGTTGCGGGTCAGCCTCAACTGATGGCCGTGAGCTGAACCGGATTTGGCTCCGAACGGAGTCTTTTTGCAAAAAATAATGTTGCGATGGATCAAGGAGAGTGCCGCTTATTGCTTTCGGGGTATTTGATGCTGCCCTGCGGTCGGTATGGTAGGCCTCGCCAAACGATTAATAACAAAAAGGTTTTGTGAGCTATGTGGAAATGGTTGCACCCTTATGCCAAACCGGAGCGTGCCTATCAGCTGGCAGGCACGCTGTTGCCCTGGTTTGCGGTGATTAGTCTGCTCTCGTTTGTGATCGGTACTGTCTGGGGCCTCGCGTTTGCGCCAGCGGATTACCAGCAGGGAGATTCGTTCCGGATCATCTATATCCACGTGCCTTCCGCCATTCTCTCCATGGGGGCCTACTCCACCATGGCGGTGGCCGCCTTTATCGGCCTGGTGTGGCAATTGCGGATGGCGGACATGACGGTTGCAGCCATTGCGCCGGTCGGCGCCGTATTTACCTTTATTGCCCTCTTTACCGGTGCCGCCTGGGGCAAGCCGATGTGGGGAACCTGGTGGGTGTGGGATGCGCGGCTCACCTCTGAGCTGATACTTCTGTTTCTCTACCTCGGCGTGATAGCCCTCTACAACGCCTTCAGCGACAAGGTGGTCGCTGGCCGTGCGGCCGGCATTCTGGCACTGGTTGGGGTGATCAACCTGCCCATCATTCACTACTCGGTGGAGTGGTGGAACACCCTGCATCAGGGGGCCACCATCACCAAATTTGACAAACCCTCCATTTCACCCGAGATGCTCTGGCCGCTGCTGATCATGATCCTGGCGTTTGCCGCATTTCTCGGGGCCCTGACCCTGATGCGTTTTCGCAATGAACTCCTGATGCGGGAGTGGCATCGCCCCTGGGTCAAAGAGATTGCAGAGCAGGAGAAGTAAGCATGCACTTTGTCTCTTTCAGTGATTTTATGGCGATGGGCGGTTACGCCTTCTATGTCTGGCTCTCTTTTGGCCTGACGTTGGTGTGTCTGGTCGGCATCATCATTTCTACCCGCATGAAAACCCGCAGCCTGCTTGGTGAGTTGCGCAGCAAGCAGGCGCGTGAGGCCCGTCGCAAGGCGGCCCAGCAGATGGAGAACACCCTATGAACCCGAGACGCAAAAAACGCCTCACTATCATTCTTGCCATCACCCTGGGTCTGGCTACCGTCAGCGGGCTGGTGCTCTACGCCCTCAGTCAGAATATCGACCTCTTCTACACCCCGAGCGAGCTGGTGGAGGGGAAGGGGCCGGACAAGATCAAGCCGGAAGAGGGGCAGCGCCTGCGCATCGGTGGATTGGTCGTGCCGGGATCGGTACAGCGGGATCCCCAGAGCCTCAAGGTTGCCTTCAAGCTGGTGGATAACGGCGGTCATCTGGTGAAGGTCGAGTTTGACGGCATCCTGCCGGATCTGTTCCGTGAAGGGCAGGGGATTGTTGCCCAGGGCACCCTCAAGGATGCCACGACCGTAGAGGCGTTCGAGGTGCTGGCCAAGCACGATGAGAACTACATGCCGCCGGAAGTGGCCGATGCCACCAACGGTATGCACTTCAAGCCGGAGTATACCGAGGCGCAGTTGAAGGGAGCCAAGCAGTGATCCCTGTGGTGTTTGCCTTTTCCGCTTTGCCTGCCGTGCGTGGTGCGGCTGTTGTCACCGTTCAATTGAAAGGAATGCCTTCATGATCCCGGAATTAGGTCAGTTTGCGCTGATCCTGGCCTTTGCCACCGCTCTGCTGCTGGGCAGCTACCCGCTGCTTGGCGCCAGCTGGGGGCGTCTTGGCATGATGTCGGCGGCCCGTCCGCTCGCCTATGCCCAGTTCTTGCTGCTGCTGCTGTCGTTTCTCTGCCTGACCTGGGCCTTTATCGATAATGACTTCACCGTGCAGTATGTGGCCACTAACTCCAACAGCCTGCTGCCGCTAGCCTATCGTATCTCGGCGGTGTGGGGCGCCCACGAAGGCTCCCTGCTGCTGTGGGTACTGACCCTGGGTGGCTGGACCGCGGCGGTAGCCATGTTCAGCCGCCGTCTGCCGCTCGATGCTGTCGCGCGGGTACTCGGCGTGTTGGGGCTGATCTCGGTCGGCTTCACTGCCTTCGTGCTGTTCACCTCAGATCCCTTCACCCGCACCTTGCCCTATTTCCCGGTAGATGGTCGTGACCTCAATCCGCTGCTGCAGGATCCGGGTCTTATCTTCCATCCGCCGATGCTCTACATGGGTTATGTGGGCTTCTCGGTGGCGTTTGCCTTCGCCATTGCCTCGCTGATGACCGGTCGTCTCGATGCGACCTGGGCCCGCTGGTCTCGCCCCTGGACCATGGCTGCCTGGGTATTCCTGACCCTCGGCATAGTGCTCGGCTCCTGGTGGGCCTATTACGAACTCGGTTGGGGCGGCTGGTGGTTCTGGGATCCGGTAGAAAACGCCTCGTTTATGCCTTGGCTCGCGGGCACCGCTCTGCTGCACTCGCTTGCGGTGAGCGAGAAGCGCGCCACTTTCAAGGCGTGGACCGTGCTGCTGGCCCTCTCAGCCTTCTCGCTGAGCCTGCTGGGTACCTTCCTGGTGCGCTCCGGCGTGCTGGTCTCGGTGCATGCGTTTGCCTCCGATCCGACCCGCGGTCTGTTTATTCTCGGCTTCCTGCTGGCGGTGATCGGCTCATCCTTGCTGCTGTTTGCCTTTAAAGGCTCGCAGGTGAAGAGCCACGGCAAACACGAGCTGTGGAGCCGCGAGACCCTGCTGCTTTGCAACAACATCATGCTGGTGGCGGGTCTGCTGACCGTTCTGCTCGGTACCTTGCTGCCGCTGGTGCACAAGGAGCTGGGGCTGGGGAGCATTTCCATCGGTACTCCCTTCTTCAACCACATCTACAGCTGGCTGATCATCCCGTTTGCCCTGCTGCTGGGGGTTGGCCCGCTGTTTCGCTGGCGTCGTCAGGAGCTGGGGGAACTCAAAAACAAGGTGGTTGTGGCACTGGTGCTGAGTCTGACCGCAGCCTTGCTGTTGCCGCTGCTCTTTGCCGAAACCTTCAAGCCGTGGGCGGCGGTAGGGATTGGTCTGGGGGCCTGGATCATCGTCACCAGCGTGCAGGAGACCTGGGCGCGAGCGACTCACAAGCACAGCTTTGCAGTCGGTGTGCGCAAGCTTGGCAACAGCCACTGGGCCATGATCCTCGGCCATGTGGGGCTGGCAGTCAGCATCATAGGTATCGCCTGCACCCAGAATTACAGCATCGAGAAGGATCTGCGGATGCAGGCGGGTGATCGGGTGCACTTTGCCGATTACGAGTTCGTCTTTGCCGGGATCAAGGAGAAGAACGGCCCCAACTACGATGGCTTCAAGGGCGTGCTGGAAGTGCACCGCAATGGCAAGCAGGTCGCCCTGCTCAAGCCCGAGAAGCGGATGTACAAGGTGACCCGGATGCCGATGACCGAAGCGGCCATCGATGCCGGTATCACCCGCGATCTCTATGCGGCGCTGGGGGAACAGCTCGACAACGGAGCCTGGGCGGTGCGGATCTACTACAAGCCGTTCGTGCGCTGGATCTGGTTCGGCGGCGTCTTTATGGCCATTGGTGGCGTGCTGGCGATGCTCGACAAGCGTTACCGTTTCGGCCGTCGTGAGGAGGAGGCCAAGGCATGAACAAAAAGACCTGGTTGTTTTTAATCCCCTTTATCGTCTTTTTGCTGGGGGCGGTGTTCCTGTTCAAAGGGCTCTACTCCGATCCCACCAAGCTTGAGTCCGTGATGGTGGGCAAAGAGGTGCCGGTGTTCACTCTGCAGGACATTTACGATCTGAACAAGCAGCACGATCGCAGTATCCTGACCGGTCGCCCCATGTTGCTCAACGTCTGGGCCACCTGGTGCCCGACCTGCTATGGCGAGCACACCTACCTCAAACAGCTGGCGGGGCAGGGTATTCCCATCATCGGCATGAACTACAAGGATGAACGCGACAAGGCGATCAAATGGCTGGCGGAGCTGGGCAACCCCTATCAGGTCAACCTCTATGATCCGGACGGCATGCTGGGGCTGGATCTCGGGGTATATGGCGCGCCGGAGACCTTCTTTATCGACAGCAAGGGGATCATCCGGTATCGCCATGTGGGGGATATCAACCCCGAGAACTGGGCGTCGACCCTCAAACCCATCTTTGATGCCATGAAGTGAGGGGAGTCCTGATGAGAGTATTTATTGCTTCCCTGCTGCTGTTGCTGGGATGGGTGGTGCAAGCGCCCGCCATGGCCGCTATCGATGTCTACACCTTCGACAACGACAATCAGGAGCAGGTCTTCCGTGAACTGACCAAGGAGCTGCGTTGCCCCAAGTGTCAGAACCAGGATATCGCCGACTCCAATGCTGGGCTGGCCAAGGACTTGCGCGACAAGACCTACCAGATGGTGCGCGAGGGTAAGGATAAAGAGGAGATCGTGGATTACATGGTGGCCCGCTACGGCAACTTTATCCTCTATAACCCGCCCCTGATGGCCTCCACCCTGATCCTCTGGCTCGGCCCGCTGCTGGTGATCCTGATCGGTGGCGCCGTGGTCGTGATGCGCAGCCGCCGGCCCCCTGCGGTGAAAAAACAACTGGATAACGCCTTGAGCGAGGAGGAGCAGCGCCGACTGGCCGAGCTGCTCAAAGAGGAAGAGAAACAATGACCGCTTTTTGGATAGTGATTGCGGGCTTGCTGGTGCTGGTGAGTCTGGCGCTCGTCGTGCCGCTGTGGCGTGGTGAAGGCAAACAGAGCATCAGTCGCTCGGCGCTCAACAAACAGCTCTATCGCCAGCGGCTGCTGGAGATTGGCGAAGAGCGCGAGCAGGGTGTCCTGGCTGAGGAGTCCGACTCGCTGGTCGAGCTGCAACGAAGTCTCTTGGATGATATCCCTGATGTGGAGCAGACTGCCCGCAGTGGCAAGAGTCTGATCTGGATCCCGGGTGTGCTGGTGCTGTTGGTGGTGAGTCTGGGGCTCTACTACAAGTTGGGCTCCTGGCAAGAGGTGAGTCGCTGGCAAGATGCCAGCAGCCGTCTTGGCGAGCTGAGCAACCGCATTCTGGTGGAACGCGATGCCCAAGTGACCGAGCAGGATCTGCTGGATTTCACGCTGGCACTGCGTACCCGCCTCAAGGATGAACCGAACGACTACCGCGGCTGGCTGCTGCTGGGACGCTTAGCGCTGGATGGCAATGATCCCGAGATGGCCAGCGAGGCGCTGGAGCGGGCCTACACGCTTGCCCCCCAGAAATCGCTGGTGGCGGTGCCCTACGCGCAGGCGCTGATGATGACGGGGGATGAGGCGCAAGCGGATGCCCTGTTGCAAGCGGCTATCGCGCAGGATCCGGACAATATCGAAGCGCGTTCCGTCTATGCCTTTATGGCGCTGCAAAAAGAGGACTTCCAGACCGCGCTGGCTCGCTGGCAGGCGATGTTGCCACTGATGGAGAAAGGTACCCCCCGTTACGTGATGGTCGAGCGCTCCATGGAGTATGCCCGCGCGCAACTCAAGCAGCGCGGCATCGAGGTGACGAATTCAGGCGCAGCCAAAGCGGGCGCAGTTGAGGGACAACCGCTGGCGGTGAAGGAGGGGGAATTCCCCATCCACGTCACGTTGGCGGCGGGCATTCAGATGCCGGAAGATGCCCATCTCTTCGTCTTTGCCGTGGTGCCCAACGGGCCGCCCATGCCCATCGCCGTGAAGCGTATCGCAGGGCCAACCTTGCCAGTTACCCTGTCACTCGGGGATGGCGATGCCATGATGGAAGGCAGCAAGCTGGCGGCCTATCCGGAGCTGCAGTTCAAGGCACGTCTCTCGCGGGGTGGCAATGTGATGAACAAGGAAGGAGCCTTCGAAGGGGTATCCGTGCCGGTCAAGACGGCCGAGATCCCTGCTGCTCCGATTGACATCCGCATCGATCACGCCCTCTAATATGCCTTTGGATAACCCGGCTCCTGGATAGGAGCCGGGTTATCTATACTTCTGATAAATCAAAATAAAACGTCAGGACAATCATATGTATCTTCGTTCAGGGGCCATACTGGCAGCCCTCTTGCTGGCTGGCTGTGCCGGTGGCCCACCCAAGCCTGGCCCAGAGAGTCTGGATCTCAATCCCGGCATGAATAATCCGGGAGCCACCAGTACGGCGGCCGATCCGCGCGATCCCTTCCAAGGGGCCAACCGGGCCATGTGGGCGGTCAACTATGATGTGCTGGAGCCCTATGTGGCACGTCCTGTGGTACATGCCTATGCCCGCTACATTCCGGTAGGGGTGAAGGATGGCATTGCCAACTTTGTTGCCAACTTTGATGAGCCAAGCAGCATGGTGAACCATCTGATCACCGGTGATTTGAAAGGGGCAGGCACCAACCTGGGGCGCTTTACACTCAACACCACGGTCGGTCTGCTGGGTATCTTCGATGTGGCCAAACATGCCGGCCTTGAGCGCAACAAGCTGGAGATGGATACCGTGCTGGGCAGGGCCGATATCGGTAATGGTGCCTACATCATGGTGCCTGTTTACGGCCCGACTACCACCCGGGAGCTGGTTGGCGATGCGATTGACAGCTTCTACTTCCCCTATGCCTTGTTAACCTTCCCGATGAAGGTTGCACATTGGGCACTGGATGGCTTGGGCACACGTGCCAAGCTGATCGATCAGGAGCGGATCATCGACAACTCCCTCGATCCTTATGCGCTGACCAAGGACTTCTACCTGCAATATAACCAGGGCAAGGTGACGGGCAAGCAGACCGAGCTGAAAGCGTCTCAGCAAGAGCAGGCTGACGATGCCAATCTGGATGAATACATGGACGAGCTGGACCAGTAAGCGGGTCATCTCGATATGTAAAAGGCGCCTGCGGGCGCCTTATTCACTTTCGCAGCCATATCGAGATAAAAAAACGCCCCGCAGTGCGGGGCGTTTTGGCAAGCGAGGCTGATTAGGCAGCCAGATTCTTGGCCACGAATTCCCAGTTAACCAGAGCCCAGAAGGTTTCCATGTACTTCGGACGCAGGTTGCGGAAGTCGATGTAGTAGGCGTGCTCCCACAGGTCAACGGTCAGCAGCGGGGTGGTACCGGCTTCAGTCAGCGGGCAGCCAGCGTTGGAGGTGTTGACGATAGCCAGAGAGCCGTCAGCTTTCTTCACCAGCCAAGTCCAGCTGGAACCGAAGTTGCCGATGGCAGATTTGGTGAAGGCATCTTTGAACTCGGCGAAGGAGCCGAATGCCTTGTTGATGGCCTCAGCCAGGGCGCCAGTCGGCTCGCCACCGCCATTCGGGGAGAGGCAGTGCCAGTAGAAGGTGTGGTTCCAGATCTGGGCGGCGTTGTTGAAGATGCCGCCGTTGGAGGTCTTGATGATCTCTTCCAGAGACTTGCCTTCAAACTCGGTACCCGGCACCAGATTGTTCAGGTTGACCACGTAGGTGTTGTGGTGCTTGCCGTGGTGATATTCCAGAGTTTCCTGGGAGATGTGCGGTTCCAGAGCGTTGATTGCATAGGGCAGAGCGGGAAGTTCGAATGCCATTTTCTACTCTCCATTGGCTGGACCGTGCGAAGGCGACGGTTGCAAGACATTGCGTACTCTTTTCTATATGTGAAAAGAGTTGTTTTTAAAATGGTGGGACAGGAAAGTCCAAAGCCAAGGGATTGTAGCAGTATCAAAGATGGCCTAACAACCCTTGATTGGCGCCATGATCAGGATCAATCATCGGTCTATTCTGGCAGCGATTCGTGCCGTTCTTGCCCTTTGTCCGGTTGTGATCGGGCCAGATTGCAGTAGAATGGCCGCCATCATTGCTCTAGTGAGGCATCTATGGAAACTATCGAAAAGATCAAGCAGCAGCTGGCTGACAACCCCATCATCATCTACATGAAGGGCTCTCCCAAGCTACCCAGCTGTGGCTTCTCTGCCCAGGCCTCCCAGGCGCTGATGTCCTGCGGTGAGCCGTTTGCATATGTTGATATCCTGCAAAACCCGGATATTCGGGCTGAATTGCCGAAATTTGCCAACTGGCCAACCTTCCCGCAACTGTGGGTTGAGGGCGAGCTGATCGGTGGCTGCGACATCATGATCGAGATGTTCCAGGCTGGCGAGCTGCAGGCTCTGATCAAAGAGACTGCTGCCAAGTACAAGAAAGATGATGCTGCAGCCGAGTAATCGGTTCGGTATTGTCGAGAGGGAGCCACACAGGCTCCCTTTTTTATTGTCCCGGTTCAGGCAGGCAACTGATTGCCGGTTGCAAAAAGCAACGCAATTGCCCTGAAAAATCTAATCTTTGCGTCTTTGTGTTGGAGTTGTTAATTATATTGTTCGCCAATCTCTGATTACTTTTTTTAATCCATTTGGATTCAAGTGTTGCTGCCATCACATTTTTTTATAATTTCACCGTAACGCAGTCTCTTTGTAGATTTTTTTGTGTTTATGCTCACATTAATTGCAAGTGATAGAACCTAGTATCGCTTCGCCCAGTGAAATAAAACCCTACAAATTAATAAATAAAAAGAGATTTGCGATGAAGATGTATAGCAATCTGCCCATTGGTCTTCATGATATTACCGAAGCCAAAAAAAGACTGACCAACCATATATACAAGACCGCGCAATTACCCTCTAACTACATCAGCGAACGTTGCCATGGCGAGGTTTACCTCAAGCTTGAAAACATGCAACGTACAGGCTCTTTTAAAATTCGCGGTGCCTTCAACAAACTCAGTTCATTAAGTCTGGAGGATCGTCAGAAAGGTGTTGTCGCCTGCTCTGCCGGTAATCACGCGCAGGGGGTATCTTTGTCCAGTGCCATGCTGGGAATTGATGCCAAGGTGGTCATGCCTTGCTGTGCACCAAAATCAAAAATTGCTGCAACCAGCGATTATTCGGCGGAAGTTATTCTGCATGGCAATAGTTTCAATGACACCATTGCCAAAGTCAGTGAAATCGTGGAAATGGAAGGCCGCGTATTTATCCCCCCCTTCGACGATGCAAAAGTGATTGCCGGTCAGGGCACCATTGGTCTGGAAATCATCGAGGATCTCTATGATGTGGACAACATCATAGTGCCGATTGGCGGTGGTGGTCTGATTGCCGGCGTCGCCATGGCCATCAAATCCATCAACCCGACTATCCGTGTGATTGGCGTGCAGTCGGAGAATGTCCACGGCATGGCGGCTTCATACTACGCAGGCACCATTACCAATCACAGAACCAGCAGCACGCTGGCTGATGGCTGTGACGTGGCAAGACCCGGCACCCTGACCTATGAAATTGTCAAAGAGCTGGTCGATGACATCGTTCTGGTCACTGAAGATGATATTCGCCACAGCATGGTTGACCTTATTCAGCGCAACAAGGTGATTACCGAAGGGGCGGGAGCTCTGGCCTCGGCAGCGTTGCTGAGCGGCAAACTAAAACATTATGTCGAAGGCAAAAAAACTGTCAGCATTATTTCGGGTGGCAATATTGACCTGACCCGGATCGCCGAAATTATCGAACAGAACAATATCCGTCAATTTAGCCTGTAAGGAATACAGTCATGATATTGGATAGTGTCGTTAGCAGCAGTAAAGAGAGTGTCAAAGCATGGCGTAAGTCGGATACAACCTGGGGACTCGGTCTATTTGGTACAGCGATCGGTGCAGGTGTTCTATTTTTCCCTATTCGGGCCGGATATGGTGGCCTGATACCAATATTAATCATGTTGGTGCTGGCTTACCCTATAGCATTTTATTGCCACAGAGCGTTGGCAAGATTATGTCTTTCCGGCAGCAATCCATCGGCAAATATTACCGAGACCGTTGAAGAGCATTTTGGCAAAATGGGTGGGGTGGTAATTACCTTCCTCTATTTCTTTGCCATCTGCCCACTGCTGTGGATATATGGTGTGACGATCACCAATACCTTCATGGCATTCTGGGAGCATCAACTGCAAATGGCGCCGCTCAATCGGGGTGTTGTCGCCCTAGGGCTGCTGCTGCTGATGGCCTTCGTGATCTATTTCGGCAAGGATCTGATGGTTCGCGTGATGAGCTATCTGGTCTTTCCCTTTATTGCCAGTCTGATCGTTATCTCTCTCTCCCTCGTCCCGTACTGGAACAGTGCTGTCTTTGATCAGGTCAATCTGAGCGAGATATCGATGTTTGGTCACGATGGTATTCTGGTTACCGTCTGGCTGGGGATCTCCATCATGGTCTTCTCCTTCAACTTCTCGCCGATTGTCTCCTCTTTCATTGTCTCCAAACGGGAAGAGTATGAGCAGGAGTTCGGGCGTGATTTTACCGAGAGGCGCTGCTCGAAGATTATCTCCGGTGCCAGCATGCTGATGGTGGCCGTGGTGATGTTCTTTGCCTTCAGCTGCCTCTTTACCCTGTCACCGCAAAATATGGCGGAAGCCAAAGCCCAGAACATTCCGGTGCTCTCCACTTCTCCTCAATGACGGGCAGCAAGTCTGCGTTTGCCACCACTTTGGAGTATGCGGCGTCCATCATTGCGCTGGTTGCCATCTTCAAACCCTTCTTCGGCCACTATCTGGGGACGCTGGAAGGGTTGAACGGCCTCATCCTCCGCTTTGGCTACCAGGGCGACAAGAGCAAGGTTTCCAGTAAAAAACTCAACATGGTCAGTATGTTGTTCATCATGGGTTCGACCTGGCTGGTCGCTTATGTGAACCCCAACATCCTCGACCTGATTGAGGCAATGGGGGCGCCAATCATCGCTTCCCTGCTCTGTCTGCTGCCGATGTATGCCGTCAACAAGACACCGGCACTGGCAAAATATAAAGGTCAGGCCAGCAACCTGTTTGTCACCATCATCGGTGTGCTGACCATCCTGAATATAGTTTCCAAGCTGTTCTGAAAACCTTTTCTGCAAGTCATCAGCCATTCAGGCCCCCCTGGCGGGGTCTGCATGGCGCAGTCAGAAGTGCGCAATAACCTGTTCTTGGTTGGCCCAATTATGTGGGCCCAGGGCAAGGCTATCCGTGATTTGGCCACCACACTCAGTGGTAAATATGTTCTGACTGCAGTGACTCGACATCATAAATATCGAGGCGATGTAATGAAGTTTGATTCGTTGGTTCTGGTTATCAATTGCGGCTCTTCGTCGGTCAAATTCTCGGTACTGGACAGTAAAACCTGCGAGGTGGTGATATCCGGTATAGCGGATGGTATTGAGACAGCCCATCCCCAATTGCAAGTGGGTAAAGAGCCCGCAATGTCATTACCTGAAAATAACCACACCTGTGCCTTGGCTGCCATCGCGGCGGAATTGAAAAAATGGGATCTGCTGGATGCCATTGCACTGGTTGGTCATCGAATTGCTCATGGTGGTAGTGAATTTAGTGAAGCCGTGATCATTGATGAACATGTATTGGCCAAAATCAAGCAGGTGTCACCCTTGGCTCCCCTGCACAATCACGCCAATTTAAGCGGCGTGATGGCCGCCCGCCAGCTATTTCCCGACCAGCCCCAGATTGCGGTATTTGATACCGGCTTTCACCAGACCCTGAAGCCGGAAGCCTATATCTATGCGCTGCCTTCTCAATATCTGCAGGATTACGGCGTGCGCCGCTATGGCTTCCATGGCACCTCCCATCGCTATGTTGCCGAGCAGGCTTGCGTATTTATGGGGCTGGATGAGCAACATGCCGGTCTGGTCATCGCTCATCTGGGCAATGGCGCCTCTATTTGCGCGGTGCAGGATGGCAAGAGCGTCGATACCTCAATGGGGATGACGCCGCTGGAGGGGCTGATCATGGGCAGCCGCAGCGGCGATATCGATTTTGGCGCGCTGGCCTATATCGCCAGCAAGACGGGTCAATCCATCGAGGATATCGAGCGGGTATTGAACAAGCAGTCCGGCCTGCTGGGTATTTCGGGGCTCTCCTCCGATATGCGGGTATTGGAAGCTGCCTATCACGAAGGACATCCCGGGGCAAAATTGGCCATTCACGCTTTTGTCCATCGTATTGCCCGCCATATCGGCGGCCATGCCACCTCATTGCGCCGACTGGATGCCGTTATTTTCACCGGCGGGATCGGCGAGAACTCGGCCTTTATCAGAAAGCTGGTATGCGAACGACTTCAGGTATTTGGCGTAGCGATCAGCGAGCCGTTTAACCAGCGTCCCAATAGCGAGGGCTGCCGGGTAATTTCGGCGGCAGAATCCATGGTACTGGCAGCGGTTATTCCCACCAATGAAGAGAAAATGATCGCGCTGGATGCCATTCGTCTGGGGCAGCTGGTTCGTCAGGCCGAGTGCGTCTGACATATTCCACTGTAGTGTCATGAGTAGTGAATGAGGTTTATTTGATGAAAGTTGATATGCAATTGGATCAGGATAAATTCCGTCAGGCATGGCAAGGGTTTGCCGGTGAAAACTGGAAGCACGAGATCAACGTCCGTGATTTTATCCAGCAGAACTACACCCCCTATGAAGGTGACGAACAGTTTTTAGCGGATGCCACAGAAGCGACCACCACTTTGTGGAACAAGGTGATGGAGGGGATCCGTATCGAGAATGCCACCCACGCACCGGTCGATTTTGATGCGAATATTGCCACGACCATTACTGCCCACGGGCCTGGTTATATCGAACAGGGGCTGGAAAAGATTGTTGGCCTGCAAACCGACAAGCCCCTTAAAAGAGCGCTGCACCCGTTTGGCGGCGTAAATATGATCCGCAGCTCTTTTGAAGCATATGGCCGGGAGATGGATCCCGAATTTGAATATACCTTCAGCGAATTGCGCAAAACCCATAACCAGGGCGTGTTCGACGTCTACTCTCCCGAGATGTTGCGCTGCCGAAAATCGGGAATTTTGACCGGTTTGCCGGATGGTTACGGCCGTGGTCGCATTATCGGAGATTATCGTCGGGTCGCGCTCTATGGCATAGATTATCTAATCCATGAGCGGGAGCTGCAGTTTGCCGATCTGCAACCGGCCCTCGAGCGTGGCGAGAATCTGGAGCAGGTGATCCGTCAGCGCGAGGAGCTGGCCGAGCACAAGCGGGCACTGGTGCAGATCAAGCAGATGGCGGCCAGCTATGGCTTTGACATCTCCGGGCCGGCGCGCACGGCGCAGCAGGCAGTCCAGTGGCTCTACTTTGCCTATCTGGCGGCGGTGAAGTCGCAAAATGGCGGGGCCATGTCCCTCGGTCGTACCGCCACCTTCCTCGATATCTATATCGAGCGGGATCTGAAAGCGGGGCTTATCAGCGAACAGGATGCCCAGGAGCTGGTCGATCACTTCATCATGAAGATCCGCATGGTGCGCTTCCTGCGTACCCCCGAGTTTGACTCCCTCTTCTCCGGCGATCCCATCTGGGCGACCGAGGTGATTGGTGGCATGGGGCTGGATGGTCGTACTCTGGTGACCAAGAACTCCTTCCGTTACCTCCACACCCTCAAGACCATGGGGCCGGCGCCCGAGCCCAACCTCACTATCCTTTGGGCGGAAGGGCTGCCGCGGGCCTTCAAGACCTATGCCGCCCGTGTCTCCATCGATACCTCATCCCTGCAGTATGAAAACGATGACCTGATGCGCACCGACTTCGAGAGCGATGACTATGCCATCGCCTGCTGTGTGAGCCCCATGGTGATCGGAAAGCAGATGCAGTTCTTCGGTGCTCGTGCCAACCTCGCCAAGACCCTGCTCTACTGCATCAACGGTGGGGTGGACGAGAAGCTAAAGATCCAGGTTGGCCCGAAAGTGGCGCCCATCATGGACGAGGTGCTGGATTACGACACTGTCATGGCCAGCCTCGACAGCTTTATGGATTGGCTGGCGGTGCAGTACATCAGTGCGCTCAACCTTATTCACTACATGCACGACAAGTACAGCTACGAGGCCTCACTGATGGCGCTGCACGATCGCGACGTCTATCGCACCATGGCCTGCGGTATCGCCGGTCTGTCGGTGGCGGTCGATTCGCTGGCGGCCATCAAGTACGCCAGGGTCAAGCCGGTGCGCGATGCCGACGGGCTGGCGGTCGATTTCGTGATTGAGGGGGAGTATCCCCAGTACGGCAACAACGACGAGCGGGCCGACTCCATCGCCTGCGATCTGGTCGAGCGCTTCATGAAGAAGATCCAGGCGCTGCCGACCTACCGCAATGCGGTGCCGACCCAGTCGATCCTGACCATCACCTCCAACGTGGTGTATGGCCAGAAGACTGGCAACACCCCGGATGGCCGCCGCGCCGGTGCCCCGTTTGCACCGGGAGCCAACCCGATGCACGGTCGGGATCGCAAGGGGGCGGTTGCTTCGCTCGCCTCGGTAGCCAAGCTGCCGTTCAAATACGCCAAGGACGGGATCTCCTACACTTTCTCCATCGTGCCGGGGGCGCTCGGCAAGGAGCCGGCCAATCGCGAGAACAATCTGGTGGGGCTGATGGATGGCTACTTCCATCACGAGCGGGATGTGGAAGGGGGCCAGCACCTCAACGTCAACGTGATGAACCGCGAGATGCTGCTGGATGCCATCGAGAATCCGGACAAGTACCCCAGTCTGACCATCCGGGTCTCCGGCTATGCGGTTCGCTTCAACGCCCTGACCCGCGAGCAGCAGCAGGACGTCATCTCCAGAACCTTCACCAACATGATGTAACTCTCATGCCCGGGGTGAGCAGGCTTGCTCCGGGCCTACTTTTTGTTTGTCAGCACGAGGAAGTAACAGATGCGACAGGTTATCACTACCAAAGCGGCGCCAGGCGCCATCGGCCCCTATGTGCAGGCCACCCGGATTGACAACATCCTCTACACCTCAGGTCAGATCCCACTGGACCCGGTGAGCGGCGATATTGCGGAGGGTATCGAAGCGCAAACCCTGCGCTCCCTGCAAAACGTTCAGGCGATTGTCGAGGCGGCTGGCGGTGAGGTGCGCAACATCTTCAAGACCACGGTGTTTGTCTCGGATCTGAACGACTTTGCTGCGGTGAATCAGGTCTACAACGACTTCTTCTCCGAGCACGATGCCATGTATCCGGCGCGCTCTTGCGTGGAAGTGGCCCGCTTGCCGAAGGATGTGAAGATCGAGATAGAGGCGATTGCTGCGCTGGAGTCCTGACGCGGCGATCCTTATCAATAAAAAGAGCGGCAGCCCGAGGGCTGCCGCTCTTTTTTCATCGAACCCGCCGTGCGCGATAAGGGCGCAAGGAGCAGGTCATTCTGGATCAGGCGATCCGTTCGATACGGGCCATGTAGAAACCGTCGAAGCCGGTCTCGGACGGGCTCACGGTGTGATCGTCACGCAGACGGAAGTTTTCGTTGGCGGCGAGGAACTTGTCCACCTGCTGGCGGTTCTCCTCGGGCAGGATGGAGCAGGTTGCATAGACCAGCAGGCCGCCGACTTTCACCATCTGGCTGTAACGCTGCAGGATCTCTTCTTGCAGCGCGACCAGCACCGGCAGACGCTCGGCGGTATCACGCCACTTGGCATCCGGATTGCGCTTGAGTACGCCCAGACCGGAGCAGGGCACGTCAAGCAGTACGCGGTCGGCGCTCTCTTTGAGGCGCTTGACGGTCTTGCTGCTGGTGATGACCCGGGTCTCTACGTTGTGGGCACCGGCGCGACGAGCGCGTTGCTTGAGGTTCTCCAGCTTCCACTCTTCCACATCCATCGCCAGCAGACGGCCTTTGCCCTGCATCATGGCGGCGATGTGCAGGGTCTTGCCACCGGCACCTGCGCAGGCGTCGATAACGCGCATGCCTGGGGCAACTTCCAAAGCGGCAGCAACCAGCTGGGAGCCTGCGTCCTGCTGTTCGAAGCAACCATCGGCAAAGGCCTTGGTACGGAACAGGGCGGCGTCAGAGGTGACCTGCAGGGCAGTCTCCACACCTTCAACCGGAATGGTGGTGACCTGCTCTTTGGCCAGCATGGCTTGCAGTTCATCACGGGTGCACTTGAGGGTGTTAACCCGAAGGTAACGCTTGGGCATCCAGGCCAGGGCGGCACGCTCGGCAGGCCAGGCTTCACCCAGCTGCTCGCTACCCAGTTTCTCCAGCCAGCTCGGGCAACCATCCATCAATACCGGGTTCTTCTTCGCCTCGGTCAGACGTCGGCGGAATGCTTCTTCATTGAAGCGATCCAGGGTCGGGTGGTTGGGCTGGGCAATTTTGTGGAAGGCATGCCAGCTGTGCAGCAGCGGCCAGACATTCTTTTCGGCCTGACGCACCTGAATACCGGTGAGGAAACAATAGAGGCTGAGACGGCGCAGCAGGTCGCCGGTGACCAGGGCAATCCTTGCCTGTTCTTGCGGTTTGAGTTCGATGCCGGAGAAGTGACGGGCATAAGCGCGGTCGAGGGTAAGACCCTGACCGAGCACATCGTCAATAATGGCAACGACCAGATCCCCGAAACGGGGCAACAGTGGGGATTTGAGCATGAGATTAACCTTGGCCAGATAAAGATGAACCATCCGGGTAGTTGTGGATGATTCTAAAACAGATAAACCGGCGCAATGATAGGTGTAAGGGTCATGCGGTGCAAGGTAGATATATAAAGTGTGGTCGAGTGTGATTCCCTTTTTGACTGTGACTACGTCTGAAAATTGGCAAGAGCAACTGCCGAAGTGTTATCTGTTCTGCGGTGGAGTGCTCGGCTGTGTTATGGCTTGTCACTGGCAGATGAGCGGAGCACAATGCCTGCGTCACTCTCTTGATGGTCGTGGAACCATTATTTATTTGAAGGAAAATCAAGATGATGGATGTTGCTGATCTGCGCCGTGAATACTCCCGTGGCGGGCTGCACCGGGCCGATCTGCCGGCCGAGCCGCTGGCGCTGTTCGAGAAGTGGTTGGCGCAGGCTTGTGAGGCCAAACTGACCGATCCCACCGCCATGGTGGTGGCGACGGTGGATGCCGATGGTCAGCCCTGGCAGCGCACTGTGCTGCTCAAGCACTACGACGCCCAGGGGATGGTCTTTTACACCAACATGGGCAGCCGCAAGGCGCAGCAGCTGGAAGGCAACCCCCGTATCAGCCTGCTCTTTCCCTGGCATACGCTCGACCGTCAGGTTCATGTGACCGGTCGGGTGGAGAAGATGAGCACCTTCGAGGTGATGAAGTATTTCCACAGCCGTCCCAAGGATAGCCAGATCGCCGCCTGGGTCTCCAAGCAGTCGACCCGCATCTCGGCCCGCGGCGTGCTGGAGGCCAAGTTCCTCGAGCTAAAGCAGAAGTTTGCCAATGGTGAAGTGCCGCTGCCGAGCTTCTGGGGCGGATTCCGGGTGGTGATCGAGACGGTGGAGTTCTGGCAGGGGGGCGAGCACCGGCTGCACGACCGCTTCTACTACACCCGCGACGGGGATGGCTGGCATATCGAGCGTCTGGCTCCCTGAGCGCGCTATTCAAATCTGTTTTCACAAGGAGTGTGTATGCGTCTGTATGGTGATCTGCGTTCTGGCAACTGTTACAAGGTGTGGCTGTTGGCCCGCTGGCTGGAGTTGCCCCTTGAGTGGGTTGAGATGGATATTCAGGCGGGGGATACCCGTACCCCCGCATTTCTGGCCATGAACCCCAACGGCAAGATCCCGGTGCTGGAGATTGGCCTGGGCGATACGCTGGCGGAGTCCAATGCCATCCTCTTCTATCTGGCGCAGGGCTCGTCTTTGTGGCCAACCGATCCGCGCCAGCAGGCCGAGGTGCTCAAATGGATGTTCTTTGAGCAGTACAGCCATGAGCCCTACATCGCGGTGGCCCGCTTTATCGTTCACTATCTCGGCCGCCCCGAGTCGCAGGAGGCGCGTCTCGACGGGCTGAAAGCCGGTGGCGAGAAGGCGCTGGCGGTAATGGAGCAGCAGCTGAAACAGAGCCCCTATCTGTGCGGTGATGCGCCTACCATCGCCGATATCGCCCTTTATGCCTACACCCACGTGGCAGAGGAGGGGAGCTTCTCCCTGCAGGGGTGGCCCGCTATCCGTAGCTGGATCGCCCGTATCGAAGCCCATCCCCGCCATCTGACGCTGCCAGCGGCCTGTCAGGCCAGCTGATGGAACTGCTGATCGAGGCCAGTCTGTGGCAACCGCAGTGGGCTGCGCTGTTGCCGCACTGGCAGCAGCAAGGTCATCGCTGGCAGCTGCTGCTGGGCAAAGAGGCGGCGGCTGCCCTCGATCAAACCGATGCACCCTGGGCGAGCAGCCCTCCAGACGGGGTGCTCTGCCCGGGAGCCCTGCTGGCTGCCTGGCTCGATGGGGATCTGCTGGCGGATTTTCATGTTGATCCCAGCCGCCAGGTTCTGATCAGTGCCTCTACCTCCCTATTGACCCTCGCCAAGGAGCAGGGACTGCTCACCCTTGGCCCTGTGGGGGCCGATCTGCCGCTCACCCCCGAGGCCGATTTGGGCGCCGTGCTCAATCGCCTGCTGGCGCGCCGCGTGACGGTGCCGACCCTGGCTGAGGATCATCCGCTATCAGGCGTCGAGCTGCGACCACTGCAGGCTGACGATGATCGCGAGATCGTGCGCTACTGCAGCGACGAGGCGCTGGCCCGCTACACCCTTAATATTCCTCATCCCTATCCGCCGGAGGGGGCCCGCGACTGGCTGGCCCTCAGCTGGCGCAAGGCGGCGCTTGGCCTTGGCTGGAGCTGGGCCATCACCTTGCCAGAGGAGCAAGGTGCGGCGTTGCTTGGGGTGATCTCCCTGCACTGGAATGGCGAGCTCGCCTGGTGGGTGGGCGTGCCCTGGCAAAATCGCGGTCTGGCTACTCGGGCCGCTGGCTTGGTCAAGGGGTTCGCCTTTGACCAACTGCAACTGCCTGCGCTGACGGCTCGCCATATGCCAGACAATTTAGCCTCCGGCCGGGTGATGGCAAAAGTGGGGATGCACTATCGCGGGCGGCGCCATATCAGTGGTCGCCAGCCGTGTGACGTGAGTTACTGGCGACTGGATCGCGCCCCCTCCTTACCCAATCCCTTGGCCGGGGAGATTGCCTGCTGGCTTGCTGATGAGCGGATCGCCGTGGTGATCCTGCGCGATCCTGTAACGTTGGATCGGCAGAGTACCAACGGCAAGCTGGCCATTTCGCTCTTTGTGGATGAGAGGGGCGCGGGGGAGAAGCCCTGTTTTCTGCACTGCCCGCCGCATCTTGAGAGGTTGCTGGCGCTACACTGTTACCCCGTCGATCTGCTGGAGCAGGCCGAACCGGAGCAGTTGTCCCATCTTGGCGGCGTCTTGCTGAAAGACAGGGATGAACAGGGGCTGGCGTGGTTGCTGCAACTGGCCGCACTGCAGCGTCAAGGGCCCGATCTGCTCAGCCGCGAGGAGCGCGCATCACGGCGCCACTGGTTCAACCAATTGATTGCGCAGGCGCTGGGCGGCAACGGTGATTCTTCGCAGATACGCTATCAGCAGTTACGGCTGCTGGTGGAGCTGCCGGAGCTGGTCGACGAGCTGGATGGCTGTTGGCATCAAACGCCCGAACTGACCTTTGAGCGGTTGGCGCGGGAGGCTCCCGCCCTCTGGCTTGCCTACCGGGAGGCGATGAACAGGGCCACCCCGGCTACGCTAACCGCTTTGCAGCAACAGTTTGCAGCTCGTTTTCCTGAGTGCACCCTCCCATTTTTGGACAAAGGTACTCAGAATGACCAGCCGTTGTGTGGAATAATGCCCGCTCTGCTGTACGAGGAGTAATACCTGATGTTGAGAACCGAGCGCCCCGGTGACATGCTGCCGGTTTATGAGCTGCTGAGTGCCGCCTTCGGTCGTTCCGATGAGGCCGAACTGGTCAACCGCCTGCGCGAATGTGGTGCTGCCGTAGTGACCATGGTCGAAGAGGAAGAGTACGAGTTCATGGGGCACCTGATGCTAAGCCCGATCACCATTAACGGCATGGAAGGGCCCTGGCTCGGTCTGGCGCCGGTCGCGGTTCATCCCGACTGGCAAGGTCAGGGTATTGGCTCTGATCTCATCCGTGAAGGGCTTGATACGGCGCTCGAGATGGACTGGAAAGGGGTGGTGGTACTCGGGGATCCGGCCTATTACAGCCGTTTCGGTTTCCGCCCGGCTAGCGAGTTTGGCCTGCACTGCATCTATGAGGTGCCTGCCGACTGCTTTATGGCGATGGAGCTGCAGGAGCGCGGTTTTGCGGGTGTGCAGGGTGAGGTGCTTTATCACCCCCTGTTTGATGAACTCCCCGACGAGCTGCCGGACGCGCAGGCAGAAGAGTCCCATTTATAGCGAGACGTCGCAGCGACAAGCCATAGCGAAAAAGCCCTCATTGAGGGCTTTTTCATCTTGTATTGGTCCCTGCCGGGCTTATTCGAGCAAATTGGCTCAGGCAATGATGTCGAGCTGGGTGCCCTTGCGATTATCTTCGCCCACCATGTCACCCATCTGCTGGGCGAGCGGGCTCTGCTGGAATTGCATGTAGTCACTCAGATTCTGCTGGCGCTGGTAGCGATTGGCCGCCTGATAGAGTTCAGCAGTGCTCGGGCCCGATTTGCTGTCGCTCTCCTGACCGCTGGCTTCCAGGTAGCGCTCCACCACGGCTTTATCTTGCTGGTTAGCCGTATAAGAGACCGCCAGGGTTCTGCGAGCCGTTGCTTTCTCTTCGCTCTGTGCCTGCACTTCATCCTTCTTGAACAGCGCTTCGTTACGGGCCTGACTGACCTGTTCGGGCGTGACAGCCGGAGAGGAGGGGTATTTGCCGTAATCGGGCAGCGGCATGGGCCGGGAGGTGATTTGCATGGTGACGCTTCTCTTGTGAACAGGGACGGACGCATGATACCCATCCATGTTAGCTCAATAAATCACCACTTGTCGGCTCATCAAGAGTGGGTTCAGCTTCGCGCATCGATTGTTAATTGAACCGCCTCTGAGTGACAAAAAAGGCGCCATAAGGCGCCTTTTTATCCTTCGGTTACTGCCGGATCAGTTGAAGAACCAGTAACCACGGTTGACCAGACGGGTCAGCAGTTGCAGGAAGCCAGCCTGATCGGCCAGCTCCACCATGTCGGCTTGAGTGATGATGTCTTTGTCACACAAGAGCGAAATGGCTGCCGCGTCTTCGCTCTGCAGAGTCCAGGCTTCGCCGTCGATGAAGCACTGCTGGCTCTCGCCGCTAAACCAGACGGTGCGCAGACCCGGCACCTTGATGGCAGGCTCGCCCTGGGTCAGCAGGTCGGCTACCTCCTCGGCGCTGTAGTCCGGCTCGACCGGATTGACGTCCAGATCGTGCTTGGCCTCGGAGATCATGGTGCCGAACCACTCCTTGAACAGGGTCTCGTCATCGAGGGCCTGTTGCATCAGCTCGCGCAGACGGTGCAGCTCGTGGGGCTGGATCTCGCCGTGACGGGCGCGGGGCTTGAGATCGGTATCGCCGTAACGTTCGGTGCGGATCTCGTTGTCGATCAGGTGATCGGCAAAGGAGGAGATAAGCGCTTTGGCATCCGGCGCGCGGAAACCCACCGAGAAGTTCATGGAGGGCTCGATGGCGTAGCCTTCGTGGGGGAATCCGGGCGGAATGTAGAGGATATCGCCCGGCTCCATGATGACGTCGATGATCGCCTCGAACGGCTCGCAGTGCAGCAGGGCCGCGTGGGCGGCGAACTCGTTCAAGGGCTTGGCATCGCCGACCCGCCAGTGGCGTTTGCCCTGGCCCTGGGTGATGAAGACGTCGTAGTTGTCGATGTGGGGACCGACCCCGCCGTGAGGGGTGGAGAAGCTCACCATCACGTCGTCAAAACGCCAGCCGGGGATGAACTGGAACGGCACTGCCAGCTCGTTGACCTCGGGGGCCCAGTGGTTGCAGGCCTGCACCAGCACGGTCCAGTTCTCTTCGCCCAGATGGTCGTAGGATTCGAAGGGGCCGTGGGCAGCATCCCACTTGCCGTCGAAACGGGTGACGAGGCGGGACTCTACCACCTCTTCCATGGCCAGACCCGCCAGCTCGTCCGGGCTGATGGGATCCTGAAAGTCCTTGAAGCCACCCTTGATAAGGAGCGGGCGCTTCTGCCAGTAGTGCTCGAGGAAGTGAGCGATATCCAGATTGAGTTCGTACATGCTGTTTCTCGTGTCTCGCAAAGAGGTTTTGCCCAAGGCGGGCTTGGGAAAAGCCACTCGGGATCCTGCCGTGGCAGGGAAAATAACAGGGGCCCTGTGGCGTATCGTGCACAGGGCCCCTTCGTCACTGCCGGTTGGCTTACTTCAGCAGATCGACCAGACGCTGGGCGTCACCGATGTAGTTGGCCGGGGTCAGCTTTTTCAGCTCAACCTTGACCGCTTCCGGCAACTCCAGGGTGTCGATAAAGGTACGCATCCCTTCGGCATCGACGCGGCGACCACGGGTCAGCTCCTTGAGCTTCTCGTAGGGCTTCTCGATACCGTAGCGGCGCATCACGGTCTGGATCGGCTCGGCCAGCACTTCCCAGTTGGCATCCAGATCGGCAGCCATGGCAGCGTCGTTGGCTTCCAGCTTGGAGATACCCTTGAGGGTCGCCTGATAGGCAATCAGGGAGTAACCCACCGCCACACCCAGGTTGCGCAGCACGGTAGAGTCGGTCAGATCCCGCTGCCAGCGGGAGATGGGCAGCTTGCTCGCCAGATGCTGGAACACGGCGTTGGCCAGACCCAGATTGCCTTCGGAGTTCTCGAAGTCGATGGGGTTGACCTTGTGCGGCATGGTGGAGGAGCCGATTTCGCCTGCGATGGTGCGCTGCTTGAAGTGACCCAGGGAGATGTAACCCCACACATCACGGTCGAAGTCGATCAGGATGGTGTTGAAGCGGGCCATGGCGTCGAACAGCTCGGCGATATAGTCGTGCGGCTCGATCTGGGTGGTGTAGGGGTTCCAGGTCAGGCCCAAGGAGGTAACAAACTCCTCGGAGAACTGGTGCCAGTCCACATCCGGGTAGGCGCTGAGGTGGGCGTTGTAGTTGCCGACCGCACCGTTGATCTTGCCGAGGATCTCCACCGCCATGATCTGCTTGAACTGGCGTTCCAGACGGTAGGCGACGTTGGCCATCTCCTTGCCCATGGTGCTCGGGGTCGCCGGCTGGCCGTGGGTACGGGAGAGCAGCGGCATGTCACGGTACTCGTGGGCCAGACGCTTGAGCTCGCTGATCAGCTTCTCGCAATAAGGCTTGATGACCTCTTCGCGGGCGGTTTTCAGCATCAGACCGTGGGAGTTGTTGTTGATGTCTTCCGAGGTGCAGGCGAAGTGGATGAACTCGCTGACAGCCGCCAGCTCCGGGTTCACTTCGACTTTCTCTTTGAGGAAGTACTCCACCGCTTTCACATCATGGTTGGTGGTGCGCTCGATCTGTTTGATACGGGCGGCGTCACTCTCGTTGAAGTTGCTTACGATGCCATCGAGCAGGGCGTTGGCGGCCGCGCTCAGGGCAGGGACTTCCGGGATCCCGGCGTGGCTGGCCAGTTTCTGCAACCAGCGAACCTCGACTTCAACGCGAAAACGCAGCAGGCCGAATTCGGAGAAGATAGGGCGCAGGGCATCGGCCTTGTCGCCATAACGACCGTCAATCGGGGAAACAGCAGTCAGCGCGGACAGCTCCATGGGGTGAACTCCTGATGATTTGTGTGGGGGATCCGTATCCACTCGCGCGTGGGGCTGAGTCGTCATCAAGGCGGATGTGCGGCTGTTCACCCTGATGTCGACCTCGGCTGGCCCGCGCGCGAGCCGATGATTAGTAACGTTTGGCCAGCTCCACCATCTTCTTGCGAGCGAAGATGATCTGGGTGCGGCTGCCACCGAGCTGACGCCACAGCACGCAGGCACGAATGCCCGCCAGCAGCAGGGCGCGCACCTTGTGCTGCACCAGCGGCTGCTGCAGGAACAGCGGGGTACCCGCCACCTGAATGCGCGGCCCGATGGGGCTGATAAGATCGCTGTAGATGCTCGCCATGTTGGCCAAAATCTGCTCGTCGAGCAGATCGAAGTGCTGTTGCTGGCGACCAATCTGGCTGATCCGCTCACCCAGCATATTGAGAATGTCCTTGCGCTTGGCCAGCTTGCGCTCCAGCGCAATCAGGCTCACCACGTAGCGGGTCAGCTCGGCATTCTTCTGGCTGCCGTCGGCACCCAGCTGTTCGACCAGCGCACGGTAGCCGTCGCGAATGGCCAGATGGGTGTTGTTGAACACCTCGAGCGGCTGGCTCGGGTTGGTCACCAGAATGCTGGAGAGGCTCTCGCGCAGGGCGGCCTCGTCACAGCTGCCGTCTCGGGCCACCTTCTGCACCAGATACGCGGCCTGGCAGATGCCGGCAAAGGCCATGGTTCTGTCTTGGAATTTATCGCTCACGTCTGCTGCCTTCTGTTAAGGATTCAAACCGGATGGCTGAAACGTTGTTCGATGATGCCGCCGCCCAGACACACTTCCCCGTCGTAGAAGACGGCGGACTGGCCCGGGGTCACCGCAGCCTGTTTCTCGTCGAAGATGACCCGGATGGTTTCGTCGTCGATGGGCTGGATCAGGCAGGGGATATCCTGCTGGCGGTAGCGGGTCTTGACGGTGCAGCGACGCGGCTCGCGGATCGGGGTGCGATCCACCCAGTGCAGCTGGCTGGCAATCAAACCATCGGAGTAGAGGCGGGGATGTTCGCCCTGCGCCACCACCAGCACATTGCGTTCGACCTCTTTGTCGACCACATACCAGGCCTCTTCGGTGGCATCTTTGCGACCACCGATGCCGAGCCCCTTGCGCTGGCCCAGGGTGTGATACATCAGACCCTGATGCTCGCCGATCACCTTGCCATCCACGGTCTCGATCTTACCGGGCTGGGCGGGCAGGAACTTGGCCAGGAAGTCCTTGAACTTGCGCTCGCCGATAAAGCAGATGCCGGTGGAGTCTTTCTTCTTGGCGGTGATGAGATCCAGCTGCTCGGCGATGCGGCGCACCTCCGGCTTCTCCAGATCGCCAACCGGGAACAGGCTCTGACCCACTTGCTTCTCGCTCAGGGTATAGAGGAAGTAGCTCTGATCCTTGTTGGTATCGAGACCGCGCAGCAGGCGCGGGCGGCCGGTGCTGTCGTCACGGCGCACATAGTGGCCGGTGGCGATGTAGGTGGCACCCAGCTCTTCGGCGGCAAATTCGAGGAACGCCTTGAACTTGATCTCCTTGTTGCACAGGATATCGGGGTTTGGCGTGCGGCCAGCCTTGTACTCTTCGAGGAAGTGCTCGAACACATTGTCCCAGTACTCGGCCGCGAAGTTGATGGTGTGGAGTTTCATCCCCAGCTTGTCGCAGACGGCCTTGGCATCAGCCAAATCCTGGGCGGCAGAGCAGTACTCGTCCGTGTCGTCTTCTTCCCAGTTCTTCATGAACAAGCCTTCGACCTGATAGCCCTGCTGCTGGAGCAGGTAGGCCGAGACGGAAGAATCCACGCCGCCGGACATGCCGACGATCACCTTGATTTGGCTGTTGTCTGTCATTAGTCGAAGTTACCAGTTCGTTTAAACGGGGCGTATTCTACCAGAGTTTTGCGCCCCCGGTCACATATCCATGCCGCAGTTCCCATCAGGAGCCTGATAGCAGGAAATCGTTTTTCTGTTTGTCAGTACCATGATGAAAAAATGGTGCCAAACGATATCGGATAGCCTGTTCACGATCTGTCACGAGAGGCCGTCAGCAAGGTAAAGAGCAGCGCAGGAACCGGAGCGTATATATATACGTGAGGATTCCGAGCAGCACATGAGCCTTGATCACGGCCTCGCAGTAAGAGCGTGGGCAGGCTTTCAGATGAAGGCCTTGAGTGCCGACAGTGGCAGCCGTGTCCCCGCCAGATAATCCTGAATGCACTGCCACACCAAGGGGCTGCGCAGGGCCGGTTTGCATTCCGCTATTTCTTCAAGAGTGAGCCAGTGGCAAGCCAGCACATCGCCGTCAGGATCCTCTGGATGGTGCTGACCGGGCGCTTTTTCAAGGTCGAAGATGATGGCGGTGCGCACATAGGTGGCCTCGCTGTCGGCCGGTTTGAACAGATAGGTGCCAAGCCAGGCGGTCGGTGTGGCGGTCAGACCCGTCTCCTCTTTCAGCTCGCGGCAAGCCGCTTCAAGCAGGTTTTCCCCCGGCTCCACATGGCCGGCGGGTTGGTTGAAACGGCGCTGGCCTTTTATCTCCTCTTCCACCACCAGAAAGCGCCCCTGCCACTGCACCAGGGCGGCGACCGTCAGGCGCGCCTCCATGCGGGCGTGGCTGGTGGCCGATTGCTCTGCCTGATTGCTCATCATGACTCCTTGTCGCTGCTATTGGGATTGCCCGCACGGGCGGGTCTGCGTGCCGTTCCTCGCCCGCTGCTGCGGGGTTTGCCGCTGGTCGGGTTTGAAGTTGAACGCTCGTTTGGGTGAGTGCTGCGGGGGCGCTCGTCCCGTCTCGGCTGGCTGGGCCGCCGTGGCGCATCCCCTGCCGGTTTGGCCGGTTTGGCGGTATGAGCGCCTGAACGGGATGAGGAGGGACGCGGGCGGCGGGTGGAGAGCGGTGCCAACTCGGGGGCGGGCAGGCTGCGGCTCTCACCGGGTGCCAGTCCATCCAGGGTCCAGTCACCGATGGCGTAGCGAATAAGGCGCAGGGTGGGGTGGCCGATATGGGCGGTCATTCGCCGCACCTGGCGGTTGCGCCCCTCGATGATCTTGATCTCCAGCCAGCTGGTGGGGATCTCCTTGCGCTCGCGAATGGGCGGATTGCGCGGCCACACCGCAGGTTCATCCATGATGCGCGCCCCGGCGGGCAGGGTCATGCCGTCATTGAGCTCCACACCGGCGCGCAGGGCGGCCAGTTTCTCCTCGCTCGGGATGCCTTCTACCTGCACCCAGTAGGTCTTGGGGGTCTTCTCCCCCGGCTGGGTGAGGCGCGCCTGCAGCTTGCCATCGTTGGTGAGCAGCAGCAGCCCCTCGCTGTCGCGATCGAGCCGCCCTGCGGCATAGATGCCGGGCTCTTTGATGTAATCCTTGAGAGTCTCGCGGCCCGCCTCGTCGGTGAACTGGCAGAGCACCATGTAGGGCTTGTTCAGCAGGAGCAATTTGCGATCCTCTGGAGCCAGCTCCGGTTTGCGGGGGGATGCATGGCGGGGTGCGGCTGGTTTGGCCGCCGTGCGCGGGGCGTTATCGCGCGGCGTACGGTTGACAGAGAGACGGGAGCGGGGAGATTTCATCGGATACACACTTCAGACAGACGATGGCAGCGAGTGTACCACAGGGTGCTGAGGGCAGGATGAATGGCTGGCGTTACAGCAAGCAGCGCCCAGAGCCAATTCGCCTAGCTTAGCAGGCTCTCGATGACGATAGCCTGACGGGCGGGGGGCGAGCCCGCCAACAGCAGGGCGTAGCTGACCACATCGTCGATCATCGTCTGCGCCAGTCGGGTGAGGGGGCGCAGGGTCTCCCGTCCGCTACCGACCGGCACCGCCAGCAGAATAATGGTCTGCACCTGCCCGATTTGAGAGCCCCACTCGATAGGCTCCTTGCAATTGAGCAGGGTCAGCGCTGGCTGGCTGATCCCTTCGCTCAATACATGGGGCATGGCAAGGCCGGGGCGGATGATGGTGGCCGAGACCTGCTCGCGCCGCTCTACCGCAGCGGTCAGTGTGGCGCGGTCGGTGACCAGCTCGGCGGGCAGCAGATCGATCAGATGCTCGAGGGCTTCGGCCTTGGTCAGCGGTTCGGTGCTGTGGGCCAGCTGGCGCAGGGCAAAATGGTAGTCGGGCAGGACGTTGGCCAGTCGCAACTCCGCCAGCGCGGCGGTGCGCGGGCGCACCAGTGGTTGACCCAGTTCGCCGCACCAGCAGGTGAAGGCCATGTGGGCGAGCTCGGCATCGCACCCTTCAATTTGCAACTGGCAGAGATCGCCGGGCTGGGTGGCGAGGGTCAACAGGGAGAGCTGGTTGCTGGCGGCAACGGTTTGGCGCCGGGTGAGGTTGGCGCAGCGGATGGTGGAGTTGAACATCCCCGCCAGCCGGTTCAACTGCTTGGCCTGGGTGATGCTCAACCCCTGCTGGCAGTAGAAGGTGATTTCGCGGGTCAGCATCAGGCCGGGATCGGCAGGGCCTTGAGTACGGCGTTGGCATCCAGCAGCACGGTTTCCAGTCTCACCTGATGGATAGTGCAGCCGAGGAAGCGCTCTTTCTGCTCAATCTCGATATCGGAGGCAATCAGCACCAGGTCGGCGCTGGCAATATCGCGGGCGGTCAGCATGTTCTCCATGCCCATGGCGCCCTGAGTCTCGACCTTGATCTTGAGTCCCAGCCCAGTGGCGGCTTTTTGCAGGGCATCGGCAGCCATATAGGTATGGGCAATACCGGTCGGGCAAGCGGTGACGGCGACGATCTTCATCTGCTCTCTGTGATGCTGACAAGGGGGAGCAACAAGATAGCGCCAGCGGGGGGCTTTTACCAAAAGCGCATATGAAAAGTGGGATCTTGATGGGGATATGCCTGCCCCTTGAACGGCAGTGCAGGTTCATGCCGGGCCAGTCGGGTATCTGGTTGCTTCAAACAACAAGGGCCACCCCTGTGGGTGGCCCTGAACAATCTGCGTCTGTTGTTATGGCTATCAGGCGGTCTGGGCAGCCAGCGCGGCGGCTTTCAGTTCGCGCTTGATGCGGCGGATCTTGCGCTCCTCGGCGACCGCGACACAGCCCATCAGCACCAGACAGGCGGCGGCTGCGATATCCAGCGCCGCGAAGGTGCCGGTCCAGCCGGTCAGACCGAAGATGGGGGTGCCATCGGCGATCATGCCCAGCCAGTTTGGCGAAGCTGTCACCAATCAGGTAAGCGAAGGTGCCCTTGACGCCATCGGCCACGCTGATGCCCTGCTTGGGGACGAAGCCCACGGCGGCGACGCCGATCAGCAGTTGCGGACCAAACACCAGGAAGCCCAGGGTGAACAGGGAACCCAGGAACATGAACTGGGTAGTCGCATGCTGGTAGAGACCCAGGGTGGCGATGATCAGCGCCAGTGCCACACAGGCAACCAGGCCACGACGGCCATTGGCCAGATCGGAGAGGTAACCCCACATCAGGGTGCCGACCAGAGCGCCCACTTCGAAGAAGGTAAAGCCCTGAATAGCAACGTCTTTGGAGAAGCCCAGCTCCTGGTGGGCATAGACGGTGGACCACTGGTCGATACCGATACGCACCACGTAGAGGAAGATGTTGGCAAAGCAGAGCAGCCAGATCACCTTGTTGAGCAGCACGTACTTCACGAAGATCTGCCACTTGGTCAGCTGCTGCTCTTCGGTAGCGATATCCTCTTCGCTCGCTACTTCGTCAAACAGCTCTTCCACCTTGCCAAGGCCGTAGGCTTCCGGTGAATCGCTACCAAAGCGCAGGCCGATAAAGCCGACGATCAGCGCGATGATGGAGGGGAAGATAAACATGCCGAGCACGTTGCCATCAAACAGGTAGTTGGCACCGAACAGCGCCACACCGGCTGCACCGGCACCGCCCACGTTGTGGGAGAGGTTCCACATACCCAGATAGGTGCCGCGCTTGTTGCGAGGGGTCCACTTGGTGATGGTGGAGTAGCTGCACGAACCGCCACAGCTCTGGAAGAAACCGCTCAGGGCATAGAAGAAGATCATGAAGTAGAGGCTGAAACCTGTGCCGCCCATGCTGGCACTGAAGCCCAGCATGCAGAGCGCGGAGAGGATCAGCATCAGCGGCAGGAACTGCTTGGTGTTCTTGCCATCGGCGTAGTAGGAGACGATGGTCTTGCCCACCCCGTAGGTGATGGAGAAGCCAAGGCCGATCATGCCGAGCTCGGTCATGGAGAGACCGTACTCCTGGATCATGTCATTTTGCGCAATGTTGAAGTTCTTGCGGATCAGATACATGGTCAAATAGCCAATAAATACAACCAGATAAGATTGCATAAACGGCTTGAACCAGAGCTTGCGCCGGGCTTCGACCGGCAGGTCCAGGGTGGGGACCCGGACCTGTTGGAGCAATTTCAACATCTTCGTTCATCCTCTGCGAGATAGACGGTATTTCCGCCGCGCCCCTCATTTGTAGATAGGTTGTTCGAGGTCACGCCACGGAAGGGGGAACGGAACGTCGGGGCTGTCAGCCGTTGCTGCGCTCGACGCTCCATCCATATAAACCCGGGCCCGGCACGGGATGACGGGGCGCATTGCCCGTCGCGGTGCGGGTCACGACATCAGGTGAGGTGACTCTAATAAGAGGGGCAAGAAATGGCTTGAGAGCCATCCCTAGTGGGGCTAGGAAATTTTCCTAGTTTTTGCGCTTTCGCGGACAAAGCGTGAGAAACATCACACCGCTGACGCCGGATTGCTGCCATTTCAGCCAGTTTGGCGTTCTGTGCTGGGCTGTGCTGGGCTGGGAAGGGAGCCAGGGAAAGGCAAGGGGAGAGGTGACGGTAGAGGGCTGATTGACCACCAATTCTTAGGTGGCGATATTGGGGAAAGGCTCGCCAGCCATCCCCAAAAACAAGAGGCCATCCCGCGGGGTGGCCTCTTTTATGGTCTAGGAGCCTCGATGGTGAGGGGGGACTCAGGCCGCCTTGGCCAGGGTCACCTCGTCACTCTTCTTGACCCGCAGCTTTTTCAGGGCAACCGCCACCACGCCAGTGACGATGGCGCCGCAGATCATGCAGAGCAGCGCCAGCAGCGGCTTGTTGACGGCACCCAGCAGGGCCACGATGGGGCCACCGTGGGCGACGCTGTTGGTGATGCCAAACAGGAAGGCCATCACGGCGGCGGTCATGCTGCCCAGCACGTTGGCGGGGATGACGGCGAGCGGGTCACGAGCGGCGAACGGAATCGCACCCTCCGAAATCCCCACCAGACCCATGGCGCCGGCAGCCTTGCCCGCTTCAATCTCGGTGGCGTCGAAGATGCCGAGCTTGCGACCGAGCACGGTGGCCAGCGACATGCCAAGGGGGGCGGCCGGGATGGCGCAGGCCATGGCACCCATAAACTGGGTCTGACCGGAGGCGATCATGCCGACGGAGAAGAGGAAGGCCACCTTGTTGACCGGGCCACCCATATCAAAGCCGGCCATGCCCCCCAGCACGATCCCCAGCAGTACCAGGCTGCCACCGCTCATGGAGAGCAGCATGGCGTTCAGACCCGTCATCATGTCGGCAATGGGGGCACCGATGATGAAGATGAAGACCGCAGCGATAAACAGGGAACCGACGATGGGGGCGATCAGGATCGGCACCAGCGGCTGCACCATCTTGTGGTAGTGGCGGGTGGCAATCCAGCGCACCAGATAACCGACCAGGAGGCCCGCAATGATGGCACCGATAAAGCCGGTACCTGCGTCGGCGCCGTAGAAGCTGCCGTTGTTGGCGATCCAGCCGCCGATAAAGCCGGGGGCCAGTGCCGGGCGATCACCGATGGCGTAGGCGATGTAGCCCGCCAGAATGGGGATCATCAGGGTGAAGGCGGCGACACCCACGTTGAGGATCTGGTTCCACATGCTCCCTGCCGGGATCTGCATGCCGCTTGGGGTCGGATCGCCGCCGATGGCGAGTGCCAGCGCAATCAACAGACCACCGGTCACCACGAACGGGATCATGTGCGATACACCGTTCATCAGGTAGCGATAGAGATCGGAACTGCCACCCGCGCTCTTCTCCTCACCTTTTTTATCTTCTTTGCCAGCCACGTAGGCCGGGGCTTTCAGGGCCTGCTCGATCAGACCCTTGCCATCCTTGATGGGGGCCTTCACGCCGGTCTTGATGAGCGGCTTGCCGTTGAAACGGGCCATGTCCACCTGCTTGTCACAAGCCACCACGATGGCGGTGGCGCGGGCGATCTCGTCCGCAGTCGGGCTGTTCTTGACGCCGATGGAGCCGTTGGTCTCCACCTTCACCTCATAACCCAGATCCTTGGCGGCGCGCTCCAGCGACTCGGCCGCCAGATAGGTGTGGGCGATACCGGCCGGGCAGCCGGTGACACCGATGATAAAGCCTTTGCTGGTGGTCGGGGCCGCGCTCTGCTCCTCTTTCTTGGCCAGCAGCAGCGCCAGCGCATCGGCCGGGGTGTTGGCCGCCAGCAGCTTGGCGATAAAGCCCTCTTCGATCAGCTTGCCGGAGAGCTCGGCCAGCACCTCGATATGGTGGTTGGCGCCGCCATCGGGGGAGGCGATCATAAAGAAAATATGGGACGGCTTGCCATCTTCGGCGCCGTACTCGATGCCGTTGCGGCTGATGCCGATGGCGACCGCCGGGTTGCAGACCGCCGCACTCTTGGCGTGGGGCAGGGCTACGCCCTCTTCAAAGCCGGTGTTGCCCAGCTCTTCGCGGGCCCACAGATCCTTGATAAAGGCCTGCTCGTCGCTGACCTTGCCTTGCGACGCCAGCAGGCGGGCCATCTCGGTGAAGACCTCTTCCTTACGCGTCGCTTTCAAATCGAGGTTGATCAGATGTTCATTGATCAAGGTGGTGATCATAGCGCTCTCCCCGCTTCCGGTGACGGAAGCTATGCGTGAGTACGTATCGACGTACTGGATAAAAATGACCTGATCATTATCGCGGCTCGCCCGCACCCTCCCTATCGGACAAATGTGCTAATTACTGGATTTTTGTGCGCAGTAAAACGCGATGTGATGAAGATCCCGTTTTCAGGTAGGACTCACCATTTTCAGATTATTGCTAATTTTGTCTTTAAAAACAGATAAATGGATTGTGACTGGTCTCGTAACCAGGTTTGTAATGCATCATGTCAATAAATTAATCACCAGCGGGGTCTGGATTTATATGTGGTTTTAAGGCGTTATAAGATGTGACCTTTCTCACAAAAAGTCGCAGTTTCGTCGGGCGGATTAGGATTTTTATGCGCCTGATGGCGGAGGCCAATCGCATTGGCTGGGCGAGCGCAGAGGGGCGTTGTTTGGGAAGAAAGTGTGGTGGCAAGAGAGGGATGGCTGAAAAGAGATAGGTTATAACACGAACGTCCGAATACGCTCCGCTATTCGAACCTACGGACTACACAATATGCGCCACCGACTCCAGCCAGTTGGGAACTTGTTGCCGATACCACTCCAGATATTGCTGTGCCTGCGGCTTCTCCCTTCTGGTCAGCAGATTGGTGACTTCAATAATCAGCCAGCACTTGGCCATGACGAGATGGCGCAGCAACCGGTCGCCAGAGAGCAGCGAACTGTGGCACAGATAGCGTTCAATGATGGTTTCATATTCAGCCAGCGAACCCATCCGCGGCACCAGCGGGGCCAGATCGATGGCCGGACTGCCATAACCAAATCGCTCCCAGTCAAACAACACCAGCTCACCATTGTTGCGGGTGCCCCAGTTGCCCTCATTGCTGTCTCCCGAAATCAGGCATGACTCCTCGAATAGTTCGTGACCAAGTTGCTGGATATGGCGGATCTTCTCGTTTACCGCTTCCGGCAGGCAGAGTACAGAGAGCGCCTCGTTGGTGTCGACGAGCGACCAGCCGTGAGTTTTCACCGCAAAGTCGGGCTGATAGTTGGCGTTATGAAGGTTGGCCAGCTGAGCAAAGGTCTGTTCGTTGTGGTGCAGCTGCGTGAGCGTGACCGGATGAGGGATCTGCTCAAGGAACAGGGTCTCCCCTTCGACCTTGAGCAGGGCAGGAGTGTTGAGCCCGCTTAAATGCAGTGCGGCGCGTTGGTAGAAATGGCGCTCGACAGGCGATGCGCCGCTTTTTCTGATACAGGGTTTGCCATCCAGCAGCTGGATATTTACCGAAGCGCCCCCCATTTTCGCCAACTCCTCTTGCGTCATCCTCTACCCCGTTAGCTATGAGTGGTCAGTTGAGTGAGATAGCTATTTACCGCTTCACGAGTCGTGAAATGGTGCTTGTCGTTTGGGAATCGATCAAACAGCTCGCGATGGAAGTGGTGGGAGCTTTTGCCTGCTCGCTGCCCATATTCCGATGCCCACACCAGCAGTTGTTGAAAGTTCTTTTCGGCTGCCACTGCATCCCGTTGCCTGGCACTTTGTGATCCACGCGATAGCAGTGAATCACGGCATACAGACCAGTCGAGATCCAGAAAAAGCAGGGTATCAGCGGCATCAAGCAGTTGCTCGGCCAGGGCACCAAATACCCCTTCGACCACCCATGATGGCTCTTGAGCAAGTGTTTGGATGGCATGGTCAATCTCATGCTGGGGCCGTTTTTGGTTAAACCCGCCCGGTTGCCAGACGATGGTGTCCAGATTGACCTCTCGGATAATTAATACCTCAGTCAGCTGCGCCGCCAACCAGCTCTTGCCAGACCCCGAGTTGCCAATAATCAGAATACGTTTCATCTATGAGCACTCTTTTCTGGAACAGATATCTGGAGGCTGGAAAGTAGAGGTGATAACGCGAATGTCCGAATACGCTTCGCTATTCGAACCTACGGGCTATCAGAATTTATGGTCAAATTAGGTATCATCGCACATCTGCGTTATAGATAATTTTATTTTACTCATCAGACATTAGATGGATTTCTATTTCGCCGATTAGATTTGATTTTTTGCGTCTGTACTCGTCGATAGCATAAAATTTATTTTCTTTATCTTTGGGTGGTACAGGTGTTTCTGGTAGCTCCTTAACCAAAGCAATGCATTCTTTTGCGACTAAATCCTTATCAGCTAAATCACAGATATTATCCATTAACTTTAATATTTCATTTTGTGCATCGTCAATTTTATCTACAATATCAGTGGCGAGCATAGCTCCTTTTGCTCCACGTTTAATGTTATCCAATTTATTAAAAACTTTATGAATGGAGCCAATGATTCCAGTTCTAGCCTCCACTCTGATTACATCATGATGTTTTGCCTTAGTTTGATATAAAGATTCCGATATGATGGCATCCGATAGCCATTTTGCATCAGAGTACAGAAGTTGAAGGCCCTCTCTGAAGTCTTTATAAGAACTAATACCTTGAAGTAGAAGCATTAGTGTGCCAATTACAGTTACACGAGCTTTTATTGAACCATCTTCAAACTCAACATTGATCTCAAGACCTTCAGATAAAAAGAACTCCGTACGAGTCAAGGAAAACATTCTTAAATTTTCCTTAAATGACTCTAACTGTTCATCGGTTTCCATTCCTCTCGGCTCAACATGAATATAAGCCTGGCTAAGGATGTTCTTGTTTATATAATCTGCCACTATGTGATCTCAATTTTTGTTGATGGTTTAATTTCAAAAAACCTATATAGATATTTACATCGACTTCAATCGCCCTTGGAAATGGCGGTAAACATCATCGTTATTAAAGCCATCCACATTCTGGCTGGAGAAAATAAGTGGGGTGACGCCTTGTGCCAGCGCCAGTTTCTGCGCTTCGACTACCAGCGTATTGATCAGCACCATGCCGGAGATGGAGGAGAAAGCGCCGGTGACCCGATCATTGACTTCGCACAGGCCATCGCCCGGCGGCACGCAGTTATCCAGTACCAGATCGGCCAGCTCCATCAGTTTTTGGCCAGAAGGGTGACGACTCGGGTTTTGCGCCGATTGTGCCACCGAGGTAATAACGAGCACCTTGTGGCCGCGCGCTCTGGCAAGCTGGGCCCACTCGATGGGCAGGGCATTGCGTCCTGAGTTGGAGATCACCACCATCAGATCCCCCGGCGCAATGGGTTGCTCATCCCACAGGATGGCGGCAAGCCCGGGCAGTTTTTCCAGCGCCGAACTGCGCAGGGCACCATCGGCGGTGGTGACGGTGGAGTCGAGCACGGCGTTGATATTGCCAAGGCCACCAGCACGGATAAACCCCTCCAGCCCGACCATATGAGAGTGCCCGGTGCCCAGCATATGGATCATCTTGTTGTGAACGATGGCCTCGCTAAACCAGTGGGCCGCCTGCCGGATCCCGGCTTCGTTCTGGCTGACCATGGTAGCGATGCGCGCTTGCAGTTTTTCGACGTACTCAAACATAACGGCGGGATCCTTTTCTGTTGCCGGAGAGGGGCACCTCATCCTGTGAACGGGTTCTATTGGGTGACTCTTAAGATCCGCTGAGATTTATCAACCTGCTTGCTTAATTCTTTGAGCTTGTTAAGAGAGATTTGGTATTGACCATTTGAGGGCAGGGGCTTCCCGTCAAACTGCTGCCATACCAAGTTTCCCGGGCCATTAAAAATCTCTTCGAATGTGCCGTTAGGAAGAATTTTGATGGCGATGGTGTGTTCTGGCTGGCTGCGGAAGGCGACTGATTTTGCCTGCGTGGCTTTGATTTCAACTTGCAGCCCGGATGGAGATAAAGCGTCATATCCCTTGTTTGATGCATTCATCAATTCTAACCCGTAAGCATCTGCAACCAGACATTCGCCAATACTGCCGACCATATGGCCATCGGGCGTAAAGTGTCGCCCCGGAAACATTTCTTCAAGCTCCTCTACTGTCGAGTAGAGCTGTTGTACCAATCTCTGGAATCGCTTGTGATCGATCATGTTTTTACCGCTTTGATTGTTCAGTTTTGTCGGTCGGATCGTCGAAGCGTAATTGGACGGTCACGAGGAAATTATCGCTACATCCCATTTCTAGCTGGCACGCTACCGCCCCTGGATGACAGCCTCCACTCTGCTGCTGTTAACCGATGATGTGGTGGGAGGGGATGGCGCTATGGTGGCCAGAGCGATCTCGGCAACGTCCCTCCCAATCCCGGTTGCCAAGTGAGCCATGGTAATCAAGGTGGGGGCAATGCAAAACCGGCAGCAGGTAAAAACCTGCCAAGGATCAACAAACTACTTGCTTGATAGCGGGAGTTTATTCGGTTGGTTGTGTGACGGATGACAGACTGGAGCCATCAATACTCCAGAAACTTCTCCCCGCACCGCTCGCAAATTAGATGTTTTACATGGGTGGTCTGGTAGGCCAGTGTTTCACCAAACGCCCAGTTGGTGATGCTGCTGGAAGTAAAGGCTTGCCAGAAGGCTTTGCGCGGATCCTTGGGCATGATGTCCTGGCTGTGATCGCGGGCGACCAGCACCACGATATGGCGGGTTCGTTCCCTGCATTTGTCACAGCGATGGATTTCACTCGGTGGCTTCTGGTTGTGCGGGTTGCTCATAAAGGGGCTCGTGAAGTGAGGCGGGCGCCCATCATATTCCTCTTCACTTGGCTCTCAATCTCTCCTTGCCGGCGCAGTGAGCAGCCTCACGTTTTGCGCTGCTGCAGGCCTGCCCAGCCAGCTCAGGCCGACTCCCGCTTTTGTAGATTGGGGGTGATGATATGACGGTTGGGGGCGAGCTCGGGTTGCTGCATCCGGGTCAGCAGCCGTCTTGCCGCCTGACGGCCGATTTCGCGAGCCGGTGAGCTGACGAAGGTGAGAGCGGGGGAGGTGAGTTCGGCCTCTGCCACATCGTCAAAACCGAGCAGGGCCACCTGCTGGCCGATGTAGTTGTCCTTGCCCACGGTGCGGCCGCTCGCCTCGACACCATAGATGGCGCCGAGCGCCACCTCGGGGTAGTGGCAGAGCACGGCGGTCACCTTGGGGTGCTGGTGCAGCAGTTGGGCGATGGTGTCGGCGGCGCTGCGCTGGGTGCGTTCGCACTCCACTACCCACTCCGGTTTGAAGGGCAGGCCATATTGCAGCAGGCTGGCGCAGTAGCCGCCGATACGCTCGGCGCGGGTGAGGGAGTCGGCCCGCCCGCCGACATAGGCGATATGGCGGTGCCCCTGCTCGATCAGGTAAGTGGTGGCCTGCTTGGCGGCGTGGGTGTTGTCGGGGCCGATAAAGTCGACGTCATCACGATAGTAGGAACGGGCGGCGCACACCACCGGCAGCTCGGAGTCGATCAGGGTCTCCAGCGTCTTGGCCGCCGCGCCGCGCACCGGATTGAAGATGATGCCCGCCACCCCCTGCCGTGACAGGGAGTGGATGCTCTGCTGCAGCCGCTCCGGACTGTGGCCGCACTGGGTCAGAAACAGCAGATAGCCCTGCTGCTCCAGCACCTCGCTCACCCCGGCGGTCACCTCGGTATAGAAGGGGTCGGTGATGTCGCGCAGGATCAGCCCCACCAGATTGGACTGCTGGCTACGCAGGTTGGCGGCGGCGCTGTTGGGCACGTAGTCGAGCTCTTTTATCGCCTGCTGCACCCGCTCGGCGGTGGCCGGGGAGATGCGCCCCTTGCCGTTGAGCACCATGGAGACGGTGGTGACCGACACTCCCGCCCGCTGGGCGACATCGGTGATCTTGGCGGCTTTGGCAGAGAGGGATTTGGGCGACATAGGGCGAACGGACGACGGACAGTTGAAAGCGAGGCCCCAGCATACCTGCTCAGATGCTCAAGTGAAACGTTACATCACCATTGGGCCGATCCGGCTCACAAATTTGGATCCTGCTGCCAGCCATCCCCCTTATTCTGTGATCCTGTCGGCACTTGTAAATTGATAAAACGTTTTATCATCCAGCAAAACCTGATGCTGACCCGCGCCTTTTGCTTCGAGATTGCTTCGAGATTGCCTCGAGCGGGGGAGGGCAGCCGCAGATATTGCTGTCTATTTACAAGGAGCCGTTTCATGGCCAAGCCTCAAGCCAAATCCACCATCTGGGAGTTCCTGCAGAGCCTCGGCAAGACCTTTATGTTGCCGGTCGCCCTGCTGGCCTTCTCGGGCATCCTGCTCGGTGTCGGCAGCTCGCTCACCAGCGATGCGGTCAAGCAGAGCATGCCCTTCCTCGACAATACCGTGCTGCAACTGCTGTTCCTCTGGATGACCAAGGTGGGGCTGGTGGCCTTTATCTACCTGCCGGTGATGTTTGCGGTGGCCATTCCGCTCGGGCTGGCGCGAGAAGAGAAGGGGGTTGCGGCCTTTGCCGGTTTCGTCGGCTATGCAGCGCTCAACCTCTCCATCAACTTCTACCTGACCGTAGCCAACGTCATCGGTGACGGGGCGGCGGAGAAGGCCTACGGGGTGAAATCGATCCTCGGCATCAGCTCCATCGACACCGGGATTCTGGGGGCCATCATCGTCGGCGTGATCGTCGCGAAGCTCCACGCCCGTTTCTACACCTACAAGATGCCCGATGCGCTCGCCTTCTTCGGCGGTGCCCGCTTCGTGCCCATCATCACCGCGCTGGTGCTGGGTGTAGTCGGCTTGGTCGTGCCGTTCGTCTGGCCCTGGTTTGCTGCCGGTATCAACGGCATCGGGGCGCTCATCTCCCACGCCGGTCCCTTCGGCCCCTTCCTGTTCGGTACCGGTGAGCGTCTGCTGCTGCCGCTCGGTCTGCACCATATTCTGGTGGCGCTGATCCGCTTTACCGAAGCGGGCGGCACCCAGCTGGTATGCGGTCACGAGGTGAGCGGCGCCCTCAATATCTTCTACGCCGAGCTCTCCTGCGCCGACACTTCCGGCTTCTCGGTCTCTGCCACCTCCTTCCTCTCTCAGGGCAAGATGCCTGCCTTCCTCGGCGGCCTGCCGGGTGCGGCGCTCGCCATGTATCACTGCGCTCGCCCGGAAAATCGCGGCAAGATCAAGGCACTGCTGGTCTCCGGCGTGGTGGCCTGCGTCATCGGTGGTATCACAGAGCCGCTGGAGTTCCTGTTCCTGTTCGTGGCACCGGTGCTCTACGTCATTCACGCCATCCTGACGGGTCTGGGCTTTATGACCATGGGGCTGCTCGGCGTCACCATTGGCAACACCGACGGCAACCTCATCGATTTTCTGGTGTTCGGCGTGCTGCAAGGTACCGCCACCAAGTGGTATCTGGTGCCGGTCGCGGCGGCCATCTGGTTTGCCATCTACTACAGCGTGTTCCGCTTCGCCATCGTGCGCTTTAACCTGAAAACCCCCGGTCGTGAAATCGAGACCAGCGAGACTGCCCAGCCCGCAGGCAAGAAGGCCGGCAACAGCGGTTACAACGGTGAAATCATCCTTAACGCCCTGGGCGGGGCCGATAACATTCTGGCACTTGATAACTGCATCACCCGCCTGCGGATGTCGGTGCAGGACATGAGCCGGGTCGATGACAAGGTACTGAAAGCAAACGGCGCCATCGGGGTGATCAAGCTCGACGAGCACAACCTGCAGGTGGTGATCGGCCCGCAGGTGCATCTGGTGAAAAACCAGCTGCAGAGCCTGATGGGGGCCTGAACCGGCCAATAAGATCCGAACGGGGGGCGCAAGCCCCCCTTGTTTGCCTCTCCCAATATGTCTCCTGTTTATGGAGGGAGAAACTTCATGCACGATATTTATGACTTCGACCGCGTGGTCGACCGCCACGGCACCTACTGCACCCAGTGGGACTATGTGGCCGACCGTTTTGGCCACGCCGACCTGCTCCCCTTTACCATCTCCGACATGGATTTCGAGACCGCCCCCTGCATTCGCCAGACCCTGGCAGCCCGCCTTGAGCACGGAGTATTTGGCTATAGCCGCTGGAATCACGACGACTTCAAGGGGGCGGTGAGCGACTGGTTTGCCCACCGCTACAGCGCGAGCCTCGACCCCGAGACGCTGGTTTACGGCCCCTCGGTCATCTATGTGATTGCCCAGCTGGTGAGCCTCTGGTCGGCGCCGGGGGAGGGCGTGCTGGTGCATACCCCCGCATACGATGCCTTCGGCAATATGCTGACCGCCAACGACAGGGTGCTGCTGCCCTGTCCGCTCAAAAAAGCAGAGGGGAGCTACCAAGTCGACTGGGAATGTTTCGAGCAACAGGCAGCCCGCCCCGATTGCCGGATTTTGCTGCTCTGCAGCCCCCACAACCCCACCGGCCGGGTCTGGACGCGGGATGAACTCGGCCGGATGGCCGCCATCTGCCTGCGCCACGGGGTCAAGGTCATCTCGGACGACATCCATATGGATGTGAGCTTTGCCCGCTACCTGCCGTGGAGCGAAGTAGCGCAAGATGATCACTGGGCGTTGGTGAGCTCGGGCTCCAAATCCTTCAATATTCCCGCCCTTGGCGGAGCCTACGCCTTTATCGCCAACGCAGCGGCGCGGGCCGCCTATCTGCAGCGGCTCAAGGCAGCCCATGGCCTCTCATCGCCCCCCATTCTCGGGGTGCTGGCCCATATCAGCGCCTATCGGGACGGGGCTGCCTGGCTCGATGCCCTGAAACGCTATCTGCACGGCAACCTCGCCCATGTGGCGGCGCGGCTCAACGCCGCTTTCCCCGCCATCGACTATCGGGTGCCCGAGGGAACCTATCTCTCCTGGATTGACCTGAGCGGCCTTGGCATCGACTTCCCCGAACGGATGGATGCGCTGCAAACCTTGCTGGTGGAGAAATATCGGGTCGCCATCATGCGCGGCGACACCTACGGCCCGGAAGGCACAGGCTATATCCGCCTCAACGTCGGCTGCCCGCGCTCGAAAGTAGATCAAGGACTCGTCGCCCTGATCGGCGCACTGGGGGAGGTGGGGTAGAGCAAATCCATTCAACATGAGAAACATAACGGGGCCATCAGTGATGGCCCCGTTATGTGGGGAAATATAAAAAACCGCCCCGGATTTACGGGGCGGTTTTTTTATTTAGCGATACCGAGATGAGCCGTGGGGGACACAAGGGCTCAGCGATAGCGGCCACGTACCGAGCTGCTGGCGCGACCGGCCATCTTGATCAGGCTCTGGCGGGTGTGCAGATGGCAGAGCGCGACGCCAAGGGCATCTGCTGCGTCCGCCTGCGGGGTGGCGGAGAGTTTCAGCAGATGGGTCACCATATGCTGCACCTGCTCCTTGGCGGCGCCGCCGGTGCCGACCACCGCCTGCTTGATCTGGGTGGCAGAGTATTCGCTCACCGGCAGATAGGCGTTAACCGCGGCGACGATGGCGCTGCCCCGGGCCTGCCCCAGTTTCAGGGCCGAGTCGGCGTTGCGGGCCATAAAGACCCGCTCGATGGCAAACTCGGTGGGTTTGAACTGGGTGATGATCTCGCATACCCCGTCATAGACCTGCTTGAGGCGCTCCGGCAGCTCGCCGCAATCGGTGCGGATGCAGCCAGAGCCAAGATATTCGGCCTTGCCGCCCACGACCCGGATAACCCCGTATCCGGTGATCCGCGATCCCGGATCGATGCCCAAAATAATGCTCATGGGTGTTGATTGCTCTAAACGCGAGTGATGGCCGCCAAGATAGCAAACTCCGGCCTGCTTGGCTGTACGCAGGATGTGCGAACGGTCAGTGCGTGGCGATTGCCATAAAAAAAGGCCCCGAAAGGGGCCTTTTTGATTATCGCTTGTCAGGCGGCGTGATGGATGGGGCTGGCCTGCGCCATTCCCTCCAGCTCGCCCGGGGCGAAGTTGTCCACCTGAATGGCTTCGTAGCGCAGGGCATCGGCGGCCAGCAGCTTGTCTGCCTCGTCCTTGCTCAGCACCGATTTGGCCAGCGCGGCGGCAACCAGCTCCGGCAGCGCCAGTTTGCGGGGCAGTTTGCCCTCTTTCTGGGCCTGAACCAGCTTCTTCTCGTAGGGCTGCACGGCGACCATTGCCTGGAAGGCACGCTCCATCAGGCCGACCGGATCCGACTCGTCTTTGCCTACATAGCAGAGAGCGGTCAGACGGTCGCGGAATTCGCCCGGCTTCATCATGGCCAGACAGATGGCGTGGCAGCGATCGTCTGCCGGCATCTTGTAACCGACGCCGAACGGGAATACCACACGCTTGAGTACGGCACCCACCACCTTGTTCGGGAAGTTCTGGAAGAAGCCCTCGAACGCCTTGCCAATCAGGTAGAGGTTGCGCTCCACCGCGTACTGCACGAACGGCAGATCGGAGACCATGCGGCCCTGATCCTCGTAATGCTTGAGGGTGGCGGAGGCCAGGTAGAGGTGGCTCAGCACGTCACCCAGACGGGCGGAGATCATCTCCTTGCGCTTGAGATCGCCACCCAGCATCAGCATGGAGACGTCGGCGCACAGCGCCAGCCCTTTACTCATGCGGGAGAGCTGCTTGTAGTAGCGGGCGGTTTCACCGGCCACCGGCGCGCTGTTGAACTGGCCCAGGGTCAGCCCCTGGAACAGGGAACCGAAGAAGTTGCCGGCGCCGAAGGCGATGTGTTTCATCAGCAGGGCGTCAAACTTCTCGAGACCGCGCTCCACGTCGGTATCAGCCGCCGCTTCCAGCTCGGCAAACACGTACGGGTGGCAGCGGGTGGCACCCTGCCCGAAGATCATCAGGTTGCGGGTCAGGATGTTGGCCCCTTCCACCGTGATGGCGACCGGAATACCCATGTAGGCGTAGCCGGTGTAGTTTTTCGGGCCCAGCTGGATGGCACGACCGGCGTGGATGTCCATGGAGTCATCCATGATCTGACGCGCCATTTCGGTCATGTGGTACTTGGAGATGGCGGTGACGATGGCCGGTGCCTGACCCAAGTCCAGCGAACCTGCGGTCATGCGACGGGCCCCTTCCAGTTGATAGGTGAGGCCGCCGATGCGGGCCAGCGCTTCCTGCACCCCTTCAAACTTGCCGATGGACATGCCGAACTGCTTGCGCACGTAGGAGTAGGCGCCCACGGTACGGCTCGCCATATGACCGCAAGCGGTGCCAAGGGCTGGCAGCGAGATGCCGCGACCGGCGGAGAGGCACTCCACCAGCATGCGCCAGCCGCGACCGGCGTAATCCGGGCCGCCGATGATCCAGTCGAGCGGAATAAACACATCCTTGCCGAAGGTCGGGCCGTTCAGGAACGCCAGACCCATGGGGTAGTGGCGATCGCCGACACGCACACCGGGGTGGCTGGTGGGGATGAGCGCGCAGGTGATACCCAGCTCTTCCTTGTCACCCAGCAGTTTTTCCGGGTCATAGAGTTTGAACGCCAGCCCCAGCACGGTGGCGCGCGGCGCCAGGGTGATGTAGCGCTTGTTCCAGTTGAGGCGAATACCCAGCACCTCTTCACCCTTGTGCATCCCTTTGCAGACGATCCCCTTGTCAGGAATGGCGCCGGCATCGGAACCCGCTTCCGGCCCGGTCAGGGCGAAGCAGGGCACCTCTTTGCCATTGGCCAGCCCCGGCAGCCAGAAATCTTTCTGGGCCTGGGTGCCGTAGTGCATCAGCAGCTCGCCCGGGCCTAGGGAGTTCGGCACCATGACGGTAACCGCCACGCTCAGGCTCTTGGTGGCAATACGAGTAACGATGGTGGAGTTGGCAATCGCCGAAAATTCGCGGCCGCCGTAGGATTTCGGGATGATCAGGGAGAAGAAGCCTTCCTTCTTCAGATAGTCCCACACCGGCTCCGGCAGGTCTTTGGTTTCGTTGACGATCTTGAAGTCGTCAACCATGGCGAGCAGGGTTTCGACCTGGTTGTCGATAAAGGCCTGCTCCTCTGCGGTCAGCGTCGCCTTGCCGTAGCCGTGCAGTTTTTTCCAGTCGGGGTTGCCGCGAAACAACTCGCCATCCCACCAGACGGAGCCGGCTTCCATGGCCTCCCGCTCGGTGGCTGACAAGGGCGGCAATATCTTTTTGAAGATGCCGAACACTGGACGGGTTACCACCTTTTTACGGATGGAGGGTACGCCGAGCACAACGGCTATCGCCAGCACCAGCAGGACAAGCAATGTGATCATACCGAAGTTCCTTCTATTTCACTGTTTCCGTTGATTTATTGTTGGTTGTTACACGGCCAGGGAGAACCTGGTCGACTCCACGGGCGCCCCGACTCCGGACGCCAGATAAGGAATAACGTTGCGCACCAGCCCTTCCACATCGAGCTGCTGGCCAAAGTCGGCCAGGGCGATGTCGCGCAGGGCATCGGCAGAGGCCATGGTGAATACGACGGTGCCCAGAGTGAAGTGCAGGCGCCAGAAGAGATCCGCGGGCGACAGGGCCGGATTGGCCTTGGAGATGGCCTGGGTGATCCGCTGCAAAATGGGGCCGTAGTGGGCGGTGATAAAGCGGCGCAGGTGGCCCTGGCTGTCGATATAGCCGCGTCCCAGCAACTGCATAAAGATGGCCGGGCCGTTGGCCCGCACCGCCGAGAGCTTCATCAGCGGCTCGACAAAGCTTTCAAACAGTTGCAGCAGGGTCAGCTGCTCCTGCTCCATCAGTACCCGCAGGCGGGCATCGAGATCGGGCATAAACAGGCTCAGATAGCGGTCGAGTACCGCCTGGATCAGCTCCTTCTTGGAGCCGAAGTGATAATTCACCGACGCCAGATTGACGTCGGCTTCACTGGTGATCAGACGCAAAGAGGTATCGGCGAATCCCCGCTCGGCAAACAGCACTTCAGCGGCGTCGAGAATACGGTTTTTGGTATCGATTTTACTCACTGGACACCTCACTTAAACGAATGTTTAAAAAGTACGTTTCATAACGTGAAGTGTCAAGAGAATGTGAATGAGTGTTAGCGGAATGTTTTTCGATGAAAAAAGCAAAGTGGGCGGAACTTAGTCAAAAAGCAGGACTCTATATCTATGCCACTGCAATTAAACATTAAGTCTCGCCCAACCTGCTTCTTGCTAGTTGGGCCTTTTTTTGCGCGTCTGTTACCGGTTTGCAGGCAAAAAAAACCGCCGCAGGGCGCGACGGTGGGGAAAGTGAGTTCGCGTCATCCTGACGGCAAACTGTCGATGCGAGTTCAGGCATGTATCGACGGAGGCAGTATGCCAGCCAGAGCCCCTCAGACTATGTCAGCTTCGCGGTATTTTGTGACAAAGTGTGGCAAGCACTGGCGTGGCCCAAGCTGCCGCTCTTTGCTATGCTGCCCTTTCAAAATATGAGGGGAGAGAAGATGAAGTACCCGGTCGATACCCACACTCACACCATTGCCAGCACCCATGCCTACAGCACCATCCACGACTATCTGCCGATAGCCAGGGCCAAGGGGATCAAGCTGTTCGCCACCACGGATCATGGCCCCGAGATGGCCGATGCCCCTCATGTCTGGCATTTTGCCAACTTGCCGATATTGCCAAGAGTGGTGGATGGGGTAGGGATCCTGCGGGGTATCGAGGCCAACATCAAAAACCTGGAGGGGGAGATCGATTTTCCCGAGCGTTACGAGTCGCGCCTCGACATGATCATGGCGGGCTTTCATGAGCAGGTATTCCCTCCCTGCGATCAGGCTACCCACACCCAGGCGATGATCAACGCCATCAAGAGCGGCCGGGTCGATATGATCAGCCACCCGGGCAACCCTTCATTTCCCATCGATATTCAGGCGGTGGTCAAGGCGGCAGCTGACTATCGGGTCGCGCTGGAGATCAACAACTCCTCTTTCATTCACTCGCGCCCGGGGAGCGAAGGCAACTGCCGTGCCATCGTTGAAGCTGCGCGAGATCTGGGGGCCTATCTTACCTTCGGCTCTGATTCCCACGTGGCATTTACCCTTGGCGATTTTGACCACTGCCACCGTCTGGTGACCGAAGCGGGCTTCCCGCAAGAGCGGATCCTGGTGCGCTCCCCCCGCGCCCTGCTCGAATTTCTCGAAAGCCGCGGCCGCGCCCATATCCCCGAGTTTTCCGATCTGTAAATCGGCTCTAACACCATGAGCCAACTCATAAAATCGAGTTGGCTCAATTGACTTGCCGGTCATTTTTTATGAATGTGGAGAGCAACAAGCCGGTATAGCTCAGTTGGTAGAGCAGCGCATTCGTAATGCGAAGGTCAGGAGTTCGATTCCCCTTATCGGCACCAGATAAAACAAAGGGTTAGCTTCTTGGTGAAGCTAACCCTTTGTGCATTTTGGCTTGGGGTACCACGTGGGGTACCACATCTAGCAAACGGTAGGCACATTACTGTATCCACTTACCTGGCCACCGGCAGGTCCTCCCAGCGTGTGGTGTAACAGGGGCTCAGGTGCTCTTGTCGCATCATCCACTCAGGCGACCCCGTGCCTTGGCTGGCAAAGCCTACGCGCCCCAATCCCTTGGCTTTGATCTGGTCCATCACTGCCATCAGCGCATCTGATTGAGCGGAGGACGGGGCAAACAGATCGGCCTGTTGCTGCCCCTTGGGGGTGAACTCACTCAGCATGACGCCCCCCTTCTGATAGCGGTAACCGTCGCGCCAAATCTGCGGTAGCAGCACGTTCACTTGCTGCAGCAGCAACCGGGTATCATCGCTAGGGCAGACCAGTCGGACGCCAGCCTGCTCACTGTAGTAAGGAGCTCGTTCGTCAAAGGGGCTGGTTCGCACGAACAGGTGCACCCGTTGGCAACACATCCCCTCGGCCCGCAACTTCTCGGCTGCGCGAGCCATAAAGCCTGACAACGCTTGGGCCATTTCTCCACGGTCAGTCACGCGCTCACCAAAGGAACGGCTCGAGAGGATCTGCTGCTTCGCCGCCGGTTCAACGGTCAGCTCTGCGCAAGGCAGGCCACGCAGCTCCTGTACGATTCGCTCGACCACCACGCCGTATTGGGCGCGTAACCCTTTGGCGTCGCTAGCCACCAGGTCAGCAACGGTGTTGATGCCTTGTGCCACCAACTTGGCTCCCAAGCGCCGTCCTATGCCCCACACCTCGTCCACCGGGGTGATAGCCATCAGCCGTGCACGGCGCAGCTCGTCACGCAAATCCACGACGCCGCCTGTGGCAGGCCATTTTTTGGCTGCATAGTTGGCCAGCTTAGCAAGGGTCTTGGTGGGGCCGATCCCAACCCCTACCGTTAGGCCGGTCCACTGCCACACTCGCTGCCGGATCTGTTGCCCATAGGCTATGAGGTCCCCGGCAAACGACTCCGACAGTGACAGGAATGCTTCATCGATAGAGTAGACCTCCAGCTCGGGGGCCATGGTCTCCAACGTGCTCATCACCCTGCCAGACATGTCTCCATAGAGCGCGTAGTTGGAGCTGAATGCCACACCGCCATGCGCCTCGAACTGCTCGCGGATCTTGAAGTAGGGCCCGGCCATCTTGATACCCATCGCCTTGGCTTCGGGGCTGCGCGACACCACGCATCCATCGTTGTTGGAGAGCACCACGATCGGGCGGCCACGCAGCTCAGGGCGAAACAACCGCTCACAGCTGGCGTAGAAGTTGTTTACATCAACGAGCGCTATAGCCATCACGCTGCCTCAGATTGCCAATCACATGGGTGACCACTCCGAACAACTCCAGGGAGAGACTCATACAAGGGTCGATAGGCGCGAACGCCGGATTGGCTGGCAACAGCCGCAACCTCGGCTTGAGCTGCAAGGTCTTTACCGTGAAGCCGCCATCGAGTTGTGCAATCACCACATCACCATGGCGCGGGGTGAGGCTCTTATCGACCACCAGCAAGTCACCGGGAAAGATGCCGACCCCGGTCATGCTCTCCCCCTCGGCACGCAGATAGAAGGTTGCTGCAGGGTGGGCCACGCAGTGGGTGTTGAGGTCCAACTTCCCTTCCAGATAGTCGCTGGCTGGGCTGGGAAAGCCGCAAGAGGCGCGGTGCAAGAACAGCGGGATGGTCACCTCGGCGGGTGATGGGTCTGGGGTTAACAGCTTCATGGCAAAATACCTGTGTTTATATACAGGCATTATAGCGCACCACCTTTGAACCAGCGCAAGTCCCGCATGCCAGTGATGGCGTACCATGGCGCCAACAAATAACAAAGAGGTCAGTATGAGTCACAATCTGTGTGCTCTACCGAAAGAGCAGCAAGAACGGGTCGAGGTCGAGAAGGCCGCCGCATATGCGGTATGGAAGGAGCGCAACGGTCACTTGGCCAGCGCAGAAAGCGAAGCGAACCAACATCAAGGTGAACTGGGTCGCTACTTCCTTGAAAAGGTCGCCTACTTCAAGTCGCGCTGACCCTATCAACACGTTCATCGGTGGCTATGCAGGTCACTAGCAACAAACCGCATTCCAAACAACTTAACGAGGTACGTATTGTGACGGCATTGGTAGTCAACTTGGTAGAGACCTACTCCAGCCGAGGTGCTTACAAGGGCGCCATTAGCGCTTGGCGGGTTTCAAGTGATATGGCCAACAAAATCTCCACCGTCATTGGGGTTTACAAGTCTCAAGTCGTGGTTGTCATCGAAGGCTGCCAGCTGAAACTCTCGACACCTGATGCCAATGAACTACACGATGACGGGTGTGATGGTCGTTACTTCGTGGTCGGTGGAGACGTTTACGAAGACACCAAAGCTTGGCTAAAGCCGCATCCGTGGTTATTCAAGTCACTGGCCAGCGTACAAGGCCCACGCTACCTGAGCCTCGAAGAGGCCAACCAGATACCTTCAGGCAGCGTCATACTGAAGTAAGCCATATCTACACATCTTGATAGATAAGGTGAGGGAGGCTCGCGCCTCCCCCACTCAACACCACACCTCACACAAGCTCTCTGCCTGCGCCAGAACCAGCTGAGCAGCCTCTTCCTGCTGGTCTGGCGGGTACTTGTACTTGCGCAGGATGCGCTTGACCATCAGCCGCAGTTTGGCGCGCACGCTTTCGCGGCTGCTCCAATCCACGGTCACGCTACGGCGCAGGTTGGCTGTCAGCTCATGGGCTATCTTGGCCAGTATCTCGTCCCCCAGCTCACGCACTGACGCCTCGTTGTTGGCCAACGCATCATAGAAGGCGAGCTCGTCATCGTTAAGGCCCAAGGCCTGCCCCCGCTTGCTTACGGCGGCAAACTTCTTGGCCATGTCGATCAGCTCCTCGATCACCTGTGCGGTTTCGATGGAGCGGTTCTGATAGCGTGCGATCACCTTGGTCAGCATCTCCGAGAACTTCTTCTCCTGGGAGAGGTTGGTCGCGAACTTCGACTTGATCTCCCCCTCCAGCAGTCGCTCCAGCAACTCCACCGCAAGATTGCGCTCCGGCAGGTTGCGCACCTCGGCCAGAAACTCATCATCGAGCAGGCCGATATTGGGCTTGTCGAGCCCCACCGCTTCAAACACATCGACCACATCGCCCGATACCACCGCATTGCCGATGATCTGGCGAATGGCCAAGTCGCGCTCTTCGTCGGTTTTCTTCTTTTGGGAGATCGCCTTCTTGGTCAACAACACTTTGACCGCCTGCAAGAAGGCCACTTCTTCCCGCACTGCCTTGGCCTCGTCAAGGGTGCAGCAGAGCGTGAACGCCTTGCTCATCGCCAGCGCGTTGTCGGCAAAGCGCTTCTTGCCATCCTCAAGGCCAAGAATAAAGTTGGCGGCCCCGGCGAGCAGCTTGTGGCCACCGGTGAGGTAGTCGCTGTAATCAAAGCCATGCAGCAGGGCGCGCAGGATATCGAGTTTCTCCTCCAACACCGCGTAGGCCTCATGGGCATCGACGGTCGGCTTGCCCCGTCCTTTGCTGGCGGTGTACTCCTTGATGGCGCTCTTGAGCTCGTTGGCGATCCCGATGTAATCGACCACCAGCCCGCCTTGCTTGTCCTTGAACACCCGGTTCACCCGTGCAATCGCCTGCATCAGGTTGTGGCCCTTCATCGGCTTGTCCACATAGAGGGTATGCACGCAGGGCGCATCGAAGCCGGTCAGCCACATATCACGCACGATGACCAGCTTGAGCGGGTCACTCGGGTCTTTGAACCGCTTCTCCAGCCGTTTCTTCACTTGGGTGGCATGGATGTGGGGCCGCAGCAATGCCTTGTCAGAAGCGCTACCGGTCATCACGATCTTGATGGCCCCCTTGTCGGGGTCCGGGTCATGCCAGTCGGGGCGCAGGGCCACGATGGCATCATACAAGTGCACGCAAATCTCGCGGCTCATGGCGACCACCATGGCCTTGCCATGCTGCGCCTGATTGCGCTCTTCGAAGTGGGCCACCAGATCGGCGGCAACCCGCTCAATTCTTGGCTTGCTGCCAACCACCTTCTCCAAGGCTGCCCACCGTGACTTAAGCTTGGCCTGCTCGCTCTCTTCCTCATCCTCGGCCAACTCATCCACTTCGTCGTCGATGTGGGGAAGCTCTTCGTTATTAAGTGACAACTTGGCCAAGCGTGACTCGTAGTAGATGGCAACCGTGGCACCATCGTCCTTGGCCTGCTGCATGTCGTAGACGTGGATGTAGTCGCCAAAGACGGCGCGAGTGTCGCGGTCTTCCGCTGATACGGGCGTACCGGTAAAGGCCACGAACGTCGCGTTGGGCAGCGCGTCGCGCAAGTGCTGTGCATACCCGACCTGATAGCGCGCAGCCCCTTCTGCAACCTTGCCTGGCGCTTTGAGCGAGGCGCTGAAACCGTACTGGGTTCGATGTGCTTCATCCGCGATGACCACGATGTTGGCGCGGTCGCTGAGCACAGGGAACGTGTCCTCATCCTCGCCGGGCATGAACTTCTGGATGGTCGTGAACACGATGCCACCGGAGGGCCTGTTGCCAAGCTTGTCACGCAGGTCACCTCGCGTACTCACTTGCACCGGCTCCTCGCGCAGCAGATCTTGCGAGAGTGAGAAGACCCCGAACAGCTGGCCATCAAGGTCATTGCGGTCAGTGATGACGACGATGGTCGGGTTCTCCATCGCGGCGTCTCGCATCACCCGGGCCGCAAAGCAGGTCATGGTGATGCTCTTGCCACTGCCCTGGGTATGCCACACCACCCCGCCCTTGTGGCTGCCGTCTGGACGCGATGCGAGCACCACCTGCGCGATGGCCGCCCTGACTGCATGGAACTGATGGTAACCGGCGATCTTCTTGACCAACCGGCCATCATCTTCAAACAGCACGAAGAAGCGCAGGTAATCGAGCAACATGGCCGGGGTCAGAATGCCGCGCACCATGGTCTCCAGCTCGCCAAACTCGCCGTAGGGGTCGAGGTTGACCCCATCCACAGTGCGCCACTGCATAAAGCGTTCGGCATCCGCAGACAGCGATCCCATCCGCGCCTCGCTACCATCGGAGGCAATCATGATCTCGTTGTACTGGAACAGGTCGGGGATCTGCTCCTTGTAGGTCTGCAGTTGGTCGAATGCCTTCCAGATGTCGGCATGCACGTCGGCCGGGTTCTTGAGCTCCAGCACCACCAGCGGCAGCCCGTTGATGAAGAGGATGATGTCGGGGCGGCGGGTGTGTTTGGGCCCCTTGATAGAGAACTGGTTGATGGCGAGCCACTCGTTGGCGGTGGGCTGCTCGAAGTCAACGAGGCGGACAAAGTCCCCCACCGTTTCGCCATCGCGCTGGTACTGGACTGGCACTCCATTCACCAGCAAGCGGTGAAATGCCCGGTTGGCCGACAGCAGCGCTGGGGTATCGAGGTTGACCACTTGGGTCAGCGCATCTTCACGCGCCACCAGCGGCACGGAGGGGTTGAGCCGGGCAATCGCCTCCCGCAAGCGCTCGCGCAGCAGCACTTGCTGGAACTGCTCACGCCACGGGTTATCAGAATCGGGGGCAACGTCGTAGCCACACACCACGCGATAGCCGACTTCGGCCAACCACCCCAGCACCTCTTGTTCCAACTGATCTTCGGTCATGCACCATCACTCATCAACAGGGAGAAACGCCCGTCAGGCGGGCTCGGTGGGCCTCAGTGGCAAACGCAGTTCGCACGCAGAATCCGCCACCGGCTGGCATGGCAATATCAGCCGGTGGGACGAACTGGCAGCCAAGTCAAACGGCAAGACCCACAACGTCAGGCGGGCATCATAACAAAAAGGTTCGAGTGGAACTTTGAGCTGGCTCCATGATGGATAAATCAATACCAGATGACCATCATCTTGCTCGGTCAGGTACTTGTGGCCATAAGCGTACAGCTGGTAGAGGTCACCCTGGCTGATGCCGTACTTGCCGTCATGGTCGTTGCTATCGAGCCGCTTCCACTTCACATCCATCACCCAACGCTTGCTGCCGTGCTGCAACAAGAGGTCCGGCTGTAACCGGAACATCTGCTTGCCTTGCTGGGAGCAAAGGTACTGACTGGCCACCTGGGCCTTGAGGTTGGCATCGGGCAACAGCTGTTCACGCAGGCACGACTCTACATAGCGCTCGAACAGCTTCTCCATGGGGAACAGCAGGCTGATGCCGCGCCACTCGCCATTCAGGGCACTCGGCATGGCACGATAGAGGATAAGCTCACACCACGGCCGAACCCCTTGATAGTGGGCCATCAAGCGGTCATGTCGCCACAGTCTGAAGTCCCCTTCCACGTCGAGGCTGGCAGGCACATCCACCAGCAAGTGGCGCAGCTCCTGTGCCAACCGCCAGTTATCCGGGTGCTGAGTCGCATTGGCGACGGTCTCCAGCGCCCGCTTGAGCAGCCGGTTCTCGGCCCGGTCGGGCAAGAAGAGGTCGTAACGTAACGCAAAGTGGTGGCCCCGGCCCGGTGGCTGGCGCATCTGCCGGGCGACATCCAGCTGACCACGCAAGAACGGCTCGGTCGCCTCAAGGCGCTGATAGTCACTGCGCACGCCGCGTTTGACCAGTTGATCGAGCTCGGCCAGAAAGCGCGCGATAACCCACTCGTTGAGCGGCATATCAAAGCGTTCCAGCGACGCCTCCGCCGTTTCACGGGGGGGCAGATCCAGGGCTCGTTCCAGCATCCGGCGGATCAACTCACGACCATCCTCGAGTGGGTCATCCTCATTGGCGGTCTTGGGCAGGATCTCGATAACCTGCCCGGTGGGGGTCTCTATCACCCCCACGTAGTTGTCCAGTTGCAAGGTCCGGCTATCTTCCACCTGCGCAAGAGCGGGTGTATGGCATACCTTGTAGCGCTGGCTCAACTGACATAGCCAATCGAAATCAACCCGGTCTATATGGGCAAGCGTCAGCGTATCAACAGCGTTATCTCTAACGGTTAGCCGACCATACTCACGAACCGTGATGGGAGCCTTCACTGCGCCCCCTTGTCACCCTCGATGGTCAAGGCATAGGCTTCAATACGCCTAAACGCCTTCTCATTGATGCTCCAACGTTGGCGTTGTCCCCCAACCGCTATATCACCAAGCAGGGTCTTGAGTTCGAGCTTGGGCGCCTCGAGGAACATCGCCTCAGCGCGGCTCTTGCGATGATCATTGAGCACCCAGGCGATGCGCTGCCAGTCCTCAAAGAAGTACTCCTGCAATAGCGGCAGGATCTGATGCTGGAAGATGTATCCCAACTGCGCCAAGGTTGGCTTGGCAGCCGCTTTGAGCGGCATAAAGTAGGCATGACCGAGGCAATGGTCGCGGTCCAACAGCACCTCGATGCGCTGGTTCAGCGTGCGCAGCAAGCGGCCTACGTCTACCTTGTGCCCCTCTTCCTCGATGACAACGCCATCAAGCAGCTCGGCCCTGGGCGGCATCTCTTCAAACACAAAGCGCCGACGCAGCGCGATATCGAGTCCGGCCAAGGAGCGGTCGGCGGTGTTCATGGTGCCGATAAGGTAGAGGTTGTCAGGAACGCTAAAGGTGTCCTTGGAGTAGGGCAGCGTGGTACTGAGCGCCTCGTCGCGCCCAGCCCGCTTACTTGGCTCAATCAGGGTAATCAGCTCACCGAAGATGCGCGATACATTGCCCCGGTTGATCTCATCGATAATCAACACGAATGGCTTGCGCTGGGATGGTTTTTTCGGTGCTAAGCCGCGATGCTTGGGATCAGGCAAATTGCAGTACTCAACCAGGTAGTCGAGCATCCCCTTCACGTAAGACGGGCCACTCGCCCCCCGATCACCCGTGTAGTAGAGATGGCGGACATTTTTCATGTTGCCACTGGAGCGCGAGCCTTCGATGCCGTTGTCTTGCTGAAAGACGCTGAATGTCCTTTTTTTGGGATTGTAACGCGCCTTAAAGTGCATCCCCTTATCGGTCTTCATCTGCAACAGGTGGTCTTCGGCCTGCTCACTGCGCCGTTGCAGCTCCTGCAGCGCCCTGTCGAACGGGTCACCCGCTGGCGTCTCATTCTGCACCACTGCAAACTCGCTCTGAGCTAGCTCACATAGCTGAGCAAAGACGCCCGGCTCAACCCGGTACTCCAGAGAGCCGTCCTCTCGGGTAAACGCCCGCAGCCCTTCAACGAAGTCCTCGTAGCTGAAGCTCTGGTGGAAGGTCACAAAGTCGATACGCCCCTCCTTTACCAGCTCATCAAAACGCGTCTTCAAGGCTTGGCGATCCGTCTCGTGCTCGGCCAGCCAGACGGGGTCGAGAATGGCCAGCGCCTTGTTGATGGTGTGGTAGGTCTTGCCGGTGCCGGGGGGACCATAGAGGATCTGGTTGAGTGGGGATGGTGCAAGTTGTGGCATGGGAGCGTCCTGCTGCGATGCGGATGGGGTGGGAGGAGTCATAATCGAGCCATTCGGAATATGGGTAAGTTGATACCGATAGGGGTCAGAGCCTATCCGGGCCAATTGCAACTGATCGCCAGCACATACAGACAACTGCTTGAACATGGTTCCAAAGCGTTTCTGCAACCGGCCAAACTTACCCAGCACGGCGGTAGTGACCTTCTCTCCGGTTGGCAAAACCAGCTCAATAGCTGCATCTGCTTCACCTTGGTCATTCGCTATAACATCCACAGGAAAGAAGGCAAATTGGTTGCGCCCGATGCTGATATAGCCATTATCAACAGCCCCCTGGGTCAACTTGACGACAAGCGTAGCGGAGTGCGCCTCAGTTGCGAGTATCATGCTTGCGCCTCCGCAACCATTGCCTCGGCATCCGGCAGGCGCAGTTGGCCGGTGATCAGGCGGGGTAGCAGGGTATCGCGCAAATTGGCGAGGGTTTGGGCTTGCCGATGGTTTTCGGTAATCTTCTGTTGGAGAGGGGAAATGACATCGTTAAATGCCATTGCCACCTTTTCACTAGGAACGATGACGAGATAACGACCCAATACGTCATTTTGCACACGCTGACGCCCACTCGTACCAGACATACTTTGGATTGCGTGTTCACGAAATGCCGGGTGACGAGCCAAGAGGTAGCCATGGTAGGCCGGTAATGGAGCCTTCGGGCGTAACACCACAAACTCGGTAGACCCCCATCCAGTTTGCTCTTGGGATAGGAAATCAACAAACGCTGTTTTGCCATTCTCAAGGCAAGGCGTGATCCGTGCCAGCAAGGTATCACCGTTGATAAACTTGGTGCCAGAACCCATCTCGCGGTCTGACACCCCAGCTACGGTATGCCCACTCGTCGCAACACTTGCCATGTCCAGATAAGGTGCCATCTCCCCTTTCTTCAGCTTTCGTGTTGGATTGATTTCATAGGCCTCGCTCAATTGGGATAGGCTCCACCCCCTCGGCACCAAGCCCAACGGGGATTCTTCGAAGCTGTCGGGGAACAGGGCTGCGACCTCGGGGGCCAGACCTGCCGGTTGCTCCTCACGAGTACGGGCATGAACCGGGTCGAAGTCGACAAACCACGACTTGAACAACGCCTGTGCGATGGCCTCCAACGTGGCGCTGGTCTCGCGCAGCAGAGCGATGCGGTCGTCGAGCGCACAAAGAAAAGCGCTTGCACACCGCTGTTCTTCAAGCGGGGGAAGTGTAATCTCAAAGTTCTTTAACGACGTGAAGTTAAAAACTGGCTGAACTGAATTCGCGTTATGAGCTTTGATCGAGTCAGATGTACGAGGCCAAGCAAAATAGTAATAGACAAAATCACGACACGCGACCTTGTCGTTTACTCGGAGCCTCATAGTGTTTGTGGAGAGTAGGTAGTGTTCAATTCCTTTTGCCGTACTAAGTATACCGACCTTACCAATCGTCCCAACTTTAGGAAAAACTAGGTCCCCCTCTTTGCATTGATGCCGAACCAACTGCTGATATTTATCAACGCTAACATAGCGTCTATCTGACCAATCACATGATCGACCTTGGATATTTTTTCCTTGCACAACGAGTGCACCCGTTTCGGTGTAATCATGACTTTTCAGGTTACTCCCAAATGGGGCATCCCCCATTTCGGCAGCAATATCTTGAATACGGAAAGTGCGCCACTCAGAACTCATACCCCAGCCCTCCCAGCTTCTGTCTAATCAACTGGTCCAGCTCGGCTCCCTTGGTAATCTGATCACCCAGTTGCTTGGTCAAGCGCGCCATCTTGTCGGCAAAGGCCTCATCGTCCTCCTCCACCTCTTCGGCCCCTACATAGCGGCCAGGGGTCAACACATGGCCGTGTTCGGCGATCTCAGCCAAGGTTACGCTGCGGCAGAATCCCGCGACATCCTCGTAAGACTGATCGCACTCCCCGTCCCCTTTCCACGCGTGGAAGGTATCGGCAATACGGGCAATCGCGTGCTCATCGAGTTCGCACTGCACCCGGCTGGTCATGGTGCCCAGTTTGCGGGCATCGATAAACAGCACCTCGCCTTGGCGGCGGGTCTTGTTCTTGGCAAGGAACCAGAGGCAGGCGGGGATCTGGGTGTTGGTGAAGAGCTGACCCGGCAGGGCCACCATACACTCCACCACGTCCGCCTCCACCATGGCACGGCGAATGTCGCCCTCGCTATTCTGGCTAGAGCTCATGGAACCGTTGGCCAACACGATACCGGCACGGCCAGTTGGCTTGAGGTGGTAGAGCATATGCTGCAGCCAGGCGTAGTTGGCGTTGCCCGCAGGCGGCGTGCCGTAGACCCAGCGTGGATCCCCCTCGAGGCTACCATGCCACCAGTCGCTGATATTGAACGGCGGGTTGGCCAGCACAAAGTCAGCCCGCAAGTCCGGGTGCTGATTGCGGGTGAAGGTATCACCGTTTTCGCGCCCGAGGTTGTAGTCCATCCCCTGGATGGCGAGGTTCATCGCCGCCAGCCGCCAAGTGGTCGGGTTCGACTCCTGACCGTAGATGGAGACATCACCCAGCTTGCCGCCATGGGCTTCGATAAACCTCTCCGACTGCACGAACATGCCGCCTGAACCGCAGCAGGGGTCGTAGACCTGACCATGATGGGGAGCAAGTACCGCCACCAGTGTCTTGACGATGCTGGCAGGCGTGTAGAACTGGCCCCCCTTCTTGCCCTCGGCACTGGCAAACTCGCCAAGGAAGTACTCGTAAACCTGCCCCAGGATGTCGCGGGCTTCACTGACATCACTGCCAAAGCCAATCTTGGAAACCAGATCCACCAGCTCGCCGAGCTTGCCATCGGGCAACTGGGCACGGGCGTAGCGCTTGTCGAGGATGCCCTTGAGCCGTGGGTTCTCCTGCTCGATCAGGGTCAGCGCATCGTCAATGCGCTTGCCGATATCGGCCTGCTTGGCATGGGCGCGCAGCCCCTCCCAACGGGCCCCTTCCGGTACCCAGAAGGCGTTCACCTCACGGTAGTAGTCGCGATCTTCCAGCTCCTCGGCCAGCAGCTCATCGTCACAGTCGTAGAGGAAGTACTCGTCGCTCTCATCGGCAAAGCGGCGGGTCAGTTCGCTTCGACGGGCAGCGAAGGAGTCGGAGATGTACTTGAGGAAGATAAGGCCCAGCACGATGTGCTTGTACTCGGCGGCGTCCATGTCGGCACGCAGCTTGTCTGCGGCAGCCCACAGGGTCTTCTTCAGCCCCTCGATACCGGTAACTTGCGGCTCATCCTTGGCCTGCTTGCCCTTTCCACTGGCTTTCGCTTTGCGTGGTGCTGCAGCGGCTGCTTCGCCATCCAACACCCGGAGCACAGCCCCGCCCCGACCGCGCCCCTTGCGCAGTACGCCCTGTTCCAGTAGGGCATCGCGTGCGGCGGTAAATACCTCATCGGTCAGGTCGCTGAATTGGGCTTTCAAGGTTTCCATCAGGGCTTGGTTGCCGATACTGCTGCCATCTTCAGGAACGGCGGCCAGCAGCGCCAGGCTGAGCTCGTTGGGGTAGGTCATGGGGTTCTCCGGTTATGCGTGTTGCCGTCACAGCCCACCTGCGCGAAAGCCAAAGTGAGGATGCGGGCCAAGTCGTCAGACTGACGGAACGGCGCATGCCGAGCCTTGCAGGCGCAGCAGGGACCTATCCAGGGTGGTGGGTCAACAGAAAGCGATGCAGCCAAGGTGATGCATCGGCGAGAAAAAGTCCGGCCCGTCAGTTGTCTATCCATTATCTGGCGGGCAGTTTATACAAATGAACCCCGCAGCACTATGCGTAATGTCACGCGTAATGGCGATCACGGTGCATCGTTGTTCTTGCAAAGATGAGATAGTCAACGCCTCAAGTTGGCAGGCAAAAAACAAAAGGAAGGCCATGAATTGGCTTTCCCCACGATCTATCCCATTAATCACGGATGAGTAGGCGCCAAAATGTGACCACAAGCGGATTGGTGGTCACGCCTTGCGCTCAGGATTGGCGTCCATGTTGGTCGCTGGGTAAATGGCTAAGTAGACATAGCCGTGGCTACCCAGGGTATCGGCTTCGCAGGTAAAGCCGCCGTGCTGGATAGTGATGCAGTGCTGATGCTGGGCATCCAGTTCGCCGGTCAGCAGATTGGCTTCCAGTGCCTTGATGATCTCCGGGAAAGCCAGGTCGAGCTTGGCTATCTGCGCCTCACTCCATTCACCTATCAGACTGGCCCGATCGGATAGAAAATCGAGCCGGTAGCGGCTCTGTATCAGACGAGCGCCAAAACGTGGAGAGATATCACGCGGCAGACCCCAGCTGATGCTGGGGAGCGGTGTGAGAGCCTGGTGATCTGGATGGTGTGTGGCAGAGCATGTGGGGTGGATTGTGGTCATGATTAGCGATACCTCAGTTCAATGTCGATGCAGGTGCCGGGTACGTTGTGACGCTGGCGCAATCTGGTCAGGTGCTCGGGAAGGTCGGTCAGACAGGCCAGCCGCCCCCGGTAGAGCCGTGAGAGATTGACGTAGTCAGGGTGACTCACGGTTATGGTCACCTGATGCCCTGGCAGCCAGTGGCCAAAAAGGCGGGCTTTGGCCTCTTTGATGGTGGTGATGCCGGGAGCGGGTAACGTCTGCCGGTTACGCAGATGCAGTTTGTTAAGCTCGGGGGCATAGTGATGCACCTCGAGCCCAGTGATAAGACGGGTCATGTTCGGTGATTCCAGTGATGCAAAGGGCCAGCCTGTGAGGGCTGGCCCTTTATGCTGTTTGTGGATGAGCGAGACAGTGGGGCGTCAACGAGCTCAGTCAGTCGCCTCGTTGATAACCGGCTTGCAATTGAGCCGGTCCAGCAGGTGCCGTGAGCCGTACTGGGCCACCAGCCGGTCTATGGCCATCTGGGCGCAGGCTGTTCTGCTGGGCTTATTCTCAGGGATTGCGTAACGCGCGGTGAGCCAACCACCGAGCAGGGCTATGCGGTAGCCGCTAGGGATGTGCGTGAGCGACGTCCCTATCCCCCTCCCGTGAATGAGGAAGGGCACGGCCTGCCCGCCGATGTTGATATCCATGCGCTGGCCCTTGAGCTCGAAGGTGGTGAGCTCGCCGGTCTGTGGATGCTTGCCCGGCACCCGGATGGTGATGCTTTTCGCCATGTCACACCTCCGGTTTGGCTTCAAAATGGTGGGTCACAACGCCAGCCTCTTGGTCGATGCTGATAAACGCCGGGGCTTGTGGGTGGTACTGGTAGAGCCGTGCCAATTCAGCGCGAAACGCCTCAACGTTCGGCGCAATCACATGGCTGGTATCCCCTTCGGCGTAGGTAAAGGTCTCCAGCTTCTCGGTGTTAATCCAGATGCCGAAATACCACGCGTCATCCTCGGTATCGTATTGCTGCCAACCTTGAGCCAGTAGCGTGCGGTCGTAGTAGTAACGGTCAGCCTGATGGCTGCCTCGGTCGATGCGGCAACCCGTTACGGTGAGCTCGAACGGGATACGCCCCGCCTTGCGGGCTTTCTTGACCCGGCGCAGCAGTTTGAGGGTCTTGGCTCTGCTACGGCCATTACCAAGCGGGGGCGACTGCCTGGCCCGCAATGCGAGGTGGGTCATTATCTTCGATGCGGTGTTGTGGTTGAGCTGGCCGATGGCAACGGTGAGCTGCTGAGCGGTCAGGGTGTTGTAATCACGTAAGTCATGCATGGTTGGGGTTCCTTCAAATGCAAACAGCCCCTCGGTGTGAGGGGCTGTGTGGGGTCTTGTTTGTACTGGTGGCCGTGACTCAGGTATGACTACTCCAATCCGGCGTGTCGTTACTGCCGTGGTTGACGTAGGCTCCAACAATCACCCGTTGCCACTCGCCGACCGGTTGACCCGCTGCATTACAGGCGCAGCGAAAGCGGGCGAAGTGAATCTCTCGTGGCAGGTGTTCACGCATATCTCGTGGGCTGACAAAGAGCGTGGTCTTGTGCAGTACCGGGTTGGGTGCAACCAGCGGGCCGCCAATACGCCGTCCCTCCACATCGTGGGCATAGGCAAAGCCCGGCAGCATCAACTGCTGACTGATGAGCTTGGCGAGTGCTGGATGGGCACACATGGCCTCCGCTACGGCGGCCTGGCTAAAGCTGTCGTTGAACTCAATCATTGTTATTTCTCCCTTTCTGCAGGTGCTCGGTAAGCCGTTGCCAGCAGCGCAAATTGTTCGACTAGATAGCTGATACTGATGCCCAGTTCATCGCTGACCCCATCCCCGAGACGGTGATGCAGGTATGCCATGTCATCAGAGATACGTTGTGCTATCTGGGCGGTTGAGCTCGGTGGTGAGCTTGTCACTGTCAGAGTGATGGAATGGTTCATCACATCTCCCCCCAAGGGGCTTGCTCCCACAGTGACAACCGGGTCAGCACGTCTTGCGCGAGAGCCTGTTGCAACTGCTGTATTACCTTCACAAGCCGAGGTGCCTGCTCAGGGCTCCCGCTCCATTCACTCGATTGGTACAGGGCGCAGCAGGTGAATTTGTACAGCGCCACCAGCTCGCTATCGGTGAGTGGTGCCTGGTGGTAACGGTGGGCAGGTTTAAATGGACTCAGTTTGGTAGAGCAGTGCTGGCGCGGTTCCTTCTGGTCCTGCTGACGCCCTAGCTGATAGCGATGCCAGACCGCCCGCCGATTGGCGAGCATCATCAGTCGTACTAACCGATCTACCCGCCACGTCCAGGTACTGGTGGTGTCTGCTGGCGGTAGCCACCAGAGGGAGCGCAGCAACTCAAGGGTGTAGTGCGGTGGCATCGGGGCATTGCAAAAGCGGTGTAACTGCACGGCAAAGGCAAGGTAATCTTGGCGATCGATCATGAAGGCAGACATGGGGTGACTCCTTGAAATGCAAAAGGCCACCTTCGGTGAGGTGGCCTTGTGGGTGATGTCGGGATATCCGGATCATTGTGTTGGCGCTGATGATCCGGTTTTGGGGATGCTGGCGTTATTCGTGTGCCTGCTCTGCGTCTGGGTGAGCAGCATCAAACAGGATGGCGTAGAGCGCACAATCAATGCCGTTGACGGCATCGTGATGCGGGTAATAGGGCGGCACGTCTCGGAATCGCTCGACGTAGTCGCCAAAGCAACTGAGACACTCGCGGATCTCGATGGTGGATCCTTGCAGCAGGGTCTCTTCAAGCCGCTTGGCATAGGCCTCGTCATCACGCGCCTTGGTGACGGCCTTCTCCAGCAACGTCAGGGCATCTTCGTTGCTGGCGACTGCCAGGCCATGGCGCAGCTTCTCGAGGGTTTCCTCAAGGGAATAGGGATTGGGTAATCGCATGGTGCTTGTCCCTTCTTTGAGTAGCTAATGGCGTAGCTGATGCAGCAGCGTATCGATAGCGTCGATGCAGTCAGCCTGGGTGAGCAGGTAGCCATTGGGTAGGTGAGTCACGATGGCGGGCTCGGCCTGCATTTCGACGTTGTCTGCAAGCCAGCAGCGCAATTCGAGGAGGATATCGAGGGCGGTGAGGTGTGACTTACCTAGAGTTAGAGTCATAGCTGACCTCTCTCTTTCAGGGATACCACGCCCTCTGCACCGACCACCAGATGGTCAAGCAATCGCACATCGACCAGCGCCAAGGCCTCTTTGAGGGCTTGGGTAAAGACCCGGTCTGATTGACTGGGTTCCGGGTCACCACTGGGGTGATTATGGACCGCGATGATGGCCCCGCAATTGAGTATCAGGGCCCGCTTGACCACTTCCCGTGGGTAGATGCTGGCGCTATCGAGGGTACCGCGAAACAGCTCCTCAAAAGCCAGTACGCGATGTTGGGAGTCGAGGAACAGTGCGCCAAACACTTCATGTTCCCGGTCTTGTAGCAGAGTTTGCAGCCGCTCGGCGGCCTCTGTGGTACTGGTGATGGTAGTGCCTTTGGCCAGGCGTTTGCGAGCAATCTGATTGGCGATGCGCAACAGGTCTTGCTCGGTCACGGGCTCGGTGACGACATAAGTGCCGGGGCATTCCCCGGCTTTCAGTTTGTAGTAACGCATGGTGGTCTCCAGAAAAAGCAAAACCCCGGCACGCAGGAAGCATGTCGGGGTTAAAGGTAGAAATGTTGTTGGTTCACTTTGAGGGTAGTTCAGCTGGCCGTCGTGATGGCTCCTGCCGTGGCGGCGGATTCACTCTGTATCGGCATCAGCGGTTCTGGGACCAGAATGGTGAGCGGGACGGCCAGCGCTAGGCTCAAGCGCTCAGCCAGTTCGTAAGCTGGGCCGATGGTGTCGCAGTCAGTGACCCAAGTGGCTAGCGCCAGTCCGCTGGCCTCCACGGCCCGCAGGTAGACGCCGTAGCCCTGCACGGTCAGGCCACTGTCACGTACCACCTGTGTCTCCCCCTCTCGATTGATGGCCTCCAGCTCAACGGCTATCGGTTGTTTGGGCATCAGGCCTCGTTAGTCACCACTGACGGTGACGGTAAAAAAGCCCAGTTGGGCGTAGGCAAGAAAACTGTTCTGCCACATGTGAAAGAGTTCATGGGCTTCTGTTGGCGGCAGCGGTCCCCATCCCTGCAGATAGTGCTCACCATCAAGGAAGTTGAAGTCGAGCTCCTTGTAGAGCTCAGCATCCGGACCCAGCCCCTGGTAGCTGAAATCAGTGACGTAATCGAACAACCAGCCATCCAGACCACGTATCAGGCGGAGCTCGACCGGATGGACGCCCCCTTGTTCGGGTGTGTAGCCGGGATTGCAAAAGTTGAAGGTCAGTTGGGTTAAACGCTCCAGATTGAGGTCGGTTTTAGCGATTTCCTGGTCAAGCAGCTCCAGTAGAGCCGGTGCTACGGGCAGGGCAAAGCCGTCCCGAAAAAAGGGAATGGTCATGGTGAACTCCGAATAAAGGGGTCGGACTAGCGCAGTCGCCAGGGCAGAAGCCAGGTTGGTAACGTGTTCGTCAGCGGTGTGAATAGTGCGGGGAACGTAGGTACGGTGGTGCGGATCGGCGGCAGTGGCGTTTGTGCAAGCGTGATGACTAGCAAGACGGTACTCCACGCCTGGTCTACCTGCTCACTGTGGTGCACACCCTGGATACACCAGGTCACGAAGTGCTCGCAGTTGTTGAACTGCAGGTTGTAGGCCCGCTCTCCCAGCCGTTGGTGTGCTCGCGCCAAGCTTTCGCTCGGGCTGTAGTAACGGTGGCTGTAGTCACGCAGGTAGCAGTCGCCATTGCCTGTAAATATCTCCAACGATGAGACAATAATCCGCCCTGTCACCGGGCCTTCACTCGAGAAAGGCCCGGTATAGTGAATGACTTGGTTATTGCCCGCGTAGAGGCCGTGATGGTCATAGCCCCATCTGCTTACGACCAGATGGTCACCAGGTTGCATGTCTGCTCCTTTTAGAAAACAAAAAGCCCGGTACGAGACCGGGCATAGCGAGGTTGGGCGTGGCTCACTCGAAGGTGTAACCGGCATCCCCCCGGTCGGTATGAATAACTACCTCCAGTACTCGGCACAGCGGTGTTGACTTGAGGGTGAACCGGGCTTGCTGTCCAAAGTTCATGGCAACAGGGAACACCTGCTTGATGTACTCTGGCTTCAGCCTGTCTTTACTGGCGAGACAGGTGCTCCATTTCACGCGACCGCTGATACAATCATTGCTCGGCACTTCCCGAACCAACTGACACTGGCCACGGTTGATGGTGATGTCATTGATCGTGACAGGGTCATTACGAGACACGACCTGCAGTACGCCCTGCTGTGCGCGAAGTTCAAAGTTCAAGGGGGCAGCAGCTGGCTCAGGCTCCGGAGCTGGAAAGGCACAGTCGAAGGCAGCGTCTGTTGCGGCGGACAGGACCTCTTGTACACCCGCTACCGGCAGCTCAACGGTGCGGCCATCCTGGGTGGTGGCTTGCAGCGACTTGGCAGAGCGCAGCGCGGCCCACATGTCATAAAACGCCTTGCTGTCATTGCCTGCCACCATGCTCGATAGCGGGGGATAGGTATGGCCATCGATGCGTAGCCAAACGGTTTCAGTAGGTGCTTGGCCCGCTTGGTTGAGTTCGATGCGGCTAAGCTGGCCCATCCGGCACGAGAGATAGAGATAGGTCGCGTCATCAACCGTTGCCGAATACTCCGTCACACCCTGCCCCCAGCCATCGTTCCAGCGGCCATGGTCTCCAAACGCCAGTACTGCGGGCGTCAGCAGTAAGCCCAGCAGGGCTATTATCCATTGATGCATCCCACGCTCCTTAAACGGCATAGCCGAGAATGTTGTTCATAAAGCCCTGAAAGGCGAAGAAGCCGATCAGCGCCCCGATGGCCTGTGGCCCCATCAGCCAAAATATCTTGGCCTTGAAGGTCTCGACAGCGCCGCTGGTCGAGATCCAGTCCGGGTGAGTAAAACGGCGAAACCACTCCCCGATACACATGCCAACGCCAGTGAAGAGTGTGCCGAACACGAAGGTGGCGGTCAGCCCCCAGAATCCGAGCCAAGGGGCTTTGCCGGTCCAGGCGATGTTGATGGTCAGGGCCAGAAAAAGCAGGCCCGCGATAGCAAAGTAACGTTTCATGATGTCTCCTAATCGTGCATAACAAAGACTCCCCAATTGGCGATGGAACGCCAGTGAGGAGCCGTAGCAATGAAAAAGCCCCTGGCCAATCAGATTGGCCAGGGGCAGGGTTGTGGCTATGACTGCTTGATGAAGGTCAGCGGATAGCGCTGGCGTGGCTCATCACGGTAGATGTTGGCCCCTTCGGCATAGTCCAGCAGCTCTGCTTGGAAGGCCGTGCCGTTAAAGGGGGTAGTGATACGCAGCAGATACTGCTCCATGACCCAATCACCGCTCGTTTCGTGACAGGTCACGTTCAGCACCATATCTCCGCCAATCGGTGCAAACAGCAGGTGTTGCTGGACGCTGGTGTCGCTGCGACCCAACTCACACTGCCGAAGTGCGCTGGTATCCCGGTCGGCGGTAAAGCCAAACGGCGCCTGGCCAAAGAGCAACTCAACCAGGGTTGTCACATCTGGTTCGGAGGTGGAGGGTGTGACAGTCCAGCGCAGGGGGGAATTAAAGAGCCCTTGGGCAAAGGTAGGCGAGCTGATTGGCTGGCCATCATCTACGCGGGTGACTTGCATAGCGCTCGGCAGACCGCTTGCTGGTTGCAGTTGGATGGAGGCCTCCAGCTTCATCGGATTGCCCTCAATGACGAACCGGGGCCAAGGCAGCACAAACACAATTTCCCCGGTCACCGGTTGGTAGTGATGTTTCACTTTCAGCGTTTGGGTTGCGTTATCAAACTGCCAATACTGGGTCGAGAACGGGGTGACATTGTCCGCGAACTTTAGGTTCAGGGGTTGCGCGACACCTTCCGGTTGACGCTCGTCCAGCTGGAAGAAGCGGTTTTGGAGGGTAAAGCCGCCAGCTTGTTGCTGGTGGTCCTGCTCAATGTAGGCATCGCTATAACGTCCCCAGCGGGTTGGGTTGTAGTTTTGTAATTCCACCCGCTCGAAGCCGGCTATGCTGTTACCGAGCTTGCTGCCATAACGCCACAGGGGTTGGCTCAGCTTGATGGTCTTATCGCCGTTGTGCTGTTGCAGCTCATCACGGCTTACGTTAAATGGCGACTGGCCCAGGCTGGGGGCGTTGAGGGTGAGGGCGTGCCAGTCGTATTGAGTGATACGCTGAACATCCCCCTGCGCCGTGACGCGTTGGCTACGGGGTTCATGGTAACTGGGCGGCATCTTGTCATTCACCAACCAACTATTAACCTCTTTGGGTTTTTGCCATTCGGTCATGGTGTCGCTGTTGACCCAGGCCCCTTGGGCATCCACGCTCTCCACGATATCCCGCTTTTGCACGAAGGCCACGCAGTGGTCAACGGCGATGTTGTCTGGGTTGGCGCTCCAGCGGGTCATTTCCGCCTGAATGTCGAACCCATCACAATAGGTCAGCTCAGGCCGTGAGCCCGCGCCTTCAGATGCCGGGTCTCCCTCGTTGTAGAACTCTATCGTGTGGTAGCTGTAGAGGCCATCGGCGTCCTGACTAAAGGTGCCCTGACTTGCCTTCTCCCCCCTGAAGCTGGCGTTCCCGTCCTGGCTGTAATCAAATGCCCAGCTAGCCCACTCGCGGTAATGTTTTTGCTCCCAATCTTTAGTGACCTCATTGGTATAGCGCTGCAGTGTCAGCGAGGGGTCAACCCCTCCGTTCTCATCAAGTAACCACTGCGTTCCTTCGGTCTTCGTGGTTTCGATGGCGCCGACGCGCTTACTGTAAAGAACCTCTTGTTGGCGAAGGTGCTGCATGGTTTGCAAGTGGAAACTGTTTGACCACAGGTTGCGCACGTTGACCTGTACCGATGTCCAGCCTTGCGGATTGTTGCTGGCCAACGACTCGGCCAGCTGGGCTTGCAGAGTGTTCGCCTCAAGGAGTTGTTGCTCCCTGGTTGCTGCGACGTCAGCCAGGACTGTGCTGTGTGCATCCCCCGCAGCCAGGTAGTCGCCAAACAGTTTTTGCGCATTGGCCGCCAGGGTTGTTAGCCCCAGTTCGCTTGCAATCTGTTGTTTCTCCTTGGCCGCGATACTGGATTGATACTGGTGTTGGCGCTCTGCCTGATTGGTGCTAATGACCAACTGGTGGGTATAGGGGCTGACAGTAAACTGGGCCCCGTCAAAGTAGCCGAGCATCATGGGCGTCGCCATTGCGTTGCTGATTGAGCGAGCAGCGCGATGTAATGCGCCCGCTGGCTCTGCTGTTGGAGCCACGATGGCCCATGCCTGCCTGGCCGCAGCTTGTTGGGCTTCGGGCAGGGTGAAGGTAAAGCGCCCTTGGCTATCGGTGGTTGTTCGTGGGGCGTTGCTGTCACATTGCTGGTCGGCATTGAAATCCAGGCAAATTGTTTGCCCTGCTAGATAGTCCCCAGAGAGGGCGCGACCGGTTAGGGTGATATCGGCGGGAGCACCATTGCCGCCATTATCACTGTTGCTGCCGTCGCTGCCACCGCCGCAGGCACTGAGGACCAAAGCGGCAATTAATGAAAGATGATGATGTTTTTTCATTATTTTTCTTCCTTGGTGTTGAATACGAATCCGATACGCCGGGAGATACCCCGGCATTATTTTTCTGTTGTCCTGAGGATGCGCTGTACGCTGGAGATGCTGATCCCCGTTTGCCTCGCGATCTCGGCCCTGGGTAACCCGCGCTTGGCCAGCGTCAGCACCTCGAGCCCCTTTGCCATCGCGGTGGGCTTGCGGCCCTTGTAGGCTCCGCGCCGCTTGGCAAGCTCAATCCCCTCAGCCTGGCGCTCCAGCATCAGTTCACGCTCGAAGGTGGCGATAGCACCGATCATGGTCAGCATCAACTTGCCGGTCGGGGTCGAGGTGTCGATCCCCAGGTTCACAACGCGCAGGGCCACTTGCCGCTGTTGCAGGTACTCCGAAATTTCCAACAGGTGGCGAGTGTTGCGTGCCAAGCGATCCAGCTTGGCCACCATCACTACGTCCCCCTCATTCACACATTCCAACAGCTGGGCGAGTTGGGGCCGGTCATCGCGGGCTCCGCTCACCTTCTCCTGGAAAATCTTGCTGCACTCGGCCAACGCCTGAAGCTGGGTATCCAGGCTCTGGCCCACAGTGCTCACGCGTGCATAACCTAGCAGTGCCATGGTCTCCTCCCGGTCAATAGGGCAAGGTACACTGACACCCTGGGTCAAAAGCCTCAAAGAGACCTTATTGACCTGAAAAGGGTGGGAAATGGCTGAAAAAGGTGCCTATTTCGTGAGGGTCAATAGGGCTTGATCTATTGACCCCAAACCAGTGATGGGAATAAGCGACGGGCCGTTTTGTGACAGACGTCCCGTCGTGAGGTCGCAGTCGAACGCATCGCTACGAATTGATCTGAAAGGATTTATCACCATACCTACGCAGCGCATCGGCCATACCGGGATCAGGCATGGGATGACGAAGGGTCAGCGCTTTTGCCAAGCTTACTGGTTAGGGGGGAGGAACGAGGACGGGGGCGTGCTGACACCGTGGCCACTGCCATTGACGGTGATGCGGAGGATGCCTCTGGCGTCTCGGCCTTGGGAAAGAACTCCTCCAGTAACATCGGCACCTCTTCATCGATATCCTCAAACTGGCCGTTACGCAGCAACTCGCGCGCGGCCTGCTCCATCTGGTCGATGGCCAAGCCTGCGTCTTGGTCACGCTTGGCAGCCTCCTGTGCCTGTCTGACTGCCTCAGTCAGGTTGGTCTCTTCCCGCAAGGTCAAATCCACGTAGTAGACCGGTGTGCGGTAGGACTGTGTTGTGCTCTTGGCTCGCAACCGCAGAGTGAGCGGCAGGTAGCGGGTATGGCCACCGCTCACAGCCTCCAGGTACTTCAGCCGGGCCGCCAGGGTGCGTACCGAGTTGTAGCCGGTGGTGCGGAAGATAAAGCTGCCCAGCTCATCCCCTTGCCCCTCCACAAACAGGTTCAGTCGTCCGTACAGCTTGCAGCCCTGTTGTCCAGCAAAGGCGCAGCGCTCTGGTCCAGGGCAGCTGACCTCCTCCATGCCTTGTGCCCCCACGCGTCTTGCCACCTCCCCATTACCGACACACAGAGGCCTGCCGGTTTGCCGGTCAAAAGCGCTGTATTCCGCCCGTAGGTTCAGGTCGCTGTCGTTGAACAGCACTCGCACCGGAATGGCGCGGATCTTGGTCTGCTCCTGCCCTTGACCTTTCTTTTGCGATGAGTAGTGTTGATGCAGGGGATGGAGCAACCATCCCCCCTTTTGTTGTATCTGGGTGGTGAGGGTGAAGCTGTCGTCCTTCTCCGGCACCCACTTATCCTGTTTTTGCACCAGCTTGCCGATGCAGATCCGCCCGATCACGGGCGGGGTAATCGCCAGTCCTTTGATCATGGTGTTTGCCTCAGGGGTTGAATGGTGAAACGGCGCACGCCGGGCACCGGTCTGACATAACGGGTGAGCAGGTCGGGATGATCCTGACCGAGCTTATCCAGATCCGGTGCCAGCCGGTCTTTGCTGCGCTTCCAGGTGATCTTGCCGTTGGCAAACAGCCCGGCTGTCGCTTCGCCCAAGGTGGCTTGCAGCCGCTGCTTGAGTTGTGACTCCTGTAGCTCGACCGCTTCTTTCTGCTCACGCAAGCGCAGTAGCTCGCCAAACAGCTGGTTGAACTCGGGGGAATCGGAGAGATCCACCGTCTGGCCATCATCGCGGGGGAAGAGCCAGCTCAGGGCATTGGCGGCATCGCTGGAACCGTCAGGCTCGGGCTGCTGGTCTTGTTGCACCATCAGCCAGAACTGCGCTTCCCGCTCGGTGAGATCCTGGATCTTCTCTTCGTCACGCTCGATACGGTAAATCCGAAAATCCTGGCCGCCGATCAACACTGCCACTTCGGCCCAGGCATGGCCGGTAACGGCCAGTTGATGCAGTACCTGACACTGGTAAGCCACCGGCACACCTTCCTCCCACTGGGGGGCGCTGTGATAGCTGGCGGTCTTGATCTCCAGAATGCCCGGCCCATCGGGATGGCCGACTACCTCCCGGTCGAGGTTGGCGAGCATGAAGGGTTGCTCGGGGTGTTGCAGTACCGCATTGACCCGGCGTACACGAAAGCCGGTGCGTTTGGCATAAACCTGCGCCAAGACCGGTTCCAGCTCGATGCCCCACAGCACCGCTTCCTTGTGGGAGATATCTTCCGGTTCCTTGCGACCGGTCTTTTCCAGCCACAGGCTGAGCGGACATTTGTAGGGGGAGAGCCCCACGGCCACGGCGGCATCGGAGGAACCAATGCCGAGTTTGCGGATAGCGAGCCACTGCTCGCGGGTTAACTGGGTAGTGGAGGCCAGCCGCAGGGCCTGGCCATACTTGGCTTTTGCTTTCATGACTATTCCTTGTTGACGGCATAAATGGCTACGCCCGGATTGGCTTGTGCCAGTCCGGGTGAGTTCGTTATGCGGTTTGAATGGGGAAGAGGAATTACTGCAGCAGGGTGAGGGCTTGATTCAGGGCTTGGGATTTGAGTTGAGCGCCCTGACCAAACCAGGCGGAATCGAGCCGGTGATCTTGGCTGCGAGCACGGCGATGATGGTCCACGTATTCTGTGACCGCATTGACCAGCCCCCAGGCGGTATTGCGGGAACTGGCAAGCTCTGAGCCCATACCAGCGCCCTGATAGAGCTCATGCAGCCGTTGTACCGGCTTGGTGAGGATGATGTTCTCCTCATCGAGCGGTTGTGCCAATAGGTCGCTGAAAAAGCGCAGCGCCTCTTCAGGGGCGACTGGCCGTTGTGCCAGTGCCTTGGTCTGCACCTTGAACTCATCCCAATGAGAGAGCCCTAGCCCAAGCGATTCTTTGACTGCTGCGGCATCGAACTGAGTGGAGTGGGGCACCTTGATTGCGCCGGTAGCGCCGCGCAGTGCCATCTGAAGAGTGTTGTTGCAGACCACCCGCAGAGACGTGAATTGCGCCGTGGTGCAGAGCGTGCCATCGCAGCTGGTTGCCAGCAGCAGATAGGATTTCACCAAGTCACCGCCAGTTAGCTTGAGATCCTGACCGGTCTTGGCCAGTGCCCACAGCTTGCGGCCCCCTTTGAGCGAGCCTGCGGTCTCCAGCTCAAAGCCACCGGCTTCTACCAGATCTTGATAGAAGTGCAGCACCTCGTGGGGCTGTACCACGTTGTAGCGGCTTGAGACCACCGACAGGGGAGCAAGGGTATCGGAGCGATAAAGTACCTTGCTGTCGCTGTAGGGGCGGATATGCAGTGCATCGGAGGCGACGTTAAACATCACGTCGCTCTGCTCGACAGTCCAATCCATCCCGGCAGCCTGTAGCCATATATCGAGGGATTGTTGTGGGGGCAAGACATTGCCAAGGCCATGCCACGGGGTTTGGCCGGTGTAAGCCATGGTGTCGATGAGGTGAGCCATGTGTATCTCCTTAATTTACGGGATCGGTATCCCATATTTGTCAGGGGGTAATATGCTCAGAGATCCCCTCATTTTTAGAGACTCAAATAATTCCAAGTGTGCGGGTATATAAGCGGTGTTGCTTCAGGTAGTAGATAAATTTATCCATCAACAAGACCGCATTGGCTTCTTTCATTTTAGGTAGCAACTGGTAATAGATGACCCCTTGCCGAAAGAACGAATAGGTTCGGCTCTTGCTGGTATTGACCTTGATCGTTCTCTCTAGACCGACACTGTCTCCAGCCTTACCCAGCAGCGTCAGCAAGACGATGGCCAGGGCACTGAATAAAAACAGTCGGTCGCGCCGGACCGGATTACTGATGTGCACATCTCCCATACCCATGCCGAATTTGTAATCTTTGATATCACGAAAACTGGTCTCGATACCCCAGCGCTGGCCGTATAGTTGCAACGCCTTGGCGGCGCTCAGGTCGGTCCGGTTACTGGCCAGAAACCACGCGTCTTTCATGCCACTCTTATGACAACAATAGACCCGTTCGACAGGCTGTCGCTGCCCAGTTAGCTCCACCGCTTTGAGGGTTCGGGTGCGCCCGGTCGGCGTTAGCCAGTCCCGAGCTGGAACCTGCTCTACACCAGGGTAACCAACCAAAACATTTCCTTTAAATCTAATGAGATAAGCAAAGCCTAGCTCTTGCTCCAGGCGTTCGAACAGCTCCATGTAACCAAAGCCGCGGTCAGCTACTACCGTCACGAAGATACCCTCTGGCAACGTCTGCTTGAGCTTGGTGAGCAGCTCTTTCTCATGGGCATTGCGTTGCCCTTTGAGCAACGATTTCCGATGGGTTTTCCACAGCAGCGGAGTACTGCGACCGTGGTTGGTTTGCAGGCTGATAACCAAGGTACTGTGATCATCGGCATCGAATTCGGTCCAGTCCATGGAGACTACGATCTCGGTACGTTCACCGACCACATAGGGCACCCAATCGTCAAAGAGGCTCCAGACATTGAGCTTGGTGTTAGTGAGCAGGCGATCCACCTGTTTAACCGCATGTTTACGTTCGAGACCGTTGGCCAAGGAGAGGCCACTACCGATGGCGTGGATGGCCAGTGAACCTGACTCGATAACCCCGAGGGTAGCATTGGCGAGGGAAAGAACACGCTTAGCATGCATGTCCTGTCCAAATATATCGTCGATGTGGTTGAGGATTAGTTCGTGGTTAAACATGGGGATAGTCTGTTGGGTATTAGCTGGTCAAGGATGGCGATCATACCTCAGAAGCCGCGCCACGCCTCGCTCATATGAGGGGATGGTTAAGGGTAATATGGGTTTGAGAAATGCTCGAGGTGAGATTCATGGGAAGTATTGCTGACACGCTTGCTCGTAGATAAAGACGCGTTGAAGCTCAGGTAAGGCAAGAACATGCTGTAATGCCTTATCCGTAAAATTTTACAGAAGCACAAATGTATTAGCTGCAAAACCAATAGAAAACGAGCCACTTGGTATCTGACAGTCAATAGGCTGTGATTACCTACCCCGTTAGCTAGGTAGATATAGAATGTAAAGGCTTTGCGTTATCGGACTTCACATCGACTATTTCCCACGCCTTTATCCTTTATGCCGAGAGGCCCGTCGTAACATGATCTCGATTGCTGCTTATAAGGGGCTTTAGTTACAGCTAAACAGCGGGGGGCGTTCCACATCCCATACCTTTGTCTGCGCTTACGGTGACGACCCCATGCACCGGGTTCCTCCCCCGTGAAATGCTCTACAGCACAGGTAATCACTGGAGTTTACTAACTTGTATGTAGGTGTTTGGAACCCTAACTTGTGCATTTTTCACTTTAATTTCGTCCTGAACCGGTTGGGGAAAAAGCCTGCTGGCGTGATCGAAAAAGTCTCGTTACCCTCCTTTTCATCATCAAACGGGAAGGAAGCTCACATGTCAAATCACAGCCAAAACAAGCTACTCAGAGTTCGAGAAGTCGCAGAGAAATTGGGTATCTCTCGCTCGACCCTATATGACTGGACCAATCCAAAATCGCCTCGATTCGATAGTACATTCCCTCCCAAGAAAAGGCTGGGAAGAATGGTTGTCGGGTGGATGAGTAATGAGATCGACGCATGGTTGGAGGGGCGCAACAATAGCTGCTGGTCAACACTTAACTTTGAATAGTAACAGCGTAGGTAAAAAGCAAGGCTAGGCTTGCCATATTGAATATGGCCGCCTGTAATTTACAGACGTCAAGAGCAAGAGCTATATGGGTTTATTTGATATCTACCTAATCTCTATACCTGTGTCTATCTAATAGCTGCCCTGCCACACGGCATATATCGGCACCCACAGTGCCGTAATACAACCACACGTTACATACAGGCTGTACTTATTACAGCCCTGGGTAAGCTATGCGCATTAAAAGCATGAGGATCATCTATGAGCGCAGATAAAGCAGCGCGTAAATCGCTGCATGCTATTCCACATAGTTCAGAATGGGAGGATTATCAGGCCGGTCCAGACCTATTGGTTAGCACCGCGTTGAAGAGCGCTCAGAAGCTATCCAAAGCGTTGTTTCATCTCCTGCCTAAAGAGCCAAAGGCTTGGGACCATCGAGAGTTTAAACGCGTTTGTAAGTGGCTAAAGCCTATGCTGGAGGCTTCTACGCTGCTGAGGACAATGAGAAAGTTCCGACTGCATCCTGACCTGGAAACATTCCTCGGCTACCCGGTGCCTGCGGAGCTGGTCGATTTGCTTCAACTACCAGCTCCGCAGCTCCCTATTGTGAGACAGCGGTTGGAGGCTGGGCTCCAAGAGTACATTAGGCTATTACGTGAGAAGCTCAGCACACCGGAGCATCGTAAAGCTGTACACCGCTTTATGCTGGGACCCAAGAAGAATCGAGCTAGCCTGGTTCGTTATATTGATGCGCTCTTTGAGCGGCATCAGAAGCTGCTCGTGCTACGTATTGACTTGCACTATCAGGAGGGGAGACCACTTAGACTCCGTCACTCCCCAGACCCGCTGCTCGGCCAATTTCGCCGACTCCTAAACAACCGAAAGAGCAACAGTATCTTTGATGACTTTGTAGGCTATGCGGCTAAGCTGGAGTTTGCTTCTCGTACGGGTTTTCACTTGCATTGCATGTTCATCTACAACGGCTCCGAGAGACGTGAGGATGTTGTTATTGCCCAGCAGATTGGGGAGTACTGGGTACAGCTAACTGGTGAGCCGGGACGTTACTACAACTGCAATTACTACAAGCACAGCTACAAGAAGCCTGGGGTCGGATTAATCCGCTACACGGACGTTAAGCTGCGCAAAAACCTCGAGCTGGCCATCGACTATATGACCAAGCCGGAACTGTACATGAAGCCCCCCACCGGGGTGGGGCCGAAAGGGGGCGCAGGTAGAGTATTTTTTCGTGGAGAGCTCCCGAGCAAAACCCAGGCCAAGCCTGGTCGGAAGCGCAGCCGGGTGTATGTCAGCCCCAAGAATCGCCAACTCGGGGAGTATCTTCGCTTGAGTGACAGTGAGCAGGAGAATTTGCTAGGTGAATAATGGGTTGAAAGGAAGCCTTGCCAGGCTTCCTAAGCTAGCAGCCCTTGCCTCCCAGCTCACATGGCGTCTTTCGTGCATCTAGGAAGATGCCATTCACCATAAGCAAGGGGGGCGGTACCTGCGCAGATAGCTAATCCAAATCCCAGTATTCGCTGGACTGTTTCGTCGCCGGAATATGCTCTTTGATAGCCTGTGAGGCTTTAATGTTCATCGGGCTGACCGATAAACTATCCAACCATGCACAGAACTCAGCTTCAGAACGCACTGTTGGCGGCGGGCGGGCGGTATCTTTGTGCTTAAAGTCGTAATGTAAACTGCCGCCCGGCTTGAGCCAGCGTTCGAGGTTCTTAAGTGCTTTATCTGAGAGGTCTGTGAAGTAGGCTTTTCGTTCGCCTTGGTCTTCAGGCGGGATGTTTTTTCCCCAGCGAAGCTGACCTAGCTTAACTTCTTCTATCAGTTTGCTAGCGATGGCATTTACAGCCGCGTCGACATCTTTGTTCCACCCTCTCAAGCCTCCTTCTGCGGTCTTACCACTGGGCTGCAGTTCTGTAAGCAATTCTCGGGCTCGTGCTTTAACCTCGAACAGTCTGTTTCCTCCCCGTTTAGCCTGTGCTTGTTTGCTAAGTGAGAGGAAGTAAAAAGCTGTATCGACAACACCGATGTAATAGCTGGCTTGAGTGAGGTTGCTCCATGCTTGCTCATACCGCTGTTGCCGGAAGTCTCGGTAGGCAAGTCGTAGATATAGGCGAGCGGGCATCAGGATTTTAGGGGAAGTTACATAGCGCCCCTTTTCTGATTCAAACGGAGGTAAGTCGGTTGGCTTAGGCGCTTCCCCGTGAATTTGCCAAGCACTTAGCCGCCGTTCGTTACGAAGAAGAACGCTACAGAGCTGCACCGTTTGCAGTAATTCGGTTCGGGAAACAAACCCAAACTTGAGCAGTTTGTTTTTTAGATCATGTGCCGCACCATGGAGGTGTTTGAGCTTATCGCGAAGTTTGGTGTCATCACGGTTGGTCGTTTCCATGTGTGTTCCCAGTTGGTACTACATGCTCTACTGAGTACCACACCGAAAACGGACAGTTAAGGCCGAGTTGTGTAATTGTGAGCTTGGTCCCACTCGAAACGCCACCTACGGATGGAGGCGTGCTCGATAGAGGTATCGCATCTGTGATGCGCAACGTATTGCTCACCTAGCAGATTAAATCACTGCGTGCGCAACTTTTACCAAGGCATCTGCGTAGTTTGAGCGAGAGTTTGCTCAAGGCTGAGTAGGCGGGGTGTTGGATGAGAGGTAAATTGCTGATAAATAACAGAACAAAAAAGTGGCATGGTCGCTGCTAAAGGTTGGTTGAGTGCTATCTCGTTTAACCAACCTATTTAGGAGCATACCCATGCCAACTCCATGTTATATCAGCATCGAAGGTAAAACCCAGGGCAACATCACCGCTGGTGCTTTCACCTCCGATTCCGTCGGCAACATCTTCGTACAAGGTCACGAAGACGAGATGCTGGTACAAGAGTTCAATCACCAAGTAACCGTCCCGACCGACCCGCAATCCGGTCAGCCTGCCGGTCAGCGTGTCCACAAGCCGTTCAAGTTCACCGTTGCCCTGAACAAAGCTGTGCCGCTGATGTACAACGCACTGGCTTCCGGTGAAATGCTGCCGAAAGTGACCCTGAAGTGGTACCGCACCTCCGTTGAGGGCAAGCAGGAGCACTTCTTCTCTACCGTACTGACCGATGCCACCATCGTTGACATCGACTGCCAGATGCCCCACTGCCAGGACCCGGCGAAGTCTGACTTCACCCAGCTTATCCAGGTCTCCATGGCTTACCGCAAGATTGATTGGGAACACACTGTTGCCGGAACCTCTGGTGCTGACGACTGGCGTGCGCCTATCGAGGCGTAACAGCTCGTTTTCCTTTCTTTGTTTTAGTTCTCTAGAAGTGCATTCCACGTGGTCCGTATCCGTAGCACGTAGATGTTTCCCCAGCCTGATTAATCCCGCAGGCTGGGGCTTTTATGTTTTGCCATCCCCCTGTTATGTCGCCGGTGTCTTGTGTAGCAAGTGCGGAGTGATGGCAAAGCACACAAGAGGTTTGAGTTATGTGTCCCTCCATTGCACTGCTCGGTGACATCGGCACCGACCACGATGGCTTTCCACCGACCCCGGTGACAGCGGCCAGTCCTGATGTCTTTCTCGATGGTAAGCCTGTTGCCCGTCAAGGCGACCCGCTAGCGCTCCACGACAAGCCCAATAACCCGCCGCACCCTCGCAGTATTGCTGGAGGTGTGGGTTCGGTATTGGTCAACGGCAAACCCATCGCTGTCACCGGCACGGCAGTGGATTGTGGTGGCGTGGTGATTGGTTCGGGCAGTGGGCAAGCAGGATAAGGAACAAGGTCATGGCACAGAGCACAGGATTACAATTCACCGTCAAGGTTGGCGCACTGGCTGACAACACCTTTGCGGTTGCCAGCTTCAAGCTCGATGAAGGCTTGAACCGTCCCTTTAACCTTCACCTGGAGGTTGCCAGCCAGCAACCGGACATCGATTTCGGCGCCGTGCTGGACCAGCCCTGTGAATTGATGGTGTGGTACAACGGCGAGCTGCAACGCCGGGTCTGCGGCGTAGTGAGCGAGTTTGCTCAAGGGGACAGCGGCTTTCGCCGCACCCTTTACAGCATTGAGGTGAAACCCGCCTTGTGGCGACTGGGGCTGCGCCAGAACTCCCGCATCTTCCAGGCGCAGAAGCCTGACGAAATCCTCAGCATTCTGCTGCAAGAACACGGTATTACCGACTACGCCTTTGCGCTCAAGAATGAACATGCCCAGCGCGAATACTGCGTCCAGTATCGCGAGACCGACCTCGATTTTGTTAACCGCCTGGCCGCCGAAGAGGGCTTGTTCTACTTCCACGAGTTTGAAGCAGGCAAACACCGCATCGTGTTTGCTGACGATGCCGCAGCCCTGACTGCCGGCCCCGAGCTCTTCTTCAACCTCGGCAACCGCTCGCTTGAACAAGGCCCTTACGTACGCCAGTTCCACTACCGCGAATCGGTGCGCCCCTCGGATGTGGAGCTGAAAGACTACAGCTTCAAGACCCCGGCTTATGGTCTCTCCCACAAAAAGCAGGGTGCAGAGCTCGAGCATCAGCGCGATACCTACCAGCACTTCGACTATCCGGGTCGCTACAAGCAGGACCCGAGCGGCAAGGCCTTTGCCCAGCACCGACTTGATGCGCTGCGCAATGACGCGGTGGCGGGCAGTGGCAAGTCCAACAGTGCAGCTCTGCTGCCGGGACAGTTCTTCTCGCTCACCGAACACCCCAACACCAGCCTCAACACCGACTGGCAAATCGTCCATATCCGCCACACCGGTGAGCAGCCACAAGCCCTGGAAGAAGAGGGCGGCAGCGGCCCTACCGTCTACCACAACGAATTTGGCGTGGTGAAGGCGAGTACCACCTGGCGCGCACGTATCGGCAGCCCAGAGGCGCCACACAAGCCCATGGTGGATGGCCCGCAAATCGCTATCGTGGTTGGCCCCGAGGGCGAAGAGATTTACTGCGACGAGCATGGCCGGGTGAAGCTGCAGTTCCCGTGGGACCGCTACGGCTCAAGCAACGACCAGAGTTCCTGCTGGGTACGGGTGAGTCAGGGCTGGGCAGGTGGCCAGTATGGCATGATGGCTATCCCACGCATCGGCCACGAGGTCATCGTGAGTTTCCTGGAAGGAGACCCCGACCAGCCTATCGTCACCGGTCGTACCTACCACGCCACCAACCGGCCACCGTATGAGCTACCAGCCAACAAGACCCGCACCGTGCTGCGTACCGAAACCCATCAAGGTGAGGGCTTCAACGAGCTGCGCTTTGAGGACCAGGCAGGGCAGGAAGAGATTTATATCCATGGTCAGAAAGACCTGAACGTACTTATCGAAAATGATGCGGCGTGGCATATCAAGCACGATGAGCATCGGGATATCGACAACGAGCGGGTAACCCGTATTAAGGCCAACGACCACCTGACGGTGGAGGGTGAGAAGCGCGACCACATCAAGGCGGACTATTCGCTGACGGTCGATGCTTCCCTGCACCAAAAGCTGGCCCAGTCGCTGCTGGTTGAGGCTGGTCAAGAGGTTCACATCAAGGCCGGTAACAAGATTGTGCTGGAAGCAGGCTCCGAGCTGACCCTCAAAGTCGGCGGCAGCTTTGTGAAGGTTGACCCCAGTGGCGTCACCCTGGTCGGTCCCACTATCAAGATGAATTCTGGCGGCAGTCCCGGTTCGGGCTCCGGTTGGGCGGGGCAAATGCCTGGCTTGCCGGGGGCGGTCAAGGTACCACCCGCGCCTCCAGCGACTATCCCTGCGAGCGCGATTCAAAAAAGTATGGAGTCTATGGCCCCACTGGTGAAGCCCTGCCCCTTTGCCCAGGGAGGTAAGGCATGACCTTTCAAGAGTGGCGTAGCCAACACCCCGGCCAACTATTTGCCATCGTCGATGCCGCGCTCGATACCACCGCCGTGGCGGACTACTGCAACCAGGGCGGTGCCAATGCCATCCCCTTGTTTGCCGGTACGCCGTTTGCGGACCAAGCCGAACAAGGTCCCTGGCTACTGCCCAACCCCACCCCCGAGTTTATCGCGGCTCACCCACAACTGGGCGGCGTCTACGTCACAAGCGATGCTGCTATCGATGTCGTCCAGCAGCACTGGCAAACCCTGATTGAGGTGGCCTTTGAAGGGGAAGTGATGTGGCTGCGTTATGCCGATAATCGGGTCTTTCCCAAGATGCTGGCCACCATGAGCCAGCAGGAGCTCGATGATGTACTGGGCCCCAGCTCAAGCCTGTGGGCCAACGACAGTGCCTGGCAACGCACACCTGATACCGAATTTACTCCCCGCCAAGCCCCCTGGTTTCGCATTCAGCCTCACCACCTGACGCCGCTCTATGACGAAAGCCGTCACGCCTACATCCTCTCTCGCCACTTCTGGCAATGGATGGAAGATATGATGGCGCGTCATCCCAATCCGGAAGCAGCCATTACCACCGTCCTCAAGCAAGCCAATCAAGCTGGGCTGGCAGGCGACGTCCTTGATGGCGTGGTGGCAGGCGCTCTCACACTACAGGCAAACATGGCACTGAATGCCATCAGAGCGCCATTGATGCTGACCGACGACGAAATGGCTCAGGTGAATAACTGGCTGAACAAACACCCTGAATTGATAGGAGTCAGCTAATGGCGATTTCCCCTCACTGCATACCCTGTGAAAAGTACAACTGCTGGATTGAGATAGACGTTCGCGACGAACAGAACCGCTCGTTCAAGGGGCAAAAGGCCACCTTGACCGATGCCACGGGCACCAGCAAAACCGTGACCCTGAAAGACGGCCCCACCCTGGTACAAGGCTTTGCGGTGGGGCCGGTGACGGTCAAGCTGGAGACCCAACCTTGGCTCAAAGCAGCCCAATCCCGTGAAGCCCTGAAAGAGGGCGAAACCAGCCAGGTTCCCGCCTATACCGACAAACTCTTTGGGCACGAAGATGTGAAGCGCGAGCTCGTCAAGGTGACCACCGGCGACCTTTGTCTCACCGACCCCGAGCAGCCGCTACCGGAAGGGCACAAAGCCGGGCAGGCCCAACCTCCACGGTTTATCACCAAGCATTCCTACGTGATTGAGGTGAAGGGCTATCAGCTGAATATCCTGCGTATCGGGGTGTTCTTTGATGGCACCGCCAACAACTCCTTTAAACATGAGGAAGGGAAAGCAGAGATAGAAGCCTTTCTGGCTCAATGCAGCGATCCACTAGAAAAGGAGAGGGTTCGACAGCAGTGCAATGCTGGTGCAGTGTCACTGAGTGACAACAGTCAGACGAATGATCTGACGAATATTGGTAAGGCTCGTGATATCTACCAATCTCCATCCGATGGAGGGTTAATTCTCCCGGTATATATAGATGGGATTGGCACTGAGTCAGGTAAAGGGGATTCCAAACTGGGGCAGGCTTTGGATAAAGGTGATACGTCAAGCTATGACAAGGTAAAACTTGCTTGTAGCAAACGGATTGTTGAAGAAATTAAGGACCAGCTAGCAAGTGTATTACCAACGCTTGAATGTATTCACAAGATCGAATTTGATGTGTTCGGGTTTAGCCGGGGGGCGTCGGCGGCGCGTCAATTCGTAAACACCATCGACCAGCAGGCTGCTCACCCGTTGGTCGAGGCGATAGCTAATGAATCCAGCATCCGTCTGAAAGCCGGTTTTGACTGGGCCAGCCGAGAAGATTGTCGGATCAAGTTTGTCGGGCTGTTCGATACTGTTTGTTCATCGTCGCTGGAGGCGCGTAGTGTCACGCTTGCCCCGGATTGTGCGGAACGGGTCGTTCACATAACAGCTAAGGATGAGTGGCGCTATTTCTTTGCCCTGACCCGGATCACCAATGACGTGGAGGGCAAACAGATTGCTCCCAACTTCACTGAGCTGGCACTGCCTGGTTGTCACTCGGACATTGGCGGCGGTTATTACAGTCGCTGGAGTTTGCGCAACCCCAACAGTGATCCGGTGCTGACAGAGCAAAAGGCTATCAAGCTGTTTCAGAGTATGGAACCAGCAGGTTCTCGCCCAGAACAAAGTTCCGCTTATCAGCAAGCGATGGACTATGCCCAAGCTAAATTGTGTCAGGGCTGGGGAAGTGGGGTGACTGTGTTACCTTCTCCAGCTAGCGACCCAGTGAAAGGGAAACTCAATTTGCGAATTCGCACGTTAAACCGTCCAGAGTTTGGCTGGAAAAAACCGTTGGAAGTTAGTGTAACCGTGCTGCTTAAACGAGTTGTGGAGGGCGAGTATTCCCGTATTCCCCTACACGTTATGGTCGAAGCCGCGAGGGCAGCGGGAGTGCCGTTCCGTGAGTGGGATAAGACAGACAAGGCCTTGATGCTGGAGAGTGGTGCACCTATAAAACCACGAATCGATTTGAGCAAGCTGGATGGGCACTGGGTCAGTGCGGGTACTGAGACCGGGGTTGCCAAGGATTTGAGTCAGCAGCTCCCGGATGATGTCTATCGTTACTTGCGATTTGAGTACCTGCACCACAGTGCGGATGATGGGATAGTTAACGGGGCAAATCGTATCAAAGGGCGAGAAGCTCGGCGAATCATCAGTAACTTGGAGGGGGGTAAATGATACGCTGGTTAATACTGCCGTTACTGTTACTAGGGCTAGCCGGATGCGATGACAATGGCCCGACCAAGATGGATTGGAAGTACAGCGTTGGGACTAATGCAGATGAGATTTGGCATACCCGAGCTCTGTTCTCTCGAGAGGGGATGGGGTCTAACGAGTCAAGTAATGGCGTTATCTCTCCGCTAAGTGAAAGGCTCTTGAAAGACAAAGATTATCAGTGGAGGTTAGCAAAAGGGCGTTATTTTGAGGGCCAGCCAGTGCCTGACAAGGTAGAGATCGAATGGGTGTCCTATCACGATAAGAAACGGTACGGTATTACGCTAGAGCTCCCCAAGGATTTGGGCAAGCAGATGGCTCAGCGTTACCGTATTAATGGTGACCAAGTTAAACAGCGCAACAGTATAGGCATTGGATTAGCTCCGGGCGGGTATGTTGAGGTGTTTTTAAGAAGAGCTGGGGAATTACCTGACGTTCTGGTTGCGAGTGGAATAGCGCATGAAGTGACAGACGATTGGTATGACAAGAAAGTGCCGCTAGATAGCCAATATCAGGATCGATGGGCCAGTTTCGATAAGAATTTCCGCCCCTATTACGACAAATATCCGATCCCAACCGGCGAGGCGTGGACTCCTATCATGGATGCTTATCGCGCAGCACAACCTAAGACGGATACCGATCCGGTCAATTGATTTGGATAGCGGTTTAAGAGGTATCAATGAAGCAGTACCAAAACTGGCTAGCCCAGTGTCTGATTTGTCGTCGTGATAACGACCATGCCATGGCCGCAGAATTGGCACAGAGCATCTGTGCTTTCTGGCAGGCCAGAGGCGATAAGGCTGAGCATACCAAGTGGCAGAAGGTCTATCAGGATCACCTGCGACAGACCACCTGACAGGCAAGGCTAATGGCCAGGGAAGGCGCCGCATCAGCTATGTACCTATCAGGTGGCTGCGTAGCATATCAGGCTAAACAGGCTCATAGAAGGAAGCGGCCGATGGCCGCTTCCTTCTTAGGTCTGATTGAGCTGAAAACTCAGCGTTTACCGAATGTCCCTTGGATTACGTTCCCCATAACATCAGGTGATTTTTCTACTTCATGTTGGGCTATTTGATGTTTCACAATATCCCCCCACCGAAGAAATAAACTCCTCAGTTTTTCAGGGTTACGTAAAGCACCCGCCTGATAAGTTCGCAGGAGTTTGTCACTGATCTGGTGGTTCAGCATATGCTCTATCTCTAGAGGTCCTGCACCAAGTTCAATTCCACAGCAGTTTGCAACACTGCGCCGCAGGTCGTGTACGCTAAAAGGCTCAAGTTCAGCCAGCTTACGCTTCTGCAGCCGGTCAAGGGCGCGCATAAGTGCGTCACCTGTGATGGCATGACCCTGCTTCGTCGTCGATTCGAACACATATGGACTGGTAGAGGAGGTTATCATTCGCTGCTCTGAAATTATTTCCTGAGCCAAAGGCGACAAGGTCACCACATGCGGGCGCCCATTTTTGGTTTCCGGAATCGTCCAGCGATCACCATCCAAGTGTGCCCACTGCATCGATATCACTTCACCTCGACGAACCGCGCTCAATATGACGATTTTAATTGCATTGGCGACACTTCCAGAAAGAACAGAAGTCGTAGCAATGCCACGGCCACCAGCTGTTAACGCTCCGCCACCTTCAACGCCCTCTTCTAATGCATGCCACAAGGCTCGTAATTCAGAGATTGGTAGCCAACGCTCTCGAGGTGGATTGGGGGTCGCATTGTAAACTTTGGGTTTGAGTGCCAACGTGGGGCTCATCTCGATAAGCTGTCGTCGCATAGCCTCCTCCATCACCTGGTTCATTATCCCCATTGCTTTACGAAGTCCTTCAAGAGAGACCTTCTGTAGCTTCTGATAGTGTTGGTGGAGGACGGCCATGGTGATATCGCAAATTCGATATTTACCAAGGACCTTTTGCAAGTGTGTTTGGTAAATTCGACGATAATCAGTGACGGTTCGAAAGCTAATCTCTGATCGAACGCCATCACGGCGTTTTACGCTGGCTTTGTGGCTAAGCCATTGCTCAAACAGTTCATCAAGCACGAGCATCTGTTCGTTCTTTTGTTTAGCCTCTGCAACAACCTGACGGGGATCGATGCCCTGTTTGACTTGCCCCACCGCAACACAATGTCGCTCACGAGCTTGAGCAAGTCCCATCGCAGGGTATAGTCCAAGGACCATGGTTTGTTGCTTGCCAAGTAGCCTAAATCTATACACGAAGCGTTTTTGCTTACCGGCGCGAACCTCGAGTGATAAACCGTTACCATGTTTAGAGCTGATAGCAAATCGGGTTGCGGTTGCACCTTCTTTCAGCTCTGCTGCCGCGACTTGTCGATCTTGAGAAATCATCCTAAAACCTCGTATTGGGGTACCACATGGGGTACCACATTTGGCATCGTATAGGGTTGTATGTCGTTGGACAAGAGTGAATAAGGGTTGCTCGCATCTCATTGAATGCAAACCATATATTCATTTTATTTAGAATTGTTAAGACAGAATTAAACGTCAGTTTATTGACTTCGTAATGCGAAGGTCAGGAGTTCGATTCCCCTTATCGGCACCAGATATAACAAAGGGTTAGCTTCGCAGTGAAGCTAACCCTTTGTGATTTTTTGCTCCATACCCCTCCTCGTACCCCTCTTTTGCGATTTGCTACCTGTAGTGGTCAACTAAATCCGGACACTTGGTTAGGCCGTTCTTCGGCTTTTGCTGGTGGCATCCCGTCATTGTGGCAATGTGGACGCCGCCAGTTGTAGTAATCCATCAGGTAGTAACTGATATCCCGCTTCGCCTCTCGCAAGCTCATATATCCCATAGCCGGGAGCCACTCTGACTTCAGGCTTCTGAACAACCGTTCCATCGGGGCGTTATCCCAGCAGTTGCCACGCCGACTCATACTCTGGGTCATGCGATAGCGCCACAGTCGTTGCCGAAATGCCCGGCTACCATATTGGCAGCCCTGGTCAGAGTGAAATAGCACACCGGATGGGCAACCCCGCTGCTGATAGGCCATCTCCAGTGCTTTGATTGCCAATTCTGCATCAGGCTTATCAGACATCGCCCAGCCCACGACCCGCCGGGTGTGCAGGTCAAGAACCGCTGCCAGGTAATGCCAACGGCCACCTGCCCAGACGTAGGTGATATCGCCACACCACACCTGATTGGGTTGCTGGACATCAAATTCGCGGGCCAGCAGATTGGGAATGTCCGGTCGTTCAGACCGAGCGACCTGATAGCGATGAGCGCCCGGTTGCTTGGATACCAGCCCGGCTTCCTTCATCAGGTTACGTACTTTGAATCGACCAATCTGATATCCCAACTCCCGCATCATCGACATCAAGGCGCGGCTGCCCGCTGAGTTCCGGCTCGCTTTGAACAAACGGCGCAACTCAGAGCGCGGCTGCATGCGCTCACGGTTAATCGCCCGCCTGCGGGCCAGATAGTCGTAAAAACAGGATGTTGGAACATCGAAAGCGCAGCAGACCAGGGTGATGGGGGCTTGCTCCCTTAATCGGTCTATCAGCACGTACGTGTGAAGTCGTCCGCCATCAAGAGAGCAGTAGCCTTTTTTAGAATGTCCTTTTCACGTTCGAGTCGATTGATACGGGCTTCCAGCTCCTGGATTTTTTGCTGCTCCGGAGTCAGTGCTTTGCCGATTGGGGTTGTGCCAGTTCGTTCGGATTGCCGTTGCTGAACCCAGCGACGGAGTACGGTTTCACCGACATCCAGTGAACGGCTGGCTTCAGGGACAGAATATCCCTGGTCGAGCACCAGGGATGCGGCTTCGAGTTTGAATTCGGCAGTAAATGAGCGACGTAATCTTGTCATTGAACACCTCAGGTCATGGTGGCGACTGTACCACCTAAAATGGTGTCCGGGATGATTAGACCACTACATCTTTACTCACGGCGCACCTCTCAGTAGTAACAACAAAACCGGTGTTACAAAACCAATGTGACCGTAGATGTTACTATTTGTACAGGATTTAGGCGACTTGATCGGACTGCTGCGGACAACAAAAAACCCGCAAGACCTTGAATCTTGCGGGTTTTTTTACTTCTTCGTTCCCAGCCGGAACATTATTTGGTGGGCTGGGGGGTGTTGAACCCAATGGGTATATCCTTGATATAAAAACAAAATAACCAATTCAGAAAATTAATGTATGCCTAACCGTATGCCTAACATCAGAACTTCTGCAGAAGAGTGATCATCTGGGCTGGAATGGCCCGTAGTGAGGAGCTGTCGTAGAGGGCAACTCCTACCCTTCTAGCAGATAGCAGATCCTTGATAGAGATGATGCTCTCTGTTGTATCAGTTCCTCGTTTGGAAAAAAATTCCCCGTCCAAAACTTGTCTGTCGGGGAGCCTTGAATAGGCTACTCAACTACAGGTGGCTGGGCCACCCAATCAGCTGGAAAAATAGTAGGATCAGATCAACCACAGTTCGTCTTTTAGTCATTCTGATCAAACGAAATACACTTGAGCCAGTTCGAGCTGAGAGGTCAAGCCTCAGATTTGAGCGCATGCAAAAGTGGAGCAGGAAGCTGTAAGCCTATAAAGCCCTGCATGATGCGATGCTTTATGCTCAAAGCGTGAACACTTGTCTGTTTTTGAGTCCACAGGTGCTTGCTATCGAGGTGTTGTCGTCAGATGATACAACAATTACAAATTGTATCGTTGTAAGAGCCTTATGGACGAGCATATCGATAAGCAGTTATTTGAAGACGCAGCCCCCATCTTTCGTGAGCTTGGGATGAGTGTTGGGCAGGCCATCAATGTGTTTCTGGCCAAGGCGATCAAGGTTCGTGGCCTACCTTTCTCAGTGACACTGGATGATGACAGCCTCAAGTCGTCCGAGTTTATCCCCAAGATCAGCAATAGCGAAATCACCGACACCTTGTTAAAACTGGTGGAAGGTGAGCTGCCTGAGTCTGAAGTTCAGCGTTTATCTGAACTGGATTACTGCCGTGAGACCTTTGGCATTAACTTCGCAGTGTTGAAAGCCATCTCGGTCAAGGGACCAGAGGGCATCCGTTTAGCCGTTAAAGATGATAACGGATACAATCGCTACTCTACCACTCGGATCGCCTATCGAGGGGATCGTTCATTTTTGCTTTGTACCCAATGGACTGACCGCCACCGCTCGGCCTTTGTTCGATGGTTACGCAGGTTAAACCACTGACGGAGACGGGGTCTATGAAACTCATCGACAATATCAACCAACTGTTGGGTGATGATCTCAAGGAGCACCTGCAGCCGGGGACAAAACTCAAGATCGCCGCTTCCTGTTTCTCCATTTATGCCTATGACGCGTTAAAGAGTCAGCTTGAGCAGATTGAAGAGCTGGAGTTCATCTTCACCGCCCCAACTTTTGTCGAGGATCTTGCGGTCGATAAGCTGAAAAAAGAAAAGCGTGAGTTTCATATTCCTAACGAGCCAAAGGAGAGGAGCTTCTTTGGCAGTGAGTTTGAGATCCAGTTAAAAAACAAACTGACTCAGAAAGCGATAGCTCGGGAGTGTGCGGACTGGATCCGCCGCAAGGCCAGGTTCCGCACCAATACTACGGATGCGCCAATGCAATCGTTCGTCGTTGCCAAATCGGCTGAACAGGCAACCCTGTATCAAACCCTGCAAGGCTTTACGGCCGTCGATCTGGGCTACGAGAAGGGCAATGCCATCTCTAACGTCATGTTTGCCATCGATGAGCCCAGTTTCACTCAGCAATTTTTGTCGCTGTTCGACCAAATCTGGCAAAACCAAGGGATGGTTGCCGATGTGACCGATCGCTTGGTGCACTACATGAGCACCGTCTATCAAGAGAACCCACCAGAGCAGATCTACTTTCAACTGCTCTACAACCTCTTTAGCGAATTCCTGGAAGACATCAATGATGATGTGCTACCCAATGACAAAACTGGCTACCAAGACAGCCTGATTTGGCAGAAACTCTTTAATTTCCAGCGTGATGCCGCCACTGGCATTATCAACAAGCTGGAGACTTACAATGGCTGCATCCTGGCTGACAGCGTGGGCCTGGGTAAAACCTTTACCGCATTGGCGGTAGTGAAGTACTACGAGCTGCGCAATAAATCCGTGCTGGTGCTCTGTCCGAAAAAGCTGGCGGATAACTGGACCAACTACAACCGCAATCTCACCACCAATCCGTTCGTTAAAGACAGATTCAACTTTGATGTGCTCTGCCATACCGATCTGCAGCGTACCCGTGGTGAATCACTTGGTATTGCCCTCAATCGGATTAACTGGGGCAACTACGACCTGGTGGTGATCGACGAATCTCACAATTTTCGTAATAACCAGGCCTACAAAGAGAAAGAGACCCGTTATCAGAGCCTGATGAACAAGGTCATTCGCTCTGGCGTCAAGACCAAGGTACTGATGCTCTCTGCAACGCCGGTGAATAACAAGTTCAGCGACCTGAAGAATCAGCTGGCGCTGGCCTATGAGGGAGATTCCAGCACCCTCCGCGACCAGCTTGATAGCCAGTTCGGGATAGAGGAGATTTTTAAGCGAGCACAAAAGGCCTTCAACAACTGGGCAGAACTCGCACCAGAGCAGCGCACCGCCGGGGCTCTGCTCAACACTCTCGATTTTGATTTCTTCCGGTTGCTCGATAGCGTCACCATTGCTCGTTCACGCAAGCATATCCAGACCTTTTACGACACCAAGGATATCGGGCGTTTTCCCACTCGTAACAAGCCGCTCTCTTTTCAGCCACCATTGACCGACAATGGGCAGGTAATTGGTTTTAATACCATTTTTGAGCAGCTATCCAGCTTGCGCTTGGCAATATATGCGCCGCTGAGTTACATCTTGCCGAGCCGTATGGCCAAGTATGCCGCCATGTACGACACCGATGTTCAGGGGGGCAAGAGCACGCTGCGTCAGGTTGACCGCGAGAAAGCCCTTCAGCGATTGATGACCATCAACCTGCTTAAGCGGTTGGAAAGCTCAATCCATGCCTTCCGGTTAACCCTTGGGAGTTTGCAGTCGTTCTTGCGTGACACCTTGGGCAAGATCGCCGCATTTAAAGCGAATGGTACCGATGGTGCACTGGCCGAGGCAGACCCACACCAAGGGATGACCGATGTGGATATTGATCTTGAAGGTGAACTTGGCGATCTGGATGAAGCCTTTTCAACCGGTGGCAAGGTCAAGATCAACCTGGCAGATATGGATCTGCCCTCATGGGAATACCAACTTGGCAATGACTTGGCCATTATCGATGAACTGTTGCAGGAGATGGCCAAGGTTACGCCGGAGCACGATGCCAAGTTGCAGCACCTGCAAGGGGTGTTGGCGCACAAATGGGCCAACCCGATCAATCCTGGTAACAAGAAGGTGCTGATTTTCACCGCCTTTGCCGATACCGCTGATTATCTCTACCAGCAGTTGCTCCCCCTCGGCCAACAGCATGGCTTGCATCTGGGCAAGGTGACCGGCAGCAGCGCGGCGAAATCGACTCTTGGCAAAGGTTATGACTTTCAGAGTCTGCTAACTCTGTTCTCTCCACGCTCCAAATCAAAAGATCAGGTACTGCCGAACGAACCTGCCGAGCTGGATATCCTGATCGGTACCGACTGTATCTCCGAGGGACAAAACCTGCAGGATTGCGACTATCTGATCAACTACGACATCCATTGGAACCCTGTGCGGATAGTGCAGCGCTTCGGTCGAGTGGATCGTATCGGTTCTACTAATGAGCACATCCAGCTGGTCAACTACTGGCCGGATATCAGCCTGGACGAGTACATCAACCTAAAGGAGCGGGTTGAAAACCGCATGGTGATCTCTGATCTCACCTCGACCGGCGACGATAACGTGCTGACCGCACAGGCCAATGACGTAGCCTATCGCAAGGAGCAGCTCAAGCGCCTGCAAGAAGAGGTGATCGACTTGGAGGATGTGAAGGGAGGCGTTTCCATCACCGACCTGGGTCTGAACGAATTTCGCATGGACTTGCTGGGCTATCTGAAAAGCCATCCAGATATTCACCACTTGCCGAATGGCCTACACACAGTCGTACCAGAAGACCGAGCCAAAGGGCTGGTGCCTGGGGTGATCTTTGCCTTGCGCAATCGCCATCACAGCATCAATCTCAATCAGCAAAACAGGTTGCACCCCTATTACCTGATCTACATGGCTGACAGTGGTACCGTGGCCATCAACCACTTGCAAGCCAAACCCTTGCTTGATGCCATTCGCGCCGCCTGTAAAGGGCGTGAACAAGCCGATGAAGCCACTAGCCAGCACTTTAATCGCTTAACGCAAGATGGCCGGAATATGGACCATTATTCCGGTCTGCTGGATGAAGCCATTCACGCCATGGTGGAGGTGAAGGCACAAAGCGATATCGACAGCCTGTTCAGTGGCGGGCCCACAACGGCGCTGAGTAACGACATCGCAGGGCTGGATCAGTTTGAACTGATCAACTTTATCGTGGTGCAAGCCATGACAGGTGCAGGAACTGCTGAGAAAATGACGTCATGATCCCTCATTACCGCTTTCCCGCGACCACTGCACTCAACCGCCGCCTACCCAAGGAGGCGCTCTATCAGCGCCTCAATCCTACGGCAGCCCTTAAGCAGGCCTTTATTGGTGAGGTACAAGAGATCCATTGGAGCAACAAGCTCGCGCCCGACACCCTCAATCTGGCCGGTTGTGCTGACTACCCGGAACTGCAGGTGTTCGATATCGAGCTGAAAGCCGGAGTGAGCGAAGTGAGTGAACCGGTGTTGCATGCCATCGATGGGCTGATCGTGTTCCCCATTTTTTACCGTCTCACCCGTATGCTCGGCGGTAACACTCAGGTGCAATACCTGCTCGCTTATAAGTCGCCAGCGGTTGAAGGATCAGACAAGGTCAAGCTGGGACGCTACTTCGCCTCGCCCTGGTTATCCTCGCCCAGCGAAGCCATGCTCTCCCCCTTGCCCATGGCGCTGGATATTGGCCAGCTCTATCGTCAACTGCTGCAACCCCTGGTTAAAGTAGTGGTATCTACGGGCTCTACGGTAACGATGGCCGATTCGCCCGTTGCACCGTGGCAGTTGCGGGCCGATGAGGCTCTCGGTAGCTGGATGAATCGACTGGACGAGACCGCTAAATTGGAAAAGCGTATTGCCGGATTGCAAGGGCAACTGGCGCGGGAAAAACAGTTTAATCGCAAAATCGAACTCAATCGTGAGCTAAGCAAGTTAAAACAGGCGCTGCTGGCGCTTTAGGTCAAAACAACCACCAGCCCATGCAACTAACCCATTAATGACTAGAAAGATAACCGCAGAATCGGCAGGAAAAACTATGGAAAAGCTTAAAATGCACAGCCCCAATTTGGTGGAGCAGAATATTGAGAAATTGGCCGAGCTCTTTCCCAACTGTGTGACTGAGACCAAGGGGGCTGATGGCAAGCTCCAGCAAGCTATCGACTTCGATCTGCTCAAACAAGAGCTCTCTCGCCATATTGTCGAGGGTCCGCAGGAGCGCTATCACCTTAACTGGCCTGGCAAACGCGAGGCGCTGCTCACCGCCAATGCCCCTATCGCCAAGACCCTGCGTCCCTGTCGTGAGGAGAGCGTCAATTTCGATATTACTCAGAACCTTTTTATCGAAGGGGATAACCTCGAAGCTCTGAAACTGCTGCAAGAGACTTATCTGGGCAAGGTCAAGATGATCTATATCGATCCGCCGTATAACACAGGTAGTGACTTTGTATATTGCGATGATTTTGCTGAAGATGTAGATAGCTATATTGAGCGCTCGAATCAAAAAGATGAGCAGGGGAATCGTTTAATTTCCAATTCAGACTCTAATGGTCGGTTTCATTCTGATTGGTTAAGTATGATGTATTCAAGGTTGAAGTTATCTCGCAATCTGTTGACTGATAATGGTATTGTGATGTTATCAATAGGAGATGGCGAAGTTCATAATTTAAAAAAATTATGTGATGAGATTTTTGGTGAAGATAACTTTATTCTTTGCTTCTCCAGATTGATGAAGTCAGGGGGCGCAAAAGGACGTTTTTACACACCATCCATTGACTATATACTGGTGTATGCAAAAAAAATCGATTCAGCTCGTTATTTCAGAAAACCATTAACACAGGAGCAAATAACAAGATTTTACAACAAATTAGAATCTAGTGGTGAAAAAGCAGGGCAGCTGTATGGTGAAGAACGCTTATATAAAGCTAGTCTTGATCATCGACCCAACCAGAGATATTACATTGAATGTCCAGATGGAACATTTGTAATTCCACCAGGAGTTAACTTTCCAAGTGCCATCGCACATGGTGAGAAAATTATTCCTAGTGCAGAAGACGGTGTATGGAAATGGATATTTGAACGATATGAGACAGAAAGAAAACTAGGGAATATTGTTTTTAAAGAAACAACAACGTCACCATTATTGGATGAAAGTGGAAAGCAAAGTAAATGGAGTATATATAATAAGCTATGGCTGATTGAGCAGCAAGAAAAAGGAGCCGTACCTTCAAACTTCATTGGCGACTTTGAAAATAGGCAGAGCTCTGCTGAATTGAAAGCTATTGATATACCATTTGATTTTGCAAAACCATCAGGGTTGATTACATATCTAATCGGGCTTGTCGGTGTTGAAACTAATGATATCGTGCTAGACTTTTTTGCTGGTTCTGCTTCTACAGCACATGCTGTAGTTAAGATGAATGCAAATGATGGATTTAATCGGCGATTCATTCTTGTTCAATTAAAAGAGGCATGCCATCCTGATTCTGAAGAGTTTAGGAAGGGTTATAAGTTTATTTCTGACATTTCTAAAGAACGTATTAAACGAGTTGGTTGCAATGTTATAGCTTCAGAGCACAGTGAATTATGGAATCGAGATGTTGGGTTTAGGGTCCTGAAGATTGATACTTCGAATATGTCTGAGGTCTATTACAATCCAGATGTGCTCGTGCAAGAGGACCTTTTTTCTCAAGTAGAAAACGTCAAGGAGGAACGCACCGAAGAAGATCTTTTGTTCCAAGTGATGTTGGACTGGGGGGTGGATCTGACCCTGCCGATCCGCCGTGAAACCATTGTCGACAAGACGGTGTTCTTTGTCGATGCCCAGCCGGACAACAGCCAAGGGGCGCTGGTGGCCTGTTTTGATAAGACCGGTGGGGTCAATGAGGCCTTTATTAAGCAACTAGCTGCCTTTAGCCCGCTGCGGCTGGTGTTCCGGGATGCAGGATTTAGCTCGGATGCTGCCAAGATCAATGTGGAGCAACTGCTAAAACAGCTCAGCCCTACCACTGATGTCAAAACCATCTAAGGGGGCCATGATGCGCACAGCATTGGATAAATTGACGATCCGTGGATTTAAGTCCATCCGCGAGCTGGATAACTTTGCCCTCAAGAATTTGAATGTAATTGTCGGTGCCAATGGTGCTGGCAAGAGCAACTTTATTTCGTTTTTTAAAATGTTGCGGGCATTGATCGACGGCAACCTGAACCGCTATGTGCGTGATAGCGGGGGCGCCAGCGATCTGCTGTTTGGCGGTCGTAAAATGACCCAGAAGATGATGTTTGAGGCCCACTTCGGCGATCGCGGTTATCGCTTTACCCTGGTGCCGACCCCCAGTGACGACTGCGCCCTCGAAGACGAGGCACGCTACTACGCAAAGGGGGCTTCAGGTTGGTGGGAGCTCGGCGACAGTAACGATGGCAAGGCCAAGATGGTCGCCGAAGTGCTGGAAAACAAGATTGATGCCAAATACTCCCTTCCTGTATATGAGGCCATTGCCTCCTGGCAGATCTATCACTTTCATGACACCAGCCAGACGGCCGGTATGCGTAACTACGAAATAGTGCAAGACAACGCGGTGCTACGGGTCGATGCAGCCAATATTGGAGCCTTCTTACTTAAACTGCGCGACGGGTTCCCAACCGATTACCAGGCAATTCTTGCGGCAGTACGACAGGTTACTCCGTTTTTTGATGACTTTATTCTTACACCCCGCCAAAGCGGGGCGAGGGAAGAGGTCAATCTGAGCTGGAGGCAAAAAGGCTCGGATTATCCGATGCAGCCCTATCACCTTTCTGATGGTTCTATCCGCTTTATCTGCCTAGCGACGGCTTTGCTGCAACCCAATCCACCCTCCACCATCATCATCGATGAGCCTGAGCTGGGTTTGCATCCGGCTGCTATCGTGATCCTGGCGGAGCTTATCCAGCAGGCGGCTCAGCGGACCCAGGTGATTGTGGCCACCCAGTCACCAGCATTGCTCGATCAGTTTGCCATTGAGGATATCGTGGTAGTAAATCGCGAGTCGGGGGCCTCTACCTTCGTCCGGCTCAGCGAAGCCGACTATGGCCAGTGGCTGGAAGACTATTCCGTCGGTGAGCTCTGGACCAAGAATGTGATTGCCGGAGGCCCGCGTTATGAATGATCCCGTGCGCGCTTATGTCGAGGTGATCGCCATCGTGGAAGGCAAGACCGAGCAGGTGTTTATCGAGCAGGTACTCGCGCCTTATCTGGCTGATAAGATGATTTTTATCAGCGCCACCCAGGTGAGCAAACCCGGCCAAAAGGGCGGAGATGTGCGTTTTAGCCGGGTGAGTCGGGATATCGGCCTTCATCTTAAACAACGTAGTGATACCTATGTCACTACCCTGGTGGACTATTACGGGGTCAAAGAGTGGCCAGGCGTTGAGACGTTGCCCAACCAAAATACCCCCGAGCAAATTGCTATGCATTTAAATGCCGCAACTGAGCAGCAGGTGGTGGCGCTATTTACCGAGCAACAGGCCGAGCGACGTTTTATCCCCTATGTCGCCCTACATGAATTTGAAGCTTTACTGTTCAGCGACAGTGCCATCTTGGCAAGCGAACTGGGGATATCTGAGCCACAGGTAAGCGCCGTGCTAACCGAATGCGGCGCACCCGAAGCCATCAATAATGGCCCGGATACCGCCCCGTCAAAGCGACTGGACCGGTGGTCTGTCAACGGCAAATTTGCCAAAACGACCAAGGGAATTGCCATTGCCGAGCGCATTGGTATTCCCAGGATGAGAGCACAATGTCCGCTCTTTGATGCGTGGATTGCGCGATTTGAAGCGCTGATGTTGGAGCCAGCATGAAACTGAAATTCAAACACCAGGCCTATCAGGCTAACTCGGTACAGGCGATCGTCGATTGTTTTAAAGGGCAGCGCCCGGATGAAGCGGCTCGCCGTTACAAAATTGACCCAGGCACCGATGCAAAAGGGCAGATTGGCTCGACCGTCTATGTTGACGAAGGATTTAAAAATGCCGATCTGCAGCTGGGCAGTGATCGACTGCTCGCCAATATTCAGGCGGTGCAGACACGGCAGAATCTTTCTCTCTCCAGCAAGCTGGTCTCTACCAAGGCGAGCCCGGTGAACCTCGATATAGAGATGGAAACCGGGACGGGTAAGACTTACTGCTACGTGAAGACGATCTTTGAGCTGAACAAGCAGTATGGCTGGAGCAAATTTATCATTGTGGTGCCCAGCATCGCGATCCGGGAAGGGGTTTATAAGTCGCTGCAAATTACGGCAGAGCACTTCCAGGAGGATTACCACAAGCAGGCGCGCTTCTTTATTTACAACTCCAAGCAGTTGCACCAGCTAGAGAGCTTCTCGTCCGATGGCGGGATCAACGTGATGGTTATCAACGTGCAGGCCTTTAATGCCCGTGGCGCCGATGCCCGCCGGATCTATGGTCAGGAGCGCACTCTGGCGAATGGCACCACAGTCATAGAAGGACTCGATAGTTTTCAGTCCAGAAAGCCTATCGATATCATCAAGGCCAATCGCCCGATCATGATCCTGGATGAACCGCAGAAAATGGAAGGGGCCAAGACCCTAGATTCGTTTGCCGAGTTCAATCCACTGTTTATGCTGCGTTACTCTGCCACCCACAAAACTGAGCACAATAAGGTGTTTCGCCTCGATGCACTGGATGCCTACAGCCAGAAGCTGGTGAAGAAAATCGCGGTGCGCGGCATTACCACCAAAGGGCTGGCAGGCACCAATGCTTACCTCTATCTGGAAGGCATTGAGGTCTCTGCCAGCAAGCCGCCGGTAGCTCGTCTTGAGTTTGAACTTCGGTTGGCCAGTGGCAGCATCAAGCGTGAGGTGCGCAAGGTCAATAAGGGCTACAACCTGTTTGAACAGTCTAATGGTCTGGATCAGTATCAGGGCTTTGTAGTGGCTGATATCAATGCCAATACCGACACCATCAGCTTCACCAATGGTGTTGAGCTGACGGCTGGAGATGCCTGTGGCGATGTAAGCGAGTCGGCACTGCGCCGGATGCAGATCCGCGAGGCGGTCAAGGCTCACTTTGAAAAAGAGCGGCAACTCTTTTCCCTTGGTATCAAGGTATTGAGCCTGTTCTTTATCGACGAGGTCGCTAAGTACCGTGATTACAGTGTTGCCGATGAGAAGGGGGAATATGCCCGGATCTTCGAGGAGGAGTATCAACAGGAGCGAGACAACCATTTAGGGCTGTTCGATGGTGAATATCAGACCTATTTGCGCGGTATTCCAGCTGAGCGGACCCACAATGGGTATTTCTCCATCGATAAAAAATCCAAGCGTCTGATCGATCCGGCTGTAGGTAAAAAAGCCACCGAGACCGATGATGTGGACGCCTATGACCTGATCCTCAAAGACAAAGAGAAGCTGCTCAGTTTTGCCGAGCCAACCCGTTTTATCTTCTCGCACTCAGCCCTGCGTGAAGGTTGGGATAACCCGAACGTCTTTGTAATTTGCACGCTCAAACACAGTGACAACACCATCTCTCGCCGCCAAGAGGTCGGGCGTGGTCTGCGCTTGGCTGTCAACCAGCATGGTGACCGCATGGATGATCCCCTCAAGGTCCATGACATCAACAGGCTGACGGTAGTGGCGAGCGAAAGCTATAAGGACTTTGTCACCGCACTGCAAAAAGATATCAGTGAGTCGCTTTCTGCCAGACCGCAAAAGGCCGATGCCAGGTACTTTGTTGGCAAGGTACTGCATACCAAACAGGGTGATATCAAGATCACTGAAGAGATGGCCAAACGCATTGCGCGTTACTTGATCAAAAATGATTACACCGACGAGCAGGATAGGATCACGGATACCTATCTGAAGGCAACGAAAGAGGGAACGCTCGCTCCCTTGCCAGAAGATCTGCTGCCCTATGCAGAGCAGATCTTGGTTATTATTGACGCGGTTTACAGCGACAAGCATCTGCCAGATGTTGCTGATGATCGTAAAGGCAAGATAAACCCGCTCAACAGTAACTTTGATAAAAAAGAGTTCCAGGAGCTGTGGGCCAGGATCAATCACAAAGCCATCTACCAGGTGGAGTTTGATTCGAGCGAGCTGGTTAGCAAAGCCCGTCAAGCTCTGGACAAGAGTTTGCGCGTTGAAAAACTGCACTTCAATATCGTGCGGGGAGAGCAAGTCGATGCGGCGACCTATGAACAGCTGAAATCGGGGCAAGGGTTTGCGGTATCGGAGACCGAGCGTGAGGAATATCGGCACTCGATCCACTCATCGGTAAAATATGACCTGCTGGGTAAGATCAGCGAATTGACCTTACTCAAGCGCAGCACTGTTGCCTCGATCCTTCAGAAAATTCAGCCAGCTGTCTTTGAGCAGTTCAAACATAACCCGGAAGACTTTATCAGCAAGGCGGCCATGCTCATCAATGAGCAGAAAGCCACCATGGTGGTCGAGCATCTGACCTATAACCTGCTGGAAGAGAAATTTGATACCAGCATCTTTACCGCAGGCCTGGTCAAACAAGACTTCACCCATGCCGGTAATCCCCTCCAAAAGCACATCTATGACTATTTGGTGACCGATTCAGAGATAGAGCGAAAGTTTGTGCTGGGCGATCCAAAATCGGATGAACAAGGGGGGCTGGAGCTGGCCAAAGAGGTCAGTGTCTATGCCAAGTTGCCAAAAGGGTTCTTTATTCCAACCCCCGTTGGTAACTACAACCCGGATTGGGCGATTGCGTTTGAAGAGGGGGCGGTAAAGCATGTCTATTTTGTCGCCGAAACCAAGGGTTCTATGGCCTCTCTGCAACTCAAGGGCATGGAAGAGGCAAAAATTGAATGTGCCCAGCGCTTCTTCAATAAGCTCAATGCAGAACTTGCTTCGAAGAATGTCACCTATAACGTGGTGGACAATTTTAAAAATTTAATGAATATCGTACGTTAATGTGGTTCTGTACCTTCTGCTCCTCACAAATGAGGAGCAGAAGGCTGCCCTCACAGCGGTACACATCTAGGTAGAGATAGCCATAGCTGGCCTTTGGATTGGCTAGGTAGCCCCATTCTCCTTGCTTCAACGTAATCAATTTGTTTTGGTCACTTAGAAGTTCTCCTTGTTGAAAGAGCCTGCTAAGGCGATCAATAAACCCCGGTATAACGGTATAACGGTATAACGGTATAACGGTATAACGGTATAACGGTGTCGATGTCGGTGAGCAATTTCTCGTCAGCATCGCCATATTCCATAGTGGGGAGACCCAGAGTCATTCGACAATGGCACGTGCGCCAAAACGTGGTTGCACTTGGGTATGTAATCCACAACTGCCAACGGTTCTCATTTTTTGTGTATTCCTAATGATGGTAAGTCGTAGTAGAGATAACTGCTGACCATGCCTTCTGACTCCCTGAACGGGCCGCCTGACCGGCGTGACAGTTACAGGTACCCCCATTCTGCCAGCGACACCATTCCCTCCGTCCTACCACCAAGTGATCCAGAGTGCGGATATCGACCAGCGCCAAGGCAGTTTGCAGCCGCTGGGTTATTATGCAGTCACGCCTTGGCACAGTGCGTGATGTCCGCGTTTATCGCGGGGTAAATCGCGATATAGACATAGCCGCGACTGCCAAGGGTATCGGCTTCACAGGTGAAACCGCTGTGGTGGACTGTAATGCGTTGCTGGCGGCGGGGATCCAGTTCGCCTGTCAGCAATTTGGCCTCCAGTTCCTTGATGATGAAAGGGAATATTGCCTCCAGCCGGTCTATTGCCTCCTCTGCCCACTCTCCTAACAGTGAGGCCCGATCTGACAGAAAGTGCAGGCGATGATGCTCCTGGATAAGACGAGCGCCAAAGCGCGGCGTCACGGTATGGGGCAAGCCCCACTGCGCAAAAATCCGGGTGGGCTGATCTGGTGTTGTCGGTAGTTGATCATTGGTGTGGGTGGTTGTCGTGGTCATGATTAGCGATACCTCAATTGGGTGTGGATGATGGTGCCGGGCACGTTGTGGCGCTGGCGTAGCCTGGTCAGGTGTTCTGGGAGGTCGGTCAGGTTTGCCAGTCGCCCTCGGTTGAGCCGGGAAAGATTGACGTAGTCAGGGTGACTCACGGTGATGGTTACCTGATGCCCAGGATGCCATCGGCCAAACAGGTGCGCTTTGGCCTGTTTGATGGTGGTGATGCCGGGCGCTGGTAACGTCTGCCGGTTGCGCAGATGCAGTTTGTTGAGCTCGGGAGCATAGCGATGCACCTCGAGCCCTGTGATAAGACGGGTCATGTAAGGTGATTCCAATGATGCCAAGGGCCAGCCTATGAAGGCTGGTCCTTTATGCTGTGTGTAGATGAGCAAGACGGTAGGGCGTCAACGAGCGCAGTCAGCCGTCTCATTGATAACCGGTTTGCAATTGAGCCGGTCCAGCAGGTGCAGCGAGCCGTACTGAGCCACCAGCCGGTCTATGGCCATCTGGGCACAGGTCGTTCTGCTTGGCTTATTCTCAGGTATTGCGTAACGAGCGGTGAGCCAGCCACCGAGCAGCGCGATGCGGTAGCCACTCGGGATGTGGGTGAGCGAGGTGCCGATGCCCCTCCCGTGAATGAGGAAAGGCACGCTCTGCCCACCGATGTTGATATCCATGCGCTGCCCCTTGAGTTCGAAGGTGGTGAACTCGCCAGTTTGCGGATGTTTGCCGGGCACCTTGATGGTGAAGTGTTTGGCCATTTCACACCTCCGGCTTGGCTTCAAAATGGTGAGTCACAACGCCCGCTTCCGGGTCGATGCTGATAAACGCCGGGGCCTGCGGGTGGTACTGATAGAGCCGCGCCAGTTCGGCACGAAAGGCTTCGAGGTTCGGTGCAATCACATGGTTGGTATCCCCCTCGGCGTAGGTGAAGGTCTCGAGCGTCCGTGTGTTAATCCAGATGCCGAAGTACCAGGCATCCTCTTCGGTGTCGTATTGCTGCCAGCCCTGGGCCAGCAGCGTTCGGTCGTAGTAGTAACGATCTGCCTGATGGCTACTTCTGTCGATGCGGCAACCTGTCACGATGAGCTCAAGCGGGATACGGCCTGCCTTGTGAGCCTTCTTGACCCGACGCAGCAGCTTGAGGGCCTTGGCTCTGCTACGGCGATTACCGAACGGATGGGGCTGCCTAGCCCGCAATGTGAGGTGGGTCATTATCTTCGGTACAGTGTTGTGGTTGAGCTGGCCGATGGCGGCTGTTATCTGCCGAGCGGATAAAGTTTTGTAATCACGCAGGTCATGCATGGTTGAGTTCCTTCAAATGCAAACAGCCCCTCGGGTGAGGGGCTGCATGGGGTTGTGGGGAGGATTGTCTACAGCGATTGCTTGAGGTGGTTGATGTCTCGCTGATAGCGACGGCGGTGGCTGTGCTAAATCACCCGTTCGGCGGCAGCCTCCAGCAGCGCCGTGGTCACGGTGCGGGGGAGGACCAGGTTTGCCCCATCTCAGTTATCCTGGTCCAGCACGCCGGAGCGCACCAGTCCGGCCAACTGCGTATTGACCTTGTGGGTCAACTCCAGCGAAATAAATTCCTCGATATGGGCTCGGAGACTGGCGATAGCACTCTCTGGCACCATTGGTAATGCTGCGGGAGTTGTCATGTGTGGCTGCTCCAATCCGGCGTGTCGTTGCTGCCATGGTTAACGTAGGCCCCGACAATCACCCGTTGCCACTCGCCGACCGGCAGACCCACTGCATTACAGGCGCAGCGAAAGCGGGCGAAGTTAATCTCTCGCGGCAGGTGTTCACGCATATCCCGTGGGCTGACAAAGAGCGTGGTCTTGTGCAGCACCGGGTTGGGGGCAACCAGTGGCCCGCCAATTCGTCGCCCCTCCACATCGTGGGCATAGGCAAAGCCCGGCAGCATCAACTGCTGACTGATAAGTTTGGCAAGTGCTGGATGGGCACACATGGCCTCCGCTACTGCGGCTTGGCTAAAGCTGTCGTTGAACTCAATCATTGTTGTGTCTCCCTTTCTGCAGGTGAACGGTAAGCCGCTGCCAGCAGCGCAAACTGTTCGACCAGATAACTGATGCTGATACCCAGTTCATCACTGACCCCATCCCCTAGACGGTGATGCAGGTGTGCCATGTCATCAGAGATACGTTGGGCTATCTGGGCGGTTGAGCTCGGTGGCGAGCTTGTCACTGTCAGGGTTATGGAGAGAGCCATCACATCTCTCCCCAAGGGGCTTGTTCCCACAGCGACAGCCGGGTTAGCACGTCTTGTGCGAGAGCCTGTTGCAACTGCTGTATCACCTTCACCAACCGAGGCGCTTGCTCAGAGCCCCCGCTCCATTCGCTCGACTGGTACAGGGCGCAGCATGTGAATTTGTAGAGCGCCACCAGTTCGGCATCGGTGAGTGGTGTCTGGTGGTAGCGGTGGGCAGGTTTAAGCGGCCCCAGCTTGGTCGAGCAGTGCTGACGTGGTTCCTTGCGGTCCTGCTGGCGCCCCAGCTGATAGCGATGCCAGACTGCCCGCCGATTGGCGAGCATCATCAGCCGTACCAGCCGGTCTACCCGCCACGTCCAGGTACTGGTGACATCCATTGGTGAGTTCCACCAGAGGGAACGCAGCAACTCAAGGGTGTAGTGCGGTGGCATGGGGGCATTGCAAAAACGGTGTAACTGCACGGCAAAGGCTAGGTAATCCTTGCGATCGATCATGAAGGCAGACATGGGGTGACTCCTTGAAATGCAAAAGGCCACCTTCGGTGAGGTGGCCTTGTGGGTGATGTCGGGATATCCGGATCATGGTGTTGGTGCTGATGATCCGGGTTTGGGGATGCTGGCGTTATTCGTGCGCCTGCTCGGCTTCTGGGTGAGCGGCATCGAACAGAATGGCGTAGAGCGCATCATCAATGCCATTGACGGCATCGTGGTGCGGGTAATAGGACGGATTGTCTCTGGATCGCTCGAAGTAGTCGCCAAAGCAGCTGAGACATTCACGGATCTCGACGGTAGAACCGTACAGCAAGGTCTCTTCAAACTGCTTGGCATAACCCTCGTTATCACAGGCCTTGGTGACGGCCTTTTCCAGCAACGTCAGTGCATCTTCGTTGCTGGCGACTGCCAGGCCATGGCGCAGCTTCTCGAGGGTTTCCTCAAGGGAATAGGGATTGGGTAATCGCATGGTGCTTGTCCCTTCTTTGAGTAGCTAATGGCGTAGCTGATGCAGCAGCGCATTGATAGCCTCGATACAGTCAGCTTGGGTGAGCAGGTAGCCGTTAGGTAGGTAAGCCACGATGGCGGGCTCTGCCTGCATCTCGACGTTGTCTGCCAGCCAGCAGCGCAGCTCGAGGAGGATAGCGAGGGTGGTGAGGTGGTTTTTACCTGGGGTCTGGTTCATAGCTGACCTCTTTCGGCCATCGAGACTACGCCCTCAGCGCCGACCACCAGATGGTCGAGCAACCGGACATCGACCAGCGCCAAGGCCTCTTTGAGGGCTTGGGTGAAGACCCGGTCAGATTGACTGGGTTCAGGGTCACCGCTGGGGTGATTATGCACTGCGATGATGGCCCCACAATTAAGTATCAGGGCCCGCTTGACCACTTCCCGAGGGTAGATGCTGGCGCTGTCGAGAGTACCGCGAAACAGCTCCTCAAAGGCCAGCACACGATGTTGGGAGTCGAGGAACAGTGCGCCAAACACTTCATGCTCCCGGTCTTGTAGCAGGGTTTGCAGCCGCTCAGCTGCCTCTGTGGTACTGGTGATGGCAGTGCCTTTGGCCAGGCGCTTGCGGGCAATCTGGTTGGCGATGCGCAGCAGGTCTTGCTCGGTCACGGGCTCAGTGACGACATAGGTGCCGGGGCATTCCCCGGCTTTGAGTTTGTGGTAACGCATATTAGGTCTCCAAATAAGCAAAACCCCGGCACACAGGAAGCATGTCGGGGTCAAATATAGATAGGTTGTTGGTTCACTTTGAGGGGTGTTCAGTTGGCCGTAGCCGTGGGGTCACTCTGTATCGGTATCAGTGGTCCGGGGACCAGCGCGGTGAGGGGGATAGCAAGCGCAATACTCAGCCGTTCTGCCAGTTCATAGGCTGGTCCTATGGTGTCGTAGTCAGCTACCCAGGTAGCCAGGGCCAGCCCGCTGGCCTCCACGGCCCGCAGATAAACGCTGTAGCCGTGCACGGTCAGGCCGCTGTCACGCACCATCTGCGTTTCCCCCTCTCGATTGATGGCTTCCAGCTCAACGGCTATCGGTTGTTTGGGCATCGTGTGCCTCCTCTTGAGGTAAGGGGTCACTCTCCACACGGTAGCCGTGGTGGATGCAGGTACGCTGCAGGTCACTCAGAAAGCTCCCCAGCACACGGGGCTGCTCAGTGAGTGGCACCGGTCCAGCCTGACAGCGCCAAAAACAGCGACGTTTTGGGTCCACGCAGATTTCATCCACGGGCTGGCTCATGGCGTGCCAGTCCTCGGCATTGGTGAGGGAGAGCAGTTGCCACTGCACGCCAGACCAACGCAAATGCAGCGTGACAGTGCGGGCATGTGGGCTGCTAGGAGTGAGGTGAAGCAACCAGCGCTCACCTTGGCGAGTCGGCTGCAGTTTGGCCTTGGCGGCGACCAACCCCAACCATTGGCGTGAGTAGTGGGAGAGCGGCAGTTCGTTAGTCATCACACACCTCCTAATCCCCGCTGACCGTGACGGTGAAGTACGCCATCCGGCAGTAGGCAACAAAGTTGGTCTGCCACAGGGTGAATAACTCATGGGCCTCTGAGCGCTGGATTGGCCCCCATCCTTGCAAATAGTGCTCGTCATCCAGGAAGTTGAAATCGAGCTCCTTGCAAAGCTCGGCATCCTGGCCCAGTCCCTGATAGCTGAAGTCGGTGACGTAATCGAACAGCCAGCCATCAAGGCCGCGTATCAGACGTATCTCAACGGGGTGAGCCCCTCCTTGCTCGGGGCTGTAGGTGGGGCTGCGAAAGTTGAAGGTGAGTTGGGTCAGGCGCTCGAGGTTGAGGTCGATATTGGCGACCTCCTGGTTGAGTAACGCCAGCAATGCTTGGTCAACGGGCAGGGTAAAGCCGTCCCGGAAAAAGGGAATGGTCATGGTGTGCTCCTTGTGGGGTTAATCTTGGCCGAACAGCTTGCGCATTTTTCTGGCTGTACGGGCACGGACCTGTTCATCAATAAAGGCAGCAATGCTGGCGAGCGCCGCACTGAGTACCGCGATGTCATCGGTGAGCCCCATCGGCAACACATCCGGGATGGCATCGAGGGGGGAGATAAAGTAGGCCAGCGCACTGTAGATCAGCAGCTTGGCCCACAGCGGCAGGTCATCCTTCTGGCTGGTGTAGTAGAGCAACAAGCAGGTCTCGATAAAAGGCCGACCGGCACGTTTGGCAAAGGCCCAGAGTTTGTGCCAAAAGCCTGGGTGATCGAACGGCTCGCATTCGGGGGGAATGCAGGGTGGCATAGTGCGTCTCCTTCACGGGTGGGTGAATTGCAGAAATAAAAAGAGGAGGCATTTGCCTCCTCTGGGATGGGAATGGGTGTGACCTATTGGTCCCACATCAAGCAGTCAAACTCTGGGGTATTAGTGGCGGGCAGAACTGAAGCCACCTCTTGGGTCGGCAGTGCTAGCTGCTTACCGTCAGCCGTCAAAATGCTGATAGACTTGGCCTTGCGTAGCTTGCCCCACATGTCGAAGAAATTGTTCTCACCGACACGGGACGCGGTCTCATAGGGCGCATCGTATTGGCTGCCATCGACGACGATGGAGAAAGCCTGCCCGGCATAAGAGCCGTACTCCTTGCCCTGCACGGTGGCCGTCATGCTGACCTTGCGGGTGTCATTACAGGCGATATAGAGGTTGTTTTTCTCGTTGACCACCGCCGTGTATTCGCTGGTGCCCTGACCCCAGCCACTGCTCCAGCGCCCGGCCTCACCATAGGCCAGGGCGTTGCCGCACAGCAGCAGTGCTGTTGAGGTAATGAAGAGTTTGTTCATCCCTGTGACTCCTGAAGGCTCAAGGATTTAGATGAGCCATTAGAATGGTTATTTTTGGTAAAGCACGCTGAGGGAGTTATCCACCAAGTGCTTGACGATTTCATAGTCTGGATTGTAAGTGGCGAGATTATGTGCCGCGATGGTGACGGCTGATGCGATCCCGGCCAGACCGGTAATACCGCCAAAGATGCTGGCTCCTGCAGCGGCGATCCGGCCCTTGGTATAGACCCGACATTTCAACCCGGCAGGTTCGATGGTGTTTTCAAGTTTTGTGACAGCGGCGCTCATTCGCCCCGACAGCCCCACGACTTCGAAAGATTTTCGTGCACGGATCAGTGAGGCCAGCTTGTCAGTATCCAGGTCTTCATAAGTCAGTCTTTCCATGTTTTGTTTCCTTGGTTGTGTAGTGAAAGCGTCTTATGGAGCCCACCTGTTGCGAGTTGGTCACGATGATTTATTGGCCGAGGGCCTCACATCTCTGTCAAATCTGCAAAATTGCTGTTGAGTGGACTCATTGAATCGTTAGTTTATCTTTTGAGTCCTTATCGTCAATGGGTCCATGGTCAACCATACAGGTTGGCTGGAGGAACCATGACAGACATCAACCTTGAGCTGTTAGCCAAGAGCGTCGGCAAGGCGATTAGCCACAAGCGCATCCAAGCCGGATTCACGCAAGAGCAGGTGGCGGAGCACCTTGAGATAGGAATGGAAGCCGTCTCCCGGATGGAGCGGGGAATTGTGGTGCCGACCGTGGTGCGGTTGGCGGAGTTGGCTCAGCTGTTTGGCTGTGAGCTGGCGGACTTTCTGCGCGAGACCAGCAACCGCCCGACCGAGCAGGGCATTGTGCTGAGCCAGCAACTGGCCCGGCTCGATGATGCAGACCGGACCCTTTTGCTGGAAACGGTAGAACGGTTGGTGGAGCGGTTGGCGCGTCCAAGCTGATCATCCGCCATTCACTGGGGAGGGGATAGGCTCCCTTTCCCCAATTTGTTGGTGAGTGGACTCCTTCTTGGTTGTGGTCTTTGTGGCGTTCTGGTTGCTTGGCTTTGCGGGGAGTTAAGCACCGCCCCTGCGTTACCATTCGCCGTTTCGTCGCTGTTGGCTTCGGGATAGAACTCCTCCAGTAACATCGGCACCTCTTCATCGATATCCTCAAACTGGCCGTTACGCAGCAACTCACGCGCAGCCTGCTCCATCTGGTCGATGACCAAGCCTGCTTCTTGGTCACGCTGGGCCGCCTCCTGTGCCAGCCTGACGGCCTCGGTCAGATTGGTCTCTTCCCGCAAGGTCAAATCCACGTAGTAGACCGGTGTGCGGTAGGACTGGGTGGTGCTCTTGGCTCGCAACCGCAGGGTGAGTGGCAGATAGCGGGTATGGCCGCCGCTCACTGCCTCCAGGTACTTGAGCCGGGCCGCCAGAGTGCGCACCGAGTTGTAGCCGGTGGTGCGGAAGATAAAGCTGCCCAGCTCATCCCCTTGCCCCTCCACAAACAGGTTCAGTCGCCCGTACAGCTTGCAGCCCTGTTGCCCGGCAAAGGCGCAGCGCTCTGGTCCAGAGCAGCTGACCTCCTCCATGCCTTGTGCCCCCACACGTCTTGCCACCTCCCCATTCCCGACACAGAGCGGCCTGCCGGTTTGCCGGTCAAAGGCGCTGTATTCCGCCCGTAGATTCAAGTCGCTGTCGTTGAACAGCACCCGTACCGGAATGGCGCGGATCTTGGTCTGCTCCTGCCCTTGGCCACTCTTTTGCGATGAGTAGTGTTGATGCAGGGGATGGAGCAACCATCCCCCTTTTTGTTGTACCTGGGTGGTGAGGGTGAAGCTGTCGTCCTTCTCCGGCACCCACTTATCCTGTTTTTGCACCAGCTTGCCGATGCAGATCCGCCCGATCACGGGCGGGGTGATCGCCAGTCCTTTGATCATGGTGTTTGTCTCAAGGGTTGAATGGTGAAACGGCGCACGCCGGGTACCGGTTTGACATAACGGGTGATCAGGTCGGGATGATCCTGACCAAGCTTATCCAGATCCGGTGCCAGCCGGTCTTTACTGCGCTTCCAGGTGATCTTGCCATCGGCAAACAACCCGGCTGTCGCTTCACCCAAAGTGGCTTGCAGCCGCTGTTTGAGCTGCGACTCCTGCAGCTCGACGGCTTCTTTTTGCTGACGCAATCGCAGTAGCTCGCCAAACAGCTGGTTGAACTCGGGAGAATCGGAGAGATCCATCGTCTGGCCATCGTCACGCGGAAACAGCCAGCTAAGGGCATTGGCGGCATCATTGGAGCCGTCAGGCTCAGGCTGCTGGTCTTGTTGCACCATCTGCCAGAACAGCGCTTCCCGCTCGGTGAGATCCTGGATCTTCTCTTCGTCACGCTCGATGCGGTAAATCCGAAAATCCTGGCCGCCGATCAGCACTGCCACTTCGGCCCAGGCATGGCCGGTGACGGCCAGCTGATGGAGTACTTGACACTGGTAAGCTACCGGCACCCCTTCCTCCCACTGGGGCGCACTGTGATAGCTGGCGGTTTTGATCTCCAAAATGCCTGGCCCATCGGGGTGGCCGACTACCTCCCGATCGAGGTTGGCGAGCATGAAGGGTTGCTCGGGGTGTTGCAGCACAGCATTGACCCGTCGCACACGAAAGCCGGTGCGTTTGGCGTAGACCTGTGCCAAGACCGGCTCCAGCTCAATGCCCCACAGCACCGCCTCCTTGTGGGAGATATCCTCCGGCTCCTTGCGGCCGGTCTTCTCCAGCCACAGGCTGAGCGGACATTTGTAGGGGGAGAGCCCCACAGCCACGGCGGCATCGGAGGAACCAATGCCGAGCTTGCGGATAGCAAGCCACTGCTCGCGGGTTAATTGGGTAGTGGAGGCCAGCCGCAGGGCTTGGCCGTATTTGGTTTTTGCTTTCATGACTATTCCTTGTTGACGGCATAAACACCTACGCCCGGACTGGCTTGCACCAGTTCGGGTAAGGTATTTTTGCTATCTGATGAAATGAGAAGAGGCTACAAACGCAGTCCCATAAGGGGGCAGTCAAATCGCTAGATGTTTGTTATCGGGTTATCGCAACGCCGTCAGATGTCGAATCTGATGTGGGGCAGTTACACAGAATTATTTACAGGTTTTGTTGTTCAACTGGTACTTCAACATCCACACAAAGTTTGCTGCCCATCACTTCGATGTGGAGAGCTTGATCTCACTGCCATGTTGCTCTATGGCAACGGCAGGCTGACACTGAGAGCATTGCTCACCGGAAGAGGAAGGCTTCTCAGCGCAACTGCTGTATGCAGCAGTTGGCGACTGGTGACTATATCCGCGGTGGACCAGTACCTATGATTGACCCTCATCGACTTTTCTCACTAGGCTGACGCTAAGGCATCCTCTACGATCTTCTGGTAACGCTCAACTTCAGTCTTGTAACCATAGAAACGATAATTGTCGTCTTGGAACGATGTGACATAAAAGTAATAGCGTGCAGGTTTTGATGGTTCTGGAGGCTTTTTACTCTCTAGATATTTATCTAGAAGAGCTATACCAAGTACAAGCCAACTTCCTCCATTTAGTTTTTGCTCGTATTGCTTTTTCTTTTCATCCTCAATTTTCTTGGCTGTTTCAGCTGCTGTTAATGGGTCAAGCGCTGGGTCGGCTTCGCTAATGCCAAATGACTTAACGTTTGATAAACGAATGGAGTGCCCTTGGATCGAAACAAATTTTGGTGCCATTAATTTTCCCTTTACGGTTTTCCTTTGTGTGGAGCGAGGTGATCGAATTAACTGATAGCTATTATGTCTAATCGTGAGACGCCGAAACGCCGTCGTTGTCTCAAATAGTGACACTCAGTATGCCATGACAGTAAACGGATACAGGCCGCTCTTTCAATCGATGCGGCTATTACTGCAACAAATTGAGTGCCTGATCCAGGGCTTGGGATTTGAGTTGGGCGCCCTGACCAAACCAAGCGGAATCGAGCCGATGATCCTGACTGCGTGCACGGCGGTGGTGATCCACGTACTCACTCACCGCATTGACCAGCCCCCAGGCTGTATTGCGGGAGCTGGCAAGCTCTGAGCCCATACCTGCGCCCATATACAGCTCGTGCAGTTTTTGGGCGGGACGGCTGAGAATAATATTCTCATCATCGCCAGCCGGATCATTGAGTAGTTCACCGAAGAAACTAAGGGCTTCCACGGGTGATACCGGGCGATTGCTCAACGATGTCATCTCTTGTTGGAAACGATCCCAATTTGCCATACCAAGGCCCAATGCCTCTTTGACGGCAGCTGCATTAAATTGAGTTGAGTGGGGAACCTTGATCGCACCATTATTATCCCGTAATGCTATTTGCAAGGTGTTATTACAGACAACTCGTAACGAGGTAAATTGTGCTGTGGTACACAACGTACCATCACAACTGGTGGCGAGCAGCAGATATGATTTTACCCTGTCGCCACCTTTCAGTTTCATATCTTGACCAGTTTTAGCCAGCGCCCATAATTTGCGGCCGCCCTTGAGCGAGCCCGCTGTTTCCAACTCAAAGCCGCCCACCTCTACCAGATCTTGATAAAAATGTAGCACCTCGTGAGGCTGAACCACGTTATATCGGCGAGAAACGACGGATAGAGGCTCCAGGTTATCAGAGCGGTACAAAACTTTGCTGTCTGAATAAGGGCGAATATGAAGTGCATCTGAGGCGACGTTAAACATTACGTCACTCTGCTCGATAGTCCAATTCATCCCGGCTGCCTGTAGCCAGATATCGAGGGACTGTTGCGGTGGCAAGACATTGCCGAGGCCATGCCAAGGGGTTTGGCCAGTGTAGGCCATGGTGTCGATCAGGTGAGCCATATCTCCTCCAGGAATTGTGAAATGCAGACATCTGCCTGCTAACTCATGGGGGTGATGTCTCAGAGATCCCCTCATTTTTAGAGACTCAAATAATTCCAAGTGTGCGGGTATATAAGCGGTGTTGCTTCAGGTAGTAGATAAATTTATCCATCAACAAGACCGCATTGGCTTCTTTCATTTTAGGTAGCAACTGGTAATAGATGACCCCTTGCCGAAAGAACGAATAGGTTCGGCTCTTGCTGGTATTGACCTTGATCGTTCTCTCTAGACCGACACTGTCTCCAGCCTTACCCAGCAGCGTCAGCAAGACGATGGCCAGGGCACTGAATAAAAACAGTCGGTCGCGCCGGACCGGATTACTGATGTGCACATCTCCCATACCCATGCCGAATTTGTAATCTTTGATATCACGAAAACTGGTCTCGATACCCCAGCGCTGGCCGTATAGTTGCAACGCCTTGGCGGCGCTCAGGTCGGTCCGGTTACTGGCCAGAAACCACGCGTCTTTCATGCCACTCTTATGACAACAATAGACCCGTTCGACAGGCTGTCGCTGCCCAGTTAGCTCCACCGCTTTGAGGGTTCGGGTGCGCCCGGTCGGCGTTAGCCAGTCCCGAGCTGGAACCTGCTCTACACCAGGGTAACCAACCAAAACATTTCCTTTAAATCTAATGAGATAAGCAAAGCCTAGCTCTTGCTCCAGGCGTTCGAACAGCTCCATGTAACCAAAGCCGCGGTCAGCTACTACCGTCACGAAGATACCCTCTGGCAACGTCTGCTTGAGCTTGGTGAGCAGCTCTTTCTCATGGGCATTGCGTTGCCCTTTGAGCAACGATTTCCGATGGGTTTTCCACAGCAGCGGAGTACTGCGACCGTGGTTGGTTTGCAGGCTGATAACCAAGGTACTGTGATCATCGGCATCGAATTCGGTCCAGTCCATGGAGACTACGATCTCGGTACGTTCACCGACCACATAGGGCACCCAATCGTCAAAGAGGCTCCAGACATTGAGCTTGGTGTTAGTGAGCAGGCGATCCACCTGTTTAACCGCATGTTTACGTTCGAGACCGTTGGCCAAGGAGAGGCCACTACCGATGGCGTGGATGGCCAGTGAACCTGACTCGATAACCCCGAGGGTAGCATTGGCGAGGGAAAGAACACGCTTAGCATGCATGTCCTGTCCAAATATATCGTCGATGTGGTTGAGGATTAGTTCGTGGTTAAACATGGGGATAGTCTGTTGGGTATTAGCTGGTCAAGGATGGCGATCATACCTCAGAAGCCGCGCCACGCCTCGCTCATATGAGGGGATGGTTAAGGGTGATGTAGGTTTGAAATTTTCTGGAAATGGCTCGTATCCCCGATGCACTCAGCTATGGCTGGCATGTAAATTTGGACAGGATGGACAGACATGTGAGACGACCTGGATCTGGTCACATTAAGCCGCATCACCAAGTTAAATTCTTATCGACGTCTCCCCGCTCGGCTCACATTTCTCTCCTTGGGTTGAGAGAACTGGATCTTCCACCCCCCCCCCGTGCTGGTGATGATGCAACCTACTGTTTAGTATGGAAATTAAACTAACATTCCAAATTCTTAAACTAACTTTTTGCTAGGTATGGCCATGGAGGCTGCATTTGGCAGCACGGGGAGCGGGACAACATTCGCAGGAAGTTCCTGCTGTCGGAAGTCTACCCAAGGCTGATGTTGAGATGGAGCAGGGGCTGGATAAATAGAACCAATACGGCAGGAAATGGCGTCGTTTCAGGAAGGTATTTTGGAGAAAATGTAGTTGTTGAACAGGGAATTTTGAAGGAGGTAAATCGATGGTAATGAAGGTACTACGTAACAACGATGTGATCCAGACGCTAGGGATCAGCAAGTCGAAATTTTTCGACATGTTGAACCCGAAGTCCCCGCGTTTCGATGCGACGTTCCCTAAGCGGATCCGCATCGGGGCCAACTCGGTTGGGTTCTTGGAACACGAAATCATGCAATGGGTCATATCGCGCCAAGAGGTGTGATCAGGCCCTCTTGCTGAGGCGACATGGGGCACAACAGAGTGCTCCATGAGCCGTAAGATCGACGTCTTAGCAAGGTGGATTACGTGTTAGAGAAGGAGAAAAATAGACACTAACTATACAAAGATCAGCCATGTTCACGGCATCGGTGTTCTCGGGGAAATAAGGTTGGAGATGTATTTATTTCCCCTGAGAACACCTCAAACCACTGATGTGTGAATATTGGTTTTTATTGTTATTAGTATTCCCTATAACTAATACATAGACCCTCCAACTAATCATGAAAAGAAACTATAACCCATTCATGATGAAACAGAGTACAGGCGTAATCAACAAGATGAAGCCTGTAACCAGGGATAAGAATAGGACATGACCACATGTCCTTACTCACGACTAATACCAAGAATTAAATTAAGGGGTAAGTATGTCTAAGTATGGTCGTGGTTGTATCGACATTGATGCAATCAAAATACTTCAAGAGTCTAATCTTGAAGTTGGCACTGAAACAGACGGGAGTCCCACTGTTGGCTTGTTCCAGATACACAACGAAGTCGGTTATTATCGTGAATTGTTGAGTTACACTGCCAAACTTGAGCAAATGAACTACCCGCCCACCATCTTTGATGTGGTCATAAAAAATGGTTTCCCCTGTGCTCTGACCAAGGAGGGGAAAAAATTCCTTTCCATTGTCAATAATGCTACGTTGGTCTTTAAGCATCAGGATTATTATCGCCTGCACCCTAAACTAGCGTGCTTGTGTAATTTTATCGTGAAGCATGGGCTGCACGAAATGCTTGAGCTTGGCCGTATTAGTTGCGAAGTAAGAATAAAACTTACTGAAAAGCTCAAGGTATTGCTGCATGAGTTGAAATCACTTGAACTGATGCGCCAAGTATATACCTTCATGAAAGGTGCGCGCAAAAACACCGTATCATTACAGCGCTATGTTAACGGCTTATTTCAACGTTACTCCCGGTTGTTGGTATTGCGTGTAGACTTGTCCTACAAGCGTGAACACCGGGATTCACTTTCGCTGGATGAAATAATCAAGCACAAGGATGCATTGCTTAAAAATCGCCGTAAAGGGGCATTGGCTGCCAACTGGGTAGGCTATGCTTGTCGCTTGGAGTTTGCTCCGGAAACCGGATACCATTTCCATTTAGTTGTTTTTTTGAATGGCGCAAATTTCCGGAGTGATGTGTGTCATGCGGGGTTCATAATCGAAGAGTGGAAGTATATTACTGGCGGGCGTGGCCGGGGCTTTAACTGCAATATGAAGGCTAAGGCTAACGAATACCGATTTTGTGGGATTGGCGTCGTCAATCATCACGACAAGGAGAAACGGCAGTATTTGCACAAGGCGCTTGCCTATCTGACCAAGTCAGACCGTGTAGCCAAGCTGAAGCTCGATGGACGTCGTACCTTCTTCAAAGGGACGTTACCCAAAAAAGTTACAGCCAGAGGCAGGCCGCGTACCAAGACCATCAGGCAACCACTGCAGCCATTCAGGCAGCAGTGCTTGGTCGGTGTTTGACTCGGGCTGGCTATCTTGTCAGACTCTTTTGAGGGGCCTTCTGGCCCTTTTCATTGAGCATTGATAAGCATAGGAGGTTGGGGTGGCGACAGCAAAGGGAGATTGGTTGCGACTGAAGTTGTTGGAGCTTGCACGGCAAGTTTCATTTGATATAGCAATATCGTTTGATGAGCTCGGTCCACTTCGAATGGATTGTGAAAAGAGCAAAAAGCCGTGGCGATTGCGGCATGGTTATGGCGATGAGCATCACCGGAATTTGTACTATGCCTTAGCGTTGATTGAGAAGTTAAAGGAACTGCTTGGCGGCACTCCTGAGGATGAGTGGCAGATATTTGAACTGGTGAGTATTGATAAGTCTATCGAGCGATTTAACTCACGAACTGAATTTCAACAAATTAGTATATTTCCACTGACGAAGATAGGTTCATATTTTTTAACTATTTTGTCTCTGCTCAGAGTCGCACATCGGCATTTTAGGCATTACACATTACATCCCTATGCCAATTACTTCTCAACCCAAGAGTGTATCGACATCATCAGCTGTTATTATGAGCACCTAGTTTTTGACGATGATATCACAGCGTCTATACGTATGGAGCTTGAGATTTCTGAGCAGCCGCTCATTGGCATGGTTGAGCAAGCAACAAGCTTGGCAAATAAAATCAACGAAAGAGCCAGAGTCTTGCTTAAAGACCTACTCAGAAAGGACTTGAATGTAAAGGTCAGTAATTTTGAAAAAAATGCAGCTAAACATATTGCTGGTCTTTGGGACTTTTTAGAGGATGTAACTTGTGACGATAAAAATTTAAAAGTAGTGATTAAAGCTAGGTTTGAGTTTGAACGTTACAGCGATAATAAAAAAGATCACAATGGTATTCGAGAACATGCAGACCGTTTCAGTAGGGCGATAACTGACTTTAATACAGACCTGAGAAAAACTACAGCATTAAAAGGCTTTGTCAATATGGTGAGCTCGATTCATGCACCTGAGACGATGCCATGGTATCAAGAGACGTTTATCACATTGTGTTTCCCTAAAAATGAGTATCCCTTCGATTATCATAAGGAGTCATTCAGCCTGCTTTGTAAGTATGATAAAAGAATATCAAAAAGCATTCGTATATTTACAAATAATCCACGTAGCACAAAGTACTCTGAATTAGCTAAAAGACTTAATATTGACACCCAACAGGGTAGTAATTTGGTCGATTTTATTAAAGTTTTAAAATCTCAAAAGAAAGATGATAAACGCCACATGACTACTGTAAGCATTGTCGATTATTTACATCAAAAAATGGCAATGTTCGATAGCTTAATTTTTTTGAAAGAGGCGCAGGCCCGTTGGCATAAGTGTGCAAAAAAATATTGTAGTGATGACGTTTCTGCGACGCAGTCGGGAGGCTATGCAATGACACTTTTTTCAGCTCTTCTTATCGAGAATAAAACCATTATTCCTCTAATAGCGCCCCCGGACATACTAATTACACAATCAGGCTCATTGAATTCAATTGCGCATACTGACAAAAAACATCTGATGATGATAAAAAACACTCTTCAGATGTTGCCCTTACCTAAATTAGAAACGATGCCTGATGGCCTACAAAGAGAGATGGCCGTAGGTATTCCTAGTAATAGTCATATGCTGCTTGATATTATCAAAAGCAGCATGGCGAAGCTGTTTTTTATGAAACTAACCTTGAAAGGGTTGAACTGCACGATTAATGAGGTCCGCGATACGTCTAGCCATTCTGTAAATAAAAATAGACGAATGCCAAAGCGAAAGAGCCACTCATCATCTCGCACAAAATTAAAAAAAATCATAATGCGATTCTCAATGTGGAATTAACCTGATGGAGTTAATTCCAAACTCGATATCCATTACCCACGGCTCAATTCACTGGCGGGTCCATCAGATGCTCTCAGACGGTTCTACAGGATCAGCGAGGTTGCAGGCAGTGTCGCGATTTGGACAACTAGGCCTTATATAGATAATAATTATCCTGCTTTTGTGGATGGCAACCACGTTAGCGCCGAGCCGATTTTGGATGCTGTATCAATATGTTCTGACCACCAGACCATCATTTCTCGGCGACGTTCCAGATAATCCGTGCGGTTATAAGCGCTACGCACTTCGTCTTTGTCAGAGTGCGCCAAGGCGGATTCGATAACGTCTCGATCAAATCCTCTCTCGTTAAGGGTCGTGCTGCCCAAAGCTCGCAGGCCGTGAGCAACCAAGGTCCCTTCATACCCCATCCGTTTCAAAGCTGCATTGGCGGTTTGTTCGTTAGTGTGTGTCTTGGGATTTCGGATCCCAGGGAAGATAAATTCACGATGGCCGCTGATCGGTCGCATTAGGTCCAGGTAGGCAAGTGTCTGTGGCGTCAAGGGCACGTCATGACCTCTGCGCTTCTTCATTCTCTCTGGTGGGATCCGCCAGAGTTTCTTTTCCATATCGATCTCTGCCCACCGGGCTCCTGCAGCCTCGCTGGGGCGAGCTAAGGTATGCAGGCTCCATTCGATAAGGCAGCGGGTCTGCAAATTGATGCTGGCCTTCGATAGCCTGTTCATCAGTTCCGGCAGTTGGTTGGGGTTAATACTGGGCATGTGCTGTTTGGCTGGACGCTGAAACACCTTGCTGATCCCAGAGCAAGGGTTGGCATCGATCAGACCAGAGTTGACGGCAAAGGTCATGATCTCGTTCACCCGTTGTGTGAGACGACGCACTGTTTCGAGTTTCCCTGCAGCTGCGATGGGCTCGATGATCTTGATGGCCCTCTGAGCCTTGATCTCCATAACAGGCACAGTGCCAATCTCGGGGAACAGATACATTTCGAGCGAGCGCCAAAGATCTTCGGCATAGGCTGGGGTGACGGAGGGGCGCTTGACATCAAACCAGCGCTTGGCAACGGCTTCAAATGTGTGCTCACTCTGAGATAACGCGGCGGATGTCTGCTCATCTCGATGGTGTTGGGGATCGATGTTTTGTTGCAGCAACGTTTTGGCTTCTGAACGTTTCTCTCGCGCGTCAGCCAACGACATCTCCGGCCAGGAGCCAAAGCTGATCATGTTTCTCTGTTTAGTAAGGGGGCGGTAGTAACGCAGGCGCCACAACTTTGAGCCATTGGGTTTGATGACGAGCTCTAGACCAGCCCCGTCGCAGAGTGTGTATTCCTTCTCTTTGGGCTTGGCTGCTTTGATCTCGGTTGGGGACAAGGGGCGGGTGATACGAGGCATAGGCATACGCTCCGGAAGGCATACAAAACGATATGCCTAACGATATGCCTAAAAGGGCTGGATGGCAACGTATCCGATTGGACAGCATAAGACAACAAAAAACCCGCAAAGCCTTACGCTGTGCGGGTTTCTTGGACTTCGTTGGTCACTGTTGGACCTGTATTTGGTGGAGCTGGGGGGATTTGAACCCCCGTCCAAAATTACTACATCCTTGGCACTACATGCTTAGTCACTCTTTACATTCGCCAACCCGCTGCGGAGAGACACGCCACGCATTGACTAGCTCGATTGGTTTTAATGCTTCCGCCCCGAGCAGGACTTCCACACGATCCTGTGAAGGATGACCTTCCGATTCCCTAGGACACAGGCAAGCTAGGGTAGAAGGGCTCTATGCAGGTTATTAAGCTGCTAGTGCGTAGTTTTCGTCGTTTGCGACTATTTTTTTGCGGTTTATTAACGAGGCCTACCGCACCTCGGCATGCACCTTGGGTTTCGTGAATCTTGTCGAATCCAGAATCAGCCCCAAGTTGTTAATTGCGATTGTACGCAAAAATGCTGTCATAGCAAGGCGTTGATACCCATTCCCTCTGGCAACCAGTCTGTTTGCCGATTTATTGTACGCAGCTGAGCCTGAAGAGTCAGCTGCGCCGGGGGAAGGTGTACTGGCGTTCTGATCCTGCCAGTCGCAGGTTAGCCGCGATGCTTGTTCTTCATGATGCGAGCTTTCTCCCGATCCCACTCGCGGGCCTTGGTATCTTCGCGCTTGTCGTGCTCTTTCTTGCCCTTCACCAGGCCGATCTCGACCTTGACCCAGCACTGTTTCCAGTAGAGGGCGAGGGGAACTATGGTGTAGCCCTGACGGGCGATCAGGCTTTCGAGCTTGTCGAGTTCACGACGGCTCAGCAGCAGTTTGCGGGTGCGGGTCGGGTCACATACCACGTGGCTGGAGGCCGCTTGCAGTGGCAGGAAGCTGGAGCCGAACAGATAGGCCTCGCCATCGCGGAAGATGACATAGGCTTCGCTGATGTTGGCCTTGCCCGCCCGCAGGGATTTGACTTCCCACCCTTGCAGGGACAGACCCGCTTCGATCTTCTCTTCGATGAAGTATTCGTGGCGCGCGGTTCTGTTGAGTGCAATGGTGCTGGACCCGGCTTTGTTTTTACTGTTTTTTTTGCTCATGACGGGCGATTTCCGGCAATGACTAGGAGGCTCGTATTATACGTAGGCAGGGGCGGCTGTAAAACGCGCAGCAGGTCAAGTGGTGGCTTTCTGAGCGGTTTGGCTGAGGTTTTACCTCCACAACCCCAAACATGGTGATAAAATCGCGCCGATTGGATGAGGAAAAGCCATGCCCCGAATTACGCGCAGTGCCCTGGTGATGTTCAGTGCAGAACAGATGTTCAAGTTGGTTAACGATGTGGATGCCTATCCGCAGTTTTTGCCCGGCTGTGTCGGCAGCCGTGTCCACGAGGCTGGCGATGACTACATGATGGCGTCGGTCGATGTAGCCAAGGCGGGGATTGCCAAGACCTTTACTACCCGCAATCAGCTGGATGTGAACCGCCAGATCAGGATGGAGCTGGTGGATGGCCCGTTCCGCAAGCTGGCGGGCTGGTGGACCTTTACCCCGCTTGATGTGGATGCCTGCAAGGTGGAGTTTGATCTCGATTTCGAGTTTACCTCCAAGCTTATCGAGGTGGCCTTTGGTCAGGTATTCCGCGATCTGGTGAGCTCCATGGTCTCCGCCTTCTCCAACCGGGCGAAGGAGGTCTACGGTGTCTGACCAGCTCAATATCGAGGTTGTCTATGCCTTGCCGCAGCAGCAGACGGTGATTGCCCTGCGGGTGGCGCCCGAGACCTGCGTGCAGGCGGCCATCGAGCAGTCCGGCATCGTGCAAAAGCACCCCGAGATCGATCTGGCGGTCAACAAGTTCGGCATCTACAGCCGCCCGGTGAAAGGGAGCGAACCGCTGCACGACGGCGATCGCATCGAGATCTACCGTCCACTCATCGCCGATCCCCGCGAGATGCGCAAAAAGCGGGCCGAGAAGGCCAAAGAGGAGGGGAGAGCCGATAGCGTGACCGGTGGTCGCCCCGATGTGCATCGCAAACTCCGCGAGTAGCGCTCAGGTTTTTCTTGCAGAAAAAAGGCGCCGAGGCGCCTTTTTTTGATCCCGTTAGCCGGTGAGCTGGCCGAGGGGATATCAAGAGAGGGCTGCTTCTGCCACACCCAGCCGTGCGCGTGCCCAGGCGGCCAGCAGCTCGACCCCGCTTTGCATCACCCGCTCATCGAAATCGAATTCGTTGTGATGGTGCGGCGCCGCCAGATCGGCCCCCAGGATGAGGTAAGCCGCTTCGCCCCCCTGCTTTTGCACCCGCTCCATCAGAAAACCGGCATCTTCGCTGGCGCCAAAGCGGCGAGTCTGGATGGTGGCGAGCCCCTGCTTGCGGGCCAGCGCAGCCAGCTCGGCTTGCAGCGCCGGGCTGTTGTCGAGCGCAATCGCCTCACCCTGCTTGATGATGCGGTAGGTGACGCCGTGGGCGAGGGCGGTCCCTTCGACGATGCGCTGTACCTGAATGAACATGTAGTCGTTGAGCGCGCTGTCGGCGCCGCGTGTCTCACCTTGCAGCTCGGCATGATCGGGAATGACGTTGCGCCCGCTGCCGCCGTGAAGCTGGCCGATATTGATGCGGGTCATGCCGTCGCGGTGGCGGGGAATGCCGAGCATGGCGGTGGTGGCCATGCAGGCGGCGGCCAGCGCATTGCTGCCAGCGTTGGGTTCGAGCCCGGCGTGGGCGGCGGTGCCCATAAAGTGGACGTCGAACTTGGTGGAGCAGAGAAACTCGGTGGGGTTGATCACCAGCTCGCCGCTACCGGCGTGAATGCCGATATGGAGCGAGAGCAGGGCATCCACGTCATCGAGCGCACCACCGGCGGCCAGCGCCTTGCCACCGCGACACCCCTCTTCGGCGGGTTGAAAGAAGAGCTTGATGCGACCGCACAGCTGCTCCTTCATTGCCATCAGCTGGCTGGCCAGCCCCATGCCGATGGCGGTGTGGCCATCGTGGGCACAGGCGTGCATCCACCCCTTGTTGTGGGAGGCAAAGCCCTCCTGCTGCGGTTGGTGCTGTTCGGCATCAGACTCTTCTACCTCCACCGCATCGATGTCGAAGCGAAAGGCCAGGATCGGACCGGGACGACCGGTATCCAGCTCTCCCATCAGCCCGGTGACATCGCCGATCCGCTCCAGCCAGTCAGGATGGGCTCCCTGACGGCGGGCGCGAGCCTTCTCGGCCGCCACATCCACATCACGGCCCATCATCAGATTGCTGGCCAGCAGCTTGTCGCCGAGCACGATGCGATAACCGAGCTCGCTCAGGTGGTGGGCAATCAGGCTGGTGGTACGAAACTCTTTCCAGGCGGCTTCCGGCAGGCGGTGCAGGTCGCGGCGCCACAGGATCAGGTGCTCAAGGGTCATCTTGGCTTCCTTGGTGATTCGATTTGTCGGCTATTGTGCCTTTTTTCCCAGCAGACCACACGGGGCCAGCAGCTGGTCGGGGGAGCTGTGCGTGCGAGTGGTGGCAGTGGGGGTCGTGAATGGGGGTGAGCGCGCATAAAAAACGCCTCCACAAGGGAGGCGTTGTCGATAGGGGGTTATCAGGCCGCGTGATGGTAAGCGGAGGCTTCAAACAGCTTCTTGTTGGCCACCAGATCGATGGGGTCAAAATCATCGACGTTGATGGTGCGCAGGCGACTCACTTCGGCGCGGCGCAGCAGCTCCGCTTCGCTCTGGATCAGTACGCCAGCGGCCAGGCCAATGTCGGCCACCTTGTCCAGTGCCATGAAGGGGCGCTTGATGCCATCGCTCTTGCAGACTTTCTCGAACAGCGGTTCGGCCGCCAGCACGTCATCGAGCGCCTGCTCCAGCAGCCCGAAGGGGTTGCCCTCTTCGCGGGTCAGATACTGGCCTTTGGCCAGACGGCTGCGGGTCTCGCTCGGAGTTTGCAGCAGACGGGCAACCTGTTGGTCCAGCTTGTCGCAAGGGCGATTGAGGTCACGACCGAGCGGCAGCACCACGGCGCGCAGGGCAAGGCCAATCCAGCGGTTCGGGAAGTTGCGCAGCAGCTCGTCGATCGCCTCTTGGGCCTTGAACATGGCATCTTGCAGTGCCCAGTGCAGCAGCGGCAGGTCGGCCTGCTGGCGTCCCTCGTCCTGATAGCGCTTGAGGGCGCTGGAGGCCAGATAGAGCTGGCTCAGCACGTCGCCGAGGCGCGCGGAGACCCGCTCCTTGCGCTTGAGCTCGCCACCCAGAGTACCCATCGCCATGTCTGACAGGAACGCCAGGTTAGCCGAGAGGCGGGAGAGCTGCTGGTAGTAGCCCCTGGTTTGGTCCTTGTACGGTGAAGCGGCAAAGCGGGCGCCGGTGATACCGAGCCAGAAACTGCGCACCAGGTTGCTGATGGCAAAGCCGACGTGGCTGAACACCGCTTTGTCGAAATCCTTCAGCGCCTGCTCTTTGTCGGGGTGGCTGGCGGCCAGCATCTCCGGCAGCACATACGGGTGGCAGCGGATAGCGCCCTGACCATAGATGATCATGCTGCGGGTCAGGATGTTGGCCCCTTCTACCGTGACGGCGATGGGCGCACCTTGATAGCCACGAGCCAGATAGTTGTTGGGGCCCATGCAGATAGCCTTGCCGCCGTGGATGTCCATGGCATCGATGATGCACTTCTGGGCACGGTCGGTGAGGTGGTATTTGACTATGGCGGAGATGACCGACGGCTTCTCGCCAAGATCGATACCGGTCACGGTCAGGTTCGCTGCGGCGCCCATGATATAGGCGTTGCCACCGATGCGGGCCAGCGGCTCTTCAATCCCTTCCATCTTGCCGATGGGCAGTTTGAACTGGCGACGGATGCGACTGTAGGCACCGCTCGCCAGGGCCAGCATCTTGACGCCACCGGTACTGTTGGAGGGCAATGTGATACCGCGACCGACTGACAGACACTCGACCAGCATGCGCCAGCCCTGACCGGCCATGGCCGGGCCGCCGATGATGAAATCGAGCGGGACGAACACATCCTTGCCCTGGGTCGGGCCGTTCTGGAACGGCACGTTGAGCGGGAAGTGGCGACGGCCGATGCCGACCCCCTTGATGTGAGTGGGAATGAGGGCGCAGGTGATGCCGAGCTCCTCTTCATCACCCAGCAGATGTTCCGGGTCACGCAGCTTGAAGGCCAGACCAAGCACGGTGGCGATAGGGGCCAGGGTGATGTAGCGCTTGTTCCAGGTCAGGCGCATGCCGAGCACTTCTTTTCCTTCCCATTCGCCCTTGCAGACGATACCAAAGTCGGGGATGGAGCCGGCGTCAGAACCCGCTTCCGGGCTAGTCAGGGCGAAGCAGGGGATCTCTTTACCTACTGCCAGACGGGGCAGGTAGTAATCCTTCTGCTCGTCAGTGCCATAGTGCTGCAACAGCTCGCCCGGGCCCAGCGAGTTGGGCACGCCGACGGTGGAGGCGAGCACGGCGCTGGCGCCGCACAGCTTTTGCAGTACGCAGGACTGGGCGTAGGCCGAGAACTCCAGACCGCCATATTTCTTCTTGATGATCATCGCGAAGAACTTGTTGTCCTTCAGGTATTGCCACACCTCGGGGGAGAGATCCGCGCGCTCGTGGGTCACTTCCCAGTCGCTCACCATGCGGCACACTTCCTCGACCGGACCATCCATAAAGGCCTGCTCTTCGGCAGAGAGAGTACTGACCGGGATGGCGTGCAGCTTTTTCCAGTTCGGGTTGCCCGCGAACAGATCGGCTTCCCACCAGGTGGTACCCGCTTCAATCGCCTCTTTTTCGGTGCGGGACATCTCCGGCATGATCGATTTGTAGATCTTGAACAGCGGCTTGGTTATTTGATTGCGGCGAAAATCCACCAGATTGAGCGGTATGGCGATCACCGCGAACAGCACCCACACCAGCAAGGGCACATGACCATAGATGGCGCCAAGCACCAGGGCGGCGCCGGTGACTAGGGTGGAGATGAACAGGGATGCCCGGCGATAGGCCAGGGCTCCGATAACCAGGATCACCCCGAGCAGAGTGAGGGTCGTCGTCATTGCTTGCTCCTTGCGTGGTTAGGTTGCCAACGTGGCGTAACTGATCCAGAGGTCTGACCTGTTGGATATGGCCCCTGTTGTAATTCATACGCACAAAGTTATCAAGCTGTTTACATCTTCATTACCTTCTCTCTGTGATCCCCATAACGCTCACGTGTCGCCAGCGCTGTGGCTCGCAGGGGGGCGACTGTGCGATTCGCTTGTGCGAGAATAGCCGCGATCTACACGCACACTAAAAACAGTGGAAGAGACATCATGTACCAAGAATTGATCCGCAATGAACTGACCGAAGCTGCCAGCGTGCTGCAGGCCTTCCTGGCTGATGAGCAGAACCTGAAAAACATCGAAGCGGCCGCCAAACTGCTGGCCGACTCTTTCAAAGAAGAGGGCAAGGTGCTCTCCTGTGGCAACGGTGGCTCCCACTGTGACGCCATGCACTTCGCCGAAGAGCTGACCGGTCGTTACCGCGAGAACCGCCCAGGTTATGCCGGTATCGCCATCTCCGATCCGAGCCACCTCTCCTGCGTCTCCAACGACTTTGGCTATGACTATGTCTTCTCCCGCTACGTAGAAGCGGTCGGCCGCCGTGGCGACGTGTTGCTCGGCATCTCCACCAGCGGCAACTCCGGCAATATCCTGAAAGCCATCGAGGCTGCCCGCGCCAAAGGGATGAAAGTGATCGCACTGACCGGCAAGGATGGCGGCAAGATGGCGGGTCTGGCGGATGTCGAGATCCGGGTGCCGCACTTTGGCTATGCCGACCGTATTCAGGAAGTGCACATCAAGGTGATCCACATCCTGATCCAGCTGGTCGAAAAAGAGATGGCCAAGTAATCAGGCCATCGTCACCAGACAAGGGCTGCGTCGGTAGCATGGTTCGCCATCTGCCGGTTGTTGTCAGTCACAGGGGAAGGGATTGCGCCTTCCCCTGCTGTCTGTCGAACCAGCGTGCTGGTCGAACATGACACAAGCCAAATCATGAAAGGAGTCTGCCGGATATGTGCGAACTGCTCGGCATGAGTGCCAATGTGCCGACCGATATCTGCTTCAGCTTTACCGGGTTGATGCTGCGCGGCGGCAAGACCGGGCCCCACAAGGATGGCTGGGGGATCACCTTCTACGAGGGGAAGGGCTTTCGCACCTTCAAGGATCCCGAGCCCAGCGCCCAATCTCCCATCGCCAGACTGGTACAGGCGCTGCCCATCAAGAGCTGCGCCGTGGTCAGCCACATTCGGCAAGCCAACCGTGGCTGCGTGTCGCTGGAAAATACCCACCCCTTTACCCGTGAGCTGTGGGGCCGTTACTGGACCTTCGCTCACAACGGTCAGTTGACCGGCTACAAGAAGCTGCCAACCGGCCGCCACCGGCCGGTGGGGGATACCGACAGCGAGCACGCCTTCTGCTGGCTGCTCGATCGGCTGGAGCAAAAATATCCCAAGCGTCCGGCCAACTTTCCCGCCATGTTTCGCTATCTCGCCACCCTGTGTGACGAGCTCAGAGCGTTCGGGGTGTTCAACATGCTGCTCTCGGACGGGGAGTATGTGATGAGCTACTGCAGCAACAATCTGCACTGGCTGACCCGCTGCGCGCCCTTTGGCGAGGCGAGCCTGCTGGATGAGGAGGTGGTGATCGACTTTCAAAGGGAGACCACCCCCAACGATGTGGTCACCCTGATCACCACCCGTCCGCTGACCGGCAATGAGAATTGGGTCAAAATGGCGCCCGGCGAATTCAATCTGTTTCGCATGGGGGAGCGAGTGGCGACCAACCAGGTCGCGCTTGAGCAAGATAAAAAAATACCAGGGTAGATACCTACCCTGGTTCTTCGCAGCAGCCATAAAAGGCAAAAGGGATGAGAGGTGTTGCTGAGCATCATCACTCTGACGGCATTGAGTGTTGATCAATTGTTAATTTGTGGCAATCAAGTTGTTGTCTTGACGGGCGTTTCAGCATCGCTATTTCGATACTGATCACATTTTTTGCCACTTTATTCCCTGAGCCATCCAATCGGGTGCTTCATCACTGCCTGGTCGTGAGCCACGACATCGAAAACTATCTATAGTATGGTCTGTTTGAATACCGTTCTGGAGGAGCCTCGCATGGAGTGGGTGGATCGCAAGGTGTTGCAGCAGCTGGCAGAGGATATCGGTCCGGATATGCTGCCCGTGGTCATCGCAGTCTTTATTGAAGAGGTGGGCGAGCAGCTGAGTCAGCTCAGACCCCTCTATGAACAGGGAGAGTGGGAGGCGCTGGCTCGGGTGGCGCACAGCATGAAATCATCCTGTGGCAGCTACGGCGCCATACCGAGTTATCAGCAGGTGATGGCGCTGGAGATGGCTAGCAAGCAGGCCGATGTGGCCGAGGCAGAGCGCCAGTTGCAACTGCTGGAGGCCTCCTTGCCCCAGGTGCTCGCGTTTCTTGCCGATTATCAGTAACGGCGCCATGCAGGGATGCCGGGGCGCCGTGACCGTTGCCTAACGCTGGTTGAGCAGTTGCTGGATGATCCGGTCCAGCGCCAGTTTAAGCTTCAATCGATCGTGCCGATGGGGCAGCTCAAGCTCGCCCAGCTCGGCTTCGATCACACGCCCTTGCCAGCCCCCCGCATCACTCGAGCCCTGTGGGGCCAGGATGGCATCCAGCCGACCCTGACCGACCCGTGATTCCAGCCAGCGACATTGACTCATCAGATCCAGCTGACTGGCAGGGCCGTTTTCCGCCACCAGATTGCAGACGAAAACCAGCATGGCGCTGCTCTCATTGATGGCCTGGGCGATCTCGGCCAGCAGCAATGGCGGCATGATGGAGGTGAGGAAACTGCCCGGCCCAAGAATGATCATGTCCGCCTGCTGCAGTGCCAGCACCGCTTCGCGGGTCGCTTGCACTTCCGGCATCAGGCCGAGGGAGAGGGGCGGTGTTGCCAGTTGATCGATGGATACCTCTCCCAGGATCTGGGTGCCACACTCCATATGGGCGCAGAGATCGGTGGGAAATTCAGACATGGGTAGCAATTGTGACTCGATTTTGAGCATGTCACTGATCAGCTTGATAGCATCAAGAGGACGGACACAGAGATTATCGAGCGCCAGCAGCATCAGGTTGCCAAGGTTGTGGCCCGCCAGCTCGCCTTTGCCGGCAAAGCGGTACTCGAACAACAGGCTGCCGATGCTGGGATCGGTCACCAGCTGGTTCAGGCAGTTGCGCAGATCGCCCCAGGCGATGCACTCCTGACTCTTGCGCAGGCGTCCGGTCGAGCCACCATCATCTGTGGTGGCGACGATGCCGGTGAGCCGTTGACCGAGAAACGAGAGGGACGAAAGCACTCGTCCCATGCCATGGCCACCACCGATGGCAACGACCCGATCGAAGTCATTGATGTTTTTTTGCCACATATGGGCGTCCTGTCATTGGTCTCAGTTGACCGCTATGTTAGCAAGCGAAGCGAGATAATTGTTTGATAAAGGTATGATTTTTGCTTGAGGCTGCCATTCGATAAAACAAGGAGATGGTGTTGAAATTTCTGACCGTTCACTCCCTCGCCCAGAATTCATCGCTGGCGGCCCAAGATATCTGCGCGCAGCTGCGCCACCATGCCGATCAGGCCCCCTCCCTGCTGTTACTCTATTTTACCCAAGCCCATGACGGGGCGATACTGCGCGACGCGCTCAAACGCCAGTTCCCGACGACCCGCCTGCTTGGGTGCAGCTCTTGCGGTGGTGTCATGACCGAGATGGGACACCACGCCCGAGACGGATATGGGCTGGCCGTTGCTGCCCTGTACGATGAGAAAGGGGCATTCGGGGTAGCCGGTGCCAGCGGTGACGGGGTGGATGTGCGGCAGTTGCTGCGCCGAGCCATGAGCGACTGTGGTCGACCGGGCGAGCTGCCCCAGTTGATCCTGTTTCACGCCAGTCCCGGCAAGGAAGAGGGGCTGCTGGCCGGTATCGAGGCCGAACTCGGTGCCTCGGTGCCGGTGGTCGGTGGATCCGCGGCTGATAGCAGTGTCAGCGGTGACTGGCAGCTCTGCTGGGATGAGGCGGTGGCTCAGGATGGCATCGGTCTGGCGGTGCTCTATCCCGATTGCCAGCTGGCCTTTCAGTTTCACTCCGGTTATGTGCCTGCCGAATTCAGTGGCGAGATCACCGCCTGCAACGGGCGGGAGGTACTCACTATCGATCACCAGCCTGCTGCCGAGGTCTATGCCCGCTGGTGCGGGCGCGAGCAGCCCTGGCCGGTGGGGGCGATTTTGCGGGAGACCACGCTCACCCCGCTGGCTCGTCAGGTGGGAGCGCTGGATGGCATTCCTTACTACAAACTCTCCCATCCTGAAGCTGTGACCGAACAGGGCGGGCTGCGGCTTTTTACCGATGTGGTGCAAGGGGAGCGTCTGTTGTTGATGTACAGCAGTCAGGAAGGGCTGTTGCAGCGCAGCCTCAATGCCATGCGCATCGAGCTAGGATATGGGGTCGATGTGGAATTGCAGCCTATCGGCGCTCTCATCATCTTTTGTGCTGGTTGCCGTTTGGCGCTAGGTGATATGTTGTGCCAATTTGTCGAGCAGAGCCAGGCTCGCCTCGGCAAGATCCCCTTTATCACCCCCTTTACCTTCGGCGAGCAGGGGCGGCTGCCCAATGGCGAGCTGGCTCACGGCAACCTGATGGTATCGAGCGTGATTTTCCTGACCCGTTGAGTCGGCAGAACATAACAGAGCAGGCAACAAGATGATTGGCAACAGTGAACTGGAAGCCCTCGGCGACAAATTGCAGACCACGCTGGTCGATCTTATGCGTTGCCGCGAGCGCGAGGCCAAGTATCGTCACGAGTCCCAGACTCTGCTGGGGGGGGTTGCCACCCTCGCCGATGCCAAGACGCTGGAGCAGGTGCTGGAGAGCCTTATCCAGGTGCTCAAACCCTTTATCGGCTTTGAGCACGCGGATGTGGTGGCCTGGGAAGGGGAGCAGGGGTGTACCCACCTCAGTACCGAGCCTATGCTCGCTGCCCGCAGCTGGCGCATGACCCCGGCATTTGCCCGCGCCATCTCGGGTGAAACTCTGGTGATTTACGATCCCGCCCAGCTGCCTGAGCTGGCGCCGCTGGCGAGCGAGTCGGGCTGGGCCAGCGTGATGCTGACCGGGCTGCAGGCCCCCGGCTTTACCGCCACCCTCATCTGCCGCCACGCTCGGGCGGGCACCTTCGATCTCACCAGCAAGGCCGCCATGGAGCGTTGCCGTCCGCTCATCGCCCAGGCGCTGGTCAACATCACCTATCGGGCCCGCTTGCAGGAACAGGTCGCGGTAAAAACCGAGGCGCTGCAGGCCAGCGAACGCCGTTTTCGCAGCTTCGCCGCCATGGCTTCAGACTGGTTCTGGGAGACAGATGCCGAGCATCGCCTTAGTTACGCCTCAGAGCCGGGTTATCTGGATGAGATGACCCCGCAGGCGACCCGGCCGACCCTCTATGACTACGTCTGCAACAAGCAGAGCTGCGATGCCCAGAAATACCTGCAGCTTTTGGAGCTGCGCCAGCCGGTGCGAGGGGTGCGGATGCAGGTTGCGCTGCAACACGGCCCCTGCTGGATGGAGGTGAGCGCCGAGCCCTGCTTTGACCATGATGGCCAGTTTATCGGTTATCGTGGCACTGCTCGGGATATCAGCAACCAGATCCGCCGGGAAGAGGAGCTGGCGCGGGCACGGGATGAGGCCGAAGCGGCCAACCGTGCCAAGTCCCAGTTTCTGGCCATGATGACCCACGAGATCCGCTCGCCTATGAATGCGGTGTTGGGGATGCTCGATCTGGTGCAGCATGCCGAGCTGGCGCCGGAGCAACAGAGCCTGCTGCGCCATGCCACCCACTCGGCCAGATTGCTGCAAACCATCATCGACGACGTGCTCGATTTTTCGAAAATCGAGTCGCAAACCTTGGTGTTTCACTGCGAGACCCTGCAACCCGTCCAGCTTTGCCAATCTCTGGTCGAGCCGCTGCAAGCTCGCGCGACCGCCAAGGGGATCGCGCTGGTTTATCGGGTCGATGAGTCGGTCCCCCGGGAGTTGCAGGGGGATCCGATGCGTTTGTCACAGGTGATGGGCAATCTGCTGGACAACGCCCTCAAATTTACCGAGCAGGGGCAGGTAACACTGCACCTGGGTTGGCAGGATGAGAAGCTGCTGATCTCGGTCTCCGACACCGGGATCGGTATCGCTGATGCGGATCAGGCGCTGCTGTTTGAACCCTTCTCCCAGGTCGACAACTCGGCCACCCGGCGTTTTTCCGGTACCGGCCTCGGTCTTGCCATCAGCAAGCGTCTGGTGACGCTTATGGGGGGAGAGATCCACCTGAAGAGCGAGCCGGGCAAGGGAAGCTGTTTCTGGTTCGAACTGCCTGGCATGGCGTTGCCTTGCCATAGCCAGCCGCAGCGGGAGGAGGGGGCTTCGGCACTGTTGCCACTGGATGTGCTGGTGGTGGAGGACAGCCCGGTGAACCAGTTGGTGGTGTCGCTGATGCTGCAAAAACTGGTGGGCAAGGTACGGTTGGCTGCCAATGGTCTGGAGGCGCTGGCGCAGGTGGATGAGCAGCTCCCGGATCTGATCCTGATGGATATGCGGATGCCCCTGATGGACGGACTGGAAGCCACCCGGCGCTTGCGTGAGTTGGGATGCACCATGCCTATCGTCGCCCTGACAGCCAATGCGATGGCGGAGGACAAGGCCTGCTGTCTGGCGCAGGGGATGGATGACTTTCTCGCCAAGCCTATCACCTTGTCACGGTTGAGAGAGTGTTTGCAGCGTCACTTTGGTCAGCGGTTGCCGACGCGCGGATAAAAAAAATGGTCAACTTTGTGGGTTGACCAGTTCTTCAGCAAATACTGAAGAGAGCACGGGATAAATCGGGTTGTATCAATCTATATGAAAAATCTGTGCCAACTTTTTTAGACTCTTTTGTGTTCAATTTTGGCCGTTTAGCGCAGCGGCTCTCTCTTGTTATGGTGTTTTGCGTTCCTACTTACTCGCAAAATGCGAATTTCACATTTTCATTGTTGGAATAATTGCATTTTGCAACGCTGTTTTTGTCATTGTGAAATCAGGCGATGCAGAAATTTACGGGCCGCTTCGCTGTTTTGTTTGGCAATCAGCATCTGCTTTTCATAAATCGGCATCGGCAATATCTCGAGCCAGCGTTGGCAGAGCCAGGCGGCATCTTCAAAGCGCTTGTCCGGATAGAGCTCATCAAGCTCCGGATACTGCTCGAACACTTCCCGCAGGCGATTGACCAGCAGCTTGTCGTTGAAATCTGAGTGGGTGCTCGGCCAGTTGGGCAGCATCTCCACCTTGGCCCGGCGCAGGCCCATCTCGTCTGTTTCCATCTCGTGGATACAGAAGCGCTCCAGTCCCAGCACCGTCACCCCCAGCAGGCCATCATTGAGGGTGTAGAAGTCTGTCACCTTGACCCGGGTGCCCACCGGCAGAATGCGGCCGGATTGTCCCGAGGTGGTCGACTCTTCCATCACGATGCCAAAGCCCTGATCGTTGATGAATGACTCCTTGAGCATCTGCAGGTGGCGTGGCTCGAACAGACGCAGAGGAAGCTTGCCGCCCGGCAGTATGTGGGAAGGCAAGGGGAACAGTGCCAAAGGTTGTAGTTTCATGTTCCATCCTCCATTGAGTAGTTGCTGAATATGACAATGCAGCGACTGTGCCAGAGAATGAAAAAAGCCACCGGAGGGTGGCTTTTCGGGCGGTTGAGGGCGCTTAGTTGCGCTGCTCCAGATACATGACAGCCGCTTCCACGCGGCTTTGCGCCTCGAGTTTCTTCAGCAGGCTCTTCACGTGAACCTTGACCGTTCCCTCGGAGATATGGAGTACCGAGGCGACCTGTTTGTTGGAGAGGCCTTTTGCAATTTCGCGCAGGATTTGCATTTCGCGACGCGTTAAGCTTTCCAGCTTCTGCTGCAGGTGATCCAGCTCGTAGATGTTTTCGAGATAGGGGCGCAGCGGTTCGCTCAGGATCTGCTTGCCGGTCATCACGTCGGCCAGCTGGGCCAGCAGCAGATCAGGCTCGGTATCCTTGAGCAGGTAGCCGTCGGCACCGGCCTTGAGCAAAGCCACCACATCCTGACGGGCATCGGAGACGGTGAGGATCACCACCCGGGAGGTGATCTCTTCGGCCCGCAGCGCCTTGAGGGTATCGAGGCCGGAGAGCCCCTTCATGTTGAGGTCGAGCAGGATCAGGTCCGGCTCTGATTCTTTGGCCAGCGCCACGGCATCTGTGCCGTTGGAGGCTTCACCGGTCACCTCCATGTTCTCTTCCAGAGCCAGCAACTGCACAATCCCTTTGCGCATGAGGGGATGGTCATCTACGACCAGAACTGTGTATTTCATCTCGTCCATCAGGCGTCTCTCGCTAGACTGGTGGGAAAGGTCAGATGCACGCAGGTGCCTTGTGGTTGCTGCTCGTTGATGGTCAGCAGACCGTGCAGTTTGCTGGCGCGCTCGTTCATGATGCTCAACCCGTAATGGTTGATCGCCGAGCTGGCGAGTCCGATCCCGACACCGTCATCTGAAATCTGAACCTCGATGTTACCACTGGCGAGGGTCTCACAGCTAACATCAATCACTTGCGCGTTGGCATGTTTGATGGCATTGAGCACTGCCTCACGGATCAGCTGCAAAATGTGGATATGCTGGCCCGCCTCCAGGTCGTTGTCGGCCAGTCCGTAATGGAACCGGATTTCGGCCTGGGTCTGAGGCTGCAGTTGATCAAGCATGACGCGGATCGCTTCCCCCAGATTGGCATCGCCAATGGTGAGACGGAAGGTACCGAGCAGTTCGCGCAACTGGGTATAGGCATTGCTAAGCCCCTCGTCGATCTGCTGCATCGCCTCCTGCGCCTTGTCATGCTGCCCCTTGGCGTAAGAGCGCTTGAGCAGGGTGGACTGGATCTTGAGATAGGAGAGGGCCTGCGCCAGCGAGTCGTGCAGCTCCCGGGCGATCACCGCCCGCTCCTCCATCAGCAGCAGTCGCTGCTGTTGCAGCAGGGTCTGGTCTTTGTGCAGCACCTGAGCCAGCAGCATGGTGAAGTTCTTGATCAACCGCTCATCGATGGGGTGCTGGCTGATGATGTCGAGGCGGCCGAACTCCTGCTCATCCATCTGCAGATAAAAGCTGGCCACCGCATCGAGATCGCCGGGCCAGCCGGTTCGCCCCGAGATATAGACCGGCATGGCGTTGTGCTCGAAGCGGGTCAGCCGGATGTGGTCGATATGCTGGTGGGCGGCGGCGCGGTCCAGCAGTTTGATAAGGGTACGGGTACTGAGCGGGGCGGCGTGCAGCTTCTGGGCGGTCGAGTAGAGAAACGAGAGGGTGTCGTTGGCCTGTTGCAGCTTGGCGGTTTTTTCTTCCACCTTGTTTTCCAGCTCCCGATAGAGCTTGCCCAGCTCGTCTGCCATGGTGACGAAGGCGCGCGACAGCTCCCCCAGCTCGTTTTCGCCGTGGGCGGGCAGCTTAAGATCGAAATCCTGCCGCTGGATCTGGCGGGCACAGTAGACCAGCTGGTTGAGGGGGGCGACCACCTGCTGGCGGGTGAAGCGCACAGTGAACCAGGCGATGGTGATGATGGCCAGCAGGCCGAGCCCCTCCGCAAGCGCCAGCATCCTCACCTTGAATTCCACGTGGTACTGCATCTGATTGACGAAATTATCGATGGCCGCCACAAACTGCTCGGTGTTATCAGTGTACCGTCTGGGGGTGCGATCCTCGATGTGCTGGCGCATCACCTGCCACTGGCCGAGCACCTCGCCATAGGTGCGACGCAGGGAGGCAGGAGTGATCCAGCGCTGGGTCTCCTGCAGCTCTTCGGCGTGCAGGGTCTCTTCAAACTGGGAGAGGCGCCCCAGCACGCTGTCGCCCCGCTCGATTTCGTAGGCCATCCGGTAGGCCTGCATCCGTAGCGAACCGGAGAGGTTGATCGCCTTGGCATCGGGTACCGAGTAGAAGAGGGTGACCATGGCGACCAGCGCGATCAGGCTGGCCATGAAGAGGATCAACACCATGGCGCGGCCAATGGCACTGCTGACCGAATGGACCCTGAACCGTTTTCCCATACTGATGCGCACCTCTGAATAGTGATTAGGACCCCGCAAGATGCGTGGGAGTGTACTCCAACTTGTGTTAGCATCGAAAAACTAGATGAACTCCGAGCGGTTTTGCCTAAGTCCTAGCGATAGGGGGAAACCAGCCGTCAGCCGACGTTCGAGCTGTAAGGGTCAGGAAAGAAATGCCCTGGCCTCCCGTATTTGGAAAGGTGTTTATGTTGCCACTTGAAGATGGTTTTTCCCGTCGTTTTTACTATTTGCGTCTGTCAGTGACCGATGTGTGCAATTTCCGTTGCACCTATTGCCTGCCTGACGGCTATCGCCCCCCGGAAGGTCACAAAGCGGGGCGTCAACCCTTTCTCTCGATTGACGAGATCCGCCGCGTGGTCAGCGGTTTTGCCGCCATGGGTACCCGCAAGGTGCGCATCACGGGGGGCGAGCCCTCCCTGCGCCGCGATTTCACCGAGATCGTCAAGGTGATTGCCACTACCCCGGGTATCGAGAAGGTCGCCATGACCACCAACGGCTATCGCCTCAAGGAGCGGGCTCAGGAGTGGTTTGATGCCGGACTCAACGCGCTGAATGTCAGTGTCGACAGTCTCGACCCGCGCCAGTTTCACCAGATCACCGGTGAGAACAAGCTGGCCGAGGTGATGGAGGGGATCGAAGCAGCACTGGCCGCCGGTTTCAAATCGGTGAAGATCAATGCTGTGCTGCTCAAGGGGCTCAACGACTACCAGCTTGATGCCTTTCTGGGCTGGATCAGACACAAGCCCATCGAGCTGCGCTTTATCGAGCTGATGCAGACCGGCGAGATGGATACCCTGTTTCGTGACCACCATGTCAGCGGCGAACAGATCAAACAGCGCTTGCTGGAGAGCGGCTGGGTGCAGCAGTTGCGGGGCACGGATGACGGTCCGGCGCAGGTCTTTATGCACCCCGATTCGCAAGGTGGGGTGGGGCTTATCATGCCCTACAGCAAGGATTTCTGTGCCGGTTGCAACCGGCTGCGGGTCTCCTCGCTGGGGAAGCTGCATCTGTGCCTGTTTGGCGACAACGGCATCGACTTGCGGGATCTGCTCGGCGCAGATGGGCAATCTGATGAGCTGCAACAGCGCATTCGCGCGGCCCTGGCGGGCAAGAGTGCCACTCATCGTCTCCATGAGGGCAATGCCGGTATCACCCCTCATCTCGCCTCGATCGGCGGATAACCGCAAAAATCGCCAACGATTAAATAGCAATCCTCATATGGAGGTATTTTAACCGATACCTCCTTTTTTATTGCGCTGCAAGGCTTTGATCTGGCGCAAGAATCCCCCCTGTTTATCTCCCTGGTGGTATATCCCTTACCTTGTCAGGGCCGCAATATACACCCACTCTTATAATTGGTATCAAGAATGCCAATCATGGACTCGCACTGTCCCCTTTTTCACCAGAACAGGAGTCAACATGCCGGATGAGATCGATCTTGCCCGCCGCGGCCTGTTCCGGGGGCGGCTGAGAACCGCCGAACCGCCGCTGCAGTTGCCATGGTCAGTCAACTGGTCGGCATTTGTCGCCGACTGCACCCGCTGCGGGGATTGCCTGGCCGCCTGTCCGGAGCAGATCCTGGTGAATGGCGAGGGCGGTTTTCCGGTGGTCGATTTCCAGCGTGGCGAGTGCACCTTCTGCACCGAGTGCGTCACGGTCTGCAAGGTGCCCCTGTTTCGCCCGACCAGCGAGTCCCCCTGGCACTATAAGGCCCATATCGAGGCCAACTGTCTGGCCAATGGTCAGGTGTTCTGCCAGCGCTGTCAGGACAGCTGCGAGCCCAATGCCATTCGTTTTATTCCGGTGCTGGGGCGTGTGCCTACCCCAACGGTCGAGCCGGATCGCTGTAATGGCTGCGGTGCCTGTGTGCAGGATTGTCCGGTTGGCAGCATCAAGGTCGACGGGCGAGCCGTCCCATCCGGTGGTGCGAGCCAGCCACCCTCAAGCAGGAGTCAGAATGAGTCAGAAGCCGTGTGACACAGAAGCCACAATGGATCAGGAGTTCCATGTATCGAGTCTGGTGGTGCTGACCCAGCCCCCTTTGCGCCATCAGCTCGCTGAGCAGATTGGCGCCCTTGAAGGGGCCGAGATCCACGCCGTCAGTGACGAGGGCAAGCTGGTCGTGACCCTGGAAGGTCCGAGCCAGCGGCCGATCATGGCGGCCATTGATGCGATACAGGCGATGCCGGGCGTGCTCTCTGCCGCCCTGATTTACCACCAGTTCGATGAACTGGGCGGTCACTGAAAAGAGTGATGGGATGCCGGGCGTGCCCTCTGCCGCTGATGGCTGGCTCCCGTTCGACAGATTCGACAACTATTACGCGATAAGCAATGTGAGGATATGCCATGAAGCTGAGTCGACGCGACTTTATGAAGGCCAACGCGGTGGCGGCTGCCGCTGCCGTGGCCGGTGTCAGTGCCCCCACCCTGGCGGCCAATCTCATCACCAGTACCGACAAGACTGCCATCCACTGGGATAAAGCGCCTTGCCGCTTCTGCGGTACCGGCTGCTCCGTGCTGGTCGGTTCCCAGGATGGTCGGGTCGTGGCGACTCAGGGCGACCCCGATGCGCCGGTCAACCGTGGCCTCAACTGCATCAAGGGCTACTTCCTCTCCAAAATCATGTACGGTCAGGATCGCCTCACTCAGCCCATGCTGCGGATGAAGAACGGCAAGTTCGACAAGGATGGTGACTTCGCTCCCATCAGCTGGGATCAGGCCTTCGACATCATGGCCGAGAAGTTCAAGGCCACCCTCAAAGAGAAGGGCCCGACAGCTGTCGGCATGTTCGGTTCCGGCCAGTGGACCGTCTGGGAAGGTTACGCCGCCGCCAAGCTGATGAAGGCCGGTTTCCGTACCAACAACATCGACCCCAACGCCCGCCACTGCATGGCCTCCGCGGTCGTCGGCTTCATGCGTACCTTCGGTATGGATGAGCCGATGGGCTGCTATGACGATATCGAGCAGGCCGACGCCTTCGTGCTGTGGGGCTCCAACATGGCCGAGATGCACCCCATCCTCTGGTCGCGGATGTCCGATCGTCGTCTCTCCAATCCGGATGTACAGGTGCACGTGCTCTCCACTTTCGAGCACCGCAGCTTCGAGCTGGCGGACAACGGCATGGTGTTTACCCCGCAGACCGATCTGGCGATCCTCAACTATGTCGCCAACTACATCATCCAGAACGACAAGGTGAACTGGGACTTCGTCAACAAACACACCGTGTTCAAGAAGGGGGCCACCGACATCGGTTACGGCCTGCGCCCGACCGATCCGCTGCAGCAGAAAGCGAAGAACCCGGACAGCGGCGATGCCACTCCGATGACCTTCGAGGAGTTTGCCAAGTTCGTGGCGGATTACGATGTGGAGTCGGTCTCCAAGCTCTCCGGCGTCTCCAAAGAGAAGCTGGAAAAGCTGGCCAAGCTCTATGCCGATCCGAGCAAGAAGGTGGTCTCCTACTGGACCATGGGTTTCAACCAGCATACCCGTGGCGTCTGGGCCAACAACCTCTGCTACAACATCCACCTGCTGACCGGCAAGATCTCCGAGCCGGGTAATGGTCCTTTCTCACTGACCGGCCAGCCCTCTGCCTGTGGCACCGCGCGTGAAGTGGGTACCTTTGCCCACCGTCTGCCTGCCGACATGGTGGTGACCGAGCCCAAGCACCGCGCCATTGCCGAGCAGATCTGGAAACTGCCGGAGGGGACCATTCCCGACAAGGTGGGTTTCCACGCCGTGCTGCAGGATCGCATGCTCAAAGATGGCAAGCTCAACGCTTACTGGGTGATGTGTAACAACAACATGCAGGCCGGCCCCAACATGAATACCGATCGCCTGCCTGGCTATCGCGATCCGCGTAACTTCATCGTGGTCTCCGACCCGTACCCGACCGTCACTGCCCAGGCCGCTGACCTCATCCTCCCCACCGCCATGTGGGTGGAGAAAGAGGGGGCCTATGGCAACGCCGAGCGCCGCACCCAGTTCTGGCACCAGCAGGTGAAAGCGCCGGAAGGGGCCAAGTCCGACTTGTGGCAGCTGATGGAGTTCTCCAAGCGCTTCAAAGTCGAGGAAGTGTGGCCGGCTGAGCTGATTGCCAAGATGCCGGAAGTGAAGGGCAAAACCCTGTTCGACGTGCTCTATGCCAACGGTCAGGTCAACCAGTTCCCGAAAGAGCAGAGCAAGGGGATGCTGAACGACGAAGCCGAGCACTTCGGGTTCTACGTCCAGAAAGGGTTGTTCGAAGAGTACGCCACCTTCGGTCGCGGTCACGGTCACGATCTGGCACCGTTCGATCAGTACCACGAAGCCCGTGGTCTGCGCTGGCCTGTGGTAGATGGCAAAGAGACTCTGTGGCGCTACCGTGAAGGGTTCGACCCCTATGTGAAAGCGGGTGAGGGGGTGCGTTTTTATGGCAAGCCAGATGGCAAGGCGGTCATATTCGCCCTGCCGTTTGAGCCCGCCGCTGAGTCGCCCGATAAAGAGTACGACCTGTGGCTCTCTACCGGTCGCGTGCTGGAACACTGGCACACCGGCACCATGACCCGTCGGGTGCCCGAGCTTTATCGCGCCTTCCCGGATGCGGTGCTCTTCATGCACCCGGACGATGCCAAGGCTCGCGGCGTGCGCCGTGGTGAAGAGGTGATCGTCTCCTCCCGCCGTGGCGAGGTGAAGACCCGTGTCGAGACCCGTGGTCGCAACCGTCCGCCGAAAGGACTGGTCTTCATGCCCTTCTTTGATGCGAGCCAGCTGGTCAACAAGCTGACCCTGGACGCCACCGATCCGCTCTCGAAAGAGACCGATTACAAGAAGTGCGCCGTCAAGGTGATGAAGGCTTAAGGCGGGGGAGTGTGAGATGAGTCGTAGTCGTCGCCAGTTTCTGGCCGACATGGCCAAGGGGGCCTGCGGTGTGGGCCTGCTTGGCGTGGGGCTCGGTGGCGTGGCCCGCCAGCAGGCGCAAGCTGTGCCTGCCCAGGCGCTGCGTCCGCCCGCCGCTCTCGATGAAACAGAGTTCCTCAGCGCCTGCGTGCGTTGCGGGCTCTGCGTCGAGGCGTGCCCCTACGACACCCTCAAGCTCGCCCGGCTGTTTGACCCTGTGACCACCGGTACCCCTTATTTTAAGGCGCGTGCCGTGCCCTGCGAGATGTGTGATGACATCCCTTGCGTGGTGGCCTGCCCGAGCGGGGCGCTGGATCAGCAGATGACCGACATCGATCAGGCCCGGATGGGGGTAGCAGTGCTCATCGATCACGAGACCTGTCTCAACTATCTGGGGCTGCGCTGCGATGTCTGTTATCGGGTCTGCCCGTTGATTGACAAGGCGATCACTCTTGAGCTGCAGCATAACCAGCGTACCGGCAAACACGCCATGTTCCTGCCCACGGTACACAGCGATGTCTGTACCGGCTGTGGCAAGTGCGAGCATGCCTGCGTGCTGGAGGAAGCGGCCATCAAGGTGGTGCCACGCCAGCTCGCCAAAGGTGAGCTGGGTCATCACTACCGGCTCGGCTGGGAAGAGAAGGCCAAGGCGGGGAACAAGTCGCTCATCGGCGACAGGCTCACCCTGCCCACCCGCAAACCGGAGGGGTTATGAGTCGTTATCCGGGGGAAGAGGCTCGCATCAAGCTGGATTGGTGGCGTTCCCACCGCTTCCTGCTGCTGCGCAGGCTGAGTCAGTTCAGCGTGCTCGGGCTGTTTTTGCTGGGGCCGTTGGCGGGTATCTGGATCCTCAAGGGCAACCTCTCCAGCTCGCTGTTGCTGGAGACGGTGCCGCTGACCGATCCCCTTACGCTGTTGCAGTCGCTGGCGGCGGGTCACTGGCCCATCACCACTCTCTGGCTGGGGGCTGCCATTGTGCTGGCCGGCTACTGGCTGGTTGGGGGACGAGTGTTCTGCTCCTGGGTCTGTCCGGTCAACCTCATCACGGATGCGGCGGCCTGGCTCCGGGGGCGCCTTGGCCTCAAGGGCACTGGCCAGTTCAGCCGTGCGACACGCTACTGGCTGCTGGCCATGGTGCTGGTGGTGCCAGCGGTGGTCGGGGTGATGGCGTGGGAGTTGGTCAATCCGGTGTCGCTCGCCATGCGCGGTCTGCTGTTTGGCATGGGGGCGGGCTGGGCCCTGCTGGTGGCGCTGTTCCTGTTCGATCTTTTCGTGGTTGAGCGGGGCTGGTGCGGTCATCTTTGTCCGGTGGGGGCCTTCTATGCCCTGGTCAACCGGGTCGGATTTATCAAGATTTCTGCCAAGGGGCGCGAGCGGTGCAACAACTGCATGGATTGTTATGCGGTCTGCCCGGAGCGTCCCATCCTGCGCGGGCCTGTTCACGGTGCCAAGCGCGGTCACGGGCCCTTGATTGTGGCTCAGGAGTGTACCAACTGTGGCCGCTGCATCGATGTCTGCGCGGAACAAGTTTTTGAAATCACTGTAGGTTTTGCCGTCAAGGCAGAAAAAACGTCGGAGAACAAATAATGAAAAAGCTGATTGGAGCAATGCTGGCCTGCCTGATGGCGGGATCCTTGATGGCTGCAGCCCCCGAGATCACCAACAGTACCGGTGGCCTCAAGTCCGAGCGTGGCGCCACCGATCTGGTGACCGATGCCACCGCCGCGCCCCTGAAAAACTTCCGCAAGGATGGCGCGCCCTACGATCGCCAGTACATGCATCAGCCGCCGCTGATCCCCCACGACATTCGCAACTACGAGGTGGATACCAAGGTCAACAAGTGCCTGGCTTGCCACAGCTTCAAGAACGCCAGCGCCATGAAGGCCCCCAAGATCAGCCCGACTCACTTCGAGACCCGCGACGGCCTGACCCTGGGTGAAGTGTCGCCGCGTCGCTACTTCTGCCTGCAGTGCCATGTGCCGCAAGCGGATGCCAAGCCGCTGGTGGAAAATACCTTTAAACCGGTTGAAGCGCTGAACTGAGGAATCCATAGATGAAATTACCCGGCTTTATCCAGCGTCTGTGGACCACCTTCAAGTCACCGTCGAAGGCGGCTCTCTGGGTCATCTTGCTGATGGGCTTCTTCGGTGGTGTTATCTTCTGGGGGGGCTTCAACACCGCCATGGAAGCATCCAACACCGAGGCCTTCTGTACCAGCTGTCACGAGATGAAGGACAACGTGTTCGAGGAGTACCGCGACACCATCCACTACGCCAACCGCTCTGGCGTGCGGGCCAGCTGCCCGGATTGCCACGTGCCCCATGAGTGGACCTACAAGATCATCCGCAAGGTGCAGGCTTCCAAGGAGCTGTGGGGCATGATCACCGGCAAGGTGGATACCCGCGAGAAGTTCGAGTCGCACCGGCGTGAGATGGCTGAGCGGGAGTGGCAGCGGATGAAAGAGACCGATTCGCGCGAGTGCCGCAACTGCCACAACTTCGAGTACATGGACTTCTCCCTGCAGGGGCAGCGTGCCGCCAAGATGCACTCTACCAATCTGGCCAGTGGTGAAAGTACCTGCATCGACTGTCACAAGGGGATAGCTCACCAGCTGCCCGACATGACCGGGGTGAAAGGGTTCTCTGATCCTGCGACGACAGGCCGGGTTTATCCGGCCTGCGTTTTGTTCATATATGGGACAAGCATCAGATTTGTGTGTCTTTTAAATCCCATATCTCGTGAAACCTTTGATAGAATCAGCCCGCCGTCACACGCTTGAGCAAGTTGGTCACCCCTGTCTGCGTCAGTTTTTGCGCCCTGACAGCTGGCCTCTCATACCCCTTCTCTTCCTGCCTCGTTGACGGCCCATAGCCACAAGGAGCTGCCCGATGGGACAGAAACACAACGCATTTATTCCCCTCAAGATCGCCGTGCTGACGGTCTCCGACAGCCGCACCGCCGCCGATGACAGCTCGGGTGACTATCTGGTCTCGGCCCTTACCGACGCGGGCCATCAGCTGGCCGATCGGGCGCTCTGCCCGGACAACCTGTTTCGCATCCGCGCGCGGGTGAGCGAGTGGATCGCCGATGAGGGGGTGCAGGTGGTACTGATTAACGGCGGTACCGGCTTCAACGAACAGAACCGGGTGCCGGAAGCGGTCGGTGTGCTGTTCGAGCGCACCGTACAGGGTTTTGGCGAGATGTTCCGTCAGCTCTCTTTTGCCGAGATTAAAGGCTCCGCCATGCAGAGCCGTGCGCTGGCGGGACTCGCCAATCGCACCCTGATCTGCTGCCTGCCCGGCTCCACCGGCGCCTGTCGGCTGGGTTGGGAGCAACTGATCCGCGATCAGCTCGATGCCCGCACCAAGCCGTGCAACTTTGTCTCCCACCTCTGAGAGCAAACGATGAACCAGACCGATCCCAAGCAGACCCAGCCCAACCTGACGCATCTGAACCAGAGCGGCGAAGCCCATATGGTGGATGTGACCGACAAGCAGGTAACCGAGCGTGAAGCCCGTGCCGAGGCGTTTGTTGCCATGGCTCCCGAGACGCTGGCGCTGATCCTGAGCGGCCAGCACCACAAGGGTGACGTGTTCGCCACCGCCCGCATCGCCGGCATCATGGCCGCCAAGAAGACCTCCGATCTTATTCCCCTCTGTCATCCGCTGGCCTTGACCAAAGTCGAGGTGGAGATAGTGCCGCTGCCCGAGCAGAATCGGGTGCATATCCGCACTATCTGCAAGCTCTCCGGCAAGACCGGGGTGGAGATGGAGGCGCTGACGGCGGCATCTGTTGCGGCGTTGACCATCTACGACATGTGCAAGGCAGTGCAAAAAGACATGGTGATCGAGCAGGTGCGGCTGGTAGAGAAAAAGGGCGGCAAGTCCGGCCATTTTCAGCTGGGGTCAAATAGCGGGGAGCAAGCATGATCAAGGTACTGTTTTTTGCGCAAGTAAGAGAGCTGGTGGCCTGCGACGAGTTGAGCCTGCCGTGCGACTACGCCACCGCCGAACAACTGCGCGCGGCGCTATGTGAGCGTGGCGACAAGTGGGCGCTGGCGCTGGAAGCAGGCAAGCTCTTGGTCGCGGTCAATCTGACCTTGGTGCCCCTCGATACCCCCATCAATGATGGCGATGAGGTGGCCTTCTTCCCGCCGGTGACCGGAGGTTAAGGATGAGCGAGGCAATCATGACCGATCGCGTTGTGGTGCAGCGGGAGGATTTCTCGCTGGCGGACGAATATGCCCGCCTCGCCACCCGCCCCGACAGTGGCGCTATCGTCACCTTCGTTGGCAAGGTTCGCGACTTCAATCAGGGGGAGGAAGTGAAGGGGCTGGCCCTCGAGCACTACCCCGGTATGACCGAGAAGGCGCTGGCCGATATCGTGCAGGAGGCCCGTCGCCGCTGGCCGCTGCAGGAGTGTACCCTCATTCATCGTATCGGCGAGTTGTGGCTTGGCGATCAGATCGTGCTGGTGGCGGTGAGCAGTGCCCACCGCGACGCCGCCTTTGATGCCTGTCACTTCATCATGGATTTCTTGAAAACCCGGGCGCCGTTCTGGAAAAAAGAGCTGACCGCCGAGGGTGTGCAACGCTGGGTCGAGGCCAAGGAGAGCGACAACGCCGCCGCTGCCCGCTGGCAAGCCTGACCTGTTCATCATGAGGGGCGCAGGTTCAACGGGAACCACGGCCCCGCCAAGGGGCGCGGATGTGCGGGCCCCATCAGGAGAAAGGGAATGAAACCGCTGTTATCTGTTGTCATCGCCGGTGTCTGCGCCGCCACCTTGCATACCGGTGTCGTGCAGGCCGATGAAGTGAAAGTGGCCGTGGCGGCCAACTTCAAGGGCACCATAGATCGTATCGGCAAGGAGTTCACCGCCAAGACAGGCCACACCCTGGCCATCTCGTCTGCCGCCACCGGAGTGCTCTACACCCAGATCAGTCACGGCGCACCGTTCGATCTCTTCCTCTCCGCCGATGCGGCGACCCCCGAGAAGCTGGAAAAAGAGGGCAAGGGGAGCGATCGCTTCACCTACGCCATCGGCCAGCTGGGGCTGTGGAAGAAGGGGGGGCCGGCCCCTGACGAGGCGACCCTGCGTAGCTGGAAAGGCAATCTCGCCATCGCCAATGCCCGCACCGCACCCTATGGTGCTGCCGCCATGGCGACCCTCACCCATCTCAAGATCGATCCCAAGCAGTACCGGTTGCTGACCGGTGCCAACATCGGCCAGACCTGGCAATTTGTCGACACCGGCAATGCCGAGCTGGGCTTTGTCGCCTGGGCCAATCTGGTGGAAGCGGGCAAGACTGGTGAAGCCTGGGCAGTGCCTGCGAGCTTCTATCCCCCCATCGAGCAGCAGGGGCTGGTATTGAAAAAAGGCGCCGCGGTCGAGGCTCTGGTGGCCTGGCTCAAGGGGCCGGGTCAGGCACAGATCAAGGCAGCTGGTTATGCCTTGCCCCAATAAGGGGATGGGCCTGATGCGATACCCTGAGTGGTCGGCCTTCGGGTCGGCCACTCTTTGCAATAAGGATGGATACCATGCCGTTGGAGGCATTTATCAACCGGGAGGTCGGCAATGAGTGAAGGGGATCTGCTGGCGGTCTGGCTCACCCTGAAGCTTGCGGCCTGCACCACAGCGATTTTGCTGTTGCTGGCACCGCCGCTGGCCTGGTGGCTGTCGCGCAGTCAGAACCGGCTGCGGCCACTGGTTGAGGCGCTGGTGGCGCTACCGCTGGTGCTCCCCCCCACTGTGCTGGGTTTTTATCTGCTGCTCGCCTTCTCCCCCGAATATGGTTTCGGCGCCTGGTGGCGCGACACCTTCGGGGCGCCGCTCGCCTTCAGTTTTACCGGTCTGCTGCTCGCCTCCATCCTCTACTCGCTTCCCTTCGTGGTGCAGCCGCTCACCTCCGCCTTCGTCAACATGGGCAACAAGGAGCTGGAGGCCGCCGCCACTCTGGGGTTCGGCCCGGTTGAGCGCTTCTTGCACATCATCTTGCCGATGACGCTGCCCAGCTTTGTGATGGCGGCGGCGCTCGGCTTTGCCCACACCCTGGGGGAGTTCGGGGTGGTGCTGATGATTGGCGGCAATATCCCCGGCGAAACCCAGGTACTCTCCATCGCCCTGTTTGATCATGTGGAGGCAATGGATTACCAGAATGCCCATATTCTGGCGGGCGGCCTGATGGGCTTCTCGCTGGTGATGCTGGTGCTGGTGTACGGCGTGCTGCAGCGCCGGCAACGGAGGCTGTTCGGATGAGTGAAATCCTCACGACACATCCGCTGCTGCTAAAAGTGCAACGTGGGTTCGGCGCCTTTACTCTCGATTGCGAGCTGGCGCTGGAGCTTGGGGGCATCCTCGGTCTGTTCGGCCCCTCCGGCTGCGGCAAGAGCAGCTTGCTGCGCATCATCGCCGGGCTGGACCGTGCACCGGGCGACACCTTGAACTGGCAGGGCCGGGGGCTGAGCGATCTGCTGCCCGAGGCGCGCCGGATCGGGCTGGTGTTTCAGGATTCGCGCCTCTTCCCCCATCTGAGCGTGCTCGGCAACCTGCAACTGGCGGCCCGCAAGGGACGAGGACGCTGGCAGCCCGAGGCGCTGGCGACTCGGCTCGGCTTTGCCGAGCTGCTGGCCCAGCCTGCCCACGGCCTCTCCGGTGGCCAGCGCCAGCGGGTGGCGCTGGCCCGGGCTCTGCTGGCCGAACCGGATCTGCTGTTGCTGGATGAACCTTTTTCCGCGCTGGACAGACGCAGCCGCATCCATCAGGCCCACGTGCTCAAGGGCTTGCAGCAGGAGAGCGGCATCCCGATGATCTTCGTTAGCCACGCTATGGAGGAGGTGAGCCTGCTCTGCGATCAGCTGGTGTTGCTGGCGGATGGCCGGGTGGAGGCGCAAGGCAGACCGAGCGAGATCTTCGCCCGTACCGACCTTTCGCTTGCCAGTCGCGACGATGCCGGGGTGATGCTGACGGCGACCCTCTCTCACTACGATAACGACGAGCAGATGGCGACCCTGCAGCTTGGTGAACAACAGTTGCGCGTCACCATGACTCATGTGCCGGACGAGGGGGGGGCCCTGCAGATCAAGGTGGCCGGGCGGGACGTGGTGATCGCCACGTCCCCCATCGAGCACTCCAGTCTCTCCAACTGCCTCACCACCCGCTTGCTGGCTGAACGCGAGGTACGCCCTGGCCAGACCCTGTTGCAGTTGGCGCTGGGTCAGCAGATACTGCTGGCCCGGATCACCAGCCGCTCCGCCAGACGGCTGGCGCTCGCCCCGAACCAGCAGATCTACGCCTACATCAAGGCGGTGAGTCTGGTCAGCGAGGGCTGAGCGGGATATATCTGGTTGAAGCATAAAAAACGAAGAACAGGATGGTTCAGCGGATGAGTCGAGAGGCAATGAACTGATGCGCCGCAATCAGGTGATGAAATCCAATGGTCTTGCCCTGCGCAGTGCGGGGGAGGGCCCTTTGTTGTTGCTGCTGCATGGGCTGGGTTCCTCCAGCCTCGACTGGCAGGCACAGATAGAGCATTTTTCCGAGCACTACCGGGTGGTAGCGCTTGACCTGCGTGGCCACGGCCAGAGCATGCAGGAGGGGCCGTTCGACGTGGCCACTCTGGCGGCAGATGTAGTGCGCTGGCTTGATGAGCAATCCGGCCCCGCCTGGGTGGTGGGGTTGTCGCTCGGGGCCATGGTGGCGCTGGAGCTGGCGCTGCAACTGCCGCACAAGGTGCAGGGACTGGTGCTGGTCAACGGCTTTAGCGAATTTCTGCTGGAGACCCCCAAAGAGCAGGAGCGGCTTGCCCAGCGCCTCAAGTGGCTGCGCTGGTTTGGCATGCGTCCGCTCGCCTGGTGGCTGGGGCGCGAGCTCTTTCCCGGCCCTGAGCTGGCTCAGGTGCGCCACACCTTCCGGCTGCGTTTTGTGCGCAATAAAAAGAAAACCTACAAGGCACTGCTGGAAGCGCTGCCCGGCTGGTCGGTACGTGCCCGGCTCGGCAATATCTGGCAGCCGGTGGCTATCATCTCCACCAGTCACGACTATCTGCCGCTTGCCAAGCGGGTGGAACAGTTCGCCTCCCTGCCCAACGCTACCATCCACACCCCCGAGGGTCACCACGCCTGGCCGGCGGAAGACCCCTCCGGTTTCAATCATTTGCTTCACCGGATTTTAGAAACTCATTAAACTTGTCGCCTTTCTACTCCGTGTATGTAGTGGTCCGATCGCCTTGCCAGTGGCAGTTGGCAAGGCAATCGGACCAATTTTGCTCTATCAACAGGTGCTTCCCCCATGTCTGAAGTAATGAAAATGGCCATCGATGATGGCTCGACCAATGTCAAGGTGAGCTGGATTGAGAACAAGGTGCTCAAGACCATCATCTCTCCCAACTCTTTTCGCAAGGACTGGAAGAGCGCCGCATTGCGCAAAGACAAGAAGATCTACAACTACGAGATAGGCAATACCAAGTACACCTATGATGCGACGTCGGACAAATCGCTGGCGACCACTCATGTTGAGTACCAGTATGACGATCTCAACCTGCTCTCCGTGCATCATGCCCTGCTGCAAACCGGTGTAACTCCATGTGACGTAGCCATTACCGTGACCCTGCCCATCACCGAGTTCTATCACCCGGATGACTGCCAGCGTAACGAAGAGAAGATCGAGAAGAAGCGTCGCAACCTGATGCGTGCCATCACCCTCAACAAGGGCGAACTGTTCAACATCGTCAGCGTGGAAGTGATGCCGGAGAGCCTGCCAGCAGCGCTCTCCCGTCTGGTTGGTTCGGGCTGCAACGAATTTACCAAGACTCTGGTGATCGACTGCGGTGGCACCACCCTGGACATGGGGATCATCGTTGGCGAGTTTGACGATGTCTCCGATGTCTACGGCAACAACGAGATCGGCGTCTCAATGGTGACCGATGCGACCCGCAAGGCGCTGGCGGCAGCGGACAGCGATTCGAGCTATCTGGTGGCCAACGAGTTCATCAAGCGTCGTCACGACATGAGTTTCGTACGCGAGGTGGTCAACGACGAGAGCCAGATCCCGCGCATCCTCGAGAAGATGCAGAACAAGATCGACGAACTGGGCTCCCAGGTTGCCCACGAAGCGAAGAAGTTTGCCAAGAACCCGAACCGCGTCTATCTGGTCGGCGGTGGTGCTTCCCTCATCCACGATGCCATCAAAGCGGCCTACCCGACCCTGGGTGACAGAGTCGAGCTGCTGGATGATGCCCAGTCCGCACTGGCCCGCGAGATCTGCCTCTATACCACCGAAGAGGATGAGGTCTATCGCGAAGCGCCCGTGATGGCCGAGGTTGGCGATGAGTAGTCAACTCAAGCGCATGTCCTTCTCCATCTATATGGATCCGGGGGCGCTGGAGTCTGATCGCTATGCGGTCGGGGTGTTGCAGAACTGGTATCAGCGGGCACGCAAGATCCAGGATGGCAGCGAGGAGTTCGACTTCTCCAAGAGCCGTTTCCACAAGGATATCTATCTCTCGGGCATGTTCATGTATGTGCTGGCGCCCAACCTCTGCAAGGCAATTGCCAATGCACTGGGGCCGGAGCAGGTGAGCATGACCACCCTGCGCCATGCCTTTGCCAGCTGTGGTTTCCATCTGGGCGGGGAGGGCAACGAACGCCCCGCTACGGATGCCATGGTTGAGGAGATAGTGGCGCGACTGGCTCCGCGGTTGGAGCAGGCAGATAACGGTTCGCTGGCTGACGAGATCGTGAGTCGTCTTGGCCAGCAGGGAGGAGCCCCCTCTTCCGACCAATTGGTGGAGGAGATAGTGAGCCGCCTTGGCGAGCAGCAGCCCACCGAGCTGTGGGATGAGCTGAGGCAAGGTCTGCCAACTCCCCTCGATCATGAGCTGCTGGCTGAAGCGATTGCGGGCAAGTTGCCATCAACTGCAGGCGAGCAGGATCTGGCGCCGCTGCAGAGCAGCATCCAGTTGCTGTCCCGTCAGCTGGAAGAGCAATCGCGTCTGATCCGCGAGCAGCACAGATTGATCCAGCGGCTGGCCAGTGCGCCAGTGCGACAGGGGAGTGATGGCGCTGAGGCTGAGCCCATAGTGGAAGATCTGTCAGCTCAAGTAGCCAACATCAAACGAGTCAAGGCCAAGGGTATTTTTTGACGGCACTTGACGTAAACACAATGCAAAAAGCCGACCCATGGGGTCGGCTTTTTATTGGTTGCAACTGAGCACATCGCTATGCGGGAACTGCCGTGCTTACGGATGTGAGCAGACCGGGCAGTCGGGGCGCTTGGGCAGCTTCATTTCGCGGAAGGTGCCGCTCAGGCCGTCGATCATCAGCAGGCGGCCGCTGTAGTTCTTGCCCATGCCGGCCAGGATCTTGATGGTTTCGAGCGCTTGCAGGTTGCCCACCAGGCCCACCACGGGGGCGAGTACCCCGGCTTCGACGCAGGTGAGGGCCTGCTCGCCAAACAGGGCGCTGAGGCAGGCGTAGCAGGGCTCATCTTCCTGCCAGGTGAAGCTGCAGAGCTGACCTTCGAGCCGGATGGCGGCGCCGCTGACCAACGGTACCCTGTGCTGGCGCGCCTTTTGGTTGAGCAGATTGCGAATGGTCAGGTTGTCGGTGCAATCCAAGACCAGCTGGTGGCGGGGCAGCAGGGTATCGAGCAGCGCCTCGTCGGCCACGGTAGCGTGGGTCTCCACCTCAAGCCAGGGGTTGAGGGCGCGCAGGGACTGCGCTGCTGAGTCCACCTTGTAGTGGCCGATGCGCTCATCGGTGTGCAGCACCTGCCGCTGCAGGTTGGAGAGCTCCACCTTGTCGAAATCGACCAGAGTGAGCTGGCCAACCCCGGCCACCGCCAGATACTGACTGGCGGCGCAACCAAGGCCACCGGCACCGATCACCAGCACACGGGCCTGCTTGAGCGCCTCCTGTCCCTCGAAGTCGAAGGATTTGAGGATGATCTGGCGGTTGTAGCGAAGCAGTTCGGCGTCGCTCAGGATCTCGCTCACAGCAGCAATCCCCCGAATGGCTCCACGGTCACCGTCTCGCCCGCGGCGACGCGGCCCCGTTCCCGTTCAAGAACGATGTAGCAGTTGGCTCGCGACAGGGAGCTGAACACGGCGGAGTCCTGCGAGCCGGTGCTGCGCACCTCGAGGCCGTTCGGTCCCTGACTCATGATGCCGCGCTGGAAGTCGAGTCGGCCCGGGCTCTTTTTGAGTGGCTCGGCCGCAATGGCTTGCAGCTGGAGCGGGCGCTCGAAGTGCTGACCTGCCAGCTTGGCCAGCGCCGGTTGCACCAGCTGATCGAAGGTGACCATGGCGGAGACGGGGTTGCCCGGCAGGCCGAAGAACCAAGCGTGGGGCAGACGACCGAAGGCAAACGGCTTGCCCGGCTTGATGGCCAGCTTCCAGAAGCCAATCTCGCCGAGCTCGTCCAGCAGCTGTTTGGTGAAATCCGCTTCCCCCACCGAGACGCCGCCGGTGGTGATGAGTACATCGGCCTCTTCGTCGGCGCGGATAAAGGCGGCGCGTAGCTGGGCCGGATCGTCGGGGATGATGCCAAGGTCGAGGCAGTCGCAGCCTATGCGCGCCAGCATGGCCCGCACGCCGTAGCGGTTGGAGTCATAGATATCGCCGTGGGCCAGCGGGGTGCCGACCGGTTTGAGCTCATCGCCGGTGCTGAAGATGGCCACTTTCAGCGGGCGACGCACCGTGACGGTAGCCACGCCGAGGGAGGCCAGCAGTGGCATTTCGCGCGGGGTGAGGCGAGTACCGGCTGGCAGCACGCAGGCGCCCTTGCCTATATCGCTGCCGGCGCGGCGGATATTCTGGCCCGGTTCGGGTTGTGCCAGAAAAGTGATCCGATCGCCGTCGGCCTGCGTTTCTTCCTGCATCACCACTGCATCCGTACCGGCCGGTACCGGAGCTCCTGTCATGATCCGTACGCAGTGGCCGGCGGGCCATTCCCCCTGATAGGGCTGACCGGCAAACGCCTTGCCCGCCATGATGAGCGGGGTGCCGCAGGTGAGATCCGCAAGACGCACGGCGTAACCGTCCATGGCGGAGTTGTCGAAGGGGGGCACGGCGAGGGGAGAGCGGATATCACTGGCAAGCACGCGGCCAAGGGCATCTGGCAGCGGCAGGGGTTCGCTGTCGCAGCAGCAGGCGAGCTGCGTGAGCATCGCGGCTAGGGCGTCGCGTAAGGGGAGCAGTCCACTGGTATCAAATCCCATCGTCATGACCTCTTTCTATGATTGAAGGCGGGATTATCACAAAAATCCCCGGGGATGGGCAGGTTATCTCAAGGATTCTCGGGGTAATCGGCGCTGAAACGGGGTGAGATGGCCATAAAGTATGAGGTGACGCACAAGTTGACTTGAATCTTGGCGGCAATGGCCGTTTACTATGCCGCCATAACAGATGGCCGTCACATCCCGAGTGGCGACCATTACAGCGATACCGTCGGCCCTGTACGCCACCATAACATAAGGGGTTGCTCGATGAGCTGCCCTCACAGTCCCTGAGCGTGGGAGAGAAGATAATGACAACCTTAAGTCCGGAAGCCTTGCTGGTCAGGGCTGCCCTCGAAGCCCAGGGACTGGAAACCCCCCTGGTCATCAACGAGCTGAACAGCCAGCAGAAGCGGGAGAAGATCGAAGGCCATATGCGCTCCATCATGGAGACGCTGGGGCTGGATCTGGCCGATGACAGTCTGGCCGAGACGCCGCATCGCATCGCCAAGATGTACGTCAACGAGATCTTCTCCGGCCTCGACTATTCCACCTTCCCCAAGGTGACGGTGATCGAGAACAAGATGCAGGTGGACGAGATGATCATGGTGCGGGACATCAGCCTCACCAGCACCTGCGAACACCACTTCGTCACCATCGACGGCATGGCCCATGTGGCCTATATCCCTCGTGGCAAGGTAATTGGCCTGTCGAAGATCAACCGCATCGTGCAGTTCTTTGCCCGCCGTCCCCAGGTGCAGGAGCGGCTCACCCAGCAGATCTTGCTGGCGCTGCAAACCCTGCTCGGCACCAAGGATGTGGCCATCAGCATCAAGGCGACTCACTACTGCGTCAAGGCGCGCGGCGTGATGGACTCCACCTCCTATACCACCACCACCTCCCTCGGCGGGGTGTTCAAGACCCAGCCCGATACCCGGGCCGAATTTCTCGGTGGCCTGCGCGGATAAGATGGCGGTTGTTTTGTAACCGCCTTGCTGAATAAACGAGACGCCAGCAGCCATTGCTGGCGTTTTTATGGACGATAGCCAGAGATGGCGAGCCTGTATCGACCACTTTCTCTATTTTCGTAAGCGAATATTTCATGTTCGTGATCGAACGCTCAAAGTGTGAAAATCCTGACTGGTAGCTCTTCGGAACCAACCTGTCCCCTCTTAAGATGCTTGCCATTACCAGCAGGGCATCATTTACAGGTTGGAGTAGCCGTGTTTCGTTCAATCAAACATCAGGTCATGTTTTTTGGTGGCTGTATTTTACTGGCTACCGTGTTGAGTGTGGTCGGGTATAGCTATCTGTCTCTTGCGACTATGCAAGGTGGTATTCAGGGCGAAATGCGCGAGACAACTCGTCAGGATGCCGGACGATGGCTGGTGGCTCTGGCTGGTCAACAAGCCGGCGAGATCGCAGGCACCTTTGAACAAGCCCTTAATACAGCAGAGACACTTGCCGCCATGCTGGCTGGCAATGTTCATCAACCCAAGCCATTGGATCGGGCTACCGTGACAGCCTTGCTCAAGGATGTTGCTGAACGGAACAGCGACTTTCTCAGTATCTACAGTGGTTGGGAGCCAAATACCTTTGATGGTCAGGACAGTACGTATTTGACTGACGGGGTACATAGCCAGGCCACTGGCAACTTTGCCCCCTACTGGAGTCGTGGTCCAGCTGGGTTCACCATCAAACCGCTGGGCGACTACTACAGCAAGAGTTTGAGCAAGACCGGTATCCGGGCATCGGAATGGTATCTCTGTCCGATGGAAAGCAAGGCAGCCTGTGCTGTCGACCCTTCCGTTTATACCGTGAATGGCCAACCGACGCTGTTGACCTCTTTTGTTGTGCCCGTTTTGGATCAGGGCCGCTATCTGGGGATGGTCGGGGTCGACTATTCCCTCAATTACCTGCAACAGTTGGCCAAACAGGTAAGTGGCCAGGTGTTCTCTGGCCAGAGTCGGGTCAGGATCATCAGTCCACACGGCATCATCGCCGCGGATTCGGTGCAACCTGATGTGATCGGGGGGCGGCTTGAAGAGTCTGGCTTGATGGATCTGCTCAACAAGGGGGAGGCCAGTAGTCAGCAAGTGTCGGGTCAGTTGCGCGTGCTGGTGCCAATCCATCTTAAAGGGGTCACTAAAGCCTGGGGGATCATCATTGAGGTGGATGATACGGCGCTATTTGCAGATGCTGATCAGGCTGAACAGGCGAGAGCCGCTGATTTCAGCGAGAGTTTATGGATACAACTGTTGGTTGGGATCGTGGTGGCATGCCTTGGTCTTGTCGGTTTGGCTTGGGCTGCCGGATCCATCTCGCGTCCGGTACAACAGACCGCCAGCATGGTGGGACGTCTTTCTGCCGCCGGAGGGGACTTGACCCAACGCCTCAATGTGATGCGTAAAGATGAGACTGGCGAGTTGGCTGAGGGGATCAACCGGTTTGTCAGCACTATTCATCATATTGTGAGTGATACGGCACAAAGTGGCCGTGACCTGCAGCTAGCTGCCCACCAATCTGCCGAGCTGGCTCAGCAAGGATTGTCCAATAGCCATCGGCAATTGGAAGAGATTGAACTGGTTGCAGCTGCCATCCACGAAATGGCCTCGACGGCGGATTCCGTCTCCAGCAGTGCACAGATTACCGCTGATGCTGTAGATGAGACCCGCAAAGCGGTACATAGAGGTCAGCATGTTGTGAGCAATTCAGCTGGCGGGATCCGTGAGCTGAGTGTGCAAGTAGATGTGGTTGCACAGCGGATTGCCGAGTTGCAGCAACAGGGTCAACAGATCGGTTCGATTCTCGATGTGATCCGTACCATTTCGGAACAGACCAATTTGTTGGCTCTGAATGCAGCTATTGAGGCTGCTCGTGCCGGGGAGCATGGTCGGGGGTTTGCGGTGGTTGCGGATGAGGTCAGGCGATTGGCGTCCAAAACCCAGGCTTCAACCAAAGAGATCCAGGGCATGATCGAGCGCCTTCGTCAGACCACGGCAGAAGCTGTGAGTACCATGGGAGAGGGAAAAAACTTGAGTGAGCTGGCATTGCAGGATGCAGAGCTTGCCGTGACCGAGCTTGCGACGATAGTTATGTCGGCAGACCGGATCCAGGATATGGCGACCCAGATCGCCAGTGCGGCAGAGGAGCAGTCCAAGGTCACCGATGATATCAGTCGAAATGTTAGCAACATTCATGAAGCGGCAACCGCATCGACCCGTTTGGCTAACCAGCAGGATGAACAAAGTCAGCAAATGCATAAGTTAGCCAGCGATGTGATGGACAAGATTGGGCGCTTCCGCTATTAAGTTTTCACCCCTTTATAGTTGATCTTTCATCCAGATGACCCCTGTTTTGAACGGGGTCATTTGAGTTGCTTTAATTTTAATCACAAGACTCTTTCCGAACCGCAATAATCCGGCTATTCTACCGCCCCTCACGGCTCTCGCTGCCGCTCATGGAATTCAGAGATATTCATCAAGGTTGGATGGTGCGCCACTGAACAGGTGGCCAGATAGTTCATGCCAGGAGGGCGTGAACCGGACGAGTGCTACGAATTTAACGACCACCAGGATATCCCATGAATACCAGTACCATGACCATAGGTAAAAAACTCACCGCCGGCTTTGCCGTGCTAGGTTTGATGGTCGCCTTTATCGGCGGTTTTGCCCTTGTCCAGTTTGGCAACATGAATGATGTTGCCATCCGGTTTACCGACAGCATCTTGCCAGCGGTCAATCGCACCAGCGCGATCGGGGATTCTCTCGGTGAGTTGCGTCGTTATGAGCTGGGTTATTTCGTGGTGGCTGCCGAGCCGCTGAAAAGGGCTGAATATCGGAATATTGCCAGTCAACAGCTTAACTCGATCGCGCAGCAGCTGATTGCCCATGACAAGACGATCTGGCCTGAGGATGTGGCGGAGCGCCGTACCTTCGATACGGTGAAATCTGACTGGGATCGTTACGTCGCCCTGCACCAGCGAGTCAAACAGCTGCAGGACAGCGATCAGCTTGCCGAAGCCCAACGCATCTTCCTTGAGGAGGGGGTTCCCCTTTACACCGCGCTGAGCAAGTCAGTGGCCTCCCTTATCCAGATTAACCATGGTTATGCGTCTGAATCCCGCAGCGACATTGTCGACTCTTATCAATCCGCCAATCTGAGTGTCACCATCGCGCTGGTGATCGGCCTGATCCTTGTGGTGGTGCTCTCCGTGGTACTGACCCGCCAAATTCGCGATCCGCTGATCATGCTGGCCCGTCAGGCCCAGCGTATTGCCAATGGCGATTTGGGTCAGGGCGAACTGCAGCAGTGGATCCGTGACAGCCGCTTTAACCGCGATGAACTGGGTCAGCTGGGCTCCGCCATCAACCGGATGCAGGGCTCCCTCTCCGATCTGGTGAGCGAGATCGCCGGCTCCGTGAGCCAACTCAGCAGCGCAGTGGAGGAGGTGAGCGCCATCTCCAGCCAGTCCGCCAGCGGCATGGCTATCCAGCAGAACGAAGTCTCCCAGGTGGCGACCGCCATGAACGAGATGCAGTCCACCGTCAACGAAGTGGCCCGCAACACCACGGATGCCATGAGCGCCGCCAAGGATGCCTCCCGCACCTCTGCTGCCGGCAGCGAAGTGGTACGCAGCTCCATCGCCAGCATCGAAGAGGTGTCGGTCAAGATTGAACAGGCGGGCACAGTGGTGCAGCAGCTGGAGGCCGACAGCGCCAACATCAGCGTGGTGCTGGATGTGATCCGCGATATCGCCGGTCAGACCAACCTGCTGGCCCTTAACGCCGCCATCGAAGCGGCCCGTGCCGGTGAGCAGGGTCGTGGTTTTGCGGTCGTTGCGGATGAAGTGCGTTCATTGGCCCAGCGTACCCAGGACTCCACCGCCGAGATCAGCAAGATGATCGAGCTGCTGCAGAGCCGCGCCGCCGAGGCGGGCAACGCCATGCAGCTGAGTCGTCACCAGATGCAGGAGAGTGTCGGTCTGGCGCGGGATGCCGGTACCAGTATCGAGACCATCAACGGTGCCGTAGTGCGCATCACCGACATGAACACCTTAATCGCCACCGCCACCGAAGAGCAGAACGCGGTGACCGAAGAGCTCAACCGCAGCATCGTCAACATTCACAATGCCGCTGACGAGAATGCCCAGGGCGCTCATCAGATCGCCCAGGCTTGTGTCGAGCTGAGCAAGCTGGCCAACACCCTGCACCATATGACCCAGCGCTTCACCCTCTAAGGGTTGATGCATGGGTAACAGAAGGCCCCGCCAATTGGCGGGGCCTTGTTGTTTCTGGCGTTGTGGAAGTGCTCAACTCAGGCCGACTATCTCGCCGTTCTCATCGATATCGATATGGCGATAGGCAGGCAGACTGCCCAGCCCCGGCATGGTCATGATGGGGCCTGCCAGCGCATAGACGAATCCGGCACCGGCGCAGAGCTTCACCTCGTCGATGGGCACCTCGAAATCGGTCGGCACCCCTTTGAGGGCTGGGTCGTGGCTGATGGAGAGCGGCGTCTTGGCCACGCAGATGGGCAAGTGATCCCACCCTTCGGCGGAGAGCTGGGCCAGCTGCTGGCGGGCTTTGTCTGAGAGCTGCACTCCGCGGCCGCCGTAGCCGCACTCCACCAGGGTCGCCAGTTTGGCGTCGAGGCTCGCCTCGTCGGGGTAGAGCAGTTTCACCTTGCCGGGTTGCTCGCAGGCGGCCACCACGGCGCTGGCCAGCTCGCTGGCACCGGCACCACCCTGGGTGAAGGCGTTGGAGATGGCCGCACCACAGGCACCGGCTTGCTGCGCTTCATGGGCCAGCAGCGCCAGTTCGGCCTCGCTGTCGGTGGGGAAGCGGTTGATGGCGACCACCACCGGCACCCCGTAGCGGCGGGCGTTCCGGATATGCCAGGCGAGGTTGGCGCAGCCCTGCTTGAGGGTCGGCAGATCTTCCCCTTGCAGGCTGGCTGGCAGCGGCTGGCCCGGGCGGATATCGAGCAGACCGCTGTTGGCCTTGAGGCCGCGCACCGTGGCCACCAGCACCACGCAGGCGGGGGGAATGCCGGATTGGCGGCTCTTGATGTTGAAGAACTTCTCCAGCCCCATGTCGGAGCCAAAACCCGCCTCGGTCACCACATAGTCGGTCAGGCCAAGGGCGATGCGATCGGCGATCACCGAGGAGTTGCCGTGGGCGATGTTGGCAAAGGGGCCGGCGTGTACCAGCACCGGTGTCTGTTCGGTGGTCTGCATCAGGGTCGGTTGCAGCGCATCTTTGAGCAGCACCGTCATGGCGCCCGCTACTTCCAGCTGTTCGGCGGTGACGGGCTTGCCGTGAATGTCGCGGGCCAGCTGGATGCGGCCGATGCGATCGCGCAGATCCTTGAGATCGCTTGCCAGCGCCAGAATGGCCATCAGTTCGGAGGCGGCGGTGATGACGAAGCGATCGCTGCGCTCCACACCATCGGCAGCGCCCCCCTGTCCAATCGTGAGGTGGCGCAGGGCGCGGTCATTCATGTCGAGGGTGCGCGGCCAGAGGATGTTATCGGCATCGATATCGAGCCGCGGCAGGCCGGTTTTGGCGGTGAACTTGGCACCCAGTTTCTGTTCGTGGAACAGGCGGGCATCGAGGGCAGCTGCCGCCAGATTGTGGGCCGCCGTTAGGGCGTGAAAATCGCCGGTGAGGTGGAGGTTCATCTCCTCCATCGGCACCACCTGGGCGTGGCCGCCACCGGCTGCCCCCCCCTTGACCCCGAATACCGGCCCGAGGCTCGGTTGGCGGATGGTTGCGATGCTGGGCTGGCCGATATGGTTGAGCCCCATGGAAAGGCCAAGGGTGGTCACCGTTTTCCCTTCACCGAGCGGGGTAGGGGTGATGGCGCTCACCAGTACCAGCTTGCCGCTCTGTGTGGGCTGAGACTTGAGCAGGTCGAGGCTGAGTTTGCCTTTGTAGTGGCCATGAGGGCTGAGCAGGTGCTGGGGGATGGCGAGGCGTTCGGCCAGCGCGTGAATGGAGAGACGGGGGGACTGGCGGGAGATCTCGATATCGCTTAGCATCAGCACCTCGTTGGCATATCGGGGTAAAATATGCGGCGCAGTCTAGTGGAATATAACGGGTAATCCAATGACGAAAACGATTTTATTTGGTGAGGGTGAGGTTCGTCAGAATCCTGTTCGGCTGGATCTCAACGCACTCTATCATCCCCCCAAGCAGCCGATGACGGCGCTGGGGATTGTCAGCGCGCTGGTGCCGTTGTTCGGTTTCGGCTGGCAGGCGATGACCCAGGACCCCGAAACCCAGCTGCGCCACGAGATCCGTAAACGGGTCAACAAGCACAAGACCGACGAGGCAAACCTCATTTTGATCCTGCAGCTGGCCGCCATGTTTGACTGCCCCGAGATTGAAGTGGCGCTCCCCTATGCCCTCAGTGAGCAGCAGTTGTCAGTTGTCCGCACCCGACTGCCACGCTGGCAGTTGCACCCCGAGCAGGAGCGTCTGCTGGCGAAGCTCATCCCTGTTGCCGCATCCGGCCAGCGTTAGGTTTCAAGCCGGACCAGCAGGCCGTACCCTCTGCTCTGGCAATCAGGTCGGCGCATCCCACTGCTGCGGGGCGAGATAGCGCTCCTGCACGAACTCGATAAAGCAGCGCACCTTTGCCGAGACGAAGCGGCGGTGCGGATAGACCGCATAAAGTCCCACCTCTCCCTTGTCCCACTCTGGCAGCAGGCTGACCAGTTGCCCTGACCGCAGGGCCTCCCCCACGATAAAGGTGGGCTGCAATATGATGCCCTGATCATCACAAGCGGCGCGGGTCAGCGCCACTCCGTTGTTGGCCCGCAGCGGCCCCTGTGGCCGGATGCTCTGCTGCTCGTTTCCCCGTTTGAAGTGCCACTCCGGCTGGGTCAGGGTGTAGATCAGACAGTCGTGCTGTTTGAGATCCTCTGGTTTTTCCGGTCTGCCCTTGCGCGCCAGATAGGCGGGGCTGGCGCAAAGCTCGACCCGAATGGTGGCAAGCTGGCGAGCCACCAGCGAGGAGTCGCTTAGGTGGCCGATCCGCAGCGCCAGATCGAACCCCTCTTCCACCAGCGCCACTCGTCGGTCGCTGTACTCGATATCGAGCTTGAGATCGGGAAAGCGCTGGCGAAACAGCGGCAGGGCGGGGGAGAGGTGCAGATAGCCAAAATCCATCGGCACCGAGAGCTTGAGGGTGCCGTTCGGCTGCTGGTTGTGGTGGGTCAGCTGGCTGTGAGTCTCTTCCAACTCCGCCAGCAGGGCGAGGGAGCGCTGGTAGTAAAATTGGCCCGCCTCGGTGGGATTGACCTGGCGGGTAGTGCGCGACAGCAGCCGGGTGGCGAGGGACTCCTCCAGCTGCTGCATCAATTTGGAGGCCATGGCCACCGAGATGCCGAGCTGGTTGGCGGCCTTGGTAAAGCTCTGGCACTCCACCACCTTGATAAAGGTACGCATGGCGGCGATCTGGTCCATTTTCCATCCTCAGTAAATAATGAATTTAATAAATCACTGATTATTCATCTTCAGAACGAGGTTAGCATTTTAACCACTGATGTGAACCCCAAGATGAAGGAACGAACGGATGAAAATGACCAAGGCTCTGCTGGCCTCCTGCCTGTTTATGGCTACCCCTCTGATGGCGGCGGATTATGATGTCGATGCGGCGCACACCACAGTGCAGTTCAAGGTGGGTCACCTGGGCTTCTCCGAGCTGGTGGGTCGCTTCAACACCTTCAGCGGCACCTTCAGCATGGATGACGCCAACCCGGCGGCCGCCAAGGCGAGCTTTGAAGTGGATGCCGCCAGCGTCGACTCCAACCACGAAGCCCGCGACAAGCACCTGCGCAGCCCTGACTTCCTCGACGTGAAACAATATCCCAAGATGACCTTCGTCAGCTCCGCTTACGAGGGCACCAAGGATAAAGGTGTGCTGAAAGGGACCCTGACCCTGCACGGCGTCTCCAAGGAAGTGGCCTTCGATCTGGTCAAGATCGGTGAGGGCAAGGATCCTTGGGGCGGCTACCGCAGCGGCTTCAACGCCTCCACCACCATCAAGCGCAGTGACTTTGGCGTGAGTTACATGCTGCCCGGCATCCCGGACGAGATGAATATCAACCTGTTTGTCGAAGGCGTGCGCAAGTAATGGGCGCGGAACTTCTGCTGCAAACCCTGGCGGCTCCTCTGGGAGCCGCTTTGCTATCGTGGCGCTGGCCGCGACTGGGTTATCTGTGGGGCGCTCTGGCGCTCTGGCTGGTGGGATCCTGGCTCGGTGGCCTCTATGGCATACCGGAAAAGGCGTGGCAGTGGCTGCCGCTGACCCTGCTGGTGCCCGCCATTGGGGCTCAGGTGAACGATCTGCGCGGTTCACTGCTGCTCTTTGCCGTGATCAGTGCGCTGGTGTGGTGGCAGGGATTGGCCTCGGTACTGGTGAGCGAACCCGGGATCTGGCTGGCGCTACTGCCCGCCATCCTCTGGTTTGGCTGGAGCACCTTGCGCTGTGATAGCCGCGAGGGGCTCGGGTTTGCCCTCGGCTTTATCTGGCTGGCGCTGGTGATCGGCATCGATGGCAGCCTGCTGATTGCCCAGCTGGCCGGTGCGCTGGCCGCTTTCGCCGGTTTTCGCGCCCTGCTTGCCACCTTTGTTGGCATCAAGGTAGCACCCGCCGGTCTGGCGCTGGCTCTCGCCTTCGTCCAGATGCTGGCCTGGCAATATGTGGAGGTGCCGCTGGTGGTGTTGCTGCCGGTCTGGTTGCTGCCGCTGCTGGAGTGGGCGTTGCGTGACAAACCCTGGCCAGTGCGTTGGGGGGGGCTGATCTTGCTCGCTGCTGCAGGAACCGGGCTCAGCCTGTGGTGGGTGTGGCCTGCTGCTTCTTTGTACTGATTTTTGCATGAAAAACAGGCAATTACAGTCATTTTTGCATACCCGCTCATACTCTTGGCAGATAATGATTGAGCCACCTATGTGTTTCAGATAAAAAGGTTTTTCATTTTATTTGGACACACACAGAACCCGGCTGCGCCGGGTTCTGTTTGCCTGCTTTGCGGCACATAAGGAGGCCACAGTTGCGCAGTCAAGGATCTGAGCATCTGTTTTTTCGCCATTTCACCGGACAGGGACGTATCGATGGTCTCTGCATTTTGCTGGTCACTCACCTGCTTCCCGATCGCCCCCATTTTATCGAAGCGCTTTCCCGGATTGGGCGGATTGGTGCCATTTTACCCAAACCGAAATCGGTACACGGCCCGACCCTGGAGTGGGTATCCCAGCACTATCCGGTGCTGCCCCTCAACCGGCGCTGGACCAATGATCCCGACAGTATCATCCAGCAGATTGCGCCGCTGGTGGCCCCCCACGAGCGGTTGCTGATCCTCGATATTGGCGGTTACTTTGCCAAAACCCAGGTGGTCTTGAGTGAATACTTCGGCCCCCGTTTCCTCGGGGTGGTGGAGATGACCGAGAACGGCCATCAACGCTATGAGCAGGAGGTGCTGGCGACTCCGGTGGTGTCGGTGGCGCGCAGCCCCCTCAAGCAGGCCGAGGATATCCAGATTGGTTTGAGCGTGGTCTACTCCGCGGAGTCGCTGGCTCGTAATCTCAACCGTACTTTCAACGTCTGCGAGGCGGCGCTGTTTGGCTATGGCAAGGTGGGGCGTAGCATCGCCCGCGACCTGCGCTGTCGCAACCTCCATCTCGGGCTGGTGGAGACCGATGTGCTGCGACAGGTCGAAGCGCTCTCTCACGGTTTTCGCTTGATCACCAAGGCCGAGGCGTTGAGCCGCGCCGAGCTGGTGATCTGCTCTACCGGCAACGGCTCGCTGGATTTGGCGGATCTGCAGGCGCTGCGCCCCGGCACCATGGTCGCCTCGGTCACCTCGGCCGACGACGAGTTTGCCTTCTCGCTGGCCCAGTTGCCGTGGCCGAGCGAAGAGGTGTGCCCCCATGTGCTGGCCCTCAACCGGCCGGATGGTACCCAGATCTACCTGCTCAACCGGGGCGAGGCGGTCAACTTCGTCCATGGTGCCGTGATTGGTGAATATGTCTATCTGGTGCTGGCGGAGATCATGGAAGGGATCCGGATGCTGGCGGCAGGCCCTCTTGCACCCGGCCTGTTCGAGCTGCCAGAATCGGCGATGCGTACCATTGCCCGCCATTGGCTGGCCGATTTTCATGGGGTTGATCAGCACTGATTTGACCAAACCGGGATCGGCCATTGGGCGGCAGTACGCCACTTCCCGCCATTGTCGCTTTTTTATGGAGTCACTCATGACCGAGTCTGAAACCCTGATCAGCAAACCCCGCATCGAAATACGCTACTGCACCCTCTGTCGCTGGATGCTGCGCGCCGCCTGGCTGGCGCAGGAGCTGCTATCCACCTTCGACAGCGATCTGGGGGAGGTTGCGCTGGTGCCGGCCAGCAAGGGGGAGTTCCGCATTCTGGTGAGCGGGGTGCAGGTGTGGGATCGGGTGGTCGATGACGGCTTCCCCGAGGCCAAGGAGATCAAGCAGCGGGTGCGTGATGTCATTGCCCCTGAGCGGGATCTTGGCCACTCAGATCGCAAGGCGGCCGAGTAACGCCAGATGGGCCGAGCGCCTCGAAAAGGTGCTGAGCATGAGAGCGAAAGGAGAGGGAGGCGATGGCCTCTCTCTCCTTTTTTGCCTTTGGCTGTTTGCCTGGCTCCAGCAGGGTTATAAGCGCGGCTCGGCCAGATGGCTGCCAATATAGCGGGCACGCTTGTGGGACTTGATGCGGCTCACATCGACCCACACCAGCCCGTCGATGCAGTGGTTGAAGTCGGGGTCGATACCAAAATCCATAAACTGGACGCCGCCCGGCTCGCACAGCTCGGAATACTGCTTGTAGAGGGTAGGGATGGCGCAGCCCAGATTGTCGAGGCGGGCCTTGAGTGCTTTGAGATCGGCGCCGTAATCCACCCCCTCGAACAGAGGTTGCGTCTCGGGGTAGGGGCGGCGGGAGGGGGCCAGCGCCAGCTCGGGGGCAAAGTGCTGGCGGTAGAAGCTCACCAGCAGATCCTTGACCGCCGGCGGCAGGCTGCCGGAGAGCGACACCGGGCCAAACAGGTAGCGGTAGCGGGGATAGCGAGCCAGATAGGCACCGATGCCGAACCAGAGATAATCGAGCCCCCGCTTGCCCCAGTAGGCGGGCTGGATAAAGCTGCGGCCAAGCTCGATGGCCTGCTCCAGCCGGGGCAGCAGTTTATCCTCAAAGCCGAACAGGGTGTGGCTGTAGAGGCCATCCTTCCCCTTGCTGGCCAGCAGCTCCGCCACCGGGGCGAACCGGTAGGCACCGATAATATCGAGCCGGGCCGGATCCCAGAGGATCAGGTGGTGATAGTCGTTGTCAAAGCCATCGAGATCCCGCCGCTTGCCGGAGCCTTCCCCCACCGCGCGAAAGGCGATCTCCCGCAGTCGCCCCAGCTCTCGCAGGATCACCGAGTGGCTCAGTTCGTGGCGGCGGTAGAGGTAGATCCCCTGACCATCCGGGGTGGTGCCGAGCTGTTCGCAGCTTTCGATGGCCTGTTTGAGTTGGCGGCGATCCTCCGGCAGGGCGATGGGGGCCTCGGTCTGCAGCCGTCCCGCCTTGCCACGGCCAATCCGGTAGAGGTGGTTGCGCACCAGCCGCGCCGCCGTTTTGGCGGGTAGATCCTGAAAACTGCCGAGTGGAATGCGCGCCCCTATGGTCACCGGCAGGGTCTGCCCCTGCTGGCGAAACAGCTGGCGTACCAGCAACAGGGCGGAGGCGGGCTTGTTGAGCCAGGAGGCGAGATAGAACCAGAGGCTGTTGCACCCTCCCAGATGGATGGGCACCAGCGGGGTGCGGGTGCGCTGGGCCAGCTTGATAAAGCCTGCCTGCCAAGGGCCATCTTTCACCCCCTTGAGGCCAAGCCGCGAGACTTCACCTGCGGGGAAGATCACCAGCGCCCCTTCATGGGCGAGGTGTTCGTTCATGGCGAGGATGGCCTGTCGATCGGTCTTGCCCTCCATATTGTCCACTGGCAATAGCAGAGGGCGCAGCGGCGCGAGCTGGGCCAGCAGCTGGTTGGCGACGATCTTCACATCGGGGCGGATGCGGCCGAGCAGTTGCAGCAGCGCCAGTCCATCCAGCGAGCCGATGGGATGGTTGGCAACAAGAATGACCCGGCCACTGGCGGGAATATGCTCCAGTTGCGCCTCGCTGACCCGATAGTCGAAATCGAGCTGGGTCAGCGCCTGCTCGACAAAGTCGAGGCCGCGCAGGTGCGGGTAGCGGGTGGCAAAGTCGGCAAAGGCACGTTCGTTGAGCAGCCAGCCCAGCAGCCGCTTTAACAGCGGGGTGAGCAGGGGGTAGCCAAGCAGGCGGGGGAAGTGCTGGGTCAGCAGGGTATCGATAGTGAACATCTGGAGGGCTCCGGCGATCCGTTGTTCCCAGCATGATGTGACACTGTTCCCGCGACATGTCAGCGGGATGACAGTTTGATGGCAGTGGCAGCCAGTTGCCCCTGCGCGACCCTCCCCGGTTTCCCTTTCCTGATGGGGGATGGCCAGATAGCAAGGGAGGAACCGGTAAACCGGCACCCCCTTGGTTGTCGCGGTAAAGATAGCGACCCGATTAACCGCGCCAGGCTGCGGTGAGGCGCACCAGCTCCACCAGGGTGGCGACCGATTTCTCCATGGATTGCAGCGGGATGAACTCGTGCTTGCCGTGGAAGTTGTGGCCACCGGTGAAGAGGTTGGGGCAGGGCAGGCCCATAAAGGAGAGGCGGGCGCCATCGGTACCGCCGCGAATGGGCTTGATTTTCGGCACCACGTCGGCGGCCTCCATGGCGGCCTTGGCCAGCTCGACGATATGCATGTGCGGCTCGATCTGGCTGCGCATGTTGCGATAGCTGTCGGTCAGGGTCAGCTCGATGCGGGCCTTCGGATACTCGGCCTGCAGGGCGGCCACCCGGTTCTGCATCTCGGCTTTGCGCGCGGCGAAGTGCTCGTCGTCGAAGTCACGGATGATGTAGTGCAGGGTGCTCTCCTCCACGGTGCCGCTCATCTGGGCCAGATGGAAGAAGCCCTCATACCCTTCGGTGCACTCCGGGGTCTGCTCGGCAGGCATGGCGGCGTGGAAGCGGGTGGCCAGGGTCTGGCTGTTGATCATGCTCCTCTTGGCGGTGCCGGGGTGGACGTTATTGCCGATAAAACGCACCGTAGCGCTGGCGGCGTTGAAGTTTTCATACTCCAGCTCGCCCAGTTCGCCGCCATCCACGGTATAGGCCCACCTGGCCGGGAATCTCTCCAGCGGGAACAGGTTGGCGCCGCGGCCAATCTCTTCATCCGGGGTAAAGCCGACCCAGATATCGCCGCGCGGGATCTCGGGGTGGGCCTGCAGGTGGTCGATGGCGGTGAGGATCTCGGCGATGCCCGCCTTGTCGTCGGCACCAAGCAGGGTGGTGCCGTCGGTGGTGATGAGATCCTGACCCAGGTAGTTTTTCAGGAAGCGGTAGTCACGAATGGCGAGCACCTCGTCACCCTTGCCAAGGCAGATGTCGCCGCCCTGATAGTTTTCGATGATTTGCGGTACTACTTGCTCCGCCTCGTAGTCGGCGGTGTCCATGTGGGCAATCAGGCCGATAGCGGGGGCGCCCGGCTGGTTGCCCGGCAGGCAGCCGGTGAGGTAGCCGTGCTCATCCAGGGTGACCCGGGTTAGCCCCAGCGCCTTCATCTCTTCTTGCAGGGCACGGGCAAAGATCAGTTGGCCTTCGCTGCTGGGGCAGGCTGGATTGGTCTCATCGGAGCGGGTATGAAAAGTTACGTAACGCAGAAAACGCTCAAGCAGGGTATCCATTAGTCAGCCTCTAACCGATTGTGAACGGTCATTGTGGCCAATCCGTGCGGGGCACTCATTGCGTCAGCGCAGGTTTTTCCCATTTTTTGACGCAAGGGAAGAGCGGCGAATGTGCGGCGCGCGGGGCAACGTCCGGGAGGGAGATCGCATAAATGTGATATTTATGGCGATATTTAGGCGCTGGCGGTGGTGGCCAAATTCCCCTCAGCGACCGTACAGCAAGGCGTCAGCCCAATCATGGCGTTTTCACACACTTTTCAAGGGGAAACCGGGCTGTCGCATAACCTGCGCCATCCCAGAGCCCGCCTGCCCGCCAGCAAGATTTGATCGACTTATTAAAAGGGGATTTTGAACACTATTTTTTATTGTCACTGCCCGCGGTAAGTGTGTACACTCCGCGCCGATCCAAGGGCAACCCTGAAGCAGGCAGAGCCGCCAGAAACCCGACCGATCATACGCCTATAGGGCGAGGCACGCAGAAACGACAGACACTGCTGGGGAATGGTTTCTTTAATACCGGTTAGGCTCCGGTATCAGGGAGAACAACAGACTCTCATCCTTCATTTGACCGAGTGGGCCACCGGCTCATCATCTTCCCTTGTCATGGGCGGTCACTGACGGTGAGGTGGGCTGTGGTTGTTGTCGTCTATCAACACGCATGCGTGCTGGCGCCTTCGCTTCTCTTCCTTGGAACCCTCTCCTTCTGTCGGGATCGCTGCCGAATGATGAACTGACGGCGTGGCTGATGTCGTCTGTCATCAAAGTACCGCGGCGCTACGGCATAGTGGCACCGCATACCGTTGAGCTTGATGTAAAGCCACCAGCCCCACATCAAGACTCGTTACTTCCCCAAGATCCACCAGGCAGCCTCTGGCTTGCCGCGATGTGCAAAGGGTTGGGTTGGGTGGCTGCGTCTCGTGATGGCAGCGCTCGCCGTACTCTGCACTAGATGGTCTGGATGTGATTGAGGGTAACGAAGGCGACTTTGGGTCGCTCATTTGCGAGGCATAGCCCATGACTAACTGGTCCAGCAAGGACTCCTTGAAGGTCTACAACGTTCCCTACTGGGGTGCGGGTTTTTTCAATATCAATGACGCCGGTCATGTGACCGTCGCCCCCGACAAATCACGCCCTGACGCGCATATCGTGCTCTCTGACGCCATCGAACAGTTGCGTCAGTCCGGGCTGACCACCCCCGTGTTGCTGCGCTTCCCTGACATCCTCAAGAGTCGGGTCGATGCGCTGTTCAACGCCTTTGGTCAGGCCATCGAAAAGTCTGGCTATGAAGGGGACTACCTCTGCGTTTACCCGATCAAGGTAAACCAGCAGCGTCGTGTCATCGAGACCATCAGCCAGTCCTACAGCGACAAGCCCCGGCTTGGCCTGGAAGCTGGTTCCAAACCGGAACTGCTGGCCGTGCTGTCCCATCACCATGAGCAAGGCTCGGTGATCGTCTGCAACGGTTACAAAGACCGCGAATATATCCGCCACGCCCTCTTGGGCAACCTGATGGGCCACAAGGTCTACATCGTGGTGGAGAAGCCCTCCGAGCTGGAGATGGTGCTGGACGAGTCAGCTCGTCTCAACATCAAGCCCAACATCGGGGTGCGTGCCAAGCTCGCTTCCACCGGCTCCGGCATGTGGGAATCGAGCGGCGGCTCCATGTCCAAATTTGGTCTCTCCGCCTCCCAGATCCTGGCGCTGATCGAACGTCTGCGCGGGCTGGGCAAGCTGGATTGCCTGCAGTTGCTGCACTTCCATCTGGGCTCCCAGATCGCCAATATCCGCGACATTCAGGGCGGCATCCGCGAGTGTGGCCGTTTCTACGCTGAACTGCGTCGCCTCGGTGCCAACATCGAAGTCGTGGACGTCGGTGGTGGCCTGGGGGTTGACTACGAGGGAACCCGTTCCCAGAGCCACTGCTCCGCCAACTACAGCCTCTCCGAGTACGCCAACAACGTGGTATGGGGCATCGGCGATGTCTGCCGCGAGTTCGACCTGCCGCACCCGACCATCATCAGCGAGTCTGGCCGTGCCCTGACCGCTCACCACGCCGTGCTGGTTACCAATATCATTGGTGCCGAAGGAGTGGAGATGAACGACATCAGCGCGCCGGACGAAGATGCACCGACCATTCTGCAGAACATGTGGAAAGGCTGGCTGGATCTGCGCAGTGAAGATCCCTCCCTGCTGGAGATCTTCCATGACTCGGTAGCCGATCTGGGTGACGTGAATACCCAGTACACCATGGGCCTCTTGAACCTTGAACAGCGTGCCTGGGCCGAGATGCTGCACCAGAACACCTGTCTGGCACTCAAAGAGATGCTCAACCCGGTCAACCGCAACCACCGTGCGCTGGCTGACGAGCTGAGTGAAAAGCTGGCGGACAAGTGCTTTGCCAACTTCTCCCTGTTCCAGTCTCTGCCGGATGCCTGGGGTATCGGTCAGGTATTCCCGGTGATGCCGCTGGCGGGTCTCGATCGTCCGCTTAGCCGTCGCGGTATCCTGATGGATATCACCTGTGACTCCGACGGTCAGGTCGAGCACTATGTCGACGGTCTGGGGGTCGAGAGCACCCTGCCGATGCCGGTCTACGGCGAGAACGAAGAGTGCCACGTCGGCTTCTTCCTGGTCGGTGCCTATCAGGAGATCCTGGGGGATCTGCACAACCTGTTTGGTGACACCCACTGCGCGGAAGTGTGGCTGGACGAAGAGGGCAAGATGGACATTCGCAACGTGGTGCGCGGCGACACCGTCGACCAGCTGCTGCGTTACGTCAACATCGACCCGTCCGTGATCCGCGAAAACTACCAGCGGATCGCCGCTCACCCGGCGCTGGACGATGCCACTCGCAAAGCCCTGCTCGACGAGCTGGAGCTGGGCCTGCAAGGCTACGCCTATCTGGAAGACGAATAAGCCTTCTGTTTGCCCCTCGCTTTTGAGGGAAAATGAAAAAACGGCGCCTGCGGGCGCCGTTTTTGTTACCGGGGGCCATCCGGCGATATGACGGGGCACTCGGCCCATCTTCATTCGGATAACCGATGCGGGCTCAAGGCATCCGCAGGCCTTAGATCTGGCAGATATCTGTCCCTTTCAGCTGTTTCCCTTGATCTGCATCAAGCGTGAACCTCGGTGGTTATTTTACGGTCAGGAGTGATGTTGATGGGATGTAACAAAAGGATGTGCATATGGAACTGAAAAGGGACCCGAGATGCTATACCGACGTCTGTATCGACGGTAAGTGGTATCACTACGACCACTGCAGCACCAACGTCTACATGCTGATGGGGGGCGCCGCGCCGAGCCTTCAGCTGGCCTATGAGCCGAGCAGCGAAGAGGAGCTGATCGAGATGCTCCAGCAGCTGGGGCGCTTCTGACTTACCGAATTGATGTCTTGCCATATGGCCATCGGGCGCATTACCACGATGGCCACCACTCTTCACCGCTGTACCTTATCTCAGCGGGTTTTATTGCCCAATAACCCCTTGCCAATCTCCAGCATGGCGATGGCCGCGGCGTAGCTGCTATCGGACTTGCCAATCTCGTCCGCTACATAGAGAAAATTGGATTGGTACTTCTCGACGGCCTCCCGTGGACTGGTCCCGTCAATAAAGTCCTCCTCCACCTCGAATCCTTGGGTCAGCAGTGCCGCCTTTTCACTCAAAAAAGTCGGAGATGCCATGTCGATAAAGGTGTATTGCTGCCGATTGGATGCCGGAATGGTAAAAAACTGGTATCTGGCCATGGGTAAATCCTCGCTTGAAGCGGGTGATAGATGACGTGACGCTGGGTTTAATCTGTGGTTCGCAGGCGGCTTGGTTTCCCTCGACATCATCGAGAGTGCGTGTCGGGAATGCCGCATTTTGTTTTCGTTCGAGACTACTTTGTTGGCATCTGCCCGGCAAGTGGGTCGCAGAGATTTTCTGGATGATCCGAGCAACCGAGATGTTGTGGCAGGGGCGAGACCGGGATAATGCCGGGCTCACGTTGAGCCCGGCTTGTCAGCGCTCTGTTACAGCACGAAGCTCTGTACCATGGCGCGCAGCTGTTCGGTGAGCTGGTGGATCTGGCGGGCGGCATCGCGGGCGGCGTTGGCCACTTGCAGCGCCTCGTCACTGCCATCGGAGATGCGCACCACGTTGCGTTCGATCTCGTTGACCACGGCGCCCTGCTGCTCGATGGCGCTGGCGATGATGGCGTTGGTATCGACCATTCGATCCACCTTCTCGGTGATGGCGCCAAAAGCCTGCTTTGCCTCCTGCGCCAGCCCGACCCCCTCCTGCGCTTCATGGCTGGCCGCCGACATGGCGGTGACCGAGGCGCGGGCGCCGGATTGCAGCTGTTCAATCATCTGCTGGATCTCGACGGTGGCCCCCTGGGTGCGGTTGGCAAGAGACCGCACCTCGTCGGCCACCACCGCAAAGCCGCGACCCTGCTCACCGGCCCGGGCCGCTTCGATGGCGGCGTTGAGGGCCAGCAGGTTGGTCTGTTCGGCGATGCCACGGATCACGCTGATGACGCCGCCAATCTGACTGCACTGCTGCTCCAGTTGGCCTATGGTGTCGGCGGTGCGCAGCACCTCGCGGTTGATATGATCGATGGCCTTGATGGTGCGCTCCACCACATCCTCGCCCTGACCGACCACGTTCTGCGCCTCCTGGGTCATGCGGGCGGCTTGCAGAGCGTTGCCTGCCATGTCTTGTGAGGTGGCGGCCAGCTCCTTGATGGCGGTGGCGACCTGATGGGTCTCCCCTTGCTGATCGGCAATGACCTCCTGTGAGCGGCAGGTGCGTGCTTCGATCTCGGTGGCGCTCTCCACCACGGTGACGCCGTTTTCCCGTACCCGCCGCATCAGGGTGCGCAGGGTCTCCAGGGTGACGTTGTAATCCCGGCTGATGGCGGCCAGCTCATCCTGACCGACAATCTCGATGTGCTGGCTGAGATCCTGGGCGTTGACCCGGGCGGCAATATCACGCACCCGCCCTACGGTGTCGCGCAGGGAGAGATAGGCACCGATCATCAGGTAGAGGTAGAGCAGCAAGCTGACGGTCAGCGGCGCGGTGACCCACCAGAAGTGGCGCTGGTTGGCGGCCAGCCGCTGATGCAGGTCGGCCTCCAGCCGCTGGCGTACCTGGCCTGCCAGCGCGGTGATGGCCTCGTCCATCTTATCCCCCAGCGCCTGCACCTCCTTGGTGGAGAGTTGCACCAGCTGATCTTTCATCATCTTGTTTTCCATGGTCTCGACCCCCTGACGCACCAGCTGTATCAGAGCATCGGTCTGCTGACCCAGCTCGGCGCGGTAGGCCGGTTCAATCTGGTAGAGCAGGGTCAGATCGGCCTCCAGCTCTTGCAGAGTGGCGCTGATCAGGTCGAGACGAAAACGCAGGCCGCTGTAGCCCTCGGCCTGAAACAGGCCGAAATCGGCGATGGTGGCGGCGCGGTCCCGCACCTGAGCCAGCAGGTCGCGCAGTTGCGGCAACCGCTCACTGGCGAGGATCACCATGTAGTAGGTACCGAGCGCCGGATCCTGGATAAGGCTGCTACTGGCGGTAATGTGCTTGTAGAGGTGGCGCACCTCGGTCAGCAGCTTGTCGTGGCGCAGGTTGCTCTGCTCCACTTCCAGCTTGCCCGCTTCACTCTGCAGGGCGGCCCAGCCCTGCTGGATCACCTCAAAGGAGGGGTTGTTCTGGCGGGTGTTGGCAAAGGCTTGCAGGCTCTGATCAACGGCTTGCGCGGCTGCCTTGACCTGATCATCACCGACCGGATCCACTTCATAGGCGTGACGGGTCACCAGATTGCGATGGGTGAGCAGGGCTTGCTCGATAGCGGGCACGGGGGAGAGATTGACCACTCCCGCCAGCTCGCGGTTGGCCTGCGCGTTGTCATCCTGCAGCCGCCCCAGCAGATTGGTCATGCTGTACGCCAGTGGCAGCAGCATCAGGCAGGACCAGAGCAGGAATTTGTATTTGAAGGAGAGCTGGTTGCCCAGCCGGATGGCGGGGTTGAAAATCCATTTCATGTTAAGCCTCGATACCTGAGTGCGGGCGTGATTCGTGTTGCCTGAATAGTACTCCGAGCGGCCTCCCTTGGGTGATGGCCGGTTGCAAGTTGTGATCCCCTTGGCTTTTTACTTCCGGGCGGGGGCGCGGTCAGCCGCACCAATAGAAAACGGGCCACCCGAAGGTGACCCGTGGTCGATAAGGGGATATCCGTCAGCAACCGTCAGTTGAACGCCAAGAAGGGCGAGACGCAGAGCAGCAGGCCGGTGACGATGATGATGTAAAGAGAAGTGCCCTTGTACTTGTGCAGCGCCGGTACCTGATAGACCAGATAAGCCGGGATGAGGCAACCCACCATGCCGAAGATGGGGCTGCAGATGGAGGTGAAGCTCAGTACCGGTGCGTTGAGCACGATGGCACCCCAGGAGAGCATGACGGTGAACACCATGATGCCCTTACCCACCAATCCTTTGTTGATGCGGTTTTCCGGCATGACGCGGCGCAGCAGGTTCATTGCCAGACCCTGACAGGCCTCACGGAAACCGAGGTAAACGCCGAAGTAGGCGGTCATTACCGCAAAGATATTGAGGGTCAGGCTCAGGAGCTTGAGGGTCTGGCCGGGCATCCCCTGGGCTACCATGGCCAGCGCGGAGATGTTCTCCTCGGAGGCTTTGACCGCCTGATCGTGGCCCATGGCCAGAGTGAAGGAGACCGCGTAGAAGAACACCACCACGAACAGGATGCCGAAGGCGATATTCATGGCGCGCATCGCCTTGAAGCGGGCCACTTCCAGCGACTTCTCCCGCGAGCGGTAGGAGATCACCATGGGGCTCAGGCTTTGAATAAAGAGGATGGAGGTGAGGGTAAAGGGCAGCATGATGATGGCATCCTTCATCCAGTCACCGGCAGCGGGCATGGCGGTGATGTTGGCCGCGTCCCACTTGTCCACCATCATCAGGCCGAGCACTGCCACCACGCTGATCTTGGTCAGCACCATAAAGGTGGAGATCTTGAACAGCAGGTTCTCGCCGCGCGAGGCCAGAGCCACCAGACCGCATATCAGCACCAGACCGTAGAGCGGGTTTTCGGAGAGCAGGCCGTCGGTGACGCCGAAGCTCTGCAGGAAGGAGGCGCTGTCATTGGTGATGGCGGTGGAGTAGACGAAGACCCAGATCACCAGCATCACGAAGTAGAGCGCGCCGAGCAGCACACCCCAGTTCTTGCCAAGGTAGCCGGTGATGACGCTGGGGTAATCCTTGCACTCCGGCGAGGTGGCCAGGGTGTTGATAAAGAGGCGCTGGAACATGTACATGGCGGGGTAGCCGATCACCGCCGAGAGCAGAAAGACCCACAAGCCCATCAGACCCACCTGTACCGGCAGGAAGACGATCCCTGCGCCGATGGCCATGCCGATGCTCATGATGATCCAGCCCCAGTCGGTGCTGTCGAAGCGAACCGCTTCTTTCCATTCCAGCGTGCCCATCACGGGGCTGGCGAGTGTAGTGCTATGCGCGTCCATTAAAACCTTCTTTTTTGTAGGGATGTGGGAAAGCGGCGCAAATATAGTTGAATGAAACTGTCATAAACAATGCCCATAAGAGTACTTTTGTTCAAATCAGGATGGTGATCACGGTTTATATTGAGGCTGAAAGGTGCCTTTAAACGCCATTTTTGTATCTTTTTGTTGAATGGATAAAATAAAAAGCAAATAATGTTGAACGGAATGAGATTCGTGATTGCAAAAAAAATTGCACAAACAGGAGTGGCTATATGAAACGCATCATCACAGCAGCAGCGGCACCTGACGCTATCGGTCCCTACAGCCACGGCACTGCCTATGGCGACCTCATCTTTACTTCCGGTCAGTTGCCGGTTTGCAAGCAGCAGGGGGGTGTGGTGGAAGGGGGGATTGCCGCCCAGACCCGCCAGTCACTGGAAAACCTGAAATCCGTGCTGGAAGCCGCTGGCGGCTCGCTGGATACCGTGCTCAAAACCACCTGTTACCTCGCCGAGATCAGCGATTTTACCGCGTTCAACGAGGTCTATAAAGCCTATTTCCAGAAAGATTGTCCGGCGCGCAGCTGCTTCGCAGTGAAGGATCTGCCGATGGGCGTCAAGGTTGAAGTGGAAGCGATCGCCCATATCGCTCGTTAATGCTGATAAAAAGGTTCAAGTGATGAAACAAGCGTGGCAGCAGTATCTGCAGATTATTCAACAGGTTGTCAAACCAGCGCTGGGTTGTACCGAGCCAATTGCCGCCGCCTATGCCGCGGCTGTCGCCGTCCGGCAACTGGGCTGTGAGCCCGGTCGCCTCGAGGTTGCGGTGTCGGACAATCTCTATAAAAACTCGATGGGTGTCTATGTGCCGGGCACCGGCAAGATCGGTCTGGCCATTGCGGCCGCGGCCGGTGCCATCGGCGGCAATGCCGATGCCGGGCTGGAGGTGCTGGCCGCGATCCAGCCAGCACAGGTGGATCGTGCCCAGCTGCTTATCGATGCCGGCAAGGTGCAGGTGAGCCGCACCACCGCCCCCGAGTTTATCTTCTGCCGCGTGACCGTTTATGGCACGGATGAACATGGTGAAGAGCACAGCGCTGAAGTGACCCTGTGTGGCGGTCATACCCGCATCGTCGAGCAGCGCCGCGATGGCGAGGTGACCTTCACCGCCGATCAGAGCCAGGGCGGTGCCACCGGTTCCATCTGCGACGGGGTAGATATCAGCATCGCTGCCATCTACGAGTTCGCCACCCGGGTGGAGTTCGAGCAGATCAAGTTCATCCTCAAAGCTTCCGAGCTTAACGGCAAGCTCTCCGCCGAGGGGATGAACAACCCCTATGGCCTGGAGATTGGCCGCACCATGCAGCAGAACATCAATGCCGGTCTTATCGGCGAGGATGTGATGAACCGTATCGTGATGATGACGGCGGCCGCCTCCGATGCCCGCATGGGGGGCGCGACCCTGCCAGCCATGAGCAACTTCGGCAGCGGCAACCAGGGCATTGCCGCCACCATTCCGGTGATGGTGATTGCCGAGCGCTTTGCGGCCAGCGAAGAGCTGCTGGCTCGCGCCCTCATCATGAGCCATCTGGGCGCCATCTATATCAAGTCCCACTATCCGCCGCTGTCGGCCTTCTGTGGCAATACCGTGACCAGCGCGGCCGCCTCCATGGCCATGGTCTATCTGGCGGGCGGCAGCTTCGAGCAATCCTGCTTCGCCATCCAGAACGTGCTGAGCGACAGTGCCGGCATGGTGTGCGACGGGGCGAAGGCCTCCTGCGCCATGAAGGTGAGTACCTCCTCCGGTGCGGCGGTGCGCGGTTTCCTGATGGCCCTCAACAGCCACTCGGTGTCGGGGCAGGGGATCGTCGCAGGCGATGTGGATCAGACCATCCGCAACGTTGGCCAGATGGTGAAGGAGGGCATGTCTGCCACAGACAGCACCATTATTGATATCATGTCCGCCTGATGTCCCTGTCGGTTGCTGCCCGGCGCCCATTGTCCGGCAGCAACCCTTGCAAGAAGGTCCCATTGTGAAGCTGCAAGAGTTGAGTCCGAGCGATTTTGAGATCCTCAAGTCGATGGAGAACATAGTGGATGGCATCGCCGCCATGTATGGTCAGCACACCGAAGTGCTGCTCCACAGTCTGGATGCGCGCAATCCCTCGATCGTCAAGATTGCCAACGGCCATATCACCGGCCGCAGTGTCGGCGCCCCCATCACCAACCTGGCGATGATGAAGCTCAAGAGCGGGCAGGATATCTCCAGCCCCTACATGACCAAGTGTGCCACCGGCAAGACGCTGCGCTCCATCACGACCGTGATCCGCAACGGGGAGCACAGGGCCATCGGGTTGCTCTGTATCAACAGCGACATGGATGCCCCGCTGCAATCCGTGCTGCGCACCATGATGCCGGAGTGCATGCATCCCCACGAGAGCCATGCCACCCCGGAGGTGTTCGCCCGCAACATCGACGAAGCGCTCAACAGCACTATCGACACCGTCAGTGCCGAGGTGCGTGGCAACGAGGCGGTGCCTCCGTCCCAGAAGACTCGGGTTATCGTCAACCAGCTGCACGACATGGGGATCTTCGAGTTAAAAGACAGCGCCCAGATTGCGGCGCGCCAGCTCGGCATCTCGGTCCACTCCATCTACCGCTATCTGCGGGAGATCAAGAAGGGCTGAGCCGATACACTCTGGCCAAATTGGTAGCAAACGGGTCAGCCTTGACCCGTTTTTTACGCCCGCTTTAGCCTCTCTGTTTGGGCCATCCTTCGGGCTCATCTGCTATCATCTTCCCCCTTTATTTTTCTATCTATCTGAACGTGCTGGAGAAATCATGTCCCGACTCATCTATCTGCTGCGCCATGGCCAGACCCGCTTCAATGCCGAGCAGCGTCTGCAGGGGCGTTGTAACTCCGAGCTGACCGACAAGGGCGAGGCGCAAGCCATCGCCATGGGGCGGCGCCTTGCCGCCGAACTGGCGGATCCCGCCCGCTGGACCGTCTATGCCAGCCCGCTTGGCCGTGCCCGTCAGACTGCGCTGCTGGTGTGCGAGCAGCTGGGGCTGACGGCAGATCGCATCGTCTGGGACGATCGCTTGATGGAGCTGGGGATGGGGGAGTGGGAGAGCTGCCAGATCCCGGCGCTGCGTCTTGCCCACCCCGAACTCGATACCGGCAAAGGGGACTGGTATCTGCAGGCACCGGGGGCCGAGAGCTTCGAGAGCATTCAGCGCCGGGCACACCAGTGGTTGCAGGATCCTGCCATCGCCGAGCGGCCCATCGTTATCTCCCACGGTCTGCTCGGTGCCATGTTGCGAGGCGTCTATGCCGATCTCGACTATAAGGCGACCTGGTCACAGGAGTTGCCCCAAGATGCCTTCTATAAGCTGCAGGATGGCCACATCACCCGCATTGCCTGCTAATTGCCGTGAGGTGGCACCATGGCATGGACCATGATTGCCACCTTCGGATGCCCATTTTTGCCGCAGTTCAACACATCAGAGCACCTTATCGCGGCAAGATGAGGTATCTTATGCCCCGATTTCATCCATTAAACGGATCCGAGACCCCATATGATCATCAAACCCAAGGTTCGCGGCTTTATCTGCACCACCACTCATCCGGTCGGTTGTGAAGCCAATGTTCGTCGCCAGATCGCTTATACCAAGGCCAAGGGCACCATCGAGAATGGTCCCAAAAAGGTGCTGGTGATCGGCGCTTCCACCGGTTATGGCCTGGCCTCCCGGATTGCGGCTGCCTTCGGTAGCGGCGCCGCCACCCTCGGCGTCTTCTTTGAAAAAGCAGGCACCGAGTCCAAGACCGGTACCGCTGGCTGGTACAACTCTGCCGCCTTCGACAAGGCAGCCAAAGAGGCGGGCCTCTACGCCAAGAGCGTCAACGGCGATGCCTTCTCCAACGAGTGCCGCGCCAAGGTGATCGAGCTTATCAAGCAGGATCTGGGTCAGATCGATCTGGTTGTCTACTCCCTGGCCTCTCCGGTGCGCAAGATGCCGGAAACCGGCGAAGTGGTGCGCTCTGCCCTCAAACCGATCGGTGAGGTCTACACCACCACCGCCATCGATACCAACAAGGATCAGATCATCACCGCCACCGTCGAGCCGGCGAACGAAGAAGAGATCCAGAACACTATCACCGTCATGGGCGGTCAGGATTGGGAGCTGTGGATGGCTGCCCTGCGTGATGCCGGCGTGCTGGCTGACGGCGCCAAGTCCGTGGCCTACTCCTACATCGGTACCGATCTGACCTGGCCAATCTACTGGCATGGCACTCTGGGCCGCGCCAAGGAAGATCTGGACCGCGCCGCTGCAGCCATCCGTGGCGATCTGGCCGCCAAGGGCGGCACCGCTCACGTGGCCGTGCTGAAATCCGTGGTGACCCAGGCTTCTTCCGCCATTCCGGTGATGCCGCTCTATATCTCCATGGCTTTCAAGATCATGAAGGAGAAGGGCATTCACGAGGGGTGCATGGAGCAGGTGGATCGCATGATGCGCACCCGCCTGTACGGCGCCGACATGGCGCTGGACGAGCAGGCTCGCATCCGCATGGATGACTGGGAACTGCGCGAAGATGTGCAGCAGACCTGCCGTGATCTCTGGCCCTCCATCACCACCGAGAACCTCTCCGAGCTGACTGACTACACCGGCTACAAGCAGGAGTTCCTGCGCCTGTTCGGTTTCGGCCTGGACGAGGTGGACTACGATGCGGACGTGAATCCGGACGTGCAATTCGACGTGGTCGAGCTGTAAGTCGGTCGCCAGCACAGACAGGGCCCTGCGGGGCCCTGTTTTTTTGGCAAAAATCCCGCTAATTTGCGGAATTTTATTATCAGCGATCACCTTTTTCCCATATCAAACCCGCTAGTCTTGCGCTGATCGGATCACAGACGGCATTGCCGAGGTACGGAAGCTATGACCACTCCAAACGAGGCGCCCAAGAAGCGCCAACTTCCCACTGTCTATACCCTGCTTTTTATCATCATCGCCCTGATGGCCGCCCTCACCTGGGTGCTGCCAGCGGGCAAATATGACTATGTCACCGCCAAGACCCAGCAGCCGGTGGCGGCAGCGGCCGTGGCCGATTACAGCGGCGACGAGCGGCTGTTGCCGGTGCCTGGCAGCTACACCGAGTTACCCGCCCACCCGCAAGGGGTATTCGAGGTGCTCAAGGCCCCCATTCAGGGCTTTCACAAGGCGGCCGACGTGGCGCTGTTCGTGCTCATCATCGGTGGTTTTCTCGCGGTGACCATGCAAAGCGGTGCGCTCGATGCCGGGGTGGGGGCCATTGTGCGCGGCTTTGCCGGGCGTGAGCGGCTGCTAATTCCTGTGCTGATCGCCCTGTTTGCTCTCGGCGGCTCCACCTTCGGCATGGCAGAGGAGACGGTTGCCTTCTGGGCGCTGATCGTGCCGGTGATGATGGCGGCTGGCTTCGATCGCATGGTGGCGGCGGGCATTATCCTGCTTGGCTCCGGGGTCGGGGTGCTCGCCTCCACCGTCAACCCATTTGCCACCGGCATTGCCTCCGGTTTTGCCGGTATCCCCATCGGTGAGGGGATTGGCCTGCGGGTCATCCAGTGGCTGCTGCTGGTGATCTTCGCCTCCTGGTTCGTGATGCGTTATGCCAAGCAGGTGCAGCAGGACAAGTCCCGCTCCGTGCTGGCCGACATCACCTATGACGACGAGTTCTCCCAGATGAAGAGCGGCAACCTCGCCTTCACCGGCAAGCAGAAGCTCACCATGCTGGTCTTCTTCGGCACCTTCCTGCTGATGATCTATGCGGTGGTGCCCTGGTCGGACTTGGGGATCGACGTGCTGCCCACCTTTGGCTGGTGGTTTGACGAGCTCTCTACCCTGTTCTTTAGCGCCTCCATCCTGATTGCGCTGATCAACCGGATGCCGGAGTCCAACTATGTGGCTACTTTCCTGAGCGGCGCTCGGGATCTCATCGGGGTAGCGCTGGTGGTGGCGGTGGCGCGCGGCATCTATGTGGTGATGGAGCAGGGCGTCATCATCGACACCATTTTGCACTGGGCTGAAGGGCTGGTGACCGGACTCTCCTCATCGGTCTTCATCCTGATGGCCTATCTGGTGCACATCATCCTGAGCTTCTTCATCCCCTCCACCTCGGGGCTGGCGACCGTCTCCATGCCACTGATGGGGCCGCTGGCGGACTTCTCCGGCATCTCCCGGGATCTGGTGATCACCGCCTATCAGTCCGCCTCCGGCTGGATCAACCTGTTTGCCCCCACCGCCGCTCATCTGGTGGCCGGTTTGGCGCTCGCCAAGATCCCCTACGATCGCTTCGTGCGCTGGGTGCTGCCCTTTATCATCGGCGTAGCCCTCATCACCATGGCGGTGCTGGTGGCCGGTGCCCTGCTGCACGGCTGATGGCACGGATAAAACCACAGATAACAAAAAGGCTCCCGCGGGAGCCTTTTTCATGAGCTTTGCTTACTGCTTGTAGCCCTTGAGGAAGCGGGCGAGGCGGCCGATGGCATCTTCCAGCTCCTCTTCGCGGGGCAGGAACACCAGCCGGAAGTGATCCGGTGCCGGCCAGTTGAAGCCGGTGCCCTGTACCAGCAGCAGCTTCTCTTGCTGCAGCAGGTCGAACACCATCTTCTGATCGTCGCGAATGTCATACACCTTGGGGTCGAGGCGCGGGAACATGTAGAGCGCCCCCTTGGGCTTGACGCAGGAGACCCCTGGGATCTCGTTCAAGAGCTCCCATGCCTTGTCCCGCTGCTTGCGCAGGCGACCGCCCGGCAGGATCAGCTCGTTGATGCTCTGGTAGCCGCCAAGCGCAGTCTGGATGGCGTGCTGCATCGGCACGTTGGCACACAGCCGCATGGAGGCCAGCATCTCCAGTCCTTCGATATAACCGCGAGCACGGCCTTTTGGACCGGTGATGACCATCCAGCCCTGACGGAAGCCGCAGGCGCGGTAAGCCTTGGAGAGGCCGTTGAAAGTCACCACCATCACATCGTCACACAGGGTGCAGACGCTGGTGTGGGAGATATCGTCGTAGAGGATCTTGTCGTAGATCTCGTCGGCGAAGATGATGAGGTTGTGCTGGCGGGCGATCTCGATCACCTCCAGCAGGAACTCGCTGCCGTAGACGGCCCCGGTCGGATTGTTGGGGTTGATCAGCACCAGGCCGCGAGTGCGCGGGGTGATGCGAGCGCGGATGTCGTCGAGATCCGGATACCAGTCAGCTCCTTCATCGCAGCGATAGTGCACCGCATGGCCACCGGAGAGAGTGACGGCCGCGGTCCAGAGCGGGTAGTCGGGGGAGGGCACCAGCATCTCGTCGCCATTGTTGAGCAGCGCCTGCATGGCCATCACGATCAGCTCGCTGGCGCCATTGCCGATGTAGATGTCGTCGATATCGACCTTGCGCATCCCTTTTTGCTGGTAGTACTGCATCACCGCTTTACGGGCAGAGAAGAGCCCCTTGGAGTCGCAGTAGCCCTGGCTCAGCGGCATGTTGAGGATCACATCCTTGATGATCTCTTCCGGCGCATCAAAGCCGAACGGGGCCGGGTTGCCGATGTTGAGCTTGAGAATGCGGTGGCCTTCGTCTTCGAGACGGCGAGCCTCTTTATGCACCGGGCCGCGGATGTCATAGCAGACATCGTCGAGCTTGTGCGACTTGTCGATTGTGAACATGGTGAGTGTGATTCCTTCCCCACAGGGACGCGTTGGCGAAAAAGGCGATTTTTAGTATCAAATTTCTTTTCCCCTATTCTTCACAGAATTGAATGCTAGAACAATCCTCTTTTTAGAAGAATTCCCTGATTTTTAGCCCTAAAACAGGGTTGCTAGAACGTTAAATTCAGCACGATCTTTGGTGCTAACCAAGGTTAACTAGTGAAACATGGGGAACGAATTAACAAAGCTGCCTGACTGTGTTGCAATATCCGGATCCTGTGGCACGATTGGCTTGTGTAAAAAATCGTCTTCGTCCCCCTTTTCGATGAGTTGACTGGCACTCATGGTGTCATCTTTATGTGGTTCGCTCATCGGTGTTCACTTCTGCGAGGTTTTCCCATGCAAGCACCCGTTCCAGGCCGCTATCGCCACTTCAAGGGGGGTTACTATCAAGTGCTTGCCCTGGCTCTGCATACCGAAACCCAGGAGCAGCTGGTCATTTATCAATCCGAGCAGGATGGTCAGGTCTATGCCCGTCCCGTCGCCATGTTTATGGAGTGGATTGAGCATCAGGGGCAGGTTGTCAGCCGTTTTGCCCCTGTAGGAGACTGACCACGCCTCCGTTTATATCGTTCAAGGGATGAGCACTCGAGCTAACCGGTGTCACAAGTTGTCGCATGACGCCCTTGGGTATGAGATGTGCGGCTGGCTGTCTTAATGATAAATCCCTTATCTAATCAACTAATTGTGACGAAAATCACATTCAATGAGCTCTGCCTGCCGGGTTCGCAATCTGGACTCACACTCCCATAATGCTGCGCTTGTTCAAGCATGGGCCCTTCTCGGGTCTTGTTCGGTGTTATCTCAAATGGGAGAAATAATGTGAAACCTGTTGCTGCTGAGTTTATGGGCACTTTCTGGCTGGTATTGGGCGGGTGTGGCAGTGCCGTGCTGGCTGCAGCCTTCCCTCACGTCGGGATTGGTCTGCTGGGGGTCTCGCTGGCTTTCGGTCTGACCGTGCTGACCATGGCGTTTGCCATCGGCCATATCTCCGGTTGCCACCTCAATCCGGCCGTGACCGTCGGTTTGTGGGCGGGTGGTCGTTTTCCGGCATCCGGTGTACTGCCTTATATCGTGGCGCAAGTGTTGGGTGGCATTGCCGCCGCTGCCGTGCTTTACGTGATTGCCAGCGGTCAGGCCGGGTTTGATCTCTCTGCCGGTTTTGCTTCCAACGGCTACGGTGAGCACTCTCCGGGTGGTTACAGTCTGACTGCCGCACTGGTGTGTGAAGTGGTGATGACCGGTTTCTTCCTGTTCGTCATCATGGGCGCAACCGATAGCCGTGCGCCTACCGGTTTCGCGCCGATCGCCATCGGTCTGTGCCTGACCCTGATCCACCTCGTCAGCATTCCGGTGACCAATACCTCGGTCAACCCGGCCCGCAGTACCGGTGTTGCGCTGTTTGTCGGTGACTGGGCTATCAGCCAGCTGTGGCTGTTCTGGGTTGCCCCGATTGTCGGTGCCATTCTGGGTGCGCTGGCTTATCGCCTGGTGGCGACTGAGCAGAAGTAATCATTTGCGAAACAAAGTGTGGTATCGACACGCCTGCGGGCGTGTTTTTTGTTTCTGGAGAGGCGAGAAAAGAGCATTAACCGAGGCTAACCTCAGAGTCCTTTGGCCTGTAGCATCTCTTTGTAGCGCAGGTGGAGGAGCTGGACGCGCTCCACATAGGCACGGGTTTCCGCATAGGGCGGGATACCGCCATGTTTTTGTACGGCGCCCGCGCCTGCGTTGTAGGCCGCGGTCGCCAGCGCCACGTTGCCGTCATACTGCTTGAGCAGTCCCGCCAGGTATTTCACCCCGCCGAAGATATTCTGCTCCGCCAGCAAGGCATTGCCGACCCCCAACTCCCGCGCCGTGGCGGGCATCAGCTGGGTCAGCCCCATCGCCCCCTTGCGGGAGACCGCCAGCGGATTGAAAGCGGATTCCGCATGGATCAGCGCCCGGATCAGCGCCGGCTCAACCTGATAGGTTTTGGCGGCCGCCTTGATGGTGCTGGCATAGTCATAGAGAAACAGCCCTGTAGTTTGCCAGTTGACGCTGGATTTGGGATCGCAGGCGAAGCAGTCGTTGAACAGCAGCAGCTCGTAATGGCCCTCTTCGGGTGCCATATCGGAGTAGCGAACCACCCCGTTTTGTTGCACCGATTTATAGACCTGGATCTGCTTCTTGCCGTTGGTGGCGACTGCTGCTGTTTGAGCGGTGTCGGGTTGTGAGGCGGGAGTGGCATCTTTGCTCGGACGCAAGGGGGAGGGAGCGGCGGTCAGGAAGATCACCTCCGCGGGAGGGGGAGTCTGGCTCCATCCGATCAGGGGGATCAACAACATATGGCCTGCCAGCATCCATGCTTTCAACCCTAATACTCCTTCTTGTGATGACCATGTTGAGTAAAGCATCATGACGAGGGCAGAACAAGCGGCCAACAGGGGGCAAATGATCCTATTCGGTGACCGGGATCAAAGTATCCGCCGCAATAAAGGATTGTCATCATAAAGCACGGTTTTGACAGTCGGGCGGTGGGTCATGGCCTCTTCCACCGGGTAAGCAAGCTGCCCACGACGTCCGCTTTTTTGTTGACGAAAGGCATGCTATCGTGCTGGCGTCATGTGGTCGGATTAGCGCACCGTATCTGGCACTAATAACTGATTATCAAAGGATTTGTCTGTGACAAGCAAGCTGGCGATGGAACTCACTTTCGAAGAGTACTGCGACGCCGACCTCTCCCTTATCAGGGACTATTACGAGACGACGTTTTCCCACTATGTGCCGGATCTGGCCGAGCGGATCTTTGTCGTGCGTGATGCTCACTGGCTGGTGGGGGCGGTTCGGTTGCGGGACGAGGAGGAGTTTTACCATCTGTGCGGCTTTCGCCTGTTGCCCCACTACCAGTCGCTGGGATTGGGATCACGGCTGCTGCAGCACGCCTGTCACGGTCTGTTGGACAAACCTGTGGTTTGTCAGGCGCTGCCCTTCGAGAAGCCTTTCTATCTCAAGGCCGGGTTTGCCGATATGCCCCTCAATCAATTGAGCGGGTCGCTCTTCTCCCTCTACGAGCGGCAGCAGCAGCAGGGGTATCAGGTGGAGCTGCTGGTACGGGATACCACCCAGCCCCTCCTGAATTGAGCGGTTTAGCGGGGTTTGGTCAGCAGGTGGATCTTGCCCGGTGACAGCTCCAGCCCCAGCAGATTCTCCTTCAGCCACGCCTGATCCGGATCCTTGTCATTGAGTTTGTAGACCGGCTTGGTCTCGAGTCGCTTCTCCATGCTCTGCAGCAGCATGTTGAGCATCAGCCCGAACTTCTTCTCGGCCGCCTCCGGCTCCAGCTTGTACTCCACCAGCTTCATGTTATCGAGAAACAGGGCACTCTGGCTCTTGTCATAGCGGGGTCTCGCCTCATAGGTCATCTGCAGGCGGGCGTCATATTCGGTATTGTCTGGCAGGGCGATTTTGAGCTTGCCCTTGCCATAGACCCGGGCGGTATCGGGGCGTTGGCGACCGATCTGGACGTCGCTCTGCTCAAGCGTCACATGGGCCTTGATGATGCCCGGCAGCTCCAGCTGTTTGTCGACTTGCACCTGAGATTGCAGGTACTGGTTTATCTGTTGCTCATTGATGTCATATGAGCCTTGGCCTAGCATGGCCAGGCTGAGCAGCATAGATTGCAGGATCATGCGTGCGACCTGATAGAATGGATTTGCCTTACAGCATACCATCCCGGCCGGTTGGGGTCTGCCCACCGCGCTGTTTGTCGATTAGAAGGAGTCCCCGTTGTTTAACGGTCTGGAACACGATCTTCAACTGCTGTTTTCCCGTTTTCTGGGTTGGCTGCTACTGCTTTTTCATACCGTGATTGTTACCGGTGTGTCGTTTCGGGTGGTGATGAAACGCCGTCCCATCGGGGTGTCGCTGGCCTGGCTGGCGCTGATCTATGCCATTCCGTTTGCCGGGGTGGGTTTCTATGTGCTGTTTGGTGAAATAAAGCTGGGGCGCCGCCGTGCCGAGCGCGCCCAGGCCATGTATCGCCCTTACGCCATCTGGATCCGTCAACTGGCCCGTCTGTTCCCGCAGCACTGCTGCGAAGTGGGCGCCAAAGCACAGCCGCTGCACGATCTCATCCAGGGACGGCTCGCCATGCCGATGCTCTCTGGCAACCGCATGACCTTGCTCAACAAGCCGGACTGGATCTTGCGCGAGATTGCCCAGGATATCCGTCGCTCGACGCTCTCCTGCTATCTGGAGTTCTACATCTGGCATCCGGGCGGCGATGCCGACGAGGTGTGCGAGGCGCTGATTGAAGTGGCGCAACGCGGCGTGGATTGTCGCTTGCTGCTCGATTCGGTGGGCAGCAAACAGTTCTTCCGCTCCCACTGGCCCAAAAAGCTGCGCAAGGCGGGGGTCAAGCTGGTGGAGGTGCTGCCGGTCGGCGCCTGGCGCATTCTGTTCCAGCGTCAGGATCTGCGGATGCACCGCAAGCTGGTGGTGATCGATGACAGGGTGGGTTACACCGGCTCCATGAACATGGTGGATCCCCGTTTCTTCAAGCAGGATGCAGGGGTTGGCCAGTGGGTCGACATCATGATCCGGGTGCAGGGGCCCATGGTGCCGCTGATGTGGTCGATCTTCGTCTGGGACTGGGAGATGGAGACCGGCGAGCGGCTGCTCGACAGTCTGCAGCATGAGCCGGAGGCCTGGCCCCAGACCAACTACCGTGCCCAGCTGATCCCGTCCGGCCCCTTCGTCGGCGGCGACTGCATCCAGCAGAGCCTGCTACTGGCCATCTATCAGGCGCGCAGCCATCTGGTGCTGACGACCCCTTACTTTGTACCCGACGATCCGCTGGCGGCCGCACTCAGTTCGGCAGCGGCGCGCGGGGTGCAGGTGCAACTGGTGTTGCCGGCACGCAATGACTCCATCATGGCCAATTACGCCTGCAACGCCTTTATGGAGGAGCTGCTGGCGGCCGGGGTGGAGATCTACCGCTACGATGCCGGTCTGCTCCATACCAAGAGCGTGCTGGTGGATGATGACTTCGCGCTGGTGGGGACGGTCAATCTGGATCGGCGCAGCCTCTGGCTCAACTTCGAGGTGACCCTGTTGGTGGATAACCCCTCGTTCGTGGCCCAGATGACCCGGCTGGTACAGGGCTATATGGCGGAAGCCACCCCGATGACCCTGGCCCAATGGCAGGCCCGCCCCTGGTACAAGAAGGCGATGGAGAACATCTTCTACCTCTTCAGCCCCTTGCTGTGATGTTGTTGCGAGCCGCAAGAAAGTGGACTCGCCATCTGATTGGACTTGCCTAGCCCCGAGTCCGCCCCGTAGAGTGCAGTGACAACTCCCTGGAGACACATGGATATATGAAAAAGATAGTGGCCCTCGCCGTGGGTGCGGCACTGATAGGTGGTGGTCTGGCTGCGTGCTGGTACACGGGCAACAGCTTCGACAACATCATGGCGGAACAGATCGCCAAGGTGGAGAAAGAGAGCGGGCTCGACATGCAGTGGCTGCCGGGCAGCAGCAACCTCTTCACCCGTGACGGGATCCTGAAGGTCGTGGTGACGCCGGAGGAGCTGGCTGCCATCGACAGCGAGCTGGAGGGCAGTCAGCCTATCGAGTTGCAACTGGTGGTCAAGAGCCAGATCCTGCCGCTCTATATCAAGAGCCACTTCCTGCTCGATACCCATAATGGCACGCTAGCGCCGGTTTTCACCGCACTGGGCATGGAGCAGTGGGAACTCGGTCTGGAGTCGGTCATCAGTCTCTGGACCCAGGGTAACAGCAGCCGTTTCTGGGCTAATGAATTCAAGATCAAACAGGGGCTGGACGAGTTCAGCTTCCTGCCTCTGAGCGGCGAGTTCCACGGCAATCTGGAGGGGAATGGTCACCTCACCATGACCTGGCAGGGGATGACGGTCCATGAAGAGCAGAGCAAGATGGACTTGGTGCTGGCCGACCTGAAAGGGTGTGCCGACATTGCCGAGATCAGCGGTGTGCTCCTCTCGCCCCAGAGCGAGATGACCCTCTCGGCCCTCACGGTACAACTGCCTGACAGCGTCAAGGTCGCCCTGCAGGGGATGACTACCGAGACTCAGCTGACTGGTGATGATGCCCAGACCCTCTCCAGCAGCTATCAGATGAAAATTGCCAAGCTGGATCTGGAGAACGAGACCGACACCCTGGCGGTGACCGACAGCAAGTTGGCGCTCAACCTCAACGGTCTGGATCTGGAAGGGTATCAGGGGCTGCAGGCCGCCGGTGGCAAGGGGGTTGAAGATGCCGCCATCCAGCAGGCGCTGGACAAGATGCTCAAACGTGGCGCGACCCTTGAACTGGCCGATCTCAGCGCCAAGCTCAACGGTGAGGCGGTGACCATGAAGGGGGACGTGAAGCTGGCCTCTACCTCGCTGGAGCAGCTGTTCAACAGCGATGCGGGGATGCAGGCCCTCTCCGGCGTGCTGCATGCCAGCCTCAGCGACAAGTTGGGCAAGGCGGTGCCGCAACTGGCCCCCATGCTCGATCAGCTGACCCTGATGGGTTATCTGAAGGCCGACAAGCAAGCGCTGACCTCCGAGTTGAAGCTGGAGAAGGGCGCGGTGACGGTAAACGATCTGCCGCTCTGACACTCGGCGCAGAAACAACAACGGCTCCCGCGGGAGCCGTTGTTGTTTCTGGCGTTTGCATACGTGCCGTGTGGGCGAATTACTTGAAGACTACCGTCTTGTTGCCGTAGACGAACACCCGCTCGTTCAGTACCAGCTCCAGCGCGCGGCTCAGCACCGATTTCTCCACATCCCGACCCGCCTTGGCCATGTCGTCCGCACTGAAGGCGTGACCGACGTGGATCACGTCCTGTTCGACAATGGGGCCTTCATCCAGATCGTCGGTCACGAAGTGGGCGGTGGCACCGATCAGCTTGACGCCGCGATCAAACGCCTGCCGGTAGGGGCGGGCACCGATGAAGGCGGGCAGGAAGGAGTGGTGGATGTTGAGGATCTTGCGCGGATAGGCCTCGACGAAGCTCGGGGTCAGCACCCGCATGTACTTGGCCAGGATCACATAGTCAGGCTCATAGCCGTCGATGATGGCGCGAACCTGCTCCTCATGCTCTGTCCGGCTCAGACCCTCGTGGCTGACGGTGTGGAACGGGATATCGAACTTGCCGGTGAGCTCGGCCAGGGTGTCGTAGTTGCCGATCACCGCGACGATATCCATATCCAGCGCGCCCGCGTAGTTCTTCATCAGAATATCGCCGAGGCAGTGGGTCTCTTTGGTCACCAGGATGACGATGCGCTTCTTGCCCGCCTTGACCAGACGGCGCTGGGCGCCGGTGGGCAGGGCATCATCGAGGTCGGCCAGCAGGGTTTCGTCGTTGAAGCGCCCCTCCAGCTCGGTACGCATGAAGAAGCGGCCATTCTCGTGATCCACAAACTCATCGTTCTTGATGATGTTGAGCTGGTGCTTGTAGCAGATGTTGGTGATCTTGGCGATGAGCCCTTTGGCATCCGGGCAATCCGTGAGCAGTATTTTCTTTTCCATCTCTGTCATTTTCCGTTTGTGGTGTTGGCGCTGCTGTCTGCGCCGGCTGCGTTGTTCAGGCTCTTTTTCGGGCTCTGTTTTTTTGTTTCGGGAACTATGCCATAAACCGATCCGAGCCATAAAGAAATTCGCCAGTCATGGTCTTTCGCGCTGGCGAGCGGGCCGCAGAGCGGGATCCCGGGCGCAATGTTGAAACGCTTTTCAGCCTGCGGGGTATTTTGGCTGGTATCTGCAACCGTTTTTCTTTAGGCTGTCTGCGCTTATTCTCAGGGCGGGGTGCAATTCCCCACCGGCGGTATCCCGATTGACTCGGGGAGCCCGCGAGCGCCCGACTTGGCTGATTGCCGGGTCGGGGTCAGCAGATCCGGTGAGATGCCGGAGCCGACGGTCATAGTCCGGATGAAAGAGGATAAGACAGACCTTGCCGTGTTGGCCCTTGTGGGCTGGCCGCTGCATGCCCGTCTCTGTCTGCCTTTCCATGCCCTGATTCTGGTCCTTGTCTTGTTTAGGAGTTTTACCATGAATCAGTCTCTACTCAGTGAATTCGGTGATCCCGTTGCCCGTGTCGAAGCGGCGCTGTCTGCCTTGCGTGCCGGATGCGGCGTGCTGGTGGCCGACGATGAAGATCGGGAGAACGAGGGCGACCTCATTTTCGCTGCTGAATCCATGACCAATGAACAGATGGCGCTGATGATCCGCGAGTGCTCCGGCATCGTCTGCCTCTGCCTGCCCGACGAGCGGGTTCGCCAGCTGGAACTGCCAATGATGGTGGAGGCCAACTCCAGTCACTACCAGACCGCCTTTACCGTGACCATCGAAGCGGCGCAGGGGGTCACGACCGGTGTCTCGGCGGCTGATCGCATCACCACCATCCGTGCAGCTATCGCTGATGGCGCCAAACCGGGCGATCTGCACCGCCCGGGTCATGTTTTCCCGTTGCGGGCGCGAACCGGTGGGGTGCTTACCCGCCGTGGTCATACCGAAGCGACGGTCGATCTGATGCAGCTGGCCGGCCTCAAACCGTTTGGTGTGTTGTGTGAATTGACCAAAGAAGATGGCTCGATGGCGCGTCTGCCAGACCTTGTTGCGTTCGGTCGCAAGCACCAGATGCCGGTGCTGACCATCGAGGATCTGGTGCAATATCGTCAATTGTTGTCAGAACGTACAGCCTGAGCCTCATACGAAATTGTAATAAGGCAAAAATTTGGTTAACCTTTGTCCGTGCCCCCACCACACGGCACTCATTTTTTAGACGAATCTGGACAAAAACTGTTCATTCAAAAAAAAATGAGGGTTTTAATGCATTTATCTGTGGTGGGGACTATGCAAAGTAGGATTTTTTTGTGCCATAATCACGCCGCTTGCTAAACGTCTGGCGAGTTCAAGGGAGCTTTAAAAATGAAAAAATTGTTGTTGGTAGGTGTTGTTGGTCTGTCCGCTCTGCTGGGTGGTTGCGCAAACACTAGCGAACTGGAAACTTCCGTTCAGAATCTGTCTAACAAAGTTGACCAACTGGCTCAAGATGTTAGCGCAGTTCGTGCTGATCAGTCCAAAATCGCTGCTGATGTTGCCGAAGCCAAGCAAGAAGCTATGCGTGCTAACCAGCGCATCGACAACATGGCTACTTCCTACAAGAAGTAATCCATGCGAAAAAAATGGCGCAGTTTTGCGCCATTTTTTTTTGCCTGAAATTCACCGTATCTCCACTATTCCCACAGTACCTTCTTCGTACTTGACCCATGAGGTCATGCCGGTCTCCCGGCACTCCCCCATCATTACCAGCCAGTTCGATTCCGATCAGTAGAGCAGACTATAGAGTTTGCGACGGTAGCTCTGCGCCGCCGGTGTGCTGCCCATGGTCGCCAGAATATCGAGATAGGTCTTTCTGGCAACGCCGAATGCTAAATCCCGCTTGAGGATCTCCAGCAGCAGTCCCAACGCCTCTTCCTGACGACCAGCCTGGTTGTATTGCACCGCCAGCTCCTGAGTCAGGGCAAAATCATCAGGCTGTTCTGCATGACGGGTTTCCAGCGCGCGCAGCTCCGGGCTGTCTGCCGCTTGCAGGGCCAGCGCCAGCCGTGAGCTCAGGGTATGGAAGTGGCCATCCTGCGCCGCCATCGGGATGGTGCCGAGGCGCTCCTGCGCTTCCTCCAGCAGATTGAGGTCGAGCGCAGCTTGAATGAGCCACAGGCTGATGTCGTGACGTTCAGGAGCCAGCTGGTGTGCCTTGGTCAGATGGGCATAGGCGGTGCTGGGCTGCTCGTCAGCCAGTGCCTGTTGCCCCTTGGCCAGCAACTCTTCCTCTTCTTTGGGGGCGAAGGCGGCGAAATACTGGCGCAGGGTGGCTTCATCTTGCGGCCCTTCGATGATCCCCTGTTCGTCAGGGCGACCCTGATGGAATAGCACCAGCGCCGGCAGGGCGCGCAGACCGAGCTGACTGGCCAGCGGCTGCAGCTGGGGATCGTTCATATCCACCTTGGCCAGGGTGACCTGCTCATTGGCGGGCCCAACCAGTGATTCGATCAGCGGTGTCATCCCCTGGCACTCCGGCATCTGCGGAGCATGGAAATAGATGACGACCGGCTTCTTCATGGACGCATCGATAAGTTCTGCGTGAAAATTCTGGGGAGTAATGTCGACGATCATGAGTTGGACTCTTCAGAAAGGGTGTTGAGTAACATGGGGTTAAGCGAGTGGCAATTCAAGCGCTCATCCAGCCGGTAAAAGGCCACGGGGGCTGCCGTCGCCGCGAGACTGATCCAGCCGCTGGCAAAGGGCCAATCCTGTACCTGATAAGGGGTGTCATCGAGTCGGTTGTCGAGTCGCCATCCTTCCTCCGGGATAAATCGTACCTTCTCCAGCCCCGCCGCTATGCCGCCACCGTGGGCTTTCAGTACCGCCTCCTTGCGCGACCAGAGCCGGTAGAAAGCACTCTCCTGCTCTTGGGCAGGCAGTGCGCAGAGCCACTCATATTCACTCTGTGCATAAAACCGGCGGGCCAGGGGGAGGGGATGATGCCGCCGTTTGCCCAGTTCGATATCCACCCCAAGCGGCCCCTGTGGGCAGAGCGCCAGCACCAGCCAGCTGCCACTGTGGCTCAGATTGAACTGCCAAGCATCATCATGCAGTCGGGGCTTGCCGTGGGGGCCGTTGCAAAATTGCAGACTGGCGGCGGGTTGTTGCAGCCGCTCGGCCAATAGCTGGCGCAGCAGGGAGCGGCTCACCAGATATTCCTGACGCCGTTCAGGATGGGTCATGGCTTGCCAGATATGCTGCTCATCGGTTGACAGCCATTCAGGCAATTGAGCAAGCAGTTCCTGGCATACCCTGGCCGGTTTTAACAAAAAAAGATCGGTTTCGATCATGATTTTTCACTTTAAAAAGGTGCTGAAGCAGGGATAAAAGCCAGTTATCTATGAGGCCCAAGGCTCTTTTTGCGATTGTATATTGTTTGGGCATGATCACATTAATTATGAAAAATCGTGCATTTCCTTGCAAAAATGTGAGCTTGATAGGGATTTTCACTTGCCTCGATAGAATTCTTGGATATAGTCGGGTGCTGTTGCCTTATAAATTGCCCTTTGGGGCCGTATTTTAACAAGATTTACTATTTAGCGGGGATAAAGGATTGCGCCACCTGATGCTACTGCTGGTCGCGCTCGGAATGGTGGGTTGTGCCTCGGCACCCCAACCCGAGGTCGCGAGCAAGATCGAAGTTTCCATGGTTGAACCTGTCATCGAACCGGAAGCTTCCCAGACACCCGATGTGAATGAAATCCTGACTGTATATAAAGAGTGGCGTGGTGTTCCGTACCGGATGGGTGGCAGCAGCCAGCGCGGTATCGACTGTTCCGCCTTTGCCCGTGAAGTGTTCCGCAATGCCGTCGGTATCGAATTACCCCGCGATACCCGCTCCCAAGTCCACGAAGGGACGCGCGTTTCCAAGCAGGATCTGGTCGAGGGTGATCTGGTCTTCTTCAAAATCAATCGTCGTCTCAACCACGTTGGTATCTATGTCGGCAATGGTGAATTCATCCACGCCTCGACTCGAGCCGGTGTGACGCGTTCCAAGTTGGATAGCCAATATTGGCGCAACAAGTTCTGGCAAGCTCGCCGGATCGATATCTGAGTCAGGCTGGACAAACGGCTCGCAGTACGGACTGTTTTTCCAACCTCACTTGAACCGGGCTCGATAGCCCGGTTTTTTATTGCCCTCGTTTAGACTTTCCCGAGTCAAATCACTATAGTGTGGGCCCGTTTTCTTCGGCAGGCTCAGCATGAAACCCCGCATCCCATCAGCCGGTGGCCCCAAGTCGGGCGACCGTAAATCCGGACTTCACTCCCGTAATCGCCATCAGGCGGGTTACGACTTTGAGGCGCTTTGCCTGCGAACTCCCGAATTGGCTGCCCATGTCTTTATCAATGACTACGGCACCCGCACCATCGATTTTGCCGATCCCGATGCAGTGAAGACTCTCAATCGCGCCCTGCTGGCTCATCACTACGGGATTGCCCACTGGGATTTGCCTGCCGGTTACCTCTGCCCTCCTATCCCGGGACGGGTGGACTACCTGCACTGGGCGGCCGACCTGTTGGCCGAGAGCGCAGGCCAGCTCCCTACCGGCAAGGGGGTGAGGGTGCTGGATATCGGGGTGGGGGCAAACTGCATCTATCCGTTGCTGGGGGCCCGCGAATATGGCTGGCGTTTTGTGGGATCGGATATCGATCCGGTCTCGGTCAAGGCGGCCACCCTGCTGGCCAAAAGCAACGGGCTGGGCAACCAGATTGAGTGCCGCCTGCAGGGTAACCCCAACCATGTGTTTCGCGGCATCATAGGGCCGAAGGATCGCTTCGCCCTGACGCTTTGCAATCCGCCGTTCCATGCGTCGCTGGAAGAGGCGAGCAAGGGGACGGAGCGCAAGCTGCGCAATCTGGGCAAGGAGGTGACAGGCGCCCCTGTGCTTAATTTTGGCGGCCAGAAGGCCGAGCTCTGGTGCGAAGGGGGCGAGGCGGCGTTTCTGGCCAACATGATTGCCCAGAGCAAGGAGTTTGCCACTCAGTGCCTCTGGTTCAGCTCGCTGGTGTCGAAAAAAGAGAACCTGCCGGGGGCGAAAAAGGCGTTGAGCCGGGTGGGGGCGCGTCAGGTACGGGTGATCGATATGGCGCAGGGCAACAAGGTGAGCCGGATCCTCGCCTGGTCCTTTCTGGATGAGGAGGGATTGTGTCGCGGTTGGTCGAGCGCGCGCTGAGTCCCCACCACAAGGCCCGATGAGGGCCTTTTTTCATGATGAGCCCCGCGAATTTCCCCTGCTGGCGGCATCTTTGGCAATCGATTTCCTCATTGGCAGATCGTGCTGGTTTACATGGTGTAAGTAGTTACTTCCGCCTTGGTACAGGTGTACGCCGAGATTTTTTTGCACTTACAGCTGAAACTTTAATAAAATAGGACTGGTTAGACCTCTTTACAGGCATTGAATCAAATAGGGATCGGTAGATGAAAGTTGTCGATTTTCTGAAGCGCAAGCGCGAAATTCTGGCGCAGCACCCCTTTGAGCTCAAGGATTGGCTCTCTCCGGCGATCCGCGACTACTGGCGTGAGTTTCAGCAAAAGGCACATCTTCACCCTTTGCTGGGACGTGTGCTGGACTTGCAAGCCGAGTCCCAGAGCGAGCAGCAACAGGATGCAGCAACCGTGGCACAAGTAGCCAACGGTCAGTCTGCCGTGGCTCAGGAACCCGCTGTTGAGCTGGGGGCCGAGGCGGCCGAGCTCTATGCCGCCCTGCAGGCTCGCATTGGTGAAGAGACCCATGTCGGCGAGTGGCTGCACGTCAGCCAGCAGATGATCGATCAGTTTGCTGCCGTGACCGGGGATCACCAGTGGATCCACACCGATCCAGAGCGTGCGGCCGCCGAGTCGCCCTTCAAGACCACCATCGCCCACGGCTTCCTGACCCTGGCGCTGCTGCCACAGTTGACCGGCTCGGTCGATGAGGCCACCCCCGAGTTCCCGACCGCCCGCATGGTGGTGAACTTCGGGCTGGATCAGGTGCGCTTCCCGTACCCCATCAAGGTGGACAGCAACATCCGCGCCCGCACCAAGCTGGCCCGGGTCACCCCCATCAAGGGTGGGCTGGAGCTGCTCAAAGAGATCAAGGTGGAGATCGAAGGGATCCGCCGCCCGGGTTGCGTCATCGAGTCGGTGACCCGCATCTACTTCTGAGCCCCCTCATCGGCATGAATGGTGAAACGGGCCCGCTGTCGTGTGCAACGAACAGCGGGCCCGTTTTTTTGCCTGTTTGTTGCAAGGGTTGAGGCGTCAGCCATAGTGCGCCGACCCCAGCTTGATATGACTCACAAAACGGTGCGCCGTGCAGTTAGCCAGCTCTCATTTTGGCGAGTTGGCCGCGTGAGGCGATAGCATGTTATGCCACTATTGGCTTCTTACTCCCGATCCTGGAGACAATAGTGCCCATCAATAACAAGATTATTCTGCCACTGCTGCTGAGCCTCGCCATCCTGCTGATCCCGACCCACTGGATCCCGCTGGAGGGGATCACCGTCATCGAACAGCGGGTCGTGGCTATTTTCGTGCTGGCTGCCCTCTGCTGGATCCTGGAGCCCATCCCTATCTTTGCTACCTCGGTGCTGATCATCGTGCTGGAGCTGCTGCTGCTCTCCGACAAGGGGCTCTGGTTCATGACTGCTGACAAGGCTGAACCGGGGTTTGGTGAGCTGCTCAAGTCCACCGAGGTGATGGCGACGTTTGCCTCGCCGGTCATCATGCTGTTTCTCGGCGGTTTTTTCCTCGCTATTGCGGCGACCAAATACCATCTGGACGTCAATCTGGCGCGGGTGTTGCTGCGCCCGTTCGGTCAGGATCCCCGGATCGTCATGCTGGGGCTGATGCTGATCACAGCCACCTTCTCGATGTTTATGAGCAATACCGCCACCACCGCCATGATGCTGGCCATCCTTACCCCGGTGCTGGCAGCGTTCCCCGACAAGGACCCGGCCAAAATCGGCTTTGTGCTGGCCATTCCGCTGGCGGCCAATCTCGGCGGGATCGGAACTCCCATCGGCACTCCGCCCAACGCAGTGGCCCTCAAATACCTGACCGGCGATCATGCCATCTCGTTCGGTCAGTGGATGGGATTTGCGGTGCCCTTTGTGGTATTGCTGTTGCTGCTTGGCTGGTTCCTGCTGGGGCGCTTCTTCCCGAGTACTCTAAAGCGGATGGATCTCAAGATTGAGGGGCGCTTTATGCAGACCCCTCGCGCCTGGGTGGTCTACCTCACCTTTATCACCACCATAGTGCTCTGGTTGCTGGGGGATCTGCACGGCATGAGTTCCTACGTGGTCGCCATGATCCCGGTAGCTGTGTTCCTGACCACTGGCATCATCACCAAGGACGATCTGCACAAGATCTCCCTCGACGTGCTCTGGCTGGTCTCGGGCGGTATCGCGCTGGGGCTGGCGCTGGAGGACTCCGGGTTGGCCGAGCGGCTCATCACTCATATTCCGTTCCACGAGTACTCCACGCTGGCGGTGCTGGTCGGCGCCTGTTTGCTGGCAGTGGTGATGGCCAACTTCATGTCCAATACAGCAACCGCCAACCTGTTGTTGCCACTGGTAGCGGCGCTGGCAGTCAGCATGCCGGAGCTGGCCGAGTGGGGCGGCAGTCACACCCTGATCCTGGCGGTCACCATCTCGGTCTCGCTCGGGATGTCGCTGCCCATCAGTACCCCGCCCAATGCGCTGGCCCACGCTACCGGTCTGGTGGAGAGTCACCAGATGGTGCGTATCGGTGTCATCATGGGGTTGGTTGGTACCCTGTTGGCGATGGTATGGATCTACCAGATTGCCGCCTGGGGGTTGATCTAGTTGCTAGTCCGTTTGTCCGATAAGAAAGGTTATGTCCCAATTACGTGTTGCATAGGGCGCCCTAGCGCCTCATGCAAACATGCTTTGATATTTACGCCTTTTCCGTAACGCTCCAGCATCCTGCGCCAACCCAGGTAGTTCTTCAGGTAGCGCGTTGTGTAGTGGTCTAATCATCCCGGACACCATTTTAGGTGGTACAGTCGCCACCATGACCTGAGGTGTTCAATGACAAGATTACGTCGCTCATTTACTGCCGAATTCAAACTCGAAGCCGCATCCCTGGTGCTCGACCAGGGATATTCTGTCCCTGAAGCCAGCCGTTCACTGGATGTCGGTGAAACCGTGCTCCGTCGCTGGGTTCAGCAACTGCAATCCGAACGAACTGGCACAACCCCAATAGGCAAAGCACTGACTCCGGAGCAGCAAAAAATTCAGGAGCTGGAAGCCCGTATCAACCGACTCGAACGTGAAAAGGACATTCTAAAAAAGGCTACTGCTCTCTTGATGGCGGACGACTTCACACGTACGCGCTGATAGACCGATTAAGGGAGCAAGCCCCCATCACCTTGGTCTGCTGTGCTTTCGATGTTCCAACATCCTGTTTTTACGACTATCTGGCTCGCAGGCGGGCGATTAACCGTGAGCGTATGCAGCAGCGCAGCGAGTTGCGCCGGTTATTCAAAGAAAGCCGGAGCTCAGCGGGCAGCCGTGCCTTGATGTCGATGATGCGGGAGTTGGGGTATCAGATTGGTCGATTCAAAGTACGTAACCTGATGAAGGAGGCCGGACTGGCATCCAAACAGCCGGGCGCACACCGCTATAAGGTGGCACAGTCTGAACGACCGGACATTCCCAATCTGCTGGCCCGCGAATATGATGTCCAGCAACCCAATCAGGTGTGGTGTGGCGATATTACCTACGTCTGGGCAGGTGGTCGCTGGCATTACCTGGCAGCGGTTCTTGACCTGCATACCCGGCGGGTCGTGGGGTGGGCGATGTCTGATAAACCTGATGCAGAATTGGCAATCAAAGCACTGGAGATGGCCTATCAGCAGAGGGGTTGCCCATCCGGTGTGCTATTTCACTCCGACCAGGGCAGCCAATATGGCAGTCGGGCATTTCGGCAACGACTGTGGCGCTATCGCATGACCCAGAGTATAAGTCGGCGTGGCAACTGCTGGGATAACGCCCCGATGGAACGGTTGTTCAGAAGCCTGAAGTCAGAGTGGCTCCCGGCTATGGGATATATGAGCTTGCGAGAGGCGAAGCGGGATATCAGTTACTACCTGATGGATTACTACAACTGGCGGCGCCCACATTGCCACAATGACGGGATGCCACCAGCAAAAGCCGAAGAACGGCCTAACCAAGAGTCCGGATTTAGTTGACCACTACAGCCCAGCAAAGAGAGCAGCAAGTATGACACTCCCGGTGGCAAGAATCGCGAGTTGCAAAATGATGCGTATAGCCTTCATTAGTGCCACCTGATGTGGGCCGGAAGGGGCTTGTTTGTCGATGCATAGCCGCTCTCATGAAGGATCAGGGGTAGCTCAGCGTCTCCTTGATAAGAGGCAGCTGGGCCTTGATCCACGCCGGATTGATGGGCCCCCAGTCGCTGATGCGGTAGTGCCCCTGCAGGTGGCGAGCCCCCTCGGTCTGCTCGAAGGCGCAGCTGATATCGAGTTCGGCCAGCGCGCTCAGGGTATCTTGCGCGGTGCGGCGCGGCATGCCGGTCGCCTCCATGATGGCAGGCACCGTATCTGTGCCCTGGCTGATCAGCCAGGCCACGTAGAGCCGCCGGTAAAAGCTGGTGCGGGTCTTGCTCGGCTCACTCATATCTCGTCCTCAAGACGATCGAAGTAGCGCCAGGTCGCAATGGCTGCTTTGCCCATCACCAGTGCCCAGAGGCCGAACCAGAACCAGCGGAAGAAGCTCCAGGTGGAGGCGTCAGGTTCCGTGCTCTCGATCTTGGTGACGTTGGGGAACATGGAGAACATGTTCACGCGCCAGCCGTAGGAGGTGATGATGGCCAGGCGTTTCTCGAACTCCATCGACTTGGCCTTGGCCTGGACGTCGGCGGCGTTGAACTTGAAGTAGAGGGGCCAGCCCCACTCGGTATCTTCATTGCGAAACACCCGGATCTTCTCGCCGGGGCGCTCGGTGTAGATGTAATAGACGTCGGTGGTGGGGCCGTCAGCCGGGTTTTTCTGGCTGATGGGGCCATCCTTGTCGGTGCGCTTCACCTCGACCCCGGTGATGGTAGCGATGGTGTGCTCCGGCAGGTAGTAGTCGAGCCAGGCGGCGGAAATGAGGGCGATGAGCCCCAGTGCGATAAAAGCGGGTTTCTTGAATCTCAGGCTCATGGTGTGCTCACGTGAGGGGGAGTAACGTGCCTCTACCATACCGATATTTGACAGGGCAGCCCAGCCCCTTATGGCACCAACGGCCAAAAAATGGCGTTTAAAACAGAGACAAAGCCATTGCTCCATCAACAAGAAAGGCCCTTGCGGGCCTTTTTGTCTGGTTCACTTTGTGCGCTTACAGCTGGAATTGGGCCAGTTGCTTGCGTTGCTGCTCGGCGAGCTGGGAGAGTTCGTTGCTGGCACTGGCGCTCTGGCTGATGCCGGCGGAACTCTGGCTCACGATCTCGTGAATATTGGTGATGTTGCGGTTGATGTCGGCGGTAACGCAGGACTGCTCCTCGGCGGCGGTAGCGACCTGGGCGTTGGCGTCGTTGATCTGGCGCACGGCACCGGTAATGCCGCTTAGCAGATCCTGCACCTGAGCGGACAAGCGCTGGTTATGGCTGAGGATCTCCAGAGTCTCCTGTACGCCGTTGTTGGCGGATTGGGACTGGCTCTGCAGCCGCTCGATGATGGCCTGGATCTCCTTGGTGGAGTCCTGGGTACGAGCCGCCAGCATTCTCACTTCGTCGGCCACCACCGCAAAACCACGACCCGTTTCACCGGCACGGGCCGCTTCGATGGCGGCATTGAGCGCCAGCAGGTTGGTCTGCTCGGAGATCCCCTGAATCACTTCAATTACCTTGCCGATCTGCTCGGACTGGGATTTGAGCTGAGCCACGATGGCGGCGGCATCTTCCAGACTGCCTGCCATCCGGCTGTTGGCGGCGATGCTTTCGGTAAAGAGGGCGAGCCCCTGTTCGACCCGGCCATTGGCATCCCGCGCCAGCTCGTCGGCGATGGCGGCGTTGTGGTTGACGTTGTCAGCGGTGCTGGAGAGTTCGGTCACGGCGGAGGCGACCTGTTCGATCTCGCTGTGCTGCTGCTTTGCATTGGCCTCGGACTGGGTCATCACGGCGGCCAGCTCGGTGGCGGCGGAGGCGACGCTGTTGCTGATTCCGGTCAGGCTCTCGATGGTGCTACCAAGTTGCCCCAGAGTGAGATTGATATCTTTGGCCAGACGGGTCAGCTCGTTGTTGCCCTCCGCTTTGGCGCGCACGTTGAAGCGCCCTTGCGCCACGGCGTGCATCACCTCTTGCAACTGACCGATGGGGCTGACGATGCGCCCGGAGAGGACCCAGCCACAGATCAGCGCCGCCAGCAGGGTACCGGCGGTGAGCAGCAGGGTACGCAGCAGGGTGGCGTCGTAGTGGGCCTGCTCTTCGGCCAGCTCTTGCTGGATCAGCTGGTTGATGTGGGCGGACATGCTGTCGATCTGCTTGATCAGCTGTTCACCCAGCTCGCGGAAATGGAGGCGAGCCGCCTCGTAGGCGACCGGATCGCCGCCACCCTGATGTTTTTGCGCCAGCAGCGGCAGCATGTTGCTGCGGGTATGGTTGAGGTAGGCCTGCAGGGCGGCAGCGACCTGACGGTTATCCTGCTCGGCACCGGGGAGCACCAGACGGCCGAGGATGGCGTTGATCTCCTGCTCGGCGCTGTTGAGGTTTGCGGGCAGTGCGGCAAACAGCTTGGCATCGTAGAGGCCATAGATGGCGCTGGTGCGCAGCCGGTAGGTGGCGTGGATCAGTTTGGCAATATCGTCCTTGTGCTGGACCACGCTCTGGGTCGTCTTATCTATGTCATTGATGGCTTCATCCAGACCCTGTTTGCTGATGGCGATCATCACCATCATCAGCAGGCTGGCCAGCAGCAAAGGTATCAAGACCTGGACACGTATTGATAGATTATTCAATGACATAAATGACTCTAATCCGGAATTGGAGGAGCCGACATCTTACACATGCACGTCAGGATCTGTCACAGGCTTTTATTGCTGAAATGTGCTGAAGAAAAGGTTTTTTCTTGTGAAAAAGGAGCCATTTAGGCATGATTTAGCGCTTTATCCCCTTAATATGTGGTACAACTGGCTGGGTTGTGTCAATCCTGTCCCGTTTTCGTGATTTCCCGCTCTCGTCATATGGAGGTGTGTTGTGTCCAGCTGGATCGATCCGGCCATTCTGGCTCTGTTTATCCCGACCTTTTTCTTTGTCTCGGTGACCCCCGGCATGTGCATGACCCTGTCGATGACCCTGGGGATGAGCCTGGGGGTGCGCCGTACCCTGCACATGATGTGGGGGGAGCTGATCGGGGTCGGGCTGGTCTCGGTGCTGTCGGTGATCGGGGTGGCAGCCATCATGCTCAACTACCCGGGGATCTTCGCCGCCTTCAAATATGTGGGGGGCGCCTATCTGGTGTGGCTTGGCATCCAGATGTGGCAGGCTAAAGGGAAGATGGCCATTCCGGCGGATCTCTCGGCCGGTCAACAGACCAGCGCCATGGGTCTGGCGCTGCAGGGCTTTGTCACCGCCATCGCCAACCCCAAGGGGTGGGCTTTCATGATCTCCCTGCTGCCTCCCTTTATCTCTGCCGACAAGCCGATGGCGCCGCAGATCAGCGCGCTGGTGGCGCTGATCCTGGTCATCGAGTTCTCCTGCCTGTTGCTCTACGCCAGCGGTGGCCGTACTCTGCGCCACTTCCTCGCCAAGAGCGGCAATGTCACCCTGATGAACCGCATCGCCGGTACCCTGATGTTGGGAGTGGGAGTCTGGCTGGCGCTCGGTTAAGAGTTGTCAGTGACCCATGCCACTGTCTAGTCCTGAAATAGGTTTATACATTTTCGACTAGCATTTCTCTACTCAAAACCCCCTATGTACCGCATCGGGGGTTCTGTATTTCAATGCATGATGCGGCCGCTCCTCGTTGTAAATATCTACTGCTTCACGCACCATTTCCCGCGCTTGCATCAAATCCTGCGGGCTTTGCAACAATAACTCTCCTTTCAAAATCCCGTTCACCCGCTCCGCCAACGCATTCTGGTAACAGTCATACCCATCCGTCATCGAGCATTTCACCCCGTACCGTTCATGTAATGACTGATACAGCCCCGAGCAATACTGCACGCCGCGGTCCGAGTGATGGATGAGTTCACCGCTGCCACGTCGTTGCTTCAGTGCTTTCTTGAACGCCATCGCCACCGATTCGGCATGCATTCCTTCGTGCACGTGATGGCCCACTATCTTGCGTGAGTAAGCATCCGTCACCAGGCTCAGGTACAGCGGCCCGCTCCTGGCTGGCAGATAGGTGATGTCGGCGACCCAGACTTGCTCCGGTGCCACCGGCGTGACCTGCTCTGGCCCCGCCTTGAGCAAGTTGGGATGACGGTAGAAACGGTGAAAACTGTGGGTGGTCTTGTGATACGCCCGCTTTGGCTGCACCAGCAGGCGGTGCTCGGCCAATATCTGAAACAGCCTGTCACACCCGACTTTGAGCCCGCCATCATCCTGACCCTGCAGCAGATAATGCAGCTTGCGGGTACCCACCCGTGGTTGTCGCAGCCGTACCTGACGCACGAAGCGCACTACCTGCGATCCTTGTGCGTGGCGCACGTCTGCAACCCGATTGCGCTTGTAGTAAGCCTGACGGCTTATCCCTAGAAACCGGCAAGCCCTGACGATGGTCAGCCTCTCGACTTGCCGCTGCGAGAGGACTTGCCGGGTCGCTTTTTTACGATGGAGACGCCGTAGTCATTCTTCAGTACATCGACGACGGCCTCAAAGAACTGGGCCTTCTGGCTCATCAGTGCCAGCTGCTGCTCGAGTTCCTTGATGCGCTGTTCGGGTGTCTGGTTGTCGGGGTCAGGCATGGTGATGCTCCTGCCGGCACGCACAGAAGCCCCCTGGCTCCAATCTTGCCGACCATGTTTACGCAACCATACCAGAACGGTGGAGCGGCCCTGAATGCCATAACGCACCTGAGCCTGTTTATAGGTGAGCTCGCCTTTTTCAATCTGCTCGACCAGTGCCAATTTAAAAGTCAGCGAGTAATCGCGCTGTATCCGTTTCACACCTTGTCCCATCGGGCTCTCCATTTATTGGGGGGAAAGGTGTAAACCATATTCAGGACGGGACAGGCAGATAAAAAAAGCCCGCGCAGTGCGCGGGCTTGTTATCTCAGGACTGGTTATCAGGCCTTGGATTTCTTCTTGCCTTCAACCTTGGCTTCAACCGGGGCAGCAGTTACCGGAGCGGCTTCGGTGAACGGACGACCGTAGTAGGAGTCCAGCAGAACCTGCTTCAGCTCGCTGATCAGCGGGTAGCGCGGGTTGGCGCCGGTGCACTGGTCATCGAAAGCTTCGATAGCCAGCTGGTCAACCTTGGCCAGGAAGTCAGCTTCAGTCACGCCAGCTTCGCGGATAGAGGCCGGGATACCCAGGGTAGCCTTCAGCTCGTCCAGCCAGGTCAGCAGTTTCTCGATCTTGGCAGCGGTACGGTCACCGGCAGCAGTCAGACCCAGATGGTCAGCGACTTCGGCGTAACGACGACGAGCCTGCGGACGGTCGTACTGGGAGAACGCAGTCTGCTTGGTCGGGTTGTCGTTCGCGTTGTAGCGGATGACGTTGCTGATCAGCAGGGCGTTAGCCAGACCGTGCGGAATGTGGAACTCGGCACCCAGTTTGTGAGCCATGGAGTGGCACACACCCAGGAAGGCGTTGGCGAACGCGATACCGGCGATGGTGGCAGCATTGTGCACCTTCTCACGAGCGATCGGGTCGTTGGCACCGTTCTGGTAGCTGGACGGCAGGTACTCTTTCAGCATTTTCAGGGCTTGCAGCGCCTGGCCGTCGGAGTACTCGTTAGCCAGTACGGAAACATAGGCTTCCATGGCGTGAGTCACGGCATCGATACCACCGAAGGCACACAGGGACTTCGGCATGCCCATGACCAGGTTGGCATCAACGATGGCCATGTTCGGGGTCAGCTCGTAGTCAGCCAGCGGATACTTCTGACCAGACACTTCATCGGTTACTACTGCAAACGGAGTGACTTCAGAACCGGTACCGGAAGTGGTGGTGATACAGACCAGTTCGGCCTTCACGCCCATTTTCGGGAACTTGTAGATACGCTTGCGGATGTCCATGAAGCGCATGGCCAGATCTTCGAACGCAGTGTTCGGGTGCTCGTACATCACCCACATGATCTTGGCCGCATCCATCGGTGAACCACCGCCCAGCGCCAGGATAACGTCCGGTTTGAAGGAGTTGGCCATCTCGGCACCCTTGCGCACCACAGCCAGGGTCGGGTCAGCTTCTACTTCGTAGAACACTTCCACTTCCATATTCTGTGCTTTCAGCAGGCTGACCAGTTCATCGGCGTAGCCGTTGTTGAACAGGAAGCGGTCAGTTACGACCATGGCACGCTTTTTACCTTCCAGGTCGCTCAGAGCGATCGGCAGGGAACCACGACGGAAGTAGATGGATTTCGGAAGTTTGTGCCACAGCATGTTTTCTGCCCGTTTTGCGACTGTCTTCTTGTTGATCAGGTGCTTCGGACCCACGTTTTCGGAGATGGAGTTACCGCTCCAGGAGCCGCAACCCAGGGTCAGGGACGGAGCCATTGCGAAGTTGTACAGGTCACCGATACCGCCTTGGGTAGACGGAGTGTTGATCAGGATACGCGCGGTCTTCATCTTGTCGCCGAAGTACTTGATGCGGTCAGCGTTGCGGTCCTGGTCGGTGTACAGACCGGAGGTGTGGCCGATACCACCGATGTTGACCATGTCACAGGCCATATCAACGGCGTTTTCGAAGCTGCTAGCACGGAACATACCGAGCAGCGGGGACAATTTCTCGTGAGCAAACTCATCTTCTGCACACAGCTTGACGCCTTCACCAATCAGGATCTTGGTATCAGCCGGTACAGTCACGCCTGCCATCTCGGCAATCTTGGTGGCTGGCTGGCCAACGATGTTGGCGTTCAGGGCACCGTTGATCAGGATGACTTTACGTACCTTGTCAGCATCTTCTTTGGAGAGCACGTGGCCCTTGTGGGATGCAAAGCGCTCTTTAACCTGGTCGTAGATGGCATCAACAACGATGACTGCCTGCTCGGAAGCGCAGACCACGCCATTATCGAAAGTCTTGGACATCAGGATGGAGGCAACGGCACGCTTCACGTCGGCGGTTTCGTCGATAACGATAGGTACGTTACCGGCACCCACACCGATTGCAGGCTTACCGGAGGAGTAGGCTGCTTTCACCATGCCCGGGCCACCGGTGGCCAGGATCAGGTTGATGTCTTCGTGCTTCATCAGGGCGTTGGAGAGCTCAACAGACGGTTGGTCGATCCAGCCGATGATGTCTTTCGGTGCACCAGCGGCAACAGCTGCATCCAGTACCAGCTTGGCAGCAGTATTGGTGGAGTTCTTGGCACGGGGGTGCGGGGAGAAGATGATGGCGTTGCGGGTCTTGAGCGCGATCATGGATTTGAAGATCGCAGTGGAGGTCGGGTTGGTGGTCGGAACGATACCACAGATGATACCTACCGGCTCGGCGATGGTAATGGTACCCATCTGATCATCTTCGCTCAGAATGCCGCAGGTTTTCTCGTCTTTGTACTTGTTGTAGATGTATTCGGAGGCGAAGTGGTTCTTGATAACCTTGTCTTCGATGATACCCATACCGGATTCTTCCACGGCCATCTGGGCCAGGGGGATACGGGCGTTGTTGGCGGCCAGGGCGGCGGCACGGAAGATCTTGTCTACCTGCTCTTGAGAGAAGCTGGCGAATTCACGCTGGGCTTCCTTAACGCGGGCGACCAGTGCATCCAGTTCAGCCAAATTGGTTACTGCCATGTTTATCTCCTGATTATTTGAAAACTGTTTAGTAAGACGTTGGCAATGCCCGGCAATTATAGTCGCCCTGTCAAGACGGTATCGTTGCAACAGCTTTTTCACATGCCTTACTAAATCGCTTTCTGAGTCGATTATAGAGCGGGGCTGACTCAGAAAAACTTGATCTGGATCATGTGTAACAAAAGAACAAAAGAAATTTTATTTCACAATCCTTGTTTGACTGATGTTATCGGAATGTGCATCAAAGGGAAAGGTGAGAGACTTGTTAATGCAGGGCAATAAACCACATTTATCAAGTGGTTAATTGCACTCAGCCATAGTATTACAGATCTATTTTGGCGGTATAGGTTAGCAAATATGAGTGAATCGGTTTCAAAATCACCGACAAACGCACTTTATTCCAGCGTTTGTTGCAAAAATGATTGTTGTTTTAATCCATGACTAATCTGCTTTATTCCCCGAGGACGCCATTTCTGCCCGCTTTCCCGGTTTTTGCATTGTGGCTCTCTTGCCGAGTCAATGAAGTGATGTCTGGCCTGAAATAGTGGGAAGGCAAAGCTTGGATTCTCTCGAGTCGCTTGGTCATTCGGTCAGTCATCGTCGGACTCTCTGGTCATGATTAGGCAGGCTTGCGCTCACTTTTCTGGCGCGTGTCGGGCGGTAGAAAGGGCTTTTGGCATCGGTTTATGCCAGTTAGCGCGGATGCATTAGATGAACTAACTAAAAAACCCTCAAAATGGTGAGATTATTTGATTGGTACCCACTCTGGCTATGATGTAAATTTACGCACGAAATTAATGGACTGGCCCGCTGGGCCCGAAACTCTATTGGAAGGCGCCTATGGCAGCAATTGACGTCTCGTTGTATCTGAAGTTTTTTGTCGGTTTGTTCGCAATTATCAACCCGCTTGGTTTGTTGCCGGTGTTTGTCAGCCTGACCAGCCACTATACCCAGGCCGAGCGGATGAAAACCAATACCACCGCCAATATCGCGGTGATGGTGATCCTGCTGGTCTCCATGTATATGGGGCAGCTGATCCTCGATGGGTTTGGCATCTCGCTGGCGTCGTTCCGGATCGCCGGTGGGTCGCTGATTACCCTGATTGCCTGGTCGATGCTGCAGGGCAAGCTGGGCGAGGTGAAGCACAACAAACAGGAGAAGGGTGAACTGGCGGTGCGCGAGTCTATCGCCGTGGTACCGCTGGCGTTGCCGCTGATGGCGGGCCCAGGTGCCATCTCCTCGGTGATTGTCTATGCCAGCCAGAGCCACTGGCAGCAGCTGCTCGGCATGTCAGTGGTTGTCGTGGTCTTCTCCTTCTGCTCCTGGCTCATCTTCCGCGCCGCGCCGCTGCTGTTCAAGATCATGGGCAACACCGGCATCAACGTGGTGACCCGTATCATGGGTCTTATCATGATGTCGCTGGGTATCGAGATCATGGTGGCCGGTATCAAGGGGGTTTTCCCCAGCCTGATGTGAGCCAGCTCCGCTTTATGAAAGCCGGTCCTCGTGACCGGCTTTTTATTGGTTGCTTTTTGCTCGGTCTTTTCTAGAATCGGTCGTTTGTGTGAAAAATGAGCGCTTTGCTGGTGTTTTAATACTGAAAAAGCGCATGCTAGCTGATTTTTTGACCAGAAAATGACGATTACCCTGACAATATCTGTTGCATTATCGGAATTGGCAGGGAATTATGCTGGGAGCGGGTTTTAACCCCGTCACTTTAAAAAATGCATGGAATGTTCTTGTTGGAGTAGGGAAATGACTCATAAAAAAACAATGATTAACACATTGCTGGTGGCTGCACTGTTTGGTGGCGTCAATGTGGCTCAGGCTGCCGATGTCCCGGCGGGAACCAAGCTGGCTGAAGTCCAGCAACTGGTAAAAGGCAACGGCTCCGAGCCTGCGACCCTTGACCCGCACAAGACCGAAGGAACGGTCGAATCCAATATCCTGCGCGACCTGTTCGAGGGTCTCGTTGCTTCCGGCCCGAAAGGGGAAATTCTCCCGGCTGTGGCTGAATCCTGGGAAACCAAGGATAACAAGCACTACGTCTTCCACCTGCGCAAAGATGCCAAGTGGTCCAACGGTGACCCGGTCACTGCCCACGATTTCGTTTTTGCTTTCCAGCGTGCCGTTGACCCGAAAACCGCCTCTCCTTACTCCTGGTATCTGGAGATCCCGACCATTGCCAATGCCTCCGAGATCATCGCAGGTAAAAAGCCGGCTGATACGCTGGGCGTGAAGGCGACCGACGACTACACCTTCGAAGTGCAGCTCGAGAAAGCGATCCCTTACTTCGTCAGCATGCTCTCCCACACTACCACCTATCCGGTACCGAAGAAGGTGATCGAGAAGTTCGGTGACAAGTGGACCCAGCCGGAGAATATGGTATCCAACGGTGCCTATACCCTGAAGAACTGGGTGGTGAACGAGCGCGTCGAAGTGGAGCGCAACAAGCACTACTGGAACGATGGCAAGACCGTTATCAACAAGGTGGTCTATCTGCCCATCCAGTCTACCAACGCCGACCTGAGCCGCTATCTGGCGGGCGAGGTGGACATCACCTATCAGATGCCCATCGAGCGCTTCAAGCAGATGAAGAAAGAGAAGCCGGACGAGCTGAAAGTGACCGGCTATGTTGGTACTTACTACTACCAGTACAACGTCAAGAAGAAGCCGTTTGACGATGTGCGTGTCCGTACTGCGCTCTCCTATGCCATCGATCGCAACGTGATCGCCGACAAGGTGATGGGTCAGGGTCAGACGCCGGGTTACACCCTGGTGCCGGACTTCGTCGATGGCTTCAAGCCGGTAGCGCCCGAGTGGTCGAAGATGACCCAGGCCGAGCGTGATGCCAAGGCCAAGGCGCTGCTGCAAGAGGCCGGTTTCGATGCCAGCAAGCCGCTGAAGTTCGAGCTGCTCTACAACACCGACGACAACCACAAGAAAGTGGCTGTGGCCGTGGCTTCCATGTGGAAGAAGCTGGGCGTGCAGGTGAGCCTGGTCAACCAGGAGTGGAAAACTTACTTGGAAACCAAGAAACAGGGTCAGTTTGACGTAGGTCGTGCCGGCTGGATCGCCGACTACAACGAAGCCTCCTCCATGCTGGATCTGATGCAGACCACCCACGGTAACAACGACGGCAAGTACTCCAATCCGGAGTTCGACAAGCTGATGGATTCATCCCGTGATCAGGTCGATGTGGCTGCCCGCAACAAGCTCTACGTCCAGGCGGAAGAGATCCTGGCCAAGGACATGCCGATTGCCCCCATCTACCAGTACGTGACTGCCCGTATGGTCAAACCCTATGTAGGCGGCTACCCGGCCAACCCGCTGGATAACCTCTACAGCAAAGATATGTACATCATTGCTCACTGATTTAAAGCAACAAGTCGCATAACAAGCAGGGCCCGCCGGACGGCGGGCCTTTATTACAACCGCGACCATTTGGAAGCAGTACAGGACAGGAAATGTCTATGTTGAAATTCATTTTTAAACGGCTATTGGAAGCGATCCCGACTCTGCTGGTCTTGATCACCGTCTCTTTCTTCATGATGCGTTTCGCCCCGGGTAACCCCTTTACCAGCGAGCGTTCACTGCCCCCCGAAGTCATCGCCAACATCGAGGCCAAATATGGGCTCGACAAACCCATTGGCATGCAATATCTCACCTACCTGGGCAACCTGGTGCAGGGTGATTTGGGCCCCTCTTTCAAATACAAGGATTTCACCGTCAATGATCTGGTGAGTCAGGCGCTGCCTGTTTCCGCCAAGATCGGGACCACGGCCTTCTTCTTCGCCGTGCTGCTGGGGGTCACCTTCGGCACCATAGCGGCACTGAAACAGAACACCATCATCGACTATCTACTGATGTCGTCGGCCATGGCCGGGGTGGTGATCCCGGGCTTTGTGCTGGCGCCCTTGCTGGTGCTGTTTTTCAGTATTCATCTGGGTTGGTTCCCTGCCGGTGGATGGCAGGGTGGTGGCATCCAGTTTATGGTGCTGCCGGTGTTCGGCATGATGATGTACTACATCTCTGCCATCTCGCGGATCATGCGGGGCAGCATGATCGAGACCATGAACTCCAACTTCATCCGTACCGCCCGTGCCAAGGGCTTGCCGCTGCGCCATATCATCCTGAAACACGCGCTGCGTCCGGCTATGCTGCCAGTGGTCTCCTATCTGGGCCCGGCCTTTGTCGGCATCATCACAGGTTCCGTGGTGATCGAGACCATCTTCGGCCTGCCGGGGATCGGTCAGCTGTTCGTCAACGGTGCCCTTAACCGTGATTACTCCATGGTGCTCGGTCTGACCATTCTGGTCGGCGCCCTCACCATCACCTTTAACGCTGTGGTCGATATTCTCTACGCCTTTATCGATCCCAAGATCCGTTACTAATTCGGGAGTTCATCATGGTTGTTTCAACTGAAAAACGCGATGCCGTTGAGGCGTTCGCGCAAAAAGTGGAAGTGGTGGAGGGGCGCTCCCTGTGGAAGGATGCCCGTCGCCGTTTCCTGCGCAACAAGGCGGCCCTGACCAGCCTGATCATTCTGACCATCATCGGTCTGGCGGTCATCTTTGGCCCCCATCTGTCCCAATACACCTTTGACGATCCGGACTGGGGCGCCATGCAGTCGCCGCCAGATATGGAAGCGGGTCACTACTTCGGAACCGACAGTCTGGGGCGGGATCTGTTCGTGCGCACCCTGCTGGGCGGTCGCATCTCCCTGATGGTCGGCATCATGGGCGCCATGGTGGCGGTCATCATCGGTACTTTGTATGGCGCAGCCTCCGGTTTTATCGGCGGGCGGGTCGACAGCCTGATGATGCGGGTACTGGAGATCCTCAACGCTTTCCCCTTCATGTTCTTTGTCATCATGCTGGTCACCTTCTTTGGCCGCAATCTGGCACTCATCTTTATCGCCATCGGGGCGGTGAGCTGGCTCGACATGGCGCGGATCGTGCGCGGCCAGACTCTCAGCCTCAAGAGCAAGGAGTTTATCGAGGCAGCCCACGTCTGTGGCGTCTCCAAGTGGAAGATCATCACCCGTCACATCGTACCGAATGTACTCGGTATCGTGGCCGTTTACGCCACCTTGCTGGTGCCGGGCATGATCATGTTTGAATCCTTCCTGAGTTTCCTGGGCCTTGGGGTTCAGGAACCGATGACCAGCTGGGGTGCCCTGCTGGATGAAGGCTCCAAGTCGATGGAAGTGGCCATCTGGCAACTGCTGTTCCCCGCCTGCTTTATGGTGGTGACCCTGTTTTGCTTCAACTTCCTCGGGGATGGTCTGCGTGACGCCCTCGATCCGAAAGATCGTTAATCGAGCATCGGATCGACAGGAAAGCATCACGAAAGATCGATAAGGAGTTTTTATATGAAGTTACTGGATGTGAAAGATCTGCGGGTCGAGTTCAAGACCCCGGACGGCAATGTGGTGGCGGTCAACGACCTCAACTTTTCTCTCTCTGCGGGTGAAACTCTGGGGATCGTCGGCGAGTCCGGCTCCGGCAAATCCCAGACGGCCTTTGCCATCATGGGGCTGCTGGCCAAGAACGGCATTATTACCGGTTCCGCCAAGTTTCAGGGGGAGGAGATCCTCAACCTGCCGGAGTCCAAGCTCAACAAGATCCGCTCCGAGAAGATCGCCATGATCTTCCAGGACCCCATGACCTCGCTCAACCCCTACATGAAGGTGCAGGATCAGCTGATGGAAGTGCTGATGTTGCATAAGGGCGTTAGCAAGGCGGAAGCGTTCGAAGAGTCGGTGCGGATGCTCGATGCGGTGAAAATTCCCGAAGCGCGCAAGCGGATGGGGATGTATCCCCACGAGTTTTCCGGCGGCATGCGCCAGCGGGTGATGATCGCCATGGCGCTGCTCTGCCGGCCGCAACTGCTGATCGCCGACGAACCGACTACCGCACTCGACGTGACCGTACAGGCCCAGATCATGACTCTGATGAACGAGCTCAAGCGCGAGTTCAACACCGCCATCATCATGATCACCCATGACCTTGGCGTGGTCGCCGGTATCTGCAACAAGGTGCTGGTGATGTATGCCGGTCGTACCATGGAGTACGGCAAGGTAGACGATATCTTCTATCGCCCGAGCCACCCCTACACTGAAGGTTTGCTGCGTGCCATTCCCCGCCTCGATACCGAAGGGGAAGTGCTGCCCACCATCCCGGGCAATCCGCCCAACTTGCTGCGTCTGCCCACCGGTTGCCCCTTCCAGGAGCGTTGCCACCGGGTCAGCGAGATTTGCGGCCAGCAGTCACCGATCCTGACCCCGTTCAACGATGGTCGGGAGCGTGCTTGCCACTGGGTTTCGGATGCCATGAACAAGGGGGCCAACTAAATGGGTGCCGACAAAAAATTGCTGTTGGAAGTGTCTGACCTCAAGGTCCACTTCAGTATCAAGAGTGGCAAGGCCTGGCCTTGGGCCAAACCGTCCGACCTCAAGGCGGTCGATGGGGTGACCTTGCGTCTCTATGAGGGTGAAACCCTCGGTGTGGTGGGGGAGTCCGGTTGCGGCAAATCGACCTTTGCCCGCGCCATCATCGGTCTGGTACCGGCCACCGATGGCAAGGTGGTGTGGCTGGGTGACGACCTTACCAAGCTCGATCAGAATGCCCTGCGCGAGAAGCGCAAAGAGATCCAGATGATCTTCCAGGACCCGCTGGCTTCTCTGAACCCGCGTATGACCATTGGCGACATCATCGCCGAGCCGCTCATCACCTTCTACCCCAACCTGCCGCGGGAAGAGGTGAAAGAGAAGGTGCGCGCCATGATGAGCAAGGTGGGGTTGTTGCCCAACCTGGTCAACCGCTATCCGCACGAGTTCTCCGGCGGCCAGTGCCAGCGGATCGGGATTGCCCGGGCGCTGATCCTCGAGCCCAAGATGATCATCTGCGACGAGCCGGTGTCGGCGCTTGACGTATCCATTCAGGCGCAGGTGGTCAACCTGCTCAAATCCCTGCAAAAGGAGATGGGGCTGTCGCTCATCTTCATCGCCCACGATCTGTCGGTGGTCAAACATATCTCCGATCGGGTGCTGGTGATGTATCTGGGCAACGCCGTTGAGCTGGGGACTCGCAAGGAGATCTTCGCCAACCCGTTGCACCCCTACACCAAGGCGCTGATGTCAGCGGTGCCGATCCCGGACCCTGAGCTGGAGCGCAACAAGGTGATCCAGATCCTGGAGGGGGATTTGCCCTCACCGATGAACCCGCCGTCCGGTTGCGTGTTCCGCACCCGCTGCCCAGTGGCTGGCCCCGAGTGTGCCAAGACCCGCCCCGTGCTGGAGGGGAACTTCGATCACGCAGTCTCCTGCCTCAAGGTCGATCCGCTCTGATGGGGATGTGTTGAACCTGTTTGCGGGGCGCCTTGATGGGGCCCCGATTTATTTCTGGCGGTAGTGAAGATGCCTCTTGGCGTTATCTTTTAGCGCTGCTACTATCCGCGCAACAAGGGGAGTAACTTCTCGCCGGTTTGTCGTCATTACGGTGCACCCATATCCTGCAGTGCACCCGGCAGCCGGGCAGTTGATGCAAATCAGCTGTAAGTGAGACCTTGCCGAGAGGCAAGGTGTATCTGCTCCAAACGCAAACCCACGCCTCTCGGTCGTGGGTTTTGTCGTTTTTGGGAGAAGTGAACATGGGTGAATGGTGGATGTGGACCGGTTTCTTCAGCATAGTGCTGGTCCTGTTATGGATAGACATACGCTTTGTCGGTGGTGGCAAATCCCACAAGGTGTCCCTCAAAGAGGCGGGTGTCTGGTCCCTCATCTGGGTCAGCGTGGCGCTGCTCTTCAACCTGGCCATCTGGCTTTGGCTCGATCACAGCGCGGGCCGTGAGATTGCCAACCAGAAAGGGCTGGAGTTCCTCACCGGCTACCTCATCGAGAAAGCGCTGGCAGTGGACAACGTCTTCGTCTGGCTGATGCTGTTCGGTTACTTTGCCATTCCGGCCGAGCTGCAGCGCCGGGTGCTGCTGTACGGGGTACTGGGTGCCATCGTGATGCGTGCCGGTATGGTGTTCGCGGGCAGCTGGCTCATCGAGCAGTTCCACTGGATCCTCTATCTGTTTGGCGCTTTCCTGCTGCTGACCGGTGCCAAGATGCTGTGGGCGGCCGACAAGGAGCCTGATCTCGCCAACAACCCGCTGCTGGGCTGGATGCGCCGTCGCTTCAAGGTGACCGAGACCCTGGAAGGGGAGAAGTTCTTCGTCTGGCGTGACGGTGTGCGCTATGCCACTCCGCTGCTGCTCATTCTGGTGCTGGTGGAGGTGAGCGACCTCATCTTCGCGGTGGACAGTATCCCGGCCATCTTCGCGGTGACCACGGATCCCTTCATCGTGTTGACCTCCAACATCTTCGCCATCATGGGTCTGCGTGCCATGTACTTCCTGCTGGCCGGTGTGGCTGATCGCTTCGCCCTGCTCAAATACGGTCTGGCGCTGATCCTGATGTTTATCGGGGTCAAGATGCTGCTGCTGGATATCTTCAAGATCCCGACCGGCATTGCACTGGGCGTAGTCGCGTTGATCCTGCTGGCATCCATGGGGCTGAGTCTGTTTGTGACCCGTAAAAAGGCCGCTTGAGCGCGGCAGACAATTAAGCAATAACAACAAGGGCTCCCGCGGGAGCCCTTTTTCATATCGTGTTATCAGCGTTTGATCTTCTTGGGGTTGGTGTAGCCCCAGATGGTGTACATGTCCGCCAGCAGGGCGCCGTTGTACTCCTCTAGATCCGCCTGTTTCACTTCGGCGTCACCCTGACGGCCAAACAGCACCACCTCGTCACCGGGTTTCACCCCTTTCAGATCCGTCACGTCCACCATGATGGTGTTCATGGAAGTCTTGCCGACCACCGGCACCTTCTGACCCTGGATCAGCACATAGGCTTTGTTGCTGAGGGCGCGGCGATAGCCATCGGAGTAGCCCAGCGGCAGGTTGGCGAGCCAGGAGTCACGCTTGAGAGTAAAGGTGCGGTCATAACCGACGGTGTTACCCGCTGCATAGTGGTTGACCGAGGCGACCTGGGTCTTGAATGCCATCACCCGCTTGTATTCGGTGTGGGAGGGGATGGAGTCACCGTAGAGCAGGCCGCCCGGGCGCACCATGTCGAAGTAGGCGTCCGGCACAGCCAGGGTGGCGAAGGAGTTGGCGGCGTGGATGGTGATCTTGCTGCGATCCAGCTTGCCCGCTTCCAGCAGCCACTGGGAGTCCAGTTTGAACTGGGCCAGTCCCATCTTGACGTCCTCTTTCTCCTCAACCGGGAAGTGGGTCATGATGCCGACCGGGGTGATCCCCTTTAGCTTGAGCATGGCCAGCGCATCCTGCTTGGCATCGGCCAGACGCAGGTCGATGCCGTTGCGGCTCATGCCGGCGGAGTTGAGGGCAATATGCACCGGAATGGTGGTGTGGTGGCGCTGGGCGATATCGGCGATACCCTGGGCACTCACCAGACTGCCGATCAGCTCCTCCATCTTGTAGGGCAGGGCCTGCTCTACTTCATCCGGGGTGGCAGCACGCACCCGCATCAGACGGCCGGTAAAGCCCTTTTCGCGGGCGACGCGCGCCTCTTCGTTGCTGGCGATGCCGATGCAGGGGATATTGGCCTTGACCACGGAGGGGACCAGCAGGTCGATGCCATGACCATAAGCGTCGGCCTTCATGATGGCGCAGATCTGCGGGCCCTTGTCGCCGAGGCGATCCTTGAGGGTCTGGATATTGTGTTCAAAGGCGCCCAGATCCACTTCCAACCAGGCGTTGCTGGCGGTTTGCTCCTGGCCGCTGCGATGATCCGTCGCAAGGGGCAGATAGGGAGCCGCAACGGCTTGGCCCGCGAGCAGGCCGAAGATCAGGGTAGCCAGCAGAGTTTTCTTGTGCATGGTGATTCCTTTTTGTTGTTCGCGTTGGATAGTTTGGACGGGGTCGGCCACATTGGTGGTGGTTTAACCACAACTTGTTGTTATTATTATGATCTTTGTCACTCTCAACAGGCGCTGACTGGTTGGGAGTCTACCGCAACACGGGTTCGGCCGACACTCGTCAGGGGAAGAAAATGGTCAATCTTGAGTTACGTTTGCCACCACCGCTGATCTTCCTGCTTTGTGCCGGGGCCATGTGGTGGCTAAGAGGGGAGAGCCAGCCCGGCATCTGGGCAATGGCGCTGATGGCTGTGCTGGTCGTGGCGGGGGCCATCATGGGCTTTGGGGCCCTGCAACGGTTTCGTCACCACCAGACCACGGTCAGCCCCACCAAACCTCAGCACACCAGTCGTCTGGTGACCTGCGGCGTCTATCGTGTCAGTCGCAATCCCATGTATCTGGGGCTGCTCTGCTGGCTGGCCGCCTGGGGCTGTTATCTCGGTGGAAGTTGGGTCTGGGTTGGGCCAATCGTGCTGGTGGCCTGGCTGACCCGCTTTCAGATCATGCCGGAGGAGCGGCTGCTGCGCGCCCGTTTCGGCGACGAGTATGTGGCGTATTGCCAGCGCGTTCGCCGTTGGTGCTGACTGGCTGTGATCTGCGTGAGTTGAGGGATAAGTCGGGTCAGCCGTGCGGGATAAAGAAAACCCCGGCTGGCCCGGGGTTCTCGAGGGGCAGGTTAGAATAAATCGCCCTTCTCGTCCTTGGTGGGTTCGAGGCTCCAGCCGGTGGCATCGCTGCTGCTGGCAATCTGTCCCTTCTCCTTCCACAGCTTGATCTTGAGGCGCAGGTTGTTGGCCGAGTCGGCGTTTTTCACCGCCTCTTCTTCTTCAATCACCCCTTCCACCACCAGATCGAACAGTGCACTGTCGAAGGTAACCATGCCGAGGGCCTTGGATTTTTCCATCACCTCTTTGAGACCACCAAATTCGCCGCGCTTGATCATGTCGCGGATGGTGTGGGTGCCGAGCATGATCTCCACTGCGGCCCGGCGGCCGCCATCAGTGGTTTTCACCAGCCGCTGGGAGACAAAGGCCTTGAGGTTGTTGCCCAGATCGTTGAGCAGTTGCGGACGGCGCTCCTCGGGGAAGAAGTTGATGATGCGATCCAGCGCCTGGTTGGCGTTGTTGGCGTGCAGGGTGGAGATGGCAAGGTGACCGGTTTCGGAGAAGGCCAGCGCATGCTCCATGGTCTCGCGATCGCGGATCTCGCCGATAAGAATGACGTCCGGCGCCTGACGCAGGGTGTTTTTCAGGGCTGCGTGGAAGCTGCGGGTATCCACGCCAACCTCCCGCTGGTTGATGATGCTCTTGCGGTGGCGATGAACGAACTCCACCGGATCTTCGATGGTGATGATGTGGCCGCCGCTGTTGCGGTTGCGATGGTCGATAAGCGCCGCCAGCGAAGTGGATTTGCCCGAGCCGGTACCGCCGACAAACAGTACCAGACCGCGTTTCTCCATGATGGTGTCGAGCAGCACTGGCGGGAGTTTGAGATCTTCAAAGCGGGGGATTTCGGTCTTGATGTTGCGGGCCACCAGAGAGACTTCGTTGCGCTGCTTGAAGATGTTGACCCGAAAGCGGCCGATCTGGGGCAGGGAGATGGCGAGGTTCATCTCCAGATCCTTCTCGAACTGCTGCTTCTGCTCGCCATCCATGATCTCGGCGGCGATCCGCGCCACTTCACCCGGCTCCAGCGGCGTTTCGTTGAGGGGGCGCAGGCCGCCGTTAAACTTGGCGCAGGGGGGCGCGCCGGTCGACAGATAGAGGTCTGAGCCATCCTGCTTGGCCAGGATCTGTAACATGTCTCGCAATTCCATTTTTTTGCCTCGTCGATCAATGAGATGCCATGAGCGGGATGATATTGAGTGTACAGCCTCAGGCGCCGGTCAGTTTCTCGCGAAAGACAAAAAAGACCGCACCGAGAATGCAGAGCCCTGCCCAGAGATAGTCCCATTTCAGGTCTTCCTTGAGATAGAAGATAGAGAAGGGGACGAATACGGTGAGTGTGATCACTTCTTGCAGGATTTTAAGTTGGCCCACGCTCATCACCGTATGGCCGATGCGGTTGGCGGGCACTTGCAGCAGGTATTCGAACAGGGCGATCCCCCAGCTCACCAGGGCGGCAATGATCCAGGGTTTATGGTTCATGCTCTTGAGGTGAGCGTACCAGGCGAAGGTCATAAAGACGTTGCTGCAGAGCAGCAGACCGATACTGGCGAAAATCGGGTTCATAGGGTTCTCCTTGAAAATCCGGCGCATTTTATCCCTGAACCACGGGTTTTCATACGTGGTGCGGGAGGGTATTTTTAACCAACAGGATAAGCCGTGCGAGGTATGCGACGGGATGGGCAAGTTATGCGGGATAGTGTTGTTACTGTTATTTGCCATGCCGGTGCGTGCGACCCCGACGCTGACGGTGGCCACCGATCTCTGGCCGCCGTTTCGTATCCTGCAACCGGATGGCCGGTTGCAGGGGCTCGACATGGACATCCTGCGCCGGTTGCAACAGGCGAGCGGCATTGAGTTGCAGGTACGGCGGATGCCGTGGGGCAGGGCGCTCAAGCAGATGCAGACCGGTCAGGTCGATCTGATGATTGGCCTCGCCTATACCGCCGAGCGGGCGCAGTTCATCGACTATCTGCAGCCTGCCTACTATCAGTGCTGGCCCGCGTTTTATGGTCAGCCGGTCAATGTGGCCCGGATCCACCAATACCGCGATCTGCAGGGGGTGAAGGTGGGCTATGTGCTCAACTCGGCCTACTTTGAGCCCTTCAACAGTGACAGCCGCCTCGACAAGCACGGAGTACCCACCGAAGATCAGCTGCTGCGCATGGTGCAGCGCGGTCACCTGCCGCTGATGATTGGCACCGACTGTCAGGTGGACTATGCCCTGAGTCAGGGAAATGCCAGCCGGATAGGCAAGGCGGACTACCGCCCCGCCACGCCGGTGACCCTCTATCTGGGGATGAGCAAGCACTCACCTCACCAGTCGCTGCGCCAGCCCTTGCTGGTGGCGCTGCAAAATCTGGTGGCCAGCGGCGAGATAAGCGTGATGGCCAAGCGTTACCAGCCTTGACCTTGGGTGGCAAGCCACTGTTATCATGCCCTTTTCCTGCTTCTCCCCCGGCGCTGCGACAGGGCCGGGGGAAAGCCTTGTTATTCGGGGATCCTCCTTGTACCTCTCCCTTATCGCCCGCCAGCAGCGCTGGCAGCGGCGCTGGCTCTGTGGCCTGACGCTGCTGACCCTGCTGCTGTTTCTCTTCTCCCTCGTCTGGGGCGAGTTTGTGCTGCTGCCCTGGCAGCCTCTTGGCGATCTCGAACAGCGCATCCTGCTGGAGCTGCGCCTGCCGCGCGCCTTGCTGGCCCTCTTGGCTGGCGCAGCCCTTGCTTGTGGCGGCGCCGTGTTGCAGGTGATGCTGCACAACCCGGTGGCCGAACCCGGGCTGCTTGGCGTTTCAAGCGGCGCTGGCCTTGCCGCCATGGTGGCGATGGCGGTGGCCAAGTCCCTCGGCTTCTATCTGCCCGGCTGGGGGCTGTCGCTGGCGGCCTTTGGTGGCGCCCTGCTGGTGACCATGCTGCTCATTCGGCTGGCTCGCCGGGCGCGTCTCGGTCATGCTCGCTTGCTGTTGTTTGGGGTGGCCATCGGCATCCTCACCAATGCGGCCATGACCTGGCTGATGTACTTTGCCGACGACGGCTCCTTGCGTGAATTCATGTTCTGGATGATGGGCAGCCTCTCTTACGGCAGCCAGCAGTTCGGCTGGTGGTGGCTGGTGCTGCCGCTCACCCTGGGTTGGCTCTGCTGGCAGGGCAAGGCGCTGCAACAGTTGCTGCTGGGGGAGACCCAGGCCCGCCTGATGGGGATGGATGTCGACAAGATGCGGGTGCGGCTGGTGCTGGCGGTCTGTCTGCTGACCGGTGTGGCGGTGTCGTTGTGCGGCGTCATCGGTTTTGTCGGGTTGGTGGTGCCCCATCTGCTGCGGCTCTGCGGTGGCAGCGATCAGCGCTTTCTGCTGCCTGCTTCGGCGCTTGGCGGCGGGGCCCTGCTGCTGGCGGCCGATCTGGTTGCTCGATCCACCCTGAGCGCGGGGGAGTTGCCTATCGGCGTCATCACCGCCTCGGTGGGGGCGCCGCTCTTTATCTACCTGCTATTGAGGCAAACTGCCGATGGTGCTGCATAAATATCTGCATGATTTGGTCGGGGTGCGCAGTCTCCTTATTTACCCGTTGTTGAGGCAAGATACCGATGTCACCCGCTGATCCCATGCCGGTTTCTTCTCGTGCTGCTGCGCCGCTGCTGGAGGCGCGCGCACTCGCCATTGCCGGACGGCTCTCTCCCCTGGATATCCGCTGGCATGGCGGCCAGTTGGTGGCGCTGCTTGGCCCCAATGGCAGTGGCAAGTCGACCCTGCTCGGGGCGCTGGCGGGGATTTTACCCGCCGATGGCACAGTGCTGCTGGGGGGGGAAGTGCTTACTGACATGAGTTGGCCCGAGCTTGCCAAACGGCGCGCCATGTTGCCCCAGCGTCAGCCCCAGCTGTTTCATATTCCGGTGTTTCAGGTGTTGAGCCTGGGGTTCGATGAGATGGTTGCACCCGCCAGACAGATCGAGGCGATAAATGCACTGTGCGAGGCATTGGAGCTGGAAGCTTTGCTGGCTCGTGACTTCAGCCGGTTGTCGGGGGGCGAGCAGCAGCGGGTGCTGATTGCCCGCACCCTGCTGCAGGTGTGGCCGAGCCTCAATCCGACCGGCAAGGTGCTGCTGCTGGACGAGCCGCTGGCGGGGCTCGACCTGCATCACCAGCTGGCGCTATTGCGGTTGCTGAAAACCTTGGCTGGGCAGGGCTTGCTGGTGGTGCTCGCCATCCACGATATCAATCTGGCCATCGACTGGGCCGACCGCATTCTCTGCCTGCAAGGGGGCGCGGTGGTGCGCGAAGGGGGTGTCGAGCTGGTGGATGAGGCGCTGCTGGCGCAGGTATTCCAGATCCGCACCGACCGCATCGAAGCGGCGGGTCGGGTCTGGTTTATGCCGAGCCTCTAGCACGTGTTGGCAGTCACTCGCAGGTAAAGAAAAGGGCCGGATATCACGGATATCCGGCCCTTTTGGCATCTCGGGTAACGTGGGATTAGCGAGCTTGCTTGCTCAGGCGCACCTGTGCCGCCTCGGCCAGCATCGCCAGCAGAGTTTCAGTATCGTTCCACGACAGGCAGGCATCGGTGATGCTCTGGCCAAAGGTGGCGGCGCAGCCGTTCTCCACATCCTGACGCCCTTCCACCAGGAAGCTTTCTGCCATGATGCCGGCGATGCCGGTACGGCCGCGGCGCAGCTGATCGCAGATATCTTGCGCCACCAGCAGCTGACGGCGGTGATCCTTCATGCTGTTGCCGTGGCTGAAATCGACCACCAGACGCTCCGGCAGGTCCACATCGGCCAACGCTTCACAGGCTTCATCGACACTGGCGGTGTCGTAGTTGGGTCGGTGGCCGCCACGCAGGATCACATGACCAAAGGGGTTACCGGCGGTGCGGTAGATGGTCATCTTGCCGTCTTTGTCCGGCGAATAGAAGATGTGGCTGTGACGGGCGGCGCGCACCGCATCGATGGCGATGCGGGTATTGCCGTCGGTGCCGTTCTTGAAGCCAACCGGGCAGGAGAGGGCCGAAGCCATCTCGCGGTGTACCTGGGATTCGGTGGTGCGTGCGCCGATGGCGCCCCAGGTGATGAGGTCGGCAATATACTGGCCGGTCACCATATCGAGGAATTCGGTGGCGGTGGGCATGCCGATCTCGTTGATGTCGACCAGCAGTTTGCGCGCCAGTTTCAGCCCTTCGTTGACGTCGAAACTGCCATCGAGGCGCGGATCGTTGATCAGCCCTTTCCAGCCGACGATGGTGCGCGGTTTCTCGAAGTAGGTGCGCATCACGATGCAGAGACTCTCTTTATACTGCTCGCGCAGGGCGTTGAGGCGCTGGGCATACTCGCGAGCAGCAGCGGGATCATGGATAGAGCAGGGGCCGACAATGACCAGCAGGCGCTGATCGTCTCCGGCCAGAATGGCTTCCACTTCGCGACGGGCATCCAGCAGATTCTGGGCAATGGTATCGGTGATCGGAAACGCGTGTGCAAGCTCGCTCGGAGTGATCAGTGACTCCAGGCGACGGGTGCGCAATTCATCTGTGTGAATGGACATACAACTCAAGTCTCGAGTGGGTGGTGTCAGCCGCAGGGGGCGAAAAAGCAAAGAGATAAAATAAAGCAAAAGTCCCCTGATTGAAACCTTGGGGGGCTCTGATAGGATGTGAGGCCAAAATCGATTCCAAATGAGGTAGATAGCGTGGCAAAGCCAGGGGCAACCGGGGTCACCCGCATCATCAACGCAACCGGTTACAGCATGAAGGGGCTCAAGTCAGCCTGGATTAACGAGGCGGCGTTTCGGCAGGAGCTGATGCTGATCCTGTTGCTGATGCCACTTGCCTTCTGGCTGGGGGATTCTCTCAACCAGATCCTGCTGCTTATCGTCATCAGCTGGCTGGTGGTGATCGTCGAGATCCTCAACTCTGCCATTGAAGCTGTGGTAGACAGGGTTGGCTCCGAGCATCATGAGCTCTCCGGTCGCGCCAAGGATTTGGGCTCTGCCGCCGTCTTTATCGCGTTGGCCCTCAATGCCCTGGTGTGGGGCGCGCTGGTAGGCCGCAACCTGTTGGGGTGGTGGTAAGCCATCACGCTGCTTTGAGGTTCTGCTTCATACAAAAGCCCGTCATCACGACGGGCTTTTTGCTGCGCAGATAAGGGTCTATCAGTGGAGGATGCGGGCGCGGATGGTGCCGTTGATCTCCTTGAGCTTGGCGAGCGCCTTCTCGCTGTGCTCGGTCTCCACGTCGATCACCACGTAACCGATATGGCTGCTGGTCTGCAGGTATTGACCGGCGATGTTGATCCCCTCTTCGGCGAAGATCTGGTTGATCTGGTTCATCACGCCCGGCTGGTTGCGGTGAATGTGCAGCAGGCGGCTGGAGCCCTTGTGGCCCGGCAGCGACACTTCCGGGAAGTTGACGGCGGAGAGGGTGGAGCCGTTGTCGGAGTATTTGACCAGCTTGTTGGCCACTTCCAGCCCGATGTTCTCCTGCGCTTCATGGGTGGTGCCACCGATGTGCGGGGTCAGGATCACGTTCTCCAGCCCACGCAGCGGGCTTTGGAACTCCTCGTCGTTGGACTTGGGCTCGACCGGGAAGACGTCGATGGCGGCGCCGGCGATATGGCCGCTCTTGATGACGTCAGCCAGCGCATCGATATCCACCACGGTACCGCGGGCGGCGTTGATGAAGATGGCGCCAGGTTTCATCATCCGCAGCTGCTCGGCACCGATCATGTTCTTGGTGGAGGCGGTCTCCGGCACGTGCAGGCTGATGACGTCAGACATATTGAGCAGCTCGACCATGCTCGGCACCTGAATGGCGTTGCCCAGTGAGAGCTTGTTCTCGATATCGTAGTAATAAACCTTCATGCCGATGCTCTCGGCGATGATGCCAAGCTGGGTACCAATGTGGCCGTAGCCGATGATGCCGAGCTTCTTGCCGCGCGCTTCCACCGAGCGGTTGGCCAGTTTCTCCCACACGCCGCGATGGCACTTGGCGTTTTTCTCGGGGATGCCGCGCAGCAGCAGCAGGATCTCGCCCAGTACCAGCTCGGCGACCGAACGGGTGTTGGAGAAGGGGGCGTTGAAGACCGGAATACCGCGGATCTGGGCCGCTTCCAGCTCGACCTGGTTGGTACCGATGCAGAAGCAGCCGATGGCGACCAGCTTGTTGGCGGCGTCGAGGACTTTCTCGGTGATCTGGGTGCGGGAGCGCAGCCCGATGAAATGGACGTCGCGGATCTGCTCGATCAGCTCCTCTTCGGAGAGCGAGGTCTTGAGATACTCCACACTGGTGTAACCTGCGGCACGAAAGGTCTCTACGGTGTTGGGGTGAACCCCCTCCAGCAGCAGAACCTTGATTTTATCCTTGTCCAACGAAAACTTGGCAGTCATGACGATCCCTCTGTATGTGCAAACGTAAGTGCAGATTTGGTGTGCGAAGAAAACCGTAAAGTAGCAAAAACGTTTGGGAGAGGGAATATTTGTGACGAAAGTCAAATTCTTTGAAGTTATCAACGAATGTTGTAAACATCCGTATGCAACTTGTTGAGGGATAAATAAAAACGGCGCCATCAGGCGCCGTCATTTATTCACAGTGCAATGTTTGGGTCATATCCCATCCCGGGGCTCAATCAACGCCGCTGCTGTGTCAGGGCTGGCACAATGGCGTTGGCGGGCGAGGGAGGATGCCGCTGCACTGTGCTACCGGTGTCGGGATTACTGGGTAATCACACCGTCCGGCGTACCGATCAGGACAACATCGGCGCCGCGGGCGGCGAACAGGCCGTTGGTGACCACGCCAACGATGGCGTTCAGTCGTACTTCCAACGCCTTGGCGTCGGTAATGGCCATGCCTTTCACATCCAGAATGTGGTTGCCGTTGTCGGTGACCACCCCTTCACGCCACTCCGGGTTGCCACCCAGTTTGCGAATTTCGCGGGCCACGTATTCGCGGGCCATGGGGATCACTTCGACCGGCAGCGGGAACTGGCCTAGCACGTCGACGGTTTTGGTGTTGTCGATGATGCAGATGAACTTGTCAGCGACGGCGGCAACGATCTTCTCGCGGGTCAGGGCTGCGCCACCGCCCTTGATCATGTCGCGGGTTGCGTTGATCTCGTCGGCGCCATCCACATAGACGGAGAGGGCGTCGATCTCGTTGAGATCATATACGGTGATGCCGAAGCCCTTGAGGCGCTCGGTAGAGGCCACGGAGCTGGATACCGCCCCCTTGATCTCGTCCTTCATGGTCGCCAGCGCGTCGATAAAGTGGTTGACGGTAGAGCCGGTGCCCACCCCGACGATGGTGCCGGGAACCACATACTTGAGCGCAGCCCAACCGGCCGCCTTCTTCATTTCATCTTGAGTCATGATCGTTCCTTAAGAAAAAAGCGGGCGCATTATATCCAACCCTGTACCCCGTCGCGACCTTGTTGCTCACGTTCCGGGGCAAAAAGAGGGACTTTGTAAATCGTTTGCCTGTTTATTCTGCGTTTGCGCGCACAAAGCAGGGGCTGCCGGCCAAACACAGCCTATTCAAAGCACCAGCAGTGGCTCGGGGTGATGATCTGGGGCAGTGGCACATCCCACTCCTCTTGCGGGACCGCATCCACCTGCTGGCAGTCGTGGGCAATGCCGAGCGGCTTGGGCCCCAGCTTGTGCTCATGCCAGATGGCGAGAGTGCGATCATAGTAGCCGCCCCCCATGCCAAGACGATTGCCCTGGGCATCGAAGGCGACCAGCGGGGTGCAGATAAGATCGAGCGTGCTGTGGGGCACCACCTGCAGGATATCCAGCTCCGGCTCTTCGATGCCGTAGCGGTTGCGTACCATGGGGCTGGTGGCGGTATAGCGCAAAAAGAGCAGGTGACCCGGGGTAAAGGGGTGGAGCACCGGCAGGTAGACCTCTTTGTGCTGGGCCCACAGCCAATGGATGGTGGGCAAGGGGTTGATCTCCCCGTCATTGGCCAGATAGAGGGCAATGCGTTTGGCGGCGAGGATCTCGGGGTGTTGCTTGAACTGGGCCAGCAGCTGTTGGGCCGCCGCTTGCTGCTCGGCCGGACTCAGATTTTTGCGGCGTTGACGAACTAGTTGGCGCAGGGATTGACGTTCGGGTTGGGACTCATGCATGGGGAACCTCTGGTATAGCTGCGCATCGATGGCTTGAACGCGCTCTACCTTAGCACATTCACTCTTGACGTTAAGGGGGACAGGGAAACCCCGTCCCGGACGGCTGATGCCCGGAACGGTGGGATAAATGCTGGCGGATCCGAGAGTGAGTCAACAAGGGCCAGGGTGTGGCCCCTGTTGACGGCATGTCGGCGCACCAGCCTCTGGTCTGTTACTTGTCAGCTTTGCCGCGCATCTGGTGCTTCACAAACACTGCAATGAGTGCCGCTACCGCGAGTGCCATCGGGTAGAAACTCATGCTCACCACCGCCAACGGCGACAGGGCGAAGATGGATCCCAGCAGCAGCGCCTGTGCGCCCCAGGGGATCAGACCCTGTACCACGCAGGAGAAAATATCGAGCATGGAGGCGGCGCGGCGCGGGGTGACACCGTGGTGTTCGGCCAGATCCCGGGCCACCTTGCTCGCAACGATAATGGCGACGGTATTGTTGGCAGTGCAGAGGTTGGTGAGGCTCACCACCCCGGCGATGCCGAGCTCGGCCGCTTTCTCGTTCTGTTCACCATTGTGCTCGCGAGTGAAACGGGCAATCAGGGCGCTGATGCGCTCGCTGATCCAGGCCAGACCACCCTGACGCTCCATCAGGGCGCCGAGACCGCCTATCAGCATGGAGAGCAGGAAGATCTCCTGCATGCCGGTAAAGCCCTGATAGATATCCTTGCTGAACTGACCGATGGCGTAGCCGTTGATCATGCCCACCGCACCGGCGGCCAGAATACCGATCCCCAGCACCACAAACACATTCACTCCGGCGAGCGCCAGCCCCAGGATCAGCAGATAAGGCATCACCTTGAACAGCTCGATGGCACTGCCGTTGGCAGGGGATTCACCCACTGAGCCCAGGGTCAGATAGAGCAGGATCACCGCGATGGCAGCAGGGGCCGCAATCTTGAAGTTCTCGCGGAACTTGTCCTTCATCTCGCACCCCTGACTGCGGGTGGCCGCGATGGTGGTGTCGGAGATGATGGAGAGGTTATCGCCAAACATTGCGCCGGAGAGAATGGTACCTGCCATCAGTACCGGATCGATACCGGCCGCCTGCGCCACGCCCAGCGCGACCGGCGCCACGGCACCTATGGTGCCCATGGAGGTGCCCATAGCGGTAGCAATAAAGGCAGAGATGAGGAACAGTCCGGGCAACAGCGCCCAGCCAGGGATGAGCGACAGGCCCAGCGCCACAGTAGCATCAACCCCGCCGGTGGCCTTGGCCACGCTGGCAAAGGCGCCCGCCAGCAGATAGATAAGGCACATCGCCATGATATTGCTGTGGCCGACCCCCTTGAAGAAGGTCTCCAGATTGCTGTTGAAGCTCTCTTTGCCAAGCAACAGGGCCAGCATCACCGCAGGCAGGGCAGCAACCGGAGCGGGCAGCTGATAGAAGGCGAATTCGACCCCCTGCAGGGTCAGCCAGGTACCGGTACCGATAAAGAGTGCGAGAAAAACCAGAAGTGGCAACAAGGCCCTGGCACTGGGTTGAGTCTGGATCATGTGTTCCTCTGAAATTGAACAATGACCTCCTGTCATAAACTGCTTTGTACCTGTATCGGATAGGGATAGGGGGAAAACAGGGCGGGCATCCTGCCGCATTGGGGTGCCCACAGTAGTGAGTCAACCTCGCTTGGTCAAGATAGACGTCCAGATGGATAGGTGTTTTTGTTTGATGATTCTGGTGTTATTGAGATATCCAAAGAATATTCGGAAAAAGAAGTTAGTGCTGTTTATTGTTCATTGCTGTTCTGGCTCAGTCAGCGGGTATCTGGGGGTATCGCGTGCCTTTAATAAGGAAAGAGGGAAACGATAAGATCTCTGCATGCCATCTTGGGGATTTCTCCCGCTGCCAAACGTCAGCCGCACCTCTCTCTATCTCTACGTGAGCATGGTGCGGATATTTCCAGAACGTGTGGACACAAGACCTGGGCTGTGTGGTTACTGTGTCAGTTTCTCCACCGCCTGAACGGCTGTCGCGAGAGCATCCTGTTCCAGCGTCAGGGGAATGTGGCCAATTCCGGGCAGCAGGGTGACAGGCCAGGAGATGCCGAGACGTCTTAACTCAGGTTCAAGTTGATCTGTTTGGAAGACTTCGTCATTTGCACCCGCGATCACGGCGCAGGGGCGTTGCACATTGCGTAAATTCTGCTGATAGTTGCGCTCTGGCTGAAAGTTAGAGGCAAGGTTGAAGGAGTAGGAGGGGGTCAGCAGGGATTTCGCCTCATCATTAAGGGCAAAGTTCAGCACGGTCAGATGGTTGAGTGCGGAAATATGGAAACCGTTGAGGATGCTCAGGGCGATGAGGCGAGGCAAGCCGACACGCACCCAGCCACCGCTGTTGGGCCGGTAGTTGGCGGCGGTGGGGCCGAGATAGGGGGAGAGCAGCAGATAGCTCTCGAACAGGGGTTGTCGCGCACTGCCAGCAACACGCAGCACAAAGCCACCCCCTGACGAGAAACCGACGAGTGTTGCAGGCTTGGCGGGGGCCACCGACTTGATGAAATCTTCCAGATCGTCTTCAAGCTGACCGATGTAGGCAATGGTGCCTTTGTTGCCTGATGCACCATGGCCGCGAATATCGAGGGCGTAGGCGTCGTATCCCGCTTGCGAAAAGGCGCTTGCCATCTTGTGCATGCTCTGGCTGCTGGCAGAAGAGCCGTGAACCAGTACCACGCTGCCCTTGACCTTGTTGTTCTTCGTATTGCCCTCTGCGCCATAGTGCCGATAGGCCAGCTGCGTGCCGTCACGCGCCGGGTATCTTGAGAGAGGTGGCATGTTGCTCCAGCCATTCCCCTTGAAAGGGTCGTTGATGCTGGCCATCGCCGGTGCAGGACTCGGCCCGCCAAACAGCAGAGCCGCGGCCAGCATGACCAGGGTCAGTGATACCAACACCACTGCAAACAGTAATACAGCGCTCATCCTTGCACCTCGGTTGATATCGACACGGGCGTTGCCCTGATTTTGCTTATGCTGGTATTTCACTCGTTCGAACCTATCAGATGGCACACGGTCTGCCAAATGATGGTGTGAAACGATGAAAAGCGGCCTGTAACCAAAAGGAAGTTCTTGGCCAGCCAGTGGGCCCTGCTGTTGGCGAGCGCAGCAAGGAGTGGTGGTATCATGGCTTTTCAAACCCGGCGCGGGCTGGTAAAACGGTCTCTTTCCATAATTAAAAGAGATGAGAGGGTGGAGATGGACAATCCGATCCGTGTGGCCGTGATGGGCTGTAATGGTCGTATGGGCAAGGTGCTGCTGGAGGCCATCACCAACACCGATGGCGTGGTGGTTGGTGCTGCGCTGGAGCGGCCGGGCTCGGCGGTGATCGGTCTCGATGCCGGTGAGCTCAATGGGCTGGGCCATCTGGGTGTGGCCATCAGCGACAGTCTGGACAAGGTGCGTGACGAGTTTGATCTCATCATCGACTTCACCCGCCCCGAGGTGACCCTGGCCAATCTGGCCTTTGCGCTGGCCCACCACAAGCAGATGGTGATCGGCACCACCGGTTTTGACGATGCAGGCAAGGCTGCTCTGAAAGAGGCTGGCAAGCAGATCGGTATCGTGTTCGCCTCCAACTACTCGGTCGGGGTCAACCTGGTGTTCAAACTGCTGGAGCAGGCCGCCAAGGTGATGGGGGATTACACCGACATCGAGATCATCGAAGGCCACCATCGCCACAAGGTGGATGCGCCATCCGGTACCGCGCTCTCCATGGGGGAAGTGGTCGCCAAAACGCTGGGCCGGGATCTGAAAGAGTGCGCCGTCTATGGCCGCGAGGGGATCACTGGCGAGCGGGATCGCAACACTATCGGCTTTGCCACCATTCGTGCTGGTGATCTGGTGGGGGAGCATACCGTCATGTTTGCCGATATCGGCGAGCGGGTGGAGATCAGCCACAAGGCCTCCAGCCGCCTGACCTTCGCCAACGGTGCTGTGCGGGCGGGCAAGTGGCTTGGTCAGCAGGGTGCCGGTCTTTATGACATGCAGGATGTGCTCAATCTCAAGTGATGCCTCTGAGCGGCACTTTCGTACTACTGCTACCCCAGTGAAAAACCCCGGCTTGCCGGGGTTTTTGCTGTCAGTTAGCCAGAGTTTGTGTAAAAAGACACGCTGCCTGTAATTTTTAACTGAATGCCTTATAAATCACACTATTGCGTGAACTGCCAGATTTTCCCTTCCTGAATGTCATCACCAGGTAACAGATTTGAGCATCTTTATGGCGGATAAAGCCATTTTTTTACACCGGCAAGAAAAGACTAAAAATTCAAACACGAAAAAACGTTTTCCATTTTTCATGTTCACTCTTGTCATCATAAAAGCGTTAAATCTGTCATTAATGTTTTTTGTGTGAAAATAAATTCCATTGTTTTAATTGGTTTTTTTGTTGGTTTTTGTCGCTATTGCTGGCTTGGTGTCATCTTTTGGTGGTGGTTTTTCCTTTTCTTTCATGGGAGGGGGTTGCAAAGCGATTGAGTGCATAGATAATGGGTAATGTTGCTTTTTTATTGAATTTAGATGCATTTCATTCGAGAAAAGACGTTGAAATGCCACTTTTTTTAAGTAGAATGCGCCCAATTTGCCAGAAATCTGCCGGGTTCGAGTCCTGTCCAAGACCGGAACCGAGCCCGCAACACCCAGGTAAATTGCTGAATTTAAAGCTAAATAACTGGAGGTTGTCTTGAATCACACTGCATTGCTAGTGCTGGAAGATGGAACTGTGTTCAAAGGCGTGTCGATAGGCGCCGAGGGATGTTCCGTTGGTGAAGTGGTTTTCAATACGTCGATGACGGGCTATCAGGAAATCCTCACCGATCCCTCTTATTCCCGTCAGATAGTCACCCTCACTTACCCCCATATAGGCAACACCGGCACCAACAGCGAAGATGAAGAGTCCAGTCAGATCCATGCTCAGGGATTGATCATCCGGGACCTTCCGATACTTGCCTCCAATTTCCGCAATCAGCAATCCCTCTCCGAATACCTCAAGTCTCACAACATCGTTGGCATCGCCGACATCGACACCCGTAAACTGACCCGCATCCTGCGCGAGAAAGGCGCTCAGGCTGGCTGCATTCTGGCCGGGAAACAGGTCGATGAAGCCTATGCCCTCGAACAGGCCCGCGCCTTCCCCGGTCTGAAGGGGATGGATCTGGCCAAAGAGGTGACGGTTGGTGAAGCGTACAACTGGACCGAAGGGAGCTGGCAGCTTGGCAAGGGGCATGTCACCCCGGATGCCGACCAGCTGAAATACCACGTGGTAGCCTATGACTTTGGCGTCAAGCGCAACATCCTGCGGATGCTGGTTGACCGTGGCTGCCGCCTGACCGTGGTGCCTGCCAAGACCCCGGCCGCCGAGGTACTGGCGATGAATCCGGATGGCATCTTCCTCTCCAACGGCCCCGGCGACCCCGAGCCGTGCGACTACGCCATCGAGGCCATCAAGGCTTTCCTTAATACCAACACGCCGGTGTTCGGCATCTGTCTGGGTCACCAGCTGCTGGGTCTGGCCTCCGGTGCCAAGACCGTCAAGATGAAGTTTGGCCACCACGGCGCCAACCATCCGGTGAAGAGCCTTGATGACAACACCGTGATGATCACCGCTCAGAACCACGGCTTTGCGGTAGACGAAGAACAGCCTGCCGGATTGCCTGCGCGCCACCCACGTCTCCCTGTTCGATGGTTCTCTGCAAGGCATCCATCGCACCGACCGTCCGGCCTTCAGCTTCCAGGGGCACCCCGAAGCGAGCCCGGGCCCGCACGACTGTGCCGGTCTTTTTGACCACTTTATTGAATTGATTAAGCAGTATCGCGCCTAAGAAATAGAGGAAAGAGTTTCATGCCAAAACGTAATGACCTTCAGAGCATCCTGATCCTCGGCGCCGGCCCCATCGTCATCGGTCAAGCCTGCGAATTTGACTACTCCGGCGCCCAGGCGTGCAAAGCCCTGCGCGAGGAGGGTTACCGCGTCATTCTGGTCAACTCCAACCCGGCCACCATCATGACCGACCCGGAGATGGCAGACGCCACCTACATCGAGCCCATCACCTGGGAAGTGGTGCGCGAAATCATCAAGAAAGAGCGACCGGACGCCATTCTGCCCACCATGGGTGGCCAGACTGCGCTCAACTGCGCACTGGCACTGGAGAAGCATGGCGTGCTGGCCGAGTTCGGTGTCGAGATGATCGGTGCCACCGCCGACGCCATCGACAAGGCCGAAGACCGCTCCCGTTTTGACAAGGCGATGCGCAGCATTGGCCTCGAGTGCCCGCGTGCCGGCATCGCCCACAACATGGAAGAGGCGTGGGGCGTGCAGCAGATGGTCGGCTTCCCCTGCATCATCCGTCCCTCCTTTACCATGGGCGGCTCGGGTGGCGGCATCGCCTACAACACCGAAGAGTTCGTCGAGATCTGCGAGCGTGGTCTGGACTTGTCGCCGACCAAAGAGCTGCTCATCGACGAGTCGCTGATCGGCTGGAAAGAGTACGAGATGGAAGTGGTGCGGGATCGCAACGACAACTGCATCATCGTCTGCGCCATCGAAAACTTCGACCCCATGGGTATCCACACCGGTGACTCCATCACGGTCGCGCCAGCCCAGACGCTGACCGACAAGGAGTACCAGCTGATGCGCAACGCCTCCATGGCGGTGCTGCGCGAAATCGGCGTCGAGACCGGCGGCTCCAACGTCCAGTTCGGTATCAACCCGAAAGATGGTCGCATGGTCATCATCGAGATGAACCCGCGGGTGTCGCGCTCCTCCGCGCTGGCCTCCAAGGCGACCGGTTTCCCCATCGCCAAGATCGCTGCCAAGCTCGCCATCGGTTACACCCTCGACGAGCTGATGAACGACATCACCGGCGGTCGCACTCCGGCCTCCTTCGAGCCGGCCATCGACTACGTGGTCACCAAGGTGCCGCGCTTCAACTTCGAAAAATTCGCCGGTGCCAACGACCGTCTGACGACCCAGATGAAGTCGGTCGGCGAAGTGATGGCCATCGGCCGCAACTTCCAGGAGTCCCTGCACAAGGCGCTGCGCAGCCTCGAAACCGGCAAAACCGGCTTCGACCCCATGGTTGACCTCAATGCCCCGGACTCCCTGACCCGCATCCGTCACGAGCTGCAGGATGCAGGTAGCGACCGTATCTTCTATATCGCCGATGCATTCCGCGCCGGTCTCTCCATGGATGGTATCTTCAAGCTGACCAAGATTGACCCCTGGTTCCTGGTACAGATTGAAGATCTGGTGAAGCTGGAAGAAGAGGTGAAAGAGCGCGGCATGGCCGGTCTGGATGCCGACTTCCTGCGCGCCCTCAAGCGCAAAGGCTTTGCCGATGCCCGTCTGGCCAAGATCCTCGGTGTGGCCGAAGGGGAAGTGCGCAAACTGCGCGCCCGCCACAACATCTTCCCGGTCTACAAGCGGGTAGATACCTGCGCCGCCGAGTTCGCCACCAACACCGCCTACATGTACTCCAGCTATGACGAGGAGTGCGAAGCGGCTCCGAGCAACCGCGACAAGATCATGATCATCGGCGGCGGCCCGAACCGTATCGGTCAGGGTATCGAGTTCGACTACTGCTGCGTGCACGCAGCGCTGGCCCTGCGCGAAGATGGTTACGAGACCATCATGGTCAACTGTAACCCGGAGACCGTCTCTACCGATTACGACACCTCGGATCGTCTCTACTTCGAGCCGGTGACCCTGGAAGATGTGCTGGAAATCGTGCGCATCGAAAAACCCAAGGGCGTGATTGTCCAGTACGGTGGCCAGACCCCGCTGAAACTGGCCCGAGCGCTGGAGGCCAACGGCGTGCCGATCATCGGTACCAGCCCGGATGCCATCGACCGCGCCGAAGACCGCGAGCGCTTCCAGTCTGCCGTCGAGCGCCTCGGCCTCAAGCAGCCGGAAAACGGCACCGTCACCGCGCTGGAGCAGGCCGTGCTGCTGGCCGAGCGCATTACCTACCCGCTGGTGGTTCGCCCCTCCTACGTGCTGGGTGGCCGCGCCATGGAAATCGTCTATGACGAGCAGGATCTGCGTCGCTACTTCGCCGAGGCGGTGAGCGTCTCCAACGAATCGCCGGTACTGCTGGACCGCTTCCTGGACGATGCCACCGAGCTGGACGTGGATGCCATCTGCGACGGCACCGATGTAGTCATCGGCGGCATCATGGAGCACATCGAGCAGGCCGGTATTCACTCTGGTGACTCCGGTTGCTCCCTGCCTCCTTACACCCTGTCCAAAAAGATTCAGGACGAGATCCGCGAGCAGGTGCGCAAACTGGCGCTGGAGCTCGGCGTTATCGGCTTGATGAACGTGCAGTTCGCGGTCAAGGGCGATGACATCTACCTCATCGAGGTGAACCCGCGTGCCGCCCGTACCGTGCCGTTTGTCTCCAAGGCGACCGGTGCTCCGCTGGCCAAGATTGCCGCCCGTGTGATGGCCGGTCAGTCGCTGCAAGAACAGGGCTTCACCAAAGAGATCATCCCACCCTACTACTCGGTGAAAGAGGTGGTACTGCCGTTTGCCAAGTTCCCGGGGGTTGACCCGCTGCTGGGGCCAGAGATGCGCTCTACCGGTGAGGTTATGGGGGTGGGCAGCAGCTTTGCCGAGGCCTATGCCAAGGCGCAGCTGGGTGCCAACCACGCCGTACCGAAAGAGGGTCGTGCCCTCTTGTCAGTGCGTCACAGCGACAAGGCGCAGGTGGTTGACTTGGCTGCCAAGCTGCTGGAGCTGGGCTACGAGCTGGATGCCACTCACGGCACCGCGGTCGCGCTGGGTGAGGCGAGCATCAACCCGCGTCTGGTCAACAAGGTGCACGAAGGTCGCCCGCACATTCTCGACCGCATCAAGAATGGCGAGTACACCTACATCGTCAACACCGCCGAAGGGCGGGTAGCGATCCAGGACTCCAAGCAGCTGCGTCGCGCCGCCTTGCAAAACAAAGTGGCGTATACCACCACCATGAATGAGGCGTTTGCCACCTGCATGGCCATCAGCGTGGATGCCACCGCCAACGTCAACTCGGTGCAGGAGCTGCACCAGAAGGTGAAAAACCGCTAAGAGTTTGCTGCGGGCATCAGCCCGCCTTGCCAGACGACCAACCCCCGCCAGCGATGGCGGGGGTTTCTTTTTATCAGGCGCTCACCGTTCGGTTCGGGCCGGGTGAATCCTTGAAGAAGGTCATGAGTTCCGCATCGCAGACAACGGATGGCGCGTGGGGTGGCAAAAGCTGGCAAGGGGAGGGGATGCTGCGAGCGCGGGTTTCAACTGCAGCAAGCAATCCTCTACAATGGCCCTACTTTGCTTGTCAGTGCAGTGCCAGCGGCGCTGCCTGTAGGGCCTACAAAAAATGGACATGCTTATGACCGCTTTGCCTTCCTGTCTTCTTCTTGCCTTCTGCTCTGCCTTGCTGCTGGCCGGTTGTGCCAGTGATCCCGCCTCCGCGCCCGCCAAAGAGGCGAGCGTAAGCAACCTCAAAACGCCGCCTGCCATGCAGCCGCGCAAACCGGCGGATATGAAGAGCCGCATCGTGCGCTTCTTGCCCCGTCAGGTGCCTGACAAACAGGGGTGGGCCAACGACGTGGTGACGGCGCTCACCACCCAGGGGGTGGCGGTCAATGATCACAATGTCTGTAGCGTGCTGGCGGTGGCGGAGCAGGAAGCCACTTATCAGGCCGACCCCGTGGTGCCGGGCCTTGGCAAGATTGCCTGGAAAGAGATCAACTCACGGGCAGCCAAGCTGCTGATCCCCGAATTTATGGTGCGGGCCGCGCTCTCCATCAACTCGCCCACCGGCAAGAGCTATGCCGAGCGGATCGACAAGTTGCGTACCGAGCGGGAGATGAGTGAAATCTTCGAAGACATGATCAGCATGCTGCCGATGGGCAAGACGTTGTTTGGCAACCTCAACCCGGTGCATACCGGTGGCCCGATGCAGGTGAGCATCGCCTTTGCCGAGGCCAACGCCCGTGGCTACCCCTATCCAATCAAGGATTCCATCCGCCACGAAGTCTTTACCCGTCGCGGCGGCATCTGGTTTGGCACCAAACATATCTTCGGTTATCCCGCCGACTACCCGGATACCCTCTACCGCTTTGCCGATTTCAACGCCGGCTGGTACGCCAGTCGTAATGCCGCCTTTCAGGCCGCCGTCAGCCGTTTGAGTGGCAAAACTCTGGCGCTGGACGGGGATCTGATCCGCTATGACTCGGATCTGCCGGGCAATACCGAGCTTGCCGTCTACACCCTCGCCAACCGGGTCAATATGAGCAAGCAGGCGATCCACCAGAGCCTTCGCAAAGGGGATACCGCCGAATTTGCCGAGACCGATCTCTACCATCGCATCTTTACCCTGGCCGACAAGCAAGCGGGCAAGCGACTGCCCCGCGCCATCCTGCCCGGCATTCAGCTAAAGAGCCCGAAAATTACTCGCAACCTCACCACCGCCTGGTTTGCCAAGCGGGTGGATGACAGAGAGCAGCGATGTGTGCGGCAGATGGCGACGATTCGCTAAGAAACATCAAGGGCGGCCAATTGGCCTGTTTCTTATACAAAAATCCCCAAGCATCGCTTGGGGATTTTTTTGAACTTCTCTCCCATTCTGTGATCTGAACCTTTCATCACTCTCTTCCCTGGTTCTAACATGCCCTTCATTCAACCGGCGCACTGGGCGCAGACACAGTTTGGTCACGCCAACCTTAACGACCCAAGACGCACCAGAAGACTCGTGGCCCTTGCCACTGCCCTTGCTCACCAACCAGGAGATTGCGTGTCACACCTTCCCCTCTCACCTGCTGATATGGAAGGCGCATACCGCTTCATTCGCAGCCCACATGTCAGTGCCGAGGCCATTGCCAACGCCGGCTTTGCCGTCCATGCCAGAGACAATTCCCTCTTGTTGGCGCTGGAAGACACCACGGCCCTTACCTTCAATGATGCCAGCGTCAGAGACGAGTTGGGCCACACCAACCAGGGCAGCTGTCGTGCCCTGCTGGCTCATTCCGTGCTGCTGTTCGCGCCGCACGAGCGCAAGGCGGTGGGCTTGGCCGCCCAGCAAATCTTGACCCGCGATGTCAGCAAACGAGGGCAGCATGCCCAATATGCGACCCGCCCCTATCAGGAGAAAGAGAGTTACAAATGGGAGCAAACCGTCAAGACACTCGCCACCCGGCTTGGCAGCACCATGGCCAACGTCATTACGAGCGGCGCTGGCTCATCGAGGATTACCACAAGGTCTGGAAGAGTGCAGGCACGCGGGTCGAGGCGTTGAGGATGCAGAGCCGGGAGAACCTGACGCGTATGAGCGTCACCCTGGCCTTTATCGCGGTACGGTTGCTGCAGTTGCGATTTATCAAAGAGGAGCCTGCCGCGCAGGGAGAGCTGCCAAGGGCTGCTGGGCACAAAGTGTAGTGGTCTAATCATCCCGGACACCATTTTAGGTGGTACAGTCGCCACCATGACCTGAGGTGTTCAATGACAAGATTACGTCGCTCATTTACTGCCGAAATTCAAACTCGAAGCCGCATCCCTGGTGCTCGACCAGGGATATTCTGTCCCTGAAGCCAGCCGTTCACTGGATGTCGGTGAAACCGTACTTCGTCGCTGGGTTCAGCAGCTCCAATCCGAACGCTGCGGCACAACCCCAATCAGCAAAGCACTGACTCCGGAGCAGCAGAAAATTCAGGAGCTGGAAGCCCGTATCAACCGGCTCGAACGTGAAAAGGACATTCTAAAAAAGGCTACTGCTCTCTTGATGGCGGACGAGTTCACACGTATGCGCTGATAGACCGATTAAGGGAGCAAGCCCCCATCACCTTGGTCTGCTGTGCTTTCGATGTTCCAACATCCTGTTTTTACGACTATCTGGCTCGCAGGCGGGCGATTAACCGTGAGCGTATGCAGCAGCGCAGCGAGTTGCGCCGGTTATTCAAAGAAAGCCGGAGCTCAGCGGGCAGCCGTGCCTTGATGTCGATGATGCGGGAGTTGGGGTATCAGATTGGTCGATTCAAAGTACGTAACCTGATGAAGGAGGCCGGACTGGCATCCAAACAGCCGGGCGCACACCGTTATAAGGTGGCACGGTCAGAACGACCGGATATTCACAATCTGCTGGCCCGAGAATTTGATGTCCAGCAACCCAATCAGGTGTGGTGTGGCGATATCACCTACGTCTGGGCCGGTGGTCGTTGGCATTACCTGGCAGCGGTGCTTGACCTGCACACCCGGCGGGTCGTGGGCTGGGCGATGTCTGATAAGCCTGATGCAGAATTGGCAATCAAAGCACTGGAGATGGCCTATCAGCAGCGGGGTTGCCCATCCGGTGTGCTATTTCACTCCGACCAGGGCAGCCAATATGGCAGTCGGGCATTTCGGTAACGACTGTGGCGCTATCGCATGACCCAGAGTATGAGTCGGCGTGGAAACTGCTGGGATAACGCCCCGATGGAACGGTTGTTCAGAAGCCTGAAGTCAGAGTGGCTCCCGGCTATGGGATATATGAGCTTGCGAGAGGCGAAGCGGGATATCAGTTACTACCTGATGGATTACTACAACTGGCGGCGTCCACATCAACACAATGACGGGATACCGCCAGCACAAGCCGAAGAACGGCCTAACCAAGTGTCCGGATTTAGTTGACCACTACACCTTGCAGGCTATGAACTGGCGCTGTCTCTTGAGCATCAACAGTTGTGAGCAAGAGACAGCCGCAAGGTGGCATTTTTTATGGGGCGCCGGGTGGCTCAGCGAGGCTTGAAACGCTCGACCCAGGGGTTGGCGGTGAGGCCGTGCAGGATGACGCTCAATATGATGGTGCAGAGCACGGTGGCGATGATGGGGCGCTGGCCAATCAGGGCTGGCTCGTTTTGCAGCACCATCACCGCAAAGACGATGCTGGCAAGGCCCCGCGGGCCGAACCAGCCGATAAAGAGCTTGAGCTCCGGCTTGAGGCCGGTGCCGATGAGGCTCAGCCAGACCGGCACCATCCGCAGCAGGGTGAGGCTGGCAATGGCATAGAGCCAGTATTGCCAGTGCAGCAGCTCCGGCAGAATGGGCATCAGGGTCGCGCCAAACACCATCCAGATCACCACGGAGAGCAGGTCGCCGTAGCCTTCGCAGCTGTCCATATAGGCGTGCTTGTGTTCGCCGAGCCGGTGGCCGATAAAGAGGCCGCCGACAAAGGCGGCGATAAAGCCGCTCCCCCCGAGAGTCTGGGCCAGCGCAAAGCAGAGCAGGGCCAGCCCCGGCATGGTGAGCTGGCGCCAGAGCGGCAGTTGCCAGCCGTTGAGATAGGAGATTTTCAGTAGCCGGATGGTGAGGCTGGTCAACACAAAAGCGACCAGCAGGCCAATACCGATCTCCTCCAGCATCAGGGTGATGGCCAAGGTGGCGGTGCCTGCGTGCTGCTCGGTGGGGGCGATAAGAGCCAGCAGCAGAAGCAGCACAGGTACGCAGATGCCGTCGTTGAGGCCGCTCTCCTGATTGAGCCCTTCGCGCACAGGTGCAGGCACCGCGGGGTTGCTTACCACCGCTTTGCCGAGCGCCGCATCGGTGGGCGCGAGAATGGTGGAGAGGATGGCCATCTCCAGCAGTGGCAGGTCGGGGAAGATCCAGTGGCCAAACAGGGCACCACAGAGCAGGGTGAGGGGCAGGCCAATCAGCAAAAGCCGGATGGGGAGTTGGCGGTTGGCCAGCAATACCTGCCAGTTGGTGTTGGCGGCATCGTTGAACAGCACGATGACCAGAGTCAGCTCGGCCAGCAGCTTGATGCCGGCGCTGTCGATAGAGAGGGAGAGCAGCTCCAGCCCACCGGGTCCCAGTAGCCAGCCGGTCAGCAGAAAGAGCAGGGGGCCGTTGACCAGTTTTGATTCAAAGCGCCCCGCGATCAGGCTGTAGACCAGCAAGAAGGCGGCGATCACCGCCAGATTCTGGTAAAGCAGGTGTGCATCCATACAACCTCCTTTCTGCCCCCGCAGGGGCGGTTTAATCGGTCAGGCAGTCGGGATCGAACACATACTCCCCGTCCAGCCAGCGCACGATTTCGTCGACGCAGGATTGGTCACGAAACGGCAGATAGCGCGCCTTGAGGGCGGCAATCTGCTCGGGGGTGAGCTGTGCCAGCCCCAGATCCTGAAACAGCGGTAGGTCGGCCTCGATCATCGCCGAAATCTGCGGGCCGCAGGTGGCGTTGAGGGCGGCATGCAGCGCCTTGTCGGGATCGTACTGTTTGCCGAGTCGGTAGCTCATCGGCAGGGTGGCGAGGGGCAGGGCGGAGAGCGCCGCCTGTTTCATCGGGTTGACCGCGTGGCCAGAGACCAGCTCCGCCAGCTCGGCGGGGCGGTTCTCGAAGGCGCGCAGGTGCAGGTAGCTGCTCGCCTTGCTGCCATCGTTGACCGGGTAGTTGTCCCACAGGAAGGGCTTGCGGCCGAGCAGTTCGGTCACCTGCTTGAGGTGGCTGGCCGGATATTCGCTGGAGCAGACCTTGGGGCCGGTCCAGAAAATCTCGAAACGGCGGTCGAGCTGCTCGCCAAGCTCCTCCAGATAGCGCGGTGGCATGGCGCCAAACACCTTCTCCAGCACTGGATCGGTCGAGTAGTAGCTGGGGCAGAAGATGAGGCGGGTCGCCTTGCTGTGGGCCGCGATGTCGTGGGCGATGGTGAGCTGGTGACGGGCCAGATCCGGGGTATCCCCCTTCATGTCGTCAAACAGCACCGCCAGAATGTCAGGCTGCAGCATCTCGTCGATGAGGCGCACTTTTTCGAGCAGTGCCGGGCGCTTGCGATCGTAGTCATGATGCGCCCCCATGGGGCTCAAGCCCACCCCGAAGGCGAGTCCGTTGGCGCGGCACTGGCGCGCCAGCTCGGCGAGATCCGCCAGCTGCTGCTCGGGCCAGGGGAGGGCCCAGTGCTTGCGCAGATAGCCATCCTCTTTCGGTGCATAGATATAGAAGCCGTAGCCGTGGCGTGGCAGCCACTGGGCGTAGCGGGCGCGGGCCTGCCAGCTCCATCCCTTGCCAAAAAAGCCTTCAATGACCCCCAGATTGGCAGCGGGGGGCAGGGGGCCGGACAGCAAACTTTGATATGGCATAACTCTCTCCCTTCTTGCTGGGGACTTGATACGGGACGGTCGGTCAGACCGGGTCCTCTTCCTGAAAGCGCACCCCGATCTTGCCCGGCACGCTCTCGTCCATTTCGGCCACGGTCCAGATCAGGCCCTGCCATTCGATGTTGTCACCGACCACCAGATTATCGCCCAACTGGCTGGCAATAAAATCGCCCAGTGTCTGATCCGCCACCTCGCTCACATCCAGACCGTAGAGAGGGGCGAGATCCACCAGCCGTGCCGCCGCTTCCAGCAGGAAGTCACCGAAGAAGCGGGGGCCGAGATCCTGTTCCGGCGCCTGACTGAACAGCTGACCGAGGGCAGGGAGGTCTCGTTCGTGACCTATGACGCAAAGGATGTCATCGGCCTGCAGACAGGTACTGCCCGAGGGGTGGAGCAGCTCGCGGCCACGAAACAGGGCGCAGATCCGGGTGCCGGCGGGCATCTGCAGATCCCGCAGTGGCGAGCCGATGCACCACTTCTCCTCCCCCAGCTGGTAGACGAAGGTCTCCCACTGGCTGTCGAGATCGATCTCGAGTCCGGAGCGGTTGATGGGCGACGGTGGTGCTGGTACCTCCACCCGCGCCAGTTTTGATGCCAGCGGTAGCGAGCTGCCCTGCAAAATCAGCGAGACCAGCACCACGAAGAAGGCGACGTTGAAGTAGAGCTGGGCGTTGGGCAGCCCCGCCATCATGGGGAACACCGCCAGAATGATGGGCACGGCGCCGCGCAAGCCGACCCAGGAGATAAACCAGCGCTCGCGGGGGGCGAAGTTCTTGAATGGCAGCAGCCCGATCCAGACCGACACCGGGCGGGCAAACAGGATCATCCACATCGCCAGCGCCAGCGCGGGCAGGGCGATGGGCAGCAGCTTGTGGGGGGAGGCGAGCAGCCCCAGCACCAGAAACATGCCGATCTGGCTGAGCCAGGTCAGACCGTCCAGCACCGACAATGTGGTGCTGCGGCTGCGCAGGGCGAGGTTACCGAGCAACAGACCGGTCAGATAGATGGCGAGAATGCCGCTGCCACCGACCGCCGTGGTGAGGGCGAAGATCAGCAGACCGCCGCTGACGGTGAGCAGCGGATAGAGCCCCGGCGCCAAGCGGGCGGTGTTGATAAGGCGCCACAGCAGCCAGCCGCCGCCAAGGCCAATCCCGGCACCAAGTCCAAACTGCTTGACCAGTTGCAGCAGCAGGAAGCCCCCATCCAGCCCTTGCTGGGCGGTGGCGAGCACCTCGATCAGGGTGACGGTGAGAAACACCGCCATGGGGTCGTTGCTGCCTGACTCTATCTCCAGCGTCGCGCTCACCCGCTCGTTGAGGCTGCGCCCACCGAGCAGGGAGAAGACTGCCGCCGCATCGGTGGAGCCGACAATGGCGCCGATCAGCATCCCCTGCATCAGGTTGAGGTCAAACAACCAGGCAGCGGCGAGCCCCGTCAGGCCGGTGGTGATGGCCACCCCGACCGTCGCCAGCGACAAGGCAGGCCAGAGTGCCACCCGGAACGAGGAGACCCGGGTGCGCATGCCGCCGTCGAGCAGGATGATGGCGAGCGCCAGGTTGCCCACCAGATAGGCGATGGAGTAGTCAGCGAAGTGGATGCCACCGGGGCCATCTTCACCGGCCAGCATGCCGACGGCGAGGAAGATAACCAGAATGGGAATACCGAGGCGGGAAGAGAGGGCGCTCAACAGTACGCTGGCTCCCACCAACAGGGCAGCGACAAAAAAGAAACTGTTGATGGTAGCGGCATCCAAGGGCGAACTCCTTCCTGGTAATGTGCAAAGTAGGCACATTATATGCAGTTAGGCCCCCCTTGTGTGGCTTATTTGTGCATCAATTTGCACTTTCTTACATTTTTCATCCCTTTTTTCAGCATGGTGTAACCGACCACAGAGAATGAAAAAACCGGGAGCAGCCGAAAGTAAGTGGGAATTCGTGGGACAAACTCAAGGCTGACAAGGCTTAGAAGGCGATCCGAAGGTGGCAGGCGCGCGCGGCGCCAAAATGAAAGACGGCGCATGAATATGGTGTTTAATGCGCCGGAAATGATAAACGAGATTTACCCTTGAACTGGTGGTTTAACCGGGTGTTTAAATGCAGCGGCCAAATAGCTTGGCGAGGCCACATCACAATTTCAGATAGTCGCAGTTAAAAAAAATCATGCCCGAGCCAAACCACCTTGCCAATGATGCTCAACGAGTCCAGCTCGTTCGGCATAACCGCCAGGGTGTCGTATCCGGTTTTATTGTCGCTGATGATGTTCACCCCGCCATCAACGCGCTTCTGAAGCCGCTTGGCATAGAGTTCATCCCCCAGGCGAAGCACGAACAGGCCACCATCCTGGATCTGGTTGCGGCTGATATCCACCAGGATAGAGTCGCCAGAATGGATCGTTGGCTCCATGCTGTCCCCCTTGGCAAACACCACTACCAGGTTATCTGGGTTCAACTGGCGGTATTTGAGCCACTTACGGCGAAACGCCAGCCTGCGTTTAACACAATGGTCATCATTAAACGCGCCATGTCCGGCGCTGACGGCAATGTGGTAACCATCGATCAATGCGTATTCTTCTTCAAATAAATCAGTACCTTCAGTGTTAGTTACCTTGTGGTACTCACATTCTTCTCTTGGGCCACGCCCAGTGGCGAGCCAATCAATGCTTACCCCTGCGGTTTTGGCGATCTTGATGAGCTGGGACATGTTGGGTTCTGAACGACCATAGAGGTATTGCCGCAAAGTTGTATCTGCCATTCCGGCCTTTGCTGCAAAAGAGCGCGCACTTTGTCCCGCAAGAACTTGTTCTAACCGCTCCTTGAATTCACTTTCCATTCTTCCCCCTGGAAAAGAAAGAGCACTTTCTTTTCGTTGTCTTACTTTCTTTTCTTATAACCAATTGAAACTTAATGAAAAAATCAAAATCATCTCAAAAGAGATTATTTTGCGCGAGAAAGTAATAAAACTCTTGTTGTCATCTCTATTGAGATGATCAACAATCAAATTGTTCGCGCAATGCGCGAAAGATTTTTCAAATTGTATCACGGTGACCCCATGAGCATAAGTACAGCCAATCACATCTACGGAGAGCTTAAGAAGAGAGGTTACTCCGTTAGGAACTGGGCCATTGAGCATGGTTTTCGGCCCCGTACTGTGCAGGAGTGTATTCACACTTATGCCCCGTGCAAACAGAGAAAACCAGCGAATGGCACGGTTTCATCGAGAGTTATGCAGGCTCTTGGCACGACCCTTGGTGTTGACCTGTACGGAGGTAACAAATGAAAGAGTGGTTCACACCAATGGAGCTGGTGAGTCTGCCCGGAATGCCTGCCACAGTTCAGGGAGTCAGATACCGAGCCAAAACAGCACAATTCAGTGCGCGCAAATGTTCTGACAAGAAAGGTAGCGAATATCATATCAGCTCTTTGCCAGCAGAAACCCGCCGTTATCTGGCGGAGCAGGCTGTGGCTGAGCAAGGTCAGGCTGTGACCGATCACAGTGCTGGCGGCAAGGCGATGGCCAAGCTATTGGAGCGGGATCGCCCGGTCAAGCCTGATGCTGGCCGCAAACTGCTGACCCTGAGCGAAGCCCCACGCAAAAAAGTAGATGCCAGACTGCTGATTTTGCAGGCCGCCGATATCTTTCTGGCGCCTTATCACGCCTGCCAGCAAGGGGAGGTTGGTCGCCGGATCTTTATCGAGGCATACCGTACCCGCAGCCTGCAGTTGCCAGCCAGCGTCTATGAGCGGCAAAAACCATTCAGCCTGATCACGCTGCGCCGTTGGCAAAGCTCGCTGGCTAATGAAGGCCCAGCTGCACTGGCTGGCAATTATCAGCGTGAACGGCCATCAACCGTTGAGCAAAGCCCTGAGTTGGCCCAGTTCCTCACCGCATTGGTGACGGCCAAGCCACACCTTGCCAACAAGTGGGGCGCTCTGCATGAGCTTGCCACCGAGTACAACGAGATGAACAAGCTGGGATGGCACATCCCTAGCCAGTCATCCCTGCGCCGCTGGATGGTCAAGTGGTTGGCTGAAAACAAAGTGGCCTTTACCTATGCCACCAACCCGGACGCCTACAACAACAAATACCGCACAGCTATTGAGGAAATGTACCCCTGGATGGGTCAGCCGAACGATGTGTGGGAGTTCGACAGCACTCCCGTCGATGCCATGTTAGTGGATGGCCGTCACAGCATTATCGCGGTGATCGACGTGTTTACTCGCCGCGTTCGTCTGCTGGTGGCCAAGAGCTCCTCCAGTGAGGGGATCTGCCTGCTGCTGCGCAAGACCCTGTTGGCCTGGGGCACCCTCAACGACAACGGTGTGATGCGTACCGATAACGGCTCTGACTACGTGAGTCAGCGGGTGATGTCGATCTGCAATCTGCTGGATATCAATGTCAGCCGATCCAATGCCTATTCGGGTTGGGAAAAGCCTTTTATCGAGCGATTTTTCCGCACCCTGAGCCACGGCCTGATCGAGTTGCTGCCCTCCTATATAGGCCACTGCGTGGCTGACCGGCAGGTGATTGAAGCCCGCAAGAGCTTTGCCCAGCGGTTGGAAGAGAAGCGCAAACCGGATGCGGAAAAAGAAATTTTTGAGTTGGCGATGACAGCCCAAGAGCTGCAGACCCTGCTCGATAACTGGCTGGATGCCCGCTACCACAACAAAAAGCACAGCTCACTGGGGATGACCCCAAACGAGAAGTACCAGAGCGCCCGTTATCAGCGCCGGGCCATTACCGATGAGTCTGCGTTGGATCTGCTGCTCAACCATATCGGTGAGGCGACCGTTTCCAAGGGCTTTATCAAGGCCGGTAGCCTGAAATACAGCGCCCCGGAGCTGTTGGAGCACACCTGGAAGGGGCAGCGGGTCAGCGTGTTTCTCGATCCCAACGATGTGGGCCGCGCCACCTTGTACCGCACCGGAGACTGGGGAGAGCGAGTGGAGGCCATCAATACCGAACTGCTCGGCAATGGCATCAGCCCAGACGCATTCCGCGCCGCCAAGCGTGAGGATGCCAAGGCGCTGGCCCGCTTCCGCCGCGAGATGCGCAATGTGGCCAAGACGTTTGGCATCGACCAGTTGCACCAGGATGTGGTCAATCACTTTGTCGATCAGGCCAAGGATGTGGCCCAGTTCAAGCGCTCGGATCTGAATCTCGACAATCCGGCGTTGGCCGCCCTGACAGGGGTTGCGGCACCCAGTGAACCGGTCGGATTCAGCGTGGCAGAACTGGCCGCCATCGAAGCAAGACGCGAGGAGAAAGCCAAGCGAGTAGAAGCCACGGCAGGGCAGGAGTCTCGGGCGCTTAAAACCGAATACGAACAGGCCATCCATTTGGCCGAAAAAGAATTGGATTCACCGCTGAGCGAGCGGGAGAAGGAGTGGCTGACCAAGTACCTCTACAGCCACAAGCTGATGGCAAAACGAATCAATCGCCATCTGGATGAAGTTAGGGCCACCCGTCACACCCAAGCCAATGGATAACGTGCAGCCCTGTTTAAACCATAGATAAAGGACATAAACACTATGAAACACAAGATCGTTGAAGTCAAAAACATGCTCAAGACCGAGCAGTTGCTCGATAACTTGCTCAACCGTTCCAGCATGGTGCCTGGAATCGGTTTGGTGCACGGGTCTACCGGTTTTGGCAAGACCACTGCCGTTGAGTGGCTGTTCAATCAGGATGAGGTGAATGGGGTGTTTGTGCGTTGCTACAAGGCCGATACCCTCACCAGTTTGATGGATGGCATCACCCGCGAGATCGGCTTGGCTCCGCGTCACAGCTTACGCGCCCAGATCGACGGTATCGTCGAGGCCGTGCGGGCGCAGGAGCTGGTGCTGTTTGTTGACGAGGTGGATCACGTGATTGGCAATGCCCGCATCATGGAGACCCTGCGCGATATCTACGATGCCACCGAACAACCGCTGATCCTGGTCGGGATGGAAGAGATTGCCCGTCGCATCAGCCAGCGCAAGCAGCTATTTAATCGCATCTCCCAGTGGATTGAATTCAAGGCCGCCGACTTGGAAGACGTTGCCCTCTTCGCCCGCGAAATGCTGGAGGTGGATGTGGAGATTGACGAAGCCTTGCTGGATCTCATCCGCAAACGTTCCAACGGTATGGTACGCACCATCGTCAGCGCCCTCGACAAGATCGAGAAGATGGCCATGGCCTCTGACGCTCGCATTATCCGCCTGGAGGATGTTGACCCCAGCGATCTGTTCCAAGACGTGCGTCAGCGCCGTTAGCGCCCAGATATACCTCAATAACAATAAAGCACGGGAGGGATACCAGTGGTTGGAAATAGCGCTAATAAAAGCAAAACAGAAATAGCCTGGTTATGGATTACCCAAGGGTTCGAATTTGATTCTGTTTTATTAAGTAAGCAGATCAGTGTGACCAGAAATTACGCAAGTAGGCTGGTGAAAAAGTGGCATGAAAGCGGTCACTTAATACTGATGGGCTGTAAGGGGGTGACCCGGTATTACCGGGTCAATCAGACCGCAATATCAAGCATTCCTCCGGGATGGGGTGCCGAACCTGTGAGTACCAGGGAAAAGCGGCGAGCCCCGATTAAAAGCCGACAACAGAAAATGTGGAATTCAATGAAGATCAATAAAACGGTAAGTAAGCCGGGGTTGGTCATGGCGAGCGGAGCTTCGGGTCACACTGTCGCTGGGTACCTATATGCATTGGTAAATACGGGGTATCTCAAACAGTTGAATTCAAGCTGCTCAGATAAACATATGCCAAGTCGGTACATGTTGGTGCGCAATACCGGCCGCCACGCCCCAATTGTTCGCAGGAATGGCTGTTGGGATCAGAACCAGCAACGGCTTTATCCGTTCCTGGTTGAGGAGGGCGAACATGGAAACGTGGCTTGAGGTGTTAAAGGCAGAGGTCGCCGCCACTTCACTGGCGGTGGTGGCTGAAAAGCTCGGCTTGTCGCGCACCCTTATCAGCCAGGTGTGTAACGAGAAATACCCAGGCGATTTGGCGCGGGTGCAGATGCTGGTTGAGGGCAACCTGATGGGTCAAAAGGTGATTTGCCCAATTCTTGGCGCGATCCCTGTTCATCAGTGCCTTGCCCATCAGCGCCGTGGCCCCAGTGACGTGGGCAGCAGCCCGATGGATATCAAGCTCTGGAAGGCTTGCCGCTCAGGTTGCCCCCATAGCCAGCTGACGGAGGAGCAGCAACTGCGCCGCCCGATGCGGTTATCGGTGGAGCAGGGCAAAGGGTCACAGAAAACGGCTCGCTATGACGCAGAGGCGACCCTCTCCAGGTTACGCCGTCAGGCCAAGAGCGATGGCGACAATGCCAGTTCGTCGCTGCGCATCCTGAGTGAGCTGCTGGCGGAAGAGCTGAAAATCATGGGTATCAAATACAACCGACTGCTCGACAAGCAAGAAGGCAAATAACGGTTGGCGGGGGTTGGGCTCGGAATAAGCAGTGGGCCCGGTGATGAATCACAAGGAGAACGGGATGAAAAAGAATCTGCGCAGTAATTTGCACAAGACTGCCGAACAGCTCAGCCACTGGTTGACGGCCAGAGGATATGAAGTCCGCACCAGTCAGGTGCGCCACACCCCGCTGCTGGCCGTCACTGGCCCTTTGCCACAAGCGATGAAGGCCCGCGCCGTGTTAAGCCGCGAATGCCTGGCTGGCGTCGTTCGGGAGGTCGCCCTGGTGCGCTTTGGCGGCTGCCTGCTGCACTGGCGCCAATAAGGAGAATGGAGATGGCCAAGATAGAGCTCGATATCGAAGACGAAGCACTGGCCAAGGTCGTGCTGCGTCAATTACCCAAGTTCCTCGAATTTTGCCGTGCGACTCACCTGGAAGAGCAGGTCCTCGGCCCAGTGAAACAGCAGGTTGCCGCCGTGTGCTATCAGATGCCCGGCAGCAACAAGATCCATTAAGGAGAACCCTATGCAAGAAGCACAAACAGGCAGTACCACCCCGATGCGCCAGAACGCCCAAGGGCACTGGGTACCGGAAAACCTGATCACTCCGGCTGACAAGCTGCGCGATGAAGTGGTGATGGGCATCATTGCGGCTGCCCGCGAGCAGCGTTCGCAGCTGGCCGCCTTCAAAATTGGCGCCATGCAGCAGATCAACGACTTTGTTGACCTGTCATCCGAGCAGTACGGCGTGGCGTGGGGCGGTACCAAGGGCAACGTGACCCTGCTCAGTTTTGATGGCCGTTACAAGCTGATCCGGGCGGTGGGGGAGCACCGCAAATTTGATGAACGGATCCAGGCTGCCAAGGTGCTGATTGACCAGTGCATCGCCCGCTGGAGCGATGGGGCCAGTCCTAAACTGCGGGCCCTGGTTGACCACGCTTTTCGGGTTTCCAAAGCCGGTCATATCGACGTTAACCAGGTGCTCTCCCTGCGTCAGCTCAACATCGAAGACGCCGACTGGGAGCAGGCCATGCAGGCGATCGCCGATGCCATTCAGGTGACTGGTACCAGCCAATATCTGCGGCTCTATGAGCGTGACACCCAGGGGCGTTACAACCAGATGAGCCTGGATCTGGCCAAGTTGTAAGGGGGGAGCCGCGATGGAAATCAACGTGGATATGGCCGAGGAGCAACTGCAGCTCTGTGAGCAGATCACTGAAACCGAGGGTACCTGCTACCCCGACGACACCTATGAGGATGGCATCAAGGCCGCCTTGCTCTGGGCGCTGGGGCTGGGGCCTGCCCCCCTCAATGCCGAGGAGTATGAAGGGGCGAAGCCACTGCAGTTCGAGTAACGGCCCGATGCGAAACAGGGTGGCAATGCTGCCCTGTCTGCCCGATGTGGTGATCGGGTACTGATGAGCAGCTAGGGATAAGCAGATGAAAAGTCGAATTTTAGAGAAGATCAAGAAGTTGCTGGCCATGGTCGAGCGGGGCAACCCCCATGAGTCAGCCAATGCGATGAAGAAGATCCAGGCGTTGATGGCGGAGCATCAGCTCTCCAGCGAAGACGTGGCCTTGAGCGGCATCGATACCGCCAGCGCCAAGGCGGCCAACAGCAGTCAGAAGCAACCGGGTTGGAGCCATGGCCTGCTCACCATTATCGCCGAGGCGTTTGGGGTTGAAGCGATCTTTCAATGGACTGGCTTTCCACGCCGCCAGATGCAGGTTGTTTTTATTGGCCCAGCCGAACGGGCGGAAATCGCGGGCTACGTCTATAGCGTGCTGGCTCGCCAGTTGCTGGCATCCCGCCGTGAGTTTCTGGCCACGCTGAACAAGCGCATGAAGAGCACTACCAAGACGGCCAGAGCTGACCTGTTTTGCGAGGGATGGTGCCAAGGGGTGTACGGCAAGGTGGTGGCATTGGTACCGAGTGAGCATGAAAACGAGCTGGTTGCCCAGTACAAGGCCAAGCACTTTCCCCATCTGGTCAAGGGCAAGGTCAGAGAGAGCAAGGCGACCAGACGCGATGAGGGGGCTCGCTACGATGGCTATGTGAGCGGCAAACAGGTGGAGCTCAATGCTGGAGTGAAGGGGCAAGAGCTGGCCAAGCTGGAGGCCCTATGAAATCAGGCCGCAATCAGATGTTGAGCCATGAGCTGGATGCTCTGCTTAAGCGATGGGAGCGGCGGCGAATAGCCTCTTTTTGGATAGGTCTTAATCTGCTGGCTGGCGTGTTCGCGCTGGCCATCCTTGTGGCTCAGTAACCGAGGTGACATATGGAAAATGTGAAAGCGCTGCTCAATACCAGCGTGGCCGATGCCAAAAGCACATTGGAGTGCGCACTGCAGGGCAACCCGCTGGGGGCGCTGGCCGATGCGCAGCTTGCCATCGACTTTATCTACCAGTACGGCTATGCCGATGGCCAGAAATCAAGGCTGGCCATGCTGAACACCATCGTCAACAAGGCGCGTAAAGCGCTCAGAAATTGATTGAAGGAATAAAGACCATGAGTAAGAAGGTATATCCGCTCGATATTCAGAATGTTGGTGGTGATGAATACATAGTCATGTCCCGCGGCCATCACGACATCCATGACTTTATGAAAGCGGTGCGGGCCGCTGGTTATGATTGGCCACTAAGCGTTCCCGAGTATCGTTGGGCCAAAGTCACGCCAGACTCGACTGGTGAGCACAACTACTGGTATCGCTTCGTCAGCGAAGGCACTCGCGGAGCGCTCCCTGTCACGTACTCATGGGAGGCGTATGGGGATGATTCCTACGAGGCGAAATACCCCACTATGGCAACAGCAAGTTAAAGGAAGACGCGAAACGGGGGCTTGCCCCCGTCTGCCCGGCGTGGTGGCCGGGCACTGATGAGCAGCCGACCTGGGCCCAGGTCTTCACCGCCTCGATAAAGGAGCACGGCGATGACTAAAACAGAGATGGATATTCGGCTTACCAAGATATTCAGCACCGCAGCCATTGCACTGGCGGCCGCTGAAAAACGGGCTGTGTGCAAACAGCTCAAACAGTTTATTCGAGAGGCCCGCGCCCAGGAGTTATTTGCCCTGGCGGGGGAAGCAAGCCAGATGCGCTGGCAACTGGTGGCTGAACTGCAGCAAGCCAGAACGGTGGCGCTGGAGGCCAGTCATGGCCATGTCTAACTGGCAACGACTGCTGGCCTACGTGATGAAGTTTGGCAACTTGAGCCAGCAACAGGCAGAGCAGTGGCTCGATAGCCATTGCCCTCAGTGGCGTAGTGGGCCTGACGTGATGGCGGCCGGGCAAATCTGGATGAAAAAGACGGGGAGGGGGAATTGAACACCTTAGCTAACAATCAGCCAAATGCTGCGCAGAGTGGTGATCGTACCCGCCTGATCCGTCTGGTTCAGGTTGGCAGGCGCACCCTGGGGCTCGATGAGGAGACCTATCGGGCGTTGCTGGAGCAGCAGAGCGGCAAGCGTTCGGCTGCCGAGTTGACGATCCCGGAGCTGGACAAGGTGCTGCTGGCCATGAAGGGGGCAGGGTTTAAACCGACGGTTAAACGCCCTGTTAAAGGGGCTGTTAAAGCGGGAGGGCACAAGCGTTTAAGCCCGGCCCGTGGGGCCCATGCCAAAACCGCCGAGATAAACGTGATCCGGGCAGTATGGATCACCATGCACCGCCATGGCCTGCTGCGCGATGGCAGTGAGACGGCCTTGAATCACTATGTTGAGCGGCAAACGGTGCGGCTTAACAACGGCATCGGCGTGGCAGAGGTGGCCTGGCTCACCGATGGGTTGGCTTACCAGGTGCTTGAGTCGCTGAAAAACTGGCACAAGCGGGAGCTGGTCGCCCGCCTTGTCGCGGCCAAAAAAACCGTACCCACCAATGGGAAGTCCGGGCGAGTGGCCGGTTATCAGGCCGTTGTGGCGGCGTTTGAGGAGATGAATGATGGACGCTAACGCTGAGAATCTGGACTTGTTCGCAGATGATCATGAGTCGCTGGGCCAGCTTGTCGATCGCCTGGATCAGATCCCGACCACCGAACTGACGGCCAAATGGCCCAAAGCTCTGGCCGAGTTGGTCGATGTGCTGGCCTGCGAGTTGGTCAGAGGGGGAATGGAGCCGGATCTGGCCAAGGCTCAGGCCCGCAAGTTGGCGCTGGTACAGGCCCATTACATGGGGGGCCGTGCCTACTACATCCCCACCGGGGATCATCTCAAGGCCGCGTTGCGTGACCGGGCTATTTGGGACGAGTTCAATGGGCGGAATATCGATGTGCTGGCTCGCAAGCATGGCCTCTCGGTGCCACAGACTTATGCGGTGGTGGCCGAACAGCGCGAACTGACCCGCCGCCGCCATCAGCCTGACATGTTTGGCTATCAATAGAGATGCGACTCACATTAAAGAGAAACCCCGCTGCGGCGGGGTTTTCATTTGGTGACGACTCAATTAGCGTTGATGATGGATTATTCAAGGAGGAATCTATCGGTGTTACGTTCATGCAGCCAGTGCGGTAACTTGGAGGATGATGGAGCCAATGCTTGCTCTGTCTGTCATGGTGCGTTGATTGACCCCGTCGAAGCGGCTAGGCCAGTAAAACCGCATGTGGTGCCAAGAAAGCGCCATCGGAGTATTGGCCCGGTACCCGTGTTGGGATCTCTGCTGCTATTGGGTATTGTGCTGTTTCTGGCTCACGTTCATATTGTCAGAGGGTCTACATACCAAGGCCCGTTGTTTGTTGGCCGGTTGTCCGCTGGATTCAGCGAGATGTTTATCAATACCGATGAATTGCTGAATATGCCCATCATTGGGGCTCGTTCACGTTACCCCTTGGGGGTTGCTGCTCTGCAGCGTGTTGGCTTTCTGGAGTCAGACCAGCAGCGTGAAACCCGGATTAAGCAAGAAACAGAGGCGCTGTTTGAGCGCATAAGTAACCCATCAGAGCGATCTGCAGAAGACCAGCTGTATAAGCTCAAGCATGGCCACTATCCAGAACAGTAATTCACACTAACCCACCATAAACCCATGCCATAGAGGCCCCTCGGTACGCTGCTGATAACGCAGTTCACCGAGGGGCCTTTATGTTATCACTCGCACTTAAATGGCTGCTTCGTCCCGATGTGGAAGGGGGCGAAGTCAACCATCCCGCCGACCGTGGTGGTCATACCAAGTATGGCGTTGCCGATGCCGCCGATGGCAAGAAGGACGGCATGGCCGACCTCGATCGGGATGGGGTGCCCGATATCGCTATCGGTGATCTGACTCCTGCCCATACCGAGCCCTTTTTCCGCCAGAACTATTGGATGCCCGCCCGCTGTGACCTGATTGCGAGCTTAAGCCCTGCACTCTCTATCGCCGTGTTTGATGCAGCGGTGCATCACGGGCCGAAACGCGCCATCCAACAGCTGCAGCAGGTCTTGGGGGTGATGGCAGATGGTCGCCTTGGCCCGGTATCGATTGGCAGGCTCAAGCAGCAACTGGGCGCCAAGGGAGAGGGCCAGTTCCTGCTGGCGCTGATGATGCAGCGGGCCAGCTTCATGCACGGCATTGTGCGCAAAGACCCGAGCCAGTGGGCTAATGCTGATGGCTGGATCAACCGGCTGCTGCGTCTGCAGAGCTACCTCCTTTCCGACGTGGTTGGCGAGGTGGTGGCATGAGCGTGCTGACCATCAAGCAACAGAAGGCGGCGGCCGCGATCCAGGCTGCGGGCTACTTTGGCATTCCTGAGCTTAAGAACCCCCGTTACCTCGCTTGCTTCAAGGATGGGCGCAAAGCCCATCTCAAGGCCGCTCTGGCCAATCAGATCGCTGACCCGAAGGCGATCCCGCTCTATAGCCACCACAAGACCCGTCAATCCCTGTTCGAGAAAGGGTGGCGTTCGGTGAACGAACTGGATCGCCTGCGGGCCCGTGCCCGTCATTCCCAACCTCAACAAAAGGAAGTCCATCATGCCTGATTCCCTGTTACCTCAAGCGAAGTCTGCCTTCAAAAGCCGCACCGTGATCGGTGGTGTGATTGCCGTGGGGGCCGGTATTGCGGGCCTGTTCGGTGTGCCGGTCGATGCGGGTACCCAAGCCAGCTTGGCATCCACCCTGGTGGATCTGGCCAGTGCGGTGGGTGGCCTGCTCGCCATCTGGGGCCGCATCAAGGCGACCCATACCGTCCGTTAGTAGCCATACGAGAGAGGTCATGTGACAAACCTCATAGACCGTGCCCAGCTGGCCGATGCCGATCGGACTGGGCGCATTATCGAAGCCCACCAGAACAGGGCAAGGCCACACGGCGATGGTATCTGTTGCGATTGTGACGAAGCCATCCCGCCCTCCCGCCTTGCAGCCGAGCCTGGTGCCGAGCGCTGTATCGAGTGCCAGACCCTGTATGAGCGCAAGGAGGCGACCCGTGTGGGAATTCATCGTTAAGAACTGGGGCCCGCTCTATGCGTTGGCCAGCCTGGTGGGTCTGGTGGTCATCATCTTGCTCTCCAAGACCTACGCCAAGCGTGAAGACCTCACTGCCCTAGTGCAGAGAGTGCAGCGGGTGGAGCAGGTGCTGGCTGACCTGCCGAGCGAGCGTGAGCTGCACAAGCTGCAGTTGGAGATCAGCGAGTTGCGGGGGGAGTTGCGGGAGGTGAAGCCGGAGCTGCGCCAAGCCCGTCGCCTTGCCGATCTGCTGTTGGAAAATGAACTCGCCGCCGTACAGAAGGAGAAGCCATGAGCATTCAACAAATATTGGACGCCCAGCAGCGGCTGGTGATCCTGCGCTCCCTGCTGGATATCGGTGGTGCCGCCAACGAGTCAATCCTCAATGACTGCCTCGACCAGCTGGGAACCGGCCGGGTGACGCGGGATCGGGTGAAGACCCTGCTGGCCTGGCTAGAAGAGCAGGGGCTGGTGCGCATCGAGCGACTGGCCACGGTGCAGGTGGCTCACTTGACCGGTCGTGGCCAGGACGCGGCAGAGGGCCGGGCAACGGTGCCCGGCGTCAAGAAGCCCCGAGCGGAGGATTAAGCATGGCCGAGAAACCGACCCGAGGCCGTGCCAGCAAGGTGTGGCTGCTGCCTGAGTCCATCCGCAACGCGCTCAACGAGATGTTGCGGGATAAGGGCAACAGTCAGGCCGCCATCCTGGATGAGATCAACGGCCTGATCGAGGAGGCGGGGCTGCCCGATGAGCTCAAGCTCTCCCGCTCCGGGTTAAGCCGTCATGCCAGCCAGGTTGAACAGGTCGGCCAGCACCTGCGGGATTTGCGCGAAACCACGGCCGCCTTGACCTCCCAGCTTGGCGACAAGCCGATGGGGGAGACCACCAAGCTCATTCTGGAGCTGGGCCGCTCCCAGTTGTTCAAGGCGATGCTGGCTCAGGTGCAGAACCCGGAGGAGGCGGTGGATATCGACATGCTGAAAAACGCCATGCTGGCGGCCCAGCGGCTCGAATCCACCGCCATGCAGAGTCATAAGCGGGAGAAAGAGATCCGCCAGGCATTTGCCGAAGAGATCGCCGCCAAGACTGAAGCCATCGTGACTCAGGCGGGCTTGAGCGGTGAAGCCGCCGCCGAGATACGCCGCGAAATCCTGGGGATTGCCTGATGAGCACGATCGCCCAGCAGTTGGCCCAGACCCTGGGTACCGAATACAACCCCGACGAGGTGTTGCTGCCGTACCAGCGGATCTGGATTGCCGACGAGAGCCCGCTCAAGATCGCCGAGAAGAGCCGCCGTACCGGTATCACCTGGGCAGAGGCTGCTGATGCGGCCCTGACGGCCTCCAAGACCAAGACGGCCGGGGGTTGCCACCACTTTTATGTGGGCAGCAACAAGGAGATGGCCCGCGAGTTTATCGATGCGGTGGCGATGTGGGCCAAGGCGTACAACAAGGCGGCCGGTGAGATCCAGGAGGAAGTGTTCACCGACGATGAGGATAAAGCGATCCTCACCTTCGTGGTCTATTTCGCCTCTGGCTTCAAGGTGCAGGCGCTCTCCAGCAACCCCTCCAACCTGCGGGGGATGCAGGGCAATGTGACCATCGACGAGGCCGCATTCCACGACAGACTGGCCGAGGTGTTGAAGGCCGCCATGGCGCTGACCATGTGGGGCGCCAAGGTGCGGTTGATCAGTACCCATAACGGTGTCGATAACCTGTTTAACCAGCTGATAAACGACAGCCGAGCGGGCCGCAAAGAGTATTCCATTCATACCATCAGCCTGGACGATGCCTGCCGCCAGGGACTCTATCGCCGGATCTGCCAGGTCAAGGGTGGCCTTTGGACACAGGAAGCAGAGGACGCCTGGAAAGCGGGGCTGCTCAAGGCCACCGCCACCGAAGAGGATGCCCTGGAGGAGTATTTCTGCGTACCCAAGCAGAGCAGCGGCGTCTATATCAAGCGCACCCTGATCGAGCGTGCGATGCAACCGGATATCCCCATCCTGCGCTTTATCGCCCCCAAAGACTTCGAACTGCAGAGCGAGGAGAGTCGCAAGGCAGTGGTGGATATCTGGTGCGAGGAGAACCTCAAGCCCTGTCTGGAAGCACTCGACCGCAGTTGCCGCCATGCGTTTGGAGAGGACTTCGCCCGCAAGGGGGACTTGTCGGTGTTCGTGCCGCTCTCCATCGCCACCAACTTGCGCAAACAGGTGCCCTTTGTGGTGGAGCTGGTCAATGCCCCTATGAGAGCCAGCGCCAGATCCTGTTCTACCTGCTGCAGGGGTTGCACCGTTTCACGGCGGCGGCCTTCGATGCCACCGGTAACGGCGGCTATCTGGCAGAGGCTGCCAGACTGCGCTGGGGGGCCAGCATGATCGAGTGCGTGATGCTCAATGACCCCTGGTATCGGGAGTGGATGCCCAAGCTCAAGGCGGAGTTTGAGGATGGCAACCTGACCATCCCGCGCCATGCGGACGTGCAGGATGACTTGGGAAAAATCCAGGTCATCAACGGCATCCCCAAGATCGACAAGGGCAAGAACACCGGCCAAGGGGGCCAACAGCGCCACGGTGACTTTGCGGTGGCCTTGGCCATGGCGGTGCGGGCCAGCTGGATGGAGGGGGGCGCCATCGAGTTCACCCCACTACCAGGTAAACGTGATGACCATGGCAGCGACAACAACGATGACTATCACCGATATGAGCGAGGAGCCTGGTAATGGGCAGGATCATTGATATCCATGGCAAAGCCATGAGCCTGGAAAAAGAGCCGCAGACCGAGAACGATGCCAAGTTGGCCCAGCTGCGCCGTCACTACAGCGATCATCCGACCATCGGGCTGACCCCAGGCAAAGCGGCTGCGGCGCTGAAAGAGGCCGAGGAGGGTGGCCTGATCGCCCAGTGCGAGCTGGCCGAAGACATGGAGGAGAAGGATGCCCACCTGCAGAGCGAGCTCGGCAAACGCCGCCGTGCCCTGCTTGGGGTGAGCTGGACAATCGAGCCACCCCGCAACGCCACCCCGGCCGAGAAGCGTGATGCCGACCTTATCCGGGAGCTGCTGGAGGACTTCACCTGGTTGGATGATGCCATCTTTGACGCCACCGACGGGATCCTCAAGGGGTTCAGTGCCCAGGAGTTCAGCGGCTGGGAGATGGTCGAGGGGCTGCAAATCCCCAAGGGTATCATCTGGCGCGACCCTGCCTGGTTCCAGACCCACCCGGACGATCGCAATCAGCTGCGCTTGCGAGACGGCAGCCAGGAAGGGGTTGCCCTCAACCCGTTTGGCTGGCTGCTGCACAAGGCCAAGTCCAAATCGGGGTATCTGGCCCGCACCGGCCTTGTCCGCACCTTGGTCTGGCCGTTCCTGTTCAAGAACTACAGTGTGCGGGATCTTGCCGAGTTTCTGGAGATCTACGGCCTGCCGGTGCGGCTTGGCAAATACCCGGAAGGGGCGACCGAGAAAGAGAAGGCCACCCTGCTGCAGGCAGTGCTCTCCATCGGTCATAACGCCGGGGGCATTATCCCGCGTGGGATGGAGATTGAGTTCGAGAACGCCGCCAGCGGTCAGGCTGATCCCTTCGTGGTGATGATGGATTGGTGCGAGCGTTCCATGAGCAAGGCCATTCTGGGGGGCACCTTGACCTCACAGGCCGATGGTAAGAGCTCGACCAATGCCCTGGGCAATGTCCATAACGAGGTGCGCCAGGAGGTACGGGATGCCGACCTGCGCCAGTTGGCCGCTACCCTGACCCGCGATCTGGTTTATCCGCTCTATGCCCTGAACGGCAAGAGCTACCAGGGCCCGCGCCGCTGTCCCCGGTTGGAGTTTGATGTGACCGAGCCGGAGGATATGCGCGATTTGGCCTATCCACTGCGGGCCCTGGTGGGGATGGGAATGCAGATCCCGGCGCAGTGGGTGCGGGATAAGTTGCAGATCCCGGCCCCCAAGGAGGGGGAAGAGGTACTGATCATCGTGGACAAGCAGGCTGGGCAGGGAGAGGCCGCGCTTAAAGCAAAGGGACTGGCCGCGCTGGCTGCAAGCAAAGGTGAGGCCGACAAGGGGGATAACAACGATGCCCAGTTGGCCCGGCTGCAGGCCGAGGCGGCCCCTCTGCTGGCTGGGATGACCGATGCTGTCCAGGCGCTGGTGATGCAGGCCACTACCCTGGAAGAGATCCGGGATGGCTTGTTGGCGCTGGAACCAGAGCTCAGCCATGACGAGCTGGGGGCGCTGATGGCGCAAGCCATCGCCGCCAGCGAGCTGCTCGGTATGCTTGAGATGGAGGAGGGCCGCTGATGCCCGTTCGCTATGGTTCCTTGCCCTTTGCCGAGGCGATCGCCTTCTTTCGCCAGAAGCTGGATATGCCAAGCGAACGCTGGGCCGATGTGTGGCGCGATGCCCATAACCGCGCCTTTATGGTGGCGGGGGCCACCAAGACCGATCTGTTGGCTGACCTGCGCGGGGCGGTAGACAAGGCGATCAGTGAAGGGCAATCCATCGGGGCTTTTCAGAAGGCGTTCAAGGAGATTGTGGCCCGCCACGGTTGGGAGCATACCGGCCCGGCGTCGTGGCGCTCCCGCGTCATCTTCGAGACCAACCTGCGCCAGAGCTATAACGCCGGGCGTGAGGAACAGATCCAGCGTATCAAGCACAAACGCCCCTATGCGCTCTATCGTCATGGGGACTCCGAGCACCCCAGGGAGTTGCACCTCAAGTGGAACAACCTGGTGCTGCCGGTTGATCACCCCTGGTGGGAGACGCACAGCCCCAGCAATGGCTATGGCTGCAAGTGCAAGAAGTTCCTGCTCTCCGAGGCAGACCTCAAGCGGCGCGGCTTGGTGGTTGGCAAGGCCCCGGACGATGGCGAATATGAGTGGGTGGACAAGGCCACCGGGGAGTTGCACAAGATCCCCAGAGGTATCGACCCCGGCTTTGATTATCGGCCCCAGACTCCGGCCGACCTGACCAAGGTGGTGACCAAGCGCGAAGCGGCCAAGCCTGCGTTGGCCGAGCGCCTGCCAGAGCGGATAGTGGAGAGCGCCTTCTCCAGCGTCAAAGGTGTCACCGCTCAGGGGTTGAGTGATCTGCTGGCCGAGTTGCCAGCCCCCCAGCGCGAACCCTTGGCGGCGTTCCTCAAGGCGCATCCGGTCAAAACGCTGTTTATCAAGCAGGCCGAGATGGGGAAGGGGGCGGCAGGGCTCAAGGTTGCCCCGGCTATCGCCGAATATCTGGGTCACGATGCCTACTCGATACGCTCGCTCTATTACCACCGAACCGCTGCGCGAACCAATGGCTTTACCAGCAAGAGTTGGGATCACCTGGTTATCAAGGTCAAGGCGGCTGATACTATAAAAGCGGTCGATATGCAGGCGGTGCAAGCGGCGGCTGGAGAAGTAATCGCGTCGGCCAAGGAGAACCGAGGCCCCCGTGAGTGGTGGTCAAAGGGGAGCCGAGGTGAAGCACTACGCCGTCACTTTAGCGTGTCAGCCTGCGTGGGTGGTCGCTTGGGGGAGTCCGCCCAGCGGATCTCCACCTGGTTGCACGAGCTGGGCCACCAGGTTCATTTTTGGGCCGGTGAACCGGATGTGACCGGACTGGGATTGTTAACCCAATATGCCGGTACGAATGGCAGAGAAGCGGCCGCAGAGGCTTTTGCAGCCTGGATGCTGGCCAGAGAAACGATGGTGGCCCACTACCCCGAGTTGGCCAACGCGGTGCAGGCCATGATCGAACAGGCTGCCAAGGCTGCCACCAAAGGAGAAAAACGATGACTGAGTCACTATTGCAGCAAGCTATTGATCTCTTCGATAAGGAGGGGCCGTTCACCCTCGCCGATGTTCATCAACTGGAGCAGTTGGAGGCTAAAGCCAATGGGGAAGAGCTTTCTCTGATTGGCGAGATGTGGGAGGCCGCAATGGCCAACGCGGATGAGGAAGCGTTGCACTATATGACCACCATTGAGGACGATGCCTGATGGCCGGTAGCTTTATTGCCATCAGCCACCATGGGGTGGCCGATGCCCACGAACTGCTGGCCAAGCTCTACCAGCAAACCGGTGATCTGAGTGAGCCGCTGGCCGATATTGGCGAAGGGCTGCAGCTGTCGCACCGGGATCGCTGGGATGCCCAAGAGAGCCCGGAAGGGGAGCCCTGGGCCCCGCTCTCGGAGAAGTACCGTGCCCGCAAGCCGCGTCATGCCGATGAGATACTGCGTCTGAACGACGATTTGCGCGATACCCTCGACTATCAGGTTGATCCCCAGGCCCTCTACTTTGGTACGCCCATGGTATACGGTGCCGCCCACCAGTTCGGGCGCCCAGAGATCAACCTACCAGAGCGCCGTGTTCTGGGGCTGTCAGAAGGGGATAAACAGAGCGTGCTGGAGACGCTGGAGGGATATTTGGTCATCGAGGCTCCGTGAGCTTCTGGGCGCCTCTGGTGCCCCCTTGCGGCTACGATGGCATGTCTACCCTCTCAATAGGTCAGGAAAATGGCGTTTAAACACCATTAAACAGTATCGCCGCCCCCCAGCTTACCCTCCGATCTATCCCGTGATGCAGTAACCCACCATAAACCCCACCCAATTCTCAGTTCGATGACACTGGCCGCAATGAGGTTTGCTGTGACCAGCCGGAGTGAGAGTGATGCCCCTATCTGCCGCCAGTTCCGCCATTGCCGTGGCCATCTTGAATGCGAGACCAACCGCCCTGGGGTTGGCCGTGCTCGATGCAGCCCTTGGCCCGAGCGACGACGGTTGGTACCAGTTGCTGCCGGTCGGCCCGTTCAAGGCCCGCGATGGCCGCCCCTTTGATGTTCCTGGTGGTCACTGGCAGCTCGACAAGAGCATCGCCACCACCCTGATCAATCGAGCCAAAGCGCTCGGGCAAGACATTCTGATCGACTACGACCACCAGACCCTCCATATCGAAAAGACTGGCAAGGAGGCTCCGGCTGCCGGTTGGTTCAACGGTGACGAGATTGAATGGCGTGAGGGGCTGGGCCTCTTTATCAAACCGCGCTGGACGGATCGTGCCGCTGCCCTGGTGGCTGCCAAAGAGTACCGATTCCTTTCTGCCGTCTTTCCCTATGACGCCCAGGGCCGCCCGCTGGAACTGCGGATGGCCGCCATCACCAATGATCCCGGTGTGGTGGGTATGCAGGCTCTGGCGGCGCTCAGTGCGCTACCCGCTTCCCAACCTGGCCAGCTGGCCAACCCCTCCAAGGAGACATCCATGAATGAACTGCTGAAAAAGCTGTTGGCCAAGCTCGGCATCGAGCTGACCGGCGATCCCACTGATGAGCAACTGCAGAAGGCGCTCACCGAGCTCGATAGCCTGCAGGCCAGCGCCAAGAAAGCGCCGGAGCTGGAGGCGGCACTCACTGCCGAGAAGGCATCGCTGGCCGCGCTCAAAGCGCAGCCGGGTGGCCAAGTTGACCTGGCGCAATTCGTGCCGGTGGCGACCTATAACGCCCTGGTGACTCAGGTGGCGAGCTTAAGCGCCAAGGTGGAAACCACGGATGCCGCAACCCTGATCAAGGAAGCCCGTACCCAGGGCAAGGTGGTGGCCGCCGAAGAAGAGTATTTGACCGCCTATGCCGCCCAGAAGGGGGTAGCTGCCCTCAAGGCGTTGCTGGATCCCCGTCCGGCGATTGCCGCACTGTCCGCCAGCCAGACCACTCAGGTGACCCTGCCCGATCGAGCGGGGAATGCGGTGCTCTCGGCGGATGACAAGTATGCCGCCGACCAGCTCGGTATCAGCCACGAGGAGTTTGCCAAGGCCAAGCAGGCTTAAGCGCAGACCCTACCACGCCATTTATCCAGAGAAGGAACACCCGTATGGCCATGATTACACCCGCGCTGTTGCAGTCCCTCTTCACTGGCTTCAAGAAGAACTTTGAAGACGCCAAGAGTGAAGCGCCTGCCCAGTACACCAAGATCGCCACCGTGATCAAATCGACCACCAAGTCCAACACCTATGGCTGGTTGGGCAAGTTCCCCAGTCTGCGCAAGTGGGTCGGTGATCGGGTGATCGAGTCGATGAAGGCGCACGGTTACCAGATCGTCAACGAAGACTTCGAGGCCACTGTGGCTGTCGATCGCAACGATATCGCAGATGACGAGCTGGGTATCTACGCGCCGATGTTTGCCGAGATGGGCCGTTCGGCGGGCATTCACCCCGACGAGCTCTGCTTTGGTCTGCTCGGTGCTGGCTTCACCACGCCTTGCTATGACAGCCAGTATTTCTTCGACACCGATCACCCGGTCTATCCCAAGGCCGATGGTACCGGTACCCCTGTGATGACTGCCAACGTGGTGGTGGATGCCGGTTACCAGGGGGAGCCCTGGTTCCTGCTCGATACCAGCCGCGCCCTCAAGCCGGTCATCTTCCAGGATCGTAAGTCACCGGAGTTGGTCGCTATGACCAAGATCGATGACGAGGCGGTATTCACCCGCAAGGAGTTCCGCTACGGGGTCGATTGCCGTGATGCCGCAGGCTTTGGCTTCTGGCAGTTGGCCTTTGCCAACAAGCGGGCGCTGACCCCCGACAACCTGTGGGATGCCTTCTCCAAGATGCGGGAGTTTCAAGCCGATGGCGGCCGCAAGCTTGGGGTGAAGGCCACCATGTTGGTGGTCCCCCCCTCCCTTGAGAAGCTGGCGACCCAGATGCTGGAGCGAGAGCTGTCGAGCAGCAGCAGCAACGAGCTGAAAGGCAAGTTGGAGCTGGTGGTGGCTGACTACCTCTAACCCTGCGTTATGCCTGTTTAAAGCGGGGTTAAACAGCTGCCAGGCACTGTTTAACCCCCGGTTTAAACAGCCTCTCTATCAGATATGACGAGGAACACATGAGATGGAACAAGAGATGGGACTGGCTATTCGAGTGGGGATTACGTCAACAGTTCGTCAGGTCTATTTTCGCGCGGGCCTGCCGATTGTACCGGGCAAGTCTGAGATGGTTGTGTCGCCTGAGCAGTGCGCGACCCTGGAGAACGACCCGCGTCTGGTGGTCGTCCGGTTGGCTGAAGACACCAGCTTTCAGGCAGGTGATGCACCATCGGCGCCTGGGGATCTGGACGCAACACTGGGCCTCCTGACCGGTTCGGGCTATCTGGCAGGGGTTGCCACCTTGGCTGGCAAGGTTACGCCGCTGGCCGAGATGAAGGTCGATGAGCTGCGCGAGCTGGCGCTGCAGATGGGTATCCCGGACGCGGCCAAGCTCAAGAAGGCCGAACTGGTGACAGCGATCGCCGCGACCGAAGTGCAATACCCGGTCAAGGATGAGCAGTCATCTGGCCAGAACGGAGAGCAGTGATATGTATGCCAGCGTCAATGACATGGTGATCCGCTTTGGTGAGGCCGAGTTGCTGCGCCTGGCCATGACGCCGACCGGCGAGCTGGATCAGGCGGCCATCACCATCGCCCTGCAGGATGCCGGAGCCTTGATCGATGGCTATCTGGCGGGTCGCTATCCCTTGCCGCTGGCCCATATCCCGAGTGCCCTGGTACCTATCTGCGCCGATATCGCCCGTCACCGTCTCTATGGTGAACAAGCACCGGAGCAGATAGCCAAGCGCAACGAGGCTGCCCTGGCCTTTCTGAAATCGGTTGGCAAGGGGGAGCTGGCGCTGGGGTTGGCATCCGATGGCGCCACCCTGGAGAGCCAGAACCTGGCTCAACTGCAGTCGGATGGTCGGGTGTTCGGGCGGGATAAGGGGGGCTTTCTATGAGCCAACTCGCCAACCAGTCTGGTACCGAACTCGACTACCTGCAGGCGGGCGAGCGGCTGCGTGAGCTGCTGACCCCCCTGAAAACCAAGGGGCTCAAGGAGGTGTTTGTGGCCACCGATGTGGCGGCTATCGCCAATCTGGGCCAGCACAGTCCGGCGGTGCATGTGGTCTATCAGGGCGAACGTGAGAGCGAAGGCACCCAGTCAGGCCGGGCCAGCAGCTTTGATCAGCTCTGGTTGCTGGTGCTGGTACATCGCGCCAGCCCCAAGGAGGTCAGTGCCGGAGTGTGGCTTACCCGCATCCTGCAGGCCGTCAGTGGGCGAGCATGTGGTGACAGTACCTTTCGCCGCGAAACCCCACCGGTCAAACCCAGTTACAGCGGCGGTGCGGCTTATTTGCCGCTTGCCTTTACTACCCGAGTGAAATTCAAAGGAGAGCGATGATGAGCGAAACACTGCACCTGGAAGGGGATCTCTTTATCGAGACCTTTACCAACGGGGTCTCGGCCGGGGTGATTGGCCCCATCGATGTGGATAGCCTGGAAGTGAAACCCGACAGCCAGAAGATCTCCATTCCCAGTAAGCGCAAGGGGCAATACGGTCAGGCGCGGGAGAACTACCACATTCCCAAGCCTGCCATGGTCACCATCAAGACCACCGAGATCCCGCCCGTGCTGCTGGCCGCTGCCTTTATGGGTCTGGAGAGCCCCATCAATCAGGGGGCCGGGACGCTGACAGATCTGCCGGTCGTGCTCCCCGCCTGGCCGAAGTGGGCCCAGCTGGGCAAGAGCAATATTGCCTCGACTGGCCTGGCCATCAAGGAAGGGGTCACCGCGCTGGTGGTGGGTACCGATATCGAGGTCAACTATGCGCTCGGGCTGGTACGGGCGATTAAGGGGGGCTCGGTAGCGGATGGCGGTAGCCTGACGGTCAGCGGTACCTATAACGCGGTGACCGGTACCCGCATCGCGGGCAACATCCAGCCGGAGATCAAGGCGCGGCTGCTGCTCGATGGCCGCAGTATCGTCAGCGGCGAGGCCATCAAACTGACGGTGCCCCGTGCCAGCTTGTCCCCCAAGAAGGCGGTGGACTTTATGAGCGACAAGCCCATCGAGATCGAGCTGGAGGGGGAGTTGCTGGCCGTGGATGGCGAGACCGCCCCCTTCTATGTGGATCGACCGGTCACCGTTTAACCCCTGCTTGTTGTTCAACCGACGCAAAGGCCCCGATCTCTCGGGGCCTTTGCTTATGACTAATCCGCCATAAACCCGCCCCTCCCTGCCCATCCTGCACCATATGGCAATCGGCCCAGTAGCCTTATGAGCGCAGGAAATCTGATGAGCACCAACACCACCCTCAAACTTGCCCTGGAGCTGGCGGCCAAAGTCACCGGCCGGGAAGACTTGGCCGCGTTGGCGAGTGAGGTGCAGGAGCTGGGCCCTATCTCGGACGAGACGGCCGCTGAGACGACACGGCTGGCTGAAACCCTCGAATCGCTAAGCAGCCAGCAGGCGCTGATCCAGCAGTTCAATGACTCCAAAGCCGCCCTGACCCAGCTCGAACTGGCGACAGTGCTCAGCCGTGACAAGCTGGAGCAGTTGCGCCGCTCCAGCCAAGCAGGCGCCGGTGATGCCAAGGCGCTGGCCGAACAAGAGCGGTTGCTGGCTTCCGAGGTCAAGCAACTGGAGCGCCAGCTGGTCGCTCAGTCAGCCAGTCATACCCGCCTCCACGCAGGGCTCAAGCAGTCCGGGCTCGATACCAAGAACCTTGCCCAGGAACAGCAGCGTCTGCAGCGTGAGCTGACCAAGAGTGTCGCCCAGACCGAGCAACTGGGGCGCGAGCTTAGCCAGAGCAGTCAGCAGGCCGGTAGTTTTCAAGGGGCCATCGGCAGTCTGACCGGGCGTCTGGTGGCGCTGGCAGGTACCTGGTTCGGTATCCAGACCCTTACCAGCCAACTGATGGCCATGTTCAAGAGCGGCGATCAGGCCGAGCGCCTCGATGTGCAGCTTAAGGCGGTGATGGGGTCGATTGCCGGTGGCAAAGAGGCGTCAGCCTGGATCAAGGACTTTGCCAAGAACACCCCCCTGCAGCTCGATCAGGTCACTCAGGTCTTCGTGCGGCTCAAGGCGTTCGGTATCGACCCAATGAATGGTTCGATGCAGGGCATTGTCGATCAAGCGTTCAAGCTGGGCGGCGGTTTTGAAGAGGTGCAGGGCATCTCCCTGGCCCTTGGCCAAGCCTGGGCCAAGCAGAAGCTGCAGGGTGAGGAGATCCTGCAACTGATGGAACGAGGTGTTCCTGTTTGGGACATGTTGGAGAAGGTCACCGGCCGCAATACTGCCGAGCTGCAGAAGCTCTCTGAGGCGGGCAAGCTGGGCCGTGAGACCATCTCTGCCCTGATGAACGAGATTGCCACCCAATCGCGCGGTGCGGCTGCCGACAACATGAGCCTGCTCTCCGGGCTTATCTCCAATGCCCAGGACAACCTGGAAACGTTCTACCGAATGGTGGCCGAGAGCGGGGCGCTGGCCTGGCTCAAAAATCAGCTTGCCAACTTAAACGCCGAATTCGCTCGGATGGCCAATGATGGCCGCCTGCAGGAGTGGGCGCAGCGCCTCTCCGATGGCTTTATTGCCATAGGGGAAACCCTCAAGTCACTGATCCAGACCCTCTATGAGTGGCGCACAGCGCTGACCGTACTGGCCCAGGCTTGGGTCGGCCTGAAAATAGCGGGCTGGATTGGTGATCTGCGCGGCCTCTACGCCCAGTTTATTGCCATGCCTGTGGCGACAGCGACAGCAGCAGGCGGTATGACGACAGCGGGCACAGCAGCAGCCGGTGCTGCGATAGGGGTCAGGGCACTGGGCGCAGCCGTCAAGGGGCTGCTGGCCGCCGTCACGGTTGAATCGATATTCCAGATCATCCGTCTGGCCACCGCCCTCAAGGAGTGGATGCAGGCCGAACTGGCACTTAGAGAGTCTCAGGCCCTGCGGGCGCAGACCCAAGCCCAGCTCAATGGCCAATTGGCCGCCCTCTCTGCACAACTGGGGATTGCCATTACCAGTGTGGAAGACATGGATAAGGCGATCGCAGATGGCAAGGTGCATTACGACGAAGCAACCGGGAGCTACCAGCTCGGCGCAGCGGCTATCAAGGATATGGGTGAGCAGGCCAAGCAGACCCGTGACTATATGGATGAGCTTAATGTTGCCGCTCAGAAGACAGCTCAAGATGGTCCAGCCAAGTTGGCAGAGGCGATGAAGACGCTGGGCCTCGATTTGGAGCAGGCCAATGGCCGTATCGGAGCGGGTTTTCAAAAGACCGTTGATGCGCTGGATGTGCTTGTGCAGTACACCGGTGCTAGCTCACAAGCCTGTGCGGATGCTTTGGAGGTAGGTTTCAATCAGGCCAAAAACCGTGCCGAGATTGATGCAGTAACCCGCAAAATGGAAGAGATGCAGGCGCAAGGCAAACTCACTGGGGACAGCCTCACCCGCTCCCTTGGTGCCATGGCTGGCGCGTTAAACAAACTAAGTGGCAGCAGCGGTGAAACCAAGAAATCAGTTGCCGCCATTGGTGATGGCTTTACCAAAGCGGCCAAAGACGCATCGAGTGCAACGGCCACCATGAAGGCAGGGTTGGCTGATGTGAAAGCTCAGGCTGATGCCACTGGCGCCGCTGTCGCCAGTGCCGGTGGTAGCTCTTCGGCGCTTTCAGGGACTGGCCGTGGCGAGGTGACTCGCACTGTAGGGGCCGGTTCCTTCTACTACAAGAGCGTGGATATCAACAGCCTGCGCGGCAATGCCGAGGGGCTGGCCAATACCCTGGCCGGGGTAGAGGAGGAGTTGTCTGCCTATCGCCATAAGTTTACCAGCATCCCTGCTTACAACGAGTGGAGCAAATTTTATGGCGAGAAGTTCTTGAAGGAGATGGAGGCCATGCGTGCTCGCCTTAAGAAGGAGCTCGACAAGGCCCAAGCCAAGGAGCTGGAGAAGTCAGTAACACCGGCCGCACCAGTTCCCGTGTCCACTCTCCCCCAGGTTCAGACCCCCAGCGCCCCGGTGACCAGGCAACTGCAGCCGATCGTGATCCAGTTGGGTGAGCGTTCTGCCCGGATTGATGTGGCCCAGGAACAGGTAACGGGCCTGCTGGATGTGTTGAGGCGTTACCAGGAGGGGCAGACATGAACACGATCAACGGGGTCATCCTGGATGACGAGCTGGAGTGGACTGATGAATGGGATTGGACGCCCATGCGCCAATCCGTGGAATACGCAGTGACGGGCGATTTCATTGCTCAGCAAGGGGTAAAGAAGGGGGGCCGTCCGATGACGCTGACAGGGCGAGCTAAACGGTCTGAGCTCGATGCTCTCTATCTCTTGCTGCGCACTCCCGAGGTGATGACGCTCATCCTGTTCGGGCAACAACACCGGGTGCTCTGGCGGCATGAAGAGGTACCCATCCAGGCGCTGCCTGATATGAACGTCTCGAACTCGGCCGATTTTCCCGAGCTGGGATACACCATCACTTTGCGTTTAACAGAGGTTTAAACAATGCCCATCACAGCAAAAGACATTGTCATCTATGAGTCTGCTCGGCTGACTGATGAAGACAACGGCGGCGGCCTGCCGACTGGCAAGATGGTGGTCGATGGGCAGGTGAACAACCTTTTCCCGGATACCTCCCGCCTTGACCGTACCCAAGGCCGGGTCAATATCCGCAAGGTGTTTTGCGGGGTGGCGGTGGATACCCAGGAGGTATACCAGGGCTCTCACTTCATGGTGAGCAAGGATGCCGCCGACAGCCACGTCAACATGATCGCTTTCCCTGGAACGGCTACCGACCAACGCCGTGAAGTGAAGAACGCCATCGAGAGCTACCTGGTGCCGGGTTATAGCGCCCGGATGTACCTGCTCGGCGACCAGTACAAGGGGCAGCGGATGATCCTGACTTTTCAGGAGCTGTCATCCCCAGAGCCGGAGCCGGGTACCACTATTCTGTTGCGCTCTGACACCTTCGAGCAGTACGTGAAGATCGCCGAGTATGAGTCTCATGAGCAGACCTTTACCTATGAGCGCAACGGATCGTTCCAAACCCTCCAGCGTCGGGTCTGCACCCTGAAACTCTCCTCTCACCTGCAGGCGACCTTTGTTGGTGGTACACCCAGCCCGGCAGGGGTGGATGTGGCGGCCAACAAGACCGCCGCCGATGTGCTTACCACCACCGTGGCCGATGCGGCCCGCTACTATGGGGTGGCAGCGCTGGCTCGCCGAGCCATGCCGGGGGATCTGCAGGTGCGGGTCAACTCGGTCTACAAGCCGATTGTGCCGAGCGCCTACAGCGAGAACCTGCTCACTGACCGGGCAGCGGCGGCCGATCTGGCGATCATGCAGCCTGCTGGCCCTGCCATCAGTCGCCCGCTGCAGTTCGCTCTGGTCGCTGGCAGCCAGTCCCGCAGCTATCTGGAGCGGGTACCGCAGCGCGGCTCGCTGCTGCTCAGTCTGGATGGAGGCACCTTCAAGTGCGATGGCACCGGAGCCCTGCGCCATCAATCAGGAAACAACAATTTCAGCCGAGTCGAGGTCAACTTCGAGACCGGCCAGATCGATGCTTGGCGCAATGCGGGCAATTTCACCGGGTCTGCCAATGCCACCTACACCCCGGCAGTGCGGATCCTGGGGAACCTCATCAGCGTCAGCAAAGCGGTGACGGCGGCCACTCGCACATTTAACTGGACGTTCGACTTCTCTGCCGCCGTGCCTATGCCGGGGTCGCTGCGGGTGGCCTATCGTGCGCTTGGCAAGTGGCAGCAGCTCGATGACAGCGGCAGTGGTCAACTGGTGGGACAGGGGTCTGGCACCATAAACTTCGTGACCGGTTCGCTGGCGATCACTACCGCCGCGCTGCCCGATGCAGACAGTGAGATCATCGTCCAGTTCCAACCCTCTCAGGCGCTGGAGGTCGAGCTGCTGCTCGGCACCAAGGCGGTCGGCAAGAATCAGCGGCTGGAGTTGCCTGATGGCATTCTGCCCGGTTCGCTGCGGATCACCTGGGTCAATGGTGGCACTAACTATGCCCTCAACAGCGACAGCCAGGGGATGTTGACCGGTAGCGGCAGCGGCGTGGTGAGCGATGTCGATGGCCTGATTGAGTTTACCCCCAGCGTGATGCCAGGGGATGGCCTCTATCAGATGAGCTACACCAAAGACATTCGCCTGATGGGGGAGGCGGTGATCCCCGGTGCGGGTAACCAGAGCGCCAACGGGTCGGTGGGCAAGGCGTTCAAGCCGCGCTCGTTCCTGCTGCGCTATGCGGTGCGCCGGTTCAACTACGCTGGTCGCTTCCATGCCCAAGGGGATGGTAACTACACCACCCACAACATCGCTATCCGTGATGATGGGGCGGGTAACCTCAAGCGGGGTGGCGAGAATGTGGGGGTGATCGACTATCAGACCGGGGTATTTTCGTTTACCTGGTCACAAGGGTACAGCTACCGATATTACGTAACCAATCTTGGCTATCAGACTGTTAATTTGTTTGAAGAGATGGTGGGCCCCGGTAGCTGGCAGGCGCTGGAGACCGGCCCAGGTAGCACCCCCATCAGCAAACAGGTTAACGCCCCTGAGCTCGACTTCTCACTCGGCAAGCCCAACATCCTGACCGGTTCGCTCTGGTTTATCGATGGCGGCAACCACTACATCGAGCGGGACGGCATCCTCTGGAAAAACCCCGACTCTCGCACTGGTGCGGGTAGCCGGGTTGGTCGGGTGGATCTTGGCGCTGGTCGGGTGATCATCTCTGATATGAACGATTTCACCGGCAATATCAACCTGCTGGCTTGTGCCCGCGTTATCACGGCGGGCTTTGCCGCCGAGCTGACCTTCCGTACCCCAGGCAGCCCGCTCAAGCAGGCCAACTTCCAGCTTGCGGCAGTGGCCTATGACGGCACCCTGATCAATGCCAGTGCCAACGCCCAGGGGGAGCTGGTCGGCAATGGGGTGACCGGTTCGGTCAATACCAACACCGGGGTGGTGAAGGCCACCTTCAATCAGCCTGTCATGGCGAGCTCAGCCCGCTACAACACTGTGCTGTTGACCGCGCTGCCGCTCGATGCCACCCGCATCGGGCTGGATCCAGTACGTCTACCGGCCGATGGCAAAGTGCCCATCTATCAGGATGGTGACGTGCTGGTGCTGTCGCACACCGCCTCACAAGCGGTGGGATCACCTTCCGGTGGTGCTGTGCTGGATGCAGGCCGTGATTATGTGGCCGATCTCTATCTGGTCGGGGCCAATGGCAAACGCCTTGCCCCGTCCCAGTACACCGAAGATCGGGATGGCGGCACCCTGACCCTTAAATCCGGTTACAGCCTGGTGGATGAGGCGGGGACGCCTGTCTCCACGCCGCTCACCTTCGTCAATCGCATCGAGCATATGAGCCTGGTGCAGGACGTGCAGATAAGTGGCGATCTGACCCTGGCTATCCCGTTGGTGCATGAGTACCCGGCAGGGGAAACCATGGTCAGCTCCTGCTTGCAATTTGGTGACCGGTTTGCCAGCTGGGGCAGCAACTTTGTCCAACAGAGCTGGAACAGTGCAAGCCCGAACTGGCAGGACGAGCCATCCGGTGGCGCCATCAGCGCCAACTACAACTGGGCGGATCATCCGGTGCAGGTCACCAACCGCGGGGCGGTAGACGAGAAGTGGGCGCTGGTCTTCACCAGCACCACCACCTACAACCTGCTGTCGCAGACGCGGGGGCTGATTGCCTCCGGCAACCTGACCACCGACTTGGCGCCGCTCAACCCCAACACCGGCACCCCCTATTTCGTGCTGGAGGCGGCGGGCTTCTCCAGCGGTTGGGCCACCGGCAACGTGGTGCGCTTCAATACCAGCTCGGCCCTGGCCCCGGTCTGGTTGCTGCGCTGCGTCAGTGTGGGCCGTGCGACCCACCCGGATGATCGCTTTGAGGTCACCCAGCGCGGTGACGCCGATTAAGCGGCGATCTTGGGGTAATGAGAGATAACGAGGAGCCGCACCGTGCAGCGACTATCAGGCAGTGTCAATGATCAGGGGATTGCAGTGGTCGATGCCGTGGTGCTGGCCATACCGCGCTTTGCCGGGGTGATCCCCGGCTCCTCGCCACCCAAGGTGGGGCGCTGGGTGATTGGCCACACCCGCACCGATGTGGCAGGGGCGTGGCAGCTCGATTGCGACTATTCAGGCCCGGTCATCGTGATGTGCTGGGATACCACAGGACGACAATTGGCCCCCATGGTGCTGGGGCCGGTGGAGGTTTAGATGGCGGTTAGTGACTATTTAAAGGGTACAGGGTCACAGGTTGACCCTTATTTAATTCACACCAAAGCAGCGTTTATCCAGTGGTTTACTGTTGAGGGTCGCAAGCCATTATATGCAGAAATCGTTGCCAACATCGACTTGGGAAATCAGGTTCTAACTGCGGGTAGCCAGTATGGGCATTTAAACGGCAACGGGCACACCCTGAAAGGTTTTTATGTTAATACGTTTTTTTATATCTACGGCTCAATTAAGAACTTGGCCTTTGAAGGGGTGTCATCCAACCACCCCGTATTTATTTATGCGCCCGCCCCGAGTATTTTAGAGGATGTCGAGTTTAAAGGCCCCACTAATAGCGAGGTAAGGATTTATGCGGGGAGCTCAGCGGTAACAAGAGTGGTGGCCTCGGCACGCACGTTGCATTATGGCTTATCTGCCGCGGTTGTCACTAGATACTATGTACTCCCCGGTTCGGGCGATATTCATTCCTCCTTGACTGGTGCGACTGACCTGCGTACTCACCCCACCCCCTATGCCAAGGAGAACTACCCTGCGCTCTTGGCGCTGCCTGACCTTTGGGAGGTCGATGGCATTAGCCCGCCGCGACTGAAGGTGCAGGATGTGAGTCATCTGACCGGCACCTACATTGTGCGAGGTAAGGTGACGGTAGGCGGCACGGCAAAGTCTCGCAAAGTGCTGGCGCTGCACCCGACCGATTTTTACCGCATCAATGAGACAATGGCGAGCGAGGATGGATCTTTTACCCTGCCATGCGGCTTTTATCGTGACGGGGTGATGGTCGCCACCTTCGACCAATACGGCGAGCCCTATCAAGCCGCCAAGGCGTATAAGGTAGGCGACATTATCCATCCTGACAACATCAACGGCTATCGCTATGTTTGCAGTGTAGCGGGCACCAGTGCGGGTGGAGCACCAGCTAACTGGCCGAGCAGTGGTCCGCTTGTATTGGGCGCTGCCACTTTTCTGCCCGAGCCCATGTTTGAGCCGAGGCTGCACGGGCCGATAAAACCCGTGATGGTGCAGCTGTGACGGGGGCGGCCAGATGAACACACCCTATCTGCTGACCCTTGACCCGCTCGCCATCGTTCTGCCCGCGCCCAAGGACTACACCCCGCCAACCCATCCCAATGTGATACTTGAGGTTGATGACTGGTTTGGCCTGGCCAAGGTGCATATATATCAGGTGGCAGGTGTGGTCACGGTGCGCGATATTGGCCGCGCCCGTGAAGTGTTGGTGCTGAGCGCCGAACCCATCGATGGCCAGTATCGGGTGCTGGCCGAGGTCACCAGCGGTGGGGATGGTGCCTTTACCGCCCAATGGCAGACCTATAGCGGCAAGGTGCTGGTGGTGGGGATATCTCTGTTCGGTGAGCCCTTCCAGCCGCAGCGCATTTATCAGGTGGGGGAGGTGCTCAGCCCCTCCGAGTGGACGGGCTTTGTCTATGTCTGCGAGCAGCCCGGCACGGTAGGAGCCCAGGAGCCGGTCTGGCCGCAAGCGGAAGATGCGGCGGTGCAGGTTGGTACCGCAGTATTCCGCACCCGGCAATATCTGCCCATCGTGGCCCATGGCCCGCTGCAACCCGCCATTGAGGTGAGCTGATGTATCTGCCGCCCCCCGCGACATCCATCCCGCTGGCATTCAAGGCGCCGCGCCGCCCAGTGGTCCTGCCCGCCGTTGACGCCATTCACTTCTATCTGGGCGGTACCCTGCGCCCGCCATTGGCCCCGGCGATCCAGTCCAGGGTCGCCAGCTATTGGCAGGGTCTGGCACGGGTGATGGATAACGAGTTGGTGCTGGATACTGGCATCCTGCGCGAGAGCGATCTATGTGAGGCACTGCAGTTCGGTGGTGCCGTGGCGCGGGATCATCAGTTGCAGGCGCCGCTGACGCAGGCCACTCCACTCGATCTGGCCCAAGCTGGCGGCTGGATGCAGGCAGCCAATCTTGACTTACGTCAGTGGCAGGGGTTGGCGATGAGCACGGCCCGCGATCAGCGCCCGGTTGTCGGCAGTTGGCAGCAGGCGGCCACGCCGCTGGATCTGGCCAGCAGCACCCCATGGCAGCAGCCGCCAGCGCGAGATCAGACCCACCAGACCCGCTGGCATATCACCGATCTCAGTCATCGCCCCTGGGAGCTGCGCTGGGATGGTCAGCCCCCGCTGTTGACCAGGCTACCCACCCGCGCTCACCTGGATTTTGCCCTGACCGCCGCCACTGGCGAGTGGCAGGCGATGAGCCTGGTGCTGTCGCTGGCATCGCCCCAACCGAGCCGCCCCGTTGCCCCCCGTGATACCGGCCATGGCCTGCCTGCGGGTTATGCCCGCGTGGCAGACCAGCGCGATACCCTGCCCTGGGGTGTGGGCGCCAAGCCGCTCGACCCTGATTGGGGTCTTGATCACGGCGATAACTCGGGCGGTGAGATTGGCGATCGCGATCCCCCCATCAACCCCAAACCGGCGCCCTACATCATCATGAACGAGATCAGTTGCGTTGCCGTTAATGGCAGCGAGCGCGTACCGCTCGCCCTGTTCAACCCGAGCCTGAAACTGGATATCGACAGCTTTGTGTGGGAGCTGACCGGCGAACTGCGGGGCAAGACCAATCTGCCCTATGTGAAGCCAACCGCCACTGGCCCGCGTCATATCGAACTGACCATCAACGGCTGGACGTGGCTGTTTGCGGTGCAAGGCTACCGGGTCAACCGCGCCCTGGGCAGTGAGGTCTATCCCTTCACGGCCCGTTCGCGCACCCAGTTCCTCGATAGCCCGTGGGCCTCACTGGTCGATGTGGCCGTGCCCAATGAGCTGACCGCCTGGCAGCTGGCCGCCGAGCTGCTGACCCCGCTGGGCTTTGCCATCGAGCGGCCCGCCCATGGCGAGTGGGTGCAGACCCCGGATTGGCCGCTGGCGCCGGGCTCCATCAGCGAACGGATGGCCCCCAAGGAGCTGCTGGCTCGCTTGGCCAAGGCGGCTGGGGCGGTGTTGGTGCCCCATATGAGTGAGGACAAGGTGACGGTGCAGCCAAGGTATCTGGTAAGCCCGTGGCACTGGGCCACAGCGCCGGATTCGGCCTTTAGCCATCTGATCCCCGAGGAGATGATCCCGGAAGAATCGAGCGAATCGGCATCCAGCCCCCGCCTTGAGCGGGTATTGATTGCCGGTACCACTCACGGGGTGGTCACCGAAGTGGTGCGCACCGGCACGGCAGGCAGCGAGAGCGGCGAGGATATCAGCGATGTGCTGGCCCAGACTCACCCGGTCAATGCCGAGCGGGGCCGTAACCTGATTGCCGACTCGGGCGAGCAGGAGCTGAAAACCCTGCGCTTGCCGCTGATGCGTCCGGGCCAGGCGCCCGGCTTGGTGGTGCCTGGTCAGCTGGTGAAGGTGCTGCGGGCCGATGGCAGCCATACCAGGGCGCTGTGCATCAGCAATGCGCTGGCGCCCTCTGGCATCAGCTCGGTGTGGCAGAACGTCACCCTGGAAGTACACTTGGACATGGAGGCGTAGATGGCGAGCAACAACCCATGGAAGAAGTTTGAGGCCATGCTGCCGAGCACGGTGCGGGTAAGGGGAAAGGTGATCCTGGTGGATACCTTGCGTGGTACCAGCCTCATCGAGCAAGTCGGCGGCTCTCGCCTGCGGGTGTTCGGTACCGGCGCCGCTGTTGGCCGTTGGGTGCTGGCTGAGAATGGTGCAATTGTGACCCAGCTCCCCGATCTGCCCTTTGCCAGAGTGGAGGTGTAGAGGTGCAATTGGTACCATTTGTCTGTTGATTCAATCCATCGGAGGACAAATGAAACACTGGATGTTACTCGGCCTGGTCGCCTTGCTGCCCCTGACTGCCAACGCAGGCGCCATGCGCTGCAAGAACGCTTTAATCAGTGATGGCGACTCATCGTTCAATGTGCTCAAGAGCTGCGGCCAGCCGCTGATGAAAGAGGACATTATCGACGAGCGCCTGCTAGATGCCCCCAAGATCGGGGAGCGCTGGACATATCAGCAAGGTGCCAACGCTATCCCCCAGGCCGTGACCATCATCAACGGCAAGGTGGTCAAGATAGAAGACCTCACCCGCTGAGAAAGACAATGGCCACGCGATGTGGCCATTTAAATCTCTTCGTTTAACGCCTAGATACCTCTTATCAAAGTCTGCGAAACCTGTTCACCAAGTTTGATAAAACTACCGTTGCGGCGGGTTTTCGTTTTTAGCGAAAACATTTTTCATTTTTCGCGGCGGGCTACACATGGCCGCGCCATATTCTGACAGTGACGGGGTTAACGAAAGCGGAGTCAAAGGAGCGTCGATTTCAGGATGCGCAGGGAGGAGAGGGCGGGGAAAAGCGAAACGGCACAGCAGAGGGAGAGGGGAGCACAAGGGCGCTCCCCACGGGATGGGGGCGGGATTCAGTCGTCCTCGTCATCCTTCACTTCGCGGATCTTGTCCTTGTAGTTGGGCAACTGCTTCTCCAGCCGTTTCATGTCTTTGATGGCATTGAGAAACAGCCCGAGCAGGAACAGCAGCGGCAACCCTATCCACAGCCAGAGATTCATGGGATTTTCCTTTCGTCAGGACAGGTGGTGACATAACGGGCCAAAATTTCATCAAGGTTGGCCAATATGGTCGACTTGCCTTCAATATCCGCCTGTTGCAGACAAAGCGCCAGTGCCGCGGGATCGAGCCGCTGCTCATCGGACTCCAGCGAGAAGCTGATATGCCAGGGCTCGTAGGCGACCCCGCTCCCCGCCCCGACCGGTTTGGCATAAGGGAGGAAGAAGCCGAAGTCGCTCATATGGTCGCTGAGCCACTCGCTGAGATCTGCAAACCAGCCCCCGGCTTCATACTCCCACGGCTCCAGCGCCAGTTTGGTGTCGGCAGGCAAACAGTCCGGGTCGTAGATATCGAGATCGGTCCCCCAGTGGTGACGGCTGGTGCCGGGCAGAGCACTCCAGCGCAGGATGGCGTGCAGCCGCTCTATCTCGCCCAGTTGCAGGGCATCGATGGGCTGGCTGTTGGCATCGAGCAGTGGCCGTTCGCCGCGCCACTTGCCATTCCAGATGGCGAGCTGGCGCTCGAAGCTGCGCCAGCTGGAGGCTGCCTGCAGGTTGAACCCCTCATAGGCGGCAGCCACCTGCATGTCGTTGAAGGCCGCCGCGGTGGCGGCAGTCAGACGATGGGGGCCGCGCCCCACCAGAATAAGGTGGCTCTCGTCGAGCCCCAGCAGTTGTTCCTGCGTCATGCCAGCAATCTCTCGAGCACCCCTTGGTACATGCCGGCCAGCAGATCCAGATCGTCCGCCTTCACGCACTCGTTCACCTTGTGAATGGTGGCGTTGACGGGCCCAAGCTCAATCACCTCGGCGCCGGTGGGGGCGATAAAGCGCCCGTCGGAGGTGCCACCAGTGGTGAGCAGGGCCGGTCGCTGACCGTTCACCGCCTCGATGGCCGCCACAGCTGCATCGAGCAGCGCGCCGGTGTCGGTGAGGAACGGCTGGCCGGAGAGGGTCCAGTTCAGCTGATAATCGAGGCCATGTTTATCCAGCAGCGCTTCGACCCGCTCACGGATATCCAGGTCGGTCAGCTGGGTGCTGAAGCGGAAGTTGAACTGGACGTGCAGTTCGCCGGGAATGACGTTGGAAGCGCCGGTGCCCGCCTGAATGTTGGCGATCTGGAAGCTGGTGGGGGGAAGTAGGCGTTGCCCTCATCCCACACGGTGGCGGCCAGTTCAGCCAGCGCTGGCGCGGCTTTGTGGATCGGGTTGTCCGCCAGATGGGGATAGGCGACATGGCCCTGCACCCCGCGCACCAGCAGATCGCCGGTGATGGAGCCGCGGCGGCCATTTTTCACCACATCCCCGACCACGGCGGTGGAGGAGGGCTCGCCGACGATGCACCAGGTGATCTTCTCGTGGCGCGCTTCCAGGGTGTCGATCACCCGGGTGGTGCCATTGATAAAGGGCCCCTCCTCATCGGAGGTGATGAGAAAAGCGATGGACCCGGTGTGATCCGGATGCTCGGCCACGAAGCGCTCGACCGCCACCACCATGGAAGCCAGCGAGCCCTTCATGTCGGCGGCGCCGCGCCCATAGAGCACGCCATCCTTGATGGTCGGCTCGAACGGCGGGGTGTGCCATTTGTCCAGCGGCCCGGCGGGCACCACGTCGGTGTGACCGGCGAAGCAGAACAGTGGCCCCTCGCTGCCACGGCGGGCCCAGAGGTTGGTGGTGTCCTCAAACACCATGGGTTCGATAACGAACCCGATCCTGGCGAGGCGCTCCGCCATCAGGGTCTGGCACCCTTCATCGAGAGGGGTAACGGAGGGGCGGCGGATCAGATCCTTGGCCAGTGCGATGACATCCGACATCAGTTGTCCTTAGTTGTCCTTAACGGGAAAAGAGGGATTGGTAGTGATCAGCCTTGAAACCCAGAGTCAGTTCGCCGTCACGGTCGAGCAGCGGACGCTTGATCATGGCCGGATGTTCCAGCAGCAGGGCGCGTGCCTTGGCGGTGTCGAGTCCTTGTTTGGCCTCATCCGGCAGGGCGCGGAAGGTGGTACCGCGACTGTTGAGCAGGGCTTCCCAGCCGAGTTTTGCCAGCCAGCTGTCCAGATCGTCCGGATTCAGGCCGTCGGTGCGGTGGTCGTGAAAGCGGTAGTCGATACCGGCCTCATCCAGCCACTTGCGGGCTTTCTTGATGGTGTCGCAGTTCTTGATGCCATAGAGGGTGATGGCCATGGGGAGTCCTTCTCTTGTGGGCGCTGGCCGTGGCTGCGCCCGAAAATCCGAATCAACACAGTGCAAGGGCCCGATTCTGGCATTGTGGCAATCCCATGGCAACGCCGATGGTCCGGCTCGCGGGTTTTACCGGAACTGGTCACACCTGAACGGCGATTTTGAGATCAAGATCAGAAGCGGTGCGGCGGGTATGCCCGATGGGGCGGTTATTGCGGGAGAAGAGCCGCTATTGCAGGAGAAAAAGAGAAAGGGTAAACGCCAGATAGCCAAAACGCGCCAGCGGGCGCGTTTTGGTCGGCATTATCAAGCACCTCAATCAGTGCAGGGTGGTCCACTCATGGTCAAAGACCCGGGCCCGTTCCCAGGGTGCATCAGGCAGGCTGGAAGAGAGGCCAGTGTATTTGCCCACGTCGTCCACCACGATGGCGGAGAGGAGCGGCAGGTTGTTTTCGGTGCAGTACATGCGGATGCGTTGCAGCAGGGTGCGCAGTTCATCCTGGCACTGCTCCAGCCCGGCCTGCTTGGCCAGTTTGGAGTAACGAATGGTAGTGCGTTCCTTTGCAGACTCGACGAGGATGTCCCACAGCTTGTAGTCGCAGGTCGAAGCACCTGCGGTGGCTTGGCTTGTCATAACTCTCTCCGGCGCGAAATGGTCGCTATGTGTCGAAGCGCATCTTCGCCAGTTCGGCGCCGTCATATGTTGATCCAACGCAAAAAAGAGGGGAGTCGCGTCACACAATTCCCGGATATGGGGTGATAAAGGTTTTCCGGTAGTTGAAATAACGAAAAATTGTTACATGGCCGACATATTATGCTAATGAATCACGGTGACGGCACCTTTATTGATAGGGATCAAAGGCAAACAGTGGTCAGATCACTAGATTTCGCTCTTCGATAAATTTATCAGGAGTGAATATTGGAACTTTTATTCGTCTTGCTCGTTCTGGTCGCCGTGGTCTACGGCATTATCAAGGATTACAACCCGCAGGCGGTGCTGGCATTGGCCGGTATGGCCATTTTCACCCTGGCCTACTGGCTGGGATTGCACCCCATTCTGCCCGCTGACAAGAGCACCGGTTTCGCCCTGTTCGACCTGTTCGAAGTGTTCAAGGGGATCTTCTCCTACCGCGCGGCGGGCCTCGGCCTCACCATCATGGCGGTGGCCGGTTTTGCCACCTACATGTCCCATATCGGTGCCTCCCAGGCGCTGGTGCGGGTGGCGGTCAAACCGGTGGCAGGCATTCAGTCCAGCTACCTGATGCTCTCCATCTGCTATCTGGTGGCGGTCTTTGTCTCCCTGTTCGTCACCTCCGCTACCGGCCTTGGCCTGCTGTTGATGGTCACCATGTATCCGGTGATGCGCAACCTCGGTATCAGCCCGGCCTCCGCTTGTGGCGTCATCGCCACCTCACAGGCGTTCGAGATTGGCCCGACCCAGACCAACGCCATCTTCTCCGCCGGTCAATCCGGCATGGATCCGACCAGCTATTTCGTTGACTACCAGATCTGGCTGGTGGCCCCCATGCTGCTGGTGACCATGGTGCTGCACTTCTTCTGGCAGCGTCACTGCGATCGCAAGGATGGTTGGGATCCTGCGCTGCATCGTGGCGATCACGCCGAGCTGGACGAACAGGGCACCGAGAGCGTGCAGGCGCCTACCTGGTATGCCCTGCTGCCGATCATCCCCTTCGTGCTGATGATGACCTTCTCCAAGCTGCTGGTGAGCGACATCAAGATGAGCGTGGAGGTGGCCATGCTGCTGTCGGTCTTTATCGGCATGCTGTGCGAGCTGCTGCGTAGCCGCTCGGTGCGTACCGCTTTTGCCGGGCTGTCGAGCTTCCTCGATGGCATGGGCAAGGTGTTTGGCCCCGTAGTGGCGCTCATCGTCTGTGCCGAGCTGTTTGCCGAATCCCTCAAGGCCATCGGCGCCATCGATACCCTGCTGCACTCTGCCAGCAATGCCGGTATCGGCAGTGGTCTGATGACCCTGGTGATGGTGGCGCTGATCATGGTTGCGGCGGTCATCATGGGCTCCGGCAACGCGGCGTTCCTCAGCTTCTCGACCCTGGCACCGGCGGTGGCGGCCAAGTTTGGCGTACCTGCGGTGACCATGCTGCTGCCGATGCAGCTCGCTTCCAGTATCGGCCGCACCGTCTCTCCCATCGCGGCTGTGCTGATCGCCTGTGCGGGGATTGCCAAGGTATCGCCCTTTACCGTGGTCAAACGCACCAGCGTGCCGATGGCGGGGGCGCTGCTGACGGCGCTGACCCTCAACTATCTGCTGTTTATGTAGTGATGTGGGTTATGTAGTGGTGTTTGGAATTTACCGGTCGGGTGGGTGGCATGGCTGCCCGCCTTTTTCTCACTGTGTCGCTTTGTTGCAATAGACGATCGGCCATCAACGCTGATTGTTGCATGGAGAAGATAATGACAGTTGTAAAGAGCCCGTTTTCCCTTGATAGCTATCTGGCCGATCTGGCCCCGCTCATCAACCTCGATTGCGGTACTCGCACCCCGGCCGGGGTAGCGACAGTGGCCGACATCATGACCGAGAAATATGAGGCCATTGGCTGGCAGGTGACTCGCCACCAGTTCGCTGCCGAGTGCGGCCCCTGCCTCGAGATCACCAATGCGCCGGGTGCCGATCACTACGACGTGATGCTGTGCGGCCACATGGATACCGTCTTCCCCGAGGGGACGGCGGCCAAGCGCCCGCTGAAAATCGAAGGCAATCAAGCCTTTGGCCCCGGCGTCTCGGACATGAAGAGCGGCCTGCTCTCTATCTGGTATGCACTCAAAGAGATGGATCCGGCATTGCTTGCCAAGCTCAAGGTGCTGGTCTGCTACAACTGCGACGAAGAGATTGGCTCCCCCTGGTCGAAAGATTGGCTGGTGGAGAAGGCCAAACAGAGCGGTTGCGTGCTGGTGGCCGAGGCAGCCCGTCCCAACGGGGATCTCATCAGCGCCCGCAAGGGCAATGCCAAGTACCGCATCACCTTCCACGGCAAGGCCTCCCACGCCGGTTCGGCCCTGACCGAAGGTGTCTCTGCTATCACCGAGCTGGCTCATTGGGTGCTGGCCATCAACGAGCAGGTCAACATGACCACGGGCACCACCATGAACGTTGGCGTGGTACAGGGCGGCACCGGTGTCAACGTGGTGCCGGACTTTGCCGAGGCGATCGTCGATCTGCGCTTCTGGAGCAACGAAGAGGCCGCTGCGGTACACGATCGGCTCACCTTTATGGCCAACAACCCCTTCCTCGCGGGCTGTCGGGTCGAGGTGGATCGCCAGAGCTTCAAGCCGGCGATGCGCCCGAGCGGTGACACCGAGGCGCTGATGGCGCTGGTGGAGGCGGCAGCCAAAGAGGAGGGGATCCCCTTCAACTGGCTGGAGGCCGGTGGCGGCTCGGATGCCAACTTCACCGCCGCCGCGGGGGTGCCGTCGCTGGATGGCTTCGGCCCCATGGGGGGCGGTTTCCACTCGGAGGCAGAGTTCCTGCTGCTGGAGAGCATCGAGCCGCGTATCCGTCTGCTGCAGCGGGTACTGGGCAAGCTGGCGAAATAAGCCGGTTTATCCCTTGTTCGGGTCGTCATGGCCTGCTCAAAACTGGTCCGCTCAAATCCAAACGGGAGGCTGTTGCCTCCCGTTTTTTTATCTCGATTTTTCGCGCGCTGAGTGAGTTGGCCAGATGGCTTGCGGCCGTTACCCCTGCGGTTCGGCCAGATAGGCCAGATGATCCTGCCGCGCCACCTGCCAGCCATCGAGGCGCAGCGGGGCGGCAAAGCCCGGGCCGTCGGTCACCATGGTGTGGTACTCCCCCTGCTCGCCGCAGGCATCGAAGCCCTCGCGCTCGGCCAGTTGTTGTAGCTCGCAGAGGGTGGCGGCATCGAGGGTGCGCCCAGTCCACTCGGGGGCCAGCACCCGGGTATCGACGCAGGAGAGGTGGGCGACGATGCCGCGGGCCAGCATATCCGCCAGCAAGGCTTGACGAGATTGCTGCCAGAGCGGGGTATGGACGGTGAGACCCAGCGGCTGGCAGCGTTCGCGGATCCAGTTTGGTGCGCCCCCCACGCTGTCGATATCTCCGGTGACTACGCCATCGAGTTGCCACTGCTCCTTGAGCCGTGCCAGTGCCCGCTCATAACCGAGATCGAACGGCGCTTCTATGGTGACCAGCAGATGGGGCAGCTCGAGGGCTTCCGCCTGACGGCGCACCAGCGGCAAGGGGTGAGCGAGAAATCGGGGTTCTGGCGGCGCAAAGGTGGCCAGTGCCATCACCTGATGGCCCGCTTGGCGAGCATGACAGAGGGCCAGCATGGCATCTTTGCCACCGCTCCAGAGCAGGATGACGCGAGACATGGATGAGATTCCGGTGGTGAACGAGGGGGCATGCTACCCAGCGGCGGGGGCAGAGGTAAAGGTATAGTGTCCGGAAATGGTGGCGGGAAAATGGTTGGGGTCACAGAGCGGGAAAAAGCAGGCCCCCGAAGCGGGGGCCTGTCTGGCAATGTGTTAAACGCGACTGCGATTAGAGCAGGATGCTGGTGAGGATAAAGCCCAGCGAGCAGGAGGTCACCACCCCGATCAGCCCCGGAATGATGAAGCTGTGGTTGATGATGAACTTGCCGATGCGGGTGGTGCCGGAGCGGTCGAAACCGATACAGGCCAGATCGCTCGGGTAGGTCGGCAGCACGAAGTAGCCGTAGCTCGCCGGCAGGAAGGCGATCAGCAGCTTGGGTTCGACACCCAGCGCCAGACCCATGGGGGCGATGGCGGTGAGGGCGGCGGCCTGGCTGTTTACCAGCTTGGAGATGAGGAACAGCACCAGGGCGTAGGTCCAGGGCTGGGCCTGTACCACATGGGCCAGAGTCTCTTTGAGCAGCGGCATGTGAGCCTGGAAGAAGGTCTCACTCATCCAGGCAACCCCGAATACGGAGAAGATGGCGACCATGCCTGCCTTGAAGACGGCGCCGTTGGCAATCTCGCCCGGCTTGACCTTGCAGCGCATCAGGATGATGGCACCGGCGATCAGCATCATCATCTGGATCACCAGGTTCATGGAGAGCGGGCCGGTCTTGTCCTTGATGGTGAACACCGGACGCAGACCTTCGTTGGCACCGAGCAATACCACGGCAGCGATGGCGGCGAAGAAGATCCAGGTAGACCAGTATGCCTCTTTCGGGAACTTGGTATTGAGCAGGGTTTCACCACCGCCGTAGATGAAGGCACGCTGCTCCGGGTCTTTGATTTTGGCCTGGAACTCTTCGTCCTTGTCCAGATCCTTGCCGCGACGCAGGCTCCACAGGGCCGCCACGATGACACCGGTCAGGGAGGAGGGGATGGCGATCATCAGGATGTCGAGCAGGCCGTAAGCCTGACCGATACCGTGACCGGCCGCCAGAATGGAGACCATGGAAACCACGGCAACGGAGACCGGGGAGGCGCAGATGGCCATCTGGGAGGCAACGGAGGCCACGGCCATCGGGCGCTCGGGGCGGATGTTCTTCTGCAGCGCGATGTCAGCGATGATGGGGAACATGGTGTAGACCACGTGGCCGGTACCGCACAGGAAGGTGAGGGTCCAGGTGGTGAGCGGCGCCAGGATAGTGATGTATTGCGGGTGACGGCGCAGCAGACGCTCGGCCACTTGCATCATCAGGTTGAGGCCACCGGCAGTCTGCAGGGTAGCGGCACAGCCGATCACCGCCAGAATGGTCAGCATTACCTGAACAGGCGGTTCGCCCGGCACCAGGCCGAAGACGAAGGTCAGCAGGAAGAGACCGATACCACTGATGAGACCGAGTCCCATGCCCCCAAAGCGGGTACCCAGCAGCAAGCAGCCGAGTACCACTAAAAATTCCATCAAGATCATTCCGTTACCTCGTGTGATTCAACCCATATTGCCGCGGGTAGCCTGAACCATGAATTGTCATTGTCTGTTTTATTTAGCCCAAAAGGGTTAGTTGCTATTCTGCTCCCCTGAAAAAGTGAAAAAATTGAGTTACTTCAATAACTCGATGAATTTTTGATTAAACCACTTAAAAACCACGTACTAACAAAAACATTATTTTTGTCACCAAGTGGTATCACTCGGGGCCAAGCCATCGGGTGGTCATGGTGGCAGCACAGTGCGGCAACAGAACTGCAGGGGAGGGGCATAAAAGGGCTCGATTGCGGCAGAAGAGGGTGAAAAAGCCAGCGCTCAGGCTATTTTTGCCAGCAAGGGCTGACTTCGGCGGGTTGGCTCACTTGGCCGCAGGGCCTTGCTGCAGATAGCGGCGCTGATAATCTTCGCTCAGCTTGGCAATATCCAATCTGGCAATGGCCTGCGCCACCCGTTGCTGCAACGCCTGCTGATCGGGGCGAAACATGATGTGCAGGCTCTTGTGTTCGAGGATCTTCGGGTGAAATTGCAATCCGGCGCTGCTCAGCTTGCGATCATGGTTGATGAGCCAGTGAAAGACATCCCGATCGATCACCGCCAGATCGAGCCGGTCGCGCTGCAATTTGCGCAGGTTGAGCAGGTCGGAATCGACGGCGGCAGTGTTGAGGCGCTTGCTGGCCATCAGAGCATCGAATTCACGGGTGTTGACGTACCCCTCCACCACGCCGATCCGGTAGGGGGCGAGATCCGTGAGCTGCTGCCAGGGGATGGGGGGGCCCGAACGCTGCGCCATGCCCAGCACGCTGTCGCCCACGCTGGGGGAGCTGCGCCACAGGGTCGGCAGGGTGTCGGAGAGGTACTCGGGAAAATAGCCGCTGTAAGGCTGGGTCGGGTCGGCCGCCAGGCGCACCGCCCGCTGCCACGGATAGAAGTCGAACGTCACCTCCAGTCCCGCTTCGGCAAAGGCGCGTTTGACGATATGACCGGTGAGGCCGCCATCGGGCAGGCTCTGGCTGGTGTAGGGGGGCCACTCCAGGGTGGTCAGACGAACGGGCTCGGCCCACAGTTGAACAGGCATGCAGGACAACAATAGCGAGAGCAGCAGGCGATATCCCATAGGCGACGAGTTCCTTGTGCCGGTTGATCCTGAGTATCACCCATAACGGTGACAATAAAAAAGCCGACCCACAGGTCGGCTTTTGCAATGCAGTGGCAAGATGCCGCTGATCAGAACTCGGCGGTACGCGGAGTACGCGGGAACGGGATCACGTCGCGGACGTTGCCCATGCCGGTCACGTAGACCACCAGACGCTCGAAGCCCAGACCGAAGCCGGAGTGTGGCACGGTACCGAATCGACGCAGGTCGCGGTACCACCAGTAATCTTCCTTGTTTAGGCCCATCTCGGCCAGGCGGGCATCCAGCACGTCCAGACGTTCTTCACGCTGGGAACCACCGATGATCTCGCCGATGCCCGGTGCCAGTACGTCCATCGCGGCAACGGTCTTGCCGTCGTCGTTGAGGCGCATGTAGAAGGCTTTGATATCTTTCGGGTAGTTCTTCACCACCACCGGAGACTTGAAGTGTTCCTCGGCCAGATAGCGCTCGTGCTCGGAGGAGAGATCGATACCCCAGGAGACCGGGAACTCGAACTTCTTGCCGCAGTTTTTCAGCACTTCGATGGCGTCGGTGTAGTCGATCTGGGCGAAGTCGGAGGAGACGAAACGCTCCAGACGGCCGATGGCATCCTTGTCCACGTGCTGGGCGAAGAACTCCAGATCGTCACGACGCTCGGTCAGTACGGCGTTGAAGACATACTTCAGCATGGCTTCGGCCAGTGCGGCGTTATCTTCCAGATCGTTGAAGGCCACTTCCGGCTCAACCATCCAGAACTCGGCCAGGTGGCGGCTGGTGTTGGAGTTTTCAGCGCGGAAGGTCGGGCCGAAGGTGTAGACCTTGGAGAGTGCGCAGGCATAGGTTTCGGCGTTCAGCTGGCCGGATACGGTCAGGAAAGCCTCTTTGCCAAAGAAATCTTCGTTGTAGTCCACCTTGCCGGCGTCGGTGCGCGGCAGGTTTTCCATGTCCAGAGTGGAGACGCGGAACATCTCGCCGGCACCTTCGGTGTCAGAGGCGGTGATGAGCGGGGTCGCAACCCAGAGGAAACCCTCTTCGTGGAAGAAGCGGTGGATGGCTTGCGCCAGGCAGTGACGAACGCGGGTCACGGCGCCAACGATGTTGGTGCGCGGGCGCAGGTGGGCCTGTTCACGCAGGTATTCGATGCTGTGGCGCTTGGCGGCCATCGGGTAGGTGTCCGGATCTTCGACCCAGCCGACTACCTTCACCTCGGTCGCCTGCAGTTCGAAAGCCTGGCCGCTGCCCTGAGAGGCGGCAACCACGCCGGTCACTTCCACGGAGCAGGCAGTGGTCAGACGCAGCACTTCATTCTCGTAATTGGCCAGGGTATTGGGGACAACTGCCTGTACCGGATGGAAACAGGAGCCATCAGAAATGGCCAAAAATGAGATCCCCGCCTTGGAATCACGGCGAGTCCGGATCCACCCTTTGACAGTTTGGGTGGTGCCGACCGGATACTTACCGGCCAGCACATCTACTACGGATGCGTGCGTCATCGAAATATTGTCTCCAGCTTGTTCTTGCAGCGCTATTTGCAACACTAGGGAGTCTGGCCCGGGCACAGATGGCCCACCATGGCAGACTAAGCCGTCAATCTTACCCGCGCGGGTTTGATAAACAAGCAAAAATGTCGGACTCTGGTGGGGTTTTCGGCATGCTTCACTCAACAAGAGTGTCACGGGCGCAGGAGAGGTGGGTGAAAGATCGGCGGCATGGGCCAGATTGGCTGACACGGGTGTTGCAGGGGCTGGTGATGCTCTGCTGGGGCGGCTTTATCGTGCTGCTCTCCCTTTACCACTATGCCCGGCCCGAAATTGCCTACGGTTTTCTGGTCTATGGCGGGATCGAGGTGCGCGATTATTGGGACCCGGCCCTTACCCCTTGGTTGGTCTACGGGCTCTGGAGCTGTTGCGCCCTGACGCTGGCGGTGTTGCTGCTGGAGCGCAAGCGCAGCCGCCGTCAGGATGACTCCCGGCATGTCAATCTGGCCATCCTGCTATTGGTGCTGATCGCCAGTCTGCTTTTCTACTACGTCGGTTAAGCGCCCGCCTCAGCGGGGCTGATCCGGCTCCTGCCTGCTGGCCTTGGTGCGCTTGCCGAGTTGGCGCTCCACGCTGTCGAGCATCTGGTTGTAGGCCACCGCCACGCGGCCAATCTCGTCGCCGTCATCCCCCTCCAGCCGGTGACCGAAGTCGTGCAGGTCGGTGGCCTCTTCCATGGAGCGGGTCAACTGGTTGAGAGGGCGCACGATCCAGGTGCGGATGACCCAGAGGGTCAGCAGCAGTCCCATCCCGAAGATGCCGGTGAGAATGAGCGCCGAGGTGAGAATATTCTGCTCGACCCGGGTAAACAGCGAATCGAGGGAGTAGTCAAAGCGCACGGCCCCTAACACAGTGTTCTCCGGCACCAGATGACAGCTGGTGCAGTCGGTGCCGCGAAAATCCTTCTTGGCCAGCAGCGGTCGGGTGACCACCAGACGGCTGTGCATGCCGTTGTGCACCACCTCCAGACTCCCTTTGCCCGCCAGAGCCAGCTCATCAAACTCATCTTTTACCTGTTCTGTCTCCCGTCCTGGCCCGAACTGTTTGCTCACCGCGTCGCCACGTACGATGCGGGCATCCTCCACATGGGCGTGGTCGAGAAACTTGCCGCGCAGGGTATCGCGGGCATCCATCTTGCCGGTCAGCATCAGCATGTTGAGGCCGTCGAAATAGGCTTCGGTCTGCTCGCGGCTCTGCTCCTTGATGAGGGTCAGGATGAGATCGCGCTCGCGCACCGCCTGATAGGCTGCGGAGAAGACCAGTACCATGGAGAAGATGAAGAGCAGGAAAAAGTTGATTTTGGCAGCAATGGAGAGGCGCATGAGCAGTCTTTCTTGATGGTAAAACCGCAGCAGTTTACCCCTCTTGGAGCCTCAGGTCTGGTGTTTTGCTCACATTACGGCAAGTGAAACAGCACTGAAGTGGATAAAGTTGCGCTCTTTATATATCAAATGCCGGTAGTCAAACGGGCGGCAGCGATGGCCGCCCGCTGCATGCATTAAAACTCGCCTTCGGTGATGGCCTGACTGATGGCGCCGGTCAATACCCGCAACTCTTCAGGGGTGATGACGAAGGGGGGCATCAGGTAGACCAGCTTGCCAAAGGGGCGGATCCAGGCGCCCAGTTCGACAAACTTGCGCTGGATGCGCGCTACATCCACCCGCTCTTTCATCTCCACCACCCCGATGGCGCCGAGCACCCGCACATCCGCGACCGCCGGGTGCAGGGTCAGCTCTACCAGCTCGGTACGCAGCTGATGCTCGATGGTGCGCACCCGCTCCTGCCACGGTGAGGCCAGCAGCAGATCGATGGAGGCGTTGGCCACCGCGCAGGCGAGGGGATTGCCCATAAAAGTGGGGCCGTGCATAAAGACGCCGACCTTGCCGTTACAGATGGTATGGGCGACATGCTCGGTTGTCAGGGTCGCCGAGAGGGTGAGGTAGCCGCCGGTAAGCGCCTTGCCCAGACACATGATGTCGGGGCTGATCCCCGCCCAGTCGCATGCAAACAGCTGACCGGTACGGCCAAAGCCGGTGGCGATCTCGTCGGCAATCAGCAGCACGCCGAATTCGTCGCACAGGGCGCGCACCCACTGCAGGTAGCGGGGGTGATAGAAGCGCATGCCGCCAGCCCCTTGCACTATGGGCTCAAGTACGATGGCGGCGATCTCTTCGTGATGATCCGCCATGAGTGTCGCCAGCTCCACCACGCACTGTTCATCCCACTCGGCGTGGAAGCGGCAGCTGGGTGCTTCGACAAAATAGTGCTCCGGCAGGAATCCCTTGTAGAGCTCATGCATGCCGCCATCGGGATCGCAGACGCTCATGGCGCCAAAGGTGTCGCCGTGATAGCCGCTGCGCAGGGCGACAAATTTGGCTCTGGGCGTCCCCTTGGCGTGCCAGTACTGCTGCGCCATCTTGAGTGCCACTTCCACTGCTACCGAGCCGGAATCAGCCAGAAATACCCGATCAAGCCCCTTCGGAGTGGTCTCCACCAGCTTGCGGCAGAGCTCAACCGCCGGAGCGTGGGTGAGGCCGCCAAACATCACGTGGGACATCTTGCCGAGCTGGGCGGTGGCGGCGGCGTCCAACTCCGGCACCTGATAGCCGTGCACGCAAGCCCACCAGGAGCTCATGCCATCCACCAGTTTGCGGCCATCGCTGAGGGTGATGGTCACCCCTTTGGCGCTGGCCACTTCATAGCAGGGTAGGGGGTGAGTGAGGGAGGTATAGGGGTGCCAGATGTGGTGCAGGTCGAATTCTTGATTGGTCATTTGCTGTTCTGTTGTCAATTGGTTTGATCTGGTCGGTGTTGACAGTCTACGCGTGCTCTCTACACTAGCCAACAATTTCAGCCACTTGGCACTGCGCATCACCCTGAGCGCGCAGGCCCGGCGGCGGGTTTTGTGGCCGTCCATCCCAAGATGGCGGGCGCAGGATCCCACTAATAACAACCGGAAGCCATGTATGAATGCTCTCACCGCGGGCGGTCACGCCCTTCGTCATGACTGGACCCTCGCCGAGGTTCAGGCCCTGTTTGCCCTGCCGTTCAACGATCTGCTGTTTCAGGCCCAGACCGTCCACCGCGCCCACTTTGACCCGAATGAAGTGCAGGTGAGTACTTTGCTCTCCATCAAGACCGGCGCCTGCCCGGAAGATTGCAAATACTGCCCCCAGAGCGCCCGTTACCACACCGGTCTTGAGGCCGAGCGGCTGATGGAGGTGGAGAAGGTGCTGGAGCGGGCCCGCGAAGCCAAGGCCAACGGCTCGTCACGCTTTTGCATGGGGGCCGCCTGGCGCAACCCCAAAGAGAAGGACATGCCCTACATCATCCGGATGATCGAGGAGGTGCGCGGGCTCGGTATGGAGACCTGCATGACGCTAGGGATGCTCACCGCCGATCAGGCGGCCCGTCTTGGCGCTGCGGGGCTCGATTACTACAACCACAACCTCGATACCTCGCCCGAGTTTTACGGCGAGATCATCTCTACCCGCACCTATCAGGATCGACTCGATACCCTGGAGCATGTGCGCGGTGCCGGGATGAAGGTGTGCTCCGGCGGTATCGTCGGCATGGGCGAGCAGGCCAAAGACCGTGCGGGCCTCTTGATGGCGCTCGCCAACCTGCCGCGCCACCCGGAGAGTGTGCCCATCAACATGCTGGTCAAGGTGAAGGGAACGCCGCTGGAGGATCAGGAGAACCTCGATCCGTTCGAATTTATCCGCACCATCGCCGTGGCACGGATCATGATGCCCGCCTCCCATGTGCGCCTCTCAGCCGGGCGGGAGAAGATGAATGAGCAGATGCAGGCCATGTGTTTTATGGCCGGGGCCAACTCCATTTTCTATGGCTGCAAGTTGCTGACCACCCCCAACCCGGACGAAAACAGCGATATGCAGCTGTTCAAGCGGCTCGGCATTCGCCCTGCCCAGCGGGCCCAGAAGCCGGATCAGGTTCAAGAAGAGGAACTGCTGGCCGAGGTGAGTCGCCAGAGCGAGCCTGCCGAGATGTTTTATGACGCCACCCGCCCCCGTGCAAGGGCTGCGCGGTCATGAACGGCCCTGCAGTAACGGGCCCCTTTGTGTTGGGCACGGCTCTGGCCGAGCGCGAGCAGGTGGGTCTGCTGCGCAACCGCATCGCGACCGACGTGGCGAGTGGCGGGCGGCTCAGGGTTGCGGGGCGCGACTACCTCAACTTTTCCGCCAACGACTATCTGGGACTGGCGGATCACGGCGCCATCAAGGCCGCCTTCAACACGGGGATTGAACGTTATGGCACGGGCTCCGGCGCCTCGCCGCTGGTGACCGGGTACAGCCGTGCCCACCAACAGCTTGAGGAGACCCTGGCCGAGTGGCTCGGGGTGGAGGCGGTGCTGCTGTTCAACTGCGGTTTTTCGGCCAATCAGGCGGTGCTCAAAGCGCTGCTCGGCAAGGAACATCTGCTGTGGCAGGACAAACTCAACCACGCCTCTTTGCAGGAGATGGGCAGCCAGCTCCCTTGCAAGATGAAGCGTTTTGCCCACAACGATATGGCGGCCCTTGAACGGCAGCTTGAACCAAATCGCGGGCTCATCGTCTCGGAGGGGGTGTTCAGCATGGACGGGGATCAGGGCCCTTGGCGCGATCTCGCAACCCTCGCCGCCCAAAGCGGCAACTGGCTGATGATCGACGATGCCCACGGTCTCGGCGTGCTGGGACCCGAGGGGCGTGGCACGCTGGCGGCGCAGGGGGTTCCTCCTGCCAGCGTACACATCCAGATGGGCACTTTTGGCAAGGCGCTCGGGGTTGCCGGTGCCTTTGTCGGCGGCAGCCGCGAGCTGGTGGAGTATCTGGTCAACTTCGCTCGCCACTATGTCTACAGCACCCATATGCCCGCCGCCCAGGCCTGCGCGGTCAGCAAGAGCATCGAACTGGTGCGCGCGGCTGATAAGTCCCGCGCCCATCTTGGCCAGCTGATCGCTCGCTTCCGGCAAGGGGCACAGGCGTTGGGTTGGCAGCTTGGCGCGAGCAACACCCCCATCCAGCCGCTGCTGGTAGGGGAGAGCAGTGTTGCCCTGCAACTGGCTGAACGGCTGCGGGAGCGCGGCGTCTGGGTGAGCGCCATCCGCCCGCCCACGGTGCCGGTCGGTACGGCCCGGCTGCGTATTACCCTGAGTGCTGCTCACCGCGAGCAGGATCTGGATCGCCTGCTCGATGCCTTGGGGGTCTGCCCTGCAGCTACAACGCTTGGGGAGGCTCACCATGACTGAGCGTTTTCAAACGGTCGACAAGGCGCAGCTTGCTCGCCGTTTCGGCGCCGCCGCTCGTCATTACGATGCCCATGCCCGCTTTCAACAGGAGGTGGGTCAGGCGCTGCTGGAATGGATGCCGAGCAGTCCGGTTGGCACTGATCTGACGGTGAGCGGGCTGGATCTGGGCTGCGGCACCGGCTTTTTCTTGCCCCAACTGGCGAACCGTTGTCACCAGCTGGTGGGGCTGGATCTCGCCCCCGGCATGCTGGCGCAGGCCGCCTTGCGTGGCTGCGGCGCCCGCCTGCTCTGCGGCGATGCGGAGCAGCTTCCTTTCGCCGATAACGCGTTCGACTGGATTTTCTCCAGTCTGGCGCTGCAGTGGTGCGAGCGTCCGGCCCAGGCTTTCGGCGAGCTGCTGCGGGTGGTCAAACCGGGCGGCCAGATCTTTTTCTCGACCCTGCTCGATGAGTCGCTCTGGCAGTTGCGAGCCGCCTGGCAGCAGCTTGATGGTCGCGCCCATGTCAATCGCTTCCTCTGCCTGCCACAATTGGAGCAGGCGCTGGCTAGCGCTGGGGTATCTGCTCCCGAGCTGCGTTGTATCACCTGGGATCTCGCCTATCTTGAATTGCCGCAGTTGTTGCGCGATCTCAAGGGGATTGGGGCCAATCAGATCAATGACAATCAGGGGAGTGCCGCCCCGGCCGGTCTGAGCGGTCGCGCCAGATTGCAGCAGCTGGCGCAGGCGTATGAGGCGTTTCGCCAGCCCGATGGCAGGCTGGTCGCCAGTTATCGGGTGTGCCTCGGCCGCCTCAGCAAGCCTCGCTGAGCGCCGGGAATCGCATTGTGTGCAGGGTAGTCAACGGGCCCTGCCAAGGAGAGAACCGTATGAAATCATTCTTTATCACCGGCACCGATACCGATGTGGGCAAGACGCTGGTGGCGCGCACCCTGCTGCGCGAATTCAGCGCACAGGGAATCAAGTGCGCGGGTTACAAGCCGGTCTCGGCCGGATGTGCTCGCACTCCGGACGGGCTGCGCAACCTGGATGCCGTTCTGTTGCAGGAGGCGGCGAGTCTGCCGCTGCCCTATGAGGTGGTCAATCCGTTCGCCTATGAGCCGCCGATTGCGCCCCACATCGCCGCCAGCGAGGCGCGCCAGCCTATCACCATGCAGGGGTTGAGCGAGGGGCTACGCAAGATTGAACAGGCCGGGGCCGAACTGGCGGTAGTGGAAGGGGCAGGGGGCTGGTATCTGCCGCTCGATCGCAAGCATCTGCTGTCGGACTGGGTCAAGCAGGAGAACATGGCGGTGATCATGGTGGTGGGGGCCAAGCTGGGTTGCCTCAATCATGCGCTGCTCACCTTTGCCGCCATTCGCAATGATCAGCTGCCGGTGGCGGGGTGGGTAATTAATCGGCTCCATGGTTCCATGAGCCATTATCAGGAAAATCTGGACACCCTGAGGGGCTTGCTGCCAGCTCCCTTCCTCGGCGAAATTCCGTTTATAAACAATCCGCTTGAAGCCGATTTGCAGGGGCGTCTCGATATCTCGCCGCTACTTTGACGGCATATTCAGCGAACATTCATCGAATCTCCCTAGAATGTCGACATTAACATGATCAGGTGGGGATCCCGAGTGATCCCCGGTCATGTCCCTTATCTTCACAAGGAGTCTATATGAAGCGAATTATGCTATTCCTGGTGACCAACCTGGCCGTCATGCTGGTGCTGGGGGTGGTACTCAATATCCTGTTCTCGGTTCTGGGGATCAACAAGTCCAGCATTTCCGGGCTGTTGGTGTTCTGTGCCGTGTTCGGTTTTGGGGGTTCCTTTATCTCCTTGCTGATGTCCAAGTGGATGGCCAAGCGCAGCTATGGCGTCCAGGTCATCGAGCAACCCCGTAACGAGACCGAGCACTGGCTGGTGAGTACTGTGGCCCGTCAGGCCCGCGAAGCGGGTATCAAGATGCCGGAAGTGGGGATCTACGACTCTCCCGAGATGAACGCCTTTGCCACCGGCGCCCGCCGCGATGATTCGCTGGTGGCGGTCTCCTCCGGCCTGCTCTACAGCATGAGCCGTGACGAGGCGGAAGCGGTACTGGCTCACGAGGTGAGCCACGTGGCCAACGGCGACATGGTGACCCTGACCCTGATCCAGGGGGTGGTGAACACCTTCGTGATGTTCTTCGCCCGGATCGTGGCTGGCGTGATCAGCAACTTCTTCAGCTCCAACAACGAGGAAGAGAGCAGCAGCACCGGCGGTTTTGCCTACATGATCACCGTGTTCGTGCTGGAGATGCTGTTCGGTATTCTGGCCTCCATCATCGTCATGTGGTTCAGCCGTCAGCGCGAGTTCCGTGCCGATGCCGGTGCCGCCAAGCTGGCAGGTCGCGACAAGATGATTGCCGCCCTTGAGCGCCTCTCTCGCGGTGCCGAGCCGCAGCTGGAAGGCTCCATGATGGCTTTTGGCATCAACGGCAAGCGCTCCATGAGCGAGCTGTTCATGAGCCACCCGCCTATCGAGCAGCGCATCGCCGCCCTGCGTGGTTGATAGATACTGAATGACGGGGAATACCCCGAATAAAAAACGGCTGCCTTCGGGCAGCCGTTTTGCTTTTCAGCGTTCTTTAAAGCTTGAAGTGCCCCATCTCCTGGCGCAGTACCCGTGACAGCTGCTTGAGCTTGGCCGCCTCTTGGGACACGTGACGGGCGGCATCCCCCGATTGCTCGGAGAGGGAGGTGATGTTGCCGACGGTAGAGACTACCTCGTTGGCGGCGGTGGACTGCTCGCGCAGCGTGTGGCTGATCTCCCCCATCAGGCCGGTGAGGTTGGAGGCGTGGCTCTGGATGCTGGCGATCGCCTCGCCGGTCTGGTTGGCCAGCGTGACCCCACGGGAGACGTTGTTGACCGTGTTCTCCATGCTGCGGATGGAGGCATCGGCCCCGCTCTGGATCTTGCTGATCATCCCGGTGATCTGCTGGGTTGACGCCGCCGAGCGGCTGGCCAGATTGCGCACCTCGTCGGCGACCACCGCAAAGCCGCGACCCTGTTCACCGGCCCGCGCCGCCTCGATGGCCGCGTTGAGGGCCAGCAGGTTGGTCTGATCGGCGATGCCGCGGATCACCCCGATGATCTCCGAAATCTGCTGGGTATGGCCGTTGAGCTCGGAGATGGTGCTGGCTGCATCCCCCACCGTGGTGGAGATATTCTCGATGCTGCCAAGCGTCTCTTTAATGACCCCCGAACCCTCCTCCAGGGTATTGGCGGAGACCTTGCTCAGCTCGTCGGCATGGGTGGCGTTGTCGGAGAGGTGACTGATGCTCACCACCAGCTCCTCGATGGCGGCGGCCATGGTCTGGGTGCTGGTTTGCTGATCAGTGGCAAACTGGGCGGTCTGCTCGGCAATTTGGGCGATGCTGTCGGCAGAGTGGGACAACTCCTCGGTGGAGTGGGAGACCTTGGCGATGATCCCCTTGAGGGTGGTCTGCATACCGCCGAGCAGACCGATCAGGCTCTCTTTCGATCCTGGCGGCACCTTGATGGGGCGCGAGAAGTCCCCTTCCGCCATCATATGGAGATCGGTCTTGAGCTGTTCGACCGAGGTGCCCACCAGATCGAGCAGGGAGCGATAGGTGCGCCAGAGGAAGAACATCAACACCAGACCGAGGGCGATAAAGAGATAGCGCAGCATGTCGGTATTGGCGATGGCGCTCTCGACTGCCTCATGGTTGCGCTGCTCCATCATCACGTAGAAGTCATCGATAGGGGACATGATGCGTCCCTTGTTCTGGTGATAGGCTTTGTCATGCATCATGGCGATGGCTTTTTGCTGGTTGGCAACCGGGTCTCCATCGCTCTGCTGCACCAGTTTGAAGGCGGCGACCTCGGTGTTGACCAGCGCATCCGAGTTGTTTTTGGCCTCGTTCAGTTTGGCGAGTTCACCGTCGGTGAAACCGGCATCCTTCATCAGGTCGATCAGGCCACGGCGAACATTGCTGTCGGGGCGGGGATTCTGGCCGTTGGCGGCGACAAAGTCCCAGTAGATACGGTTGTAGCCATCCGGTCTCGGCTGTTCGCCGTTGCGAATGGCCAGGATCCGCATGTACTGCTGTTCGTAGGCTGGATCCTTGGTGATGACGTAGGTGCGCCCGAGTCGGGTCAGGTCATCGGAGGATTGGCGCAGTTCGTCGGCCAGCAGGTAGGAGACATATTGTTGTCGATAACTCTCTTCCAGTTGTTTACCCGCCCAGCTATAGGCGAAAAACACCAGTGACAGCAGGACCAGGGTGATGACGGATAGCAGCAGGTTGAGCTGAAAGGCGGGCTTGTTCTGTTCCATGGTATGGGCGTCCTTTCCCTATGGCTGAGTGTCGTATGGAGCATCGCCAAGTCAATGGCTGGCAAGGCTTTTTGCTCTGAGAGTATAGGAAGGGAAACTCACTGATGAAGGCCGTGGGGACAAATTAAGGGCGGATCAGGTGAACAAGTGTGGATAAAGATGACCGGGGTCAATTCCCCGGTCATCTGGGGTGGCGTGAGTTAATGCGGCCCGATCACCCGATCATAGGATTTCAAGGTCGGTGAGCGGCACGGCGCAGCAGGCAAGGATCTTGCCTTCGGCCCGCTCGGCGGCGGTGATGGCGGGGGCGTCGGGGTGATCCACCTCGCCCGAGAGCAGCGTCTGTTTGCAACTGCCGCAGATCCCGGCGCGGCAGCTCCATGGCAGCTCTACGCCTTGCTTGTTAGCCTGATCCAGCACTGTGCCCTGATTGTTGCCGGTAAAGGCTTGGGCGCCGATACGCAGTTGTACCGCCTCATGGGGGCGGGCCACCGAGAGAATAGCGCCGCCAAAACTCTCCTGTTTGATCCGTGCGGCCGGAACGCCGAGGGCTGCAACTTTGGCGGCAGCATCGGCCATAAAGCCGTGGGGGCCACAGATAAAGACCTCTTTTTCGGCCAGCTCTTTGACCAGTCGCAGATGCTCATCATTGAGTCGCCCTTGCAGCCCCTGCCAGTGATTGTCCGGCTGGCTCAGGATAATGGTGAGGGTCATCCCCTGCTGCGCCATGGCGTGCAGTTCGCTGGTGGCGGGAATGTCCGCTTCGCTGCGGCACAGGTGCATAAAGTGAACCTCTTCCAGCTCCCCGCGTAGCGCCAGGGTGCGGGCTATCGCCAGCATGGGGGTGACGCCGGAGCCTGCGGAGAGCAACAGTAGGTTGCGCTCGGACCCTAAGTGAAACTCACCAGCGGGGTTGGCGGCCAGCAGCCGGTCGCCCACCTGCAGTTGCTGGTGCAGCCAGTGGGAGATGCGACCACCCTCCACCTTCTTGACGCTGATGCTGTAACGCTCCGGATGATCTGGCGTAGAACTCAGGGTATAGCGTCGTTGAATCCGTTCATTTTTGATATCGAGGCTGATGGGCAGATGCTGGCCCGGCAGGTAGTCGGGCAGAGGCTCGCCATCGGCTGCTTCGAACCAGAAGGTCTCCAGATCCCGCGCCAGCGGTTCGCGGGCCACGCAGACCAGCTCGCGCTTCTTCGGTGCGGCGGCGGGATAGACCACCGGACGGGTGCGCTCCAGTACCTCGATCTCGCTGCCTGCCTCAATCCACCCTTCGTTCCGCGCCACCAGATTCTGGCCGAAGTAGACCTCGCCATCCTCGCCACGGCGGTAGCGGGTGAGGGTGGCCAGCGGCTCTTTCAGGGCGTTGAAGCGATCGGTGCCTGCTTCCACCGTGGTCATGATGCAGCGGCTGCAGGGCTTGACCACTTTAAATTCCACTTCGCCGATGCGGATACGCACCCAGCTGTCCTCCTCGAAGGGCTGGGTGTTACTTGCCACCAGATTGGTGCGGAATTGGCTCATCTGGTGCAGCGCATCGGAGCGCAGATTGAGATCCTCAAGGGAGGCTTGGCTTATCAGCAGCAGCGGATAACCGTCGGCAAAGCTGACCCGGGTGCCGGTCTTTTCACGAAAGCGATCAGAGGTTTCACCCAGCCAGAGCAGTTGCACCGTCTCCCCTGCCACCCGGCTCAGCCATCCATCGGCTTTGGGGTCGGTGTGCAGGGCGGTGAAGCGGTCGCTCCAGACTCCGGTAGCTTGCGGGGCGCGGCTGAAGTCGACCTCTTGCAGGGTGAGCGGTTCAAAGCCCGGATAGCGCAGTTGCAAGCCCCCTTCGATGGGGGTGGCCACGACCTGTTGCAGCTGGGGATGGGTACGGGCGGTGATAAAGGTGCCGTCCGGTTTGACCACCATGTAGCGTCGATCCCCTGCCAGTCCCTCTTCGGTCACCCGGGCGCGAGCCAGCGGCATGCCTGCAGTCGATTTGATGGGGTAGAGGTGAATGCTGTCTAGCCTGGGCATCTTCATATCCTTGTGACGCGGCGCAATCGCCTGGAAAAAGGGGAACATAACGGTTCCCCGGCGATCCGGCAATCCTTTCAAGGGGGCGGTCTATAGTTGGGAAAACAGAACAAGAGGGCATCGGGATGAAAATAAGCTGGTTGCTGGCGGGGAGCCTTTTTTGCCACGGGCTCTGGGCGCAGGAGCTGACCCTGACCACGGGAGAGTATCCCCCTTACTGCTCCGAGACGCTGAAATATCAGGGGCTTATCCCTCATGTGGTGAGCGAGGCATTCAGGAGTGAAGGGGTGAGCGTCAAGTTCCAGTTTCTTCCCTGGAAGCGGGCCTTTCGCTTGTCGGAGGAGGGAGTGGTGGATGGCACAGTCCACTGGTATGAGTCGAGCGAGCGGCGCAAAACCCATCTCTACAGCGATCCCATCCTGAGCGAAACCTACGTCTGGTTCTATCTCAAGTCCGATCCGCTGGAATGGCGCAGCTATCAGGATCTGGCGGATCGCAAGCTGGCTGCGGTCAGTGGCTATACCTACAATGCAGATTTTTTTGCAGCCATCGCGCAGGTGCCGCTGCAGGTGCAGTTCGTCACCCGGCTGCGCCAGAGCTTTGATCTGCTGCTCTCCGGCCGCGCCGACCTGACCCTGGAGAACATAGATGTCGGCTACTACTCCCTGCGTCAGTTCTACCCGGCCAGCACGGTCGATCTCTTTGCAACCCATTCAAAACCCGTGATGAAGGTCGAAGGTCACCTGCTGATCAGCCGCAAGCGTGCCAACGCTGACGAGCTGATCAAAACCTTCAATCGGGGCCTCGCCAAACTGAAAGCCAGCGGTCAGCTGGAGAAGATGTTACTTGAGTCACGTTCTGGTCTCTATGAACCATAAAGTGCAACATTTTTTGATCCTGATTCGCTAATCAGTACAAAAAAGCGGCCATTATCGACTCAGTTCCCAGTTTCTAACGCTTTCGCTTCTTCCCCATCCGGCCACCGTCCGCTTTGGCTACACGGTATCAAGCGCCATCGGGTGGGGCCTGTCACACAAAAAGAAGAAAGCAATGTATGAGCAAACAACTGGACATGACCCCATTGCCGGATCTTTCCCTGAAAACGGGAACAGGCCCGGTGCGTACTCGGCTACCCGTCTGGCGGCCGGCCCTGCCACCCTGCAATCACGCCTGCCCGGCCGGAGAAAATATCCAGGCCTGGCTCTCTTTGGCTCAGGCCGGCCGTTTTGAGGCGGCTTGGCAGACCCTGATCGAAGAGAACCCCTTGCCCGCCATCCATGGCCGGGTCTGCTATCACCCCTGCGAGAGCGCCTGCAACCGCGGTCAGGTGGATGAATCCGTCTCTATCCACGCCATCGAACGCTTCCTCGGCGACGAAGCGCTGGCCCGTGGTTGGCAGCCTGCGCCACCTGCCCCTGCCAGCGGCAAGAAGGTGCTGGTCATAGGCGCTGGTCCCTCCGGCCTCTCCTGCGCCTGGCATCTCAACCGGCTCGGTCATCAGGTGGAGATCCGCGAAGCGGGGCCGCTGGCGGGCGGCATGCTGCGTTTCGGTATTCCTGCCTACCGTCTGCCTCGCGATGTGCTGGATCGGGAGGTGGCCCGCATCGTGGCGGCCGGGGTGACGCTGACTCTCAACCACAAGGTGGAGGATGTGCTGCGTGAGCGCGATGAGGGGGGCTTTGATGCCGTCTTTATGGCCATCGGCGCCCATTTGGCCAAGCGGGTCGATATTCCGGCCCGGGAAGCGGGCAAGATCCTCGATGCGGTGAGCTTCCTCGAGCAGGCCAGTCTGGCCGAAGAACAAGGCTTACCGCCCCCCAAACTGGGACGGCGGGTAGCGATTTATGGGGGTGGCAATACCGCCATGGATGCGGCCCGTACCGCCCGCCGTTTGGGCGTTGAAGAGGCAATGATCATCTATCGCCGCGACCGGGACCATATGCCTGCCCACGCCTTTGAAGCCGACGAGGCCGAGGAGGAGGGGATCAAGATCAACTGGCTGCGCAGCATCCGCCAGCTCGACAACACCAATATCGAGGTGGAGGTGATGGCGCTGGATGCCGAGGGCAAGCCGGTGCCCACCGGCAAGTTTGAAACCCTCGAAGCGGACTCCCTTATTCTGGCGCTCGGTCAGGAGGTCGACCTCTCGGTGCTGGAGAGCATTCCCGGCGTGCGGGTCAACAAGGAGGGGGTCGTACAGGTGGCTGGCAACCTGATGACGGATGTGCCGGGTCTGTTTGCGGGCGGCGACATGGTGCCCTCCGAGCGCACCGTCACCATCGCCACCGGCCATGGCAAGAAGGCGGCGCGCCATATGGATGCCTGGCTGCGCGGTCGCCACTACCAAAAGATGGTCTCCTACCCGCTGGTGGGGCCGGAGCAGTTGCAACTCTGGTTCCAGACCCACGCGCCCGCCAGCAGTCAGCCGGTCAAACCGGCGTGGGCGCGGGATGACTTTGGCGAGATCATCGGCGGGCTGGATGAGGTGGCCGCCCGCTACGAGGCGGCGCGCTGCTACTCCTGCGGCAACTGCTTCGAGTGCGACGGCTGCTATGGCAGTTGCCCCGAACAGGCCATCGCCAAGTTGGGGCCGGGCAAAGGCTATCAGGTGGATGCCGAGCGCTGCACCGGCTGCGGTGCCTGTCACGACCAGTGCCCCTGTCACGCCATCGAGCTGCGCCAACCGGAGGAGTCCCAATGAAACATGAACTGATCATGGTCGACGGCAACGAAGCCGCGGCCCGGGTGGCGTACCAGCTGAGTGAAGTGTGTGCCATCTACCCCATCACCCCGAGCTCGACCATGGCCGAACTGGCCGATGCCTGGGCGGCGGAGGGGCAGACCAACCTGTGGGGCAACATTCCCACAGTGGTGGAGATGCAAAGCGAAGGAGGAGCAGCCGGTACGGTACACGGCGCCCTGCAGGCGGGGGCGCTGGCCACCACCTTCACCGCCAGTCAGGGGCTGATGCTGATGCTGCCCAACATGTACAAGATCGCCGGTGAATTGACCTCGGCGGTGTTCCATGTGGCGGCCCGCTCGCTGGCGGCGCAGGGGCTGTCGATTTTTGGCGACCATCAGGATGTGATGGCGGCGCGCAGCACCGGCTTTGCCATGCTCGCCTCTGGCTCGGTGCAGGAGGCGCAGGACCTGGCCTTGGTCGCCCACAGCGTCACCCTGCAGTGCCGGGTGTCCTTTATCCACTTCTTCGACGGGTTCCGTACCTCCCACGAGGTGAACAAGATCACCGCCCTGCATCGGGATGAAATTCGCGCCCTTATCGACAACGACTGGGTGCGGGCTCACCGTGCGCGGGCGCTCAACCCGGATCATCCGGTGATGCGTGGCACAGCCCAGAACCCGGATACCTACTTCCAGTCCCGCGAGAGCGTCAACCCCTTCTACGAAGCGGTACCGGCGCGAGTGCAGCAATGCATGGACAACCTCGGCGAGCTGACCGGTCGCCACTACCGGCTGGTGGAGTACCACGGCGCGCCCGATGCCACCGACGTCATCGTGCTGATGGGCTCGGGGGCGGCCACCGCCCGCACCACCGTGGATTGGCTCAACCAACAGGATCGCAAGACCGGGGTCTTGGTTGTGCGCCTCTATCGCCCCTTCCCGGTACAGGCGCTGCTCGACGCGCTGCCGCAGAGCGTGCGGCGCATGGCGGTGCTGGATCGCACCAAGGAGCCGGGGGCGGGCGGCGAGCCGCTGCTGCTGGATGTGCAGAGCGCGCTGATCGACGGCTTGCAGCGCGGCCTTATCAAGCGGTTGCCCTGGCTCAGTGGCGGCCGTTACGGCCTCTCTTCCAAAGAGTTCACCCCCGCCATGTGCGCGGCTGTGTTCGAGGAGCTGGCATCCGATGCGCCACGCCCGCGCTTTACCGTGGGGATAGTGGACGATGTGTCGGGCCTCAGTCTGGCCTGGCACCCCATCGGCGATCTGGAGCCCGCCAGCCGGGTGCGGGCGCTCTTCTTCGGCCTCGGCGCCGACGGCACAGTCGGCGCCAACAAGAACAGCATCAAGATCATCGGCGAGCTGGAGGGGTTCCACGCCCAAGGCTACTTCGTCTACGACTCCAAGAAGTCGGGATCGCGCACCGTCTCCCACCTGCGCTTTGGCCCCGAGCCCATCGACGCCCCCTGGCTTATCGAGCAGGCGAGTTTTATTGGCTGCCACCAGTGGGGCTTTGTTGAATCGGTCGATCTGCTGGAGCACGCTGCGGAAGGGGCAACCCTGCTGCTCAATGCCCCCTATGAGGCTGATAAGGTGTGGGGCCAGCTGCCCGAGCGGCTGCGAGCCCGTATCCGTGCCCTCAATATCCAGCTCTACTGCATCGATGGGGATCGGGTGGCCGAGCAAAACGGCATGGGCAATCGCATCAACACCATTATGCAGACCTGCTTCTTTGCGCTGGCCGGGGTGCTGCCACGGGACGAGGCGATAGCGCTGATCAAGGAGAGCATCGAGAAGAGCTATGCCCGCAAGGGGCCCGAGGTGGTGGCGCGCAACTTCGCGGCGGTGGACGATACCCTTGCTCACTTAAGCAAGGTGGCGATCCCTGCCGGTGACGAGCAGATCAGTGACTATCCGCTGCCACTGGCACCGGGCGGCAGCGAGTTTGTCCAGCGGGTCACCGGCGAGATGCTGGCGGGGCGTGGCGATCTCATTCCCGTCTCCATGCTGCCGGTGGATGGTACTTACCCCACCGCCACCAGCCGCTTCGAGAAGCGGGATATCGCCCGCGAGATCCCGATCTGGCAGTCCGATATCTGCATCCAGTGCGGCAACTGCGTCTTTGTCTGCCCCCACGCGGCGCTGCGGGCCAAGTTCTACCATCAGGACTGGCTGGCGACCGCCCCCGAAGCGGCCCAGTCGGTGCCCGTCACCGCCAAGGGTTTCCCCGATAGCCGCTACACCTTGCAGCTCTATCCGGAGGATTGCACCGGCTGCGGTCAGTGCGTGCAGGCTTGTCCGGTGCGGGCTGGGGCCGATGAGAGCCATGAAGGCGAGCGAGCCATCGCCATGATGGACAAGGCGCCGCATCTGGCTGGCCAGAAACAGGCGCTGCGCTGGTTCGAGAGTCTGCCGTGGCCTGCCCGCGAGCGGGTGGACTTCTCCACTGTGCGCGGTGCCCAGTTCCTCGAACCCCTGTTCGAGTTCTCCGGCGCCTGCGCCGGTTGTGGTGAGACCCCCTATCTCAAGCTGCTGACCCAGCTGTTTGGCGATCGCATGCTGGTGGCCAATGCCACCGGTTGCTCCTCCATCTATGGCGGCAACCTGCCGACTACCCCGTGGGCCAAGAACGGCGAAGGGAAGGGGCCGGCCTGGTCGAACTCCCTGTTCGAGGACAACGCCGAGTTTGGCTTTGGTTTTCGTCTCACCGCCGATCAGCATCACGGTCAGGCGGTGGCGGCCTTGCAGGCGATGAAGGGGGAACTGGGTGAGGCATTGGTCGAGTCGCTTATCAGCGCCCCGCAGCGGCTGGAGTCGGAGATCCGCGCCCAGCGTACCCGAGTGGCCCAAGTGCGCGAGCGGCTGGAAGAGGTGAAATCCGGCAAGGCCCGCGAGCTGCTGTCACTCATCGATCAGCTGGTGCGTCGTTCGGTCTGGATCATCGGCGGCGATGGCTGGGCTTATGACATCGGCTCATCGGGGCTCGATCACGTGCTCGCCTCTGGGCGCGATGTGAACGTGCTGGTGATGGATACCGAGGTCTACTCCAACACCGGCGGCCAGATGTCGAAATCGACGCCGCTCGGTGCCGTCGCCAAGTTCGCGGCGGGAGGCAAGACGCTGGCCAAGAAGGATGTAGCGTTGCAGGCCATCTCCTACGGCAACGTCTATGTTGCCCGCATCGCCTTTGGTGCCAACCCGCAGCAGGCGCTGCAGGCCTTGCGTGAAGCCGAAGCCTATCCGGGGCCGTCGCTTATCATCGCTTACAGCCACTGTATCGCCCACGGCATCGATATGGAGTTTGGTCTGACTCAGCAAAAACGCGCTGTGGCCTCTGGTCACTGGCCGCTGATGCGCTACAACCCGGTACTGCGTAGCGCGGGGCAGAACCCCTTTAGCCTCGACAGCCTACGCCCCTCCATTCCCCTTGCTGAATATCGGCAGGAGGAGACCCGTTATCGGGTGCTGGCCCAGAGCCATCCGGAGGAGGCCGAACGGCTGATGCAGGTGGCACAAAAAGTGGCGTGGCAGAAGTGGGCCACCTACGAGGAGATGGCCACCCGCGAAGCCAGCCATTTCCATCCGCCGGTGTGAGAATGGGTGAGTGAAATATAACCAAGCGGGCCATTGGCCCGCTTTTTATTAGCAGGTCATGGATGCCTATTTCTGCAATCTGATCACCATAATAATATGTGTAGTGAAGAAAGGTGTTGATATGTTGGAAGAAGCTGGGCAGGATACTTTTAATAAAATCTAATGGCTTTGTTTTATGTAATTAATTCAAAACTGGAAAAGAGGTTGGTATGCAAAACACTTATACGCTATATGTTGCGACTGCTGCATTAGCCGCAGCATGGCTTACTGCTGCGTTTGCTTTTTTCTCTCAATTAAACTCCAAGCATTCAAAAATATCTGATTTTCGACAGGATTGGATAAACAATTTACGCTCTGAAGTTTCTAACTTTATTAGCAATTTTAATAAATGTGTATTTCTTCAGAAAAAAAGAGACAGAAGCAGAGCTCAGAATGAGGAAGCCATGAGAAAGGAGTTAGATCAGCAGTTTTACGATACGTATGGATTGTTGTTGCAGAATAAAATTATGATTCATTTAAGACTTAACAAGAATGACTCTGACAAAAGATTGAAAAAGTTGAATTGCGAATTGTTAAAGTCACTGGATGACGCTGTGTTAGCGTTGAACGAAAATAGATGTCCGAATCATGATGCCATGAATGATAAAATAATTAACCCTGCTGGAGATATATTAAAATTGGAGTGGTGTAGAGTTAAGAGGGGTGAGATTGGATTTATTGTCACATATATTATGTGTTCTTTGATTTTAATCTTAGGTGTTGTTGGTTTGGCCGCAATTTACCGAACGTTACCTCAAGTACTTTATTGAAAGCATTAGGACCGTTTTCATTCAACTTCTAATGGGAGGTTGAACAACGAAGTAAAAGTAGGCACTGGCTTTTTAAGTTCAGTAGAGAGGCTTCCTTTTTATACTGTGGCAGGTAAGCTGCGGGGCAAATAGCGTCAAGCAGGAGAAGGGACGATGACAGAACAACATATCGCTGGGACGATCGGCATTCTGGGGGCGGGGTGGCTGGGGCTGCCGCTGGCGCGGACCCTGCTGGCGGCAGGCAAGCAGGTGGCGGTGACGGTCAGCAGCGCCGAGAAGGCGGCCCGTCTGCAGGGGGAGGGGATCAACGCCTATCCGCTGACGATTTCTGCCCATATGTCGGATGCGTGGCCCATCCCCTGCGAATCGTTGGTTATCTGCGTACCGCCCAGCAAGACCGATGACTACCCGCAGGCGGTGGCAAGGGCTTGCGCGTTGGCCAAAGCGAATGGCACCCGGCGGGTGCTGTTTGTCAGCGCCACCTCGGTATGGGGCGCGGGGCAGCAGGAGGGTGAACAGCCCAAACCGCGCCATGCCCGTGGTGAGCGGATGCTGGCGGCGGAGCAGGCGGTGCTGGCGGCCGGTTTCGAGTCGGTGATGATAGTGCGCCCCTCCGGCCTTTATGGCCCGGATCGCCATCCCGGCCGTTTCCTCGCGGGCAAGACGCTGGATGGTGGCGCCCAGTCGGTCAATCTGGTCCATCTGGACGATGTGGTGGCGGCTTGCATGCTGCTGCTGGATCGGGGCAAGGACGGGGATGTGTTCAACCTGAGCGCGCCGGTGCATCCGCGCCGCGAGCAGTTCTATCCCTTTGCGGCGCGCCAGCAGGGGCTGCCTGCGCCGGTCTTTATCGAGCCTGCCGGTGAATTTCAGCCCATCGACGGTCAGCTGATTTGTCAGCAGATGGGATTCAACTATCGCTGGCCCGATCCGGCCCACTGGTTTGCCGAGCTCGCCGCCTCGGGCAATTGAGGTTTGCCAAGGGGGTGATCGCCCCCTATCATGCCGCCATCCATGAGAGAGAGGCGGTAATGATGGTAGATACAAAACGTCACCCCGATGGGGAGTTGTTGCTGAGAACCCTGGCAATGCCAGCCGATACCAACCCCAATGGCGACATCTTTGGTGGCTGGATCATGTCCCAGATGGATATAGGTGGGGGCATCATGGCCAAGGAGCTGGCAAAAGGACGTATTTGTACCGTATCCGTCGAAGGCATGACCTTTCACAGTCCGGTCAAGGTGGGCGATGTGGTTTGCTGCTACGGCCGCTGCATGAAGATCGGCCGCAGCTCCATGAAGCTCAAGCTGGAGGTGTGGGTCAAGCCGGTACTGCGGGAAAACGACGCCCAGCGTTACTGTGTGACCGAGGGGATCTTCACCTATGTCGCCATCGACGAACAGGGCAAATCCCGCCCGGTTCCGGTGAGTGCCTGATTAAATCAGCCGGGCATTGATGATGGATATTTCCTGCTCAAGCCCGGTTTTTTGCCGTATCATGCGTTCCAGCATCTCTTCCGAGCCCACATATTGCAGGGTGTCAAACAGGCAGAGATCGCATTGAGGGTCCCGTCTTATCTGATAGACGGTGGCCAGCTCCACTTGATGACAATTTCCTTGTTGATCATAAAACGTCACGTTATACCGAAGTTCTTTCGCCATGAGACAAGGTCCTTCTGGTTGGGTGGAACAGGGACTATCAGCTTAGTCGGCGTGGATGACGTTTGTGATGGTCGCAACAAAAAGCAAAGGCGGGTGGTTGTTAGCCAATGAAAAATAGTTATCGCATTCTTGGCACCTCCCTGCTGACCCTGGGGTTGGTAGGCTGTTTTGAGGTGCCGGATCAGAACCATCTGGTCACAGCTCAAGGGATTGTGCCGGGACTCGACTGCCAGCGTCCGCCGCTGGTAGCGTTGGCGACCACGGCGCTGCCCCGTGAATTCGGGGTGACGGTGTGGAATCTCTACAAGGGCCAGCGTAAGAACTGGCGTGAAGGGATGGACAGTTATGCCAAGGGGCAGGATCTGGTGCTGCTGCAAGAGTCGGCCACTCGTCCCGATATGCTCGACTGGCTGCGCGCCGGTGATTTCCAGTGGCAACAGCTGCAAGCCTTCACCCAGGGCGGCGTGTCGTTCGGGGTTATGACGGTGGCCAAGACTCCGCAGGCGTTCGTCTGTGGCGTGCGCTCCCCCGAGCCTTTGCTGCGCATCCCCAAATCCGGACTGGTGAGCCTCTATCCGCTGCAGGGCGATCCTGACGGCGTCATGGTCATCAATATCCATGCGGTCAATTTCGAGCTGGGGATGGCTACCTTCCGCGAGCAGCTCAACGATCTGACTGCGCTGGTGCGCCGCCATCAGGGGCCGGTTATTCTGGCCGGTGATTTCAACACCTGGAGCGACAAGCGTCAGTTCTGGTTAAGCAAATTGGTGGACGAGCTGGGTCTGCAAGAGGCCGTGCCGGTGCCTGATCTGCGCCGCACCGCCTTTGGTCGCCCGCTGGATCACCTCTACTACCGCAATCTGGATCTGGTCGAGGTGAGTTCACCGGCCACCGACAGCTCGGATCACAACCCCATCATTGCGCGCTTTGCCGCCCAGTCGGTGACCCCCTGATCGGGGATGATGTGCGCGTGTTGCCCATAAAAAAATCCGGCGCCTGATAGCGCCGGATTTTTTTATACGATCTGGCGGTCAACCCGCTCGGGATGACCCGCTGGCATTACTGGTAGAGACCCAGATTCGCTTTGGCGTAGGCTTCGAAATCGGTGCAGCCACCGATGTGCTGCTCATCCAGGAAGATCTGCGGCACGGTATTGACCGGCTTGCCGGCGCTCTTGGCCAGATCTTCTTTGGTGATGCCTTCGGCATGGATATCCACGTAGCGGAATTTGAAGTCATCGCGCTGTTCGGTCAGCTGCTCGGCGATCTGTACGGCACGGACACAGTAGGGGCAACCCGGGCGACCAAAAATCACTGCAAACATATTTTCTCTCCGTTTTTTAAGCCGTTTATGTATGGCCGTTGATATGAGGCAGGCAACAGCATAGCCCTGCCTCGTGGCGACTTGAAGCCGAAATTATCGATACCCTGATTCGAGTGGGCCTATTGGCTCAGCTCTCATCGGCGATCTGGATCGGCTGCTGCTGATAGATGCTCTCCAGCACCCCCTTCTCGAATACGGTCCAGGGCCACGGCGCCTTGCTGGCACGGTAGCGCTCATGGGTGGCCGGATCTTGGGACAGGCCACGCTGGAACATCACGAACGCCTTGCGCTGGCCGCCTGCCGTGTCGATGAAGCCCACCAGATTGGAGGTGCCGGTGATGGTCCCTGTCTTGGCGTGCACCTTGTTCTTCATCATGGGTGCGGTGACGCTGCGGCGCCACGCCAGGGTGCCATCCACCTGAGAGCTCGGCAGCAGCTTGATGAGGCCAAGTTCGGCATCATTTTTCTGGATGAAGTTCAGCACCGACATCATCTGACGGGCGCTGATGAGATTGTGAGCGGAGAGACCGGAGCCGTCAGCCAGGGTGGCATTGCCCAGATCGATACCGTTCTTGGTCAGGATGGCGCGCACCGCCATGGTGCCGCTGCGATAGCTGCCCGGCTTGTTGTAGTAGTGACGGCCCACGGTTTTGAGGAAGGTATCGGCATAGAGGTTGTCCGATTTCTTCAGCATCTTGGCGAGCATTACCGGCAGGGAGACCGAGTAGTGGGTGCCGAGGGTCTCTGCCCCTTCCGGGGCCTTGTGGGTGACCCGCAGCAGGCCATCATGCTTGATACCGGCACGGTTCATCGCCCAGCGGATGTTGTCCCAACCCCAGGCTTCCACGTCGTGGATGGCGAAACGCAGTCCCTGCGGCTCCTTGTTCGGAGTAATGCAGCCCTTGAGCTCGTAGAAGTTGCCCTTGGCCATGTCCACTTCCAGTGCGCAGAACTGGCGCGCCATATCGCCATAGCTCATCACTTCCACGTTGTCGGCACCGATGCCGATGGGGACGCCGGTGGCCACGTTGCCCACCGCCGGTTTGCCAATCTGGGTGGCAGTGATGGTGCCGTAGGCGCAGTTCTTGTCGATGATGACCGAGGAGACGGGCGCTGCGAAGCAGAGGGTCTGATCCCCCCACGACCAGCCGTTGCCGCGCTCGTAGCCGTTGTAGGCGCCGGTGTTGACGTAGACATTGCCCTTGATGCTGGTGACGCCGAGCTGTTTGAACAGGGCCAGCAGATCCATGCGGGAGAGGGTGGGGTCGCCGACGAAGTTGATCCAGATATCGCCGTTGATGGTGTCACCCTGTTTGGCACCGGGTTGGGCCTGAATGTCAGTGGCGAAGCGGAAATCGGCACCCAGCTCGAGGCGGGCTGCCAGCGCAGTGAGCACCTTCATGGTGGAGGCGGGGGCGATCATCTGATCCGCGTGGCGGGCGAACTCGACGCCGTTATTGCCCTGCACCATGATGGCGTACTGGCCACCCTGAGGGGGCGTCAGCGGGGCGGCATGAGCCGCCAGAGAAGAAAAGAGAGCACAAAAACCAATCAACAGCCGCTGCATAACATCCTCTAACGTGACGAAGGGCCCGGCAGTGGTGCCGACCCTGATAATTCAACCAGCCGATGCGGGATCGACGGGATAACGCAATTCATGCCATGTATGCCGGTCGCCATCATGTCATCGAGTTGGCGGTACGATAGCGACCCTCATAATCAAAAATTTTCTCTTTTATCTGCCAGAAGCGACCCGATTTGCGGGCGATAACAAAATCCGGATGACGGAACTGGCTTTGCGCGGCCAGCACGCTCGCCAGGGTGGCAAATTCGGGCTCCAGCCCCGGGGCGGGCCAATGATGACGCACAAAGTGCTGTTGAAACAAGCGCCGTGCGCCCGGGGAGTGAAATCCGAAGTACTCATTGAGGGTGAGACCATCCTCATCGTGATAGATCACCTCCAGCCGATCCCCCTGTTTGCCGCGCCCTGCGGTGAAGGTGAGCCCGGCGCAGCGGATCACCATGCAATCCTTGAGATTGAGCGCCTCTTTGAGCTTGTCGTCAGGGTCCACCAGCAGCTGATCGCAGCTCTGGCAGCGGCGGGCGGCGATGTCGTTCTCCGCACCGCAGCTGGGGCAGATCTTGGCGCGAAAGCGGTAGTCACACTCTTCGCGGTTGCCCTCGTCATCTTCAAACAGCCCCTGACAGCGGCGACCGTAGTGCTCGATCACCTTGCCATCCTCATCGGTCTTGCCCCAGAAGGTGTTGGCAAAGCCGCAGGCGGGGCAGGGCACCTGCACCGGCTCGGTACCGGCGTGGGGGCGAGGTTCCCCCACTTCGGGGGCGAACAGGTTGAAGTTGTTGCCCGCATAGTCGAGTACCAGACAATCCTCCTTGCCTGGCGAGAGGCGCAGGCCCCGCCCGACGATCTGCTGATAGAGGGAGACCGACTCGGTAGGTCTGAGCATCACGATAAGATCGACATGAGGGGCATCGAAACCGGTGGTGAGCACCGCCACGTTGACCAGAAACTTGAGCTCGCGCGCCTTGAAGGCGTTGATGAGGGCATCGCGCTCCGGCCCCGGCGTTTCGCCGGTAATAAGGGCTGCCTGCTGGCCTCTGGCGCCAAGCAGGCCGTGAATTTCGCGGGCGTGTTCGACGGTGGCGGCGAAGATCATCACCCCTTGCCGGTCGGCGGCATACTCCAGCACTTGGCTCAGGATATGGGGTGTAACCCGCTCCTGACGCTTGAGCTCGCCGTTGAGATCCGCCTCGCTAAAGAGGCCGCTCTCCCTCGCCACCAGCTTGCTGAAGTCGTAGTGGACGATGGGGGCATCCACCATGCGCGGCGGCGTCAGGTAGCCGTTTTTGACCATAAAACGCAAGGGCAGCTCGAACACGCAGTCGCCAAACAGCCGTTCGCCGTGGCTCTTGACCATGCCGTGATAGTGGCGCCGGTAGATCCAGCCCAGCCCGAGCCGATAGGGAGTGGCGGTGAGACCGAGGATCTTGAGGGCCGGATTGGCGGCCTTGAGGTGGTCGATCACCTGATGGTACTGGCTGTCATCATCGAGCGAGACCCGATGGCACTCATCGATGATCAGCAGCGAAAACGCTCCGTCAAAGGCATCCAGATTGCGGGCAACCGACTGCACCGAGCCGAACACCACCTGGGCGCTCGCCTCCTTGCGATCCAGACCGGCAGCGAAGATATCGGCCTTGAGCCCCCACGCCTCGTACTTGGCATGGTTCTGCTCCACCAGCTCCTTGACGTGGGCCAGCACCAGCACCCGGCCGCGCGCTTTGCGGGCCAGCTCGGCGATCACCAGACTCTTGCCTGCCCCGGTGGGCAGCACCACCACGGCGGGATCCGGGTGTTTGCGAAAGTGGTTGATCACGGCGTTGACGGCGTCGGTCTGATAGGGTCTGAGAACGAACATGAGGGCGTGGCGTTTGGGCATGGAGCGGCGCAGGGTGGCGCCATTATAGGGTGCTTGCCGCCACAAAAACAGCGGGCCGGCATGATGCCGACCCGCAGGGTGCTTGGTTGCTGATCAATGGAACGGGAAGATGTAGTTCATCCAGCTTGCCATGCGCAGCAGTACTTTGCGCATCACAGATACATGGTGGAAGTAGTGGGTATAGATGGCAGCCTGCCCGCTGGAGCCTGCTATTACCTGATACTTGGCCCACTCGGGGTCGGTAATGGAGATGACTACCGGCAGGCGACCCGGACGCACCGCCGTGGTCTGATCCAGCAGACCGGCGTTAGCCTGCACGTTACCGGCGGCAATGGCCGGAACCACGGCTGTCACCTTGCCTTTGAAGATTTTGCCGGGTACGCCATCGATCACCACTTCGGCCTCATCACCCACCGCCAGTCGCTGCATGCTGTTCTGCCAGAACCAGCCGACGTAGGCAGTGTCATCCTTGTGGATGAAGGTCATCACCGGACGATACATGAAGGGGGTGGCGATCATTCCGGGGCGCAGGGCCAGCTGCACCACATGACCATCGCTCGGGGCATAGACCACGGTTTGGGACTGCTGGTACTTGGCTTCCATCAGCTGGGCTTGCAGATCGTTCAGGGTGGCTTTCTGCTGGTCAATCTGGGCCACGATGTCATCCACGTTGGCCTGGGTGACGTCGAGGTCGCGCTGCTTGCCCACGCCACGGCGCATCAGGTCGCTGGCACGATCCCGATCCAGCCTGGCGGAGCGCAGTCTTGCCTCAATGGACTTGAGGTGCTCGCGGTTGGATTCGACCCGTGCGGTGAGGCTATCCACTTTCAGACGGAACGGCTCATCATCAAGGCGAAACAGCACGTCGCCTTTTTTCACCGGCTGGTTGGCTTGTACCGGCACCTCAACGACCCGGCCCTTGACCAGCGGCACTATGGGGGTGGAGACGTAGTAGTTGCGCGCCATCTCGGAGTAGGGATGGTTGTAGTTCATCAGCATGATCAGGGTGCCGATGAGCAGCACGCCACCCAGTGCTGCGGTGGGGACGGTCCACTTGTTGAGCGGGATGCGGAAGATTTTGAATATGGCGACACACAGCGCCGTGTAGGTCAGGATCAGTAGCAGGTCCATGGTTTATCCCTGTTGCTCACTCTGTTCGATAGTGTTGATACGGCTCTTCAGATCCGCCAACTCCTGCTTGAGGGCCGCCAGCTCCTCTTCATCTTTTTGCAGCCGCTGGCTAAAGCCCCAGCCGCGATCGGGGCGATAGATGGTTGCCCAGATCCAGAGGAAGGGCCACAGCACATGCAGGGTAAACAGGCTGACCCAACCTGCCACGTGAATGGCATCCTGATGAGGGTGATTCCGATGTTTGGCAATCTCGTAAGGAATATCGTGGATAACGATGACTCCATAAAAAATGACCAGCCCGACAAAGACGAGCAGACCAAGTGCAAAATAATCAAGGGCCATTTATAACCTCCACTGGCATGACGCACAGCTTAATCATTGGTTCCAACAAGCACTAAAGCAATTAAGAATCACACATTTATCGTCAGTTAGCCCGGAATCTTAAAGCTATTCGCTGTATTGAAGCTGAAGCCGTCCAATAGTTGTCTTATTAGTCTTTTTGTCATTAAAAAAGGCGCCATCAGGCGCCTTTTTGTGCTGCTTTCGCTGCATTTTTTGCTGTTTTTACCCTTCGCTGGTACTGCTGACCAGCGGCTGGCGGAACTTCATCAGGAAGGCCACGGTAATGGCCGCCGTTGCAGTCAGGCCGATGATGGTGGAGGTCCCCATCTCCAGCCCGAACCCGATGGGGGCGTTGGCCAGATAGGTGATCACCACAGCGGTCATGAACATGGCGGGAATGGTGCAGATCCAGTGCAGCTTGCCCTCTTTGATAAGGTAGGCAGCCGCAGCCCACAACATGATGACGGCGGTGGTCTGGTTGGCCCAGCCGAAGTAGCGCCAGATCACCCCGAACTCAGCCTTGGAGATGATGAAGCCAAGGATAAACATGGGGATGGCGATCAGCAGACGCTTGGCCAGCGGCTTCTGGGTCATCTTCAGGAAGTCCGCCACGATCAGGCGAGCACTGCGAAACGCGGTGTCACCAGAGGTGATGGGCAGGATCACCACGCCGAGGATGGCCAGAATGCCGCCCACGGTGCCGAGCAGGCTGGTGGAGACTTCGTGTACCACGGCTGCCGGGCCGCCGTTGGCTATAGTAGCGTTGAGCGCTTCGGTGCTGTCGTAGAAGGAGAGACCCAGGGTGCACCAGATCAGGGCGATGATCCCTTCACCGATCATTGCACCGTAGAAGATGAAACGGCCGGATTTTTCGTTCTGCATGCAGCGCGCCATCAGTGGTGACTGGGTGGCGTGGAAGCCTGATACCGCGCCACAGGCGATGGTGATGAACAGCAGCGGCCAGAGCGGCAGCTCGGTCGGGTGCAGGTTGGAGAAGTCCATCCCGGTGTTGTAGAAGCCTTTGCCGGAGGCGATCAGGCCAACGATGAGGCCGACCGACATGAAGACCAGCAGGGCGCCGAAGATGGGGTAGAAGCGGCCGATGATCTTGTCGATGGGGACTATGGTCGCGAGGATGTAGTAAGCAAAAATCGCCACAATCCAGTAGACCAGATCGGTGGAGGTGAGGTTGGCGAGCAGCCCTGCCGGGCTCAGCACGAATACCACGCCCACCAGCATCAGCAGCACCACGGCAAACAGGTTCATGAAGTGCTTGGCGGCGGTGCCCAGATGCTCACCGACCACGGTTGGCACCGAGGCACCCTTGGCGCGCACCGACAGCATGCCGGAGAAGTAGTCATGTACCGCACCGGCGAAGATGCAGCCAAAGACGATCCAGAGCATGGCGACCGGGCCGTAGAGGGCACCCAGGATGGGGCCGAAGATGGGGCCGACGCCAGCGATGTTGAGCAGTTGAACCAGATAGACTTTCTTGTCCGACATCGGGACATAGTCCACCCCGTCAGCCATGGTGATGGCGGGGGTTTTCAGCTCGGGTTTCGGGCTGAATATCCGTTCGATGAATTTGCCGTATATGAAGTAGCCGGCCACAAGTAAGCCGACACAGAGGAAGAACCAGATCATTGCTACGCTCCTGCATTGTTATTTTTTAGTGTGCAGAGCGAGTCTAAAACGGTTGCGCCTGGCTGGCAGGTTAAACTCCCCGAGCGGCGCTTTGACGCGCCGAACGGTCGGCGGCTGTGATCAGGCGCACACTCCGCGGCTCAGTCCAGCCCCAGCTGATCTTTGAGCTCCTTGAGATAGCGACGACTGACCGGCACCCGGGCGCCGCTCGGGGTGACAATCTCTGCCAGCTGGTTATCCAGCAGCCGGATCTCGAAGATGGCGTTGGGGGAGACCAGATACTGGCGGTGGCAGCGCAGCAGCGGGCTCTTCTCCTCCAGCGATTTGAGGGTGAGCTGGGTGTGGAACAGCTCGCCCTGGCAGGCCACATGGACCCCGCCCAGATCGGAGAAGGCATACTCCACCTGCGCGATGGGCAGCAGCCTGACCCGATTGTGCAGATAGCCCGGAATGTGTTCGATGGTGGGGGCCAGCCGCTCGATGGGCTGCGGGGAGATATCCTGCTTGAGGCGAGCCAGCGTCTTGGCGAGCCGGGCAGGCTCCACCGGCTTGAGCAGGTAGTCGAAGGCGTTCTCTTCAAAGGCCTGAATGGCATATTCGTCAAAGGCGGTGACAAAGACGATGCGGGGCAGGGGGTCGAGCATGGCGACCAGCTCCATGCCGCTCAGCTTGGGCATCTGGATATCGAGGAACACCACGTCGGGCTTGAGGCGCTGAATAAGCGGCAGCGCCTCGATAGCGTTGGCCGCTTCCCCCACGATCTCGATGGCAGGATCGCTGGCCAGCTGCTGCCTCAGCTCTTCGCGGGCGTAGTGTTCGTCATCGACAATCAGGGTGCGGATCATGGTTGCTCCTTGGGGATGGTGAACGAGACCCGGGTCCACTGCTCAGGCTCGCAGGCAATAGTCACACCATAGCGTTCGCCAAAGGTGCTTTTCAGTCGCCGATCGACAATGGTCATGCCCAGACCGTCGCCAGCGGGATGCGCTTGCCAAGTGCCTGCATTATCTTCCACATGGATGGTGACGCAGGTGGGATGCTCTTCGGTCCAGAGGCGAATGCGCCCCTGCTCCAGCAGAGTCGAGATGCCGTGCTTGATGGCATTCTCGATCAGCGGTTGCAGGGTGAAGCTGGGCAGTCGCAGTGTGGCCAGATGGGGCGGGATTTCGTTTATCACCGTCAGCCGATCGCCAAAGCGGGCCAGCTCGATCTCCAGATAGGATTGGCAGTGCTCCTGCTCCTCCAGCAGGGTCGCAAGGCCGCTCTGGCGTTTGAGGTTCTTGCGAAAGAACAGCGACAGATGCAGCAGCAGAACCCGCGCCTTGTCCGGATCGCGCCGGGTGATGGCACTGATGGTGTTGAGGGTGTTGAACAGAAAGTGGGGGTTGATCTGGGCCTGGATAAGTTTCAGTTCGGACTGTACCAGCAGCCGCTGATGTTGCTCCAGCCGACCGGCCAGCAATTGCTGTGACAGCAGGTTGGCAATCCCTTCCCCCAGGGTGTGGTTGATCTTGAGAAACAGCCGCTTCTTTGGCTCGTAGAGCTTGATGGTGCCGATCACTCCCTTGTCCCCCTGCAGCGGGATCACCAGCACCGAGCCCAGTTGGCAAGCGGGTGAAAGGCTGCAGCGATAGGGCTGGCTGTTGCCATCGGCAAACAGCACCTTGTTCTGGGCGATGGCCTGCATGGTGATGGCTGACGTGATGGGGGTACCCGGCAGATGGTGATCTTCGCCGGTGCCGATAAAGGCGAGGATCTGCTCGGTGTCCGTGATGGCGACCGCCCCCACGCCGGTTTCCTCCTGAATGATGCGGGCAATCTTGTTGCTCGCCTCCGGGGTAAAGCCCTGACTCATGATCCCCACTGTGCGGTTGGCAATATTGAGCGCCTTGGCGGAGAAGACCCGGGAGAACTTCTCATACATCCGCTGCTGGTCGCGGATCATGCTGATAAAGAGCGCCGCGCCGCAGGAGTTGGCCAGAATCATCGGGGTGGCGATGGTGCGCACCAGCAGCAGGGATTTGTCGAACGGGGTCGCCACCAGCAGGATGATAACCATCTGCATGATCTCGGCGTAGAGGGTGGTAAAGAAGGCTATACGTGGTTCAAACAGGGCATCCGTTCGCCCCGAGCGCATCAGTCTCCAGTGCACTATGCCCCCGAGCAACCCCTCGCAGGTGGTGGAGATGGCGCAGGCGAGATCGGTAAATCCCCCCAGCGTATAGCGGTGCAGGCCGCCGGTCAGCCCCACCAGAAAGCCCACCAGCGGCCCCCCCAATAATCCCCCCAAGACGGCGCCGACCGCCCGGGTGTTGGCGATGGCATCGTCGATATCGAGGCCCACATAGGTGCCGAGGATACAAAAGCTGGAAAAGATGATGTATATCAGTATCTTGTGAGGTAGTCTCACGGAATAGTTGGCAAGCGGGCGCAGCAGCGGGCTTTTCGAGAAGAGATAGGCGATCACCAGGCTGACGCTCATCTGTTGCAGCAAGGAGAGGACCAACTGCATAAAAAACGCTCCTCATAAGCCAGCTGAAAAAATAGCCAGCCCGTGAATAAGTGTGATCAGGATCTTGTTCTGTTGGCCCAACTGGGCGCAACGGGCCGTCAGTTTGCCAGAACAAGTGGATAAAACCATATTAAATCAGCATGTTAAATTGATATTTGTGTAAGCGGCAGCGGGTTGATATTGATGGATGGAGCATGAATGTATCCGCTGGATACGCCACACGGAGGTGGCATGCTCCGCCCGGCCCCTTGGCTGGGCGTTTTTTATACATGGTCAGTTGGCAACCTTCTGATGGGGGTTTGAGCAATTATTCCGGTTTGTCCAATGAGTTATCCCCAGCTTCTGGGGATAACTCAGAATGCAAAGTAGTAGCAGAAGCGTCGGGTCAGGTTGAAGAACTGCCGTTGTCCCTCATCCAGCTCTTCCTGTTTGATAAAAGCAGTGATTGTGCGTTCATCTTCCCGCAGATCGATCATGGCGACGGCTTCCGGCCGCTGGGCCTTGATATAGGGCAGGATCTTCGGCTTGAGGGGCATGGTGGGTTCGGTAGAGAGCACCAACGCAATGCTCTCGTCCGAGAGTTTCACCAGTGATCCTGGTGGATAGACCCCCAGCACCTTGACCAGCAACTTGACCAGATTCTGGTCGAACTTCTTCTGGGATAACTTGTAGAGCTGGCTGATGGCCTGACTCGGCGCGGCCGGGTTACCGCTGTTGCGGGGATGGAGCAGCTCGTCGTAGAAGTCGACCAGCCCGATCAACCGCGCCAGCGGCGGGATCTCCCCGCCCTTGATCCCGAGCGGATAACCGCTGCCGTCGAGCCGCTCGTGGTGCAGATGGGCGACCTGACGGATTTTCGGTTCAAAGGCGTTGAGCTGGGTCAGCATCTCCAGCCCGTACTGGGGATGCATATTGAGGAAGTTCTGCTCGGCCTTGCTGAGATCCCCGCGTTTTTGGGTGATCTGGCTCGGGATCTTCAGTTCACCGATATCGTGGATAAGTCCCGCAAGCCCCGTCTCTTCCAGTTCGATGGGATTCATCCCCAGCTCGCGCGCCATCAGCATGGCAATAAAAGCCACATTGAGGCTGTGTTGCAGCAGGATATCGGTGTGGGGGCTGCGAATAAGGTGGAGCCCGAGAGGCCCTTCATGCTGACTGAGGGTGAAGGCGGCATTGCGGACGATCTGGGCTGTATTGGCCAGCCCTTCATCCGGTTTGAGGTTGAGTGCCCCGAGTGCATCACGCAGCTCGCTCATGGATTGGCCAAAGGCTTTGTCGGCGGCGCGCATGGAGCGGCGAAAGGCTTTCTCATCAAAGGGGGGCGGGCCCGAGGCAATCAGCTCTTCCAGTTCATCAAGATCAGGCCCGGCATCCGGGATATCGCCGCGCAGCAGTGGCTCGATGGGCAGATCGCTCTTGTCGGGGTCGACCATCAGCAGGGTGAGATCAAGATGACGGAGAATGTCGAGTTGCTGCTGATCCTTGATCTTGAAGGTATTGAACATAAACGGGTGGTTGGTCCATCCCGTGGGGAGATGGATATAGTGGCCTACTCTCAATTGCTCTATCGAGGCTTGGATCAGTGCCATCGGTTAACCTGCATTTCGTGAATGCCTACTCAACAAGCTAGCAAAATCCGATGGATAGACAACTAAAAATCCATTTCGGGGCCACGGAACACCCCCTGCTGTGATGGGGCGCACGAGCGCCATGCTTCTCCTCTTAATTCGCGCTTAAGTTTTACTTCCTACGCTGGCCCCGTCGTTTTTGTTGGCTTGGCCGGCCCGCTGCACTGCAGGCCGGTATGTAGGAGTTGTTTATGCGTGTAACTCTCGGTGTACTGCAGACCAATCTGTTGCTGGTACTCTTTTTCGCCCTGGTACTGAATTGGCCAATCTTTTTGCATTTCTATACGGTGCTCAGCGCCCTGACCCATGTCAAAGCCGGATTTGCCATCTCGATCCCGCTGGTGCTGATCGCGGCGCTCAATGCCGTGTTTATTCCCTTCACGTTCCGGTTTGTGCTCAAGCCCTTTTTTACCGTGCTCATTCTGACTGGCTCCATCGTCAGCTACGCCATGCTCAAATACGGCGTCATCTTTGATGCTGGCATGATCCAGAACATAGTGGAGACCAACAGTGGTGAGGCGGGGGCCTATTTGAATGGCTCGGTTGCGCTCTGGTTTCTGCTGACTGGGCTGCTGCCTGTTCTGGTGCTCTGGTCACTGCGGATCCACTATCCGGCTCGCTGGTATCAGGGGTTGGCGTTGCGGGCTGGTGCACTGGCTATCTCTCTGCTGTTTATCGGGGGCGTCGCGTCACTTTACTATCAGGATTACGCCTCGGTCGGGCGCAACAACAAGTCTCTGGCCAAAGAGATTGTGCCTGCCAACTATGTGCACGGCCTCTACAAATATGGGCGGGATGTGCTGTTTGCCACGCCGATCCCCTACCAGCATCTGGGGACAGATGCCAGGGTGGTGGCACGGGGAAGCAAGCCGACTTTGATGTTCCTGGTAGTGGGGGAGACGGCGCGCAGCCAGAACTACTCCCTTAACGGGTATGGCAAGGCGACCAACAGCTTTACGGCAAAAGAGCAGGGGGTGGTGTCGTTCAAAGATGTTCGCTCCTGCGGCACGGCCACTGCGGTTTCGGTGCCCTGCATGTTCTCCAACCTCACGCGCCGCGGCTACGATGACCAGCTTGCCAGCTCCCGTGACGGCCTGCTCGATGTGCTGCAACATGCCGGAGTCTCGGTGTTGTGGAAAGAGAACGATGGCGGTTGCAAAGGGGTGTGCCGCAATGTGCCGACCATCGAGATCCTCCCCAAATCCTATCCTGCGCTCTGTCAGGGGGAGTCTTGCTATGACGAGGTGCTGCTGGAGGGGCTGGATCAGCAGATTGCCGGCATGAAGGGCAACAAGCTGGTGGCTTTTCACCTGATGGGCAGCCATGGCCCGACCTATTTTCGTCGTTACCCTGCCAGCGAGCGCGTCTTTATGCCGGACTGTCCGCGCAGCGACATTGAAAACTGCAGCAACGAAGAGCTGGTCAACACCTATGACAACACCATCCGCTACACCGACAAGGTGGTGGGGCTGCTGATAGACAAGCTCAAGTCGCTGGAGAGCCAGTATGATGTGGGACTGGTCTATCTCTCCGATCACGGCGAATCCCTCGGGGCCATGGGGCTCTATCTGCACGGCACGCCCTACAAGTTTGCGCCGGATGATCAGACCCGGGTGCCGTTGCTGACCTGGTTCTCGCCTCAGTTACAGGCCGATCGCCAGCTTGATATGGGTTGCCTGGCGGCGGAGGCGAGCAGCCAGCGTTTCTCCCACGATAATTTGTTTCACTCCATGCTGGGGATCATGGATGTGCAGACGAGTGTTTACGACAACAAGCTGGATCTGTTCAAGCCGTGTCGGGCGGGCTAAACCGCCAGCAAGCACACAATAGAAAACGGCAGCCAGTGGCTGCCGTTTTGTTATCTCGCAAGATCAGTGTCTTACTTCTGCTCCATGATGATCTGCAGCAGATCCCCTTCCAGCAGGGCGCGCTTGACCAGTGCAAAGCCGCCATAGGTTGGCTGGTTCTGGAAGCGGGCTTTCACAATAGGCAGGCCACGGTGGAAGCTCGGCAGGGATTGATGCTCGACACAGCGACGGATGGCCGGGAAGAGGATCTCTTCGGCGGCGGTGATTTCACCGGCGATCAGCACCTTCTGCGGGTTGAACAGGTTGACCGTGATGGCCACTGCCCGTCCCAGATGCTCACCCACGTTCTCGATCACGCTGCGGGCCAGTTCATCGCCCGCCAGCGCCGCCTTGCACACCTCCTGGATGGTGATGTGCTTCTCCTGAAGCGAGCTCTGGTGGCCGCGGCTGATGAGCTCCTTCACCTTGTCGATGATCGCTTCGTTGGAGGCGATAGTTTCGAGGCAGCCGAAGTTGCCGCAGTGACAGCGCTTGCCGAGCGGCTCGACCTGGATATGGCCGATCTCGCCGACGTTGCGGTTCTGACCGAGGAACACCTGACCCTTGGTGATGATCCCGGAGCCCGTTCCCTGGTGGACACTCACCAAAATGGAGTCCATGCAGTCGCGGGACTCGCCGAAGAAGTGTTCGGCCAGCGCCAGCGAGCGGGTGTCGTTACCCACGTAGCAGGGGAGGTTGAAGTGGTTCTCAAGCAGCTTCGCCAGTCCCAGATTGCGGATCTGGTACTTGGGGGTGTAGATGACCATGCCGGATTCCGGGTTGACCAGACCCGGCATGGTCAGCGCGATGCTGATGAGGTTGCGACAACGTTCGCGGTTGGCATCGATAAAGGCGCCAATCTCTCGCAGCAGCATGTCGACCACGGGTTGCTGGTCGATCTCGGTCACCTGAATGACGTGCTGGTCGAGCTCCTTGCCATCGAGGTCATAGAGACTCAGTTGCAGGTAGCCGCGGCCAAGCTTGGCAGAGACAAACTGAAAGCGATGTTTGATGGTGGTCAGGGAGATGGCACGCCGCCCGCCGGTTGAGGCTTGCGGAGAGGTCTCCTTGATCAGGCCATGCTCGATCAGTTGCCGGGTTATTTTGGTCACGCTGGCCGGGGCCAGCTGACTCAACTCGGCAATCTTGACCCGGGAGATGGGGCCTTGCAGGTCGATGAGCCGATACACGGCTGCACTGTTGACCTGCTTGATAAGATCTACGTTTGCTATTTGTCCGCCAGTCATGATGTCACTGTTGTGTGTAGTGTCCGTTAACCACGGTCCCACGGACCGTGAAGTCCTGATCGAAGACAGTGAGGTTGGCTACTTTACCGACCTGGATACTACCGAGACGTGAGTCCCATCCAATGGCGCGAGCGGGGTAGAGGCTGGCCATTCTCAGTGCTTCATCGAGCGGTAATCCGACCTGCTTGACCAGATTTTCCACCCCCTCAATCATGGTGAGGGAGGAACCGCCGAGTGTACCATTCTCGTCGACACACTGACCATCGCGTAAAAAGACGGTGGTGCCACAAAAATCAAATTTCTCAAAGCCTTCCGGCGCTCCGGCTGCCGCGGTGGCATCGGTGACCAGCACCAGTCGCTCCCCCAGCGCCTTGTGAGCCAGACGCACGTTGGCCCAGTGCACATGGTGGCCATCGACGATGATGCCCGCATAGACATCCTTGCGATCGTAGATGGCGCCCACGACGCCCGGCTCGCGACCGTTGAGGGTCGGAGTCATGGCGTTGTAGAGGTGGGTCGCAAAGCGAATACCGTTATCGAACCCGGCCATCGCCTGATCGTAACTGGCGGCAGTGTGACCGGCCGAGACCAGAATGCCCGCTTCCACCAGACGGCGGATATGGGCCGGCTCGTTGCGCTCTGGAGCCAGGGTGATTTTGGTGATGGCATCCGCGTTGGCACAGAAGAAGTCGATCATTTCGTCCGCTGGCTGGCGAATTTGCGCGGCAGGGTGGATCCCCTTGCGCTTGAGGTTGGTGTAAGGCCCTTCCAGATGGACGCCCAGCACCTCGTTGGGGTTGGCAGCCATGTAGTCACGGGTCACCGCAACGGCCTGCTTCATATCAGCATCCGGACTGGTGATCAGGGTCGGCAGGAAGCTGGTGGTACCGGATTTGAGGTTGGCCGCCTGCATGGTTGCCAGGGTCTCGACCGTGATGTCTGTGTTGAACATCACCCCGCCACAGCCGTTGAGCTGCACATCGATAAAACCGGCGGTCAGGTTGGCGCCTTTGAGGTCAATCTGCTCGATGCCCGCAGGCAGTTCGGCCAGGTGAGAGATGGCGACAATCTTGTCGCCCTCGATAAGCACCCCGTAGCCGGTCAGCACGCAGCTACCGGTGTAGAGGGTGCAGTTGGTCAATGCGTACATGGCGACTCCTTACAGACGGCCGATGTTGGCGGCTTCCAGTTGCTGGAAGTAGCGAACGGTCTTGACCTTGAGCTCCATGGTAGAGGGCTCGTCGCACACCATCATTCCCTTCGGATGCAGTTGCAGGGTGGAGATGGTCCACATGTGGTTGACGCTGCCTTCCACGGCGGCCTGCAGGGCCAGTGCCTTGCCGTGACCGGTGACCAGGATCATGATCTCTTCCGCATCCATCAGGGTGCCGACACCCACGGTCAGGGCCAGTTTGGGCACCTGCTCCATGTCGCCACCGAAGAAGCGGGAGTTGGCGATACGGGTATCTTCGGTCAGGGTCTTGACCCGGGTGCGGGAGGAGAGGGAAGAGGCCGGCTCGTTGAATGCGATGTGGCCGTCGTTACCCACGCCACCCATGAACAGGTGGATCTTGCCGTAGGACTTGATTTTGTCTTCGTAGCGCTTGCACTCGGCCACCAGATCCTCGGCATTGCCGTTGAGGATGTTGATGTTCTCGGGACGAATGTCGATGTGGCTGAAGAAGTTGTTGTGCATGAAGCTGTGGTAGCTCTCCGGGTGATCTTCCGGCAGGCCGACGTACTCGTCCATGTTGAAGGTGACCACATTCTGGAAGCTCACTTCACCGGCTTTGTGCAACTCGATCAGGCGCTTGTAGGTGTTGAGCGGGGTGCCACCGGTGGGCAGGCCCAGTACGAAAGGGCGATCGCTGGTCGGCTTGAACGCGTTGATGCGGTCAACGATGTAACGAGCAGACCACAGGCCTACTTGGCTGGCAGATTTCAACGGGATCAGGCGCATATGGGATACCTCTGTGTCGGGTTGCGACCGGTTTGGCGGTGGCAATTGGCTAAGACGGATTTAAGTTGTTTTATAGCGTAAATAAAGATTGCGAACTAAGCCACATCTATCCACCACCTTTATCTTGTTTGGGTGATAACGATCACGATTATCGGTTTATTAATTTGCGCAGCGAAATAAAAGCCCTAGACTGCCAATCAAGCCTTGATGGCTTATGCGTCAAACGTGATAAGCACTTAATTTCTAGAAAAACATTAACTAAGGAGAGGAACCGTGAACATTCTCGGTTATTTGCAAAAGATCGGCCGTGCCCTGATGGTGCCGGTAGCGGTATTGCCTGCCGCAGCGATCCTGATGGGGGTTGGCTACTGGATTGACCCGAATGGTTGGGGTGGTGACAGCGCGCTGGCTGCCTTCCTGATTAAGGCGGGCGCAGCCATTATCGATAACATGTCCGTACTGTTCGCAGTCGGTGTCGCTTACGGTATGTCCAAGGATAAAGACGGTTCTGCTGCTCTGGCAGGTCTGGTCGGCTTCCTGGTCGTTACCACCCTGCTGAGCCCGGGCGCTGTGGCCCAGATCAAGAGCATCCCGGTGGAGCAGGTTCCTGCCGCGTTTGCCAAGATCAGCAACCAGTTCGTGGGTATCCTGTGTGGTGTTATCGCCGCTGAGCTGTACAACCGCTTCAGCAGCGTTGAGCTGCACAAGGCACTCTCCTTCTTCTCCGGTCGTCGTCTGGTACCGATCGTAACCTCCGTGGTGATGATCGTTGTATCCTTCATCCTGATGGCCGTATGGCCGGCAATCTACGGTGGTCTGGTCTCCTTCGGTGAGTCCATCGTGAGCTTGGGCTCTACCGGTGCCGGTATCTACGCCTTCTTCAACCGTCTGCTGATCCCGATCGGTCTGCACCACGCCCTGAACTCCGTGTTCTGGTTCAACGTTGCCGGTATCAACGACATCCCGAACTTCCTGGGTGGTCAGGCTACCATCGATGCCGCTCTGGCCGCTGGCAAGAGCCTGGATCAGGTGAAAGGCGTGGTCGGTATGTACCAGGCTGGCTTCTTCCCCATCATGATGTTCGGTCTGCCGGGTGCCGCTCTGGCCATCTACCACTCCGCCAAGAAAGAGAACAAAGAGAAAGTTGCTTCCATCATGATCGCAGCTGCCTTTGCCTCCTTCTTCACCGGTGTTACCGAGCCGCTCGAGTTCTCCTTCATGTTCGTGGCGCCGGTACTGTATGTCATCCACGCCGTACTGACCGGTATCTCCGTGTTCATCGCTGCCTCCATGCAGTGGATGGCCGGTTTCGGTTTCAGTGCCGGTCTGGTGGATATGGTGCTCTCCAGCCGTAACCCGCTGGCGACCAACTGGTACATGCTGATCCCTCAGGGTCTGGTCTTCTTCGGCCTCTACTACACCGTGTTCCGCGTAGTGATTGCCAAGCTGAACCTGAAAACCCCGGGTCGTGAAGATGACGAAGAGAGTGCTCCGGCTGCCGCTCAATCTACCAACCGTACCGAGCTGGCCAAGCAATACCTGGAAGTGCTGGGTGGTCAAGAGAACCTGGTCTCCATCGATGCCTGCATCACCCGTCTGCGTCTGACTCTGAAAGACCGCAGCATCGTCGATGAGCGCAAGCTGAAAGCCCTGGGTGCGGCCGGTGTGGTCAAACTCGGTGAGCAGAACCTGCAGGTGATTCTGGGCCCATTGGCCGAAATCATCGCCGGTGAGATGAAAGCCCTGCGTTAATCGAGCGACTCGCTCACCTCAAGTCTAAGTCCATTGTTGACATAACTAAGGGCCCCGCTCAGGGGCCCCATATAAAAAAGCCAAGAAAATCCAACCTTTACTTCAAATGAGAGCAGCAGTTATGAACTTGAAACATTCTCTGTTAGCCATTGCCATGTCTACCGTTTTTGTCAGCCAGGTCCAGGCAGCCGATGCCGCCAAGCAGGCCGTGGTCGACTCCCTCGCCAACAACCTGGTGGTCAAGTATGAAGTGGTCACCAACGACGGTGCTGGTGCCGGCCTCGATTGCCAGGCACTCGGTTCCGAGTGGGCGAGCTGTGGCGTTGCCAAGCTGCACCTGACCAATACCGGTGCGGACGTCACCTCCAAAGACTGGAGCATCTACGTCTCCTCCATCCGTCGTATCCAGCGTGTGGATAACGACCAGTTCACCATCACTCACCTGACCGGCGATCTCTATCGTTTGACGCCAACCGAGAAGTTCCAGGGCTTTGCCAAGGATGCCACGGTCGAAGTGCCGCTGGTGGTGGAATACTGGGTACTGTTCGAATCTGACATCATGCCGAACTGGTATGTCGCCAGCGAAGGTGCCGAGCCGAAAGTACTGGCCAGCATGAGCAACATCAATGATGCCAGCACCTACGAGAAGCCGATGCCGGCTGATGGCTGGAAGCGTACCAAGGATGACAAGAACATCCTGATGAACAGCGAGACCCGTTTCGCGGCCAACCAGACCAGCACCCTGCTGCCGGCTGGCAAGATTGACAACCAGATCCTGCCGACCCCGATGAAGCAGGTAGTCAAAGCGGGTCCGCAGGTTGACTTCTCCACCATCAAACTCAATGCCCTGGACTTGCCGAGCGATCGCGCCGAGGCCCTGAAGGCTCAACTGACCAAGCTGGGTGTTACCCTCTCCGACACCGGCTACCCGGTGACCATCAAGCTCGGCAGCAAGCTCAAGCAGGCTGAAGGCTATGACATGACCATCGGTCAGAAGGGCACCGTGATCCAGGGTCGCGACATCGACGGGGCATTCTGGGGTGCACAATCCCTGATCTCCCTGCTGGGTGTTGATGACAAGCTGGTGAGCCCGATGACCGTCGAGGATGCGCCGCGCTTTGAATACCGTGGTATGCAGACCGACGTGGCCCGTCACTTCCGCAGTCTGGATACCATGAAGAAGCTGGTTGACCAGATGTCTGCCATGAAGCTCAACGTGCTGCACCTTGGCCTGACCAACGATGAAGGCTGGCGTCTGGAGATCCCGGGTCTGCCGGAGCTGACCCAGGTCGGTAGCCAGCGTTGCCACGACGAGTCCGAAACCAAGTGCCTGATGCCGCAACTGGGTTCCGGCCCGACCAGCGATAACCAGGGTTCCGGTTTCTACAGCAAGTCTGACTACGTGGATCTGGTGCGTTATGCCAAGGCCCGCGGTGTGACCGTGATCCCCGAGATCAACATGCCGGCCCACGCCCGTGCTGCCGTGGTCTCCATGGAAGCGCGCTACAAGCGTCTGATGGCGGAAGGCAAAGAAGCGGAAGCCAACCAGTTCCGTCTGACTGATCCGGCTGACACCTCCAACGTCACCTCGGTCCAGTTCTACGACAAGATGTCCTTCATCAACCCTTGCCAGCCGGGTGCTGCCACCTTCGTGGCCAAGGTAATGGATGAAGTTGCCCAGATGCACCAGGCCGCCGGTCAGCCGCTGACCGCATGGCACTACGGTGGTGATGAGGCGAAGAACATCATGCAGGGCGGTGGCTATCAGGATCCGGCCGTCACCAAGAAAGAAGAGCTGGTCGCCTGGAAAGGCAACGTCGATTCCAGCAAGCAGGACAAGCCGTTTGGCAAGTCCCCGATGTGCCAGAAGATGATCGATGAAGGCAAGATCAAGGAAGTGGGCGAGCTGCCGGTTTACTTCGCCAAGGAAGTGGGCCAGATGGTCAAAGACCGCGGCTTCTCTACCCTGCAGGCGTGGGAAGACGGTCTGAAGTACGCCAGCGGTGCCAAAGACTTCGCCACCGACAACACCCGTGTCAACTTCTGGGAAACCCTCTACTGGGGTGGCTTCAACGAAGCGATGAAGTGGGCCCACAAGGGTTACCAAGTGGTGCTGTCCAACCCGGATTACCTCTACTTCGACTTCCCGAACGAAGTACACCCGGCCGAGCGTGGCTACTACTGGGCAACCCGTTTCAACGACACCCGCAAGGTGTTCGCCTTCGCCCCGGAAAACCTGCCGCAGAACGCCGAGACCTCGGTTGACCGCGACGGCAACGCCTTCGTGGCCAAGGGTGACCAGGATCCGGTCAAGTTCAAGGGGATCTCCGGTCAGCAGTGGAGTGAAACCGTACGTACCGACGCTCAGTACGAGTACATGGTTTACCCGCGTATCTTCTCCATGGCCGAGCGCGCATGGCACAAGGGTGGCTTTGAGCTGAACTATGTGAAAGGTCGCGAGTTCTCCGGCGAGACCAAGCATGTCAACAAGGCCACTCTGAACAAAGAGTGGAACCAGTTTGCCAACGTACTGGGTCAGCGCGTCCTGCCGAAACTGGATCAGGCCGGTGTTGAATACCGCCTCTCCGTACCGGGTGCCAAAGTGGTGAACGGTGTGCTGGAAGCGAACGTGGATCTGCCGGGCCTGCCCATCCAGTACAGCCTGGACGGTACCAACTGGAGTGCCTATGACGCCGCGGCCAAGCCGAGCGTGAATGGCAAGGTCTACCTGCGTACCACCAGCTTCGATGGCAAGCGCACCAGCCGCGTCACCGAACTGAACTGATAGCAGTCAACCGTTAACATGAGGTGGGTCGCAAGACCCGCCTTTCCCAAGGGCGATGGCGCATCGGGTTTGGGAAAGGTTGACTGTGCGTGTGAGCCTTTGTTGTGTGTAATTGTCTGTTTTGTGTTTTTCATCACTTTCAGCCCCGCCCAGTGCGGGGCTTTTTTATGCATTTGGTGTGCAATGTGCCAAGCCACGCCGTTTTTAGCGGTGCAATGGTCGGGAAATGGCCCGGAAGTGCCAAATTCAGGTTGAGACAGCGCCCGTAATAAGGGATCATACCCGGCTTGACGGCGGGGGGATGAGGGTGCCAGCCGGCACAACTTCCGCCAGTGACGCTTTTTTGAGGTGAGCCATGAGTCAGGCGAACAGCCCAACTAACTTTATTCGTCAGATCATTGATGAAGATCTGGCCAGCGGTAAGCACAGCAGCGTGCATACCCGTTTTCCGCCCGAGCCGAACGGTTATCTCCATATCGGCCACGCCAAATCCATCTGCCTGAACTTCGGCATCGCCCGCGACTATCAGGGCCAGTGCAACCTGCGTTTCGATGACACCAACCCGGTGAAGGAAGATATCGAGTACGTAGAGTCCATCAAGCAGGACGTACAGTGGCTCGGCTTCCAGTGGAACGGCGAGATCTGCTACTCCTCCGACTATTTCGACAAGCTGCACGGCTACGCCATCGAGCTGATTGAAAAGGGTTTGGCCTATGTAGACGAGCTGACGCCCGAGCAGATGCGCGAGTACCGTGGCACCCTGACTGAAGCTGGCAAGAACAGCCCGTTCCGCGATCGCAGCGTGGAAGAGAACCTGGCGCTGTTTGCCAAGATGAAGAACGGCGAGTTCGCCGAAGGCACCGCCTGCCTGCGCGCCAAGATCGACATGGCATCCCCCTTCATGGTGATGCGTGATCCGGTTATCTACCGCATCAAGTTTGCCCACCATCACCAGACCGGTGACAAGTGGTGCATCTACCCGATGTATGACTTCACCCACTGCATCTCGGACGCGCTGGAAGGGATCACCCACTCCATCTGCACCCTGGAGTTCCAGGACAACCGTCGTCTGTACGACTGGGTGCTGGACAACATCACCATCGACTGCCACCCGCGTCAGTACGAGTTCTCTCGTCTGAACCTCGAATACACCGTCATGTCCAAGCGCAAGCTGAACCTGCTGGTGACCGAGAAGCACGTCGATGGTTGGGATGACCCACGCATGCTGACCGTCTCCGGTCTGCGTCGTCGTGGTTACACCCCGGCCTCCATCCGCGAGTTCTGCAAGCGCATTGGCGTCACCAAGCAGGACAACATCGTCGAGATGAGCATGCTGGAAGCCTGCATCCGTGAAGACCTCAACGAGCATGCACCGCGCGCCATGGCCGTGCTGCATCCGGTGAAGGTGGTCATCGAGAACCTGGCTGCCGACGAAGTGCTGACTGCCCCGGCCCACCCGAGCAATGCCGAGATGGGTACCCGCGAGCTGAACTTTACCCGCGAAATCTTCATCGACGAAGCGGACTTCAAAGAAGAGGCGAACAAGCAGTTCAAGCGTCTGGTGCTGGGCAAGGAAGTGCGTCTGCGCAACGCCTATGTGATCAAGGCCGAGCGCATCGAGAAAGATGCCGACGGCAAGGTCACCTGCATCTACTGCTCCTACGACCCCGAGACTCTGGGCAAGGATCCGGCCGATGGCCGCAAGGTGAAAGGGGTGATCCACTGGGTCAGCGCCACTCACTCTCTGCCAGCGGAAGTGCGTCTCTACGACCGTCTGTTCAAGGTACCGAACCCGGGCGCCGAGGATGACTTCGAAGCTGCCCTGAATCCGGAATCCCTGGTGATCATCGAGGGGGCCCGTGTCGAGGCATCCCTGAAGAACGCCAAGCCGGAGCAGGCTTACCAGTTCGAGCGTGAAGGTTACTTCTGCGCCGACAACAAGCTCTCCAGCCCGGAGCATCTGGTGTTCAACCGCACCGTTGCCCTGCGTGACTCCTGGGGCAAAGTTGAAGGCTAACTCAGTAGGGCAGGGGAGACCCTGCCCGGTGTGATGCCAAACGGCCTGCGCCTGACAATAAAAAAGCCAGCATCAGCTGGCTTTTTTATTGTCCGTTATCTGCAAGTCACGGGCGACTTATTCGTCGTGCTTGCACTCACCAGTAGCACAGTGACCGTAGAGGTAGAGGCTGTGGTTGGTGAGACGGATATTGAATTTCTTGGCGATCTCGCGCTGGCGCTGTTCGATCACTTCGTCGGAGAACTCGATCACCTTGCCGCAGTCGAGGCAAACCAGGTGGTCGTGGTGCTCCTGAGTGGCCAGCTCGAATACCGACTTGCCACCTTCGAAGTGGTGACGGGTAACGATACCGGCATCATCAAACTGGTTGAGAACGCGATAGACGGTAGCGAGACCAATCTCTTCACCCAGGTCGATCAGTCGTTTATAGAGATCTTCGGCGCTGGTGTGCTGGCAGTCCGGCTGTTGCAGGATTTCCAGGATTTTGACCCGGGGCAAGGTGATCTTGAGCCCGGCCTTTTTTAACGCTTGGTTGTTGTCTGCCATATTCTACTTATTCGCATTCTCGAAGGTGGGGTTATTCTGATGGACTGCCGCAGGAATGGCAACCTTGAACTCGCTTGGCCTGTCATTATAGGTCGTAGCCCCCCTAAAAATAAACCCAGCAATTCAAGGGGTTTAGCCATAAATGGCCGGTTGGATTGAAATAATCAATCGTGTCGTCCGACTTGCTGGCATGGCAGATGTTGATAAGATGTAACTTTCATATTTCTGGTCGGATGAGATCCATGGATTGGCTTTTTGACAATGCGGCCTGGGTGCGCCGCGCACTCAACGCCTGGCCCCCTTTCTGGGGTGCCGGTATCAAGATAGAGACCCTGAGCGATGACTTTCGCTACTGCCGGGTGACCCTCAAATCCCGCTGGTGGAACAAGAACGCCAACCGCACCCAGTTTGGCGGCAGCATGTTTGCCATGACTGACCCCATCTATCCGCTGATGCTGATGGGCTACTTCAAGAATCGCTACTACGTCTGGGACAAGGCGGGCAGCATCAACTACATCAAGCCGGGCAAGGGCAAGCTGGTGGCCGAGTTTAACCTGACCGAGGGCAAGCTGGCCGAAATCGTGGCGGCGACTGAAGGTGGCAACAAACACTTCCCCGAATTCGAGGTGACGGTACAAGACAAGAGCGGCGAGCTGGTGGCGCAGGTCAAGCGCACCCTCTATGTGCGGGCCAAACCGGAGCACAGAGGTGAATAACAGGGGAGAATGAAGGCAGGCATCGCAACAAGCAGATACAACAAGGGCCCCGTCGGGGCCCTTGTTGTCAGAGGTATGAGGGGAAGCGGATTACTCCAGCTCGCCCAGGCACATCTCTTCGTGCAGCTGCTTGCACCAGCCCTTGACGCGCTCGGCGGTCAGCTCCGGCTGGCGATCTTCATCGATACCCAGACCGACAAAGTGCTTGTCATCGACCAGTGCCTTGGAGGCTTCGAACTCGTAGCCGGCAGTCGGCCAGTGACCGATGATGATGGCGCCTTTGGCTTCGACGATGTCACGCAGGGTGCCCATGGCGTCGAGGAAGTACTCGGAATAGTCTTCCTGATCACCGCAACCGAAGATGGCGACCAGCTTGTTGGTGAAGTCGATTTCGCCCAGATCGGGGAAGAAGTCGTCCCAGTCGGCCTGGGCTTCGCCGTAGTACCAAGTCGGGATGCCGAACATCAGCAGATCAAAGCTCTCGATGTCGGCCTTGCTGCTCTTGGCGATGTCACGGACTTCAATCAGGTTTTTGCCCAGCTCTTTCTGGATCATCTTGGCGACAGCTTCGGTGTTACCGGTATCGCTGCCAAAAAACAGACCTACACTTGCCATAGTGTTTAGTTACCCGTATTTGGTGTTAATGCTCAACGCTCAGACTGCAATGTCCACCGCAAAGGCGGACTCAATCTGTTGTTTCAGGATAGATTGGATCAGCTCGGCTCGGCTGATGTTCTGTTGTAACGCAAGTTGGTTCAGGCGCTCCAGCAACTCGGCCTCCACCTTTAACTCTACCCGCTTCAGCCCATTTTCCCGATCGCGCTTAAGCTGGTTACGCTTGTTGATCTTGAGCTGGGTCTCGCGGGGGAGTGGATTGGTCTTTGGCCTGCCGGGGCGCTTCTCATTTGCGAACAGATCCAGTGTTGTTCGATCAGTTTGCTGTTTGGCCATACATCACAGATGAAAATAAGTTAGCCGAGTCCTGAGCCTTCCCAGCCCAGTTCGATCAGCCCCTTGGCGACAAAACCCGCACAACCCAGAAACAGTACCAACCAGACGATAAAACGACCGAAACGGGGCACGTTGCCGCGCTTGAGCACGTCCTGAATGGCTAGGCCAATCAATATGAAAATGGCCACAAAGAATAACTTGAGGCCCAAACTTTCGATCAGGTCGATATGTTCACTTAGCATGGATTGCGCACACTCCTTATGACCGGCGCACTATATCACAAAGGATTTGAAACTGTTAACCGCCTGTCGACAGGAAATCCACAACCAATTTGTTGAACAGAGCCGGTTTTTCCGCATGCAGCCAGTGGCCGGTACCCGCGATGACACGCACCTTTGCCGCCGGGAATTGGGCCAGTGCAGTCTCGCTGTATTGGGGCTGCATATAGTCAGAATCCCCCCCTTTGATAAAGAGCACAGGCCCCTCGAAGCGGCGTTCATCCTCTGGCCAGCCCATGATGTTGGCGTAGTTTTGCTCAAGGGCGGGCACATTGAAGCGCCACCCCCAGCCATGCTCGCCTCTGGCGAAGGATTTGAGCAGGAACTGGCGCACCCCGGCGATCTCGATGTGCAGCGCCAGCATGGCTTCTGCTTCACTGCGGCTTTGCGGCGGCGTGCGCAGCGTGGCGTTGAGTCCGGCGAACACATTCTGGTGGCGGGAGTGGGGATAGGCGACCGGCGCCATGTCGGCTACCACCAGCCGGCTGACCCGCGCGGGCGCCAGCTTGGCGACCTGCATCGCCACCTTACCACCCATCGAGTGGCCAATCAGGGTCGCTTCGGCAATCTCCAGCCGATCCATCAGGGCTAGGATATCGGCTGCCTGGGCCGGATAGCTCATTTCGCTGCTATGAAAGGAGGCTCCGTGGTTGCGCAGATCGACGCTGACCACCCGATAGTGCTCGCAGAGGGCACGGGCAAGCAGGCCGAGGTTGTCGAGGCTGCCAAACAGGCCGTGGATCAGAATGACCGCTGGGCCCTGACCCTGCTCCTTGAAGTTCAATATGCTGTTTTGTTGCAAAATGACACCTTGTCGGTCGTGGGTGCGTATCGCTGTTTTATTTAACGCACTGGAAAGAAAAGGATTTCGTCCAATGGATTGGGATTTTATGTGGTTTTTTTTCTAAAAAATCCTGTCCGGATCGGCTATCAGTGCGGCTGATCACACACTTGGCCCGCTATTATGCCGTATTCTCGATGAGATTCATGTACATCTGCCAGCCCCTTGCTTGGGCTGTCGGGTTTGCCTATGTATAATCGCCGCATCCGAATTTCGACGAGTCCAGCGCATCCCTATGAAAACCATCGAGCTTGATGACGATCTCTACTTCTATATCGCCAGCCAGACCCGGCACATTGGTGAGAGTGCCTCCGATATCCTGCGCCGTCTGCTGGAACAGCCTGCTCACCAACGTGTGCCGGTTGCCGAGCCCGTTGCCGTCGCGCAGCCCAGTACGGTAGCCACCCAACAAGGGCTGCAAGCCTTGCTCGATTCTGGTGAGCTGCAAAAAGAAGAGAAGTCCATCAACCGCTTCATGCTGGTGCTGAGTACCCTCTACCGGGATAACCCGGAAGGCTTTACCCAGGCCACCGAAATCAAGGGGCGCAAGCGCGTCTATTTCTCGCAGGATGAGGCTCTGCGCGCCAGTGGCAGCACCACCAAGCCCAAGCCGGTACCGGAGACCCCGTTCTGGGTGATCACCAATACCAATACCAGCCGCAAGCAGAATATGGTGGCCCAGCTGATGGCCAGCATGGGCTATGGCGAAGAGGTGATCGCGCAGGTTTGTGGCGCCATTTAACGATTCTTCAAGACTCAGGCCTTGCCCGGCAAGGCCGCCATTACGCAAGGAAAACGCCATGGCTCAGCATTCCCACGCCGGTCAGCCGGCCCGTTTAAGCGACCTGACCAACATCCCCCGTCTGGTCAGTGCCTACTACCTCAACAAGCCGGACATGAGCCGCCCCGAGCAGCGAGTTGCCTTTGGTACTTCCGGCCACCGCGGCAGCGCCCTGCACAGCGCCTTTACCGAATCCCATATTCTGGCGGTGACCCAGGCGCTGGTGGAGTATCGCCAGCAGGCCGGTATCACTGGCCCGCTGTTTGTCGGCATGGATACCCACGCCCTGTCCGAATCCGCCTTTGCCAGCGCCGTCGAAGTGCTGGCGGCCAACGGCGTCGAGACCCGCATTCAGGCTGGCCTCAGTTTTACCCCGACCCCGGTCATCTCCCACGCCATCCTGCGCTACAACTCTGGCAAAGAAGGGGCCAGCAAGCCTGCTGCTCGTGCTGACGGCGTGGTGATCACCCCGTCCCACAACCCGCCGGAGGATGGTGGCTTCAAGTACAACCCGCCCCACGGTGGCCCTGCCGAAGGGGAGATCACCAAGTGGGTGGAGGACCGCGCCAACGCCATTCTGGAAGCGGGTCTGGCCGGCGTGAAACGGATGCCGTTCGCCGAGGCGCTCAAGAGCCCGTTTGTAGTCGAGCACGACTATGTCACCCCCTATGTGGATGATCTGAAGAACGTGCTGGATATGGATGCCATCAAGAACGCGGGCATCAAGATCGGTGTCGATCCGCTGGGTGGCTCCGGCGTTGCCTACTGGGACGTCATCGCCAAGACCTATGGCCTGAATATCGAGGTGGTGAACTACAAGGTCGACCCGACCTTCTCCTTCATGACCCTGGATAAAGATGGCAAGATCCGGATGGACTGCTCCAGCCCGTTCGCCATGGCGAGCCTGATTGCCCTCAAAGACAAGTTCGACATCGCCCTTGGCAACGACCCTGACTACGACCGTCACGGTATCGTCACCAAGTCCGGCCTGATGAACCCGAACCACTATCTGGCGGTGGCGATCCAGTATCTGTTTACCCATCGCACTGGCTGGTCTGCCGATGCAGCCGTCGGCAAGACGCTGGTCTCTTCTTCGATGATTGACCGGGTTGCCGGCGAGATTGGCCGTACCCTCAAAGAGGTGCCGGTCGGCTTCAAGTGGTTCGTGGATGGCCTCTACAGCGGCGAGTTCGGCTTTGGCGGCGAGGAGAGCGCGGGCGCCTCCTTCCTGCGCAAAGATGGCACCGTCTGGACCACCGACAAGGATGGTTTCATTCTGGCGCTGCTGGCGGCGGAAATTCTGGCGGTGACCGGCAAGGATCCGCAGGCTCACTACGACGCACTGGAAGCCAAGTTTGGCCGCTCCAGCTATCGCCGTATCGACGCCCCGGCCAACAGCGCCCAGAAAGCGGTGCTCTCCAAGCTGGATCCGGCACTGGTAGAAGCCTCAACTCTGGCTGGTGAGCCCATCATCGCCAAGCTGACCAAGGCGCCGGGCAACGATGCTGCCATCGGCGGCCTCAAGGTGGTGACCGAGAACGGCTGGTTCGCGGCGCGCCCCTCCGGCACCGAGTCTATCTACAAGATCTACATGGAGAGCTTCAAGGGCGACACGCACCTCGACCTCATCCAGCAGGAAGCCCAGCAGATCGTCTCTGCTGCGCTGGCCAAGGCAGGCGTCTAAATCAGGTAGCCATCCTTGAGCCCCTGATGGGGTGGAACGTTGGATATAACAAAGGAGCCATGATGGCTCCTTTTTCATTATCTGTTTTATGCCAGCGAGTTGTCAGCGCGCCGCCTTCACCGCAAGCCCCAGCTGCCATACCGCCATGGCGTAGTGGGTGCTGTGGTTGTAGCGGGTGATGGTGTAGAAGTTGGGCAGGCCGTACCAGTATTGGTAGCCGGTGCCGACATCGAGGCGCAGCAGGCTCGACTCGCTGTGGTTGCCGAGGGTGCTGGTGGGGGTGAGCCCTGCGCGGCGCAGGGAGGCGACCGGGTAGCGGGTCTGGAAGCCGTGCTCATAGCCGGGCAGTTGGCCCTGACCACGCACCGCCACCGGTTGCCCCTTCTCCCAGCCGTGGGCCTTGAAGTAGTTGGCGACGCTGCCGATGGCATCCACCGGATCCCACAGGTTGGTGTGGCCGTTGCCATCAAAGTCCACCGCATAGCGCTGGAAGCTGGAGGGCATAAACTGGCCGTAGCCCATGGCGCCTGCATAGGAGCCCTTGGGTTCGGTGGGGTCCATCCCCTCGTCGCGGGTCATCACCAGGAAGGCTTCCAGCTCGCTGGTGAAGAATTCGGCGCGACGCGGATAATCAAACGCCAGGGTGGCCAGCGCATCCAGAATGCGGGTCTTGCCCATCACCCGGCCCCAGCGGGTCTCGACCCCGATAATGCCGACGATGATCTCAGGCGGCACCCCGTAGACCTGCTCCGCCCGGTTCAGCTCGCTTGCGTATTCACGCCAGAAGTTGACGCCGTTCTGTACGTTGTCGGGGGTGATGAACTTGGCGCGATAGCGGTTCCAGGCACCGGTCGGGCCGGTGGGCTTGGCGGTGGTCGGCGCCTGGGCATCCATCAGGCGGATGATCCAGTCGTAACGCTCTGCCTGTGCCAGCACCTGATGCAGCTGGGCGTTGTCAAAACCGTGCTTCTCGACCATTTTCTGGACGAACCGGTCCACGTTGGGGCGATTGGCGAAGTCCCCCTTGCTAACCCCTTGTGTATAAACGGGTTTGCTCGATGGAGCCTGATTGATAAAGGCGCTCTTGGGCTGGGGGACGACCACGGGCTTTGGCGCTGGGGCGCTGCTGCAGCCACCGAGCAGGGGGAATAATGACAGAGTGAGAAGAGAGGCAAGGCGACGCATAGGGTTCTCAAAGAGACTGATAAAGTGTCGCAATGGTAAAACATTGTCATCCCCGTGCAAGTGTTCCGTGCGCCTTGTTTGCCGCCAATTCATCGTGCGATGGATTAGCCCTCCGGTGAGGGCTGTGTTGTTTATGGCTGGGGGGGACGCAGGGTGTGGTAACCGCTCCAGAGCCGGGTCAGGGTGGTGATGGCGCAGAGCATTGCAAAGCCGTAGGCGAGCGGGGCGAAGGCGGCGGGCCACAGGCACATCAGCACAAAGAGGGCGATGGTCTCGCTCCCCTCGGTGAGGCCACCCAGATAGTAGAGGGATTTGTGGTGGTAGACCGGATTGTCGATCCCCCGCTTGCCCGCCATGATGGCAAACGCCAGAAAGCTCGAGCCGGTACCCATAAAGGCAAATAGCAGGGTGGCGGCGGGCAGCGCATTGGCGGGGGCGGCGAGGGCAAAGCCCAGCACCACGGCGGCGTAGAAAATAAAGTCGAGGGTGATGTCGAGAAAGCCGCCGCAGTCGGTGATGCCGGTTTCCCGCGCCACGGCGCCATCGAGCCCGTCCAGCAGCCGGTTGAGCAGGATGGCCGCCAGTGCCCATGAATAACAGCCAAAGGCCAGCAGCGGCAGCGCCAGCATGCCGATGGCAAAGCCGGTGAGGCTCACCTGATTGGCACTGATCCCGGCACGGCAGAGCGGTTTGGCAAGCTGGGTGAGAGGGCTGCGGATCACGGGGATCAGATGGCGATCAAACAAGGTGAACACTCCTCGGTTAACAGTGGCATTCGGTGAGGTTGAGTATGGTGCCCGGCGCGTCTTCCGCATCGTGGGTCACCAGGATGGCGGGGATGGCCAGCGCCTTGATCTGCGCGAACACCAGCTCGCGAAAGGCTGCCCGCAGCGGCTTGTCGAGGCGGGAGAAGGGCTCGTCCAGCAGCAGGGCGTCGGGTTCGGCCAACAGTGCCCGCAGCAGGCTGACCCGCGCCCGCTGCCCCCCTGACAGCAGCAGTGGCAGCTTGTCAGCCTGATCCGCCAGCGCGACCAGAGCCAATGCGGTTACCGCCTTTTCCCGCCGCGCGCGTTTTCCCTTGATGGTCGCTGGCATGCCGAACATCAGGTTCTCCGCCACCGTCAGATGGTCGAACAGCAGGTCATCCTGAAACAGCATGCCGATGCGCCGCGCTTGCGCAGGTAAGGCGTTGAGTGGCCGCTCGCCGAGCCTTATCTCCCCCTCCAGCCGGATCGGGCCATTTTCTGTCTGCGCGCCGGGCAGTACCCCCGCCAGCCCTGCCAGCAGGGAGCTTTTACCGCAGCCGCTTGGCCCCATCAGGGTCAACACCTCGCCGGGGGCCACCTGCAGGGCGGGCAGCGAGAGCAGCAGATTTTCATCAAGGTAAAGCCGAAGAGGCGTGGTGCTCAGCACATGGCTATTTCCATCATCAGAGTTCATCGTGAGCCGCCCCCCTTGAGCGCCGGATTGATCCGCGCCGGCAGCCAGAGTGCCAGCAGGTAGATAACGAGTGGCAACAGCAGTTGCAGCAGGCCGTAGAGCCCCGCCAGCCGCCGGTTGAGGCCGCTGCCGATAGCCACCGCTTCGGTGGTGATGGTGACCACTCTACCAGCGCCAAACAGCAGGGTCGGCAGATACTGGGCCAAACTCACCGCCGCCCCGACGCCGAAGGCAAACAGCAGCGGGCGCGCCAGCAGCGGTGCTTTGACTTGCCACCAGGCTCGCCATGGCGTAGCCCCCAGCAGCAGGGCGCTCTGGGTGATCCGCTGATCGAACTGGCGATAGGGGCCGTGCAGGCAGAGATAGACATAGGGAAAGACAAACAGCAGCTGACTCCAGAGCACCCAGCCCCAGCCAACGCCGCTGCTTATCGAGCCATGTGCAAGCCAGTCCACCCCGAGCCGGATGCCAAACAGCAGGCTTGCCTGCGGCAGCAGCAGCGGCAGGCAGATAAGCCAGAGCGGCCAGGGGCGGCGGCCGGCTTGTGCCTCCAGACTGCACACCGCCATTCCCAGTGCCAGCAAGCCGCTCACCAGCGCCAGCAGTGCGCTGGTTGTCAGCAGCGGCAGCAGGGTTGGCAGCAGATCCAGCCAGTAATGACTGCTCCACTGGCTGGGCCAGAGGGCGGGAAAGGGCCAGCGGCGCGCCAGCGACCAGAGCTGCAGGGCCACCAGCACCGCCAGATTGAGGGTGATCAGAGTGAAGGCAGAGCCTGCAGCGAGCCGGTTGGCAAAGGAGTGGGGCGCCGCCCGTTTGCCATTGAGCCAGCAGCCTTTGCCCACCTCTTGATGAAGCCACTCCAGTAATCTGAACAGGGCGATGAGCAGTGCCGTGATGGCGAGCAGCAGCAGGGCGCCGCTGGCGGTGGCGCCGCGCCAGAGCAGATCCGGATCCTGATACCAAAGCCACAGCCGTACCGCCAGCGGGGCGGGGGTGTCAGGCCCGAGCAGCTGGGCGAGATCCACCACCGCCACTCCGTAGGCCGCCACCGCATAGATGGGCAAGCGCAGGGCGGGCCAGAGTGCCGGTAGCAGCAGACGCCACCAGATCTGGGGGACACTGAAACCGAGGCTTGCCCCCAGCCACTGCTGGCGTGCCAGCTTGATGGGTTGCTGTGCGGCCATGGCCATCAGCAGCAAAAAGGGGGTCTCCTTGAAAACGAGCAGTGCAATCAGCCCGAGCCCCCAAGGGTCACGAATGGTCTGCCAGTCGGGGGGGAGATCAAAACCCGTCAGCGCTGGCGAGACGAGCCGCAGCAGCCAGCCGGAGGGGGCGAGCAGAAAGGCAAAACCGATGGCAAAGGCGACGTGAGGCATAGCCAGCATGGGCGAGAGCAGACGACGGAGCAGCCCGAAAGCCCGGCTGTCGCTGTGGGCCAGCAGCAGGGCGGTCAACAGCAGACTACCGAGGGTTGAGGCGGCGCCAATCCACAGACTCAGCGCAGCTGAGTGCCATAGGCCAGGCTGCGCCAGCAGCAAGGCGAGATGAGAGGCGGTCATCCCCTCCGCCAGCAGTTGCCATAGCCCTGCCAGCAGAGGGATGACGAAGAGCGCCAGATAAATGACCGCCATCCCCGTACTCATACTGGGGTGGCGTGTCAACCGGCGCCATGGTCGGGAGAGGGCAAGTTGGTGACCAGCAGCACTCATCAGTGACCGTAACGCTCGGCCCAGGCCGCTTCCAGCTTGAGCTGCCAGCTGGGGTGAGGCTCGGCCACGGCTTTGAAGCGCAGTGCCGGTTGCCCTTTGGCGGGATCAGGCAGGGCATCGGCCCGCAGCACGCTGGGATCACCCCAGAAGGCCGGATTGGCCTTGCGCGCCTGCGCCGCCGGGCTCAGCAGGAAGTTGGCCACCACCTTGGCACCCGCACGGGCACTGGCGTTGAAGGGGATGGCGAGAAAATGGCTGTTGGTGAGCGCCCCTTTCTCCATGGCTACCGCTTCCACGCTGGGGGGCAGGGCGCCAATCTGGGCGGCGCTCTGCGCCTCCTGCGGATTGAAGCTGATAGCCATGGCCAGTTCGCCATCATCGAGCAGTTGGCGGGTTTCGGCGGCGCTGCTGGGGAACAGTTTGCCCTTGCGCCAGAGCGCCGGATGCAGCTCATCGAGCCAGGCCCAGAGCGGGGCGGTGATCCTGATGAACTCGGCATCTGTCGCCTCCCGATAGAGGGGTGCGGGGTCTGGCGTCAACTCCAGCAGGATCTGCTTGAGAAAGCTGGAGCCATGGAATTGGGGCGGCTTGGGATAGGTGAAGCGGCCGGGATGGGCCTTGGCCCACGCCAGCAGGGCTGCTGCCGAGGTGGGCGCTCTGGCGACTTCTTCGGTGTCGACCATCAGATTGAGCTGGCCGATGCCCCAGGGGGCTTCCAGCCCTTCTACCGGCAGGGTGAAGTCCTCACTCACCGGCAGGCTGCTGTCTACCAACGCCATGTTGGGGAGCTCGGTGGTAAAGGGCGCGCCGAGCAGCCCCTGCTCCTTGAGCGCCTTGAAGTTCTCGCCGTTGACCCAGAGCAGGTCGATGGGGCCGCCAGCTTGCTTGCCCGCCTGCTTGTTGGCCAGCAGCTGGCTGACGCTCTGGGCAATGTCATCCACCTTCACCTGCACCAGTTTGACCTGATAGTCGCGCGCCAGCTCCTGCCCGGCCCACACCAGATAGGCGTTGATCTCCGGGCTGCCGCCCCAGGCGTTGAAGTAGACGGTCTGCCCCTTCGCCTCCTCAAGGGTCCGTTGCCAGTTGTCATCAGGGCTGGCTAACAGAGGGCCGCTGGCCAGCAGTGGCAGGGCGCACAGCAGGGCGTTTAGCTGCTGTTTGAGCCAAGAGTTGCGGTGCGAGTTGAGGTGTGAGCCGAGCAGTGAGAATGGCTTGATCATAAACGTTTCCCTGGTTGTCAGGCGCCACGGCGCCAGCGGTGATAACGGGCCAGCAACGCCAGCACCCGGGTGGGCTGATGGGCCCGTTTCCATTCACCCGCCACATATTTGTTTCCCTCCATCAGGGTGGGATAGGCGTGAATGGTGCCGAGGATCTTGCCAAGGCCGAGGCGGTGACGCATGGCGAGTACGAACTCGGCAATCCGCTCACCGGCGTGAGTGCCCACTATGGTGGCGCCAAGGATAGTATCCTTGCCCGGCACGGTCAGCACCTCGACAAAACCCTGGCGCTCCCCATCGGCAATCGCTCTGTCCAGCTCGGCCAGCTCAAAGCGGGTCGCCTCGAAGGGAATCCCCTGCGCCTCGGCTTCCTTGCGATTGAGGCCGACCCGGGCAATCTCCGGCGTGGTGTAGGTGGCCGCCGGAATGACCCGATAGTCGGCCCGAAAGCGCTTGAACTGACCAAACAGGGCATTGACCGCCGCATACCAGGCCTGATGGGCGGCGAAGTGGGTGAATTGGTAAGGGCCCGCTACGTCTCCCACCGCCAGTATGCTGGGGAAGTTGGTGGCAAGAAAGCCATCGACTGCTAGGGTGCCGCGGGGGGCAAGCTCGACCCCCAACGCTTCGAGCCCGAAGCCGCTGACGTTGGCGACCCGACCCAGTGCCAGCAGCAGTTGATCCCCTGCAACCACCTGTGTCTCATCGCCACGGCGCAGTTGTAGCCGGATGGGGAGATCCCCATCGGCTGCGGGCAGATAGTCGGCTCGTTCGGCACGCCAGCCGGTGAGTAGCTGTACGCCATCGCGGCTCATCTGCCCGGCCAGGGCGTCGGCTACCTCTCTCTCTTCGCGGGGCAGCAGTTGCTCCGAGAGTTCCACCAAGGTCACGGGAATGCCGAGCAGGGTGAAGCTCTGGGCCAGTTCGCAGCCGATAGGGCCGCCGCCCAGTACCAGCAGCCGGCGCGGCGGGGTGCGTAGTTGCCAGAGGCTATCCGAGGTGAGGTAAGGCACCTGATCCAGCCCCGGCAGCTTGGGCACCAACGGTCGGGCGCCGGTGGCGATAACGATATGGCGGCTGGCAAGGCGCTGGCCGTTCACCTCCACCTCCCAGGGGGAGACCAGCCGCGCCTCCCCTTCTATGCACTCCACTCCAAGCCCCTGATAGCGTTCGATGGAGTCGTGGGGCTCGACCTCCTTGATAACCTCAGCCACCCGCTCCATCACGGCGGCAAAATTGGCGCGGGAGTGGCTTTGGCTAAAGCCCAGCTCGTCGGCTTTACGCTGCTCTGCGGCAAAGCGGGCGCTTCGGATCAGCGCCTTGGAGGGGACACAGCCGCTGTTGAGGCAATCGCCCCCCATCTTGTGCTTTTCTATGAGCGCCACCTTGGCCTTCACCGCTGCCGCGATATAGCTGGTGACCAACCCACCTGCACCTGCACCGATCACCAGCAGGTTGTAGTCATAGCGAGCGGGTTTACGGTAAGGGGCGAGCAGGCGCCGTTGGGCAAGGTGTGTGGTCAATTTCTTGACCAGCCAGGGCATCAGGCCGAGCAGGGTCAACGCGACCATCAGGCCGGGGGAGAGGATATTGCCGGTGCTGGTTAACTGGCCAAGCTCGCTGCCCGCCAGTACATAGACGAAGGTGCCGGGCAGCATGCCAAGCTGGCTGACCCAGTAGTAGGTGCTGACTCTGATGGGGGTGAGCCCCATCAGCAGATTGACCAGAAAGAAGGGGAAGATGGGGATGAGGCGCAGGCTCAGCAGATAGAAGGCCCCCTCCTTCGCCATGCCGGACTGAAAGGTGGCCAGCTTGTCGCCAAAGCGCTGCTCGACCCAGTCACGCAGTAGAAAACGAGCGCTGAGAAAGGCGATGGTTGCGCCTAGGGTGCTGGCAAAGGAGACCAGCAGCAGCCCCCAGGCGACGCCGAACACCGCGCTGCCACCCAGGGTGAGCAAGCTGGCGCCGGGCAGGGAGAGGGCAGTGCTCAGCACATAGATAAGCACGAACAGCAGGCTGGCCGAGACAAAGTGGCTGTCGACCCATTGCGCCACTGCCGCCTGCTGGGCCTGCAAGGCGTCCAGAGTGAGGTAACGGCCGAGATCGAGGGCAAAAAAGGTGCCGATAAGGCTCCCCATCACCAGTGCAAGCAGCAGGCGGGTCCGGTTCATCAGGCGTCCTTGCTGTCTGGCTGGGCAGGGCGTTCCGGTTGCACCGGCAGCTGGCAGAAGCCCTGCGGCGCGATATCGAGGGCGGCGTTGAACTTGGCCGACATGTTCTGAAAGGCGATAAGACCGGTCAGCTCCACCATGGCATCGTCGTCGAACCAGGGTTTGAGGCGGACCGCCTGCTCATCGCTCACCCCATCCAGCCCGGTCATCGCCTCGGTATAGTCGAGCACCGCTTTTTCCCGCTCGTCAAACAAGGGGCTTTCGCGCCAGTTGGCTAGCGCCTCCACCTTCTCGCTTGAACCTGCTCTCTTTACCAGGGTCATGGCGTTGATGTCGACGCAAAAACGACACCAGTTGAGCTGGGAGACCCGCACCGTCACCAGCGAGCGCAGCACGGGATCGATGGGGGAGCGCTTGCGGTTGATGACGCCATAGAGGGTGGCGACGGCGGCAAAGAGGCGCGGCGAGCGGCCCCAGCATTTGCCCGGAATAAGCACCTGACCATAGTTGCGTTTTTGCAGCCAGAAAAAGGGGCGGATAAACCAGGCATATTCCCGGTCGGGTTTGACCTCAACGCGCATCAGTTACCTTCTTGTTGTTTCACACTTACGGTTTCAAATTGGGTTTGTAGGCCTGGCCGAGGCGCTCATTCAGGCGGGTCAGGAAATCCTCGATCCGCGCCCGGTTGGTGCCCAGATCGCTTTGCCCCTGACGGGAGGCTGATCGCATATCGATGCGGGTCTCTTTGGGGCCAGCAAAGACCCGCAGCGCCACATCATCCTGAAAGCCGAACCAGCCGGTGGTAACCACCGCATCCAGACCGTCGGGGCTGGGTCGTACCTGCCAGCCCAGCTCCAGCATCAGTTCGTTGGCTTCAATCAGCACTTCGGCAGGAGAGGCCCTGGTAAAGAGAGGACCGGGTTTTGCCTCAACTGCTTTCAGCGGTGCGCTATTTATTGGCAGATCCTGCGCCGTTCTGAGCTCTGCCGCCCAGCGTAGCTGGGGGGGATTATAGGGATCTGTGCTCACATCGTTGATCAGCGGCATGCGCAGCGCCTGTGCCACAAATGTCAGGGGCAGCAGTAGCGGCAAGGCGCCAAGGCCGCTGGCGTAGCGGTTACGGCTCCAGGGCAGGCGTACCAGCAAGATCAGGGAAACAAGGGCTCCGATGAGACAGATCGCAAAACCGATCCACCAGGGCCAGAGATGAAGGCGGCTGCCGAGGGCGCCAGCGAGCGGGAGTAACCAGGCCAGCAGGGGCCACAAGCAAGAGCGGGGCATAGCACGGGATCCATCGTCGAATGTGGACAATGCCGAGAAGGATAAACTTAATTGCCTGATAACGTTAGTAAATTGATGAGAGTTTGCGTGGTTTTGGTCAGTTTTGCGAGGGAGATGCAGAGGTCGATGAAGCCCGCCTGACGGGAGCTTCACCGAGAAAATGGTCAGTTGCGATGACTTAGTTGCGATAGAGCACTTTGATCAGATGGAAGCCGAACTTGGTGCGCACCGGCCCCAGCAACTTGAGCAGTTCGCCCTTGAATACCGCATCGTCAAAGGGCTTGACCATATCCCCTTTGTTGAACTCCCCCAGATCGCCGCTGCGTTTTGAGGAGGCGCAGGTAGAGAAGCGCTTGGCCATCTGGCCGAAGTCGGCTCCCTTCTCGATCTTCTCCTTGATCTCCAGACACTGCTTTTCGGTCTTGACCAGAATGTGCTGGGCACAGGCTTTTTTCATCGGGGCGCTCCTGGGAGTGATGGCGAAGGTTGTTAACGCCAAGGGTGGTAGCAAATCGGGGCGCAAGAGTACCCCAATTTGCCACTGGCGTCAGCCATCACAGCCCGCCCTTTATCGGCCGTATTATTGGCGAGCGCGGGTGGCCAGCATGGCGCGGGGACGCGCTTGCCAGATGATCTCCAGCCCGAGCAGGGCGTAGAGGCTCCAGATGGCCAGCGGATTGAGCCACTCCCCCCCAGTTGCATGGTCATCAGGGCGCAGCCTGCCAGCAGCAAGGTGATGCCCGGCAGCCGCCAGTGGACGGGCAGGGGGGCCAGCAGTGCCATCGCCAGCAAAATGCCGAGGCCAAACGGCAGGTTGAGGGCGGTAAAGGCCAGCGCCTGCTGGCCACTCATGCCGGTCAGCAGGGCCAGCAGGGCGCTGCAACAGGCGAGGAAGGTGATGAACTCGAGACGATCGGCAATATAGTCAGCCATCTGTTCGCTACGTGCATGCATGATGTGTCTCCTTCAGTTGATGGTTCAAGTGTGAGGGAGGGACGTCTGCAAAGGCAGCGGGATAATTCGATTGCGCTGAACGAGCAATTCTTAATCACCCGCTACGTCGGGCTTTGGCGTGTGCCGGGCCTGTTAAACGGTGAGGGTGGGGTGATGCCGACAAACTCTGTCGTGGTGGGTTTCTGGTTGCAAAGAGAGGAGGAGAGGTGACAAATGGTGCCTGATGGTGGGGTGAGCCTTATTCAGGGCAGGTCAATTCGCTCCCATCGGGAAAGCGGGCGGCGTCATTGTCACCAAAATGTGTGATTTGTGGTCAACCTCTTAAAAGATATGGCGAATTTGCCAATGGCGCCGCGCTGTCGCTGGCCGATGCCTATGTTAGGATAAGGTTCGCCATTTTTCTGGCGCGCATTTTTGTGTCACGGCCATGCACGGCATGGCGTGCTGCGCCGCATTCGGGGTTGGCCCGAAAGGGCGCCGGTTTCCTTCACCACAGATTCAGGAATATTGACCTTTGACAGGATGCATTTCATCCCTGCTGGCAGGGCGTTCACTGTCTGGCTCTGCCTTTCGCCGCGGCCTGCGGGTTCTGGGGGTGGGCCTGTTGCTGTCGCTGCTGGCTTCGCCCGCGTTTGCCGCCAAGCTCACCTATCAGGTCAAGGGGTTGAAAGGGGAGAACAAGGATAACGTTGAAGCCTACCTCAATGCCCTGCCTGTTTATCAGGAGCGGCAATACCGCCCGGCTCGAGCCAAAATCACCGAGAGCGTGCAAAAGGCGCTGCAGGTATATGGCTACTACCAGCCGAAAATCACCCTGAGTCGCGACAAGAAGACTCCGTCCAAAGTGGTGATTGAGGTAGACAAAGGGGAGCCGGTCATCGTCTCCCGCCTCGATATTCTGCTGGAGGGGGATGCGGGCAGCGACGAGCTCTACAGCGCCCTGCTGGACAAGTTGCCCCTCAAAGAAGGTGAGCCCCTCAATCACGCCAAATATGAATCCATCAAGGCGGATCTGGGCAGCCTCGGGCTGGCCCGTGGTTACTTTGATGCCAAGCTGAGCAAGAGTCAGGTCAAGGTGTTCCCGGACAAGGGGACGGCGGAGATCTTTATTCTGTTCGAATCGGGCCATCGCTACCGTTTTGGCGAGATCCGCTACGATGCCACTCCCGAAGCGCTTCACCTTATTCGCCCGCTTATCAACATCAAGAGCGGCGATCCCTATCTCGCCATCCGTCTGGCCGAGATGTCGCAGGATGTCTCCTCCACCAAGCTGTTCCGTCAGGTCGATATCAAGCCGGTATTGAGCGAGGCGAGCAACTATCGGGTGCCCATCGCGGTGACGCTGGATAACCGGGTTGATCACGAAATCGAGACAGGTATCGGTTACGCCACCGACGTGGGGCCGCGGATGAGTGCCACCTGGGAGAAGCCCTGGGTCAACCGCTACGGCCACCGCCTGTTTGCCACCGCCAAGGTGTCGGCGCCGGAGGCCGAGCTCAGCTTCGACTACCAGATCCCGGTGGGTAACCCGCTGCGGGACTACTACTCCATCCAGACCGGCTACCAGTACAAGGACAACAACGATACCCGCTCCGATCTCACCACTATCGGTGTGCACCGCTGGACGCGGCGGCCGGAGAGCTGGGATCGGGACGTCTTTATCCGGCTGGAGAACGAGATCTATACCCAGGGTGCCGACGAGGGGAACCGCTTGCTGCTGATCCCCGGGGTCTCCTGGTCCCGACTGCGGGTGCGCGGCACCCTGGTGCCCGACTGGGGGGATCGCCAGCAGTTGACGCTGGAGTTCTCCGACCCCAGATGGGGCTCCGACATCAGCTTTATGCGGGTGTGGGGGCGCAGCAAGTGGCTGCGAACTCTTGGCGATAACCACAGATTCCTGATGCGGGCAGAGCAGGGGGCCATCATAGGTGACAGCTTCTCGTTGGTGCCGCCGTCTTTGCGCTTCTTTACCGGTGGTGATCAGACGGTGCGCGGCTTTGGTTACGAGAGCATCTCCCCCACCGGGCCGGATGGCAAGCTGACTGGTGGCCGCTACACCAGCGTGGCCAGTCTGGAATACAACTACCGCTTCAGCGAGAAGTGGCTGGGGGCCATGTTTGTGGATGGCGGCACCTCCACCACCGATTACAGCGAACCCTGGAAAATAGGTACCGGCGTCGGTGTGCGCTGGGTCACCCCCATCGGTCAGGTCAGGTTGGATCTGGCGGTCGGGGTATCGGAAGAGGACAAGCCCTTGCGGCTGCATTTCGCATTGGGGCCTGAATTATGATGTTGTCTAAACGCTTTTTTCTTTGGCCGCTGCGGCTGTATCTTGCGCGGGGGTCTGCATTGTGATCTGGCTAAAACGCATTTTTCTCTGGCTGATGGGGCTGGTGTTCCTGCTGCTCATCGGCGTCAGCCTGCTGGGCTTTACCCATCAGGGCAACAAGTGGCTGTGGCAACAGGCCAAGGGGGCGCAGCCCTCCCTCAAGGGGGAGCTGGTGGCCGGTCAGCTTGGTTATGGCTGGACCCTGGAAGGGGTCGGCTGGCAGGATGAGCTGGTGGATGTAACGGTGGATCGCGCCGTGCTCGACTGGGATCTCGGCAAGTTGCTGCAGGGCAAGCTCTGGATAAAATCCCTGGCGGTGACCCATCCGGTGGTCAAGGTAGCCGACTCCGAGCCCGCACCGGAAGAACCATCCGAACCCTTTGTCTGGCGCCCGCTGCCACTCAAAATTCAGGTCGACAGCCTCAAGGTCGCGGATCTCGATCTGGCGGTGCCCGGCGTGGCCGTGACCCTGGGGTCCCTCGATATCGGCGCCACCCTCAACCGCAAGGGGCTGATTGTACGTGGCCCGGTGCTCGATAACCTGACGGTGATGCTGGATGACGTGGCACCCTCCAACACAGCCAAATCTGCCAAGCAGCCGGCCGCTAGCGAGAAACAAGCCGGAGCTGCGGTGGCGCGCAACGACAAGGCCAGCGCCAATACCCCCAAACAGGGCAAAAGGGCGCCAGCTCCAAATACGGCAAAGGCTGCCCCCATTCTCCTACCCGCCATTCATCTTCCTTTCCCCATCCAGCTGGAAGGGGTCAGCGCGACCCGGGTGCAATATAAGCAGGGCGAGCTGACCGAAGGGCTCGACAAGCTGCTACTGTCGGCCACCGCCGTCGATGATCGTATCGAGGTGCGCGAGCTCTCGCTGCGCCACGCCATGGCTGACCTAGCGCTCAAGGGACACATCCAGCTTAGTGACGACTACCCGCTGGCGGTGACGCTGGATGCCAAGGCCCGCAAGGGGCTGCTGGATGGCGAGCTGCAGGGTGAGCAGGCCACGCTGGCGCTGAACGGTTCGGTCGGCAAGCTGGGGCTGGTGTTGTCGGCCAAGGGGCCGGTCGCCGCCAATCTCAAGGGCTCGCTGGCAGCCCTCGACCCGGATCTCCCTTTTGATCTGGCCCTCGACTGGAAGAGCCTCGGCTGGCCTCTTCACAAGCCTGCCAAAGATGAGCCGAGCTATCGGCTGGACAAGGGGAGCCTGACCGCCAAGGGCAAGCTCTCCGGCTACCAGTTTGCCCTCAATACCTCCGGCAAGGGGACCGATGTCCCCCCCTTCAAGCTTGCGCTGGACGGGAAGGGGGATCTGGAGCGGCTCAGCAAGATCGCCTTGCAGCTCAATGCCCTCAAGGGGGAGCTCAAGCTCGATGGCAAGCTCGCCTGGAACAAGGGGGTTGAGTGGCAGGGGACCACACTGTTCAAGGGGATCAATCCGGCCGAGCTGCTGCCCGAGCTGAAAGGGACGCTGGCCGGTGAGCTGGAGAGCCATTTCGTGATGAACGAAGCGGGCCACTGGGAGCTGAAACTGCCCAAGCTCAAGGTGGATGGCAAGCTCAACCAGTACCCGCTGGCCCTCAAGGGGGAGCTTAGCGGCAACGACAAGATGGAGTGGCTGATCCCGGCGCTCTCGCTGCAAAGTGGCCCCAACCAGTTGCAGGCCAAGGGCAGTATCAGCAGCGCCCAGTGGAAGCTCGATGCCAACCTGCAGGCTCCCCAGCTGGGGGGCATCTATCCCGGCCTGAAAGGGGATATCAAGGGACAGGTGAAGGTCAGTGGCAATCAGCAGACGCCAAAAATCGATGCGGATCTCGCCTCCGAGCGGCTCTACTACGCCGGCACCGACCTGAAGGGTATTAGTCTCAAGGGCAATGCGGTGATCGGCGCCAAACCGGCCGGTGAGCTCGCGTTGTTGGTGGCGCAGCTGAAACAGGGGGAAACCAAGCTCAGCCAGCTGGCCCTGAACCTCAGCGGCGATATCAGTCAGCATCTGTTGACCCTGACCATGAAGGGTGACCCTGTTGCGGCCAATCTCAAACTGGGTGGCGGCGTGCGCGGGGATCACTGGCGCGGGGCGCTCTCCGAGTTGCAGCTGAAAACCCCGCTGCGCCGTTGGGACTTGAGCTCCCCTTGGGCACTGGATCTCGATCTGCCGCGTCAGCGGCTGGCGATGGGGGATCTCTGCCTCGGCTCCCAGGGGGCCAGCCTCTGCGTCAAGGGGAGTCAGGTTTCCGCTGCACAGGGGACTCTGGAGTTTGCCCTGAGCGAGTTTGATCTCAAGCGGCTGCGCCCCTGGTTGCCGGACAACTTCCGCTGGCAGGCGATGCTCTCCGCCGATGGGCGTGCCAGCTGGCGTGGCAATCAGCCGACCCTGCATGCGGTGGTGCGAACCACGCCGGGCACTTTTGTGGCAGATGGCCTCAAGACCGACTATCAGCAACTGGCTCTGGCCCTGGATTTCGAGCGGCAGCAGGCGGCCATTCGCCTCGATTTTGCCTCCAAGCAGATCGGCAATATCGATACCGATCTGCTGATCAGGGAGCCTGCCGGTCGCGGTCTGCTCGGTGGTCAGCTCAAGTTTGACGATCTCAAGCTCAATACCTTCGCGCCGCTCATCCCTGAGGTGCGCTCCCTGCAAGGGATCATCTCCGCCGATGCCCGCTTCGACGGCACGCTGGCGGCACCCCTGCTGTTTGGCCAGCTCAACCTGCGTGACGGTGAAGTGCAGACCCACTCCGATATGGTGACCCTGACCAAGCTGGTGACCCGCCTCAAGATCGAGGGCAACCGCGCCGAGCTCGATGGCTCCATGCTTGTGGGCAAGGGGCCGCTGGCGTTGGGCGGCTGGCTCAGTTGGGCCAAGATGCCGGTCAGCGGCAGCCTCACCATTCAGGGTAAGGATCTGGAGGCACAATATCCGGGCATGGGCCGGGTCAGAGTCTCTCCCGATATCGCGGTGTCGCTGGGTGAGGAGACCCGGATTACCGGTCAGGTGGATATTCCCTGGGCGCGCATTCTGGTCAAGAGCTTGCCGGATTCGGCGGTGGCGGTCTCCGACGATGTGACTGTGGTCTATGACGATCTGCCCCCGGCTCCCAAGCAGGCAAGCCTGCCGCTGGCGATGAAGGTGGCGATCCGCCTTGGCAACGATGTGAAGCTTGATGCCATGGGGCTCAAGACCGATGTCTCCGGTGGCCTCAATATCCGTCAGGATCCCGAGAAACCGCTGGCTGGCAATGGCCAGCTGGTGCTGACCAACGGCCGCTTCAAGGCTTACGGTCAGAACCTCATCATCAAGGAGGGGCGGATCCTCTTCTCCGGTCCGCTGGATCGGCCCTTCCTCAACATCGAGGCCAACCGGGATCCCGATACCATCGAAGGTCAGGTGACGGTCGGGGTGCGGGTGACCGGCCCTGCCAGCAAGCCTGAAATCACTGTCTATTCCGAACCGCAGATGGCGCAGTCGGAACAGCTCTCCTATCTGCTGCGTGGCAAAGGGTTGCAGACTGGCGGTGAGGATGGCGGTTTCAACGGTCTGCTGGTGGCCGGCGCGGTGAGTCAGGCCAATGGCGTGGTGTCGAGTATCGGCGAGTCGCTGGGGATGAGCGATGTCTCCCTTGATACGGCGGGCAGTGGCGACAACACCCAGGTGACTTTATCGGCCTATCTGCTGCCGGGTTTGCAGTTCCAGTACGGGGTCGGGGTCTTCAGCCCCATCGCCGAGTTCAAGCTGCGCTACGAGGTATTGCCACGGCTCTATCTGCAGGCGATGAGCGGGGTGGCTCAGGCGGTCGATATCTTCTATCGCTTTACTCTGTAACGCTTCATCCCGTAACAGGGCTGATATGAACGTAAACGGGAGGCGCAGACCTCCCGTTTTTTTATTGCGCGATCGGCTGCAGGTAAATGACGATAAGGGACTGGAGTGCAGAGGGAGAATGGATTGCGGCGGGCTATAAATGTGAAAACCCGGCGCCAGGCCGGGTTTTCTGAATGATGGTGGAGGGAGAAGGATTCGAACCTTCGAAGGCAGAGCCGTCAGATTTACAGTCTGATCCCTTTGGCCGCTCGGGAACCCCTCCACGGGGTATTGCTTTCAACTTGTCGCACTTGAAATGGTGGAGGGAGAAGGATTCGAACCTTCGAAGGCAGAGCCGTCAGATTTACAGTCTGATCCCTTTGGCCGCTCGGGAACCCCTCCACAAGTGCGAGGCGCATACTAACAGATCTTCCGGTTTTGTGAACCCCCAAGCAGGATTTTTCCATTAAAAGAATTGGATTTATGGCCGATAACCAGTGAAATCGCCATTTTCGAGAGTTATCTCATGCTGCCCAGTTCAATCCGTAATCACCTGCTCGTTGATGAGGGCCAGTTGGGGCAGCGCCTCAACCGTGACCTGCAGCATGGGGATCGGGCTGATTTCCGGTTGCATCTGGCCCTGCTGACCGACGCGGTGGAGGAGCAGCCCTGGTTTGATGCCAAACCGGCGGCCACTCCCCAGAGCCGTGACTGGCGTCTGCACTTTGCGCTGAGACCGGCAGAGGTGCTGGTGGCTGAAGGGGCGGGGAGTGACTGCAGTGCCATCAATGAGCGGTTGCAGCAAGGGGGAAGCATGGTGGATGTGCGGCTCTGGCTGGCGCTGCAAACACCGCCGCTGGCGGTCAAACAGCCGCTGCTGGATGAGGCTGTCTACGACAACCTGTCACCGCTGGCGCGGGAGCGGTTGCAAGGAAAGCTGGCCGATATGCCACGCCAGGAGGATCCGCTGGTATTGCTGCCGATCCTCGACCGTTTGCAACAGGGAGTGGATACCCGGTTGCACTGGCTCAGTTGATGGCGCCTGTTCACTGACGTAACGCGATGCTTGTCGGCAAATCACAGGCAACAAAAAGGCGGGTGACCCCGCCTTTATGCTCTTTGGAATTTTTAGCCTTGCGGCATGCTATCAAGCGTCAGCTTCATCCGGTTGCGGCTGCTCTTTGAGCGCTGCATTGGCACGACGGGCAATCGGCTTTTCGGTGTGACGGTTGAGTTGGCGCTCCAGTTTTTGCCCCAGTTCGTTGATGGCGGCGTAGAGATCCTCATGCTCTGCCTGGGCAAACAGTTTGCCGTTGGGGATGCCAGCACTGGCTTCGACAGTGAACATCAGACGCTCTTTGGAAACAATCACATGGGGTGTGATGAGAGGCACCTGAAGACGTTCGAGCTTTTCAAAACGGGATTCGATGCGCTCGCGGATAGCCGGGGTGATGTCGATGATTTTGCTGGTAATTTCGATTTTCATATTGGCCCCCTTCGGGTCGTCTTGCTTGTGTCTTCACCTTCAGATTACTCATTGGTAAAGATTGAAATGTGATCTATGTCACATAACCTTCCCTTGGCTATTCGGCAACTTATAAATTGTGATCTTTTCCGGTTTCGTGCCAAAAACAGCTTGAGCTCCATGAAACTGGCAGGCAGTATGACGGGAATAGGATCGTTTCTGTCCCTTCTTGGCAGCACTTCGTGTCGACCTCATGTCCGGTTTCCACTGCTTGATATCGCATGTTTGTACTCTTCCCTCGCAACCTCTGATCTGATGAGCGGATGCTGGGGGCGTTGCTATGCCTGATTGGACATCAAACGTGGTTGGTTGTTGTGTTGGAGTGGTAAATGAAGCAGCAGGCCACGCAAGTCATGTGGTTTTTCGATCGGCAACATGATCAGTGGAGTCTCTCTGATCAGGGGGCCTACCAGCAGTGGCAAGGAGAGGGCAATCATCCCTGGGCCGCTCGCCTGTTACCGGAAGATGAGGCAGGCTTTGCCGATTTTCTTGTCCGGCTTCATGAATCACATCTGCCTGAACAGTTCATCGGTCATCTGAAAGATGATCAGGGGCAGCTCAACCATGTGCTCTGGAGTGGCCAGTTTGTGCCCACCCAGCAGATCTGCTGTGGCTGGCTGGCCCCTCTTGATACCGCCAACAGTGCGGTCTCCTCCCTCAATCTCTCTTTGCCGTTGCTGCAAACCACCCTGCTCACCCAGTTGGCGCAGGCGCTCTCTGCCCGCACCGGGCTCGATTTCTTCAATACCCTGGTCAGCCAGCTGGCCCATATCCTCAAGGTGGATGCGGTCTGGGTGGGTGAGTTGTGCGGTGCCGACCGGGTCAAAGTGCTGGCCGCCGACGGGCTGGCGCAGAAGGACTATCCGCTGGCGGGCTCCCCCTGTCAGGAGCTCTATAAGCAGGGGGCCATCTGTTTCGAGGTGATCGACGAGTCGCAGGAGTATCAACCCTGGCTGGCGGCCGGGCAGACTTATTATGGTCAGCCGCTGTTTGATGCCAGAGGCCAACTTCTGGGCCATCTGGCGCTGCTCTATTCGGCTCCGGCAGATACCAGCAACCTCACCTCGGTGCTCAATACCTTCTCGGTACGGATGGTGGCCGAGCTGGAGCGCCTGCAATCCGATGCACAAATGCGCCTCTCTGCCGTCGCATTCGAGACCCACGAAGGGATCATCATCACGGATCCTGGGTTCAAGATCCTGCGGGTCAACAACGCCTTCAGCCAGATCACCGGCTTTGACAGCCAATCGGTGCTGGGCCTGCATCTGGAAGAGGATCTCTGGCCCAATCTGGGTGGGCTCGGCTACGAGCTCAATACCCTCAGCCGCTGGCAGGGGGAGACCCAGCGTCGCCATGTCGATGGTCACACCTATCCCCAGTGGGAGATAGTGACGCCGGTGCAGGACGAGAAGGGGGTGATCAGCCACTTTGTCATCTGCTTCGAGGATATCTCCGAGCGCAAGGCGGCCGAGCGACGCATTCAGGATCTCGCCTATTACGACGAGCTGACCGGATTGCCCAATCGCCGTCAGCTCCACGAGACTCTGGTGCAGACCTTCAACGAGGCGACCCGCGATGGCTTGATTGGCGCGCTGCTCTTTATCGATCTCGACCACTTCAAGACCATCAACGACTCCCTCGGCCACGCCACCGGTGACTGGCTGCTCAAGGAGGTCGCCGCCCGTCTCAAACGGTTGGTGCGACAGGGGGATTGTCTGGCCCGCCTCGGTGGTGACGAGTTTGTTCTGTTGCTGCCATCGCTCTCGGCCAGCCCGCCCCAGGCGGAGATGCAGGCCGATATCATTGCCGAGCGGCTCATCACCGAGATTGCCGCTCCTTATACCTATGTGGGGCAGGTGCTGCACATCGGTGCCAGCGTCGGCATTACCCTGTTTCCGGATCGGGAGCAGGGGGTCGATGATCTGCTCAAGCAGGCGGATACCGCCATGTATCAGGCCAAGTCCGCTGGCCGCAAGACCCGTCGCTTCTTCGATGCCTCGATGCAGCAGCAGGCGGATCGCCGTCTGCTCATTCACAACGAATTGCGCAACGCCCTCAGCCAGCAAGAGCTGACCCTCTACTATCAGCCCCAGCATATGGTCGATGGCGGCGATATCATCGGTGTCGAGGCGCTCATTCGCTGGCAGCCGGCCGGTCGCTCGCTGGTCTCGCCGGCCGAGTTTATACCCATCGCCGAGGAGACGGACCTGATTGTCGATATCGGCAACTGGGTGCTGCACGAGGCGTGCGCCCAGTATGTGCTGTGGGAGGAGAACGGCATCCACATTCCGCAGATCTCGGTCAACGTCAGTGCCAAGCAGTTCCATGCCACCGATTTTGTCGAGCGGATCCACGATGTGTTGGCGCAAACCGGCATGGATCCGGCCTGCCTCAATCTGGAGATCACCGAGTCCGTGGTGCTGGGCCATGCCGAGGACACCATCAGCAAGATGACCGAGCTCAAGGAGCTCGGCATCAGCTTTGCCATCGACGATTTTGGTGCCGGTTACTCCTCTCTGAGCTACCTCAAGCGGCTGCCTGCCGATGAGCTCAAGATCGACCGCTCCTTCATTCAGGACATCCCGAAAGATGGCGATAACATGGCCATCGTCGAGGCGGTGATCGCCATGGCGCGACATATGGGGTTCAACGTCACGGCGGAAGGGGTGGAGTCCCGTCAGCAACTGGAGTTTCTCAAGGCGCAGGGGTGCAGTTTCTATCAGGGCTATCTCGCTTCCAAGCCGCTGCCGGTGCCCTATCTGGAGAAATATGTACAGCGGCTGACCAGACCGGAGCAACTGCGTGAAATGCAGCTGAGCGAGTCAGAAAAATAGTCCCTGCTCCCTGCTGTAGCGCTGCCCGGCAATGGGTAGAATGAGAGGCAGTAGACCCACCGCCACCGGGCGGTGTATTGCCCTCAATGGAGATGTTCAGTGAAAGCTGTATGGGGAATTGTTTTGTCGGCGCTGTTTGTGCCGACCCTGATGGCGCAGACTGCCGACCAGACGCTCTACCGTCAGGCGTATGACGCCGTACGGGCCAATGATCAGGCCCGTTTCCAGCAAATTCGTGCCCGGTTGACCCATTACCCCCTGCTCCCTTACCTCGATTACTATCAACTCGCCTTTCGGCCCGGGGCGGCCGACTACAACGATGTGACCCGCTTTATCCGCCAGCATGGAGATACCCCCCAGTCCAACCGGCTGGAGCGCAGCTATCTGACCTATCTGGCCCAGAGCCAGCAGTGGTCGCAGTTCCTGCGCTTCTATCCGGCCAAGCCGAGCTCCACCGATCTGCTCTGCATGCACTATCAGGCGCTCTATTACACCGGCAAGCCGAAAGAGGCGTTGCAGGGGGCTGGCAAGATCTGGATGAGCGGTCAATCCCGTCCGGATGCCTGCTCACCGCTGTTCCAGCTGTGGCAGGCATCCGGTCAGCGAACCCAGGAGAAGATCTGGCAGCGGATGACGCTGGCGTTCGAGGCGGAAAACCCCAATCTGATCCGCCACCTTGGCGCGACCCTGGGTAGCGGCTTGCAGAGCTATGGCGATCAGATGGTGACCCTGTTCGAGCAGCCCGCCAAGGCGATGAACCCGGCCTATTTCAGCAGCAACCCCTATTCCCGCAAGCTGCTCTCCCTCGGTTTGACCCGCTATGCCAATCAGGAGCCGGAGTCGGTGCTGCGCCAGCTTGCTCTGTTTCGCAGCCGTTTCGGCCTGACCCAGGCCGAGGTGAAACCGGTAGAGCGTGCCATTGCCCGCCGCCTGCTGCTGGATCGCTCCATAGCCCAGCGCAGCTGGGTCGACAGCACGGTGAAAAAGCTGGCGGATCCCGACATTACCGAGCTGCGGGCGCGACTGGCTATCTGGGAGCAGGATTGGCGTGGCCTCTCGGGTTGGGTGAAGATGATGCCGATGGCCCGTCAGAAAGAGGATCGCTGGCGCTACTGGATGGCGCGCTCCCTTGAGGTGCAGGGGCAGCAAAAACCGGCGCGGGATCTCTATCTGGAGACTGCCAACCTGCGCGGTTTCTACGGCTTTATGGCCGCCCAGCGCACCGGGGTGCCTTATCGCATCAAGAACCAGAGCGTCAAGCATGTACCGGACTGGCGCACGGCCAGCCAGCGCTGGCCCTTCCTGTTGCGGGTCCGCGAGCTGCTGTCGATGAACGAGATTGCGGCGGCCCGTTCGGAGTGGATCCACAATATGGATCGCAATCCGGTGGCCCAGCGCATCGAGTTTGGTCATATCGCCCTCAATCAGGGCTGGCACGAGCTGGCCATTCTCGCTAGTATTCGCGCCGAGGCGTGGGATGCCCTCGACCTGCGCTTCCCGCTGCCGCTCAAGCGCACCTTCTCCCAGATGGCGCAAGAGCGCACCATGAACACCAGTTTGCTCTATGCCATATCCCGTCAGGAGAGTGCCCTCTATCCGCTGGCCCAGTCGCCGGTGGGGGCGCGCGGTCTGATGCAGCTGATGCCGGCCACTGCCAAAGAGACAGCCGGCAAGCTGGGGGTGCCCTATCGCAACGAGCAGCAACTGTTTGATCCGACGATGAATATTCGTCTGGGAAGCGCCTATCTCAAACGCTTGCTGGATGTCTATGATGGCAACCGGATCCTGGCGGCGGCCGCCTACAACGCCGGGCCGGGACGGGTAAAACGCTGGCGAGAGCAGAGTGACAACAAGCCGATGGACGTGTGGGTCGAGAGCATCCCCTACAAGGAGACCCGCAACTACGTGCAAAACGTGTTGTCGTTCGATCTCATCTATCAGCACAAGCTGCAGCAGCCGCTGCGCTTCATGTCAGAGCGGGAGCTCAATCACGCCTATTGAGTCGGGGGCCGCCAGCCGGCCCCTGTTTTCAAATTTCCCTGCTGCCGGGTATCATCGGGTAAGGTTTTGTTACCAAAGGAAACATGCCTGGTGACCTGGCTCCGGGAATTGCATTAGGCCGCAGGGTATACTCGGGCGTCGGCACCGACAGGTTCCCCCACAATAAAGGAATGGATAGTGGCAACGATTAAAGACGTTTCTCAGCTGGCAAATGTGTCTATCTCCACCGTGTCGCGGGTTATCAACAACACGGCACAGGTAGCACCGGAAAAGCGTGAGGCCGTACTGGCGGCCATGAAGGAACTGAATTTTCGACCCAACAGTTTTGCCCAGGCACTGGTCAGCAAGCGTTCCAACTGCATTGGCGTGCTGGTTGGCGACCTCTGCGGCGGCCCCTTCTTTGCCCAGATGATGCGTGGCATCGAAACCATGGTCGATCAGGCCAACAAGTTCACCATCGTCATGTCTGGCAACCACGATATCGCGCGCGAGCGTCACGCCATTCAGGCGCTGCTGCAGCGCCAGTGCGATGCGCTGATCCTCCACAGCAAGGCGCTTCCGGACGAGGAGCTGAGCGAGCTGGCGGCTGGCTCTACCCCCATCGTTTTCATCAACCGTCAGGTGCCGGGCGCGGAAGATCGCTGCGTCTGGCTCGATAACCAGGCGGGGATCACCACCGCGTGCCAGCACTTGCTGGATGCCGGTCATCGCAACATCGCCTTTATCACCTCCGATGATGAAGAGTTTGTCGATGGTCAGCAGCGGATGGCCGGTTACACCCAAACTCTGGCGAGAGCCGGGATCGCCTTTGATCCTGCTCTCGTCAGCCGCGCCTATGCCGACGAAAATGGCGGCTATGTGGCGATGAGTGAATTGCTGGCCCGTGGTGTCGAGTTCACTGCCGTGCTCGGTTTCAACGACGGTATGGTGGCCGGCGCCATCTCTTGCCTGCTGGAGCGGGGTTACAAGATCCCGCAGCAGGTGTCGGTGGTGGGGTTCGACGATATCCCCTACGCCCGCTACATCTATCCCAAGCTCACCACGGTGCGCTACCCCATCGAGGAGATGGGTAGCCGTGCAGCCGAGCTGGCGCTGCGTCTGCTCGATCACAAGCCGGTGGACGGCCTGGCGCTCAAGTTTGAAGCCCAGCTGGTTGAGCGTGAGTCAGTCGCCTGACGTGCGGCGAGAGGTTCAGAGCAATATGGCCCCGTCGGGGCCATATCTTTATCTGCCACAGGCAAGTTCCGGTTTACCCCGCCAGGGCAATGCGCTGCTGGCGGCGCGCTTCCACCCCTTCGGCAAGGGTATCGAGCACTACCCGCGTCTGCTCCCAGCTGATGCAGCTATCGGTGATCGACTGGCCGTAGCGCAGCGGTTTGCTGCCGATATCCTGACGCCCTTCGCAGATAAAACTTTCCACCATGATGGCGGCGATGGCATGGCTACCAGCACCCAGCTGGTCGGCAATGTCACGGGCAACCAGCAGCTGGCGGGCATGTTGTTTCTGGCTGTTGCCGTGGCTGCAATCGATCATCAGCCGGGGTGACAGATGATGCTGGCGCAGCAAGTCGCCAGCCTCTGTCACATGATTGCTCTGATAGTTGGGTTGGCGGCCACCGCGCAGGATCAGATGACAGTCGGGGTTGCCATGGCTGCGCACCAGTGCCAGCTGGCCATCACCGGAAGGCTGGGTATAGAGGTGGGCCGCCCGGCTGGCGAGGATCGCCTCGACCGCGATCCGGATATTGCCGTCGGTACCATTTTTAAAACCGATGGGGCAGGGGAGAGCGGAGGCTAGCTGGCGGTGGAGCTGGGATTCGGTGGTGCGAGCACCGATGGCACCCCAGCTGATGAGATCCCCCAGATAGAGCATGCTGGTGAGATCGAGAAATTCGGTGGCACAGGCGAGCCCTTCCTGTCCAAGGGCCAACAGTAACTCCCGGGCCTGGGTTAGTCCCTTTTCCAGTTGATCGCTGCCATCGAGGTCGGGATCGAAGATAAATCCTTTCCAGCCGAGCGTCGTGCGCGGCTTTTCGAAATAGGTGCGCATCACCAGTTGCAGTTGCTCCCCGTATTGGCCCTGCAGTTCAGCGAGCCGGCCACCATAGTCGCGGGCGGCTGCCGGATCGTGAATGGAGCAGGGGCCGATCACCAGCAGCAGGCGCTCATCCTCTCCTTGCAGAATATGGCGGGCTTGCTGGCGGCTGCGTGCGATTTGGCGAGTAAGCCGTGCCGGACAGGGTCTGGCCTTTAACATCTCGTCAGGGGTGGGCAATGTGGCAAGGGGTGAAGCATTCAGAAGTGAGGTGAACATGAGCGATCCTGATGACAAATGGAAATCTGCATGCTCTTTGCTGTCCAGTGGGGATCTTCCCCTTATTCTCTTGGTTAATAGAGCGCGGGCATGGGCCCGCGCTCTGTTATATCGGCCTTGGCTACCTTAGAAGCGGGCTGAGCCGCTGACGTAGTAGCTGCGACCCGGTTCGACGTTCTGGAAGACGGTGTCTTTCTCTTGCAGACGCACGTCGGTCAGGTTGTTGATCCCCAGTCGCAGGTCAAAGTTCTCGGTGACCTTGAAGCCGGTGCCGAGATCGAAGGTCTGATAGCTGGGCAGCTTGTGCAGTACGACAACCTTGTTGACGGTCTGCTCGGCAAACTGGGTGCCGGTGTAGGTGGTGCCGACAAAGGCATTGACCCGCTCGGTGGCCTGCCAGGTGATCTTGGCGTTGGCCTTGTGCTCCGGCCGCTCGGGCAGAGCCTGACCCTGATCGCCTTCCGCCTTGAGGTAGGTGTAGTTGGCGCCAAGGTTGATATTGTCGGTCAGATCGAGCTTGCCGGTCAGCTCCAACCCCTTGGTGGTGGCTTTCTCCAGGTTGTACCAGGTGCGGTCAGTGGAGTTCGGCAGCTGTTTGAAGGTGAGCATGTCGTCGATGTCGGAGTAGAACAGGGTGGCGCTGGTTTCCCAGATCCCTTCTCCTGCGATGACACCCAGCTCGTAGTTGGTGCTGGTTTCCGGCTTGACCTTGTCACTGCCATAGATGCGGCAGCTGCCGCCGCAGCTCTCGATGCTGTAACCGTTGGAGTACTGGTGTGGTGCCGGTGCCTTGAAGGCCTGGCTGACACCGCCTTTCACTGTCACCACATCGTTCATCTCATAGACCAGATAGCCGCGCGGGGTGAAGTGGCTGCCGTAGATCTCGTGGTGATCGTAACGGCCGCCCAGCGTGAAGGTCAGGCTGTCGGTCAGGCCAATTTCATCCTGGGCGAACAGCGCCTCCTGAGAGTGACTCTCCTTGCCGCCGATATCCTTGTAGCTCACCGCATCCACCAGCTCCCGGTCCAGATATTCACCACCCAGGGTCAGGTAGTGGTTGGCCAGCGCCAGGTTGGTATAGCCCTTGAGGGTCAAGGTGTTCTCTTCCAGCTCCCGCTGCTGTGGGGCAGAGTAGCTGGTGTTGAAGTCGTCGATCTGGGAGCTCTCGTAGTTGGCCATGACGGTGGTGTCACCCCAGCTCCAGTTCCCCTTGTGAGTCAGACCAAACAGGTTGCGATCGTTTTGCTGCTGGCGGCTGTGCACCTTGTTGCCGGTTTTGCGGAAGATATCGAGAGGCCGCTCATCCTGGTTGTAGAGGTAATCCAACTCGAAGCGCTGCTGCTCATCCACCAGCCAGCTGAGGGTGGAGGCGAAGTTGCGGGTCTGTTTGGCTTCGATAAGGGGGATGCCGTCAGCAGCTTCGGTGGGGGTCCAGGCTTGACGATCATACACCTCGCCGTTCATCCGGATCAGCAGGTTGTCGGTCAGCGGGCCGGTAAAGCCCAGGTTGGTTCTGTGCTGATCGCCGCCATCCTTGCCCTCGATGGCTTTGAAGTCGGCATCGGCCGCCCCTTGCCAGGTTTTGCCCGGCTGCTTGGTGATGATGTTGATGACACCACCGATGGCATCGGAGCCGTAAAGTGCCGACATGGGGCCACGGATCACCTCGACCCGCTGGATCATGCCAAGGGGCACGGGAGTGTTGTCGAAGTTGCCGCCGCGCCACAGGGCATTGGAGGAGGAGAGGCGTTTGCCATCGACCAGTACCAGGGTGTATTTGCCGGACATGCCGCGAATGCCGATATCGCTGCGGCCATTGGTGTCAGCTTCAGCCTGAATGCCCACTTCGTGGCGCAGCAGGTCGGCAAGGTCATTGACCGGCGCGGCGGCGATCTGTTCGGCCGTGATGACAGAGATAGAGGCCGGTGCCGAGCGGGTATTGTGCGCCGTGGTGGTGACGGTGATCACCTCATCGGCTTGAGGGGCGTTGCTGGCGGCGATCGCTTGCTGGGTCAGCAGAGTGACGATGGTGGTGGCCAGCAGGCTGGGAGCAATAAAACTGGAGGTTGAGGATTTCATTATTTACATCTTCCATAATATACAAATGATAAGCGTTATCATTATCAAGTTGAATTTGCTCCGATCGCAACTCTTTTTTATCGGCGAAGTTCAGTTTCGTTCGTCACCTGCTTTTGACTAAAAAGAAGTTGATGAAATTGATTCTCATTTGTATTGATCGTTTTTTCGCTCCTTGTTAGGATGCCGTTCACCCTGACATCTGGTGAGTCAAATGACTCACTTTAAGTCGTGTCAGGCAGTGATTCATTCCAAGGAGTAGCACCGTCATGTGTGACCATGCACTGGAAGGAGAGTGGCCCGCCACAGCGGTCGGGCTGGATAAAGTGTGCTGTTTTGCCAGCGGTGACAGGGTTCTGGTCGCTTCCGGTATCCACGACAGTTTTAGCGGCATCCCACCGGAGAAGCTGCTCGCTCATCTGCGTCAGTTGCGTCAGCAGGGGATGGCCAATCCCATCGCCATCGGCGCCATTCCGTTTGATACCCAATCCCCCTGGCATCTGGTGATCCCGGCGCAATCGCAGTGGGTCAAACGAGATGCGTTGTTACCCGCCCGCTGTTGCCAGCTCCATGGCGAGGTGAGCGAAGTGACCGGCTCCGCCCACTATCAGGGGGCGGTGCGGGCAGCGTTGCAGCAGTTCAGCGAGGGGCAACTAGAGAAAGTGGTGTTGTCGCGCGCCATTGATGTGCAGAGCGCAGAGCAGACCTCCCCCGCACACGCCTATGGCTCTCTGCTGGCCCAGAACCCGGGCGCCTATGTGTTCCAGATCCCGCTGCCGGATGGGGAGACCCTGCTTGGTGCGAGTCCCGAGCTGCTGGTGTCACGCAGCGAGATGGAAGTGGTGAGCAATCCGCTGGCGGGTTCCCGTCCGCGCCACGCGTTTTCCGATCAACAGGCGGCCTGTGTCGAACTGTTGGGGGCGCAGAAGGATCGCTATGAACATGCGCTGGTGGCCGATGCGGTCGCTGCCGCCCTCGCTCCCTTCTGTCGCGAGCTGGACGTCCCTCTGGAGCCGCAGGTGATCGCCACTCCTACCATGTGGCACCTCTCGACCCGCATTGCCGGACGGCTCCATGAGCCTTCTCCCGTTCTGGCACTGGCGCTGGCACTGCACCCGACACCGGCGGTATGCGGCACGCCGCTCTCGGCTGCACGTCAGGCCATCGCCCGGCTTGAGGGATACGATCGCCGCTTCTACTGCGGCGCCGTCGGCTGGATGGATGCTGATGGCAATGGCGAGTGGGTGGTCACCATCCGCTGTGGCGTGCTGGCTGGCAGGCAACTGCGGCTCTATGCCGGCGCCGGGGTGGTGGTGGGCTCTTCGCCGGAAGCGGAGTGGCAGGAGACAGCCGCCAAGCTCGGCACCATGCTGCGCGCCTTCGGCCTCGAAAGCCGGGAGCCGGAGGTAACCGCATGAAGCTGCTGGTGCCCTTTACCCCCTGGCCCGCCGAGCTGGCAGCCCACTACCGGGCACAAGGGTGGTGGCGCGGACAACCGCTCACCGCCCTGCTCGATGACTCTGCCGAACGTTATCCCGAGCGCACGGCCCTGATCTGTGGCGAACGCACCCTCAGTTATGGCCAGTTAAAGCGTGAGGTCGATGCACTGGCGGCGCGGCTGGCCGCGCGCGGGCTGGGTCATGGCGATACCGCGCTGGTGCAGTTGCCCAACTGCGCCGAGTTCTATATCTGCTGGTTTGCCCTGATCCGCTGCGGCGTGGTGGCGGTGTATGCCCTCTACAGCCATCAACGGCGCGAGCTGGTGGCCTTTGCCCGCCAGATTGAGCCCGCCTTGCTGGTACTAAGCCCCTCTCACCCCGGCTTTGCCGGTGAAGCGGGAAGCCTCGTGGCCCTTGATGAGCTGGTATCTCCTTCCTGCCAGACACTGCAGTTCGAGCAGGCTGAAGGCTCCGATCTTCAGTCGGGATTTGCATGGCATCAGCCTGACCCCATAGCCCGTGCTGATGGTTCGCCGCCGGCGGCCACTGCACCAACCCCTACACCGACTCCAGCCGATCAGGTCGCTTTTTTCCAGCTCTCCGGCGGCAGCACCGGCACCCCCAAACTGATCCCCCGTACCCACGATGACTATGGCTACAGCGTGCGCCAGAGCGTAGAGGTGTGCGGCTGGGATGAGCGGGTGATCTATCTCTGCGCTCTGCCAGCGCCCCACAACTTTCCCCTGAGCTCCCCCGGGGCACTCGGGGTGTTTTATGCCGGTGGCTGCGTGGTGCTGGCAAAGGATCCTTCCGCCGCAACCTGTCTGCCGCTGGTGCAGCGCCATCAGGTCAACTGGGCGGCGCTGGTGCCACCGGCTCTGGCGCTCTGGCTGGAGGCGGCCAGCCACTATCCGCAGACCTCTCTGGAGTGTGTGCAGGTGGGCGGTGCGCGCCTCAGCCCGGCTCACGCCGAGGCGGTGGCGAGCCGCCTCGGCTGCCGCTTGCAGCAGGTGTTCGGCATGGCCGAGGGGCTGGTCAACTACACCCGCACCGAGGATGACCAGTGGCACATCGTCAATACCCAGGGTTGCCCGATGAGCCCGGGCGACGAGGTCGAGGTGCGGGATAGCGACGGGCGCCCCTTGCCCGATGGTGAGTGCGGCGAGCTCTGGACGCGTGGCCCCTACACCTTTCGTGGTTACTTCAAGGCCGATGCCCACAATCAGCGTGCCTTCGACCGGGACGGTTTCTACTGCACCGGCGATCTGGTCTGCCGCTTGCCCGACGGCCATCTGATGGTGGTGGGGCGCAACAAGGATCAGATCAACCGGGGCGGAGAGAAGATCGACGCCCTCGAGATTGAAGAGCTGTTGCTGACCCACCCGGAGGTACGGCAGGCGGCGCTGGTCGCCATGCCGGATCCCATGCTCGGGGAGCGCAGCTGCGCCTTTTTGATGTGCCGCGAGCCCCTCAATCTGCCCCGCTTGCGCCGTTTCCTGCGCGAGCAGGGGGTGGCCGATTACAAACTGCCCGATCGCCTGGTGCTGGTGGAGCAACTGCCCCACACCCCGGTCGGCAAGATAGACAAACAGAGGCTGCGCGAGCAGCTCGCCAAGGAGTGTGCATGACCATTCAATCCCTCGCCGCCTATCCGCTGCCCACCGCTGAGGAGCTGCCTACCGGGCGGGTGAACTGGCCTTTCGAACCGGGCCGCGCCGCCTTGCTGGTCCACGATATGCAGCACTATTTCGTCGATTTCTACGGGGTGGACAATCCGCTGATCAATCAGGTCATCGACCATATCGCCACCTTGATCCGTCAGGCGCGAGCTCTTGGCATGCCGGTGGTCTATACCGCCCAGCCCGCCGAGCAGAGTCAGGCCGATCGGGCGCTGCTCAACGACATGTGGGGGCCGGGGTTGACCCGAGCGCCGGAGCGTCAGCCGATTGTTTCGGCGCTGGCGCCCGAGCCGCAGGATACGGTGCTGACCAAGTGGCGCTACAGCGCTTTTTGCCGCTCACCGCTGGTGGAGCTGATGGCCGGATGGGGGCGGGATCAGCTGGTGATCTGCGGCATCTACGGCCATATCGGGGTGATGCAGACGGCGGTCGATGCCTTTATGCGCGATATCCGCCCCTTCCTGGTGGCTGATGCCATCGCCGATTTTTCCCGCGAAGATCATCTGCTGGCGCTCTCCTACGTCAGCCGCAATGCCGGTCGGGTGATTACCGTGGCCGAGGTGATGGCGGCCAGCAAACGCCCTCTGACTCGCGAGTCACTACGTGCTCAGGTGTTGGCACGGCTGCCCGCCGAGATGCAGCAGGAGCAGCCCACCGAGGATGACAACCTGCTCGACTACGGTCTCGACTCGCTGGCGGTGATGGGACTGGTGGAAGAGTGGCGTCAGCAGGAGCTGGTGGTGGATCTGGCCGAGCTGGCCCGCACGCCGACCCTGGCCCATTGGTGGGCGCTCCTCTCCCGTCAGCTTAATGTCAGTCAGAACACGGCTTATCAGGTTAACGAAGAGCACATCAGCGAACCGGAGTGCACCCCATGAGCGAGTGGCAAGGCAGAACCGTCTGGGTGACCGGCGCGGCGCAGGGAATTGGCCATGCGGTGGCTCGCACCTTTGCCGAGGCGGGGGCCAGCGTGGTGGCGTTCGATCTGCAACTGGCCGAGGCACTGCCCGGCAACGTGAAGGGGGTGGTGATCGATGTGAGCGACAGCGAGGCTGTGACCCGCTGCTGCGAACAGCTGCTGGACGAGGGGCTGGGGCCCGATGTGCTGGTCAATGTCGCTGGCGTATTGGCGACCGGCAGGCTCGATGAGGTGGATGACGCCCTCTTGCAGCGCACCTTCGCCATCAACACCTTCGCCCCCTTCTACCTGATGCGGGCCCTGACCCCCTGGTTTCAGGGACGGCGCAGGGGTGCCATCGTCAATGTCTCTTCCAATGCCGGTCGGGTGCCGCGAGTGGGGATGGGCATCTATGGCGCCTCCAAGGCGGCGCTGACCAGCCTCACCCAAACGGCAGGGCTGGAACTCGCCCCCTATGGGGTGCGCTGCAATCTGGTGTCGCCGGGCTCGACCCGTACCCCCATGCTGTACGGCATGTGGCAGGAGGGGGAACAGCGCGAAGGAGAGCAGCGAACCATCGCGGGTCTGCCCGGGCAATTCAAGCTGGGGATCCCCCTTGGCAAATTGGGAACTCCAGACGAGGTTGCAGCCTGCGTGCTGTTTCTCGCCTCCGATGCGGCCAGCCATATCACCCTGCAGGATCTGGTGGTCGATGGCGGTGCCACCCTGGGGGTCTAGCTGTGATCTCTCTGTAGGTTGTTCACTCGGGGCATTCCCGGAGAATTGGAGGCACCAACCAAACCAATCATCCGAGGTGCCCGAGTGAACAATCATAAAAATGCCCGATTAACCGTCTTTGGTCGACAGCTTCTTGTCCAGCGTATCCTTGAGCAGGGCCTGCGCGTTGAAGAGGCCGCTCACGCTGCCGGGGTCAGTATCCGCACCGCTTACAAGTGGCTCACTCGATATCGCCAGGAGGGACCTGATGGTTTGTACAATCGCTCTTCTCGACCCGCATCTTGCCCTCATGCCATTGATGACCAGCGCCAGCAGAGGATTATCGAACTGCGCAAGCAGCGACGGACCTATCGGCACATCAGCCAATATCTGGGCATAGGGCACAGTACTGTCGCCCGCATCTTGCAGCGCATGGGACTTCATCGATTGGCCAATCTGGCCCCAGCTGTTCCAGTACAACGCTATGAACATGAGAAACCGGGTGACTTGCTGCATCTGGACATCAAAAAGTTGGGGCGTTTCCACCGTCCCGGCCATCGTATCACCGGCGACCGCAGCAAGGACTCACGCGGCGCAGGGTGGGAGTGTGTTCATGTGGCGATTGATGACCACTCCCGTGTGGCGTTCAGCGCTCTGCATCCTGATGAAACGGGACGCAGTGCCTGCCTGGCGCTGTTACAGGCACTTCGCTACTACGCCGGGCTCGGCATTTGTTTCAGTCGGCTACTCACGGACAATGGAGCCTGTTACCGGTCGAAACGCTTCCAGAAGCTGTGTCGTCGGCTGGGGCTCAAGCATCTGCGCACCAAGCCTTACACACCACAAACCAATGGCAAAGCAGAGCGCTTCATTCAGACCGCCCTGCGTGAGTGGGCTTATGCACGGAGCTATGACTCGTCAGAGCAACGGGCAGAGCACTTGCAACCGTGGTTGCATGAGTACAACTGGCATCGTCCTCATGCCAGTCTGGGCTACCAGCCCCCCATCAGTCGTCTTCAATCTGTGAACAACCTGGTGGGTTTACACATCTAGCCCACGTGCTGCCGATCTGGCAGGCGTGACACTCTCTTTATGCAGGAGGCTTTGCCTCCTCGCTTTTCAGCCATGCGGGCAGGGGCAAGCCGCTGCCCGCCCGATGTTTGCGCAAGGACATTCCCATGGAACAGACAATGGCGATGCGCGCCACCCACCAGCGCGGTGAGCACCCGCGCTGGCCGCTAACCACAGCTCAGGCTGGCATCTGGTTTGCCCAGCAAAAATACCCGCAGAGCCCCGCCTGCAATACCGGCGAGTACTGGCTGCTGGAGGGGGCGCTGGCTCCCCATCACTTCACCCGCGCGGTGCGCCAGACTATCGACGAGATCCCCGGTCTGCACTGCGCCTTTGTGGCCACTGCTGATGGCCCTCAGATGGTGGCCAACCCCGCTTGCTGGCAGCTGGCGGAGCGGGATCTGCGCAGCGAAGCCGATCCGCTTGCGGCCGCGCAGGTCGAGATGCGTGCGCAGCTGGCCGTCCCCTTCAATCTGGCCGGGGGGCCGTTGTTTGCCACCACCCTCTATCGCCTTGGCGAGGGGCGGTGGGCCTGGTTTATTACCGTGCACCATATCGCCATCGATGGCTTTGGCCTGAGCCTGCTCTGCCAGCGGGTGGCGAGCTGGTATGAGGCGCTCTGCGCCGGCGAGCAGCCAGCCCCCTGCCGTTATGCGACCCAGCAGGAACTGTTGGCAGAAGAGGCGGCCTATCAGGATTCGCCGCGCGCCGCGCGGGATCGCGATTTCTTCGTGCAGCAGCTGGCCGGGGTGGAGAGTCCTGCGTCGCTCTCCCGCCGTCCGGCGCAAGGGCCTGGCCCCACATATCGTCTTGAACAGCGGCTTGCTGGCCACCAGTGGCAGGCACTGGTAGAGCGTGCGAGTCGCTCGGCCTGCCACCCCTACAGCCTGCTGCTGGCGGCAGTGGCCAGCTATGTGCAGCGAATGAGCGGCGCTGGCGAGGTGGTGCTAGGTATTCCGCTGATGGGGAGGCTAGGCTCAGTGGCGGCCGATACCCCCTGCATGAAGGTCAATGTGGTGCCCCTGCGCATCGAGCTGAGCGGCACCAGCCGGGTAGGGGAGTTGCTAGCACAGGTCGAGCGGCAATTTGCCGCCCTGCGCCGTCATCAGCGCTGCCGTCAGGAGTGGTTGCAACAGCGTCAGCCGGGCCAGCCGCTGTTTGGCCCTCAGGTCAATTTGATGCCCTTTGCCCGCACCCTCAGCTTTGGTGAAGGGCACAACCAGGTTCGTGGCGAGGTAGAGGTGCTGGCGGCGGGGCCGGTGGAGGAGTGCGCCTTCTACTTTGCCGAGGAGGCTGGCGCTATGACCCTGACCCTCGAAGCACATCAGGGGCGCTTCAGCCAACAGGAGAGTGAACGTCATCTGGCCCGGCTGGTAGCTTATCTGGCGGCCTGGAGTCAGGCGGGTGACGAGGCCCTGGCAGTGCGTTTGCCGCTGCTGCTGCCCTGCGAGCAGGCTGAGCTGGCGCGCTGGAACCAGACCGACCATCCGTTGCCGACCACCACCCTGAGCGCACTGCTGGCCGAGGGGCTGGCGGCGGCAGATCAGAGCGCCATCGCGCTGGAGTGTGGCGCCGAGCGCTGGAGTGTGGCCGAGCTGCGCCAGCGTACCCGTCAGCTAGCCTGCTATCTGGCGGGGAGGGGCGTGGGCCCCGGTTGTCGGGTGGCGGTAGTGATCCCGCGCTCTCCCGAGCTGATTCTCGCCCAGCAGGCCATCATGGCGGTAGGTGCCGTCTATGTGCCCGTTGACCCGGACTATCCGGCGGAGCGGATCGGCTACATTCTCGCCAGCAGCGATCCTGCGCTGGTGTTGACCAGCCGTACGCTTCAGATGCCGCTCGACGTGGCCGCGCCACTTGTCTGCCTCGATGCCCCCGGTGTGGCAGAGCAGCTGGCGGCGGTAGAGTTGGCAACGACAGCACCTTGTGAGCTGCCAGCCCCCAAACCGGAAGATGCGGCCTACATCATCTACACCTCCGGCTCGACCGGTCGGCCCAAAGGGGTGGTGGTGAGCCATGGCGCCATCGTCAATCGGCTGCTCTGGATGCAGCATATGTATCCCATCGGCCCGGCGGATCGGGTGCTGCAAAAGACCCCGGCCGGTTTCGATGTCTCCATTTGGGAGTTTTTCTGGCCCTTTATGACCGGGGCGCGGCTGGTGCTCGCCAAACCGGGCGGCCACAAGGATCCCGCCTACCTTGCCGAGCTGATTGAGCAGGCCGGGATCACCACCTTGCACTTTGTCCCCTCCATGCTGCAGATCTTCGTCGCGCAAGCCGAGCCTGCACGTTGCCGCGCCCTGCGCCAGGTTTTCTGCTCCGGCGAGGCGCTGCCTGCCGATCTGGTGCAGCGCTGGTATGGAACATTTTCAGCCCCCCTGCACAACCTCTATGGCCCGACCGAAGCTGCGGTGGATGTCACCTGGTATCCCTGCCGGGCAGACGAGGTGGTGACCAGCGTGCCCATCGGCTATCCGGTCTGGAATACCAGCATCCACATTCTCGACCCCTGGTTGCAGCCGGTGCCGCCCGGGGTGGCGGGGGAGCTCTGGATCGGCGGCGTACAGGTGGCGGAGGGCTACTTTGGCCAGCCCGAACTCACCGCCGAGCGCTTTATTGTCAACCCCTTCGGAGCGGGACGACTCTATCGCAGCGGCGATCTGGCCGCTTGGCGCGAGGATGGCGCCATCGAGTATCTGGGGCGCCTCGATTTTCAGGTGAAGATCCGTGGTCAACGCATCGAACTGGAGGAGATCGAGCAGGTGCTGCTGCGCCATCCCCGGGTGGCGCAGGCGGTGGTGCTGGCCCCCGAATTTTCCCTCGGCGATCGCCGTCTGGTGGCCTACGTGGTGGCCGCAGATAGCAGCGAGTTGACGCTGGCCGAGTTGGTACCCATCCTTGGCGCTGCCTTGCCTGACTACATGGTGCCGGGGCTCCTGGTAAACCTGGCCGAACTGCCGCTTACCCCCAATGGCAAGCTGGATCGCAAGGGGCTGCCGCTGCCCGACATGGAGTCGGCGGTGGGTCAGTCACTGCCGAAAACCCTGCTGGAGGAGCGGCTCTGTCGCCTCTTCGCCGAGATACTGGGGCTGGCGCGGGTCGGCGCCGACGATAACTTCTTTGCCCTCGGTGGCCACTCCCTGCTGGCGGCGCAGCTGGTGGTGCGTATTGAGGAATCAATAGGACAGGGTCTCACTCTGGCCAGTCTGTTCGAAGCTCCGAGCCCTGCCCAGCTGGCGCGTCGTCTTGGCGGCGAGCGGGAGGCGATGCCCATGCTGTTGCCCCTGCGGGCGCATGGTGCGCAGTCTGGCACATCGTGCCCCACTCTCTTTTGCGTCCACCCCGCAGGGGGGCTCGGCTGGTGTTATGCGCCACTGGTGCCCCATCTGCCGACCGACATGGCGGTCTATGCCCTGCAGGCGCGGGCGCTTTGTCAGCCGGATGCCCCGCTGCCCGCCAGTTTCGACGAGCTGGCACTCGACTATGTGACCGAGCTGCGTCGTCAGCAGAGCGAGGGGCCCTACTGGCTGCTCGGCTGGTCGCTCGGGGGCATGCTGGTGCACCGGATGGCCGCCATGCTGCAAGAGCAGGGACAAGAGGTGGCCATGGTGCTGCTGCTCGACGCCTACCCCTGCCTGCAGTGGCAGACCCAGCCGCTGCCCGACGAGCAGCGGATGCTCGATGCGCTGCTGCGAATGGGGGGGATTGCGGTTGCGGACGATGCGCTCGATTCCCTTACTCGTGACGAGGTGGTGGCCCGACTGGGGGCGGAGGGGAGTGCGCTGGCCATGCTCGACGAGCAGGTGGTGAGCGCCATGATTGAGCTGGTGGGCCACAACAACCGGCTGATCCGTGAGCCGGTCGACTACTGCTACCACGGGGAGGTGATCTTTATCGAGGCGTCAGCTTCTCGCCAGCCCTGGCTGGATGGGCGCGGCTGGGAGTCGCTGACAAAAGGGGAGATCCGCTATGAGCGCTTCCCCTGTCTGCATCAGGAGATGGTGCATCCCGACTGGTTGGCGAAGATCGGCGCCCTTATTTGTGAGCGGGTCGATGGGGTTGGGCAACAACCGCACATCCGGCAGGAGGGGGACGCATGACTCCGGTTGCCGCCATCCGGGAAGCCTTGCAGGCGGGCAAGCTGGTGGGGCTGGGGGAGCCGCACTGGCACCCAGATTTTATCCGGCGCCAGCACGCCTGGTTGTGTGATCCGGCGCTCTGGGGAGTCATGACCGATCTGGTGCTGGAGTGCGGCAACCGCCGCCATCAGGGCTTGCTCGATGCCTGGCTGACGGGGCAGGAGAGCTGGCAGGGGGAGCCGCTGACGCTGGCACGGCTCTATCCGGTCTGGCTTGACTCTTGCGCCTTTCCTGCCTGGATGGCCCCCGAGTTTCCGGCTCTCTTTTCCGCTCTGCGCCAGAGCAATCTGGTGCGCCCTGAACATATGCGGCTGCGGGTGCATCTCTGCGAGCCCTCATTCGAGTGGCAGGAGATGAGCCCGGAGCGGTGGCAGCAACACAACAGGGGGCGGGATCAGGCGCTGGCCGACTATCTTCTTGCACTTCCCGCCCGCGGCGTGGTGGTGCTGGCGGGGGCGCGCCATCTGCTCAAAGCCGCAGGGGATCCCCACTTTGCGCAGCCGACGCTGGGCCAGTTGCTGGAGGTGGCACGGCCGGGCTGGCTGCATGTCCTTCACCCCTGGCCAATGGTTGCTGGGAAGGGAGATGAGAAAGAGGAGCGGGTGTGCGAGTTGGCCGATATCACAACTGCTGACCTCTATCCTCACTGGCCGGTGCATCCGCCGCTGGAGACCCTCATCGATCGGTTGGTGCGCGTGGCTGACCGGGGACGGGAGATACGAATTTGCCCGACCTTGCTGGCCGAGCCCTGGCGCAGCCACTTGCTAAGCCGCGTTCACTTGCTGCCAGTTGGCATGGCCCGCCAGCTGCAACACTGGCTGGCGTAACTGCTGGTTGGAGTCACCCCTGACAGAAGTAACAGCTAACTGAAACAACCCAATGGGGGGAGCCAGGCTCCCCTTTTTCACATTTGGCATCCTGCGTTCAGCGCTGCAAAGTTGCACCATTTACGGCATACCTTGCCACTCATCGCCGAAAATTCAGCTCCTTCGCTACTTTAAAGAAGTTTCTACTGGTCTTACCTGACTAAATCCCTTTGCTTTTTATTTAACAAGGTATTTACATCTAGGTGTCACCAGCATCGGTGACGCTCACAACGGCAAGGAGCCAGTTATGACCCATGTCGACATCCCTTTCCTTCGTTACCTCGATGCGGAAGGGTGCCCGGTCGCCACCTTACCGACCTGGCTGGACAAGGCGATACTGCACACCTTCTACCGCAATATGGTGATGGTGCGCAGCTATGACAAAAAAGCGATAGCGCTGCAACGAACCGGCAAACTCGGTACTTTTCCCTCTCATCTCGGCGCAGAAGCCGTGGGGATTGGCATTGGTCTGGCCATGCAGCCGCAGGATGTCTACGTCCCCTACTATCGGGACATGCCCACCCTCTATGTGCGGGGCGTACCGATGGAGAAAAACCTGCAATATTGGGGCGGTGACGAGCGGGGGAGTTATTTTCTCAAACCCGATGGGACCCCCTCTGAAGATCTCCCCATCTGTGTCCCCATCGCCACCCAGATCACTCACGCCTGCGGCATTGCCTCTGCCTTCAAACTGCGTAATCAACCGCGCGTCGCTGTAGTCACTATCGGCGATGGCGGCACCTCCAAGGGGGATTTTCTGGAGGGGCTCAACTGCGCCGGTGTCTGGCACCTGCCGATGGTCATCATCGTCAACAACAACCAGTGGGCCATCTCGGTGCCACGCAAACTGCAATCGAGCGCTCCTACGCTGGCCCAGAAGGGGATTGGCGCCGGGGTGCGCAGTCTGCAGGTGGATGGCAATGATGTGGTGGCGGTCTACGATGCTGCCCGCAGTGCCGTCGAACGGGCCCGCAGCGGCAAGGGGCCGACCCTGATAGAAGCGGTCAGTTATCGTCTAGGCGATCACACCACGGCCGATGATGCCACTCGCTATCGCGACGGGGCCGAGGTCGAGGCCGCCTGGGCGAAAGAGCCGGTCAAGCGGCTGCGCCAGTTTATGCATAGCAAAGGGTGGTGGGATGAAGAGCAGGAGCAGAGCCTGCTGGCGGAAGCCACCCGAGAGGTGGAGCAAGCGGTCGCCCGTTATGAGGCGATGGCGCCCCAGCCGCCGGAGGCGATGCTCGATTATCACTACGCCAGCCTGCCCGCCGAACTCTTGCCCCAGCGCGAGCGAGTCATTGCCAAGGGGATGAAGCAGGAGGTTGGCCATGAGTGAGATCAGTTTGCTGGAAGCGGTCAACATGGCCCTTCACTACGAGATGGAGCACGACCCTGATGTGGTGGTACTCGGCGAGGATGTGGGAGTCAACGGCGGGGTGTTTCGCGCCACAGTGGGACTGCGCGATAAGTTCGGTTTCAAGCGGGTGATCGACACGCCGCTGGCCGAGGGATTGATCGCCGGGGTGGCGGTTGGCATGGCCACTCAGGGGCTCAAGCCGGTGGCTGAGTTCCAGTTTCAGGGTTTCATCTTCCCCGGGATGGAGCAGATCATCTGTCAGGCGGCGCGGATGCGAAACCGTACCCGTGGCCGTCTCTCCTGTCCCCTTGTCTATCGCTCCCCTTATGGCGCGGGCATTCACTCGCCGGAACACCACAGCGAGAGTGTCGAGGCGCTGTTTGCCCATATTCCGGGGTTGCGGGTGGTGATCCCCTCCAGCCCGAGGCGCGCTTATGGTTTGCTGCTCTCGGCCATCCGTAATCCGGATCCCGTGATGTTTTTCGAACCTGACCGCATCTATCGCTCGATGAAATCCGAGGTGGTGGATGACGGTGTCGGCCTGCCGCTGGATGTCTGCTTCACCCTGCGCCCGGGCCGGGATATCACGGTAGTGGCTTGGGGGGCCTGCATTCAGGAGGTGATGCGGGCGGCGAACCTGCTGGCCGAGCAGGATATCCAGTGCGAGGTGCTGGATCTGGCCACCATCAAGCCTCTGGATATGGAGACCATCCTCACCTCGGTACGCAAGACCGGCCGGTTGCTGGTGGTACACGAGGCGTGTGGCAGCTTCGGGGTCGGGGCCGAAATTGTAGCGCGTGTGACCGAGCAGGCACTTCCCTGCCTCAAGGCGCCACCCAAACGGTTGACCGGGGTGGATGCCGCCGTCCCCTACTATCGCAACGAAGCGTATTACCTCATCACCGAGCAGGATATCGCCGATGCCGCTCACCAGCTGATGGAGAACCAGTGGCTATGAAATTTTTCAAATTACCGGATCTGGGTGAAGGGTTGGCCGAAGCCGAGATCGTCGAATGGAAGGTGAGTGCCGGTGATACCGTTGCTGTCGATCAGGTGCTCTTGTCGGTGGAAACGGCCAAGGCGCTGGTGGATGTGCCCTCTCCGGTGGCCGGGGTGATTGCCCGTCTCTGCGGCGCCGAGGGAGATATCCTCCATATCGGTGCGCCGCTGGTGGAGTTCGAGGGGGGCGAAGATGATGGCACCGTAGTAGGCAAGGTGAGCGCCCATCAGCAACATATCGAGGATCACTTTGTGGTAGGGGCCATTACCCCGGGGGGATCGCTGGTGCAAGCTATGCCTGCCGTGCGCCTGCTGGCGCAGAAGCTGGGTCTGGAAATCGACCGGATCAAGGGAAGTGGCAGCGGCGGCATGGTGACCGAGCTGGATGTGCAGCAGGCATTCGAGGCCCAGCAGAGCAGTGGCAACGAATTCCTCAAAGGGTCGCGGAGGGCCATGGCCAAGGCGATGGAGCTCTCTCATCAGACTGTGGTACCGGTCAGCATCACCGACGAGGTGGATTTGCGTCACTGGCGGCCTGATGAGGATGTGACGGTGCGCCTTATCAAGGCCATTGGCGTGGCGTGCCGCGCCGAGCCCTCGATGAACGCCTGGTTCGATGGCGACACCCTGTCACGGCGTCTGTTTAAAGAGGTCAATGTGGCCATCGCGGTGGATTCAAAGCATGGCCTCTATGTGCCGGTGATGGAGAACGTGGCCGAGCGGGAGGGGGCAGATATCCGGCAGGGGCTGGATCGGATGATCGCCGATGTGAAGGCGCGCGCCGTGCCGCGCGAGATGTTGCAGGGGGCGACCATTACGCTCACCAACTTCGGTGCCATTGCAGGCCGTTATGCCAGCCCCATCGTCACGCCGCCGCAGGTGGCCATCATAGGGGCAGGCAAACTGTTCGAAAAAGTGGTGTTCATCCATGGGGAGGCTCGCCCCGTCAGGGCATTGCCGCTGTCGATGACATTTGACCACAGAGCCTGTACTGGCGGGGAGGCGGCTCGTTTTCTCAGAGCGCTGGTCGAAGCGTTGGAAGCGGCCACCTTATAACGGTTTGTGCCCTGTCATTGGCAGGGCACAAATTTGTTTGCGTAATCTACAAAGCCACGTATAATCAAAATCAGCTTGAAAGGGCGATAGTTATGTCAATGAATACGATGTTTCACATCTTGTCCTGTTGTTCATAAGTTAATCCCGTTTTTTGAGCTTTACCCGCTGAAAAGCATAAGTAATTATTTTGAATACAGGTTTAAAAGATATGTCTAACATGATCACCGGTACCGTTAAGTTTTTCAACGAAACCAAAGGTTTTGGCTTCATCCAGCAAGAAAACGGCCCGGACGTTTTCGTTCACTTCAGCGCCATTCAAGGTAACGGTTTCCGTACCCTGGCTGAAGGTCAGCGCGTACAGTTCTCTGTGACCCAAGGTCAGAAAGGCCCGCAGGCTGAGAACGTAACCGCTCTGTAATTCTTACAGAATTTAAGAAAGCCGTGGTACCTCTGGTGCCACGGCTTTTTGTTTATATGGCTTTTGCTACTAATTCCTATGTGCTGAATCATGCTGCTATCGCTCCTGCTTGCTGCCACCTTGACTCCGACGTCCGATGCGCCGGTACCGGTTCAATCCGCGATGGAAGCGCAGGTGATCTGCCAGCAATTTGTCCAGGTCCGGGTGGGCACTGCACAGCAACCCGATGAGGTAAATGCGCGACTGGTGCCTGAAAGGGAAGGGGAGTGGCTGGTGGATGGCAAAGTAAAAGGACCCGAAGGTCCTTTGCTGTTTGCCTGTCATCTGCACCAAGGGGAGCGCTGGGAGCTACTCAACTTTTCACTTTGGGCACCACAGCCGGTCAAAGCGGTTTGAGTGCGACCAGCAGATGTTGCAGGTGTTCAACCATGGTCATGCCAAACGGGGTGAGATAGCCGCCATCTTCTGCGCTGATGAGGCCCTGTTGATGCAGACGGGCTGCCGCTTGGCACAACTCTTCAGACATATCGCTGCGTAATTTAATCCCCAGGCTCATGTTGGCCGGATCAAAGCATGCCAGTATTTTCAAATCGTTCACGAATTCGTTAGAAACCTGGTCGATCCCAATCATGGATTTACTCCTTACGCTAAAGATGTATGCAAACTAGCATCCCCGGATCCACTTTAGTGGGCGCTGGCTCAAATTATTGACCTTTGACTGGATGCTGCGTTTCAAATGCTGTTTTTTTCGGCGTAATCAGATGGTTGGCTGACAGCTTCGCCAAGGGCCGAGCCGGACCAAACGTGGTAGGATAGGGCACTTCTTTATATCGGACGGTCTATTGGTGGCTGTTCGCCCTGTTCAAGGTATCGCTCATGGTCAAGATCACTCTGGTATCCCTGCTGCATTCACTTTGTACCCGCTTTCCGGTTTACCCCGCTGCTTCGTTGACGTCCCTGCTGGATGCCCATCAGGGCGAGGTGTGGTTACCTGCACGCCAGGGGGCCGACATTGCGCTGTTACGCAAGCATGCCAAGGGGGCTCATGAGCTGGCGTCACTCGATGCGGGCTGGTGCGATTTTGCCGCCAGCGATAGCGGTGATACACCCGAGCTGGATGCACTGGCCAACTACGACAGCGAGATGATGGACAACCTGCTGATGTACTGGCACACCGCCGCCAAGATCAACAGCCCGATCACCGATAACCTGTTCGAGTTGCGCCGCGAAGTGGTGGATGAGGCCCATGGTGCCAAACTCGCTGCCGCCTGGGAGCAGCAACAACAGCTGCGTTTTGAGCAGCTGATGGCGATGGCGGCCAATGGCCGGGATCTGCTCTGCTTTGTCGAGGTGGAGTCCGCCTACTGGCTGCGGCAAAAGCTGAGCGAGCAGCCTGATGTGGAGCTGATCACCCCTGCCTTGTAAAAGGGGCAATATGATGGCTGGCGGCCTCGCTATCGAGGAGGCTGCTCTATCCTTATTTGCGTCATTGTCCTCCCCATCCGGTGCCAAGGGGCTGCAAGCTGGACAAGCTGACGACAAGATGTGAACATGGCGCCCTTTATCGAGAGAGAGACTTGGCCAATGAGCTATGAACTGAGCGACACCGAGCGCAATGCTGCGCTGCAACTGAACGCTGATTACCGTTACGATCACTTCATCAGCAAGCTGGTCGAGCATGAAGAGCTGTTCGTCCTGACAGACGAGCATGGCGTCATGATGCTGACCACCGACGATGAAGATTGCATCCCGGTATGGCCGCACCCGGAGTACGCCAAGGCGTGGGCCGAAGGCGAATGGGCCGATTGCAAGCCGCAGTCCATCACCCTGAAGGTATGGCTGGAGCGCTGGGTTGACGGTATGGAGCAGGACGAGCTGTGTGTTGCCGTGTTCCCGACCCCGGATCAGGAAGGCATCGTACTGGAGCCGGCTGACGTGGCTGACGCCATTGCCGAGAAGCAGGCCAAGCGCGGCTGATCACCGAGCTATTCGCAACACCGGTTGCCAACAAAGACCCCGCTATCTGGCGGGGTCTTTGTTTTTGGTCTGTTTGCCAAACGAGTTGTGGCTATCAGGGCTGGCGATAGGTGGTGTCGATGATGGGCTCGGCCGGGAAGGTCTTGCCGCTCTTGATGGCTGCCCTGGTCTCGGATTTTAGCTCTTCATCAATCCACAGCAGACCGCCATAGCTGTAACCGCTGTTGTCGCCACCGAGGGGCCAGTAGAGTTGCTCGCTCTTGGGGGTTGCTGGTACTTTTGGCAGTTTGATCCAGCGCCATGCCCCTTCCCGGGTGTAGGGCACCTGATACGCAGGCACGAAGCTGGCCAGCTCATAGAGCCGCTGCTGGATCTGCCGTGACAGGGCAGCTTTTTTGGCAAAGTCGAACTCCTTGTCATACTGCTCCACCAAGGCCGTGATGGCATCGTCATCGATGTTCATGATGTTGTTGGTCTGGGGCTTGTTGGCGTTGACCTTGTGGAAGAACTCCCAATAGGCAGGATAGCGGCTGCCCGCCCAGGCCATCCAGGCGCTCTGGTGCTTTTTCTCCAGCATCGATTTGAAACCGGCCGATGCATCCATCAGGTTGAGCTCCAGATTAAGCCCCGCCTTCTTGGCCTCTTCCCGCAACAGCGTGAGCCGCTGGGCATGCTCTGCGGTGGTGTAGGTGATGGCGAGGGTCAGTGACTGCCCCTTGTCGTTTTGCAAAATCCCCTGCGGCCCCACTTTGTTAAAGCCTGCCTTGGCAAAGTATTCCCGCGCCAGTTTGGGATCGAACGGACGGGCCTTGATCTCGCTGTTGGTAAACTCACCCTGACCTGAGCCATAACTGTTGAGTCGCTGGTAATCCCCCCGCAGCAGGGTGGTGAGCATCTTGTCGAGGTTGAGGGCATGCTGGACCCCGAGCCGCACATCGAGATTATTCAGCTGTGGATCGGCGGTGTTGAGATAGAGCCCCATCGGCGATTGCGGAGTCTGGTTGTAGAACCAGGTGCGCGCGATATACCCCTTCTCGAACTCGGCGGTTTTGGTCTTGTCGTGCCACCAGTTGGGCATCACCAGCGGGAAGGTGTCGAGATCGCCGCGCAGGAAGTGCTGCCAGGCGATGTTCAGATCCCTGAGCACCTTGATCTCGATCCGCGCAGGATTGAAGCGATGCTGGAAGTAGCGCTCGTCATCCCCCCACCAGTGTTCAACCCGTTTGAAGGTGACCGATTTGCCCTTTTTCACCTGATCGATCTGATAGGGGCCGGTGACTGGCAACACCTTCCAGTTGTACTCCTTGACCCAGTTGGCGGTGAGCTTGATGGCGTGGCTCGGCTCCGGGCTGATGGGCAGTGACTCGAGCAGATCCTGGCGGCTCTTTTCGGTGCCGCTGGTGATGGCCAGGGTGTGATCATCAAACTTGGTGATGTCTGCTATCTGGGTGCTGTAGTAGTTGTTGTACCAGGGGTCGTTGATCTCTTTGCTGCGCATCATCTTGAGGGTAAATAGCCAGTCATCGGCGGTGACCGGCTGGCCGTCTGACCAGCGCGCCTTGGGATTGATGCGAAAATAGAGGGTCTTGTTGTCGGCGCCGAAGGCCCACTCGTTTGCCAGCATCGGCATGGGGTTGCCGGTGACGGGATGAGTGCTCAGCAGTGGCAGGTTGGTTTCCCGCACGTAACCGGCAAAGCCGCCGTTGGAGTCGGGGCCATATTTGCGCAGGGTCAGGGGGAAGCTGGTCATAAAGGTGCGAAAGGTGCCGCCGCGCTTGGCGGCCGGATCGGCATAGAGAGGATCCTGGTTGTTGCTCTCCCACTTCAAGTCGGCGGGCAGCGTGGCACTCCAGCCAAACGGGCTCCAGCACAGGGTCAGGGTGATGGCGGTGGCGCGAATGATAGGGGAGAGTCGGCGCTCCCCGGCTGTGATGGTCGATGGCATGTCCTTGCTCTCCTGAAGTCTGCTTCCTGCAGATCACACACTGGTGATGTCAGTCCCGATGGGGACTGGCTCATCATGAAAATTTTATCCTGTCAGGTCAATGAAGTAGCGTGAATTAGCGGGTGGCTTAGGCCGCAACGCAGTGCAGGGTGATCCCCTTGGCCGCGATGGCTGCCCGCATGGGGGCGGGCAGGGCATCGTCGGTAACCAGCACGTTGATCTGGCCCGGCGCGCCAAGCTGGCTCGGGTGGATGGCGCCAAATTTGCTGCTGTCGGTGATCACCACATTGGTCATCCCCTTGGCCAGCACGCTGTTGACCACGTCGGCCCGCATCATGTCGCGGCCGGTAAAGCCCATCTCGGGATGAAAACCGTCGACCCCGATAAAGGCCTTGGAGAAGTGCACCTGCTCGATGCAGAGGCGCGTGAGCGGCCCCACCACGCTCTCGCTCTGATGCTGGAACAGCCCGCCGAGCAGCACCACCTGAGCCGGGGTATCTTTGAGCAGATGGGCGATATAGCTGCTGATGGTGATGATGGTGACCCGTTTGTGCAGGGCCAGATGGCGCGCCAGCATGGCGTTGGCACTGCCCCCTTCGATAAAGACCGTTTCGCCATCTTCCACCAGCTGGGCGGCCCGCTCGGCGAGGCGCTCCTTGAGCAGGTAGTTGATGTTCATCCGGGCATCGGGGTCATCGGTCTCCAGCGCCATGGCCGAGCCGTGTACCCGTCTGAGCAGTCCCTGTTTCTCCAGCGCGGTGAGGTCGTTGCGCACCGTCACCTCAGACACACCTGTGTGTCGGGAGAGTTCACTCACGCTCATCTTGCGAGCCTGATGGACCAGAGTGAGGATCAGTTGGTGGCGTGGATTCATGGTGCGCTCGCATGCAAGGTGGTGGATAGCGGAAAGCCACCCGAGGGTGGCTTGCCAATCATATGACGTCACAGGCGCCATGGGGAGCGCCCCGTCAGAGACTGTGCTCGGTGCGGGCGATGATATCATCTTGCGCATCCGGGGATAAGGCGGTGAAGAAGGCTGAATAGCCCGCCACCCGTACCACCAGATCCCGGTATTGATCCGGATTGGCCTTGGCTGCCAGCAGGGTTTCCCGCGAGACGATGTTGTACTGCACGTGCCACCCCTTGTGCACCTCGAAGAAGGTGCGCAGCAGGCTCATCAGCTTGGCCTTGTCCCGCTCGTTCTCAAGGCTCGCCGGACTCAGCTTCTGGTTGAGCAGCACCCCGCCGAGGATGGCCGCCGTGGGCAGCTTGCCGATGGAGTTGAACACCGCCGTCGGGCCGAGACGATCCGAACCCGACGAGGGGCTGGCCCCTTCCGCCAGCGGCGTGCGGGCGTGGCGGCCATCCGGGGTGGCCATGGTGGCGGCACCGAAGGGGACGTTGGCCGAGATGGAGGAGGTGCCGGCATAGTAGGTGCCGCCGATGGGGCCACGGCCGAAGCGGGTGTTGTGCAACCCCTTAAGCTCGTCGATGTAGCTCTGGTAAGCCTGCACCAGCAGCAGGTCCACCTCGTCCAGATCGTTGCCATATTTGGGGGCTGCATTGGTGAGGCGCTGGCGCAGCTGCTCCCCCGCCAGTCCTGAAAAATCTTGCTCGAGTGCTTCGGCCAGCTCTTGCTGATCCACTATCCCCTGTTCGAACACCAGTTTCTTCAGGGCCGCCAGACTGTTGCCCAGGTTGGCGATCCCCACCTGCAGACCTGAGACCCAGTCATAGACAGCGCCCCCCTCCTTGATGGTCTTGCCGCGCTCGATGCAGTCATCCACCAGGGCGCTGCAGAGGATGTCGTGGGCCTGAGCCTCCAGCACGCTGTCGACCACACAATCGATCTCGATGGATTTGCGGGTGAAGTAGCGCACCTGATCGTTCCAGCGGGCCATCACCTCGTCAAAGTTGCCAAAGCTCCCGTCTCGCAGCGACTGGGGCTGGGGCAGGAATACCTTGCCGGTGGTGGCATCGCGGCCGCCATCAAGGGAGGCCAGCAGGATGCGGGCGAAGTTGATAAAGCTCATGCCGGTGCAGCGATAGCCCCACTTGCCGGGCACGGCGGTCTCGATGCAACCGATGGCGGCGTAGTGGTGGGCATCCTCCACGCTCACCCCGAGCTTGATGAACTCGGGGATCACCACCTCGTCGTTGTTGAAGGCGGGCATGCCAAAGCCGCAGCGGATCACCTGAATGCAGGCGTCGAGGAAATCCTCGCTCATCCCGGCATGGTAGCGCACCGAGAGGTTGGGCTGGGTGGATCTCAGCTGGCCGCAGGACTCCAGAATCGCGTAGGAGAGGCCGTTGACCGCGTCATGGGCACTGCCATCCCGCCAGTTCTGGCCGCCGATGGTGACGTTTTGATAGAGCGGGCTGCCGGCGGATGCCTTGGAGTGGGTGCCGGAGCGGATCTTGTTCACCTCCAGCAACTTGAGCCAGCACCCTTGCAGCAGCTCGATGGCGCGCGTCCGAGGCAGGGATTCCGACAATTCCACCTCGCGGCGATACCAGGGGTAGAGGTACTGATCCATCCGGCCAAACGACACCGAGTGACCGTTGGATTCGATCTGCAGGATGAGCTGGATAAAGTAGCAGAGCTGCAGCGCCTGCCAGAAGGTCTCGGGGGGCTGGTGGGCGATGTGGGCGCAGTTGAGCCCGATGGTCTCAAGCTCGTTTCGGCGCTCGGGGCGAGATTCTTGTGCTGCCATATCATGGGCAAGGGCGGCGTAGCGCGAGATGTGAGCGCTGACCGCATCCAGAGTGATGGCGACGGCGTGCAGGAACTGCTCGCGCTGCAGATCGGCCCAATCCGCCAAATCCAGCCGACTGCGCCGCTCGGCCACCTTGGCCTTGAAGCCATCGAGACCCAGCGTGAGCAGCTCCTCATAGTTGACCGCGAGGTGGGCATCCCCCGAGGTCATGTTGCCCTCGGCCTTGATGATGCCGCTCTCCAGCAGCGCTTTCTGCTCGTCGGTAAAGAGGCCGAAGCAGCGATCCTGCACCGTCTGGCCGCGCCAGAAGGGGGTGAGGGCGTGGATGATCTCCTTGTCGGTTTCGCTGACTGCAAAACCGGCGCCGGGACGGTCTGCCAGCTCGTCGATCTCCTTCTCAATCCAGCTCACCGTGTATTCGGGAAAGAGCGGCGCCGCCCGCACCTGACTGGCCTGATTGCCGACGATCAGCTCGTCGTGCTTGATCCAGATAGTGCGCTCCTTGAGGTGATGAGCCAGCGCAAGAGCGCGGCGCACCGGCAGCGGCCGGGCGAGATGAGCCTGATAGGCCGCGGTGTAGTGGCGGGCACGCTCGGTGCAGACCGGCGGCTGAACGATGTGGATCAGGCTCTCTTTGTGGGCGCGGATCCGTGGGCTCAGGGTATTGAGGTCGAGCTGGGTCATGATCTTATCCTCTGGTCACAGGGGTCAGCCCCTGACGTTGGGCGTATGCATGGGCAAAGTGGAGTAAATCGGGGTCGTCGAGCGGTGTCTCCGGCGCCTGATAGGGCAGATCCAGCAGGGCATATTTGCCCACGCCTAAGGTGTGGTAGGGGAGGAAGTGGATCTCCTGCACGGTGCCGAGACTGGCGGCGGTGTCGGTGATGGCTTCGATCGATGCGCGGTCGGCATTGAAGCCGGGAATGAGCGGCACCCGGATCTGCATCGGCACGCCGTGCTCGGCGAGGCGTTTGAGGTTCGCGATGGGCAGATCCACCTTGCCGCGGGTCCAGTGGAAGAAACGTTCTTTATCCACGTGTTTGAGATCCGCCAGCACCAGATCCAGTGAGGGGAGACTTGGCTCAATCTGGTGCCAGGGCACATGGAGGCAGCTCTCAACCGCTGTGTGCAGCCCTTCGGCATTGCAGCGGGCCAGCAGGGACGCGGCAAAGTCGGGCTGCATAAACGGCTCGCCACCGGAGAGGGTGATGCCACCGCCGCTGCGCTCGAAGAAGGGGCGATCCCGCAAGATGGTGTCCATCAGGGTGTCCAGGGTTTCATCGCGGCCGCACACCTGCAGCGCTTCGCTTGGGCAGAGGCCGCGCAGCCGTTCCATATCGCCGGCCTTGAGGGCAGAACGGCTGAGCTGGATGCCCTCGCTGTCACGCAAGATTGCCGGACAAGCCTGGCTGCAGAGCTGGCATCCCTCGATGCACTGGCGCCGGTCGAGTAGTATGTCCGGCTTGGGAGAGCGGCTTTCCGGGTTTTGACACCACAGACAGGCCAGCGAGCACCCCTTGAGAAACACCAGGGTGCGAATGCCGGGGCCATCGTGAGTTGAATATCGTTGCAGGTCAAAAATCATACCGCCTCCTTTTGTATTTGCATTCTATTTGCTTTCGTTCGAAAGTTGATTTGATTTCGATCAAGCTATTTGCAGATGTTTTATCGCTAGAATGGTGACATATTGAACATCCCGTTAAGGAGTTAGAGATGGAGCTGTATCTCGATACCGCCGATGTGGCGGCAGTGCGTCGCTGGTCACGGATCCTGCCGTTGGCCGGTGTCACCACCAATCCTTCCATTACCGCCGCCGGGGGATTGCCGCTCTGTGAGCTGCTGCCCGCCCTGCGCGACGTGCTGGGCCCCAAGGCGCGCCTGTTTGCCCAGGTGATGGCCAAAACCGAAACCGAGATGGTGCGCGAGGCATTTGCCCTGCGTGAGCTGGACCCGGATCTGGTGATCAAAATCCCGGTGTGCTCAGAGGGGCTGGCGGCCATCAAGAGCCTGACCGCCAACGGTGTGCCGACTTTGGGCACCGCTGTCTATACCCCGCTGCAGGGTTGGCTGGCGGCGGTGGCGGGGGCGGAATATGTCGCGCCCTACGTTAACCGGCTGGATGCTCAGGGGGGCGATGGCATCGCCACCGTGCAGGAGCTGCAACAGCTGCTTGCGCTGCACGCACCGAACAGCAAGGTGCTGGCGGCGTCATTCCGCACTCCCCGTCAGGCGCTTGACTGCCTGCTGGCGGGTTGCCAATCGATTACCTTGCCGCTCGATGTGGCGGAGCAGCTGCTGAACGTGCCTGCGGTGGATGCGGCGCTGGTGAAGTTCGATCAGGATTGGCTGCGCGCTTTCGGTCGCTGATCCCGGTGGCAAGCTGATTGCCGTGATTGAGGGGGGAGGGTGAAGAAGCGCGGGTGATGGGGATTGACCGACTAGACTTGAAACAGGTGGCTACATTCGCTGGCCGCCTTGCTGTCTACCGGAGGTATCCCATGAGCGACCATCTGCTACTCCCCCATGGTGAAGATTTGCGTCGTGCGGTGCTTTGGCTCAGCGAGCATCATCAGCACGATATCGCCGCCATTGAAGAGGCCAGCCTGCGTTTTGATCTCTCGCCGCTGGATGAGGAGTTTCTGATCCGGCACTGGCTCGACAGCCAGCGCCAATCATGAAGATCCGAGGTGAGGGATTAGAAGAAGTTGGCGAGGTTGATGCCAAACTCTTTGGGGTCGACCGTGTTTTCGATGCTCTCCTGCACCCCTGACTTGGCCAGATCCAGCCACTGTACGTCGAGGTAGTGACGCTGGGTGGCGTGATAGATCACCTTGACCACCGGCTTGAGCGGCTGCTGCTCGTTGCGCTGCATCACGATAGCCAGGCGCTGGTTTGAGAGCTGTACCAGGGTTCCCACCGGATAGACTCCCATGCACTTGATGAACTTGGTGACCAGTTCGGCATCAAAGTGCTGATTGATTCCCTTGAGCAGAATGCGGAAGGCCTGGGTCGGCTGCATACCCGCTTTGTAGACCCGATCCGCTGTGATGGCATCATAGACATCGACGATGCCGCTCATCCGGGTATAGAGGGAGAGCTGCTCCCCCTTGAGCCGCTGCGGGTAGCCGGAGCCATCGAGCCGCTCGTGGTGGTTGGCGGCCACCTCCAGCATGGTGGGGGTAATGCCAGGGGTATTGCTGAGGATCTCGTAACTGTGCACCACATGCTGACGCATGATGGCGAACTCCTCATCGGTCAGCTTGCCCGGTTTGTGGAGCACCTCGTCCGGGGTCATGATCTTGCCCACGTCGTGCAGCAGGCCACCCAGGGTCAGCTCTTTGAGCACGCTGCGCTCCAGTCCCAGATAGCGGCCGAAGTTGGCCAGCAGAATGGCCACATTCATGGAGTGCTCCATCAGGTAGGCATCCTTGGCGCGAATACGGGCCAGACAGAGCATGGCATCGCCGTGGGTGAACATGGTGTCCACCATCTCTTCGGCGACTTCGGCCAGCGGGGTGATGTCGATGGGCTCACCCGCTTTGAGGTGGCGAATGAACTTGCCTTGCAGCTCGCGCGCTTCCTGATAGAGGCGGCGGATTTTAAGCTCCCGCCCTTCACCGTTGGCACTGGCTCGGCGCCCTACCTGGGCGCTGTTGGCATTGAGATCGGGGGAGGTAACGGCGTCACTCTCGGCACTGCCCAGCTTGCTGCGAGCCAGATCGATGCGTACCGTGAGCACCCCCTGACGCACCAGATTGGCAATTTGCGCCACGCTGGTCACCAAGCCCATCTGGGCGATCTCCATCCCACCTGTCTGGCTGGCGATAGCAATGACATACATGCCGGGTTTCAGCTGGTTGACGGGAATGACGGGATAGGATGCTTGAGACTTCATGAGGGCTTCCTGACTCTTATTATTATGAGTATCGTTCGGATGGGTCACACCGGAGAAGTGTAACATCGGATGACCAGTTCGTCATAATTGGCACCCCTTAACAGTGGCGTTGTCGCCCCCGCCCGATATAATGACGCCCCTTTACTTGTTGGACTCCGAGGTTGTGAATGCGGCTTGATAAATTTCTGTGCGATTGTTCGGATTTGACCCGCTCGCTGGCAGGCAAACTGATCCGTCAGGGTGAGGTCATGGTGGATGGCATTGTGGTCAAGCAGCCCGCCTTTCATATCAATGAGCAGAGCCAGATCGAGTTTGACGGCGTGCTGCTGACGCTGGAGCAGCGCAACCGCTATTTCATGCTGCACAAGCCGGAAGGTTACGTCTGCTCCAACGAGGATCCGGATCACCCGACCGTCTTCTTCCTGATGGATGAACCGGCGATGGGCAAGCTGCATGTAGTGGGGCGCCTCGACCTCGATACCACGGGTCTGGTGCTGGTGACCGACGACGGTCAATGGTCCCACCGCATCACCTCGCCGCGCCACGAGTGTGCCAAGACCTATCACGTCTGGCTGGCCGATCCGGTGAGCCCGGATGCGATCGCGCTGTTCGCCGAAGGGGTCTACCTGCGTAACGAGACCGATAAAACCCGTCCTGCCCAGCTGGAAATTCTCGGCGAGTGCGAGGCCCGACTGACCATTCACGAAGGCAAGTACCATCAGGTCAAGCGGATGTTTGCCTCCATCGGCAACAAGGTCGTTGGCTTGCATCGCGAGCGGGTGGGCGGTCTGACGCTGGACGAAGATCTGGCCCCCGGTGAATACCGCGAGCTGACCGCTGAGGAGATTGCCCTGTTCTGATCAGGGATGGTGCCGGGTGTCAGTGAGTGCTGAAACCCAGCACTAGCGCCGTGCCCAGGGTGGCAATCAGTGCCCCCGCCCAGGCGGCAATGGATGGCCGCTCCCCCGAGTGCCACCACAACAGCGGCAGCAGCAGTACCGGCGTGGTAGAGGAGAGAATGGCCACCATGCCCACCTCGCCCTGCCGCAGCGCCATCAGGATCAGCGTCATCCCCAGCCCCATCGCCAGAAAACCGTTGGTGGCAATCATGGCGAGGATATGGCGATTGACCGGTTTGAGCGGCATGGCCAGCGGCAAGCGCCCCAGCCGCAGGACGCAGTGGGCCAGCAGGGCACTGCCCATCCGGATGCCCGATGCACTCACCGCATCCACCTCACCACTCATCATCACCGGCTTGGCGATGATGGCTCCCACGCTTTGACACAGTGCCGCCGTCAGGCCAAGGCCAATTCCCAGCGCCAGATTGCCACGGATCTGCTCCCACTCGTTGCTGCTACTGCGTCTGCCAAACAGGATCGCCAGCATCACGCCAGCAAAGACCAGCATGGCCCCCAGCAGTCGCCAGCCTGTCAGCTGTTCATTAAAGAGCCACAGCCCAAGCAGGGCGGAAAACAGCGCATGGCAGGAGAAGAGCAGGGCACTGCGTCTTGGCCCCAGCCGATTCATGCAGGCAAACAGCGCGGTATCGCCCACGAAGATGCCGACCAGCCCCGAGATGGCGAGCAGGGGCAGGGCGCTTGCGGTGAGGGTTTGCCAGCCACCGGTGAGCAGACTCATGGTGCCGAGCATCAGGCTGACCAGAAACATGCGCCAGCGGCTGTAGGCAAATGCGCCGAGATGACGGGCCGGTTTGACCGAAATAAGCGCTGCAACTGCCCATAAACTGGCCGACGCGAGGGCCAGCCACTCATAACCCATAAAAACTCCTGAAAAAATTAACCCGAAAGACTCCATCTCCCGGGCAAGCCCGATACAATAAGGGGCGTTTTCGGGGATAACAAGAGCGGCATCAGGCATTCATCAGGCGCGCCGTCGGCCTTCCCCTCCTGCAGTGGTGTTATTTGAGGTTTTGTCATGAGGTATGGTTTCTTCCCCAAGCTGGCACAGCGCTGGCTCTCCCCGCTATTGCTTGCCGTGCTGGCTGGGCCCCTGGCCCATGCCACCACCGTTGAGCAGCAGCCTCTGCTTGCCGATCGGCAAACCCTGGTCAAGGGCAACGGTGCCGAGCCGGAGTCACTGGATCCGGCACTGGTGCGCTCCGGTTTTCCGGGGGAGGCCGTGCTGGTCGATCTGTTTGAAGGGCTGGTCAGCGAAGATGGTCAGGGGCATATCGTTCCTGCTCAGGCCCAGCGCTGGGAGGTGAGTGACGATGGGCTGGAGTGGCGATTCTTCCTGCGACCCCAACTGAAATGGTCCAATGGCGAGCCGCTGGTGGCCGCTGATTTTGTCTATGCCTGGCGCCGTCTGCTCGATCCGGCCATCAACTCCCCTTCTGCCGGATTGCTGCTGGCCACGGGGATCAACAATGCGCAATCCATCTATGCCGGTGCGCTGGAGCTCGGCAATCTGGGCATTGAAGCGCAAAGCGATCAGATCCTGAAAATCACCCTGGAGCGGCCGGCTCCCTATTTCCTGCAGCTCATCAGTCAGCGCCCCTTTGTGCCAGTCAATCAGAAGGCGATAGCCAAATTAGGCAAACAGTGGACCGAGCCCGGCAAGCTGGTGAGCAATGGTGCTTACCGGTTGGCAAGTTGGACGCCAAACGAGCGGATAGAAGCCGAGCGCAATATCCACTACTGGGATGACCTTCACACCCGTATCGGACGGGTCACCTATCTGCCTATCACCTCGCAACATGCGGAGCGGCTGCGCTATGAGGCCGGTGAAATCCAGCTCACCAACAAGGTCTCCCTCGGCTATTACCAGAAGATGAAGCGCGAATCTCCGGAGCGGCTGTGGGGGTTGCCGCTGTTTGGCACCTATCTCTATGCGTTCAATTTGAAGCGCCCGGAACTGCAGGATGTGCGGGTGCGTCAGGCGCTCTCCATGGCGGTTGATCGACAGTTGCTCATTGGATCGGTGAGCGGGCAGGATGAACAGGCGGCATGGTCGCTGTTGCCGGAGATGCCGGGTTACCCCCGGGTGATATTGCCTGTGGCGCTTGAAGATATGCCAACCCGCCAGGCCAAAGCAGCAGCCCTGCTGTCAGCGGCCGGGTATAACAGTGCCAATCCACTCAAGCTGAGCATTACCTACAACAGCGCAGAAACCCACAAGCAGATGGCGATGGCCATTGCTGCCATGTGGCAGAAGCTGGGGGTGCAGGTCACCCTCAACAGTCTGGAGTGGGGCGCCTATCAGGTGGCCAAGGATAGCGGTGATTTTCAGGTGGCCAGAAGCTTCCTGTTTGGCGATTACGTGGAGCCGTCAGCCATGCTGGGCAGCTTCCGTTGTCAGGATCTGCGCAACGAGAGCGGCTACTGCAATCCCGACTTTGATCTGCTGCTGGAGCAGGCGGCCAATACGCTGGACAGCGCGAGCCGGGTTGAACTCTACCGGCATGCCGAACAGTTGCTGCTTGAGGAGGCGCCGATCCTCCCCGTGTATCATTACAATCAGATGAGACTGGTCGATCCCACCCTGCGGGGACTGCCCAGCCAGAATTTGAAAGGGACGATTGCCACCAAGGATCTCTATTTCAGCCCGCAGTGAGGAGCATTTCATGAAACTTGCCATCATTTCCGACATCCACGGCAGCATCATTGCGCTGGAGCGGGTGCTGACCCAACTTGAGCCCTGGCAGCCGGATCACTATCTGCTGCTCGGCGATCTGCTCAACCATGGCCCGCGCAATCCTCTGCCGGAAGGGTATAACCCGGCCGCCGTGGCTGATCGGCTCAACGAGCTGGCACCGCAGATCATCGCGGTGCGGGGCAATTGTGATTCCGAAGTGGATCAGATGCTGTTGCGCTTTCCCATCACCGCCTCCTACAACCAGTTGCTGGTCGATGAGCGGCGCTGGTTTGTAAGCCATGGCCATCTTTATCGCCCGGACGAGGTACAGCTACCGCCGGGCAGTCTGTTCCTGAGCGGTCACACCCATGTGCCGGTGCTGGAGTGGCAGGGGGAGCGGGTATTGATGAACCCGGGGTCGATCTGTTTCCCGCGCGGCGAGTTGCCTGCCAGTTACGGGTGCTATGAGGACGGGGTACTGCGTGTCAATGCGTGTGAGGACGGGCGAGAGTTGTTGCGACTGGTGCTTTAAAACGGAGTGCAAAAATGCAAGGCCTGATAAGAGATGTCAGGCCTTGATACCGTAGGAGCGGGTGCCAGAGCGAGTGTTACCCTTGGCGTCATAGGTCAGGCTGTTGCGATCGCGCAGCTGACTCAGAAAGGTTGCCAGACGACGGTTTGAGACGATGCTCAATTCTAGCAAGCGACCGTTGATATCATTTTGTGCCTGGCAAGCATCCAGTTTCGCACGAAGCTGTGCCATCTCGTCGGGATAGGCTGCCAGCTGCAGTGCCAGTTCCGGCATCTCTGCCAGTGTCTTGTCCAGCGTTTCTATCGCAGCAAGCAACTGCTGTTTGCGCTCGGTCAGTGCGGGCAGGGCCAGTGCCTGATGCTGTTCGAGCAAGCTGAACTCCTCTTCCAGAATGCCTTGCATCTGGCTGAGGTAATCATCTTGGGTGTACAGTAACGAAGGTAAATCCATCATCCCAGAACTTTGTCCAGATTGGCCTCGAAACTGAACATCTTCTTGGCCACAGCATCGCTGTTAACCTGATATTCGCCACTCGAGACGGTTTTTTTCAGCCGTTCGACCTTGCTCTCATTGCCGGTCGAGGCGGTATTGAGGTTTTGTTGCATCTTTTGCAATTGTTGCGCCTCACTGGTCAAGGAGACGGAGTCCAGCTTGACAGTAGCCGCTTTGTTTTCGGGCGATGAGGTGACTGACTTGCTGCCTGTCCCCTGGCTATTAGCGGTATTTTGCAACCGATTATTCGCCAAGTTGTTGATATTGTTGATGGCCATTTTAGTTACCTTCGTCTGCTTTAAGGTTTGCTTACCTGTTTATCGGTGCGGCAGATCAAAACTTTAGAAAAAAAGTTGTCAAGGATCCGGATTTAAAAAGTGACCGATACGGCACCTACTGCACTGACTTTACCCTCAACGGTTTTGCCGGAGCGAATATTCACGAGTTTGATGATCTCTCCGAAGCTGCCATCTTGCAAGGCTCGGGCCATGGTTTTGATCTGGAAGTTGCTATTTTCTGCCGTCAGGGTGACCTGATCCCCTTTGCACACGACACAAACCTGGCTCAAACGGATGGGTTGCCCAGGTTTTAGCTCCCGCTTGCTGCGTACTCCGACAAGAGGGGCTGTGTCAGTCAGGTAGTCGCCGCGGATCAGGGTCTGATCCTGATAGGCCAACACCAGCTGGCTTTCACTCAGCAGGTCCCCCTTGGCGATGGGGTTGGTCACAGTGACATAGGGCTTTTGAATGCTGACCCGCACCGGGAGATAGACGTCCCAGGGCCTCTCCTCCTCACACTTAAGGTAAACTGTTGTATTACGGCGAATTTCCATTTTTGCTGGTAAGCTGATAGTGAGCAGATCTTCGCAGCGGGTCAGTGGGAGCCGTTCATCCAGCGTGGCAGAGGTGACCTCGGCTCTGGCATCCAACGGAATATCCAGCTGGCTGTAAACGAACTCTTGTGCCTTTTCTTGCAGATAAGTAGTGACGTCCGAGGCGTAGCTGGAAGATATGCTGCCAAAAAAGAGGCTGATGAGTAAAAGTCGGTTAATCATTTTCGCTCGTTGGTCGATAAGTTGTTCACGCATATCACCATATTTAACTATGATTGCTTCAGAATCTGTTCGTTGTCACATCGATAGTCTGACGCAATCCATCACGCATGCATGATTAATGCCAAGCGTTTTTAGGGAGTGTTTATGGCCAGTATCCTGGACTCGGTCAACCAACGTACCCAGCTAGTGGGGCAAAACCGGCTGGAGTTGTTGTTGTTTCGTCTCAATGGACGTCAAAGATTTGGCATCAACGTATTCAAAGTGCGTGAAGTGTTGCAGTGTCCCCCCTTGACCGTGATGCCCAAACTGAACTCCTGCATCCGCGGGGTTGCACATATTCGTGGCCAGACTATCTCGGTTATCGACCTCAGCATGGCGGTTGGCAAACGCCCGATTGATGATTTGAGCAAATGCTTCATTATCATCTCCGAGTACAACCGCTCTATTCAGGGATTTCTGGTGCATTCGGTCGAGCGCATCATCAATATGAACTGGGAATCCATCCTGCCTCCGCCCAAAGGTGCGGGTCGCATCAACTACATGACAGCCGTGACTGAAGTCGATGGCGAGTTGGTCGAAATCCTTGATGTTGAGCGGATATTGAACGAAATTTCGCCGGTTGCAACGGATGTTAGTGAGGAGCTGGTTCAGGCCAGTGTCGACCACCCGACTCTGGGGCGTCCTGTTCTTGTTGCGGATGACTCATCAGTGGCACGCAAACAGGTACAACGTGCGCTTGAGGCTATCGGTGTCGAATGCGTGTTGGCAAAAGATGGCCGCGAAGCATTGAACATGCTGCTGGAAATGACCAAAAATGGTCCTATCAAGGATCAGGTTGCGCTGGTTATTTCGGATATCGAAATGCCGGAAATGGATGGCTATACCTTCACTGCCGAGATCCGGAATAATCCCAATCTCAAGGATTTGCATGTTATTCTGCATACATCGCTCAGTGGAGTATTCAACCAGGCAATGGTGCAGAAAGTTGGTGCGAACAATTTTATCGCCAAGTTCCAGCCTGATGAATTGGCCAAGGCCGTACAAAACGCACTCTAATAAAGAAGAACAGCTGCATGAAGACACTTTCGGACGACTTATACAAACAGTTCAGCAACTTTCTGGCGGTACAGAGCGGAATTGTGCTGGGGGATAACAAACAGTATCTGGTGAAGAGCCGTCTTTCACCTTTGATGGCTCAGTTTGGCATCGAGAGTCTGTCTGATCTGGTTACCCGTGCAATGAGTGTGCGAGAGCGTGACCTGAAAATGGCCGTGGTGGATGCCATGACGACCAACGAGACCCTCTGGTTTCGTGATACCTATCCGTTTCAGCTTCTTACTGACAAGATTTTCCCCGAGTTGGGGAAAAGTGGCCGCCCCATCAAGATCTGGTCGGCTGCATCCTCGTCAGGTCAGGAGCCCTATTCCATTGCCATGACGGCACTGGAGCAGCAGATGAAAAAGCCGGGGACCTTGCCTGGTGGCGTGCAGATTGTCGGGACGGATATTTCGACGACCATGCTCAATCAGTGTAAGGAAGGCGTTTACGATAGCCTTGCTCTGGCGCGCGGTTTGTCACCGGAGCGCAAGAAGATGTTTTTTGAGCCCTACGGTGACAACAAGATGCGGGTCGCTGAGCGAGTCAGAAAATTGACCACCTTCCGGCCACTCAACTTGTTGGAGAGTTATAGTCTGCTCGGCAAGTTTGACATTATCTTTTGCCGTAACGTGCTCATCTATTTTGCGCCGGAAGTGAAGTCGAAGATCCTCAACCAGTTTGCTGCCAGTCTCAATCCCGGTGGATATCTGATGCTGGGCGCGTCGGAGTCACTGGCCGGGTTAACCGATCGGTTCGAGATGATCCGCTGCAATCCGGGGATTGTCTACAAGGTCAAATAGGCCTGATGGCCTTGATATTCGGGGTCTGCCGAATATTGCCAGTACATGCAAAGAGGGAAGCTACGAGCTTCCCTCTTTCTTAATCTACAGCTCAGTCTTTCTATTTACCTACCATATCTCGCCACTGCAAAAGTGGTTGCAACCTTAAGGTGGCCAAATGATGCCGTGTGACTCAAGGCACGAGATGCTCCTGCCGTTTTCGGTCTGAAATGTACTCATACCCAAACCATCGAACTGAGTGATTTGCTTATGGCACACCTCTTGCAAACAAAATAAACCAAGCAGGAGGTGTGCTATGGCTCTTTCATTTGACAAGGCATTCGGTGTGCATCAACACACCATAAGCGTTCGCGCCAAGCGTGCTGAGGTGCTTTCCAGCAATATTGCCAACGCAGATACCCCGGGCTTCAAAGCCAGGGATATCAATTTTGCTCAGGCATTGCAGGAGGCCCAGTCGCATCAGGGGTTTGGTTTGGCAACGACCAGCGAAAAGCACTTTGCCTTGAATATGGACGCCCCAGGTACCGTGCAATATCGCAACCCGCTGCAACCGGATACCGGTGACGGCAATACAGTCGATGTGCAGCAGGAGCGCAGCGAATTTCTGCGCAATAGCCTCGAGTATCAAACCTCCCTTGAATTTATGAATAGCAAGATCAGTGGCCTGCTCAAGGCCCTGAAAGGAGAGCAGTGATGAGTTTGTTCAAGGTCTTTGACATAGCAGGCTCGGCTATGAGCGCACAGTCAGTGCGCCTCAACACGGTTGCCAGCAACATGGCCAATGCGGACAGCGTCAGCTCCAGTGTGGAAAATACTTACCACGCCAGGCGGCCAGTCTTTGCCGCCCAGCTCGATCAGGCGATGTCTGACAAGCAGGGCTCGGTCGGGGTTGAGGTGAAGGGGATTGTCGAGAGCAAGGCGCCACTGCTCAAGGAGTACAACCCCAACCACCCGATGGCGGATAAAGACGGTTTTATCTTCAAGCCAAACGTCAACATGGTTGAAGAGATGGCCGACATGATCAACGCCTCGCGCAGCTACCAGACCAACGTACAGGTTGCAGATTCGGCCAAGAAGATGCTGCAGCAGACGCTCCAGCTTGGCAAGTCCTGATAGGAGGGATGCAGCATGGTCGATACAACCAGTAATGTGAACGGCATCAGCCGTACCACGACCCAGACGACAGGCAGCACAACGGCGCCGAAGAAAGAGCTGGATCAGGCTTCTTTTCTGAAGCTGCTGACCATGCAGCTGTCGTATCAGGATCCCTTCAAGCCTGTTGATAACGCCCAGATGCTCTCCCAGATGACATCCATGTCGACCTCGGAGGGGATCAATAGCTTGTCCACCCAGATGGGCAATCTTAATACTCTGATGACATCTAGTCAGGCGCTGCAAGCCTCCGCACTGGTCGGACAAAATGTGCTGCTCCCTAGCAATATCGGTTATTTGGAGAAAGAGGGGTCCATCTCCGGGGTTGTGGCTGTCGGTGTCGAGAACAAGTATTCGAATGTGAAAATTACGGTGGAAGATGAAAAGGGCCAAGTGATCAAGGAGTTTCCTCTGGAAGGTGATTTGCGCGGCAATGTTGAATTTGCTTGGGATGGTAAAGACAAGAGTGGCAATCCGGCCAAGCCTGGAAAATACGTGATTAAAGCTAACGGCACCATGGATGGAAAGTCGGAGAGCATCTCGGCCCTGACCTATGGCAAGGTTGATAGTGTGGTCCTGGGGAACGGAACCAACCCGACTCAACTCAATCTGAGAGGTCTAGGCACTACAACGCTTAACAGTATCCTGCAAATTTCAGGATCTAATCAGAACAAACCAACAACTCAGTCAAAAACCACGTCGACAGCATCGATCTAAGGAGCTGGATATGTCATTTAACAATGCCTTGAGCGGTGTCAACGCGGCACAAAAAGACTTGAACGTCACCGCCAACAACATTGCCAACGTTAATACCATGGGCTTTAAAGAGTCCCGAGCGGAGTTTGCGGATGTTTACGCCAACTCCATCTTTGTCAATGCCAAGACCCAGGTCGGTAATGGTGTGGCGACCGGTGCGGTTGCCCAGCAGTTCCACCAGGGTGCGCTGCAATTTACCAATAACGCACTGGATTTGGCGATTCAGGGGAATGGATTCTTTGTGACCTCCGATGGCCTGACCAACCTGGATCGCACCTATACTCGTGCCGGTGCCTTCAAGCTCAATGAAAACAGTTATATGGTCAACAATCAGGGGCATTACCTGCAAGGTTATGAAATTAACGCCGATGGCACCCCGAAGGCGGTCAGCATCAATGCTACCAAGCCGATCCAGATACCGGATCGGGCGGGCGAGCCAATCAAGACCAGCAAGATTGAGGCAAGCTTCAATTTGCCGTCCAAGGCGACCCCGTTATCGGCGGGCACAATGCCGGATCCTCTTGCTGTACCTCCAATAGTTGGTAGCCTGTCGAGCTTTGATCCAAAGGACTCGAAAACGTACTCGTCCTCCACCTCTGTTGTCGTGTATGACTCTTTAGGTGAGCCCCATACCATCACTAAATATTTCGTTAAAGAAGCCAGCGATGCCGACCCGACCAAACCGGCAGATCCTACAGCATGGCGTATGTATTTATATGAGGGTGAAAAGCCTATTGATATAGCCACGGGGGTTCAGACTCAAATGGCTGCAGGTGTGCCCCAGGCACCTTTGGCTGCGCGTTTTACCTTTGGTGCCGATGGTAAAATGATTACCCCAACCACCCCTGCAACAATCCAAACGGAGCAATTGGGTGCCGCTGGTGCGGGTATTATCACTAATGGTGCTGACCCCACTCAGACTTTTGAGATTTCACTGGGCACAATAACCCAATATGCCTCACCATTTGAAGTCAATAAGTTGTCGCAGGATGGCTCCACTGTCGGCCGTTTGACCAAGGTCGAGATCACTCCGGATGGCATTGTGTCCGCGACTTACAGTAACGCCACCACCATCAAGGTGGCCATGGTCGCCATGGCAAAATTTGCCAACTCGCAAGGATTGACTCAGGTTGGCGATACCTCCTGGCGACAGTCCCTGCTCTCTGGCGATGCCTTGCCGGGGACGCCCAATTCGGGCACTTTCGGGACCATCAAATCATCGGCGCTGGAGCAGTCCAACGTGGATTTGACCTCCGAGCTTGTGGACCTGATCACTGCTCAACGTAACTTCCAGGCCAACTCCCGTTCTCTGGAGGTCAACAGTTCGCTGCAGCAAACCATCCTGCAGATCCGTTAATCTCGCAATAAATGATAATGAGAGGGGGCTTGGCCCCCTCTCTGTTTCTGTCGTATTCCCATCCTCCTTATCCCCCCATATTTCTGCTGTTGGCACTCTAATTGCATTTCTCCTGTCAGAGTCATCTGTTTGACGGAGAATTCCATGGATCACCTGCTTTATATCGCCATGTCCGGGGCCAAAGAGACCATGAACAGCCTGGCTGTTCGGGGCAACAACCTCGCCAATGCCAATACCACCGGTTTCAAGTCCGATTTCGAGCAGGCCAGAAGCATGCAGGCGTTCGGAGAGGGCTTGCCAAGCCGAGTGTTTGCCATGGCTGAGCGCCCGGGTCAGAACCTGCAGCATGGCATGCTGATGACCACCGGAAGGGATCTGGACGTGGCGGTGGATGGGCCGGGCTGGATTGCCGTGCAGGATCCCAAGGGCGGCGAGGCCTATACCCGCATGGGGAATTTGCAGGTCAATGCGACCGGCAATTTGCAGACCTCGACGGGCCTGAATGTGGTGGATGACGGTGGTCAGCCCATCGTGCTGCCGATGCCGATGGAGAAACTCGAGATCAATCGGGATGGCACCATCAGCGGTCGTCCGGAGGGGGCTGCCGCCAACTTGCCGGAAGATTTTCAGCGGATCAAGCTGGTCAACCCGGCCGCCGATGCGGTGGAGAAGGGGCAAGATGGTCTGTTTCGCCGCAAGGATGGCCAGAATGAACCCGCCTCTGCCAATGTCGGCCTGATTGCCGGCTCCCTTGAGGGGAGCAACGTCAATGTGGTGGATGAGATGACCAACCTGATCCGGCTGCAACGCCAGTTCGAAACCCAGGTCAAAATCATGAAGACGGCCGAAGAGAATGATGAAGCTCAAACCCAACTACTGCGAATCAGCTAATCAAGGAGTTACCTATGAATCCCGCACTCTGGATCAGCAAGACCGGGTTGGATGCACAGCAGACCAATATTTCGGTCACCTCGAACAACTTGGCGAACGCCAGCACCGTGGGCTTTAAAAAGTCACGGGCCATCTTTGAAGATCTGCTGTATCAAAATATCAACCAGCCCGGTGGCCGCTCTTCTGCCGATACCGAGCTCCCCTCCGGCTTGATGCTGGGGGCGGGTGCCAAGGTGGTGGCGACCCAGAAAAACCACAGCCAGGGCAACGTACAAACCACTGACAACTCGCTCGATTTGATGATCAGTGGTCGTGGTTACTTTGAAATTCAGCTGCCGGATGGTAGTGCGGCCTATACCCGCAACGGTCAGTTCACCCTTAACGATGAAGGGACCATAGTGACGCCGGGTAATGGTTACCCGCTGCAACCGGAAATCCAGATCCCGGAAAACGCCCAGAGCGTTACGGTGGGTGAAGATGGCCAGGTCTCGGTGCAGCTCAAGGGCGATGGCGCTTCTCAGGTCGTCGGTCAGATCAACATCTCCGACTTCGTCAACGCCAGCGGCTTGCAGCCGATGGGGGAGAACATGTTCGTCGAGACCCAATCCAGTGGTGCTGCCGCCCAGGGGACTGCCGGTGCCGATGGCTTGGGGGTGATCAAGCAGGGGATGCTGGAGACTTCCAACGTCAACGTGACCGAAGAACTGGTGAATCTCATTCAGGCTCAGCGGGTCTACGAGATGAACTCCAAGGTGCTCTCCGCCGTGGACGGCATGATGTCCTTCCTGATCCAGCGTACCTAATTAGGAGGTGCATGATGAAAGCCGTATGGATGCTGGGATTGTTGGTGCTGGGTGGGTGTAGCAGCACTCCCAATACGCCCAAGCCTGATGATCCCGAGTTTTCCCCCGTCTACGGGGAGTCGGAGCCGGTGTCGGTGCGGCCGACAGGGGCGATTTTCCAGCCGGATCAGGTCAATGGCATCTATTCGGATATCAAGGCGCACAAGGTAGGCGACATCATTACCATCGAGTTGTCGGAGTCGACCTCAGCCTCGAAAAAGGCCAATACCCAGAGTGGCAAGGACAATAAATTCAATCTGGATCCAGTCAAGCTGGGTGGTGTGCCGGTCACCGCCAGTCCCTATGATCTCTCTGCCTCCATTGGACAAAACAGCGCGTTCAAGGGCCAGGCCAAAGCGGACCAGAGCAACAGCTTGCAGGGTAATATTTCGGTCAGCGTGGCCAAGGTGCTGCCCAACGGCAATCTGCTGGTGCGTGGTGAGAAGTGGATCATGCTCAACAATGGCAATGAATATATCCGGATCACCGGCCTTATTCGCCCGGAGGATGTGACATCTGATAACAGCGTTTCGTCCCAGAAAGTGGCCAATGCCCGCATTTACTACGGCGGTACCGGCGATCTGGCCAATAGCCAGGAGCAAGGGTGGCTTACCAGCTTTTTCAATGGTCCCTGGTGGCCGCTCTAGGAGATGTTATGAAGTCACTCCGTCTTGTCACTCTGTTTTGCTGTCTGCTGCCCTTGGGTGTGGCCAATGCGGCCCGGATCAAGGACATCAGCTCGGTTGAAGGGGTGCGTAACAACCAGCTGATTGGTTACGGTCTGGTGGTGGGGTTGCCCGGCACTGGCGAGAAGAACAACGCCTTCACCGAGCAGACCTTCCGTACCATGCTCAACAACTTTGGCATCAAGGTGCCGGATAACATCAAGCCCAAGATCAAGGATGTGGCGCCGGTGGCGATACATGCCGACCTGCCCCCCTTCTCCAAGCCGGGCCAGACCATCGATGTGACGGTCTCTGCCATTGGCGAGGCCAAGAGCCTGCGGGGCGGCACTCTGCTGCAGAGCTTTCTGAAAGGGCTCGATGGCCGGGTTTATGCGGTCGCCCAGGGCAGTCTGGTGGTCGGTGGTCTGGGGGCCGAGGGGGCTGATGGTTCCAAGGTAGTGATCAATACCCCGACTGTCGGGCGGATTGCCAACGGTGCGACCGTGGAGCGGGAGGTGCCCAACTCCTTCAGTCAGGGGGACACCATCACCTTCAACCTTAACCGCCCCGACTTTACTACGGCGCGCCGTCTGGCCGATGTGGTCAACGATCTGGTGGGGCCCAATACCGCTCAGGCGCTCGATGCCACCTCTGTCAAGGTCTATGCCCCGCGAGATCCGGGTCAGCGCGTCTCCTATCTCGCCACCATCGAGAATCTGGAGGTGGATCCGGCCAACGAGGCGGCCAAGATCATCGTTAACTCCCGCACCGGCACCATAGTGATCGGCAGTCAGGTCAAGCTCAAACCGGCGGCCATCAGCCATGGCGGGTTGACGGTGACCATCGCCGAAAACCAGCAGGTCTCCCAGCCCAACCCGCTGGCAGGAGGAGAGACAACGGTGACCAACAACTCGACCATCAATGTCCAGCAGGAGCCGGGGCGGATGTTCAAATTTGATACCGGTGCGACCCTGGACGATCTGGTCCGGGCGGTCAATCAGGTTGGGGTCGCCCCGGGTGATTTGATGGCCATCCTTGAGGCGCTGCAGCAGGCAGGCGCCATCGAAGGGCAACTGGTCATATTGTAACAAGCGGCAAGTGGTTGCCACGGGTGGCAATGAGGTAAGCAAAATGGCGGAGTTTGACAGCAACAGCGGCATGAATCTCGGGATGGTACAGGACATCAAGAACCTGGACCGTCTGCGCCAGATGAGCCAAAGCAAAGAGGGACAGGCCGAAGCGCTCAAGAGTGCGTCACGCCAGTTCGAGTCAATCTTTACCCAGATGCTGTTTCAGAGCATGCGTCAGGCCAACGGGGTGTTGACTCAGGACAACCCGATGAATAGCAGCTATACCCAGTTCTATGAAGGGATGCTGGATGAGCAGCGGGTTGCCGACATGTCCAGCAAGGGTGGGCTGGGATTGGCTGACATGGTGGCCAAGCAGCTCTCTCCCGAGACCTTTACCCATCAGGATGGACGGGTGCTCAAGATGCCGCAGCGCACCGAACGGACCTACAAACCCTATCAGCCACCGACGGCCGCTGCCGATGATTTGATCGCGGCATCAAAAGTTGGCAAAGATTTTGCTGAAAAAGAGATGACCGAGGGGGTCAAGGAGAGCCACGCACTCACTATGCCCCGTCGAGCGCACCGCAGCATTCCGCCCATGGGGCGCATGGCCAGCGAAGAGGGCAGTGCCACCGGTAGTGGAGGCAAAGAGTTCGATACGCCGGAAGAGTTTGTCAATCGTCTGATGCCGCTGGCCAAGAAAGCGGCCGACAAGCTGGGGTTAAGCCCGGCGGTACTGGTCGCCCAGGCGGCACTGGAGAGCGGTTGGGGCAAGCGGGTGATCAAGGATGGTGAGGGGCAGGTGACCCATAACCTGTTTGGTATCAAGGCCGATCCGCGCTGGGAAGGGCCAAAGGCGGTGGTCAGCACGCTCGAGTATGAGCAAGGTGTTGCCTCCCGTCAGAAAGCGGCATTTCGCTCCTATGAGTCGTTTGAAGAGAGCTTCAACGACTATGTGGACTTCCTCACTTCCGGCTCTCGCTACAAGGGAGCCCTGGCGAAGGTGGATAGTCCTGATCGCTACTTTGAGGCGCTGCAACAGGCGGGTTATGCCACCGACCCGCACTACGCCAGAAAATTGAAACAGGTATTGCGCAGTGATGCCATTGCCCAATACAACGAGATGGAGCTGTAACGTATGGCAAGCGACCTGCTTGGGATTGGTTCATCGGGCGTGCTGGCACAGCAACGCCTGCTGCAGACCACCAGTAACAACATAGTGAACGTCAATAGCCAGGGCTATGTGCGTGAGCGTACGCTGGTGTATACCAATACCATCGGTCTGGGGACCGGTGACATCAAGACCCAGCGGGTAATCAACGACTATATGCAGGGGGAGGTGCGCCGTGATACCTCCGCCTATCATGCCTCCCTGACCCATTATGAACAGCTGGCTGGCGTTGACAGCTTGCTTGGGGATACCAGCAACAGCGTGGGGGCGGCCATCACCTCCTACTTCAAGTCATTTCACTCTGCCAATGAATCGCCTGCCGAGATCGGTGGGCGCAAGGTGGTGATGACTGAGTTGAGTGGCATGGTCAACCGTTTTCATACCCTCTCGGCGCAGCTCGACAAGCAGAACGATACCCTCAATACCCGCATTGAAGATGAAACCAAGCAGGTCAACAGCCTGCTCACCAGCATCAATGATCTTAATCAGGCCATCATCCGCACCCAGGGGTCACCCGAAGAGAACCTGATGCTGTTTGATCAGCGGGATGAGGCGATCCGCCAGCTGTCGGAGAAGATGGATATTCGCACCGTAGCCCAACCCAACGGCAGCATGCTGGTCAATATGAGCACCGGCCATTCGCTGATCCTCGATGGGGGCGTCGCCCAGTTCAAGGTGATTGCAGGAGATCCTGACTCCCGGGATCAGGAGCTGCAACTGACTCTGGGGGATAATCAGGCAACCATCGACCACGATACGTTTGGTGGCGCCATGGGGGGGCTGTTCAAGGCGCGTACCGACCTTGAGCCTACCAAGCGCGAACTGGGGCAGCTGGCCGTGGCGATGGCCGATGCGATGAACCAGCAGAACCGCCTCGGGATGGATCTGGATAACGAGATTGGCGGTGACATCTTCACCCTGCCTACCAGCAAGGGCTTACCCTACGGTAATAACACCGGGACGGTCGGGGCGAATGTTAGCTTCGTGCCGGGCAAGGGGACATCAGTGACCCCGTTTGATTACGAAGTGCGCTTTAGCAGCGCCACCGGTTATGAGGTGTTCTCGCTGGACAAGTCTGGTAATCGAACCTCTGTGGCGATTGGCACGACCCCTCCTGCAACGTTTGAACTCACGGGTCACGGCATTTCAATCGATCTCACCGGTGCGCCAGCTGCGGGTGACAGACTGTTGCTGCAACCGACCAAAAGTGCGGCCGCCGGTTTGGGTCAGCTGATCACCCGACCGGAAGATCTGGCCTTGGCCTCTCCGCTTAAAGCGGAAAAGACCACCAATAATGGTGGCGGGGCTGATATCAAACTGGGTGGTGTATTCAATACAGGTGCAGGGTCAGGTTTTGGTACCAATAGTCTGAGCCCGACAGCGCCTCAGGTCGTCAAGATTGACGCCAACGGTAACTATCAGGTGTTTCAAGCCGATGGCACTACCCTGATTGGCACTGCCCCTGCGAGCAGCAAAGGGCAAAACCTGATGTCTGCGATCGTCAACCCTTTCCCCGCCGGAGCCGCAGTCTATGCCAACCCGAAACAGGCCCCCGGCTACGAGTTCAGCATCACCGGAACGGTGAATGCTAACGACAGCTTCAAGCTCAGTTACAACAGCAATGGCTTTGCCGATAACAGCAATGGCCTGGTTCTGGCCGAGCTGCAAAACAAGGATCTGGTGCGCAAGAGCACCAATGGTGGGACGACCAACGACAAGATGACCTTCAATCAGGCCTATTCCGGGTTGGTGATGGAAGTGGGTAACAATACCAGTCAGGCAAAAACGCTGCTCAAGGCCAATGAGTCCAAGCTTATCCAGAGCACCGGCATCTTTGAAAGCGTGTCTGGGGTCAATCTGGAGGAGGAGGCGGCCAATCTGATCCGCTTCCAGCAATCCTATGCGGCATCGGCGCAAATCGTCAGCACGGCCAAAACTATTTTCGATACACTGCTCTCTTCCGTGAGGTAACGTCATGCGCATCACCACCAACATGATCTACGACCGGAATATCTATTCCCTCAACAGTGCCAACGAGCGGTTGAATACTGCCTATCAACAGCTGCAAACCGGCAATAAATTTCAGACTGCCGGCGAAGATCCTGCGGGGATGAGCCAGAAGATGGCACTGACCAAGGAGATTGACCTGTTCAAGCAGTACAGTGTCAATGGCAGCTTGCTGGAAAACAGCCTGGGGCATGAGGAGACGGTATTAACGTCGATTAACAATGCAATGCTTAGTGCCCAGACCCTGATCCAGAAGTCAAATAATGGCGCTATCAGCATGGATGATCGCAAGGCCATAGCCAGCGAGCTGGAAGGGTTGCAGCAGCAAATGTTTGATCTGATGAATAGCAAAAACTCTTCGGGTGAATTTATATTTGGCGGCAATCAGAGCAAGACCCAGCCATATATCAAAGATGCCAACGGAAAGTATATCTATCAGGGGGACCCAGGTCAGCGAAATATTCAGGTCTCACCCACAGTACAAATTGCTGCCAATGATTCCGGGCAGGATCTGTTTGAAATCGTGGCGACCAGAAGAACTGCCAGTGCAACCACCGCAAATATCAAGGTCGGAGTCGGCGATCAGGGCAACTTTGATAATTTCTATAAGTCCAATTATAACTCGGCACTGCCCAGCAACACCTATACCGTATCAACCACCATAGGCCCGCCTGATACCTATGATATCAAGGATGCCGGTGGTACTACCCTGCAAACGGGTAACTACACTGCTGGCACCAAGATCCCCTTCAATGGTCTGGAGTTGACCCTTGATTTGCCTGCAGGTGGTGCGGCTCAGCAGTTTGACCTTAATCCACCGAAGAATGACAACATATTGAATGGTATGTCGGATTTTATTACCGCCTTGCGTGATCCCGCTATTACCGCTGACAACTTTGCGCTGGAAGTAGCCGATGCTACCGTCCATATGAAAAATGCTCACCTGAATATCGATCATGGATTGGGGGAGTTGGGTGGCAGGATGAACAGTCTCGAGGCTGTCATGGATTCTAACGAGGGGTTGAGTACCCTCAACGCCGAGGCGAGAGCCAAGGTATCGGAAGCGGACCTCTATGAAGTGATTTCCGCGTTGTCAAAAGAGGATGCGGCATTGAGTGCCTCGCAACTCTCGTTCAGCAAAATAAGCCGTCTGACACTGTTTGACTATATTCGCTAATAAATAAGGGGCCCTTTGGGGCCTTTTCTTTTATCCAGGTTCTGTAAATTGGTTCCGTGTCATCTCCTGCCAATTGTAACAAGCTGTTGCCGTTGCCAACTTAATGGTGGTTGCGGGGTTGACCTCCCAGCGGGATTGGATAATCATGCCGCCCGCACAACAGAGGGTTGTGCGAATTATTTGCAGCATCTCGTTAGGCGAGGCTCCTGTATAAACACAGGCCACTGATCTCACGACGTCCAGAGACGCCCAAGATCAGGACAGTTTTCATCGGATTAAGGTGTAAACCCAAGTGGCTTCCGGCATGCCGGATACGTTATACAGTGCTAAAGCTGGTACGTGGGGATGATGACACGCCGAACGGCGTCATTTCCTGCCTATTACTCGTCAATCAAATTGCTGTTTTCTTGTCGTTGCCTCCGGCTATTTCCGGAGGCATTCAGGCTCGCCTGAAATCACATGAGGATATCTGTGATGAAGAAAACACATACCATTCTTAACCGTCACCAACTGCTCGATCTGGCCGCCCTGCAGGGTTGGCTGGAACATAATCTGGATCCGGTTCAGCGCGCCGATCAACTGCTGACCCTGCGTCCGGAAGAGCTCAACTGCATCTTTGATACCCTGCCAATTCCGCAAGGTGCCGAACTGCTCGGCTCACTCTCGGCCGAGAGTGCCGGGCGCCTGTTGCAGCGGCTCCATGGCAGCATCGTCAGCGTGTTGCAGGAGGCCATTCCCCGCCGTGATATGGTCGCCATCCTGCGCAAACTGAGTCGTCAGGATCGCACCATGTTGCTGGCTCGCTTCCCGACCCAGGCGCAGGCCATGTATTACTCCCTGCTGGATTGGCCCACCGAGTCGGTGGGGGCCAACATGCGCCACGAATATCTGGCGGTGCGGGAGGAGGACACGGTCGGTCACGCCAAACAGCTGATCCACGATGCCTGGGACAATGCCCAGCTGTTTCGCCATATCTATGTGGTCAACGGGGATGGTCGTCTGCAAGGGAGCCTCTCCCTCAAGACCTTGCTGATCGCTGACCCGCTGGCCAGTGTCGCGACCCTGATGGATCGGGAGACGGTGCGGATCAATGCCCGTGCGGATCAGGAGCTGGCAGCGCGTCTGCTGATCGACCGCGACCTGTCGGTATTGCCGGTCGAGGATCAGGGGCGACTGGTCGGTATTTTCCACGTCGATGATGCGGCGGATATTCTGGAGCTCGAATCCACCGAGGATGCCGAGATGCAAGGGGGCTCATCACCGCTCGACACCCCTTACTTGCAGGCGACGCCCTGGCAGCTGTGGCGCAAACGGGTGGGCTGGCTGCTTATCCTGTTTGTGGCGGAAGCCTACACCGGCACCGTGCTGCGGGCATTTGAGGAGCAGCTGGAAGCGGCCATCGCGCTGGCTTTCTTTATCCCCTTGCTGATCGGTACTGGTGGTAACAGCGGCACCCAGATCACCACCACCATAGTACGAGCCATGGCGGTCGGGGAGGTGAGTCTGCGCAATCTCGGCACAGTGCTGAAAAAGGAGCTCTCCACCGGTCTGCTCATCTCGGGTGCCATTGCCATGGCGGCCTGGGTACGGGCATGGAGTCTCGGCGTCGGTCCCCAGATTGGCATGGTGGTGACCTTTACCATCATCGCCATCGTGCTCTGGAGTGCCACGGTCGCGTCCATTATTCCCATGGTGCTGCGTCGTTTCCGCATCGATCCGGCGGTGGTCTCTGCGCCATTCATCGCGACACTGGTGGATGGCACCGGCCTTATCATCTACTTCGAGATGGCCAAGTGGTTGTTGCCCGAGTTGCAGTAACCGGGAGATTGAGATGAAAAAGGCAGCCAGTGGGCTGCCTTTTGTATTTATCTTTCCGGTTTAGCCGAGCTGGAACAACAGTGGCCAGCCCTGCTCCTGGCAATAACGATGCTCTTTCTCCAGATTCTGCATCAGGAGACGGTTCTCTTCGCACCAGTCGATCGGCAGGGTCACGACCAACTGATCGCCTTGCACTGCGACTTTCCACTCAGGCAGCAGGTTGTCCTGGCGCTTGTGGTGAGCGGCGACTGCGAGGCGCAGGATGCGGATGCAGCGCAGCACCGTCTGCATGTCGTGGTTGGGCAGGGGCGGCAGCTCGGAGAGTTTTAGCCCCTTGCGCTGAAAGCGTACTAGCGCGGCCAGCAGGGCCTGATCGTCCTGGTTGAAGCCGGGCAGGTCGGTGTGTTGCAGGATATAGGCGGAGTGGCGATGAATGCCGCTGTAGTTGATGGCAAGGCCAATTTCGTGCAGCCGCGCCGCCCAGCCTAGGATGGCGCGATAGGGCTCTACCTCCATCTGCCAGGGCTCTTGCAAGGCATCGAACAACGTCAGCACGCTCTGCTCCACCCGGGCGGCTTGTTTGCGGTCCATCCGGTAGTGGGTACCGAGCGCCTGTGCGGTACGCTCGCGAATATCGTGGTGCTGCAAGCGCTCCTCGAACTCATACAGCAATCCTTCGCGCAGAGCACCATCGGAGTAGTCGAGCCGCTCGATGGGCAATGAGGTAAACAGGCCAAGCAGGATGGCGACCGCAGCGGCAAACACCTCCTGACGCTCCTCGGTAAGCCCGACCAGCTTGAGGTTATCCACTCGCTTGCGCTCAATCATCAGCGCCTTGAGCCGCTCCAACCCCTCCAGCGTAATGCTGCCGTCAGTCAGCCCTTCGCCTTGCAGTACATCCCGTACCGTACGAATGGAGCCTGAGCTGCCAAGGCAGCTCTGCCAGCCCAGCTTGCGGTACTGGTTGACGATGGGGGCGAGCTGGTGCTGCGCCTCCAGCACGGCATTGGTGAAGTGCTTGTCGCTCAGCTTGCCGCTGGCAAAGAAGCTTTGGGTAAAGCTGACGCAGCCCATCTTGCGACTGGTGAGGGCCTTGTGTTCAAACCCTTCACCGATGATGAGTTCGGTGCTGCCGCCGCCGATATCGATCACCAGTACCTGGCCCTCGATATGCTGGGTATGGGCAACCCCCTGATAGATGAGCCGTGCTTCTTCCTGCCCGCTGATGATCTCGATGGGGTGGTTGAGCACCTTGGCTGCTTCACTCACAAATTCGCGCGCGTTGCTGGCACGGCGCAATGTGTAGGTACCGGCGATGCGGATCTGATCCGGCTTGATATTGGTGAGGCGCTCGGCAAACAGCGACAGGCAGGCGAGACCGCGTTCCATCGCCTCCGGGCTCATGCGTTTTTGCTCATCCATCCCTTCCGCCAGCCGCACTCGCTCCTTGATGCGATCGACGATGCGAAAACGCCCTTCGCTCAGATGGGCGATCACCATATGAAAACTGTTGGAGCCGAGATCCACGGCGGCATAGAGACTATTGTCCATTGTTTGACTCGATACGTTTGAGATAGTCGTAAATCGCCACCTGAGAGCGGATCTTGCGGCGGTTGCCCCGCTTCACATATTCGTTCTGCTGGTCGGCATCGATGACCCGCGCCTTGCAGGTATCACTCAGTTGTAGCTCGAGAATGTCCATGATGCGCTGCTTGAGCCGCTCGTCATAAATGGGGGTGCCCACCTCGATCCGGCCGTCGATATTGCGGCTCATCCAGTCGGCGCTGGAGATATAGAGCTGGGGGTTGCCCTTGTTGTGGAACACCATCACCCGCGGGTGCTCGAGGAAGCGGTCGATGATGCTGATCACCTTGATGTTGTCACTGAGGCCCGGTACGCCCGGACGCAGGGCGCACATGCCACGGATGATCATCTGGATCGGCACCCCGGCCTGCCCAGCGGCATAGAGCCGGTTGATGAGATCCTTGTCCACCAGATTGTTGATCTTGAGGATGATACCGCTCGGCTGGCCCGCCTTGGCGTTGGAGAGCTCGTTGTCGATGAGGCGATAGAGCTGACGGCGGCTGTTGATGGGGGAGACCAGCAGGTGGTTGAATTTGTAACGCTTATAGGGGTACTCGATGTATTCAAATACCCCTTCCACTTCGGCGGTGATATCCGGATTGCGGGTGAGCAGCGAGAAGTCGGTGTAGATCTTGGCGGTCTTCTCGTTGAAGTTGCCGGTACCGATATGGGCATAGCGCACCGCCTCGCCATTTTCGTGGCGGGTGATGAGGCAGAGCTTGGAGTGGATCTTGAGGCTCGGCACCCCGAACACAACCTTGACCCCGGCATCGGTGAGAATATTGGCCCAGTCGATGTTGGCCGCTTCGTCGAAACGGGCGCGCAGCTCGACCACCACGGTCACCTTCTTGCCGTTGTTGGCGGCATCGATGAGGGAGTGGATGATCCGCGACTTCTTGGCCACCCGGTAGATATTGATGCGAATGGCGCTGACCGCCGGGTCGAACGCCGCCTGGCGCACCAGCTCGGTGAAGTGGTGGAACTTGTGATACGGGTAGTAGAGCAGGATATCCTGCTTGGTAATCGCATCGAAGGCGTTGACGAAGCCGTCAAAATCGCGGCAATCGAGGGCCGGCAGCTTGGGGTTTTCCAGATAGTCACGGCCCACGTTGGGGAAGCCGATGAAATCCTTGAAGTTGTGATAGCGTCCGCCCGGCATGATGGCGTCGTAGGAGCTGATCTGCAGCTTGAGCTTGAGGAAGCTTATCATGGCAGCGGGCATCTCCCGCTCGTAGACGAAGCGCACCGGCATGGCGGTGAGGCGCTGCTTCAAGCCGTCACTCATCTTGTCCACCAGGCTCAAGTCCAGCTGGTCGGAGAGATCATATTCGGCATCCCGGGTCAGCTTCACCGCATAGGCGGCAATCTCGTCGTAGTCGAAGAAGCCTTTGAAGATCTCGTCGAGGCAGAAGCGGATGACGTTATCCAGAATGATGATCTGCTTCTTGCGGCGGGTCCCTTCCGGCGGCAGCTGGAAGAAGCGGGGCAGGTCGTCGGTCGGCACTTCCACTAGGGCGTACTGGATCACCTGACCGTTCTTCTTCATCTCGATGGCCAGATAGGTGTACTCATCCTTGAGGAATTTGACCGGATTGACCTCTTTGTTGAGCAGGATCGGGATGATGTGACGCAGCACCTTCTCCTTGAAGAAGACCCGCAGCCACTTCTGAATGGCATCGGAGAGCTGGTTCTCGTTGACCAGAAAGATGTTGTGGCGGGCCAGCGCAATCAACAGTTCTTTATAGGTGTTGTCGAACGCTTCACCGAGCGCCATCACTTTTTGCTGGATGGCGCGCAGCAGCACTTTCGCTTCATCGTCGCCACCATGTACTTCATTGATGAGGATGCGACGCTTGACGTCCGATACCCGTACCTTGAAGAACTCATCCTGGTTGGAGGAGAAGATCCCCAGAAAACGAACCCGCTCGATGAGGGGCACCGTCTTGTCCATTGCCTCTTGCAACACCCGTTCATTGAATGAGAGCCAGCTCAGCTCTTTCTCTTCATACTGCTTGTCGGTGCTCATCTTGTGCCTCTGTTTCAGGTCGCGTCTGCGCGGCAGTTATGGTGTTAATATATGACAAATAAATGACAGTATTGTTACTGCTCGCTGAACGCTTCGTCGATGTCGACCACCAGATCGTCGGAGAGGGATTCCAGCGCGGTGATAAGCGTATCCATCGCGAGCCCGTCGGGCAGAGCAACCAGCGCATGGGCATAGAAGAGCGGGGCGCCGGAGTGGGGAGCCGGTTCACAGCCAGTGGTGAGATCGGCCACGTTGATCTCGAGCTAGCGCAGGATGCTGGCTACTTCATGGACGATACCGGGGCGGTCGTTGCCGGTCACCGTCATCATGACTTGATGGGCTGGCTCGGTGGTCGGTGTCCCTTCGGCAAAGCTGATGGTCAGACCCGGTAGCAGGGCCAGTGCTTCGCACAGGCTGCGATAGTGCTCATCGGGGACAGAGACATGGAGGATACCGGCAAACTGTCCCGCCAGTTCGCTCATGGCGCTGCCCAGCCAGTTGCCCTGCTCGCGGCTGATGACTGCAGCCAGACTCTCGACGATCCCGGGTTTGTCTGCACCGATCACGGTGACCACCAATTGCTTTTGCATCCTGCTCTCCTTGAAATGGGATTTCTTGCTCTATCCCTATTGTGCCTGCTGGGGCTGGTCATATGAACCCCCGCCTGCTGACAAATAGATAAAAAGACGGGACTTTTCACTTTCTATACACGGGTCTGCTGCCTTGCTCCGTGGCGGCTGTGGTAAAGTAATTCCCCTTTCGTGTCGTGAACTGGATCGTGCTCTCATGAATACCCTTGTCCTATCGGGATTGTTGTTGCTGGCGCTGCTTGTGCTGGCGATCTTCTGGAGCAGAGGCAGACAGCAAAAGCGCCTGCCCTATGATGTGCAGGAGACCCTGTTCAGTCCCGCCGAGCGATCCTTCCTCGGGGTGCTGGATCTGGCGGTGGGTGACAAGGCCCGGGTCTTTGCCAAGGTGCGGGTGGCCGATGTGCTGACGCCGCAGGCCGGGATCGGCAAAAGCAAATGGCAGCAGCATTTCAACAAGATCAGCGCCAAGCATTTCGACTATCTGCTTTGCCACCCTGCGGATCTCTCCTTTATCTGCGCCATCGAACTCGATGACAGCTCCCATCGTCACCAGAAGCGCAAGGCGCGGGATCTCTTTCTGAAAACTGCCTGTGACAGCGCCGGTCTGCCGTTGCTGCAGATCCCGGCAAGTGCCAGCTATCTGGTGGAAGAACTGCGCGAACAGATCCTGCCGCTGCTGGTCAAAACCAGCGAACCGGTGATCGACGATCTGCCGCACGGGGCGCGCCGCGAGCCGACGTTCAACCCTCTGTTGCTGGACGGCGTGGATGTTGGTGCCGGGATGCGTGGCCGCACTCCCCATGCCGAGGCGATCTCGCCCGCGCCATTTCACGAGCCCGTCATCCAGTCCAAGGGGGGGGGTGAGGCGCCACAGAGTGAGGGTGAGCTGGTCGATAGCCTGTTCGCCGATGTAGAGGATGACGAGGAGCATGAAGTGCACCACTGCCCTCGTTGTGATGCGCCGCTGGTGGAGCGGGAGGCGAAAAAAGGCCCCCACGCCGGTCGACTCTTTCTGGCTTGCAGCCGTTTTCCCGAGTGTCGTTACGCGGCGCCGCACCACCATAATCGCCACTGAGAGCGCTTCACTGTGTCCCATGCTGCCCTCTGACGAGGGCAGTTTTCTTTCCGCTTTTGGCTGCGTTTGTTAACGGCGCCAATGCAGAAAATTCCTCGGCAAAATTTATCTAATCTCCCGTTTCTGTCGATACACTTAGCCTGAATACGACAATTTTTGACAATGTGTCGGAATTTTGGCACTTTGTGTGCCAGCAAAAAGACAGTCGGTAGCTGTTTTATCATCAAATAAAACAATAAGTTAGTTCAGGACATCGCGAGGAATGGATATGGTGGAGATGGGCGTGTTGATTGTTGATGCCGATGCGCAGCGGCGCCAACAGTTGGGAACCGTGCTCTCGTTTATGGGGATCCCGTGGCAGGAGGTGGCAGAAAGCGATCTGGATGTAGCCATCGAATCCTCCGGTCCGCTGCAAGGGGTGCTGGTGGGTGAGCTGACCGACCGTCCCTTGTCAGAGCTGCTGACCGCTTTCCCCCGTACTCCCTTCCTCTCGCTGGTTGAGGCCGATCTGCCCAACAGCAACTTTATCGGGGTCGCGCTCTCGCCCTTTACCTATGAATCCCTCACCCGTCATCTGCACTTCTGTCAGGCCTTTGTATCCTTGCATCCCCGTCAGCAGACCCATGACAAGGGGCAGGCCCTGCTGCGTTTGCTGGTGGGCAAAGGGAAGGGGATCCAGGAGGTACGCCGCCTCATCAGCCAGGTGGCCGAGACCGATGCCAACGTGCTGATCCTCGGCGAGTCCGGCACCGGTAAAGAGGTGGTGGCTCGCGCTATCCACGAACTCTCTTCCCGCAGCAGTGGCCCCTTCGTGCCCATCAACTGCGGCGCTATTCCGGCCGAATTGCTGGAGAGCGAACTGTTTGGCCATGAGAAGGGGGCGTTTACCGGCGCCATCGCAGCCCGTCGCGGTCGCTTCGAGCTGGCGCAGGGGGGCACCCTGTTCCTCGACGAGATCGGCGACATGCCGATGCCGATGCAGGTCAAACTGCTGCGGGTATTGCAGGAGCGGTTGTTCGACCGGGTCGGTGGCGGCAAGCCCATTCAGGCCGATGTGCGCATCATAGCGGCGACCCACCGGGATCTGGAGGCGATGATCCGCACTCAGGGTTTTCGTGAAGATCTCTACTACCGCCTCAACGTTTTCCCCATAGAGACGCCGCCGCTGCGGGATCGCATCGATGACATCCCGCTGCTGCTGCAGGAGCTGCTCAACCGCCATGCCGAGCAGCACCACGGTTTTATTCGGCTGACTCAGCGGGCGCTGGAGTCGTTGATGCAGTACCCCTGGCCCGGCAACGTGCGCGAGCTCTCTAACCTGCTGGAGCGACTGCTGATCCTCTACCCGCACCAGATCGTCGATGTGGCCGATCTGCCGAGCCGTTATCGCCTGCTGCCGAGCGAGCCGCGGGATGAGCGGCTGACCGAGATGGATGAACGGGATGCGCTGGCGGCGGTGTTTCAGGATCCGCCCGAGCTGGATCACGCCCTCGCCTCCTCAGAGATCCCCTCATTTTTAGAGACTCAAATAATTCCAAGTGTGCGGGTATATAAGCGGTGTTGCTTCAGGTAGTAGATAAATTTATCCATCAACAAGACCGCATTGGCTTCTTTCATTTTAGGTAGCAACTGGTAATAGATGACCCCTTGCCGAAAGAACGAATAGGTTCGGCTCTTGCTGGTATTGACCTTGATCGTTCTCTCTAGACCGACACTGTCTCCAGCCTTACCCAGCAGCGTCAGCAAGACGATGGCCAGGGCACTGAATAAAAACAGTCGGTCGCGCCGGACCGGATTACTGATGTGCACATCTCCCATACCCATGCCGAATTTGTAATCTTTGATATCACGAAAACTGGTCTCGATACCCCAGCGCTGGCCGTATAGTTGCAACGCCTTGGCGGCGCTCAGGTCGGTCCGGTTACTGGCCAGAAACCACGCGTCTTTCATGCCACTCTTATGACAACAATAGACCCGTTCGACAGGCTGTCGCTGCCCAGTTAGCTCCACCGCTTTGAGGGTTCGGGTGCGCCCGGTCGGCGTTAGCCAGTCCCGAGCTGGAACCTGCTCTACACCAGGGTAACCAACCAAAACATTTCCTTTAAATCTAATGAGATAAGCAAAGCCTAGCTCTTGCTCCAGGCGTTCGAACAGCTCCATGTAACCAAAGCCGCGGTCAGCTACTACCGTCACGAAGATACCCTCTGGCAACGTCTGCTTGAGCTTGGTGAGCAGCTCTTTCTCATGGGCATTGCGTTGCCCTTTGAGCAACGATTTCCGATGGGTTTTCCACAGCAGCGGAGTACTGCGACCGTGGTTGGTTTGCAGGCTGATAACCAAGGTACTGTGATCATCGGCATCGAATTCGGTCCAGTCCATGGAGACTACGATCTCGGTACGTTCACCGACCACATAGGGCACCCAATCGTCAAAGAGGCTCCAGACATTGAGCTTGGTGTTAGTGAGCAGGCGATCCACCTGTTTAACCGCATGTTTACGTTCGAGACCGTTGGCCAAGGAGAGGCCACTACCGATGGCGTGGATGGCCAGTGAACCTGACTCGATAACCCCGAGGGTAGCATTGGCGAGGGAAAGAACACGCTTAGCATGCATGTCCTGTCCAAATATATCGTCGATGTGGTTGAGGATTAGTTCGTGGTTAAACATGGGGATAGTCTGTTGGGTATTAGCTGGTCAAGGATGGCGATCATACCTCAGAAGCCGCGCCACGCCTCGCTCATATGAGGGGATGGTTAAGCCTCGCCTCGGCTCGCACCATGCAGCTGCCGGAGGAGGGGGTCAACCTCAAAGAGATGCTGGCCGACCTCGAAGTGGAGCTGATCCGTCAGGCGCTGGAGTCTCAGGACGGGGTGGTGGCCCGCGCCGCCGATCTGCTCGGCATGCGCCGTACCACCTTGGTGGAGAAGATGAAAAAGTACGGGATGAGCAAGGACGTCTGAGGGTCAAAGCCTTGACGCTCATGCGCAATTCATTGTTTTAATTCATATAATTTAGTGGCATGGAAATTGAATAACCTGACCCAATAGCCAGTTTGAGGTCAGGTTTATGACAATCCAGCAGCAGGACATGCCACTCCAGTCCCACGAAGTGAGCCAGCTCTATGCCATCTTCAAGGCGCTCCCCACAGGGGTGTTGCTGCTTGACGGGGCTGGGGTGGTCACGCGCGCGAATCCGGCTGCCATCTCCCTGCTGGGGGAGCCGCTGGAAGGGGAGCTCTGGCGTCATATCATTGCCCGCTGCTTCGAGCCGCGCGAGGATGATGGCCACGAGATCTCCCTGCGTGACGGGCGCCGGGTCCAGCTCTCTACCCAACCGCTGCCGGATCAGCCCGGCCAGCTGGTTTTTATCAATGACCTGACCGAAACCCGTAAACTGCAAGACCGCATCAACCACATGAAGCGGCTGTCGGCGCTGGGCAATATGGCGGCCTCGCTCGCCCACCAGATCCGCACGCCGCTCTCCGCTGCCATGCTTTATGCCGCAAACCTGGCCAACCGCACCCTCAAGCCGGAATCCCGCACTCAGTTTCAGCAAAAGCTGATGGCCCGTTTGCAGGATCTGGAGAAGCAGATCAACGACATCCTACTGTTCGCCCGCAACGGTGACAATCAGGTGGTCACTCCCATCTCGGTACAAGGGCTGCTGGCCGAAGTGCAGGCCGGAGCCGAGGCCTTCTGCCAGCAGCAGGGCTGCGAGCTGCACATGGAGGCGCCGGAGCCCGATCTCTGCCTGCTGGCTAACAGCAGTGCGCTGGCGGGGGCCATCAACAACTTGATTGCCAATGCCCAGCAGGCAGGGGCCACCTCACTCTTGGTCAGCGCGGTGCGCAGCGGTGCCCGGGTGGAGATGCGGGTCATTGATAATGGCAAGGGGATCCCTTCCCATCAGCTCGGTCAGGTATTCGAACCCTTCTTTACCACTCGCTCCCAAGGCACTGGTCTCGGGCTGGCGGTGGTGCAATCTGTAGTGCGTGCCCATCAGGGGGAGGTCGGTGTGGCCTCGGTTCCCGGTGAGGGCACCTGCTTTACTCTGTCGTTCCCCCTGCATCAGCAACCGGTGCAGCTTGGAGGTGTAGCATGACACAGGCCAGGATCCTGGTAGTTGAAGATGACAATGGTCTGCGCGAAGCGCTGGTGGATACCCTTTTGCTCGGCGGTTATGAGTGCCGTGAAGCGGACAGCGGCGAGCGGGCTCTGCTGGCCCTCTCCCGTCAGCCATTTGACATGGTGATCTCCGATATCCAGATGGGGGGGATGGACGGTCTCACTCTGCTGGCTACTATCCGCCAGCAATATCCGCAGATACCTGTGCTGCTGATGACCGCCTACGCCAATATCGACGGCGCGGTGCGCGCCATGCGTGAAGGGGCCATCGACTATCTGGCCAAGCCGTTCTCGCCGGAGGTGCTGCTTAATCAGGTCAGCCGCTATGTGCCCGCCCAGAAGGTGGAGAAACGCGCTGTGGTCTACGGGGATCCCAAAACTGCCGAGCTGTTCCAGCTGGCGACCCGGGTGGCCAGAAGCGAAGCGACCGTGATGGTGACCGGCCCGAGCGGGACGGGGAAAGAGGTGCTGGCCCGTTACATTCACGATAACTCCAGCCGCGCCGAGCAGCCCTTCGTCGCCATCAACTGCGCCGCCATTCCGGAAAACATGCTGGAGGCGACCCTGTTTGGCTACGAGAAGGGCGCCTTCACCGGTGCGGTACAGGGGTGCCCGGGCAAGTTCGAACAGGCGCAGGGGGGCACCCTGCTGCTTGACGAGATCACCGAGATGGATCAGGGGCTGCAAGCCAAATTGCTGCGGGTGTTGCAGGAGAAAGAGGTGGAGCGGCTCGGCAGTCGCAAGATGATCCCGCTGGATGTGCGGGTCATCGCCACCAGCAACCGGGATTTGAAAAAAGCGGTGCAGGATGGCCTGTTCCGCGAAGATCTCTACTATCGCCTCAACGTCTTTCCGCTGCGCTGGTCTGCCCTGTGCGAGCGGCCCGGCGACATTCTGCCGCTGGCGGAACATCTGCTGGCGCTTCATGCCAGTCAGCAGGGGCTGCCGACACCACAGTTGACGGATGCCTCGAGGGTACGGCTGCTGGCTCACCCCTGGCCCGGCAACGTGCGGGAGTTGGACAACGTGGTACAGCGTGCCCTGATCCTCAGCCCCGACGGGGTCATTGATTGTGACCACCTCATTCTGGAGGAGCTGGATGAGCAGGAGATGGAGTTTGTCAGCGTGGAGCGCAGCTATGGTGGCGATCGCCTCGGCAGCGAGCTCAAGCAGCAGGAGCACCAGATCATCCTCGACACCCTGCAAGATTGTAACGGCAGCCGCAAGGCGGTGGCCGACCGACTCGGCATCAGCCCGCGCACCCTGCGCTACAAGCTGGCCCAGATGCGGGAGGCGGGGATCGACCTGCCAGCCTGAGGCCGAGAGGGAAACCGCACTGTGTGGGGGCTGTCATGGTCTTGACGGCCCGGCTCGATTATCATGGGGCCCTTGGCGTTTTGAGCCTGGGCCCTGTTTTTATTGGTAAAGCAGGGGACCGAGCCTTAATAAGGGACCCCTATGATCTCTCATCGAAAACTCGAAACCGTACTGAACCATCTGCTCGAACCGCACGCCATCAAGGATTACTGCCCTAACGGCATGCAAGTGGAGGGGCGCGAGCGCATTCGCAAGGTGGTGACCGGTGTCACAGCCAGTCAGGCGCTGATTGACGCGGCGGTGGCTGCCGAAGCCGATGCCATTCTGGTTCATCACGGCTACTTCTGGAGCGGTGAACCGGCCCAGATCACCGGCATGAAGCAGCGTCGGCTCAAGACCCTGCTGACCCACGATATCAACCTGTTTGCCTACCATTTGCCGCTGGATGTCCACCCCGAGGTGGGTAACAACGCCCAGCTCGCCAAGCTGCTCGACATCAAGGTGCGTCGCGGTCTGGAGCCGTGGAACAGCAAGAGCGTCGCCATGGTGGGCAAGCTGGAAGAGCCGATGAGCGGCAGCGATTTTGCCAAGCTGATTGCCGAGCGCCTTGGCCGTGAACCACTCTATTGTGGCGACAGCGGCCCCGAGCTTATCCGTTCCGTGGCCTGGTGCACCGGTGGCGGTCAGAGCTACATCAATCTGGCGGCGGAGCAGGGCATCGATGCCTTTATCTCCGGTGAAGCCTCCGAGCAGACCATTCACACCGCTCGCGAGATGGGGATGCACTTCTACGCTGCGGGCCATCACGCTACCGAGCGTTACGGCGTCAAGGCGCTGGGGGAGTGGCTGGCGACTGTGCATGGGCTGGATGTGACCTTTATCGATATCGACAATCCTGTCTAAACCTATCCACGATCTGGCTATGAAACCGTGATCAAGGCTCATGTGCTGCTCGCTTATGTATACAGCAAAGAGTGCTCACGTATGTCCATACGCTCCGGTTCCTGGGCAGCTTGTAACCTTGTTGACGGTTTCTCGCTGCAGGTCGTGAACAGGTTTAAGCCTGTGCCTGTGGTGGGAAAATTCAGGAAACAAAAAGGAGGCCATCGGCCTCCTTTTTCACATTTCGACAAGGCGTCTGCTTACTCGCATGCGTAACCAGCGGGGCCCAGCAGGGCGCCATCCAGTTGCACAGCGCCGTCCACCATCTGCAGCCTGCCTTCGCAGAACCAGCGCACCACCAGCGGGTAGATGCTGTGCTCCTGCGCCTGTACCCGTGCCGCTACCTCGTCCGCAGTGTCCCCTTCAAAGATGGGCACGCGGGCCTGCAGGATAACCGGGCCACCATCCAGCTCTTCGGTGACGAAGTGGACGCTGGCGCCATGCTCACTATCACCGGCATCGATAGCGCGCTGGTGGGTGTGCAGGCCCTGATACTTGGGCAGCAGGGAGGGGTGGATATTGATCATTCTGCCGGCGAAATGGCGCACCAGATCGCCGCTCAATATCCGCATAAACCCGGCCAGCACCACCAGATCCGGCTGATAGTCTGCCATCAGCGCCAGCAGGGCGGCGTCATACTCCTCCCGGCTGGCAAACTGCTGCTGGGCCAGAATGGAGGTCGCCACGCCAGCTTCTTTGGCGCGAACCAGACCATAGGCATCGGCCTTGTTGCTGATAACGCCGACCACTTCACCGGCAATCTTGCCGCTGGCGCAGTGGTCGAGGATCGCCTGCAGGTTGCTGCCGCTGCCAGAGATTAGGACGAGGATCCGCATCATTTGATGACGACCTGCTCCTCACCGTCTGCTGCCTTGGCGATATGACCGATGTGCCATGCGTTCTCGCCTTCTGCCTTGAGCAGGGTCAGCGCCTTCTCCAGCTGGTTGGCGGGCAGGGCGATGATCATGCCGACGCCGCAGTTGAAGGTGCGATACATCTCGTGACGGGTGACGTTGCCAGCCTGCTGCAGCCAGCTGAACACCGCCGGCCACTGCCAGCTCTGCTCATCGATCACCGCTTGGGTGTTGGCGGGCAGGACACGGGGGATGTTCTCCCAGAAGCCACCGCCGGTGATGTGGGAGAGGGCGTGGATCTCGCACTCCTTGATGAGCTTGAGCACAGGTTTCACATAGATGCGGGTCGGCTCCAGCAGGGCGTTGGCCAGAGTGGTGTCACCCAGCGGCTGATGCACGTCGGCTTTGGAGACTTCCAGAATTTTACGGATCAGGGAGAAGCCGTTGGAGTGAGGGCCGCTGGCAGCCAGCGCGATCAGGGCATCCCCTTCACCGACCTTGCTGCCGTCGATGATTTCGCTCTTCTCCACCACACCGACGCAGAAACCGGCGATGTCGTAGTCTTCCCCTTCATACATACCCGGCATCTCGGCGGTCTCGCCGCCCACCAGGGCACAGCCTGATTGCTCGCAACCGGCACCGATCCCGGTGACCACCGCGGCTGCGGTGTCCACGTCCAGCTTGCCGGTTGCATAGTAGTCGAGGAAGAACAGCGGCTCGGCGCCCTGTACGATCAGGTCATTGACGCACATGGCCACCAGATCGATGCCCACGGTGTCGTGCTTCTTCAGGTCGATGGCCAGCCGCAGCTTGGTGCCCACACCATCGGTTCCGGAGACCAGGACCGGCTCCTTGTAGCCCGCAGGGATTTGACACAAGGCCCCAAAGCCGCCAAGACCACCAAGGACTTCAGGACGACGAGTGCGCTTTGACACGCCCTTGATACGTTCAACCAGTGCATTGCCGGCATCGATATCTACGCCAGCATCCTTGTAGCTCAGTGAGGTTTTGTCAGTCACGAGTATTCCCCGTCATGTAAAGAAGTGGAGGGTAAAATTCGGGGCGTATTCTAACAGTGGCGGTGAAAAACCAGAAAGGAAATCGTTTGCGCGTTTTTGCGCGGAAATGCTCTACAAGCGGTGGCTTTTGTTGTATGATTCCGCGATTTTTTTGCGGCAGGTTAGAGGAGATAATAATGAAAGTCGTTGAAGTCAAACACCCCCTGGTCAAACACAAGATCGGTCTGATGCGTGAAGGCGATATCAGCACCAAGCGTTTCCGTGAACTGGCCAAAGAAGTGGGCAGTTTGTTGACCTATGAAGCGACCTCTGACTTCGAAACCGAGAAGGTTATCATCGATGGCTGGAATGGGCCAGTAGAAGTTGACCAGATCAAAGGCAAGAAGGTAACCGTCGTACCTATCCTGCGTGCCGGCCTTGGCATGATGGATGGCGTGCTGGAGCACATGCCGAGCGCCCGCGTCAGCGTGGTCGGTATCTACCGCGATGAAGAGACCCTGCAACCGGTTCCCTATTTCGAGAAGATCGTCAGCAACATCGAAGAGCGTCTGGCGCTGGTCATCGATCCGATGCTGGCCACCGGCGGCTCCATGATCGCCACCATCGATCTGCTGAAGAAGAAAGGCTGCCAATCCATCAAGGTGCTGGTACTGGTTGCCGCGCCGGAAGGGATCAAGGCGCTGGAAGCGGCTCACCCTGACGTAGAGCTCTACTGCGCTTCTGTCGACCAGGGGCTGAACGAGAAAGGCTACATCGTGCCGGGTCTGGGCGATGCAGGCGACAAGATCTTCGGTACCAAATAAGTTTATGCCTTGACCTGCTTCCCATGTGGAAGGGGTGATCGGAGCCGGCGCATCGCCGGCTCTGCTGTTTGTGGCCGCTTGTGCCAGCCTTGCCGCAGGATGCGCCTTGCCGCTACCATAAGCACACTCTCCCATTTCGAGACTCTGTTCATGTTCAAACGTGTTGTGACCGCCCTCTGCTGCGGCTTGTCATTCATGGCCTCGGCCGCTCAGGTGACCGACCTCTATCAGGGCAAGGCACCGACCAGTGGTGACATGGTGGCCGCTCAAGGGCAGGCACTGGGTCAGGTGCTGATCAAGGTGACCGGCAAGCGCGACATCCTCACCCAGCCGGTGGTGGTCAAGGCGCTGGCGGCCCCGGGCGACTATGTCAAAAGCTATGGCTATCAGGATCAGGACTCCGTCAAGTATCTGAAAGCCGAGTTCAAGAGTGACAAGGTCAACAGCCTGGTCTCCGAGAGCCAGTTTGCCCTGCTTGGCCCAGCTCGTCCCCAAATGGCCATCTGGCTGGTGGTGGATCAGGGTGAGCGTCGCTTGCTGGCGGATCAATCCAGCGATGGTTGGGCGCAAGCCTTGCGCGAGCAGGCCCAGATGCTGGGGCTGCCCATCAGCATTCCGCTGATGGATCTCGATGACAACATGGCGGTCAGTGCCACCGACGTCTGGGGACGCTTTGCCGACCCGATTTTGCATGCGAGCCAGCGCTATGGCGCCGAGATGGTGGTGTTGGGCAAGCTGACACCGGAAGGTGACAAGTGGAGCATCGATTGGGGACTCTATGGCCCCAAAGCGGCCGGTGAAGTGGCCGAGTTGACCCGTGGCAATAACACCGGCACTCAGGCCGAAGTGGCGCAAGGGTTTGCCGATACCCTGGCGGCCTGGCTGGTGAAAAACTACGGTGCCCGCATTTCTGGTCCGGCAACCAGCCAGACCCTGGTGGTGGATGGCCTCTCCGAAGTGGACAGCATGATCGCCGTGCAGAAGATGCTGCAGGGGATGGCCAACGTCAGCAAGGTGGCGATCGGCAAGCTGGAGGGGGACCAGGTCACCTTCAACTTTACTCTGCAAGGGGATCAGGCCGAATTGGTGCGGGCGCTGCAACTTGAGAGTCGTTTGCGCAAGGTTGACGATAATGGCAGCGGTTTGCGTTACCAATGGTCGCAGCCCTGATTTTATAAGGCTTTTGTAGACCGCCCGGCTTGTCCGGGCGGTTCTCTATCAGCCTTTGCGATGATACACTTAGCCACAAATGTCACAGTCAAAGCTCAACGAGTGAAGCAACCGGCCCAACTGTCTTTAGCCGTACAACTACCGGATGATGAAACCTTCGTCAGTTTTTATCCCGGCACCAATGCTCATCTGATCACCGCCCTCAAGAATGCGGCCATCGGTCAGGGGTCGCCTTTCCTCTATTTCTGGGGAGCCAAGGGATCCGGACGCTCTCATCTGCTCCACGCCACCTGTGCCGAGGTCAACGCCCGCGATGCGGCGGCGGCCTATCTCTCCCTCGATCAGTTTGAACAGCTCGATCCCAGCATGCTCGATGCCCTCGAAAGCCTGCCGCTGGTCTGTCTCGACAGCCTTGAGGCGATCGCCGGCAATGCCGTGTGGGAGCGGGCGCTGTTCGATTTCTACAACCGCTGGCAGGAGAAGGGCGAGGGGACGCTGGTGGTCACCGGCTGCAGCGCACCGCGCAAACTGGGGCTGCAACTGCCGGATCTCGCTTCGCGCCTCGACTGGGGGGTGAGTTTCCATCTCGAAGAGCTGGATGACGAAGGCAAGCTCAGTGCCCTGCAGCTGCGTGCCGAGCTGCGGGGCTTCAAATTGCCCATCGATGTGGGCCGCTTCCTGCTCAACCGACTCTCCCGCGATATGCGCACCCTGCTCACCACTCTCAATCAGCTCGACAACGCCTCATTTCGCGCCAAGCGCAAGCTGACCATTCCCTTTGTCAAAGAGATCCTCGAGCTCTGAGCCTCTCGACTGTGTGCGGTTGTGCGCCTGACTTTCGTTTGAATTACAGATAAAAAGAAACCCCGGCTTCAGGCCGGGGTTTTGCTATTTCAAGACAGCTCTGCCTATCAGTGGAACTGATCTTCTTCGGTGGAACCGGTCAGCGCGGTGACCGAGGATTGGCCACCCTGAATGACGGTAGTCACCTTGTCGAAGTAACCGGTACCGACCTCCTGCTGGTGTGCCACGAAGGTGTAGCCACGGCTGGCGGCGGCAAATTCCGGCTCCTGCACCATCTCGACGTAGTGCTTCATCCCTTCGCCACGGGCGTACTGGTAGGCCAGCTCGTACATGTGGAACCACATGTTGTGGATACCCGCGAGGGTGATGAACTGGTACTTGTAGCCCATGTCGGAGAGCTCCTGCTGGAAGCGGGCGATGGTGGCATCGTCCAGATTCTTCTTCCAGTTGAAGCTCGGGGAGCAGTTGTAGGCCAGGATGCGATCCGGGAACTTGGCCTTGATTGCTTCGGCAAATTTACGCGCTTCGTCCAGATCCGGCTTGGCGGTTTCACACCACACCATGTCTGCGTAGGGGGCGTAAGCCAGACCGCGAGCGATGGCCTGATCGATTCCGGCACGTACCTTGTAGAACCCTTCGGCAGTGCGCTCGCCAGTCAGGAAGTCTGCATCGTACGGGTCAGCGTCGGTGGTCAACAGGTCAGCGGCGTTGGCGTCGGTACGGGCGATCACCAGAGTTGTGGTGCCGCACACATCGGCTGCCAGACGGGCGGCAACCAGTTTCTGTACCGCTTCCTGAGTCGGTACCAGCACCTTGCCACCCATATGACCGCACTTCTTGACCGAAGCGAGCTGATCTTCGAAGTGCACGCCAGCGGCGCCCGCTTCAATCATCCCCTTCATCAGTTCGAAGGCGTTAAGCACACCGCCGAAACCGGCTTCCGCATCCGCCACGATGGGCAGGAAGTAGTCGATAAAGCCCTCATCCTGCGGTCCAACCTTGTTGGCCCACTGGATCTGGTCGGCACGGGCGAAGGAGTTGTTGATGCGCTCCACCACGGACGGTACCGAGTTGGCCGGGTAGAGGGACTGATCCGGATACATGGTGGAGGACAAGTTGTTGTCCGCCGCCACCTGCCAGCCGGAGAGGTAGATCGCTTCGATCCCCGCCTTGGCCTGCTGCACCGCCTGACCACCGGTCAGGGCGCCGAGGCAGTTGACGTAGCCTTTCTTGGCGTCGCCGTGGATCAGACCCCACAGCTTGTCGGCACCACGCTGGGCCAGAGTGTGCACCGGCTGCAAGCTGCCGCGCAGGTTCACCACATCTTCGGCGCTGTAGCCGCGCTTGATCCCTTTCCAGCGGGGGTTTTCCGCCCAGTCTTTCTCGATAGCCTGGATCTGTTGCTCACGGGTCAGTGCCATATCAGTTCCCTCTTTCATTGATTTCACGTTTCCATTGACTTGTTATTGGCGAGCCCCGCTGGGGGCCCGTGATTCAGAGCCGCTCGTAACCGGGCAGCGTCAGAAAATCGATCAGGGTATCGGCGCAGGTGATCTCTTCCATCAGCTCGCCTGCCTCGGCAAAGCGTCCTGCCTGCCAGCGCGCGGCGCCCACCTCGGCTTTGACCACCTCCTGCTCCTCGGCCAGCATCTGGCGGAACAGATCCTTGGTCACTACCTTGCCATTAGACAGGCTCTTGCCGTGGCGGATCCACTGCCAGATGGAGGTGCGGGAGATCTCGGCTGTGGCGGCATCTTCCATCAGACCGTAGATGGGCACGCAGCCGTTCCCGTTGATCCAGGCCTCCAGATATTGCAGGGCGACCCGGATATTGGTGCGCATCCCTGCCTCGGTGCGCTCGCCCTCACAGGGGGCCAGCAGGTCGGCGGCGGTGATTGGGGCATCCTGCTCACGCAGCACGCCAATCTGGTTCTTGGCACCAGCCGCAATGGTGGCGTTGAACACCGCCATGGCGGTATCAGCGAGGCCAGGGTGGGCGACCCAGGTACCGTCGTGGCCGTTGTTGGCTTCGCGCTCCTTGTCGGCCTTGACCTTGGCGAAGACCTGCTCGTTGACGGCCGCGTCCTTGGCCGGAATAAAGGCGGCCATACCCCCCATCGCCAGCGCACCGCGCTTGTGACAGGTCTTGATCAGCAGCCGCGAGTAGGCGGAGAGGAACGGCTTGTCCATGGTCACCACCTGGCGGTCGGGCAGTACCCGATCCGGATGGCTCTTCAAGGTTTTGATATAGCTGAAGATGTAGTCCCAGCGGCCGCAGTTGAGGGCGACGATGTGATCCTTCATCTGATAGAGCAGCTCATCCATCTCGAATACGGCTGGCAGGGTTTCAATCAGCACGGTGGCCTTAATGGTGCCACGGGGCAGACCGAACTTGTCCTCGGTCCAGGCGAACACCTCGCTCCACCAACGCCCTTCCAGATGGCTCTGCAACTTGGGCACGTAGAAGTAGGGGCCCGAGCCTTTGGCCAGCAGCGCCTGATAGTTGTGCAGGAAGTAGAGGGCAAAATCGAACAGGCCGCCGGGGATGGGTTCGCCATCGAAGGTGACATGTTTTTCCGGCAGGTGCAGACCGCGCACCCGGCAAATGAGGACGGCCGGATTGGGGTTCAGGGTATAAGCCTTACCTTCCGGACTGGTGTAAGAAATGGTGCCGTTGACCGCATCGCGCAGGTTGATTTGGCCCTCGATCACCTTGTTCCAGGCGGGTGCCAGTGAATCCTCGAAATCCGCCATGAACACCTTGACGTTGGCGTTGAGGGCGTTGATCACCATCTTGCGCTCGACCGGGCCTGTGATCTCCACACGGCGGTCTTGCAGGTCGGCAGGAATGCCGCGAATGGTCCAGTCACCTTCACGGATGTGGGCGGTTTCCGGCAGGAAGTCCGGCAGCTCGCCACCATCGATACGGGCCTGACGTGCCACACGTTGTTTCAGCAATTCCCCTCTTTGGGGAGCAAAACGTTCCACCAGTTCGGAGACCAGAGCCACCGCGTCCGGCGTCAGAATTTGCGCGTATTCGGGCAGCATCTCGCCCTGGATGCGAAGGCGGGCGCTGCAGTGGGTCTGAGCCGGTGCCGACATAAGGTTCACTCCTTTGAGAATTACATTTTGAACTTACTAACTACGACTAAAGTCGAATCCCTGTTCCTGAAACGTTCCCGCAACAACGGGATAACACGATTGATAAGGTGCGAAATATTGTTGAGTACGTCAACAGTTTTTTTTAAACACTTGTTTTTTGGATATGGTTAAGTTGATGTTTTTTATTGCTTTATTTGGTTGGTATAAAAACTCTACGCAGATGGTTATGCTCCTGCTTTTTCCCATCGGACAACGGCTAATTTGGGCCGTTACCCTGCCCCTCATTTTGTAACTTGTTACGTAATAAAATTACAAATGCAAAAACAAATCCCGACCTAACTCCAGGCTTTGCCAAAACAGCCGTATAAAGCGCGTTTGAATGTGGCAATGAATGTTTTGCTAATGCTAGACCTGATTGGTGAACGTGCGTTTTAAACTTGGTGTGGTGACGCAGGCTCTGTTGGCACCAGCGGTTGCAACGATGGAAAGTGAAGCGCAATAACGTAGGTTTGTATCAATTGTCGGGGGGAATGCTGGAGAGGGAAGGGGGAGACGCATTAGTCAATAATACTGCCATCCTTGATAGAATTAGCAGTTTGTCGTTTTTTGCAGATTTCTCGCCAAGGGTGTGAAACTGAGTGTGTTGAACAGGCGATGCCCCAGTGATTGAGCGGCCATCTGGCCGGGCTCAATAGTCATCATCCGGTTCGGCAAGATCGATCACATCCAGCTGGATGACCTGTTCATTTTCGCTTTCGGTGTGGCAAGGGGTGTCGTGAGGAACGGAGTAAAGCGTAATGGCGGGTGCGAAATCGGTGTTCTGGTTCATGCCTGGTCCTGTGTTGCACGCAAGCCGGACAGTGATCCCTTCACTCGTGTTTCCACCTCCTTGTGTTGTCTACCGGCGGAAAGTTGCGCATCTTAATGAGTTCGGAAAAAAGATTCAAGTGGTTCTGAGTGTTTTTTGTTCTTGGTAGGCTGACGTTGTCAGGAGGATAAATCGGAGGCAAAAAAATAGCCCAGTCGTTTGACTGGGCTATTCTCGGGGAAAATGGTCGGTGTGAGAGGATTCGAACCTCCGACCCTCTACACCCCATGCAGATGCGCTACCTGGCTGCGCTACACACCGACGGAGTCAGACTCGGCTGACGGGGAGGAAGTCTAATAGCATGGCCAAACGGGTGCAACTCCTTTTTTATCATAGAGATGCCGATTGCTTCTTTATTGCTCAGTCGGGATGCGGCTTGGGTCTGACGTGCAGATTTGGCATAATCGCCGCCCTGTCACCGCGAGCTATCATGCCTGCTATCTATGGAATTATCTGACAGATGTGGATAGCTGGAATGCAAACAGCACAATTGAACAATATAAAGAGGGGATGGGCGTGAAACCATCAGAGATCCCAGAGACACCGTGTCAAACCGAGCAGGACGAACAGTGGATGCGCCATGCCATGGCATTGGCCGCCCGGGCCGAAGGGATTGGCGAGATCCCGGTTGGTGCCGTACTGGTGCTGGATGGTCAGGTGGTGGGAGAGGGGTGGAACCGCTCCATCAGCGAACACGATGCCTGTGCCCATGCCGAGGTCATGGCAATCCGGGCGGCGGGCAAACAGCTGGCGAACTACCGCCTGCTCGACACCACTCTTTATGTGACGCTGGAGCCCTGCTGTATGTGTGCCGGTGCGCTGATCCATAGCCGGGTCAAGCGGGTGGTTTACGGCGCCCGAGATCTCAAGACCGGTGCCGCTGGGTCGGTGTTCGAGATCTTGCAGGACCCGCGCCACAACCACAGTGTCGAGCTGACCGGCGGTGTGCTGGCTGATGCCTGCTCGGCCCAGTTGTCGGCCTTCTTCAAGCGCCGCCGTGCCGAGAAAAAGGCGGCCAAACTGGCGCTGCAACAATCAAACGATACCCTTTCCTGAATTATTCGGGGGCAGCGCAGGCTGCCCTTGCTGATTATCCTCATAAATATCCCTTTATAAACAATATATTGCGTTCATCTTCCTTCGAAGGGGTCCCCGCTCATTTTTCCGCTAACAACCTCGGTTAAAGCGTTCTCGATGTAACAAAACTGTCATGCAACCGCCATATAATGCCGCGAAGCCTAGCTTACATTGAGGTCTTGCATGTCATCGGAATCGTTAAACCTGGTCATGGCGGGCAGTAGAAAACGCCGGATCAAGGATAAATTGGCCAAATATGGCGTCACCACAGGCGGAGCCCTGGTACTGGTGGCGCTGCTGCTTATCTTCTTTTATCTGCTCTATGTGGTGAAACCCATCTTCAATGGCGCCTCCATGGAGCCGACCGCCTCGTTTACCCTGCCTGCCGCAGGGAAGACCGCCTGGCTCGGCGTGGAAGAGCAGAACGAGATCGGCTATCGCTTCAGCGATAAAGGGCAGGTCAACTTCTTTGCGGTGCAGGGAGATGACAAGATCAAGGTCGGCCAGTCACTGGGTCAGGCCCAGGTTGCTGGTGACATCACCACGGTAGCGACCCCAGCACCGGGTCAGCGGCTGATCGCTTACGGCTTTGCCGATGGCAAGGCGCAGGTTGTCCAGCCAGCGTTCAAGGTCTCCTATCCCAACGATGTGCGGGTGATTGAACCCAGCCTGCAATATCCCTTCGGCGAAGAGCCTGTGGTGATCGACCCGCAAGGGAAGGCACTGCAACTGATGGTGTTCGAAGCCACCAAGGACAAGATGGCGACCGCCGCCGTGACCGAAGATGGTCGTGGCGTGATGACGGTGATGAACGGTGAGGAGAACTTCATCTCCGGGGAGATTGAGTGGAGCAGTGAAAACTACACGATTCCCTCCCTGCCGCGCCATGTGGATCAGATGTTGCTGACCCCCAATCTGCGGATCCTGTTCGTGCGCGAGGGCAATCGCCTCTCCGTCTATGACATTCATAACCTGAGCGAAATCTCCCTGCGCAACGTGTTGGAGATCAATGCCCCCAACGCCAATGTGACCCGGGTTCAGCTGCTCTCCGGCGCCTCTTCACTGCTGGTGGGTAATGACAACGGCGTGATTTCCCAGTGGTTCGAAGTGGCGAAGGATGGCAAACGCCAGTTCACCCAAATTCGTGACTTCAAGGGTGATGGCGCAGTGGATCTGCTGACTCCCGAGCACTTTCGCAAAGGCTTCATCAGTGCCGACAAGGACGGCATCATCAGCTTCTTCCACGCCACCGGCGAGACCAAGCTGCTGACCGAGACGGTGGAAGGGGGCGAACTCTCTGCCCTGGCCATCTCCCCCCGTCACAACCTGTTGCTGATGCAGCAAGGGAACAGCTTCAAGCTCTTCTCGGTGGAGAACGAACACCCCGAAGTGACCTGGTCTGCCCTCTGGCAACAGGTGTGGTACGAAGGCTATCCGGAGCCCCAGTATGTGTGGCAATCCACCTCCGCCAGCAACGACTTTGAAGCCAAGCTGAGTTTGGTGCCGCTGGTATTCGGTACGCTGAAAGCCTCTTTCTACGCCATGGTGTTTGCTGTACCGCTCGGCGTGGCCGGTGCCATCTATACCGCCTACTTCATGTCGGCGGGGCTGCGCAAATACGTCAAGCCGACGGTCGAGATCATGGCGGCGCTGCCGACTGTTATCCTGGGTTTCCTGGCGGGTCTGTGGCTGGCGCCGATCATCGAGGGGGCGCTGCCCGGGGTGATCCTGCTGCTGATATTGCTGCCGATGGGGATGCTGCTGACTGCATTGCTCTGGAACTATCTGCCGGAGCGCGGCAAGTCCTGGCTGCCGGAGGGGTGGCACGCCATCCTGCTGATCCCGGTGCTACTGCTGATTGGCTGGGGGGCCTTCGCCCTGAGCCCGCTCATCGAGAATGCTTTTATGCACGGCGATTCGCGCATCTGGCTGACTCACGAAATGGGCATCAAGTTTGACCAGCGCAACTCGCTGGTGGTCGGTATCGCCATGGGCTTTGCGGTCATCCCCACCATCTTCTCTATCGCTGAAGATGCGGTCTTCTCGGTGCCCAAGCACCTGACCCAGGGCTCGTTGGCGCTGGGGGCCACCCCGTGGCAGACCCTGAGCCGGGTGGTGATCCTCACCGCGAGCCCGGGCATCTTCTCTGCGGTGATGATGGGCCTTGGCCGCGCCGTGGGCGAGACCATGATCGTGCTGATGGCTACCGGCAACACCCCCATCATGGACTTCTCCATGTTCCAGGGGCTGCGCACCCTCGCCGCCAACATCGCGGTAGAGATGCCGGAATCGGAAGTGGGCAGCTCCCACTATCGGGTACTGTTCCTCGCGGCCTTCGTCCTGTTTGTGTTCACCTTTTTGTTCAACACCCTGGCCGAGTTTGTCCGTCAGCGGTTGCGTGAAAAATACAGCTCGATGTAAGGGGCGACTCTGTAATGGACAAGGAATCGACAATGGGTAAGTGGTTTAAATCAGGGGCCCCCTGGATCTGGATGACCGGCGGTGCCGTCAGCCTGAGTCTGGTGGCGGTACTGGGTCTGCTGCTGCTGATCGGCTGGCGTGGTCTGGTCTACTTCTGGCCGCACCCCATCTATGAGTGGCAGCTTGAAGACGCAAATGGCAACAAGAGCGTACTGATCGGCGAAATCAACGATCGCGAGCAGGTTCCGGTGGAGCGACTGCGCGCCGCAGGGCTGCCATTGGAAGGGGAAGAGCGCGAGCTGCTGACCCGCTATCTGGTCAAGACCGGCAACCGCGAGTTTGTTGACCTCGATTTTCGCTGGGTGCTGGAGACGGACATCAAGTCCCAGAGCCAGCCGGCTGAGCTGGCCATGGTTGAGCGTGCCACCAACGGCAACTTCTATGGCTATATCGTCGGGGTGAAAGAGGATGGCCGCGAGCTCACCTCTGATCTGCATCCTGCCCTGCAGCGGGTGCTGGCGCGAGCCAATGCCCTTTCAGAACAGGCCAACGATCTGCAAAAAGGGGACATCGGCAGCATCAACTATCAACTGGAGCGGCTGCGCCTGAAAGAGCGCAAGGCCGAGCTGGATGACAAGCTGACCGATCAGCTCAAAGCGGAGCTGGCCAGTGAGCGTCAGGCCCTCAACGATCGTTATCAGGTGCTGGAAAAAGAGCTCTTCTCTCTGCGTAGCCAAGCCGATCGCGACGCCATCACCGTCAAGGATATGCGTGGCGAGCTGGTGACCATGCCGATGTCCAAGGTACTGGACGTGGTATGGCCCAACGACATGAGCCTGCTGGCCAAGGTGGGTCACTGGTTCCATCAGATTGGCAAGTTTGTTTCCGGTGAGCCTCGCGAAGCCAACACCGAGGGCGGGGTGTTCCCGGCCATCTTCGGTACCGTCTTCATGGTGTTCCTGATGGCGATCATCGTGACCCCGCTGGGGGTGGTAGCGGCAGTCTACCTGCACGAATATGCGGGCAAGAACAGCCTGACCAAGATCATCCGCATTGCGGTGATCAACCTGGCGGGCGTGCCCTCCATCGTCTACGGCGTGTTTGGTCTGGGCTTCTTCGTCTACACGCTCGGTGGTTCGCTGGATCAGCTGTTCTACCCGGAAGCGCTGCCGAGCCCGACCTTTGGCTCACCCGGCGTGATCTGGTCGGCGCTGACCCTGGCTATCCTGACCCTGCCGGTGGTGATTGTCTCCACCGAAGAGGGGTTGGCGCGGATCCCGAGCACCATCCGTCAGGGCTCGTTGGCACTGGGTGCCACCCAGGCCGAGACCCTGTGGCGCATCGTGCTGCCGATGGCGAGCCCGGCCATCATGACCGGCCTTATTCTGGCGATTGCCCGTGCAGCCGGTGAAGTGGCGCCGCTGATGCTGGTGGGGGTGGTAAAACTGGCACCGACCCTGCCGATGGATGGCAACTTCCCGTATCTGCATGTGGAGCGCAAGTTCATGCACCTGGGCTTCCACATCTATGACGTCGGCTTCCAGAGCCCCAACGTCGAGGCGGCCCGCCCGCTGGTCTACGCCACCTCCTTCCTGCTGGTGACGGTGATCGTGGGTCTGAACCTGACCGCTATCGGTATTCGTAACCACTTGCGCGAGAAATTCCGGTCGCTGGAGCATTAATCCGGCGCCGCTTGAGTGATACAAGAGTGAGATAACAGAGGGGCGGCCGAGCGCGAGCCGCCATCTCTCTGCACCAATACGTGAGGGGCGCCGGCAGCAGTCCGGCCACTCCAGATTGATTTTGAGGTAACAGATGATCAACGTAACGACCACGTCTACCCAGCACACCGCGCTGGACCTGCTCAACCTTACTCCGGAGCAGACCGCGCTGGAGGTGAAGGATCTCAACCTGTACTACGGCAGCAAGCAGGCGTTGTTCAACGTCAACATGAAGATCCCCAAAGGGCAGGTGACCGCCTTTATCGGCCCGTCAGGCTGTGGCAAATCGACCCTGCTGCGCTGCATCAACCGGATGAACGATCTGGTGGAGATCTGCCGCATCGAGGGGGAAATTCAGCTGCACGGCCACAACATCTATGACAAGAGCGTTGATGTTTCCGCCCTGCGCCGTCAGGTGGGCATGGTGTTCCAGCGCCCGAACCCGTTTCCCAAGTCCATCTACGAGAACGTGGTCTATGGTCTGCGCCTGCAGGGGATCAACGATCGTCGCACTCTGGATGAGGCCGCCGAGCGCTCCCTACGCGGTGCGGCCCTGTGGGACGAGGTGAAGGATCGTCTGCATGACAACGCCTTCGGTCTCTCCGGTGGTCAGCAGCAGCGTCTGGTGATTGCCCGAGCCATCGCTATTGAGCCGGAAGTGTTGCTGCTCGATGAACCGACCTCGGCGCTCGACCCCATCTCCACCCTCACCATTGAGGAGCTGATCAACGAGCTCAAGAGCCAGTTCACCGTGGTGATCGTGACCCACAACATGCAACAGGCTGCGCGAGTGTCGGATCAGACCGCTTTCATGTATATGGGCGAGCTTATCGAGTACTCGGATACCAACACCATTTTCACCACCCCGGCCAAGAAAAAGACCGAAGATTACATTACCGGTCGTTACGGCTAAGGAGAGGAGAGGATGAATCTCAGCAAACAGATTGGCAGTCGGTTCAACGGCTAAGGCATAATCGGAGCAATCAAGGATTATTTGTATGGACAATATGAACCTCAATAAACACATCTCCGGTCAGTTCAATGCCGAGCTAGAGAGCGTGCGCAACCAGGTGCTGGTGATGGGCGGTTTGGTGGAGCAGCAGCTCACCGACGCCATCGCGGCGATCCACGATCAGGATCTCGATGCGGCGCGCAAGATCGTGGCCAACGACCATAAGGTCAACGCCATGGAAGTGGCGATCGACGAGGAGTGCACCCGCATCATCGCCAAGCGTCAGCCGACAGCCTCCGACCTGCGACTGGTGATGGCCATCATCAAGACCATCACCGATCTGGAGCGCATTGGCGACGTGGCCGACAAGATCGCCCGCATGCTGACCGACAACGCCAACAAGCCGCAGCCGCCGCTGGTGTCGCTGGAGAACATGGGCCGTCGTACCATCAAGATGCTGCACGATGTGCTCGACGCCTTCGCCCGCATGGATCTGGATGCGGCGCTGGCGGTCTACAAAGAAGATGACAAGGTAGACCGCGAGTACGAGTCCATCATCCGCGAGCTGATGACCTATATGATGGAAGATCCCCGCACCATCCCCCAGGTTCTCAACGTGCTGTGGGCGGCGCGAGCCATCGAGCGGGTCGGCGATCGCTGCCAGCACATCTGCGAGTACATCGTCTACTACGTGAAAGGCAAGGATGTGCGCCATACCAAGGCGGACGATCTGGGCACCCTGCTGGGCAAGGGCTAACCGGAAGTGAATAAAAAGGCGCGTGAAGCGCCTTTTTTGTTGCATAACTGGTCGGAGTAAGATAAAGCCCCCAACTGGCTGTTTTCTGATAGAATACTCCCCCTGTGTGAGTCCCGGATGGGCTCACGGTCCGGTCTCCCGGGCCCAGTTTGCCGTCTTGTGCTAAGGCGGGTGTAGCAATAGGTTAATCATGAGTTTTGCCGATAGTTTGTTCTTTTTAATGCTGCTGGTTGGCGGCAGTGTGTTCTTCTCCCTCTCCGAGATCTCTCTCGCCGCGTCTCGCAAAATCAAATTGCAGGTGATGGCGGATGAAGGTAATCGCCAGGCCGAAAAGGTGCTGGCCCTGCAGGCCCAGCCGGGCAACTTTTTCACCGTGGTGCAGATTGGCCTCAATACCGTCGCCATTCTGGGCGGTATCCTGGGTGAGTCTGCCCTCAACCCCGCCATCAAGGGGATTGTCTCCCAGTTCTACCAGGGCCCCTGGCTTGGCGAGATCAGCTCCGGTGCCTCCTTCGTGTTTGTCACCGGCATGTTTATCCTGATCGCTGATCTGATGCCCAAGCGTCTGGCCATGACCATGCCCGAGCAGATTGCCGTGGTGGTGGTGCGCCCGATGCTCTTCTTCGTCACCGTGTTGATGCCGCTGGTGTGGGTCTTCAACGGATTGGCGAACTCCCTGTTCCGTCTGATGCGTGTCTCCACGGTGCGCAACGACGAGATCACCTCCGACGATATCTATGCGGTGATGGATGCCGGTGCCGAGGCGGGGGTTATCCAGCGCGAGGAGCATCAGCTCATCGAGAACGTGTTCGAGTTGCAGTCCCTTGGTGTCACCTCTGCCATGACGGCCCGCGAGAGCCTTATCTACTTCACCCTGCAAGAGAGTGAAGAGAGCATCAAGGCGAAGATCGCCGAGCATCCCCATAACAAGTTTCTGGTCTGTGACCACAACCTCGACAGCATCAAGGGCTTTGTCGATGCCAAAGAGCTGCTGATCCGCGTTATCGGTGGCCAGAGCATCGACCTTATCGGTGGCAACCTAGTGCAGAACGTCATCATCATCCCCGATACCCTGAACCTCTATGAGGCGATGGAGTACTTCAAGAATCATCGTGGTGACTTTGCCGTGGTGATGAACGAGTACGCGCTGGTGGTGGGGATTGTCACCATGAACGACCTGATGAGTACCGTCATGGGCGAGTGGGCGACCCACGTGGTGGAAGAGCAGATCGTCCAGCGCGACGAGAACTCCTGGCTGGTGGACGGGGTCACCCCCATCTCCGACGTGATGCGCGCCTTCGATATCGAAGAGTTCCCCGAGAACCAGAACTACGAGACCATCGCCGGCTTTATCATGTATATGCTGCGCAAGATCCCCAAGCGCACTGACTCGGTCAAATATGCCGGTTACAAGTTCGAAGTGGTCGATATCGACAGTTACAAGATTGACCAGCTGCTGGTTACCCGGGTCGAACCGGCTGTGGCCGAGAAGCCAGCTCAGGAATCGTAAAAGGAGCGATATAAGAGTCATGAAGATGCAGTCTCATTCCCGTGCGCTGGCCTGTATCGCGCTCGCCCTGGCACTGGGTGCCTGTAGCCAGAGTGCGCCGCGCAAAGCCACAGTGGCAGCCAAGCCGGTAACCCCCAAGCCTGCCGTGGTCGTGCCGCAGCCGGATCCCGACGCGGTGGTACAAAGCGGCATGGCCGAGCCGAGCCCGGTCTTTGACGAGCAGTACCATGGCCCGGATCAGGGATCGCTGGAGTCGGTGACCGCTCTGTTTGCCCGTGGCTACATCGAGTCCGCCATGCGCGAGACCATGCTGGCGGCGGTGCACAACGACTATCCGCTGCTCGGCATGCGGGATGTGCGGTTGACCGATCCGGTCTCCAAATTCCTCACCTCCGAGCATGCGGCCACCACGGCCCATGACTACCTCTATGCAGGCGTGCAGCGTCGCCTCGGTCGTCCGCTCAGCCCTGCCCAGTGGGAGCAGATCTGGCGCGGTTTGCCGCAGCAGGGTCGGGTCTCCGACTGGGTCAAACAGATCAAGCGAGTGCTGGCCGGGCGTTAAGTTACCAGCGGATCAAGATTGTGATGAGGCCACCTTAGGGTGGCCTCTTGCATTTCTGCGTTTGCCTCGCCGTTTGCACGCTGATTTCTGCTGATACTGATTGCCGCCCGTGGCACTTTGTTTTATCTTGCTTTGGCCATCTAAACATCTATATGTTTTTATGGCTACCTAATAAAAGGGCTTCCCAGGATGAAGCAGGACGATCTGCAGCGATTCGATGCGAAACCGCAGATCAACAAAACAAACAGATAAATACGCAAATAAACAACGCACATAACAAAGAGACACGACAGATGGAAACCAGGGAATTGTGGGTGCTGGATGGGGGCATGGGGCGCGAGCTGGCACGGCGGGGGCACCGTTTCGTCAACCCGAGTGGTCGGCGCTGGCCTTGATGGAGGCGCCAGAGACGGTGCGTGACGTGCATCAGGCCTATGTGGCGAGCGGGGCCAGGGTCATTACTACCAACAGCTATGCACTGGTGCCGTTTCATATCGGCGATGAGCGTTTCTTTGCCGAAGGGGAGGGGTTGGCGGCGCTGGCCGGTCAGCTGGCCCGCGAAGTGGCTGACGAGCAGAAGGGCGCCGTGCAGGTGGCGGGTTCTCTGCCACCGTTGTTTGGCTCCTACCGTGCCGATTTGTTCAAGGCGGACAGGGTGAGCGAGCTGGCGACGCCGCTTATCCGGGCGCTATCCCCTTATGTGGATATCTGGTTGGCCGAGACCATGAGCCTGATTGCCGAGCCACTGGCCTTGAAAGCGCTATTGCCTGATGACGGCAAGCCGTTCTGGGTCTCCTTCACGCTGGAAGATGAGGCGCCGGGCAACGAGCCGCGACTGCGTTCCGGCGAGCGGGTGGCTGATGCGGTGACCACGTTAGTGGCGGCCGGGGTCGATGCCATCCTGTTCAACTGCTGTCAGCCCGAGGTGATCGAGGGGGCGCTCAAGGTGGCAAGTGCTGCGTTGCAGGCAGAGGGTCGCAGCGACATCCGCCTCGGAGCCTATGCCAACGCTTTCCCGCCGCAGCCCAAAGAGGCCACCGCCAACGACGGACTGGACGAAATCCGCGCCGATCTGGGGCCGCTGGATTATCTCGGCTGGGCCGAGCGCTGGCGCGCGGCCGGGGCGAATTTGATCGGCGGTTGCTGCGGTATCGGTCCCGAGCATATTCAGGCGCTGAGCCGCCGGTTGCGCTAAGGAGCTTCCATGAAAGAGAGCAAGATTGGGCTCTGGTCACTCACCGCGCTGGTGTTCAGCTCCATGGTGGGGGCGGGGATTTTTAGCCTGCCCCAGAACATGGCCGAGGTGGCTGGCGCCCGCGCCGTGCTGATCGGTTGGGGCGTGACGGGTGTGGGCATCCTGGCGCTCGCCATGAGTTTTCTCTATCTGTCGCGACTCAGGCCCGATCTCGACGGCGGCATCTACAGCTATGCCCGCGCCGGTTTTGGCGATCTGGTGGGCTTCTTCTCCGTCTGGGGTTATTGGCTCTGTGCCACCATCGGCGTGGTGGGTTATCTGGTCATTGCCTTTGCGGCGCTGGGCAGCTTCGTCGATACGCCGGAGCAGATCTGGTTTGGTGACGGCAATACCCTGGCGGCGTTTGTCGGCGAGTCCTGCATCCTCTGGGCTGTGCACCTGCTGGTGGCCCGCGGCGTGCAGCAGGCGGCGTTGTTCAATCTGGTGGCGACCCTGGCCAAGAGCCTGCCGCTGCTGCTGTTTATTCTGTTTGCCTGCTACTGGTTCGATCCGGTCACCTTCGTGGCGGATCAGCAGGGCAGCACCCTGGCGGTGCCGGTCTCCGAGCAGGTGCGCAACACCATGCTCATCACCCTCTGGGTCTTCACCGGTATCGAGGGGGCAGCGGTGCTGTCGGCCCGCGCTCGAAACCGGCAGGATGTGGGCACTGCCACCGTGCTTGGGGTGGTGCTGGCGCTGCTGCTCTATGTGCTTATCTCGGTGCTGGCGCTGGGGATATTGAGTCGGCCCGAGCTGGCGGCGCTACCCAACCCCTCCATGGCAGGGCTGATGGCCCAGATGACCGGCTCCTGGGGCAAGCTGCTCATCAGCGTCGGCCTGATTGTCTCGGTGCTTGCCTCCTACGTGAGCTGGACCCTCTTCTCGGCGGAGGTACCGTTCAGCGCGGCCCGCCACGGTGCGTTTCCTGCTATCTTCCGGCGCCAGAACCGCAACGGGACGCCTATCGCATCGCTCTGGCTCACCAGCCTGACGGTGCAGACTTGCCTGCTGCTGGTATGGCTGCTCGGCAAGGGCTACACCAGTCTGCTGCTTATATCGACCTCGATGATTTTGGTGCCTTACCTGCTGATCGGCCTGTTCTTGCTCAAGCTTTCGTTCAGCAAGGAGGAGGAGAGTGGGCAGGGGCGAGGCCTGATGCGGGCAGTGGCGCTGGTGTCGAGCGGTTACGGCTTCTGGCTGCTCTATGCTGCCGGGGTGGAGTATCTGTTGCTGTCGTTGTTGCTGTACGGGCCGGGTCTGCTGCTGTTTCTCTACAGCCGCCGTCAGCTGGGCACAGATCTTTGCCTGAGTGGCCGCGAGCGGCTGTTGGCCGGAGTGACCTTGCTGAGCCTGATCCCCGCCGTCTGGTCGTTCGCCCATCTCTGACATCGAAGATGTGACTGATCATAAAAGAGAGCGCCGCCGTGGCGCTCTCTTGTTATCAGGGACTGGTTATCAGGGGCTTGCTATCCGGGAGTTGCTATTCGGGGCGAAGGCTCAGCGGCTGGCAGGTCCGGCCGGTTTGCCAAACAGCACCGCGAGTTTTTGTCGCCACGGCAAGCCACGGGCGTCATGCAGCATGTCGCGCCACTCGTGGAAGGTGAGAGTGAGGGGGTTGAAGCTGTGGATCGGCTTGGTGATGCCAAAGCGACACGGCTCGGCCGGGTCCTCCTCGACAAAGGTGCCAAACAGCCGATCCCAGATGATCAGCACCCCGGCAAAGTTGCGGTCTATGTACTTGGCGTTGCTGGCGTGATGCACCCTGTGGTGGGAGGGGGTGTTGAAGATCCACTCAAGCCAGCCGAGTTTGCCTACCACCTGGGTGTGGACGAAAAACTGGAAGCCCAGACTCAATAGCACGGTGGCGACCACCGCCTCGGGCGGAAAGCCGATGACAATCATCGGGATCCAGAACAGCCACATGCCGGAGATGGGATACATCAGGCTCTGGCGAAAGGCAGTGGAGAGATTGAGCCGCTCCGAGCTGTGGTGCACCACGTGGGAGGCCCACAGCCAGCGAACATGGTGGCTGGTGAAGTGGAACAGCCAGTAGCAGAGATCCTGCAACAGGAACAGCAGCAATACGCTCCAGAAGGTGATCTCGATGTCGAACAGTCGCCAGCCCCAGAGGGTGTCATACAGATAAGCAATGGCGATGGCCGCCAGCGCGTCGCCCCCTTGGTGCATCAGGGCCAGCGTGGCGTTGGCGAACAGATCCCGCCACTGGTAGGTGGCGGTGGGAAAGGCCGCGCCATGTTTGCGCAGGTAGAGCATCTCCCAGCCGATAAAGGCCAGAAAAATCGGGGAGAGGTAGAGCAGAAGCAGTTGCACATCCATATGCGGCCATCCATTCAGAGCAATTGCTCCCCAGCATAAAGGATGGCTTTAATATTTCATTAACATTTTTCAACCAACGAAGAGATGGCATGAAATATGGCGCGGCAGCAGAGGAAGGCGCGCTGGATGGCTATGCTTGATGGAGGCTTTTTCAGGAGGTGCTGGCTTATGCGCGTCTGGTGTTGCTTGTTGTTGGGGTTGTGCATGATGGCGCACGCCAAGACCCGGGTCGAGATCCTGGCGGATGCCGCCTATCCCCCCTACTCCTGGCAGGAGGGGGAGGAGGTCAGGGGGATCTATGCCGACATCATCCGCGAGGTGACCTCTGCCATGCCTGACTATGAGGTGGTGCTCAAGCCCATGCCGTGGCGGCGCGGTCTGAGCATGGTGGAACAGGGGACAGCCTTCGCCATTTTTCCACCCTACTACATGCCCGATACCCGCCCTTACATGTGGCCCTACTCCCAGCCGATGCTGGATGAAGAGCTGGTGGTGATGTGCGGTGCCAGTGTGGCGGCCAATACCCCGCAGGCCAGGTTTCCGCTCGACTATCACGGTTTACGCTTTGGCATGAACGCCGGTTTTGCCGTCGGCGGCGATGCCTTTTGGCAGGCGGTAAAAGAGAAGCAGATCGACGTGGAGGAGGTGAAAAGCAATCGGGAGAACCTGCTCAAGATTGTCCGCGGCCGGGTCGATTGCACCATCAATGATCGCCTCTCCCTGCTCTATGAGTTGCTCAACATGATAAAGGCCGATCAGCTGGCGGTGGCCGATATGTCCCTGCTCAAACAGGGGCCGGTGCTCAGCAAGGAGCAGGGGTTTCTCGGCTATAGCCGCAAGGGGGAGTACCCCTACAAACAGGCCTTTATCGACCAGTTTGACAAGGAGCTCTATCAGCTCAAAAAACGTGACGGGGTGAAAGTGATCGTGGAGCGCTATCTGGGAAAGTCCCCGCGCTGAGCCGATGAGATGGGCACTCGGGTTCAGCTGGGTTGAGTCTGCTCAGCGTGATGCACAAAAAGAGAGCTGAGGTATCCTGATTTTCACAGACAGTTCCGATTGTTACGATGAGACAATCGGGGGTATTGAATGAAATAGAGAGAACACAATTCACCAGAGTTTCGGGCAGAGTCGGTTCGACTGGTGTTGGAGCAAGGCCTTGGCCAAGCTGAAGCCGCCAGAAGGTTGGGTATAGCCAAGGGCACACTGAGCAACTGGGTGGTCGCAGCCAAAGAAGGAAAGGATACACATCGGCCCGCGTTCTGCCAGCCGAGCTGGAGGCTGAAGTGGCCCGGCTACGCAAAGCTCTCGCACAAGCCAACATGGAGCGCGACATCATAAAAAAGGCCGCCGCGTACTTTGCTCAGGAGTCACTGCCAAGTACGCGTGGATAGCCAACCAGCAGGACTTCTATCCCGTTTCCATGATCTGGAGGTATCTCGTGCGGGCTTCTACCACTGGCTCCAGCGTCCACCGTCACAGCGCCAACAAGAAAATGAACGACTCAAGGTCGCCATTCGGGCTGCTCACAGCAAGATACGGCAGACCTATGGCGAAGCGCGTTTACAAGCTGAGTTGGCCGCCGAAGGATTTTACGCCGGACGGGACCGGATTGGGCGATTGCGCCGTGAAATGGGGTTGTCTTGCAAACAAAAGCGCAAATTCAAGGCGACAACCCATTCTTCTCATTCCCTGCCGGTGGCGGAGAATCTCCTTGGTCAGGTTTTTGCGCCGACGAAGCCCAACGAAGTCTGGACCGGTGATATCACCTATATCGCTACCGACGAAGGCTGGCTTTATCTGGCTGGTCTCAAGGATGTGTTTACCTGTGAGATAGTGGGTTATGCGATGGAAGAACGAATGACCACCGGGTTGGTCAGTCAGGCGCTGTTTCGGGCTGTGCAGCAGAAGAGGCCGCCCGTAGGGCTTATCCATCACACAGACTGGGGCAGTCAGCACTGTGCCAAGGCTTACCGGGCTCTCTAGGTACAATTTGGCATGCAGACCTCCATGTCACGCAAGGGGAACTGCTTCGATAATGCCCTGATAGAAAGCTTCTGGGGGTCTCTTAAAAATGAACTGGTTCACCACCATAGATTCAAGACGAGAGCAGAGGCCAAGGCAGCGATCCAGGAATACATAGAGATTTTTTACAACCGCCAACGTCGGCATTCACGACTTGGCAATGTCAGCCCGGCGGAGTTTAACAAGAGGTATTGGAGAACAGCTCAGGCTGCTTGATCCGAGACTGTCCGATCTTGCCAGGACACCCCAGCTCGACCAGCGCCAGTTTAAAAGTCAGCGAGTAATCGCGCTGTGTCCGTTTCACACCTTGTCCCATCGGATTCTCCATTTATTGGGGGGAAAGGTGTAAACCATATTTAGGACGGGACCGTAACAAACAAAAAAGGAAGATGCCTGAGTATCTTCCCTTGAGCGTTGCTACTTTTGCAGGATTAGCCGTGTTGGCGGCGGTCGTTGGCCTGGGCCAGTAGCATGCGGCTTTCACGCAGGAACTGGTCGGCATGCTCGCCGAAGAAACCGGAGACTTGCGAGAAGGCATCGATGAAACCGTCCCTGTCCCCCCGTTCCAGCAGCCCCAGCGCTTCGCCGAAGTTTTGGTAGTAGCGACGGATCATCGCCAGATTCTGCGGTGACGACAAAATGATGTCGGCATAGAGGTGGGGATCCTGAGCGAACAGCCGCCCCACCATGGCGAGTTCCAGCCGGTAGATGGGGGAGCTCAAACTCAGCAGACGATCCAGATTGGCCTGCTCCCGGGAGAGGTGCCAGCCATAGGCAAAGGTGGCGAAGTGACGCAGTGCCTGAATGAGGGTCATCGCCTCATCGTGGGCCTTGGCTTCCACCTGTTGCAAGCGGGCGCCCCAGATGGTCATCTGATCCAGCAGCCATTGGCTGGCGGCGGGGTCACGACCCTGGCAGCAGACGATCACCTGCTTGGCGAGACTCGCCACATCCGGCCCGAACATGGGGTGCAGTCCCAGTACCGGCCCTTGGTGCACCGCCAGCATATGTTCGAGCGGCGCCGCTTTCACGCTGGTGACATCGACCAGCAGGCAGTGGGCGGGCAGGTTGCCGAGGCGGTCGATGATCTGGCAGGTGATATCGATGGGCACCGCCACCATCACCAGACCTACTCCGGCGAGGATCTGGTCAGCGCGCGGCCAGTCGGCTTGTTCCAGCGTCTCGACCCGATAGCCTGAGAGGCTGAACATATGACCGAACAGCCGACCAAGCTGGCCTTCACCGCCGATGATGACCACCTTGCCAAGATCCGGCTTTATGCATTTGAAGCCTGTATCTTTCTCGCTGGCATAAGATTCACGCATCACCCGGCGCAGCACGTCTTCGATGAGATCGCCGGGCACCCCCAACTGCTCGGCCTCGGCGCGGCGGCGGGCCAGCATGCTCGCTTCCCGATCCGGTGCATAGATGGGCAGGCCGTGGCGGCTCTTTACTTCACCCACTTCTCCCACCAGGGCCAGACGGGCGGCCAGCAGATCGATCAGCTGCTTGTCCACCGCATCTATCTTGTCCCTGAGTACATTCAACTCTTCAGCCATATCCAGTCCCTGCTAGCGCCGCAGCGGCGGCGCCCTGAAAATCAAGATGCAACAAGGTATCACGGCATGAGCGGTTTGATGCCACCAGCGGTGATACCTCGATTGTTCAATAGGTTACGACAAGATACCACGGCTTATCGTGCAGTTCTGCCCTTGAGGGGGTCAGCCAGCTGGTTGTGGCAGCGGGCCAGCAGGGTAGCGGTGGTGTCCCAGTCGATGCAGGCATCTGTGATGGAGACCCCGTAGCGCATCTGCTCCTTGGGCTGCTCGCTGGACTGGTTTCCCTCGAACAGGTTGGATTCGAGCATCACCCCGATGATGGAGCGGTTGCCCTCCTGGATCTGGTGGATGACGTTGTCGGCCACCTTGGGCTGCAAACGGTGATCCTTGCTGGAGTTGCCGTGGCTGCAATCTACCACCAGACCGGGCAGCAGGCCCGCCTTTTCCAGTGCCTCTTCCGCCAGCGACACGTTGACCGAGTCATAGTTGGGATGTTTGCCGCCGCGCAGGATCACGTGGCCATCCGGGTTGCCCTGGGTCTGCAGCAGCGCAACCTGGCCCTGCTGGTTGATCCCCATAAAGGCGTGAGGGGAGGAGGCCGCCTGCAGCGCATTGATGGCAGTCCCCAAGTTGCCGTCGGTGCCGTTCTTGAAGCCGACCGGCATGGAGAGGCCGGACGCCATCTCCCTGTGGGTCTGGGATTCGGTGGTGCGGGCGCCGATGGCTGACCAGGAGAAGAGCTCGGCCAGGTATTGCGGGCTGATGGGATCGAGCGCTTCTGTGGCCAGCGGCAACTCCAGCTCCGCCAGCCAGCAGAGCAGCTCGCGGGCACGGTGCAGCCCCAGCTCCACATCGAAGGTGCCATCCAGATTGGGGTCGTTGATAAAGCCTTTCCAGCCTACCGTGGTGCGCGGCTTCTCAAAGTAGACCCGCATGACAATGTAGAGAGAGTCCTGATAGGCATCATGCAGCGCTTTGAGTCTGGTTGCGTACTCTTTGGCGGCGTCCATGTCGTGGATGGAGCAGGGACCACAGATCACCAGCAAGCGGTGATCGCGACGGTGAATGATGTCGGCGATGGTATTGCGGGCCCCTTGCACGAATGCCAGCGCCTTGTCGGAGATGGGTAACTTCTCCTTGAGCTGGGCAGGCGTGATCATCACTTGTTCGGACTGGATGTGGATGTTGTTCAGGGGGTCTCTTTGCATGATTTCATTCTCTCTACTGTATTAAGCCAAAAGCGATTGTACCGATATGTTTACGTTGGTACCTGCCTTGTTACGCAACCGCCCTCACCTTACCAAGGAAAAACAAACAATCAAGTGAAACTAGCGGATTTACCGCTAAAAAGTCAGATAAAGGAGCTGCTATATAGTGCGAACAGGAATAATACAGAGAGGTTTTCGGAGGGTTAATGGTTATTTTGTAATTTAATGTTTACAGTTTGAGGGTGTGAAGGCTGCGTTGCCCAGCTGTTTACCCACAGTAAATGGTATCTCTGGGAGACTGCAACGCGATGGCAATGATGGTGTGAGGTGGCTATCTGGTCAGCCATAGAAAGAGGGAGCCATAATGGCTCCCTTTGCGGTAGGAAGGGGGATCCCGTCTGGCTGCGGATCAGCGCTTTTGTTTTCCCTGCAGCTCTTTGTTCAGGCGAGTGAGCATCCCCTGGGTGACCAGCACTATGCCCTGCTCGGAGCGGTGGAAGCGACGTGCATCTTCATCGGCGTTTTCACCTATCACCGTGCCTTCCGGCAGTTTGCACCCCTTGTCGATCACCACCCGGCGCAGTCGGCAACCGGCACCTATCTCAACTCCCGGGAAGATAACGGCCTGATCCAGGGTGCAGAAGGAGTCGACCCGCACATTGGTAAAGAGCACCGAACTCAGGATGAAAGAGCCACTGACGATGGTGCCCCCGGCAAACATGGAGTTGATGGTCATGCCGTGCTGGCCGTTTCGGTCCTGCACGAACTTGGCGGGAGGAGTCATGTTCTGACTGGTCCAGATGGGCCAGTCCTGATCGTAGATATCCAGCTCAGGCGTGACGGAAGCGAGATCCATATTGGCTTCCCAAAAGGAGTCCACGGTGCCCACATCGCGCCAGTAGGGGCGGCGATCCGGACAGCAGCCGACACAGGACATGCCAAACGGGTGAGCGAATGCGGTGCCCTCTTTCACCACGCGGGGGATCACGTCCATGCCGAAATCGTGATGGGACTGCTCGTTGGCAATGTCCTCTTCCAGCAGCTGATAGAGATACTCCGCATCGAAGATATAGACGCCCATGGAGGCCAGCGCGGTGTCGGCCTTGCCCGGCATGGCGGGCGGGTTGGCGGGCTTTTCGACGAAGGCATTGATCTTGCGATCATCATCCACCGCCATTACCCCGAAGGCGCTTGCTTCACTGCGTGGCACCTCGATGCAGGCAACGGTCACCTTGGCGCCCATATTGACGTGATCGAGCAGCATGGCGGCGTAATCCATCTTGTAGATGTGGTCGCCTGCCAGCACCACCACATATTTGGGGGCGTGATCGCGGATGATATCCAGATTCTGGTAGACCGCATCGGCGGTACCCCGATACCAGTTCACCTCATCCACCCGCTGCTGGGCAGGGAGCAGATCGATAAACTCGTTCATCTGGTAGCGCAGGAAAGACCAGCCCGATTGGAGATGGCGCAACAGGCTGTGGGATTTGTACTGGGTCACGACACCGACCCGACGGATGCCGGAGTTGATGCAGTTGGAGAGCACGAAATCGATGATGCGGAATTTGCCGCCGAAATGAACGGCAGGTTTTGCACGGTTGTCGGTTAACTGTTTGAGGCGACTACCCCGCCCTCCTGCGAGTACCAAAGCCATGGTCTCGTTCAGCAACTGTCTGGATTTTGCTGTATTGGCAGGTTGTAACAACATCTCATATCCCTTTGTAGATAAATCACTACAATGTTGCCTCCTTTGAGCCCTCAAGAAAGTGCTTTCAGTCACATTTTATGGTTTCTGACGTAATAAAATGACCTTTTTGTTATTAAAAATGACGGGTTGATCCGTCATTGCTTTCAATATGGTCAGTTGTCAATTGAAGCGAGCCGAGCAACAAAAGGGACGGCGAGAGACCGAGAGGAGGGATGAAAAAGCCCCTGCCAATGGTTGGCAGGGGCCCGGTTTGTTGAGACCCGGTAAGCCGGGCCTGGTTAACAAGGTTCAGGCTGCGTTGGCCAGTGGCTCCTCGCTCTTCTTCTGGTAGGCCTGAGGGGTGAGCCCAAGCAGCTCCTGCACGGTCGAGGCGACGGTAATGGAGGAGACGGTGCCCACCAGGATCCCGGCAAACAGGGTGAAGGAGAAGCCGTAGAGGGCGTCACCGCCAAACAGCAACAGAGCGCCCACGGTAAACAGGGTGGTGCCCGAGGTGATCATGGTGCGACTGAAGGTCGCCTTGATGGCCACATCGGAGCACTCGTGGATGCCCATCTGGGTACGCGAGCTCAGCAGATCCCGCAGCCTGTCCGAGATGACGATGCTGTCGTTGAGGGAGTAGCCGATCACCGCCATCAAACCGGCGATGATGTTCAGATCGAATTCGATCTGAAAGAGTGACAGCAGCCCCAGCGCCACGATGGCGTCATGGACCACCGAGAGCAGGATGCCGATGGCCTGACGCCACTCAAAGCGAAACGCCAGATAGGCCGACATCGCCAGCGAAGCCACCAGTACCGCCAGCATCCCCTGCTGGAACAGCTCGGCACCCACCTGAGGACCGACGATGGTGGTGCGCAGCAACTCGACCGGCATCCCCAACTGCTGGGTCAGCATGGTGGTGAGATCTGCCGCGGGCCAGGGCAGTTCGTGGGGGGGCAGCTTGATCAGCCACTCGCCGGGAATACCGGCCGAGCTCAGCTCAACGGCTCCCGCCAGCGGGGAGACCAGCATGGCATTGAGCTCATGGGCCTCTTTCAGGGTCTGGATATGAAACTCCAGCAGGATCCCGCCGGTAAAATCGAGCCCCAGAGTGAGGCCGTTCACCAGCAAGATGGCAACGCTGGCCACGGTCAGCAGGATGGAAGCCCACAGGCCAATATAACGCCAACGGGTCAGCCCCATGGCAACGATCATTCTCAACATAATTATCTCCTTGGCCAGCCAGCACCAGGCTGTTGGCCCATCACGACGTGTCGCGACACGCCGGGAAAATAGTGTTCTGCTTTGGCCGCTCCGGCCATATCCATAGCCGATGGCGCAGCCAAAGCCGCTCATCAGAGGGACGGCTGTCCCGTTACACCTTCAGCGTGCGCTCGCTGCTGCGTCCCCACAGGGGGTTGATGATGGCGCGTGTCCCCCAGATCCCGGTGATCATGCTGGAGAGCAGACCCAGGATGAGGGTGATGGAGAAGCCCTGCAGCGGCCCGGAGCCGATGGAGTAGAGCACCACGGCGCAGATGAGCGTAGTGATGTTGGCATCGAAAATGGTGTGGAAGGCCGAGCGATAGCCAAAGTCGATGGCGTTGGCCAGTGAGCCACCCTCTCGCAGACGGTCCCTGATCCGCTCGAAGATCAGCACATGGGTATCCACCGCCATGCCCACCGTCAGCACCAGACCGGCGATCCCCGGCAGGGTCAGCACGGCGCCCGGCAGCACTGCCAGCATGCCGACCTGCATCAACAGGTTGGCGACCAGCGCCGTGATGGCAACCCAGCCGAATTTGCGGTACCAGGCCATCATGAACAGCATCATGCCTGCCATGCCGAAGGCCAGCGCGGTGAAGCCCGCCTCGATATTCTGCATCCCCAGCGTCGGGCCAATGGAGCGCTCCTCCAGGATCTTGAGCGGGGCGGTGAGGGCGCCGGCACGCAGCAGCATGGCCAGCTCTTGCGCCTCCGGCAGACTGCCAATGCCGGTGATGCGGAACTGGTTGCCAAGGGCGGTCTGGATGGTGGCGACGTTGATCACCTCGCTCTGGGCGCGCAGTTTGCCCTGGGCGTTGGTCTTGTACTCGGTGAAGACGGTCGCCATCGGCTTGCCCACATGCTGGCGGCTGAACTGGTTCATCTTGCTGCCACCCAGGGTGTCGAGCACGATATTGACCTGGGGTTGACCCATTTCGCCCATGTTGGCGCGGGCATCGACGATGTGCTCGCCGGTGAGTACCGGCTTGCGCGCCATGCCAACAGCCTGACCGTTGCGATCGGCGATATAGAAATGGCTGTCGGCTTTGGCCTCGTAGAAGGCCAGCGAGGCGGTGGCGCCGATCACCTCTTTCGCCTGCTTGGGGTTATGTACCCCAGGCAGTTCGATACGGATACCATCCTGCCCCTGGCGCACCACCGAGGCCTCGACGATGCCGAGCTCGTTGATCCGTTTTTTCAGGATCGACAGGTTCTGGGTCACGGCGTTGTTGACCAGCAGGGTACGCTCCGCCTCGCTCAGCACCAGTTTCAGATCATTGCCGGAGCGGGTCAGCTTCCACTGATCCTGACGGGTACCGGCACTCTCTTTGATGATAGAGAGCCAGCTCTCCTGTTCGGCGACCTCCGGCAGGGTGACGGTTACGGCGCCCTGTGCCGTGCGCGTGACGCTGGCGCCGCGCAGGTTGGCTTCACGGAAACGGGTGCGCAGGGTGTCCACCAGATTCTTGGTCTGATTGTCGATGACAAAGTCCACGTCCACCCCGATCAGCAGCTGGGAGCCGCCACGCAGGTCGAGCCCCAGCTTGATGGGATCGGCGCCGAGGCGAGTGATCCATGCCGGCGCGTTGGAGTGAAACTCCAGGGTCAGGGCGGCACTGTCGACCCCTTGCTGCTCCAGCAACTGCTTGGCGCGCTGCTGTTCGCCCTGGCTGGCAAAGACCAGCTCGACTCGCTCAGGTTGCTCGATCACCTTGACCGGTGCTAGGTGCTTGTCGCTCAGCAGCATCTGTTGCTGGGTGGTCAGGCGCTGCTGTCCGTGCAGGCCGAGGGAGGGCTGCTCACCGAAAAAGGTGGGCAGGGAGTAAAAGGTAAAGGTCAACAGCATCAACAGCAGCAGTGCGTACTGCCACTTGCTCATGCGGTTGAGAACGGTGCGATTGCTCTTTCTCATGGCAAACAAGCCTCTGTCAGGAGAATGGTGCCCGGGCCGATAGCAACAAGGCTCGGCAAGGCGCAAAAAATGGGATGCATCAGATGCGGATCAGGCGGCCGCCGGATCCGTCAGGAAGAGGAGATGAGCAAACAGTGGATGTGCCAACCCCCCCGGGGTCAGGCGCTCAGATAGCTCTGGGTGAAGCGGTATTGCAGATGTTGGCGCTGTAGATGGCGCCGGTGGATCGCGCCAAAGCGATCGCGAAAACTCTGTTTGTGATAGAGCTCGGGTGCCAGCATTAGCCAGCCGAGCAGCAACAGCAGGATGGCTTGGGCCGACCAGCTCTGGATCAGCTCGTAGACCACACTCTTGGGCTGGTTGTCACTGCGCAGGGATTGTTCGAGACGCAGCAGGTGATTCTGATGGCTGCCGACAAACTTGATGATGCCATCATCGCTGTCGCTAAGCTGATTGAACACCTGAGTCTGCTGCTGTTCACTGTGGGGAGATGCGGGTAGCAGCGAGCCTTCCATTCGGGCGATGGAACAAAGCAGGGTGAGGGCGATAACCAGAGTTACCAGCACCAGTTTTACTTTGTCGATAAGGCGCAAAAGTTAATTCCCGATAAATAGGAAGGGCAAACTACCATAAGCGCCCGGTTTGAACAAGGTTGCTCGGGCGCACGGCACCATTCGGTGCCGTTTGTCAGCTGCCGCTCATCTGCTTGAAGTCGCGGGCGTAGCCCTTGAGCAGGGAGTAGAGATGGGCCCGCTGGGAGATATCCAGCGACTGGCTCATGGTGCTCAGCCAGTTGACGGTACGCTGGCGCGACTGTTCGGTATAGCCGGTAAAGCGGCCATCCATCAGCCCATCCCCCTCAGCCAGCAGGTCAGTCAGCTCGCGGGTAAAGTCGGGACTCTGGCGCTGCTTCATCAGCCTGTCCAGCTCCTGGGTCCAGGACTCCTGAAACTCGAGCCAGGGGGGCATCAGCTCGTATTGCCATTCGGCCCACTGGGCCACCAGTGGTGCCTGTGCCGGTTTCACCTCGCCAATCCAGAACTCGAGCCGCTTGTTCATCTTGTCGCGAAACTCCGCCAGCATCTGCTCTTTGGGCTCAGTGGCAAAGTCCTTTTGTCGCTCCTGTTGCCGCTTGACCCGATCGGTCATAAAGCGGGCTACCTGCTCGTCGGTCAGGGTGCGCGCCAGCCTGACCGCGCGGGGGATAGTGTTTTCAAGGGTACGGGTCAGACTCTGCTGCACCGCATCGAGATTGGTCGAGATCTGCTCCGGCGTCATGGGGCTGGCCACCGCCTTGGCCAGTGCATCGAGATCCCTGGCGTAGCGAGGCAGCTCGTGCTGGCGGTGCCAGGCCATCAGCCCCTTCACTTCGCGGCTGAGCAGATCCTTCTGCGAATAGGAGAGGGCAAAGTAGTCATCCAGCTGCCAGATGATGGCGGTATCGAGCCAGTAGTAGATCACCCGGGTGGAGCAGCCGGTCAGCAGCAGGCCGATCAGCAGCAGACCCCAGGTTTTCGGCTTGTGCCAGCGCACCTTGTTTATCATCTGTTACTCCAGTCGTTGCCGGTTGATGGCGATCAGGGTGTCATAGTCGAGTGAGGGCTGTTGCTCTGCCATCAGCAGGGCCCAGAGCAGGCCGATATAGTCGACCCAGGGTAAAAATGCCTCGCTCTGAAAATCGGGCCACTGGTGGCGCGGCACGGCCTGCAGATAGTGCGCTTCCAGCTCGTCACGCCGCTCGGCGGGCCACTCATGGGTGCGCTGGATGCTGGCGAGCTCAAAGCCGGGGTGACCTGCCGCGCCATACTCCCAGTCGATGACCCAGGGTTTGCTTCCCAACAAGTTAGCCGGATTGAGATCATGGTGGCAAGGGCGCCAGCAATCATTTGGCTCACTGCTGGCGAGCAAGCCCCGCTCCAGGGCGGGCAGCCAGGAGGGAATGTGGGCCAGTCGGGCGCGATAGCCCGCGGCGTGGGCTCGCACCGCCATCACCACCTCAGGCAGCGGCAGGCGATGGAGCTTGCGCAGCACCTCAGCCAGCAGACGGGGCTGATCGGCTGCCGGTGGTGCCGCGAGCACCCAGTTTGGCTCATCGCACCATTCGAGCAGCATCAGACCGCTGGCGGGATCGCCATAGTGGCAAGACAGTGCCAACCCTTCGGCCATCGCCCCCTGATAAAGCTGCCACTCGGTGGGACGGTCGATACCAAGGCGCACCGGGTCGGAGTGGCCCTGACGCAAAAAGTAACTGCGCCCCGAGGGGAGGCGCAGTCGATAGTTGCAGTTGGTCAGGCCTAACCCAAGTGGTTCCAGCTGCCCCTCCCGCCAGGGGGCGGGCAGGCTGGCCAGTAGCGGATCACAGTTGCCTGTCTGCGGGAGCCTGTTACCAGCCAAAGGTGGATTTCTTCGCCTGTTTGCGGATCTCTTTCTGATCGGCCCACAGCAGTTCGCCGTTTTGCAGATCCATCAGGTTCATGGTCATCTGGTAGTAGACATCCTTCACCTTGCCATTGTCTTTGACGATGCTGGCGAGGTTGCCATAGACCATGTAGCGGGCACCGGTCTGCTTGCCCAGACGCACCATGGAGGCAGGATCCACCATGCCGCTGCTCTGCTGGTATTCGAGCTGCTGCTTGACGGCGGCCACCTTGCTCATGTCGACGAAGCGGAACTTGCCGGCCCGCAGCAACTTGGTGCGGATGGTATCGGTGATGGCTTCGGTATCGATGTGCTCGGAGGTCTTGTTGCGGATAGAGTCCATAAACATCACCGGACGACCGCCTGCGGTGATCTCGCTGGTGGCTGGCGACGCCAGCATGGAGTCCGCCATCTTGTCGGCGATGGCCTGCAGGTCGCTTGAGCCGTAATCGACGGTGACGGTTTCGGTTTCGGTCGGATCGCCATAGCTGACGGTGGTGCTGGAGCAGCCGCCCAAGAGCAATGCAGAGGTCAATATCAGCAGGGCATGATTCATTTTCATCAGTTGGATTCCTCAATCACTTCGCGTACGTAAATCCGGTAACCCTGCGCCGCCGGGCTGGGCGCCAGGGCCGAGAGGGTGCGGGTCTGATAGCCATGCAGCTTGATGGGGGTCCAGCCGCGGCCATCGCTGGCGACCTCCTGACCGGCCTCATCATACCAATAGAAGATATATTGCAGCTTGTTATCGCCGCGCTGGGTGCTGGCGGCGGCCACATTGACCTGCAGCAGGCCATTTTGCTGGCGGCGGCTCAGCTCGGTCAGGGTGACGTTGACGTTTTGATGCTGCTCCAGCGTGGGTGCACCGCCCGCCGGGCCATAGAGCGCCACGCCTGAGGTGTTGGTGGCGCAGCCGGTCAGCAGCAGCGCGAGCCCGAGGGCCAACCCGTATGCTTTCATCTTGCTCTCCTTAATCGGGGTGAGTGGGGCCGCGTGTGTGCCTGCCCGGTTAATTGTCTTGCTCATCTCTCTTCGCCGTCTGCTCAGAGCGGCATCACCCGGGTGGTCAGACCGGCGCCGAGGCGCTGTACCCAGACCAGGGTGATGCGTCCCTTGTGGATGGTGAGCGGCAATTGCCGCTGGGCTGCCCCCGCGCCCAGGGTGAGATTGATGTCACCTGCCGGCACTATTCCCTGCCAGCTCGATGCCTGAGCTGGCAGCGTCAGCCAGCTGCGGGTATCGGCCCGCTCCGAGAGGGTGTTGAAGATCCCCACCAGAATATTGCCCACATCCCCTCCCTCTTTGGCTGCGGTGCGGCGCATCTGCTCCTTGGCCACCAGCCGCAGCGCCTGGCGGGTCAGCATGCCGGGCAGCCGCTCTTGCAGATCTTTGGCGGCCAGCGCTTCCAGCCTGACCAGCTCGCTGGTCTGCCAGGCCCGCTTGCCGACTTCCACCGTCAGCGGGCCGGTGTTGCTGGCCCGATTATCGTAATAGGGGATGGCGACGGTAAAGGTGCGAAAATCGCCGCGGGAGGTGGAGATGGGGAGCGGCAGGAACAGTTCGCGCCGTGCCGGGATCAAACCATCTTCAAACAGCACCACCAGTTGGCCTTGATCTTTTGCAAGCGGCGGTGCTTTGCGGCCTATCTTTTTCTCGGTCTCGCGGATCTCGTCCGGTGAGCCACGCAGCCGCGCCAGACGCAGCAAGGCATCTTGCAGGCTACGGTTGTCCGGCGCTATCTGGTAGCCGCGCTGATAGTCGACCCAGGCATCGTTGAGATCCCCGGCCGCCTCATAAAGCACGGCGGAAAAATAGAAGGTGTAGGCGTTCTGAAAACCGTTTTTGACCTTGCCGATCAACCGGTTGAGATCCGGTGCGCCGCGCGACATCAGTTGGCGCATCTCACCTTCAGCCCTGGCCTCTTCGCTCTCATCCTTCGCCTTGCGCACCTCATCGGCTCGCCGTTTCAGAGCCTGCTCCTGTACCTGATTGGCCCGGCGTACCTCCACCAGGGCGCCATCGGCATCACCCCGTTGCAGATAGTTGAGGGCCAGATAGTGATGCAGCATGGTGCGTTCGTAATCGGGAGTACGATAGGCCATCGACTGGTCGTTGGTGAGCAGACTGCCCACCTGATCCAGACCGTGGCTCAGCCGGTATTCGGCCTGATTGTCCTCCCACTGAAGGCGGCTGTCGGCGGCGGTGAACGCCTGCTTGCTGCCCGCATCCTGACCGGCGAGCCAGGCAATTCGCCCCTGTTCGAGCCGATCCAGTACAAAGGTGTCATCCCCAAGGGTGGAGTCGCGCACCTCGGGCAGCGCCTCGGCGGCATGGCCCAGCAGCAGCTGGTTGCGCAGGGGCACCATCTGATCGGAGTAGGAGACGAACATATCCTGCCAGCGGGAGGCGCAGCCTCCCAGCAACAGCAGGGCGCCGCAGAGCAACAGGGCGCTGCGGCAGGTAGAGGCGTGGCGATTCATTACAGGCTGAGCAGCGGTCCCAGCGGCTGGCCACCGACCAGATGCATGTGGATGTGGTAGACCTCCTGCCCGCCGTGGCGGTTGCAGTTCATGATGAGGCGGTAGCCATCTTCGGCGATGCCAGCCTCAGCGGCCAGTTTGCGGGCCACGGTGAACATCCGGCCAAGGGCCAGTTCATGTTCGGCTTCCACGTCATTGACGGTGGGGATCAGCACATTGGGGATGATCAGAATATGGGTTTTGGCCTTGGGCTGGATATCCCGGAATGCGGTGACCAGATCGTCTTGATAAAGGATGTCGGCGGGGATCTCTTTACGGATGATTTTGCTGAAAATGGTTTCTTGCGCCATGGCTAACTCCCTTATATGAAACAGAAAATTGAACTAGAACCCCAAGCGGCTCCCGAAAGGGGGGCGAGCAGCACGCCAAGTGTGACACAAGCCGACATTTGACACAGCTGATGTCCCATTCCCTTCATTTATTGTTAAAAATACCGATAGCCAGAGGGACGTCATCTGCAACGCCTGTTCAGGGTGGTCTGCAGGGTATCAAAAGGACGGGGTACTCAGGCAAGGGACTTTTGCATATACAGCGGGACAATAATGAAACAAACAATGTCGGATCTCTCCATCTTGCAGCGAGTCTACCTTGGCTTCGCGATCCTGGTGGCCGTGATGGTGGCCAGTTCACTGCTCACATTTCGTAGTCAGGAGACCCTGGGGAACGCACTGGAGCAGGTTACCCAGCAGTCTATGCCGCTGGTGATTGCCAGCAGCCAGACCCAGATCACCCTGCTCAGCGCCAACAAGTGGCTGGGGGATGTGCTCACCGAGCAGGACCCCAAACAGCTGCCGGCCGAAGTGGCCGAACTGAAACAAGCCAAGGCCGCGGTGGGCAAGAGCCTCGACGTCTTGCGCCAGCAGGTCGCCCACCACCCCGAACTGCAAGGGGAGATGAGCAACCTCAGCCAGCAGGTCGACAGCTACCTGCAACTGACCGATACCCTGCCCGGCGAACACGAGGCGCTGCTCACCCGACTGCACAAGGTCAATCTGGCCAAGGGGCAGTTTCAGGTCAGTCTGCCCCAGTTCAAGAAGAGTCTGGGTGACATGATGGTCACCATCGACGACAGCTTTATCAAGATGCTCTCCGAGACCCTGACCACCAAGCTCTCCGCCATTGAACTCTCCACCATGGACGCCCTCAATCAGACTATTCCGGCTCCCATCGAAGGGGCGCTCAAGCGCAACAAGATGCAGATCGAGGGGTTCAACAGCACCATCAAGGATCTCCAGGGGGAGCTCAAGAACTTCGAGAACGACATGGGCCACTATGTTCACGGCTTCGTGCGCGACACCACCGCAAGCGAAGGGGTGCTCTCCCAGTATCTGGCGCTGATGAAGCAGCAGGAACAGATGCGGGAGAAGAGCAAGCAGGCCAGCGCCCTGATCGTCGAGATCCAGAACCGGCTTGAGCGGATCACCGGCCAGAGTCAGCAGCTGATGAGTCAAAGCATTCAGCACGCCAAAGCCACTCAGAGCCAGAGCACTCTGACCCAGGGAACCAGCATCGTCGTCGCCATCCTGATCGCCATGCTGGTGGCTTATACCCTGGGCAAGGCCATTCGCCGTCCGCTCAGGGAGTTGCTGCGGGTGCTGACCGAAGTGACCCAGGGCGACATGACCCAGCGCATCGGTTTTCGCAGCAAGAACGAATTTGGTCAGCTGGGCAGCCAGATCAACCTGCTGATTGCCCAGATGGGGGAGGTGCTGGCACAGCTTTCACAAGCGTCGGCCCAGCTTAACGATGCCGCCCACGGCAATCGCCACACCACCGAATCGGTGCGGGCGGATCTGGAGAAACAGCGGCAGGAGACCGCCTCGGTTGCCGCCGCCATGACCCAGATGGAGGCCTCGGTGCGGGAGGTGGCGCAGGCTGCCAACCAGACTCTGGAGCGGGTGCAGGATGTGGAGAAGGCCTCCGAGATGGGACGCAAGGTGATGGCAGGCAATATCACCACCACTCATCAACTGGCGGGCAAGCTGCAACAGACCGGCAAGGTGATTGGTGATGTGAGCGCCATGAGCAGCCAGATCGGCAATATCCTCGATGTCATTCGCGGCATCGCCGAGCAGACCAATCTGCTGGCCCTCAACGCTGCCATCGAAGCGGCGCGGGCCGGCGAGCAGGGGCGCGGTTTTGCGGTGGTGGCCGATGAGGTGCGCAGTCTGGCGGGGCGCACCGCCCAGTCCACCAGCGAAATCCAGACCATGATCGAGAACCTGCAGCAGGGGGTTGCCAAGGCGGTGACCGTAATGCAGGAGTGCTCTCGCGAGATGGATAGCTGCGTGGATCAGAGCTCTCACGCCAACAACGCCATGGAGGAGGTGCAGGGGATTGTGGTGCTCATCAGCGACATGTCGAGCCAGATCGCCTCTGCCGCCGAGCAGCAGCAGGCCACCAGCGCCGATATCGCCACCAACCTCAACCGCATCTCCGATATCTCGGATCTCAACTATCAGGGGATCGAGCGGGTAGCCGAGACCAGCCAGCAGCTGGACTCCCTTGCCGAGCAGCAGGAGAGCCTGGTCAAGCGCTTCCGTCTCAGCGCCTGATGGTCGAGAGTTGAAACAACAAGGCCCCGCAGATGCGGGGCCTTCTCTTTATTGCTGCAGCGACAAGGGGATCAGGCGTAGGCAATCGCACCCTTGCCGACCCCTTCATAGGCGACAATCTTGACGAACTTGTCGCCCACTATCTTCTTCACTTCGCGAGCAATGTAGCAGGCCAGCAGCTCGACCGTGGTGTCGGTGTCGATCATCTCCACCTCGGCGGTGGGGATGGCCAGCTGGAACAGCCCTTGCGGCGCCACATATTTGAAGCCGGTGTGATGCTCGCCAAGCAGGGCATTGGCGCGAGGGCTCAAAGCGAGCTCGGTCAGCGCCACCTTGTCCTCCTCGGTGCCGAGGTAGATATCCCCCCAGCGTTCGGCCCAGTTGAGCTCCAGCTCCTGGTCGCGCTCGCCATCGACGTGGATCTCGATGGGGGAGCGGTGGCCGTGGGCGATACGCTGGCAGTTGCCATCATGCTTCTTCAGACCGTGGCTGTAGTGGTAGAAGGCTCCGGTGATCGCCTCCTGACGCAGGGTCAGGGAGAGATCCTTGATATTGCCCGGCAGCCGTTTGGCCAGTACCGCCAGCAGGTAGCGGGTCACCGACTCTTTATCGACTTGCGGGGCAGGGATAAAGGCAAAGCCCTGGGATGGGCAGCGCAGATGGATGGAGCGACCCGGGCGCAGCAGATCCACTGTGCTTTCGTCACCATCCAGTGTCTCGACGTGGATCAGCGGGCACCCGGTCGGCACCAGCAGCTTGTGGTCCACCTCTTCATCGATGATCGACTTGATCAGCTTCTTTACCCGGCCAAAGTCCAGCAGCATGCTCATTTCGTTGAGCTCACCGCTCATTTCGATATCTACCAGCCAGCTCTCCCCCACCATGCCGCGGCGTTCGCAGAGGTAGCTGGAGTCGATCACGGTCAAATCTCTTACAAATAACTTCATCAGTCAGGCCTTGCTACAGAGAAAGGGCAGTTTTGCGCTATTATGACCCGCGATTATCGGCAAAGGAACTGGAACCCCCCATGAACAAACTGCTTATCAAGAATGCCACCTTGGTCAACGAAGGCCGTATCTATGCCTCCGATGTGTTGATCGAGGGGGAACGGATTGCCCGCATCGCCCCGGATATCGAGGCGCCCGATGCGCTGGTTATCGATGCCGCAGGTCGCCATCTCATCCCCGGAATGATCGATGATCAGGTCCACTTCCGGGAGCCGGGATTGACCCACAAGGGGACTATCGCCAGCGAATCCCGCGCCGCCGTCGCCGGTGGCACCACCAGTTTCATGGAAATGCCCAACGTCAATCCCCAGACCACCACCCTCGACGCCCTCGAAGCCAAATACCAGATCGCCGCCAACTCCTCCGTCGCCAACTACAGCTTCTATCTCGGCGCCACCAACGACAACCTTGAAGAGATCAAGCGTCTCGACCCCAAGCAATCCTGCGGGGTCAAGGTGTTTATGGGCTCCTCGACCGGCAACATGCTGGTGGACAATCAGGAGACCCTGGCGGCCATCTTCCGCGAGAGCCCGGTGATGATCGTGACCCACTGCGAAGACACCCCGACCATCGCCAAGGCGGAAGAGGCAGCACGGGCCAAGTGGGGCGAGAATGTGCCGATGGGCGAGCACGGCCGCATTCGCAGCGACGAAGCGTGCTACAAATCCTCCAGCATGGCGGTGGCGTTGGCCAAGCAGTACGGTGCCAAGCTGCACGTGCTGCATCTGACCTCGGCCAAGGAGCTGTCGCTGTTTACCGCCAGCCACGACCTGAGCGAGCTGAAGGACAAGAACATCACCGCCGAGGTGTGTGTTCACCACCTCTTCTTCAATGAAGCCGATTACGAGACCCAGGGCAGCCTGATCAAGTGCAACCCTGCGGTGAAGAGTGCCGCCGACCAGCAGGCACTGCTGGATGCGGTACGCAACGACGTGCTCGACATCATCGCCACCGACCACGCGCCCCACACCTGGGAAGAGAAGCAGAACAGCTACTTCAAGGCGCCGTCCGGTGTGCCGCTGGTGCAGCACTCTTTGCAGGCGCTGCTGGAGCTCTACCACAACGGCGTGTTTACCCTGGAGACCATCGTCAAGAAGACCTCCCACGCGGTAGCCGAGCGCTTCCAGGTGCAGGATCGCGGTTATATCCGCGAGGGGTATTTCGCCGATCTGGTGCTGCTGGATCTGGGCAAGCCCTATGTGGTCAACGATGACAACATCCTCTACCACTGTGGCTGGTCGCCCTTCAACGGCTACCGCTTCCACAGCACGGTGGAGATGACGCTGGTGAACGGCCAGATCGCCTGGCAAAACGGGCAGGTGACTGACCAGATCCTGGGCAAGCGGCTGACCTTTAACCGCTGATTGTTCGTAAAGCAGGCGAACGCACCGTGGCCGAGGAATTGACGGTGTTTCCCTGTTGACAGGGCAGGGTCATCTCCATAAACTCTGCCCCCGTCAGCCGAGCTGACTCCGTCGGTGTGTAGCGCAGCCAGGTAGCGCATCTGCATGGGGTGTAGAGGGTCGGAGGTTCGAATCCTCTCACACCGACCAAATTCCCCGGAAAAGGCCTTGTCAAACGACAAGGCCTTTTCTTTTGCCTGCAATTTGCCGCACAGGCGCGAAGCCAGTGGTGATGGCTTGCGTGAGCAGATTGTGGAGCCACCGCGCTTTATGGTGTAGTAACAACTCTGTTGCTCATTTGCCTGTCGAGGCCTCTCGTGTCTGCATCCGTATCTAAACCCTGTTGTCTGCTGATGCTCACCCTGCTGCTGGTGGGCTGCGCCACCCCTTACGAGAGTGAAAAGTCATTCTGGAACGGCCAGACCGGTTTCTCCCAGACCCGGCTTGGCCCGGACAAGTGGCAACTGGAGTTTGTCGGCAACGATCTGGTGGACAGGGAGACCGCCCGCAAATATGTGCTCAAGCGGGCAGGGGAGCTGGCATTGGCAGAGGGTTACTCCTGGCTCAAGGTCGATGAGCTGACCATTAACCGTGATGCCGTCAGGGTGACCCCATCACGGCCGATCTTCGGCTTTGACGAGGATGAACCGGATCTCTTTATGGCCCAGATGCAGGTGCAGCATACCATCTCGGCGCTGCTCACTTTTCGCCTGTTGCCACGGGCACTCGATGAGCGAACTCTGAATGCGAAATATCTCGCCGAAATCAAAATAAACAGTGATTAATATTGGTGGTTTGCAAGATCCATATCACATACACCTAATGGCAGGATAAAATTCTGGATAAAGCCTCTAGATTTACCCCCTGCTTTTAGCAAATGCCCCGTAAACCCTCGCCCAATCGGGCGGGGATATAAGGGGAGCTAATCTGGTGTTTTCTGCGATGCCACATACGCCTTCAGCGTTTCGATAGTGGCCCCTCCTGCGCTACAGGCAAAGTAAGAGCGTGACCACAGCATCCCACTATTGCTCTGTTTCCGTAGATGCGTATTCAAAATCCGCACATGGCGGCTGCTGATTGACTTTAAATTGTTGACCAGCACGCTGATGGACAGCTTGGGCGGATAAGCAACGAGAAGATGAACGTGATCGGCTTCTCCATCCATCTCCAAAATCTCCACCTCCAACTTCTCGGCTGCGGACAAAAACGCGTGGCGCATCTGTTCGATCATGGTGCCGTCGAGCAGTTTGCGGCGGTACTTTGTGGTGAAGATTAAATGCACAACCAGCTTGCTGACGGAATGACGTTTGCGCAGATAGCCAGTGAAATCAATGTTGTGCTCACTCATTTGAAATGTCTCGAATTAAAGCATATAGTGCCTGAACTTTATCAGTGAGCAGTGACCGTGAAAAGAGCTACTAAAGTACGCCTTTACCCAACAAACGAACAGGCTACATTTTTAAATGCCCAGTTCGGAGCTGTGCGGTTTGCGTACAACAAGGCTCTTCGTATTCAACGGCACATGTTCAAGCGCCGTGGTGTATCCCTGAAGCCCAAGCGTGACTTGAAACCGCTACTAGCGGTGGCAAAAAAATCGCGCAAATATGCCTGGCTCAAAGAGTACGATTCCCTCGCCTTGCAACAGGCAGTGATCAATCTGGACAAAGCATTTGCCAACTTTTTCAACCCTAAGCTCAAGGCTCGGATGCCGACTTTCAAGAGCAAACGGGGCAGGCAATCGAGCTACCACCCCAACGGGAAGGTACTGGCCGATGCTATCCAGCTACCGAAGATGACGCCGATCAAAGCAGTGCTCCACAGGGACATCAAAGGAACAATCTCTAGCATCACGATCAGCCGTGGCCCGACAGGGAAATACTACGCGTCAATTCTCAGTGATGATGGCTGCGAAGCGCCCGCCAAGCCGACACTCATCACAGATGTGACAGGCTGCGACATGGGGCTGTCTCACTATCTCATCGCGTCCAACGGCAAGAAGATCGACAACCCGCGTCACCTTATCAATGCCAGCCGCAATCTGCGGCGCAAGCAAAAATCGTTATCTCGCAAAAAAAGAGGCAGCGCCAACCGAGCGAAGGCACGGATACAGCTGGCCGCCCTGCACGAACGTGTAGCCAACGCCCGCGCCGATTTTCAGCACAAACTCTCCCGAACGATGGTTGACGAAAACCAAGCGGTCATCGTAGAGACATTGAAATCAGCGAACATGATGAAGAATCACAACCTAGCCAGAGCCATAGGAGATGCGGGCTGGCATGGATTTATCATGAAGCTGGAGTACAAAGCAGAGGCGCAGGGGAGACACGTGGTCAAGCTAGACCAATGGTTTGCCAGCTCGAAACTGTGCAGCTGCTGCGGGCACAAGATGCCTGAAATGCCATTGCATCAGCGCAGTTGGGCTTGCCCAGCATGTAATGCGGAGCATGACCGGGATATCAACGCGGCCATGAACATCCGACAGCAAGGCATATTGGAATTAAAAGCGGCGGGACACGTCGTTTCTACCCATGGAGGCCAGCGTAAATCTGCCAATTCGGCAGTAGCGGCCTAAGAAGTGGGAAGCCTCGCCGCTTGCGGCGGGGAGCAGTCACGCATTCTCCCAGCATACCAGCCGCCAGGAATCAACGGCTCGGATCACAAAAACGGACTGTAGTGGCTCCCACGCCACTGTTTACGGCTTGCACCAATCAAAACCGGGACTCCCCCATGAAAATGAATAAACTGACGGTCGCCATCCTCATCTCCATGATGTTTGGCATCCTCACCGGCCAGGGCTATCGGATGTTTGCCGCAGATCAGGCTGCGGATTTCGCCAATAACATCACGATCCTGACCGATATCTTCCTGCGCTTGATCAAGATGATCATCGCTCCCTTGGTCTTCACTACCCTGGTGGTCGGTATCGCCAAGATGGGCGACACCCGCACCGTGGGTCGTATCGGTGCCAAGACCCTCGGCTGGTTCATGCTGGCCTCCCTGATGTCCCTGAGCCTGGGTCTGGTGATGGTGACCCTGATGCAGCCGGGTGTGGGTCTCTCGCTCTCCCTGCCCAATGACACCGCCAGCTCGGGCATTGCTGCCGGTGCCATTACCCTGAAAGATTTTGTGACCCACGCCATCCCCAAGAGTGTGGTCGAGGCGATGGCCACCAACGAGATCCTGCAGATCGTGGTCTTCTCCCTCTTCTTCGGTCTGGCTGCCGCCGCGCTCGGCGATCTGGCCAAGCCGGTAGTGGTGCTGATGGCCAGCGCTGCCGAGATCATGCTGAAAGTGACCGGCTATGTGATGAACTTTGCGCCGTTCGCGGTGTTTGGCGCCATCGCCGCCATGGTGGCCAAAGAGGGGCTGGGTATTCTGGTTACCTACGGCAGCTTTATGGCCCAGTTCTATATTGCGCTGGCCTGTCTCTGGCTGCTGCTGATCGCCATGGGCAGCGTCTTCCTGCGTGGTCGCGTCATCAAGCTGTTGGCGATGATCCGCGAACCCATCCTGCTGGCCTTCTCGACCGCCAGCTCCGAAGCGGCCTATCCGAAGACCCTGGATCGTCTGGAGAAGTTCGGTTGTGACAAGCGCATTGCCAGCTTCGTGTTGCCGATGGGTTACTCCTTCAACCTCGACGGCTCCATGATGTACTGCACCTTCGCGGTGATGTTCATCGCCCAGGCGTATGGCATCGAGCTCTCCATGGCCCAGCAGATCACCATGCTGCTGCTGCTGATGGTCACCTCCAAGGGGATGGCCGGGGTACCGCGCGCCTCTCTGGTGGTGATTGCCGCCACCCTGAACCAGTTCCATATTCCGGAAGCGGGTATCCTGCTGCTGCTGGGGATCGACCACTTCCTCGACATGGGCCGCTCTGCCACCAACGTGCTGGGCAACGCCATCGCCGCCAGCGTGGTGGCCAAGACCGAAGACAGTCTGGGTGAAACCGTCGCGCTGGGCGAGAGTGAGCCAGCCAAAGCCTGATCACAACGCCATGAAAAATAAACAACAACGGCCCGCCAATGCGGGCCGTTGTTGTTTATGGCTCGTCTACACTGCTAGATAGTTTTCATCTGGAGTGTACGGTTATGAACATTGCTCGTCGGCTTCAACTGATAGCGCTGCTGGTTATGCTGGCGCTTGTTTTCCTCAGCTGGTTCAGTATCAACCGCCTTGGGGCTGGCAATCGAGACTTGAGCTATGTGACGGACAATACGGTGCCCAGTATTTCGCTGATTAAGGAAGTGCAGGCCGATTTCTATGAATTGCACTCGCTGGTACAAACGCATGTGCTCAATACCGACTCAAGCAGGATGCAGCAGATTGAAACGGGTATCACCGAGATACGGGGACAAATCAATTCGCTGCTCGACAAATATAAGGCAGAGATGCTCTCCAATGATGAAGATCGGCGCCTGACTGACGATGATCAACGCATTGTCGCGCAATATTATCAGGAGATAGACAAGGTTCTGCAGCTCTCTCGCCAAAACAAGAATGATGAAGCCAGAGACATGCTGGCGGGAGAGGCATACGGACTGTTCAAGCAATTTGCCAAGGCAATCGAGCTTCACGTCAACTTCAATATGGATTTGGGACTGGCGCTCAAGAAGCAGGGTCAGGAGAACTACGACAACAGCCTGCAAACCCTGTTGTTGATCGCCGGTGGTGCCACCGTGCTGACGATGGGGCTGTTTGTCTGGTTGTTCAATCAGGTGGCCAATCCCCTTCGCACCGCCATGGATACCCTGACCCGGATCCAGCGCGACCTCAACTTTACCCTGAGAGCTGATGTGAAACAGCAGGATGAGATTGGCCTGACCCTCAATGCGGTCAACCGGCTGCTCGATACGCTGCAACAGACATTTACCGAATTTTCCGTCGGCAGCTTGCAGATCAAGAGCACTGCCGAATCCCTCTCTCAGGCAGCGCAACACTTGGCCAGCTCGGCTAATCAGGCCAATGATGCCACCAGTCAGATAGCCGCCGGTGTGGAAGAGATGACGGTCAGCATCACAGATATCTCCCAGCGCACTCAGGAGACGAGCCGCATCACCAACGAGTCGGGGCAACTGGCGACCGAGGGGGGCCGGACCATCGAGCGCACCGTTCATGCCATCAACGAGATCGCCGACTCCATTCGGCAGGCCTCGGCCGAGGTCATTGCGCTGGGTGAGGGCATTTCGCGCATTGGCGGTGTGGTCAACGTGATCCGTGATGTGGCGGGGCAGACCAACTTGCTGGCCTTGAACGCGGCCATTGAGGCGGCGAGGGCCGGAGAGTCCGGCCGTGGCTTTGCGGTGGTGGCAGATGAAGTGCGCAAACTGGCTGAGCGCACAGCCCAATCCACCCAGGAGATCTCCGCCACCGTAGAGGCGATCCAGCAGGAGTCGAACAATACGGTCTCCCGCATGCATCTGGTGGAGGAGAAGGTGAGCCAGGGGGTCACTATGGCGACAGAGAGTGGGGCCATTATTGCCGAGATCCGCAGTGCGTCGCACCGGGTGATGGAGCAGGTGGGCGAGATCACCAATGCCATCCGCGAGCAGAGTTCGGCCGCCGAGTCGATCGCTCATCAGGTAGAGCAGATTGCTCAGGTCGTGCAGCAAACCAGCAGCACAGCGGAGGAGACCTCAGCCGCAGCCGAGGAGCTCAATGTCACCACCGAGAGCATCCACCAGCAGATATCCCGCTATCGCATTCAGTAACGCCGAGAGTTGTTATCCATACGCTATCCCCGCCAGCCAGCTGGCGGGGATTTTTTTATATGGCTTGCTTAGAAGCCTGAGCCCGGTTGCTGCAAAAATGCCGCCTCTTCCGGTGTGCTGGTGCGACCGAGTATGTCGTTGCGGTGGGGGAAGCGGTCAAAGCGTTCGATGATCACCTGATGGCGGCGGGCAAAGTCGGCAAATCCGGCAAAGGTGGCCTGCGCCGGTGTGCCAGCCTGCTCGGCAGCGAGTGCCTCGAACAGCGCCACACTTCTGGCCTGTTGTTCGCGGGATTCGGCATGTTCCAGCGGCAGATAGAAGAAGACCCGCTCCAGTGGCGAGAGGGATTTGTCCGCCCCGATGGATAGCCCTTTCAGGCAGAGATCCCTTGCCAGCGGATCCCGGGCAAAGGCCGCAGGCGTGCCGCGATGGATATTGCGGGGCAGCTGGTCGAGCAGCAGGATCAGCGCCAGCCTGCCGTGGTGCAGATCGGCCCAGTCGGCCAGCTCCCCGTTGGCGGCCGCCTCTGCTTGCGCGCCAAATTGCTTGGCCAGCAGGGCATCCATTTCGCTGCTTTTCCCCCACCAGAGCGGGGCTTGCCGTGTGGCCCGCAGGACATCATCGGCCTCGTCGCCAAACCAGAAATCGATCAGAGGTTGCCAGGGTTGCATGGGAACTCCTTGAGGTGATTCAGAGGGAACCAGGAACAAATGGCTCAGGGGTGCTGCCGAAACGGCGGCTTCTCGTTACACTGTGCCATCTTTTGCCCGAAAGACGTAACCCCCGATGGCGAGCGCCGGATTTTTGGCTCGGCCGATGATGTCCTGCGATCGCCATGAGGTGGTCCTGTTGACCTTGGTGGTTATCGGGACGTACACCTCTCTCCCGGGGGTTGTTCTCACTGATATAAGGAATCTTTGATATGGCCGGAACCAGTTTATTGGCCCTGCTCGATGATATTGCCAGCGTGCTTGATGACGTGGCGCTGATGACCAAGATGGCGGCCAAGAAGACCGCCGGGGTGTTGGGTGATGATCTGGCCCTCAACGCGGAGCAGGTCTCCGGGGTGCGCGCCGAGCGGGAGTTGCCGGTGGTGTGGGCGGTGGCCAAGGGGTCATTTCGCAACAAGCTGATTCTGGTGCCCGCCGCCATCGCCATCAGTGCCCTGGTGCCCTGGCTTATCACGCCTCTCTTGATGCTGGGAGGCGCTTACCTCTGCTTTGAGGGGGCCGAGAAGCTGGCCCACAAGTTTCTGCCCCATGAGGCGAGTGAGGGGGAGGCACACACTGCTCCTATTCCCGATGATTTGGCCGCGTTTGAGCAGCAGAAGGTGAAGGGAGCGATCCGCACCGATTTTATTCTCTCTGCCGAGATCATCGTCATCGCCCTTGGCACGGTACAGGGAGCAAGCCTCGCGCTGCAGCTCTCGGTAGTGGCGGGCATCGCCCTGCTGATGACCATCGGGGTCTACGGGTTGGTGGGGCTGATCGTCAAGCTCGATGACATCGGTCTGCATCTGCTGCAAAAAACCGATGGCAGCGCCCTGCGCCGCGCGGTGGGGCAGGGACTGCTGGTGACGGCGCCCCGCCTGATGCACCTGCTGGCACTGGTCGGCACCATTGCCATGTTTATGGTGGGTGGTGGCATTCTGGTGCATGGCTGGCCTTTTGCCCATCACCTGATTGAAGGCGCAGCCGCTGTTGTCGCCACCCTGCCAACAGTAGGGGCCGTACTGGCGGCGGTGACGCCGACGCTGCTCAACGCCGTGGCCGGTGTGGTGGCGGGTCTGCTGCTGGTTGCCGTGATGACGCTGGTGAGCCGTCTTGCCCCGGCCAAGGGATAAGCGAGCTTGCGGGCCATTTTCTCTTTTTCCTCTCTTCATTTTTTGGCCCTCGGGTTGCACGGTCTCTGACTTGCTGCCCGCAGGTCTATTGCGCCTCCCGATAAAGGCCTTTGCGAGAAGCTATGTATCAACAACAGTGGAATAACGACCATATCTACCCGGGCCTCGACAGCACCGAGCTGGAAGCGGACATGCGCGCAGCCCGCCACGCGCTGGAAGAGCTGGCCAGCTATATGGCGGGTCTGGACGGGGTGCGCGACGATGACGCAGCGCTGCTGGATTTCTTGCGGGAAGTGCGGCTGCGCGCCCGTGATATTCGCCATATCGGCTGGAACGTCGCCATTCTGGCCGCATGCCGCGGCAGTCAGGATGCGCGGGATCCGCAGGCCAAACAGCTGGCGTCCCGTGCCCGCGCCCTCAACGCCGATCTGTTCAAGATCCTGGCGCCGGTGGAAGATCTGATGCTGGCGTTGCCGGAAGAGAAATTCGCCGCGCTGATGAGTGATCCACTGCTCGGTGAGGAGGCGTACCGCCTGCGCCACGAGCGTCGTTTGCAGGATCAGCGCCTGCCGGTGGCGGCGGAGCAACTGGTGATCGGTCTGGGCACCGATGGCCTGCACGCCTGGGGCAACCTCTACAACGATCTGGTGGGCAAGATCCGCTTGACCATTGATGGCCGCGAGATGGGGCTGGCCGAGGCGAGCAATCTGCTCTCCAGCCCGATACGTGCGCTGCGTTTAGAAGCCTTTGATGCCATCAGCGCCGGTTGGGAAGGGGAGCAGGAGACGGTTGCCGCTATCCTCAATGCCCTCAACGGCTGGCGGCTGGAGCTGGCCCGTCAGCGTGGCAACACCCGTGTGCTCGATGCGCTGGATCTCTCTTGCCACCAGAGCCATATCGAGCGTGCCACCCTCGATGCCCTGATGAGCGAAACCTGGCGAGCCCGTGGGTTGGGTCAGCGCGCCCTGGGGCTGATGGCTGAGCGCCTTGGTCTCGACGATCTGGGGCCGGAGGATCTCTTTGCGCCGCCGCCAGCTTCCAGCAGCCGTGACATTCCTTTTGATGAGGCGATCGAGTTGATTGCCGATGCCTTTAGCCGATTCGATCCCGAGATGGGGGCGTTTGCCCGCATGATGGCCGAGAAGGGGTGGATTGATGCGGCGCCCACGCCAAATCGCCGCACCGGCGCCTACTGCACCAAGTTTGCCGAACCGGTCGAACCGCGGGTCTTCGTTACCTATGCCGGTACCATGGACAACGTCATTACGCTAGCCCATGAGCTGGGCCACGCCTGGCACAACTGGGTGATCCGCGATCTGCCGATGAGTCAGCGCAGCTACCCCATGACGCTGGCGGAGACCGCCTCCATCTTCGCCGAAACCCTGGTGCGCAGCGCCCTGTTCGAGCAGGCGCAAAGCCCGGAAGAGCAGCTGGCCATCACCTGGGCCGAGGCCGACGGCGCGGCCACCTTCCTGGTCAATATCCCGGCTCGCTTCGATTTCGAGCAGGCCTTGGTGGCCGAGCGGGCGCAGGGTTATGTGTCGGCAGAGCGGCTCAAGGCGTTGACCGACGAGGCGTGGGGACGCTGGTATGAGGGGAGCCTGACCCGCTATCACCCCATGTTCTGGGCGGCCAAGGCGCACTTCTCCATCGCGGGGCTGGGCTTTTACAACTATCCCTATCTGTTCGGTTATCTGTTCAGCCTCGGGGTCTATCAGCAGTTGATGAGCCGCAAGCCGGCGGGGAAAGAGGGCATTGCCGAGGCGTATCGTGCCTTGTTGCGCGATACCGGCCGGATGAGCGCCGAAGATCTGGTAGCCAAGCATCTGGGGCAGGATATCCGTGAGGCCGCCTTCTGGCAGGGGAGTCTGGCACAAGTAGCGCAGGCGATAGAACGCTTCGCACAGTTGCCTGCCTGATTGGGTCAGCGGTGATATGAACAACAGGCCCCCGGACAGTCTCTCTGTCCGGGGGCCTGTTTGTTATGCCTGTTCTTGCTGCGGTTTGATGGGGCCAACGAACAGGGGGCGGGTCTGGTGAGTCAGATCCGGCTGATAGCCGTTGAAGAAGAGGTTGAGCAGCACCGAGCTGATGGTGGCCAACAGAATACCGCTATGAAAAAGCGGTTGTAGCTGCGCCGGAAGTTGTTGGAAAAAATTCCCGGAGACCGTCGGGATCATGCCAATTCCGAGACTGATGGCGACGATATAGAGGTTGTGACGGTTGCTGTTGTAATCGGTGCGCGCCAGGATGCGAATGCCGGTGGCCAGCACCATGCCGAACATCACGATACCGGCGCCCCCCAGCACGAAGGGCGGGATGGAGGCGACCAGCACCGACATCTTGGGGATGAGGCCAAAGGCGAGCAGGATCCCCCCCGACATCACGCAGACCCAGCGACTCGATACCCCGGTCACGCTCACCAGACCGATATTCTGGGAGAACGAGGTGTGGGGGAAGCTGTTGAATATTCCACCAATAATGGTGCCGATGCCATCCACCCGCAGCCCGCGTACGATATCACCGCGCCTGGCCGGATGGCCGACGATGTCGCCAAGGGCCAGAAACATCCCCATGGATTCGATAAAGGTGATGAGCATGATCACCGTCAGGGTGGCGATGGAGATGGGATCGAAGGTGGGCCAGCCGAAGGCGAAGGGCACTATGGGGGCAAACCAGGCTGCCTCGCCGAGGCCATCGAGGCTCACTTCGCCCATGGCGATGGCCACCACGAAACCGAAGATGATCCCCAGCAGCACCGAGATATTGCTGAAAAAGCCCTTGGTGAAGCGGGTCACCAGCAGGATAAAGACGAGCACCAGAAAGCTGGTGCCGATGTAGCGCAGGCTGCCATATTCCGGATTGCCCTTGCCTCCCGCCATCCAGTCGATCCCCACCTGCATGATGCTGATCCCGATGGAGGTGATAACCACCCCGGTCACTACGGTGGGGAAGAGCGGCATCAGCCGACCTATCAGCGGCACCAGCAGGGTCGAGATGATACCGGCGGCGATGGTGGCACCGAAGATGCCCGTCAGCCCCAGATCCGGGTTGGCTCCGATGGCCAGCATGGGCATCACGGCGGCAAAGGTGACCGACATGATGACCGGCAGCCGGATCCCGGCAAAGCGGCCAATCCCGACACATTGCAGCAGGGTGACGATGCCGCAGCAGAAGAGATCCGAACTGATAAGGTAGGAGATTTGATCCTTGGGCAGCCCCAGACTGCCGCCAATCACCAATGGCACCGCCACGGCGCCGGCGTACATCACCAGCACATGTTGCAGGCCCAGGGTAAAGAGTTGGCCCATGGGGAGCATGCGCTCCACTTCATCCACCGGGCGCTTGCGCGCACCTGGTTGGGGGGAGGGGGGATTGGTCTCGTTCATGAACAGATCACTCCTTGAAGCCCGCGCAACTGCTACAGGCAAGATAGTGAAAGCCGCAGCTTTCCCGGTCATTGATCTCGTGTATTGACAGAGGAGCCAGATCCCTCGGCAGTAGTGAGAGGGATCCGGGGCAGCACGGGTCAGTGCACAAAACATGCACAACGCTGCTCACGAGAGAAAACGTTTGGCGATAACGCCTTGTTTTTGCGGGATGAGTCACATACCGGCCAGATAAGTGTCCGGCTGCTGGCAGGGGAAGGAGGTGAGGGCATCTCAGATTGGTAAGGGGTTTATCATTATTGGTCTGGCGATCTCACTTTGATAGTCGGGCACCATAACGTTGCTCGCAATGCGCCCCTCTGCATGTGACGGCACTCGCGGGCCGCAGGGCGCAATCGGGGGCGGGGGCGTGATCCAAAGCAAGAAAGTTAGATGTTTTGGTGGCGCACGGGGCCGCCGCTGGGGTAGTTTCGATAAAACCGACACAGATCCTGAGGTCTTATCCATGATCATCTATCTGCATGGCTTTGATGCCACCAGCCCAGGCAATCACGAGAAAGTGCTGCAGTTGCAGTTTATTGATGATGATGTGCGTTTCGTGCACTACAGCACGGTTCACCCCCGTCATGATATGAGCCATCTGCTCAAGGAAGTGAAAAAACAGCTCGATATGAGTACCGATCCCAAACCGCTGATCTGCGGCGTGGGTCTTGGTGGCTACTGGAGCGAGCGGATCGGCTTTCTGTGCGGCATTCGCCAGGTGATCTTCAACCCCAACCTCCATCCGGAAGAGAACATGCAGGGCAAGATCGACCGGCCGGAAGAATATGACGATATCGGTACCAAGTGTGTAACTGAATTTCGTAAGAAAAATTCAGGAAACTGCCTGTGTATCCTTTCCGTTCAGGATGAAGTGCGCGATAATCGGGACACTGAACGTGAATTGAAGAACTATTACGACATCGTGTGGGATGAGCGCGAGACTCATAAGTTCAAAAATATCTCGCATCATCTGCAGCGGATGAAGGCCTTCAAAGAAGCCTGATCCATCACGTCGACCGATTTCGTTTTAGGGAGCCAATGGCTCCCTTTCGTTTTGAGGAACCGAGGAAAATCATCATGATGAATATTGTCGTTGTAGGCGGCGGCGCCGGTGGCCTGGAGCTGGCCACCAGTCTGGGTCGCAAGCTTGGCAAGAAGAACAAGGCCAAGATCACTCTGGTCGATCGCAACCGCACCCACCTGTGGAAACCCCTGCTGCACGAAGTGGCCACCGGCTCCATGGATGCGGGCATCGATGCCCTGAGCTACCAGTCTCACGCCAAGAACCACGGTTTCGACTTCCAGCTCGGCACCCTGACCGACATCAAGCGTGACGATAAACGCATCGTGCTGGCCCCGATCCACGACGACAATGGCGACATCGTGGTCAACGAGCGCGAGCTGCCCTACGACTATCTGGTGATGGCCATCGGTTCTGTCTCCAACGACTTCAACACCAAGGGCATCAAGGATAACTGTATTTTCCTCGATAGCCCCTCCCAGGCGCACCGTTTCCACAACAGCATGATGAACCGCTTCTTGCAGTTCGCCACCGAATATAAGCCGGGCGATAAGGTGAAGATTGCCATCGTCGGCGGCGGCGCCACCGGCGTCGAGCTCTCTGCCGAGCTCTACAACGCGGTCGAGCAGCTCTACGCCTACGGCTTCAAGAACCTCACCACCGACAGCCTGAAGGTGACCCTGGTGGAAGCGGGCCCGCGCATTCTGCCGGCTCTGCCGGAGCGCATCAGCGGCGCCGCCCATCAGGAGCTGGTCAAGCTGGGTGTGGACGTGCGTACCGCCACCATGATCACCGAAGCGACCAGCGACGGTCTGCACACCAAGGATGGCGAGCTGATTGAAGCGGATCTGATGGTGTGGGCGGCCGGTATCAAGGCACCTGACTTCATGAAGGATATCGCTGGTCTTGAGACGAACCGCATCAACCAGCTGGTGGTGAAAGAGACCCTGCAGACTACCCGTGACGAGAGCATCTTCGTTATCGGTGACTGCGCTGCCTGCCCGCAGCCGGATGGCAAGTTTGTGCCGCCGCGCGCCCAGTCTGCCCACCAGATGGCCAGCCAGGCGTTCAAGAACATTCTGGCCAAGATGAACGGCGGCGAGATGAAGCCCTACCTCTACCACGACCACGGTTCGCTGGTCTCCCTCAGCCGCTTCTCCACCGTGGGCAGCCTGATGGGCAACCTGATGCGTGGATCCATGATGGTCGAGGGCTACATTGCCCGTCTGGTCTACATCTCCCTCTACCGGATGCACCAGATCGCCCTGCACGGCTATGTCAAGACCGGCCTCATCATGCTGGTGGGTCGCATCAACCGTGTGCTGCGTCCGACCCTGAAGCTGCACTAAGCCAAGGTTTGACAGAATTCGGAATACCAAAAGGAGAGGCGATGGCCTCTCCTTTTTTATGGGCGCAGATCAGGAAAGAGAGCGTTACTTGCCCAGATAGGTACGGTCGAAGAAGGTATTGACCCAGTGAGGGCGGTAGATGGCCAGCACCGTCATCGCCATGCCGTTGAGCAGGGCTTCGGGGAACAACAGCAGTGGCCAGATGGAGAGGTAATCCGCCGTGATGGTGTGCCAGGGGTAGCTGTCACTCAGCCCCATCAGCAACGCACTGGCGGCCACCTTGACCGAGATGGTGATGGCGCCGCCGAGAAAGGCGGCCACGAAGATATAGACAAAGAGATGGCGCGGCAGCCAGGCCCAGCTGGCCAGAAACAGCAGCCAGCTGGTGGCTACCGGCAGGGCGATGCCAACCAGTGCCTGCCAGCCAAAATCGGCCAGATTGGTGACACCGAAGTAACCGAGCACCAGCAGGGTCAGGCAGGGGGCGAGCAACGCCAGTCGCCAGCCCAGCAGCAGGGTGAGGGAGGTGAGCCCGAGAAAATGGACCTCCAGCCCCTCATGCAGACCGGCCCTTAGATACCAGAGCGGCACCAGCGCGATGGCACTCCCCAGCAGCAGGTGCTGATAGAGGGGGTTGTCATAGAGGGTTTGCCACAGGGAGCGGCGCAGGCTGAAGGCCAGCAGTACCAGCCAGATCAGGAGGGCGGCGAGTTGTCCTTCACTCATCTTGTCGTCCATTTATGCAGTAGAGTCCGGGCGGTCTTCCCGACCGCCCATAGCAGAGCAGGCTGACGAGTCAGCCTGCTTTTACCATCAATATTTGACGTTGTTGTGGTACTTGCCGAGGATGCCCTTGACCCGTTCCATGGTCTCCTTGCTGGGGGGCTTGATCCCGCTCAGCTCGTACGGATCGCCCAGCACGTCCCACTTGTGTTTGCCCAGCTCATGGTAGGGGAGCAGCTCCACCTTCTCCACGCTCTCGCCCAGCTCGGCGATGAACTGGCCCAGCCCTTCGGCGCTCTCGTCGTCATCGCTCCAGGTCGGTACCACCACGTAGCGGATCCACATGGTCTTGCCTTTGGCCGCCAGATAGCGGGCAAACTCCAGGGTGTATCTGTTGCTGACGTGAGTCAGCGGAATGTGTTTCTCGTCATTGATCTGTTTGATGTCGAGCAGCACCAGATCGGTCTGGTCGAGTAGCTTGTCCACCTGTTCGTCGAGATGACGGACGAAGCCGTTGGTGTCGAGACAGGTGTGGATCCCTTTCTCTTTGCAGGCGGTAAAAAGTTCGGTAATGAAAGCCGGTTGCAGCATGGCTTCACCGCCGGACGCTGTCACGCCACCGCCGGAGGCATTCATGAAGTGGCGATAGCTGGTGATGTCACTCATCAACTCCGGTACGGTCACTTCGCGGCCACCTTCGGTATCCCAGGTATCGCGGTTGTGGCAGTACTTGCAGCGCATCAGGCAGCCTTGCATGAATACGATAAAGCGTATTCCCGGGCCATCGACAGTGCCGCAGGTTTCGACGGAATGGATCCGGCCAACGGTGCCGTGAGCTCCGGCTGGCTGGCTGATTTCAACGGCAGGGATCCGATTAATGACAGACATAAACAACTCCAACGATTCGAGCAGGCCGTTATTTTATTACATAAACCCCTATTGATCCTACACCTTTAGTCCGGCGCCCGGCTGCCAAGCAGCTGCTCCAGCCCCTTGACGGTGAGCGGCCGACTGGTGAGAAACCCTTGATAATGCTGGCATCCCAGTGCTTTGAGGATGGTCAGCTGCGCTTCCTCTTCCACCCCTTCGGCGGTGACGGTAAAACGGAAGACCTGGGCCAGATCGAGTATCGCCTTGACGATGGCTCTGTCCTGTTCGCTGTGTACCAGGGTTTGAATGAAGCTTCTGTCCAGCTTCACCTCGTCTGCGGGCAGATCCCGCAGATAGGCCAGAGACGAGTAGCCGGTGCCGAAGTCATCGATGGAGATGAGGATGCCGAGCTCCTTGAGCTGGCGCATTCTGGCAATACTCTCCTGCCGATTCTCCAAGACTACCGATTCGGTCACCTCCAGCAGCAGGCGGGAGGGGGGCACACCGGTGTCGCGCAAGATGTACTCCACCTGTTGCACGAAGCCCTGGGTGTGGAACTGGCGGGCACTGACGTTGACCGACAGATGGGGGATCTGCAGGCCACGGTTGAGCCAGAAGCTGTATTGGGCGCAGGCGGTCTTCATCACCCAGTAGCCGATCTCGAGGATCAGGCTGGTCTCTTCGGCGATGGGGATAAACTCCCCGGGTGGCACCATGGTGCCGTCGCTGCGCTGCCAGCGCAGCAGCGCCTCGATACCCGACAGCGAGCCATTGTCGACCCGGTATTGCGGTTGATAGTGGAGTTGCAGCTCGTGGTGACGCAGGGCATCGCGCAGCTCATTGGTGAGGGTCAGCCGGTTCTTCTCATGCTGGGCCATCGCCTCGGTAAAAAAGACGTAGTGGCCCTGACCGGCGCGCTTTGCCATGTGGGTCGCGGTGTCGGCCTGTTGCATCAGGACCAGATGATCCATCTCGTTGCCGGAGAAGAGGCTGATCCCCACCGAGGCGCTGCAGTGCAGCTTGTGATCGCCGATGTCAAACGGGGTGCGAAACAGCCCCATCAGCTCGCGGGCGAAGTGCTCTGCCAGAATTTTGGCGGTGACCTCGCCTTGTCCGAGCTGGGTAAAGAGCAGGGCAAACTCATCCCCCGAGATGCGCGCCTGCACCAGATTGTCCTGGGGCAGCTCCCTGAAACGTTGCACCACGGCCTGCAGCAGCAGATCGCCGCAGGCGTGACCAAGGGAGTCGTTGATCGACTTGAAGTTGTCGAGATCCACCAGCAGCAGGGCGCCCCACTGGCCGTTGGGGGCGCTCAGGGTCTGCTGCAAAATATGGTTGAGGCTGCGCCGGTTGTGCAGACCGCAGAGATCGTCGTAGTAGGCGAGCTGCTCGATATGTCTGGCCGCCTCTTTTTCCTGTGTGATGTCGTAGAAGCTGCAGATGAAGTGGCTGAGCTCCCCCTGCTCATCCTTGACGCCGTTCACCATCAAGCGCACCGGAAAGAGGTGACCATCCTTGTGCAGGCAGCGCTCTTCCCCAAGCCAGAACTCCTGCTCGTTGACGGTGCGGCTGACATCCTCCTTGAGATGATCCCCGTAGTAGGTGGGGCGCAGCTTGCGAATGGAGTGACCGATAACCTCTACCTCGCCAAATCCGGTGATCCGGCTGAAGGAGTGGTTGACCTTGAGGATGATGCCGTTGTGATCCATCACGATCAGCCCATCGTGGGTATTAAAGGCTACCTCGGCCAGTCGCAGGGCATCGTCGGTGGCGAGGCGCTTGAGTTCGATGGCGGCCCGCTCGTGCTGGCTGCTCAACAGATCCAGCAGGGGCTCGGGCTCCTCAAGGGGGGTATCGAGCAGCAGGGTGATCTGGCCAATGGGGGCGCCGCTCTGGCCATGGAGTGGAATGCCGATGTAGGCGCTGGCATTGAGGGCCAGCAGCCGGGTCGCCTTGGGATAGCGCACGGGCAGATCTTCCACATAGATGGCCTGACCATGCTGGAACAGCTCCTGAGCGGGGCCGGGGTCGAGCTGGATGGGCTTGAGGGTGGAGCAGATCTCCTCGTTGATGACGCAGCGGGGGATGATCCAGAGATCCTGACCGCGGGGCTGGAACTCGCCGATCCAGCCCACCCGGGCACCGCTGGCGCTCATGGCCCAGCTTACCAGCGTCTTGCAGTAGTCGATGCCGGTCTGCTGGTGCAGCTCGGGCGGGAGGGCCAGCTCGGCGCAGCGCTCTTCCGGTTGCGGTTGCCAGTGGCCGAGCAGCTGGGCACTGCTGCGCACCAGCTGCAACATCTCCTCGCTAAGCGGGGTGGGATCGAGATACTCCAGACTCAGCACCCCGAACAGCTTGTCCTGCTCCAGCAGGGCACCATCAAGGCGTGAGCGCACACCGGCACTGGTCAGATAGAGGTGATTGCTCAGCATCGGCTGGTGGGTGGCCTCCGAGAAACTCAACGCTTTGCGGGTACGCAGGGCGCGGATATAGCGGCTGTCACCACGAATGGGGTAGAGCGCCTCGACCCCCAGGGTGAACACAGGGGTGAGTTGTTCGCTGCCGAGATCGCCGTTGGCCTGATAGTGCCAGAGGATGAGCCGATCGGCCCCCAAGCTCTCTTTAAGGGCCTCGAGCAGGGGCGCATACTGTTGCTGGCTCGCCATCTGGCTGAGGCGCGGCAGTTGCAATGCCAGATCGGCGATGGGCTCCTGACGAAGGTTCTGCAGACAGATGAGCCAGAAGCCATCCTGCTCGTGAGCGAGGGCGATGTGCCAGAGCTGGCTGGCAAAGCGCACGGTGATCTTGCCGCCATGGCCGTTGGCCAGCAGTTGTTCGATGGGCAGGCGCAGGGCATCGGGCAGCTGGGCAGGCCAGGGAGCACGCGGCTCGTCGAGCCAGTAGAGCGGGGTTTGCATCACGTCGGTCAGGGCGACCAGCCGTTGACTGCGCAGGTCCAGACGGAAAAAGAGCGGCGTCTGGAGGGCAGGAGGAAGATGACTGAGTGCGGTAGACGACATGAACAAACAACATCCTGTTAAGCAACCGTCGGGGTTGCAAGAATACTGCAAAATGGTGTGAAACAAAATTTCATTGAATTCTAAATTAGAAAAGTCTAATTTATTGCCCATTATCATGTATGAGGAGTCTTGCAGATGAAACGGATCCTGATTATCGGTGGTGTCGCGGGGGGCGCATCGGCGGCGGCTCGTGCTCGTCGTTTGAGTGAAGAGGCAGAGATCGTGATGTTCGAGCGGGGCGAGTTTGTCAGCTTCGCCAACTGCGGTCTGCCCTATCACATCGGGGGCGATATCCCCGACCGGGATGCCTTGCTGCTGCAGACTCCCCAGAGTTTCAAGCGCCGTTTCAACGTCGATGTGCGGGTCTTCCACGATGTGATTGAGATCGACAAGGCGGGCAAGACCTTGCTGGTGCGCAACCTGCAAACCGGTGAAGAGCAGCGCGAGCATTACGATGTGCTGCTGCTGAGCCCGGGGGCGGCGCCGATCCGTCCTCCCTTCCCCGGTATCGACAGCCCCCATGTCTATACCCTGCGCAACATCCCGGACATGGATCGCATTCTGGCGGCCCTGCATCACGATCAGCCGCGCCACGTTACCGTGGTGGGTGGCGGCTTTATCGGGCTGGAGATGATGGAGGCGCTGCATCAGCGCAAGCTGGATGTCACCCTGCTGGAGCTGGCCGATCAGGTGATGGCTCCGGTGGACAAGGAGATGGCCAACATGCTCCATGCCCGCATCCGGGAAGAGGGGATCGACCTTCGCCTGCGCACCGGCCTCACCGCCATCGAGAGTCTGGATCTGCCTGCCGAGAAGACCTCCGCCGTACCGACCGCCAAAAGCGGTGGCCTGCGCCTGACCCTCAATGACGGTTCCCATCTTGATACCGGTCTCTTGATCCTCGCCATCGGCGTCAAGCCGGAAACCCTGCTCGCCGCCAAGGCGGGGCTGGAGCTGGGCCCACGGGGCGGCATCAAGGTGGATGCCGGGATGCGTACCTCGGATCCCTTCATCTACGCGGTGGGGGATGCGGTGGAAGAGATTGACTTCGTCACAGGCGAATCTGTGCTGATCCCGCTGGCGGGCCCCGCCAACCGGCAGGGGCGCATCGCTGCCGACAACATGCTGGGCCGAAGCGAAACCTACAAGAAGACCCAAGGCACCGCCATCTGCAAGCTGTTCGATCTGGCGGTGGCCAGCACCGGCCTCAACGAGAAGCGACTGGTGCAACTGGGATTGCCGTTCGAGAAGGTTTATGTCCACCCGGGCAGCCACGCCGGTTACTACCCGGGCGCCCATCCGGTCAGCCTCAAGCTGCTGTTTGCCCCGGATGGCAAGATTTATGGCGCCCAGGCCATCGGCAAGGATGGCATCGACAAGCGCATCGACGTGCTGGCGGTGGCCCAGCGTGCCGGTCTCACCGTGTTTGATCTGCAGGATCTGGAGCTCACCTATGCGCCGCCCTTTGGATCGGCCAAGGATGTGATCAACATGGCGGGCTTCGTGGCAAGCAACCACCTGAAGGGGGACACCCTGCTCTGCCACGTGGCCGAGGTACAGGCTCGTAACCCCCATCAGCTGGTGGTGGATGTGCGCAATGGCCCCGAGCTCGACAAGCTGGGCCGCATTCCGGGGGCGCTGCATATCCCCCTCGACGAGTTGCGTGGCCGCCTCCATGAGCTGCCCAAAGAGAAAGAGCTGCTGATCAGCTGTCAGGTCGGGCTGCGTGGTCACGTCGCTTGCCGCCTGCTGAGTCAGCACGGCTTTAAAGTGAAGAATCTCTCCGGCGGCTTCAAAACCTGGCAGATGGCCACCGCCGAGTAACCGTTTTATTTCTGTGCCTGTTTGCCCCTCTCCCTTGTGCGTGCAAGATGAGGGGCTTTTTGTTTCTGCTTTTCGCCCTTCTTGCATTCCCCTCGTTGCTGCAATATTTCGACACACTTTATTTCCTGTGCCGGACAAAATTAACGTTTTGTTCAGGGGATGGGTGCTATAACCCCTGCCTCGTTCATGATGAACCGTGTAGTAGGGAGAGTGACATGCTGGATATGCTGATGGCCATTTGGCATCAGGATTTTGACGCCCTGGTTCAGATGCAGGCGGTACCCCTGCTGAACAGTTGTCTGATGCTGGTACTGCTGCTGGAGTCCGCATTCGTCTTCCTGCCCCTGCCGGGGGACAGCCTGGTACTGCTGGCCGGTGGGTTGGTGGGCATGGGGGTGTTTGGCCCCGAAGTGACTCTTGTCTATCTGCCGTTGGCTGCTGGCATAGGTTCCGTGCTCGCCTACTGGCAGGGACGGGCCCTGCAGCGCACCTGCTTTATGGATCATATCGAACGGATGTTGCCTCCCGACAGCCTGCCCAAGGCGACCCGGCTGCTGAAAAAGTACGGTTTTCTGGCGATGTTCTCCTCCCGTTTTATCCCGTTCGTGCGGGTGCTGACCCCCATGCTGATGGGGATTGGCCGCTTGAGCGTGCTGCGGATGTGCGTGGCCAGCTTTGCCAGTGCCTTTATGTGGGCGCTCTGCCTCAGTTTGGTGGGCAAGCTGGCGATGAATACCCCCTTCTTCCTCCACCACAGCGAACTGTTGACCCGGGCCCTGCTGATTACCTCGCTGGTGCTGTTTCTGGCGGCCGTCATGGCCATCCTGTTTCGCTGGTTCAAAGGCGGAGCGAAAAATGAGACCAGCCATGACTAGATGACAACTCTTGCCGCACTGGATCAGTGGGCAAGGGGGTTCTCGTGCTGCAGGGGGGCGGAATTGTGCCCATTCGGGTAATGAGCTTTGTGTCGGGTGAGCAGGATGCCTTATCCTGTTTCCAGCCACGCTGCGTTTGCAGCGCTCCAACTCGGGATGGAACCTATGCGCCTCTTCGACTCTCCCTCTGCTTCTCACCGCTCTACCGCTGAAACTGGCGCTCTGCGCCGCCGCTGGTCAACCCTGCTGCTTTGCGGGGTGGTCGGTTTGCTGTCTGGCTGCGGCCCTGCCAAGCCCACCAGCCAAATATCGACCACAGAATCCACAGCCCAGCAGGAGGCCGGGGCGCCAACTTCTGTAGTGCAGGCCAATGCCCGCCAATATCGGGATGCCCCGGCGCTGGCGCTGGTCTTCTCCGGCCCCCTGTCGCCCAAGGCCAATTGGCAGAGCTGGCTCGGGGTCAGTGAGGGGGGCAAGCAGGTGCAGGGGGAGTGGATCCTCGCCGACGATGGTCGCACCCTCTATTTCCCGAACGTGCAGCCCGATAAAAGCTATGAAGTGAGCCTCAAGGCGGGGCTGGGCCCATCCCCTCAGAGCTGGACCCTCAAGACCCGGCCGCTGGAGGCGGGAGCCTCCTTTACCGCCAGTGGCATGGTATTGCCGCTGCGCCAAGAGCTGCGCCTGCCCATCAGCGCGGTCAATGTGGATGAGGTCAATATCGACTTCTTTCGGGTCGATGCCGAATACCTGCCCCGTTTCCTGGCCGAGTATCGTCCCGGTTCCGGCATGGGCAACTGGGAGCTTGAGCAGATCACCCAGCGGGCCAAGCGGGTATTCAGCGGCCGCTATGCGCTGGAGCTCGATGCCAACCGGCGCGAGACCCGCCTCATCAATGTGAAGGAGCCGCAGCTGGCTGAGGCTGGCGTCTACTTTGCGGTGATGTCGCCCCTTGGCAACTACGACTGGCGCAAGGAGACCACCTATTTTGCGGTGAGCGACATGGGGCTCAGTGCCCGCCGTTACCGCGATCAGCTGGAGGTGTTCGTGAGTTCCCTGGCCAGCGCCGACCCGCTCAAGGATGTGCAGCTCTCCCTGCTCGACGAGAAAGGCAACCGGCTGCAGGTGCAAACCACGGATCCACAGGGCCATCGCCGCTTCGATCAGGTGCAGGGTGCTCGCTTGCTGCTGGCCGAGCAGGGCAACCATCTGGCGGTGCTGCGTCTCGATGGGGCTGCGCTCGACCTCTCCACCTTCGATCTCGGCACCCAGCCCTGGCAGGCCCAGCAGTTGTATCTCTTTAGCGGGCGAGACCTTTATCGCCCCGGCGAGCGGCTCGACAGCGAGATCCTGCTCAAGGGGCAGGATGGCCAGCTGTTGCCCGGTATGGCAGTGGAGCTGGAGGTGAAACAGCCGGATGGTCAGCTGCTCGAACAAAAGCGGCTGCTACCGGACAATCTTGGCGCGGCCCACTACGGTCTGCGCCTGCCGGACGATGCGCCGCTCGGGCGCTGGACCATCAACCTCAAGACCGCCGCCGGCAGTCGTTTCGAGTGGCCTTTTCTGGTGGAGGAGTTTTTGCCGGAGCGGCTCAAACTGCAGCTTGGCAAGGGGCCGGATGGTGAAGTCACGGATCTGGACGCCGCCCTGACTCTGCCACTGCAGGGGGACTATCTCTACGGTGCACCGGCGAGCGCCACCAAGGCGAAGGCGGAGGTGAAGATCAGCCGCGCCACCATGCCCTTTACCCAGTGGCAGGAGTTCACTTTGGGGGATGTGCTGCTCGCCGAGCAGGCCAAGGATCTCGAGCCCCTCAATCTCACCCTCGATGCGCAGGGGCAGGGGACTTTTTCGCTTGCTGATGAGCTCGATGGGGTGCGAACCCTCGGGCCGCTGGAGGTGGCCTATCGGGTGTCGCTCTCCGAGCCCGGTGGCCGCGCCGTCAATCGCAGCCGCACCCAGTATGGCTGGCCTGCGGGCAGCCAGTGGCCGGCACTCAAGGCCGATTTCGTGGCGGATCGGGTGGAAGGGGGCAAGCCGCTCCCCTTCCAGATCCTCAACCTCGATGAGCAAGGTCAACCGGTGGCGGGGGCGGTGAAGGTGCGCCTTATCAACGAGTACCGCGACTACTACTGGCACTACGCCGATGGCGAGGGGTGGAAGTACGAGTTCAACAGCCAGCCTTATCTGGAGCAGGAGCAGACCCTGCAGCTGGATGGCAAGGGGCCGACCCCCCTAAGCTTGCAACTCGCCGCGGGCTGGTATCGATTGGAGGTGGAGAACAGTCAGGGCCATCAATCCAGCCTGCGGGTTGAGATCGGCAGTTACGCCTGGGGCGGCGGTGGCGAGCAGGCGCGGCCTGACAAGATTGCCATCACCCTCGACAAGCGCGCCTATCAGGCGGGCGACAAGGCCAAAGTGACGCTGGTGGCCCCGCGCCCCGGCAAGGGGTTGTTGCTGGTGGAAGATGGCGACGGCCTGCGCTGGTGGCAGCGTATCGAGCTCAAGGGGGCCGGCGGTGATGCCAAGGATGCCCGCGGCGAGTTCGAGATCCCGGTCAGTCCCGAGTGGCAGCGCCATGACTTGCATATCTCGGCCCAGATCGCCGCGCCAGACAGCGCCTCCAAACCAGTCGGCAAGCAGCAGGGGCAGAGCCTGCGCTCGGTCGGCCTGGTGCCGCTCACCCTGGATCGGGAAGCGCGCCGTCTGCCGCTTACCCTGAGCGCGCCGGACAAAGCGGTGCCGCTCACCCGGCTGGAGGTGACCGCCACCTCCACCCCCAACAGTCAGGGCCGCGTGGTGCTGGCCGCGGTGGATCGGGGCGTGCTCAACATCAGCGATTATCAGCCGCTCGACCCGTTCGAGATCTTCTTTGGTCGCAAGCGCTTCGCCCAAGATTTGTTCGACAACTATGGCCAGGTGATCCCGCCGCAAGATGGCAAGCTGGCCCGCCTCAACTACGGGGGTGACCGGGCGCCGCTGAAAAAGGGCGGTGCGCTGGAGAGCCGGGTCGAAATAGCTGCACTCTGGAGCGGCGAGGTGAGTTTTGACGAGCAGGGCAAGGCGGTGATCCCGCTCGATCTGCCCAACTTCAATGGCGAGTTGGCGCTGATGGCGCTGGCCTGGAACGAACAGCAAGTCGGGGAGGCCGAGCGCGCCGTCAAGGTGGTGGCGCCCTTGGTGGCCGAGATTGGCTGGCCGCGCTTTGGCGCCAGAGGGGATGAGACCCGGGCGCTGGTGCAGCTGCGCAACATGAGCGGCGAGGATCAGACCCTCTCCCTTGCCTGGACCCTCAATGGCGGGCTGAAAGCAAACGGTGAGCTGCCCGGCACCCTTTCCCTTAAAAATGGCGAGGAGCAGTGGCTGACCCTGCCGCTCACCGTGACCGGGGCAAGCGGCGTGGCAAGCCTGCAGTTGGCGGCCAGCGGCAAGGATTTTGCCATCAGCCGCGACTGGACTCTGCCGCTGCGCTCCCCCTGGCCGGCCGAGACTCGCCAGCGCTACCAGATGCTGGCCTCCGGTCAGCAGATGAGCTTTGCGCCAGCTGAGCTGGCCGGGCTGGATCGTGCCAACCTGCAGGGGCTGCTCAGCCTCTCCGGCACTCCGCCCTGGGATCCGGCAGCCCAGTGGCAGGCGCTGGCCGATTACCCCTATGCCTGTCTGGAGCAGACTTTGTCCCGTGCCTGGCCTTACTTGCTGACCACGGCCGATGAGCGGGCCGCCTGGAGCAAACCCGCAGAGGGCAAGAAAGCGGCGAGTGAGGCGGATGTGCAGCGCGCCCTGCTGCAACGGTTGCAGCGGTTGCAACTACCAAGCGGCGGGTTTGGCCTCTGGGATGGTCGCTCTGACGAAGAGCAGTGGCTCACCGCCTATGCCGCCGACTACCTGCTGGCGCGCAAGGAGGCAGGCGACGCTGTGCCGGAGGCAATGCTCAATCAGGCGCTGAACCGGCTGCAAAGCTATCTCACCGACAGTCAGTATGGTGAGCGCTGGAGCAGTGCCCCCGAGCACAGCCGGTTGGCCTATCAGGCTTACAGCGCCTATGTGCTGGCCCGGGTGGGCAAGGCGCCGCTCGCTACCCTGCGCCTTATCTGGGAGCAGCAGGCCGATCACGCCCGCTCCGGTTTGCCGCTCTTGCACCTCTCGCTGGCACTCTCGGCCATGGGAGATGAGCAGAACGCCGCCAAGGCCCTCAGCCGGGCATTGGCGACCGAGCGCGGTGATGACTATCTCGGGGATTACGGCTCGCCGCTGCGCGATGAAGCCCTTGAGCTCTCCTTGCTGCGCCAGCACAAGCTGGCTGCGGAGCGCTGGCCAGCCCTCAGTGCCAAGGTAGCCGATACCCTGGCACATCGTCAGTGGCTCAGCACTCAGGAGCGGCTCGCCCTGCTGCGACTCGCCCGCTTCGATCCGGCCGCCGACTGGCAGGCCAGGGTAACCTCCTCTCTTGGCAGTGGATCCCTGAGCGGTTCGGCTCCGCTGCAGCAGGGCGCCCCCGAGGCGCTGGCGGCGAGCTCCGTCACCAACGAGGGCAGGGGGTCCCTCTATGTACAGCGCACACTGGTAGGTTACCCCGAACAGGCACCGGCACGGATCAGCAAGGGGATGAGCGTGACCCGCAGCTGGTTCAACAGCGACGGTCAGCCGTTTGATCCCGCCAAGGTGAAGGTGGGCGATCTGGTGGTGGTGCGGCTCAACGTCAGTAGCGAATCGGCGGTGCCCGATGCCCTGCTGGTGGAGATGGTGCCCGCTGGCTTCGAGCTGGAGAACCCGGCCCTTGGCAACAGCATCAAGCTGGAAGAGCTCTCCATTGAGGGGAAACCGGCGTGGCAGAGCGAGTGGAACGACTATCTCAAGCATCAGGAGTTTCGCGATGACCGCTACACGGCGGCGCTGGATCTGAGCGAGGGGAGCAACCAGCAACTGGTCTACCTGATGCGGGCGGTGACGCCGGGTCGCTATCAGGTGCCGCCGACCCAGGTGGAGGATATGTACCGCCCCGAGCTGCGGGCTGTGGGTGAGGATATCCATGAGGTGATCATCTCTGAGTAACATTCCCTCCCTTGAGCGGGTTCGCCCGCTCACTTTCTGGCAGCGTGGCTGGCTGAAATTAGGTCGCACTGGCCACGCTGGCTGGCGCTGGCTTGGTCGCCTGCCACGCTGGCTGCGTTGCTCGGTGCTGGGCGTTGTAGCACTGCTGCTGTCATTGCTGGCGCTGGATCGCATTTTCCCGCCGCCACCACTCGACCCCGCCTATGCGCGGGTGGTGCTAGACATGAAGGGGCGGCCGCTGCGCGCCTTTGCCGATACCAGCGGCGTGTGGCGCTACCCCGTGACCCTGGAGCAGGTCTCCCCCCGCTATATCGAGGCGTTGCTGGGTTACGAGGATCGCTACTTCTGGCGTCATCCTGGGGTTAATCCGGTGGCCATGGTGCGCGGGGTCTGGCAGTGGCAGCGCTATGGGCGGGCTGTGTCGGGCGGATCGACCCTCACCATGCAGGTGGCGCGCCTTATCGAGCCCTACCACAGGAGCGTGCCCGGCAAACTGCGTCAGATGGCCCGTGCGCTGCAACTGGAGTGGCACTACGACAAGCGCACCTTGCTCACCGTCTACCTCAACCGGGCGCCGTTTGGCGGCAACCTGGAGGGTGTGCAGGCGGCAAGTTTTGCCTACCTTGGCAAGAGTGCGGCCAAGCTGACCTATGCCGAGGCGGCGCTGCTGGCAGTGCTGCCGCAGGCTCCCAGCCGCAACCGGCCGGACCGGCATCCCGAGCGGGCTCGCGTCGCCCGTGACAAGGTGATGCAGCGACTTGTGGCGCAAGGGGTCTGGCCCGAGCCGGTGTGGTTGGAGGGACGTATCGAGCCGGTGCTGGCCCGCGGTCACTTCACGCCGATGGAGGCGCCGCTCTTTGCCCGCCTCGCCGCTGACAATCAGACCGGGGCGCTGGTGCACACCACCATCGACGGGGATCTACAGCGCTGGCTGGAGGGACGGGTGGCGAGCTACATTCGCCGCTTCCCCGAGCAGACCTCAGCGGCGTTGCTCTTGGTAGACAACAAAACCATGGCGGTGCGCGCCTATGTGGGTAGCGCCGAGTATGGCAATTTGCGCCGCCACGGTTATCTCGACATGGTGCAGGCAATCCGCTCTCCCGGCTCCACCCTCAAGCCCTTTATCTACGGTCTGGCCATGGATGAAGGGTTGGTGCACTCGGCCTCCCTGCTTTCCGATGCGCCGAGGCTGGGCTCGGATTACAGACCCGCCAACTTTTCCGGCGCCTTTCAGGGGCCGGTGACGCTCGCTCAGGCACTGCAGCAATCCCTCAACGTGCCGGCGGTGCAGGTGCTGGAGGCGCTCGGGCCCGACAAGCTGGTCAGCCGCCTCGACAACGCCGGGGTGCGGCTGGCGCTCTCCGACAAACCCAATCCGGCCATTGCGCTGGGGGCTGCGGGCATTCGACTCGAGCAGCTGGTGGCGCTCTACAGTGCGCTGACCCGGCAGGGGCAGGTGGCGATGCCGGTCTGGCTGGCGGGGCAGCAGGCGGTGTCACGCCCCTTGCTGAGCCCGGGATCGGCCTGGATCATCTGGCAGATCCTGAGCGCGCAGGGACGGGCTGATCAGCCCTTTGCCAGCGAGGCGACCGGCCGGGTCAACAGGCTGGCCTGGAAGACCGGTACCAGCTACGGCTATCGTGACAGCTGGGCGATGGGGGTCTCCGGTCGCTGGACCATCGGCGTCTGGCTGGGGCGCCCCGACGGTACCCCTATGCCCGGTTTTTACGGCCAGAGCGCGGCGGTGCCGCTGCTGCTTTCGGTCTACTCGCGACTGGCTGACAACAGCCCTCTGCCGGCACAGCCCAACACGGTGAGCGAGGCCGAGATTTGCTGGCCGCTGGGGCGCAAGGCGAACGCGACCCTGCCTGAAGCCTGTTTGCAGCGCCAGAGTGCCTGGTTGCTGGAAGGGCGCGATCCCCCCACCTTGCCGGATCCCATGGACTGGCCCTCGCCGCTGCGGCAAGTTGCACTCACTGCCGAAGGCAAGCCGACGCTGACCCGTTGCCCCGATGCGGCACAATCCGGTTTTCGGGCCCTCTGGCCGTTGTCGTTGGAGCCTTGGCGGTCCCCCAGCGAGCGGCGGCAGTCGCTGCTCGCCAGCAGTTGTGCAGGGGAGGGGCAGAGCGCCGAGCTGCAGGCCCCCATTCGCATCGTGGCGCTGGGGGAGGGCAACCTTATCCGCAGTCAGCGCTATCGGTTGCAGCCCAAGGTGCTGGGCGGTGTCGGCAAGTCGGCCTGGTTTCTCAACGGCCAGCGACTGCGCTGGGACGGGGATCAGGTGCTGAGTGTGGCGGGTCGTTATCAGCTGGTGGTGGTGGATGAAGCGGGCAACAGCGATCGTATCGAGTTTCGCGTGGTGCATCCTGACAGTGATGCTGGCACCATCACCCGTTGATCGTTTTGCCGACAGCCATTGAGGTGAATGTAATTAACCATTTGAAATGCATCAATATTTGATTGGATGAATTAATTTATGAATAATTACGAGTTCATTCAAATCCAATCGGGAGTTCTCTTTTGCTGCGTGTTCTGTGTCCCTTGCTGGTGCTGATGAGTTCGGGTTGTGCCACAACCAATCATGGTGATCACCATGTTTCTCCTGAACGTACCGGGTTCTATTCACCTTTCGAACCAGCTTCCGAGAGTTTTGCGCGTTGCTATCAGAAACAGTTTGCCTGTACCCCTTCCAATATCCGCCGTGACAGGGCGATGGAGGCGCGCAGGAAGGCGCAAGAGCGGGCCAATCATCGTGGTGATGATTGGTAGGCCGCAGATAACGAGAGGGGTTGGCAAATGCCAACCCCTTTTTCATTCCGCCCATTCAGCCCGGTTGGCGCAGATGGCCGAGCCGGGTGAAGAAGTGCTGGCTCTTGCGCTGGTGAAAGTGGCTCTTCTTGATGGGATGGAAGATGAGGTTGCTTTCGGGGTGGCTCGCCTTTAACTGGTGGAGCATGGCTACGGCGGGCAGGCTGGTGCTGACCAGGGTGGTGAGTGGCATGCTGAGGGTCTCGGGCCCGAGCAGTTGATTGAGCCCTTGCTGAGCCTGCTCAAAGCGGGTCAGGGCCGCCGGGTCGGCATAGCCGCTACCCAGCATGGCGAGCAGGTTGTCGATGGCCAGATGAAATTCGGCCAGCTGTTGGCGAAAGCCGCTGCGCCCGCGCAGGGCAATCAGCTCTGCAAACGGAATGTCGGCCAGGTGAGTGGGCACTTGCAACGGGATCTCGAGGTGGAAGCAATCCTGACCACCGCGATTGTGGTAGCGGGATTCGAGCAGATGGAGCAGGCGGTCGAGATAGTCGTGATCGGTAATAAGCGCCCCGTCATTGGCGAGTGCCCACTCACGGGCGAGACGCATGGAGAGCAGGTTGGCAAAGCGCCGCGCCATTCTGATCCCCCCTTCATCCCGGGTCGCAAAGCCGTGAGTAAGGCAAAAGCCGTGCAGCCGCTCCAGCCCCGCCTGATCCGGGCAGAAGCAGTCGTGGTTGGCCTCCTGACGCCAGCGACCAATCAGCTCCTTGTTGCCAAACACCTTGTGGCGGACGAAATCGGGGGCCACCAGGCCGCTTATCTGGTTCTCCAGTTGCGGGGTAATGGCGGCAAAGAAGGCGGCATCGGGCCGCTCGGCCAGCAGATCGGTCTGCTGTTGAAGGGTATCGAGCAGGGCGGTGAGACCGCTCTTTTCGCTGACGGTGAAGACGAAGGCGAGCCGCTCCAGATAGAGCAGGGCAAATTTGAGCCAGAGCTCGTCGCGTACCTCCATGCCGGGGTAGTAGATATAGGTCTTCATCGGATCAGTCTGTTGTCAAAAACCTGGCGAGGATCAGGGTCGGGAATATACGCAAGATTGGCGCTGCACGGCAAACACTGCGTGGGGTAATGTGAGCAAACGCTCATCCAGTAGGCGCTGGCCACAAAGTTCTGATATAATTCGCGCCCTTAAATCAAGGTCACCCGAGTCATTACCATGAAGTTCATTATCAAGCTGTTCCCGGAAATCACCATCAAGAGCAAGTCGGTTCGCCAGCGCTTTATCAAGATCCTGCAGGGCAATATCCGCAACGTCCTGCGCCGCTTCGACGACGATGCCCGAGTACGGATGGATTGGGACAAGCTGATCGTGAGCTCCCGCAATGACCAGTTCCGCGAGCAGGCTATCGAAGCTTTGGCCTGTATTCCCGGCATTCAGGCCTTCCTCGAGGTACAAGCCAGCAAGTTTACCGATCTGCACGACATCTTCGAGCAGGTGAAAGCCGTTTGGGGCGACCAGCTCAAGGGGAAAACCTTCTGCGTGCGCGCCAAGCGCCACGGCAAGCACGAGTTCTCCTCTCTCGAGATTGAGCGCTACGTGGGTGGTGGTTTGAACCAGCACTGCGAAAGCAACGGCGTGCGCCTCAAGAACCCGGATGTGAAGATCAACCTCGAGATTGACGGCGAAGAGCTCTTCATTGTCAGCGCCATCCATCAGGGGCTGAGCGGCATGCCCATTGCCACCCAGGAAGATGTGCTGAGCCTCATCTCCGGCGGATTTGACTCCGGCGTGGCATCGTTCCAGTTCATCAAGCGCGGCTGTCGCGTGCACTACTGCTTCTTCAATCTGGGCGGCGCAGCTCACGAAATCGGCGTCAAGCAGGTAGCCTATCACCTGTGGAACCGCTTCGGTTCATCCCATCGGGTGCGTTTCACTGCGGTCGACTTCGAGCCGGTGGTTGCCGAGATCCTAGAGAAGATCGATAACGGTCAGATGGGGGTGGTGCTCAAGCGGATGATGATGCGTGCTGCCGCCAAGGTGGCCGATGAATTCCAGATCCCGGCGCTGGTGACCGGCGAGTGCGTGGGTCAGGTCTCCAGCCAGACTCTCACCAACCTGAACGTGATCGACCGGGTCACCGACAAGGTGATCCTGCGCCCGCTCATTACTTGGGACAAGCCGGATATCATCAGTGAAGCCCGCCGCATCGGCACCCTGGAGTTTGCCGAGACCATGCCGGAGTATTGCGGTGTCATCTCCAAGAAGCCGACCGTGAAGGCCGAGCTCTCCCGCATTGAAGAGGAAGAGGCCAATTTTGACTTCTCCATTCTGGACAAGGTGGTCTCTGAGGCCCGTTACCTCGATATCCGTCGTATCGGTGAAGAGACTGCCGCTGAAGTACAAGAGGTGGAAACGACTCAGGTGCTGGGCGCTGACGAGGTGATCCTGGATATCCGCTCTGCCGACGAACACGATGAGAAGCCGCTGGTGGTGGAAGATCGTGAAGTGCTGCATATCCCCTTCTTCAAGCTGGCTACGGCCTTTGGCGATCTGCCCAAAGAGAAGACCTACCTGCTCTACTGCGATCGCGGCGTGATGAGCAAGCTGCAGGCGCTCTATCTGAAAGAGAAGGGCTTTGACAACGTCAAGGTGTACCGCCCATAAGCGTGTTTTTTACCTTCAATAAAAAAATCCGGCCAATGTGCCGGATTTTTTTATTTCACAGAGTGAGCAATGACTATCAGGGACAGGGAACCGGAGTGAAGGAGTCTTGCCCCTGACAACGCCAGCCCATTTCCGCCTCCCGCATCTGCCACAGGTTGTTGCTGCGATAGAGGGTCAGGATGTAGATCATGTCGCTCTTGCTGCCGTCGAGGGCGACCGAGAGCACCAGATCATTGTCCAGCTGCTGGGCATGGATGCGGCTGGGCGTGTCACCATGACCGACGAATCGCAGAGCTACCTCACGGTAGTCATTAACCCAGTTTTGCTGTTGATGGCTTGCCTGGCGTATCTGCTGGTTGAACTGCTGCACCGGCGCCGAGGCCAGTCGTCCAAATACCACTTGTGCTTCGGCGTGGGCTGCCGTCACGTTCGCCAGGATAAGGGTGGTAAGCATACCGATTTTGCGCATGAGAAGTTCCGGCTAACAACGACTGCTTCTATGACAACAGAAAAGCCTATTTGGTTCAACGCGTGGCCCACAGCGACATGATGACGCTGTGGGCCTGCTCTCAATTGCGTTGAAGGGAGAAGGTCGGTAGCGAAAGATGCCAGTAGATAGCCGCGACCCGCAGGCCAAACACGGCCGTCATGCAGATGAGCATGGCCGTTACCCTGTCCATGTTTGCCTCCAGCGCCAGGGTATAGAGAATGCCGCCAAGGATACAGGCGGTGGCATAGATCTCTTTTTGCAGCACCATGGGGACCTCCCGCGCCAGTACATCGCGGATCATGCCACCGGCTACCCCGGTCATGGTGCCCATGATCACGGCAATCAGCCCCGGGGTGCCGAAGTTGAGGGCCTTCTGGGCACCGATCACGGTAAAGAGGGCCAGTCCGAAGGCATCCGCCACCGGCAGTACATACCAGGGCATCCTGCGGGGCAGTTTGACCATCCACATACCGATCAGCGCCGTCGCAATGACGACCCAGATATAGAGGGGATCGCGCACCCAGAATACAGGGGTGGCTCCCAGGATCATGTCACGGATGGTGCCGCCGCCGATGGCAGTGACCGCCGCCAAAACCATGACGCCAAACCCGTCCATTCTGAGTCGGCCAGCCACCAATACCCCTGAAAACGCGAATACCGCAGTACCAAACATGTCGCTGATGTAAACAATCTGCTCAACCAGTGTCTGCATGGAGAACAACTCACGCCAAATTGTTGATGGGGCCGCGATTTTAGGGGCTGGTGAGCCCAATCGCCAACAGTGCTCGACAAAATTGAGAGTCGGGACGGATTTTTTCTCGCGGCATGAACCGGGCGAGGCTCGTGCGTGCCCGTAGCTCTCCGCCGTTGGCGGGCTTCAGAAGGTTGAGCTCATCACAGGTTTAGGTCCGATTTTTTCCTTAAGTTTCCCCTCGACTCGCCGATATATAAGGTAAGCGGCGTTAATGCGATGAAGCGTTGAAAAAATGCTAAAGACATCCAAAAACGAGCCGTTAAATAAGACGCATCGGGCAAAGAAAATAATAAAGCCAGAGCAAATAGAAGAGTAAATTTAATAGCTTAGGAGAATAGTCATGGGCCTTTTTATCAACACTAACGTTTCATCACTCAACGCTCAGCGTAATATGATGAACGCGACCAAATCACTGGATACTTCCTACACTCGACTGGCATCTGGTTTGCGTATCAACAGCGCCAAAGATGATGCCGCGGGTCTGCAAATTTCCAACCGCTTGACCTCTCAGATCAACGGTCTGGACCAAGGTAACCGTAACGCTAATGATGGTATCTCTCTGGCACAAACTGCGGAAGGGGCCATGGATGAAGTGACCGGCATGCTGCAGCGTATGCGTACTTTGGCACAACAGTCGGCTAACGGTTCCAACTCTGCCAAGGATCGTGAAGCACTGCAAAAAGAGGTCGATCAACTGGGTGCTGAAATCAACCGTATCTCTACCTCTACCACATTTGCAGGGACCAAACTGTTGGATGGCTCTTTCAGTGGTATTTTTCAGGTGGGAGCCGATGCGAATCAAACTATCAGCTTTAGTCTGAGTCAAAATGCGGGTTTTAGTATCTCGGGTATTGCCGAAGCAGCCAATACAACAATAACAGCGGCGAGTGGGGGTGCTCTGGCTGTTTCCCTCATCTTTACTAGCGGATCTACAGCTGGTGGTATTAGCATCAGTACTCAAACAAATGCTCAAAACGTTTTGGCTGCAACCGATGCCATGTTGGCAGTTGTAGATGGCAAGCGTGCTGAGCTGGGGGCAGTACAGAACCGGATGGATTCGACCATTCGCAACCAAGCCAATATCTCGGAAAACGTCAGCGCAGCTCGTTCCCGTATCCGAGATGCAGACTTTGCCATCGAAACTGCCAATATGACCAAGCAGAATATCCTGCAGCAGGCAGCTTCCAGTATCCTGTCTCAGGCCAACCAGAGACCTCAGTCAGCACTTCAACTGCTGCAAGGCTAACAAAAGAAAACAGGGCGGTTGTTCAGGCCGCCCTGGTCAAGAGATGGAACAAAGGGGTGTTCGGGTCGCACTCTGTTCTATCGGGAGAGATATAATTCTCTACTAGTAATGCCAAGTGTTGTCCAGCTGTTCAGTTCTGTCACGCTTGGTCATATTCTCCTGAGCATATGCTCATCTTTAGGCCGGTTTACCGGCCTCTTTTTATTGTGTCGCCAAATTGACGTCACTCTGTCTAAGCATGAACCGTGCCAATGTACCTCATGCCGTAAACTGGGTCATCATCAGCGGTGAGTTGCATGGTGATGCTGCTCAATTCATGTTCTGTTGCCGCCAGCCGGATAAAAGTTGCCGCTTTAGGCAACAATTTTCCTAAAGCTTGTCTCTGCGCTGCCGTTAAATAAAGTGAAGCAATCGAGGGGTGTTCGGAATCCAACGTTTGCACTACTGCGGGTGGCCTGTTCGTTCAAACAGACACCCGCCTGAAGAGACAGGAATGTTCAACCTTCTCTTCAAACGGTGGGACGTCGTGCGGTTTTGACGACGCAACCCGCAGTCGCATGTTCTTCGGGAGAATTTATTATGGCCATGTTCATTAACACCAATACGTCATCACTGAACGCCCAGCGTAATTTGATGAATACCACCAAATCTCTGGATACCTCGTACACGCGTCTGGCATCCGGTCTGCGCATCAACAGCGCAAAAGATGATGCGGCGGGTCTACAGATCTCCAACCGTTTGACTTCCCAGATCAACGGTCTGGATCAGGGTAACCGAAATGCTAACGATGGTATCTCTTTGGCTCAGACTGCCGAAGGGGCCATGGATGAAGTCACCGGCATGCTTCAGCGCATGCGTACGTTGGCTCAGCAATCCGCAAACGGTTCCAACTCAGCTAAAGATCGTGAAGCTTTGCAAAAGGAAGTTGACCAACTTGGCTCTGAAATCAACCGGATTTCGAAAGACACGACTTTTGCCGGTACCAAGCTCTTAGATGGTAACTATAGTGGTATCTTTCAGGTCGGTGCTGATGCTAACCAAACAATCAGTTTCAGTTTGACCCAAAATGCTGGTTTTAGTATCTCTGGTATTGCAGAAGCGGCAAATACAACGGTCACTGCTGCAAGTGGTGGTACTTTGGCCGTGTCCCTTATTTTTACTAGTGGATCTACTACGGGTGGCATCAGTATCAGTACTCAGACGAATGCACAGAACGTATTGGCAGCGGTGGATACTATGTTGGGGGTAGTCGATAGCAAACGAGCCGAGCTTGGTGCGGTACAAAACCGATTAGATTCGACTATTCGTAACCAAGCTAATATCGCGGAAAACGTTAGTGCCGCTCGTTCTCGCATCCGTGATGCCGACTTTGCAACCGAGACTGCTAACATGACCAAGCAGAATATTCTGCAACAGGCCGCATCCAGTGTCTTGGCTCAGGCTAACCAGAGACCGCAGTCTGCTCTTTCCCTGCTTGGGTAATGAGTAGACCAAGCTGACTAAGATGGGAGAGATAAGATGGCAACCGAAATAGGCAATCTGTCATCTGCCAATGGCGCTTCCTTACAGCTAAATGACAAGAGCGGCCAAGTGGCCGCTCAACTGCTTTCTGGCGTGGTAGAGGATGCCGGGACTTTACAGCAGAAAAGTCAGGAGCAGCCCAAGGAAACTGAGCTTCAACAAGTGCATAGTCGGGCAGATATTGAAAAACAGGTACAAAACTTGCAAGAGTTTGGGAAATTGCAAGGATGGACAGTTAATTTCAGCATGGAGAAAGAGTCTGGCCAGATGGTAATAAAGGTAATGGACTCTGATACCCGCACGGTGATCCGCCAGATCCCTACGGAAGAGTTGATTGCTATCCACAAGCGGATCCAGGCGTTGCAGCAAGGTGAAGCAGGGGCAAACCCTAAACGCGGGCTTTTGTTTGATCGCGAGATTTGAATCGAATTGATGAGGAGAAGATAACATGGCCATTACTTCTGCCGGGGCGGGCTCTGGGCTTGATCTTGAGAGTGTGATCTCTGCTAGCGTGGCTGCCAAGAAGGCCCAGTTACAGAAACCCATTTTGACCAAGCAAAACAGCACCCAGATCAGCATATCTGGTATAGGTCAGCTGAAGTCATCCCTCACCGCATTCACTGATATTCTCGATACTTTGAGCAAACCAGGGGCTTTCAACAAGCGAGCCGTCACCATAACCCAAGATAAAGATAACCCGGTGATGAAGGTGGAGAGTAAAAGTGGTGGCTCCAATGGCCAGTACAATATTACAGTCAATAAATTGGCTACCACTAGCCGTGTCGAAGGTGAATTTGCCAGTTCGACTACCTCACTTGTAACTCAAGATGGTCAATTAACTTTTAAAGCTGGTACCAAGGAGTTTAAGGTTGATGTCAAAGCAGGGGATACACTGCAAGACATTCGTAAAAGTATCAATAGCAATGGAGATAACTTCGGTCTTAGTGCAAATATCGTCAATACTGCAGATGGTAAGGCGAAATTTGTTATTGACTCCGGTATGTCTGGAGATGGCAACGATTTGGTGATCTCTGGCAATAATTCTGAGCTTGATATATTTGCAACTGGTGCTGCTGGTTCTGTGATGAGCCAGAAGCAAGCCGCTAGTAGTGCTGAAATTACTGTTGATGGTAATACACTGAAAAGTGATACCAATGTGTTTGACGACTCTATTCAGGATTTGAAATTAACAGTTTTACGTGTATCCGATAAAGAGAGTGATGGCACGACTCTGAAATCCAATAAAGTCGCGATAACAACAGATAAAACTGCGATTCAGGATATGGTCAAGCAGTTTATTGATGGTTATAACGCGCTTCAAGATAAAATGGATGCGCTGGGCAAGCGTAATAGTATTGTTGGTGGAGTTCGACAAGATGATGGTGGCGCGCTTGCTGGTGATACGAGCACACGTACCATTAGCAGTTTTATGGCTAATACTGTAACAAATAAAGCTGGTACCAGTACGACTTACTCAACCATCTTCGAAGTAGGTATTAAGATGGACAACAAAGGCAAGTTGTCTCTGGACAAAACAAAATTTGATGAGGCCGTTGATAAAAACTTTGACCAGGTCGTTGGGCTTTTCGGTGGAGAAAAGGGCATTGCTGCAACCTTGAACGCAGGTTTAAAAGAGTATTCCAAGTCTGGCGGTATGCTGGATCAACGTACAGATGTTTTGAATGCTGATCTGCGTAGCTTGAATCAGAAGCAGGCCACATCAAATGCTCAATTGGTTAAATACGAAGCTTCACTACGTGCTCAATATGGTAGCCTGGATGCCTTGTTAGTGAAAATGAATCACTCTGCGTCAGCGCTGCAATCATTACAGATTAATAACAAGAAATAAATTGATATTACGAGGAGTAGGCGATGTACCAGCGTAATCTAAAAGCATATAAGGCAACCAGTGTCGCTGCTGACTTGGCTGTTGCTGATCCTCATCGTGTGATTCAACTCATGATGCAAGGTGTACTTGAGCGTTTGGCTCAAGCCAAAGGGGCAATTGAGCGTCGTGATATGGAAGCAAAATCTACAGCAGTATCGAAAGCTCAGGGGTTATTACATGGTTTGCAGGATGCACTTGATATGAGTCAAGGGGCTATTGCTGAAGATCTATATAGCCTCTATTCCTATATGGATGAACGAATTTGGGATGCGAGCTTGGCATTGGATGCGACCCCGATTGAAGAGGTCATGGCTTTGATGGTAACTATAAAATCTGGTTGGGATCAGTTACCCGAGTCTGCTAAACAACAGGGCTATCAGATGAGACAGCAACTGGGTGAGTTGTAATGACCACTTTAGCCTCTCTGCAACAAGCACTCACAGAAAACTACGAGCAACTTCAATATCTATTAGCCAGAAAAAGCTATGTTGACGCACTGAGCTGTATGGATTACCGGATTTCTTTGATTGATCGTTTGCTACATCTCGTTGAAAGTGAGCCTTCACTGAAACAAGATGCCACTGTACTGGCTACATTACTTTTTCGACAAGAAGAAAGCATGAAAAAAGTGGCATCTGATCACCATCAACTCATTTTCAATAAGTTATCTGCGATCGGGCTAGCGAGTAAAGCAAAACGAATTTATAGTGCGAATCGCAAGGAGTTCTGATGTCGGAAAATATTGATGATATTTTGAAAAAAGCCGAAGGTGTTGCTTTAAGACTAAAAGAACGTACAGAGCAAGAAGCTGCCATGTCGGTGGCCTTACCACTTCGTTTCTCTCAGAATATTGCTGCATTTCGTAAGTATATCCCCCATATTGCAGATATGTATGAGTCATATCAACCAATCCGACCATTTCGTTTCTTTTGTAATGAAAATGGCCAGCCAAATATGGTTTGGATTGATGATGATGTCGCGGTATATGGTGATGAACCGTATCTTATTTGTGAGACGTTGGTTAAAGAGTTCATGGATAAAGGAGGCTTATCCAAGTTCTCATTTAGTCAAGAAGCCAATCCACTCGGATTTATGCATGTTGAGTATCTTAATAAACTCAATGCTTATCTTGATGATATTGCTATTCGAGAAGAACCATTAAAAAAAGTACCAACTGAAGTTCCTACCGCACTAGTGTTTGGAGTTGGGTTGGGTTATCACCTTGGTTATCTTTATGAACAATGTAAAATTGGAACTTTATTTCTTTTTGAACCAGATTTAGATCTTTTTTATGCATCTCTTTTTTGTTTCGATTGGGCACCTCTGCTTGATTATCTACATCAAGAGAATCTTGGTTTACATATTCTGTTAGGGCAGGATGAAGAAACTATTTTTAGTGATTTTTCAACAGCAATTCATAAGCGAGGATCTTTTCTTATTGCTAATGCCTTTATTATGTGGGGCTATCAGAATGATAAAATTAAGGAGTTGATGGAGAGTATTCAAAAGCAATTTTATTTATTAGTAATGGGATGGGGTTTTTTTGATGATAACCTCATTGCACTTTCTCATGCTGTAGATAATATTCAGCGCTCAGTACCATTTATTAATAATGAGAATAAACTACCAACAAAGTATCAACGCATCCCAATTTTTGTGATCGCTAATGGCCCATCCCTAGATACTTCCCTCCCTGTTATTGAAAAAAATAGAGATAAAGCTATCTTGATCTCTTGTGGTAGTGCTATATCAGCTTTGCATAAAGTTGGTATAAAACCAGATATTCATGTTGAAACAGAACGGACTAAGATTGTCTATGATTTTCTAGCCAACTTGGATGATCCCGATTATCTGAAGGACATTTTCTTTCTTAGCACAGATGTAATTCACCCTTACTGTTCTACGTTATTTGATAATTCTGCTTTGTTTTTTAAGGCTAGTGAGCCAGGTGTTATTCTTTGTCATGTTAACTTCCCTAACTTAAGAAAATATACATCTATTGGCGGAGTCAACCCATTAGTTGGGAATGTTGGTGTGAGTGCACCAGTTCACCTTGGGTTTAAGAATATATATCTGTTTGGTCTTGATAATGGCTACAAGCAAAAAGGGTATCATCATTCAAAGTATAGTGCTTATTATAATAGCAAGGAAGGTGCTGATGCACTTGGTGATTTAATGTATGGAGATAGTCAGTGGCAGCATGAAGGTAACTTTGGTGGTGTCGTAATAAGCAATGCCATGTTTAATACTTCCCGAATAGTAATTGAACAAGTATTAGCTGCGAATGAATATGTTCAGTGTTTTAACTGCAGTGATGGCGCTAAAATTGAAAAAGCAAGAGCACTTCCTGATAGCGAGATCAGTTTTTCAAAAGTAATAGATAAAACAGAGATAATTCAACAAATTATGCAGTTATCTGCCCCTATCCCTTTGTCAAAAGAAGATTTCAAGCCATATCTTGATATTGATTTTTTTGATGTATTGGTCGATAAAATGATGAGTGAGTGGCAACATGAGTTTTCATCTAGAAATGAAATTAATCAGTTGATGTTGTGCAATATGGGTTATCTCTCACAGATTGCAGTAACTCGACAAAAACATATATCTCAGATCATGATTGGCTCAATGAACTATGTGTTTACTCTATTGAGTTCCATTCTTTACTCTTTTGAGGGAGAGGAGAAAACAATAGAACTGATGAGGCCAGCGATCTGCTTATGGTTAGATTTTTTAGCAAAAGCAAAAGAAATGTATCCAAGATCTTTCGATAGTGTTGATATGGTTGATAACGAAATTATGTCATTTTTTAGAAAGTAATGATGTTTCTGATGTAGTGAACAATGCATTATTCTTTTTGTGGGAGGCTAATGCCTCCCTTTTTTATTATTAATTTGGGTGGGGATATGGATTTTTTGCATCAAGAAGCTGCGAGTCTTTTTTCAATAGTTGAACAGAAACCAATGCATCTGGTTCCAGCTCGTGAGTACCGTCATGATGCATGACGTGCTCAAATACTCGACAATAACTTGGGTGCCAACTGAACATATTACTGTAATTCATTTTATAGCTAAATAGATTGGCATGATGTTGGTAGTCATTTCGATAGTGCCCTGTCGGAGGACAAAAATCGTAAACAGCCATTATGCCCTTGTCTACGAGCAATCTGTCACTATTAGCCGCAATGGTGAACAAATCCTGTGGGTCGCATAGATATAAACAAAAACCGAAAATAATCAGGTCGACAGGTTTAATATCAGGTAAACCATCTGCAGTTCCAACGCTTAGATTTAATTTGGGATAGCTCTTAGCCCCATCCTCAATCGCTGTTTGTGATGGATCTATTCCATAGCAGGTGGCACCATAATAATTAGCCAGCTGTGCCAATCGCCAACCATTGGCGCAGCCAATTTCAAGAATTCTTTTCGGTTGGTAGCCGATGTTTTGTAGTGCTATGAATATGGGGTCATTACTCAGAGATTTTTGATTGATGCAGAATTTATTCCTCTCATACCATGCATCAGCCTCTTCTTTCATGAATACGCTTTTTTGTTTCATATAAAATACCTTGTAATATGAGTGTTATAACTTAATTCTTTAAGGTTTTATAAGAAATCATCGAGATGAACGGCTTTTCCACGCTTAATATCTTGGCGAACTTTTTTCCCTAATATTAGTGGCAATGCTTCAGGTGGCAACCCATAGCCTGGCCGGATCCGTCGGATGTGTTCCGGCTTTATGATGGTGCCCGCAGGGATGTCAGTAACAAAATACAAAGAACGACGAAATCTCAGGTTTGCCTGTTCAGCATGGTTACCACCACTTTCTCCGGACCCCACAGCTTGCCAGCAGAGTTTTGCCTGGCTACAGAGTTCTTTCAGTTCATGTGGTTCAATGGAGAACTCGGCATCCGGGCCGCCATCAGCGCGAGCCAAGGTCAGGTGTTTCTCTATGGCTACAGCGCCCAATGCTATTGCCAGCTGAGCGGCGGTATTTCCCAGCGTGTGATCAGAGAGACCAACGGGTACTGAAAATGTCTCTGCCAAGCGGGTAATCCGCTTGAGATTGATATCAGCAAGAGGGGTTGGGTAGCCACTGACGCAATGAAGTAGCAGGATCTGTGGGCAGCCATTTTCACGCAAAATGGTCAGGGCCTTGGCAATTTCAATTTCATTCGACATGCCAGAAGAGATAATGACCGGCTTTCCTTGCTGAGCTATGTAGCTGAGCAGGGGAAGGTCGGTAATTTCGAATGAGGCAATTTTGTATGCGGGAGTACCCAGTTCTTCCAAAAAATCAACAGCACTCTCATCGAAGGGAGTTGAAAAAATGGTCAATCCGCGTGACTTCGCTCGTTCAAAGAGAGGTCGGTGCCATTCCCACGGGGTATGTGCCAGGGTGTAAAGCTCGTAAAGTGTATAACCATTCCATAATCCGCCCTCGATGTGAAAGTCGGGCAGATCACAGTTGAGTGTCATAGTGTCGGCTGTATAGGTCTGTAGTTTGATTGCATCAGCACCAGCATCAGCTGCAGCATCTACTAATGCTAATGCTCTGCCTAGATCCCCGTTATGATTACCAGATAACTCGGCAATAATGTAAGGTGGGGAATTCTGATCAATCAGACGGCCATTTATTGAGAAAGGAATCATAGATAAATACTCACGTGGTCTATTTATATTTGTTAATTTATCTTTTTTTTAAGAAAAATTCCATAATTGCAACAGAAATAGAGGATATGTTTTGTCTTTCCATTGCAATGAAATCAATAATTATGCTCCTAGGGATAAAAATAATTGATTCATACTCAAAAGAGCGGACTGTTGTAAAGCAGTGATTAATCGTATCTTGGCTTGCATCGCTATACATATAAATACCAATATCTAGCACAGATGCTTCATGGTCAATAACATAGCAAAAAGGAGTTATTGTGCGAAGCATATCTGGGTTTATCCCCATTTCTTCATATAGCTCAGTCAGCAATTGTTGCTTGAAGTCATATATATTCAGGTTGTTTGTTATGGACGCATCCAACCCACCACTTGGTACTAACTCCCAGAGTTCTGCATCTTGGGTTGTGAATTTGGCTCGTTTTCCAAAAACAAAACCATCTTTGCATTCCAGAATGCCAGAAACTGCAATGGGCATTATTTGAATTTTTTCAAGAAGCCCCGGATGGCTTTTTTTTGAAAAGAAAAATTTGTAATTATCGATGACTGATGTAATTTTGTTTGATGAGTCTGATATGCAAGAGAGTATATTTCCATCGAAAAGGCGACTGTTCTTTCTTTGCGCTTCACGCCAAATTTTATCGACTATAGTAAGCAGTGCATCATCATGTTTAGCTCGATCTTTTTCTATGAGAAGCACTGCGTTATCTGAAAGCTCATGCACGCTTAGCATATTATATCTTCCCTTAAAGTGGAATCTTATGCTATCTTAACAGATAGTATGTATGGAGGTAAACTTATGAAAGATAAGTTTGATTTGATTCAGATTCATGAGCATTGGAAAAATTGGGCTATTACCTATGGCACCGAGCTCCGGGCTACCACTAAAACGGGAACAGCAAAACTAATCGAGTTGGCTGAATTAAAAAAAGCCATTTCATCTTTGAAAGAGTCGCTCCCAATTAACTCGAGAATCTTGGAGATCGGTTGTGGCAACGGTCACAATATTTTTTCTTTGTATGAAGTCTTTCCTAATTATAGATACCAGGGGATAGATTTTATTGAAGAAATGATTATATCGGCGGAGCAACTTAGGCAAAGCAAACTAATCGATAATGAATCAATATGTTTTTATGTGGGTAATGTTCTCAATTTGGAATGTCCGGTTGAGAAATACGACTTAATTTTTACTGTTCGATGCTTGATAAACCTAAATACAGACTCGCTGCAAATGAAAGCCATTGCTAATATAGCAGAAAAAATAAAATCAGGTGGGTATTTTTTGATGCTTGAAAATTCTATAGGCTCTTACTCGAGACAAAATCATTTGCGAACACTTGTTGGTCTTGAGGAGAGAGAACCAGCGGAATTTAATCACTTTATGAATGAAAAGCTGGTTCATGATGAATTAAAATCGTTGGGTTTCGTTGAAATTAAAAACAGCTGTTTCTCAACATTGCATGATATCGTTCTTTATGTTCTTTTGCCCATGATTAATGGTGGCAAAGTCGACTATGAAAACCCCATGGTTGAAGCTGCTGCAAAATTATCATGTGCTCTAACTGAAGATAACTATGGAATGTTAGGAGATTATGGCCAAAACAGATTGTATCTATATAAAAAACAATAATGTTTGGTCAAGGTAAATGCATGAAAGGGATTTTTTTTGACTTTGATGGAACATTGGTTCAAAATTTGGAATCAATGTTTCATGTTTATTCTTTATTCCTGTCTCGAAGGGGAGAACCGGCGTCTAAAATTGAATTTGAAAAGTTAAATGGCCCTCCTTTAATCGAGGTTGTTCGTTGTCTAAAGAAGTGGCGCAATTTACCTGAAAGCAATCAATTATTGCTTGCTGAGTATAATGATTTGATAGATGAATCATATATTAATTCTCCCCCTAGTGTAGGGGCGATAAAGTTGATTCATGAGGCGGTGAAGCATTCGTATCGTTTAGTTATAGTGACATCGAATAAGAGAAGTAGAGTTGAGGCATGGTTAGCTCTGAATGGCTTGACGGACACCTTCTATTTAATTATCGATGGCGAAGATGTTCGTAATGGGAAGCCTCATCCTGAACCATATCTGCTTGCACTGAAAAAATCTCGGTTGTGTCCTAGCAATGTTGTTGCGGTGGAGGATTCTATCCAAGGTGCTACATCTGCTCTCCAGGCAGGTCTAGTTACTTATTTACTTACAGACTCGTTGGATATTCCACAAGAAAAGAATGACTTTAAATGCATTCGTTCTCTATCAGATTTGACAATTTCATTATTTAGTGAAAAGTAATTGTGGTTTTGAGTGGTAGATATATTTAGGGATAAATGGATTATTTCAATGTAATTATTGAAGTCTGGTATGTAACATATACAAGTTAACTAAATAGTGCGCATAGAATAAAATCATTGTTGTATGCGCACTTATGGATATTTTTGTTAGTCAGCGAACTTTAAAAACAGGTTGAATTGGCTCACCGTCAAGATTTTTTTCTATTGTCATTTTACTATCATGATCTATCAGCGCAGGTAGTATTTCAGTATATACTTTCAATATGTGATTGATATCCGCGTAGGTATGAGAGTAGTTGAGGTTATGACTTCCTAGTGTCAGGATACCTCGCTTACATAACTCTTGCATCAGATAGCTTTTCAATAACCAACTTGAGTGATTGTAAGAGTCAGAGATTAACAGAAAACACCATGTAGGGTGTCCCGCAGTTTTTATCCATTCTGGTGCTTTTATATCAGTTAATATGGTGTTCAAGCCATCAAGGAGAAATTGTCCTCGTTCTGTTAGGCAAGCAGGTATATCGTAATGACGCATTTTTTTGATGACGGCCTTAGCTGCAGCTAAAGCAATAACATCGCCGCCAAAAGTTCCTGAGAAAAAAATGTCTTCCATACGCTTCATATACTTCTTACGCCCGACGACGGCAGATATCGGGAATCCATTCGCCATACCCTTGCCAAAAGCTGCAAGGTCTGGCGTTACTCCGAATAGAGTTTGCGCCCCTCCAAGATGATTTCGAAAGCCGGTAATTGTTTCATCAAAGATAAGAAGCGTACCATGTTCATCACAGAGCTGACGTAGACCGGGCAGAAAATCCGGGGTTGGCCAGGTTACATTCATCGGTTCCAGAATGACGGCTGCAAACTCGCCCGGGTGAGCTTCCAGCAGACGCTGCAGCGAGGCAAGATCGTTGTAGTCAAATCTGTGCGTCAACTCTCTCACGCACTCGGGGACCCCCAAATGGCGGGTTGTCGAGCCTATATACCAGTCTTGCCAGCCGTGGTAGCCACAAACGGCTACCCGCTCGCGGCCTGTGACCGCACGGGAGAGCCTGATACAGGCTGAGGTGGCATCAGTCCCGTTTTTGCCAAAGCGAACCATTTCGGCGCAGGGGATGAGCTCAATGAGCTGTTCAGCGACTTCGGTTTCCAGCCGGTGAGGAAGGGAGAAGATCGAGCCCAGATTGAGCTGTTCCATTACCGCTTCATTCACATCCGGATCACAATATCCAAGACTGATGGCCAGCAGGCCGCTGGCGAAATCAAGATACTCGTTGCCATCTACATCCCAGACATGTGCACCTTTGCCGCGCTCGATAAAGAGTGGGGCGGCGCCATAGGGAAAACAGAGGCGGCTTTTGGAGAAGGTTTGGGAGCCGAGTGGAATGCTCTGTTCCGCCCGAACCGAGAGAGCAAGTGAATGTTGATAACGTGAGGTCATATGTGATTCTCCTTGGCTAGCGAATTAGCCAATCCTTCGTTGCGTTGGTGCCGGGTATTCAGTGTTGCCAATTCCGGCTGCTGCGCCAGCAGGGCGAGGATATCGTCGGTCGTAAAGGTTGGGTTGGCAGGATAGAGAGCCTGATAAATTCGCTCTACCAGTTCAAAGTCGGCAGGCTCATCGACAGTCCAGCGCAGGTGGGCCAGCGAAGGCGAGCGCTGCAGTTCGCCGATAGAAAACTGTTCGGAATGACAGCGAACGTAATAGGTGACATGTTCCCGCTCGGTCTGCGTGGCGGCCTTTTCCTGCAAGGTTGCCAGAGTCGCTCCACTCATGATCTCGGCATCCAGCCCATCCGGATAACTGGGATTGCCGCAGTTGCTGCTGTAGTCGAACATGCCCGAGAGATGGAGGGCTATCAGCTCGTCTATTACCATAGGATCAGCCAGTGGGCAGTCACCGGTGAGACGCACAACATGGGTCGGACTGTAGGGTTGGGCCGCCAGATAGAAACGCAGCAACACATCGTCAAGAGGACCGCAGAAACAGGGGATATTCAACCTCTCGCACAGCTCGGCAATGGCGCGATCTTCAGACTGATCGCTGGTGGCAACCAGCAGCTTGTCCAGTAGCTTGCTCTGTTGCAACCGTTCAATCTGCCTTGCCAGCATGGGTTCGCCCAGCAGTTCCTTTAGTACCTTGTTGGGCAGGCGGGAAGAACTGGTTCTGGCCTGCAGAATACCCAAGATCATCGTGTTCTCCAGAGTCCGGGGTTGATAAGTTCCTGTTCCATAGACGCCAGGTGTGCGATATCGGCCTCGTAGCACTCGTGCTGTACTTGACTGGCCGCAACGATGGCGGCCAGCTCTTGGGCATGACAAACACCGACAACAAAGCGGCTCACCTGTGGTAGGGCTGTCATGATGGAGAGGGCTCTGCCAAGCGGGGCCACCGAGGGATGCCAGTGGTCAAACCGTTCAAGTGCGGTAGCGAAACGCTGAAAATAGTCAGGTCGCTGCGCTGGTTGCATCAATAACAGGCCCTGTAAAAAGAGCGAGCGAACATGGATTTCACACCCCATATCTACCAGTTTGTCGAGCCATCCAGTGCGTAAAAAGCGTTGATCGAGCAAATTGGCAGGTAATTGCACCAGTTCCAGAGGATAGCCAGCTGCGCTCCAGGTATCGAGCTCCTCCGGTGAGTAGACGGAGATCCCGAGTTTTCCGATCGCGCCCTGTTGCTGCAAATCGGTGAGTAACTCGAACAAGGCAGGTGAGGCATCTTGGCTACGGTGCAGCAGCAAGCCATCGAGCCGTTTTCGCCCCAGCCAATGCAAGCTGTTGTTGAGCGCGGCCTTAACATCGGACAGCAGTAGCCCTGGTGCCAGCTTGTCGATGAGAGTGAAGTCGGTGATATCTCTTTGCCCCAGCCTCTGCTCGGCATTGCCATAGGCTTGCGCCGTATCCAGGGTATCGATACCTGCTTGACGAGCTAACGCAATGATCGCGTCGAGTTCCTCATCGCTGACTTGTCCGTCGTGATTGCTGATCCCGTAATCCAGACCGAATTGCACTGTGCCCAGAGCTAGCCGCATAGAGCCTGCTCCAGCGCATCTACGACCTGTTGCTGCTCTGAAAGAGTCAGAGCCGGGAACAGTGGAAGAGAGATTGCTCCCTGATAGTAGGCTTGTGCGCCCGGATAGTCTGCTGGGTCATGTCCCAGCCCACGGTAGTAGGGCTGGGCTGGGATAGGAATATAGTGAACGTTGACGCCAATGCCGGCAACACGCAGGCGGGCAAACACCTGATCGCGTTCAGCCACCTGAATGACATAGAGGTGATAACCGCTCTGGCGATTATTACTCTGCTGCAACGGCTGGACTGGCAAGAGGGATAACAGCGCGTCATATCGCCTGGCAAGTTCACGACGCTGGGTAATGAACTGATCAAGACGGCTCAACTGACTAAGCCCTAGTGCCGCCTGAATGTCGGTCAAGCGATAGTTGAAGCCCAGAAGTTGTTGCTCGTAATACCATTCTCCGGGAGAGGGCATGAACAGCGCTTGCGGATCGCGAGTTATCCCGTGGCTGCGATATAGCCGCAATTGGTCGGCCAGCACCGGATCCTTGGTGGTGATGGCGCCTCCTTCTGCGGTCGTAATCGGTTTGACTGGATGAAAGCTGAAGACCGTCATATCGCTGTGACGGCAACTACCGATAGGTGACCCCTGATAGTGGGCACCCAGTGCATGGCAGGCATCCTCGATCAGAACGATTCCGTACTGGCGACAGAGCGCACCGATCTCTTCGAGATCGCAGGGCTGTCCGGCCAGATGTACAGCAATCAGCGCTTTTGGAAGGGAGTGGGTGCGCACAGCTTGCTGCAGTTTCTTATCCAGTGCCACTACATCGAGGTTACCGGTAGCAGGGTCAACGTCGACAAAATCAACGTTGGCATTGCAGTATCGAACGCAGTTCGCCGAGGCAACAAAACTGACCGCAGAAACCCAAACTGTATCTTTGGCGCCAATATCCAGAACTGCGCAGGCCAGATGAAGCGCAGTGGTGCCGTTACTGCAAGCAACCACATGCGGCACTTGGCAGTAATCGGCCAGTCCTTGTTCGAAAGCGGGAACAGCTTGGCCTTGGGTCAGATAATCAGATTTCAGTACGGCAACGACGGCTTCTATATCGGCATCGCTGATCGATTGGCGTCCATAAGGGATCATTCGGACAACACCTGCTGGTTCATGCTCTGTAGTTCAGCTATCGACAGAAAATGCTGATTATTTAGAGAATTGTATTCAAAACCTGGAGTAACCAGCGTGGCTGTTTCGCCCAGAGCATTAATGCTGAAATCATTGTTGCGGCTGGTGAAGCTGATGCTGGGGGCAATCACGTAGTAGTCGCTGAACTCATAGGTGTGGAAAGAGTCGTCTGCCGGGCACATTACCTCGTGGAGCTTCTCTCCGGGACGAATACCGATAATCTCCTGCTTGAGCGACGGGGCCATAGCAGTAGCAAGATCGGTGATCCTGACCGAAGGTATTTTAGGTACGAACAACTCTCCGCCACGCATGCGCTTGAAATTGTGCAACACAAAATCCACCCCTTGCTGCAGTGTCAGCCAAAAGCGGGTCATCTCAGGATGGGTGATGGGAAGCGTATTGGCGCCGCTCTTGATCAGATTGTCGAAGAAGGGTACGACCGAGCCCCGTGAGCCGACCACGTTGCCATAACGCACGACCGAGAAGATGGTGGGATTCTTGCCTGCCATATTGTTGGCGGCGACAAAGAGCTTGTCAGAGCAGAGTTTACTTGCACCATAAAGGTTGATCGGGTTGGCGGCCTTGTCCGTGGAGAGTGCGATCACCTTTGAAACGCCATTATTGATGGCAGCCTTGATGACGTTTTCGGCACCCCCAATGTTGGTTTTGATGCATTCCATCGGGTTGTATTCAGCGGCCGGTACTTGTTTGAGCGCTGCAGCATGTACCACGAAATCGACATCGCGCATCGCCATATCAAGGCGTTCTCCATCGCGCACATCGCCGATAAAGTAACGCATGCAGGGATCATTGAAACGCTGCTGCATTTCAAACTGCTTGAGTTCATCACGGGAGTAGACGATCAGTCGTGCAGGCTGGTAACGGGAGAGCACGGTTGCAATAAACTTTTTGCCAAATGACCCGGTGCCACCGGTAACCAGGATTGTTTTTCCATTAAACATGACGGTGTCCCATGATGAAAATTGGTATCTATAGAATTCTAAAGCACTTTTTATGCCATTTGCAGACGTATATTGGCAGGCGTGATCTGAATGGCTGTTTTTTGGCTACTTGCTGTTGGGTTGGGTAATAGCTTGGCAAACCTGCTCCACTGCATTGAGGGCTCTCGGGGTGAATCGGTGCAGCTCATCCGAGTTGATCAAATCGAGTCGCTGATGCTGCACCGCGTCGAGATTAGGCCACTTCAGCCAGTGATGCAGAGCGTCAGGATCTTGACTCCCTGCCAGGATCAGCGATGGATTGGCTCTGATCACCTGTTCCATGTCCACTTGAGGGTAAGGAGTCTTGGCATTCGCCATGACGTTGACTCCGCCGCAGAGTTCGATGGCCTGCGCAGGCCAGGCGTTACCGCTCACGCTGGTGAGCGGCGGGTACCAGAGCTGGTAGAACACCTTGACGCCGGTTGGTTGGCCATAGCGCTGTTGCAGGGAATGCAGGCGTGCCAGATAGCGATCGGCGGCTTCGTTGGCACTCTTTTCCACCCCCAGCAATTTGCCGAGAGCCCGCATCTCTATGGCCAGCGAGGCAAAATCGGTGGGCTCCGAGTAGAAAACCGGGATACCCAGCTGCTCCAGCGGTGCCAGCATACGTGACTGGGCCGATCGCCAGCCCAGAATCAGGTCCGGTTTTTGCGCCAGCACAGCCTCGACATTGATGCTGCGATAATTGGCCACCTTGGGCTTGTTTTTCACCTCTGCGGGATAGTCGGAGGCATCGTCGATGGCCACCAGCTTGTCACCGGCACCGATGTCATAAAGCAGCTCGGTAAGATGGGGTACTACGCTCACCACCCGGCTCGGAGTGGCGGCCTGCAGCGCAGCGGGCAACCAGGCAAGCAACACGCAGGGCAGCCAGATAGGCAATCGCAACCATCTAACCATGAAATAACCCTGCCACAGTGACAAGCAGCGCGAGCATCAACCAGCCCCAGCCAATTCCTTGCAGAATATTGAGCACCTTGCGCGGTGACTCACCGTCGGGGTCATCACCGCTGCCAAGTATCGACCAGCGTTGCAAGGTTCCCTGATAGTAGCGGGGGCCGCCAAGGCGGATCCGGCACTTGTCAGCAAGTAGCGTCAACAGCATCCCGATGGTGGGATAGGGCCAGAGCGCACCATTGCGCACCAGCTGTGCGGCCTGTTTGAGACGGCTTGCCAGCAGTGGCAGCCCCAGCAGCAAAATGACGGAGGCATTGAGCCCCTGATAGAGGGCGCTGGCAGCTCGGCCAAAATAGCCAAACGCGGGATCCTTCATGCTCCAGCCCTGGCTCATCAGCTGTACCAACCGCCAGAGCAGGGCACCCTGTACCCCGGCGAGGGCATACCCCAGCAGCGGGCCAGCCCATTGGCCCACCAGACGCAGGGCGCAGCTCTCCGTCACCGCTTTGGCGAGCCCCATGGTCGAGAGTTTACCGGTCTCCCGCTTGAGCCAGGGAGTCGCCTGCAATCTCGCCAGCGGCAGGGTCTCCTGCGTGGCGAGCGAGCGGGTGGCATGGGCGAGTTCGCGCAGTGGACGGGATTCGAGCATCAGCAGCAGGAACAGCAGGTCGAAGATCGGCTCGCTCAGGGCCAGATTGCGCAGCGACCAGAGCCCGGCGGCGCAGGGGAGCCAGACTACCAGCATTGCCAGCAGTCCGGCCTGCATTTGCTGGCCGGGTGAACCATCGGGTCTGTGTACCTTGTGCCCCAGCCGGGTCAGCAGGGGCGTGACGGCCGAAAGACGCAGATGGGATGGCCACGGGATCACCGCCTCCAGCAGAGCAGCACCTACCAGAATGGCCGCCGTCGTCGAAAGGAGGGCGTCGGCCATCAAATCAAGCGAGCCGGTCTCGATCACAGCTTGCCGAGCATCTTGATGATCACTTCGGCGGAGTGCTTGCCGGCCACTTCGATAAAGGCATCGAAGGATTCAACCTGTTCCTTGCCGGCGATATCGGACATGGCGCGTACCACCAGATAGGGCACCTTGAACATGTGGCACACCTGACCGAGCGCGGCACCTTCCATCTCGACCGCCAGCATCTGCGGGAAGTCGGCGCGAGCCTTGGCGATGGCGTCCGGTTTGCACATGAACTGATCGCCGGTGCAGATAAGGCCGACCTTGGTCTGGTGCTTACCCTGCTCGGCGATGCAATCCTGAGCGACCGCGATGAGCTTCTCGTCGCAGGGGAAGGCGGCAGGTTGCTGCGCCATCTGGCCCATCTCGTAACCAAAAGCGGTCACGTCGACATCGTGGAAACGCATCTCGCTGGCGATCACCACATCACCGATATGCAGGTCCTGGGCAAAGCCGCCCGCAGAGCCGGTATTGATGACGCAGTCGGGGGAAAACTTTTCCAGCAGCAAGCTGGTGGCCACGCTGGCGGCGACCTTACCGATACCGGAGCGGGTCAGGATCACCTCTTTGCCTGCCAGCATCCCTTGATAAAACTCGCAGCCGCCCAGTTGCAGGGTGGTGGGGTTACTCATCTGGCTGCGCAGCAGGGCTACTTCTTGCTCCATGGCGCCGATAATACCTACTTTCATTGCTGACCTCGTCTTGATAGCCGTGTGGCTGAATTTAAGTTGCTGTAGATCATAACAAAAGATGGCGTCGGCGCCGAGAGGCGCAAGCGAAAGGAGAGATGAAACGCGGCGCTCCATATGGGAGCGCCGCGGGTGACAAAAAGCATTGATGAGGCGCGGCGAGGGCCTTTAGCCGAGCGCGGTATCGAGGGTCATCATCAGGGCAAAGCCTGCCATCAGGCCGAGGGTGGCATAGGTCTGGTGACCGTTGCGGTGAGTCTCCGGAATTACCTCGTGCGAGACCACAAACAGCATGGCGCCGGCGGCGAGCCCAAGCCCGATGGGGTAGGCGATGGCCAGGCCGCTGGAGAGCCCCACCCCGAGCAGGGCGCCAACCGGTTCGAGCAGGCCGCTGGCGATGGCGACCAGCACCGCCACCGAGGGGCGAAAACCGGCGGCGCACATGGCCAGCGCCACCGCCAATCCTTCCGGAATATCCTGCAGTGCGATGGCAGTGGTAAGCGGCAGCCCCACCGACATATCCCCCTGCGAGAAGCTGACCCCGATGGCCATCCCCTCCGGCAGGTTGTGCAGGGCGATGGCAAAGACGAACAGCCAGACCCGGGAGCAGCTCTCATGGCCGGGGCCGCAGGGGCCGGTCTTGTCATGCTCGTGGGGGGTGAACTGATCCAGTCCCAGCATCAACAGCACCCCGAGGGTCATGCCGACCACCACCACGGCGGCGGCGCTAAAGCCGTTGCCGGTAATCCCCTCGGCGGCCTCCAGCCCCGGCAGCAGCAGGGAGAAGGCACTGGCCGCCAGCATCATGCCGGCGGCAAAGCCCAGCATGGTGTCCTCTACCTTTTGCGGCACCGCTCGCAGGAACAGAGCGGGCAGGGCGCCGATGGCGGTGGCGGCAAATCCGGCGGCACCACCGACAAGGCCATAGCGCACGCCGCTGGTTACCTCGCCGGTAGCGAGCATGATGAGACTTTGCAACAGCAGCAACAAGACGGCAGCCAGCGCGATAAAGAGGCCGAGAGCAGTGAGTGGGCGACTTTGCATCTGGCTGCGCAGTTGCTGTGACCAGGATAACGGGGGGAGAGCTGAGAGATGGTCCATGGCATGACCTCGAGTGTGCAAAGTGGATGGTGGCATTACATCCACTTGGCCGCCCCTTGTCCATGCCTGCAAGGCGATTGCCACTATCGAGAAAATGGCGTCAGGTGAATATGAAGTTTTTTGTGATCCGGCTTCGATTGTTGGTTTTTTTAAGTTGCTTTTAATTTTTAAAGAAAAATGAGGGTGTGGTCGCTTTGTGCTAGAGTGCGCGCCTTTGCGGAACCCTATCTTCCCGGTGTTCTGCATTCTTTCCCGTCAGGAAGGTCCGGGGATTTGCTCATAGGGACGTGATCGCCACACTCCATTCGCCTGTCAGCAGTAGAGGATCACCCGCCACTATGTTTTACAAGAATCTCTCCATCGGCAAAAAGATTGCCGTGGTTTTTGCGGTCATTGCCGCAGTCAACGTTCTCTTCGGTGTTTTTCTCTCCAGCGAATTGCGCGGTGTGCGTGATCGGGTGCTGAACTTTACCGACTCTACACTGCCGAGTGTCCTGTCGGTTGAAACCCTGCTCTATGATGTCTCCTATGTCCGTCGTGCCCAGTTCGCCTTGCTGATGGTGAACGATGCCGCTGATCTGCAAGCTCGCCGCAGCCGGATCCAGCAGAATATCCAGAAAGTAGACAACGCATTTCACGCCTATGAGGCGACTGTCGGTGCTGATCATGAGCGTCAGGTGTTTAATCAGGCTAAACAACAGTGGCTCAATTACCAAGGTGCAGTGAACGAGTTTGATCAACTGCTGGTACAAGGACAACAAGAGCAGGCCAAGGCACAGTTATTTGCCTCGAATGCGGCTTTTGGATCTCTGGAGCGGGCAGTTAATGCTCTGATCGATGTGAACCTCGGTTTTGTGAAGGAAAACCGCAGCAGCTTGCTTGGCAGCGTCAGCATGGTGACCACTTTCGCCATGGTGAGCATTGGTGCTCTGCTGGTGTTCATGGTGGTGATGACCTGGTTCCTGACCCGCCAGATCTGCTTGCCGCTGCAAGCGGTAGTGGCTCAGGCCAACGCCATTGCCGCCGGCGATCTGACTCATCAGCTGGAGCGTCAGCATATCGGCCGTGACGAGCTGGGCATGCTGGCCAAAGCTTCCCTCAAGATGCAGGACAACCTGCGTGGTCTGATTGAAGAGGTGGTGGCTGCGGTTACCCAGTTGGGGGCGGCGATTGACGAAGTAAGTGCGGTTTCCGAACAGTCTGCCAAGGGTATTCAGAGCCAGCAGCAAGAGATTTCGCTGGTGGCGACGGCCATGACCCAGATGAAAGCGACCGTTGCTGATGTGGCGGGCAATACAGAGCACACTTCTGAATCTGCCAGTGCGGCTAATACCTTAGCCCGCAAAGGTAATCAGGATGTGCAGCGTTCGCTGGTGGCGATCACCCGTGTGGCGGAAGAGATTGAGCAGGCTGGCACGCTGGTGGCCGAACTGGAGCGTGAATCCGCCCAGATCAACGTAGTGGTCGATGTCATTCGCAGCATTGCCGATCAGACCAATCTGCTGGCTCTCAATGCCGCCATCGAGGCAGCCCGTGCCGGTGAACAGGGCCGAGGCTTTGCGGTGGTTGCCGATGAGGTCCGCACCCTGGCGGGCCGCACCCAGGCCTCTACCGGCGAGATCGTCGCCATCATCGAAACCCTGCAGTCTCGCGCCAATCAGGCGAAAGAGGTGACCGGACTGAGCTGTGACATGATCCGCCAGTGCGTCACCCAAAGTGAGCAGACCGGTACCGGTATCCAGCAGATTGAAGAGGCGGTGGCGCAGATCGCCGATATGGCGATCCAGATTGCCAGCGCCTGTGGTGAGCAGGATGCGGTGTCTGATGAGCTGGGTCGCAATGTTGAGCGGATCAACGAATCCGCCAATGAGGTGGCGCAGGGGGCGGATCATACTGCCCGCGCGTGTCTGGAGCTGAGCCAGCTGGCGGTGGGTCTGAAGCAGACCATCGGTCGCTTCCGTCTCGCCTGATAAGGGGGCTGGAGTGCTCCGGCCTCTTTATTCATAAACGTCGGGGCGCTTTGCCTGCCCTCACGACACCCGGCCATGTGCCGGGTGTTTTTTTATCTGGCGATGGGTACGAGGCCAGATGGTTGGGGTTCTTCGCAAGAGGATGAAGGTCAGGGCAAACAGGGGGGGGCAGATAATTATCCCGGCCTGTGCGCGGTGATATTCAAGAAGGTTGGTTAAGGCGTATTTGCTAACGAGAGAAGGGCGACGAACTGTTTTGGGGATGGGGAACGGGGCGAGCTGATGGTGTGCCCGCTGCGGGGAGGAGAGAATAAGCAGTGAGCTGGTGTGGCCTGACAGGGCATATCGCAGCAATAAAAAAACCGGCTTGCGCCGGTTTTTTATATTGGTGAAGGCTGGGGAGCTGCCTTATTTGGCCAGAGACTCCGGCAGTTCTTCACGGATCTTGCCCAGCATCTCTTTCAGGACGCGCGGGTTGGCAACCACGATGTTGCCGGAGTTTTCGTAGTTGTGACCACCTACGAAGTCGGTGACGATGGCACCAGCTTCTTTGGCCAGCAGTTCACCGGCAGCGGTGTCCCAGGGCTTGAGGCCGATTTCCCAGAAACCGTCGACGCGACCGGCAGCCACGTAGGCCAGATCCAGTGCGGCAGAGCCGGAGCGACGGATGTCGGCACATTCGATGAACATGCTCTGGAACATCTTCAGGTAGGACTCGATGTGGTGCTTTTGTTTGTAGGGGAAACCGGTAGCCAGTACGGTGCCAGCCAGCTCTTTGGCTTTGCCGACACGGATACGGTAGCCGTTCAGCTGGGCGCCGCTACCACGGGTAGCAGTAAACAGCTCGTCACGGATGGGATCGTAAACAACGGCTTGTTCGGTTTTGCCTTTTACGCGCAGGGCGATGGAAACGGCAAAGTGCGGAATGCCTTTGACAAGGTTGGTCGTGCCATCCAGTGGGTCAATGATCCATTGGTAGTCCGGATTGGTACCGGCAATCTCACCAGACTCTTCAGCAACAATGCTGTGCTCCGGGTAAGATTTTTTGATGGTGTGAATGATGGCCGCTTCGGCTTCACGGTCAACGTTGGTCACGAAGTCATTGCTGCCTTTTTGGATAGCCTCAATGTTCTCGGGCTGGGAGAAGGCTTTTACTACAACTTGACCGGCGTTGCGCGCAGCGCGCACGGCGATATTCAGCATCGGATGCATAGGTTCACCACTGGATGTTAAAGAACGGGGGATAAAAGGACGCGGTATGATACCAGTATTTTGTGCGATGGCAACTGTTATCCCCCTACGACCAATTGATTACCACTGCCAGATTTGACGGCTCCAATATAGACCAGATCTGCGCTAGTCTTATCCCAGCAGCCGGATACAGGCTGTCATGAGCATAGGGATGTGAACCATGAATTTGTCATTAGTGAGTCAGAACGTGTCAGCGGCCAGCGAGGGACTGTTGGCCATCTTGCGGTCATCACCCGAGTATGGTGATCACTTTGCCCACATCACCGTGACCCCCCTGGCCCAGTGGCAACCGGCCAAGACGGAGGCGGCGATCCTGCTGATCGACGGTGATGCGCCCTGGCAGGATGCCGGATTTGCCCGGGGAGAGGATGAGACGATCGGTTTGCCGGTCTTGCCGCTGCTGATCCGCAAGGGGGACAAGGAGCTGACGGTCTGCGGGCCGGATGTGCGTGACCCCCGTTTCTATTTTGTCTCAAACGGCATCGTGCTGGATGAGTCGGAGCTGGCCGAGCCTGCCTGCAGCCGGGTGCTGTTGCGCAAGCTGGAGTCCTACTTCCCGCTGCTTTCCCGCCTGATCATGCTGCGCCAGCGCAAGCCGGTCGCCGTGATCAACTAATATCTACCATTGCCAGAGCGCACCAGCGGCGCACCGTGGCCTTATTTGGCCTATGGTGCGCCGCTTTTTAATGGTCTGGAGCCGGTCACTTGTTGCAAGATGAGGTGGCTATGGTGTTGCACCCTGTTAAAACTGTGCAATCTGGCTATGACCAACAAGGAGTGAATCATGATCGATTTTTACACCGCCGCGACCCCCAATGGTTTCAAAGTGGCGATCGCTCTCGAAGAGCTGGGTTTGCCCTATCGGGTCATTCCCCTCGATTTGTCGGCACTGGATCAGAAGAAGCCCGAGTTTCTTGCCATCAACCCAAATGGCCGCATTCCGGCTATCGTCGATCGGGATAACGACGATTTTGCCGTATTCGAGTCGGGCGCCATCCTCATCTATCTGGCGGAGAAAGCAGGCAAATTGTTGCCGGCCGATCCTAAACGACGCTCTCAGGCCATCCAGTGGCTGATGTTCCAGATGGGCGGGGTAGGACCCATGATGGGGCAGGCCAACGTCTTCTACCGCTATTTCCCCGAGAAGATCCCCGCCGCCATCGAACGCTACCAGAAGGAGGGGCGCCGCCTGTTCGAGGTGCTCGACAGCCATCTGGCTCATCACGAATATCTGGCGGACGAGTACAGCATCGCCGATATCGCCACCTGGCCCTGGGTGCGGATTTATGACTGGAGCGGCATCTCCATCGAGGGGTTACCCCATCTGCAAGCCTGGATGGATCGGATGGCCGAGAAGCCTGCCTGCCAGAAGGGGATCACCATACCGCCGCGCAAAGAGCAGCCGGATGAGCTGATCAAGCAGGCACAACAGATGGTAACACGTTGATTTTGAACCGCAGACGGGGCGTATTGCCCCGTAGTATTAGAAAAACTAAGGCAAGCCGATTATAAAGATTCGTTCGTTTTCTGTGAGCTGAATCACTATGATGCCCCCATACCACCAAACGTCCTGTGCGGTGGCTTGGCGGGCTCCCCGCCTACTGTTTCCAACATTGTTTTTGAGTGCATCACAGCCTCTGTGATCAGATTCCTCTGGGCCATTTTGTGCCAGAGGGGCGGCAGCATTTTTTCGATTTTTTGGGACTGATATGGATCGGCACAGTTTTTATCCGTTGTTTTTATTGACCATTCTGATGGTCGCTGTGGGCCAGATGACCCAGACCCTTTATGTTCCCTCCATTCCCATGATGGCGGGGGACTTCAATGTGGCCTCGGGCCAGTTGCAGGCGGTGATGGCCTGTTACCTGATCCCCTATGGCCTCTCCCAGTTTGTCTATGGGCCGTTGTCGGATCGTATCGGCCGTCGCCCGGTGCTGATCGTCGGCATGATGGTGTTTCTGGTGGGCACCCTGATCATTCAGGTCATCTCCCATTTTGCCGCCCTGCTAGTGGGTAGCTTTATTCAGGGGCTGGGTACCGGTGCCGGTGGCGCCATGAGCCGTACCGTGATGCGCGATCGCTACAACGGCGCCGAGCTCAACCGCGCCAACAGTCTGGTGAGCATGGGGGTGATCTTCTCCCCGCTGCTGGCACCGGTGCTGGGGGGATGGCTGACCGAGCTGTTCAACTGGCGCGCCGGTTACTGGTTCCTGTTCGGTTTTGGTGCCGTAGCCACCCTGGCGATCATGGCCTGGTTTGGTGAGACCCTGCCTGCTGCTGCCCGTCAGCCGCTGCGCGTCGGTGCGGCCTATCGCCACGTGCTGGGCAACCCCAAGTTTCAGGGCAACCTGCTCTGCCTGATGGCAACCTTTGCCGGTTTGGCAGTGTTCGAGGCTGCGGCCGGTGTGCTGCTGGGCGATGTGCTGAAACTGAGCGCCCGTACCGTGAGCGTGCTGTTCGTGCTGCCGCTGCCCGGCTATCTGTTCGGTGCCTGGCTCTCTGCCAAGCTGAGCTTCCGTTTGACTCAGGGCAAACTGATGCGTCTTGGCATCGCCTTTCTGGCGCTCGGCTCCCTCATCATTCTTGTGCCGGGGCTGTTCGGGGTGGTGAGTGCCGCCTCGCTGGTCGGTGGTGCGGCTGTCTACTTCATCGGTAGTGGCATTCTCTACCCGACCGCCACTTCCTGTGCCATCGAGCCCTTCCCGGGTCAGGCCGGCACCGCGGGGGCCATTCTCGGCGGGATGCAGAATCTGGGGGCCGGTGTGGTGACCCTGCTGGCGGCCGGTTTCCCGATGACCGGTCAGGTGACGCTGGGTGCCATCATGACCCTGATGGTGCTGATCGTGGCGCTGAGTTTTGTCTGGCTGCGCCACCACGGCTCGCCGCACGAGCAGATGGCCATCTAAATTTGCTTGCCAGTTGCAAAACAAAGCCCGCCTGTTTGGCGGGCTTTGTCGTTATGGCAGTGTCCGTTTCACACCTTGTCCCATCGGGTTCTCCATTTATTGGGCGGAAAGGTGTAAACCATATTCAGGACGGGACACAGACAAAGAAAAAGCCCGTCACGCTGGTGACGGGCTTTTGCTGTTGGTACCCCGAGATGCCGTTGCCGGTTTGGGCCCTTGAACCGTCGGTTCAAGGCGGGGATCGGATCTGACCGCAGGCTTCTCGGTCGTGCCGAGCATGCGCAATAGCCAGAAGGCAGATCCCCTGTTTGGTATGAATATCGGCTCGGGGACTTGAACCGGCTGACAAACATCCCAGGGAATTTTAAAACGGTTTGCGATTAGGGCTGCTGCCCCTCTTCGCTGGAATCACCATATTGTCCGTGCTCGATCAGGGCCGCTTCGATGGTGCGCTGCAGCATCTTGATCCGCTTGTCCATGGTCTCAGAGTATTGGTGGTTCTTCTCTTTTTCAAGGCAGAGCTCATGACAGAAATTGAGCGCCGCCATGATAGCCAATTGCTCGTTGCTGGAGACTTTGGAGCGTTGACGCAGGTCGATCAACTTGTCGGTCAGCTGCTCGGCGGCCTGGCGCAGGGCATCCTGCTGTCCCAAGGGACAGGATACCTTGTAGGGACGTCCCAAAATGACGATTTCTACGGCCTCTGTGCTCATGCCTTCCTCAATACGGCGGAGCTGATTTCCGCCTTTATCCACGTGGACAACTGGGCGGGACTATATAGCGCAGATGCATAAGTTTCAAGGCCTTGCTGGCTCTGCAAGAGGGAGAATGCTAGGATCCTGACCATTAATTCTGCAAATTTGACTGAACTTTGAGCGGATCCTCGATGAGCAAAACGAACCCCCTTAAATATGCGGCAGTGGCCGACATCATGGAACAACATGAGCTGATGGCCAGCGCAGTAGAGGCCCATGGTGTGATCTGCGGTCTGGTGTGCGGCGGTGTGGCACTGGACGACAAGAGTTGGCTGCCCCATTTCAACGATCTGGTGAACGACGGTTTCGGCCTGCCGGCCCCGGTGCGCCAGGTGATGACCGATCTTTATCACAATGTGGTCGAGAGCCTGATGGCCCAGAAGGGCGTCGAGCTGCTGCTGCCAAGCGATGATGCTCCCCTCGACGAGCGCATCGATTCACTGGTGGATTGGTCACAGGCATTTCTGGCCGGTTTTGGCGTGGTGCAGCAGGAGCTCTCCCGCGCGTCGGAAGAGCTGCAGGAGATGATCCAGGATATCGCCAGCATCACTCAGGTCTCCGCCGAGTTCGATCAGGAAGATGACGAGAACGAAGCCTCCTTCCTGGTGCTCTACGAACACGTCAAACTGGGGGTCATGATGGCCTTCGAAGAGTTTGGCAAGCGCCCCGATGCCCCGAGCGCGCCGCCGACCCTTCATTGAGGTGCGGGTCAACGAGACCCTTACTGAATCTGCAAGAGCGCCTGATGGCGCTCTTTTTTATTCCCTTGTGGTAGCTAACCCTGTGAGGCGCAACCGGTTTTTTGCCGGTGACCTCGCATTCGGCCAGCGGCTTTGTGATAGCATGAGGCCACCTTTTTCACTTCTTCCTCTCTGCTTATGTCTCAATCTGATGTGCGACAGGTCGATGTCACCCTGGTCGGCGGTGGAATGAGCGGTGCCGTGCTGGCCCTCTCGCTGGCAGCCCTGCTTCGATCCGATGGCTCCCCCCTCGAGATCCTGCTGCTGGAGGCAAGCGTCCCCGAACAGCACACCCATTCAGGGTTCGACGCCCGCGCCATTGCGCTTTCGGCCGGTACCTGTGATGCGCTGTTGCGACGCGGACTCTGGCCGCTGTTTGCCCCCCATTGCGCCCCCATTACCCAGATTCATGTCTCGGATCGGGGCCACTTCGGTCAGGCTCGCCTGTCGGCCGCTGAATACGGTCTGCCCGCGCTGGGCCAGGTGATCGAGCTTGCAGCTGCCGGTCATGAGCTGCAACGGGCGATGGCGGCCTCGCCCAATATCCGGGTCTGTTGTCCGGCACGGGTGAGCGAGATTGTGCCCGATGAGGAGAAGGTGACCCTCACCCTCGAGAGCGGTGAACAGATTGAGACCCGCCTGCTGGTGGCGGCAGACGGCGGCAACTCCTTTGTGCGTCAGCACTTCAAGTTGCCGGTGATCCGCCACGACTTTGAGCAGCACGCCATCATCGCCACGGTCAAAACGGCGCAAGACCCTGAGGGACGCGCCTTCGAGCGCTTTACCGAAGGGGGGCCGCTGGCCATGTTGCCGATGCAGGAGGGACTCTCCTCGCTGGTGTGGAGCGTCGGGCAGCATGAGGTGGATGAGCTGATGGCCCTCGATGAGGCGGCGTTTCTCACCCGTCTGCAGCAGGCCTTTGGCTGGCGGCTTGGTCGCTTCGAGCGATGCGGTGTGCGTCACGTCTATCCGCTCATTCTGACTGCCTGCGATTACCCGCTGGCCCAGCGCACCGTGCTGGTCGGTAATGCCGCCCACGCCCTGCACCCGATTGCCGGACAGGGCTTCAACCTCGGGATGCGGGATCTGGACCTGCTTACCGGCGCCGTAGCCAAGGCGTTGGCAGAGGGGGAGGATATTGGCAGCTTCAAGGTACTGAATGGCTACTGGCAGCAGCGTCAGCGCGATCAGGTGCAGACCGTCTGGCTCACCTCCTCGCTGGCCCAGCTCTTCTCCAATGGTCACGATCCGCTGGTGGCGGGGCGCAATCTGGCGCTCACCCTGATGGGGCGGCTCCCTTGCCTCAAGGCGCCGCTTGCCTCGCGCACCCTGGGCTTTGTCGCTGATGTGTGCGGCAACTAGCCAGCACTTGTTGAGTGGAACCTGTTGACCGGAAGATGGTGACCGCTATTCGTTGAGCAAAACCTATTGAATAAAGAGGCGATGCCTGCGGGCATCCCCTCGCTGGCCAGCCGGTCAGCCCTGAGAGGATGAGATGATGCAGATGCAAAATGTGGATGTGGTGATTGTCGGTGGCGGCATGGTGGGGTTGGGGCTCGCTGCGGCCCTGAAACATAGCGCCCTCAAGGTGCTGGTGGTGGAGGGGCAACTGCCCGACCCGCAGCTGGGGGAGGTGGCCGATAACCGGGTCAGCGCCCTGAGTCTGGCCAGCCAGCAGATCCTGCGCCATGTCGGCGCCTGGGACGGCATTGAAGCGCGCCGCCTGCAGGCCTACGACAAGATGGCGGTGTGGGAGCAGGACAGTTTTGGCCATATCGACTTCGATGCCGCCAGCCTGCGTCAGGCCAACCTCGGCCACATCGTCGAGAATCGGGTGATCCAGCTGGCGCTGCTTGAGGCGATTGAAGGTGCCAGCAATATCCAGCTGCTGACCCCCGCCAGAGCCAAGAGCCTGCAGAGCGGACCGGCGGGCGCCTTGCTGCTGCTGGAAGATGGTCAGGCCATCTCGGCCAGACTGGTGGTGGCCGCCGATGGCGCCCACTCCTGGGTACGCCGTCAGGCCGATATCCCGCTCACCAGCTGGGATTACGGCCACCATGCGCTGGTGGCAACGGTGCGCTGCGCCGAACCCCACGAGGCGGTGGCTCGCCAGATCTTCACCCCGGATGGCCCGCTCGCCTTTTTGCCGCTGTGGCAGGAGAACCTCTGCTCCATCGTCTGGTCGCTGCCTGCGGCCCGCGCCGAGGCGCTCTGCGCCTGCGATGACGAGCAGTTCAACCGTCAGCTCACCACCGCCTTCGATGCCCGCCTCGGTCTGTGCAAGGTGGGGGGGCCGCGCAGCGCCATTCCGCTCACCGCTCGCTATGCCCGCGACTTTGCCCGCGAGCGGCTGGTGCTGGTGGGGGATGCCGCTCATACCATCCATCCGCTGGCGGGGCAGGGGGTCAACCTCGGCCTGCTGGATGCCGCCGCGCTGGGGGAGCAGATCTTGCAGAACCATGCCGCTGGCGAGGATATCGGCCTGCTCGCCAACCTGCGCAGCTACGAGCGCTGGCGCAAGAGCGAGGCGGCTCGCATGCTCGCTGCAATGGAAGGGCTCAAGCGGCTGTTCAGCGGCGCCAACCCGCTCAAGAAGCTGGTGCGGGGCGTGGGGTTGCGCGCGGCCAATCTGCTGACGCCCTTCAAGGAGGGGGTGATCCGCGCCGCCATGGGGCTGGAGGGCGAGTTGCCCGCACTGGCCCGTCCTGACTGGGCTGTGGCGGCGACCAAGGGCCGTGCCATGCAGGCCAAGGGTGAAAAAAACTAATATTACCCGCTGTTTTTGGCAACAAAAGTAATCCGACAAGGCTGATGACCCGTTTTGGGTGTCAGCCTTTAATTTTGCTCTGGAGCGAAACGTTTTTCTGTAAATTGTGACGAAACGGTAAAAATCAAAATTTAATCTCGCCTGAGTCGGCTTATGGCTGTTTTTATCACTGTATTTATCTTAGTGTCTGGAGTCAGTTTTACGGGAGGGGATTAGTTTTTTTTGAGCGGCACGCTCGCCTGCTTGTCATATAATCCGCTCCGTTCAAGGAATCCCTCTTGCCTGGCAAGGGCAGGAGCGAGCACACACTTTTGGATCCGGTCGCTTTTTGCTGCGCGCAGTGCAGTCAGAGCGGTGGCACGGGTCGCAAGGGTGGTCGCTAAAGCGAAAAGGCTTTTTGCTAAGGAAAGAATGCGATGATCCAGACTACTGTACTGCATCCCAAACACCTGGAAGCCGGCGCCAAGATGGTGGACTTCCACGGTTGGGAAATGCCCATCAACTACGGCTCCCAGCTGGAAGAGCACCACGCGGTGCGCAGCGATGCCGGTATGTTCGATGTCTCCCACATGACCATCGTCGATTTGACCGGCGAACGGGTCAAAGCCTTTCTGCAACACCTGCTGGCCAACGACGTGGCCAAACTCACCGTCTCCGGCAAGGCCCTCTACAGCGGCATGCTCAATCCGGAAGGCGGCGTGATCGATGACCTCATCACCTATTACTTGACCGATACCTTCTACCGGCTGGTGGTCAACTCCGCCACCCGCGAAAAAGATCTGGCCTGGATCCGCCATCACGCCATCGATTTCGACGTCACCGTGACCGAGCGTCCGGAGCTTGCAATGATCGCGGTGCAGGGCCCCAACGCCAAGGTCAAGGCAGCTGCCGTGCTGAGCGCTGCCCAGCGCACTGCCGTGGTGGGGATGAAACCCTTCTTCGGCGTGCAGGCTGGCGATCTCTTTATCGCCACTACCGGCTACACCGGCGAAGATGGTTATGAAATCGTGGTGCCGCAAGAGAAAGCCTGCGAGCTGTGGCAAGCGCTGCTGGATAATGGCGTCGCCCCCTGTGGTCTCGGTGCTCGCGATACCCTGCGCCTCGAAGCGGGCATGAACCTCTATGGTCAGGATATGGATGAGTCAATCTCTCCACTCGCCGCCAACATGGCCTGGACCATCGCCTGGGAGCCGAGCGATCGCAACTTTATCGGCCGCGCTGCGCTGGAAGCACAGAAAGCGGCGGGCAACCAGCCCAAGCTGGTGGGTCTGGTGATGGAAGATAAAGGGGTGCTGCGTGCCGGTATGCCGGTCACCTTCACCGCGGCAAATGGTGAGAAGCGGGAAGGTGTGATCACCTCCGGCTCTTTCTCCCCCACCCTGGGCTACAGTATTGCCCTGGCGCGGGTGCCCCGTGATATCGGTGAGCTGGCCGAGGTGGAGATCCGCAAGAAGCTGGTCACCGTGAAGGTCACCAAGCCCGCTTTCGTCCGTAACGGCCAGAAGCTGGTTTAACATCGTCTTGGGGGAGGGCTGTGCCTCCCCCCCATCCCTTTTCATATTCGTTTTTAAACGCGACTCAAAGATCAAAGGAAGCACAAATGAGCCATATCCCGAGCGAACTGAAATATGCCACTTCCCACGAGTGGATCCGTGTTGAAGCCAACGGCGAGGCCGTGGTCGGTATCACCGAGCACGCCCAGGAGCTGCTGGGTGACATGGTGTTTGTCGAGCTGCCGGAAGTGGGCAAGCAGGTCAGTGCCGGTGACGACTGCGCCGTGGCCGAGTCGGTCAAGGCGGCCTCCGACATCTACAGCCCGGTGAGCGGCGAGATCATTGCCGTTAACGAAGAGCTGGAAGGGAGCCCCGAGCTGGTCAACTCCGACCCCTACAGCGCTGGCTGGCTGTTCCGCATCAAGCTCGATGACGAGAGCGAGCTGGCCAACCTGCTGGATGCCGAAGGCTACCAGAACGTGGTGGACGAAGAGTAATGCCCCCGGGCCCTGCCAACACAGCAGGGCCCCTTTGTATGACCGCCAGCCGGGCAAGCACCGGCCGGTGGAAGGGTGAAGTCGTCCGCGCCTGCCGTTTGCCAGCCTGGGAGCCTAGGGGCAAACGGGCCGGTTCGCAACAAGGCGATCCCCTCTCGATGCTGCCGTAGCATCCGGTGCCGCGTCCTGTCTGCGGGACCCAGAACATGAGTGGAGTCGGTATCAGCCGACGATCAGGAACATCAGGTCTTGGTTATCAGGATGTCATGCCAAGACTTATTTATCAGGAAATAGGGAAATGACCCAGTCACTGTTTGAACTCGAGCAAAAAACCGATTTTGTCCGCCGCCATATCGGCCCGGGCGAGGAAGAGCTGCGCCAGCTGCTGGCGACCGTTGGGGCCGAAAGCCTGGACGATTTGATTGAACAGACCGTGCCCGCCGCCATTCGCCTGCCGGGTCCGCTGGGGATCGGTGCCGGCATGACCGAAGTGGAGGCGCTGGCAAAGCTCAAGGGCTATGCCGCCCAGAACAAGATTGCCAAGAGCTATATCGGCATGGGTTATCACGATACCCATGTGCCCCACGTCATTTTGCGTAACGTGCTGGAAAATCCGGGTTGGTATACCGCCTACACCCCCTACCAGCCCGAGCTGGCACAGGGCCGTCTCGAAGCCCTGCTCAACTTCCAGCAGCTGACGCTGGATCTGACCGGCATGGATCTGGCGAGTGCCTCCCTGCTGGATGAAGCGACCGCCGCCGCCGAGGCGATGGCGCTGGCCAAGCGGATGGCCAAGTCCAAATCCAACCTCTTCTTCGTGGCCGATGACGTGCACCCGCAGGTGATCGACGTGGTTAAGGAGCGCGCGGTTCACTTTGGTTTCGACGTGGCGGTTGGCGCCGCGAGCGACGCGGTGAGCGAAGAGGTGTTCGGTGCCCTGTTCCAGTACCCCACCACCACAGGTGAGGTGAAAGATCTGCGCGCCCTGATTGCCGCGGTACAGGCCCAGAAAGGGCTGGCCTGCGTCAGCGCCGATCTGCTCTCCCTGCTGCTGCTCAAATCCCCGGGCGAGCTGGGTGCCGACGTGGTGTTGGGCTCCGCCCAGCGCTTTGGTGTGCCCATGGGTTATGGTGGCCCCCACGCCGCCTTCTTCGCCACCCGCGATGCCTACAAACGTTCCATGCCGGGCCGCATCATCGGTGTCTCCAAGGATGCCCGTGGCAAGAGTGCCCTGCGTATGGCGATGCAGACCCGCGAGCAGCATATCCGCCGCGAGAAGGCCAACTCCAACATCTGTACCGCTCAGGTGCTGCTGGCCAATATGGCGAGCTTCTACGCCGTCTACCACGGTCCGGTGGGACTGAAAACCATCGCCTCCCGCGTGCACCGTCTCACTACCATTCTGGCGCTTGGCCTCAAGGCCAAGGGGGTGGCCCTCAAGCATGCCAGCTGGTTCGATACCCTGACCGTGCAGACGGCAGATAAAGCTGCACTTATTGCCAAGGCTGAAGCCAATGGCATCAACCTGCGTGCCGATCTCGACGGTGCGGTAGGGGTGTCTCTCTCTGAAACCACCACCCGCGCTGATGTGGCCGAACTGTTTGATCTGTTCCTCGGCCAAGGCCATGGCCTCGACATCGAGGCCCTCGACAAGGCGGCGCAGGCCCATCACGCCATTCCGCAGGATCTGCTGCGCACCGACGCCGTGCTGACCCACGAGGTGTTCAACAAGTACCACTCCGAAACCGAGATGCTGCGTTATATCCACCGTCTCGAAGCGAAAGATCTGGCGCTCAACTACGCCATGATTTCACTCGGCTCCTGCACCATGAAGCTCAACGCCACCGCCGAGATGATCCCGGTGACCTGGCCCGAGTTTGGCAAGTTGCACCCGTTCGCCCCGCTGGCACAGGCCAAGGGCTACCAACTGCTGCTGGCCGACCTCGAAAACTGGCTGGTGAAGGTGACCGGCTACGATGCGGTCTGCATGCAGCCCAACTCCGGGGCGCAGGGCGAGTACGCCGGTCTCTTGGCCATCAAGAAGTACCACGAATCCCGCGGCGAAGGGCATCGCGATATCTGCCTCATTCCGGCTTCTGCCCACGGTACCAACCCGGCCTCTGCCCAGATGGCGGGGCTCAAGGTGATCGTCACCGCCTGTGACAAATCCGGCAACGTGGATCTCGACGACCTGCGTGCCAAGGCGGCCGAGGCGGGTGATCAGCTTTCTTGTCTGATGGTGACCTACCCCTCCACCCACGGGGTGTATGAGGAGACCATCAAGGAGGTGTGCGACATCGTTCACCAGCACGGTGGTCAGGTCTATCTGGACGGTGCCAACATGAACGCGCAAGTCGGGTTGACTGCGCCGGGCTTTATCGGGGCAGACGTCTCTCACCTCAACCTGCACAAGACCTTCGCCATTCCTCATGGCGGTGGCGGCCCGGGCATGGGCCCCATCGGCGTGAAGAAACATCTGGCACCGTTCGTGGCTGGTCATGCCGTGGTCAAGACCGACAAGGAGAGCCGTGACAATGGCGCCGTGTCGGCTGCACCATTCGGTTCGGCCAGCATCCTACCCATCAGCTGGATGTATATCGCCATGCTGGGTGACGAGGGGCTGAAGAGATCAACTCAGGTCGCTATCCTCAACGCCAACTATCTGGCCAAGAAGCTGGGTGAATCCTTCCCGGTGCTCTACTCTGGCCGCAACGGTCGGGTGGCCCACGAGTGCATTCTGGATATCCGTCCGCTCAAGGAGGCTTCCGGCATCAGCGAGATGGACGTGGCCAAGCGGCTGATGGACTACGGCTTCCACGCGCCGACCATGAGCTTCCCGGTAGCGGGCACCCTGATGGTCGAGCCGACCGAGTCGGAATCCAAGCGCGAACTGGATCGCTTCGTCGAGGCGATGACGTCCATCCGCGCCGAGATTGCCAAGGTGCAGGAGGGGCAGTGGAGCCTCGCCGACAACCCGCTGGTCCATGCGCCGCACACCCAGGATGACGTGATGGATACAGAGTGGTCCCGTGGCTACAGCCGCGCCGAGGCGGTCTTCCCGTCCGACGCCGTGCGCGCCGCCAAACTGTGGCCCTCTGTGAACCGCATCGACGACGTCTACGGCGATCGCAACCTGTTCTGCTCCTGCATTCCGACCGAGGATTACGCCAAGTAAGTGGCGTTTTGATCACGACCATTTAAGTTGGATACCGTGACATTGAAGTTGGAAACCGACCATTTAAGTTGGAAACTAAAAGGCCCTGCAATAGCAGGGCCTTTTTTATGCTTGGTTTGATAAAACGTAATTAAATTACAAATTAAGAATTTATTAGACCGTCGTTAGTAGATCAGTAGCATTCATATATCAAGGGCGCGGTATACTTTATACAAAAGTTTGCGTTATTACTCAAATTTCCCTATCGGGCTAAGCACCGGCATGGTGCCAAAGGATAATCTGGGTACCGAAGGAGGGCCAACGATAGGCACATGAAGGGGTAAAGCAACTCACCAACACATAATGGTAACAACATCAGCCATTCACAACACTAAGTATGCGATGTTCCGTCGTGGGCATTGCACCTAAACATTGAGCTAACGCAAGCATAGCTTAGATAATCTAAAAAATCCTAACTTGAAAATTCACTTCGATACCTCATTTTTGGTATAGTTGAAGAGTTCTTTGTTTTCCTCATATGTATTTCCTGAGTGTAATCATGATCGTAATTATCGACCCTTTTTTCAGTAAAGATGCCATATTGCGAACTTGTTACGGGTTTGCAGGTAATTTTAATTTCGAAATTCAAATGAAAAGTGGAATGTATTTCATTACTGTTGCGGCATTGGATACCACTCCGATAGCCAGCGACTTTGAGGCTGAATTTAAAAATGCGCTGATTGACCACGAGTTGCGGGTAGTGATTGAGGAAAAAACGAAGGTAGTGAAAGAGGCGTTGGTGTGTGCTGCGCTGCGTGAAGCATGGAGCGAACCGGTTGATGCGAAATAAATTTAAGAATAAAGCCTATTTTGCTGACAAAGATAAAGACTATACACTGTTTCCTTTTAACTTTGAACGCTTGAGTCAAGATGAAGTACTCATCGTCAATGCAGTTGGTGAATTTTCATTTATTCAGGATCGAGAATTGCAAGAATTGGTGGCTGGCGAACTGCCAACTGACACTGAGTTATATCAAGAGTTAAAACGAAAGAGTTTCTTGGCAGGTTCTGAGGATTCGTATGCACTGCGCTGTTTATCAGCCAAATACAGGCAGCGCAAATCTTTCCTCAGTGGCGGGCCGGGACTGCATATCTTTGTGATCACATTGCGTTGTGGAAATTCTTGCGAGTATTGTCAGGCGAGCCGCAAATCAGTGACATCGTCACAGCACGACATGTCACAAGAGACGGCCAGAAATGCGGTAGATCGGGTGTTCGAATCACCCAACCAGCGCATCACCATTGAGTTTCAGGGAGGTGAGCCTTTGCTCGCCTTCGATTTAATTAAATTTATCGTGGACTACGCTCACGAAAAAAACAGTGTGCATGGCAAGAGCCTCGTGTTTGTCATTGCCACTAGCCTGCAATACATTACCGATGAGATGCTGGATTTTATCAAGCTCCACAGTATTCAGATCTCAACGTCGCTGGATGGCCCAGAAGCGCTACACAACAAAAATCGGCCATCCTCATGTGGTAATAGCTATCAAAGTACCCTTGCGGGTATTCGAAAGGTGAGAGAGGCCATTGGCGATGAGGCCATCGCCGCCATGACCACCATCACCAAAGACAGTCTACCTTTTCACCAGGAGATCGTAGATGAGTATGTGAAGCATGGCTTCCATTCGATATTCTTGCGGCCGCTCAACATGTATGGCTTTGCCGTCAAAAGGGAAAGCAAGGTCAGCTATACCTCTGCCGAGTATTTCGCGTTTTATCAAAAGAGCCTGCAATACATCATCGATATCAATAAAGCAGGCTACTACCTAGATGAAGTCACGGCGTCCTTGGCACTGAACAACATGCTGACCGGACGTGCGGTGGGCTATGTGGATCTGCGCTCGCCCTGTGGCGATGGCACCGGGGTGCTGGTCTATCACTACAACAGCTATGTATACCCGTCCGATGAAGCCCGAATGCTCTATGACATGGGCGATAACAAATTCTGTTTGGGCTCAGTAGAGGCGCCCTATGTGGAGCTGATTTCGTCGGATGTGATGGGTGAGATATTGATGAGCGGGGTGGCCGAATCCCTTCCGGCTTGCGCCTATTGCGCCTATTTACCCTACTGTGGTGCCAACCCTTAACCATCCCCTCATATGAGCGAGGCGTGGCGCGGCTTCTGAGGTATGATCGCCATCCTTGACCAGCTAATACCCAACAGACTATCCCCATGTTTAACCACGAACTAATCCTCAACCACATCGACGATATATTTGGACAGGACATGCATGCTAAGCGTGTTCTTTCCCTCGCCAATGCTACCCTCGGGGTTATCGAGTCAGGTTCACTGGCCATCCACGCCATCGGTAGTGGCCTCTCCTTGGCCAACGGTCTCGAACGTAAACATGCGGTTAAACAGGTGGATCGCCTGCTCACTAACACCAAGCTCAATGTCTGGAGCCTCTTTGACGATTGGGTGCCCTATGTGGTCGGTGAACGTACCGAGATCGTAGTCTCCATGGACTGGACCGAATTCGATGCCGATGATCACAGTACCTTGGTTATCAGCCTGCAAACCAACCACGGTCGCAGTACTCCGCTGCTGTGGAAAACCCATCGGAAATCGTTGCTCAAAGGGCAACGCAATGCCCATGAGAAAGAGCTGCTCACCAAGCTCAAGCAGACGTTGCCAGAGGGTATCTTCGTGACGGTAGTAGCTGACCGCGGCTTTGGTTACATGGAGCTGTTCGAACGCCTGGAGCAAGAGCTAGGCTTTGCTTATCTCATTAGATTTAAAGGAAATGTTTTGGTTGGTTACCCTGGTGTAGAGCAGGTTCCAGCTCGGGACTGGCTAACGCCGACCGGGCGCACCCGAACCCTCAAAGCGGTGGAGCTAACTGGGCAGCGACAGCCTGTCGAACGGGTCTATTGTTGTCATAAGAGTGGCATGAAAGACGCGTGGTTTCTGGCCAGTAACCGGACCGACCTGAGCGCCGCCAAGGCGTTGCAACTATACGGCCAGCGCTGGGGTATCGAGACCAGTTTTCGTGATATCAAAGATTACAAATTCGGCATGGGTATGGGAGATGTGCACATCAGTAATCCGGTCCGGCGCGACCGACTGTTTTTATTCAGTGCCCTGGCCATCGTCTTGCTGACGCTGCTGGGTAAGGCTGGAGACAGTGTCGGTCTAGAGAGAACGATCAAGGTCAATACCAGCAAGAGCCGAACCTATTCGTTCTTTCGGCAAGGGGTCATCTATTACCAGTTGCTACCTAAAATGAAAGAAGCCAATGCGGTCTTGTTGATGGATAAATTTATCTACTACCTGAAGCAACACCGCTTATATACCCGCACACTTGGAATTATTTGAGTCTCTAAAAATGAGGGGATCTCTGAGGTGCCAACCCCATCCAGAACTATTCCCGTACTGGCGACTTGGGTGGACACAGGGCTAAGAATGACTTCTGCAATAAGCAGAAACCGTTGTATCGCCACTTGTTCAGCCTCCTTGAAGAGAACAAGGATGTATTCACTTCATGGGTCACAAGGGGTAAGTGAGCGATGAGCTTCAAACTGAAATTAAGAGCGGTCATTCATTATCCCTCTACAACTCGCCGCCCGTTGCGGGTAACGACAGTTGATAGCTACATCGCCACAGGAAGATCACCGGACGAGTTATGCCTGATCTACCCCGACGGGCAATATAGAGGCGAAGCCCTGCTTTCCATCAAGTGGGGGGCTATTGTCATTTATGACCATGCAACCCCGCTTTTTGACGGTCAAATCATTCACGTCACCGAGGAAGGTGAGCGCCTTGACGATGGCGACATCATTGTGACGTTAACGGATGCCGTGTATATCGCCTACAAGCAGCGCAGTGACTCCAACTCACTGTTCTTGACAGAGCGGTGCGATAACTTCTGCATCATGTGCTCGCAGCCGCCGAAAAATGTGGATGACGCGTGGCGGGTGAATGATGCACTGGACATCATTGATTTGTTGGACGATGAGCCGCGCACTTTGGGGATCAGCGGCGGTGAACCGACGACGTTAGGGGCGGATTTTTTGAAAATTCTGACCCATTGCCACCAGAAATTGCCGCAAACCCAGCTTCATATTTTGACCAATGGAAAAAACCTGAGTAATAGGGAGCTGATCGATGAGATTCAGCAGATTGGGCATGAGCGGGTGCTATGGGGTGTCCCATTGTATGGGGCAATGGCCCGCGATCACGATTACCATGTGCAGTCTCGCGGGGCATTCAATCAGACCATCAACGGCCTCTATCACCTAAAAACGATTGAACAGTCCATCGAACTGCGGATCGTCTTGACGAAAGATGTACTCAGAAATATCGAAGCGCTGTGTGAGTTTATTGTCAGAAATTTATCGTTTGTCTCTTTTGTTGCCCTTATGGGGATCGAATTTACGGGCTTTGCCAAGCAAAATTACGCTACGGTGTACTCTCCCATTGCTGAGCATTTGCCCGCGTTAAGCTCTGCCATGAATACCCTGAAAATGAATAATGTGCAGTACTGCCTTTACAATATTCCGCATTGTCACTTGCCGCTGAGTTTGCGCGATTTTGCCGCGCAAAGTATTTCCGACTGGAAAAATGGATTCCCGCAAGGTTGTGACGATTGTGCTTCGAAGGCAGTCTGCTGTGGCTTCTTTGCGTCGAACCTTGATCACAAGTCGGGTGTTTTAACTAAATCATTATGTAGTGTTGATGATGACTCTTATATTGGAGTAATAAATTTGTTATGAAAAAACTAATGTCCACGTTGCAGCGTTGGGGTGTACTGGGTCTGGGTGTGCTAAGTGGGCATGGGGTCACGGCTAGCGAAGCGCATCTCTCCGATGACGCCTTCAATCAGTTGAACTTAGACAACTTGCCCAACATGGAAGCCTCGTTGAACATGGATGTGAACAACCTCTATGCAGGCCACCGTTCACATCGCTCGCACAGTTCACATCGCTCGCACTCCAGTCATCGTTCTCACTACTCAGGCTACGGCACCTCGACCTATTCGGCCCCTGTCGCTGTGCCTTCGCGAGCATATGGCAGCAGTGTAAACAGCCTTAACCAAAGCTTGCAGGCCCCTCTCGAAGTCACTTCACCAGCCAGACGGCTGACAGCCAATGATAGCGCCATGATGGATCTGGTCATGCGGGTGCAATTAGCACTGTTCACCAAAGGCTATGATGTAGGTATTATCGATGGCAAGATTGGCCCGAAAACCCGCGCCCAGATAAAACGCTATCAGAGTGATAACAGGTTAAGTAGTACGGGAACACTGACGACCTCCTTACTCACAAGTTTGGGTATTCAAATTCAGTGAGTCATCCGGGCATTCTTAACTTAATTTAAAAAGGATTACAGATGAAAAAAATAACAATCACTCTAGCTTTCTTTGCTGCAATAATGTCTTCTAATATTTATGCATGGGAAGGTGTTGACAATGATTCTGGGAGTGACATTGAGATTGAAAGCGGTAATTTAGTAAGAGCTGGGGAGGAAATTGAATATTATGACCATGATTATGGAGAGTATCGTTCAGCGGATGTTGAGAGCGTAGAGTCTAGTGGTAGTGGTGCAGAGGTAGAAGTATATGATCATGAATCAGGTGAATATCGGACATTTGAAATGGAATGACTTCGCAGTTTCACTTGGGTAATACCTCTAATCGGTTGAGCACCGTGCCCTGACCAGCTAAGGAGGGTGCGAATAAGTGTCCTCTACAATAAAATTGAAATTTTTAGTCCTTAAAATTCAACTTGTTATAAAGGCATGGCATTGTGTTTGGTGGCTTATTCGCATCATCCCCCTGTGGGGGCGCTGTTCCCCCCATGGCCGGATCACGCTTAACCCACACCTCGTCAAAGCGTCTCGCGAGTGTATCGATTACGTCATCCTGCACGAGCTCTGCTACATTGCCGAGCACAACCACAGCGAGTCGTTTCGGCTGATGAGCCAAGTGATGCCAGGCTGGGAAAAGACAAAAGAGCGATTGGATGGGATGGCGGCTCGATTGTTGGCGTGAGTTATCTGATCGTCAGTCACTCCCACAGCCCGGCAGGTTACCCTTGCCGGGCTGTTTCTTTGGTACTGATGCCTTCTACTGATCCTCAAAGGATCCCTCTCATGGCCGAAAAGGCCATTTTTTCTGTGCAGAACAATCGATAGCCTCAGAATCATGCTCTATATCAGTTGTCCTCTTATATCTAAATTGGAATAAAAAACTTGTACTTATTATTTATAAAAATAAATATGCACTGTTGTGTGTATTTATGCGCATATAGGTAAGTTTTTGTTTTTAAAGGGGAAATATAAAAATTCAATACGTGTGGAGTTTTCACCACAGCAGCATCATCAGTTAATATTTATAAAAATAAATAAGATAAAACAACATCTTACGTTCATTCTTGTTGTTGACGATCCCCTGCCTGCTGACTAGGTTGTATGCAAGTCAGATAGGAGCGGTCATGAAACAAAAGATGGTTAAGCAGCCAATTATCACAGATGCGGAAATCGCCAAAACGGAGCGATACAACCGAGACATCCAGGCTTGGGGGTATCGGCCCTGGGTCACAGTGCGACAGTCCCATACCCATGGGCAGGGTCAGATTGTGTATAGTCACAAGACCAAACGTGAGCATCATCTGCTCAGCCGTGGTGAGCGACGCCCATTTTTTTACTTCGAACATGACCCAACGGTTATCGATATTCTGGAGCAGTACCCGCTGCCCCTGCATAAAACTCTAGAAATTGCTGCCTCTCTGAACATTGTCCATCCAGGTAATTACAAAGAGAGGGGCAATCATGGTGGTCGTATTCCAGCCAAAACCATGACTCAGGATTTTTTAGTGTTGAGGCAATCCGATAGTGGCAACGCGCGATTGACAGCGTACAGCTATAAATATTCCGATGCTCTGGATCCTGCCATCACCAATCCTCGAGTCGTTAATCGAACACGAGCAAAAGAGAAAATTGCCCTTGAATATTGGCGTGCTGAAAATATCGATTTTGTGATGGTAACTGAGAAAGATTTTGATGCTACATTTATCTACAATGTAGAGTTCTTGCGGGAGTGTTTTGATTCAAAAAATCTTCTCCAAGTTTCAGCAGATCTTTATGATCATGTAGTTTTAAAATTTAAAAATCACATGATTATGGCACCCTTATCCACACTTAGGATGTTAGCCTTGCTGGTCGCTCAAGAGATGAACATTGATGAGAGGCATGCTGTTTGCTTATTCCAACATGCAGTATATACCGGTCGTATTGATATGGATTTGACACAGCGTATTGAGTTATACCGGGAATTCAGATAATAAGTGCGACACTCATGGATGAATGGCGAGAGGTGGCCAACTGCTGATTGGTGGTACCCTTCTGCTCGCCAAAGTAAAAGCAGTATCACCATGAGCTATCAGCAGTTGACCGAGGGGCAACGATACCAGTTATCGGTGCTTCGCGCACAGGGGATGTCCATCCTTGCCACCGCACGCGCCATTGGCGTTCATCGCTCCACCCTCTACCGGGAGCTGCGTCGTAACGCCGGGCCGCAGGGCTACCAGCCAGACAATGCGCATCAGCACGCCACCCACCGACGGGCCAGTGCGGCCAAATCTCGGCTATCTGCCGATGTCATCCAGTTTGTCGAGCTGACACTCGCCTGGTGGTGGAGCCCGGAGCAGATAAGCGCGGTGGGCAAGCAGATAGGCCTCATGGTGAGTCACGAGTGGATATACCGCCATGTGGCCGCCGACAAAGCCCGGGGTGGCCAGTTGTACCGCCATCTGCGCCAGGGCCACAAGCGCTACCGCAAGGGGGCGAGCAGCCTGCGTTCTCCCATCAAGGAAGCCCGCTCTATTGATGAACGGCCGGCTATCGTCGATAGCCGGGAGCGGCTCGGTGATTGGGAGGCGGACACGGTGCTGGGCAAGCAAGGCACAGGTGCACTGGTCACCCTGGTGGAGCGCAAGAGCCGGCTCTATCTGGTCAAGCGGGTCGCGAGCAAACAGGCTGGGGTGGTGCGGGATGCGATAATCGAGATGTTAACGCCCTACATCGAGCAGGTGCATACCATCACCTTTGACAACGGCGGCGAGTTTGCCGAACACAAGGCGATAGAGGAAGCGCTGGGTGCCGAGACTTACTTTGCGCACCCTTACTCTTCGTGGGAGCGCGGTCTGAACGAGAACAGCAATGGGCTGTTGAGGCAGTTTATCCCAAAGGGAACAGACCTGAGAGAGGTCACGGACGAGGATGTCAGGAGAGCGGAGCAGTGGCTCAACCTACGACCTCGGAAATGTCTCGGATTCAGGCAGCCTGTCAAGGTATTCGAAGAGTACCGTCAGGCGGCATAGGCGAGTGTCGCACTTCGAAGTTGAATTCGCGTACCACCCTCTTCCCGCATTGCGAGGGTCTCATGAGAATTAACCAAAAAATTGTATCTAACACAAAAAATAAATCCGAGTTGCTTATTGTTGATATCTGTCTGGATAACAGGTTAATAGCTGTATCAGATTTGTTGACTGACTCACCTAAGCGCCCATTTTTTATTTCTTTGGAACATGTCGAGTCTGATATAAATTCTGCTAGGGTTTCTATTGCAGATCATGATTTTCCAGAGATATTCTATCAACCAGATTCAGCTTTTGATCCTAGATGGATTGATAAAAGAGATCAATGTCTTGCTACTATCAAACCACTGATAGTAGATCCAGATCTTAAACATCGTTATCTATATGGTGAATCAAACGGCATATTGAAACAACTCATAATTCAGTCAGGTCGTAGTAAAAAATATGTAAGCAGTTGTTTGAATCGCTATTTCAAATGTGGAGGGATGAAAAATTCACTATTGCCACGATATTACGAGTGTGGTTTGAATCATCAACTACCAACTAAAACTATTAAGTTGGACGATGGGAAAATCTGTCTGGCCTCAAAAAGAGGACGTGAAACTAATTACGGCAATCCTTATCGAGGTATTACCCAGCAGGACATTAAAAACATTGATTTATTCTCAAAGTCGATTCGCTCTGGAGAGGAAGTCGTTCTCTCTAAATTATATTTAGACTATTGTATGACCTATGCATCTGTCGAATTGAGTCCAAAAAGTGTTGGAGATGGTGAAGTATCAGAATCAGTGAAAGTATTACTTCCAAAAGATCACTTGATTTCTCCCCGTTCATTCAAACGACAATTAATGAAATGTATCGATAAACTAACATTTATCAAAAAGCGAGTTGGTAGCATTAATTATGCGCGAGATCATGCGGCTAAACCTGGTGTGGCTAAAAAAGGGCTGCGCGGACCAACTTATCGGTATGAAATAGATAGTACCATTGCCGACATTTATATTCGTGATGAATATTCACAAGATGAATTAGTGAGTATTGGACGACCTACAATATATTTGGTTGTTGATACGTATAGTACCATGATTGTTGGAATTCATGTGGGATTTGGCAATCCCTGCTGGCATGGTGCCAGTCAGGCTCTTTTTAATGCCATGAGTAATAAAATTGATTTCTGTCGGGAGTATGGCGTTGATATAAAGGAGTCTGAATGGCCCTGCCAAGAAGTATGTCGTGAGTTAACGATGGATCGGGGATCTGAAAATTCGGATAACAATATTACTGCAATATTGCAAGGCCAAATCGGCATCAAGGCCGCAAATTTAAATGCACTCCACCGTGGCGATATGAAAGGCACGGTCGAAAAAAGCTTCCATTTACTGCAAGAAATGGCAATACCACCTCATGCAGGAAAAGTGATGAAAGTGCCGAAAAAAGAGGACCAACATCCGTCTCGTAAACCATTGTATAGTTACAGCGACTTTATGAACCGCTTGATAAATACTATTCTCTTTTTGAATAATAATCGCGCTAGTATTAATTCTCAAAACTTTGAAATGTCACGAGATGGTGTTGGTTTTACTCCTCGTGATGTCTGGAATTGGGGGCTAAAGCAAGCTGTCATAGGTTCCAGAGTGTCCGCAGATAAGCTGCGTTTTGCATTATTGCCCGAGGCTGAGGCAACGGTTATGTCACAGGGCATTTATTTTAGAGGCTTGTACTATAGTTGCAATGAAATTGTTCGTAGGAACTATCTGGATAAAGCCAGGAATCTTGGTAGGTTTAAGATTAAAATTCGCTACTCAGATGTCACCACCAATTATATATGGCTTAAAGATGCGGTATTGGGCGATGTTATCCAGTTGGATATTAATGACCGGAGTGAGGCCTATAAAAATCATAATTGGGAGAATGTCATGCGACAGCAGGAAATCACTAAGGAACGTCTCGCAAATATGAAGGAGCGCGAGTTCAGTGAGCGAGTCGCACTTGTACAAAAGTTCGATAAACAGGATAAACAAATACAGGCCAGTATCAGGCGGCATATAAAAAGCAATGCCAAAAGCATTCAAGGCGGCATGAAAGATCGCAAAATGATAGATGCTGCCATGCAACGACATCGGGAGGGGCAGTCCATTGTTGCCGAATTGGTTCCTGTCGCTCAGCTAGATACAAATCCTCGACCATTATCGGCGATAGGCCAGCAAGATCTCACTGATCCAACAATATTCACAGTTCAGGAAAAGTAACCATGGCGGAACCGAAATATTTTGCACACCCCAATGTGAGTTATCGTGGTAATCCCTATATTGAGGGGTTAGGTATGCCACTCTCTTCGGCACAGTTTTATGCGAACTGTGAGATTCCTTTTCACTATGAATTAGATCTTAGCGGGGTAGATGAATCGCTACATTCATATTTTATCCGTACTGCCATTGACCAACTGGCGGCGGTTTATACATCTCCAGATGAGGCGTACCGTTTATACGACCAGATGCGACGGATGATCGAGGCCGGGTATGTTCGACGCAACCCAGTTGGGGCTGATGTACGTCGGATATTAGCTGCGATTGATCGTGATAAGGCTGAACCGTGGAAGGCTGCACATGTATTGGAACTGGAGTTGTCGGTTCAATACAGCCTGTTACTGCTGGGACTGAGTGGACGTGGAAAGTCCACGATGGTAAAGCAGATTTGCAGGCAGATCCCACAGACGATAGAGCATGGTGATTATACGGATCACCATGGCAACGAGTTTGTTATTAACAGAATACAGGTGACCTATCTGTATATCGAGGTACATGATCGCCGTGGCCAAAAGGCATTACTACTGAACTTGTTGGAATCGCTGGATGCAGTCACTGGCGAGGATTACAGTCATGCGCATCGAGGTAGATCTGTCAATGAATTGATTTCGGTGGTGCAAAAGGCGTTTATCAGCCATGGGGTTGGTTTGTTGATCCTCGACGAAGCACAGAATCTGGCCAAGTCGGCCAAGAGTGAGGTGATCAGCAACAACGAAAAAACCACCATGAAATTTCTGGAGGAATTATTCAATCGAGTTGGTATACCACTGATGTTTGTCGGGACGCTGGCCACGATGAAATTATTTGAAAGCGAGATGACGCTCACTCGCCGAGCGACCAAAAATGGTTCTATGCAATTGGTGAGTTGTGACCTCGAAAGCTCATTTTGGCACCGCTTTATTCGCCTGATCTGCCAGACTAGATTGCTGAAAAACCAGACAACCTCGGAAGACGTGTTGCGCCAGCACATTCATTATTTAAGCGCAGGTATTCCAGCTATTGCGACTAGCCTAGTGCGGGTCACGCTTTCGTATCTGACCCATTTGAAACCTCAAGATCAAGATCTCTCGATAGCTGCATTGGATCGCTGCTTTAATCGCGATTTTAGAATACTCAATCCTGCGCTGACCGCATTGCGTAATGGTGCCTATTACCAATTTGAGGATCTCTCACCGATGCTCATACTGGAATCGGTGGCGAGTGGTCATGAGGTCGCTCAGCAGGTGCAACCACAGTCTGGAACTCATCTGCTGCAAGGTGATGTTAAGCTCAGCAATAAGTCGCAGAAAATAGATGTAAAACAACAGAAAACATTGGAACAGTTATCGCCGGAATTATTGTTAGGCCAGCTTGGGTATCACCTGGATACAGGTAAGCCGAAATGATCCTGCATCGATTGGAGTTGCTACCGGGCGAACATCTGGGGGCGGTGGTAGGCCGGATGCATGTGTTGAGCACGCACGGAACGTTTACAGCAACGGCCCGGGCGTTGGGGCTGAGCAGCCCACAAATCCGCCCTCACCGTTTATGTCACCCCGACGATCCTACCCTCGATACCCAGTTTCGGGCACGAGACGTTCAACGTGCGTGGCAGGATCACTCTGTCGGCAATTATTTAGCCCCCTTCCTGACTCCGCACGAGCAAGGGAGCGTGGTGGCAGCGTTGGCGGGTCATACGCCGCTCCGGCTGAGGGTGACCGGCCAACATAATATACAGCACCGACACTGGCGCTGGTGCGCAGGCTGTATCGCAGAAGATCACGAGATCCATGGCATGCCGTATTACCACCGGGATCATCAGTTGCCAGGGGTGTTTCATTGTCATCGACATCAACTCGGCTTGTCCGGGTGCTGCGCAGGCTGTGGTTTTACCGCCACGCTGTTGTCGGAACAACCCATCCCTCCCTACGATAACCTCTGCTCACAGTGCGGCCACTGGGTGGGGGGATATGATGGTCATTTTACCGAGCCGATGCGCGAGATCGAGTTAGCGTCGCTGGTATTGGCCCATTCCGCCAGCGCACTTACCCTACGCTCGCTGACCCAGTTGGTGAGTGATTCGATGGGGATATCGGGCGAGGCGATGCGCACGGTCAAGAGTATTAAAGCGATCAATATGTGGTTCAAGCAGATGGATGCGCAGAGCGATCCCCAGACATTGGCTGCGTATTTCATCAACTCTGGACGGATCGGTCAGGGCTGGCAGTTACCCCCCCAACTGCGTAATGCACGGGGCTATCATGAGCAGTCAGCCCGAGATCCGTTGCATCCTCTGGCCCACCTTCTGCTATTGCAGCATGCAGGTATCGATCTGGTAGGGCTCCTGGGATCTGAGGGGTGAGCGGTGTTGACCTCAGTGAGCCCAACCTATATTCCTGGCGAATCAGCCTACAGCTGGGTTAGCCAGTGTTTCGTACATTCTGCCTACAGTGACCGAAACCGCTTCTGTGAACGATTGTTCCATCGTCCTGCCATTCGGTTGCATCCGGTATTGCCAGGCCATATTGAGGTTACTGCCCAGGCTGCTGGAGTGGATCCGCAATACCTGCTGCACTATGGCACGGGCTTCCCGCTCTATGCCTTCGCGCTGGACGAGCAATCCCAAGTCCACGCCCTAGCGGCCGCCATGCTGGGTGAGGGGAGGGGGATCATCGCCCTGTCAGGGCAGGCCGCCAGCAAACTACATTTTGGCGGTGTCTGCCTTAAATGGTGTCCCGCCTGCCTGCGGGGGGATGAACAGGTCGTGGGTTGCGGCTACTGGCATACGGCGCACCAACTGTACGGGGTCACCGCCTGTGAAACGCACCAGCTGCGTCTGCATACCCTGGTGGCCGGTGCAGGCGGCATCGACCGCCGATTGTTCCTGCCGGATCCCGCGATACCCTGTGAACCATCACGACCATCCGCACATGAAATCTATCTCTCTGCATATATCACCGCTCTGCATCGGCATCTGTGCGTCCAGTCACCAACGGAGTCGCTAGCGGAGCTGTACCAGCGATGGCTCGGGCAACAGGGCTATCTGACGGCCCGAGGCCATCTGCGCAGCCAGGCCCTGTTGCAGGCCATGACGGAGTTCTGGCAGGGGTTGTTTGCCGATATAACGCCGATAGTGCCGCCGGGACTGGCCAACTATCGATACGTCTCGGGGCTGGTGCACGGTGACCGCAGTCACCACTACCTGAAACATGTGATGCTGATGGCGTTTGTGAGTCGCAGCCCAGCGGAGTTCTTCTCCATCGAGGCGCAGCAGGTGTTGCCTGTGCCGCCAGCGCGTGACGCGCAAGCCGCCGAGCGAGCAGTGCTAAGGTGGTTGGCAGAGCCGCTCTCCATGCGCCAGATCGCCCGCCACACCGGTTACAGTGTCGGTTATATCAAGCAACTCGCGTTGCGACACAACCACCCCGTCGAACACCGAATCCAGCGCATCACTGCGGCAGTGGCGCAGGGGATATGGCGGCAGGCGTTCATGGGGGTAAGCCGACAGCAGATCGCCCATTGCCATGGCGTCTCAGTCGGTGCGGTCGAAGCCATCATTCAGAGCCATCAGGGGTTGTCTGATTGGCGGCGGCATTTGGGCAGAGTGCGCAAGCTGCGTGAGCACCGCGATACATTGACGACATATCTGGCACAGCATGTCCATGCCAGTCGCGGTGTCATCGAGCAGGCGTGCCGAACGGCATTCAGCTGGCTCTATCAGCATGATCGCGTCTGGCTGTATCAGCAGTTGCCCGCTCCCAAACGGGCTGTTCACCATCCCAGCGTGGATTGGGCACAACGGGATCTGGAACTGGCTGCACGACTTGGGCAGCTGGCCGCACAGGCAAGATCATTGTCAGCCCTGGAGCGTGCGCTTGGCAAACCGGATTGGCTCAGGAAATACAAAGCTAGATTACCGCTCAGCTATGCGCTGGCTGTGCGACTTGTCGCTGCTTACGCAGCCCAGCATGCCAAACCCTGATGGTTGCCGTCGATATAGGCACGGCTGTCAGGGGTCAACACGAGGAGTATTGCCATGAAAGTCGAAGCCATCGTCCCCACCACGCAGGTCGTCGATATTCTCTGCGATGTCTGTGGCAGTAGCACGACAACCACCATTGGTACGCAGGAGTTCGGCACGCTGGCAGCGCGCTGGGGGTATGGTTCGCAGCACGATGGTGCGCAATATCAGGTGCATCTTTGCGAAACCTGTTTTTTCGAAGCGTTGGCAAACCTGAGGCAGGCTCATCGGTTGCAAAACCTGTTCGCGGAAGACTATCAACCCGCCGATCCGGACCACTTTGGGCGAGTTGAAGGAAATCAGGAGCTTATCTAACGATGAAGCGATTGAGACCCGTCGGCTCACGCAGGAGCGTGCCAGCCTGCGCCCAACGGCAATCAGACAACAGATACTCTCGTGTTGCATGGGAATAATTGCATTCTGCCCGTCACAGCAGGTTGTCCAAGAACCTAATTTATCCTGCGCTATGAAAGGAGCCGTGGTATGAAAGTTACACCAGAGGGGTGGGTGGTATTGCGTATCCCACCAGATGAAAAGGAGGAGCGAGTTGGCGTATTCAAAATATTTGCATCTTGGCGACAAGATGACAGATGGCGACTTTCCAGCGGAACTGGAACCCTATCAACGATAGCAAGACAGGGTGACTTTCTAGTATGGAAACAGTCATCTGGTAATGATTACTGGCTGCCATTTGATGGGGAAAATGGCATGACTTTTTATACCTGCGGGGTCCTTGAGAACATGTTAAATGCGCTTGAACTAGATCAAGGCGAGGTCATCATTCATCTCCTCAGGGATGGGCAGTTTGACTACGAAGAGCTTCGTCACCTTGAGTTTTGATTGCGTCAAAATAGCTTCGGAAATACTGGCCATTCATGTTAATGGATTCGTTTGGGCTTAAGCGGGCGATTCGACACGCTGCAAGCGGTTGAAAGGGGTCGTTCTGGTATAAACGATGACATGTACGGGTGAATCAATAAGGGACGCCGTGTTCAATTCCTCCTGCAAGGTCGATAACCGCCTGAGCGCCCATCGGTGAGGTGAGCACCTCAGCGGGCCTTTCACCCCCAAATCCCCAGGCTGGTCGAGTGAGCCATCGTAATGACTTGGTAATATCGCCGTTGTACAGGGATATGACAGCCTCCAGCGCTAGTACAACCCAGTAGAGGCGATCTCCCTGAGCGGGAGATAGGTGAACTCCCCGCCTGATTTGGCGACTCAACTCATCACGGTGAATGCCGATCATCGCACAAACAGTACGAGTGTCCGACCCTAGCAGGGCAACCAACTTGATGACGACCTCAGGGGAGACTCCGGCAACAATGTGCTGATGAGCCGCCAGCCTATTGCGAGGCATATCGAGGGATGCAAGAACATCGGTCACAGATGAACTGCTAGCGGTGAGAGCGTGGTTAGCACGATTCATGTAGCCAGTTGTCTCCATATGGGCTCTGTTGATGATGGTCGTGAACGTTGTCGGGCCCAATGTAATCCATCACTCAAGAGTTCATTGGGATCTCACCTAGTTTGGCGCACTTCGTTGGCCGTCGACGAAAGCGTTGGCGCTTTTGTGACGAATCAGGACCTGATTTGGCGATGAGCCGATTAGTGACGTTAATCGGCTCATTATCTAGGCCTTTTTGAGCCGATTAGGTTCTGGCATCGGCAACGCAGGCGTGTGTCAACCGGTGAGAGGTGTCATCTGATGACGAAAGCTTTCGCTCAGTCTCCGCTTTGCCGTCTGGCATCTCGCCCGAGCAGGGCTATCAACTGGCGTTCGCGTCTGCCGGTAGCGGGTGGGTCATTGAGTTAAACCGATCAAAATACCCGCTTGATGGCTTTTCTTGGAGTAAATCAGAGTGGCCTCCTCGCTGAGTCAAACTCACCAGCGATTTGTCATAAACTTTCACGCTAATCAGGCCCAGACTAGCTTCGGCTGAGGGTGTAAAACTGGCGCTAATTTACTATTTGGCTGCGAAGTGACCATTTTGCTAAGCAAACACTGCAATTAAACATAATGGGCATTATGCGCTGACAGATTGGCATGGTGGCTTGCAATTGTGGAGGACAGTTCTTTATTCTGTTTACCATACTTTCAGTATGGCGACAGTCGTTATGGAGTAGCGTTAATACTACTCAAATAATATGGCTTGCATTGTAGGTTCTCGTAGTAGTCCAATGTGTTACATTCACAATTTCTGATGCTGTGCAACGGTCGGTTTCACGTCTAGGAATTGGGGGCATTCAGTTACCATTACCATTTAAAGAAATGGCTGTGAATTGCTCTGATTTTTCGGGTGGACTGCCCTGCCGGGATAGAAAAACCTCAGTATAGTCAGTGCAACTACATACAATCCGCATCCAACTATCCACACCCAACCATTCCAAGATTCGTGGGTTGCACTATACAAAAATGCAAAAATAAGTGGACCGATTACACCCGTGAGGTGTGTCAAACTGGTCAGCAACCCTTGCAATTGTCCCTGTGCTACCTGACCGACACGAACAGATATAATTCCCTGCAAAGCGGGAAGAGTTATGCCACCACAAGCGAGTAACAGCACAACTGGCCAAACCATCCAGCTTTGCGTAATGACTGCCAATAAAAGTAGGCCACAGCCATCAGCCAAGATGCCAACCACGATAGCTCTCTGTTCTCCCAAATGTTTAGCGATAAAACCAGCAGCAAGTCCTTGAAACAGAGCGTGTGTAAGCCCAAACACAGCCAATGAAACACCGACCATTACGCCATCCCATGCGAAGCGCTCTTCTCCGAATAAAACCCATAATGTTGCAGGGATTTGGCCAATCAATTGAATGATGAAAAAGACAACTAGCAATCCCGATAATGGGGAGATCATCTCGCGTATGGAGGATGTGGTTTCATTGATTGTTTCATTCTTTATCTCGTCACTAACCTGATTAGCATTATGGGTCTCATGTAAAATGAATAGGGAGACCAGAAATGCCAGCCCGTTAATGGCAGCAGCGAACATAAACGGTGCCTGTACCGAAAGTTGACCTGCAAAACCACCAATGACTGGTCCAGCAATCATACCGCCACCAAAACAGGCACCCATCATACCAAACCAATGTGTCCTGGATTCCTCAGGTGTGACATCGGCAATTGTTGAGGCTGCAACAGCTCCAGTCGCACCGGTAATACCAGCAATTAAGCGTCCCAGATACAACACCCACACTACGCTGGCTGTTGCCATTAATGCGTAGTCCAGTGTTGCACATAAAAGTGAAAGTAATAATACAGGGCGACGACCTATGCGATCTGACCAGCGGCCGAGAAGAGGGGCAAAAATCACTTGCATCATTGCATACAGCGCCAATAAAACACCGTAGTTCTCCGCAACATTAGCCTTTCCAACAAACTCCCGTAATAACGCCGGTAAGACAGGCATAATTATGCCAATCCCTATGGCATCTAAAAAAATGATGACCAGTGCCATCATCACAGTGCGGTTCATAGTTAACGCTCCCTATCGGTGATAGGGTTTGAAAAGTAACTCTATCAGTGATAGATTGTCAACAGCGAAAGGAGATAGTGATGGCACGACTAAGCTTGGACGACGTAATTTCAATGGCGCTCACCCTGCTGGACAGAGAAGGGCTAGAGGGCCTGACTACGCGTAAGCTGGCGCAGTCCCTCAAAATTGAGCAACCGACTCTGTATTGGCACGTGCGCAACAAGCAGACCCTTATGAACATGCTTTCAGAGGCAATACTGGCGAAGCATCACACCCGTTCAGTACCGTTACCGACTGAGAGTTGGCAGCAGTTTCTCCAGGAAAATGCTCTGAGTTTCCGTAAAGCATTATTGGTCCATCGTGATGGAGCCCGATTGCACATAGGGACCTCTCCTACGCCCCCCCAGTTTGAACAAGCAGAGGCGCAACTACGCTGTCTATGCGATGCAGGGTTTTCGGTCGAGGAGGCTCTTTTCATTCTGCAATCTATCAGCCATTTTACGCTGGGTGCAGTATTGGAAGAGCAAGCCACAAACCCGACAGAATACAATACAGTGATGGACGCTGTGCCACCATTATTACAGGAGGCATTTAATGTTCAGACGAGAACCACTGCTGAAACGGCCTTCCATTTCGGGCTGAAATCATTAATAGTTGGATTCTCTGCACAATTAGATGAAAAATATATGTCCATCCAGGGTAATAATAAATGATGCTGTCTATGGGGCAGTGCTAACGGTAGTAATTTTAAATCTATCGCCAGTGATTTTTATTTTTCACGCGACAAGTATTCTTGAAAATGTGTATGTGCATAGCCTTTGATAAATTAGGGAGATCCGAACAAAAGGGGGATTTCTTTGCGGGTCTGGCGGTGTTTGCCATTGAACTCGTAGTCAGCGAAGGTCAGTTGATGGCTCACGTTGGTTCTCATCCATGGTACTAAGAAAATCTGATGATCTCGTGTCAAGGATTTGTTCGCACCCTCCCCATCACGTCAAATAGAGCCTGTTTTCCAACTTAAATGTCCTGTTTGCTCACGGAGCAGATGTAGTATTACTTTTGAGTTTCCAACTTAAATGTCACATTTGGTATCGTTAACTCATTGAATACTTTGATCTGCCAGTTTCCAACTTAAATGGTTGTGATCACGTTTAGGTGCAACAGTTAAGCCGTATAAACAACAGGGCCACCCAGACGGGTGGCCCTTCGTTTACATGGACTTTATCTGCATGCTGCTATCCGAACGTCCGGCTTAAGTCCTTGAGCTGGCTCGCTTTGCTCTGCAAGTTGGCACTGGTTTCACTCACTTGATCGATTTTGAGACTGTTATCGTGAGAGAGCGAGGATATCTGGTTGATATTGCGACTGATCTCCTCGATGACCGCTTGTTGCTCGGTGGCCGCGGCGGTGATCTGGTTGGAAAAATCAGAGACCTTGTCTATCTCGACCACAACCTGATTCAGGTTGCCGGTACTTGCCCGGGTAGTGGCGAGGCAGGCGTTGGTTCTGGTCACATTGAGATGCATCATCTCTTTCCATCCCCCCAGGGTTTGCTGGATATGGCCAATGCTGTTCTGGATCTGCTCTGTCGCCTTGTGGGTTCTGGTCGACAGGCTGCGAACCTCGTCCGCCACCACTGCAAAGCCGCGCCCCTGATCGCCTGCCCGTGCGGCTTCGATGGAGGCATTAAGCGCCAGCAGGTTGGTTTGATCTGCAATGCCGCGAATTTCGCTCATGATGGTGCCGATCCGCTCGGATTCGCTCGCCAGCTCAACGGCTGACTGGAAGGCCTGCTCTGCCTGGGTGGCCAGCGCCGACATCTCTTCTCCTGCTTCCGAAAGCTGGGTGCTGGTGGTGATGCAGTGGCTGCGGGCTTCTTCGATCTGGCTGTTGCTGTCTTGAATATTGCGGTTGATCTCCTCGGCGGCCGAGGCCATCTGGGTGACGGCGGTGGCAATCTGCTGGATCTGCGTGTCTTGCGAAGAGATATCCTGGCTGGCCAGCGAGGCGGAGCCGCGCAGGTCATTGGCCATGGCATTGAGCGAAGCCGTGGTGTCATCCACCCGGCCGAGTACGGTACGGATCTTCGCTTGCCCGAGTTTGATATGGAAATCGGCGATGCTGTGGGGGGCATCCCCCGAGAAGATAAGGCGGCTGATGCTGTCGTAATCCTGCTCGAGCTGCTGCAAGAATCGCGGCGTGAGGAAGAGAGGGTGGCGATTGAACCAGATTGTTGCCAAGAGGGGTATGATGACCCAGAGCGCCTGGAGCGGTGAGATCAGCCAGAGCGCGCTGATCACGCTGACGAGCAGCAGGGGGATGGTCATCATGGCCGGCGTGAGTTGACGCAGGCCCATGTGAATGGCAGAGCCGGTTTCACGGGCTTTAAGGGTTTTGTACATCTGGCTGGCACGCGCTTTGTGCTCTGCGGCGGGGCGGCAGCGGACGGATTGGTAACCCACCATCTTGCCATCTTCATAAATCGGGGTGACATAGGCATCAACCCAATAATAGCGACCATCTTTGCAGCGATTTTTTACCATCCCTCGCCATGGTTTACCCGCCTGCAGGTGGGCCCAGAGATCGGCAAACGCTGCCTTGGGCATGTCGGGGTGGCGCACCAGATTGTGATGCTGCCCCAACATCTCTTCCAGGCGATAGCCTGCCACCTGACAAAACGCCGGATTGGCGTAGGTGATGTCCCCTTTGAGATCGGTCGTCGATACCAACTGGATATCGTCGGCAAATTCAACCTCGGTATCTGTGGTGTGAAGCGAGCTGGTTACCATGATCAGACTCCGGTTTCGGCGTAACGGAATACTTCGTCTGAGTATGGCAGAGGATGTTCATTTATTGTGTTGTTGCACATTAACTCTTGTGCTACTGCGTGGGGACGGGATGGGTCTCACATTTTTACAGCGCGGTTTGGCGAGGGGAGGCAAGCCAAGTAACATGGCGTGACTTATGGCTGTGCAGCGAGACAGGTAACGCAATGAAGTTGGATGCGATTTTATGGGATTATGACGGTACTCTGGTCAATTCGGTGCCGAAGAATATCGATATCACCAAGCAGATCCTGGCTGAGGTCGCCCCCCATCTGACCGGAGAACATCTGCCGCGCTATCTGCGCAGCGAAGCGGAGTATCACCATGCCAATCACGCCGCCAAGAACTGGCAGGCGCTCTATATGGATTACTACGGTTTGTCGCGGGACGAGATGGTGCTGGCTGGCAGTCTGTGGGCCAAGCATCAGGAGATGAACCGGACCGAGGTGCGTTTTTTTGCGGGGCTGGAGGCGGTGATTGACCATTTCTCTGCCATTCCCCACGGAATTTGTTCGCAGAACTCCCAAAAGAATATTCGCCGGGTTCTGGAGCAGCATGGCGTGAACAGCCTGTTCAAGGCTGTGGTCGGCTATGATGACGTGCCCGGACAGCAGCAAAAACCCCATCCTTACGGTGGCCTCAAATGTCTGGAGTCTATCTTCGGCCCAGCTAGGTGCCAGTCGCTGATCTATATCGGTGACCATGAAGCGGATGTGCAGTTTGCCCGTCATTTGCAAGCGGCGCTTGGCGAGCAGAGCCGTGTGATATCGGTGGCTGTCGCCTATAGCCGCGCGACCCCGGAGCGCTGGGAACACCAACCCGACCATATCGCCCGTGACGTCGAGGATCTGCTCCCCATCGTCGGGCAATATCTGTAACGCCGGTTGCAGATTGCCGTACGGAATAGACAAACGCCGATCAGTTGATCGGCGTTTGTCTATGGGAAGCCTGATGGTTTCACACTCAGCTGGCTTAACCCCCTGTCTGTTTAATGATGGGCGACTTAAAACAACAGTTGCGTCAGGTAGCCCATCAGGATCGCCATGCCGAGGATCACGGTAAGGAAGGCCGCAATCATCGGGGTTCTGAACATGGATTTGAGCAGGATCACCTCGGTCAGGCTGGCACCGGCACTGCCGATGATCAGCGCCATGACAGCGCCCATCCCCATCCCTTTGCCCAGCAGTACCGACGCCAGCGGGATCACGGCCTCGGCGCGGATGTAGAGCGGGATCCCGACGATGGCGCTGAAGGGGATGGCCAGCGGGTTGTCGGCGCCGGCATGGGCGGCGATCCACTCGGCCGGAATAAAACCGTAGATAAACGAGCCGATGAGTACCCCCAGCAGCAGGAAGGGCAAGACCGCTTTGAACTGCTGCCAGGCATCGATGCGAGCTTTGACCCAGGCTGTGGGGAGCTGTGGTGCTCTGGTCAGGGCTGCCGTGCCATCGCCGCAGCAGGAGAGGGTGGCCTGTTCTGCCATCTCTGGTTGAGGTGCTGGGCAGCACGCTGCCCCGTTGAGGGGTTTGATTGCGCGAATGGCGCCGCGTTGGGTGTCACTGCAATGTGCTTGAGTGGTGGTGCGGGTCGCCGGGCCACAGCCGCTACCGCAAGAGGGGGTGGCCTCTTTGGGGTCGATGACATGGCGCTCGAACCCCAATCTGTCGAGCAGCATGCTCGCCATGACGGAGACGCTGGCGGCGATTACGGCGTAGAGCAGGGTCACTTTCCAGCCAAAGGTGGCCCACATCAATCCGACGATGATGGGGTTCAGCAGTGGCGAGATAAACAGGAAGGTGAGAGTGGGGCCAAAGCCAGCCTTGGCCGAGAGCAGCCCTCTCAGCATGGGGATGGTGGAGCAGCTGCAAAAGGGGGTGACGGCGCCGAGCAGGGCCGAGAGCAGATAGCCCTTGCCATGGCGCGCCCCCAGCATCCGCTGGATCTTCTCGTCGGGGATCTTCTGGCGGATCAGGCTGACCCCGGCGCTAATGACCAGAAACAGCACCGACAGCTCGACAGCCAGAAACAGGAACATCTGGGCTGCATCGGTCAGCATGGTTAACCACTCATTCATTGTCGTATCCTCACTTGGCTTCTATATTTCCAAAATAATCGAAATAAATGGTCGGTCAAGATATTTCTGGTATTATCGAAATATCAAATTTGTGGAGGGCGCAGAGATGCAACTGGAAGAGGTTGCCAAGGCATTGAAAGAACTGGGTCATCCGACCCGGCTGTTTATCTTCAAGCATCTGGTCAAGGCGGGAGAGCAGGGGCTGCCGGTGGGGGAGCTGCAAAAGCAGCTGGTGATCCCCGCTTCCACCCTCAGCCATCATATCGCGGCACTGGTCTCGGTGGGGCTGGTGAAGCAAAACCGGGAGAGTCGCACCCTGCTTTGCGTCTCTCAATACGCGGTGTTGGAGGAGATCATCGCCTTTTTCCGCGATGAGTGTTGCGTCAACAGCCCGGAGCATCGGCAAGATCTGCCTTCCTGAGGGCTATGGCTGCTAGTAGTGCGGTCAGTTGCGCTGCGCGCAATAAAAAAACGCCGATCATCCGATCGGCGTTTTGCATTGTTTTTCTCAGCTACGGGCATTAACCCAGATTGGCTGCGACCTTGCTTTGAGCTTGTCCTTTGCGCTTGATGACAAAGCCAATGCCCAGTACCACCAGCCAGGCGGGGATCAGTTCGACCGAGATGCGGAAATCGGGGGTCATATACATGATCACCAGAATACCGGCCATGAACGCGAGGCAGAGGTAGTTGCCGAAGGGATACCAGAACGCCTTGAACTTGGGCTGGACGCCTTCCGCGACCTTGGCCTTGCGGAACTTGAGGTGCGCGAGGCTGATCATCGCCCAGTTGATCACCAGTGCGGAGACCACCAGCGCCATCAGCAGGCCGAACGCCTTGCCCGGCATCAGGTAGTTGATCAGCACGCAGAGCAGGGTGGCGATGGCCGAGACCGAGAGGGCAACCAGCGGCACGCCGCTCTTGTTGGTCTTGAGCAGGGCTTTCGGGCCGTTGCCCTGTTTGGCCAGACCGAACAGCATCCGACTGTTGCAGTAGACGCAGCTGTTGTAGACCGACAGTGCCGCCGTCAGCACCACGATGTTGAGTACGGTGGCGACCAGATTGCTGTCCAGAGCGTGGAAAATCATCACGAACGGGCTGCCGCCTTCCACCACTTTACCCCAAGGGTAGAGGGACATCAGGATAGCCAGAGCACCGATGTAGAAGATTAGGATGCGGTAGATCACCTGATTGGTGGCCTTGGGAATGCTCTTCTCGGGATTGTCCGCTTCGGCGGCGGTAATACCCACCAGCTCCAGACCGCCAAAGGAGAACATGATCACCGCCATCGCCATCACCAGACCGCTGATGCCGTTGGGGAAGAAACCGCCCTGAGCCCACAGGTTGGTGACGCTCGCCTCGGGTCCGCCGGCACCGGAGATGAGCAGATAGCCGCCAAAGCCAATCATGCCGATGATGGCGACCACCTTGATGATGGCGAACCAGAACTCCATTTCGCCAAACGCTTTGACGTTGGAGAGGTTGATGGCGTTGATCAGTACGAAGAAGAAGGCTGCCGACATCCAGGTCGGGATCTCGGGCCACCAGTACTGGACATAGATGCCCACCGCGGTCAGCTCGGCCATGCTCACCAGCACGTAGAGCACCCAGTAGTTCCAGCCGGACGCAAAACCGGCAAACTCACCCCAGTATTTGTAGGCAAAGTGGCTGAATGAACCGGCTACCGGCTCTTCCACCACCATTTCGCCGAGCTGGCGCATGATCAGGAAGGCGATAAAGCCGCCGATGGCATACCCCAGCAGGACCGAAGGGCCTGCCATCTTGATGGTTTGGGCAATGCCCAGAAAGAGGCCGGTGCCGATGGCGCCGCCCAAAGCAATCAACTGAATGTGGCGGTTTTTAAGGCCGCGCTTCAGCTCCTCACCGTCTTGTTTCAAATCCATGGGTCTGTCCTTACGTCTCTGTTGTCTCTGGTCGGTGTTGGGCTCATCCTGAGCAGGCCGAATTGCGTAGCCAAAACCTGACGAAATCTGTATTTATTTCGTTACGCCATGCCATTTTCAATTTTTAGTGTTGGCTGGCAACTGAAGCAGAATAGTGATAATCCGCCATGAATGCACCTATTTTCCATCTCTAATGGCCGTATTTTGTACCAAAGGCAGCTTTTTCATGATTTGAAGAGGCTTCTTGGTAGTTTTTGGTTGATGTTTGTGCAATCGAATTCTGTTTTGTTGACATTTTGTCTTGTTGGTGTGCTTTTGTGGTGCCGAGCCACAAATGGATGCAAATGATGCCAAACAAGCGAGAGTACAGAGAAGAGTGCAGGGAGTTGGAGTACAGAGAGCGCGAAAGCGTACTGCAACAAGGGGTTGCCCGGGGTGTACTGGTGGCGCTCTGGTTAGGGATTGCTGCCAGTCCGCTGTTGTTGCTGGTGGCCGCGATTATGTTGCTGGGTTGGCTGTTACTCGGTGATCAGGGATTGCTGCACTACTGGCAGTCGCTGTTGCTGGTTGGTGGGGTAACGGGGGCGCTCGTTGGCGGCTGGCTGGCGGAGCGGGTTCGCCTGCGCCACGGTTTGCTGGCCTTCTATGCCCGGTTGATGAACAACCCTGAGCTCAATCGTTAGTTAACGCTGGCTGTTTGCCGAGCGCAGCAGAACGGAATCGAATAGCGGCTAATTGGCAGCAGGTGACAAGGGCACAACGCCAAGGTCGACAAGAAGAGGGATAAGCATTTGTGGTGCTTATCCCTTTTTTATCCACGCTTTTCACTGTCATCTATGTGAATTGCAGTTCGCCACAGCTGACTTTCGCCGCGACACTGTAATTTTTATCTTTTGTTGATGCCGATAGCCGTCAAGCTGGCTTAACAGAGCTGGCGGCGCAGACCGGTTGCCTCGAGGACCTTCGCGCTGATCTCCTCCACCGAGTGGGAGCTGGTATCGAGGAAGCGGATCGCCTCCTGGCGAAACAGCCTTTCCACGCAGGCCAGCTCCTGCTCGCACTGTTCGATGGAGGAGTAGCGGCTGTTAGCGCGGCGCTGGTTGCGGATCTCGTGCAGCCGCTGCGGCGCTATGGTGAGGCCAAACAGCTTGTGACGGTTGGCCTTGAGGGGGGCGGGCAGCTCCAGCATCCCCATGTCCTGCTCGATAAAGGGGTAGTTGGCGGCGCGAATGCCGAACTGCAGCGCCAGATAAAGGCTGGTGGGGGTCTTGCCGCAGCGGGAGACCCCGATCAGGATGATGTCCGCCTCATCGTACTCCCTGGTGGTGATGCCATCGTCGTTGGCCAGTGCGAAGTTGACTGCCTCGATGCGATCGTCATAGAGCTTGCGATTCTCCATGCCGTGGGTGCGGTGGAGGCGGGGTTCGGCCTTTACCCCCAGCTCCTGCTCCAGCGGGCTGACGAAGGTATTGAGAAAGTCGTGGCCGCACGCTTCCGATTTCAGTACCTCTTCCCGTACCAGCGGGTCGACAATGGTGTGAAACAGGATGGGGCGCACCCCGGTCTGGCGGAACTGCTCGTCGATCCGCATCCGCACCTGACGGGCTTTCTCCAGTGTCTCCACAAAGGGGATAGTGATCTGCTCGAAGGCCAGCGGAAACTGGCTCAGTACCGCGTGGCCGAACACTTCGGCGGTGATGGCGGTGCCGTCTGAAACATAAAATACGGTGTGCACGTAGGGCTCCTGTGATACCGCGGGTGGGGTCGCATGGGGTAAGGGGTGAGAAGTATCTCCCGAAACCATACCAGTTTTGTCAACCGGTCTGCTGTGCCCAAGTTGTGAAGTGGCTTGCAAACCTGAATCGTTATCTTTTTGTGTCGCCATTGTAGAATGTTCCGGTCATTCGACCATCCCCAACGCTTGCTCGGGGATTTTTTTGAAAACCAATAGAAAACGTTTTCATGGTCGTTGGCAACAAAAGAAACAGACAATAACGCACCTGACTTACCCATAACCTCATCGATTAAATCGGGCGCACGAGGTGCTATGGCATCGGTGCCCACCAACCTGGAGACATCCAAGTGCAACAGTACGTGCTCTGGTACGAACAACTCGGAATGCAGGACGTAGAACGAGTTGGCGGCAAGAACGCATCCCTTGGCGAGATGATCAGCAACCTCTCTGGCGCCGGCGTATCCGTGCCGGGGGGCTTTGCCACCACCGCCTTTGCGTTTAACGAGTTTCTGGAGTCAAGTGGCCTCAACGGCAAGATCCACCATCTGCTCGACAATCTCGACGTGGACGATATCGCAGCCCTCAACCGGGCCGGTCAGCAGATCCGCGACTGGGTGATCGAAGCCCCGTTCCAGCCCGAGCTGGAGCAGGCTATCCGGGTTGCCTATGAAAAGTTGAGTGCCAGTGTCGAGGCCTCGTTTGCGGTGCGCTCCTCCGCCACCGCCGAGGATATGCCGGACGCCTCCTTTGCCGGTCAGCAGGAGACCTTCCTCAACGTACGTGGCATCGATGCCGTCATGACGGCGATCAAGCATGTGTTTGCCTCCCTGTTCAACGATCGCGCCATCTCCTATCGGGTGCATCAGGGCTATGACCACAAGGGCGTTGCCCTCTCGGCCGGGGTGCAGCGGATGGTGCGCTCGGATCTCGCCGCCTCCGGCGTCATGTTTACTCTGGATACCGAGTCCGGCTTCAACGACGTGGTCTTTATCACAGGAGCCCATGGTCTTGGCGAGATGGTGGTGCAGGGCGCGGTCAACCCGGATGAATTCTATGTGCACAAGCCGACCCTCAAGGGGGGGCGCCCGGCGGTGGTGCGCAAGACCCTCGGCTCCAAGCTTATCAAGATGACCTACTCGGACGATGCTGGTCACGGCCGTCAGGTGAAGATTGTCGATACCAATGAGGCCGAGCGTAGCCGCTTCTGCATCAGCGATGAGGAGGTGATAGCGCTGGCGAAACAGGCCCTCATCATCGAGCAGCATTATGGCCGCCCGATGGATATCGAGTGGGCCAAGGATGGTCAGGATGGCCAGCTCTATATCGTGCAGGCGCGCCCGGAAACCGTGCGTAGCCGCCAGGAGGCTAACACCCTCGAGCGTTTTGCCCTCAAGCAAGCGGGCAAGGTGTTGATCGAGGGGCGGGCCATCGGCCACAAGATTGGCGCGGGTCCGGCGCGGGTCATCTCTTCCATCAGCCAGATGGACGAAGTGCAGCCCGGCGATGTGCTGGTGACTGACATGACCGACCCGGACTGGGAGCCCATCATGAAGCGGGCCTCCGCCATCGTCACCAACCGGGGTGGCCGCACCTGTCACGCTGCCATTATCGCTCGCGAGCTGGGCATTCCGGCGGTGGTGGGCTGTGGCAACGCCACCGACCATATTCAGCCGGGCCAGCGGATCACCGTCTCCTGCGCGGAAGGGGATACCGGTTTTATCTATGACGGCGAGCTGGACTTCGATGTGGCTGTGACCGAGGTGGGCAATATGCCGCGCCTGCCCATCAAGATCATGATGAACGTCGGCAACCCGGACCGCGCTTTCGACTTTGCCCAGTTGCCCAATGCCGGGGTAGGACTGGCACGCCTTGAATTCATCATCAACCGGATGATCGGCGTGCACCCCAAGGCGCTGCTGGAGTTTGACCAGCAAACACCAGAGCTCAAGGCCACCATCGCCAAGATGATCGCCGGTTACGACAGCCCGCGGGAGTTCTACGTGGCCAAGCTGACCGAGGGGATCGCCACTCTGGGTGCTGCGTTCTGGCCGGAGCGGGTGATTGTGCGGATGTCAGACTTCAAGTCCAACGAGTACGCCAATCTGGTGGGCGGTCGTGGCTACGAGCCCCACGAGGAGAACCCGATGATCGGTTTTCGTGGCGCATCCCGCTACATCGCCGATAGCTTCCGCCCCTGCTTTGCCCTCGAATGCGAGGCGATCAAGCGGGTGCGCGATGTGATGGGGTTGACCAACGTCGAGGTGATGATCCCCTTCGTGCGCACCGTGGGCGAGGCGGAGCAGGTGATCGACATCTTGGCCGAGAACGGTCTGCGCCGCGGCGAGCGGGGGCTCAAGGTGATCATGATGTGCGAGATCCCGAGCAATGCCCTCTTGGCAGACAAGTTTTTGGAGCACGTGGACGGCTTCTCCATCGGTTCCAACGACATGACCCAGCTCACCCTTGGGTTGGATCGGGATTCCGGGCTAATCGCCCATCTGTTCGACGAGCGTAACGAGGCGGTCAAGGCACTGCTGTCGATGGCGATTCAGGCCGCGCGCAAGGCGGGCAAGTACGTGGGGATCTGCGGTCAGGGGCCATCCGATCACCCGGACTTTGCCGCCTGGCTGGTGGAGCAGGGGATCGACTCGGTGTCGCTCAACCCGGATACCGTAGTCGATACCTGGCTCTATCTGGCGGAGCAGCATGGTGCCAAGTAAGCCACTATCAAAATGAGCTGCACAGAAAGGGGGCCATAATGGCCCCCTTTGTTATCTGGTGTCGCGGCCTATTTCGGCTGCTGTTCGGCCCCCGACAGCTCGATCTGCACATTCACCCCTTCGCTCTTGAGCTTGGTGGCGATGGCGTTGAGATCGGTGCCCGATTTAGCCTCCAGCAGGGCGATACCACCACTGCTCTGCTTGAAGTTCAGGCCGTGGCGAGTCGCCAGCGCCTTGGCGTTGGCATCGTCAGCTTCCACCAGCAGGGTGCCGCTTACAGTCAGCTCCGGGCTGGCGGCCCCTTGCATCAACACGTCACCGCGGCGCAGGGTCTGTTGCGGGACCTTGCTGTCAAGGCTGCGGGCGACCCGCTTCTTGCTGCCGTTGTCGGGAATGAGGTAGGTCTGGCCGTTCACCTCTATGGTGCTGTACTGTTTGCCATCCATGGTGATGGACTCCTGGGCGCAGAGCTGTCCCGAGAGGGGGGCCAGCAAGGTTGCCAGAAGCAAGGTAACAGGTTTGTTCATGGTAATACTCCTAGCGTGTTAGCTGCGGTTGGCATCGTGACCCAGGACCCGCAGGGACCATGAGATCAGCTTGCCCGGTTGGCGATTGTTGCGCTCGGTCAGGGTGGTACGCTCACGGGTCTCGCGATTGAGCAGAGAGACCTGACGGGTACCGTTGGCAACGTCGGTTACTTCCAGTCGCCATGTGCCTTGCGCCGATTCGCCGTAGAACTTGTTGGATAGCATCCGCATGTCGCGCAATCCCTTGGTTCGCACAAAGCCCAGCTGCTGCTGGTCGAGAGATTGGCCGACCAGGCTGTTGAAGGGGCTCAGCAGGATGCTGCGGGTGCCAGCGGGGGAGACCAGTTCGATCAGCAGATCGGGCAGGCGCTGATGATCCAGACTCACCATCACCTGAACCGCTTCTACCGTCAATGGTGTCGCGATGCGGGTTGTCGAGCTGGTCGGGCTGTTGCCCACATCCGCAATGGCGGCGGCACTGCCGGTGACATTGATCTTCTGCCATGGCAGCTGTACCAGCGGGGGCAGGGGCTGGTGATTGGCTGCCAGCTCAAGGGCCTTGTTGACGTCGATCAGACCGAAACCGTAAGTCGGGCTGAACCACATGCCGGCGGCATTGCGCTCCCAACCTTCCAGTCCTTTCACGTCGCGCACCTTGCCGGTGCTGCTGGTGTAGCTGACCATCACGGGCTGATGTTTGGCATCGACCCGGGTTGCGCTGCGCGCCAGCAGATCCCGCAGGTCACGTACCGACAGATCCGGGTAGGCGGACATCAGCAGCGCCATGGCGCCGGAGGTGCTGGGGGTGGCGGAGGAGGTGCCGTTCATCACGCCGTTGTAGTCGCAGCTGGCATCCAGTTGCGGGTTGCCGTGCAGCCGGTTGGTGCTGGGATCGTCGGTGCGGTTGTAACCCATGTCGCAGCCGGGCAGATCCGTGGTCACCATCGCCGGAGAGTCTGTACCGTATTCGCCGCCGGTCGCGCTCAGGAAGATGTTGCTACCGACGCTGGAGTAGGAGGATCTGACGCCATCGGCGTTGAGCGCGCTCACCACCAAGTTCCAGAAGTTGCTGTTGGAGGGATCAAGGTTGCTGTTTTCAAACGGCAATTTGGGACCATTGCCGGTGCGGTTAAGCACATAGCCGCCCGCCGCTATCTTGTTGAAGCCGTTGCCGGCGGCCTTGATATAGGCCGCGCCCTGCACCTTGAGGGTCTGCTGTTCAAACAGACGATCAAGTTGGGATTGATCCAGAGAGTTGGCAGAGCGGGGATCCACCACACTCATGCCGTAGCTCTGGTTGAACACCCGGTTGTCGCGGCTGGCATCGCTGTCGCCAAGGGCGTAGAGCCAATCTTTCTGCAACTGCTGGCTGTTGTCATCCAGCAGGTTGAACCCCTGCAACTGGGCTCGCGGGGCAATCCCCTTGGTCCCGATGGCGTTGTCCACCGCTGCAATGATGCCGGAGACCGAGGTGCCGTGGGCCGAATCCGGATCGGTCGGTGTCGGGTCATCGCTGCCGGTCACCACGTTTTTCGACCCCGGGCGCACGTTCTCCGCCAGATCCGGGTGGGCGATAGCCAAGCCATCATCCACCACGGCCACATTGACTCCCTGGCCCAGCACACCGGTGCGATGAGCCCACCAGAGGTTGAGATCATTGCCCGCTATGCCGCCACGGGAGCTGAATCCATCCTGACCGTTGTTGAGCAGATACCACTGCTGATCCTGCAGGGGATTGGCACCTGGCAGGCAGCGCTCGGTGCTGCTGCGTCCGATATCCATGCCGCTCTCCTTGCCGGTGAGCGGCGCACAACCTTCATTTGCCTGAACGAGCGCACTGGGCAGGGTCGACAGCAGTGCTGTGATCGCCAGTGCTAACGATGTTTGCTTCATTATTTTTTTAACTCCATCTTGGATCGCACTCATCCTGAGTGCGACGGAAATCTATACACGGGTGACAGGGGTTCAAAAAGAGCCATTTTCAAAAAACGTAATGAGGTTCAAAGAAATCCGATTCAGTTTGTGGTAGGTATTCCAATGACACTGGTTATGTGTTCTATTGAGAATGGTTCTCACCGCTCGCTACTGATCTTTTTATCCGTAATTCACTCCTCTCGCGACTCTCCTTCGCCGCAGCCATCCCGATTCGGGGCAATCCCGAGGGGAGTTCGTGCGCTCTTGAAAGTGAGTGGCATGGTTGTGTGTGCCAACGTGAGTACAGCTATGCATTCGGGGGTGACAGCAAGGGTGATGAGGTGGAACCAGCGGTTTATTGCTTGGCGGCAGTGGATGGCTCTGTTATGGTAACCAAAATAGCCGTTTGGATGGCTAGATTGCTGCGGTTTGAGGGGCCTAATCTCTGAGAGCCACCCCGCCGTAGTCCCATAGCTTGATGCGTACCTGACAGGGAGTCCCTATGCCGTTTCGTTCCTTCTTATCTTCTCTTTTTACTGCTTCCTTGCGCGCCACCGCTGGCGTCAGCACTTTTATTGCCGCGATAGCGGTCGGGAGCCTCTCTTTTTCCGCAATTGCCGCCGATGCGCCCTTGCCGACCAGACAGGAGATTGTGATTGGTACCACGGTGGGGGATTTTGCCGACATGGTGACCGACTCCATCAAGCCGCAGCTGGAGGACAAGGGGTACAAGGTCAAGCTGGTGGAGTTCACCGACTATGTGACGCCCAATATTGCTCTGGCTGACGGATCACTGGATGTGAACTGCTTCCAGCACAAACCCTATCTGGAGAGTTTTGCCAAAGATCGCGGCTTGTCGCTGGCGCCCATTACCCAGGTGCCAACCGGCCCGATGGGACTCTATTCCGGCAAGCTGGCAGCACTCGACAAGGTGAAAGAGGGGAGCACGGTGGCCATCCCCAACGATCCCACCAATCAGGCGCGGGCGCTGTTGATGCTGCAGGATCTTGGTTGGCTCACTCTCAAGGAGGGGATAAACCCGCTCAAGGCGAGCGAGTTTGATGTGGTGAACAATCCGCACAATCTCAAGCTGGTGTTGCTGGAGGCGGCGCAACTGCCCCGCTCGCGCGAGGATGTGGACTTCTCGGTGATCAACGGTAATTTTGCTGCCTCCAGCGGTATCCCGTTCAGTGAAGGACTGTTTCTGGAGCGCAGCTACGATTTCATCAACTGGGTGGTGGTGAAAAGCGCAGATGCGGATCAGCCGTTTGCCAAAGATGTGGCGGCAGCCTACAACTCGGCGGCTTTCAAAGCCTATGCAGCCAAGCGTTTCGTCGGCTACAAGTACCCGCAAGGGTGGGGTGGCTAACAGTCGTGAACGTGGCCCGGCTATACAACGAAAAACGCCCCGAATTCGGGGCGTTTTTTATGGTATCAAGTCATCATCGCGGGCTTCACTGGTTGCGATAGAAGCGGTTCAGCTCGTTCATCACCTGGATCATGGCGCCCATATCCGGGGTGCCGTGCTTGATCGGGCGATAGCTGTTGCGCTCCAGCAGTTCGAAGTCACCCTGCTTGTTGAAGTGGGTGATGGTGTCCCCTTCATAGATGGCGAAGTCGTTCTGATCCCCGGCCAGCAGCCAGTTGCGCGGGCTGGTATCAAACAGCGAGCGGCCAACGCTGTAATCGCGCGCCGGATTGCGCACGCCCAGCATCCCCTGCATCAGGGTCGGCGCCAGATCGAAATGGCTGCTCGGTTGTTCCCGAACGTCACTGCCGCGCCCCGGCCAGGCCAGTACCAGCGGTACCTGCACCTGATAGGGTGAGTAGTTGCTGCCTGCGCCCCAGCTGTTGCTGCGGGTGTCGTTGAACTCCTGGCCGTGGTTGGAGGTGATGACAACGATGGTGTTGCTGTCCATCCCCTGCGACTGCAATTTGGTCAGCATCTGCTCAAGCAACTGGTCGGTATAGAAGACCGAGTTCTTGTAGCGGTTCTCCAGTTTTTGCAGGTTCTCCGCCCGATAGGCGGTCGCCGGATTGAAGTTGGCGAGCTCCGGTTGGAACGGCCCCTTCATGGTGGCGGGTAATTGGTAGTCGCCTGGGCTCGAGAGATAGACCAGCGAGAACCAGGGACGCTCGGGAGAGCGCTTCTCCAGCCACTGTTGCCAGTCGGTTAGCAGCTTGCCATCGTCACTCTGTTCGGAGACAAACACCTGTTTGCGCAGACCGGCGAGGATGCTCTTGCGATACTTCTGGGCATCTTCCATCGCGCCGAACAGCCCGAACTGGTAATCCTGGCGCAGCATCTCGTCGAACAGCACCGGCGGACGCTTGTCGCTGCTGATGTCCTTGTAGTAGTGACCGGGCAACCCGTAGAAGAGGCTGAACATCCCCATCAGGTCGTCGTTGCCGCCACTCAGGTGATTGCGGAACGTCAGATGCTGATCCGCATAGCGCTGCAGATTGGGCATGTTGATGTTGTTGAGCATGTCAAAGCGCAGCGAATCGACCACCACAATCAGCAGATTGTTGTGAGTCAGGGGGGCGTTGACGTTGAGCGGGCGCAGCGGATAGTGCATCCGGCTGTCGCTGTTATCCCCCTGGGAAGCAGCCTGCTTCTCGTACTGATCCAGATCCAGCCAGCCATGTTTGGCCAGGAAGGAGCGGGCCGTCATAGGGTAGGAGAGGGGGAAGTTGGCTCTCTGCATGGTGATCGGCTGATAGAGGGTCGCATCCGCCCAGCTGTTGACCACGTGGGTCAGAATAAAGCAGATCAGCAGGGCCAGCCCCACCTGATTGCCGTACTGGCGGCGCTTGCGCTTGTTGATCTTGCGCCAGACATAGGCCGACAGCAGCAGTTGCAGCAGGAAGATGGTGGGCACGGCAACGAAGATGATGCTCCAGATTGAGCCCTCTTCGGTTTGCGCCTGATCCAGCAGCAACTGCCATACCTGACTGTTGAGGTGGAACTTGAACAGCCGGAATACCTGGGTGTCGATCAGCAGCAGCACCAGCGCCAGGGTGGCGATGATGGCCGAGATGAACCGCAACGACTTCTCCTTGGGCAGCACGAAGCTGAGCGGGAAGATCGTCAACAGGTAGGTGACAAAACTCAGAAACGAGAAGTGGCCAATCCAGCTTACAACGAGATAGATCACGCCAAGCGTGGTCGATGGCCAGCTGATGGCACCCAGATAACGGGTGGCGATGAGCATGGCCAGAATAATGTTGAAGAAGGAGAACCAATGCCCCCAGGTGATCAGGCGAGAGACATTATCACGATAGGGGTTACCGGTTTCGACCATAGTGATCCATCTGCGTTGAGAAACGTCAAATCAACAGAGTCGGGGACTCAGTGTGCGTCGTGGCGATTATCGACCGATGCGGTCAGGGCCTGGACAAACTTTTCAGTGATGGCCTGGCGCTGGGCCGGTGCCATACCGTTGATGATATTGGTGGTCAGATTGCCAAGCACCATAAGGCTGAGATCTACCGGCGCTTTATGCTTTTCCAGCGCGGTGATCAGGTCGTTCATCAGGGCGTCAAATTGCTCGTTATTGTACTTTGATACGATAGGCATAATCTTCAGTTCATCTCGGTTCAAAGCGCCTTATAATACTTCACCCTTTCGGCTAACACTATGGCTTTGTGACATGAGTCTCGATATCGACAAGATCATTCTTCACTCCTTGCGCCAGGGCGGCGATGGTCAACCCCACGCCGATACCCGCAGCCAGACCCTGCCCCCTGATGAGGCGGTACAGGGACTGATGGCGGAACTGCATCGGATCTACAACGGCAAAGGCGGCAAGGGCTTTGGCTTCTTTGCCGACCCCGAGGCCGCCGTCGCCGAGCTGGCCGACGGTGAAGAGGCTCCCAAGCAGCCTTCACCCGCGTTTCGTATCGCCCTCGAACAGCTGCTCGACGAGCAGACCGAATTCGTTCCCTTCTCGGTCACCGTGACTCAGATGCTGGTCAAGCAGCTGGTGGAGCACGCCCTCGATGAGCAGGGGGTGCTGCTGTTTGCCAAATATAACTACGTCGGGGTCGATTATCTGCTGATTGCCCTGCTGGAGGGCAAGGAGAGCGTCACCGTCAGCGAAGCGCTGGAATTGCGCCATATCCAGTATCTGGATATCGGCAAACTCAATCTGGTGGCCCGCATTGATTTGACCGAATGGAAAACCCAACCTGATTCGCGCCGCTATATCACCTTCAGCAAGGGGCGCATTGGTCGCAAACTGGGCGACTTCTTTATGGATCTGCTGGGTGCCCGCGAGGGCATGGATGCCAAGGTACAAAATAAAGGCTTGCTGCAGGCGGTCGAAGATTATTGCGACAGTCGTCAGCTCGAACCGACCGAGCGCAATGACTATAAAAAGCAGGTCTTCAAATATTGCACCGAACAGGCGAGTGCCGGTGAAGAGATCGAAATCAAGGAGTTGTCTGCAGAATTGCCCGGCGACGGTGACCTCGATTTTTACAGCTTTATTGGTCAGGAGTATGAGCTGGAAGAGCGCTTCCCGGCGGATCGCTCTACTCTGCGTGGTTTGACCAAGTTTGTCGGCTCCGGTGGCGGCCTGACTCTGAGCTTTGAGCAGAAGCTGTTGAACAGCCGGATCTTTTACGATCCCCAGACCGACACCCTGACCATCAAGGGTGTGCCGCCCAATCTCAAGGATCAGCTGCTGCGCCAGTCGTAGTCATGCTCCCGAGTGTGATCAACTCGTCATTTCTCGCAAAAAGAGACTCCGCCCCGGCGGGGTCTCTTTTTTTATTGCGCTCGGGCAGACCTCGAAACTGGCGCGGTACTTTGTTAACAAATCAAACAAAATAAACCACCTGAAAGGGTTTTCATTGAGGTGAAAACCCTTTCATTAATGAAATTTTATTTCATTTTGGTAATTATTATTCTGTGGTTGTCTGGAATTAAGCCGATAAATGGCCGTAATTCCCTGAAATAAGAAAATGTTTTCAAAACTTTCTGGAAGGAAATACGTAATTGCATTTCAAAAATGCGAGTTGCGTCATGTGAGCCGTTTGCCGCTTGGGATAATATTCATCTCGCACACAATGCTCTTACAGCGCGGAACTAATACAAGGAAAGGCTCATGAAAAAGAAATTGCTGTCATCCCTGATCGGTCTGGCCACTCTTGGCGTCGCTTGCTCTGCTACTGCTGCCATCGATGAAGGCCAGCTGACCATCTGGATCAACGGTGACAAGGGATACAACGGTCTGGCTGAAGTGGGTAAGAAGTTTGAAGCAGAAACCGGCATCAAGGTTACTGTGGCTCACCCGGATCAGGTTGAAGTGAAATTCCAGCAAGCCGCCGCCACTGGCAACGGCCCGGACATCTTCTTCTGGGCTCACGACCGTTACGGTGAGTGGGTCAAAGCCGGTTTGCTGGTTCCGGTAACGCCGAACGCTGCCACCAAAGGCAAATTTGAACAGCTGGCATGGGATGCCATGACTGTTGATGGCAAAACCTATGGCTACCCGGTTGCCATGGAAGCAGTCAGCCTGATTTATAACAAGGACCTGCTGCCCGAGCCGCCGAAAACCTTCGAAGAGATCGCCAAGATTGACGAGACTCTGAAGAAAAACGGCAAGCGCGCCATCATGTGGGCTTATGACACCCCGTATTTCAGCTATCCGCTGGTGGCTGCCAACGGTGGTTACGCCTTCAAGAAAACCGCTACCGGTTATGACGTCAAAGATACCGGCGTGAACAACGCAGGTGCCAAGATGGGCGTGGGCTACATCTCCGAGATGATCAAGTCCGGTCACCTGGAAAAAGGCATCGACTACGGTGTGATGGACGCCAAGTTCAACAAGGGCGAAGTGGCCATGATGATCAACGGTCCCTGGGCCTGGAGCAACCTGGACAAGAGCGGCATCAAGTACGGCGTAGCGCCGCTGCCGACCCTGAACGGCAAGCCGGCCAAAGCCTTCGTTGGCGTACTGGGTGCCACCATCAACGCCGCCAGCCCGAACAAGGATCTGGCTATCGAGTTCCTGGAAAACTACCTGCTGACCGATGCCGGTCTGGCGCCGGTTAACGCCGACAAGCCGCTGGGGGCCGTTGCGCTGAAATCCTTCCAGAAGACCCTGGAATCCGATCCGCACATCAAGGCCACCATGCTGAACGCCCAGGCTGGCGAGCCGATGCCATCCGTTCCCGAGATGAGCCGTTTCTGGTCTTCCTTCGAAACTGCCCTCAAGAACGTGACCTCCGGTCGTCAGGGTGTTGACGAAGCTCTGGATACCGCTGCCAAGCGTATCGTTCAGTAAGCACGCACTACCCGGGAGGCCGTCATGGCCTCCCACTCTCTCAAATCTCTCTTGGCGTTATAAAGGTTAATTGGCATGGAAGTAGTACCTTCTGTTGAGTCCTATGCCGGTCCGAAGGATAAGCACACCTGGCTTAAGTGGACCATAGCGGCCCTGGTTGCCATCCTCAACGGCTACGCAGCCGTGATGATGTACGCCAGTGGCGAGTGGGTATTCGCGCTGCTGGATCTGGTGGTGGTTTCCGTCGGTCTGTATGTCTTCATGAACAAGAAGACCTATGCCCATCGCTACATCTTTCCGGGTGTTGCGGGCATGGTTGTGTTTATCATCTTCCCTCTTGCCTACACCATTGGCATTGCCTTCACCAACTATTCGGGGTCCAACTTGCTCTCCGTGGAGCAGGCGCGGGACTACCACCTGAAGAAAACCTACAAGGTGGCGGGCGGTGAATTCGATTTTACCCTGCTGGGTGGCGACAACGGCCAGTTCCAGCTGCTGCTGACACAGGATGATCAATCCTTTATCAGCCAACCTGTTTCCCTGATGACCAACAAGGCCCGTGAGCTGGCGTCCCGCGAGGGCCGTGTGCAGAACACCCAGCAAGTGGTCGAGCTGCAGCCCTTCACTGGCGAAGCGGCCAGCAAGGCCGCACCGATCCGCGCCATTGTTGAGCATCGTACTCACCTGAGCGACCTTGATCTGGTACTGCCGGATGGCGGTACCCACCTGACCCTGAGCAGCCTGCGCAAGTTTGCCGCCCAGAAGCAGCACTACACCCGTCTGATGGATGGTGCCGTGCTCAAGTCCGGCGTGGTGATCAAAGACAGCAACCTGCTGCGTGATACCCAGAATGGCGAGCTGATGCTGCCCAATGGTGAGACCGGCTTCTATCAGTACATCGACGAACAGGGTCAGTTTGTCGGCAAGGGCATTGCTCCGGGCTTTGTGGTGAGCGTCGGTTGGAAGAACTTCGCGCGCATCGTCACCGATCCGGGCATCCAGTCACCCTTCCTGCAGATCTTCATCTGGACCGTGATCTTCTCAACCTGCTCCGTCGCTTTCACCTTGGCTATCGGCATGGTGCTGGCCTGTCTGGTGCAGTGGGAAGAGCTCAAGGGGCGCGGTTTCTATCGGGTCATGTTGATCCTGCCCTATGCGATCCCGGCGTTTATCTCCATCCTGGTGTTCAAGGGGTTGTTCAACCAGAACTTCGGTGAGATCAATATGTTCCTGGAAGCGGCGTTTGGCATCAAGCCGGACTGGTATACCAACCCCTTCCTGGCCAAGGTGATGATCCTGATTGTCAACACCTGGCTCGGCTACCCCTACATGATGATCCTCTGCATGGGCCTGCTCAAAGCCATTCCGGAAGATCTCTATGAAGCGTCCGCCATGGATGGTGCCGGTCCGGTACAGAACTTCTTCAAGATCACCGTGCCGCTGCTGATGAAGCCGCTGACACCGCTGTTGATTGCCTCGTTCGCCTTCAACTTCAACAACTTCGTGCTTATCCAGTTGTTGACCAACGGTGCGCCCGACATCATCGGCGCCAGCACCCCGGCCGGTACCACCGACTTGCTGGTGAGTTATACCTACCGGATTGCGTTCCAGGGATCGGGTGGTCAGGACTACGGTCTGGCCAGTGCCATCGCCACAGCTATCTTCCTCATCGTGGGTGCGCTGGCGCTGCTCAACCTGAAATTGTCCAAAGCCGACAAGCAGCTGTAAGGAGGCTTCAACATGGCAATCGTACAACCCAAATCAGTCAAATACCGGGTGTGGGCAACCCACCTGGTCATGTGGGGCTTCCTGGCGTTGATCATCTTCCCGTTGATCATGGTTATCGCCATCTCGTTCCGTAACGGTAACTTCGCGGTAGGGGAGATCATCCCCTCCAATCCGACGCTGGATCACTGGAAGCTTGCGCTGGGCATGTCCATCACCAACGCCGACGGCAGCATCACGCCGCCGCCGTTCCCGGTGCTGACCTGGTTGTGGAACTCCATCAAGATCGCCGGCATCACTGCCCTGATGATCGTGACGCTCTCCACCACCTGTGCTTACGCCTTTGCCCGCCTGCGTTTTCGTGGCAAGTCCACCATCCTGCAGGGCATGCTGATTTTCCAGATGTTCCCGGCAGTGCTGGCACTGGTAGCCATCTACGCGCTCTTTAACAAGATTGGTGACTATATTCCCTGGCTGGGTCTCAACACCCACGGTGGCCTGATCCTGGCGTACATGGGGGGGATTGCCCTCCACGTCTGGACCATCAAGGGCTACTTCGAGACCATCGACTCCTCCCTGGAGGAGGCGGCGGCCATCGACGGTGCGACCCCGTGGCAGGCATTCCGTCTGATCCTGTTGCCCCTGTCGGTGCCCATCCTGGCGGTAGTGTTTATTCTGGCCTTTATCGGTTCCATTACCGAGGTGCCCATGGCCTCCATCCTGCTGCAGGATGTGAACAATCTGACCCTGGCGGTCGGGGCCCAGCAGTACCTCTATCCGCAGAACTATCTGTGGGGTGATTTCGCGGCGGCCGCAGTGCTCTCCGGTTTCCCCATCACTGTGGTGTTCCTGCTGGCACAGCGCTGGTTGGTTGGCGGTCTGACCGCCGGTGGTGTGAAAGGTTAAGTTTATGGCCGGGGGAGCTGACTCCCCCCGCTATCACGATTTGCAAAGATTCAAGAGCGGAGCTCGTCATGGCTGAAGTAGTACTCAACAACGTTCGCAAAAATTACGATCCGGCTGTTCACAAGGACACCCTGCGCAACATCAACCTCTCCATCAAGGAGGGCGAATTCATCGTCTTCGTCGGCCCGTCCGGCTGCGGCAAATCCACCTTGCTGCGGATGATCGCGGGTCTGGAAGACATCACCAGCGGTGAGCTGACCATCGGCGGTCGCTACATGAACGACGTGCCGCCGGTAGAGCGCAACGTGGGCATGGTGTTCCAGTCCTACGCCCTCTATCCCCACATGAACATCTACGAGAACATGGCCTTTGGTCTGAAGCTCAAGAAGATGGACAAGGAGAACATCCACAAGCGGGTGATGCGCGCCGCCGAGATCCTGGGTCTTGAGCCGCTGCTGGACAGAAAGCCCAAGGCGCTCTCCGGTGGTCAGCGTCAGCGTGTCGCCATCGGTCGCTCCATCGTGCAGCAGCCGCAGGTGTTCCTGTTTGACGAGCCGCTCTCCAACCTGGATGCCGCGCTGCGGGTCAAGATGCGGATCGAGATCGCCAAGCTGCACAAAGAGCTTAACTCCACCATCATCTACGTGACCCACGATCAGGTGGAAGCGATGACCCTGGCCGACAAGATTGTTGTGCTGAGCCCGCTCAAGGCCGAAGCTGCCACCAACCTAGAACAGTTCGGTTCACCGCTGGATCTCTACCACAACCCGGACAACAAGTTCGTGGCGGGCTTTATCGGCTCTCCCAAGATGAACTTCCTGGCGGGCGAGTTGCTGGAGATTGGCGAGCAGGAGTGCCTGGTCAAGTTGACCTCTGGCGATACCGTGCGTGCCCGGGTCGATGCCCGCAGTGGCGCTGTGGGTGACAAGGTGGAGCTGGGCATTCGCCCCGAGCACCTGATGCCGCTGGATCACCCCCATGCACACAGCAGGGTGAGCGGGATCGTGCAGGTGGCCGAGCACCTGGGCGCCGAGTCCTTCGTTTATATGGATGTGGATGGTCACGACTTTACCGTCAAGGCCACCTCGGATGTGGATGTGGCGACCGGTCAAACCTACAGCGTGGGTATCCCGGCCGAAGCCTGCTACTTGTTCGATGCCAAGGAGCAGGCGTTCCCCCGTACCGCCAAATATATCCGTACCTGATTTTTTGTTGTGCTGGTTTTCCTTTCTTAATAATCAATGCCTTTTTGCCGGTCGTCAGACCGGCTTTTTATTGCCTGCGATTTGAACATGCAGATAGGCAAGGTAACTCGGTTCAAGCCTCGAGTTCGGCGGTAATATCGGGTACAAAGGTCTGGCTGGCCAGCGGCGGGCGCTCATACCCTTCGGTCTTGATGGGGGGGAGCTTGATGGGCTCGTAGTGGATCGCCTCGTAGGGTACCTTGCTCAGCAGATGTGCAATGCAGTTGAGGCGGGCACGGCGTTTGTCATCTGCCTCCACCACGAACCAGGGACAATCCTCGGTGTCGGTGTAGGTGAACATGTCATCCTTGGCGCGGGAGTATTCCACCCAGCGTGACCGGGACTGCAAATCCATCGGGCTGAACTTCCAGCGCTTGATGGGGGTGTTGATCCGCTCTTTAAAGCGCTTCTCCTGCTCCTCGTCACTGACCGAGAACCAGTATTTGATCAGGGTGATGCCGGAGCGGATCAGCATCCGCTCAAACTCGGGGCAGGCGCGCAGAAACTCGCGATACTCGGCGTCGCTGCAAAATCCCATCACCCGCTCGACTCCGGCCCGGTTGTACCAGGATCGGTCAAACAGCACCATCTCGCCAGCGGCGGGCAGGTGGGCCACATAACGCTGAAAGTACCACTGGGATCGCTCTCGATCGGAGGGGGCGGGCAGCGCCGTGACCCGGCAGACCCGGGGGTTGAGCGGTTCGGTGATCGCCTTGATGACGCCCCCTTTACCGGCGGCGTCCCGTCCTTCGAACAGCACCACTACCTTCAGCCCCTCCTGCTTGACCCACTCCTGCAGCTTGACCAGCTCCTCCTGCAGGTGGGCTAGGTGGTGTTCATAACATTTCTTGTCCAGTCGTGGTCGCTTCTTGCTCTTGTCCTTCGGCATCTTCTTCTCCTTTTTGAGTCCCTTCTTGCCGTCACTTCAGCTTGCACCAGGGAGAGTCGACTGCCAAGGGGGACGTGATACACTGCCCGCCCATCGCTGGCAACAGGAGATAACATGAAGCATTTTATGGAGATAGCGGGCCGCCGGATGGCCTATCTGGATGAAGGGCAAGGGCCGGTACTGCTGTTTGGTCACAGCTATCTGTGGGACAGCACCATGTGGGCGCCGCAAATCGAGGCGCTCAAGGGCAGCTATCGCTGCATCGTTCCCGAGCTGTGGGGCCACGGCGATTCCGATCTGCTTCCGGAAGGCGCCTGCACGCTGGCAACCCTGGCGCGCGATCATCTGGCGCTGCTCGATGCCCTCGGGGTCGACGAGTTCGTGCTGGTGGGCCTCTCCATCGGTGGCATGTGGGGTGTGGAACTGGCGCGCATGGTGCCAAACCGCCTTAAGGGTCTGGTGCTGATGGACAGTTTTGTCGGCCTCGAGCCGCAGATCACCTGCGAGCGCTACCTCGGCATGCTGGCGATGATCGAGCAGCTCGGCACCGTGCCGGCGCCCATCATCGAACAGGTGGCGCCTATCTTCTTTGCCAACCAGCCCGATGCCGACTTGCTGGCCGATTTCAAGGCGCGTCTGGCCGCCTGGCCAAACGAGAAGATTGCCGCCATGGTGGCGGTGGGCCGCAGCTTTGTGACCCGCGAAGATCGTATCGAGTGGCTGGAGGAGATCACCACTCCCGCACTGGTGATGACAGGCTGCGAGGACAAGGCCCGTCCGGTGCTGGAGGGCTATCTGATGGCCGAGGTGCTGGGTTGCCCGTTTAGGGAGATCCCGATGGCTGGCCACATCTCGTCGCTGGAAAATCAGTCCTTCGTCAATCAGCAACTGACCGAGTTTCTGGCGGCGCTGTAAGCCTGAATTGGCAGCCTGAGTAGGCTGTACTACCAGCCTGATGATGGTCGTGAAAAAGGGAGCCGAGGGCTCCCTTTTGTTTGGTCGTGTCTCACGGTTCAAGACTCATAACTGTTACCAGATATAGCCCAGCGCAAAACCCGCATAGAGCTCGCCATCGTGCTGGACGATGGGGCTGTTTTTGATGTCCCGATCATACCATTCGTAGTTCATGGCAAACATGCCAATCCAGTTGGGGCTGAAGCGGTAACTGGTGATGAGGGCCGCCATCGGGGAGAGGGTGGTACCGGTATCCCAGGCGGGCCGCTGGGCGGTGGCCTCGCTCTCGGAGATACCGCCAAAGTAGTAGTTGGCCATCTTGTCGCTGCGCAGCATCAGCCCCATCCCCGGCATGATCAGCAGGTTGTCACGCAGGATGGGGAAATCGGCCCACAGCAGCAGCTCCTGTCCCTTGCTGCGGCCGGTGACATCGCTGTTGGCCCGCACGGTCAGCAGGGCATAGGGGGTGATGATGTTGCCACCGATCCCGCCTTCCAGCTGCCATTTTCGCTGCTCCATGCCAGTAAAGGCCGGAGAGTCCTCGGGATCCAGATTGCCAAAACGGACCCGGCCATAGCCGTAGAGGGCCACGTTCTCATCCTTGTGGAAGTAGTAGCGGGCCCGATCTCCCAGAAACATAAAGTCGTCGCCGAAGTAGATAAAGCCCGGGATGGCGTAGAGGGCGTTGTCCTGCGCTTCATAACGGGCCTGTCCCCCGATGAGCGCCGCACCGGCGACAAAGCCCTGTGGCACCGGGCTGGTAGGGCTGTCGCTGGTGAGCAGATCCATGGAACCAAGGTCGATATCGGCGCGGGCGGGCAGGGCGGCAGCGAGGAGCAGGGCCGTCAGCCCTGCTGCTCTGATTTGACGAAAAAAGGTCATGGACACTCCGTTGTCACGATTGCAGGGGAAGCAGGTTATTTTGCGGCACTGGGCATCTCTTCACGTTTTGGCCAGGCATTGAGCACCGCCTTGACCAGGGTGGCGAGGGGAATGGCGAAGAAGACTCCCCAGAATCCCCACAAGCCGCCGAAGACCAGCACGGCGATGATGATGGCCACCGGATGGAGGTTGACCGCTTCCGAGAAAAGCACCGGCACCAGCAGGTTGCCATCGAGGGCCTGAATGACCAGATAGGCCACCATCAGCCAGGCAAACTCCGGGGTGAGCCCCCATTGGAATAATGCCACCATGGCCACCGGCACGGTCACCACGGCGGCGCCGATATAGGGGATCAGCACCGAAAAGCCGACCGCGACCGCCAGCAGCACCGAGTAGCGCAGTCCCATCAGGGCGAAGGGGACATAGGTGGCGATGCCGACGATCAGGATCTCGATCACCTTGCCGCGGATGTAGTTGATGATCTGGTTGTTCATCTCCACCCACACCCGGTTGACCAGGGTGCGGTTGCGCGGCAGGAAACGGCGCAGGCTGCCCATCAGTACCCGCTTGTCCTTGAGCATAAAGAAGACCATCAGCGGTACCAGAATGAGGTAGATCATGATGGCGACCACGTTCACCAGCGAGCTGAGGGAGGCGCTTACCAGATGCTCGCCGCCACTGAGGATGCGCTGGCGAATATTGTCGATGACGGTCTCCACCAGGCTGACGTCGATGAGCTCGGGGTATTTGTCCGGTAGGGTGCGGACATAATCCTGAGCGTGGGTCAGCATGGCCGGTGCCTCTTTGGCCAGATTGATCCCCTGACTGACCAGCGTCGGGATAAGACCCAGCAAGGAGGCGACTGCTACCGCAATAAAGAGGATCAGAATGACGCTGGTGGCCAGGGTGCGCGACAGCCCCGCTTTTTGCAGCCGGGCGACCGGCCACTCCAGCAGATAGGCCATTACCAGCGCCACCAGCAGGGGGGCCAGCAGATCGCCAAACAGCCAGATGATGGCAAAGCAGAACACCAGCAACAGGAAAAGGGTAACGGCATCGGGATCGGAAAAACGGGTCTGATACCAGCGCTTCAATACTTCTAACATGACTGCATCCTTACATCACTGGGGCTCAAGATGGTTGTTTCGCCCCGACAACCAACTGCAAAGAGAGGGTTTTGTCCGCTTCTTGCTGCATCTCGACATGGTGGCCCTGACGGTGCAGATAGGCCGGAATATCCTGCCGGGAGCCCGCATCGGCCAGCCGGATGGTGACGGTTTGACCGCTTTTGGCCCCCCTTAACCAGAGCTTGAGCCGGATCAGCGGCTCAGGGCAACGCCAGGGGGTCAGGTCGAGAACTTCCATGGGGGCTCCATCAGGCAGGTGGCCGCTATTATGGCCGTGATAAGAGCATGAAACAACGCTTGTAGCCCTTGATAGGCAAGGGTATTCTGCCGAGGCCCTTTCTGATGGAGATAGAGATAACGTGGCACGTTTTTCCCCCCTGATGGCATCGCTTCCCCTGCTGGCTTCCCTGATGGGCGCCACGTTTCATGCCGAGGCCAACAATCAGCTTCCCGACATCGGCACGGCCGGGGTTGCTGCCCTGCCCATCGAGCAGGAAGTGCGTTACGGCAACGCTTTTATGCGCTTTGCCCGTGCGGGTCTGCCGATCATCGATGATCCGGTGCTGAGCCAGTACATTGATGATCTGGGTCAGCGACTACTGACCAACGCCGATGGGGTGCGTTTCCCGTTTACCTTCTTCCTCATCAATGATCCCACCATCAACGCGGCCGCCTTCCTCGGCGGGCGGGTCAAGGTGCACACCGGCCTCTTCCTCTACGCCGACAGCGAGAGCGAGCTGGCCTCGGTACTGGCCCACGAAATCACTCACGTGACCCAGCGCCATATCGCCCGTTATATGGAAGCGCAGGCGAGCAGCTCGGCGGTGACCCTGGCCGGTCTGGTGGGCTCCATCGCGCTGGCGGTGATCAACCCGACTGCCGGTATCGCTGCGTTGCAGACTACGCTGGGCCTCTCCATGCAGTCGGCCATCAACTACACCCGCGACAACGAATATGAAGCGGATCGCATCGGCATGAAGACGCTTTATGATGCCGGTTTCGACCCTATGGGGATGGCCAACTTCTTCCAGAAACTGGCTGCCGAATACCGTTACGCCAGCAAGCCGCCGGAAATGCTGCTCACTCACCCGCTGCCGGAGACCCGGATCAGCGAGGCCCGCGCTCGGGCGGGCAGCTATGGCCGCCGCGACTTGCCGCCCAGCCTCGACTTCTGGCTGGCCAAGGTGCGGATTCAGGTGCGTTTTGGTACCGATACCCCGCAGGGGCTGCTGAGCTACTTCGATAGCCGGATCCAGAAGGGGGATTACCCGCTCAAGGATGCCGCCATCTATGGCAAGGCGCTGGCGCTGATCCAGCTCAAGCGCACCGACGAGGCGGATACCCTGATGCAGGAGCTGGCGGCCCGTCATCCGGAAGATCTCTTTATCGTCGATGCCCAGACCGACATCGATCTGGCCAAGGGGCGCAGTGCCCAAGCCATCGCGCGCCTCGAGAAGTTCCGCAGCCGGATGCCGGATAACGAAGTGGTGGTGGTCAACCTCGGCAACGCCTACCTCGAGAGCGGCAACTACAAGAAGTCCATCGCCATCCTCGACCCTTATGCCCGCGCCCATGAGGAGAACAATCTGGCCTGGAACCTGCTGGCCGATGCCTATCGCAAGGCGGGCAGAATGACCGAGCTGCATATGGCGCGGGCCGAGATGCTCGCACTGCGCGGGGATTATCAGGCGGCCATCGACGAGCTGATCGTGGCACGTGGTACCACCAGCGATCGGATGACCCTGGCTCGTCTGGAGGCGCGCATCACCGAGCTGGAGCGGGCCAAGAAGGATCTCGACAGCCTCAAGGGCTAACGAAACCTATCAAACAAGGGCGCACTATGGTGCGCCCTTGTTGTTTATGGCGGTGGCGTTGATGTGGGGGACGGTGATAGCAGCGATGGGCTAGTGACTCAGGCTGCTGGCGGTCGCCTTGAGCATCTCGATCTGCTGCTGGTCGAGCTCGCCGACCAGCGTCTGCTTGAGCTTGCCCTCGCTATCGAGCAGGTAGCTGGTAGGCAGGCCGCTTGGGCGAGGGAAGGGGAGCCTGGCATCTTCATTGGCAATAAGGAGCGGCACCTTGATGTGATACTGCGCAGCCAGCTTGTCCAGCTCTGCTGGCGTGGTCGGGTCGTAGTTGATGGCCACCACTGTGATCTGGCCTTCTGCCGCCAGCCCGTTGAGGCGCGGCATCTCCCGCAGGCAGGGGGCGCACCAGGGGGCGAAGTAGTTGATCAGCAGCGGCTTGCCGGCAAAGTGGCGCAGGCTGACCGACTGCCCTGTGGCAGCGGTAAATTCGGGGGCGGGTGTGCAGGCGCCCAGCAGGCCAGCCACAATCAGCCAACAAATTCGTTTCAATTCCTTTCCACTGCCGCTTACCCTGACCATCACTTTCCCCTACAATAGCGCCGTTTCTAATCCCATCTTGCGATTAATCAGGGAGTTACCATGAGCGAGACCCAAATCTACCACAATCCGCGCTGCTCCAAGAGTCGCGAAACCTTGGCGCTGCTGGAACAGCACGGGATCGCCCCTGATGTGGTGCTCTATCTGGAGCAGGCCCCGAGCGAAGATGAGATCCGCAACTTGCTCTCTCTGCTCGGTTTTAGCGATCCCCGCCAGTTGATGCGCACCAAGGAAGAGCTCTACAAGGATCTGGGATTGGCCGATGTCAGCGGTGATGCCCTCGTCCGCGCCATGCATCAGCATCCCAAGCTGATCGAGCGTCCCATCGTCATCAAGAACGGTCAGGCCCGTATTGGTCGCCCGCCGGAGCAGGTGCTGGAGATCCTCAAGTGAGCACCCGCTTCGCACGTTGGCTGACTCTGGTCGGCTTCTTCGGCCTGCTGTGCTGGGTCATCCTCTGGCATCTGTGGCTGTCGCCCCATCCGGACCTCAACCCCTGGCTGCTGCCGGTGATCTGGACGGTGCCGCTGCTCTTCCCCCTCAAGGGGATAGTGCAGGGCAACCCCTACACCCACGCCTGGGGCAACTTCGTGTTGATGCCCTATTTCCTCCACGCCCTCACCCTGATCACCACGGATGAGGGGGAGCGGTGGCTGGCGGTGGTGGAGCTGGTCTTCACCACTCTCGCTTTTGTCGGCACCATCTATTACGCCCGACTGCGTGGTCGGGAGCTGGGCTTAAGCATTCGCAAAAAGAAAGACGAAGCCAACTGATGACAAACGCCCCGCAAGGGGCGTGTTTTATGGGGAAGCAGCTCTATCCAGAGGGATCACTGTGCCCCTTGGGCTGCCCGATATTGGGCCAGCTGCTGCTGGCTAAAGTCCATCAGCTGGGGATAGAAGCGCAGAAATCCCGCCTCGCATGTTTGCCACTGCGACTCATCGAGGGTCAGCAGCGCCTCTCCCAGTTGTACCGGGCGGCGCAGTCGGCGACCTATGCCATTTAGCGCTTGCCCCAGCCCCTCCCTGTGGCGGTAGGAGGCGATCCAGTTCTGCTCGGCCATCCGTTTGAGGGGGAGTGGCAGTCCGTCCGGCAGGCGTGGGTGATCCGCCAATAGCTGCTCATAACCGCGTTGCAGGAAGCGGGGCAGGGGCTCGGTGCTGAACAGTCCCCAGTGCAGGCTCAGCCAGTGGTCGTAGATCATATCCACCACTATGCCGCCAAAGCGGCGCCAGGGGGCCTCGAAACAGGCGACGGCCGCCTTGTGCTCGGGGTGGCTGTCGGTGAAAGCGTCAATTTTGCGGTGTAGCCAGATCCCCTCATCGAAGTGGGCGGCAAGACCCGTGGGCATCGTGCCTTTGACGAAATCGCCGAGCAGATTGCCGGTGAGGGAGCTTCGGGTGTGGGCAGCCAGATGGAGATGGGCCAGAAAATTCATCGGTCGCTGTGGGTCTGTTATGGGATGGCAAGGTGCTTCGAGCCTAACGGATCCCGCCCGCCTTGACCATGATCGGGATTTTGCTACTGCCCTGTGGCTGCCTATTGCCGAGCAAAATTCGGGCGTGCTAAGGTGATGCCATCTTTGTCACAGGACGCGACAAACCACCATGATGCGCAAAGCCAGAGGCTTTTTTCTGGCCTTCTACTTCAAGCCTTTCTATCTCTCCGAGTGGTTCGACGAATAGATCGAACCTCTGGAGCAGTTCACTGACGCCCGCTCGGGCGTGATCTCGCTCATCCAGATTTTGCCGCTTTTGGTCATCTTATGCATTCGCCTGCGATGCCTTGTCCGCGCCTGTGCGCTTTTTATGTAATGGAGTACTCATGATGAAGATCAGACTGACCCTCTCAGCCCTGTTTGTTGCCAGCCTGCTGGCCACCCCCGCCATGGCCAAGGAGTGGAAAACCGTGCGCTTCGGGGTGGAGGGGGCCTACCCGCCCTTCTCCTGGACCGATGCGTCGGGCGAGATCAAGGGGTTTGATATCGATCTCGCCAACGCCCTGTGTCAGCAGATGGCGGTCAAGTGCGAGCTGGTGGCGCAGGATTGGGACGGCATGATCCCGGCCCTGCTGTCGCGCAAATACGATGCCATCATCGCCGCCATGTCGATCACCGACGAGCGGCGCCAGAAGGTCGACTTCACCGAGAAATATGCCCATATTCCCAATCGCTTTGTGGCGGCCAAGGGGACCGAGCTGACGCTGACCCCGGAAGGCATGGCGGGCAAGCGCATCGGGGTGCAGCGTGCCACTACCCACGACAAGTACCTGACCGACAATTTTGGCTCGAATGTCACCATAGTCCGCTACGGCAATGCCGATGAGGCCTATCTCGATCTGAAAGCGGGTCGGGTGCTGGCCCTGCTGGCCGATGCCTCTGCCATCGAGCAGGGGCTGCTTGGCAAAGAGGGGGGTGACCAGTTCGATTATGTGGGGCCCGCCCTGACCGATCGCCAGTGGTTTGGTGATGGTATGGGGATCGCCGTGCGCAAGAGCGATAAGGAGCTCAAGGGCAAGCTGGACGAGGCGATCAAGGCACTGCGTGCCAATGGCACCTATCAGCAGATCAACCAGAAGTACTTCAAGTACGATATATATGGTGGTTGACGGGGGGAGGGAGCTTGCTCCCTCTCTTTTCATTGGGCAAGCGACAATCGTGCAAGGAGGATCGCCATGTTGACCCTGATCGAGGGGGCCGAGATCTTCAGCCCCACCCACCTTGGCCAGCAGGATCTGCTGGTGGCTGATGGCCGTATCGTCTGGATGGGCAAGGGGTTGACGGTGCCCACAAACTGGCCGCTGCATCGGGTCGATGGTCGTGGCCGCTATCTGGTGCCCGGGCTGGTGGATCCGCTGGCCCATATTACCGGCGGCGGCGGTGAGGGGGGCTTTGCCTTTCGCACCCCTGAGCTGGCGGCGAGCGAGGCGCTCAGGGCCGGTGTCACTACCCTGGTGGCGGCGCTTGGCACCGACAGCCTGACCCGCACTCCCGCGCAGGTGCTCGGCAAGGTGCGCGAGTTTCGCGCCGCCGGGGTGAGCGCCTTTATGTATAGCGGCTCCTACCATCTGCCGGTCAAGACCCTGACCGGCACGGTGGAGTCGGACATCATCCTGATCCCCGAGGTATTGGGGGTGGGGGAGGTGGCCATCAGCGACCACAGATCCAGTGCGCCGACCCACGACGAGCTGGCCAGGCTTGCCAGCGAGGCGCGGGTGGCCGGGCTGCTTGCGGGCAAGAGCGGGGTCAGCTTCTTCCATGTCGGGGATGGCAAGGGGGCATTGGCCCCCCTAAGGGCTCTTCGCGATGAGACCGATATTCCGCTGCGCCAGCTCTATCCCACTCACTGCAACCGCAACCCCTGGCTCTTTGCCGAGGCCATCGAGTGGGGCAAGGCGGGAGGTTGGGTCGACCTCACCACCTCGAGCTTTCCCGATCTGCTGGAGGATGGCGAGCGGCTTGCCGCCGATGCGTTTCTCGAGCTGCTGGCTGCCAACGTGCCTGCCGATCGCATCACCTTCAGCTCGGATGCCAACGCCAGCCTGCCGCGCTTTGATGGCGAAGGGCGGCTAATCGAGATGCGCTGCGGCCAGATTGCCAGCCTGTGGCAGCAGTGCGTGCGCGCGACCCGGCTCGGTGTCTCGCTGGAGAGGGCGTTGGCCGTGGTGACGAGCAATCCGGCGCAGGCGCTGGGGCTTGGCAGCAAGGGGCGTATCGGGGTCGGGCAGGATGCGGATCTGCTGCTGGTGCACGACCGGACGTTTGCTATCGAACGGGTGATGAGTGGCGGCCAATGGCGCGAATAAGGCTGCGGGCAATATCGCAGCCAGTGCGAGTGCGTGGTTGCTCCAAACAGCCAAAGCCCGACAACAAGGTCGGGCTTTTTTATCTTCAATGTGGGAATCAGGCTTAGAGCGCCAGAAACCCGAGGATCAGGATGGGGCCGAGCAGGCTCAGGATAAAGCCGGAGACAATGGCCACCGGCACGACGGTGATGCCGCCTGACTTCTGGATGACCGGCAGGGTGAAGTCGAGGGCGGTGGCGCCGCCGTAACCGATGGCCGCCGAGGGGTGGCGTCGCATCAGGACCGGGATGATCAGAATGGCGATAAGCTCGCGCCCAAGATCGTTGATAAAGGCAGCAGAACCGAGCACCGGCCCCAGTTTGTCGGCCACCAGAATGCCGGAGAGCGAATACCAGCCGAAGCTCGAGCTCATCGCCAGACCATGGGCAAAGGGCATCCCCAGCAATTGGGCCGCCAGCAGGCTGCCAAGCCAGCTGCTGAGGATGACGGTGGCGGCTATCTTCATCCCCCAGGGGTTGAGCAGGATCTGGCGCAGCCGCATGCCGGAGTTGCGCATCTGCACCCCGATGAGAAACAGCAGCAGCATCAGGGCCCACTCGCTCCACTTGTCGATGGGCAGTGCGCGCAGATCCACCAGCAGCCCGAGCAGCACGCCGCCGAGCACCACAAAGCAGAGCTGCAGGGATTCCCACAACAGGTGCAGCTTGCTCGGCATCTTTGCATCGCTCGCCTCATGGGTCGGCGGTGTGCGCTTGTCGAGCCACCAGAGGGCCAGCAGGTTGCAGAGCGTGATCGCGGTCAGCATCACCCCGGCGACCTTGAAGATCACCGCCAGATTGCTGCCCAGGTTCTCCACATAGGCAAGCCCGAGCCCCATCAGAAACAGAATGAGGTAGACCATCTTGCCCAGACTCTGGTTGACCAGCTTGATCAGCCGGGCAGAGGAGAGGGGAATCAGATAGCCGATTGCCAGTGGCAACAGGATCAGCAACACATTGAGCAGCATCGAGGCCTCGATCACAAAAACTGATAAAAACACCACCTTATCATTACTTATTGGCTCTGTGTCACATATCTATCGCTTTCATGGCCGAAAACAGCCCTTTTGGGGGCAGATTGTTACTTTTTTGCCACAACCTCTCTGTTTGATAAGGTTCTGTGCGAGCCCGAGTGCACCAATGAAATCAAGTTGATCCAATCGGGGGGCCGATATTTCGCTCGGCAAGGGGGTGCATAAAGCCATTTTGGTGCCGGTTTGGCACACATCACGCTTTTCTCTTGCCACTGATATGATTGGGGTATAAAAAGGCGGTATCGGAATAGCCATTGAAACGGCTGTTTATGCAAACAAAGTGCTGAAAAATACGCAAAGAGCGAATAAAAATAGAGCGAAATCCCTGAAGACCCTCGTTCTGTATTGTTTTTTCACTATCCGGGTGATATTTTCGCTGAAGGTTGCCATCGGTTAACTTTTTGTTAAATGGACGATGGCTGAGTCACGCCCCCTGCGGCGTCTAGGGACAGACAAGGTTGTAATGGATGAGCGACGTTGCCGCACTGGAAGTACGTGATCTGCACAAATATTTTGGCACCCACGAAGTGCTCAAGGGCATCGACATGACCGCCCACAAGGGGGATGTGATCTCCCTTATCGGCTCCTCCGGCTCGGGGAAGTCGACCTTTCTTCGCTGTATCAATCTGCTCGAAACCCCCTCATCCGGCACCGTCTCGCTCCATGGCGAGTTGATCCGGATGAAAACCAGCCGCGCCGGCGAGCGGTTGCCCGAGGATATGCGTCAGGTGGAGCGGATCCGCAGCCGACTGGCCATGGTGTTTCAAAGTTTCAATCTCTGGTCACACATGACCATCATGCAGAACATCATCGAAGTGCCGATCCAGGTGCTCAAGGTGCCTCGCGCCGAAGCACTGGCCAAGGCGGAGCAACTGCTCAACCGGGTTGGACTCTGGGAGCGGCGTGACTACTATCCCGGCCACCTCTCCGGTGGTCAGCAGCAGCGGGCCGCCATTGCCCGTGCGCTGGCGGTAGAGCCCGAGGTGATGCTGTTCGATGAACCCACCTCGGCGCTGGATCCCGAGCTGGTGGGAGAGGTGCTCGGCCTGATGCGCGAGCTGGCTGAAGAGGGGCGCACCATGCTGGTGGTGACCCACGAGATGTCGTTTGCCCGGGATGTATCGAACAAGGTGATGTTTCTGCATCAGGGGCGGGTGGAAGAGGAGGGCAACCCCAAGGAGATTTTCGCCCATCCCAAATCCGAGCGGTTCAAGCAATTCATCTCATCCATCTACTGATGGCGGGATGCCTGGTTACCCAATCAACTGTTTTATCAAGGAGAGATACATGAACAAGCTGATGCTGGCGACAGCCGTAGTTACTGCCCTCGCGTCCGGTAGCCTGATGGCCAAGGAGTGGAAAGAGGTCCGGATCGGTGTTGAGGGTGCCTATCCCCCCTTCTCCTGGACCGAGCCCAGTGGCGAGGTGAAAGGCTTTGATATCGACATCGCCAACGCCCTGTGCGAAGAGATGAAAGTGAAGTGCACCCTGGTCAAGCAGGACTGGGACGGCATCATTCCGGCGCTGCTGTCACGCAAGTTTGACGCCATCATCGCCACCATGGACATCACAGAAGAGCGCAAGAAGAAGGTGGACTTCACCCAGAAGTACCAGCACATTCCGGCCCGCTTTGCCGCCAAGAAGGGCACTGATGTGCAGCTCGACAAAGCCTTTATGGAAGGCAAGTCCGTCGCGGTGCAGCGTGCGACCTCCATGGATACCTTTATTACCGACAACTTCCCCAATGCCACCATCAAGCGTTACGGCACCGCCGATGAAGCCTATCTCGATCTGAAATCCGGTCGTGTGGACTATGTGCTGGCCGACTCTGCCGCCATCACCGACGGTCTGCTGAAGAAAGAGGGCGGTGATGCCTTTGAATTCGTCGGCCCGAAACTGACCGATCCTAAGTGGTTTGGCGAGGGTGCCGGTATTGCGGTGCGCAAGGCTGACAAGGATCTGAAAGAGAAATTCAACGCCGCCATTCTGGCGCTGCGTGCCAACGGCAAGTACAAGGAAATCAACGACAAGTACTTCGAGTTCGACGTATACGGCGAGTAAAAAACCGGAGCCGTGTTCGGTGAGTCATTCGCCACATAGATAGCGAATAACAGGCCGACCGGCTCACCTCGTCAGTCGTCATCGGGCCCGTTCTCTCCGCGTGGAGTGATGGGCCCTATTAATTGCAATGGAGCTGCATCTGACCGTGTTAAGGATGTGGGTTCTCTTGTTGTTCAGAGGCATCAGCCCACTCGATAAGTTGCAATGGAGCTGCATATGTTTGATTTGAAAGGATACGAAGCCTCGCTGCTGGAGGGCGCCTGGGTCACCCTGGAAGTGGCGCTGGCCTCCCTGCTGCTGGCGTTGCTGCTGGGGATGCTGGGGGCGCTGGCCAAACTCTCTCCCTACAAGTGGGCCCGGGCCATCGCCACCGGCTACACCACCATTATTCGCGGTATCCCCGATCTGGTGCTGATGATGCTGCTCTTCTTTGGCGGCCAGGTGCTGATCAACGGCATCTGCACCTGGGTCAACGAGACTTACAACAGCTGGTTGCTGGAGAGTAATCCCAATCAGGAGTGGGTCTCCCTGCTGCCGGACTATATCGACATCAGCCCCTTTGTGGCCGGTGTCGCGACCATCGGTTTTATCTTCGGCGCCTACATGACCGAGACCTTTCGCGGCGCCATTCTGGCTGTGGACAAAGGCGAGCTGGAGGCCGCACGCGCCTTTGGCATGCGTGCAACCCAGGTGTTTGTGCGGATCCTCTTCCCCCAGATGATGCGCCACGCTCTGCCCGGGTTTGGCAACAACTGGCTGGTACTGCTGAAAACCACCGCGCTGGTCTCCATTATCGGCCTCGATGACATGGTGCGCAAAGCCTCGCTGGCAGCGGGCTCGACCCAGCAACCCTTCACCTTCTACATGGCGGTGGCGCTGATCTTCCTGATCTTCACCGCAGTCTCCACCTCGGCGCTCAAGTGGGCCGAGCGTCACTATGCCATCAAGACGAGGTAAGCCATGGATTTCTCAATCATTCTCAAAGAGTGGCCCACCTACTGGGAGGGGCTCTATACCACCGTCTGGCTGGTGGCCCTCTCTCTGATCCTTGGGTTGATGCTGGCGGTGCCCATGGGCATCCTGCGCAACAGCCGCAACTGGCTGATCAAGGGGCCAATCTGGGCCTATATCTACTTCTTTCGCGGTACCCCGCTGCTGGTGCAGCTCTTTATCATCTACTACGGTGCCGCCCAGTGGGAGTGGCTGAAGAACAGTGCCGCCTGGTCGCTCTTCTCCGAAGCCTGGTTCTGTGCGCTGCTGGCTTTCACCCTCAATACCGCCGCCTATACCGCCGAGATCGTGCGCGGAGCGGTGCACAATATGCCGCGCGGCCAGATTGAGGCAGCCAACGCCTTTGGCATGACCCGCTGGCAGACCCTGACCCGGATCATTTTGCCCAACTCGTTTCGTCGGGCACTGCCGGCTTACAGCAACGAGGTGATTTTCATGCTGCAGGGCTCGGCGGTGGCGGGCATCATCACCATCGTCGATCTGACCGGCGCGGCGCGGATCATCAACTCTCGCTACTACAGTCCGTTCGAGGCGTTTTTGACCGCAGGGCTGCTCTATATGCTGCTCACCTTTGTCATCGTCTGGCTGTTCAAGAAGTGGGAAGCGCGCTGGCACGCCCATCTGCGCCCGCGCAATGTGTAAGGTGTGATCTGCCAAGATGAGCGAAAATGACCCCGCCTGTTGCAGGCGGGGTCATTTTTCATCTTCATCCTCTGCCCGCCCGGTTTGCCAAATGGCGGCCGAGCAGGGAGAATGCAGCACTCCCGAGCGCCGCCAGTCGTTGGCTGCATGCCTTATTCCCCAGTTCCCGAGGTTTTATGTACCGGATATTGTTTGAGCATCCCGCTTTCCTGGTTATCGACAAGCAGCCCGGTATCGGCATGCACGACGAGAAGGGTGACGGTGAGTCGGTCAATTCGGGGCTGGTCAATCGCGTGAAGGCCGATACCGGGCTCACTCTCTATCCGGTACACCGGCTCGACAAGATGACCTCCGGCTTGGTGCTGCTGGCTCGCACCACAGAGGCGAACCGTGAGCTGAGCATGGCTTTTGCGGCCCGCGAGGTGAGCAAACAGTATCTGGCGCTCTCCGATCGCAAACCGAAGAAGAAGCAGGGTTGGGTGAAAGGGGATATGCAAAAGGGGCGTGGCGGCAGCTGGCTGCTGGCGCGCACGCTGGATAATCCTGCCATCAGCTGGTTCGATTCGGTGTCGGTGCGCGAGGGGCTGCGGCTCTATCGCGTCAAGCCCCAGACCGGCAAAACCCACCAGATCCGGGTTGCCCTCAAAAGTATCGGTGCCCCCATTCTCGGGGATGAGCGCTATGGCGGCACGCCAGCCGATCGCGGCTATCTGCACGCCTGGCGACTGAGTTTTACCCTGGCGGGCGAGCCGTTCGATTTTGTCTGCCCGCCCGATGTGGGGAGTGAATTTGTCACTCCCACGCTCACGGCAGCCATCGCAGCCCTTGCGCCCTGATGCTTATGCGCCCAGCGCCTGACGCCATTATCCATTCAGCGAAAGAGCGTGATCCTGACGGACGTGCGCCGCGCTGGATCCTGGCCGACTTTGACGACACCCTGGCCCCCGGCGACAGCCACGCCGGTCTGCTGCGCTATATCCTGCGCCGCCGGATCTGGCCGCTGCTGCTGTTGCCGGTGATTGCGCTGGGCGGGGTGGTCTATTTGCTGCCCAGCCAGCGGCGGCGCGGTATCTCCCTGATCTGGTGGGCCATCTCGTTGGGGCTTTCTCCTTTGGAGTGGCGCAAGCTGGTGCGCGTCTATTGCCGCACCAGGCCGGGGCTGTTTCGTCAGGCTCGCGATCTGCTGCAAAGCGAGGGGGCGCGCTGCTGGGTGATCTCCGCCAGTCCCTGCGCACTGGTGCGTGCCCAGCTCCATCAGCAACTGCCCGGCCAGTTGCCCCACCGGATCATTGGCTCGCAGATGCATTACCGTTTTGGCGGTCTGATGCCGCGCTTCTATTGCCACGGCCAGCACAAGCTGTTGCCTGAAATCTGCGCCCTCGATGTCGAGCTGGCGCTTAGCGACAGCCTGCACGATCTGCCGCTGCTGGGGTTGGGGGAAGAGGCGTGGTTGATCAATCCGACGCCCACGCGACTGCAAAAAGCCCGGGCCCGCTTGCCCCATCTGATAGTCAAAAACTGGCAACTGTAATGCAAAGCTGACAGCCATGCGGGTCGTCACACTTTGATCCGCAGGGCTGCGGCTTGAATGTCACAATCCATTTACATCTTTTGCTACCAGCTGCGAAAAACTATCTGCATCTCGCCTCTTCTCTTCCTGCTACGCCCTGCCTCTAATGAAACAAGTTGTTAACACTTGCTGCGCCACTGGGTGCTGCAATCCGTTTTAACCTAATCAAGAGCAAGGAGCGCCCGATGAATGCCACCTCTTCCGCCACTCACACCATCAATCCGTTAGGCACAGATGGCTTCGAGTTCGTCGAGTACACGGCCCCCGATGCCAAAGGGATTGCTGCCCTCAAGAGCCTGTTCGTTTCGCTGGGGTTTGCCGAGGTCGCCAGGCACAAACACAAGCAGTGCTGGCTCTACCGACAGGGGGATATCAACTTCGTGGTCAATGCCGAGCCTCACTCCCAGGCGGAGCAGTTTGCCAGCCTGCACGGGCCAAGTGTCTGCGGCATGGCGTTTCGGGTGAGCGATGCGGGCAAGGCCCAGCAGTTCGCCATTACCAAGGGGGCCAAGCCCTTTGTCGGCAAGATTGGCCCGATGGAGCTCAACATTCCCGCTATTTACGGTATCGGCGAGAGCACTCTCTCCTTTGTCGACCGCTACGGCGACAAGGGCTCCATCTATGACGTGGACTTTGTCTTCTACCCCGACTGGCAGGCCCGGATGGCCGAGGTGGATGCCGGTCTTATCGAGATCGATCACCTGACCCACAACGTCCATCGCGGCAATATGGATGTCTGGTCCAATTTCTATGAGCGGATCGGCAACTTCCGTGAAATTCGCTACTTCGATATCGAGGGCAAGCTGACCGGGTTGCATTCGCGTGCCATGACCGCCCCCTGCGGCAAGATCCGCATCCCCATCAACGAGTCGGCGGATGACAAGTCCCAGATTGAGGAGTACCTGCGCCAGTACAAGGGGGAGGGGATCCAGCACATCGCCATGGCCTCCAGCGATATCTACCAGACCATCCGTACCCTGCGCAGCCGCGGTACCGGCTTTATGCCGACGCCCGATACCTACTATGAGCAGGTGAACAGCCGGGTCGAGGGGCATCAGGAGGATCTGGCGGCCCTCAAAGAGCTGCGCATCCTCATCGACGGCTCCCCCACCAAGGATGGCATCCTGCTGCAGATCTTCACCGATACCGTGATTGGCCCGGTTTTCTTCGAGATCATCCAGCGCAAGGGCAACGAAGGGTTTGGTGAGGGCAATTTCAAGGCGCTGTTTGAATCGATCGAGCTGGACCAGATCCGCCGTGGCGTGCTGGATGGCGCCGAGGATGAGAAGGGTGCCCGCAAAGAGGGAGCGAGCGATGCGTAACTGGATTAGCTTCCCCCATCGGGAGGGGACCCACTCCCGGCAGGCCCATGCCGACCTGCCGGAGCAGGCCATCTATGAGCGCGAGCTGGGGCGAAGCGGCTTTTTCGGCCCTGCCACCCACATGCACCACAAGCATGCCCCCACCGACTGGAGCAGTTGGGAGGGGCCGCTGCGGCCACGGCTGTTTGACCTCAATGCCCTGCAAGAGGAGGTGAGTTCCCTCTCCCCCTGGGTGGCCCCCGATATTCTCAGCAACCCCCACTGTCGCTACCGTATCTGGCGGCTCTCCGAGGCGATGCCGTTTCTGGTGCGCAATGCCGACGGTGACGAGCTGCTCTTTATCCACGAGGGGGGCGGCGAGTTCTTCTGCGACTACGGCCACCTGACTTTGCGTGATGGCGACTATGTGGTGATCCCCCGCGGTACCATGTGGCGCATCGAGCCGACGGCGCCCATGTTCATCCTGATGATCGAGGCGACCAACGACAGCTACCAGCTGCCGGACAAGGGGCTGGTGGGCAATCACGCCATCTTCGACCCGGCGGCGCTCGATGTGCCCGCCATCAACGAGCGCTTTTTGGCCCAGCAGGATGAGAACCCCTGGTCGCTGCAGGTGAAGCGCCACGACGAGATTAGCGTCATCACCTGGCCCTTCAACCCGCTGGATGCACAAGGGTGGCACGGGGATTTGTGCGTGGTGCGCCTCAACTGGCGGGATATCCGCCCGCTGATGAGCCACCGTTACCATCTGCCGCCGTCGGCCCACTCCACCTTTGTGGCGAGCCGCTTCGTGATTTGTACCTTCGTACCGCGCCCCATCGAGAGCGACCCCGGCGCCCTCAAGGTGCCCTTCTATCACAGCAATGACGATTACGATGAAGTGCTCTTTTACCACGCCGGGGACTTCTTCAGCCGGGACAATATCGAGCGGGGCATGGTCACCTTCCACCCCGCCGGTTTTACCCACGGCCCCCATCCCAAGGCGTTTGCGGCGGGGCAGGTCTATGCCAAGAAGTTCACCGACGAGGTGGCGGTGATGCTCGATACCCGCGATGCGCTGAACGTCGGCAGCCTGTGCGAAGGGATCGAGAACACCCGGTATGTCTCCAGCTGGCAGCGCCCGGACGCGGCTGCCGACAAATAAGGAATCGCTTATGAAATTGGCAACATTGAACAATGGCAAGCGCGATGGCGCGTTGGTGGTGGTGAGCCGGGATCTGACCCGGGCGGTGCGGGTGAGCGAGATTGCCCCCACCTTGCAGGCAGCTCTCGACGAGTGGGCAGAGGTTGCCCCCAGGCTTGAGGCTGTCTATCAGCAACTTAACGAGGGCCGTGCGGCCGAGGTGTTCCCCTTTGACGAAGCGTCTTGCCTCTCTCCCTTGCCGCGGGCCTACCAGTGGGCCGATGGCAGCGCCTACGTCAACCACGTGGAGCTGGTGCGCAAGGCGCGCGGCGCCGAGATGCCCGAGAGCTTCTGGCACGATCCGCTGATGTATCAGGGGGGCTCCGACAGCTTCCTCGCCCCCCGTGGCCCCATCGTGATGGGCTCGGAAGAGTGGGGGATCGATTTCGAGTCGGAAGTGGCCATCATCACCGACGACGTGCCGATGGGGGTGAACCCGCAGGGTGCCGCCAGCCACGTCAAATTGCTGATGCTGGTCAACGACGTGAGCCTGCGCAACCTCATTCCGGGGGAGCTGGCCAAGGGCTTTGGTTTCTTCCAGTCCAAGCCGTCGAGCGCCTTCTCGCCGCTGGCCATCACCCCTGACGAACTGGGGAATGACTGGCGCGATGGCAAGGTGCTGCTGCCCCTGCGCACCCATCTGAATGGCGCCCTGTTTGGCGCACCGGATGCGGGGGTGGACATGACCTTCAGCTTCTTCGAGCTGATTGCCCACGCCGCCAAGACAAGACCGCTCGGGGCGGGCTGCATCATCGGCTCCGGCACCGTCTCCAATTACGATCGCAGCGCCGGTTCATCCTGCATCGCCGAGCGCCGCATGCTGGAAATTCTTGATTGTGATCAAGCTACAACCTCCTATTTGCAGTTTGGTGATAGAGTGTCGATCGCGATGGAAGATCGCTCTGGCCAAAACCTGTTTGGCACCATCTCTCAACAAGTGGTGCCTGCGAGCGGTCAGGGAGGTTGATGGCCAGCGCCGGTTGGCGGCAACGATATCCCGATTTTTCTGGATAACGACAAGCCGTCAACCGGTGCCGGATACACAAGGAGGCAGGTGGCGAGCACCTGCCGGGCTTCGGGCCCAGATAAGATGCAGGGACAGATTATGTTGCAGTTGTTTGGCTATTGGCGTTCGTCGGCAAGTTTTCGGGTTCGGATCGTGTTGCAGCTCAAGGGGCTCGCCTACGAGCAGCATCCCATCAATTTGCGGCAAGGCGAGCAGAGCGAGAAGGCCTATCGCCGGATCAACCCGCAAGGGTTGGTGCCGTTTCTGGTGGATGGCGATGTGCAGATCGGTCAGTCGGTCGCCATCATGGAGTACCTTGACGAGACCTATCCTGCCTATTCTCTGATGCCCTCTTCCCCCGACGCGCGGGCCCGAGTGCGCCAGATCGTCAACATGATCGCCTGTGATATTCACCCGCTCAACAATCTGCGGGTGCTCAACTATCTGGAAGAGCACTTCAGGGCCAACAACGAGCAGGAGGCTCGCTGGTATCGCCACTGGATTGACGAGACCTTCACCGCCCTCGAACAGCTGTTGATGACCACCGCCGGTGTCTACTGCGTCGGCAATGAAGTGACCCTGGCCGACTGCATGCTGGTGCCACAGGTCTACAACGCCCGCCGCTACGACATGACCCTGGACGATTACCCCACTATCCGCCGCATCGTCGCCAACTGCGAACAGTTGCAAGCCTTTATCAAGGCCGCCCCCGCCAACCAGCCGGATGCGCAGTGACCTACTGACTTGAATCGCGGGATGGCGTCAGCACGCCATCCCGCGCGTTATTTTCCCGTCATCTCAGTCTGGACCTGTGATATCACCTATATCGCCACCGACGAAGGTTGGCTTTATCTGGCTGGTCTCAAGGATGTGTTTACCTGTGAGATAGTGGGTTATGTGATGGGAGAGCGAATGACCACCGGGTTGGTCAGTCAGGCGCTGTTTCGGGCTGTGCAGCAGAAGAGGCAGCCTGTTGGGCTTATCCATCACACAGACCGGGGTGTGCCAAGGCTTACCGGGCTCTCCAGGTACAATTTGGTATGCAGACCTCCATGTCACGCAAGGGGAACTGCTTCGACAATGCCCTGATAGAAAGCTTTTGGGGGACTCTTAAAAATGAACTGGTTCACCACCATAGATTCAAGACGAGAGCGGAGGCCAAGGCAGCGATCCAGGAGTACATAGAGATTTTTTACAACCGCCAACGTCGGCATTCACGACTTGGCAATGTCAGCCCGACGGAGTTTAACAAGAGGTATTGGAGAACAGCTCAGGCTGCTTGATCCGGGACTGTCCGATCTTGTCAGGACACCTCATTTCTCCCACTTGTCCGTTGTAGTTACGCAGACTGATTTTCCCCGCCAGCAACTGCTTGAACCGATGTATCGCCGTCTCTGCCAGCGAGTGCCGGTGATACCCCGATATCTTCTTCCAGTGCGCCAACCCTTCCTTGCGCATCACCAGCACGGCCTCATTTCTTGGGTGTCCCTTTTTCCATAACCCCGCGTTCTTGCGAGGCGGGATACAGGCTGTCGCCCCTTTACCTGCTATCAGCTGATGGCTGGCTTTGCTGTCGTAGGCGCCATCCGCATAAATACGGCACAGCTTGCGCCGCAGGGGATCGAGTAAGGTGGGCTGCACCTCGGCATCATGGACATTTTCCAGCGAGACTTCCGCTGCCACGATATCGTGAGTTGCTGGGTCCACCGCCAGATGCAGTTTGCGCCACACTCGCCACTTCTCGGCACCGTGTTTTCTGACTTTCCACTCGCCTTCGCCAAACACCTTCAGCCCGGTTGAATCGATAACCAGGTCGGTAATGCCTCCCTTTGGTGGCTGTCGATAAGCCACTGTCACCGTGCGTGCTCGCTTGCTGACACAGCTATAGTCCGGCTCACACAGCGGTACGTTCATCAACTCGAACAGGGAGTCGAGTAGCCCCTGAGTTGCGCGAAGCGTGAGGCTGAAAATCCCCTTGAGCATCAGGAAGGTAGAGATGGTTTGGTCGGTGTAGAGCTGGCTGCGTCCCCGCCGCCTATGATGGTCGTGGTGAAACCAGTTACGCATGGCCTCGGCATCAACCCAGAAGGTGAGTGAACCACGGTTAAGCAAAGACTTGTTGTATTGAGGCCAGTTGGTGACCCATGATGCAGACTTGAAGAGGATGGTGGTGATCAGATCACCAAGTCCTCAGTTAGTTCCTTGATTTGGACAATAACACAAATAGACATAACAGGATTCTGTGTTCAAAAGAGGCTCCCGCGCGAAGCGGGAGCGGGGGGATCAGGGCTTGAGCAGTTGCAGCGACTCTTCTGCGGCCTTGCCTTGAGAGAGGGTGATATCGACCCGGCGGTTCGCCTGGCGATGTTCGGGGGTGTCATTGGCAAAGCGGGGTTGAGTGTCGGCAACACCTTGAGCGATGACTCGTCTGGCATCCAGCTGGGGATTGGTCAGCATGGTCTGCACGATGGAAGAGGCCCGCAGCACCGAGAGCTCCCAGTTGTTGCGATAGAGCTCCACCGGCGCTTGGGAGTTGTCGGTATGACCGGTGACCACTACTTGCCCCGGGATGTTGGCCAAAATGCCGGCGATCTTGTTGACCAGCGGGATGAACTGGGGCTGCAGGAACGCCGAATCGGCGGGAAACAGCGCCTTCTCGCCGATGCGGATCACCAGCTGACTGCCAAGCTGCTCGACCTCCAGATCCTTCGATTCGATCTGGGCCTTTAGCTGCTGCTCCAGCTTCTGCTTGGTCACTTGCACCCACTCCTGCTCCTTGGTCTTGTGGGGCCAGGCTTCGGTGGCGCTCGGTTTTTCAGAGGCACCTATGGTCTCGTTGAAGGGGTCCGATGCCGCCATGGGGGCATCTTTCTCCAGCACAGTCTCCTCTTTCGGGCTGCTCGGCGTAGTTTTTGATTCTGGCTCGAGAATCCCTGTGCCCCCCTGCATCAAAGGTGAGCCGGCAGGCGGGGAGATAAGGCCGATTTTACCCAGCGACTCGATAAAGCCCTGGATAAGCACCCGGGTTTCGGACTGCTTGGCCATGGCAAAGGAGTAGAGCACCACAAACAGGGCGAACAGCAGGGTCATGAAGTCGGCATAGGAGACCAGCCAGCGTTCGTGGTTCTCCGGTGCTTCAGCTTTTTTCTTTTTGGCCACCGTGACCTCCCAGATAAGGTTCGAGGGTAACTTGCAGGCGCGCTTGGGATTCGCCATCCACGATGCAGAGAATGCCGGTCAGGGTCATCTCCTTGTAGTGGCGGATCTGGTGGGCAAACCCTTTGTAGCGGTTGCCGAACGGCAAGAAGATCAGGTTGGCGGCGGATACCCCGTAGATGGTGGCGATAAAGGCCACCGCGATGGCGCCGCCCAGCTTGTCGGGGGCATCCAGCAGACCCATGGCGTGGATCAGGCCAAATACCGCCCCGACGATCCCCATGGTCGGGCAGTAGCCGCCCATGGCTTCATAGAATTTGACCGTCTGTTCGAGATCTTCCTGTTCAAATTCGATCTCGTTCTCCAGCACCTCGTGGATTTTGGCCTTCTCGTAGCCATCGACCATCATCTGCACCCCTTTCTTCAGGAAGGGATCCTTGATCTCCTCGATCATCCCTTCCAGCGCCAGCATGCCGCTGCGGCGGGCGTTGCCTGCCAGGGTCTCCAGTAACTGGGCCTGTTCATGCATGTCGAGCTTGAGGGGGAGAGCAGCCATTTGAAACGCTTCATGGTGCTGCCGACGACGGAGAAGGGGAACTGGGTCAGCGCAGCACCTATGGTACCGCCGATCACGATAAGAAATGCGGGCAGATCGAGCAGTGCGCTGGGATGACCACCCTCGATCATGTTGCCGCCAAGGATGGCGATTAACGCCAGTACCAAGCCAATCAAGCTCATTTTTTACACATCCCTGCATGTTGATAATCGCTAGTGTAGCTACTTAAGTATCAGTTTTTCAAAATGATATCCAATCGCTGAGCAATTAATGGGCGCTGGGTAACGTCCATAAAAGAAGGCGTGTTGCGGCCATAAGATGGCATTGCAATCATCTTGTTGCTCCTGTTGTGACTGGAAGGAACGCTTGTCGGGTGGGGCAATCACAAAAGCAAGGTAGGGGGTGGGGGCTGGCAATACGAAAAGCAGTGATGTTCCATCAGGGCTTTGCAAACCGGGGGATGAGTGCGTGGATGATCTGCCACTGCGTGGCTCTGGCTCACTTGTCGGCATAGGTGTTTGCCGGAAAGCAAAAAACCGACCCTGAGGTCGGTTTTTTTAGATTTGGCGGTGAGGGAGGGATTCGAACCCTCGATACGTTGCCGTATACACACTTTCCAGGCGTGCTCCTTCAGCCACTCGGACACCTCACCAAATTTTCGTTCGCTGCGCTGTTGCGCTGGAACGGGGCGTAATTTAGGGGAAAGGGCTGTGTGGGTCAACCTCTTTTCCCCTTATTTTTCATAATCTTTTCCGAATGCCTAACGCTTGCGCAGAATGCCTGTTTTTTAAACCGGATCAGGGCTTGTCGAGGATGATCAGGCTGTCCGGCAGCTCGTTTTGATCCCGGGTGGCCGGGAAGGCATCGGTCAGAATGGCGCTAACGCGCTCAACGCACTCCAGAAAACCTTGTTCGATCTCCTTGTTGCGCACTCGCGCCACGAAGTCGTCGATGATCTCCTGCCACTGGCCGTTGTCGATATGCTGGGCGATGCCGTCATCCACCAGTATTTCTACATAGTGCTCGGCGGCCGAGACGAAGATCAGCACCCCGAGCCGGTCGCGGGTGCGGTGCAGCCCCTGCTCGACAAATTGCAGGCGGGCCATCAGGGCCGCCCGGTGCTGGCGAACCTTCTTCGGGATTAGCCGCATCTTGATGGGGGTCCAGTGGAACAGCAGGCTCAGCAGCAGCCAGACTGACCACTGCACCAGCAGGATTTCATACCAGCCTAGCCAGAAGCCGAGCTGGAACACCAGCAGCGGGGTGAGCATCGCCAGCAGCGCCGCCCAGAGGGTGGGAATGTAGCGATAGCCATCGCTGGCCGGGGCCAGCACGGTGACCAGTTCAGCATCAGTCTCTAGCTCCGCTTCGCGCACCTTGGCCTGAAGCGTGTGGAAGAACTGTTTAGAAATCATGATTTGTCTCTTTACTCCTGTTACCAGCCACCGGAGGCTCCGCCGCCGCCAAAACTGCCGCCGCCACCGCTGAATCCGCCGCCAGAGCGACCACCAAAGGAGCCGGCACCCAATCCACCAGCCATGTAGGTCGACCGACGTCGTCCTCCCGGCCCACCGCCGCCACCCCCGCGCAGGTTGTGGAGCACGATCATCGCAATCACCACCAGAATAAACAGCCAGGGGCCGCCACCGTTGTCACTCTTTGGCTGCTCGACCGGCTGATATTCCCCGGCGAGTGCCTTCATGATGCTCTGGCTGCCCGCCATGATCCCGGCCACCATATCGCCGCGCTTGAAGGCGGGCAGGATGCGGCCATGGATGATGTTGGCGGCGATGGCGTCGGGCAGGGCGCCTTCCAGCCCATATCCCACCTCGATCCGCACCTTGCGCTCATCCTGGGCGATCAGCAACAACACGCCATTGTTCTTGCCTTTCTGGCCGATCCCCCAGTGGCGACCGAGCTGGTAGCCGTACTCCTCGATGGTCTCCCCATCGAGGCTGTCGACAGAGACCACCACCAGCTGGATACCGCTGCGCTTTTCAAAGGCGGCTAGCTGTTGGGTCAGTTGATGGGCCTGTTTGCGGGACATCAGACTGGCTTCATCCACCACCCGTCCGCTCAGCGTCGGGAAGTCCGGCGCCGCTTGCAGGGCACTGGCCCAGAGCAGTAGACAGGGAAGAAACCAGCGCAGCATCATCTTCATTGGAAGCTGACCTTGGGCGCCTCATCGGCACCGGGTTTGGCACTGAAACTGGGTTTGGCCTCCAGATCCGAGTAGAGCAACTTGGACCAGATGACGCCGGGGAAGGTGCGGATCTCGGTATTAAACTGGCGCACCGCCTCGATATAGTCGCGGCGTGCCACCGAGATGCGATTCTCGGTTCCTTCCAGTTGGGCCTGCAGGGCAAGGAACTGCTGATCCGCTTTCAGCTCGGGGTAGCGCTCTACCACCACCATCAGGCGAGAGAGGGCGCTGGAGAGCTGGTTCTGCGCCGCTTCAAACTCCTTGAGCTGGGCAGGATCGCTCACCTGTACGCTGCCGACCCGGGCACGGGCATCGGTGACCGCCTTTAGGGTCTCCTGCTCATGGCTGGCGTAGCCCTTGACGGTGGCGACCAGATTGGGAATGAGGTCGGCGCGGCGCTGATACTGGTTCTCCACCTGCCCCCAGCTTGCTTTAACCTGCTCATCCAGGGTCGGAATGTTGTTCATGCCGCAACCGGTCAGGCCGAGCAGCAGGGTCAGGGTCAACAGGCTCTGCGTGGTTCTGCGCCAGAGTGATGTGGCCATCTTGTTGTTCTCCTTTGGTATTTCGAGTCGATAGTGCGCCATGGATGGTTTACGACCAAGAGTGCACCACCATACCAGCTTGGTGTCAGTTGCCACAACGCGCAGGTAGCTCAGGTCGCTTGTTGATGCCGGAGACCTTGGGCAACTGGGGCTTGTCTTTTAGCCAGGATGCCAGCTCTTCCCCACAGCCATTGCCGGGCGGAATGGGAGCCTGGGGTTCACAATCGGGGCTGCCCACCGGGCAGCGCAGCCGCACGTGGAAGTGGCTGAAGTGGCCCACCCAGGGGCGTAGCTTGGCGACCCAGGGTTCGTTACCAGCCTGCTGGCAGACCGCGGATTTGATCACCGGATTGACGAAGATGCGGGCCACCTCGGGCTTGCTGGCCGCCAGCCGCAGCAGGGTGAGCTGCTGGGGGCCAAAGCGCCCCGGCAACATCTTGTAGCTGGGTTCGTCGATCAGCGCCCACTCCTTGGGGGCATCCTGCTCCCACTTGCTGATGGGGCGGTTGGCCATGCGAAACCAGATATCGGCATCAAGGCCAGTCTGGTGGCTGCGATGGCCGGAGGTAAAGGGGCCGCCCCGGGCCATCGCCAGATCGGCGATATAGAGATCCGGCAGCCCGGCCATGCGGGTCTGGTTGGCCAGCGCTTGCAGATAGTGGATGAGGTCGGGGTGGCCGTAGTAGCGCAGCCGTTTGGTGCGGATCACCTGATAACCCGGCCCTTCGAGGGGCAGGGATACGCCGTTTTTCAGGCAACCGGCGGCATAACCACCGATGGCTTCCGCTTGCAATACAGTCGCCAGCAACAGGGACGTCAGCATGTGCGTGCTCCTTGTCTTGCTTCGAGTCGGCTCAGCAATACGAACAGACTCAAACATATAAATAAATAGGCTGCGGCTACCAGCAGCCAGATCTCGTAGACCAGTCCGCTGGAGTTGGCCATCTCGGTGCCGACAAACGTGAGCTCCTGTACCGAGATAAGCGAAACGATGGCGGTATCCTTCACCAGCGCAATGAGCTGGCCGGTGAGGGGGGGGAGCATCAGCAACATGGCCTGCGGCAGGATCACATGGCGCAGCCGCACCCAGGGGGAGAGCCCGAGGCTCTGCGCCGCCTCCCACTGGCCACGGGGGATGGCGGCCAGCCCGGCGCGGACGATCTCGGCGACGAAGGCTGCGCTGATCATGCCAACGCAAAGGGTGCCTGAGATGAGGTTCTCCCAGCGGGCAGGGGGGCCAAACAGCGCCTCTTGCCACGGGGAGAGTGATACGGTGCCGAGCCAGCGGGAGAGGCCGCTCGCAGGCAGCAGCTGGTTGGCGATAAAGAAGTAGAAGATGAAGATAAAGACCAGCGGCGGCAGATTGCGGATCAGCTGGATAAACAGGGTCGCGGGCATCACCAGCCAGGGGCGGCGGCTGAAGGCGGCTACCCCCAGCGCAGTGCCGAGCAGCAGCGCCAGCACCATGCCGAGCAGGGCGATGCGCAAGGTGGTGAGCAGACCGCTGAAAAAGTAGGGCAACTCGCCGTGAGGGCCAGGGGTGAACAGCAGATCGAAGGCCTCATGCCAGCGCCACTGATAGGCCACTCCGATGTGCAAGCGGCTGGCCAGCCAGAGGCCAGCCAGCAGCAGGATCAGGGCGATCGCCCCATCCAGCCAGTTGATGTTCCGACATGGCCCACGGACGATGCGTCGGATGGTCTCTTTTAGAGCAATCAGCATCAGGGGTTGGCGACCTGCGCTTCCCAGGCCAGCGACTTGAACCAGTAGTCATGGCGCGCCTTGAGCCAGCCATCGGCCTGACGGGCGGCGATCCACTCGTTGAACTGCTCAGCCAGGGCATCATCCCCCTTGCGCAGGGCAAAGCCTTCATCGCCTTGTGCCAACGGCTCGGCAAACGGCATAAAGAGGGCATCGGGGTGGCGCAGCGCCTCTTGCTCGGGTTTCGGGGAAGAAGAGAGGGCGCCGTGGGCGCGGCCGTTCAGCACCTCCTGAAATACCTGTGACTCGTCATCAAACTGGCGCAGGGTGGCCTTGGGGAAGTGTTCTTTTGCCACCTGTACCGGTGAGGCGCCACGACGTACCGCCAGGATCACCCCGCGCTGGTTGAAGTCCGCCACGGTTTTCTTCTCTTTGGCCATGGTGCTGGAGGCGGCCAGCTGCACCCCCGAATGGGAGTAGGCCTGGGTGAAGCGCACGCTCTTCTCCCGCTCGGGGGTGATGGTGAGGCCGCCGATGATGACGTCATATTTTTTCGCCAACAGGGAGGGGATGATGCCATCCCAGGCGGTAGGCACGAACTCTACCTGCCAGCCGTTATCTGTGGCGAGGCGACGGGCCACGTCAATCTCGAAACCGATCAGGGCCCCCTGCTTGTCGCGCATCGCCCAGGGGGCGAAGGTGGACATGCCGACCCGCAGGGTACCGCTCTGCTCGATCTGTGCCTGGGTGTCGGAGGGGGCAGTTTGTGCCAGTGCCGGAGTGAGCAGGCTTGCCAGCAGCAGGGCAGCGCCCGACAGGGTGGTCTTGAATGACAGATTCATGGTTAGCGTCCTTGTTGATCCGGATTCAGGTGACGGGCCAGCGCCCGCGAACAGGCTGACAGCGTCAGGGTTAACAGCAAATAGAGGGCAGCCACGGTAAACCACACCTCAAAGGTCAGAAACGTATCGGCAACCAGAGTACGCCCTTCGTTGGTCAGATCGAAGATGGCGATCACACTCACCAGCGCCGAATGTTTGATAAGGGAGACCAGCTCGTTGGTCAGTGGCGGCAAGGTGATGGGCACCAGCTGGGGCAGGATCACCTTGCGCAGGGTGATGGCCCGTGACAAGCCAAGCGACCGGGCTGCCTCCCACTGTCCTTTGGGAATGGCCTGTACACCTGCACGCAGCACTTCGGCGGTGAAGGCCCCCTGATAGAGGGAGAGGCTCAACACGGCGCAGGCAAGGGGGGCCAATCCCAGCATGGGGCCCAGCAAGAAATAGAGAATATAAAGTTGCACCAGCTGGGGCGTGGTGCGCACCAGCGCCAGATAGGCGATGGCGAGCCAGGGGCCGAGCATGGAGGGAAGCAGCCGCAGGCTAACCACGCACACCCCGACCGCCATCGTGCCCAACAGACTGAGCAGCGCCACCTGCAAAGTGACCAGCAGGCCGTTTAGCAAGGGGCCGGCATAAAAGGTTCCCTCATCCCATTCGCCGAGAAAGGGCAACACCCGCGGCCACTGCCACTCATAGCCCATCTGGCGAGCGCCGCTATAGAGCGCCCAGCTCAGTAGCGCAGAGAGCATCACAGTGCCTGACAACCAGCCGAGCAGGCGGGGGCGTTTGAGCCTAGCCATGATAGCTGAGCACCTGTTCGAGGAAGGCCCGGGTGCGCGGGTGCCGGGGGGCGTTGAACAGCTGGGCGGGCGGTGCCGACTCGATGATCTTCCCCTCGTCCATAAAGAGCACCCGATCCGCCACCTGACGGGCAAAGCCCATCTCGTGGGTGACGCAGATCAGGGTCATCCCCTCGTCAGCCAGCTCGCGGATTACATCGAGCACTTCGCGGATCATCTCGGGGTCGAGGGCGGAGGTGGGTTCGTCAAACAGCATCAGCTCGGGTTGCATACAGAGTGAGCGGGCGATGGCGACCCGCTGCTGCTGGCCGCCGGAGAGCTGGTGGGGGTACTTGTCGGCCTGTGCCTGAATGCGCACCCGCTCGAGCAGCCCGAGCGCCCGGGCTTTGGCCTCCTGAGGGCGCAACCCCAGGGTATGCACCGGCGCCACCATCAGGTTCTCCAGCACCGTCATATGGGGGAAGAGGTTGAACTGCTGAAACACCATGCCAACCCGACCTTGCAGGCGGCGCAGGTAGGAAGGGGTCACCGGCTCGCCAAACAGGAACAGCTGGCCGTCGTCGATCCCCTCCAGCCCGTTGATGGTGCGGATCAGGGTCGATTTTCCCGAGCCTGACGGGCCACAGATGACCCACTTCTCTCCCCGTTCAATGGTGAGATCGATGTGATGAAGAGCCTGAAAGTCGCCATAGAATTTGTCGACGCCACAAAAGCGCACACAGGGTTGCGAGCTGGTCAAGAAGCGGGTTCCACTGAGAATCATTTACGCCATGGTATTGATTTTATAGGGGGATGACAAAGAAAACCCCCTTGTCAGCATCCTGATGGCTATTCACAATGGCGCCATTTCGTGATGACAGGAGCTTTTCATGCGTATTACATCCTTGCTTGCCGGTTCGCAGGTGCAGCTGTTGATGCCGCCAGTGGTGCGCTATCGCTGCGTCATTTTTCTGCTGTTGCTGGTGAGTTGGGGCGTGGTGGTGGCCTCCTTGTGGGATGGTTGGGGCGCCATGGCGCTGCTCAACTGGGTGGGCGTGGTCTTTGGTGGCATCACCGGGATCATGGTGTCGCTGCCCCGCAGCTGGCAGCCCTGGCGCCTGGCGGAGCTGGGGTGGGATGAACAGCATATCTATCTGCTCAATGGCAACAAGGATGAAGCGCTGGCGCTGCCCCGCAACCAGCTGGTGGCGCTTGAGCGGGAGCGGCGAGTGGGCCACGACGGCCAGTGGCTCGACTTCAGCCTCGATCTGCAACTGAGTGAAGAGGAGCTGGCGGCGGCCATGGCCTTGCTGGATCTCAAGGCGGGGGAGCTGCATCTGGTGAGCCCGTCTGTCTATCGCTTCGGCTTTAAACGGGCCTGGCACGGTCGCCGGATGCTGGCGCAACGGTTGTCAGATCTGCAATCGGTCTGAGTCGACTATTTTCTCGACAATTCCCGGCAAAGCTCAGATACTGCCAGTGACTCGAATTGATCTTGTCTGCACTGTTAACCCAAGAGATCAATCACTTGACGACAGTGTGGAGAAGGCCACGGCATGAAGCCATGGCAGGTCCGGCATAGGGGTTGTGCCCTTACCGTTATGCTGGGAATTGCATAGAGAAGGCACCTTGAATCGAGAGTGGATGGCATGAAGATTTACGTAGGAAATCTGTCGTACCGGATGACGGCCGACGAACTGAAAACCCTGTTCAGCCAGTTTGGACAGGTCGACAAGGTTGATATCATCATCGACCGCGATACCGGCCAGTCAAAGGGGTTTGGTTTTATTGAAATGCCGGTCAATGGTGATGCCGAAAAGGCCATCGCTGGTCTGCATGGCACTGAAGTCGGTGGCCGTACCATCACCGTCAACCAGGCCAAACCGAAGACAGATGCTCCCCGTGGTCGCCCGCAACAGCGCCACCGCTAAGGTGCCTCGGCAATAAAAAAACGGCATGGGTTTCCCCCATGCCGTTTTTGTTTCTGGACGTTTTGCTGTTATCAGGGGACGTCGTAACCGAGCGCCGCCTTGCGGATGCGGAACCACTGCTGGCGGTTCAGCTCGACAGATTCGGCGGCTACGGCGGCAGCAATCCGCTCCCGTTTGCCGGAGCCAATCAATGGCAGCGGCTGGCTTGGCAGCATCATTACCCAGGCGTAGACCACCTGCTCGATAGTCTGGGCGCCCACTTCCTGACGGATCTGCTCTAGTTCGGCACGCAGCGGGGCATAGGCGTCATCGCTGAACAGTCGGCCGCCGCCGAGACATGACCAGGCCATCGGCTTGATGCCAAGCTGCTGGCACTGATCCAGGGTACCATCGAGGGTCGCTTCCTGATGAAGCGGCGAGATCTCCAGCTGGTTGGTGACCAGCGGGAAGGGGAGGCGCGATTGCAGTAGCTCGAACTGACGGGCGGTGAAGTTGGATACCCCGGCGTGCTTGATCTTGCCCGCCTGTTTCAGGGTGATAAAGGCGTCGGCCACTTCATCTGCGTTCATCAGGGGATCCGGGCGGTGGATCAGCAGCAGGTCCAGATGGTCGGTGCCGAGCTTGTGCAGCGAGGCCTCGGCGCTGGCGATGATATGGTCCTTGCCGGTGTTGTAGTGGTTGAGAGCATGCTCCGGATTGGCGGTGAGGGCGATACCGCACTTGGTGACGATCTCCATCCGGCTGCGCAGGGAAGGCTCGAGGCGTAGGGCGTGACCAAAGGCCTCTTCGCACTGGTAGCCACCATAGATATCGGCGTGATCGATGGTGGTGACCCCCAGATCCAGATGATATTTCATCAGATCGAGCAGAGCGGCCGGAGAGAGCTGCCACTCCATCAGGCGCCAGTAACCCATGATGAGGCGAGAGAAGGTGGGGCCTTGCGGATGCAGGGCGACACGGGATACAGACATGGTTGACTCCTTGAAAAACACGATGCGAAAACGATGTGCAACATAGATGACTGCGGGCATCTTGGCCTCATGTGGCTGGCAAAGCAATAATGGGCAGTGGCATGATTCGAACTTTGGTTCTGATCGCAGAGTAGGAGAGAGAGTTGGATGGAAGGATTTGCCGAGCGTTTGCAGAGCCTGATCGGGGAGATGAGCGTGAGCGCGTTTGCCCGCAAGGTGGGGCTCAGTGAAGCGCTGATCCGCAAATACTTAAAGGGAGCCGAGCCTGGCCTGGCGCGGGCCAACCAGATCGCCATGGGGGCCAACTGCTCGCTGGAGTGGCTGGCAACCGGCTGCGGTTATCTCTACCGTCAGGCGGAAGTGGTGGACAGGGAGGCGCTTGCAGCGGCGCAGCTACTGCTGGGCGAGCAGCAACCCGGGGTGGGGCTGCCCGATGAGGAGGCACTGGTCACCCTGCTCGCCTATTACCAGTTTTTGCGCACCCACAAGAAAGCGGACGGTTTTCTCAACTTGGCGATGGCGCGGGAGTTTGGTCGCCATCTGGGGGAAGCGTGATGAGGGGCATATTACCCTTTGGTCGTGTCACGGCCGGTTGATTATTCTGATACGCTCTAAGCAAGATAACTCTCCATGGAATGGGCGATGAGCTACTTGATCCTCGGAAGCGGTGCGCTGGGCTCGGCGCTGGCAAGAGAGCTGATGGCAAGGGGGGAGTCCTTCCTTCTGGCCGGGCGCACCTATCCAAAAGGGATCGAGATGGGGGCCTTCTTCCCGCTGCAAGAGGTGGACGCCATCTCGTTCGACGCCCTGTTTACCCTCTACGACACCGATCCGCTCCCCACTGTGGTGATCAACACCATCGGCCTGTTGCACGATGTCAGCTTTATGCCAGAGCGGCGGGTCGAAGAGGTGCACCCCAAGTGGCTGTGCGACAGCCTGCTGGCCAATGCCTGGCCAACACTGGCGCTGGCTGCCCGTTTCAGTCGGTTGATGGGCAATGACCATCCGCTGTGGCTCTGTGCCATCTCTGATCTGGCGGGTTCCATCACCGCCAATCTGGAGGGGGGGCGTTACAGCTACCGGATGAGCAAGGCGGCCCTCGACATGGGGGTGAAAACTCTGGCCCTCGAGTGGGCGCAACGTTTCCCGCAAGCGGGGGTGGTGGCGGTGGCGCCTGGCTTGATGGACTCCCCGATGAATGCTCCCTTTCTGAGCGAGTTGCCTGTGGAACAATTACAGGAGCCTGCCGAGGTGGCGGTGAAACTGCTCAATCTCATCAAGGGGTTATCGTTGACCCAATCGGGTCAGCTACTGAATCTCAACGGTCAGCCGCTGCCTTGGTAAAACCCGCCTGCGGGTTCTATGGACGTCTATTGGCTTCACATTCTGCTCATGCGCCCCTTGCCAAGCGAGGGGCGCATGGCTAACGTCACTCTCCTGTTTCAGGAGGGATCTCATGCGCTATATCGATTTACGAAGTGACACCGTCACCCAGCCTACTGACGCCATGCGTCAAGCCATGCTCCACGCCGAAGTCGGTGACGATGTCTATGGTGAAGATCCGGGCGTCAACGCGCTGGAGGCCTTTGGGGCCAGATTGCTGGGCAAACAGGCTGCGCTGTTTGTGCCGTCCGGCACCATGTCCAATCTGTTGGCGGTGATGAGCCACTGTCAGCGCGGTGAGGGGGCCATCCTCGGCAACGCCGCTCACATCTATCGCTATGAAGCGCAGGGGAGTGCCGTGCTGGGCTCCGTAGCCCTGCAACCCTTGCCGATGCAGCGCGATGGCACGCTGGCATTCGATGATATCAAGGCTGCGCTGGCCCCTGATGATGCCCACTTCGTCCAGACTCGCCTGATCTGCCTTGAGAACACCCACAACGGCAAGGTGCTGCCGCTCTCCTATCTGCAGGAGATGGGGGCATTCGTTGCCGAGCGCGGCTTGAAGCTTCATCTCGATGGCGCCCGGCTCTTTAACGCCGCCGTGGCCAGCGAGACCCCGGTCGCGGTGATCGCCGCTCCATTTGATAGCATCTCGATTTGTCTCTCCAAGGGGTTGGGCGCACCGGTGGGCTCGCTGCTGGTGGGCAGCCACGATTTCATCGCCCGTGCGCGCCGCCTACGCAAGATGCTGGGAGGTGGCATGCGCCAGGCGGGCATTCTGGCGCAAGCCGGTCTGTTTGCCCTCGAGCAGCATGTGACCCGTCTGGCCGATGATCACCGCCGTGCCAAACGGCTGGCCGAAGGGTTGGCTGCACTGCCGGGCATCGAGCTCGACCTCTCGCTGGTGCAGAGCAACATGGTGTTCCTGCGGCTGCATGAGGGGGAATCGGCCCCTCTGCTCGCTTTTATGAAGGAGCGGGGGATCCTCTTCTCCGGTTACGGCGAGCTGCGGCTGGTGACCCATCTGCAAATCAACGATGACGATATTGAAGAGGTGATCGACGCCTTCACCGAGTATCTTGGAGCGCGTTGAGACGGCTGGTGAGGTAGAGGTTATACCGAGACCTGTTCATACCTAAATAACAGAGGGCGCCGCGGCGCCCTCTGTTATTTGCTGAAAGCTCAAGCCTGCCGCTGGCCGCTCATCAGCATGGCCTCATCGGTGGCATCGTAGATCATCACCGCGATGTGGGTCACCTGACCGCCGAAATCGGCCAGTGGCACCAGGGTCAGGTTCTGGAACATGTGGGGGGCCGAGCCGGTAATGGGGCGGTAGTTGGAGAAACGCAGCAGATAGGGCTTCTGCTCCCAGGTGCTGAAGGCGCGGTTGTTGAGTTTGAAGACCATGTTGGCCTTGCGTTCGAACCAGGCTCTGTCCACATCGGGGAAGAGCTCGAACAGTACGCCATCGCGCACGTCACTGGCCAGTCGGCCGCTGTGGCTCTCCATAAAGCCGTTCCACACCTGAACCTTGTACTCCTTGTCGAGCACTACCAAGCCTACGTCCAGGTTCTGGACTATGTTCATCAGCCAATGAAATTCACGGATTTCCATAGTCACTCCTAGAGCATGTGCATGATTTTGTTGTTCATGGTGGCGATGGAATCTTCGGTAAACAGCAGCAGCAGATCACACTGCACCGCGTAATCCTGGATCCGGTAGTTGATCTCGATGGCGAGCGTGCGGCGCCAGCGACTCTTGTTGGTGTTGATCAGCTCGTTGATGGGTCTGTGCTGGCCGAGCACCACCGGGTGCCCCTGACTGAAGGGGGTGTCGAGCTGGTTGGCGTAGCCGCGCAGGAAGGCGCCGATCAGCACGTTGGCGGTATCCATCAACAGCTCCAGTTCGGCGGTGCGATCCAGCGTCCCCTGATGGTTCATCAGCTTGGCCAAATCTTTGAAGCTGGAGTCATGGAACAGGATCAGCGCTTCACCGGCGATCCCCGCTCCGATAAACCCCTGACAGACGGCGGAGAGGGTATCCGAATCCGCAGCGGCCGAGAGGGCCATGTGCAGCTCGGAGACCTCCAGCACGTTGACGTTGGGGATGGGCAGTACCACGAAGGCGTTGAGCAGACGAGCCAGCAAGTCGGCTGCCTGACCCATGGAGACGTTGGCCAGCTCCTGATAGACATCGCGGATTTCGGGGGTGATCTTGACGCCTGCATCGGCTACCACGCCGCTTGTCAGCTGCTCGGGGGCGCTTGGTTGACCGCTCGGGGCGGTACTCCAGAAATCATGCTTTTTGAGCAGGGCGAGCAGGGTTTCTGGGGCGGCGGGTTTCTTGATGAAATCGAGCGCCCCCAGCCCCATGACCCGTTGATAGGCCTCTGGCTGGATATCCCCGGAGACCACGATCACCTTGTTGCGTAGACCCTCCCGTTGGAGGGTCTCCAGCACGCCGTAACCGTCCATTTCCGGCATGGTCAGATCGAGGAAGATGAGATCGCCATGACCCATCAGCACCTGTTCGATCCCTTCGAGACCATTGGCTGCGTAGTGCAAATCGACTTTCCAGTCGGCCGGGAGCGCCCGCGCCAGCTGTTTGCGGGCGAACCCGGAGTCATCACATATCAATACATTCATGGCGTTAGGCAGGCTCTGTTGGCAAGGGATGCTATAAGTGTGGCCCGCTAACGGTCAGATGCAATGGGTGAGGCTATCACCTTGTGAAAATTGGTTGTCCCACTGCCGATTGCGATAGCGTGCTGAGTATTTTTCAACAAATTCAACGAACATCTTAACACGCAACGGAGCGAACTGGTGCTGGCAACACAACATGTAGAAGGGGCGATTGCCGGTTTGCCAGTCGGTCAGTACCGGCACCAGCTGCTCGTCATGGAGGAAGCTGCTCAGATAGTGCAGCGGGGCGTTGACGATCCCCAGATGACGCCGGGCTGCGCGTACCGCGGCCTGGGTCTGGTTGACGGTCAGTTTGGCGCTGCGTTTGATGCAGACGCTCTGGCCATCCTTGTCGGTCAGCTGCCAGTGCTGGTGAGGCCAGCAGTAGATGAGATCGTGCTCTTCCAGCTGGTTGGGGTGGGAGGGGGTGCCCTTCTTGGTCAAATAGAGTGGTGAGGCAAACAGGCCGTACTCGATATGACCGAGACAGATCGCATTGGGCAGCGACTGGGGCAGCTCACCGTTGAAGAACACCAGATCCCGATCATTGTCGAACAGGTGCTGGTGATCATTGGTCTGGGTGATATCGAACTGTACCTCGGGATAGTGCAGCCCGAATTCGGCCAGCATATCGATGAGGATGGTGTTGGAGAGCGCGATGGGCGCAGCTATCCGGATAAGCCCGGTGATGTCGGCCTCTTGACCCTGGATCTCGCTGGTGGCCTGCTCGATTTGTGCGAGTGGCGTGCAGAGACGTTCGTAGTATCTGAGGCCATCATCGGTAAGGCGGAGCTTGCGGGTAGAGCGATGTAGCAGGGAGCAACCCAGTTGCTCTTCCAGCTGGGAAATGCGTCGACTGATGGTGCCTGTTGGCATGCCCAGTGCGGCTGCAGCGTGGGAGAATCCTCCCTCTTGCACCACCTTGACGAACAGGTAGAACTCTTCGATGTGCTTCATAAACGCTGTTCTGGGTGTAACAAGGGGGCAACCATAAAAAGAGCGTTCCGGGTTGGCAAGGGTAATTCAGCGTTTAATTGATCTGGATTCGATTTCTGTTGATACCAGTTATCCACCCGCCCGTCATCTCAGTTTCCCCGAGCTGGTGATTATTTCGGCACGATGCCAAATGGTGCTGCGGCAGAGATGTTTGCCATATTTCCTGATTTGTTCCGCTATAACCGCGGGCGAAGGCCGATATTGCAATCTGATGGAAGGAATCTGGGTTGCTCTGCGTACTCAGCCGGGGTGGTTTGCCATCCACTGCCAATGTGATGCAGATCATATATTCGGGTTTTGCCCATTGCCTGTTGAAAAATGAATTTGGGGTATATCAATTCCGCCTTAGTGAACTATTTTTGTCCGTTTTGGCGTTTTTTTGGCTGTTTATCCATCCGCTTGGTTAATTAATGGAAGCTTTGTGACAGAGAGTGATGACTATTTCCACCATTGATTTAAATGTTAATAACAAATTTATCGCAGCAAATATGCAATTGCTCTTTCAAGGTCTCGAGTGGATAGCTCTTAGTGCTTGTTTTTACTGGGGAAAAAAGTTAAAAATCGACTATATGATTTGCTTGGATTAACAGGGTCCTTGGCTGAGTCCTTTGTAGTATTGCCGTACAGGCTGCCCTGTTGTTGATATCTGAAATAGTTTTGTCCGCTCTTGGCTATGTGAAAAGGGATAATGGCCGAGAGGTATTTGCACCTTGCATTCTGCAGCTAGCGGTTTGCCAGATCTGTTTTCCGGTTAACCAGTGACCATCCAGCATGAATGACCTTGACCAGATGAATACGCTTGACGAACGGTTACTGAAGACGATGGATGTTCTGCATACCCCGATCTGGGTTTATGACATCGAGCATCACCATATTTTCTGGGCAAACAGCGCCGCGCTCTCCGTGTGGGAGGCGACGTCTCTCGACGAACTCTGCTCCCGCGACTTCTCTGCCGATATGGCAACCGCCATCGATCTGCTGCTACAGCGCTATCTGGGTGATTTTCAGCAGGGGCGCAGTTACAACGAGTGGTGGACCCTCTCCCCAAAGGGGGTCAAGAAGCAGATCTATCTGCGCCTCTCTGGCATTCAGCTGGCTGGCCGGCTGATGATGATGACCGAAGCGGTGCTCGACTCCGATACCCTCTATCAGGAGTCCTCGCTGGCAACCGGCGATACCCTTGCCTGCCTGTTCGATAGCCATGGTGTGTTCGAGAGTGGCAACTATCACTTCGAAATGTGTTTCGGCCACCAGATCGCCAAGCTCTCCCAGGTTTTCTCCGGCAATGATGACAGCTTCTACCAGAAGCTCTCCCGTCTCGATGAAGTGGTGACCGAGGGGGAGTGCCGAACCCTCAAGGGGATGCGCTGGTTCCAGTATCAGTTCCGCTATATCCAGCAGGGGGCCCGCATTCTGCTCACCATGCGGGATATTACCGATCGCAAACTCGAAGAGCTGGAGCATCGCCACCTCGCCTGGCACGACTCCCTGACCGGCCTGCTCAATCGGTATGGCTTGATGAAATCCCTCGAGGCCTATTGCGGGTTGGGGGAGCGTTTCGCGCTGGTGTTCATGGATCTGGACAACTTCAAGCTGGTCAACGACAACTACGGCCACAAGGCGGGAGATCGCCTGCTGGAGCGGGTCGCCGGTCGCCTCAAACAGATTTGCCCGCGGGATGTGGAGCTGGCTCGCCTCGGTGGCGATGAATTCACAGCACTGGTGCCGCTGGGCAATCAGGGGGATCGGGCGCAAGAGGTGGCCGATCAGATGCTCTCCCAGATGACCAAGCCGCTGCAACTGAGCGGGCTGCCGGAGGTGACCATCGGCGGCAGTATCGGTATCGCCATCTATCCCGATGATGCGGATGACGGGGACAACCTCATCACCCGTGCCGACATGGCCATGTATCAGGCCAAGCAGATGGGGCGGCTGCGCTGGCAGCGTTTCACCCCCAGCATGCAGCAGACCCTGCAGCGCAAGCTCAATCTCAAACAGTTTCTGGCCAAGGCCATCGGCCGCCAGGAGCTGAGCCTCTGTTACCAGCCGCAGGTCGATGCCGCCAAACGGCGTCTGATCGGTTACGAGGCACTGCTGCGCTGGTACAACCCGGTGCTCGGCCATGTCTCGCCGGTGGAATTTATCCCGCTGGCCGAAGAGATGGGGCTGATCCGCGAGATCGGCAGCTGGGTGCTCTCCACCGCGCTGGCACAGGTAGCCAGCTGGCAGAAGCGCTTCCATCAGCGGGTGCCGGTCTCCGTCAACCTCTCCGGTTTCCAGCTCTCGTCGGCGCTGCCCGGGCAAGTTCGCCAGCAGCTGGAACTGCACGGGGTGGATGCCTCCCTGTTGACGCTGGAGCTGACCGAAACCGTGTTGATGCTCGATATGAAGGGGTGTCTCGGCATTCTCGATGATTTGAGCGAGCAGGGGATCAAGATTGCCATCGATGATTTCGGTACCGGCTACTCCTCGCTGGCCTATCTCAACCGGTTGCCGATCAACAACATCAAGCTGGATCGCTCCTTCGTGGTCGGCCTCAACTTGCCGGTGATCCGGGCGACTGCGGCCATGGCCACCAATCTGGGGTTGGGGATCATGGCGGAAGGAGTGGAGGAGCCCCACGAGCTGGCCGCACTGCAGACCCAGGGGTGCCATGTGTTCCAGGGATATCTGTTCAGCAAGCCGCTGACTGTGGCGCAAGTCGAGGCGAGCGGTTTTGTGGTTGAGTGCCAGGTTGGGCGTTATCCACTGCTAGATGCCGTAATGGCAGAGTAACAAGTGTGCGTTAGGCCACAACTTGGGATTTTATTCCGCAATATTTAATCAAAATTAATCATTCTTTTGCGATCGGTCATGAGACGGATTGGCTGGAATTGCTAGCATGCGCCCTCGTTTCTAGGGAAAGGAGTATCGCAATAATGAGTCATGCTGCTGTCAATGACCGTCCGGCCAGCCCTCCCAAAGGTTGGTTGAACCGTTTCCTCAATGGCGTCGAGAAAGCCGGGAACAAATTACCCGACCCCGCCATGCTGTTCCTCTACGCCTTGCTGATCGTCTGGGTCGGCTCCTGGGTGTTGTCACAATTCCAGTTTGATCTGGTCAATCCCCGTACCGGGGAAGCGGTAGTGGTCAACAACCTGCTGACCGGTGCCGGTCTGGCCGAGTTTCTCTCCACCATGGTGACCACCTTTACCGGCTTTGCCCCGCTCGGGATCGTGCTTGTGGCCATGCTCGGGGTCGGGGTGGCCGAGCAGTCAGGTTTTATCAATACCGGTCTGAAAAAGTTGCTCAAAGTGACGCCTGCCCGTTTTCTCACTCCCATGCTGATCCTGGTGGCGATCGTCAGCCACACCGCCGCAGATGCGGGTTATGTGCTGGTGATCCCCATCGGTGGCATCATCTTCCACGCTGCCGGACGCCATCCGCTGGCGGGGATCGCCGCTGCCTTTGCCGGCGTTTCCGGCGGTTTTGCCGCCAACTTCCTGCCCTCCGGCGGTGATGCGCTGCTGCAGGGTTTTACCCAGTCCGCCGCTCAGTTGCTCGATCCTGACTACATGGTCAACACCCTGTGCAACATCATCTTTACCGGTGCCTCTTCGTTGCTGATCATCTGCGTCGGCTGGTTCATCACCGAAAAGGTGGTGGAGCCGCGCCTCAAGCACGTGGCGCTCAACGAGGATCTGGAGAGTGCCGACGAGATGGGGCGCTACAGCGCGCAAGAGAGCCGGGCTTTCAACTGGGCCGGGTTTGCCATGCTGGCGGCTATCGTGCTGCTGGCGCTGGCGCTCTCCCCGAGCGACTCACCGCTGCGTGCTGCTGATGGCTCTCTGACCACCTTCGCCGCGCCAGTGATGAAGTCCATAGTGCCGCTCATCTTCCTGCTCTTTATCCTGCCCGGGATTGTCTACGGCTTTGTCGCAGGCAGCTTCAAGAGTGGCAAGGATGTGATCGATGCCATGTCGGCCACCATGAACAAGATGGGCTCCTACATGGTGATGGCCTTCTTCTGCGCGCTCTTTATCAAGGCGTTTGGTGACTCCAATCTGGGCACCCTGCTGGCCCTCTCCGGTGCCGAAGTGCTCCATGCGCTGGCGCTGCCCGGTGAGGTGACCATCGTCGGGATGATCCTGCTCACCGCCACCGTCAATCTGGTAGTCGGCTCGGCCTCCGCCAAGTGGGCGCTGATCAGCCCGATCCTGGTACCCATGTTGATGGCGGTGGGGATCTCCCCCGAGCTGACCCAGGCGGCCTATCGGGTTGGGGATTCTGCTTCCAATATCATCACCCCGCTGATGGTCTTCTTCCCGCTGGTGGTGGTCTATTGCCAGCAGTATGTGAAGAGCACCGGGATCGGTACCCTGGTCTCCATGATGCTGCCGTACTCGCTTGCCTTCCTGGTGAGCTGGACGATTTTCCTGCTGATCTACTGGGCGCTCGGCTTCCCGCTCGGGTTGCAAGCCCCTTACGTCTATCCGGCCCCTTAAGCTGGGTGTGCGAGGGAGCCTTGGGCTCCCTCGTTTTTTTCGCTATGGTGTTACCTCATTTTGGAGGTGCCATGAATCAGACCATCGATCTTATCCTTTCCCATCGCTCCATTCGTCAGTTCACTGCCGAGCCGATCGCCCCGCAGCAGCTGGATGCCATTCTCGCCGCCGCCCAGTCCGCCTCGACCTCGAGCTTTTTGCAGGTGACCAGTATTGTGCGAGTCTGCGAACCCGAGGCGCGTCAGCAGTTGGCCATGCTGGCGGGCAATCAACCCTATGTGGTGCAGGCGGCCGAGTTTCTGGTGTTCTGCGCCGATTACCACCGCCACACCCAGATCGTGCCAGAGGCCCAGACCGGCTATGCGGAGCAGTTGCTGATCGGAGCCATCGACGGCGCCCTGATGGCGCAAAACGCCTTGCTGGCGGCGCAGTCGCTGGGGCTGGGCGGGGTCTATATCGGCGGCATTCGCAACCATCCCGCCGAGGTGAGCGAGCTGCTGGGCTTGCCCCATCAGGTGATCCCGCTGTTTGGCCTCTGCCTCGGTCATCCTGCCCAGCAGCCGGAGCAGAAACCCCGTCTGCCCAGGGGGTTGGTGGTGCATCAGGATCGCTACCAGCACGAGCTGGATCGTGACCTACTGGCTCAATACGATCAGCAGATCGCGGACTACTATCAGGCCAGCAGCAGCAACAACAAACAGCAGACCTGGAGTGGCCAGATCCGCGCCATTCTGGGCAAGGAGTCCCGTCCTTTCATGTTGGGCTTCCTGCAATCACGGGGCTTTAACCTCAAGTAATGGCGCTGATGGGCGATACTATGAGGAGGTGACCGTCATGGTCATCATCCCCTGATCCTGCAATCTCTCCCTGAGACCGGGGGCACAGCTTGGTGACAAATCGTGGGCAAGGGGGGATCTGCAGGCTACCTTAAGTGGGTAAGCTGTTGTAGGATCACGCAATTGGATAGGAACAGGGGTTTGGACATCCTATGATTTTAACTTTGGTATTGCTGTCTATTGGCGCACTCCTGTTTTTGGTTATCGCCTATAACGTGGTGCAGCAATATAAGCAGAAGGCTGAGGCGGACAAGCGTCACGCCGTTGCCAGACACAAGACGGTGGCTGACGAGACCGAAGAGGTGTTGCTGAACGTCAATCTGGTGCCTTTCTCCAAGAACATGGTGTTGCTGTTGCAGCACCGGATCCTCGATGCCTATCGCGCCATCGCCCAGGTGATGCCGAATAATCAAATCAAGCAGCGCATCGTTGATGTGCAGACCCAAATCAAGAATGTACAGGAGAACTACAGCGTGCAGGATGAGGGGCAGTTCAAGACCCCGGAGTCCGATCGTCAGGCGATCCAGATGCTGCAGCTGGTCAAGAAGATGCGGGCTGTGCTGCGGGTCGAGCACAACAAGGGCAAGATTGACCCTCAGGGGTTTGCCCAGGAAGAGCGCCGCCTCGAGCTGATGCAGCTCAAGATCAACATCTCCAATCTGGTCAAGCGGGCGATGGATGCCCGCATTCAGGGCCAATATGGTACTTGCCGCCAGCTCTATACCAAGGGACTCTCTGCCATGGCGAGCGTGGGCGACAAGGATCCCTATCTGCTGGCCCGTGAAGAAGATATGCGTCAGGGGCTCAAGGAGCTTGAAGAGCTGCAGCAGCAAAATAGCGCGCAGGATCTGCAAAACATCAAGGACAAGGAAGCCGACGAGCTCGATGTCCTGTTTCAACCCAAGAAGAAATGGTAAGCATGTCCCATCCACTCGATTCCACACTGGGGCCAATGGCCCCATTTGTTTCTCAGCTGTTGGCCGAACTGTCCGCCACTGGCGTCACAATTTCCCGGCCAACGGTCGATCACCTCTGTTATCGGGCGGCTACCCTGCAGGAGTACCGCGCGCTATGTGCTGTGCTGGCTGAGGCAGGTACCTTGCTGGTGGAGGGGATGATTGGCGGACGTCCCATCGCCACTTATCAGTTGCATCAGCCGCTGTTGGCTGGTGAGGTACAGGTACCCTGTATCGAGCTGGCTGCACCGAAACCGGGTCGCGCCCATCAGGCGGGGCTGGAACATATCGAGCTGGTGGTCACTTCACTGCAAGATCTGGTAGCGCGCTATCCCGAGCTGCCATTCAAAACTGGCAACATGCAGGATACCCGCAACCCCGATATTGGCCTGATGTTGCCCTCCGGACAGATCAAGTTTCATCTGCGCTCGCTGGCTGAGGTGATCGCCGAAGAGGTGGCGACCGGTGCTGTGGTCGCGGTGCCTGCGGATTATTTCAATCAGGAGTGATCCTGCTCTAAATGCGGTGCGAGCCTGACAGGCTCTTGAATAACGCAGCAAAAGGGGTCACCGGTGTGACCCCTTTTGTTATCTGGTGGCGCTGGGTTGCGGATCGCCATCTGCTCGTGGGTGACCCTGTTTGCGCTGAGCCTGTTACCCGTGTCGGTGGGGTTGCTGGGCGGGCAGTGGCGATTGGCTTCGCTGCTTGAGACGGCCGAGCCAGAGGCTCAAGCCCGCCGTCAAGATGAGGACCAGTTCAATTCCCATGACCAGACCGCCCAGCTCGCCCAGCTCCCAGAACGGGTGCAGGTAAAGTCCCCCCAGACTGGCTCCCAGATAGTAGGCTACCAGATAGAGAGAGGAGGCGAGGGCGCGGTTGTGTTCGACATGATGACCGACCCAGGCACTGGCGCAGGCGTGTGCCAGGAAAAAGCCGAAGCTGGAGATCAGCAAGCCACTCAGGATCCCGAGCAGGCTAGCTTGCAGTAGCCACAGACTGCCGAGGGCCATCAGGGCGATCCCGACCAGCAGCATGCGTTGTGCCCCCCAGCGGTTGGCAAAGCGACCGCTCAGGGAGGAAGCCACCGTTCCCGAGAGATAGGTGAGAAATAGCATGCCGAGCCACTGGGTGGGCAGGGAGAAAGGGGGCTTGGCCAGCAGGAAGGTGAGATAACTGAACTGGTTCAGAAACACCATAAAGTTGAGCCCGCCTATAAGGTAAGCCCCTACCAGCAAGGGATTGGTCAAGTGTTGCTGCAAGGCGCGGGCAAATTGACCGCGAACGGGGGCGCTCGCCACAAAGCGGGTTTGGTGGGGCAGCAGCCAGAAGACCAGCGGCAGCAGTAACAGGCTGATCACTCCGATCCCCAGAAAGGTATGCTGCCAGTCGCCAAACCAGCCCGCCAACAGACCGCCGACCACCCGACCGGCAATGCCACCGAGGGAGTTGGCGGCAATATAGACCCCCACCGCCGAGAGGAGCGCCCGTTTGCTGAACTCTTCCCCCATATAGGCAATCGCAGTGGCTGGTAACCCGGCCAGCAGCGCGCCCTGCAGGATACGCAGCAGCAGCAGGGAGCCAAACTGCTCAACCAGCGGGATCAACAGTGAGAGCAGGATCGCCAGGGTGAGGGTACCCAGCATGACCTGCCGACGGCCATGGCGATCCGCCAGTCTGGCGCAGATCAGCAGGGAGGCGGCGAGGCCAGCAGTGCATCCTGCTAGGGTCCAGCTGGCCGAGAGGGAGTTGACCGAGAAGACCTCGGCAATCAGGGGTAACAGGGGATGGGTCTGGTAGAGGTTCAGAAACACCAGAAAAGAGCCCAGGCTGAGGGCCAGGGTTGCACGTATCCACTCGCGACTTCCAACTTCAATCATTGCGTATTGTCCTGACTACTTTTGGTCAGGGTAGAGTCCATGCAGTTATAAATATAATATATTTAAGTTATCCATCTCATAAGATGAATTGATACATGGATCTGAAACAGCTCACCTATCTGCTGGCGGTCAGGGATGCCGGCTCATTTACCAAGGCAGCCAACAGTCTGCATGTGGCACAGCCGGCCATCAGCATGGCCATCGCCAAGCTGGAGCAGCAGCTCGAATTGCGGCTGTTTGATCGACAGGACCGGGCGGTACGGCTCACCCCGGAGGGAGAGGTGCTCTGTCGCCATGCCGAGCGCTTGTTGTTGCAGATGCATCAGGCCGAGGCCGAGATGGCCGAGCTCAAGGGGCTGGAGCGGGGGGAGGTGCGGATCGGGATCCCCTATATGATGGGCTCCTACTATTTCCCCCCTCGACTGATGGCCTTCAAGCATCGCTATCCCGGCCTCAAGATCCGGGTCGAAGAGGCCGGCACCCGCGAGCTGCTCAGCCGGATGGTGGATGGTTCCCTCGATCTGGCCATTCTCATCACCAGTGATCTCCCCCCGCCATCGAGGGGGCACATCTGCTGAGCGAAGAGATGTTGATGGTGGTGGGGGACGATCACCCCTTGCGTGGCGCATCGGCCGTCACCCTCTCTCAGTTTTTCGCTCAGGAGCTGGCGCTGTTTCGCCGCGGCTTTTATCACCGGGAGCATATGGAGGCGCTGGCCCAGAGCCTTGGCGTTGAACCCGATATCGCCTTCGAGAGCAATCTTATCCCTCTGCTCAAGGCGGTGGTGCGGCAAGGTTTTGCGGTGACAACCTTCTTGCGGATGGTGCTGGAAGAGGAGCCGGATCTGAGTGGCGTGCCCTTCGACCCGCCCATCTACCTCGACCTCTGCGTGGCGTGGCGGCGTGGCGATCCGCTCTCCATGGCCAACCGTGCCTTGCGTGATTTCCTACTCAAGGAGCGCCCGGCCTGATGGCGGCGGGTCATTGCTGAAAGTTTGTTACTATTAACGGTGGGTTCGCTTGAGGGCTACACCATGAAACTGCAGCAATTGCGCTATATCGTCGAGGTGGCGAACCACAGGCTGAATCTGTCGGCCACCGCCGAGAGCCTCTTTACCTCCCAGCCCGGGATCAGCAAACAGGTGCGGATGCTGGAGGATGAGCTGGGGATCCAGATCTTCGAGCGCAGCGGCAAACACCTGACCCAGATCACCCCCATAGGTCGGGACGTGATCAAAGTGGCCGCGGAGGTGCTGGACAAGGTCGCCACCATCAAGGTGATGGCCAGGCAGCATGTGCATCCGGAGCAGGGAACCCTCACCATTGCGGCTACTCATCTGCAAGCCCGTTATATTCTGCCCGCCATCCTCAAGGGTTTTATGGCCCGCTTTCCCAAAGTTGCCGTAACTGTGATGCAGGGGAGTGCGGCGCAGTGCCGCGCAGCCGTGCATGATGGCGCTGCCGATCTGCTGCTGGCGGATGAACCGGAGGAGGGGAGCGATCTGCTGATGCTCCCCTCTTTTCAGTGGCAACGGGGCTTGGTGCTGCCAAAGGAGCATCCGTTGGCCAAAGCAACATCGCTGACCCCGGCCGAGCTGGTGGAGTTTGCATTGGTGACAGATGGAAGGGCTCTCTCCACAGCTCATGGCACTGATTGCGCTCATGCCGAGAGCCGGATCGCCTGCTGTGCGAGCGACAGCGATGTGCTCAAGACCTATGTCAGACAAGGGATGGGCATCGGGGTGATGGCAACCTTTGCCTGGGAGCCCCAGCGCGATGGCGAGCTGGTGCTCAAAACGGCGCCCTGGCTACCAGGCGGTGTGGCCGCTATCGGGTTGCGCAGAGGGGCATTTTTATGCGGCTATCTCTACGATCTGATTGAACGTCTCGCGCCGCAATTGACCCGCGAGCGGGTCGAACAATACTGTGCTGCCTGCACTGGCGAAGAGCTTGAAGCTCTGCTGGCCAATCTGACCGTACCACAGCGATAGCTAGGGTCGTCCCAAGAAAAACGCCTCCGTTCGGGAGGCGTTTGACTATCTGACATTCGTCAATTCAGGCTCACTTCTTCAGCATATGATCCAGCTTGTTGGCCTTGGTCGACAGATAGAACTCGTTGTGGGGATTGCGCCCTTCCTGCAACGGTACCCGTTCGGCCACCGGAATACCGAAGGATTCCATGGCTTTCATCTTGCGCGGGTTGTTGGTCATCAGTTTGAGAGACTTGACCTCAAGCTGCTTGAGCATATCGGCGCAGATGGTGTAGTCGCGCATGTCGGCGGCAAAACCAAGGGCCACGTTGGCCTCCACGGTATCGGCACCCTGATCCTGCAGGTGATAGGCGCGGATCTTGTTGAGCAAGCCGATGCCACGGCCCTCTTGACGCACATACAGCAACACGCCACGACCGGCTTTGGCGATATTCTCCATGGCCGCCTGCAACTGGAAACCGCAGTCACAACGCAGGCTGAACAGGGCGTCGCCGGTCAGGCACTCTGAGTGGATCCGGCCCAGCACGGGCTCGTCACCGGTAATGTCGCCCATCACCAGTGCGGCGTGGTCTTTGCCTGTGCCGGTTTCCTGAAAACCTACCAGCGTGAAGGTGCCCCAGGGGGTTGGCAATTTGGATTTGGCCACGAGGGTAACGCTGCTCATAGGTTGCTCCTTACTACTAACGGCTCAAAAAAGGGGGCCAGTTTAGCGCGCCTTGTCAGGAACGACCATAAGAACAAGTCCCTGCATTGCTTAATGAAATCTCCAAATGAGATACAAGCACAGCTGTCCGTCGGGGTTTTGGCCCTTTGTGCGGATTGATGACTGCCAGGCTCACCACATTCGGGTATAATCGGCGCCCATTAACCCACCCCTTCGGGATGGGAGCAACACAGTGCAGGAGAGAAGTTATGCCTCAGATGGCCCCCGTAATGACAATTGATGGCCCCAGTGGTGCAGGTAAAGGCACCTTGTGTCAGCTGCTTGCTGAGAAGCTGGGTTGGCACTTGCTGGACTCGGGCGCCATCTATCGGGTGTTGTCCCTGGCCGCCCTGCATCACGATGTAGAGCTGGACAGTGAAGCCTCACTGGTGCCGCTGGCCGCCAATCTGGATGTGCAATTTCAGGTTGAGGGCGATCTGGTCAAGGTTATCCTGGAAGGGGAAGATGTCTCCCGCACCATCCGCACCGAAGAAGTGGGTAATGCTGCCAGTAAAATCGCCGCCTTCCCCCGGGTGCGCGAAGCATTGTTGCGCCGTCAGCGTGCATTTCGTCAGGCCCCGGGTCTGATTGCCGATGGTCGTGACATGGGTACAGTTGTTTTCCCCGAGGCCGAGGTGAAGATTTTCCTCGACGCCAGTGCCGAAGAACGGGCCCAGCGTCGCTATAAGCAGTTGCAAGATAAGGGCTTTGATGTTAACTTTGAGCGTCTTTTAACCGAGATTCGGGAACGTGACGATCGCGACAGAAATCGCGCTACTGCACCCCTGAAACCGGCAGAAGGTGCTCTGGTGGTAGACTCTACCGCCATGACCATAGATGAAGTGCTGGCAACAGTACTCGCCTATGCAGAGCAACAACTTGGTGATGCCAGCGCAAGCTGACATCCGGTCGTCTGCACCAAGGATGGCGCAGATTATTTAAAACAGCCCCGCTTGTGCCGGATTGCAAGTGGATGTTTCATTTGTGACATAAACAATGATCGAATCTTTTGCTCAACTCTTTGAAGAGTCCCTGAACGCCGTTGAAACCCGTCAAGGTTCCATCGTCAAGGGTACTGTCGTTGCTATCGAGAACGGTTTCGTACTGGTTGACGCCGGTCTGAAATCCGAGTCCGCTATCCCGGCTGAAGAATTCAAGAACGCCATGGGCGAGCTGGAAATCAACGTCGGCGACACCGTTGACGTGGCTCTGGACTCTATCGAAGATGGTTTCGGCGAAACCAAGCTGTCCCGCGAAAAAGCCAAGCGCCACGAAGCCTGGCTGCAGCTTGAGAAGGCTTACGAAGAGCAAGCTACCGTTATCGGTATCATCAACGGCAAGGTCAAGGGTGGTTTCACCGTTGAACTGAACGGCATCCGTGCCTTCCTGCCGGGTTCTCTGGTTGACGTGCGTCCGATCCGTGACACCGCTCACCTGGAAAACAAAGAACTCGAGTTCAAAGTCATCAAGCTGGACCAGAAGCGCAACAACGTTGTTGTTTCCCGTCGTGCCGTGATCGAGACCGAGAACACCTCCGAGCGCGAAAGCCTGCTGGCTAACCTGCAAGAAGGTCAAGAAGTTAAGGGTATCGTCAAGAACCTGACCGACTACGGTGCATTCGTAGATCTGGGCGGTGTTGACGGCCTGCTGCACATCACCGACATGGCGTGGAAGCGCGTTAAGCATCCTTCCGAAATCGTCAACGTTGGCGACGAGATCGCTGTCAAGGTTCTGAAGTTCGACCGCGAGCGTACCCGTGTATCCCTGGGTCTGAAGCAGCTGGGCGAAGATCCCTGGGTTGCTATCGCCAAGCGTTACCCGGAGACCACCCGTCTGTCTGGCCGCGTGACCAACCTGACCGACTACGGCTGCTTCGTTGAAATCGAAGAAGGCGTTGAAGGCCTGGTACACGTATCCGAGATGGATTGGACCAACAAGAACATCCACCCGTCCAAAGTTGTTAACGTTGGCGACGTGGTTGACGTGATGGTTCTGGACATCGACGAAGAGCGTCGTCGTATCTCCCTGGGTCTGAAGCAGTGCAAATCCAACCCGTGGCAGCTGTTTGCCGAAACTCACGCCAAAGGCGACCGTGTTTCCGGCAAGATCAAGTCCATCACTGACTTCGGTATCTTCATCGGTCTGGATGGCGGCATCGACGGCCTGGTTCACCTGTCTGACATCTCCTGGAACAACCAGGGCGAAGAAGCCGTGCGTGAATTCAAGAAAGGCGACGAGATCGAAGCCGTTGTTCTGCAAGTGGATCCGGAGCGTGAGCGCATCTCCCTGGGTGTCAAGCAGATCGAAGAAGACCCGTTCAACAAGTACCTGGCTGACAACAAGAAAGGTGCTATCGTGAAGGGTAAGGTTACTGAGGTTGATGCCAAAGGTGCCGTTATCGAACTGGCTGATGGCGTAGAAGGCTACCTGCGTGCCTCCGACGCTGCTCGTGACCGCGTAGAAGACGCCACTCTGGTGCTGTCTGTTGGTGACGAAGTTGAAGCTAAATTCATGGGCGTTGATCGTAAGAACCGCACCGTAAGCCTGTCTGTCCGTGCTAAGGACGAGGCTGATGAGCGTGTTGCTATCGATAACCTGAACCAGCAAGAAGAAGTTGTGTTCAGCAATGCTATGATGGAAGCGTTCAAAGCCGCCAAGGGTGAGTAATCCTTGATGCAAGAAAAGGGCGGCATTGCGCCGCCCTTTTTTATCCTGGCAAAATGAATATTGCATGTGATCGGGGAAGGAGATTTAACGTTATGACCAAATCAGATCTCATCGAACAACTGGCAGCCAGCCGCATGCATATGCCGGCCAAGGATGTCGAAGCCGCCATCAAGGAGATCCTTGAGCAGATGGCGTCGACCTTGCAAAACGGCGACCGGATTGAAATCCGCGGATTTGGCAGTTTTTCACTGCACTATCGTGCGCCCCGTGTGGGCCGCAACCCCAAGACTGGGGACAAGGTTGAACTGACCGGGAAATATGTCCCGCACTTCAAACCTGGTAAAGAGTTGCGCGAGCGCGTCAACATCATTGAATAATGCAGAAATGGGCATACCTCGGGTATGCCTTTTTTCTTTTTGGCACCGATTCCTGTGCCAATCGTCTTGTTTCTTAAACTCTTTTCCCATTCACTCTAGAGTCTGCCTGCGATTTTAAGGATAATCAGCCTCTCATTAGATACTGACAGGGAGCTCTTATGAAGCGTATTTTGGCCCTCATTCCGCTGGTGCTGGTGTTTGTTCTGACCCTGGCGCTGGGCTCACAAAATGGCCAGCTGGTTCAGTTCAATTACCTGATCGCTCAGGGTGAGTTTTCACTTGCCATGCTGTTGGGCTTCTTCTTCGCTGGCGGTTTTTTGCTGGGCTGGCTGGTATTCGGCCTGCTGTTCCTGCGCCTGAAAATGCAAAACCGCACCCTCAACCGCACCATGCGTCGTCAATCCCGCGAGTTGGAGCTGGCCCGGTCACCGGGTAAGGAATAATGTTCCTCAATGCTTGAACTGCTTTTCCTGCTGTTGCCCATCGCCGCCGGTTATGGTTGGTACATGGGTCGCAGGAGTGTTCGCCAGGACACCCAAAAACAGAGTAACCAGTTTTCCCGCCAGTATGTGGCGGGCCTCAACTATTTGCTGTCCGATGAATCCGACAAGGCGGTGGATCTCTTTATCCAGCTGCTTGAGGTGGACAGTGAAACCATCGAAACACACCTCTCCCTCGGCAACCTGTTTCGCCAGCGTGGGGAGGTCGATCGTGCCATCAAGATCCACCAGAACCTGGTAACCCGCCAACTGACCCGGGAGCAGCGACAGCTTGCCCTGCAGGAGCTTGCGCGCGACTTTTTGGCTGCCGGTCTGCTGGACCGAGCGGAAGCGCTCTGGAATGAGCTGTGTGATGACAGCGACTATGAAGAGACGGCGCTGGCACAGCTGTTGATCATCCATCAGCAGTTGCGGGATTGGGATAAGGCCATCGATGTGGCGGTTCGTCTACAAAAATTCCAGGGCAAGAAGCTGGCCGACCCCATCTCCCATTTCTATTGCGAGCAAGCCGAGATCGCGCTGCGTGAGGGCAATAAAGGGGAGGGGCTGGCCAAGCTCAAACGGGCGCTCAGTATCAATCCGGCATGTGCCCGGGCCAGTTTGCGCCTCGCTGAGCTCGCCATGGCAGAGGGGGAGTATGAGCAGGCCAGCAAGGAGCTGCTACGGGTGTTCGAGCAGGATATCGACTTTGCCTCCGAGGCAATGCCCAAATTGCTCGAGTGCTATCAGCAGTTGGGGCGCACGCCTGCGTTGATCCCGCTGCTTGAGAAGGCAGTGGAAGATCACGCCGGTGTCAGCGTGACCCTGGCCCTTGCCAAGCTGGTTGAAGAGCGTGATGGCCTGAGCCAGGCCCGTTCGCTGGTGCTGCGTCAGCTGCGTCGTCATCCGTCGATGAAAGGTTTTTACCAGCTGGTGGGTTTTCAGCTGGCCAGTGCGGAGGAGGGGCCTGCCAAGGAGAGCCTCGAACTGCTGCAACAGCTGGTCGGCGAGCAGATCAAAATCAAGTCAACCCACAAGTGTCGGCAGTGCGGCTTTGCCACTCACTCGCTGTTCTGGCAGTGCCCGTCTTGTCGCCAGTGGGGTTCCATCAAGCCGATCCGTGGTCTGGACGGTGAATAACAAGCAATAGGATGTGAGATGCAAGATCCCAAAGTACTGGTAGCGCTGGATTATCAGCACGAGGCAGATGCCTTAGCGTTCGTTGAACGTATCTCTCCGGCCCAGTGCCGTCTCAAGGTAGGCAAGGAGATGTTTACCCTGTTTGGCCCGCAGTTTGTACGCCAGCTGGTGGCCAAGGGATTCGATGTCTTTCTGGATCTGAAGTTTCACGATATTCCCAATACTGTTGCCAAAGCCGTGGCAGCCAGTGCCGAGCTCGGTGTCTGGATGGTCAACGTGCATGCCAGTGGTGGTGAGCGGATGATGCGTGCCGCCAAAGAGGCGCTACTGCCTTATGGCGACAAGGCCCCCCTGCTTATCGGCGTGACCGTGCTGACCAGCATGGAGCAGTCCGACATGATCCCTCTTGGCCTGGATGTGAGCCCTGCCGAGCAGGTGATCCGGCTGGCTACCTTGACCAAGGCATCCGGCTTGGATGGGGTTGTCTGCTCTGCCAACGAGGCCCATGAGCTTAAAGCCTTGCTGGGTGATGAGTTCAAGCTGGTGACCCCGGGGATTCGCCCGACCGGTTCAGCGGCCGGGGATCAGCGCCGGGTGATGACACCGAAAGCAGCGGTCGAGGCGGGGTCCGATTATCTGGTTATCGGTCGCCCCATTACGCAGGCTGCCGATCCGGCCGCCATGCTGGCCAGCATCAATGCCGAGCTGGCTGGTGCGTAACAGGCTCACTCAGTGATACGCGGTGCAGGCCGAGCAACAGGCCTGCACCGGCCCCGATAAGATGAGAGCCGATGTGTACCTTGGCATTGATCAGGGTGGATATCGGGCTCTCTCCTGCGTTGTAGAAGTCCATCGCCAGCTTGAGCCCCATCCCTGCCAACAGTAGCCAGCCCGACGTGCGGCGTCCGTGGCGGATATCCTGCATTGCCCCCCAGACAAACAGACCATGCAGCGAGCCGGATAGCCCCATGTACCACTGGGTCTGCGGGCACCACCACCAGATCCCCAAGCCCACTGCCAACCAGAGCAGCAACATCAGCAGCGGCAGGCGAGCCCCACCCAGATAGTCGCGAAACAGGCTATAGAGGATGGCGAGGCCGCCCAGATTGAGCAGCAGGTGCCACAGATTGGTATGAGCCAGATTGCCTGTTATGATCCGCCACCCTTCGCCCCCGGCGATCAAGGGCCGATCGAAGGAGAGCTGAAGATTGGGAACGGTAAAGAAGAGTAGCAAGCTGGTGAGAGAGAGCGTGATAACCCAGAGCAATCCAGATTTGTCTGACAACATGAAACAGTCCAACGACAAGAACAGTCGATACTGTACACGTTGCACCCGAGCCCTCAAAGCCTGCCTGTGCGATTATATTGTGCCGGTTGACAATCACACGCCCCTCTACATCTTGCAGCACCCCAACGAGGTGGCACATCCCAAGGGGACCGCGGCACTGCTGACGGCCTCTTTGCAACAGTGCGAGATCCATGTGGGGGAGGACTTTTCCCGCGATGAGTGGCTCAATATGCTGCTGGCTGACCAATCCCGTCGTTATTATTTGCTCTGGCCGGATGAGGATGCCATTTCGCTGACCGATCTTCGCCAACAGTGGGAGAGTGAATCCTCTAGCTCCGCATCCGTCGCCTTTATCTTGCTTGACGGCACCTGGCGCAAAGCCTATCGCATGTTGCAGAGCAACCCGGCTCTGGCCCGCTTGCCCCGCATCGGCATTGGTGCCATTGCCGGTCAATATGCCATTCGCAAGAAACCCTTTCCCGATGCCCTCTCTACCATAGAGGCGGGCTATCACCTCTTGTCCCGGTGGGAGGGGAGGCCGGAGCACTATGCGCCCTTGCTGACCCTGTTTAACCGGTTGAATACCCAGTGGCAGGACTTTGCCGAAGGCCGCCGCGCGTGACATTTGAAGGAGTTATCAAGATGAAAAAAGCAGTCGTGGTTTTCAGTGGCGGTCAGGACAGCACCACTTGTCTGGTACAGGCATTGGCTCAGTATGATGAAGTGCACGCCATCACCTTCGACTATGGCCAGCGCCATCGGGAAGAGATCGACACCGCGCGTCGTCTGGGCAGTGCTCTGGGGATCGCCGCCCACAAGGTGATGGATGTGACGCTGCTCAATGAGCTGGCGGTCTCTGCCCTGACCCGTGACGACATTCCTGTCAGCTGCGAGCTGCAGGATAACGGGCTGCCCAACACCTTCGTGCCAGGCCGCAATATCCTGTTCCTGACCCTGGCTTCCATCTATGCCTATCAGGTGGGCGCCGAAGCGGTGATCACCGGTGTCTGCGAGACCGACTTCTCCGGCTATCCCGATTGCCGTGACGAGTTCGTCAAGGCCCTCAATCAGGCGGTGTCGCTCGGGTTGGATCGCGGCATCCGTTTTGAAACTCCCTTGATGTGGCTCGACAAGGCCGAGACTTGGGCTCTGGCGGATCACTATGGTCACCTCGACACGGTGCGCCAGCAGACCCTGACCTGCTACAACGGCATTGCCGGTGACGGTTGCGGCACGTGTCCTGCGTGTGAACTGCGCCGTCGCGGCTTGAACAACTATCTGGCCGACAAGGCGGGCATCATGGCCAGACTGTTTGAGAAAACCGGGCTGGGCGAGAAAAGCGCAGAGTGAGCCTGCGTCTTGCCGTGGCTTGGGGTATAATCCGCGACTTTTGCAACAAGCCGTGATCGAGATGCACTACCCAATCAACGAGATTTTCCAGACCATCCAGGGGGAGGGCATCTTTACCGGCCTGCCCGCCATCTTTGTTCGCCTGCAGGGTTGCCCGGTGGGCTGCCCCTGGTGCGATACCCGTCATACCTGGGTTGTTGATCCGGCTCGTGAAGTGGGCAAGGCGGCGGTGCTGGATCGCTCCAACGAATCCGATTGTTGGAGCCAACTTAGCACCGCGCAGATTATCAAGAGCTTTACCGACCTGGGTTATCAGGCGCGCCATGTGGTGATCACCGGTGGCGAGCCCTGCCTCTACGATCTGCACGAACTCTCGTCAGCCCTGCTGGCGGCGGGTTATCAGGTGCAGATTGAAACCAGTGGCACCAGCGAGATCAAGACCCATGAGCAGACCTGGGTGACCGTCTCCCCCAAAATTGGCATGAAAGGGGGGCTGCCTGTGCTGGTCTCGGCGCTGGAGCGGGCCAACGAGATCAAGCATCCGGTGGCCACCGAGCACCATATTGAAGAGCTGGATGCGCTACTGGCGACCGCAACTCTGCGCCCGGACGTGGTCATTGCCTTGCAGCCGATCAGCCAGAAACCACGGGCCACCCAATTGGCGATGGATACCTGTATCGCGCGTAACTGGCGACTCTCAATCCAGACTCATAAATATCTGGATATTGATTAATATGGATTGGCTATCCGACGAACAGGTGCTGCTGACTCTGACCAACAAGATGCCTTACGGTAAATATCAGGGGCGGCGTATCATCGATATTCCCGAGCCCTATCTGGTGTGGATGGCGCGCAGCGGTTTTCCGGCGGGTAAATTGGGCCAGACGCTGGCGTTGGCTTACGAAATCAAACTCAATGGACTCGAATCCATGATTATTCCCATTATTAACAGGATGTCGGTATGAGAATATATACGAGGCAGGGCGACAAGGGCATGACCCGGCTGGCCGATGGTATCCAGTTGCCAAAGGATCATTTGCGAGTCGAGACCTACGGTTATATCGATGAGCTCAACTCCCATATTGGCTTGCTGATTTGTGACGTGCCGTCGCAAGAGATCGGTTTATTGGCTGATTTACAGCTGTTGCAACAGGAGTTGTTTGATCTGGGGGGGAGTTGGCATTCTCCAGCGACGCCCAGAATGAATCTATTTGGCAGGTTAATGCCGCTTGGACAACTCGCCTTGAACAGCAGATAGATCGTTATAGCGAGCCATTGCCACCGCTGCGCCAATTTATATTGCCCGGTGGTTCCCGTGCCGCGGCGCAAGCACATGTGGTGCGTACTCTGGTGCGTCATTGCGAGCGCTTGCTGCTGACATTGAGCCGGGAAGAGCGGGTCAATCCCGAGCTGCTGCCCTATCTGAACCGGATGAGTGACTGGTTCTTTACCGTTGCCCGCTATCTCATCTGCGTGGCAGGGGATCGTGAAGTGCTGTGGGTCAAGGCAGCAGATCGCCCGCAATCGGCTATCTGATATGTCACATTTAAGCGGCAATAAAAAACCTCGCCTTGGCGAGGTTTTTTATTAGCAACGAGATTGAGATCAGATAGCAAAGTCTTCCAGTGATTTGCCTGCTGCCACTGCGCTGGCAATAGCCGAAGGCATACGGCCCTGGCCGGTCCAGGTTTTCTCTACGCCATTATCCTGATAGCGATATTTGGCAGGACGTGGCGCCCGCTTGGCTTTTTCTGATTTGCCGGGGTTGGTAGCGACAGCGCTTACCAATTCTGCCGGGTCAATACCGGCGGCTTTCAGCATTTCGCTATATTCGTTGATTTTCCGCAGATGCTCTTCACGGGCCTGACGCTCGGCAGCTTCATCCTGCTGACGCTCAGCAACGATCGCAGAGAGTTTTTCCAGTGCCTCTTCCAGTTGTTCCAGAGAAAGTTCGCGGCAGGTCGCACGCAGACTGCGGATATTAAGCAGTACCTTTAAAAATTCATTCATAGGAGTTACCACGTCGAGTCAGAGAAAAATATTATGTTCTAGCTGATTCTTGCTTGGCGATTTAAATAAGTCAAGCCGGGTTAAATATAATATCCGTGGGGAACATCAATACAGATATTTAATATGGCCTGCAATAGGCTTGGAGATTGGATGCCAATGAAACCGCAGTAGGTGAAAATAGCGTCAAAACAGGCGTTGCTGCATCATTTGACTACCATTTTTCGACCTTGATATGTTTATCGTGACTATTTAATCAAAAAACTTGCTATAAGCTGCCATCTCGATAAAATGTGCGGTGAATACCTTTAAGTAGAGGCGCGCTGCCTATGAGTATTTGTGCGGAGGGTGATGCCTGTGATGCACAAGGAAAGGAGTCAGCGCCGAAGTGGCCAGGCCATCATACCGGGCTGCTGGTTCTGCATCTAATAGGTGCAGGACTGCCATAGTCATCCACTATGGAGCGCTACCTGAAGGGGCTGAGGAGTATGACCTCCCCATAGGTTTTGTTTCTTTAGATCCTCTCGGTAGATCTCCACCTGTAATCTTTAGGTGCAAAGAGATCATGGACATTAGTCATTTCGCCGACTCCGGTTGGTCCGTTCTTCCCCCCCTGTTGGCTGTCGCGCTGGCGATCATGACCCGCCGCGTGCTGCTGTCCCTTGGTGTGGGCATCGTCACCGGCAGTTTGCTGCTCAATCAGTTTTCACCCCTCGAATCCCTGCATTACATGTTGAATACCGTGCTCAAGATCTTCTGGGTCGATGGCGCGCTCAATCGTGACAATGTCAACATGATCCTGTTTATGCTGCTGCTGGGTGGCCTCATCAGCCTGATGAGCGTCTCCGGGGCGACCCGTGCCTTTGCCGAGTGGGCCGAGCGTCGAGCCAAGACCCGCAAGGGCGCCAAAGCCCTGACTGGCATGATGGTGTTTGCCTTCTTTATCGATGACTTCTTCCACAGCCTGTCGGTGGGGGCCATCTGCCGTCCGGTGACCGACCGCTTCCAGATCTCCCGTGCCAAATTGGCCTATCTGCTGGACTCCACCGCGGCGCCGGTCTGCGTGCTGATGCCCATCTCCTCCTGGGGGGCTTATATCATCGCCCTGGTTGGCGGCATCATGGCGGCCCACGGTCTGACCGAGCAGAGCCCCATCGCTGCGTTTGTCGAGATGATCCCGATGAACCTCTACGCCGTCTTCACCCTGATCATGGTGTTGGTGGTGATCGCCTGTCAGCTGGATATCGGCCCGATGCGTCAACACGAAGCGTGGGCGCTGGAAGGCAAGCTGTGGGATGAGTCCAAGGGCCGCCCCATCGGTCTGGATATGGAGAGCCCGGAGGAGAGCAACGGCGGCATGATCGACATGGTACTGCCGATCCTGACCCTGACTGCCGCCACCATCTATTTCATGATCGATTCCGGTGCTGCGGTGCTGAGCGAGAAAGGGCTGCCATTCAGCGTGCTCGGCTCGTTCGAAAATACCAACGTCGGCTCTTCGCTGGTCTACGGAGCCCTGTGCAGTCTGGTGGTCTCCATCGGTCTGGCGATGCGCCTGAAGCTGGGTGCCAAGAACTGGATCAAGGCCGCGCCGCAAGGCGTCATGGCCATGCTGCCAGCCATCAACATCCTGCTGTTTGCCTGGACTATCGGTGCCGTGGTGCGCGACGTGGAGACCGGCAAGTATCTGGCTTCGCTGGCTAACGGCAACCTGCCGATCGAAGTGCTGCCTGCTGTGGTCTTTATCCTCTCCTGTGCCATGGCGTTTGCTACCGGCACCAGTTGGGGTACCTTCGGCATCATGCTGCCGCTGGCCGGTGACATGGCCGCCGCCAGCGACATCAGCCTGATGCTGCCGATGCTGGCCGCGGTACTGGCTGGCTCCGTGTTCGGGGATCACAGCTCACCCATCTCCAGCACCAGCATCCTCTCTGCTACCGGTGCAGGTTGCCATCACATCGATCACGTGATGACCCAGCTGCCCTATGCACTGGCCATCGCCTTCGGTGCGGCCATCGGTTACCTGGCGATGGGCTTGATGCACTCCAGCCTGGCCGGTTTCAGTGTCAGTGCCCTCTGGTTCGTGCTCTTTACCGGCTATCACCTGAAAAAGGCCAAAGCGCGGCCAGTGCTGGCCACCGCGTAACATTTATAGAGCAAGGGGCCCGCGGGCCCCTTGGTTTTGTCAGGGGCTTTGGTTAGCATGCGCCCCATAAATTCAGTTTCGGAACAGTATCATGGCTTCACTGCACTACAAATTTGCCACCATGAATTCAGGCAAATCCACCCAGCTCATTCAGGCGCACTTCAACTATCTGGAGCGGGGCATGCATCCTCTGGCGATGACGCCAGCCATCGATGACCGTTTCGGGGTCGGGGTGATCAGTGCCCGGGTTGGCCTTGAACTGAAGGTGGACGTGTTCAGCGACAGCTGCGATCTGTTTGAAATGGTGAAAGCGCGCCATGCGAAGAAACATATCGATGTTTTCATCGTGGACGAGGCCCAGTTCCTGACCCGTGAGCAGGTCTACCAGCTGGCCCGCATCGTCGATGAGCAGGATATTCCGGTGATGGCCTATGGCCTCAAGACCGATTTTCGCGGCGAGCTGTTCCCGGGCTCCTACCATCTGCTCTGTCTGGCCGACAAGTTTGAAGAGCTGAAGAGCATCTGCTGGTGTGGCAACAAGGCTCACATGAACTCCCGGGTCAACGAAGCGGGGCAGGTGATGCGTGATGGCGAACAGGTGGAGATCGGCGGCAACGATCGCTATGTGTCACTCTGTCGCAAACACTATCTCGAAGGTCGGGCCTACAAGTAATTCGGCAGCGATATCTGAATAGTCGAGCAGGGCGCCAATCTTGCGCCCTTTTTATTTTCCCCAACTTGTATCGCTGTGGTTCAGTCTATCTCGATATCCACCGGCGCAATGATGGGGTCGGCCACCGGCAGGCGTTGAAACAGCTGGCGAAAATGGTGCTGTACCCGGCCGATATCCACCAGCGACATGCCGGAGGCAAAACCGAACCAGACATAGAGGCCGGTGAGATCGCGAAACATCGGCGGCAAATAGCGGGGTGCGGCAATCAGCCCCTCCAGATAGTGCTGATAGAGCACCGGAATGTCATCCAGTGTCACCTTGCCGACAAACAGCATCGGCAGGATTTCGGGCACCCCTTCCAGTACGGCGCTGCGGATGAAGTTGACCGTCTCCACATAGCCACGCACGTAGGAGAGATCCTTGGTAAAGCAGGCGCCGCCGCCCACCATGCCGCCACGAAAGACCCGCTGGGTGATCTTGTAGGCGTCGTGCTCGCTGGTGCCCTGCTGCACGAAGTGCTGAAACACCTCGATAAAATCGGCGCCGCGCTCGGCCATGTCGATGGCCATCACCCGATCGGAGATACGCTTGGCCCGATCCGGAAAGGAGCTGAAGGTGAGGGTCTCTATCAGGACGGCCAACCCCTCCTGACAGGCGGTGATCCGCGGTGAACCGGCGCTCAGCCAGGTGGCATAAGGCTGCTGGCGACCGTTGAGGGTGGTGCCGACATGGACCCAGCCCTCATGTACCTCCAGCACCTGCAAGTCCAGCTCGGAGAAACGGGCGTGGGAGTTGAGCTTGATGTAGTCGCCCCCGGCAGCGGCATCGGAGACGATGCCATCGCTCAGCTTCACCTGCACAGTGCCGTCACTGAAGTAGCTCGACAGCTTGCCCTGCAGTTTGGCGACCGCGGCTTCTCCTTCGAACTCCTTGGGGTAGGGGCGCACCAGATGGCGGGCGCCGGGCAGGGAGAAGATATCGCACAGGCGGGCGCCCAGCTCCTTGAGAGTCTTGCGATCCCCACGCAGGTGATCGCTGGCAGAGCCATAAAGCAGCTGGCTGTAACGCTGAAAATCGGGTTGGCCGCGCTGGCGCAGCATCTCGATCACCACCATGTACTGATCGACCGTCTCTTGCAGGATCCGGCCAAGATCGTCCTGTGGCCCCAGTTTTCTGCGGATCCGGTCCCGCAGCTCCTTGAGCTCCAGATACTTGTTGCGCGGATCGAAGCCGAGGGGGAGGGCATCATAGAAGTGCCTGTCGATAGCGGGCAGCTCCCTGCCACCGCTTGCCAGAAAGCGATCCTGCAGATGGCGTGGCCATTTGATGGCATCCAGAATGCGGATGGGTTTTTGCAGGGTGAGCAGCTCATCCGAGAGTGATTTCAGATGAAGGCGATACTTTTCTTGGATAGTCATCGGGCCCCCTGTGGGGCAAGCGTCGTCGTGGATTTGGCTGAGTATATGCATAGCGCTTGTCAAAAAGAAGCGAGCCGCAGGGTTATCGGGTTGGCGTGCTTTTTGTTGATAGCAAATTGGTTTAGACTGCGCCCCTTGATCCCAATCTTGTCGTGGAAATGATGAATATCCCCAGCTCCGAAATGATAATGCGTTGGTTGCAACAGGCTCGTATCGAGCACTATGTCTGCGACCAGTGTCACGGTATCCACATTGTCTCTTTGCAGTCGGTCGATGGTATTCAGGAGAGCCGGATCTTCGTGGAAGAGGAAGGCCTGCTGTTCTCCTCCGAGCTGGAAGTGCGCCCCTCCGCAATGCTGCCGCTGGTTGCCGAACTGGGCCGACTCAATATGCAGTACCCCTCCCTCAAGGTGTTCCTCGATATCATCGATGACAACCTGCCGCGGCTGGTGGTCGGCCACACCGTCTTTACCAAGGCCGGACTCAGCGTCGAGCAGTTCCTGTTGTTCGTGCAAAGCACCATCGCCGCAACCCACGAACTGGTTGCCGAATGCGAACGTTCCGGCTTCCTCAACCTGCCGGAAATCCAGGTTGCACCGGAATCTGTGCATTAAGTGTTCGAACGGTTCGCCAGGTGAAAAAAGCCGTTGACGCGGGCGGGGCTTTCCCCTAAATTACGCCCCGTTCCAGCGCAACAGCGCAGCGAACACGTGTTGGCTGAACACGTTAAACCCCAGACCAAAATTTGGTGAGGTGTCCGAGTGGCTGAAGGAGCACGCCTGGAAAGTGTGTATACGGCAACGTATCGAGGGTTCGAATCCCTCCCTCACCGCCACATTGCAAAGCCCTGATGGAAACATCAGGGCTTTTGTTTTATGGCGCAATCCCGAGCGGTTGTCAGCATAGGACTGCAAATCCTCATTGCTGATAGCCCAGCATCTGGTTGAACCTCTTGGGCAATCGTAGTGAAAAGCCTCGGTGACTTTGACGCCACGGCCAACCCATTGGTCGATCCTTTTAAAGTTTCCGCCCGATTCAGTACAAGGGCCTCTCGAAAGAGAGGCCCTTTTCATTGCTCGCTGATTTGCCCTGCTCGGTACTTAAAAGGCATTCCGTGGTGATACCGGTTAATGCTCCACAGTCAGCGGATCCGGGGCAGGTTCAGATGCTTGGTGATGGCCTGATAGAGCTGGGGGTAGTTATCGTCAAAATGGTGTCCTCCCGGCAGGGTGACGCTGGTGATGTTGGGTTGGTTGAGACGGGGGCAGAGGCGGTCGCCGTCATCGTCATCGGCTCCTTGCAGGCAGAGCATCGGTAGATCCCGGATGGTCTTCACCTGCGGCTCGGTCGGGTAGCTGCGGGCCTTGTGGGCCAGCATGTCGCTGACGTGGATCTCGAAATCCGAGCTGGTAGAGGGGGAGAGCATCACGGCCCCGACTAGTCCCTGACGATAGTGCTCCGGCAACCGGTTGATGACGAAGGGGGCAATCTCTGCACCAAACGAGAAGCCGACCAGCAGCCAGCGGGGGCGCTGCCAGCGAGTCTGGTAATCATCGAGGATCCGCTCCAGATCGGCGGTCACCTGCTCCGGGGTTTTCTTCTTCCAGTAGTAGGTGAGGGAGCTCCAGCCCACGACCGGCATGCCGTGCAGCTGAAACTGGGCGCTCAACCCCTTGTCGAGGGCCGCCCAGCCACCATCCCCGCTGAGAAAGATCACCATGGGGGCGTCGGATGGCTGCTTGACCGGCAGCTCAATCAGGCTCAGGTCATCCTTGACCGGGGCGGCGTGCGCCGCAAATGACGAGATGGGCAGTACGAGACTGAGTAACAGCAAAATCAAGGCTCTCATGGGCCATGCTCCTATTTTTTGATCAGCCCCAGCGGACCGCGGCTAATCAGGGTGATCAGGTGAGTCAGGGTTCTTGGCAGAGCCAGCTTGCTGCTGCAGAGCAGGTAGCGGGGTTCCCAGCGGGGCGAAAATTTCTCCTTGTAGCGTCTGAGCCCCTGGAAGTTGTAAAAGCGGCTGCCACGGACGAACAGGGTATTGCCAAGGCGGGCCCAGTAGCTGTTGAGCGGATGATCGTTGAAGCCGGACATGGGGGCCATCCCCAGATTGAAGCTGGCGTACCCTTGCGCCTTGCCCCACAGCAGCAGTTCGACAAAGAGAAAATCCATGATGGGGGCGGTGCCGGTATCCAGGCTGTAGCGCATCAGATCGATGGAGAGGGTCTCCTTGTTGTCGCTCACCCAGAGGTTGGCAAAGCCGACGATTTGCCCCTCGTGCCACACCAGCGCAGCTGGGCTCAAGGTCAGGTAGTCAGGCTCGAAGCGGCCGACCGAGAAGCCCTTCTCCTTGCCCATCTTGCTCTGCAGCCAGGTATCGGAGACGGTCTGCAATCTGGGCCGCAGGGGGGCCACGGCACCTGCCTCGACCACCTCGAAGGTCAACCCTTCCCGCTTGCCCTTGGCGTGGCTCTGGCGCAGGTTGCGCAGGCGGCTGCCCGCCAGATCGAAGGTAGCCAGATCGACCATCGCCTCTTCACCGAGCTTGAAGGGGATCAGCCCCAACTCCAGATAGAGCGGCAGATAGCGGGCCGAGACCTGATAGAAAACCGGATTGGCGTCGTGCTCGTCGCACCGCTCGCGAAATTGCCAGAGCAGCTCTTCGATCTGCTCGGGGCGACCGACCGGATCCCCCATCACAATCCAGCTGTTGCCCTCGATGCCATACATCAGGAAGGCGTCGCCGGCGGGGTGGAACAGCAGGGACTTGTCCTGCAGTTGGGCCAGATAGCCGTGGATCCCCCCTTCGCGCACCACCAGATCGTGGGCGCGCGCAAGCGTCTCCTTGTCCGGCTTTTCACCGACTACGCGCAGCGGTGCAAGTAATTGGGCAACCCCGGCCACGGCCAGCACGGCCACCACGCTCCCCATGGCGCGCAGGCCGCGGGCAGCCCCGCCGTGGGGGGAGAAGTGGAACCAGAGGGCGTGGTCATACTCCACCTGACGGTAGGAGAAGAGCAGCAGCCACAGCGCTCCCAGCAGCACGGCGCCGACCGAGATGAGCCAGCCTGGGGTGTACTGGGGATAGAGCAGCGACCCCTTGCGATAGAAAAGAGAGCGGCAGGGAGTCATGATGAGCAGGAAGCTGCCGAGCAGCAGGGCTGACTCCCAGTCCCCCCCCTTGAGCAGGGAGAAGGCGATACCCAGAGCCAGCAGCAGCTGGGTGATGCGAAACGCGGCGTCGTGACGGCGATAGAGGCTGCGAGCCAGCAGGATCAGGAGGATACCGCTCACGCTGCCGAGCACGTGGGAGAGCTCGAGCAGGTGGAGCGGCAGCACTTGCAGCCACACCTCGATGTGGCTGCGCATGGTCGGGATCATCCCCGAGCAGAGCAGCAGGCTACCGGCGGCGAAGGTGCCCATGCTGATAAGGGCAGGCAGAAATTCGCGCACTGCGCTCATCAGCCCCTGTAGCCGCTGCCAGCGCGCTTTTTGTTGCAGCATCTCCTGACTCGCAAAGAGCAGCAGGGCACAGAGAAAGGGAAGCAGGTAATAGATGCAGCGATAGAGCAGCAGCGAGGCGAGCAGCTTGTCGGTTGGCAGATAGTTAGCCAGCAACAGGCTCATGCTCGCTTCGAACACCCCAATCCCGCCCGGCACGTGGGCCAGCACCCCGAGGAAGCTGGCCAGCACGAAGGCACTGAGCAGCACGGGGTAGGGGACGCTATCTGCAGGCAACAGCACAAACAGCACGGCAGCGGCGGCCATCCAGTCAGCCAGCGCGACCAACAGTTGCAACAGACGAACCTTGAAGCCGGGCAGGGTCAGCGTGTGTTTCCGCCAGGAGAGACGTGGGGCGGGCCAGCAGAGGTAGCAGGCCACCAACAGCAGAGCCATGACGCCCGCCAGCCTGAGTAGAGTATCTGCCCATTGCGGCCAGTCAGGCAGCAGCTGTGATACATCGCAGGTCAGTAGGGCACCACCTCCCCACGCCAACAGGCCGAGGAAGAAGGTGATGGAGCAGAACAGCACCACGCGGGCCACTTCCCCGGTGGCGAGCCCCAGTGCGGAGTAGAGGCGATAGCGTACCGAGGTGCCGGTCAGCAGGGCAAATCCCAGGGTGTTGGAGAAGGTGTAGGCGATAAAGGAGGTGATGCTGACCTGTTGCCAGGGAAGGCGCTTGCCCAGCGCATGGAGCGCCAGTATGTCATAGCTGCAGAGGCAACCATAACTGAGCAGGGTCAGTAACAGGGCGCCCGCTAGTCGCGGCAGGGGTTGGGACCAGATGGCCACACGAATATCGTGCCAGTGCCATGCCTGAGTCAGGTGATACAGCACGGTCAGTGCGGTGCCGAGCAGCAGCAAGCTGCACAAGGGGCCGAGCCATTTAAGCAGATGACGCCACATGCCATGTTCCTGTGGTCATTGACCGTTTCCCGCAAAGGGGCTGGGTCGTGGATCCGGTTTGGACGAGGGAGGCGCTCGTCAGGATAATTTCGGGAAGAGATGGAAAGGGAGGCGTCAGCCTCCCTCTGTGTTATCCAGTGACCGGTTGGATCACTTGGTTTTCGGCGCGACTTTGACGGTAGGGGTCTTGGCGTGGGTGGCTTTATGGTGTTTTTTCACCACCTTGGTCTGGGTAGTCTGCGGTGTGGCTGTCTTGGTCGGGGTGGCCGCCATGGTGAAACCGGAAGTGAGGGCGAAGACGGCTGCCAGGGTCAGAGGAATGATCTTTTTCATGTTCAATTTCCTTATTCGGGTTGATGGTATGGAGCGTTCTCCATGACAGTCATCCTATGACGGTTGCTACGGCCCTTCAGTGAGCGGTTGGTGACGGTTTGTATCCAAATGTACAGGCAGGGTGAGGCAGAAGCGGGCGCCGTGGTCACTGGCCAGCAGCGCCACATCCCCCCCGTGATGACGGGCAATGCTGCGCACGATGGCCAGCCCCAGTCCGGTGCCGCCGGTGCGACGATCCCGGCTCTGATCAAGGCGCACGAATGGTTCGAAGATCTGGGGCGCCAGCGCCGGATCGATCCCCGGCCCATTGTCGCTCACCTCCAGCAGATAGTTCTCCTGCAGCCGCGAGATGGAGAGGGTAACCTCGCTCTCGGCGTAGCGCAGGGCATTACCGATGAGGTTCTCCACCGCGCGCGTCAGCAGACGCTGATCACCGCACCAGGGCATGTGGCATGGCGGCAGATCGAGGGTGAGCCTCTTTTCGGGTGCCAGCGCTTGCCAGTCGCCGAGATGCGTTTGTGCCCAGTGGCTGAGCTCAAGCTCGTCCTGCTGCAACGGCAGCTCGGGTCTATCCAGCCTGGCATAGGTGAGCATCTCTTCGATCAGGGCGTCCAGCGCCCCCAGATCTCGCTCCAGCGCCTGCTGCTCCTGCTCGGCAGGGGCAGGATCGAGCGTGGCAAGCCGATAGCGCAACCGGACCAGCGGGGTGCGCAACTCGTGGGCGATGGCATCGGTCAGTTGCTTGCGGCTGGCAATCATGGCCTGCAATTGGGTCGCCATTTGATCGAAGGTGCGTCCCACCCGGGCCAGACTGCTGCCCGGTGGCAGATTGGTTCGGCAGGAGAGATCCCCATCGCCTACGCGACGTGCGGTTTGCTCCAACTGCTGCAAGCCGCGCCAGTGGGGACGCAGCCACAGAAGGATGGGCAGGCCGAGAGAGAGGCCTATCACTAGCAGCAGCCCCACATCGACCCAGTGCAGCTCGTGCAGGTAGGAGAGGTAGGGTACAGGGCCGACAATCAGCACCTGATCGGTATCGGGGATGCGCTGCAGGAAGGTGTCATCCTCCTCGACGATGACAATGTTGCCGGCGGCCAGAAAGGCTTGATCCTCGCTGGTCAGGGGCTGGCGCACCAGCTCGCCGATCTTGAGGGGGAGGGTAAACTGACTGCTCTGCTCGGCCAGTCGATCGGGCCAGCGCTCTGGCGGGGTTCTTGCCAACTCGCCGGTCAACAGGCCAAGAGAGCCCTGCATCATGCGTTCGAGATAGCGATCACCCGCCCGTTCGGCGGTCACCTGATAGACCACGCCCACCAGCAGGATGGCCAGGGTGAAGCAGCCGATCAGCAACAGATAGAACTGGATAAAGAGACGGCGCATGGCGGTGCTCCCGAAAGAGGGTTATTCCCAGGCGTGGGGGACGAAGAGGTAGCCTTTCTGGCGCACCGTCTTGATCCGGGTCGGGTTGTCGGGGTTATCACCCAGTTTGCGGCGCAGGCGGGAGATGGCCACATCCATGCTGCGATCCTGACCGTCGTACTCCCGGCCGCGCAAGCTGCGAAAGAGGGCTTCCCGACTCAAGATTTGGCCCGCGTGGCAGGCGAGCTCCCACAGCAGATCAAAGTCGGCGGTCGAGAGAGCAATGCTCTCGCCATCGAGCCGCACATCTCGCCCCGGGCCATCCACCCGCAGCAGACCAAATTGCAGCTGCTGGGGAACGCTGCTGGTGGCTGCCGGTTGGGTTGATGCTTGCTGGTGCTGGCGAAACTGTACCCTCAGTCTGGCCAGTAGCACGGGGGGCGGGGTGGTTTTAAGAATGTAGTCGTTGGCGCCCAGCTCCAGACTCAGGATCTGGTTCATGTCGCTATCCAGCGAGGTGAGCATTACGATGGGGCCGTCGAAGCGTGGCCGAAGATCCCGACAGAGGGACATGCCATCCTGCCCCGGCAACATGATATCGAGCAGCACCAGATCGGGCTGTTCGGCCTCTATTCGGGCCAGCGCCATGTCCCCTCTGGGCTCGAGGAGCACATCCATATCGTGGCGACCGAGCCAACTGCTGATGAGCTGGCCAATCTCGGGATCATCTTCGACAAAAAGAATGCGTTGCATAGAAAAGCTCCAACGGAAAGCAGGAGAGAAGAAGAGCGATCAGCATATCAATGGCGCTTGGGAAATACAGAAAAAGAACCGGGCAGGCTGGTGTGTGGGGGAGTGTGGTTGTGTCATCGATGGGGAGGCGCACATCGTGACAAATGGGCAGAGCCGCGTTTATCGATCTGGAGGATGATGGCCTTGCAGACAAGGCATGGCCCAGTCGAGCGCAAAACAAAAAACCGGCCAAGGCCGGTTTTTCGCGGAGCAGACCAGAAGGTCACTGCACCAAGTCGATGGACATCACCTTACGGCGATTATCGACAGAATAATGGGGTGGCTGATGGGGCTCGAACCCACGACAACCGGAATCACAATCCGGGACTCTACCAACTGAGCTACAGCCACCACTGAAATTTTCATCAACGCTCGCCAATCCAGAAGGATTGGGGAACATCAATGGCGCGCCCTGCAGGATTCGAACCTGCGACCCACGGCTTAGAAGGCCGTTGCTCTATCCAACTGAGCTAAGGGCGCTTTGTATCAACACGTCTTGACGACGAGTCGATGAACATGGTCGGTGATAAAGGATTCGAACCTTTGACCCTCTGGTCCCAAACCAGATGCGCTACCGGACTGCGCTAATCACCGAAAATCCCTGACCAGCATATCGACAAGAGTCGTACTGGGCAACGGGCGGGCATCATAGCCAAGCGTAAGGGCCAGCGTCAACGACTTTTTCCCCCAGTAAATTCAAGTGCCTACTTATTGCCCGCTACAGGTCTGGCGTGCGTCTGCCGCTAACATCCCGGCTAAAAAAATGCGACAATGCGCGGCAGTTGAACACATGGTGAGTGGAGAACGATGTCTGCCAAAATCATAGATGGAAAACAGGTTGCGCAAACGATTCGCAGCCAGGTCGCGGCGCAAGTCCAACAGCGGTTGGCGGCAGGGAAACGGGCTCCAGGGCTGGCAGTCATTCTGGTGGGGGCGGATCCCGCCTCTCAGGTCTATGTCGGCAGCAAACGCCGGGCATGTGAGGAGGTGGGGTTTCTCTCCCGCTCCTATGATCTGAGTGCCACTGCCAGTCAGGAAGAGCTGCTGGCGCTGATCGACCAGTTGAATGCGGATAGCCACGTAGATGGCATTCTGGTTCAGCTGCCGTTGCCGGATCACTTTGATACCACTCAGGTGCTGGAGCGGATCCAGCCTGACAAGGATGTAGATGGATTTCATCCGTATAACGTCGGCCGTCTGGCCCAACGTATTCCGGCGCTGCGCCCCTGCACTCCGAAAGGGATCATGACGCTGATTGAGACCACCGGCGTGAAGACGCATGGTCTGCATGCGGTCGTGGTGGGCGCGTCCAACATAGTGGGGCGTCCCATGACTCTCGAATTGCTGCTGGCGGGCTGCACAACTACGACCTGTCACCGCTTTACCCGGGATCTGGAAGATCAGGTACGCCGTGCCGATCTGCTGGTTGTCGCAGTCGGCAAGCCAAACTTCATCCCTGGCGAGTGGATCAAACCGGGGGCACTGGTGATCGATGTGGGCATCAATCGCCTGGCTGATGGCTCGCTGGTCGGGGATGTGGAGTTTGAGACGGCGCGCAGCCATGCCTCCTTCATTACTCCGGTACCCGGTGGCGTGGGCCCGATGACGGTCGCCAGCCTGATGGAAAATACCCTGATCGCCTGCAGTGAATATCACGACTGATCATCGTTGGTGATAACCTGTGATCCCATGAGGAGGCAGGATTCGCCAGAAATCTGACAATAAAAAACCGGTTGCTCAGAGAGGAACCGGTTTTTTATTTATCCAACGGGTGTTATTTACATATTTTGTGCTTCGTTTGGCACAATCACAGAGGCGTGATTTCCTTTCGGCCCCTGTTGCAGTTCAAAATTGACAGCCTGACCCGCTTTCAGGGTCTTGTAGCCCTCCATTTGAATCGTGGAGTAGTGAGCGAAGATATCCTCACCGCCCCCTTCCGGACAGATAAACCCAAATCCTTTTGCGTTGTTAAACCACTTAACTGTGCCGGTTGCCATACTTCTACATCCTTTTATTGATTACCCAGAAGTCGTTGAGTAACCTGCGCCAGCCCTTTATAACTAGGGACATGGGCCCATAGCAGACGGGCACAGATTAGCAAGTAACCAATCTAGTCTAACTTTTGAGCGAGTCAAGGAGTTGTTAACAACTGATGTGATCTGGTTAACAAGTCTATTGACAAGCTTGTGTGAGACGGTAGTAATCTAGAGGTACCAAAGCGCGATTATGAGCAAGCAGAAAGAACTCTTTGCTAATGAAGAGATTGCAGAAGCAGAGAAAACAAAGCTGCAGCCGCCACCCATGTATAAAGTTGTGTTGAACAACGATGACTACACCCCGATGGAGTTCGTGGTGGAGGTGCTGCAAAAGTTCTTTGGTATGGATTTGGACAAGGCGACTCAGGTCATGCTGAGTGTGCATTATAGTGGTAAGGGTGTCTGCGGCATGTTTACCGCAGAGATCGCCGAAACTAAGGTTGTCCAGGTCAACACCTATGCACGTAACAACGAACATCCACTGCTCTGTACTATGGAAAAGGCTTGAATCTGATGACTTGATGGCGAGTGTGACACCACATTGTAGCTGTACTAGGGGAGGTGCCTATGTTGAATAAAGATCTAGAAAAGACGCTGAACGAGGCTTTCAAACTGGCCCGTGACGAGCGTCATGAATTCATGACCGTCGAGCACCTGTTGTTAGCCCTTCTGGATAACAGTTCAGCCCATGAGGCGCTGAGCTCTTGTGGTGCCGATGTTGAGCAGATGCGCAAGGAGATCCGCGCATTCATCACCCAAACTACTCCGCTCATACCGCGCGATGATGAAGATCGTGAAACCCAGCCGACACTGGGCTTCCAGCGCGTGTTGCAGCGTGCCGTCTTCCATGTGCAATCCTCTGGCAATACCGAAGTAAGCGGCGCCAACGTGCTGGTCGCTATCTTCAGTGAGCAGGAGTCACAAGCTGCCTATTTCCTGAAAAAAGCCGAGATCAGCCGTCTCGACGTCGTCAATTTCCTCTCCCACGGGGTGCGCAAGGACAGCAAGCCGGATCTCGGCAGCAATAACAATCCCGAGTCTGATGATGATGTTTCGGCCGCACAGATCGAGAGCTTTGCCACCAACCTGAACCAGCTGGTGCTGGAAGGGCGCATCGATCCGCTGATTGGCCGTAATCAGGAGCTCAATCGTACCATTCAGGTGCTCTGCCGCCGTCGCAAGAACAACCCGCTGCTGGTGGGTGAAGCCGGCGTGGGGAAAACCGCCATTGCCGAAGGGTTGGCCTATCGCATCGTCAAGGGGGATGTGCCCGAGGTGATTGCGGGCAGTACCATCTATTCGCTGGATATGGGTTCTCTTCTGGCGGGCACCAAATACCGTGGTGATTTCGAGAAGCGCCTCAAAGTACTGCTCAAGCAGATTGAGCGTCAGGAAGGGGCCATCCTCTTTATCGACGAGATCCATACCATCATTGGTGCCGGTGCTGCTTCCGGTGGTCAGCTGGATGCGGCCAACCTGATCAAGCCGCTGCTCTCCAATGGTTTGCTCCGCTGTGTGGGATCCACCACTTATCAGGAGTACGCCCAGATCTTCGAGAAAGACCGTGCGTTGGCCCGTCGCTTCCAGAAGATCGATATTGTTGAGCCGACTATCGATGACACCACGCGCATCCTGATGGGGCTCAAGAGTCGCTACGAAGCCCACCACGGCGTGCGCTATACCGCCAAGGCGATCCGTGCAGCTGCCGAGCTCTCTGCCAAGTACATCAATGATCGTCATTTACCCGACAAGGCGATCGACGTGATCGACGAAGCGGGTGCCGGTCAGCGGTTGCTGCCGGCGAGCAAGCGCAAGAAAGTGATCAATGTGCAAGAAATTGAGTCCATCGTAGCCAAGATCGCCCGCATTCCTGAGAAATCAGTTTCTTCCTCGGATAAAGAGGTGCTAAAGAACCTGGAGCGCAATCTCAAGATGGTGGTTTTTGGTCAGGATAAAGCCATCGAGGTGCTGACCGATGCGATTCGCCTCTCTCGTTCAGGTTTGGGTAACGAGCGTCGCCCGGTAGGGTGCTTCCTCTTCGCTGGTCCGACCGGGGTGGGCAAGACCGAGGTCACCCAGCAGCTTGGTAAGGCGCTGGGTGTCGAGATGCTGCGCTTTGATATGTCCGAGTACATGGAACGCCATACCGTATCTCGTCTGATTGGTGCGCCTCCCGGCTATGTCGGTTTTGAGCAGGGTGGTCTGCTGACTGATGCGGTGATCAAGCATCCTCATTCCGTCGTGTTGCTTGACGAAATTGAGAAAGCTCACCCGGACGTATTCAATCTGCTGTTGCAGGTGATGGACAACGGCACCCTGACCGACAACAACGGGCGCAAGGCGGATTTCCGTAACGTGATTTTGGTCATGACTACCAACGCCGGTGTGCAGGAGACTCAGCGTAAATCGATTGGCTTCCAGCAACAGGATTTGAGCCACGATGCCATGGCGGTGATCAACAAGACCTTCAGTCCGGAGTTTCGCAACCGGCTTGATCACACCATCTGGTTCAACCATCTGGATATGACGGTGATCCATCAGGTGGTCGACAAGTTCATTGTCGAATTGCAGGTTCAACTGGATGCGAAGGGAGTTTCTCTCGAGGTGTCCGAGCGTGCCCGCCACTGGTTGGCGGAGAAGGGGTATGACAGAGCCATGGGCGCCAGACCGATGGGTCGGGTAATCCAGGAGCACCTCAAGAAACCCCTGGCCAACGAGATCCTGTTCGGTTCACTGGTTGACGGGGGAATAGTGAAGGTTGAGTTGGTAAATGACAGCCTCAGCTTTGATTTTCAGGTCAATGTTGAAGCTGTTTCCCACTAAGCGTCAGTGATCAGAAAACGACAAAAAACCCCAACCGAAAGGTTGGGGTTTTTTGCTGAATTCCTGGCTTAGCGAGAGCGGAAAACAATACGTCCCTTGGAGAGATCGTAGGGAGTCAGTGCTACCGTTACTTTGTCTCCAGTCAGGATACGAATGTAGTTTTTGCGCATCTTGCCTGAAATATGAGCGATAACCACGTGACCATTCTCCAGTTCCACACGGAACATGGTATTGGGCAGGGTTTCGAGAATAGTGCCCTGCATCTCAATACTGTCTTCTTTAGCCATTGAATCCTCTTGATAAGCCACAACAAAAAACCGCTGGATCATGCCGGATTTAAGGCTATGTGTAAAGTTTACTCGGGCTTGGTGTCGATATTTTTCCATTCCCCCTGAATTAACCGCTCGTGAGGGAGATAATTGCGCTTGTAATTCATCTTGCGACACGCCTCTACCAGATAGCCAAGATAGAGCCAGCTTCGCCCGGTTCGCTTGGCCAGATCGAGCTGGCAGAGGATGGCAAAGGTGCCCAGGGAGCGATCGGCATAATCCGGATCGAAGAAGGTGTACATGGCGCTCAAGGCGTGGGGCAGCAGGTCTGTGGTGGCGACACCGATCAGGCGGCCCTCTTTGCGCATCTCCAGGTAGAGCGGCGGCATCCAGTCACAATGGAGAAACCCGCGATACTGGCTACGGTTGGGGGGATACATGCTGCCATCGTGATGGCGTTCGCGGATATAACGTTCGTAGAGCAGGTAATACTCGGGCTTGTCGTCGTAGCTCAGGACGATCTCGATATCTCTGTTGAGCTGGCGGATCCGCTTCTGGCCGCGGCTGGGGCGAAAGCGCTCGCTGTGAATTCGAAGGGATTGGCAGGCATGGCACGCCGGGCAGTGGGGGCGATAGATGTCGTTGCCACTGCGGCGAAAACCGGCAGTCAACAATCGCTCGTAACCGTTGGCGTTGAGCAGATTGTGATCCATCAGCACCAGCAACTGCTCCTGTTCATGGTCCAGATAACTGCAGGGATGCTTGGGAGTCAGCCCTACTTTGAGGATCACTTCTTCAGTCATAGGCTGATCTCCCCCTCTTGCCAGCAGGAAGCCAACAGTGGTTGATGGCCAAGGCGCGCCAGCTCGGCCAGAAAACGGGCCCTTGGCCACTCCTCGATACCCAGGGTCGCCAGAAACGGGTTCTGCATCTGGCAATCGATGAGAGCGCCGCGATGGCGGGCGAAGTGGCGACAGAGTGCCACCATGGCAAGTTTGGCGCCGTTATCAATCCGGCTGAACATGGATTCACCGCAAAACAGTCGGCCGATAGAGAGGCCATACAGTCCCGCTTGCAGCTCTCCCTCTTGCCAGATCTCGATAGAGTGGGCATGACCCAGCCGGTGCAACTGCTGGTAGGCCTCGATCATGGGTTGGCTGATCCAGGTGCCATCGGCAGTGCGACGAGGGGCGGCGCAGGCGGTAATGACTTCATTAAAGGCGCGATTGACGGAAATATCGAATGGGGTACGGCGGATAATCTTCTGCAGTGTCCGTCCCACATGGAGTTGGTCTGGGCGGATCACTCCGCGGGGATCCGGTGACCACCACAGGGTCGGTTGGTGGGGTTCATTCCACGGGAAGATCCCCTTGTGGTAAGCTGCCAGCAATCTGGCAGGGGAGAGATCCCCGCCGATCGCCAGCAAGCCGTTGGGCTCTTCCAGCGCATGGCTGGGGTCGGGAAACCAGCAAAGCTCATCATCCAGTTGGGTAAGATAGCGAGACATAAGGCAACGAGGTTCATAGATGAAGGCCATTATCCTGATAGTATCCAGCTTGCTCTGCTTTGTCACGGCGCCCGCCGGGGCGGAGGTCTACCAGCGCAATACCGCGCGGCCGGTCAATCAGGTGGTGTTTGGCCAGGTCGAAACGGTGCGCAATATTACCCAGCGCCAGATCCTGGAGTCCGAGCACTCTGGCTGGAAGACGCTGGGTGGTGCCGTGTTGGGCGGTCTGCTGGGCAACCAGTTTGGTGGCGGTCATGGTCGTGAAATCGCCACCGCCGTCGGGGCGCTGGCGGGAGCTGCGGCTGCGCAGCAATACCAGTCCGGGGGAACCGTGGTGGAAAACAAGCTGGTGGAGCTGCTGATCCGCAACGAACAAAATGCCCTTATCAATGTGATCCAGGATTATGATCCCGCCATGGTCTTTGCCAATGGGGACAAGGTGCGCATTCTCTACTTCGATGATGGGGTGCGGGTCGACAAGACTTACTGACTTTCGATAGTCTCGGTGATGGGGAGACTGTGGCAGGAAAGGAACCCGCAGACTCTCCTGCTGGAAAGTCTGTCGGGCGGTAATACACGGGACTGATGCCCTGAGGATTCAGATAGTTATCTCTTGAGAGACTATCTTGTCGCGACCGGTGTTCTTTGCCTGATAGAGCAGCCGATCCGCTACGCTCAGCGCCTCGTCCATGGATATCCGCCCGACACTGATCACGCCGTAACTGGCGCGAACAAAGAGCGGGGTTTCCGGTGACAAGGGTTGCTGGCGCAGCTGCTGACGCAGCCCTTCAAGACGCTTGATCAACACGGGGACGGTACAGTGAGGCACCATCATGGCAAACTCCTCTCCGCCAAAGCGGGCGATCATGGCATCGGGGAAGAACTGGGTCAGTAGCCGGGTCAGATGGCAGAGCAGTTGATCGCCGATGGCATGGCCCCAGTGATCGTTGACCTGCTTGAAGTGATCCACATCGAGCACACAGAGTGCGAGAGGCGTCTGCTGGCGCTGATGTTCTTCAAACCATTTTTGCCCTTCGTTGAACCAGTAGCGCCGGTTGTAGAGACCGGTCAGGTAATCACGATTGGCTGACTCCTGAATGCTGTTGAACTGCTCGAGGGCTTCCAGATTGTGGCTGACCCGACACTGCAGCTCTTCCGGCTCGAACGGCTGGTTGAGAAAGTCGTTGGCGCCTTGCTTCAGGTAGCGAGCAGAGAGACCGCGCTTGTCCGAGACCGAGATCCCGATAATCGCGAGCTGCTGCTTGCTGTAACGCTCTCTCAGCATCCGCACCAGACTGATGCCATCGATATCCGGCATATAGTAGTCGACCAGTGCCAGCCGGATGTCCGGGTGTTGCTCCAGCATCGCCATCGCTTCACGGGCATGACTGGCCTCATGCACCTGCAACAACTGCTTGCGCAACTGTGCCATGGTGCGGTGACGGGAGGTGCGTGAGTCGTCGACCACCAGCACTTCGATGGACTGGTTAAGATAGAGGCGGTGCACCAGACTAACGGCATATTGCAGCGAGTGGCGCGAATCCTTCATCACATAGTCCAGCACGCCGGTTTCCAGCCAGGCGGCACGTTTATCCTCGCTGATGTCGGCAGTGAGGATCACCACCGGCAAACCTCGAGCCAGCAGCTCGTTGACCGCTTCGCCACGGGGCGCATCCGGCAAGGTCAAGTCCACCAGCGCGACCACATACTCCTCGCCCCGGCAGTGACGGGCGCCTTCTAGGGTATCGAAGGCGTCAATCTCGAGGCCTGTCTGCTGGGCAATGGCCTGAGTCAGCATACGGCGGATGGTCAGGCTATCTTCGACAATCAATATCTTCTGTTTCATTAGACTCCTTTAAATAAAAAAGGCATACCGACTGGTATGCCTTATATCACAACTACGCTTGTTTATTGCGCGTCGAGGTAGCGTTCGGCATCGAGGGCTGCCATGCAGCCGGTACCGGCAGAGGTGATCGCCTGACGGTAGTTGTGGTCGGCCACGTCGCCGGCAGCGAAGACACCTTCAATGCTGGTCTGGGTGGCAAAACCGTCGAGGCCGCCACGTACCTTCAGATAGCCGTTTTGCATCTCCAGCTGGCCATCGAAGATCTGGGTATTGGGCTGATGGCCGATGGCGATGAAGACGCCCATCAGCGCCAGCTCGCTGGTGCTGTTGTCCTGAGTGTTGCGCAGGCGCACACCGGTGACCCCCATCTGATCCCCCAGCACTTCGTCCAGGGTCTGGTGGGTGTGCAACACGATATTGCCGCTTTCGACCTTGTCGTGCAGACGCTTGATCAGGATCTTCTCGGCACGGAACTCGTCGCGGCGGTGGATCAGATGCACCTTCTTGGCGATGTTGGCCAGATACAAGGCCTCTTCCACAGCGGTGTTGCCGCCGCCGATCACGGCCACTTCCTGATTACGGTAGAAGAAACCGTCACAGGTGGCACAGGCGGAGACGCCGCGGCCCTTGAAGGCCTCTTCGGAGGGCAGACCCAGATACTTGGCGGAGGCACCGGTCGCGATGATCAGGGCATCGCAGGTGTATTCGCCGTTGTCCCCTTTGAGGCGGAACGGGCGCTGAGTCAGTTCGACACTGTTGATGTGATCAAACAGGATCCGGGTATCGAACTTCTCTGCATGCTCTTTCATGCGCTCCATCAGGGCAGGGCCGGTCAGGCCTTCCGGATCACCTGGCCAGTTTTCCACTTCGGTGGTGGTGGTCAGCTGACCCCCTTGCTGCATGCCGGTGATGAGCAGGGGATTGAGGTTGGCGCGGGCGGCGTAGACGGCCGCGGTGTAACCGGCCGGGCCTGACCCTAAGATCAGCAATTTGCTGTGAGTGACTTGGCTCATGATGTCATTTCCGGGATGTGATGAGTTTGCGCGATTGTAGGTAATTCGTGATCCGGGGTCAAAGGCTGGTGGGTCGATTGCACTAATCGTGTTCACAAGGGGTGACATGGAAAATAAAAGAATAAAAAAACCGCCCATCGCGGGCGGATTTTCACTCATCTCCAACTGGCGCAGGCCAGCGCAGATCAGTTCAGCAGGGTCAGGGGATCCGTGTAGGCAAGGCCATGTGCCACGGCCACTTCCTTGCAGGTGAGTTTGCCCTCCATCACGTTGAGCCCGTGCAACAGGTTGGGGTCGCTCAGCAGTGCCTGACGATACCCTTGCTGGGCCAGCTTGATGATAAAGGGGAGGGTGGCATTGTTGAGCGCCACGGTCGAGGTGCGGGCCACCGCCCCCGGCATGTTGGCGACACAGTAGTGCACCACCTCATCGACAATATAGGTCGGATCCTGGTGGGTGGTGGCGTGGGAGGTTTCCACACAGCCGCCCTGATCGATGGCCACATCGACGATGGCAGAACCCGGCTTCATGCGCGCAATGTGGTCACGGCGGACAAGTTTTGGCGCAGTGGCACCCGGTACCAGCACGCCGCCGATGACCAGATCGGCCGCCAGCAGATGGCGCTCCAGCGTCTCGCTGTTGGAGTAGACCACCTTGGCCGCTCCCTGGAACTCGTTATCGAGACGACGCAGGGTATCGACGTTGTTGTCGAGGATGGTGACATCCGCGCGCAGGCCAATGGCCATGCGGGCTGCATTGGAGCCGACCACGCCGCCGCCGATGATCACCACCTTGGCCGGTTCGACACCGGGTACGCCGCCGAGCAGCACACCGCTCCCACCGCGCGATTTTTCCAGCGCCTGGGCACCCGCCTGAATAGACATGCGTCCGGCAACTTCCGACATGGGGGCCAGCAGGGGCAGGCCGCCACGGCCGTCGGTGACGGTTTCATAGGCGATACAGATGGCGCCGCTTTTCAGCAGGGCTTCGGTCTGGGGCAAGTCTGGCGCCAGATGCAGATAGGTGAACAGGGTCTGACCCGGACGCAGCATGGCACATTCGACAGGCTGAGGTTCCTTGACCTTGACGATCATCTCGGCTTTGGCGAAAACCTCTGCTGCAGAGGCCAAAATTTCGGCTCCAACAGCGATATAATCTGCATCGCTGAAGCCAATGCCGTTTCCGGCACCGCTTTGGACGAAAACAGTATGGTTTCGTGCTGTCAGTTCACGTACACTGGCCGGAACCATGCCTACGCGGTATTCATGGTTTTTTATCTCTTTAGGTACACCGATAATCATGCTATCCCTCGTCTATAGATTGGTGTTTCATGTTGCCAAAATGTTAACCAACATTTGCGCCTAGTATATTCAGGTATTGACAGGATTTGTGACCATAATTATAAAATGACTGGTGATTCTTACCAAAAAATAGCCAAAGGATGGAATAAAATGATGGAAGCTAAGAGTCGGCTAAAGGATTTGGACAGGATTGACCGCAACATTCTTAATGAACTGCAAAAGGATGGCAGGATTTCGAATGTTGAGTTGTCCAAGCGAGTTGGCCTGAGTCCTACACCGTGTCTGGAACGGGTTCGTCGCCTCGAGCGACAAGGTTATATCGAAGGATATGCCGCTATTCTGAACCCTCATTATCTGGACGCATCTCTGCTGGTGTTTGTAGAGATAACCCTCAATCGCGGGGCGCCTGATGTGTTTGAACAGTTCAACAAGGCTGTTCAGGTGCTCGAAGAGATCCAGGAGTGTCATCTGGTTTCCGGTGACTTCGACTATCTGCTCAAGACCCGAGTCAGCGACATGTCGGCTTACCGCCGTCTGTTGGGGGAAACCCTGCTGCGTCTGCCCGGTGTCAATGACACCCGCACCTACGTGGTGATGGAAGAGGTCAAGCAGAGCAGTCGTCTGGTGATCAGCACCCGATAAAGCAGGTTGTGCCGTGGTATCTTTTCCATATGAGACACCATGACAGTCAGAAACGAGCGGCCGGTCCGCTCGTTTCTTCTTGTAAAGATAATTGCAAATATGGCCCCGTCCCATCAGGCTCTGGCTGACAATCGATGGGCTTTTCGGGGATACTAGGCCCCCTTATTTCCTGCATTACATGTTTTCAGAAAGGAGCCGGAGTTTGGCCGATAAAAAGCTGTTTACTCCTTTATCAGGTACACAACGGATCTTCGAAGCCGTCTTGATCGCCATCACCCTGATGGCTGCTTATCTTCTGCTTGCCCTGTTGTCCTATCATCCCGCTGATCCCGGCTGGTCCCAGACCTCCTGGCAAGGGGAGGTAAAGAACCTCGCCGGTAGTGCCGGTGCCTGGCTCGCCGATATCACCATGTTTACCTTTGGTGCCTTCTCCTATCTGGTGCCGCCGCTGGTGGTGCTGCTGGGCTGGAGTCTGTTCTGGCGCCCGAGCCGTCTGCTCGATGTGGATTACCTCACCCTGGGGGTGCGGATCATCGGCTTTATCCTGACCGTGCTCGGCATGTCGGCCATTGCCAGCATGAACTTCAACGATATGCAAAACTTCTCCGCCGGTGGTCTGGTGGGGGATGTGATCGCTTCTGCAGTGGTGCCGCTGTTTGGCGGCGTCGGGGCCAACCTGATGCTGCTCTGCTTCGTGGCAACCGGCATCACCCTGTTTACCGGCTGGTCCTGGCTCACCATCGTCGAGCAGATCGGTGCGGCCTGTACCGGTTCGGTCAGCGCTGTTTACCACTTCCCGACCACCCTCGGCCGCTGGCTGACCGGTGGCTGGCGTCAACCCCGCAACGAGGGGCCGGATCCCTTGCTGGAAGGCGGGGTAGGGGCCATCGCGTTTGATGATGAGGAAGATGAGCCGCACACCAGCTGGACTCGCAAGCCCAAGGCCAAGAACCAGAAGGCTGCCGCCGAAGAGTGGCTGCCGGAACTCGACGACGATACCTTCGAGTTCGATCCCCAATTTGATGATGAAGAGGACGAGCCGGCTCCGGCTGCCAAGCCTAAACGTGCGGTGGCGGCTGCCAATGGTCGCCGCCAGCCGGTACTGGCTGTGGCCGATGACGATGATGAGGACGATCTGGATCTGCCCTGGGCCGAAGGGGACGACGAGGTCGCTGCGCCGGTAGCCGTCGCACCAACCAAGCCCAAGCGTCGTCCGCAATCTACGCTGCCGCCGTTGCCGAGTATCGAACTGCTCGACCGTCCACCCGCCAAGACCCAGATGATGAGCAAGGATGAGCTGGATCGCATGGGCCGTCTGGTGGAGGCCAAGCTTGCCGACTACAACGTGCAGGCCAAGGTGGTCGGTGTCTATCCGGGCCCGGTTATTACCCGTTTCGAGCTGGATCTGGCGCCGGGTATGAAGGCGAGCAAGATCACCAACCTGTCGCGCGATCTGGCCCGCTCCTTGTCTGCCAGCAGCGTGCGGGTGGTGGAAGTGATCCCGGGTAAAACCTATGTCGGTATCGAGCTGCCCAACCGGGTGCGCCAGACCGTTTACCTGCGCGAAACCCTCGACTGCGATGCTTTCCGCGATAGCCGCAACCCGCTCACCATGGGCCTGGGTCAGGACATCGCAGGGGAGCCGGTGGTGGTGAACCTGGCCAAGATGCCGCACCTGCTGGTGGCCGGTACCACAGGTTCCGGTAAGTCGGTGGGGGTCAACACCATGATCATCTCGATGCTCTACAAGTCCTCCCCCGATGATCTGCGCTTTATCATGATCGACCCCAAGATGCTGGAACTCTCGGTCTACGAAGGGATCCCGCATCTGCTGACCGAGGTGGTGACCGACATGAAGGATGCCGCCAACGCCCTGCGCTGGTGTGTGGGCGAGATGGAACGCCGTTACAAGCTGATGTCGGCGGTCGGGGTGCGCAACCTCAAGGGCTACAACGACAAGGTGCTGGCCGCCATCGAGGAGGGGGAACCCTTGCTGGATCCGTTGTGGCGCCCGGGTGACTCCATGGATCAGATGCCGCCGGAGCTGGAGAAGCTGCCTCATATCGTGGTGGTGGTGGACGAGTTTGCCGACATGATGATGATCGTCGGCAAGAAGGTGGAAGAGCTGATTGCCCGTATCGCCCAAAAAGCGCGTGCGGCTGGTATTCACCTTATCCTTGCGACCCAGCGTCCGTCGGTGGATGTCATCACCGGTCTTATCAAGGCCAACATCCCGACCCGTATCTCGTTCCAGGTGTCGAGCAAGATCGACTCGCGCACCATCATCGATCAGGGTGGCGCCGAATCTCTGCTCGGCATGGGCGACATGCTCTACATGCCGGCCGGTACCTCCAACCCGACCCGGGTACACGGTGCCTTTGTCGATGACCACGAAGTGCACAAGGTAGTGGCGGACTGGAAACTGCGCGGCGAGCCGAACTACATCGAGGAGATCCTCTCCGGTGAGTCGGGTGGCGAAGGTGGCAGCGGCGAATATGGCGGTGGTGGCGATGAAGAGCTCGACCCCCTGTTCGACGAAGCGGTCGCTTTCGTGGTGGAGTCCCGCCGTGGCTCAACCTCCAGCGTCCAGCGCAAGTTCAAGATTGGTTACAACCGGGCAGCCCGTCTCATCGAGCAGATGGAGAATCAGGGCATCGTCAGCTCACCGGGTGGCAATGGTCAGCGCGACGTGCTGGCACCGCCGCCGGTGCGGGACTAAACCTCACCGTTTCATACTATCCCTGGCCATGCCCTCCGCGGGCGTGGCCTTTTATCGAGAGCGTCTTTATGAAGAGCGTGATGAAAAAACAACTGTTGATGGGTACCGTGCTGCTGATGGCCAGCAGCCAGGTGTGGGCCGATGCGGCCAGCGATCTCAAACAGAAGCTGGCGGGGGTGAGCCTCTTCTCCGCCAAGTTTGCCCAGACCGTCTATGACAGCAAGGGCAAGGAGCTGCAAAAGGCCAGCGGCGATCTGCTGGTGCAGCGGCCAAACCGTTTCAACTGGCACACCACCTCGCCGGACGAGAGCCTGATCGTGGCCGATGGTCAGGATGTCTGGGTCTATGATCCCTTCGTCGAGCAGGTGACCGCCCTCAAGCTGAAAGATGCGGTGCTCAACACCCCCTTTATTCTGATCGCTGGCAATGACGACAAGTTCTGGAAGAACTATGACGTGACCCAGCAGGGGGATGTCTATACCGTCACCAGCCGTAACAAGGATGAGCTGATCGCCTCCTTCCGTGTCACCTTCGACAGACAAGACAACATCAGTCGTTTCGATGTGAAAGAGGCGCAAGGGCAGTGGAGTGAATTCACCCTTAGCAACTTCAACCGCAAGCCGGTGCTCAAGGGCAACGAATTTGTTTTCAAGATCCCGAAGGGGGTCGAGCTGGACGATCAGCGCTAATGAGCAAGCGGTCGTTGGATTGCTCGCCACAGCGCCAGTCAAAGGCGAGTGGCGTGACGCTGGGTGGTCAATACAGATGAGCAACTTGTCGCTGGATTTCTCATCGGACTTTCGTCCGCTTGCGGCCCGGATGCGGCCGCAAAACCTCGACCAGTATATCGGTCAGCAACATATCCTGGGGGCTGACAAGCCCCTGCGCAAAGCGATTCTGGCGGGTCACTGCCACTCGATGATCCTGTGGGGGCCGCCCGGTACCGGCAAGACTACGCTGGCGGAGCTGATGGCTCACTACTGCCAGGCGGAAGTGGAGCGACTCTCTGCGGTCACCTCCGGTATCAAGGAGATCCGCGCCGCCATCGACAAGGCGAAGGAGAACAGCTGGCGCGGGGTTCGTACCATCCTGTTTGTGGATGAGGTGCACCGCTTCAACAAGAGCCAGCAGGATGTGTTCCTGCCTCACATCGAGGATGGCACCATCACCTTTATCGGTGCCACCACTGAAAACCCCTCGTTCGAACTCAACAACGCACTGCTCTCACGAGCCAGGGTCTATCTGCTCAAGCGACTGGAGGAGAGCGATATTCTCGCCATGCTCGATCAGGCGATGACCGATCCCCGTGGTCTCAATGATCCGGCACTCACCTTTGCCCCCGGCGTCAAAGAGGCGTTGGCTAAGGCAGTTGATGGGGACGGGCGAAAATCCCTCAACTATCTGGAGCTGTTGGCCGACATGGTCGAAACCGACAGCACAGGGGCGCGGGTGATCGACAGTGCCCTGCTCGCTGCCGTGGTGGGGGAGCACGTGGCCCGCTTCGACAAGGGGGGCGATCACTTCTACGACCTCATCTCGGCGGTGCACAAATCCATTCGCGGCTCGGCGCCGGATGCGGCGCTCTACTGGTATGCCCGTATGGTGAGCGCCGGTTGCGATCCGCTCTATATTGCCCGCCGCTTGCTGGCGATTGCCTCGGAAGATGTGGGCAATGCCGATCCGCGCGCCATGCAGGTCGCCCTGTCGGCCTGGGATTGTTTCCATCGGATCGGGCCGGCGGAAGGGGAGCGGGCCATCGCCCAGGCGATCGTCTATCTCGCCTGTGCCCCGAAAAGCAATGCGGTCTATACCGCCTGGAAGGCAGCCCTCCATGATGCCAAAAACCTGCCTGACTTCGAGGTGCCGGTGCACCTGCGCAATGCGCCGACCAAACTGATGAGCGACTTGGGCTATGGCGCAGAGTACCGTTACGCCCATGACGAGCCGGGCGCCTATGCTGCGGGCGAGCAGTATTTCCCGCCCGAGCTGGCGGGCAAGCAGTACTACCAGCCCACCGATCGCGGCCTTGAAAAGCAGATTGGCCAGAAGCTCGATTACCTCCATGAACTGGACAGGCAAAGTCCGCAGCAACGGGGCAAATAGCCCCTTTGTTACCCCGCGTGGCTGAAAATTGGTCAGGCGTTTGAATATGCAGGACGGTTTGCGTGCCAAAGTCGGTAAAAACGACACAAATAGTCCCTGTTCGGGCGGGGGGGCGGTCTGCTACACTGCCCGTCTGACCCCGCTTGTCTTGGCCTTGCGCCATCTTCTTGATCTCAAAGGCCTGTGATAGTTAAGGCCCGATTCTGAAGACGATTGGGGTGCGCCAACCGATGTTAACTTCCGGATCTGTTTCCCAGCCCGTCATGACGACTCAGGCCCAGATCCCATTTTAAAAAAGTAGGTAAACCATGCTGGATCCCAAATATCTGCGCAGCGATATCGAAGAGGCTGCCGCTCGTCTGGCGACACGTGGCTACGTTCTGGACGTAGCGGCTGTCAACGCTCTGGAAGAGAAACGCAAGGATCTGCAGTCCCGTACCCAGGAGCTGCAGGCCGAGCGCAACGCCCGCTCCAAATCCATCGGTGAAGCTGCCCGTCGTGGTGAAGATGTTGCCCCGCTCAAGGCCGAAGTGACCAAGATCAACGACGAGCTGGAGACCAGCAAGGTCGAGCTGGATGCCCTGCTGGCCCAGCTGAAAGCCATTGCCGACGCCATCCCCAACCTGCCGAGCGAGACCACTCCGGTGGGCCGTGACGAGAACGACAACGTGGAAGTGCGCCGCTGGGGTACCCCGCGCGAGTTCAGCTTCCCGGTACGCGATCACATCGATCTGGGCGAAGCGGCCAAGGGCGTTGACTTCAAGAATGGCGTCAAACTCTCCGGTACCCGTTTCGTGGTGATGAAGGGTCAGATTGCCCGTCTGCACCGTGCCCTGGCTCAGTTCATGCTGGATTTGCACACCCAGCAGCACGGTTACACCGAGTGCTACGTGCCCTATCTGGTGAACCCGGACAGCCTCTATGGCACCGGCCAGTTGCCGAAATTTGCCCAGGACCTGTTCAATACCGGTATCGAAGGTGAAGGGGAAGAAGAGGGCAAGCTGCGCAAGTTCTCCCTGATCCCGACCTCCGAAGTGCCGCTCACCAACATGGCCCGTGACGAGATCTTTGACGCGCAAGAGCTGCCAATCAAGATGACCGCTCACAGCCCCTGCTTCCGCTCTGAAGCCGGTTCCTACGGTCGTGATACCCGTGGCCTCATCCGTATGCACCAGTTCGACAAAGTCGAAATGGTTCAGCTGGTTCACCCGGAGAAATCCTGGGATGCACTGGAAGAGATGGTCGGTCACGCCGAGAAGGTGCTGCAACTGCTGGAGCTGCCGTATCGCGTGATGGCGCTCTCTACCGGTGACATGGGCTTCTGCGCCTCCAAGACCTACGATCTGGAAGTGTGGCTGCCGGCCCAGAACACTTACCGCGAGATCTCCTCTGTCTCCAACTGCACCGACTTCCAGGCGCGCCGCATGCAGGCTCGCGTGCGTATCGACGGCAAGCCGCAGCTGCTGCACACCCTGAACGGCTCCGGTCTGGCAGTGGGTCGTACCCTGGTTGCCGTGATGGAGAACTACCAGCAGGAAGATGGGCGCATCGCCATCCCGGCTGCGCTGCAATCCTACATGGGTGGCCTGACCCACATCGGGTAAGTTCACGCCGCAGACCACAACGCCATGGCATTGCCATGGCGTTGTGCATTCTGGCGCCGATCAACCGTTTTAGTGCTGAAAAAATGCGGCTTTTCGGCGTCGCTTTGAACAGTTAACACATTTTTATCAAGCAATGCGCAATCGTTTTTGTTAGACTGCGCCGCAATTTCGCAGGACATCTTTTTCTATGGTCTGGATTGATTACGCCATCATCGGCATCGTCGGTTTCTCTGCTCTCATCAGCCTGGTGCGCGGCTTCGTCAAGGAGGCCATGTCTCTTGTCACCTGGTTCGTCGCCTTCTTTATTGCCAGCCATTTCTATCCCGATCTCGCCGTCTATTTCACCTCCTTCTCCGACGCGCTGGTTCGCAACGGTCTGGCCATCGCGGCGCTGTTTGTGGCGACCCTGATCCTCGGCAGCGTGGTCAACTATGTGGTGGGCCTGTTGGTGGACAAGACGGGTCTCTCCGGTACCGATCGGGTGCTGGGGGTCTGCTTCGGTGCAATTCGCGGGGTGCTGATCGTCAGTGCCCTGCTTTTTTTCATGGATACCTTCACCAGCCTCTCCCAGAGCGACTGGTGGGTGGCGTCCAAGCTGGTGCCGGAGTTCAAGCCGGTGATCCAGTGGTTTTTCGGGTTCATGTTGAACTCATCCAGTTTTCTTAAACAGGTATAGTGACTTCGAGGTAGCAAAGACATGTGTGGTATTGTCGGTATAGTTGGCACCACCCCCGTCAATCAGGCCCTCTACGACGCCTTGACGGTGTTGCAGCACAGGGGACAGGATGCCGCCGGGATCGTGACCATTGATAGTGGAAACTTCCGGCAACGCAAGGCCAATGGCCTGGTGAAGGACGTGTTTGAAGTGCGCCACATGCAGCGTTTGCAAGGGAACATCGGCATAGGTCATGTCAGATACCCCACCGCAGGTAGCTCAAGTGCCGCTGAAGCCCAACCTTTTTATGTGAACTCGCCCTACGGCATGGTGCTGGCCCATAACGGCAACCTCACCAACGCCAAGGAGCTCAAGGAGCAGCAGTTCAAGGTCGCCCGTCGTCACATCAACACCACCTCCGATTCGGAAGTGTTGCTGAACGTGCTGGCCCACGAGCTGGATCGTTGTGACAAGATGGCCCTGCGCCCCGAAGATATCTTCGCCGCGGTGCGCAGAACCCATCAGCAGATCCGCGGCGCTTATGCGGTGGTTTCGCTGGTGATTGGTCATGGTCTCATCGGTTTTCGCGATCCCAACGGCATTCGCCCGCTGATCCTCGGTCGTCGTCAGGACGAGCAGGGCCAGGTGGAGTACATGCTTGCCTCCGAGAGCGTGGCACTCGACGCCATCGGTTTCGAGACGGTGCGGGATATTGCGCCGGGTGAAGCCATCTACATCACCGAGCAGGGCCAGCTCTTCTCCGAGCAGTGTGCGGAGAACCCGCAGATGAGCTCCTGCATCTTCGAATACGTCTACTTCGCTCGTCCCGATTCGTGCATCGACAAGGTCTCGGTCTACGCCGCCCGCCTCAACATGGGTCGCAAGCTGGGTCAGAAGATTGCCCGCGAGTGGGAAGATCTCGACGTCGATGTGGTCATTCCCATCCCCGAGACCTCCTGTGACGTGGCGCTGGAGATTGCTCACACCCTCGACCTGCCATACCGTCAGGGCTTCGTGAAGAACCGCTACATCGGTCGTACCTTCATCATGCCGGGCCAGACCCAGCGCAAGAAGTCGGTGCGTCGCAAACTCAACGCCATCAGTTCCGAATTCAAGGGCAAGAAGGTGTTGCTGGTGGACGATTCCATCGTGCGTGGTACCACGTCCGAGCAGATCATCCAAATGGCCCGTGAAGCGGGGGCAGCCAAGGTCTACTTCGCCTCGGCGGCGCCGGAAATTCGCTTCCCCAACGTCTATGGCATCGACATGCCCACCGCCAACGAGCTGATCGCCCACGGTCGCGAAGTGGAAGAAGTGTGCAAGCTGATTGGCGCTGACGGCCTGATTTTCCAGGATCTGGAAGATCTGGAAGCCGCCGTGCGGGAGATCAACCCGGATCTGCGTCACTTCGAGACCTCGGTCTTCAATGGCCACTACGTCACCTCCGACGTGGACCAGTCCTATCTGGATCACCTCAACGCCCTGCGCAACGATGACACCAAAGCGGTGCGTGAATGGCAGGAAGGCACCAGCAATCTGGAAATTTTTAACGAAGGCAGTTAAACGTTTGCGGTTTTGCCGGATGGGATAGCGAGATGGGGGCCAGTGGCCCCCATTGTCGTTTCTATCTTGCACGGGCAGAAGGGGTAGGGGGTATCTGTTTGAAAAACATCCGTTTATCTTGCCGGATATGGGCATGGCCAGCGGGATCCGCTAGCATAGGCGGCAACATATATGATCGATACGCTTTTAAGAGACGAGAGTTCAGATGGATGATCTGCTAGCCCCAGTGCGCCAGTTTTTGCAGTGCGAGACCCCGGATGAGTGGGTAGAGATGGCGCGGGATCCGGCCCGTTTACCGACCCTGCTCATCGATCACGCCAACTGCGAGACCAAGGCCGCACTCACTGCCCACAGTCTGGTGCGCCGCTACTGCCTGCCCAAGGGCAAGCGCCATCTGCTGCCCAAGCTGGAGTTCTATCGCGAGCTGGATGCCATCCCGGAGAAGGCCGAGATCCTGGGCAAACGCAGCATGGGGGAGTCTGATCGCACCGTCTTTGCCGAGCTGGAACGCAATCCGCTGCTGTTTCCCATGGTGCGGCTCATTCAGGAGGAGCTGCATCACTTCGAGCTGGTGCTGGAGATCATGCAGGCCCGCGGCATCGAATACGGGCCGGTGACGGCCTCCCGCTATGCCCGTCAGTTGATGCAGCATGTGCGCACCCATGAGCCGGCCACCATAGTAGACAAGATGATCATCGGCGCCTATATCGAGGCCCGCTCCTGCGAGCGCTTTGCCAAGCTGGCGCCCCATCTGGACGAAGAGCTGAGCCGCTTCTATGTCTCTTTGCTGCGCTCCGAAGCGCGCCACTATCAGGATTACCTGAGCCTGGCCGAACAGTACGCAGGGGAGGATATCAGCGAGCGGGTGGCCTTCTTTGGCAAGCTGGAAGCCGAGCTAATCTGCTCGCCGGATCCGCAGTTCCGGTTTCATAGCGGCCTGCCTGTCACATCTGACAGTTGTTGACGCACAGGGGGCAAACTACTATTGCCCTGTTCCTACTACGAGCGACAAGTAGTTACTTTTGAGCGCAATTCCCGGCCCTGAGCCGGGATCTTTTTTTCTGCCGTACCTCCTTCCTGCTTTTGGCGCTCTATGCTGAATCCCTGGCTATTTTTGCGTCTTCACCTTGCGATGAAATCCTGTTCGATCAGCCGGTTGTTGTGGTGATAAAGTGCTCATTCAAGTGGCTCACCCTTGTAGAAACGGGCGAAACCGTGTACTTTTTTGCCTTCGCAAGATTTGAATAACCAATCAATAGGAGCGTGTATGCGCATTGTTCTGTTGGGGGCTCCGGGCGCCGGCAAAGGTACCCAGGCTCAGTTCATCATGGAAAAACACGGTATTCCCCAGATCTCCACCGGCGACATGCTGCGTGCGGCGATCAAAGCGGGCACCGAGCTCGGTCTGAAAGCCAAAGCTGTGATGGACGCAGGTCAGCTGGTCTCTGACGACATCATCATCGGTCTGGTGAAAGAGCGCATCGCTCAGCCGGACTGCGCCAAAGGCTTCCTGTTGGACGGTTTCCCGCGCACCATTCCCCAGGCGCAAGCCATGAAGGACGCCGGTGTCGTGGTTGATTTCGTGCTGGAGTTCGATGTGCCGGACGAAGAGATCGTCAAGCGCATGAGCGGCCGTCGCGTTCACTCCGGCTCCGGCCGTACCTACCACGTGGTGTTCAACCCGCCGAAAGTGGAAGGCAAGGATGACGTGACCGGTGAAGATCTGGTGATCCGCGCCGACGACGAAGAGACCACAGTACGCAAGCGTCTGGATGTATATCATCAGCAGACCGCGCCGCTGATCGGTTTCTACGGCAAAGAGGCGGAAGCGGGCCACACCCGTTACGTCAAGATCGACGGCACCCAGCCGGTTGATCTGGTCAGCAAGCAGCTTGCCACCATTCTGGGCTGATCTTTGCTGCCGGCACTGTTTCCCGTGCCATCAGATAAATAAAGAGAAGGGCCCTGTCGGGCCCTTTTTGCATAATGACAGATAGACAGGAAGCCAACGTGACCACGAAAACCGGAATATTGCTGGTCAATCTGGGTACCCCAGCCGCACCGACCACCGCTGCCGTCAAAGCGTTCCTCAGCCAGTTCCTGCACGATCCCCGTGTGGTGGACCTGCCCCGCTACCTCTGGTGCCCGCTGCTCCACTTCATCATCTTGCCGACGCGCTCGCCCAAAGTGGCCAAGCTCTATCAGCAGGTGTGGACCGAGCAGGGCTCGCCGCTGATGGTGATAAGCAAGCAGCAGCGCGCCGCACTGGAGCAGGAGCTCAAGCGGGAGGGGGTCGAGGTGCCGGTGGAGCTGGCGATGACCTATGGTTCCCCGTCAGTGAATGATGGCTGGCAGGCGCTCAAGGCCAAAGGGGTCAACCGGGTGATCCTGTTGCCGCTTTATCCGCAATATTCGGTCAGTACCACCGCCTCGGTCTTCGATGCCTGGGGCAAGGCAATGAAGAAAGAGCGCAATCTGCCGGTGGTACGGCTCATTCGTGATTATCACGCCCATCCCGAATACATACAGGCGCTGGCCATGAGTGTGCGCCGTCACTGGGAGCAGCACGGTCAGGGTGATCACCTGCTGATGTCGTTCCACGGCATTCCCGAGCGCTACGAGAACGAAGGGGACCCCTATGGTCACCAGTGTCGCCATACCGCCAGCTTGCTGGCCGAGGCGCTCGGGCTGGAGGCCGGGCAGTGGACGGCCAGCTTCCAGTCCCGCTTCGGCAAGGAGGAGTGGCTCAAGCCCTACACTGACGTGACCATCGCCGGTATGCCTGCTGCGGGCATCAAGCGGCTCGATGTAATTTGCCCCGCCTTTGCCGCCGACTGCCTCGAAACCCTTGAGGAAATTCAGGTACAGAACCGGGAGATCTTCATGGAGGCCGGTGGCGAGCGGTTTGAATATATTCCGGCCCTCAACAGCGATCAGGCCCACATCAGGATGATGGTCTCGCTCATCTGCCGCGAATTGGCATGAGTGACCGGCAGTCAGTCAAACAAGGAGTCGAGTCATGGTACATATCACGCTGATTTATGCAGGTCTGCTGGGGCTGCTGTTTCTGGGGCTCTCCTTCTGGGTGGTCAGACGCCGCGCCCAGTTCGGGGTGATGATAGGGCAGGGGGAAGCCCCCGAACTGCTGGCGGCGATCCGGGCCCACGGCAATTTTGCCGAGTATGTGCCGCTGACCCTGCTGCTGATGGCGCTGTGCGAGCTCTCCGGCGCCGGTGCGCTCTGGCTGCATGCCGGTGGCGCCATGCTGCTGGTCGGCCGCATCCTGCATGCCATCGGCATCCAGATCCCCAAAGCCCCCAATGTGCCCCGTTTTCTGGGTACCTTGCTGTTCTGGCTCGCCCTCGGCCTCTTCTCGGTGCTGGCTCTGTTGCAGGGCATGGCGGCCGCCTGAAAACAGGTGCTTTTTTATGCTATGGAACCACCCCGGGTTGGGTGGTTTTTTTATGGTGAAAAGGCAAACGTTTTTCCTTGCAAGCCTTGTCTATACTGACTCCATTATTTAAACAGGGCGACTTTTCGGGGCGGCGGATTGTGTTAAAATCCCGCCCCTCTTTCCCCCAGAGCACAGAACATTGCCATGAAATTTCCCGGTCAGCGCAAGTCCAAACACTACTTCCCTGTCGACAGACGCGATCCCCTGGTTCCGCAAAATCCCCTGTTAACCGAGCTGGGCAAAGCCTACGTGGTCGGGATTGATCAGACCCTGGTTGATATTGAAGCCCATGTGGATGAAGACTTTCTGACCCGTTATGGTCTGAGCAAGGGGCACTCCGTCGTCATCAACGACGACGTGGCCGAACGGATTTATAACGAGCTCAAGGCCAACAACATGGTAGTGAGCGAGTTTGCCGGTGGCACTATTGGCAACACGGTACACAACTACTCGGTACTGGCCGACTCCCACTCCATCCTGCTGGGAGTGATGAGTCAGGACATTCGCATTGGCTGCTACGCCTACCGTTATCTGTGCAACACCTCTTCCCGCGTCAATCTGGACTACCTGCAGCCGGTTGATGGTCCCATCGGCCGTTGCTTCACCTTCATCACCGAGTGCGGCGAGCGCAGCTTCGGCATCAACGCCGGCAAGATGAACCAGCTGGATGTGCAGCACATTCCGGAGGATGTGATCAAAGGGGCATCTGCCCTGGTGATCACCGCCTATCTGGTGCGTGGTGACGATGGTGATCCGATGAAAGAGGCGGCCATGACCGCGGTGCGTTATGCCCGCGAGGCCGATATTCCCGTGGTGCTGACTCTGGGCACCCGTTTCGTCATCGACGAAAATCCCCAGTGGTGGCGCGACTTCATTGCCGAGAACGTGACTGTGCTGGCGATGAACGAAGACGAAGGTGAAGCCCTGACCGGCATCGCAGATCCGCTCGGTGCGGCCGACAAAGCGCTCGACTGGGCCGACATGGTGCTCTGTACTGCAGGCCCCATCGGCCTCTATATGGCGAGCTACACCGACGAGGACTACAAGCGCGAGACCACTCATACCCTGTTGCCGGGTGTTATCCCCGAGTTCAACATGTATGAGTTCAGCCGCCCGATGGCCCGCGCCAAGTGCCGTAAACCGGCCCGCATCTACTCCCACATCTCCCCGTACATGGGTGGCCCGGAGAAGATCAAGAACACCAACGGGGCAGGGGATGGCGCGCTTTCCGCCGTGCTGCACGACATGGTGGCCAACTCCTATCACCGGATGAATGTGCCCAACTCCGCCAAGCACATCTCCGAGTTCCTGACCTACTCCTCACTGGCCCAGGTGTGCAAATACGCCAACCGCGTCAGCTACGAGGTGTTGGCCCAGAGCAGCCCACGTCTCTCCCGCGGTTTGCCGGAGAAAGAGGACAGCCTGGAAGAGGTTTACTGGGAGCGTTGATCTCCTGAATCTGCAAGACGCCTCCATCGGGAGGCGTTTTTGCAGGCAAATGGGGGTTATCCCGGCTTTTTTCCCAGAATAACCCCAATATGCTTGAGTCCATGTCACTTTTGCGACACCATTTGGCCATCGTATTGTCGCCCGACAATGCCGCAGCACCCGAAAGAAAGAGAGAACCCCATGAGCATGCTTAACGACAACCTTGACGCCAATTTCCAACTGTTTATCGAACAAGTCCGCGAGTCGGGTCAGGTATGGGGTCTGCGCTATGGGGAAGACTGGGTCGTCTGCCGCTCCGCCGAATTTGAAGATGCCGACGTGATGCCGCTCTGGTCTGCCGAAGAGGACGCCCGTCTGCACTGTGTTGACGAGTGGGCCGATTACGAGCCGGAAGTGATCGATCTGGAAGAGTTTCTCGATATCTGGATCAACGATCTGGATGAAGACGATGTACTGGTCGGCCCGAACTGGAACGCCGACTTGGAAGGCCAGGAGCTAGAACCCATCGAGCTGGCCAAGGCACTGGTTGAACTGGACGCCTGAAAGCGCCTCCATTGATGGCCTGAACGCACAGGCCATCGGGACACAGACCGGCATCCGTGAGGGTGCCGGTCTTTTTTATGGTCGAATGGCCCGATTGATGAGTTAAAAGCCGATTTGCCTTTGCACCTGTCAGGGGGATGGTCCATCATCAACCTTTTGCCAAGGGAGGAGCGCCATGTTTGTATTCGACGTAACGGGAGCTGCGGGTGAGAAGGCCAGCATTCGGGTGCAGGCGCTGGATTGGGCGCAAGCCGGGCCTGTGACCTTCCAGTGTGATGATGATCAGCTGGCGGTCGTACTCCTGAGTGGTTGTCGTTGCGATGCGGTGGGCTTTTTCAACCTGTTGGCGGGGTGTAAACCGCTCTATATCGAGCAGTGGCTCAGCTATCTGCAAGAGAGCGGTCGCATTGGCAAGTGGAGTCACCAGACCGAGAGTCCCGCCGATGGGGACTATCTGGCCAGAGCCGGTCTGGAGCACGATGAGCTCAATACCCTGCTTGGCCAGGTCTATCAGGTGGCGGGGTTCAACCGGTTGCAGATCAACCGTTACCTCAAAAACCGCCACAATCCTACTACACTGGCGACCCGTTACGATCAGAAGGAGCTGGAGCGCTATCGCCAGCTCAATGACATCATTCTGACCCTTTTGAAGCTGAAGCATCCTCAGTAAAGAGCCCCAGCTGGCTGATATCCGGTCGCAACGGTTGCGGCCGGGCGATCAGATAGCCCTGCAAGCCATCCACGTACATCCCCTGCAGCAGCTGTTTCTGGCCAAGCTGTTCGACCCCCTCTGCAATCACCTGACACCCCATCCGATGCGATACATCGACGATCATCCGCACGAACTGCTGATTGGTCTGATCCTGCTCCAGCCCGGTGATCAGGGCAGGATCGAGCTTGATGTAGTCGGGCTTGAGCTCGCGAAACAGGGTAAAGGAGCCGATCCCCTTGCCGAAATTGGCGATGGCCGAGCGGCTGCCGTTGCGGCGCAGCAATTCAAACACCCGCTTGGCGCCGGTCAGGTTGCGCTCCAGATGCTCTTCATCCAGTTCGAACACCAGATTGGCGCTGGTATTGGGGTCTTTGAGCAGCTGGCGGTCAAGCCAGATCAGGAAGGCGCTGTTTTGCAGCAGGTTGGGGGAGAGGTTGATCCCCCAGCGACTTTGGTTGGCACCAAAGGCCCGGTACTGGCGCATGATGTGGGTAATGACCAGCTGCTCCAGCCGCATCACCATATCCAGCCGCTGGGCCATGGCAAACAGGGTGTCGGTGGGTAGGGCAGTGCCATCATTGCCGCTGAAGCGGGTGTAGATCTCGTTGTAGGCCAGCATGCTGCGGTGCAGGGGCTGGATCGGCTGGTAGGTAAAGCTGAGCCGCTCCTGCGCCAGCACTTCTGTCAGCACGTCGCGCCAGTGGTGTTGGCCCTGCAGATCGGAGGCGCTGTCATCCTGCTGGATGGCCCAGCCGTTGATGGTTTCGGTCTGGGCGCGAGCCAGCGCCAGATCCGCTCTGGCCAGCACGGCTTCAATTTTCTGGCCGCTGCTGAGCTTGGTCAGCCCCGAGTAACCGGTGCTCTCCAGCTCGTGCTGATCCTGATAGTGATCGAAGGCCACCTTCAAATCCTGCCCCAGCAGATGGGGAGGAATATTGGCCACCGGTTGCACCAGCACGGCGAAATCAGCCCCCGAAATGCGGTAGACCTGATTGCCCGGGAAGCGGCTTACCACCCGCTTGATGAGAGCGGCCATGTCCTTGATGTAGGCATCACCAGACTGGAAGCCGCGTTGGGCGTTGATCTTGCCAAGCTCGGTGGCACGGATCAGCACCAGGGTCGCGGTCTGGGTGTCCTGATCCCGCTGCAGCAACTCGGTCATGTCGCGGCGAAACGCGTGGCGGTTGAGTAGCTGGGTCAGCTCGTCGGTGGTGGCCAGGTTGCTGAGCTCGGTCAGCTGGCGATGGGCGCTCTGCTCGGCGCTTTCGAACTGCTCCAGCAGCTGTTGCAGCACCTCCTGGGAGGCGGGTTCATCGAGTTGTGAGGGATCCCGCCCCCTGATCGCCTTGACCCAGGTGAGCTCCTGATGCTGGAGCATGCCATCCATGGTGCGGATGGCCAGCATCAACAGCAGGATCATGCCAAGCAGTGTGGTGGCCAGAATAATGGTCAAAGTGAGCGGTGTGCTCTGAAGGGCCAACCAAACTGCTTGCAGGAGCAGCAGGGGTATGGTCACTATGGTGGCGATCAGAAAGAGGGTACGTCCGAGCTTGTGAACCATCTTGTCATCCTTGAAGTGGCTGCTTTGTGGGGGAATTTTAACCAAGCTGGTGGAGCAAAGCATGCTATTCCTCGCAACTCGGTGAAAAGGGTCAATTGAGATCGGTTAAATGTGAGTGAAACCACTTTCACAGGTGCCGAAACAGGCGAAGATGAGTTGAAAATAGATCAAACAAGGCAGAGGTAAATCATGTTGTTAGAGCCCGAAAATAGTGCCAAAGCACGACAATTATTGAACCAGAGTATGGCACTGGTGCTGGCGGGTGGACGTGGTAGTCGCCTGAAGCAGTTGACTGACAACCGCGCCAAGCCTGCCGTCCATTTCGGTGGCAAATTCCGGATCATTGATTTTGTGCTCTCCAACTGTATCAACTCGGGGATCCGCCGCGTTGGTGTAGTCACCCAATACAAATCCCACAGCCTGCTGCGTCACCTGCAATCGGGCTGGTCCTTCCTGCGTTACCAGATGAACGAATTCATCGACCTGCTCCCTGCCCAGCAACGGGTGGACGAGGTGCACTGGTATCGCGGCACCGCCGATGCCATCTATCAGAACGTCGATATCATCCGTGACTACGGCCCCAAATACCTGGTGGTGCTGGCGGGGGATCACATCTACAAGATGGATTATGCCGCCATGCTGCTCGACCATGTGCGCCTTGGTGCCAAGGTGACGGTCGCCTGTATCGAGGTGCCGCGGGCCGAGGCATCCGCCTTCGGGATCATGGATATCGACGAGCAGCGCAAGATCCGCGCCTTCGTCGAAAAACCGGCCAATCCGCCCGCCATGCCGGGTTGTGAAGATCGCTCGCTGGCCTCCATGGGGATCTATATCTTCGAGGCGGAGTACCTCTACCAACTGCTGGAGGAGGATATTCACAATCAGGACTCCAAACACGACTTCGGGATGGACGTGATCCCCCGCATCGTGGAGGAGGGGATGGCATTTGCTCACCCCTTCAACATGTCCTGTGTCGGAGCGCGCGAGGGGCAAAAGCCCTACTGGCGTGACGTTGGTACGCTGGACTCCTTCTGGGAAGCGAACATGGATCTCGCCTCCGTGCTGCCCGAGCTCGACATCTACGATCAGAACTGGCCCATCTGGACCAGCCAGACCCTGACGCCACCGGCCAAGTTCGTGCAGGATCGCAATGGTCAGCATGGCATGACCATCAACTCCATGTTCTCGGGCGGTACCATTGTCAGCGGGTCGTTTGTGCTCAACTCGGTGCTCTTTACCAATGTGCGGGTGCACTCCTTCTGCACCCTGGACCAGGCCATCATCTTCCCCGGGGTAGAGATCGGCGCCGGTTGCCGTCTGCGCCGGGTGGTGGTGGACAAGGGATGTGTGCTGCCCGATGGGCTGGTGGTGGGCGAGAATGCCGATGAGGATAGCCGCCGCTTCTACCGCTCCGAGCAGGGGATTGTGCTGGTGACCAAGGAGATGCTGGACAAGCTGGTTTGAGGAAAGCCCTTGAACATGTGTCAGACGCTGTAATGCAAAGGGAGCCAAACTGGCTCCCTTTTTCATGCTGGTGAATGGCGAGGATTATTCGCTAACCACCGCTTTGGCGGCCATCACCATGGCGGTGCCGTGCTTGCCACCGGCGGCGGTCACTTGCGGTACGCCATCTTCGTCGGTGTCGCTGCCGGCACCTTCGATGATGTTCTCGCCGGAGTCACCGATCCACTCGGCCATCTGCATGCCACCGTTGACGGTGCCACGGAACCAGCTGACGTACTGACCGGTCAGCTTGGCCAGCTCCAGCTCGGGCGCCTTCTCGGCCCCTTCGTTGCGCAGGTTCAGCATGGCAGAGCGCAGGGCGCCGGAAATGGCAGCCTGGGTCCAGGGGGTGTATTCACCCTGTTTACCCGCCAGCCAGGTGCCCGCCTTGGCATTGAAGTAGGCCTTGTCGGTGGCGATGAACAGCTCGCGGGCGGCAGTGCGGTACTTGGCATCGGAGGTGGCGAGGAACGCCGCGGTCAGACCACGGATGGCTGCGAACTGTGCATCGATGGAGTGGCCGGCATCGAGCTTGCCACCCAGGGTGATGCCGTCATGCATCAGACCATTTTTGCCCTTGAGGTTGGCAAGGATGAAATCGGCCTGTTTGCGGATCAAGTCGAGCGCCTCTTGACCCTGCTTGGTCTTGAGGTTCAGCTCGCCATTGTCACCGGCGGCGTAACCGACCGGCAGCGCGTCCTGAGCGCGCTGGAAGATCTGCAGGGCGACCAGTGTGTAAGCGGCGTCAAAGGTGGTGACGTGCTTACCCTGTTTGCCTGCCTGCCAGCTGTCGACCAGGGTGCTAGCCTTGGTATCAAAGTGCAGGGCAGCCAGGTTCTTGAAGGTGAGGTTGGAGAGATTGATCGCCAGCGAGAAGGCATCGCTGCCCGCAACGGCTTTGCCCAGGTCATTGGTCTTGTTGGCAGCCGGTGTGGCGGCAAACGGCGCGCCGTCAAACACGGCGTGGAAGGCCGGGTTCTGGTTGGTGTTGGCGCTGCGCTGATCGCTGAAGGCATAGAACTCGGAGAGCGGCCACAGCATCATCCAGGCATCGCGCAGTTGGGCGGAGCCATCCACCACCTCCAGCTTGCCAATGGCACCGGCATCGTTGTTGCTGGTTTCGGTCACTTTCACCTGATGGGGGAAGTAGACAACGCCCTTGGCCGGATCGTACTGCGGGGTGATCTTGGCGCCCAGTTGCTTGCCATCGAAGCCAAGCTGGTTCTGCATGATGGCCAGCTTGTCGATGGACTGCTCGGTCAGCATCATGCCGTTGAAGCCATCGGCGGCAGAGACGCCCAGCTTGTGCTTGCCATCCTGATCCATGCTGGCGGAGGCGGCTTCTACCTCTTCATCGGTCTCGGCCACGTGCATGCCGCCGAGGAAGTCCTGGGACCACATCACCTCTTTGAGCAGGATACCGCCCACCGCTGCGGGCACCAGCAGGTTGTCGCTGCCGCTCCAGCGCAGGGTGCTGTAGTCGCGGAAGTAGGCGGGCACCTGGGTCTTGACGGTTTTCTCGGTCCCTTTGGCGGTCTTGATGGTGATCTGGTCGCCATTGACCGGGGTGGCGTTGACGGCCTGGGCAAACTCCGGATTGGCGGAGGCGTAGGGCAGGGAGAGGGGATACATGCCCTGCGGCACTTCATCAGCCGGGAAGCCAACGGCATCGGCCATGGCCAACACCCGTTGTCCCAGAGAGGCCATGGTGCCACCACGAGCCAGGTTTTGCGGCCCGTTCACCAGATGAGGGCCCATGCCGGATTGGTAGTTGAGGGCGTACATCGCCTCTTCGGAGTATTCGTAGGATTCGATGCCAGCGGCGAAGTCGAACGGGGTCGGCTCATCGGCACGGTTGGCATCCAGCACGTCCAGATCCAGCCCCAGCGCTTCGGCCAGCGGCTCACCGGAGAGCTCGAATTCGGTATAGGCCAGCATGTTGGCGGCGGTATTGAATGTCTTGTCTTCGACTTTGACGGCAGCGTATGCGGCGCCGCTGATCAGTGCGCAGGCGATCGCCTGAACCAGTACGGTTTTTCTCATGTCCCTTCTCACCATTGGTTTTATTATTGACGCTTCTCATAACGAATCTAAATGAGAATGGTCTGCATTATGCTGTGTTGGCGGGGACTTGAGAAGTAAAAAACCGCCCTGAGCGGCAGCACGTTAAACCGGATGTGCGCTGTCGAAGAGGACGGTTATCTGTTTATTGCGCTGAAAGTGCCAGTGCGGTGGGGATCAGAGCAGTTTGAACGGGATGACCAGACGGCCAGGCTCCACCTTGAGGGCTTCGACCTTCTCCTTGATCCTGGCTTCGTTCTTGCGGCTGCTGTCAAGGCGGTAGACCGGCGTCTGCGACAGGAACAGGGAGAGCGACTGATTGAAGGTGGGCAGCAGCGGGGTGAGGGCGGCCCCGATATCGGCCGGCTCGGTTTTGACCGAGACCAGCTCAAGGTCGCGCAGATAGATGGCGCCCTGATCGGCCACATAGTCCGGGCGTGCGCTCAGGGCAAAGCGGATCTTCATCTGCTGGCTGCCAAGGGGGCTGCTCACCTGCAGGTCGCCAGCGGCGTCCAGCTCGATGCGATCTGCTTGTTTGCGGCCGATACGGCTCTGCATCTCATCCAGACGGATCTTGCTCGACATGATGCCGGGGATCCCCAGCTGTTTTTCAAAAGAGACCTGATCCTTGAGGTACTGATTGATTTCGGCCTCGCTGACGTTGTATTGGGTCAGGGAGCAGGCTCCCAGCAACAGGCAGAAGGGGAGTAAAAACAGGTGCTTTAACATGATTGGTTCCGTGGTTGGGACTAGGGTCATCAAGATGGCGCCATCTTAGGAGGAAACGGCGAGCGCTGCCAGCGTGAACATCCTCATCCCTTTCTTGTCACAGCCCCGTCTGGGGCCAGATCAATGTCTCCAGACAAGCAATCTTGCGTAGAGAGGCAGGAAGGGCGGGGTCGATTTCCCATAGGCCATCACCACAGCAAGAGCCCCATGTCTGGTGTCATGAAAATCCCATTGACCGAGGGATGAGGTGTCCTGACAAGATCGGACTGTCCCGGATCAAGCAGCCTGAGCAGTTCTCCAATACCTCTTGTTAAACTCCGCCGGGCTGACATTGCCAAGTCGTGAATACCGACGTTGGCGGTTGTAAAAAATCTCTATGTATTCCTGGATCGCTGCCTTGGCCTCTGCTCTCGTCTTGAATCTATGGTGGTGAACCAGTTCATTTTTAAGAGACCCCCAGAAGCTTTCTATCAGGGCATTGTCGAAGCAGTTCCCCTTGCGTGACATGGAGGTCTGCATGCCAAATTGTACCTGGAGAGCCCGGTAAGCCTTGGCACAGTACTGACTGCCCCAGTCTGTGTGATGGATAAGCCCAACGGGCGGCCTCTTCTGCTGCACAGCCCGAATGGCGACCTTGAGGCGTTTATCTTCTTGTTGGCGCTGTGACGGTGAACGCTGGCGCCGGTGGTAGAAGCCCGCACGAGAGACCTCCAGCACACGACAGATAACGGAAATGGGATAGAAGTCCTGCTGCTTGGCTATCCACGCGTACTTGGCAGTGACTCCTGAGCAAAGTACGCGGCGGCCATTTTATGATGTCGCGCTCCATGTTGGCTTGTGCGAGAGCGTTGCGTAGCCGAGCCACTTCAGCCTCCAGCTCGGCGACAGAACGCGCTCCGGGAATGACCGATGTATCCTTTCCTCCTTTGGCTGCGACCACCCAGTTGCTCAGTGTGCCCTTGGCAATACCCAACCTTCTGGCGGCTTCAGCTTGGCCAAGGCCTTGCTCCAACAGCAGTCGAATCGCCTCTGCCCGAAACTCTGGTGAATCGTGTTCTCTCGATTTCATTCAACACCCCCGATCGTCTCATCGTAACAATCGGAACTGTCTGTGAAAATCAGGATACCTCACTCAGCAACCGCCCCAAAGACCGGATATGCCCCAGAGTTGCTCCGGTCTTGCCCACTAACCATTCCTCTTCCCTTGCCCTTCCTGAGCGTCTCCATCTTTCAATCTGTGTTATCTCCACGCCAGTGCAACCAGCTCCGGTCTGAGCATCTCCATGGTCTCCCAGCAGAAAGACCGGAAGCTGTTACCGGAGAGGGGTTCTGGGGGGATTTACGTCAGGGGAGGGGATGACGTCTGGTTTGGGCTAAATAACTGTTCCCAATAGTGCTACACCTTCGCTATGCCATAGCCATTCCCCGGGAAAGGAGACACGGTATACATGAAGTGTTTCACTCGAGCCAGCAGGTTGGCCATTCCTCTGCATTGATGATTGCGTGTGATGGTTTCATGTAACTTGTGCCACAGCCGTTCGATGTGATTAACCCAAGGACTGTAAACTGGCTGGAATACCAGGCAGAACTTGGGATTCTTCTTCAACCATCGCTCGGTCTGTTTGCTTTTGTGAATGATGTAGTTATCGAGGATCAGCGTGATGGTTTTGGCTCGTCGGTAGTGGTGACGCAGCTTTTCCAGCATGGCGATAAACAGCGATGAGTTTTTCTTTATCCCGCTGACGTAAAGCACTCTTCCGTTGCCTGCATGGAGAACGCCTGCCAGGTAATGTTTCGCGTTCTGTCCCGGTGTGACAACCCGCTTTTGCTGCGCTCTGAACATCCAGTCGGCCCCTAATTTGGGATTGAGGTCTATATCGACTTCATCCTCATAAAACACCGGATTATCGGCATCACAGCGGGCCAGCGCAGCGTCGATATTCGCCATTTTCTCCTGATAAGCTGGGTCTTTTATCCGCAAGGTAGGCACGGGCCTGCGCCAGACAATGCCCATACGAGGTAACCATCGGCGGAGCGTGGAGGCTGCCATATTGAGGCCTGCTAACCGATTGATTTTGATGGCCAATAGCTCAGAACACCAACGGCTGCGCTGATAACCAAAATCTTGCGGAGAAAACTGCATGAGCAGCACCAGTAAGGTGACCATCTTGGCGATAGGTAAGACCGGGGCACGGCCAGCCGGTAAGGCTTCTAGCGCATCTATGCCGTCATCTCGATACCACCGAAGCCAACGGCCGATGGTCGAGCGAGCAGCGCCGGTAAGGTGATGAACATCAGTGACCGTGCGTCCTTCATGTAACAGCAAGATGGCCATCAAGCGACGAGCATGCCCTTTATCACGGGTGGCATGGATGATTTTGTGAATACGGCGCCGTTGTGGTCGTGGCAGGGGGGGATAGGATAGGCATCAACTCAGTCCTTTGGGTGTGGCTTGTTTTGTTTGGCGACTAATGAGATCGCACAAACTGGACTGAGTTCCCTTCCTCCAGTGATCTACTATTCGGAACAGCTATTTAGATCGTGACCCATTTGCCAGCTGAGCTGGCCGGATAGGGACCGGAGTAATCGTCAGTCGAATTTGAGTTGAGAGAAAACAGGGAGAGTGGATCGTTCACTGCGAGGGGAATGTGGCAGAGCAAGCGGTGAGGGGGAGCTGGCTCAGCTTGAAACAATGGAGAGATGGATATGAAAAAGCCCAGTTCGAAAAATGGGCTTCAAATGTGGCTCCCTCGACAGGACTTGAACCTGTGACATACGGATTAACAGTCCGCCGTTCTACCGACTGAACTACGAGGGAAAAGTGGCTCCTCCTACTGGACTTGAACCAGTGACATACGGATTAACAGTCCGCCGTTCTACCGACTGAACTAAGGAGGAATTGCCTGTCTCGTTAAGACGGGGCGAATATTAATGATCAGGGCGGCGGGTGTCAACCCGCGAATTTCCCGAAAACCGGATTTTCGGATTGTTTGCCCAAAAGTTGCGCTTTGCGGTTTATTTTCAGCACAATCAGTCCCTTGCCATCGCTCCCCCCAACCGGCGCAGGGGGCATTGGTTCGGTTCGCATCAACCTGATGATGACAGCATGATGTCGCGAACGTGCTGGTAACTAGATGAGGCTCAAATGGTAATCTTTGTGGCAAAAAGGGGGAGAGCAGGAGCCAAGATCGGCGATTTGGCGGCAAATAGGCCAAATAATGGGTGAGCGCGCGTTTCATTGATCCTGCCCATCGAAAAAATGGCCCGTCTGGAGTAAGGTTACGCAGGATACCATCGCCGCGTCGACAGCCCTGCCGGCCCTTGATGATGATCGGGCGCCGGATCTCTCCGGCCTTTATCTCCCTCTTCTGGTATTACGATATACATGCACAAGCAAGCCTCTTTAAATAGCGTGAAGCTCGCCATAGCCTTACGCCAGTCCTGTATTGATGAACCCTATAGCATGGCCCGCTTCGGCCGTGATCTTATTGCCGGTGTGACGGTGGGCATCATCGCCATCCCGCTCGCCATGGCGCTGGCCATTGCCAGCGGTGTACCGCCGCAACACGGTCTCTATACCGCCATCATCGCCGGTATCGTGATCGCCGTGACCGGTGGTTCCCGTTACTCCATCTCCGGCCCGACCGCTGCCTTTGTAGTGATCCTCTATCCGGTCGCCCAGCAGTTCGGGGTCGGTGGTCTGTTGATGGCAACGCTCATCTCCGGCCTCTTTCTGGTGGCGATGGGGATGGCCCGTCTTGGCCGCCTTATCGAGTACATTCCCCCGTCAGTGACGCTGGGCTTTACCGGTGGTATCGCCATCGTGATCGCCACCTTGCAGATCAAGGACTTCTTCGGCCTGAGCGTGCCCGAGATGCCGGAAACCTATCTGGGCAAGGTCGAGGCGCTGGCCGCCGCCCTGCCAAGCTGGCAGTGGGGCGATACCCTGGTGGGGGTCGCAACGCTGGCCGTGCTGCTGCTCTGGCCGCGCCTGCGTCTGCCTGTGCCCGGCCACTTGCCCGCGGTGCTGGTCGGGGTAGGTCTGGGTTTTGGCCTCCATTACTTCGGGGTGGATGTGGCCACCATCGGCAGCAAGTTCAGCTATACCCTGGCCGATGGCACCCAGGGGATGGGGATCCCGCCCATCGCGCCTACCCTGGTGATGCCTTGGGCCTTGCCCGGACCTGATGGCTTGCCAGTTGAATGGAACCTGGCGGCTGTTGAGCGGCTGCTGCCTGCCGCCTTCTCCATGGCAATGCTGGGGGCGATCGAGTCGCTGCTCTGCGCCGTGGTGCTCGATGGCATGACCGGTCGCAAACACAGCTCCAACGCCGAGCTGGTGGGGCAGGGGCTTGGCAACATCTTCGCCCCCTTCTTTGGCGGCATTACCGCTACCGCCGCCATCGCCCGCTCTGCCGCCAACGTGCGTGCCGGCGCTACGTCCCCCATCTCGGGGATCGTTCATGCGCTGGTGGTGCTGGCCGCCATTCTGGTGTTGGCCCCCTGGCTCTCCTGGTTGCCGCTCTCGGCCATGGCTGCCTTGCTGCTCATCGTGGCCTGGAACATGAGTGAAGCGCACAAGGTGGTGGAGCTGATCCGTCGCGCGCCCAAATCCGATGTGCTGGTGCTGCTGGTCTGCCTGTCGCTCACCGTTATCTTCGACATGGTCATCGCCATCACCTTCGGGGTGATTCTGGCGTCCCTGCTCTTTATGCGCGAAATTGCCAAGATGACCAAACTGCACGATTTGGCCGAGCACAAGCGCTATGCCCATGAGGTGCCGGACAACGGCCTGCTCTACAAGATCAACGGCCCGCTTTTCTTCGCCGCAGCCGAACGGGTCTTTGCCGAGCTGGAAGCTCAAGTGAAAGGGCACCAGGTGCTGGTGTTGCAGATGGAGGCGGTTTCCATCCTCGATGCGGGCGGCCTGTCTGCCTTCCTCCACTTTGGCAAGCAGATGGCTAAAGCCGGTGTCGAGTTGCGGGTGGCCGAGTTGCAGTTCCAACCGCTCAAGACCCTGGCCCGTGCCAAGGTGCGGCCGCAGCCCGGCAAGCTGGAATTTTACGGCTCGCTGGAAGAGGCGCTCAAAGGTGAACATTTGCACGAAGCGGCAGTAAATTGATTGAAAGGGATACGAAACGGCATATTTTTGGTCACTTGGTTCGGATATTGAGCAAACGAACGCAAAAAGTAAAAAATTGCATTGACCAAAAGCCATCGTATCCCTTACATTACGCCCCGTTCCAGCGCAACAGCGCAGCGAATGCCGTGTTGGCTGAACACGTTAAACCACAGACCAAAATTTGGTGAGGTGTCCGAGTGGCTGAAGGAGCACGCCTGGAAAGTGTGTATACGGCAACGTATCGAGGGTTCGAATCCCTCCCTCACCGCCAAATTGCAAAAACCGACCTAATGGTCGGTTTTTTTTGTTTTTAAGCGCCATCCTGATGTGGTGCAACCAGTGCGGAGCGAAAAATCTCGCTTGGTTTGTCCGGTGTCGCGGCTCGTCTTAAAAAGTGGCAATGCAGAATAGTCGATGATTTGCTGCTGCGAATTTGACGCTCACAGCACATGCACTGCCAGATTGAAAAGCCCTGATGGAAACATCGGGGCTTTTTGCTATCCGCGTTTTTGCGAGCGCTGTGGGCAAGCCGATGGCGATGGGCGGCGGGCTCGGGTATAGTCCTGCGCCAATGGCGTTATCCTGTTTTGCTGACCCGTCGTGGCCCTGGTGGTGGCGAGGGGCAGGCCCGTGTAAGGAGTGTTATGAAGTTCAGTCCCCTGCTCGATGAGATGATGAAAGCCCTGCAGGTATTGCCGGGGGTGGGGCCCAAGTCTGCCCAGCGGATGGCCTTTACCCTGCTTGAGCGTGAGCGCAGCGGCGGCTTGCGGTTGGCCCAGCTGCTCTCTCGCGCCCTGACCGAGATTGGCCACTGCAGCCACTGCCGCACCTTTACCGAGAACGACCGCTGCGATATCTGCGCCAATCCCAAGCGGGAAGAGAATGGCCTGCTCTGCGTGGTGGAGAGCCCGGCGGACGTGGCGGCCATCGAGCAGACCGGTCAGTTTTCCGGTCGTTACTTTGTGCTGATGGGCCATCTGTCGCCGCTGGACGGCATAGGCCCGGAGGAGCTGGGTCTCGATATTCTCGAGCGTCGGTTGAAAGAAGAGCACATCAACGAGCTGATCCTCGCCACCAATCCCACTATCGAGGGGGATGCTACGGCCTGGTATATCGCCGACATGGCCCGTCATGCCGGGGTAGAGGTGAGCCGCATCGCCCACGGTGTGCCGGTAGGGGGCGAGCTGGAGCTGGTGGATGGCACCACGCTCTCCCACTCCCTAATGGGGCGCCAACGCTTGAAATAGCAAGGCGAAAGCCAGTTTCCCCGCATTAATAGCGGTCGCGCTGGGTAAGAAATAGCCGTTTGAGCGGATTTAAAGGGGCGAGTGAGCGGGATTGCACACTCGCCCCTTGATATTTGATTGGCCGTCCCCATCTAGGTTGGGCATATGTTCAACCCGATGTTTCTGAGGATTGGTCCATGACCCAAAGTGTTCATGCCGAAACCCACGGCTTTCAGACTGAAGTCAAACAACTGCTGAGCCTGATGGCTCACAGCCTCTACTCCAACAAAGAAGTATTCCTGCGCGAGCTGATCTCCAACGCCTCCGATGCGGCGGACAAGCTGCGCTTCAAGGCGCTTTCCGATGCCTCTTTGTTCGAAAACGACGGCCAGTTGCGTGTGCGTCTGGTGGTGGACAAAGAGAAGCGTACCCTGACCATCTCCGATAACGGGATCGGTATGACCCGTGATCAGGTGATTGAGCACCTGGGTACCATCGCCAAGTCCGGCACCGCAGAATTCTTCAAAAACCTCTCCGGCGATCAGGGCAAGGATTCCCAGCTGATCGGCCAGTTCGGGGTCGGTTTCTACTCCGCCTTTATCGTGGCCGACAAGGTGACCGTGGTCTCCCGCGCCGCCGGTACTGCTCCGGAGCAGGGCGTACAATGGGAATCGGAAGGGGAAGGCTCCTTCACCGTCGCTGACGTAACCAAAGCTGGTCGCGGTACCGACGTCATCCTGCACCTGCGTGCCGAAGAGGACGAGTTCCTCGACGACTGGCGTCTGCGCTCCGTGGTGGGCAAATATTCCGACCACATCAGCGTACCGGTCGAGATGTTCAAAGAGGGTACCCCGGATCGGGAAGAGGATGGTGAGACCATCGTCGGCACCCCGGGCGAGTGGGAGCAGGTCAACCGCGCCACGGCACTGTGGACCCGCAACCCGAAAGATATCAAGGACGAGGAGTATCAGGAGTTCTACAAGCACGTCGCCCACGACTTTGAAGATCCGCTGCTGTGGGGTCACAACCGGGTGGAAGGGGCGCAAGAGTACACCAGCCTGCTCTACGTACCGGCCCGCGCACCGTTCGACCTCTACAACCGCGAGCAGAAGCACGGTCTGAAGCTCTACGTGCAGCGCGTCTTCATCATGGACGACGCCGAGCAGTTTATGCCGACCTACCTGCGTTTCGTCAAAGGGGTGCTGGACTCAAACGATCTGCCGCTCAACGTCAGCCGCGAGATCCTGCAGGACAACAAGGTGACCGCCTCCCTGCGCAAGGCTTGCTCCAAGCGGGTTCTGACCATGCTCTCCAAGCTGGCGAAAGACGATGCCGAGAAGTACGCCAAGTTCTGGAGCGAGTTCGGCAATGTGCTCAAAGAGGGCCCGGCCGAGGATTACGCCAACCGCGAAGAGATCGCCAAGCTCCTGCGCTTTGCCAGCACCGCTGGTGAGGGCGAAGCCCAGACCGTCTCTCTCGAGGATTACGTTGGCCGCATGAAGGAAGGTCAGCAGAAGATTTACTACATCACCGCCGACTCTTATGCCGCTGCCAAGAACAGCCCGCATCTCGAGATCTTCCGCAAGAAGGGTGTCGAAGTGCTGCTGATGTGGGAGCGCGTGGACGAGTGGCTGATGAGCCACCTGACCGAGTTCGATGGCAAGCAGCTCATCTCCGTCACCCGTGGCGAACTGGATCTCGGCGATCTGGAAGATGAAGCCTCCAAGCAGGCGCAAGAAGAGGCCGAAAAAGCCAACGCCGGTCTGGTTGAGCGGGTCAAGAAGAGCCTGGGCGATGCAGTGAAAGAGGTGCGTGTCACTCACCGTCTGACCGACTCCCCCTCTTGCATCGTCACCGACGCCTACGGTATGAGCACCCAGATGATCAAGCTGATGCGCGCGGCCGGCCAGCCGGTACCGGAGCAGAAGTACATTCTGGAGCTCAACCCTGACCATGCGCTGGTGAAGAAACTCGACACCATTGAAGACGAGGCACTGTTCGGTGAGTGGGTCACCCTGCTGCACGAACAGGCCCAGCTGGCCGAGCAGGGCGGGCTGAACGATCCGGCGAGCTTCGTCTCCCGCATCAACCGTCTGCTGCTGCAAGCCTAAGCAGCAACGCCGGTAACAGAAAGCCCACTGCATGCAGTGGGCTTTTTTGATCCCGCCGTGTGAGCTCGGCGAAACACAGCGGCAGGGGAGGTGGCCAGCGCCTCTCTATTTGCGGTATTCGTTGTTGTAGTTCTGGATGAGACGGCGAGTCACCTCATGTTGGGGATCGGCAAACACTTTGAGGGTCTTGCCGCGCTCCACCACCCGACCTTCGTGCATTACCAGCACCTCGTCACTGATATGGCTGACGATACCCAAATCGTTGGCTACCAGCACATAACTCAGTCCCATGGTCTCCTGCATCTCCAGCAGCAGGTTTATGATCTGGGAGCGCACCGAGATATCCAGCGTGGAGAGCGCCTCATCGGCCACCACGATCTTGGGGTTGAGGATCAGCGCCCGCGCCAGCGCAACCCGCTGCTGCTGACCGGAGGAGAGCATCTGCGGGTAGAAGAGGGCGTGATCCGGCAGCATCCCCACCATGCGCAGGGTCTGCACCACCTTCTCGCGGCGCTCCTCCTCGGTCATCTCGGTATTGAGGCGCAGTGGGGTTTCCAGGATCTGGCCGACCCGGATCTTGCGGTTCAGCGAGGTGTTGGGATCCTGAAAAATCATCCGCAGCAGTTTGCAGCGAGTCTGGTAATCGCCATGCACCATCAGCTGGCCGTCGATGGCGATGTCGCCGCTGGTGGGTTCGATCATGCCAGCCAGAATGCGGGCGAGGGTACTCTTGCCGGAGCCAGCTTCGCCGACGATGGCGAGGGTCTGACCCACTTCGAGATCGAACGAGAGGGGCTTGATCGCCTCCACCGCCTGACGACGGAATAGACCGGTGCGGTTCTGGTAGGTTTTGCTAAGGCCTCTGACCTGCAACAGGGATGGCTCGATCACAAGCGGGGCTCCTTCATGGGGGCATTAACGGTCATCATTTTTTCGGCTCCTCCATGTTCAGCGGGAAGTGACAGCTGAACTGATGGCCCTTGATCTTGTTCATCAACGGAGTTTGCACGCACTGCTTCTGGGCATAGGGGCAGCGCGGCCCCAGACGGCAGCCGATGGGCAGGTGTTGCAGCGGCGGGATGACGCCGGGCAGGGTCTCTAGGCGCGACTTGTGGCGCACCAGCTTGTCAAAGTCGGGGATCGATTTGAGCAGGGCATCGGTATAGGGGTGATGCGGGGTCTCGAGGATCTGCTCCCGGGTGCCTACCTCCACCATCTGGCCGCAGTACATCACGTTGATGGTATCGGTCAGGTTGGCGATGGCGGCGATATCGTTACTGATGATCAGGATGGTGGTATTGCCCAGCTTGTTCATCTTGTCCAGCAGTCGCAGGATCTGGGAGTGGGTGGTGGACTCCATGGCGCTGGTGGGCTCGTCGGCTACCAGCAGACGCGGCTGGTTGGCAATGGCCATGGCGATCATCACCTTCTGGCACATGCCATCCGACAGCTCGTGGGGATAGGCGCGCATCACCTTGCGGTGATCCTTGACGCCTACCCGGTGCAGCAGGGCGATGGCTTTCTTCTTGCGCCACTGGAAGCGCTGCCAGAATTGTCCCTCGAACGAATCGGTCGGGATCGCCTCTTCCAGCTGGGTGCCGATCTCCTCGGAGGGGTCGAGACAGCTGATGGGGTCCTGGAAGATCATGGCGATCTCGCGGCCCATGATGCGACGGCGCTCCTTGGGGGCCATGGTCAGCAGATCCATGTCGTTGAAACGCATCCGGTCGGCACGTACCGTCCAGTTGTCCTTCTCGATGCCGACGATCACTTTGGCGATCAGACTTTTACCGGAGCCGGATTCACCCACCAGACCGCGGATCTCCCCCTCGGTCAGGGTCAGGCTCACCTTGTCCACCGCCTTGACCTTGCCTTGCGGGGTGTCGATCTCGATGGTGAGATTGCGAATGTCGAGCAGCGGCATCAGTCATTCCCCTCTTTGAGTGCTTCGCGAATGCCTTCACCAACTAAATTGGTCACCAGCACGCTGAACAGGATGGCGATGCCTGGCAGGGTGACGGTCCAGGGGGCGAGATAGATAAGGTCGCTCGAATCGGCCAGCATGGTGCCCCACTCCGGTTGGGGAGATTGGGCGCCGAGGCCAAGAAAACCGACCGCCGAGATATCGAGAATGGCCGCCGACAAGGTGCGGGTGGTCTGGGCCACCAGGGTTTCGACAATGTTGGGCAAAATAGCCAGCCGCATGATCCGGAAGGGAGGCGAGCCATCGAGGCGGCTGGCGGTGATGTACTCCTTCTGCATCTCGGCATGCACTGCGTTATAGGTGGCCCGGATAAAGGGCGGGATCAAAGCGAGCGTAATGGCAATCAGGGTATTGCCAAAACCCGGCCCCATGATGGCGACCATGATGATGGCCATCAGCAGGGAGGGGATGGAGAGCAGGGTATCGAGCAGGTGGTGCAGCACGCTCGATTTAAGCCCCTTGCTCATCCCGCCGAGGATACCGATGGCGGAGCCAACCACCATGGCGATCACCACCACGACCAGCGCATAGCCGAAGGTGAGGCGCGCCCCCACCACCAGCCGGGAGAGCATGTCGCGCCCCAGATCGTCGGTGCCGAGGAAGTAGTCGATGTTGCCGGTTGCCGCCCAGGAGGGGGCGAGCAGCAGCTTGTCGGTGTGCTGTTCATCGATGCCGTAGGGGACGACCAGCGGCCCCACCAGCGTGATGAGCAGCAACAGCAAAAAGCACCAAAGCCCTGCCATCGCCAGCGGATTGCGGCTGTAGGAGGCCCACGTCTGCTCAAGGGGCGAGAGGATCTTGAGCTCGGGATAGATGTTCGATTTATCTTGCATAGGATACCTGGCTCCTGGTCACGCCATGAGCGCGTTCAATCTTGTTTGGCATACAACTCTTTGCGCCGTGCCGGATAGATAAGGGTGGTCAGCAACTCGGTGCTAACGCTGGTCAGGATCACGAAACTGGCGACCACCAGGGTCGCGCCGCGAATGGCGGCGTAATCCTGCAGGGCGATGCTGCTGATGAGCCAGCGGCCGATCCCGTGCCACTCGAACACCACCTCGGTGATCATGGCGGAGGTGAGCACGCTACCCAGTTGCAGACCCAGCAGCGGCAGTACCGGCGGCAGGGCGTTCTTCAGACCATGGCGCCAAACGATCTGCGCCTTGGAAAGGCCCCGGCTCGCTGCCGCCTTGATGTAGTTCTGCTTCATCACGTCGATGAGGGAGCTGCGTACATGGCGGATCACCTCGGTGGTAGGCACTACCGCCAGCACCAGTGACGGAAGGATCAGGTGGCGCAGGGCATCATGCAGCGCCGCTTGCCGCCAAGGCTCGTTGCTGAGCAGCACATCGATCACCGCGATGCCGGTAATGGGGGGCACGTCGTAGAGCAGGCTGATCTGGCCCGATGCCGGCAACCAGCCGAGATCCAGCGAAAAGAGCATCACCACCAGCAGCGCCAGCCAGAACACCGGAACCGCATAGCCGATAAGACCGGCAGTCATGATGGAGAGATCCAGCGTCTTGCCCTGTGACAGGGCAGCCAGGGTGCCGAGGGGAATGCCCACCAGCAGCGAGATGGCGAACGCCGCCAGACAGAGGATCAGGGTCGCCGGGAAGTAGTGGCGGATCTCGTCCAGCACCGGTAGCCCGGAGACGCTGGAGAGCCCCAGGTCGCCTGCAAAAATGCGGCGCAGGAAATCGGGATAGCCGCTCCAGAAGCTGAGCTGATTGCCGATCAGCCGATAGTCCAGCAGATAGGCGACAAAGGTCAGCGCCAGCAGGGTGATAAGCAGCAGGTTGATGCGGCGCAAGGTGTATAGAAGCATGCTTACTCCCTGTGAGCCTGGTTGAAGGAGGTGCCGCCAAAGGGCATCAGCGTCAGCCCCTCGATGTCGCTGCGGCTGACCTGGGTACGCAAGGCGTGCGCCAGCGGGATCAGCGGCAGCTGTTCGTTAAGCAGGGTCTGGGCATAGTAGTAGTTACGCAGCCGGAACGAGAGCTGGGGCGTGGTGACCGCATCATCCAGCAACTGATCGAAGGCCGGGCTACACCAGCGGCTGTAGTTGTTGCCGCGCTCCACTGCCGAGCAGCTCAGCAGCTGGCGGAAGAAGTTGTCCGGGTCGGCGTTGTCGGCAATCCAGCCGGAGAGCAGGCTGTCGTACTGCCCCTTGGTGAGACGGCCTTCGATCACCGGCCACTCCCGTTGCACGATCTTGAGCTTGATCCCGACCTTGGCCAGATCGCTGCGGATCAGCTGGGCGGTCTTGACCGCATCCGGGTTGTAGGGGCGGGCGTCCGGTTGCACCAGCACCTGCATCTCGAATCCTTTCTCCAGCCCCGCCTCCTTGAGCAGCTGGCGCGCCCGTTTCAGGTCGGGTTTGCGCTCGGGCAGGCTGGGGTTGTACCCCCATGAGAGGGTCGGCAGCAGGCTGTTGGCGGGCAGACCAGTATCGAAATAGACCGCCTGCAACAGGTTGTCGATATTGATGGCGCTGGCAATGGCCTGCCGCACCTTGACGTTGTTGAACGGCGGCTTGCGGGTATTGAGGGCCAAAAAGGCCACGTTCATCCCCGACTGGACCGAGAGACTGAGCGCCGGATTTTGCTTGATCACCGAGAGCTGGCTAGCGGAAGGGGTGCTCATAACGTCGCACTCGCCGGTCAGCAGCTTGGCCAGCCGTTTGGCGGATTTGGGGGTAATGTCGTAGACCAGCTGTTCAATCTTGGCATCTCCACCCCAATAGCCGGGGTGGCGCAGATAGCGAATGAACTCGTTGTGGCGATACTCCTTGAAGCTGAACGGCCCGGTGCCGATGGGGCGGCTATCCAGCAGGGCCGGGGTGCCTGCCTGCAACATCTGCTCGGCGTATTCGGCGGAGAGGATCACCGCATAGTCGCTGGCCAGAGTGGCGAGGAAGGAGGCGTTCGGCTGGTTCAGCTCGAACACTACCGTCTGCGGCCCCTTCTTGCTCACCCGCTTGATCAGCAGATCTTGCCCCAGGCTGTAGAAGTAGGGGTAATCGCCGCCGGAGACATTGTGATAGGGGTGCTGCTCGTCAAGCTGGCGGGCATAGGTGAAGACCACGTCATCGGCATTGAAAGTGCGGGTGGGCTTGAACCAGGGGGTATGGTGAAACGTCACCCCCTTGCGCAGGGTCAGGGTATAGGTGAGGCCATCCTCGCTGACATGCCAGTTGGTGGCGAGCGCTGGTTCCAGCGCCAGGGTGTTGGGGTTCACCTCCAGCAGGCGGTCGTAGAGCGGACGGGCACTGGCATCCAGTGTCACCCCGGAGTTGGAAACATGGGGATTGAAGGAGAGGGGGGATCCCTCAGCACAATAGATGAGTCCGGTTTTGGAGGCCTCGGGTTGCTTCTGGCAGCCGGTGACCAGCACCAGCAGACCCAGCAGCAAGGGTGTGAGCATTCTCATTGTTGAACCATGTTCTTATAGGGGTTTTGTACGCACGTTTTGATACAAATGTGCCAGCGCGAAGGCTGGCGTGTTGCTGGAGTCGGCATCAACCGCGCTCCTTCATTCTTGTTCTGCATCGTTATCGCCATCCAGCAGCTGATATTTGCGTAGCATGCCACGGAACTGGTGATAGCTTAAGGCCAGCAGTTGAGCGGCTTTGCGCTGATTATACTGGGATTGCTGCATCGCTTGCTTGAGTAAATTAATCTCGTACTCCGCCACAGCCTGCTTGAGATCGAGCGGCAAGGCGAGGGGGGATGCATATTGTACCTCGCTTCGGGCCTCTTGCGCAGGTTGCGTGACCTGTGGTCGCCAGGGGGAATCAAACGGGTTGAGCACCAGGGTCGAGAGCGGCAGCTGGGGATTGCCCTGACGATAGATGCTGCGCTCCACCACGTTCTTCAGCTCTCTCACATTGCCCGGCCAGTGGTAATCCAGCAGCAACTGGGTCGCCTTGCGCGAGAAACCGGCAAACAGCGGATAGCCCAGCTCCCGGGTCATGCTGTGGGCGAAGTGCTCCGCCAGCATCAGGATATCTTCCCGCCGCTCCCGCAAGGGGGGTAGGGTGATCACATCAAACGCGAGCCGATCGAGCAGATCGTGGCGAAACTGCCCCTTGTCGGCCAGCGCAGGGAGATCTTCGTTGGTGGCGCAGACCAGCCGCACATCCACCTTGAGGGGCTTGGCCCCGCCCACCCGCTCGAACTCGCCATACTCGATGACCCGCAGCAACTTCTCCTGCACCCGGGCGCTGGTGGTGGCCAGCTCGTCGAGGAAGAGGGTGCCGCCATCGGCCCGCTCGAAGCGGCCTTGGTGGCGCTTGGCTGCGCCGGTAAACGATCCCGCTTCGTGACCGAACAGCTCGGTCTCCAGCAGGCTCTCGCTCAGGGTGGCGCAGTTGATGGTGACAAAGCTTTGATCCCAGCGCGCCGAGAGATAATGTAGGCGGTGGGCGATCAGCTCCTTGCCCGTCCCCCGCTCACCGATGATCAGCACGGGTTTGCGCAGCGGGGCGAGCCGTGAGGCCTGCTCAATGATCTCGAGAAATGCGTTGGATTCCCCCAGCAGGCTTTCCGTGGCCGTGGTCATAGTGATCCCTGTCAGTTGTAAAAGCTGGTCAATCTTACCAAAAGTTGGTGATTTTAATCATCACTTGCGCGAGGCATCTTGCAATCCGGCTATTCTGCCCCATATAAATCAACAAGTTAAATTTTGTTCCAGATTGGCACACAAGTTGCCATTGTCAATGGAGAAACAACGCCATGCCAATAACAGGAGTGCAATCATGAGTATTTTTTCCCGTCTGGCCGACATCATCAATTCCAACCTGACGGCCCTGCTCGACAAGGCAGAAGATCCCCAGAAGATGGTGCGCCTGATCATCCAGGAGATGGAGGACGAGCTGGTCAAGGAACGTTCCAATCTGGCCCGCTTCCTCGCCAGCCAGAAAGAGATTGGTCGTCAGGTCGCCCGTCATCAGGAGCGGGTCGACGAGTGGCAAGCCAAGGCCGAGCTGGCCCTGACCAAGGGACGTGAAGATCTGGCCCGCGCCGCCCTTATCGAGAAGAAGAAACAGACCGAGTTGTCGGAGACCCTCTACCGCGAGCAGCAGGCGGTCGACAGTGGCATCGAGAAGTTGGGTGAGGAGATCCGCCAGCTCGAAGCCAAGCTGGAAGATGCCCGCGCCCGTCAAAAGGCGATGGCCATTCGCACCGAAGCGGCCAGCAGCCGTCTCAATGTGCAGAGCCAGGTAGCCCGTGGCGAGAGCCAGGCGGTGGTGAGCAAGTTTGAGCGGATGGAGCGTCGCATCGACGAAATGGAAGCGCGCGCCGATCTGGGTCAGTCCGACAAGGCGCTGGCGCAGCAGTTTGCCGAGCTGGAAGTGGACGATCAGATAAGCCGCGAGCTGGAAGCGATGCGCCAGAAGCTGGGCCAGGGCGACAGCAAAAGCGAAGGCAAACAGGGGGAGTAACAGATGGAAGATCTGCTGGGCGTATTGATGGTTCCCATGGTGGTCTTCATGGTGGTGGTAGCCCCCATCTGGCTGGTGCTGCACTATCGTGCCAAGGGGCGCATTGGCGCCGGTCTTGCCGATAGCGAGCGGGAACAGCTGCAAGGGCTGCTAGCTCGCACCGAGAAGATGCAGGAGCGAGTGGGCGCGCTCGAATCGATTCTGGATGCGGAAGTACCCGGTTGGAGGAACAAGGTATGAGCAGTGTCAGTCGTGAAGGGCGTAACCTCTATCGTGATCCCCAGCGTGGCAAGATAGCCGGGATCTGTGCCGGTTTGGCTGAGTATTTCGGGGTGGAGACCTGGATCGTGCGGCTGCTCGCCATCAGTGGCCTTATCTTCGCCGGTTTCATTACCTTCACCGCCTATATCGCTGCCTGGTTCTTGCTCGACAAAAAGCCGGTCACCCTCTATTCACAAGAGGATGCCGACTTTGCCGAGGTGCGGATGAAAGCGCGCAGCTGGCAGGCGGGGATCACCCCTCATCAGGCGCTGGGCCGCATCGCGCAGGAACTTGACGCGCTGGAGCCCAGAGTTCAGCGGATCGAGAAGCTGGTAACCTCCAGGGAGTTCACCCTGCAGCGGGAATTTCGCAAGCTGTAGTGCTTGCTGAAGCCCCCATGTCGATGGCGGCGCCTCCCGTGATGCGCCACTATCGACACCAGCTATCCAGATGCAACCACCAAGGGAGAACGGGTCAAGCCTTGATACTCAATAAACTGGAACAGAAGTTGACTCGCCTGCAACACAAGGCGAACGACGTGGTGAACCGGGTGCGGGATCGCCATATCCGGCTGGCGGTGACCGGCCTCTCTCGCAGCGGTAAAACCGCCTTTATCACGGCGCTGGTCAACCAGCTGGAACACGCGGCCATCGATGGCCGTTTGCCGTTGTGGGATGCCCTGCGTCAAGGGCGCATCCTCGGCGCCCGCCGGGTGCCGCAGCTCAATGCCCACATCCCCACCTTTGCCTACGAGCGTGGCCTCGACTCCCTGTTTGGCGATCCACCTGCCTGGCCCGAGCCCACCCGCGGGGTGGCCGAAGTGCGCCTCGAAATCCGCTATCGCACCCGTCACCCTCTGCGCAAGCATCTGGGGGAGATCTCCACCCTCTACGTGGATCTGGTGGACTACCCCGGGGAGTGGCTGCTCGACTTGCCGCTCCTTGAGATGAGCTACGCGCAGTGGAGCGAACAGGTGCGCGAGCAGCTTCGTCGCCCAGAGCTGCAGGCACTTGCCGCCAGCTGGCTGACACCCGGGTGGCAGGTCGATCAGCGCTTCGAAGAGCGGCCGGTGGCTGAGCTTGCCGAGCGCTACACCGCCTATCTGCATGCCTGCAAACAGGAGCTGGGATTGCACCTTATTCAACCCGGTCGCTTCGTGTTGCCGGGGGAGTATGCCGGTGCCCCCATGCTGCAATTTGTCCCCTGGGTGTGGGAGATGCCTGACAGCGAGCCCGCCGATGGTACCCTCTACGCCACTCTCAGGCAGCGCTTCGAGCAGTACAAACAGCATCTGGTGCAGGGTTTTTATGAGCAGCACTTTGCCGGCTTTGATCGCCAGATCGTGCTGGTGGATTGCCTGCAGCCTCTCAACGCCGGGGCGGCCAGCTTTGGCGACATGCAGCAGGCCATCGCCCGCATCATGGAGAGCTTTGCCTACGGCAAGAGCAACTGGTGGCGGCGACTCTTCTCGCCCCGTATCGACAAGCTGCTGTTTGTGGCGAGCAAGGCCGATCACGTCACCCCCGAACAGCATGCGCCCATGGTCTCCCTGCTGCAGCATCTGGTACGCAGCGGTCGCGGTCAGGCCCGTTTTGAGGGGATCACCACCGAGTGTCTGGCGCTCGCCGCCATCAAGGCGACGGAAGTTGGCAAGGGGGTGGCCAATGGCCGCGAGTTCCCCGCCATCCGTGGCACCAGCCTGAACGGTGAGCCGCTGCTGCTCTTCCCCGGGGAGGTGCCGCCTCATATTCCCCCCGCACAGTGGTGGAACAGTCAGGGTTTTGATTTTCAGGCGTTTCGCCCCATGCCCATGAGCCCCCATCAGGCGCTGCCCCATATCCGGCTCGATGCAGCGCTGGAGTTTCTGCTCGGGGATCACCTCGAATAACGGTGTGCGGCCCGGGTTTGTTTCCTGCGCCGCCCGCAGGAGACTGTTTTCAGGAGAATAAGGCGATGAACGATCAGATAAAAGAGCGGCCACCGCTGCAGGGCAAGGTGATCCTTGAGCCAGCCTTGACGGTGGCCAGTGACGAGCGACCGCCCGCACCAGCCCAGCGGCTGGAGGAGGCGAGTTTCGAGCGCCTCGACGAGCTGGACGAGTTCACCGAGGTGGAGAGCGCCCTCGTCATCAAACCGCGTCGCCGTCATCGGCTGCTGGCGTGGGGGCTGGGAGCGGTCGGTTTACTCTCGTTGGGCCAGTATGGCGCCTTTCTTTACGATCAATTCCTCACCACCCCGCTCTGGGGCAGCGCCTGGCTGGCAGCCTCGGCGTTGGTGGCGGCGGGAACCGCCAGCGTGGTGGGGCGCGAGTGGCTGCGGCTGCGCACCCTCAAGCGGCGTCAGGATGTGCGCTCGCGAGCAGAAGATCTGCTTGCTCATCAGGGAGTCGGGCAGGGGCAGGCCTTTTGCGAAGGGTTGGCGGTCAAAAGTGGCGACAAGGGGCGCGAGGGGTATCAAACCTGGCTGGCCCAGCTCGATGAGAGCCACAGCGATCGGGAAGTGCTGACCCTCTATAGCCAGCTGGTACTCGGCGAGCGTGACAAGCTGGCCCAGGCGCGGGTGGCCAAATGGTCGGGGGAGGCCGCGGTGCTGGTGGCGCTAAGCCCGCTTGCCACCGTCGACATGATGCTGATGCTGTGGCGCAACCTGCGGATGATCGAGGATATCGCCGATGTCTACGCCATCGAGCTCGGCTACTGGAGCCGCATCCGCCTCATCCGTCAGGTGTTTCGCAACATGCTCTACGCCGGTGCCACCGAGCTGGTGACCGAGGTGGGGATGGACTTGCTGGGCGCCGAGTTTGCCGCCAAGCTCTCTGCCCGCGCGGCGCAAGGGGTGGGGGCCGGGCTTCTCACCGCTCGCCTTGGCCTGCGTACTATAGAGGTGTGCCGCCCGCTGCCCTGGTGTGCGGACGAAAAACCGAAACTCGGCGAGCTGCGCAAGCGGCTGATCGGCCAGCTGGCGGGGTATCTCAACAAATCCTGATAGCCCTGTCTGCACCTTGCTGCGATGACCCATGCCCCTGTTGTGCTCGCCAAGCCGCAGGGGCATGGTTTTAATCGGCAGATCATTGAGTTGGCAGCAGTGTCCGGTTTTGGCGAGGCGCCCGTTTACGGTTAAGCTGGCAGTCAATCTTACCAATCACACTCATCGTACCAATCGGCAAGGATGCCCGATGAACTTTACCTTTCGCCAGATCCGTTATTTTGTTGCCGTGGCCGACAGCTTTTCAGTGAGTCGTGCCGCAGCCGAGCTTCATATCTCCCAGTCTGCGGTCACCAGCGCCATTCGCGAGCTGGAGACCGAGCTCGGCGCCCCGCTATTCGAGCGCAATCCGCGCGGCGTCACCCTCACCACCCAGGGCCACCAGTTTTTGCTCCACGCCCGCCGCATTCTCGGCGCCATGACCGAGGCGAGCCACTCCCTCAAAGCGGTGGCCCAGCAGGATCAGGGGCGACTCACCATCGGCGTGACCACCTTGGTGGCGGGTTACTACCTCTCAGAGGCGCTTGGCCGCTTTCGCCGTGCCTTTCCGGCGGTACAGATCGAGGTGAAGGAGGATGAACAGCCTTTTCTGGAGCACCAGATCGTCAATGGCGAGGTGGATGTGGGGATCCTGATGACCAACCGCACCATCCGGCAAGAGGCGTTTGATACCGAATTGCTGACCCGTTCGCCGCTGCGCCTCTGGCTGGCCGCCAACCACCCGCTCTGCGCCGAGTCGACCCTCTCGCTCACCGCGCTGGGGGAGGAGCCGATGATCTCGCTGACCGCCGATCAGCTGGATCAGATCATCGGTGGCGGCCTGCGTCGCTACGGCATCTCCCCCCGTATCGTGCTGCGCACCGCGTCGGTGGAGGCGGTGCGCAGTCTGGTGGCAAGCCAGCTCGGGGTCGCCCTGTTGCCCGACTTTGCCTATCGCCCCTGGTCGCTGGAGCAGGAGCGGGTCGAGGCGCGCCCCATCAAGGAGCCCATTCCCGCCATCGATATCGGGCTGGTGTGGCGCCGTGGTTCTCGGCTGGATTGGACGGCGCGGGAATTTATCGATATTGCGCGGGATCAGAGCCGGTTGCGGGCCCGTCAGGCGCTCCCTCGCTAGCCATCTCTTGCGGGGTAGCCACCAAAAATCAGATTCATCTGCACTCGATATCGATTTAGCTGATACCTGAGCCACCAAAAATTGAAATATTCATCGTATTGCCACTCCCCTAAGCTCATTGCTGGTTAACAGGATGTTAACGCCCATGGTGGCGTTCCTTCACCTGATGCAAGTCAACACAATGCAAGGAGTGCATGATGAAATTGACCCCTCTGATGCTGGCTCTTGTGCCGGCGCTACTGGCAGGCCAGACCCAGGCTGCCCCGACCGAGCTCGGCAAGGGTGAAGGCCAGCTCAATATCGTGGCCTGGGCTGGCTACGTTGAGCGTGGCGAGACCGACAAGAACTACGACTGGGTGACCGGATTCGAGAAAGAGACCGGTTGCAAGGTGAGCGTCAAGACGGCGGCCACCTCGGACGAGATGGTGGCGTTGATGAACGAGGGGGGCTTCGATCTGGTGACCGCCTCCGGCGATGCCAGTCTGCGTCTGATTGCCGGTGGCAAGGTGCAGGCGCTCAATCTGGCGCTCATCCCGAGCTACAGCAAGATTGATCCCCGGCTGCAAAATGCCCCCTGGCACACTGTGGATGGCAAGCACTACGGCGTGCCCTACCAGTGGGGCGGCAATATCCTGATGTACAACACCAAGGTGTTCCCCAAGGCACCGGACTCCTGGAACGTGGTGTTCGAGGAGCAGACCCTGGCGGATGGCAAGTCCAACAAGGGGCGGGTGCAGGCCTTTGACGGCCCGATCCACATCGCCGATGCCGCCCTCTATCTGATGACCCATCAGCCCGCCCTGGGCATCAAGGATCCTTACGAGCTGAACGAGGATCAGTACAAGGCCTCCCTCGATCTGCTGCGCAAGCAGCGCCAGCTGGTGGGACGCTACTGGCATGATGCCTTCGTCCAGATCGATGACTTCAAGAACGAAGGGGTGGTTGCGTCAGGCTCCTGGCCGTTCCAGGCCAATGCCCTGATCGCCGACAAGCAGCCCATCGCCACCACTGTGCCGAAAGAGGGAGTGACCGGTTGGGCCGATACCAGCATGGTGCACAGCGATGCCAAGAACCTCACCTGCGCTTACAAGTGGCTGGAACACTCCCTGAGCAACAAGCTGCAGGGGGATCTCGCCGCCTGGTTTGGCTCGGTGCCTGTGGTGCCTGCCGCCTGTGAGGGCAATGCCCTGCTGGGCCCGACCGGGTGCAAAACCAACGGTATCGACAACTTCGATCGGGTTCGCTTCTGGCGCACTCCGGTCTCCCAGTGCAAGAGCCAGGGAACTTGCGTGCCCTATTACCGCTGGGTTTCCGACTATATCGCCATTCTGGGCGGCCGCTAAGGCGGGGTGAGCAAGGTGGTCGGAACCGCTGCCACCTTGCCAACGGCAGGGGAGCTGCGCCTCCTCTGCACGACTGCCGAAAGCGGATAATCAAGTGGGCCGGACAGGAGTCCGGCCCATCCCAGTACAGACAAGGACGCCCCATGAACGCCGTACAATTTGACCGGGTCAGTCGCCACTATGGCGAGGTGAAGGCGGTCGATGACATCTCTTTCCAGATCCCCTCAGGGGAATTCTTTACCCTGCTGGGGCCGAGCGGTTCCGGCAAGACCACCTGCCTGCGGATGATCGCGGGCTTCGAGTACCCGAGCGACGGGGAGATCCGCCTGTTCGGCGAGCCCTGCTCCAGCGTGCCCCCCTACGATCGCAACCTGAACACCGTGTTTCAGGACTATGCCCTGTTTCCCAACATGGATGTGCGCGACAACATCGGCTATGGCCTGATGCTCAAGGGGGTCGCCAAGGCGGAGCGTTACCGCAAGGTGGACGAGATGCTGGAGCTGGTGCGACTACCCGGGGTCGGCAAGCGCCGCCCAAGCCAGCTCTCCGGCGGCCAGCGCCAGCGCATCGCCATCGCCCGGGCGCTTATCAACCAGCCACGCATCCTGCTGCTGGATGAGCCGCTGGGGGCCCTCGATCTCAAACTGCGCGAGCAGATGCAGCTTGAGCTCAAGGCGCTGCAACGCCAGCTGGGCATCACCTTTATCTTCGTCACCCACGATCAGCAGGAGGCGCTCTCCATGAGCGACCGGATCTGCATCTTCAGTCAGGGCAAGATCGAGCAGATCGCTGCGCCAGATACCATCTACGATGCTCCGGCGACGCCGTTTGTGGCCCGCTTCGTCGGTACCGTCAATCTGTTCGAAGGGGAGCAGGCCAGACGGCTGTGCGGCGACGGCAGCCAGATGATGGTGCGCCCGGAGCGGATCCGGCTCGCTGAGGCGGGCACGCCGGGCTGGTCGGGGGAGATCCGCGAGGTGGAGTATCTGGGTCCCTTCGTCCGTTATCGGGTTGATCTCGGGGAGCAGCTCGAGATCATCGTCAACCACCCCAATGAGGGGCAGGCCCGTCTGGCCCGTGGCAGCAGGGTCAGCCTCAGCTGGCCGGAGCAGGCCATCCATCGCCTGAGCGGCGCTCATCAAGGGGCGCAGCCATGAGTGCCCCTCACAGTGCGAGTCTTGCCATGAACCATCAGCCCGAACCTGCCCGTTTCAGGCCGCTGCGGCGCCTCTCGACCCTGCTCTATGGGCGGCCCGGCCTGCTGCTGGCGATCCTGCTGGGGCCGCCGCTGCTGTGGCTCGGCATCATCTATGTCGGCTCCTTGCTGATGTTGCTCTCCAACTCCTTGTTCGGGCTGGACGAGTTCAGCGGTCAGGTGCGCCACGAGCTGGGGCTGCAAAACTTCGTTGCCCTGCTACGGCCGGAGAATCTGGATGTGATCGGCCGCACCGTCGGCATGTCGCTGCTGGTGACCCTGGCCTGCGCCCTGCTCGGTTTTCCGGTTGCCTACTACATGGCACGCTACACCAGTGGCAAGACCCGGGCGCTGTTCTATGTGGGGATCATGCTGCCGCTCTGGTCCAGCTATCTGGTGCGGGTCTACGCCTGGAAGCTGATCTTGGCCAAGGAGGGGGTAGTAAGCTGGCTGGCAGACAGCATGGGGCTGGAGTGGCTGCTCGATGCCATCCTCTCCTTGCCGGTGATAGGTGGCCCGTCGCTCTCTTTTTCGCGGCTCGGCACCTTTATCGTGTTCGTCTATGTCTGGCTGCCCTTCATGATCCTGCCCATTCAGGCAGCGGTGGAGCGTATACCGCGATCCTTGCTGGAGGCGAGCAGCGATCTGGGGGCGACACCCGCCCAGACCTTTCGCAACCTGATCCTGCCGCTGGCGTTGCCCGGTGTGGTGGCGGGCTCCATTTTCACCTTCTCGCTGACCCTCGGTGATTACATCATCCCCGGCATCATCGGCAACTCGACCATGTATATCGGTCAGGTGGTCTACATGCAGCAGGGAACGGCGGGCAATCTGCCCTTTGCCGCCGCCTTCTCGCTGGTGCCGATCCTTATCATCGCCATCTATCTGGCGATTGCGAAACGGTTAGGAGCCTTTGATGCGCTTTGACCCTATCGATTTGAACCGGCAGCAAGGAGGCCGTCATGTCAGCTAGCTCAATGAGCCGTCAGGGAGAGCGCCCTTCGGGCCTGCTCAAGTACGCAGCCATCGGCGGGCTTCTATTCCTGCACTTTCCCATTCTGTTTATCTTCCTCTACGCCTTCACCAGCGAGAGCAAGAGTTACCAGTTTCCGCCCCCCGGGCTCACCCTCAAATGGTTCGAGGTGACCCTCAATCGCCCCGATGTGTGGCGTGCCATCCAGCTGTCGCTGGAGGTCGCGGGGCTGGCGACGTTGGCAGCCATGATCCTCGGCACCTTGGCGGCAGGGGCCATTGCCCGCAGCCGCTTCTTCGGTCAGGAGGTGGTGTCGCTCTTGCTGGTGCTGCCCATCGCGCTACCCGGTATTGTCACCGGTATCGCGCTGCGCTCGGCCTACGGCCTGATGGAGATCCCGTTCAGCTTCTGGACCATCGTTATCGGCCACGCCACCTTTTGTGTGGTGGTGGTCTACAACAATGCGCTGGCCCGTTTTCGCCGCACCAACCAGAGCCTCATCGAGGCGTCGATGGATCTCGGGGCCGACGGCTTCCAGACCCTGCGCTACGTGATCCTGCCCAATCTGGCCACGGCGCTGCTGGCGGGGGGCATGCTGGCCTTTGCCCTGAGTTTTGACGAAGTGATCGTCACTACCTTTACGGCGGGCCAGCAGACCACCCTGCCCATCTGGATGTATCAGGAGCTGATCCGTCCCCGTGACAGGCCGGTCACCAACGTGGTGGCCCTCATCATAGTGGCCTTCACCACTATCCCTATTTTGCTTGCCTACTACCTTACTCGCGACACCCACGATGTCGCTGGCAGTGGTAAATGATGACTCAACGCGTGCGCAAGGATGCAACCATGAAACTCTCTACCCAACTCTTGATTGATGGCCAGTTTGTGACCGGCGAGGGGCAGGCCGAACCCATTCTCAACCCGGCCAACGGCGAACAGATCGCCGCCGTGCCCGAAGCCTCGTTCGAACAGGTGAACCGGGCGGTGAACGGTGCCCAGCGCGCCTTCGCCCAGTGGAGCCGCACCACCCCGGCAAGCCGCAGCAACCTGCTGCTGCGTCTGGCGGATCTCGTCGAGCGCCACGCCGAGGAGTTCGCGGCGCTCGAATCCCTCAACTGCGGCAAACCCTATCTGGCAGTGTTCAACGACGAGCTGCCCGCGGTGGTGGACTGCTTCCGCTTCTTTGCCGGGGCGGCCCGCTGCCTGCAAGGGCCGCTGGCGGGGGAGTATCTCGAGGGGCACACCAGCATGATCCGCCGCGACCCCATAGGTGTTGTGGGCAGTATCGCCCCCTGGAACTACCCGCTGATGATGGCGGCCTGGAAGATGGCGCCGGTGCTGGCGGCGGGCAATACGGTGGTGCTCAAACCCTCCGAGCAGACCCCGCTCACCGCTTTGCGGCTTGCCGAACTGGCCAGCGAGATCTTCCCCCGCGGCGTCATCAACGTCATCTGCGGGCGGGGGGAAAGCGTGGGGGCGCCGCTGGTGGAGCACCCGCTGGTGCGGATGGTGTCGCTCACCGGCGATATCGCCACCGGCCAGAAGATCCTGCAGAGCGCCGCCCGCACCATGAAGCGCACCCACCTTGAGCTGGGAGGCAAGGCGCCGGTCATCATTTTCGACGATGCGGATCTGGAGGCGGTGGTGGCGGGCATTCGCACCTTCGGTTTCTACAACGCAGGCCAGGATTGCACCGCCGCCTGCCGTATCTATGCCCAGGGCAAGATCTACGACAAGTTCGTCGCCGCCATGACCGATGCGGTAGCCTCCATCAAGGTGGGAAGCCAGTACGAGGAGGGGGTGGAGATGGGGCCGCTTATTTCGGACAGACAGCGCAACCGGGTTGCCAGCTTTGTCGAGCGGGCCCAGAGCAGCGGTCATGTGGAGGTGACGGCGGGGGGCAAGATCCGCCCAGGCAACGGCTTCTTCTTCGAGCCGACCCTGATTGTCGGGGCCCGTCAGGAGGATGAGATCGTGCGCCGCGAGGTGTTTGGCCCTGTGGTGTCGGTGACCCGTTTCAACGATGCCGAGCAGGTGGTGCAGTGGGCCAACGACTCGGACTATGGCCTCGCCTCGTCGGTCTGGACCAAGGATCTGAGCCTCGCCAGCAAGGTGGCCAGCCACCTGCAATATGGCTGCACCTGGATCAACACCCACTTTATGCTCACCTCCGAGATGCCCCACGGCGGCATGAAGATGTCGGGCTACGGCAAGGATCTCTCCCTCTATGCGCTGGAGGATTACACGGTGCCGCGCCATATCATGGTCAAGCTGTAGTGGGGATTGGTGAGCTGGTTGTCACAATTTATTTACAACTGTTTCCGGCAGCCGACTCATGGGTTGGCTGCTTTTTTTGTTGCCATTTCGTTACAGTGAAGCCGTGATGAAATGGCAAGGCGCCTGATGTGGCGCCAGAGGATGGAACCGCTATGGCAACCTTCTACACCGCACACCAGCCGGATGCTGACGGGGTGATCCACTACAGCAACGAAGAGCACGGCACCTGGCAGATCTTGATCGAACGTCAGTTCGCCGCTCTTGCTGGCAAGGGGTGTAACGAGTATCTGGCCGGTCTCGACAGGCTGGGGCTGCCCTGTGATCGCATCCCCCAGCTGGCCGAGATCAACGCCGTCTTGCAGCCTGCGACCGGCTGGTTGGTGGCGGCAGTACCTGCACTTATCTCGTTCGATCGCTTCTTCGCCCTGCTGGCCAATCGCCAGTTTCCGGTAGCGACCTTTATCCGGCGCCGCGACGAGCTCGACTACCTGCAAGAGCCCGATATCTTTCACGAGATCTTCGGCCACTGCGCCATGCTGACCAATCCGGCCTTTGCCCACTTCACCCACCTATACGGTCAGTTGGGGCAGCAGGCGAGCAAGGAGCAGCGGGTTTTTCTGGCGCGGCTCTACTGGTTCACTGTGGAGTTTGGCCTCTTGGCAACGCCGGACGGGCTGCGTATCTACGGTGGCGGAATTCTCTCCTCCATCGGCGAGACCGCTTATGCCCTCTGTGGCAAACCGCTGCTGCAACCCTTCGATCTACTGACTGTGCTGCGCACCCCGTATCGCATCGACATCATGCAGCCCACCTATTTTGTGCTACCGAGTCTCGATCATCTCTACCAGCTGACCGGGGAGGAGATCATGGCTGCTCTGGCCGAGGCCAGTCGGCTTGGCCTCTATCCGCCGCGCTTTGAGGTTCCCGTTGGCAAACAGGCGAGCTGACCAAAAGCAAACAACCCTATTTCATTTTCATTAATTCAAGCAGGAGTAACCCATGTCCGAACTGGCCAGCCAGCAGTGTGAAGCGTGCCGCGCCGATGCCCCCAAGGTGAGCGATGAGGAGCTGCGCGAGCTGATGCAGCTTATTCCCGACTGGCAGCCGCTGGTGGTGGAGGGGGCGCTGCAACTGCGGCGGGAATTTACGTTTCGCAACTTCAAGGATGCGCTGGCGTTTACCAACCGCCTGGGGGAGCTGGCGGAAGCGGAGTTCCATCATCCGGCCATCCTGACCGAGTGGGGGAAGGTGACCGTCAGCTGGTGGACCCACAAGATCGGCGGATTACACCGCAACGACTTCATCATGGCTGCGCGTACAGACCAATTGCCCAGATAATCTGAGAACAGGTTGAGGCGGAGTATCCCCCTTCCTGCATTTCTGACCGAATGGGGGAAGGTGACCGTCAGCTGGTGGATGCATAAGATCGGCGGTTTGCATCGCAACGACTTCATCATGGCGGCGCGCACCGATCAGTTGCTCCGGTAATCGCACCCCACACCAGCGTCATCGGTTGACCCGGGCCTGCCTGCGAAAGCGGGGCAGGCCCGCATTTTTATGGGCTGGCGCTCGCACTGGGGGGATCGAGACTGTATTATCCGCTCATTCATAGAGTTAGCTAGGAAGTGTGTCCCGAATGCGTCTTGAAGTCAGCTGTGAAGACCGCCTGGGCCTGACCCGGGAACTGCTCGACCGCTTGGTGGAGCACAATATCGATCTGCGCGGCATCGAAATCGATACCTCAGGCATCATCTATCTCAACTTTCCCGAGCTGGAGTTCAGTGATTTTCAGCACCTGATGCCGGAGATCCGCCGCATTCCCGGCGTCTACGACGTCAAGACCATCCCCTACATGCCTTCCGAGCGAGAGCACCACGAAATCGAGGCGCTGCTCAAGGCGCTGCCGGATCTGGTCTTCTCTCTCGACAGCAAGGGCAAGGTGACCCAGGCCAACCAGTCGGCACTCACCACCCTCGGCTTGCCGGTGGAGGAGGTGCGCGGCGTGGCGCTCGGTTCGCTGGTGAAGGGTTTCTCCTTCACCCGCTGGCTTGAGGCGAGCGAGATCAAGCCGCAGACCTGCAAGCTCAGTTTCAATGGCGAAGAGTATTTGGCGGATCTGATGCCGCTGTTCGTGGCAGAAGCCCGCGGCAAGCAGGCGCTGGCCGGGGCCGTGGTGGTGCTTAAATCTGCCCGTCGGGTCGGCCTGCACTTCAGCGCGCTTCATGCGGTGGAAGTGGGAGGCTTCGAGCATCTGCAGGCCGAGAGCCCCAAGATGAAAGAGGTGCTGTCGCAAGCGCGCAAACTGGCGATGCAGGACGCGCCGCTGCTGATTGTCGGTGAGACCGGTACCGGCAAGGAGCTGCTGGCCCGTGCCTGTCACGGGGCCAGCCTGCGCTCCAGCCACCCCTTTATGGCCCTCAACTGCGCTGCCATGCCCGATAACGTGGCCGAGAGCGAGCTGTTTGGTTATGCCCCCGGCGCCTTTGGCAACAACACCGAGGGCAAGCGCGGAGTGCTGGAGCTGGCGAGCGGCGGCACCCTAATGCTGGACGAGATCGGCGACATGTCTCCCCATCTGCAGACCAAGTTTTTACGGGTGCTTCAGGATGGGGTATTCCGCCGAGTCGGTGACGAGCAGGAGGTGAAGGTCAACGTGCGTTTCATCTGCACCACCCAGAAGCAGTTGCTGGATCTGGTGCACGAAGGAACCTTCCGCGAGGATCTCTACTATCGCCTCAACGTGCTCAGTCTGGCGCTGCCGCCCCTACGCGAGCGCAAGGCAGACATCATGGTGCTGGCCCAGCAGTTTGTCTCCCGCTTTGCCAGCGAGTTGCAGCGACCCCGTCCGCGCTTTACCCGCAACATGGCCGACTACCTGACCGCCTATCGCTGGCCGGGCAACGTGCGCCAGCTGCGCAACTGTCTCTACCGCGCCATGACCCTGCTGGAAGGGGATGAGCTGGGGCCCGAGCAGATCGATCTGCCGGTGGCGGCCGATACCATGCCGCTGATCGACGAGTGGTTTGAGGGGAATCTCGACGATGCGGTGAAGCGCTTCGAGAGCCAGCTGCTGGCCCGGCTCTATCCCGCCTTCCCGTCGACGCGCCAGCTGGCCAAACGCCTGGGCGTGTCGCATACCGCCATCGCCAACAAGCTGCGAGAATACGGCATCAGCAAGAAGTGATTTCCGTCTTGTTGCCTGCCACCAGAGAGCCCGTTACCAGACGGGCTCTCCGTTTTCTTTACACGAGCTCGGTAGATGATGGCGGGGTCAGACTTGTCAGGCCAGTGTCAGCCAACTTACTATCTGGGTTCATCTACCCGAACCGCAATGCCATAACAGCGGTATTGTCAAGGCGACTACCTCCCGATCATGCTGTTACTCTTTTCCCCCCGTTTAACTGCCCGTCTGGCGCTCCTGTTGGTTGCGTTTGGCCTGCTGTTGCCCCGCGCGCTGGCGGAAACGGCCGCAGAGAGCCGGGCGACGGCGGTCAGGGAGCTGGTGCTCGATATCATGAGTTACACCCGCTGGCCCACCGAGCCTGCGGTGCTGCGTATGTGCGTGGCGGCGCCGACTGAATATGCCGGCGCCCTCTTTACCATCGATCGTCAGGGCAATGGCCGTACCGTGCAGGTCCATCGTTACGAGGCGAGCGATCCGGCCATCAGCGATCACTGCGATGTGCTCTATCTGGGAGTGCTCGACGAGCCGACCCGGATTGCGCTGTTTGCCCGCCTGCAGGGACACCCAGTGCTCAGCATCAGCGAATACAACTACGACTGCTCCACCAGCTCGGTGTTCTGCCTGCAGACCTCGCCGGACAGCGTGCGGGTGCGGTTTAAAGTGAACCTCGATGCCCTGGCCCTGAGCGGCGTGCGGGTGCATCCCGCCGTGCTCAAGCTGGCCCATGCCGACAAGGGGGTTCCATGAGACGACAGGTGAGCGCGGCTCCCCGCCGTCTGACCCTGCGTCAGAGCCTGGGGCGAACCCATCTGGTGGCCGCCATCACAGCCGTCAGCGTGGCAGGACTCTTTTTTACTCTGGTGGCCCTGCTGGTAGTGCGTTTTTACGCCGACCACAATCTGGAGCTGGTAGCCCGCGCCATCAGCTACAGCGCCGAGGCGGCGGTGGTGTTCCACGATGAGGAGGCGGCGAGCGAGGCGCTCAGTGGCATCGTTGCCAAGGAAGAGGTGGCCGAAGCCACTATCGTGCTGACCAATGGCCAGCTGCTCGCCAGTTGGGAGCGCCCCAGAAGCAACCCGCTGGTGACGCTCGAAGACTATCTGGCCCAACTGCTGATGCCAGGGCCTGTCAAACTCCCCATGCTGCGGGGTGGTGAGCTGATTGCCACCATAGAGCTGCGCGGTCATGGCGCGTATCTGTTGCTGTTCTTGCTCTCGGCGCTGCTGGTGATGGTAGTTTGCCTGATGCTGAGCGCCATGGTGGCACTCTATGTGGCCGACCGGATGCAGGTCTCCATCACCGCACCGCTGCGCAAACTGGCACTTGTCGCCCACTCGGTACGTCGACAACGCACCCTGGGGATGCGGGCGCCACCGGCCGATATCGTCGAGATTAACGAGCTGGGGGATGACTTCAACTCCCTGCTGGACGAGCTGCAAGCCTGGCAGGCCCAGCAGGCCCGCGAAAATGCCAGCCTGCTCCATCAGGCGACTCACGATGCCCTTACCGGACTGCCCAATCGCGCCCTGTTTGAAGCGCGGCTCGCGCAGGCCATCTCCCTCGGCGAGCAAGAGGGGTTTGCGCTGCTCTATCTCGACTGCGATCGTTTCAAGCAAATTAATGACACGCTGGGGCACAACGCCGGTGACGATGTGCTGATCGCGCTCTCAAGACGGGTGCAGCATCAGCTGCGTCCGGATGATCTGGTGTTTCGCCTCGGTGGTGACGAGTTTGCGGTGCTGGTTGGTCCACTCCAGCGACAGCATGAGGTGGAAGAGGTGATTGGCCGCATCCAGCAGGCGATGAGCGAACCGGTGGCGCTGCGTGACGGTCGTCAGCTGGTGGCCGAGGTGAGTGTCGGCTTCGCCGTCTATCAGGCGGGTATGAGAGCCAGCGTGCTGTGTGATCAGGCCGATGCAGCCATGTATCTGGCGAAACGGGCGCGCCGCAGCGAACAGCAAACCATCGCCTGACTGGCAAGAATAACAACATAAACAAGGAGCAAACCATGAAGATCACCCACCTGTTGAAAGTGACCCTGCTGGGGTTGATGTTGTCGCTGCTGGCCGGTTGCCAGAGCGCGCCCAAAGGGTTGACCCCGGAGCAAATCGCCGTGCTCAAGGAGCAGGGCTTTTATCTGACCGATGAGGGGTGGACGCTGGATCTGGCCAACCGGGTGCTGTTTGCCAACAACGTGGGGGCGCTCAATCCCCAGACTCGTCAATCCGTTGAAAAACTGGGTAAAACACTGCTTGGCGTAGGGTTGGACAAGGCGCGGGTGGATGGGCACACCGATAATACCGGCGAGAGCAGCTACAACCAGCAACTCTCCCTGAAGCGGGCCCAGTCGGTGGCCGATGTGCTGGTCTCGGTCGGCATGAAGCCAGCCAATCTGGAGATCCATGGCCGTGGCGAGACCATGCCGCTGGCGGATAACAAGACCAGAGAGGGCCGGGCCGCCAACCGCCGGGTTGCCATCGTCATCAGCGATCAATAACCCTTCTCATCATTTCATTACCCATAAAAAAGAGCGCCCGATCGGCGCTCTTTTTGATCGCGACAACTGGGGTCGCGAGGGCATGTGGGGCAGGGTTACTGCGCGCTATTTTGCCCGTTATTGTCGTGATGGCTGCGCAGGCGGATGTTGATCATCTCCACCACCAGCGAGAAGGCCATTGCGAAGTAGATGTAGCCCTTCGGAATATGCAGGTCCATCCCCTCGGCCATCAGGGCGAAGCCCACCAGGGTGAGGAAGGAGAGGGCCAGCATCTTGATGGTGGGGTGGGCATCGACGAAATCACCGATGGATTTGGCGGCAAACATCATGATGAAGACGGCGATCATGATGGCCAGCACCATCACCGGCACGTGATCGGCCATGCCGACCGCGGTGATCACCGAGTCGAGGCTGAACACGATATCGAGGATGGCGATCTGGATCAGGGTGCTGATAAAGCCCGAGGCCGCTTTGCTGACGCTCTCCGGCTCGGCCGCCCCTTCCAGGGTGACGTGGATCTCGTGAGCACTCTTGCCGATGAGGAACAGGCCCCCCAGCAGCAGGATCAGATCACGGCCGGAGATGGCTTCACCCAGCACGGTGAAGAGCGGATCGGTGAGGCGCATCACCCAGGCCAGTGAGAGCAGCAGCAGGATCCGGGTACCCATGGCGAGCCCCAGACCCAGAATACGCGCTTTTTGACGCTGCGCCTCCGGCAGGCGACCTACCAGGATGGAGATAAAGATGATGTTGTCGATGCCCAGCACGATCTCGAGCAGGGTAAGGGTGGCGAGTGCGACCCAGGCAGAGGGATCAAGAACCCATTCCAGCATGATTGAACCTTGGTTGAAAATTGGTTGGAAAATTGAAGCAGCGCATTCTAGCAGGGGCGCCACTGCTTGTCCCAGAGGGGGGAAAAGATAAAAATGGTGGCCATCGCAAGGGAGGGTGGCATGTTTCGATTAGGGTTCATTATTAATCCGGTCGCCGGGATTGGTGGCGCAGTGGGGCTCAAGGGCAGTGACGGCGTGGTGGATGAGGCGCTTGCTCGTGGTGCCGTGCCCAAGGCGCAGGAGCGGGCGCGGCAAGCCTTGTTGCCACTGTGCGAGCTGAGCGTCCCGTTCGAACTGCTGACGGTGGCGGGAGAGATGGGGGAGGCGGTGGCCCGAGAGCTGGGATTGCCCTGTCGGGTCATCTATCAACCGGTCGGGGAGAGCACCTCGGCCGATGATACCCGCCACGCCGCTGAGTTGATGCGCGAAGCCGGGGTCGATCTGCTGCTGTTTGCCGGTGGCGATGGCACGGCGCGGGATATCTGCGCCGCGGTGGGGGAGTCTTGCCATGTGCTCGGCATTCCCGCGGGGTGCAAGATCCACTCCGGCGTCTACGGGGTGACGCCTGCCGCCAGCGGGCGGGTGGTGGCGCGGATGATCGCAGGGGAACTGCTCAGCCTGATCGATGCCGAGGTGCGCGACATCGACGAGGAGGCGTTTCGCGCGGGCAAGGTGCGGGCCCGCCACTACGGCCAGCTGAAGGTGCCCGGCGATCTGCGTTACGTACAGGCGGTAAAACAGGGGGGCAAGGAGTCCGAAGAGCTGGTCTTGGCGGATCTCGCCGCCGGTGTGGTGGAGCAGATGGAGCCCGATACCCTCTATCTGATGGGCTCCGGCAGCACGGTGGCAGCCTGTATGGCAGAGCTCGGTCTGGAAAATACTTTGCTCGGTGTGGATCTGGTGGAAAATGGCCGACTTATCGGGCAGGATCTCAGCGCCGCCGAGATCCTGACCCGGATCCGCGGCCGTCGCTGCCGACTGATCATTACCCTGATCGGCGGACAGGGACATCTGTTCGGGCGCGGAAATCAGCAATTGAGTCCTGAGGTGATTCGGTGTGTCGGGCTGGAGAATATCCAGGTGCTGGCAACCAAAGCCAAGCTTGCCGCCCTTGCGGGCAGGCCGCTGCTGGTGGACACCGATGATCCCGAATTAAACCGGGCGTTGCGTGGTTATCTGCGAATAACCACGGGATACAAGGATCAGGTCATCTACCCGGTGGCCAACCCGGAATAGGACGCCAAGGACGCTGCTGGCCTGGCGCCAGAGAGCTGCAATCAACCGGATTGCGGTTCCATACCCCCGAATTTTTTGCCGCAAATGAGGCTGCGTTACATGACGATTCACGATTTTGAGCACAAGTTGTTGGGACTGATCGACAGCATGGTTGCTACCGCGACCGACGATGAGCTGTTTGCGGGGGGTTACCTGCGAGGTCATATCTCATTGGCCGTTGCCCGGGCCGAGTTGGAAGGCAAGACCCTGGTGCGGGACGTCAAGAGCTATGTGCTGCGCAGCCTCAACGAGGCGATCTTGCAAGGTGAGCTTTCTGAAGAGGATGAAAAACTGGTGCAGGCGATGTGGAGTCGTTTGCAACAAGACGCAGAAGCTTGATCGGATACACAATTCAAACTGAAGTTTGAGTTTATCCTTCCCCTGAAGTTAGTGAAAGGTTAATAATAAGTTTCGCCTTTTGTTTCAGGGATTAAACTATGGCCTCCTCCTCACGCATTGCCAATAAACTGCCGCTCGAGATGCTCTATCACTGGGAGCGGCAGTGTCCTGATCGAACCTACCTGCGTCAAACCATCAACCGCGAATATGTCGATTTCACCTGGGGTGAAGTGGCCGATGAAGCGCGGCGGATGGTGACGGCCTTGCGTCACCTCGGTCTGGTGGCCGGTGACAAGGTGGCGCTGCTCTCCAAGAACTGCGCCCAGTGGTTTATCGCCGATCTGGCGATGCAGATGGGGCAGTATGTGAGCGTGCCCATCTACCCGACTGCCAACGTCGATACCATCGAATATGTGCTGCGCCATAGCGAGGCCAAAGCGATCTTCGTCGGCAAGCTGGATGACTGGAAGAGTCAGGAGGCGGGCGTACCCGCCGATCTGCTGCGCATCGCCTTCCCCTATGACACCATGCCAGCCAGCCACCAGTGGGACGATCTGCTGGAGGCGCATGAGCCGATCCCTGACAGCCCGGTGCAGGCCCCTGACTCCCTGCTGAGTCTGGTCTACACCTCCGGCAGTACCGGCAAGCCGAAAGGGGCCATGCTGAGCGTCGAGCGTTACGCCTGGTCGTGCGAGAAGCTGGTGGAGACGGTGAGCCTGAGCCAGGCCGATCGGGGTTTCTCCTATCTGCCGCTGGCCCACATTACCGAGCGGGTCTACATCTACGGCGGCAGCCTCTATGGCGGCGCTACCATCGCGTTCCCTGAATCCCTCGACACCTTTATCGAAGATGTCAAACGCTGCCGTCCCACCGTCTTTATCTCGGTGCCGCGGCTGTGGGCCATGTTCCGCATCAAGATCCACGAGAAGCTGCCCCAGAACAAACTGGCGTTGCTGCTCAAGATCCCGCTTATCTCCGGCCTTATCAAACGCAAGCTGCAAAAGGGGCTTGGGCTGGATCAGGCCCGGGTACTCGGCTGCGGCTCTGCGCCTGTCTCTCCTGCGCTGCTTGAGTGGTATCTGAGCATCGGCCTCAAGGTGACGGAAGCCTGGGGTATGACCGAGAACCACGCCTACTCAACCATCAACTACCCGTTCCGCGCCGACAAGATCGGCACCGTCGGCAAGGCGGGGATCGGGGTGACCATCAAGATCTCCGAGGAGGGGGAGATCCTCTGCCGCTGCGAAGGGATGATGCTGGGTTACTACAAGGATCCCGAGCACAGCGCCGAGGCCATCGATGCCGAGGGGTGGCTCCACACCGGCGACATGGGCAAGCTGGACCGGGAGGGTTACCTCACCATCACCGGCCGGATGAAGGATGTGTTCAAGACCGCCAAGGGCAAGTATGTGGCGCCGGTGCCCATCGAGGGACTGCTGGGGCAGGAGCCCATTATCGAACAGCTCTGCGTGATTGGTTACGGCATGCCCCAGCCTATTGCGCTGGTGCAGCTGGCCGAGAGTGCCATGAAGGGCAATCGGGAGGAGGTCAACGCCAGACTGGAAGCGGCGCGGGTTCGGGTCAACGATCAGCTGGAATCTCATGCCAAAATTCGCGGCATTCTGGTAGTGAAGACTCCCTGGAATATCGAGAACGGCGTGCTGACTCCCACCATGAAGATCAAGCGTCACCTGCTGGAGCAAAAGTACGCCCAGGTCGGGGATCGCTGGCCCTCATCCCAAGTGGTGGTGTGGGAGGAGTAAATTCCGTCTTTCCATAGCGCAACAAACAACAACGGCCCTTGATGGGCCGTTGTTGTGTTTGGGGCATCTCACTCGCCGCCATTTGGCGGGCAAGTGAGATGCGTACTCCCGGTTAGATCTGCGCCAGCGCGGCGGCCAGATCGGCGATCAGATCGTCCGCATCTTCTACCCCGATGCTGAAGCGGATGAGGTCGTCGTTGACCCCGGCGGCGAGGCGGCTCGCCTCGTCCATGGCGGCGTGGGTGGTACTGGCCGGATGGCAGGCCAGACTCTCGAGATCCCCCAGACTCACCGCCTGCACGAATAGCTGCAGGTTGTCGAGCAGGGTAGCGCAGCGCTCAAACCCGCCTTCCAGCTCAATGCTCACCATGCCGCCAAAGCCGCTGGCGAAGGCGCTGAGAGCATCGTGGCCCGGATGGTTGGCAAGCCCCGGGTAGATCACCTTCTTCACCGCCGGATGTGCCGCCAGAAACTCGGCCACTTTCTGCGCATTGTGCAGGTGGGCATCCATCCGCAGTGGCAGGGTCTTGACCCCACGCTGCAGCAGGTAGGCCTCCTGCGGGCCGATGGGGGAGCCGATATGCTTGAGGGCCACGGTGCGGATCGACTTCATCAGGGCGTGAGAGCCCGCCACCACCCCGGCGATGATGTCGCCGTGGCCGCCCAGATATTTGGTGCCGCTGTGCATCACTACATCGACCCCGAGCTCCAGCGGACGCAGCAGGTAGGGGGTGAGGAAGGTGTTGTCACACACTGTGATGGCGCCCACCTTGCGGGCCGCTTCCACCACCAGCCGCGGATCCACCACCTTGAGGGTGGGGTTGGTCAGGGTTTCGAACAGTACCACCTTGGTAGCAGGGCGGATGTTGGCCAGCAGATCCCGGTCGCTCTCGTAAGCGGTGACCTTGATACCGGCGCGGCTGAAGGTCTGCTTGAGGAACGCATCGGTGCCGCCGTAGAGCGGGCCGATATAGCCCACCTCATCGCCGCTGTCGGCCAGGGCATACATGATGGCGCTCACCGCCGCCATGCCGCTCGCCACCACCAGCGCTTCGTCAGCCCCTTCCAGCGCCGCCAGTTTCTGCTCCAGCTCGGCGGTGGTGGGGTTGCCAAAGCGGCTGTAGATAAAGCCGGGGGCCTGACCTGCGAAACGATCCTTGCCCGCTTGAGCGTTGAAGTAGCTGAAGGTGCTGCTCTGGTAGAGCGGGGTGGTGAGGGCACCGGTCTGGGGGTCGATCCGCTGGCCGCTGTGCACGCTCATGGTTTTGAATTTCATCGTGTTGCTCCGTGATGGCCAGGCTCTGGCCATGACTTGTTTTGTTGCTTGTTGTTTTTGTCAGGGCGGGTATATCCATGCTGCTTGTGGCTTATGCATATACCCGCCGGCGGATCTCTGCGCTGCTCAGACCGGTATCGCTTCGCTTTCAGTGCGTGGGAGGCGAGCGGGTTCCCCATAGTGGCGGGCCGCCACATCCGGGTGGGAGCGCAGCCGCCCTTTCAGCACGTTCTCCCCCACCTGATTAAAGAGCGGGTTGGTCGGGTCACTCTCCGGCCCTTGCGCCTGCGCTGCCAGCGCGGGGGAGAGGCTGAGCAGGGGCACGGTGGCATAGAGCCGCGCCGCCATAAAGAAGGCGCAGGAGAGGCGCGATACGCCGGGCGGCGGGCTCACCACCCGATGCAGGGTCGCCTTGAGATAGCCGTTGGAGGCCAGCTCAAGCAGCTCGCCGATATTGACCACCAGCGCACCCGGCAGGGGGGGCGCGGAGATCCAGCCGTTGGCCGTCTCGACCTCAAGCCCCGAATGATTGTCCTGCATCACCAGCGTCAGGTAGCCGGGATCCTTGTGGGCGCCGACCCCTTGACTGCTGCCACCCGCCTCTTGCCCCGGGTAGTGAATCAGCTTCATGTGCTGGTAGGGGGCGCCGCGAATACTGTCGTCAAACACGTTGGCCGGTTGCTCCAGCACCTCGGCGAAGGCCGCGAGCAGGGTGAGGGTGATATCGCTCAGCCGCTCCTGCCATGCCAGCAGATGGCCTTTCATCTCTGGCAGTGCGGCCGGCCACTGGTTGGGGCCGATCAGCCGCTGCCAGGGTTCACGGATCTGCGCCGCAGGCAGGGCTTGCGCCTCATTCATGATATCGAACTGCTCTCGCAGATCCGGCCGCTGGCGGGTCAGCTCTGCACCGACCCGGTTGTAGCCGCGAAAGTGGGGGCTGTTGACCATCTGCACCGCCAGCTTCTCCTGCTCCGGCAGGGCAAAGAAGCGCTCTGCCAGCGCCAGGGTCTCTAGCATCTCAACCTTGCTCAAGCCGTGGCCGACCAGATAGAAAAAGCCCACATCGCGGGCGGTCGCGGCCAGCCTGGCCAGCATAGGGCGACGCACCTCGGGCGCCCCCTTGAGGGCAGCCAGATCGATGATCGGCAGTGGTGAATGTTCCATGTGCACCTCCTCACTCTTTCGTTATCTCTGGCGCCATCTCTTGCACTGCCTCCGCTGTTGGCAGACCTGATAAGCGGCAAACGGGATGGCGCGACAGTGTGGCGCCATCTGGGATAAAGGGGATGCTACTGTTCGGTGTTATAAGACGGAAACAACAAATTATTCTTAGTTATATACAAAATCCGAAATGGAATTCGGAAACTGATGGGCTGAAGGTTTTTTGCGCAGCCATTGCGGGGTAAAGAGGCAATGATGAGGGGGAGAGTGATAACCAGAGGTAAGTTACCAGCGGCAAAAATGACCAAAACAGAAAATGGCCAAAACAGAAGGGAGGCGGATGCCTCCCTTCTGGTTGAGCGGGTGTTCACCTGACCGGATGGACAGGCGAGTGACCGCGCATTCTGGCCTTAACCGATTGCTGGCTCTCAGTAACCCAGGGTAAAGCGTTGGCGCTGGTGAGCCGGTTTTTCCACCTCGTTCAGCACACCGTCAGCCAGATCACCGGCGGTGATCCCGGCAGGCTGTTCGCCGCTAAAGAGCACCTGATCGCCACCAATCCGATAGCCGCCGCGTTTCTCGCCCGGTTCGAGGAACACCGGGGGAGAGACAAAGCGCCAGTCGAGGGTGGTTTCACGACGCAGGGCGGTGAGACCGTCGCGGGCCGCCAGCGCCCCCTGTTTCCACTCGGCCGGGAACTCAGGGGTATCCACCAGTTGCACGCCGGGGGCAACCTCCAGACTGCCGGCGCCACCTACTACCAGCAGCCAGCTGTTGGCCGCTTTGGCTGCTGCGACGATCGCGTTGGCGCCCTTGAGGTACTGGTCGTAGATATCCGGTGTGGTCCAGCCCGGGTTGTAGGCGCTGATCACCCGATCGTGCCCCTTGAGCACCTCGGCCAATGCCTGCGGGTTTTGGGCATCTACCGCCACGGCGGTGACCTGCGGATGGGCGGCCACCTTGCTGATATCGCGGACGATGGCGGTGACGTGATGGCCGCGGCTGATGGCCTCGTTCAGGATGGCTGAACCGACAAAACCACTGGCACCGATCAGGGCAATCTTCATGGGGAACTCTCCTTCACTGTTGGAATGGGGCTATCCTACGCCGCCATTTATGATTTAATAATCACCTCAAAAATGCATTCACTTATAAGCTGGATTTAATAATGGAACAGCTCAGACGTTACGCCATCTTCGCCGCTGTTGTGGAAGCGGGCAGCATGACAGGGGCGGCCAAATCCCTTGGCATGACCCCCTCCGCCGTCAGTCAGCATATCAGTCAGCTGGAGAGCCTGCTCGGACTGCCCCTGCTCCATCGCTCCACCCGTCGTCTCAGTCTGACCGAGGCGGGAGAGGTGGTGTGGCAAGGGTGCCGGGCGTTGCAGCAGACTCTGAGCGAGACCGAGCTGCGCCTCTCGGAGGTGCGTGATGCCCTGCTCGGGGAAGTGCGGATCACCGCCCCGGTGGGGATGGCGGGCCAGCCGCTGGCACTGGCCCTCTCACCGCTGCTGCAGGCCCACCCCGGCCTCACCATCCAGATCATCGCCGACGACGAGAAACGGGATCTCATTGCCGAGCGGATCGACGTGGCATTGCGGGTCGGCACCTTGCCCGACTCAACCCTGGTGGCCCGCAAGCTGGGCCAGACCCGGATGTTGCTCTGCGCCGCCCCCGCCTATCTGGCGCGCAAGGGAACACCACGCACCCCCACCGATCTGGCCACTCACGACTGGCTCTGTGGCGACATGCTGGGCAACGGTTTGCTGCTGCAGGATGAGAAGGGGGGCGAGCACAGGGTGAGGTTCAAGGCCAAGGTGCTCTGCAATAACGTGTTGCCCTTGCGCCAGTTTGCGCTGGCGGGGCAGGGGATCTCGCTGCAACCGGAGGGGGAGATTGGCGAGGATCTGGCGCAGGGGCGTCTGCTCGAACTGCTGCCCGGTTTTCGGGTGGCACCGATGGAGATCCACGCCATCACGCCGCAGCGGGAGATCCCGGAGAAGGTGCGACGGGTGGTGGAGGCGCTGCGCAGCTATTTCGGCACGACGATGTCGTCATGAGCTGCGCCTTAATGGTTGAGAAAAGGCCCCCGATTATCCTGAAGGGGAATTATCCATAAGGCGGTTTGTCGAGAAGAGCGATAGCCCGGATGAGGAGATGGGCATACTTGACTGTTAAGTGTACTTAAAACGAACTGACGGCCCGCACCTGATCTTTGAGCCAATTAAGCCCGGTATCCTGACCGGAGCTCTTGTGCCAACTCATGTAGACGGGGCAATCCTCCGAGAGCCAGGGGAGGGGATAGCTGGCCAGATCCAGCGCTTGCCCCAGCTTCTCCATATGCCACTGGCTGGCGACGCAGAGCCAGTCGGTACGACTCACCAGATGAAGGGCGGTGAGCAGGGAGTCGCTCTCGTAGGCAATCTGGCGCGGCGGCAGCGGCGCCTTGGTCAGGGTGTTGAGCAGCAAGCTGTCGAGCCGCCTGGTTTGCAATACCACGTGCTTTTCGTTGAAGAAGGTGGCCATGTCGGGGGCCTGGCGGATCCTGGGGTGATCCTTGCGGCAGGCGATGCGCAGGGCCTGGGACATGACCTGCTCGTTTTCGATCCCCTGCTCCGCCATAGGTTTGGTGGCCAGCACCAGATCCACGCTGTGCAGATAGAGGCTGTTCTGGCGCAGGGCTTCGTCCTGCACCTGGGTGTTCCACTCCAGCTGACAGTTGGGGGCTTGGGTCTGCAGCAGGTTGTTGAGCTCCGGCAGGAAGAAGATATCGATATCGGGCACCCCCGCGATGCGAAAAGTGCGCCGACTGGTCTGGGGATCAAAGAGATCGGTGCGCTGCAGGCTGCGCTCCATGTCGTGCAGCGGCACCATGATCTCGTGGTGCAGACTGAGCGCTCGCGCCGTGGGGGTGATGCCCCGTCCCTGGCGGACAAACAGCGGCTCGCCCACCAGGTTGGTCAGGCGGCTGATGGCCTGGCTGATGGCCGAGGGTGTCATCTCCATCATCTCGGCGGCCGTGGTGACACCACCATAGCGGATCACCGCATCGAGGACGCGAAAGAGATTGAGATCGACTTGAGACATGGTGGCTACCGTTAAGCATGATTAAACAGTTAACATACTGAACAGCCTCTTGTCCGGCCAGCATTCCCTGCGATAACTGTGATGTTTCCCTCTCTATTCGTCACCTTTCATCTTGCCGCGAATGCGATCGAGCCTGTTTTGCAGCCATGCTTGAGCCCGGCAGGTGGCCCGCGGCATAGAGTAGCGCGACCAGCAGCAAGCCGCCCAGAAAGAGCCAGCGAGCGCTTCCCCAATGGCCGCTGTCCGTCATCAGGGCCGCCAGCAACAGGGGGCCAAGCAGCTGACCGAAGTTGGCGAGCTGGACAAAAAAGCCCTGCACGATGGCCAGTTGCACCGGCCCCTGACTCACTCCCTGCGCAGACGAGAGGATGGCTGGCGGCGCCATACCGCCCGCCAGGGAGAGGGCGAGGCAGAGTCCATAGGCCCACCACGGCGACAGGCCGGGCCAGAAGGCAAGCATGCCGCACAGCGCCATCAGGCCCAGTGCCCAGCTGATGAGCCGATCTCGCGCTACGCCCCTGCGCAGCAGCCATGCCCCCATCAGGTTGCCGGGAATATTGGCGACCACCGCCAGCGCCGAAAGCAGGGCAATCTGGCTTTGGCCAATCCCGGGAGTGCCTTGCAACATGGTTGGCAGCCAGACAAAGAGCGCCCAGAGCATCAGGCTGTAGAGCGTGAACGCCAACCCGTAGCGCCAGAGTGTCAGTTGTCGGAGCACCGTGAGCTGGCGCAGTGGGCGGCCTGCGTTAGCCGCGCTTTGGGGCCCCCCGACCCGCAGCCCATCTGCCGAGCGACTGGCGAGCAGAAGCAGCAGGGCAGAGAGTTGCGGGATCATCAGGCTCAGCCAGGCCAGTCGCCAGCCACCTTGCGCCGTGAGCCAGGGGGTGAGCAGCATACCCGCCGCCGCCCCGAGGGGCAGGTTGACTGCCCACAGGCTTATGGCCAGCCGTTTATCCTCCTCCCGGGTCACCGCCACGATAAAGGCGGGCATGGCCACCGAGACCAGCAAAAAGCCAATCCCCTCGACAATGCGCGACAGCAGCATCATGGCCAGCCCGGTGGCGGGCAGCGCCAACGCACCGCCTGTGACGATAACCAAAAGCCCGACAACCCCGGTTTGCCGCCCACTCCAGCGGGTCAGCAACAGGCCGAGAAAGAGGCTGAAGAGGATCGCCAGCGTATTGAAAGCTGAGGCGAGATAGCTGGCTTCGACCAGTGTCAGCCCCAGCTCGCTGCGCAGTATGCCGAGTACGGCGGGCACTTTGCCAAGGCAGAGGGCGCCGCTGGCACCGGCAAAAATGGCGAGGAAGACCAGAGGCCAGCGCGTGCTTTGTGGCTGGTGGCCAGCGAGCGTGCTCATGGCCGATATTGGCCGTTGCGCAGCCACTCATCGTTGAGCTGACCAAATTCGCCGCGCTGATAGGCATGCAGCCGATCTGCAATGGCGTCGTGGCTGTTCATGACGAAGGGGCCATGTTTGACCAGGGGTTCATTGAGCGCCTGGCCTGAGAGCAGCACGAAGTGGCAGGGCTCGGTGGCCTCAAGCTGCAGAGCCACCGCCTCGCCGCCCTCGGCAGAGAGGCTGACACCCATCCCGTGACCTGCCGGGATGAGGTGCCGCTCTCCCTCCGCCTGCAGGGTCAGCGATCCGGTCAGGGGATAGATCATGGCATTCCAGCCTGCCGCCAGCAGATGGGTGAAGCGGCTGCCGGGCGCGCAATGGCCATCGAGCAGGGTAAAGGGTTGGGGCAGCTCTGCCGAGTGTGGCGCCGTTATCCCGTTGCTGTGGCCTGCGACCGCCCGTACTCGCACCCCTTCGCCATGAAACTCGGGGATGGTGGCAGCGGCTGCGTGGACGGCAAAAGGCGACATCATCTTTTGACGGGCAGGCAGGTTGACGAAGATCTGCAGGGCGTGGACATAGGGCGATGTCCCTTCCGGCTGCTCGGTATGTACAGCCCCGCGCCCGGCCGCCAGCCAGTGGAGCGCGCCCGGTTCGATGGGGCCCTGATTGCCGAGGGAGTCGTAGTTGACGTGGGGGCTCTTCGAATCCTCGAACAGATAGGTGACGGCAGAGATCCCGGCGTGGGGATGGGGCTCGAAGGTGGGGGCGGTCATCTGGAAGTGATCCACCATCACCACGGGGTCTATCAGACCGTTGAAAAAGTGTTCGCCAAAATGGCTGGCTTCAAAGCCGCTGCCAATGCGCAGCGGTTGGCCCTTGACGGGGGCGGAGAGAGTCAGGCGTCTGGTCATCGATATAACCTCTTGAAGACAAAAGAAGCCTTCGGTCATCTGACCGAAGGCGGGGCGAGTTACGACTTCTTGGCACCTTCTTGCATCTGCCACACCAGGGTAGCGAAAGGCATGTCGAGGGCGCTGTAGACATCGTGCGCCTTGGGATCGACGTTGCTGCGCAGCATCTCGACCGCGGCAGAGGCGTAGTCGGTGACCGGGATACCGGCCCCCAGCAAGCGTTGCAGCCCAGTGGTGCGCTTGGCTTCGTTGAAGGTGCCGGAGGCATCGAGCACCACCCGGGCATCATAGCCGGCAGCCTTGGCAGAGAGGGCCGGGAAACTGGCGCAGATCTCGAGGGATACCCCGGCGATGATCAGCTGTTTGCGGCCGGTCTTCTCAATGGCGGCGCGCACGGCAGGATCGTCCCAAGCGTTGATGACGGTGCGGTTGATCACCTTCACATCCGGCAGGGCACTGGTCAGTTCAGGCATGGTGGGGCCCCACATGCCATCGGGCATGGTAGCGGTCACGATCACCGGCACGCCGAGGGCGCGGGCGGCGTTGGCCAGCGCCACCACGTTGTGCTTGAGCTCGCCCACCGTGGTGTCGCGCACGCCGCTCAGCAAGCCGACCTGATGGTCGACCAGCAGCAGTACCGCATTGTCTCGGGAGAGCATCTCCAGATAGCGGTTGGGTGATACGGTCGGATGGCTGGCAGCCTCGGCGGCCATGGCCGGTGTCGCTGTGGTGGCCAGCGTGGCGGTCAGGGTCGCCAGACCGAGCAGGGTGGCAGAGCAGATTTGTCGCAGTTTCATGGTGAACTCCTTGTGATATTGGAACAGTCAAACGGCCCTTGCTGGTGGGGCGGATTGCCGCGCAGCAACCGTCTGATGGGGACAGGGCCATTATGATGGCTGCAAAAATAGCGACAATCTGGTGAAATAGGTTCTTATCGTTCCACAAATGGAACGATAAGAATGCTCCTCACCCTGACCAAGGCTGCCCGATGACACCACTGGAACTTGATTTGAATGATCTCTATCTCTTCACCCATGTGGTGCAGCGACAGGGATTCACTGCTGCCGCGCGGGCGCTTGGCGTGCCCAAGTCGCGGATCTCGCGCCGGATCCGGCTGCTGGAGGAGCGGCTGGATACCCGGCTGCTGCAACGTACCTCACGCCAGCTCAGCCTGACCGATGCCGGTGAGGTGCTCTATCGCCACTGTCAGGCGATGCTGGCCGAGGCGCAGGCGGGAGAGGCGGCTGTGCGGCAACGGCAGCAGGAGCCGAGCGGTCTGGTGCGCATCAGCGTGCCCATTACCATTGCCGATGCGCTGCTCGCCCGCTTGCTGCCCGCTTTTATGGTGCAATACCCCAAGGTGAGGCTCGCCGTGCAAGCCAGCAATCGGCAGGTGGATCTGCTGGAGGAGGGGCTGGATGTGGTGATCCGCGGGGTGGCCTTCGAGCAGGCCCCCTCCAGTCTGGTGCAGGTGCCGCTCTGCACGGTGCAGTGGGGCGTGCTGGCGACCCCGGCGTGGCTCTCCCGCCACAATGCGCTGGCGCATCCACGCCAGCTGGAAGGAGAGGATGCCCTGCTTTTCAGCTCGTTGGAGCGTCAGGCCGATCTGTTGCGGCTGCGGCACGATAGCGGGGAGAGTGAGGAGGTGGCGGTCAATGTGCTGCTGCGCAGCGACAATGTGCAAACCCTCAAACAGGCGGCGCTGGCGGGGCTCGGGATGGTGGGCTTGCCACTTTACGCTTGCGTGAATGAGCTGGCGGATGGGCGGCTGCAACAACTGCTGCCCGAGTGGCGTCCCAAAGATGGCAAGCTGGTGATGCTCTATCCCGCGCGGCGCGGTCTGTCACCGGCGGTCAGGGCCCTCATCGACTTTATCAAGGCGCAGTTGCCTGCACTGCTGGCAGAGGTCGGCCAGCCCCGCTGAAGGGGTTATCCCTCCATCTTGGTGCGAATGCGCTCGAACAGGCTCTGCAGGCAGGCTTGATCCCTATCGGCGGCCCGCACCGCGCCGTACATATGGCGACGAATACCGCTGCCTAGGGGGCGGGCGCAGAGCATCCCCTGTCTGACAAACTCGTCGCTGGCCCAGCGCGGCAAGGCGGCAACGCCGAGCCCGGCGGCGGCCATCTGCAGCATCACCGAGGTGTTGTCTACCGGCTTGCAGCGGGCGGGCTCCACCCCGGCGGGTTGCAAAAAGCGGCTGAAGATATCCATGCGGCTGCGCTCCACCGGATAGACCAGCAGCACCTCCGCCCCCAGATCGCCCGGCTCGATGTGGCTCCGGTGGCAGAGGGGATGATCCGGCGCCATCACCAGAGTCAGATCGAAGGCAAACAGCGGCTCGAAGTGGAGATCGCCGCGGGCCTGCACGTCCGAGGTGAGCAGCAGGTCGAGCTGGCCGCCTAGCAGGGCATTGATGGCATCAAAGCCCGGCACCGACTCCACCTCCAGATCCACCCCGGGCCACTGGCGGCGAAAATCGGGCAACAGCGGCAGCAGCCACTGGATGCAGCTGTGGCAATCGAGCGCCAGATGCAGCCTGCCCGCATCGCCGCTCTGCAGGGCTTGCAACTGTTTCTCGGTCTGGGCCAGAGCGGGCAGTACCTGACGGGCGAGGGCGAGCAGCTGGCTGCCGGCTGCGGTCAGTACCAGCGGGCGGCTTTTGCGCAGGTAGAGCTCCAGATTGAGGCGGGTCTCCAGCTCTTTGAGCTGGTGGGAGAGGGCGGACTGGGTAAGGTTGAGGGTCAGCGCCGCACCGGCCAGCGAGCCCTGCTCGGCCAGCGCGGTCAATGTTTTCAAGTGTTTGATCTCTATCCCTGCATTGCTTGGCGCTGCCATAAGATGGCTCCTTGTGAGATTGCGTATGGCGCTGAGGTTACGGTCGGCGGTGGCCTGCTGCGCTTCTTGACTCCGGCACCTCTTGCACCTGTAAAAATCGGCCTCTGTATCCTCGCGGTGAACCTGATTTGCGGTCAGTTGAGGATTATTTGAGAGCCACTTGAAGAGGATTCAATAGCCAGCGTCACCTTATCTTGTCATTTTGGATGTGTAAACATCTGGATGGCTAAATCATCCAGTTTCCCATCAGATGAATGAGCATAAGGAAATGAACCTATGACACGAGCACACACCCTGGGCTTCCCCCGTATCGGCGCCAAGCGCGAGCTGAAATTTGCCCTCGAATCCTACTGGCGTGGCGAGACCACTCAGGCCGAACTCGTTGCCGTGGGCAAGACGCTGCGTGAGCGCCACTGGCAGGCCCAGCACGGCGCCGGGGTCAATCTGCTGCCGGTGGGCGACTTCGCCTGGTACGATCAGGTGCTCGGTACCAGCCTGCTGGTGGATGCGGTGCCTGCCCGTCACCGTCATGGCGAGACCGATCTCGACACCCTGTTCCGGGTGGCCCGCGGCCGTGCGCCGACCGGCCCGGCGGCCGCCGCCGCCGAGATGACCAAATGGTTCAACACCAACTATCACTATCTGGTGCCGGAATTCAGCCGTGATCAGCGCTTCAAGCTGGGCTGGAGCCAGCTGTTTGACGAGGTCGAAGAGGCCAAAGCGCTGGGGCTGCCGGTCAAGGCGGTGCTGCTGGGGCCGGTCTCCTACCTGTGGCTCGGCAAGGAGAAAGAGAGCGGCTTCTCCCGCCTTGAACTGCTCGATCGCCTGCTGATTGTCTATCAGGAGATCCTGGCCAAGTTGGCCGCCCAGGGAGTGGAGTGGGTACAGATCGATGAACCTGCGCTGACGCTGGACCTGCCGGACGAGTGGCGGCTGGCCTACCTCAACGCCTACGAGCGCCTCGCGGGCCCCTGCAAGCTGCTGCTCACCACCTATTTCGGTTCGGTGGCCCATCAGCGCGACATCATCACCAGCCTCAAGGTAGATGGCCTGCATCTGGATCTGGTGGCCGCCCCCGAGCAGCTGGAGACCCTGGTGCCGCATTTGCCTGCCCAGTGGGTCATCTCCGCCGGGGTGATCAACGGCCGCAACGTCTGGCGTGCCAATCTGGCCAAGCTGGCGCCGACTCTGAAGGCACTGAAAGCCAAACTCGGCGAGCGGCTCTGGGTGGCCTCATCCTGCTCATTGCTGCATAGCCCGGTGGATTTGACTCTGGAGCAGGAGCTGGATCCCCAGACCCGCAGCTGGTTCGCCTTCGCCTTGCAAAAATGTTTCGAGCTGGGACTGCTCAGAGAGTATCTGGATGGGGGCGAGCTCGACAAAATCACCGCCTACAGCCAGCCCATCGTGGATCGGGAGTCCGACAGCCGGGTGCACAAAAAAGCGGTGCAGTCACGGCTCGCCAGCCTCACCAACAGCGATTTTGATCGCCACAGCCCCTATCCGGTCAGGGCCGAGCTGCAGCGCTCGGATCTCAAGCTGCCGCTGCTGCCCACCACCACCATCGGCTCCTTCCCGCAGACCTCCCAGATCCGGGTGTTGCGGCAGGATTGGCGCGCCGGTCGCATCGATGACAGCGCCTACGAGGCGGGCATTAAGGCCGAGATCCGCGATGCCATCGCGCGTCAGGAGGCCATCGGGCTGGACGTGCTGGTTCATGGTGAGGCCGAGCGAAACGACATGGTGGAGTATTTCGGTGAGCTGCTGGATGGCTTTGCCATCACCCGCTTCGGCTGGGTACAGAGCTATGGCTCACGCTGCGTCAAGCCGCCGGTGATCACCCGCGATATTGACCGCCCGACTCCCATGACGCTCGAATGGACCCGATTTGCCCAGAGCCTGACCGACAAGCCGGTCAAGGGGATGCTGACTGGCCCTGTGACCATCCTCTGCTGGTCCTTCCCGCGCGAAGACGTGAGCCGCGAGCAGTCCGCCCTGCAAATCGGGCTGGCCATTCGCGACGAGGTGGCAGATCTGGAAGCCGCCGGCATCAAGATCATCCAGATCGACGAACCGGCGATCCGCGAAGGCTTGCCCCTGCGCAAGCAGGATCATCAGGCCTATCTCGACTGGGCGGTGTGCGCCTTCCGTCTGAGCGCAAGCCCGGTGGCGGACCGCACCCAGATCCACACCCACATGTGTTACAGCGATTTCAACCTCATCATCGAGGCGGTGGCGGCGCTGGATGCGGATGTGATCACCATCGAGACCAGCCGCAGCCAGATGCAGCTGCTCGAAGCGTTCGAGCGCTTCAACTACCCCAACGAGATTGGCCCGGGCGTCTACGACATCCACTCGCCGAACGTGCCGAGCCAGAGCTGGATTGAGGGGTTGCTGCGCAAGGCGGCCAAGCAGATCCCGGCCGAGCGGCTCTGGGTCAACCCGGATTGCGGCCTCAAGACCCGCGGCTGGGAAGAGACGGAAGCCGCCCTCAAGGTGATGGTCGATGCCACCAGGGCGCTGCGGGCCGAGCTGGCGTAACCGGCAAGCCGTGACTGCCATCGGTAAGGTGGCGTGCTGACAAACGAACGAGAGAGGGGAAGCCACTGCTTCCTCTCTCTTTTTCGTTGGCCACTTTTTCCACTGGCTTCTGAGCCTTGCCGCAGCCCGCTTTGCACTAGGCTCAGAGTTGGCAGAAGTGGATGGAGTCGCGGCCATGAGAGTCAGTCTGGGGAGCGCAATCCTGTGGGGATTGCTGGTGTGGCAGAGTGCATGGGCGGCGCCAGCGGCCGAGTTGAAGCTGGTCTACTTTGACGACTTTGCCCCATATTCGTGGCGTGACGAACAGGGCAGGATGCGCGGGCTGATGATCGACGTGATGGATCGGGTGGTTGCGCAGATGGGGCTGCGGGTGCGCCATGAAGGTTATCCGTGGCAACGGGCGCAAAAACTGGTGCGGATGGCGCAGGCCGATGGCTTTGTCACCATCGCTACCCGGGAGCGGCGCAGCTATACCCTGGTTGTGGAAGAGCCGGTCACCACCACTGTGCTAACCATTTTTACCCAGCGTGCCCATCCCCGCATGGCGGAATTTCAGCGTGCCAACCGCTTGAGCGACTTCAAATCGCTTACCTTTCTCGACTATTTCGGTAACGGCTGGGGCAAGGAGAACCTGGCGGGCTTCACCGTTCATCACACCATCAATGTTGATAACGTTTTCAAAATGCTGGCGGCGGGTCGGGGGGATCTGATGGTGACCGACCCACTGGTGGCACGTTTCAAACTCAACCAGCTGGGTCTCTCCGGGCAGGTGGTCGAGGTGCCGCTGCAGCTTGCCTCTACCCCGTTCAATCTCTGCATCGGCAAGCACTCCCGCTTCAATACCCGGATAACCGAGTTCAACCGTGCCCTGCAACAGCTGCGACAAAGCGGCGAGTTGGCGCGTATCGTCGAACGCTATCGTTGATGCGCGGCCGCCATCTGCGGTTTGCCAAGGGCGTGTCTATCTTGGCGCCATATCGGCGATGGTTGCCCAGAAGGCATCGATCAAGGGCCCCTTGCTGTGGGGCGGACGGATAAGGCCAATGGTCCAGCAGGCTTCCCCATCTCTAAGGGATAGGGTGAGCACATCCGGGTGCTCTATGGTGGTGGAGGAGGGGACCAGGGTCCAGGCGATCTCTGCCGCCGCGGTGGCGACGCCAGCGGCGAAGTCGTTGACGTACTGGATATCGCGAAAACGCAGCCCGCTCTGGGCCAGATAGTTCATCAGGTGATCGTAAAACGACGGCGCCTTGTCCCGACGCAGGATCGCCAGCGGCTTGTCCACCAGATCCGCCAACTCCCTCACATCGCGGTAGCTGGCGGGTAGTACGGCGATAAAGTGGGCTTCGACCACCGGCAGGGCGTGCCACCCCTTGGGGGCGGGCAGGCGGCAAAAACCGAGATCCAGCTTGCCTTCACTGAGCGCCAGCAGCTGGTGGTGGGTGGAGAGATCGTTGAGCTCGATAGTCACCGGCGGCCGCTCGGCGCGAAAGCGGGCGATGGCGGCGGGCACCAGGATCTTGGTGGCCACGCCAAAGCCGATGCGCAGGGTGCCGACATTGCCCGCCAGCACGTCGCGGGCGGTGCGCGAGAGCTGCTCGCTCTGGATGACTACAGCGCGGGCATCCTCATACAGCGCCCTGCCCAGTCCGGTGAGGCGAGTGGTATTGGCGTTGCGCTCGAACAGCTCGCCGCCCAGCTCCTCCTCCAGCCGCCTGATCTGTTTGCTCAGGGCCGACTGGGTAACGTGTTGACGTACCGCCGCCTGGCCGAAGTGCAGTACCTCCCCCAGAGTGACGAAGGCTTTCAGATCCCGTAGCTCCATCAGGGCTCCTTTCATTCCTGTTGGGAATGCTGAGTGGTCAAATTTGTCATTGGACGGAATTTTAGAAGTGATGGATGCTTATGCCAATTCATTTCGGGCGCCCCGACAGGGGGCGCCGAGTTATCAGAGATGGCTGACACCATCAGCGCAGAAGGAGCAACACCAGATGCATCACCACAAGTTCAACGACTTCCCGAGCGATTTTCTGTGGGGCGCCGCCTCCGCTGCCTATCAGGTGGAGGGAGGCTGGAATGCCGATGGCAAGGGGCCCTCGGTGTGGGATCTCTTCACCAAGCTGCCGGGCAAGACCTTTGAGGGGAGCAACGGCGATGTGGCGGTGGATCACTACCACCGTATGGAAGAGGACGTGGCGCTGATGGCCGAGATGGGGCTCAAGGCTTACCGCTTCTCGGTGAGCTGGCCACGCATCTATCCCACCGGTCGCGGTGAGGTGAACGAGGCGGGGCTGGCCTTCTACGAGAAGCTGATCGACACCCTCTTGGCCCACCAGATCGAACCGGTGCTGACCCTTTATCACTGGGATCTGCCGCAGGCGCTGCAAGATGAGTACGGCGGCTGGGAAGACCGACGGATCATCGACGACTTCGAGCGCTACTGCGTGACCCTCTATCAGCGCTTTGCCGGCAAGGTGAAGTACTGGGTGTCGCTTAACGAGCAGAACTACAACCTGACTAACGCCTATCAGCTCGGCACCCATCCGCCCGCTGTGCAGGATCGCAAGCGCTTCTTTGCCGCCAACCACATCGCGTTTCTGGCCAATGCCCGAGTGATCAAGGCGTTTCGCCAGCATGTGCCAAATGGCCTCATCGGCCCGAGTTTTGCCTACTCCCCTGCCTATCCGGCGTCGTGCGACCCGAAAGATATGCTGGCCTATGAGAACGCCGAGGAGTTCAACAACCTCTGGTGGCTGGATGCCTACTGCTTTGGCCGCTATCCCCAGGCGGCGCTCGCTTACCTGCGAGAAAACGGCGAGGCGCCGGAGATCCTGCCGGGCGATATGGAGCTGCTGCGCGAGGGGACGCCCGACTACATCGGCGTCAACTACTACTACACCCTGACCTACACAGATAACCCCTTGGGCGGTCAGACCCTGCAGCGCATCAACACCACCGGCAAGAAGGGTACTACGCCATCCAGCGGCATCCCCGGCCTCTACAAGACGGCGCCCAATCCGCACCTTGAGACCAGCAACTGGGACTGGGCCATCGACCCGACCGGGATGCGCATCGCGCTGCGTCGCCTCTCTTCCCGCTATGGCCTGCCGCTGATGATCACCGAGAACGGCCTTGGCGAGTTCGACAAGCTGGAGGCGGGCGACAAGGTGAACGATGTGTACCGCATCGATTACCTGCGTAGCCACGTCAAGGCGTGCCAGGAGGCGATGCAGGATGGGGTGGAATTGCTCGGCTACTGCGCCTGGTCGTTCACCGACATCCTGAGCTGGCTCAACGGCTATCAGAAGCGCTACGGCTTTGTCTATGTGGAGCGTGACGAGCAGGGGGGCTCCCTTCGCCGGATCAAGAAAGCGAGCTTCCACTGGTACAGCCAGGTGATTGCGAGCCAGGGCAAGCAGCTCTGACGATGTATCGCGTCGCGTAACCAGCGGGCCCGGGCAATCCCCGGGCCCGCGCTGTTTTTGGCGGGGGAGCGGGGAGAAGCCGGTTTCTCACCGTGCGACTCATGCCTGTTTGCTGATTTTTGTCCTGCCAAAGCCGCCGACCCCTGCTATTATCTGCGGCCGAACATGAGCCAATAAAAATCAGGATATCGTGATGACTGACCACACTTTTATTCCCGGCAAGGACGCGGCGCTGGAAGACTCCATCGAACGCTTCCAGACCAAGCTGCAAGCCTTGGGCTTTGATATTGAAGAGGCCTCCTGGCTCAACCCCGTGCCGAACGTCTGGTCGGTGCATATTCGGGACAAAGAGTGCGCCCTCTGCTTCACCAACGGCAAGGGTGCCAGCAAGAAGGCGGCCCTCGCGTCTGCCCTTGGCGAATATTTCGAGCGTCTCTCCACCAACTACTTCTTCGCCGACTTCTATCTGGGCGAGCAGGTCGCCAACGGCGATTTCGTTCACTACCCGAACGAGAAGTGGTTCCCCATCGAGGGTGACCAGTTCCCGGCCGGTCTGCTCGACAGCTTCACCCGCAAGTTCTACAACCCGGACGGTGAAGTGACCGCCGACATGCTGGTGGATCTGCAGTCAAACAACGAAGAGCGCGGTATCGTCGCGCTGCCGTTCGAACGTCAGTCCGATCACGAGACCGTCTACATCCCGATGAACATCATCGGCAACCTCTATGTCTCCAACGGCATGAGCGCTGGCAACACCAAGACCGAAGCGCGCACCCAGGCGCTCTCCGAGGTGTTCGAGCGCCACGTGAAGAACAAGATCATCGCCGAGGCCATCAGCTTGCCGCTGATCCCGGACGAGGTGATTGCCCGTTATCCGGGGATTGCCGCCTCCATCGCGGCGCTCGAAGCGGAAGGCTTCCCCATTTACAGCTTCGATGCTTCCCTGGGTGGCCGCTATCCGGTCATCTGTGTGGTGCTGCTCAACCCGAGCAACGGTACCTGCTTTGCCTCCTTCGGCGCCCACCCGCGCTTCGAAGTGGCCTTCGAGCGGACCGTCACCGAGCTGCTGCAGGGCCGTGGTCTCAAGGATCTCGACGTATTCGTGCCACCGTCATTCGATAACGAGCAGGTGGCGGATCACCACAACCTCGAGACCCACTTCATCGACTCTTCTGGTCTCATCAGCTGGGATCTGTTCAAGCAGGATACGGACTTCGAGTTTGCCGATTGGGACTTCCGTGGCACCTCACAGGAGGAGTTCGATCACCTGATCGGCATCTTCCACGAGCTGGAGCAGCCGGTCTATATCGCCGACTACGAGCATCTGGGTGTCTACGCCTGCCGCATTCTGGTGCCCGGCATGTCCGACATCTATCCGGCCGAAGATCTGCTGCTGGCCAACAACAACATGGGCGCCAACCTGCGCGAAGTGATCCTGGCGCTGCCATCACTGGATTGGGATGCCGAGCAGTACATGGCGTTGTTTGATCAACTGGATGAAGAGGGGCACGACGAGCGTACCCGTGTACGCGAGCTGCTGGGCATCGCCGCTGTCAAGGGGACCGCGCTGCACACCCTGCGCGTTGGCGAGTTGAAAGCCATGCTGGCGCTGGCCGCCGGTGAGCTGGAGACCGCACTGGATCTCATCGACTGGACCATGGAGTTCAACCAGTCGGTGTTCACTGCCGAGCGTGCCAGCTACTACCGCGCCCTGCGTGCCTGCGTCGAGTTGTTCCTCGACGAGGAGCGGGATCCGGAGCAGTATCGCGCCGTCTTCACTCGCATGTATGGCGAAGAGACGCTGGCACAGGCATGGGCCAACGCCACTGGCGAAGCACGCTTCCACGGGCTGGAAGCGGCCGACCTGTCGCTCTCCCAGTTCCCGCTGCACCAGAAGCTGCTGGCGGCTTACGAGAAGCTGCAAAAGGCCAAGCGAGCCCATCACTGGGCGTGATTGTTGCTGTAAAGGAAGGGGCCGAGTGGCCCCTTCTGTTTATCGTGCGGCAAGGCACGGGATAGTTATTCAAAGATGAAATAAAAAACAAAAAATACCCCTAAGGGGGTTGATGACAGGGCAGGGGATGTGCTGGCGATCTGCAAAGATATCTTGCCAATACCATATTTCCATGCTCTGGAATAAATTCTTTAAAATCATTGCATTAAAAATGTGATATTTCTGTTTCAGCTGATACCTGGTGTAAAGTGGCGTAGCCATCGCACTAAAATATTTGTAGTAAAATTACATTCGCACTCTGATAAACTTGATCAATGTCAATTTTGGCTATTTGGCCCTTTGTTATGATTTCAACAGGCAAAACATTCAGGTAGAAAATAATTGAAAGCTGAATCTCCATTCGATTGTCTCAAGCCCGAAGCCATCGCTGCACTGGCTGAAGACATCACCTATGCCAAGGCTACCAAGCCGGCATACAAGGTCATTCCACTGGCCATCACCGCAGGCGCTTTCATCGCCATCGCATTTATCTTCTACATCACAGTGACGACCGGAACCGGCTCCATGCCTTGGGGTATGGCCAAGCTGGTGGGCGGTCTCTGCTTCTCTCTCGGACTTATTCTCTGTGTGCTGCTCGGTGCCGAGCTGTTCACCTCCACCACCCTGACGCTGGTGGCCAAGGCTGCCAATCGCATCAGCTGGGCTCAGCTGCTCAAGAACTGGGGGCTGGTCTACTTCGGCAACCTGATTGGTGGTCTGTTGATGGTGGCGCTGATCATCGTTTCTGCCGAGTACACGGCAGCAGACGGTCAGTGGGGCCTTAACGCCCTCAAAGTGGCCCAACACAAAATTCACCACACCTTCTTTGAAGCGGTGGCGCTGGGTATCCTCTGTAACCTGATGGTATGTCTTGCTGCCTGGATGGCTTTTGGTGCCCGCAGCGCGACTGACAAGGTAGTGGTTATGCTGCTGCCGGTTGCCATGTTCGTTGCATCAGGTTTCGAGCACAGCATCGCAAACATGTTTATGATTCCGGTTGGTATCGCTATCCACAGCGTGGCTAGTCCGGAATTTTGGCAGGCCATCGGCCAGGATCCGGCAACCTTTGCTGACCTGACCGTATCCAACTTCGTCCTACACAACCTCATCCCCGTGACCATCGGCAATATCATCGGTGGTGGCGTGATGGTTGGTCTGACTTACTGGTTTATCTTCCGTCGTCATCATTAAGGATGATTGCGGGATACTACATCAATACCGTGTGAGGTAATGAAAAATGGCAGAACTTAACGAACAGTTCCAAAAAGCATGGGAAGGCTTCGCGGCCGGTGAATGGCAGACCTCTGTCAACACCCGTGACTTCATCCAGAAGAACTACACCCCGTATGAAGGTGACGAGTCCTTCCTGGCTGGCGCGACCGAAGCGACCACCAAGCTGTGGGACAAGGTCATGGAAGGGATCAAAATCGAGAACCGCACTCATGCGCCGGTTGATTTTGATACTGACCTGCCCTCCACCATTACCGCACACGATGCCGGTTATATCGATCAGAGCCTGGAGCAGATCGTTGGTCTGCAGACTGACAAGCCGCTGAAGCGCGCCATCATCGCCAACGGCGGTATCAAGATGGTTAAAACTTCTTGCGAAGTGTACGGTCGTCAACTGGACCCGATGGTCGAGAAGATCTTCACCGAATACCGCAAGACTCACAACCAGGGCGTGTTTGACGTTTACACCAAAGACATCCTGAACTGCCGTAAGTCTGGTGTTATCACCGGTCTGCCGGATGCCTACGGCCGTGGCCGTATCATCGGTGACTACCGTCGTGTTGCTCTGTACGGTGTTGACTTCCTGATGGCCGACAAACTGGCCCAGTTCAAGTCCCTGCAAGCTGACCTGGAAAACGGCGTCAACCTGGAAGCCACCATCCGTCTGCGCGAAGAGATCTCCGAGCAGCACCGTGCCCTGGCACAGATGAAGGTGATGGCTGCCAAGTACGGTTGCGATATCTCCGTACCGGCCAAGAACGCCAAAGAAGCCGTACAGTGGACCTACTTCGCCTACCTGGCGGCAGTCAAGTCCCAGAACGGTGCAGCCATGTCCTTCGGTCGTACCTCCAGCTTCCTGGATATCTACATCGAGCGTGACCTGCAAAAAGGCCTGATCACCGAGCAAGAAGCCCAGGAGCTGATGGACCACATGGTCATGAAGCTGCGTATGGTTCGCTTCCTGCGTACTCCGGAATACGACTCACTGTTCTCCGGCGACCCGATGTGGGCGACCGAGACCCTGGCTGGTATGGGCGTTGACGGCCGTACTCTGGTCACCAAGAACAGCTTCCGTATGCTGAACACCCTGTACACCATGGGCCCGTCCCCTGAGCCGAACCTGACCATCCTGTGGTCCGAGAAGCTGCCGGTCGGTTTCAAAAAGTACTGTGCCAAGGTATCCATCGAGACCTCTTCCGTTCAGTACGAGAACGACGATCTGATGCGTCCGGATTTCAACAACGATGACTACGCCATCGCTTGCTGTGTATCCCCGATGATCGTTGGTAAGCAGATGCAGTTCTTCGGTGCTCGTGCCAACCTGGCCAAGACCATGCTGTATGCAATCAACGGTGGTATGGACGAGAAGCTCAAGATCCAGGTCGGTCCGAAAACCGAGATGGTCAAGTCCGAGTACCTCGACTACAACGACGTAATGGATCGTCTGGACCACTTCATGGATTGGCTGGCCAAGCAATACGTTGCTGCGCTGAACATCATCCACTACATGCACGACAAGTACAGCTACGAAGCCTCTCTGATGGCGCTGCACGACCGTGACGTATATCGCACCATGGCGTGTGGTATCGCTGGTCTGTCTGTAGCCGCTGACTCCCTGTCTGCCATCAAGTACGCCAAGGTCAAGCCGATTCGTGACGAAGATGGCGTTGCCATCGATTTCGAAATCGAAGGCGAATACCCGCAGTTCGGTAACAACGACGCTCGCGTCGATGATATCGCCTGTGACCTGGTTGAGCGCTTCATGAAGAAGATTCAGAAGCTGAACACCTACCGTGGTGCTGTTGCTACCCAGTCTGTTCTGACCATTACCTCCAACGTGGTATATGGCAAGAAGACCGGTAACACCCCGGATGGCCGTCGTGCCGGTGCTCCGTTCGGCCCGGGTGCAAACCCGATGCACGGTCGTGACCAGAAGGGGGCTGTTGCTTCCCTGACTTCCGTAGCCAAGCTGCCGTTCGCTTACGCTAAAGATGGTATCTCCTATACCTTCTCCATCGTTCCGAACGCACTGGGTAAAGATATGGAAGCCCAGAAAGCCAACCTGGCTGGCCTGATGGACGGTTACTTCCACCACGAATCTAACGTAGAGGGTGGTCAGCACCTGAACGTTAACGTGATGAACCGTGAAATGCTGCTGGACGCCATGGAAAACCCGGAGAAATATCCGCAGTTGACCATCCGCGTATCCGGTTATGCCGTTCGCTTCAACTCTTTGACCAAAGAGCAACAGCAAGACGTCATCACTCGTACCTTCACCGCTTCTCTGTAATCGAGACGTAGTGAGCAAAAACCGGCGCCAAGGCGCCGGTTTTTTTATGCGTGCGATTCAGGGGGAGTAATCATCCCCTGTGAATCGCCTCCAGTTCCATCGCAACCACAACAGTTGTTACTGGGTATTCGAAGAGGATTAAGGGGAGGGGCTCACCAGGATTGACCTAGGCCCCGTCTGTAATGCGATTGTGCTTTATTCGCGCTCTAAGGGGATAGGCGGTTGCTTTGCCTGCCATTGCATCAGTGTTGCTATGGCTCGTGGAACAGCTGATCAGGTTTAAGGGGTGAACAGAGGCGCCATCGCGGGTATAAAGCAATATCCGTAAGCCTGTGACTATGGAATCATTCTCTGCCTCTGCCTCTGCCTCTGCCTCTGCCTCTGCCTCTGCCTCTGCCTCTGCCTCTGCCTCTGCCTCTGCCTCTGCCTCTATCTCTCTCAATGCGCAGCTGGGAGGGGGTCTGGTTTAGCCAGCCAGATATGTGTGAAGCTACAAACCCTGCTTACAGAAACAACAAGGGCTGCACATTGTGCAGCCCTTGCCTCTGGAGAATAGCGGGTTGAGCGTGTCAGCTGGCCCAGGTGATGATGTGATCGATCCATTCACCCGCCTGATCCTCGTGAATGACTTTGCCACGGACGGATTGACCAGCCTGATGCATCGCGGAACGACTGCCGGTCAGCAGAGGATGCCACTCTGGAAGAGCGTCACCTTCAGACAGCAGGCGATATGCGCAGGTTGAGGGGAGCCAGTCATATTCGGTGATCTTGTCATGGGTGATCTGCAGACAGTCAGGCTCTTTTTTGAAACGATTGGCGTAATCAGAGCACTGACAGGTCTTGGTGTTAAGCAAATTGCAGGCGACATTGGTGAAAACCAGTTCGTCGGTATCTTCATCGATCAGCTTGTTGAGGCAGCATTTTCCGCAACCATCGCAGAGGGATTCCCATTCGGATTCAGTCATCTGCTGCAGACTCTTGGTCTGCCAAAAAGGGGCTTGCATCATACCGCTCACTTATTACACCTGATAAAACGCGTGGTTATACCCCTTGTTACCCGGTATTTCAAGGAGAGGGTCACTCCGGTGGGCAAATTGTCGTGATCAGCTCAAATGAATGCAATGACTTTCAGCCTCATCATATTGCTCAAACGGGTTCGCTGGTGGGCAGGAAGTCCCGCAGGTTTGAATACTTGGGCTGCATGATTGTCCAGTTCAGGTTTTATTTTCTGCTTCTTTATCCGTTACATCTTTTGATGTTTGTCTGCTTGCAGCAAGCAGGGTCAAATGATCTCCGATGCCTACCGTCAGGCTGTTGCAAGCTTGTCTTTCAAATAAAGCCGCTGGTCACATATTGTTTGCGCCCTTCTGTCACTGCGACCCGCGGGAGAGCCTGCGTAGGCGTTCGTTTTTTGTCTTAATGGTTGAGATAGATATCTTGCTCTGAATAGGCCAGCAGAGGTGTGCCGAGGTTAGCCCGTTTCGCGCCAAAGAAGCGGGTGAGTACGCCAGATTGCTGTCCCAGTCGCTGCAGCTTGACGTGATCCAGCTCGATCTGCTCGGGTAGCCAGGTAAATACGGCGGCGCAGTGACCATTGCCCAGACTGCGCTCCAGGGTTTGCTGCCAGTTCTTGATTTTGGGGCTATGTACCACCAGCACTCTCTTGGGATCGATACCTCGCTCTTCCAGACGGCTGACTGTGGGGCGTCCCGGCGGGGCGATCAACAAGATCCAGCCGGTATGAGCCTCCCCAAGCTTGGTCAGCTCGCTCAGAAACTGATCATCAGACTGAATAGTCACACCATAATGAGCCAACTCCGCTTTGCAGGCGGTTCTGGTTGGCCAGGGCTTGCTCATGACACGATTCATCGCAAAGGGCAGTGAGTGCAGGGGCTGGTTCATATATGGGCTTCCTGTATGAATATCCAAGCTGTATGCGCATACAGTAGTTCTATCCTGTGGCAGTGACAAGGTGTTTTTGCTGAAAAATGTGATGGTGTTGGCATGTATCGTTAGTAAGGTTATGTTTTTAAACACTATTTAATATAAAGCTAGTTGGGTGTTTTTCGTACTATGGACAAACCTTGCGTAACCGCCCATGGTTATACAGGTCATTTACAGGAGGTGCCGCCATGGATATCAGTACCTTGCAACGTCTTGATGCCAACATCTTGCTGGGCATCATCAATGAGAAGCTAAGGCTTGAGTGTGACGGGTTGGAGGAGCTGCTGGCCTATTACGATATGAGTGAAGAGCAGTTGGCAGGACGTCTGGATCAGATTGGGTACCATTACGATCCATTGAGTAATCAGTTCAAGGCACATCTTTAAGGGTGCAATGATTGCTTCATATTTATACGGTAATTTTTCAGGCACATTGAAACCGGTTTCAATGTGCCGTCTTGCTGCCTATTTTCAGGGATTTTCAAGGCTTGGCAATCTCTGAAAACCTATTCATGCCAGAATATTTTTATTGTTTCATTAAGCTTATGATAATAAAGGGAATGTTTGTTTTTGTGCGATCAATTAAAGGAAAGGGTTTTCAAGCTTTTCAGGCTGTTTTTATCGGTTAAAGTGTGACTTGCGTTAACTTTTAATTCTGCCGCTTTAGTTAGTATTCTCACGCCGGTACATATTTTGAGATAACAACAGCGCCGGTCCCGCAAGCGGGATAACAATTTTATTTGTAACGAAGGAATATGGTTTATGGCTACCAAGAAGAAGACAGACCAGGATCTCCAACTGGATAAAGATCAGCTCAAGGCGAGTATCGTGCGTCACCTGCGTTCTACCTTGGGAACAAGCGAACAGAAAGCCTCTCCCGAAGCGTGGTGGAAAGCCACTGCGGCGGCCGTCAATGAACAGGTGTACGAGCGCCTGACCCGCACTCAGCAGACTCATTTCAAGAAAGATACTCGTGCGATTCACTATCTCTCTGCTGAATTCCTGATGGGACGATTGACTTCCAACAACCTGCACAACCTCTCCCTCTACAAGATTTGCGAAGAGGCGCTGGGCGAACTCGGTCTGGAACTGACCGACCTGTGCGAACAAGAGCCGGATATGGCACTTGGCAACGGCGGCCTGGGTCGTCTGGCTGCCTGCTTTATCGACTCGCTGGCCACCCTGAACTATCCGGCGGTTGGCTATGGTATCCACTACGAACACGGTCTGTTCCGTCAGGAAATCCAGGATGGCCGCCAGATCGAGCGTCCGGACTCCTGGCGTGAATATGGCAACCCCTGGGAGATCTGCCGTCCCGAGTCGGTGCAAGAAGTGCCGCTCTATGGCTACGTCGAGACCGTGTTTGGTGACAATGGCGGCCTGAAGAAGGTATGGCACGCCGGTCGCAAGATTAAAGGGGTACCTTGGGATATTCCGGTGGTCGGTTTTGGCGGTCACACCGTCAACATCCTGCGTTTGTGGGAATCCCGCGCCTCCGAGTTTTTCGACTGGGACGTGTTCAACGCCGGTGGTTACATCGACTCCCAGGCTGAGAAAGCCCAGGCCGAGACCATCTCCAAGGTGCTGTATCCGAACGATGAGACCGATGCAGGTAAAGAGCTGCGTCTGATCCAGCAGTACTTCTTCTGTGCTTGCTCCATCAAGGACATCATGCGCCGCTACAAGCGGGTCCATGGCAGTGACTTCAGCAACTTTGCCGCGCAAATTGCCATTCAGCTCAACGATACTCACCCGACTGTCGCCATCCCGGAACTGATGCGGGTGCTGGTTGACGAGGAAGATCTTAACTGGGATGCCGCTTGGGCTATCTGCTATCAGGTATTCTCTTATACCAACCACACTCTGCTGCCGGAAGCGCTGGAGAAGTGGTCGGTCAGCCTGTTCGAGAAAGTACTGCCTCGCCATCTGGAGGTGATTTACGAGATCAACGCCCGTTTCCTGAACGAGTTGGTGGAGCCCAAGTGGCCGGGCAACGATGCCATCAAGGCCAAGCTCTCCATCATCGAAGAGGGAGATGTGCGCAAGGTTCGCATGGGCAACCTGTGCGTGATCGGTTCGTCCAAAGTGAACGGTGTGGCCGAGATCCACTCCAAGCTGGTTAAGGAAGATCTCTTCCCCGAGTATGCCGAGCTGTGGCCGGAAAAAATGTGCAACGTGACCAACGGGGTGACCCCGCGTCGCTGGCTGCTGGCGTGCAACCCGGAACTGGCTGGCCTCTACAACGAAGTAGTGGGCAAGGAGTGGCCGCTGCAACTGGACAAACTGCGTGGGGTGGTGAAGTTTGCCGATGACAAGGCGTTCCAGCAGCAGTTCATGACCATCAAGCGTCACAACAAAGAGAAGCTGGTCAAGGTCATCAAAGACGAAACCGGTATCGATGTCAGTGCCGAGGCGATCTTTGACGTTCAGATCAAGCGTCTGCACGAGTACAAGCGCCAGCAGCTGAACCTTATTCACATCATGGCGCTCTATCGTCGTCTGCTGGCCAACCCGGACTATGACATGCATCCGCGTGTGTTTATCTTCGGCTCCAAAGCGGCGCCCGGTTACAAGCTGGCCAAAGACATTATCTATGCCATCAACAAGCTGGCGGATCGGGTCAATAACGATGCTCGTATCCAGGGCAAGCTGAAAGTAGTGTTCATGCCGAACTACCGCGTGAGTCTGGCCGAGAAGCTGATCCCGGCAGCAGATGTCTCCGAGCAGATCTCTACTGCAGGTTATGAAGCATCCGGTACCGGCAACATGAAGATGGCACTCAACGGTGCAATCACCATCGGGACGCTGGATGGAGCCAACATCGAGATCGCGGAAGAGGCAGGTGCCGAAAACTGTGCCATCTTCGGTCTGAACGTGGACGAAGTGAAGTCGCTGAAGGCGCGCGGTTACAACCCGTACGACTTCTACTATGCCAACTCCGAGCTCAAAGCCGTGCTGGACTGGTTTGATACCGACTACTTCACGCCGGGTCGTCCGGGTGAGCTGGCCTCCATCAAGCGCTCTTTGCTGGAAGGGGGAGACCCTTACCTGACCCTGGCGGACTTCCAGTCCTACTCGGATGCACACAAGCTGATCGATACCTGGTATCGGGATCCGGCACTGTGGGCGAAGAAGGCCATCATCAACTCGGCCACCATGGGCAAGTTCAACTCCGACCGCTCCATTCAGGACTATGTGGATCGGATCTGGGCGCTGAAGCCCTGCAACATCGGCTAATTAGATGCAGAGATGAAAAAAACGCAATAAAGTGCATCCCACGTTAGCTGGCGAATGACATGGCCTGAGTTCGGTACTCTACCCGGCTCAGGCCGTATAGTTTGAACTGTAGTGACCAACTAAATCCGGACACTTGGTTAGGCCGTTCTTCGGCTTTTGCTGGTGGCATCCCGTCATTGTGGCAATGTGGACGACGCCAGTTGTAGTAATCCATCAGGTAGTAACTGATATCCCGCTTCGCCTCTCGCAAGCTCATATATCCCATAGCCGGGAGCCACTCTGACTTCAGGCTTCTGAACAACCGTTCCATCGGGGCGTTATCCCAGCAGTTGCCACGCCGACTCATACTCTGGGTCATGCGATAGCGCCACAGTCGTTGCCGAAATGCCCGGCTACCATATTGGCAGCCCTAGTCAGAGTGAAATAGCACACCGGATGGGCAACCCCGCTGCTGATAGGCCATCTCCAGTGTTTTGATTGCCAATTCTGCATCAGGCTTATCAGACATCGCCCAGCCCACGACCCGCCGGGTGTGCAGGTCAAGAACCGCTGCCAGGTAATGCCAACGGCCACCTGCCCAGACGTAGGTGATATCGCCACACCACACCTGATTGGGTTGCTGGACATCAAATTCGCGGGCCAGCAGATTGGGAATGTCCGGTCGTTCAGACCGAGCGACCTGATAGCGATGAGCGCCCGGTTGCTTGGATACCAGCCCGGCTTCCTTCATCAGGTTACGTACTTTGAATCGACCAATCTGATATCCCAACTCCCGCATCATCGACATCAAGGCGCGGCTGCATGCGCTCACGGTTAATCGCCCGCCTGCGGGCCAGATAGTCGTAAAAACAGGATGTTGGAACATCGAAAGCGCAGCAGACCAGGGTGATGGGGGCTTGCTCCCTTAATCGGTCTATCAGTACGTACGTGTGAAGTCGTCCGCCATCAAGAGAGCAGTAGCCTTTTTTAGAATGTCCTTTTCACGTTCGAGTCGATTGATACGGGCTTCCAGCTCCTGGATTTTTTGCTGCTCCGGAGTCAGCGCTTTACTCGTTGGGGTTGTGCCAGTTCGTTCGGATTGCCGTTGCTGAACCCAGCGACGGAGTACGGTTTCACCGACATCCAGTGAACGGCTGGCTTCAGGGACAGAATATCCCTGGTCGAGCACCAGGGATGCGGCTTCGAGTTTGAATTCGGCAGTAAATGAGCGACGTAATCTTGTCATTGAACACCTCAGGTCATGGTGGCGACTGTACCACCTAAAATGGTGTCCGGGATGATTAGACCACTACATCTGTCGCCGAGCTGGAGGCTGAAGTGGCCCGCTTAACCATCCCCTCATATGAGCGAGGCGTGGCGCGGCTTCTGAGGTATGATCGCCATCCTTGACCAGCTAATACCCAACAGACTATCCCCATGTTTAACCACGAACTAATCCTCAACCACATCGACGATATATTTGGACAGGACATGCATGCTAAGCGTGTTCTTTCCCTCGCCAATGCTACCCTCGGGGTTATCGAGTCAGGTTCACTGGCCATCCACGCCATCGGTAGTGGCCTCTCCTTGGCCAACGGTCTCGAACGTAAACATGCGGTTAAACAGGTGGATCGCCTGCTCACTAACACCAAGCTCAATGTCTGGAGCCTCTTTGACGATTGGGTGCCCTATGTGGTCGGTGAACGTACCGAGATCGTAGTCTCCATGGACTGGACCGAATTCGATGCCGATGATCACAGTACCTTGGTTATCAGCCTGCAAACCAACCACGGTCGCAGTACTCCGCTGCTGTGGAAAACCCATCGGAAATCGTTGCTCAAAGGGCAACGCAATGCCCATGAGAAAGAGCTGCTCACCAAGCTCAAGCAGACGTTGCCAGAGGGTATCTTCGTGACGGTAGTAGCTGACCGCGGCTTTGGTTACATGGAGCTGTTCGAACGCCTGGAGCAAGAGCTAGGCTTTGCTTATCTCATTAGATTTAAAGGAAATGTTTTGGTTGGTTACCCTGGTGTAGAGCAGGTTCCAGCTCGGGACTGGCTAACGCCGACCGGGCGCACCCGAACCCTCAAAGCGGTGGAGCTAACTGGGCAGCGACAGCCTGTCGAACGGGTCTATTGTTGTCATAAGAGTGGCATGAAAGACGCGTGGTTTCTGGCCAGTAACCGGACCGACCTGAGCGCCGCCAAGGCGTTGCAACTATACGGCCAGCGCTGGGGTATCGAGACCAGTTTTCGTGATATCAAAGATTACAAATTCGGCATGGGTATGGGAGATGTGCACATCAGTAATCCGGTCCGGCGCGACCGACTGTTTTTATTCAGTGCCCTGGCCATCGTCTTGCTGACGCTGCTGGGTAAGGCTGGAGACAGTGTCGGTCTAGAGAGAACGATCAAGGTCAATACCAGCAAGAGCCGAACCTATTCGTTCTTTCGGCAAGGGGTCATCTATTACCAGTTGCTACCTAAAATGAAAGAAGCCAATGCGGTCTTGTTGATGGATAAATTTATCTACTACCTGAAGCAACACCGCTTATATACCCGCACACTTGGAATTATTTGAGTCTCTAAAAATGAGGGGATCTCTGAGGTGGCCCGGCTACGCAACGCTCTCGCACAAGCCAACATGGAGCGCGACATCATAAAGAATGTATGGTCTGCTCCTTATCTGCAAGCTTGAGCTGATTTCCAGAAGTCGTTTGCGTCAATGTATCCGGCCTGTCTGTGAGCCGTTTTCCGGCTCTGGCCTTGATGGGATCCGCACGTCGCCGTCCTAATAAAGCTACCAGTCATGAGAGACTGCTTTTTTAGCCAGGCTGCAACGTCGTGGGGTGAACGCATCTGTCATCTGTTTTTGGCTCGCAAAACCGGGTATGAGTTATATCTGTTAAACGGCTGCGCTTGCGTTGGGATAGGGTTGGTAATCCCTGCCGGATGTCAGTACTTTCCAGCAAATTCGCATTATCTTGTTGGCCAAGGCGATAAGGACCACATGATGGTGAGGCCGGCCTCCAGCCTAGCGATCCATTCGCCTAACGATGATTTGTCACGCTTCATGTGAATTTTTAGCGCTTTGGCGCCTTGAATAACCATTTGCCTTAAATAGCTATTGCCACGCTTACTGATCCCGCCGAGCGAAGATTTGCCGCCCGTTGAATATTGCCTGGGGACCAGCCCCAACCAGGCTGACAGGTCGCGGGCTTTCTTGAATTGTGAGCCATTGCCAATCGCGGCAATCAACGCGGTTGAGACAATTGGTCCAATGCCGGGGACGGTACTGATTTTTTGGCACAAACCTGATGCGCTTAAGGCTTGTCCGAGCATGAGGCTCATGTCATCAATCTGAATATCCAGCTGTTGCCACCGTTCTCTCAGGCGTAATACCAGGGCACGGATAAAGTCAGGCAAGCCATTCTCGGCATCTTCAAGGATCGCCGGTAGGGCGCGCTCGAAGACTTTTCTGCCGACTGGCACGGTGAGCCCATATTCCAGCAGCAACGCTCGCATCTGATTGACAGTGGCGGTACGTTCGACGATGAAACGCTGACGGACGCGATGAGTCGCCTGCAATGCCAGTTGCTCATGAGATTTCAACGGGACACAGCGCATAGTGCCTCTGCTACCAGCCTCGGCAATGGCGGTAGCATCGTTGAAGTCATTCTTGTTTGATTTGAGGTAGGGCTTAACAAATTGAGCGGGAATAATCTTGGGCTCGAACCCCGCCTGTTAGAACAGGCGTCCCCAGTATTGCGAACCAGGACATGCCTCGAAGGCAACCCGACAGGGTGGAGTCGTACTGATGAACTGTTTCAGTTGTGAACGAGTGAGCTTTTGCTTGGTCAATACATGCCCGATGCGATTCATCGCCACCAGGTGAAACCAGTTTTTGCCTAAATCGATCCCGTAAATGTAAATCTGCGCTTGCGTCATGATGAGCCTCCTTGATGCTGGCTACAGCATAGCGGGGTGGATGGAGCAGACCATCCCATTAGGCCGCCGCGTACTTCGCTCAGGAGTCACTGCCAAGTACGCGTGGATAGCCAAGCAGCAGGACCGCTATCCTATTTCCGTTATCTGTCGTGTGCTGGAGGTCGCTCGTGCGGGCTTCTACCACTGGTGCCAGCGTCCACCGTCACAGCGCCAACAAGGAAATGAACGACTCAAGGTCGCCATTCGGGCTGCTCACAGCAAGACGCGCCAGACCTATGGCGCAGCGCGTTTACAAGCTGAGTTGGCCGCCGAAGGATTTTACGCCGGACGGGACCGGATTGGGCGATTGCGCCGTGAAATGGGGTTGTCTTGCAAACAAAAGCGCAAATTCAAGGCGACAACCCATTCTGCTCATTCCCTGCCGGTGGCGGATAGATTGGCCCCTTGAAGATCCAGACACTTCGCCCCTCTTAACTTAAGAGGTAGTCTTGGAACTATGTTCAGTACTAGTCGCAACGAGAAGATGGTCGAAGTGTTAACAGGGGCTGAGCGCCGTCGACGCCGGACTCCGCAGGAAAAGATCTCCATCGTGCAGCAGACCTTTGAGCCCGGAATGACCGTCTCTCATGTCGCTCGCTTGCACGACGTCAACGCCAACCAGCTTTTCAAATGGCGTAAGCAATTCCAGGAAGGGTCTCTCACGGCGATCACCGCCGGTGAGGATGTTGTTCCAGCCTCCGAGTTGGCTGCTGCCATCAAGCAGATCCGAGAGCTCCAGCGTCTGCTCGGGAAGAAGACCATGGAGAACGAGATCCTCAAAGAAGCCGTGGAGTATGGTCGAGCAAAAAAATGGATTGCGCATGCGCCCTTGTTGCCGGGGGACGACGATTAAGTGCTGTGAGCCAGGCCCTTAATGTATCGCGTGCGCAGCTATCCGTTCGTGTTCATCGAAAACCAGGTTGGCAAGATGGTCGTCATCATCGCCAGCATGATGATGCTGCCTTACTTGGCCGGATCATGGAAGCGATGGCTGAGCTTCCCTCCTATGGGTATCGCCGAGTCTGGGCGCTGTTACGGCGTCAGTCAGAGGCAACACGACAGCCTGTGGTAAACGCCAAACGGGTATATCGCGTTATGCGCGATCATGGCCTGCTGCTGGAAAGAAAACCGGCGGCACCATTGGCCCAGCAGGCACATAAGGGGCGTGTTGCCGTCAAAGAGAGCAATCGACGTTGGTGCTCAGATGGCTTCGAGTTTCGCTGCGATAACGGTGAAAAACTACGAGTCACGTTCGCCATGGACTGCTGTGACAGGGAAACCTTGGACTGGGCTGCCAGTACCGGGGGTTACGACAGTGACACAGTGCAAGATGTCATGCTGAGGTCTGTCGAACGACGCTTCGGGGATGCGTTGCCGGCATCACCGGTGGAGTGGCTGACTGATAATGGCTCGGCGTATCGCGCCCATGAGACCCGCGCGTTTGCACGAGAAATCGGGTTGGAGCCCAGAACGACTGCGGTGAGAAGCCCACAGAGCAACGGTATAGCGGAGAGCTTCGTCAAGACGATGAAGCGAGACTATATCGAGATGATGCCGAAACCAGATAGCCGAACAGCGGTAGGCAACTTGGCCATCGCGTTTGAGCATTATAACGAACACCACCCGCACAGCGCCTTGGGATACCGTTCACCTCGGGAATTTCTGCGCAGTCGGGTATCACAACCCTAAGCGGGAAAAAGTGTCTGGATCTATGGGGTCAAATCCAGCGGAGAATCTCCTTGGTCAGGTCTTTGCGCCGACGAAGCCCAACGAAGTCTGGACCGGTGATATGACCTATATCGCCACTGACGAAGGCTGGCTTTATCTGGCTGGTCTCAAAAGGATGTGTTTACCTGTGAGATAGTGGGTTATGCGATGGTAGAGCGAATGACCACCGGGTTGGTCAGTCAGGCGCTGTTTCGGGCTGTGCAGCAGAAGAGGCAGCCTGTTGGGCTTATCCATCAAACAGACCGGGGTGTGCCAAGGCTTACCGGGCTCTCCAGGTACAATTTGGTATGCAGACCTCCATGTCACGCAAGGGGAACTGCTTCGACAATGCCCCGATAGAAAGCTTCTGGGGGTCTCTTAAAAATGAACTGGTTCACCACCATAGATTCAAAACGAGAGCGGAGGCCAAGACAGCGATCCAGGAATGCATAGAGATTTTTTACAACCGCCACGTCGGCATTCACGACTTGGCAATGTCAGCCCGGCGGAGTTTAACAAGAGGTATTGGAGAACTGCTCAGGCTGCTTGATCCGGGACTGTCCGGTCTTGTCAGGACACCTCAACCCAAGTTGAACCCGATTGCCAAGCATCGCGATTGTATTTTCCAACCATCAGACTTCTAAAGAGTTTATCGTCGACCAAGGCACCACTGAGGTAGCCGCTACCATTGTAGAGGTCTCCCCCTTTGCCAGAGGGGATGTTGCGATAGTCATAGCCAAGGCTGCCCTCTGTCTTGTTTCCAGGTGTGCGAGTGATGACGTTAATGACACCGGCCATGGCATCAGAACCATACAGAGAGGAGGCCGGGCCACGCAAAATTTCGATCCGCTCGATGGCGGCCACTGGGATGGAGGCGATATCGAAGTCATTGCCATCGTTGTCTTACATCACTTCCCGGGCATTCAGACGGTAGCTGTTGAGCAGGATCAACGCATATTTACCTCCCATGCCCCGCAATTTGATCTCATAGCGACCATTCGGCGTGGACGGGATGAAAGATACCCCTGGCACTGTCTTCAGTGCATCGGTCAGATCCATGACCGAATGTTTATCCAGATCGGCACGGGTGATCACAGAGACACTAGCTGGGGCCGAGAGCTCGGTATGCTTGGTCTGTGTCGCCGTGATAACCATGGTTTCGTTGGCTTTGGGGGCCTCGGCTTGTGCCAGGCCTGGCAGGGCACACAGACCAAGTGAGAGTAGGGTGGGGTTCAATCGAGGAACTGTATAGTCAAAACTCCATGAATAAAACAGAGGTTATGGGGTCCGGCTCTGGGGCCGGTGGCTCGCTGACTTCCTTGTCTGGTGGGGCCAGACTCGGGATTATTGTTGTTTCTTGTCTGTGCCAGCCCCTTGAGCAGGAATCAGACACCGCCGCAGGCTAGCAGACCGCAGCCGATATTGATCCAGGCCAGCTGGTCAAATCCGTGCAGAACGCCGCACTGACCCGATACCAGCAGCCTGGCCGCCACATTGGTGACCGTCCCCTGAAAAGACATGAAGGCGGCGCGCTGATGGGGCGCAGGAATGGCTGCCGTGATGGCGAGGGTGGTACTGGAACGGGCCGAGCTCAGGGCCATTAACAGGGTGAACAGCAGTTAGACGGGCATGCCGACCGGCAGGGCGAAACCGAGCAGGGTGATCAGCGCCAGCAGCAGGAATGGCGCTCTGCGCCTGGTCCTGATCAGTCCAGCTGCCACACAGTCGCATGGTGGCCATGCTGGCGAGGCCGCCGCACAGATAGAGTGCGGCGATCTGCTCGCGGGGGAAAGCCAGGTTGAACTGGAAGTACTTGGCAAAATGCGGGATCAGCAAGAAGTGACCGAATATCTGCAGGCAGAGGATGAACAGGGCGCCCTGGCAGAGCGGGGAGCCCAGCAGCTGGCGTAACCCGCTGCCGTGAGGGGCACGACTGACCGGCAGCGAAGGGAACAGCATGGTGCAGAGCAGGGTCAGCAGCAGGCCGCAGAGCCCAAACCGCAGGAAGGGGCTCTGCCAGCCGAACCACTGGACCAGGATAAGGGCAAGGGGTACCACTAGGATGGCTGCAAGCGGTCCGGCCACACAGCCCCAGCAGCTGCTGGCTGTTTTGTACCAGGGCACTGGCCATCAACAGCAGAAAATGCAAGATCAGCAGCACCAGCAACGCGGGCTTGCGATTAACCCGATCGAGCCAGGGAGCGGCGATAAGCCCCATCAGGGCGGTTCCCAGGGTGGCGCCACCGCTGAAATAGCCGGTCTGTTCTGGTGCCATGCTGAGGCTGACCACCAGGTCCGGCCCGAGGGGCATCACCATCATCATGGTGCCCATGGAGAGCATGTTGACAAGCATTGCAAGGTGAATGGTGGCTGGGGTAGTGGCTACAGGCTTCATCGACGGCAAGCTCGAAGAATGAGACCGGATTGCATCCGAGCGATTACTGCGTTATGGCAAATGATAATTATTGTTGATTGTATTTGCTATCTTGCCCTGCTTTTTGACTCAAGCGGACGGTGCCATGGATTGAAAAGCGCAAGGAATAGCTCATGATGACGAGGCATTAGAGCGCGGTGTACGGCGACGGATCTGAGAGGGAGACAAGGATGGGGAAGTGGCGCTGGAGAGGATACTGGCTGTTGCTTTGGTTGTGGTGTTGGCCGCTGTGGGCCGAGGTGAAGGTGATCCCGGTCTTCGAGGCGCAGGCGGCGGTGCAGACCCTCAAGGAGATCTATCCCCAGCTTGGGGTCAGCGCCATGGGGAATCAGCTGGTGCTGAGCGGGACGCCAGCCCAGCTGCAGGAGGCCGAAGCCACGCTGGCGCAGATCAACCAGCCACCGCAAAGCCTGCTTATCGAGTGGCGGGTCGATGGTGCCGCCAGCGGTCAGCAACTGGGGGGCTCAATCAGTCGCGACGAGGCCAAGCGGCAGTGGCTGGTCGATGGCAACGCCCGGCAGTACCAGCGCAGCCAGAACGACAGCTGGCAGGTGCGCGGGCTGTCGGGCCGTCCCGTGCTGCTGCAGATGGGCTCCTATCAGCCGGTCACCTTCTATCAGTGGAACGGGGGGGCCGTGGTGGGGATGATGCCGCTGGTGAACGGCCTCTATGCCACGGCCACCTTGATTGGCGATCGGGTGCAGATTGCGCTGAGCAGCGAACAGGCGCGGCTGGATCAGGGCACCATCAATCGTGGGCAGAGTGCCACCGAAGTGAGCGGGGCCCCGGGCCAGTGGCTGACGGTGGGAGAGCTTTCGACCAGCTCAGCGGATCAGGGGAGTAGCCTCGGCACCCAGCTACAGGGCGGGCGAGGCAGCCAGAGCGAGCGCCAGACCCTGCAGATCCGGGTCACTCGTCAATAGGTGTCAGCCCCGTCAGTGGGGCTGATCTGCGGCATATTCCTGTAGCTGGCGGCTGCGCAGCAGATACCAGAGCGCCCAGAGGCTGGCGACCAGCACCAGTGCGGTGGGCCAGCTGAATGACCACTTCTGCAGATTGAGGCTGTGCAACTGCATCAGCAGGCCGCTGACGGCAGAGCAGAGCAGCAGCAGCGGGCTGTGGCGCCGGAGTCTGGCGCGAATGCTCCGGGTCTGCTGATAGGTGCCGCCGCAGGCGAGCAACGCCAGCATGGCGGGTACGTCGGTCAGCAGGCTGATGTAGAGGGTGATCTTGTCCGGATAAAAGAGGGTCAGGATCTCGCTGCCGCTCTCGCGGGTCACTCCCGCCATCAGAAAGAGCCAGACCGAGCGGGTCAACAACAGGGCGATGGGCCAGAACCAGAGGGGTGGGCGCAACTGGCCGTGATCGTCATATCGGTGTTCGGGGTAGAGGGTCATGGTTGCCCGTTATCCACTTGAATTGAGTGATGAAGGGGATATGGGGCGACGAAGCGCCCTTTGCAAGGCGTTGGGCGTGGCGCAAATTAATCGGGGGGCCATGCCCCCCAATCCGTTTCTTCAGATATCGCAGCGCGCGTCGGCGGCGTTACAGCCAGCCTTTGCGCTTGAAGAAGAGACCGGTGCCGAGCGAGGACATCACCATCAACACCAGCGAGAGGGGATAACCATACTCCCAGGCGAGCTCCGGCATACGGCCAAAGTTCATGCCATAGATACTGGCGATCAGGGTCGGCGGCAGGAAGATCACGGCGGCTACCGAGAAGATCTTGATCACCTTGTTCTGCTCCAGATTGGTCACCCCCATAGAGGCCTCCAGCTGGAAGTTGATCTTGTCGAACAGGAACTGGGTGTGGGGCAACAAGGATTCCACGTCGTGCAGCATCTCGTCGATCCACTTGTTCTGCTCAAGGCTCATGCGCTGGCGCAGGCTGCGTTTGAGGAAACGCAGGGCGCGGCGGGTATCGTGCAGAGAGAGACGGATCTGGCCGTTGGCCTCTTCCTGTGCCATCAACTCTTTCAGCATGGGGTTGATCTGATCCGGCTCGAAGATCTGATCGGCGGTGTTTTCCAAGGTCTTGTAACCATCCTCGATAAGGTCGGAGAGGTACTCCACCTTGAGGTTCTGCACTTCCAGCAGGATGTCGAGGGCATCCTCCACCTCCAGCCGATCCTGGCGCATATAGTGGCGCAGCAGGCGCACCAGCCCGATGTCATCTTCACGAATGCTGATCAGCAGGTTGTTGCGCAGGGTAAAGGAGACGTGGACACCCTTGGTGTCACGACCGATCCGCTGGGGAAACAGGGAGTGAATGTGCAGACCATCGGTATCCCAGTAAAAACGGGCGGATGCTTCGATGTCGTCGAGCTCTTCCTTGTCGGGGACCTCTTCCAGGAACAGGCCCGTCAACCATTCTCGCTCTGCCGTATCCGGCTTGTAGGCATCCAGCCAGACCGTGTTGTCAGGTACTATGTCGTCAGGCCCGAGCGTGACTATATCCAGCACCTTGTTGTTGAGAATGTAGGCGGTGATCATCTGTCCCCCCTTAAAAAGTCATGGGTAATCAGGGATGGTTGCACAGGTCATGCGGCCTTAGATCGCTGCAGAAGGCGATCCCGTGGATAAGCAGATCGGGCCGATGGAAAACCTGAATGCGGCGAACTATACAGGGGCGGGCCGCGCTTGTCAGGGGCTATTCATCAGGGATTCAGCTTGTTTGTTCAAAAAAACAGCGAGGTCGGATCACCTGAGCGGCTATGCGGGGTAGAACCCAGCCTTTGGCTGGGGGAGGGCTAGCTGGGGCTGCTTGTTGCCGCTGCCCCGCTTCATCACATATTCGGATAATTGGGCCCGGAGCCCCCCTGTGGCGGCGTCCAGATAATGTTTTGACTGGGGTCCTTGATATCGCAGGTTTTGCAGTGGATGCAGTTGGCTGCGTTGATCTGCAGTTTGGCCGCGCCTTCCATTTCAAGCACTTCAAACACCCCGGCCGGGCAGTAGCGTTGGGCGGGTTCGGCCCAGGTGGGCAGATTGACCTCGACCGGAATGCGCTCGTCCTGCAGCTTGAGGTGGCAAGGTTGATCCTCGTCGTGACTGGTGTTGGCCAGATACACAGACGAGAGCTTGTCAAAGCTCAGCTTGCCATCGGGTTTGGGATAATGGATGGGCTTGCAGCGGCTGGCCACGCGCAACTGACGGTAGTCGTGAGCCTTATCGAGCAGCTTGAAGGGCGAGTTTGCGCCAAACAGCCGTTGTTCCAGCCAGTTGAAGGCACCGCCCAACCAGGGACCATAGCGGTGAAGCGCCGCGCCGAAGTTGCGCGCCGCCTTGAGTTCGCGGGCCAGCCAGCTCTGGTGCAGCTCGTCGCCATACTGGGCCAGATCTCGGCCTCCCTCATCGCCCCCCCGCAGGGCCATCGCGACGGTTTTTGCCGCCAGCATGCCGGACTTCATGGCGGTGTGGATCCCCTTGATGCGGGAAAAGTCGAGAGTGCCCGCATTACAACCGATCAGCAGGCCGCCCGGGAAGTGCATGCGGGGCAAGGCGTGCCAGCCCCCCTTGGTGATGGCGCGGGCGCCATAGCTGATGCGCTCCCCATCTTGCAACACGCCGGCGATAAGCGGGTGATGCTTGAGGCGCTGGAATTCGTCGTACGGGCTGAGCCAGGGATTCTGGTAGTTGAGATCGACAATCAGCCCGATCGCCACCTGATCCCCCTCCATGTGATAGAGATAGAAACCGCCGTGACTATTGCCGCCCCCCTGCTTGCCAAGGGGCCAGCCACTGCCGTGCAGCACCTGTCCTGCTTTGCCTTGACCTGCTGGCAGTTGCCACAGCTCCTTGAAGCCGATGGCATAGTGCTGGGGCTGGGCAGGGCTTGCCAGATTGAAGTCGGCGATCAGCTGCTTGCCGAGATGGCCGCGGGCACCCTCGGCAAAGAGGGTGTAGCGGCCGAGCAGCGCCATGCCGGGCACATGATCTGCTTTCGGATTGCCCGCGCGATCCAGCCCCAGATCGCCGGTGATGACCCCCTTGACCCGGCCCGCGTCCATGATAAGTTCGCTGGCGGTAAATCCCGGGTATATTTCGACTCCCAGTTTTTCCGCCTGTTGGCCGAGCCAGCGGCAGAGATTGCCCAGACTGACCACATGGCAACCCTCATTGTGCATCCGGGGTGGCACCGCCCAGGCGGGGAGTTGCAGGGAACGATGCTCGCTTTGCAGCAGATGCACCTGATCGTCGCTGACCGGCACGCCGAGCGGCGCTTGCTGCCAGCAATCCGGCAGCAGCTCTTGCAAGGCGACGGGATCAAACAGGGCGCCGGAGAGCAGATGGGCGCCAATTTCCGCCCCTTTCTCCAGCAGACAGACGGAGAGAGTGGCATCCTGCTGTTTCAGGGCGATGGCTGCACTGAGCCCCGCCGGACCGCCGCCGACGATGACGACATCAAATTCCATTGCTTCCCGTTCCATCTTGCCTCTGCGCTCTGGTTGGCCTAGGGTAATGCTGGTAGTTTACGTAAACGTAAAGCAGTTGTAAGCAAAACTGAGCAAGAAAAAGCAAAAAATCAGGGAAGAGCGTACTGCAACAAACGCAGAGGCACACTAATGAATTCAATCCAAAGAGACGAGGCATGACCCCATGAAGCTGCTGGTCGCGATCAAACGGGTAGTCGACTACAACGTCAAGATCCGGGTGAAGGGAGACGGCTCCGACGTGGAGCTGGCCAATGTGAAGATGGGGATCAACCCCTTTTGTGAAATTGCGGTGGAGGAGGGGGGCAGGCTGCGGGAAGCCGGGGTTGCCAGCGAACTGGTGGTGGTGACCTTCGGCCCTGACGCTGCCGCCGAGCAACTGCGGCATGGGCTGGCGCTGGGGGCGGATCGGGCGCTGCATTATGTCACCGATGAGACGCTCACCCCGCTGACTGTCGCCCGCGCCTTGCACAAGGTGTGTGAGCAGGAGCAGCCGGATCTGGTGCTGCTCGGCAAGCAGTCCATCGATTCAGACAACAATCAGGTGGCCCAGATGCTGGCTGCCCTCAATGATTGGCCGCTGGCGACCTGCGCGTCCGCCCTCAAGGTGGAAGCGGGAGAACTGCTGGTGACTCGCGAAATCGACGGTGGCCTCGAGACCCTGGGCATGCCGTTGCCTGCGGTGGTAAGCGCCGATCTGCGTTTGAATGAACCGCGCTTTGCTTCGCTGCCCAACATCATGAAGGCCAAGCGCAAGCCGCTTGATAGCGCTCCGTTCTCGACACTCGCCGTTGAGGTGGCCAACCAGACCCGTTTGCTCGGGGTGATGGCGCCGCCAGCCCGCAGCGCCGGGATCAAGGTGGGCTCGGTGGACGAGCTGGTGGACAAACTCAAACACGAAGCGAAGGTGCTGCCATGAGCGTGCTGATCATTGCCGAACATCATCAGGGCCATCTGGCCGACAACGTGGCACAACTGGTCACCGCCGCCGGATCCATCGGCGGTCAGGTTGACCTGCTGTTGCTGGGTCAGGGGCTGACCGAGGCGGGTGAACAGGCGGCTGCCCTTGGCGGTGTCGACAAGGTGTTGCTTGCCGAACATCCCCGCTTGGCCGACGGGCTGCTGGATGGGGTGGACAAGCTGCTGGCCAGCTGGTGCGAAGGTTACAGCCACTGCCTGATGGCGGCGAGTGCCATGGGCAAGGCGCTGCTGCCACCGGTGGCGGCCCGGCTCGGGGTGGAGATGCTCTCCGAGGTGACGGCTATCGAGAGCAGCGACACCTTCCTGCGCCCCATCTATGCGGGCAATGCCATTGCCAGAGTGGTGAGCTCGGCGCCCGTCAAAGTGATGACGGTGCGGGCTACCGCGTTTGCCAAGACGGCGACGGGCGGACAGGCTCTTATCGAGCACTTGGCCGTGCCCGAATTCGCTGGTCGTACCCGGTTGGTCGAGCGCCGCGCGGTGCGCTCAAGCAGGCCCGAACTGACCGCCGCTCGGGTGGTGGTCTCCGGTGGCCGAGCCCTTGGTTCCAAGGCGCAGTTTGCCCTGATTGAGGCGCTGGCCGACAAGCTGGGCGGTGCCGTGGGGGCATCGCGAGCCGCCGTTGATGCGGGATATGTCGCCAACGATCTGCAAGTGGGGCAGACCGGCAAGGTGGTGGCGCCCGAGCTCTACATCGCGGTCGGCATTTCGGGCGCCATCCAGCATCTGGCGGGGATGAAGGAGTCGAAGGTGATCGTGGCCATCAACAAGGACAGCGATGCCCCCATCTTTCAGGTGGCGGACTACGGGCTGGTGGGGGATCTCTTCACCCTGCTGCCGGAGCTCACCGCCAAACTGTAAATTTGTCAGAAATGGCTGGGCTGTGGTCGTTTATGCGCTCTGCCCGCCATTTCTGTGCATGTTCCCTGCAAGCCCTGACCCGTTCAGGGCTTTTTCTACGGCAAGGGGGAGGCAGAGTGACGGTAAAAGGTTGAGCCAGCTCCCAAAAAGCCTTTGATCCGCTGGCTGCTCTTGTGTAAAACCTGACAAGTCATCGATTACTCTCATCCACTCACGGAAAGCGTCATGAGCAAACAGATTTACAACTTCTGCGCCGGCCCCGCCATGCTGCCGGTTGAAGTCATGGAGCGCGCCCAGCGCGAATTTTGTAATTTTCAGGGGCTGGGAGCCTCGGTCATGGAGCTTTCCCATCGCGGCAAGCCCTACATGGCGGTGGCCGAGAAGGCTGAAGCGGATCTGCGCGAGCTGCTGGCAGTGCCGGACAACTACAAGGTGCTCTTCATGCACGGTGGCGGCCGCGGTCAGTTCTCCGCCGTGCCCATGAACCTGCTGGGCGGGGCCAACAAGAAAGCGGACTTTCTGCTGACCGGTGTCTGGTCCCAGAGCGCGGTGGATGAAGCCAAAAAGTATGGCGATATCCAGACCTTCCAGGGGGTTGCCAAGAACGAGCAGGGGATCTCCCACCTGCTGCCGACCCCGGCGTTTCGCGCCGATGCGGCTTACGTTCACTACTGCCCGAACGAAACCATTGATGGCATCGAGATGTTTGACATCCCGGCCACCGGCGAGGTGCCGCTGGTGGCGGATCTCTCCTCCACCATTCTCTCCCATCCTCTCGACGTGAGCCGCTTTGGCATCATCTATGCCGGTGCCCAGAAGAATATCGGGCCGTCCGGGCTTGCCATCGCCATCGTGCGCGATGACCTGCTGGATCAGGCCCGCGCTGATGTACCGTCGATTTTCGACTACAAGCTCACTGCCAAGAACGACTCCATGTTCAACACCCCGCCCACCTACGCCTGGTATCTGGCCGGTCTGGTGTTCGAGTGGCTTAAAGAACAGGGTGGCCTCGAGGCGATGGAAGCGCGCAACAAGGAGAAGGCAGATTTCCTCTATGACTATCTCGATCAGTCGAGTTTCTATGGCAATCAGGTGGATGTCAGCTGCCGTTCGCGGATGAACATCCCGTTCCAGCTGAAAAATGCCGAGCTGGACAAGCAGTTCCTGGCCGAATCGGAAGCCGCTGGCCTGCTGGCCCTCAAAGGGCACCGCATTGTCGGTGGCATGCGCGCCAGCATCTACAACGCCATGCCGCTGGAGGGGGTGAAGGCCCTGGTGAGCTTTATGGATGACTTTGCCAAGCGCAACGGCTGAGAAGAGTGCCCCTATGTGTTTGCTGGTGGCCTCTCGTGACAACCCTTGAGCCGCTTCCAGCTATTGCAGTGATTCAAGACGCCGGGGATACCCCGGCGTCTTTTTTTCAACAGAACCAGCTCGCTGGCGTTTACCGTGCGATTTCCCCTGAAAGTGCCCTTGCCGAGCGGGACGCAGGCTGTTAACGTCCGGACAGGCGTTTATTTTTGAGATAGCACAGGAAGTCTATGAATTCGTTGCGTTTGGAACCCATTTCTCGTGTGGCCGGTGAGGTCAATTTGCCCGGCTCCAAGAGTGTCTCTAACCGTGCGCTGCTGTTGGCGGCGCTGGCTCGTGGCACCACCCGTCTGACCAACCTGCTCGACAGCGATGACATTCGTCATATGCTGGCTGCGCTGACCCAGCTCGGGGTCAAGTACAAGCTCTCCGCCGACAAGACCGAGTGTACCGTGCAGGGCCTGGGCCGCAGCTTTGCGGTAAAAGAGCCGGTCAATCTGTTCCTTGGCAACGCCGGTACCGCCATGCGACCGCTGTGCGCCGCGCTATGCCTAGGCTCCGGTGAATATACTCTGGGCGGCGAGCCGCGCATGGAAGAGCGTCCCATCGGCCATCTGGTGGATGCCCTGCGTGAAGCGGGAGCCCATATCCAGTACCTGAAACACGATGGTTATCCGCCGCTGGTGGTGGATGCCAAGGGGCTGTGGGGCGGCGATGTGCACGTCGATGGCTCCGTCTCCAGCCAGTTCCTGACCGCGTTTTTGATGGCGGCGCCGATGGCGGCCGGTGATACCCGGATCCACATCAAGGGGGAGCTGGTCTCCAAGCCCTACATCGACATCACCCTGCACATCATGAAGCAGTTTGGGGTGGTCATCGAGCACGACAACTACAAGCTGTTCTATATCAAGGGCAACCAGACCTATATCAGCCCGGGTGATTTTCTAGTGGAAGGGGATGCCTCCAGCGCCTCCTACTTCCTCGCGGCGGGCGCCATCAAGGGCAAGGTGCGGGTCACCGGTATCGGCAAGCACAGCATTCAGGGTGATATCCACTTTGCTGACGTGCTGGAGAAGATGGGCGCGCGCATCACCTGGGGTGATGATTTCATCGAGGCGGAGCAGGCGCCGTTGCACGGAGTGGATATGGACATGAACCATATTCCCGATGCGGCCATGACCATCGCGGTTGCCGCGCTGTTTGCCGAGGGGCCGACCTCCATTCGCAATATCTACAACTGGCGGGTGAAGGAGACCGATCGTCTGCACGCCATGGCGACCGAGTTGCGCAAGCTGGGCGTCGAAGTGGAGGAGGGGCATGACTTTATCACCGTGACCCCGCCGACCCAGCTCAAGCATGCCGAGATCGATACCTACAACGATCACCGTATCGCCATGTGCTTCTCGCTGGTGGCGCTGTCGGATACACCGGTCACCATCAATGATCCCAAGTGCACCTCGAAGACCTTCCCGGATTACTTCGACAAGCTGGCCAGTATCAGCCAGCGTGGCTGATCACTGACAAACCCGTCATCACCGACGCTTCGGGCCCGCGCTGAGCGGGCCTTTTTGCCTTCCTCACCAGCATCGTCATTTCGCTTAGCATCATTTCAATAACTTGCAAGATTGCCATATAAAATAGTTTTGTAATTGCTGTAATTTCCTATTTACACATGCCCTGTCGCGGGCTATGTTGAGATTTCCTAATCGCAGTCATCTAGCAGGAAGCCTTGTCATGCAGCATCAAACCGACGACGTTCGTATCAGTGAAATCAAAGAGTTATTACCCCCGGTTGCGGTGCTTGAGAAGTTTCCGGCTACCGAGGTGGCCTCGTCCACCGTTTTTGAATCCCGTCAGGCCATTCACAATATCCTGGCTGGCGAAGATGATCGTCTGCTGGTGGTGATTGGCCCTTGCTCCATCCATGATCCGGTTGCCGCGCTGGAGTACGGCAAGCGCCTCAAGGCGCTGCGCGACGAGCTGAAAGGTCAGCTGGAGATCGTGATGCGGGTCTACTTCGAAAAACCGCGCACCACAGTGGGCTGGAAGGGGCTGATCAACGATCCGTACCTCGACAACAGCTGCAAGATCAACGACGGTCTGCGCATTGGTCGCAAGCTGTTACTGGATCTCAACGACATGGGGCTGCCGACTGCCTCCGAGTTCCTCGACATGATCACCCCGCAATATGTGGCGGATCTGATGAGCTGGGGCGCGATCGGTGCCCGTACTACCGAATCCCAGGTACACCGCGAGCTGGCCTCCGGCCTCTCCTGTCCGGTGGGCTTCAAGAACGGCACTGACGGCACCATCAAGGTTGCCATCGATGCCATTGGCGCTGCCAGTGCGCCGCACCACTTCCTGTCGGTCACCAAATACGGTCACTCCGCCATCGTGGCGACTCGCGGCAACCCGGACTGTCACATCATTCTGCGTGGTGGTCGTGAGCCGAACTACAGCGCGGCTCATGTTGATGAGGTAGTGAAGGGGCTGGAGAAGGCCGGTCTGCCGCAAAAGGTGATGATCGACTTTAGTCACGCCAACAGCAGCAAACAGTTCAAGAACCAGATGGTGGTGGCAGAAGACGTAGCCGGTCAGCTGCGTGCCGGCAGCAAGGCGGTGTTTGGGGTGATGGTGGAGAGCCATCTGGTGGAAGGCCGTCAGGATCTGGTGGAAGGGTGTGAACTCACTGTTGGCCAGAGCATCACAGATGCCTGCATCGGTTGGGCCGATACCGAAGTGTTGCTGCGCAACCTGGCGGATGCCGTCGCAACCCGCAACGCCCGCTAAAGCCATCCTAGCGGCGCTGTTAATCGTCAACGCGCCGCTGGAACAGCAAGCGGCCGTTCGGCCATATCGAATCCATAAAGCAAAAGCGCGACCCTCGGGTCGCGCTTTTTCGTTGGTGAAGTGGATTACCAACGGTAGGTTTTCAGCAGCGCCTCCAGTTTCTGACACTGCTCCACCAGCTGGATGCTGGCGAGATTGGCGGCGTGCGCCTGACCCAGGGTGTCGTTGGAGGTGTTGCGGATATCGCTCACCGAGCTGTCTACCTCATGGCAGACCCTGTCCTGCTCTTCGGCCGACTGCGCCATCTGGGCGTTGAGGTCGTTGATGCGGGCGATGCGCTCGATGATGTTCTGCATGGCTGCCAGGGTCGCTTCGGTCTTGCTGATGCTCTCATCGGCTTTGCTTTTTGCATCCCCGATCACCGTAACTGCGCTCTGGGCCTCATTTTGCAGGGCGGCGATCATCTGGGAGATCTCTTCGCTGGCGGCGCGGCTGCGGTTGGAGAGGGCCCGCACTTCATCGGCCACCACCGCAAAGCCACGGCCTTGCTCACCTGCTCGGGCTGCTTCAATGGCGGCGTTGAGGGCCAGCAGGTTGGTCTGATCGGCAATCCCCTTGATCACCTCGAGTACGCCGTCAACCGCCAGGCAGCGGCTGTCGAGTTGCTGGATCACCTGATCCACCCGATCGATCTCTGCCGACATCTCGCCCATATCGGTGATGGAGTGCTGGGCGAGACGGCTGGTGTCGGCGGCATCCTGATTGGTGAGAGCGGAGAGCTCGGCGCTGTGGCGGGCATGTTCGCGCACTTCATGAGAGCTGGCGGCCAGCTCGCTGACGGCGGCGGCAACCTGGGTGGTCATCCCCTCTTGCTGGCGGGCCGAGTTTTCGGTCTGGGTCGCGACCTGACGGATCTGGTTCGACTCCTGATAGAGCTGGTGGGTCGCCCCTTCCACCTCCTGCAGGCTGTGGCGGAATCCCTGCACCATGTCATTGACGGCGCGGGTCATCTGGCCCAGTTCATCCCGGCTGTGATTGACCAGGGGGAGGGCGAGGTCGCGCTCTTTGGCCATCCGGATCATGGTGAGCTGCAACTGGCGCAGGGGGTGTTTCACGTAACGTTGCAATACCCACCAGAGCAAGCCGAAGCCGAGGCTGAAGACGGCGGCCAGGCTGCCGCTCAGGATCAGGTTGTTGTGGCGGATCTCGCCGAAGGTGTGGCTGAGGTCATAACTGATCCGCACTGCCCCCATCACTGTTCCTTCATTGACCTGGTGACAGGTGAGGCACTGGGTGCCGCGATACTCCTTGTAGGCTTTGAACGGTTTGATCAGGGTGAGCCGGTTGCCCTGCTGCTCCAGGATGGCTTCGCCCTGATTGATGGCACGCTCATCGAGGGGATCCTGCGCTTTCTGATCCGGATGACCCGGGCCAAACAGGTTGCTGACGGCCGGCGCGCGCACCAGACGGGCCTCAACGATGCCCGCTTCACTCTTGAGTTTGGTCTGCACTATCTGCCGGTTGGCCATGCCACCGGTCATCATCAGCACGTTCACCTGATCCATATAGGTGTTGGCCATGCTCTCAACTTTCTCCTCTGCCAGCCGGATGGCGAGATCCCGTTGCAGCCAGGCGGAGAGTTCGAAGCAGAGGCCAAAGGTGGTGCTGATGACCAGCGCAAGAGGGAGGAATATTTTCCAGTTCAAGGAGAGGTTATGCATTTTGGGCAAGTTCCATGCGCTTGGTGTTGTTATGTGATCCCGTATCATCTTGATCGTAGACGAAGAAACGGCGGGAGATGGTTCTCTATCGGCACACGATAACCACTCTTGAGTAAATAATCTGTTAAGCAGATCGGTAATGCAGGTTGCCAAAATGCCTTTCGGGAGGGGGGCTGCTCCTCGGGTTGATCCAGAACAAATTGCTAGTAACGATAATCGTTATCATTGTCATTATTTGCTGATAATAGTGACCATCATGAATCTGACCCCTTCCATGACCGGTATTGCCACGCCGGATCCCCTCAAGTTTGCTTTTAGCGCCAAGACCTCGGCTCACGCCAGTCGGGGAGGGATGCGCCCCTTCCCGCTGGATGAGGCTGGCTGGCAGAGCTGGTGGCAGCGAGAGAGTGAAGCTGAGGAGCGCGCCCTTTACATCCACATTCCGTTTTGCCGAAAGCGCTGCAGCTTCTGCAATTTCTTTGAAAATGGCGCCAACCCGGCGCGGATCAACCGCTATGTCAACGCCTTGTGCGCCTCTCTTGCGCAGGCGGCTGACACCCCGCTGGCGCAGAGCATGCCGTTTTCAGCCGTCTATGTAGGGGGCGGTACACCGACCGACATGAGCGCCGACGAGCTGGCCATGCTGGCCGCCGTGATCCGCCGTTTCCCGTTGGCGGCCGATGCCGAGGTGACGCTGGAGGGGCGTCTAAACGGCTTTGATGATGAGAAATGGCAGGTTGCGCTGGCGGGGGGCTTCAACCGTTTCTCATTCGGGGTGCAAAGCTTTGATACCCGGGTGCGTCAGCAGGCGGCCCGTTTCGATGACAGGGAGACGCTGCTGACCCGTCTGGGTGAGCTGACCCGGGATGATGCGGCTGTGATCGTGGCGGATCTCATCTTTGGTCTGCCCGGTCAGGATGATGCCGTGTGGCAGCAGGATATCCGCGATGTGATGGCGAGCGGTGTACACGGGGTCGATCTCTACCAGCTCATCGCCATGCAGGGCACCAATCTGGAGCGGGCGCAGGAGAAGGGCACCCTGGATTGGCTCGCCGATGGCCAGCAGCGGGCGGCCATGTATGCCTATGGCGGGGCGCAACTGGAAGCCCACGGCTGGGAGCGTCTCTCTTGCAGTCACTGGCGGCGCAGCCCGGCCGAGCAGAGTCGTTATAACCAGATGGCCAAGCGCGGTGCGGAGATCCTCCCCTTTGGCGCCGGTGCGGGGGGCAGCATTCTTGGCCACGGTTTGATGTATGGACGGGATCTGGCCCCCTGGCACGACGCACTGGCCAACGGCAAGCGGGCGCCCGGCATGGTGATGGGACGCAATCCCAATGCAAGGATGGACGGTCTGCTGCGTGGCGCCCTCGACAGTGGAGTGCTGGCGCTGGATCGTCTGCCAGCGCCTTTGCTGACCCATCTGATGCCGCTTTTTGCCGCCTGGCAGCAGCACGGGCTGGCCGAGATCGAGAACGCACGGTTGCAACTCACCCTCGCCGGCCGCTTCTGGAACGTCAATATGCAGGCTGGCTTGTTCGAGTTCTTGCAGCTCAATCCGCTCGATGGTTCTGCGCCGCCCAGCCACGGTACTGCCGCGGTACGCCATTCGCTGGTTTGAGCCCGAGCGGAGCATTTGCACGGAGCACTTGCATGGCTCCGTGCGATCCATAACGAAAGAGGGAGCCTTGCAGGCTCCCTCTTTTGGCTTGGCAGTTAGCGTCGCGCGAGCTTACTCGTCGCTGCTCTCCTGATAGCTGTCGCGCATTGCTTTGGGCAAGCGGCGCATTGGCGCAAAGCCGATATCCTCACCCACTACTTCCCGCTTGCGGGACTTGTTTTGAGGAGCCTGGGCAGGCTTTTTGCTGGCGTCGCCTTTGGCTTTGCCCTTGCCCGCGGCTGGCTTGCCCTTGGCATTGCTGCTCTTGGCGTTGGCATGACCGCGAGCCCGAGGCGGGTTCTGCACCGGTTTGCTGCCTGGCAGAGTCTGGCGACTCGGCTTGCCGCTTGGCTCATACCCTTCCAGGATCTCCACGGACAGGGATTGGCCGATCAGGGCTTCGATCGCCTTGAGCTGACCCAGCTCGTCCTGACTGACCAGCGAGATGGCCTCGCCGCCACGACCGGCGCGGCCGGTACGGCCGATACGGTGGATGTAATCTTCCGCCATCTGGGGCAGTTCAAAGTTGATCACGTAGGGCAGTTGATCGATGTCCAGACCGCGGGCGGCGATATCGGTCGCTACCAGCACCCGCACCTCGCCACTGCGAAAATCGGCCAGCGCCCGGTTGCGGGCTCCCTGGCTCTTGTCACCGTGGATCGCCACGGTATTGAGGCCATCTTTTTGCATCTGCTGGGCGAGGCGGTCGGCGATCTGCTTGGTGCGGACAAACACCAGCACCCGCTGCCAGTTGCCACGGCCAATCATGTGGGAGAGCAGCTCGCGGCGGCGTTCCCGATCTACCTGAATGATGCGCTGGGTCACCTGCTCCGCGGCAGTATTGCTGGGGTCCACCTCGATCAGGGTGGGGTCGTTCAGCAGATCATCGGCCAGCGCCTTGATGTCGTTTGAGAAGGTGGCAGAGAAGAGCAGGGTTTGCCGCTCTGCAGGCAGCGCCTTCATGATGCGGCGGATGTCGACGATAAAGCCCATGTCGAGCATGCGATCCGCTTCATCCAGCACCAGCACTTCCAGCTGGCTCAGGGTCAGGGCGCCCTGGGTCAGCAGATCCAGCAGACGGCCCGGGGTGGCGACCAGAATGTCTACCCCCAGCTTGATGGCGTCCAGATTGGGCTTGATGCTGACACCGCCATAGGCGATCAGAGTCTTGAACGGCAGGTGGTGGGCATACTTGATGATGCTCTCGCCCACCTGTGCCGCCAGTTCGCGGGTCGGGGTCAGTACCAGTGCGCGCACCTGACGACGGCCACGACCATGGTTGGCCAGCAGACGCTGCAACATCGGCAGGGTGAAACCGGCCGTTTTGCCTGTGCCTGTCTGAGCGCCGCCGAGCACATCCTGACCGGCCAGAATGGCCGGAATCGCTTGCTGCTGGATGGGGGTTGGCTGTTCGTAACCCAGCTCCTTGACGGCCCGCAGAATATGCGGAGACAGACCCAGTTCGTTGAATGACATGTTCGAGAGAAACTCCTGAGATGAGCCTTTGGCTCAACGGGCAGCCAGCATGTTGGGGCCAGCCACGATATGGAAAAGATAGTGGGGCCGTAATATAGCAAAAGAGCGGCCTCTGCGCAGTAGCTGTCGCACCGGCCGCCATACAATCGTTCAACGCAGTGGCGTAAAACGGTGCGGGAGCATCAGAGCATCTCGCGGATCTGCTCGGCCAGACTCTCCGGTTTGGCCTGGGGGGCGAAACGCTCCACCACGTTGCCATCGCGGTCTATCAGGAACTTGGTGAAGTTCCATTTGACGTTTTCCAGCCCAAGAAAGCCCGGTTTCTGTTGCTTGAGCCACTGGTAGAAGGGGTGGGCATGCTCACCGTTGACATCGCACTTGGCCATGATGGGGAAGGTGACCGGATAGTCGAGGGAGCAGAAGCGGGCGATCTCGTCCGCATCCCCCGGCTCCTGATTGCCAAACTGGTTGCAGGGGAAGCCCAAAATCACCAGCCCCTTGGGGCCGAGCTCCCGATAGAGCGTTTCCAGCCCTTCATATTGGGGAGTAAAACCGCAGCGACTGGCCACATTGACCACCAGCACCACCTTGCCCGCCAGTTGAGTCAGCGGGTAGGGGGTACCATCCAGTCGTTGCAAAGTGAGATCGGGCAGAGGCATGAGAAGATCCTTTCGTGGGTGATGCGCGGGTTGTGCCGTGAGTGGTTCGGTCGGTGACAGAGACAAGCGCCGGATGAACAGCAACATGGCGATGCGGCTACGGTATCGGTTGGCTCTTGGCACCGCAAGGAGGCCGCGGCGCCTCCTCGTCCCGATTGCAAGGGCCATCACAGTTTCGACAGCCAATACGCTTTTTGGCAGGGCGGGATCACAACTGGCGAGAAAAATGCGGGGAGGGGGGCAGCAACTCGCGTATTGATGTTGGGACTTCTCAAGAGAAGCAAACCGGTTTGTACCTTTGTCGCTTAATCGCTAAAAAGCGCCATCTTTTTGTACATTGCGAGCCACGATTGGACTATCAAACTGTCATGGATGCTATCTACACCCACGGGTGGGCGATAGTGGACGATTTTCTCACCGCCGCCGAGGTAGATGCCCTCAAAGCCTGTTTGCCAAGCGAATGGCAACCGGCCGGGATCGGCCGTGACGCCCTGCATCAGGGCAATCCCGACATTCGCCGTGACCAGATCCACTGGCTGGAGCCCTCCCTCGGTGCGCCGGTGGCTGACTACCTCGCTCGGATGGAGTCCCTGCGTCTTGCCGCCAACCGGATGCTGATGCTGGGATTGTTCGACTACGAGGCCCACTTCGCCCGCTATTGCAGCGGGGATTTTTACGCCACCCATCGGGATGCCTTTGCCGGTCGCTCCAACCGCCGTCTTACCACCGTTTTTTACCTCAACAACGACTGGCTGCCCGAAGCGGGTGGAGTGCTGCGCATGTATGACAACAAGGAGCAGTTTCTGATGGATGTCAGCCCCAAGGGGGGCCGGCTGGTCATGTTTCTCTCCGAGGAGTTTCCCCACGAGGTGCTGCCTGCCAATCGCGAGCGCTACAGCATTGCCGGCTGGTTTCGGGTCAATGGCAACGGCATGGGAAGGGTCGATCCCCCGCGCTGAGGGGCAATGTGTCCCGATTTTGACACAGGGGAGACTTTTCACTGCAAGAAGTGGGGTCATGGGTCTCCCATCAGCTGACAAGGGTTGATCTCCCTTGCTACACTGGCGCGCACTTATGTTCGTATCTGGCTTCGTCCGGTTTTTATGGTGGTTGGCTTATCAAATGGTCATGACGAGGCCGCTTTTCCCAAGGGATCACATCTAATGAAGAACATGCATGTCTTGCTGCTGTGCGGCGGCGGTGGCTCCGAGCACGAGGTTTCTCTGCGCAGCGCCAATTTCCTCGAGCAACAACTGGGCCTTCTGCCCGGTGTCGAAGTGACCCGCGTCGAGATGTTCGCCGATCGCTGGCTCAGTGCCGATGGCCGCGAGTGCAAGCTGGGGCTCGACAAGCTGCTTTCGTTTGACAGCGTGGCCCGTCCGGTGGATTACGTGGTGCCCTGCATCCACGGCTACCCGGGTGAGACCGGCGATCTGCAATCCTTCCTCGAGCTGGCCGGATTGCCTTATCTCGGTTGCGATGCCGAGGCGAGCAAGATCTGCTTCAACAAGATCAGCACCAAGCTGTGGCTCTCCGCTATCGGTATTCCCAACACCCCGTACCTGTTCCTGACCGAGCAAAATGAGGCGGCGCTCGCCGAGGCGAAGGCCGCGCTGGCCAAGTGGGGCAAGGTCTTTATCAAGGCGGCCTCCCAGGGCTCTTCCGTTGGCTGCTACTCCGCCAGCAACGAAGCGGATCTGGTGAAAGGCATTGCCGATGCATTTGGTTACTCCGAACAGGTTCTGATCGAGAAAGCGGTCAAGCCGCGCGAGCTGGAAGTGGCGGTTTACCAGTATGGTGACGAGCTGGTGGCGACGTATCCGGGCGAGATCTGCGTGCCGCAGGACAAGTTCTACACCTATGAAGAGAAATACAGCAGCGCCAGCCATACCGAGACCGCATTGCGTGCCGAGGGGCTGACCCAGGCGCAGGCCGATGCGATCCACGAGTATGCCCTCAAGGCATTCCGTCAGCTGAAGCTGACCCACCTCTCGCGCATCGACTTCTTCCTGACCGACGAGGGCGAGATCCTGCTCAACGAAATCAACACCTTCCCGGGCATGACCTCTATCTCCATGTTCCCGAAACTGCTGGAGCATCACGGTCACCGCTTCGCCGACTACCTTGAGCAGATCCTGCGCAAGGCCAGTTAAGCGCGCTCTCCCGCTCGCGGGATGAAGCAGGACCCAATAAAAATCCCCGCCAATTGGCGGGGATTTTTTTATGCCTTTATCAAGCGGGGCAGGCCAGCTTGAAGGGATAAACAGGCGGGGAGGGGATGACTCTTCCCCGCCTGTTGCTAGCTGTGGGTGTTACCGGTGGTTAGCCGCGAGCCACCCGAAAGCGCACGCTGCGGGAGTGGCAGGGCGCCAGATCGCCAAACTCGCCAGCGGCCAGTTCAAGGGGCAGGGGTTGTTCATCCATCCGCACCGCTTGCCAGTCGCTCAAGGTGTGCTGGCTGGTCACCTTGCCTCCCTTCAGCACCGCCTGTTCGCTCGGGTTGTAGACCCTGATCACCAGCGCCTCTTCATCCTCGGCTTTTTTCAGGGCGCTCAGCACCGGACCGGACGGGTCCATGGTGAGCAGGCTGAAGTGCAGCGGGGTGGTGAAGCTCGCCTTGTTGAGCTTCATGGCATCGAACGGGATCTTGTTGTAGCAGCGCACCGGGGTGAGGTAGCTGCGCGCCGCCTGCATCACGTTGGCGCTGATGTGATCGCCGGCAAACGCCAGCAGGCTGAAACGGCAGCTGAGCTTGCCACGCACCTGGGAGTCCGGGGTCGGCAGCTTGATGCCGGAGGGGCGACCCGGGCGCAGCAGCAACTCCTCTTTACCGAGTACGCCGACCCCGCGCAGCAGGGTGAGTGCCAGGGTGTCGCACTGCTCACCGATCACTTCAAACTCGCGCAGACCGTCGCTCAGCACCGCCAGTCCCTGCTTGCCATCTTGCAGGGCGACGAAGTTCATCAGCTGCCAGACCGGAATGGGGGCCTCTTTCCACCCCTCCGCTTCCCAGTTCGCCATGGCGCTGTCGCGGGTGGGGCGGGTGATGCAGCCAAACTGGTTGTCAGAGACCACAGTGTCGCTCGGGAAGGGGGTGGGGATCAGCACCCGCACCCGATGATCATCGGCCTGATTGTCGAGCTCCAGCTCGATATCGATACGCGGGCTCTGATGCGCCAGGGTGATGCGGCAGATGACATCGAGGTGGCCGCTGCACTGGCGATCCGCACGCTCGGCGAGATTGGCCGGCAAGGCCATACGCAGTTTGAGAGTGGCGATGCTCTGCCACGCCTGATGGGTGACCTCGCGGGTCACCGCATACTCGGTGGAGTAGCGCAGCCACTCGTCCCGCGACGGCGAGTAGTCATATTCGTCGCCATCATCGGAGCCCTCCTCCAGCGTGAGCACCTGATCAAAGGTGGTGCCGCGCAGCTTGTCCAGGATCTGCAAGGTGCCGTTGTCATTGAGGGCGATGCGGTAAAAATCGTTCTCCAGCAGCTCGCCGCTGGCCGTCACCGGCTGCTCCAGTCCCGGCTGATTGCCCTCGATATGGAGAGTGCAGTAGCCCATGGCCGGCAGCGGATGGCAGAGTTGGATATCGTACTCCATAAAGGGGTCGTAGTTGCCGTAGTGAACGATCTGTCTGTCCACCAGTCCCGGGTCAATCTCGCGTCTGGCGCGGATGAAGTAGGGGATCGGCTGGCCTGCCTCGTCGCGCAGGGCAAAGGATTGAGCGCGAATGCGGATACTGGTGTTGACCACCTCCTGACGGGGGAAGGGCATCAGGTTGAACAGGCAGAGCTTGTCAGCCACCTGTACCCCGTCTTCACAGAGCGCCACCGGCATGTTGTCGACAATCTTGCGCATGTAGAAGCGGATCAGGTTCTCGGCCATGTCGTCGGCCAGAATGAAGCGGGTCATCACCTCCTGATGCACCTTGTCGCTGCAGCAGCAGCCGATGCTGTCATGGGCGTGGTTCTTCATGATCTCCTTCCACATCTTCTCCAGCAGCCCGTGGTGGTACTCAAAGCCAAGTGCCCAGGCGATGCTCGCCAGTGGCTCGAGGATGTTGACGATCTTGTTCTCGATGGCAGCGTGGGCCAGCTTGATGTCCATCCGGGTGGAGGAGATGGTGCGGTGTACCCGCATGTATTTGCCGTCGTTGAACTCCCCCTTGAGGGTGGCCAGCTGATCGCGGCACGCCTCGATGCGCTCGAATACCTGCTCGAAGCGGCTCATGTGGAATTCACGCTGGGGGTAGATCTCCCGCAGCTTGTCGATAATGGCGAAGATGTTCTGTTGCAGCGGCATCTGGTCGTGGCCGTTGGGCAGCAGGATATCCTTGGTCACCGAGGCCTTCTCCAGCACCTCGAAGTAGGATTCGAGCCGCTTGCGCAGGCCCGCCTCATCTTCCGGCAGGTACTTGCCGATGGCGTAGCCGAGCGGCAGTACCTGGGCGGTCACCTCGCTGCCGTCGTTGCTCTGCCAGAGGAACTCGGTTTTGTCGGTACCGTGGCGCTCGGAGCAGCCGCGCCAGAACATGGCCGATCGATCCCGAAGCCGTTGAAGATGTGGGGTAGCTGGGAGGACATGCCGAACGAGTCGGGCAGGTAACCGATCTTCATCGGCTCGCCAAGGCTAAGGCAGTCGCGCATCCCGTAGAGCAGGTTGCGCAGGATGGACTCGCCGCTTACCTGCATGGTGTCGGTCTGGGTGTACCAAGGGCCGATGATGAGCTTGCCTGCTTCCACCAGCGCCTTCACCCGGGCCTTGTTCTCGGGCTGGATGGCGAAGTAATCCTCCAGCACCGTGGTCTGGCCGTCCAGCACGTAGAACTTGTAATCGGGGTCGGATTCAAGACGCGCCAGGATCTCCGCCATGTTGTTGATCAGCAGGATGCGGGACTCTTCGGTGGTGAAGTACCACTCCCGATCCCAGTGCATGTGCGGCGTGATGTGAACTCGTGAAACTGTCATGACAATGATCCTTTGCTGACGCACGGCGGCCCTTGCCTGCCGTGCGGAAAAATAGTCTGTTGAAAAAGTGGTGGTGAAGATGAGCCTTACTCTGCGGCGACCACCTGATAGGTGCCGCGCTGCATGGCGTGACGACGCCAGCCGATCAGCACCACAGTGGAGATAAGGGTGCCCACCAGCGCCGCACCGAGCCAGACGGCGGCAGCCATCAGGGCGCCGTGTCCGCCATCGTGGAGCAGGAAGAGGGAGAAGATGCCGGCCCCCGGGGTGGAGAGACCAATTCCCATGGCACCCACCATGGCGCCGGTGACCACCGAGCCTGCGAGGAAGGAGCCGATCACCCGGATCGGATCTTCGATGGCCATCGGAATGGCACCCTCGGTGATCCCCGCCAGCCCCAGCAGCCAAGTGGACTTGCCGGTCTCGATCTCGAAGGTCTGGAACAGGCGTGGCGCCAGCAGGGTGGAGAAGGTGACGGTAAAGGCCGAGACCATCTTGACCGCGCCGAAGATGGCGTAAGGGCCATAGACCCCGTTGGCCATGGCGCCGAGGCAGAAAGCGTAGGCCGCCTTGTTGACCGGGCCACCCAAGTCAAACGAGCACATAAAGCCGAGCAGGGCGCCCAGTACCAGCGCATTGGTGCCGGAGAGGCCGTTGAGCCACTCGGTGAGGCTGTTGTTGAGCCAGGCTACCGGCTGGCCGATGACAAACAGCATCAGGCTGCCCGCCACCAGAGTGCCGATCACCGGATAGAGGTAAAAGGTGAGAAAGCCGTTGAAGTTGGGGCTAAGGCGCACATGCTGCTTGACCCAGCGCATCAGGTAACCGGCGATAAGACCACCGACCACGCCGCCGAGAAAACCGGAGCCAATCATGTTGGCGGCCAGTCCCGCCGCAAAGCCCGGGCCCAGCGCCGGTTTGTCTGCCAGCGAGTAGGCGGTATAGGCCGCCAGCACCGGCACCATCAGGGTGCCCAGCATGCTACCGCCCAACTTGCGGTACATCCAGAGCCAGGAGTTCTCGGTATCAAACAGATGTTGCAGGCCGAAGATCTGGGCCAGAAGCACAGAGACGGCGAGCACGGTACCGCCTGCCACGATCAGCGGTACGGCAAAGGAGATGCCGCTCAGCAGCGCCTGCTTGAGCTCGGTCTTGAGGCTCACCTTCTTGCCGGTCTGCGCGTCGCTCTGGCTGGGGTTGGGCGTCGGGGCGGTGCGACCGGCCTTGGCCGCGTCAAGCGCGTCATTGAGGATCCGCTCGGCATGGCGGATGGGCTCGGCCACCGGCGTCTCGATCCGGGGAATGCCGGCGAAACGCTCCTGCTCCTTGATGGCCACCTCGGCGGCGAAGATACAGGCCACCGCAGCATCGAGCGCCTCTTGCGGCAGGCGATCCTCGATGCCGTTGGCACCCTGCTTTTCGACCAGTACCCGAATGCCCAGCTTGCGCCCCGCCTTTTCCAGATACTCGGCGGCCATATAGGTGTGGGCGATCCCCGCCGGACAGGCGGTGACACAGACCACAGTGGGTTTATTTGTATCTAAGTTGTCTTTTTTTGCTGGTTGCTTGCCGCCATCCCCTTCACCATCGAGCAGCGCCATCAGCTGCTCGGCACTCTGGGCCGCCAGCACCGCCTCGCGGGTATCGTCATCCACCAGGGCAGTGGTGAGGGTGGTGAGTAGCTGCATATGGGTGGAGCCCGCCTGATCGGTCGGGATCGCCAGCATGAAGATCAGGTTGACCGGCTCGGGGCCGTCGATCCCCTCCCAGCCCAGCTCCTCGCTCAGGGTAGCGACGGCAAAGGCAGCTTCACGCACCGCATCACACTTGCCGTGGGGCACCGCCAGCCCTTCGCCAAGGGCGGTGGGGCCCTGCGCCTCGCGGGCCATGACCGCGGCCAGAAAGGCGGGCTTGTCGTGCAGCTTGCCGGCCTGATCGAGCCGATCAGCCAGGGCATGAATGGCCGCATCCCGATCGGCAAACCGGGTTTGCAACGTGATGAGATGGGGGCCGGTAAGACTGGTCAGATTCATGATGATCCTCTGTCAGGTTGGCTTGCCAGCAAGCCGTCATGGTGAAAGTGACAGCGATGCTAACAAACCGGCCGACTGATTTTTGTGAGTGGTATCATACAATTTGTTATTTGTATTGTTTTTGTATTATTTGTTCAAGGTGATTTGTTAGGTCAAATGAGGCCGAGCCGTTTTGTCTGCCGGGCAACTGGGGTAGAATGGCGCCTCTTCCATTTATCATGGCGCAGAGCCGACGAGGTGGCCTTTCGTGTCGAAAAAACCCATGTATCGCCAGATAGCCGACACCATCCAGCAGTGGATTGCGCAAGGGGAGCTGGCCCCCGGCGATGCCCTGCCCACCGAAGCCGAGCTGCGCGAGCAGTTCGGGGTGAGCCGGGTGACGGTGCGCCAGGCCCTCAAGCAGCTGACCGAACTCAACGTCATCGAGAGCATTCAGGGCAGCGGCAGCTATGTGCGGCAGGAGAAGGTGAACTACGACATCTATCAGCTCACCAGCCTCTACGAGAAGGTGACTGATCCGGCGGCCGAGACTCACAGCGACATTCTCGCCTTCGAGGTGATCAAGGCGAGCAGCGAGCTGGCTGAGCGGCTCAATCTGCTGGAAGGGGCGTTGGTCTATTACGTCAAGCGGGTGCGCTTTATTCGCCAGATCGCGGTAACGCTGGAGGAGACCTGGATGCCGCTCGCCCTTTTCCCCGACCTCAGCTATGCGGTGATGCAGGGCTCCAAGTACCACTACATCGAAGAGGTGAAGCAACTGGTGATTGACCGCAGCGAGCAGGAGATCATTCCGGTGCTCCCCTCGGCGCAGGTGGTGGAGGCGCTTGGTATCGATCCTGCCAAGCCCATTATCGAGAAGGTCTCCCGTGGCTTCTTGCAAGATGGCACCGTGTTCGAGTTCAGTCGCAACTTCTTCAAGAGCGATGATTACAAGTTCACCCTGGTGGCGCGCCGCGCCAAGGGGTGAGCAGGCGCCAGCACCCGAGATAAAAAAGGCCACCACCGTGTTTGCGGTGGTGGCCTTTGTTTTTGGCTGATTGCCGGGCTGAATAGCAGATTGTCGGGTGGTTTGATGCAGCCGATCTACTGCTCGGCGTCTTTGATAACTTCCTCGACCCGTACCTGCAGGCTCCCTTGCGCCAGAGTGGTGATGAGCTGATCGCCACGGTTGACCTGATCGGCGCGGCTAATGACCTCACCACGCGCAGTGCGGGTGATGGAGTAGCCGCGACCCAGAGTGGCGAGCGGGCTCACCCCGTCGAGGCGGGCGGTGAGCATGGCGAGGCGGTGACTAGCAAGGTCTTGCCGCTTGGCAATCAGGGCATAGAGTCGCTCCTCGGCCAGCTGATGGCGGCGCTTGCCAGCTGCCAAGAGGCGCTCCGGGCTCTTGCCCTGCAGTCGCAGCTCAAGGTTGGTGAGGCGCCGCTCACCCTGATGCAGCCGCTGGCGCAATAGCTGTTGCAAACGGGTGGAAAGCTCGTCGAGGCGCTGGGACTGCTGCTCCAGCCGCCGCTTCGGATCCTGATGGTCGAGCCGCTTTTGCAGCAGGATGAAATCGTGGCGGGCGGCGGTCTGCTGGCGACTCATCGCCTGCAGCAGTCGCTGCTTGAGGTGGGCGAGGCGCTGGATGCGGGCCTGATTGTCCGGCGCCACCAGCTCGGCGGCGGCCGACGGGGTAGGGGCGCGCAAGTCGGCGGCAAAGTCGCTGATGGTGACATCCACCTCGTGGCCCACCGCGCTCACCACAGGTATGGCGGAGTGGGCAATGGCGCGCGCCACCGCCTCTTCGTTGAAGCACCAGAGATCTTCAAGCGACCCGCCACCCCGCCCGACGATCAGCACATCCACCTCGGCGCGCTGGTTCGCTTTGGCGATCGCCGCGACGATCTGGCTGATGGCGGCGCTCCCCTGTACCTGAGTCGGGTAGATAAAGACCGGCAGATCCGGCGCGCGCCGTTTAAGCACCGTCAGCATATCGTGCAGGGCGGCGCCGGTGGCTGAGGTGATAAGGCCCACCGCCCGCGGCTCACGGGGCAGCGGCCGCTTGCGGCTTTCGTCAAACAGCCCCTCGGCGCCGAGACGGCGCTTGAGCTCCTCAAAGCGCAGCGCCAACACGCCGTCGCCTGCCGGCTGCATCGACTCGATGATCAGCTGGTAGTCGCCGCGCGGCTCATAGAGAGAGACTCGCGCCTGCACCAGTACCTGCATGCCATCCTGCGGGCGAAACGCCACCCGCCGGTTGTTGCCCTTGAACATGGCACAGCGCACCTGTGCCCCCAGATCTTTGAGCGAAAAGTACCAGTGGCCGGAGCTTGGCATCGCCAGATTGGAGAGCTCGCCGGTCAGCCACACCAGCCCCAGATCCTGCTCCAGGATTATGCGCACGGCGCTGTTGAGGCGGGTGACGGTAAAGACCTGCTGCTCGCGGCCGCTCGCCGCACTGGATGGGGTAAATCGGTTCAAAGGCGTACCTGTGGTCTGCTCCGGCGGGGCCGGGATAAAACGATGGCCGCTATCTTAACCCGAAACAGGGGGAGGGCGTTAAGCAGGCGGCGCCAGCAGCAGAAAAGCAAGATTGGAAACGCTGCCGTTTATCCGGGCAGGCAGTATGGCTCCCGACAAAGCCCTCGCGCTTGCCCGCATCTGGCCAAGTTACGGCTTGTCTCGATGCCGTTGATATATCTTGTCCGCTGATATTCACGGCGCCACCAGCTTGACCAGCGTTCACTCGCCCCCTGTTTGGAGTAGCTTATGAATCCCTCAACCCACTTAAGTTTGACGACCCGTTTGCTGCACTGGTCGGTTGCCTTGCTGATGATTGGCCTGACCCTTGTAGGTTATCTGATGGTTAAATTTGAAATATGGGATCTCTATGCCCTGCATAAATCTCTGGGGGTGATTGCACTGATCTTGATCCTGCCCCGCGCCATTCTCCGCATTGTTAGAGGGTGGCCTGAGCCTGTGCGTCAATATCCTGTTTACGAGGCATTGGCAGCCAGGGCGATCCACTGGGGTTTGCTGATTTCAACGCTGCTTATTCCGGTGTCTGGTCTATTATTCCGATGAATCCAGATATCCATGATCCTGCCAATGTGATTCCATTTAGTGAATCCGTTCGGGATATTGCTCACACAGTCCATATATATTTGCCATATATCATGCTGGCATTTTTGCTGGTGCACATTGTCGGGGCGTTGAAACATCATCTGCTGGATAAAGATAATACCTTGCTGCGAATGGTGGGGCGAAAATAATAAAGAGAGGCAACCCTTGTTGTGCCAGAAAATATATATTGGCAGCGGGCTAAATTTATTATCCAGACCGAGCAAAGGAGATTGAGAAGAGAATGATACCGGTGCGAGTGGTCGCCGCGAGGGCAAGAGACAATACAAGGACACAAAACAAGGGGAGGGTGGTCAGAGGCCGCTTGCCCCCTGAGCCCCTGTCGATCATCCCGTTGCATGGGGGTTGCGCTGCGTCGGCACCTACCGGTTTTGCATAAATCACCGGTTAGCCAACTCTTTTGCCCCGAAATGGCGCTTTTCGTACTGATAATCTTGGTTTTTTGGCGTTTTGGCCGCCTAAAAGAGGGCTATGCCATAAAAAATTCAAAAAACTTCTTTACCAGTGACCAATGCGTGAGTAAACTTCGTCGGCAATATTTTACACCCCCACTTCCTCAACGGTGAGATATTGCCATGCTCAGGATTGCCAAAGAAGCGTTAACCTTCGACGATGTACTGTTGGTTCCCGCCCACTCCGAAGTTCTTCCCAATACTGCCGATCTGCGTACCAAGCTGACCTCCGCCATCAGCTTGAACATCCCGATGATCTCCGCTGCCATGGACACAGTGACCGAAGCCCGTCTGGCTATCGCACTGGCCCAGGAAGGCGGTATCGGCTTTATCCACAAGAACATGTCCATCGAGCAGCAGGCTGCCGAAGTGCGCAAGGTCAAGAAGTACGAGAGCGGCGTGGTCACTGACCCCGTCACCGTGCGCCCTGACATGACCATCGCCCAAATCAAGGAGCTGAGCCACAAGAATGGCTTCGCCGGTTACCCCGTGGTGACTGACGGCAATCAGCTGGTCGGTATCATCACCGGCCGTGACGTGCGCTTCGTGATTGACCTCTCCCAGACCGTTGAACAGATCATGACCCAGAAAGATCGTCTGGTCACCGTGCGTGAAGGGGCCCCTCGTGAAGAGGTGGTTGCCCTGATGCAAAAGCACCGTATCGAAAAAGTGTTGGTGGTGAACGGCGACTTCAAACTCAAGGGCATGATCACCGTTAAAGATTTCCAGAAAGCCGAGCGCAAGCCCCACGCCTGTAAAGATGACAAGGGTCGTCTGCGGGTCGGTGCTGCGGTTGGTGCCGGTGCCGGCAACGAAGAGCGCGTCGCTGCGCTGGTTGAAGCCGGTGTTGACGTGCTGCTGATCGACTCCTCCCACGGCCACTCCCAGGGCGTGCTGGATCGCATCAAGGCCACTCGCGACGCCTATCCGGATCTGCAGATCATCGGTGGCAACGTGGCGACCGCTGCGGGCGCCAAGGCGCTGGCTGCTGCCGGTGTCAACGCCGTCAAGGTCGGTATCGGCCCGGGCTCCATCTGTACTACCCGTATCGTGACCGGCGTGGGCGTGCCCCAGATCACTGCCATCTCCGACGCCGTTGACGCGCTGGAAGGCACCGGTATTCCGGTGATTGCCGACGGCGGTATCCGCTTCTCCGGCGACATCGCCAAGGCCATTGCCGCGGGCGCCAGCTGCGTCATGGTAGGTTCCATGTTCGCCGGTACTGAAGAAGCGCCGGGCGAGATCGAGCTCTATCAGGGTCGCTCCTTCAAATCCTACCGTGGTATGGGTTCTCTGGGCGCTATGTCCAAAGGCTCCAGCGACCGCTACTTCCAGACCGACAATGCCGCCGACAAGCTGGTGCCGGAAGGCATCGAAGGTCGCGTGCCGTACAAGGGGCGCCTCAAAGAGATCATCCACCAGCAGATGGGCGGCCTGCGCTCCTCCATGGGCCTGACCGGCAGCGCCACCATCGACGACATGCGCACCAAGGCAGAGTTCGTGCGCATCTCCGGCGCCGGGATGAAAGAGTCCCACGTCCACGATGTGACCATTACCAAAGAAGCCCCCAACTATCGGATGGGCTGATAAAACGGGGCCCTGCGCCCCGTTTTTCCACCCTTTTTTTATCCCGTGCCCTTTGTGACAACATCAGCCTGATGCAGGAATAAAATGACTAAAGACATTCACCAGCACCGTATCCTTATCCTCGACTTCGGTTCCCAGTACACCCAACTGATCGCCCGCCGCGTGCGCGAAATCGGCGTTTACTGCGAACTGTGGGCCTGGGACGTAACCGAAGAGCAGATCCGCGAATTCAATCCGAGCGGCATCATCCTCTCCGGCGGCCCCGAGTCTGTCACCGAAGCGGGCAGCCCGCGTGCCCCCGAGTATGTGTTCAACGCCGGTGTCCCTGTGTTCGGCATCTGCTACGGCATGCAGACCATGGCCGAGCAGCTGGGTGGCAAGGTGCAATCCTCTACTGAGCGTGAATTCGGTTACGCCAAGGTGGAAGTGCTGGGCGAAGCTGGCAAGAGCAGCGCGCTGCTGCGCAACATCGAAGATGCCATCGCCGACAACGGCAATGCCCTGCTGGATGTCTGGATGAGCCACGGTGACAAGGTCACCACCATTCCGGCCGACTTCACCACCATCGCCCAGACCCCGACCTGCCCGCACGCGGCCATGGCCAACGAAGCCAAGCGCTTCTACGGCGTGCAGTTCCACCCGGAAGTGACCCACACCCGTCAGGGTGCCCGCATGCTGGAGCACTTCGTCAAAGACATCTGTGGCTGCGAATGCCTCTGGACCCCGGCCACCATCATCGACGACGCCGTTGCCCGCATCCGCGAGCAGGTGGGTGACGATGAAGTGATCCTCGGTCTCTCCGGCGGTGTCGACTCCTCCGTGGTCGCCATGCTGGTGCACCGCGCCATCGGCGATCGCCTGACCTGCGTCTTCGTGGACAACGGTCTGCTGCGTCTGAATGAAGGCGAGCAGGTGATGGAGATGTTTGGTGATCACTTTGGTCTGAACATCATCAAGGTTGAAGCGGAAGAGCGCTTTCTCTCGGCCCTGGCCGGTGTTGACGAGCCGGAAGCCAAGCGCAAGATCATCGGCCGCGTCTTCGTCGAAGTGTTTGATGATGAAGCGAAAAAGCTGAAAAACGCCAAGTGGTTGGCGCAAGGCACCATCTATCCGGACGTTATCGAATCCGCTGCCAGCAAGACCGGCAAGGCCCACGTCATCAAGTCTCACCACAACGTCGGCGGCCTGCCGGAAGAGATGAAGATGGGTCTGGTCGAGCCGCTGCGCGAGCTGTTCAAAGACGAAGTGCGCCGCGTTGGCCTCGAGCTGGGTCTGCCCTACGACATGCTCTACCGTCACCCGTTCCCGGGTCCAGGTCTGGGCGTGCGTGTTCTTGGCGAAGTGAAGAAAGAGTACTGCGATATTCTGCGCCGTGCCGATGCAGTCTTTATCGAAGAGCTGCGCAAAGCCGACCTCTACAACCAGGTCAGCCAGGCGTTCGCCGTCTTCCTGCCGGTGCGCTCCGTTGGCGTGATGGGTGATGGTCGCAAATATGACTGGGTGATTGCCCTGCGCGCTGTTGAAACCATCGACTTTATGACCGCCCACTGGGCTCACCTGCCGTACGACTTCCTCGGTCACGTATCGAACCGCATCATCAACGAGATCAACGGTATCTCACGCGTGGTGTACGACGTCTCTGGCAAGCCGCCCGCAACCATCGAATGGGAATAAGCGACTCGCGCCCTTCTACCCTTCGAGCATAAAAATGCAAAAAGACGCCCTTGAGGCGTCTTTTCTTTTCTCAATCGTTTGCGCTACATATCTTCTTTTTTAGAGCAGCTTTTTCGCCACCTTGCCCCTGTCATATGTGACAGGGGCATTTTTGCCATCCCGCACTAGGCTCTCTCATGCCAATTGAGCCCGCTGTCAACAGCGGCTTGTGGCAAGGGGGAGGGCTGAGCCAGTTGCAGATAGCTGCGCAAACGGGCCCATCGTTATCGCGCCAACCGGCAGTGATTACACCCCGGTGGAGACCGGAAACCACTTGAATCAACGGGGCGCAGCCCGAACGGCCAAACGAGTCGGGATCATAGAGCACGGAGAGTTTGATATGTCAGAACAAGCAGTGTTGGTGGGTGGATGGACCGCATATCACAAGCTGACCGCCGAGGATCAGGCGGTATTTGATCAGGCGCTGAAAGGATTTGTCGGGGTGCAGTACGTACCCTTTGAAGTCTCCACCCAGGTGGTGGCTGGCACCAACTACCGCTTCAAGTGCAAGAGCACTGTGCCGCTTGCCAAACCGATCCATGGCGAAGCCGTGGTACAGATCTTCAAATCACTGGACGGGGATGCCCATATCACCTCCATTACCCCGATTTGATTGGGGGCGGGGCTTGGCGGGGAGGGGGAGATCTCCTAACCGGTTTGCTCCAAATCCTGAAAATATGAAAGACGCCTTAGGGCGTCTTTTCTTTATCTATGATCTGGCACCGCAGATATATGTCCAGTATTGGTACGTCTTATTTAATTTGTTGATCTTGCTCAGGAAACTGCCATATCACACTTTTTATTATCTTCCTTACTAGCTAGCATACTGGCTCGGTAACAGCCTTTTTCGTCAAGCTAGAGTAGCCGCAGAGTTATATGGCAAGCTCAGTGAACTGACCTGTACCGCTTCCCATCTAATCGCCATTAGAGGTCACATGCAGCTTACAGTGCATGAAAACTGGATTGAAGGTGATGGTGTTCGCTTTAAAGGCGAATATCCAGTCCTCAGCGCATCACTGATTCACGAACACGTTTTGGTCATATATGACTGGATGGCCTTTGAGAGAAATAGCCCAGCTAGAAACCTATTTTGCTATGCTCGTGCGGGGAGTTTTATTTGGCGGGCATCAGATATTGGTCAAGGTGCGGTTGATGCTTACACCTACATTACAAGTGAATCTCCATTATGGGTAGGGAATTTTGCGGGATTCAACTGCAGAGTTGATGAGGCATCAGGTAATGTATTAGAGACATATTTCAATAAATGACCCTTAATATATTATTCACTTCGTTCACGGCTTTGCGAACTTTTAACAAAAAATTGGAGGGACTATGAGAAAGCCAAGAGTATTTATCGGTTCATCTGTTGAAAGCCTACCTATAGCAGATGCAATTGCTGAAAACTTAGAGTTTGATGCAGAAGTTACAATATGGCGGAATGGTACATTTAACATTTCGAGTAACGCTCTTGATGACTTGATTTCAAAAGCTAAGTCTGTAGATTTCTCTATTTTTATTTTTTCTCCTGATGACCTGACAGTTATTAGATCTAGAGAAAAGTATGTTGTAAGAGATAACGTAGTTTTTGAACTTGGTTTGTTTATTGGTGCAATTGGAAAGAACCGGTGTTTTATTGTAAAACCACGTGGCGTTGACTTGCATTTCCCAAGTGATCTTCTAGGTATTACTCCAACAGATTTTGATGCAAACAGAAGTGATGAAGACTTAGCAAATGCCCCGTAAACCCTCGCCCAATCGGGCGGGGATATAAGGGGAGCTAATCTGGTGTTTTCTGCGATGCCACATACGCCTTCAGCGTTTCGATAGTGGCCCCTCCTGCGCTACAGGCAAAGTAAGAGCGTGACCACAGCATCCCACTATTGCTCTGTTTCCGTAGATGCGTATTCAAAATCCGCACATGGCGGCTGCTGATTGACTTCAAATTGTTGACCAGCACGCTGATGGACAGCTTGGGCGGATAAGCAACGAGAAGATGAACGTGATCGGCTTCTCCATCCATCTCCAAAATCTCCACCTCCAACTTCTCGGCTGCGGACAAAAACGCGTGGCGCATCTGTTCGATCATGGTGCCGTCGAGCAGTTTGCGGCGGTACTTTGTGGTGAAGATTAAATGCACAACCAGCTTGCTGACGGAATGACGTTTGCGCAGATAGCCAGTGAAATCAATGTTGTGCTCACTCATTTGAAATGTCTCGAATTAAAGCATATAGTGCCTGAACTTTATCAGTGAGCAGTGACCGTGAAAAGAGCTACTAAAGTACGCCTTTACCCAACAAACGAACAGGCTGCATTTTTAAATGCCCAGTTCGGAGCTGTGCGGTTTGCGTACAACAAGGCTCTTCGTATTCAACGGCACATGTTCAAGCGCCGTGGTGTATCCCTGAAGCCCAAGCGTGACTTGAAACCGCTACTAGCGGTGGCAAAAAAATCGCGCAAATATGCCTGGCTCAAAGAGTACGATTCCCTCGCCTTGCAACAGGCAGTGATCAATCTGGACAAAGCATTTGCCAACTTTTTCAACCCTAAGCTCAAGGCTCGGATGCCGACTTTCAAGAGCAAACGGGGCAGGCAATCGAGCTACCACCCCAACGGGAAGGTACTGGCCGATGCTATCCAGCTACCGAAGATGACGCCGATCAAAGCAGTGCTCCACAGGGACATCAAAGGAACAATCTCTAGCATCACGATCAGCCGTGGCCCGACAGGGAAATACTACGCGTCAATTCTCAGTGATGATGGCTGCGAAGCGCCCGCCAAGCCGACACTCATCACAGATGTGACAGGCTGCGACATGGGGCTGTCTCACTATCTCATCGCGTCCAACGGCAAGAAGATCGACAACCCGCGTCACCTTATCAATGCCAGCCGCAATCTGCGGCGCAAGCAAAAATCGTTATCTCGCAAAAAAAGAGGCAGCGCCAACCGAGCGAAGGCACGGATACAGCTGGCCGCCCTGCACGAACGTGTAGCCAACGCCCGCGCCGATTTTCAGCACAAACTCTCCCGAACGATGGTTGACGAAAACCAAGCGGTCATCGTAGAGACATTGAAATCAGCGAACATGATGAAGAATCACAACCTAGCCAGAGCCATAGGAGATGCGGGCTGGCATGGATTTATCATGAAGCTGGAGTACAAAGCAGAGGCGCAGGGGAGACACGTGGTCAAGCTAGACCAATGGTTTGCCAGCTCGAAACTGTGCAGCTGCTGCGGGCACAAGATGCCTGAAATGCCATTGCATCAGCGCAGTTGGGCTTGCCCAGCATGTAATGCGGAGCATGACCGGGATATCAACGCGGCCATGAACATCCGACAGCAAGGCATATTGGAATTAAAAGCGGCGGGACACGTCGTTTCTACCCATGGAGGCCAGCGTAAATCTGCCAATTCGGCAGTAGCGGCCTAAGAAGTGGGAAGCCTCGCCGCTTGCGGCGGGGAGCAGTCACCTTCATCTCTTAATTACTCCGCTACACAAATAAAACGAGCTTTCAAACTACAAGGTTTGCTTGAACTTGATTCTGTTCAGGAAAAACCACGTATTGATGTAAATGCTCAATTAGCAACGCTCACCGACACAGATATGATCGCATTGTCAGTGTTACTTGAGTCTGTAAACTCAGATGTTGATGGTTGCGTTAGTTGGGATTTGTATAACCGTTTCGTTAAATATGATTTAAGTTCGGCTAAAATCAACTTGGCTATAATAAAACTCACCCGTTTAGGTATGATCGAAAAATTAAATAGCTCTGATTTTAATGGTAATGAGTATTTTAGCTACAAGTTAACTGAGTACGGAATTGACGTTTGTCTATCAAATCAAGATCGTATTGAAACTCTTACTTCACCAGAGAAATGTTAATCTGGCTGGGGTATGCCTCCGCTATTTAGAGTGTCGTAGGGTGCAATGAAATTGCACCTCTACTTTTGTTTCTCATACCTTGCACAAAAGCCGCTCGGCAAATGGTGCAATGCGCTGCGCTTATTGCACCCTACGTCTTTTCGTAAATCCGCTGGGGTGGGGTGGCTAGGCACCATGTCTTGCCAAGGCAACAAAAGGGGCGATCTGCGCCCCGATTTTTCTGTTTTCCCCGCTGTATATCGCCGCACGCTTGTCCGGCACAGCCTTATTGTCTGCTGACTCACAACCAACACTCCTGTTTCGTCACCCCCATCAGGCCGAGCAGACTAAAGGCTACCTTCACTCATACCTCGCCGTTTCCCAGGCGTGTATCGCCTGTTTGCGGGTCTCGCCCCAGTGATAGCCGCCGAGTTTGCCGTTTTGCTGGATGACCCGGTGACAGGGGATCATCAAGGCGACGGGGTTGGCGCCCACCGCCAACCCCACGGCGCGGGCAGCCTTGGGATTGCCGACGGCGCTCGCCACCTGGGCGTAGCTCACCACCTTGGCGGGCGGGATCTGCAGCAGCGCCCGCCAGACGCTGATCTGAAAGTTGGTGCCGCTCACGTGCAAGGAGATGGGGCGATCCGGCGCCTTGCTACCATCGAACATGGTGTTGATGACCCCCTGGGTGCGTGATGGCGCTTCTTGCAGCCTTGCCGCAGGCCAGCTGTGGGCGAGGGCGGCCAGCGGCGCCTGTGGGGCCTTTTCATCGAGAAACGAGAAGTTGCACACCCCCCGCGGGGTCAGGGCGACGAATGCCTGACCGAAGGGCGTGTCGTGCACCCCGTGATCGATAACCAGCCCGGCCCCGCGCTGCTTGTACTCGCCCGGCGTTACCGCTTCGAGCTGCACGAAGTGATCGTAGAGCCGTGAGCCGCTGCTAAGACCCAGGGTATCGGCCACCTCAAGCAGTGGACGCGACTCCTGCAGCAGCGCCTTGGCCCGCTCCAGGGTCAGCACCTGCAGATAGCGTTTGGGCGTCACTCCGGCCCAGCGGCTGAACAGCCGCTGGAAGTGAAAGGGACTTAAGTGCACGTGCGCCGCTATCTCGTCCAGAGTGGGTTGGCGCTCCACCTGACTTGCGATAAAACGGATGGCATCGGCGATGCGGGCGTAATCAGACATAAGGCGCTCTCACGATAAGGTTTCGGTCGCAGGATCTTGGGGGCGACAAGGTCATGTGCGACAAATAGATACCCCACCATCGGCCAGCAGGGCAATGCCGGTGGTAAAGCTTGATGCATCGGACGCGAGATAGAGGGCCGAGCGGGCGATCTCCTCCGGTTGGGCCAGGCGCTTGAGGGCATGCATATTCTGCACAAAGGCGAGACTCTGTGGCGTATCGGTAAAGGCCCGTCCCATGGGGGTGTCGGTGCCCCCCGGCAGCAGGGCGTTGACCCGCACCCCCTGCGTCCCGAACTCCGCGGCTAGCACCTGGGTCAGGCCGACGAGGCCCGCCTTGCTCGCGGCATAGGCCGCCATGCCCGGCAGCCCCAGGGAATAGCCGACGAAGGTGGAGGTAAAGATTAGGGAGCCGCCGCCGCGAGCCAGCATGGCGGGGATCTGGTACTTGGCTCCCACAAAGGCGCTGGTGAGGTTGGTATCCAGGGTCTCCTGCCACTGCGCCAGTTCAAGCTCCTGCACGCTGCCCGGCGTCCCCGTGCTGCCGGCGTTGTTGAAGGCGATATCGAGCCCGCCGAAACGCCCCACGGCCAGCTCCACCAGGGCGCGGGCGTAAGCTTCGCTTTTCACATCCCCCGAAAGGCTCACCGCCTGGCCCCCGAATTCCCTGATCTCCTCCACCAGCGCATCCAGCTCGGGCTGGCGCCGTGCCCCCAGCACGACGCTGGCCCCCTCCCGAGCAAACAGGATGGCGCTGGCGCGACCTATGCCGGAGCTGGCTCCCGTGATGATGGCGACCTTGTTGGACAGTTGTGACATGGCAGTTTCCTCGCTGGTGTATTGTGCGGGCGCACAGGGTTGGTAGTGGGTTGGAACCCCAATGGATTCGGCTCTCAATAGGTTCGAACCCACTTGGGTTTGACCCCGCTCAGGCCCCACTATGGCAACCGGCCCTCGCTGGCACGACCCGGATCTTGCTCTCTTTGCCCTCGCGTCGCTTTGCTGCGCGCTGATGGCGGCCCCTGCGGCAACAAAACAGGGGATCTTCGGCCGTCATTCTCTATAATGCCCCCTCTTTTTTTGACTGCAGGTTTGACTGCCGGGCCAACCACCGGCGGCGCCGTTGGCCGCGAGCCGGCCACCCTGATTGAGACGATGTCATGCATACCCTGGAACAGCTTCGCGCAGGTAAACTCTGCGGCGCACGCCACCTGAAACTCGCTGAAGGACTCACGGTTTTCCCCCCGAGATCTTGAGCCTCAAGGAGACGCTGGAGGAGCTGGATCTCACCGGCAACCAGCTGAGCGAGTTGCCGGACGGTTTGGCCGAATGCAAGAAACTGCGCATTCTCTTCTGCTCCGAGAACAATTTCACCGAGTTGCCCGAGGTGCTGGGGCGCTGCCCCGCGCTGACTATGGTGGGCTTCAAGGCCAACCGCATCGCGACCGTCTCGGCCGCTTCCCTGCCCGCCAGACTGCGCTGGCTTATTCTGACCGACAATGAGATTGAGTCGCTGCCGGACGAGCTGGGCCAGTGCAACGCCCTGCAAAAGTTGATGCTGGCGGGCAACCGCCTGCGCGAGTTGCCGGCGAGCCTTGCCAACTGCCGCAATCTAGAGCTCCTGCGCATCGCCGCCAACCGCATCGAACGTTTCCCCGAGTGGCTGCTCTCGCTGCCGCGCCTTGCATGGCTTGCCTACACCGGCAACCCCTTTAGCGAAGGGGAGGAGGCGCGGGCCATCGATGATGCCTATGTCACGCCGATTGCCTGGGAGACGCTGGCGCTGGGCGAGCTGCTGGGGCAGGGAGCATCCGGCGTTATCCATCGCGCCACCCTTATGGGTAATACTGCTGATGCAGTGACTCAGGCGAGCGATAGAGGCGATGGCAATCAGGTGGCGGTCAAGCTGTTCAAGGGAGCGGTGACCAGCGACGGGCTGCCCCGCTGCGAGATGGCGGCATCGCTGGCGGCGGGCAGCCACCCCAACCTTATCAAGGTGATAGGCAAGGTGGCGGATCACCCCTCCGGAATTCCGGCGCTGGTGATGGAGCTGATCGACCCGGCCTTTGCCAATCTGGCCGGGCCGCCGAGCCTGGACTCCTGCACCCGGGATGTCTATCCCGAGGGGCTGCACCTGAGTGTGCCGGATGCGCTGGCGATGGCCCATGGCATCGCCTCGGTGGCGGGCCATTTGCATCGCGTGGGCATCATGCACGGGGATCTCTACGGCCACAATATTCTGTTTACCCGCAGGCCTGACGCCCCGGCTCGCGCTCTGCTGGGGGATTTTGGCGCCGCTTCCTTATATGACCGCTGCGACCGCGAGCGGGCCGTAGGACTTGAGCGGTTGGAAGTGCGCGCCTTTGGTTGCCTGCTGGAGGAGCTGTTGGCCCATTGCGATACGCAAGACTCACCGCTTGATGGGTTGCATCAGCTCAAAGCGGCCTGCCTCTCGGAACTCCCCGCCGATCGTCCCGATTTTGCTTATATCGAGCGCCAGCTGGCGGCCGCTCGCGCCACGCTGTCGTGATCTTTCTGGCGTTGGCAGGCACGGTTTGGCCTGCCAACGTCATTCCCTTCTTTCATTAATGGCTATCAATGCATGACGTATTTGCATGGGTTGGTATGTCTTGTCCGTCATAAACGCAGCCAATAGCGATCATTGCGACAGCGAGGCGCACGGTAAGGGGATGTCCCGTCATTCGCCCGATAACACGCAGAGGCTGCGTGGCAAAAAGGGGAGGGCAGAGGGTTGCACGGTGCCGGTTAAGTTGTGATATTGAGGCATCTTTAGTACAGAAGGGTAATAACGATGGAAGCTGCGTTTTGGCATCAGCGTTGGGAAGAGAACCGGATTGGCTTTCATCAGGCGGACTTCAACCACTGGCTGCAATCCCGGTGCTCCTCCGGACTCACCACCAGAAACTGCCGCTCGCTTTTCGGATCGCGCAAAAAGAGGTTCTTGGTCTTGGCGGCGGGCAGGTCGGGTAGCAGCCTGCTCGCCTCCTCACAGGTAAACACCGGAGGATGGTCAAAGCACTGGTAGGGGATAGCCAGCTGATCCAGCAGGGAATAGATTGCCACAGAGACTCCTTTCGTCGGCGAAGAGTGGTCAGAACGGGATGGGTGGGAATAACGACCGGATCGAGCTTACCAGTTTGACTTCCGCCTCGCAGCCAGCGTGACGATTGCGAGCAGGCACTGTATGAACGTACAATAGTCCCATTCTCGGACAGCCCTTTTACGCTTCATGATTGCAACCCAGCCCACCGTACCCGCCACTCCGCCCCTCGACGGTTTTATCCTGACCCGCCATGGTCGGGACGTGCGCGGCCGCAACGGGCAGCCTGCCACCACCGAAATCGTGATGTGGCTCTGGAGCGCGCAGGGGCCGGTGCGGGTGGTGGTGCCGGGGCAGGAGCCGGTGTTCTTTTTGCCACAGAGCCACATGGCAGAAGCCGCCGAGCTGTTCAAGGGGGCCGGGGTGAGCGGGCGGTTTCGCCGCCTGCCGATGCACACCTTCGACGGTCGCCCTGTGGTGGGCTGCTATTTCGCTACCCTGAGCGCCTTTCACCGCGCCATCGAGCTGCTGCTTATTCGCGGTCTGGAGCACTTCGAGGCGGATATCCGGCTGCCGGAGCGCTTCCTGATGGAGCGTTTCATCACCGCTGGTGTGCGCTTCGATGGCCGGGCGGTAAAAAAGGGGGGCAAGCAGGGCTACTGGGAGGTGAACGAGGCACGCTGCGCGCCGCAGGCGGTGACACCGACCCTCTCCTGGGTGTCACTGGATGTGGAGTGCGCCATGGACGGGGCCCTCTTCTCGGTCGGTCTTTACAGCGAGCAGGACGCGCGGTTCATCATGATCGGCACCCCGGAAGCGGATGCCGAGAGTTGGGGCACCCAAGTCCAGTGGGTAGAGGACGAGAGCGCCCTGCTGAGTGCGCTGGAGAGCTGGTTCAGTCTGCATGACCCCGACTTGGTGATTGGCTGGAACGTGGTTAATTTTGACTTTCGTCTGCTGCTGCGCCGCGCCGAACTTAACAAGCGGCGGCTGCGGCTCGGACGGGGGCGTGAGCTCTGCTTCTGGCGCTCGTCACGGGGCGATCCCCAGACCGGCAACGTCATTATCCCCGGGCGCATGGTGCTCGACGGCATCGATACCCTGAAAAGCGCCACCTGGCAGTTTGCCAGCTACAGCCTGGATGCGGTGGGGAGCGAACTGCTTGGCCGTGGCAAGGATATCGAGGACGTGGCCAATCGGGGGGAGAAGATCACCGAGCTGTTCCACTCCGACAAGGAGGCGCTCGCTCGCTACAACCTGGAAGATTGCAAGCTGGTGTGGGAGATCTTCGATTACTGCCACCTCATCCCTTTTGCCATCGAGCGCGCCTCCCTCACCGGCCTTGAGCTGGACCGGGTAGGGGGCTCGGTGGCGGCGTTTACCAACCTCTATCTACCGCGGCTCCATCGTGGCGGCTACGTGGCGCCCAATCTGCCGGCCGACGGGGGGCTCGCGAGCCCCGGTGGCTATGTGATGGACTCCAAACCCGGCCTCTATCGCCATGTGCTGGTGCTCGATTTCAAGAGCCTCTATCCCAGCATCATCCGCACCTTCTGCATCGACCCCATGGGACTTATCGAAGGGCTGCAGCATCCCGAGCACGCTATTCCGGGCTTTCGCGGCGCCATGTTCTCCCGTGAGCGGCACTTCTTGCCGGATCTCATCGCTACCTTGTGGGCGGCGAGGGATAGAGCCAAAGCTGCCAGCAACAAGGCGCTCTCCCAGGCCATCAAGATCATCATGAACTCTTTCTACGGCGTGCTGGGGTCGGGGGGCTGCCGTTTCTATGATCCGCGCCTAGCCTCGTCCATTACCCTGCGTGGCCACAGCATCATGCAGCAGACCCGCGAGTGGATTGAAGAGAAGGGGTTCGAGGTGATCTATGGCGACACCGACTCCACCTTTGTCCATCTGGGGCGCGAGACCAGCCCGGATGAGGCGGACGAGATCGGCCAGCGACTGGCTCAAATGATCAACGATAACTGGGCTGCACTGATCAGGCGCGAGTTCGATCTGCCGAGTTATCTCGAGATCCAGTACGAGACCCACTACCGCCGCTTTCTGATGCCCACCATCCGCGGCTTGGAGAAGGGGAGCAAGAAGCGCTATGCGGGGCTGGTTGGCAAGGCCAGTGAGGGGAGTGAACAGCTGGTATTCAAGGGGCTCGAATCGGTGCGCACCGACTGGACCATGCTGGCCAAGCAATTCCAGACCCGCCTCTATGAGCTGGTGTTTCACGATGAAGATCCCAGCGGCTATGTGCGCACCATGGTGGATGAGACCCGCGCCGGTCGTCACGACGATCTGCTCATTTACCGCAAACGGCTGCGCCAGAAGCTCGAGGAGTATCAGAAGAATGTGCCGCCCCATGTGCGGGCGGCGCGGCTGGCCGATGAGGAGAACCTGCGCCGCGGTCTGCCCCAGCGCTATCAGCATCGGGGCTCCATCGCCTATTTGATGACCCTCAATGGCCCCGAACCGCTGGAGTACCGGCGCAGTGCCATCGATTACGAACACTATATCGACAAGCAGTTGCGGCCCATTGCCGATGCAATCCTGCCCTTTATCGGCGAGTCGTTCGACCGAATCTGTGGTCAGCAGCTGGATCTTTTCTGATTGGTGCAAGTTGGCACTTTACTTCCCATGAATACTGGATAAAAATACAGTTATAAATCATGGAGAAGTTTCCTATGCGTCTTGAAATCATCATCGACAGAAAACATCAGATCCCGACCTCGACCATGGAGGCGCTGCGTCAGGAGCTGCTCAAGCAGCTTGGTGAAAAATTCCCCGACATCCATGTGCGGGTCGCACCGGGCAGTGCCATGGCCCTGACCGTCAGCCGTGCCAGCAAGGAAGACAAAGAGCTGGCCGAAGCCATGGTGCAGGAGGTGTGGGAGAACGCCGAGAGCTGGATGCCGGAAGAGAACGTCGCATCCTGATCCCCATGGTCAGTGGATAATTCTGGCGTTGGATAAATGGGCATGCCAGCTACTGATCCGTTGATCCTCGGACAACAAAAAACGCAGCCAGGTGGCTGCGTTTTTTGTCGGTGGTGAGAGGTTTGCGGTGGCTTGTCTGGCTCTGGGTTGAGCCATGCCGTTACAGTCCCGCCCAGCTTTTCAGGCTCTGCTGCTGCACCCGGCGGTTGGCTTCGCGGATCTCCCCCCTAGCGCGCAGGTCGGCCAACGCAATGGGCAGTGCGGCGCGGATCTCGTCACTGCTCATTCCGGCTTTGAGGGCCGGGTGATAGGCCATCTTGAGCAGCACATAGTCGAGACCGGTTAGAAAACTGTCGATGCTGTTGTCATTGAAGATGGAGGGAAACACCTTGTCCGAGTCGTTGGGCAGCCCCATCACCTGGGTGAACTCCTCCACCACACAGTCGAGAAAACGCCCCTTGGCTCTGCTGTAGTCTACCGGAATGATGATGGTGGCACGGCTGATCTCGTGTTTCACATTGGTTGCGAAGTTGGCAAGGCAGAGCCCCTCCTTGAGCGCCATCTTGACCGATGGATCCCCCCCATGGTGCGGTTGGCCCAGCTCTTCATCTTGCTGTAGTCGGTCATGATCAGGGTGAGGTTGGGCTTTGCGGTCACCATGCTGATGGGGTGGCCGGTGATGCGGGCCAGATGGGCCGCCTGTACCTTCACCACGTCTGCCTGCAGCGGCTTGTCACCTGACTCGTTGATAAGTTGCAGCCGGATCGGCTGCTGCCAGCGGGCAAAACGGGTCTGCCTGGCTTCGCCATACTCCCGCTCCATGGCGATGGCCATAAAGCTCTCGACCAGATAGCTGTCGCTCTGCCAGCGCTCATCGGCACGGGCGCTGTGGCCTGCGAGCAGAATCAGCAGGGCCAGCAGCCCGCGTAACGTGAAGCGGGGATAGTCAGCGCGGCCCAAGCAGGCTATTACCAAAGTGGCAATAAAGCGGGTGGCACCAAAGGGGATGGCGGCAAATGGCATGTTTCCTCCCTGAAACGGTTGTCAGCCTAGCGGTTGGCCTTGTCGATATCGCGCCAAGTGAGCCAGAGCCTGAGATCAAACTCCAGTTGATGATAGTCGGGCTCCATGTGCTGGCAGAGCTGGTAGAAGCTCTTGTTGTGATCCTTCTCTTTGATATGGGCCAGCTCGTGCACCACGATCATTTTCAGGAACGGGGGCGGGGCCTCCTTGAACAAGGCGGCGATGCGGATCTCGTTCTTGGCCTTGAGCTTGCTGCCCTGCACCCGGCTGACGTAGGTGTGCAGGCCGAGGGCATCCTTGATCACGTTGATCTTGCCATCGAACACCACCTTTGACAGGGGCGCCGAGCTCTTGAGGTAGCGGTTCTTCAGCTCCATGGTGTAGGCGAGCAGCGCCTTGTCGCTCTGGATCTGGTGGCTCTCCGGATAGCGTTTGGCCAGCATCTCCCCCAGCTTGCCCGCCGCAATCAGCTGCTGTACCTGTGCCTTGAGAGGGTCGGGATAGCCGCCCAGATAAGTCAGTTCCGCCATGGTGTCACTCGTTACATCAAAAAGAGCGTCATTGTAGTTATCTCGGGCGGGCTCTTCAAACGCTCAGGCCCTGCTCAAGGATACTCGAGACAAGAAGCTGTCGACCGAAGGCGGTTAATCGGTCATTTTTATAGCGGTTCACTGGGGTACCTCGGGTGATTAGTTTGGTTGGCGCCTCCAATTCTCTGGGAATGCCCAGAGTGAATAACCTACAGAGAGGTCAGATCTAGGGAACTGGGGGCGATTCAGCATGACTCGTTCGTATGGATAGGTGTGCCTCTGCCTGTCATAAACGTACCCAATTGCAAACATTGCGACAGCGAGGCGCACGGCAAAGTGACGTCACGCCATTCGCCTGATAACACGCAGAGGCTGTGCGGCAAAAAGGGAAGGGCAGAGGGTTGCGCGGTGCCGGTTAAGTTGTGATATTGAGGCATCTTTAGTACAGAAGGGTAATAACGATGGAAGCTGCGTTTTGGCATCAGCGTTGGGAAGAGAACCGGATTGGCTTTCATCAGGCGGACTTCAACCACTGGCTGCAATCCTGGTGGTCTGCCCAGCAAGCGGACGAGCCGGTGCTGGTTCCCCTGTGTGGCAAGTCCCGCGACATGCTCTGGCTGAGCGCTCAGGGCCATCCGGTCGACGGTTTCGAGCTATCGAGCCTTGCCGTCAGCCAGTTCTTCAGTGAAAACCAGCTCGCCGCGACCGTGAGCGAAGTGGGCCCTTATCAGTGCCATCAGGTGGACAGCCTGCGCATTTTCCAGGGGGATTTTTTCGCCGCCCCCAGTCTGGGTCGCCGTTACCGGCTGGTCTATGACCGCGCGGCGCTGATCGCCCTGCCGACCGCGATGCGCCGCCAGTATGCAGCCCTGATCAGTTCGCTGGTCGAGACCGGTGGCCAGATCCTGCTGGTGACCCTTGAATATCAGCCGGAGCAGCAGAGTCAGCCCCCCTTCTCGGTGGGGGAGATGGAGGTGCGGGCGCTGTTTGAACGGGACTTTCGTATCGAGGTGCTGGGGCGTGCCGCCGAGGTGGAGCACCCGCGGGTGTTGTCGGGTCAGCTCTCCTACTTCGATGAGGTGGCCTACCGGCTGGTTCGCCGTGGCTAACGGGCAGCTAACGGGCGGCCAAAGGGTGATCTGCGCCGACAAATCGTCGGGCTGTGCGCTCTTCGCTACCTCCTTTGACGTAGATCAACGTGACTGGCGGGGGGAGTGCCTAATATGAGGCTGTTTCTCAATCACTGTTGGCATTGCAAAGCGAGTATCGGGTCTTTCCCGCTTGCTGATCAGCAACTCAGTGTCTGATTTTCACGCTCATGTTCACTTTTGGCGGCTTTGGTCGCAATTGTTATGGTTTTTCCAGCCGACCCTGATGGGTCGGCTTTTTATTGTCTGTGATTTGCCGTGGGCAGGAAAAGCGGGGGAGTGCGAGGCCTGATCAGGCCTCGAAGGTGGCGGCATTGAGCCGAAATGCTCGTGGATCATCGATAAACTGGCCGGTGATCCGCTCGTCATGTTCGTGCCCCTGACCATAGCTGCAGAGGATCAGCCGATCGGAGGTGCGCGAACGCAGTTGGGTGATAAAGCGCACCAGATCGGCACGGCTCAATTTGCCCACCTCGTCGCAGACTCTTTCGCGCTGATCAAACCCCAGATCCTTGTTGCCGATGCTGACCCACAGCCGCTGGCCGCGACTGCGCAGGTTGGCATCCCGCTCGCTCAGCTGGGCTTGCAGCCCCGCCTTGCTCTCCTGCCACTGCTGCTCGGTAAATTCGAGCATGGCGAGCGGGAAGAGGTCGATAAACTCCTCCACCGCATCGAGCAGGATCTGCGGCCCCGCCACTGGCGACTGGATATAGAAGATCAGGCCCGGATGGCGATTGAGGGGCAGGTTACCGGCGCCCACCACATAACCCAGTTGCTGGCGGGTGCGCAGCTCGTGGAAGAAAGTAGAGGACATGATGTGGTTTGCCAGGGTGAAGCAGGCGAGATCCCGCGCCCGGGTGGTACGGGACTGGTAGTAGACCAGGAGCGCCGAGTCCTCGTGATCGCAACCCTGCTCGCGAATAAGGGTGCCCCTGTCCTGAATGGAGATGAGCGGACGACGGGTCTCGCCGCTCGGTTTGCTGCTGGTGCCATTGATGTCGCTCAGGTGGCGCTCCATCAGGGCGGCCAGCTCCAGTGCTTCGGCAGCAGTCCAGTCGCCGTGTACCAGCGCTTCGACATGCACCTCGCCAAACAGCTGGGCCACGAAGCCGGGCATCTCCTCCAGCTCGACGGTGCGCAGGTGGCGCAGCAACTGCTCGAACGGCGGGTTGTTGGGTTGCAGCAAACTGGTGAGCTGGTTAAAGAGCTGGGAGATGGGGCGCGCCTTGGACTGGTTGTCCCAGTTGCGGATGAGCTGCTCCTTGATTTCGGCGAAGCGACCCGGATCCGGATACCCCAGGGTGCGGTTGCCGAGGATCATGTCGAGCAACAGCGGCTGCTTGTCGGCAAAGCCGCTCAGGTTGATGGTAAAGCCCCCCTGATGGGCATAGATCTGGTAACCCAGCCCAGCCAGCTCCGCCGGATAGGTGAGGGCGTTGAGGTGGTCGGCCAACAGCTCCACGGCGAGGCGCGCCATGGCGATATTGCGCGGATTTTTGACCGCATGTTCGCTGTCGATGGAGATGTAGAGATTGCCCTTGGGCACGCTGAACAGGTGCTCATGGAGGTGCCAGAGGCGAAAACCGGGGCGATCGATAAGGCAGGCGGGCATGTCGGCGGCAAGCTCGGGTGTGCGCGGATCGAGCCTACTGCTGATAAAGGGGTTGGGCTTGGGTAGCGCCAGCGCCGGATCCGGTTCGCTCTGCTGCCAGCGAATTTTCTCGGCCTCGGTAATGGTCGCCACGCTGTAGGGGGTCTGATACCAGCGGGCCAGCCGATCGGTCGCCACTTCCGGCGCAGTGATGGTGATACGCAAATTGTGCGGGGTGAGCTTGGCGAGGAAGCGGCGGATCAGCCCCTCGTCATATTCGCGCATCATGTAGTCGCCGTAGAGCAGATCCTCAGGTTTGTAGCTAAAGAGGTTGAGCACCAACCCTGACACCGTATCGAGGGGGCGGCCGCGCTCCTGGAAGCGGAACGCCGATTCGAGCACGGTCCGTTTTTCGTCATAGCGCCAGCTCTGCAGCCCTTCGCGGCCAATCAGTTTCAGATAACCAAACAGGGCGGCGAGGATGTCGTCCACATGCTTAAGGCCCAGAGGGGTGAGGCCGAAGTTGACGCCAAAATCCTTGAAGTTGGCGCCGCTGATGCCACCGCCCGCCGAGAGCTGATTGACCCACCCTTTCGCCTTGAGCAGGGAGAGCAGGCTGCCATCCCCCTCGTAGCCAATCAGATGACTCAGGAAGGTGAGGGGTTTTTTGTCGTAAAACTCGTCCACATTGGGCAAGGGGAAGCTCAGCGACAGCTTGCGGGTCTCCTTGACCGGGTTGATGTGGATGCGCACGCCGAGATCATCGAGCCGGTAGAGTGGCATGGTGAGGGTCGGGGTTCCCAAATTGCGATTCAAAATGGGAGCAAAGTAGCGACAGCACCATTGCAACTGGGTATCGATGGATTCCGGCGAGATCATCACCAGCGCCATGCGATCCGCGCTGTAGTGGCTTTCGTAAAAACGGATAAGGTCGGAGCGCAGATCCCGTCCCGGTAGATCGGCCAGGGTATCGAGGTTGCCCACCGAGAACTTGGAGAAGGGGTGCGCCGGGTTGACCGTCTCTTTATGCACCTGATAGCTGCGGCGCATGTCGTCCTGCAGCTTGAGGCGATACTCGGAGTCGACCGCGTTGCGCTCCTTGTCCACCCACTCCGGATCAAAGGTGGGGCAGATAAAGAACTGGGAGAAGCGATCCAGCCCCGCTTCGAAGAAGCCGTTGTCGATCTCGAAGAAGAAGTTGGTGAACTCGGTGCCGGTCCAGGCGTTGTTGCTGCCGCCATGACGGCTCATAAATTGCTGGTACTCACCAGGCTTGGGGTAGGTGCAGGTGCCGAGAAACAGCATGTGCTCCAGAAAATGGGCCATTCCCTGCCGGTCAGCGGGATCGTCAAAATGGCCGGTATTGACCGCCAGCGAGGCGGCGGATTTGTCGGTGTCGGGATCACAAATCAACAAGACCCTGAGCCGGTTGGCCAGCTCCAGAAAATGGTATTGCCGATGGTCATTGGGACTGGCATATGGGCTCATTGGCGTGTGACTCACGTTGGATTTATTTGAATTTAAACATGATTATCGACCCCGCTATCCCGTCAGGCAAACCCTTTTCTGAGAGGTAGCGCAATTGTTTCCACACCCGTGGCGGGGTAAGATCCCCCGGCTATCAAAACAGGCCCGTTGGGCGAGGTTGTAATGAAGATCTATATCATGCGTCATGGCCAGGCAGGCATGAATGCGAAAACAGATGAACAGCGTCCATTGACCGAGCAGGGTATTGAAGAGTCTATCCAGATGGCCCGCTGGCTGGCGCCTCAGCTGATTGGCCCGCTGGATCGGGTGATCCACAGCAACTATCTGCGGGCACGTCAGACCTGGCAAGCCATATGCAGTGAATTACCTGACGCAGCAGCCGTTGAAGAGAGTGGCGACATTACCCCTTACGGTGATCCCGCTTTCGTGGCCAGCTACCTCACCACTTTGGCGCAGCAACATGACCAGATCCTGATGGTCAGCCATCTGCCGCTGGTGGGTTATCTGGTGCAAAGCCTCTGCCCGGCCGCAGGAGCACCCATGTTCGCCACCTCGGGGATCGCCTGTATCGAGTGGCACGATGGCAAAGGAGCCTTGCTCTGGCTCGAAGGGCCGCATACAATAGGCTAAAAGTTAATAAAAAGTTATAGATTGAATTTTTTGGGAAGAGATGGGCGAGTTTTCCGGATTTTTATAAATAATTTACGGAATTAATTCGCAGAAGCTGCTGTCATACGGATACAACTGCAAGAGGTTGCAAACGATGAGAGTGTTCAAGAAGTACCTGCCACTGATGGTGGCAAAGCATGTCAAAACCTTCTTTAAAGGTCGGATTTACATCCATGGTCGGGGGCGGTTTGATTTCCAATCCGGTTTGTTGCTGATGCCGAATCCGGCGGATATTCCCCACCGCCAGACAGTCACCGAAGTCAACGAGCTGATCTCCAGACTGCACATGGATGCCGCGTGATGCGCTTCTGAACCTGTTTCTGCACTGATATGCCCGCACTTTTGCGGGCATATTTGTTTCTGGCGACTGGCGTTCACCGCGTGGCTGTTCAGGCCCACACCTTTGTTTATCTCCCATCGCCCCCTATACTGGTCCGCTGTTGTCTCTTTGGTCTGGATCCTCTCATGCCCCTTGCCTTTCTGTTTCCCTTTTCCTGCATTGCCATTTGGGCTGGCAATGGCATCGTCAGCAAACTGGCGGTTGGCGTTTTGTCTCCTGCAGCCTTGGCCTGGTCGCGCTGGGTGGTGGCTGCGCTGGTATTAAGTCCGTTTCTGGCCCGTCGGGTATGGCGTGCGCGTGCCCGTCTGCGCGCTGGCCTTTGGCAGATCGCCATGCTGGCTTCGCTGGGCATGGTGCTCAACCAGACTTTTGGTTACTACGCGGCGCAAACCCTGGGAGCCACCGAGATGGGGTTGATGATGGGACTGACGCCGCTACTGACCGTGTTGTTCAGCATCTGGCTGCTGCGCGAGCGGCCCACCTGGGGCGCCGTGCTGGGGGCGCTGCTTTCCATCCTTGGCTTGTCTATCTTGCTGGGGCAGGGGGATCCGACCCGGCTGTTTACCCAAGGCATTCATATCGGCTCTGTCTATATGCTGATTTCGGCGGGTACTTATGCCCTTTACAGCGTGCTGCTCAAGAAGTGGGATCTGGGGCTCGACAACTGGTCGTTGCTCTACGGTCAGGTGATCTGCAGTGTGGTGATCCTGACCCCCTTCTTTTTGCTGGTGGATGACCAGTGGCCGGATGGTCGGGCCCTGTGGCTGATCCTCTATGCCGGTATCCCCACTTCGGCGCTCTCACCCTGGCTCTGGATGCAGGGTATCGCCCTGCTCGGTGCCAGCCGTACCGCCATCTTTATGAACCTGCTGCCGGTGATGACGGCTGGCCTTGCCATCACCCTGCTGGGTGAGCGGTTGACCAGCTATCACCTGATCGGGGGCGGTCTGACCCTGCTGGGTGTCTTGCTGGCACAGCTGCTGGTGCGTCCGGTGGTGATGGGTCGCCGCCGGGTTATAGTGGTCAACTAAATCCGGACACTTGGTTAGGCCGATCCTCGGCTTTTGCTGGCGGTATCCCGTCATTGTATTGATGTGGACGTCGCCAGTTGTAGTGATCCATCAGGTAATAACTGATATCTCGTTTCGCTTCTCGCAAGCTCATATATCCCAGAGCCGGCAACCACTCTGACTTCAGGCTTCTGAACAACCGCTCCATCGGGGCGTTATCCCAGCAGTTGCCACGCCGACTCATACTCTGGGTCATGCGATAGCGCCACAGTCGTTGCCGAAATGCCCGGCTACCATATTGGCAGCCTTGGTCAGAGTGAAATAGCACACCGGATGGGCAACCCCGCTGCTGATAGGCCATCTCCAGTGCTTTGATTGCCAATTCTGCATCAGGCTTATCAGACATCGCCCAGCCCACGACCCGCCGGGTGTGCAGGTCAAGAACCGCTGCCAGGTAATGCCAACGGCCACCTGCCCAGACGTAGGTGATATCGCCACACCACACCTGATTGGGTTGCTGGACATCAAATTCGCGGGCCAGTAGATTGGGAATATCCGGCCGTTCAGACTGTGCCACCTTATAACGGTGTGCACCCGGCTGCCTGGATGCCAGCCCGGCTTCCTTCATCAGGTTACGTACTTTGAATCGGCCAATCTGATACCCCAACTCTCGCATCATCGACATCAAGGCGCGGCAGCCAGCCGAATCCCAGCTCTCTTTGAACAAACGGCGCAACTCAGAGCGCTGCTGCATGCGCTCACGGTTAATCGTCCGCTTGCGAGCCAGATAATCGTAGATACCTTACTTGTCAGGACACCTCATTAGCCTTTCAACACGTAATTGGGACAGAGCCAATAAAAATGGCGGCCATTGCAACAATGGCCGCCCTGCGGGGCGTATTGACGATCAGCGTCGGCGATAGAGACCCGGATCCACCTCTTCGTAGTGGCTGGTCAGGTATTGATAAAAGGCGAGATGGGAAGTCGAGCTCGGTTTTTTCAGCTCTTCGCTCACCCGATCCGGCTTGGCGATGATGAACTTCGGATTCTGGCGCTGGATATCGGCCAGCACCCGCTCGCGTACGTCATAGGGCGGATTGACGTTGGCAAAGAAGAGGTAGGCGGAAGCCGGCTGACGATCGGTCCAGAGATAATATTGCGGCTGGATGCCATCGACCCAGATCTTGTCGCTCGGGCTGGTCTCGGCCTTGATGCGATCAACCCGCACCTGCGCCGCCGGATTGAAGGGGCGACCCTTGAGAGTGCCTTCCCAGGCGTTGTTGATCATCAGCAGCAGCATGGCCAGCGTCGCCAGCCAGGGGGTGGCACTGCGCACATCCCAGGCGCGCCAGAGGGGGATGAGGATCAGCACAGGCAGCGCCCACAGCAGGCTGGTACCGAGCACCTCGTTGACCCGCTCGAGGGACCACTCCTTGGTGCTCCAGCCAAAGGCGAGCTGCTGGGCCAGCAGCCAGCTGGCGGTGAGCACCACCAGCGAGATGCAGAGCAGGCCGATGGCATCTGCCTGCTGTTCGCTGCGATCCAGTAATACTGCCAGCGGCAGCACCGCCAGTTGCAGATAGAGCACATCGTAGTGATCGAACACATGGCCGGAGACCGAGTTGGCGATCAGGGTGAACAGCACCCCAAACAGGGTCGCCAGCAGAGCGGGCAGATACCACTCCTGACGGCGGCTCAACATCAGAATGATGAAGGCGGGCAGCAGCATCACAAGGCCTGTGCGCAGCAGGCCGACGGCGCCCACCATGGGGGAGAAGCCGTTGCCATAGCTCCCTTCGAAGAAGATGTCGAAGGCGTAGTATTTGAAGGCCGCCAGTAGATCATGCTGCTGGAAGTAGGCGTAAAGCGGGCCGCCAATCAGCGCCAAACCGAGCAGGCTGGAGATGAGCAGCAAGATGGCATCGCGCCACTTCTCGTGCAGACACCAGTGGCAGAACAGCACCAGATACCAGGCCCCCCAGAAGGCGCCGTTGTTGGTGCGCATCCAGGCGACGATGGCGAAGGTGAGGGCCGCCACCAGTGCTGGCCACCAGCGAAATCCCTTGTCCAGCAGCAGGGTAATGAAGGCCCACTGGGCGATGAGGGCGAGGTGGAAGGTCCAGTCCTCGGTCATGTTGCCGTAGTAGTAACGGGTGCCGTAGAGAGCCAGCACCGCCAGCATGGCGCCAAGGCGCGCCTTGAACGAGAGTCCGAGCTGGGCAAAGGCCTGCCAGCTGGCCAGCAATCCGAGCCAGCAGAGCACCCACTCCAGTGTCCAGATCCCGACAAAACCACCCATTCGATAACCCAGCGCGTCGAGAGCGAAGATCATCGGCCCCTTGATGTCGATCATGTCGCGATAGAGCACGCCCCCTTCGCTCCACATCTTGCCCATCACCGCGAACAGCGAGGCATCAAAGCCCGGCGCCATGGCGTGGAAGAGCGGGTTGCGCAGACAGAAGAGCAGCGCCAGCAGGGCGGTCAGCAGCACGATGGCTGGCTTGATACCCGGGTTAACGCGAGGGGGAGTGAAACGGATGGAGTGATTCATGAAGTCGCCTGTTCCTGCAGCTGGTCTTGAAAGCGGGCCTATCTTGCCGAGCTAGTGAGTGCGATGCAATGGGGCGGGCCCGTGTGGGGCAAATATTCTCGAAAAAGCCCGGTTCTTGCAGGGAACCGGGCGCTGGCTGCGGCAATTTTGGCCGTCAGGGGGATGTGGCAAAGGCATCCCCCCGATATCAACTGAAGTACTCAAGCAGGGGCGGCTGCGCTTCCAGCGTGGGCAGGTGGCGAGCCCAGCGGATAAAAGCGTCGGCCAGGGTGATACCGAGCTCCTGATTGTGCTGGGTCAGGGTGCGCGCCAGTGCGGTGTAACCCTCCTTGCCGGAGGCGGTATAGGCGCTCGACACCCCGCGATAGACCTGTTCGGCATTGACCGCTTGCCACTGGCCGGGGGCGGCTTCCCACTCCAGTCGGGTGATGCGCTGGCCCTTGGGCCGATCGGCCTGATAGGTGAATCGCACCCCCGCGGTGTAGGGGAAGCTGCCGTTGCCATTGCCGACCACGCCGTTGTTGGTGGCGTTGTCGATGGCATTTTCCAGCGCTTCCGCCAACTCGTGACCGTGCACCCGATAGAGGGTGAGGGGAATGGCAAACGGCAGCAGGCGACCGGCGATATCCGCTTCGCTCAGGGGGCCCGGCTCCAGCGAGCAGCGCACGCCGCCAGCATTGTGCAGGGCAAAGTCCACCTCGCCTACCTGTTCACGAGCGGCGGTCAGCATGGCGCGGGCCACCAGCGGGGCGAGCAGGCTGCCGTGGGGCAGGGTGGCATCCGGCAGCCGCTGATGGGGCAACGGCGCCGCCAGTCGGGTGACGATGCGCTGACTCATTGTCTCTATCTCAGGCCGATAGCGTTTGGCCAGATGTTGTTCCAGTTGTGGATCCGGCTCGCAGAAGGTGAGCCCGGCAGGTGGCGTGGAGGCGTACGGCCAGGGTTGCCAGGGGAGCCACTCCAGCTGACCCTGACTTTGCACGACGCGGCCCGCCTCATCGAAGGTGAGCTCGCAGACACCGAGGCAGAGGGCGCTGTGGCCAGCGTGCAAAATGGCTACCCCGTTGTTCATCAGGGGGTAAGTACCTTCGCTTGGCAGGCCCAGCGGCGCGAGATCGCCGAGCAGGCTGTGGGTGTGGCCGCCAATGATGAGACTGAGCTCGGGGAAGCGCTCGGCCAGCAGCTTGTCCTGATCCAGCCCGAGGTGGCTCAGCAGCACGATATGCTGGATCCCTTCGCGCTTGATCTCCCGCAGCACCCGGGTGAGGGTGTCGGCGACCGCGTGGAAACGGGTGTGGGGATCCGGGTTGGCGATGGCAGCCATCTGGGCGAGGGTGATGCCGAGCAGCGCAAAGGGAACCCCGTCGATCACCCGGCGATGCCAGGGCTGATGGGCGTCGTAGAGGTGGGGAATATCCCACAGCCCAAGCGGCGTGTCGGCTGGCTCCTGACTGTTGTCCAGATTGGCGGCCAGCACCGGAAAATCGAGCTGGCGCAAGAACTCCACCAGCGGGCCATTGCCCAGATCGAATTCGTGGTTGCCAAGTACCATGGCATCGGGGGCCAGCATGGCGAGCAGGTCGGCGTTGGCGCGCCCTTTGAAGCGGTTGAAATAGAGAGAGCCCTGAAAGGAGTCGCCACCGTGCAGAAACAGAAAACGCTGGCCGGCTGCTGTGGCTTTGGCACGCAGTTGGGTCAGTCGGGTCAGGATCCGGGCATAACCGCCGCACTGGGTGCGCCACTGGCCTTCACCGACAGGGGAGAAGCTCATGGGCGCGCCATCGAAGTGGGAGTGGCAATCACTGAAATGGGCAAGTTGAACCGTAATACTCATCTCGGTCCTCCTTAGGGGGAAAATGAGCACCGAGTCTACTGCAAAGAAGGGGGAGGATACCAGCCCGGCAGGGTGCCGGGCTGGTCAGCGATCAGGCGGGTACCATGATCTGGGTGGCGACGATCACCACCAGCAGGCCGACGGCGACCGGCATACTGGTGCGCTTGACCACCCCGAACGGCGAGAGCTTGCCCATCCCGGCACAGGCGACCACCACCCCGGAGACCGGCGAAATGGTGCGACCCAGGTTGGAGGCTTGCAGCATGGGGATCACCAGATAGGCCGGGTTGATGCCAAGGCTGCTTGCCAGGTTGGGGATCAGCTCCACGAAGGCGTAGAAGGGGGCATTACCCGAGCCGGTGGTGAAGGCGGCCAGGGTGGTGATCACCACCAGTGACAGCATCATGATCAGGCCGCCCGAGCCCAGATCCTGCGCGTGAGCCAGCAGGGTGTCGATAAAGCCGATGGTCATCAGGCCCTGGGCAAAGACACCGGCACCGACCAGCAGCATGACCACACCGGCAAAGGCGTCAGCCATGTTGCGCCAGCAGACCTGCAGACCGTCCAGCAGCTCCTTGCCATTGCGGATCCGCACCAGCTCCAGCAGGCTGGCCAGCACCATGCACATGACGATGATGGTGACGATGTCCAGCTGTGGGCCCCATTTGCCGTCAAACACCAGCACCCCGATGATGGGGGTAAAGGGGAGGATGGCGTAGAAAGCGGGGGCGGTAGTCACCAGGTCACCCGGGGCGACCGGTTCGTTGTGCTCACCGGATTTCTGGTCAAGATAACGCTGCCAGAAGAAGTGGGTCACCGCCATGCAGGCGATCGCCACCAGCGAGATGGGCAGGGTCAGCTTGAAGGCAAAATCCAGCAGCGGCATGTTGGCGGCCTGGGCGGCCATCACCACGTCCCCTGAGGTCGGTGCCAGAATGATGGCGGCTGGCGAGGCGCACACGGCCGCCGCCGCGCCACGGGAGATCCCCATGTTGACCATTAGCGGGAACAGGGTTGCCATCAACAGCACGCCGAGGCCGGTGGCGGAGCTCACCGCCAGCGACATGGCGCAGGCCACCAGATAGGCAGCCACCAGCAGGATATAGGGGGACTTGATGATGCCGAGCGGTTTGCTGGCCAGCTTGACCAGAATGGTGTTGGCACCGATATGGCTCATGTAGCCGGCGAAGCCGCACAGCACCATGATCAGCATCCCCAGTCCACCGCCACGGTCATTGAGCAGGAAGCGGACGTATTCGAAGATATCGGTTGCGATATAACCGGTGCTGACCACCTTGCTCGGTAGTACCGGCTTGCCCATCATGGCGGTGATGACCAGCAGCAGCAAGCCGCCGCTCAGCAGCACCCCGGTCGCGGAGTATCCTTTGAAAATGGCACGGCCCACCACCAGGGTGACCAGGGTGCCAACGATGAGTTCCAGCATATGTTGCCTTCTGATTGGATGAGAGTGGAGGGAGTCTATTCCGATAGGGGTAGAGTGGCGACTGGAAACAGGATGTTGTGTGAGCTAAATCAACGTTTAACCCCATGAACAGAATTAAAGAAAGGTAAAGGTACTTTACCCAGCGGGTTTGGCTACCTACCCTTGCCAGCCTTGGTTGTCTTTTGAGGCTTTTATATGGCGATTGGTGATTTTTCAGGCATTAAACGCTCTCTTTTCCTGCTTTCGATGCTATTTTCACCTACTTGCGTGTTTGCGGTAACCAATGACGGTTTTCATCAAACCGGTCCTCATCAGGCGGTCGCCATGCGGCGTCTCATGGCTCCTCACTCTTACGGCGTACTGGTGGTGGCCGAGGGGAACAGACCCCGTTTTGCCGCGCTGGCATCCAAAACCACGGAAGCAAACTGCCTGGCCCGTCATGCCATCCGGGTAGATGGAGTCGCGCTGCTGGTTACTCCGAGATTCTATGCCAAAGAGGGAAAACGGGGACTTTGCGAGCTGTGGCTCAATGAGGGGGCAGATCAGGACTTTTTTGCCAACCGCCTTAAAAATGATCATTTTATTCAGATAGATGGTCATGACATCAATGTGAAAAACTATCACCTCGACTGGCAGCGCATCAGCCGTCATGCTCAATAAAAATACAGTTTTGGCCTTGTGCCATACTCTGCTCACGCAACCTGTGAGCGTGCTCTGATTTCTGGGCGCATCATTGTATTGCGCCGCCTCGTCGTCACACATAGGCTATACCCGTCATCTGTGTGGCGGTGGGGTTCACCAAGGTTGGTACTCCGCCCGTGCAATCAAGGAAGGTAGTCTGGCATGGTCAGCAAGGTTTATGGAGTAGTGGGGGTCGGGTTGTTGCTGTTGCCCCTGATGAGTCAGGCTCAGCCGAGCCGGCCGCAAGTGGTGCCAGAGTCCCGCATCAATGTCCGTTTTTATGAGGTCAATGCAACCAGTCCGGAGCAGCTTGCCCGGGCGATCGCCCAGAGTGCTCCCAAGGTGAATGGCAAGCCCGTACTCGGCAAGGCGAGTTATCAGGTGGACTGGCAGCTGGATACCGAGCAGTTGCCGGGTCGTTGCCAGCTCAACCGGGTGACGGTGACCACCAACGCCACTGTGTTGCTGCCCCGCTGGCGTCAGAGCGCGAACAGTAACGATCCTGCCCGCCAGCGCTGGGGGCGGCTGCTCTCCAGCATGTTTGACTACGAATCCCGCTTCAAGGAGATGGTGCTGCAAGGGGCCAATCAGGTGGGTGGCGCCATTGCGGGATTACCTGGTCATGCAGATTGTCAGGCGCTGCGCTATGCCGCGTGGGCAGCAGGCAGTGGCGAGCTGAACAAGGTCAAGGGACGGCTCGACGGATTCCAGCGTCAGACAGGTTATGGCGAACAGCTTGGGGTGCACTGGCCCAAGTGAGCGCTATCTCAAGACGCAATATCCAGCATCGCACGATTTGATAAATAGAATGGCCGCCCGATGGGCGGCCATTCTATTTGTTTGCAGAGTCCGGTTCAGACCAGCGCTTTGCCCTTGAGCAGCTTGCGTACCCAGTAACGGGCAGGGTGGAGCGCTTCCAGCAGATCGGCGGCCAGCGGCAGGGGATCGCCGCAGATCTCGCTGGCGAGCAGCTCACCACAGAGCGGCGCCGAGCAGAGGCCCCGCGAACCGAGCGCCCCCAGCACATAGAGGCCGGGGTGAAGGGGGAGTGGCTGGGCGTTGTGCTGATCATGCTGCAGCTGCGCATAGTGATCCGCCAGACCTTGCAATCTGGCCACTGGCCCCACCACCGGAAGGTGATCCCGGCTGGCACAACGCACCCCCACGCGCGCCTCGTTGCCGCTCACATCAACTTCGGCGGGCCAGGTTTGCTCCGGCAGGCAGGCTTGCAACCGCACCTGATTCTGGATTTGTTCCTCGGCACGAAACTCAAGGCTGCTCTGGTTGCGGCCATAGCTGGCACCGATGCAGTGGTGATCGTTGTACATTGGCGTGAGGTAGCCATCGTAGCAGAGCACGGTATTGAGCCGGCTCAGGCTGGCTGAGGTCGGCACATGGCTCACCTGACCGCGCACCGGATAGAGCGGCAGTTCGGCAAAGGGGAGCAGTGCTGGCAACTGGTGACCGGCAGCGACAACCAGATTGGGGGCCTGCCAGTGGCGGCCGTCTTGGCTCTCTATGTGCCAAGCATCTGTCTGCTCGGCAATGGCAACCACCTCGGTGTTGAACACCACCTCAAGCAGGCCGCTGGCTTGCGCCTCTTTCAGGGCTGCTCGGGTGAGATCGGCCGGACAGAGCCAGCCCCCCAGTGGGTAACTGACGCCGCTGTGGCCGCAGGGCAGGCCAACCACTTGCTCTACCTCTGCTGTAGAGAGGGGATGCATCAGTTCGGACGGGAAGGGGCCCTGGTTCATTTTCGCCAACTTGGCTGCCGATTTGTCGTCATAACCGAGCTGGGTCACTCCGCATAATTCGAAAGCGATAGGATGGCGTTCGGCCAACGCCAGCAGCCGTTGGCGGGCATAGCCAAAGGCGAGCGAATAGAAGCGTGACAGGGCATCGTGCTCGCCGTTGAGCAGGGGATAGAGCGCGCCCTGGCGGTTGCCGGAGGCGCCGGTGGCCGGTTCGCCATCTGCACACAGCAACGTCACCTTGCGACCCCGCTCCACCAGAGAGAGCGCCGTCATGGCCGAGGCGATGCCGCCGCCGATGATCACCACCTCGCCAGTGCGTCCGGCAGGACGGGCATACCAGGGGGCGATGGTCTGCTGCGGCTGCTTGTCGGTGCGATCCCCCACCAGCATCTCCCGCTTGCTACCGTGGCCCTTCACCTTCTTCATGGCAAAACCGGCGGCAATCAGGCCGCGACGGACAAAACCGGCACAGGTAAAGGTGGCAATGGAGCAATCGGGACGGGCGAGGCGAGCGAGACCATCAAACAGCTCCTGTGTCCACATCTCCGGGTTCTTGGCCGGGGAGAAACCATCCAGATACCAGGCATCCACCAGCCCCTCTGCCCAGTGAGGCACTTGCGGCAGCATATCCTTGATGTCGCCAAACCAGAGATCGAGGCGAATGCGGCCACCCGCAAAATGCAGGCGGTGGCAACCAGAGACCGGCAGCGGCCACTGGGCGACAAGATCCTGACTCAAGTGGCCAATTTCAGGCCAGGCGGCCAACGCCTTGCGCAGATCGTCCCGGGTCAGGGGGAATTTCTCGAAACTGATGAAGTGCAGACGGGAGCCGTTGCCGGATTGAGGCGCCTGTTCCAGGAAGGCTTGCATTGTCGCCAGAAAGTTAAGGCCTGTGCCGAAACCTGTTTCACCTATCACGAAACTGTCACTATCGTGGTGCGAAAATCGCGCAGGTAGCCGGTTTTGCTGCAAAAAGACGTAGCGGGTTTCACTTAGACCGTTATCATTGGAAAAGTACACATCCCCGAAGTCACTGGAGACAGGAGTTCCCGCTTCATTCCAGTCCAATCGGGCATGATGTAAGGATGTTTGACTCACGTTTTCCTCGGCTCGCGTCACAAAATCGCGGGCATTCTACGTGAAAGCAGACCAGTTTGGCAGCCGAAAGCGGGTAGACTTGGCGCCAGTTTTTCCAGACGAGATGAATTAATGAGAAGAGCAGTGATCACCGGTATCGGCGTCATCTCCAGTATCGGCAACAACAAGGAAGAAGTGCTGGCCTCCCTGAAAGCAGGTAAATCCGGCATCACCTATTCCGAGCAGTTCGAGCAGCACAACCTGCGCAGCCGTGTCTGGGGTAACATCAAACTCGATCCGTCTGAACTGATCGACCGTAAAGTCATGCGTTTCATGGGCGACGCTGCGGCCTACGCCTACCTCTCCATGCAGCAGGCCATTGAAGATGCCGGTCTGGCGGAAGATCAGGTCTCCAACGAGCGTACCGGCCTTGTGGTCGGTTCAGGTGGTGCCTCCGGCAAGAACACCTCGGAATCTGTGGACATCGCCCGTGAGAAAGGGGTCAAGCGTGTGGGCCCTTACATGGTGCCGCGCACCATGTCCTCCACCACTTCCGCTTGCCTCGCGACCCCGTTCCAGATCAAGGGTGTCAACTACTCCATCAGCTCCGCCTGCGCCACCTCTGCTCACTGCATCGGTCACGCGCTTGAACTGATCCAGCTTGGCAAACAGGATGTGGTCTTCGCTGGCGGCGGTGAAGAGCTGGACTGGTCCTCTACCATCCAGTTTGACGCCATGGGTGCCCTCTCCACCAAGTACAACGACACGCCGGAAAAAGCGTCCCGTACTTATGATGCGAACCGCGATGGTTTCGTTATCTCCGGTGGCGGCGGCATTCTGGTGATCGAAGAGCTGGAACATGCGCTGGCGCGTGGCGCTCACATCTATGCCGAGCTGACCGGTTACGGTGCTACCTCCGATGGCTACGACATGGTCGCCCCGAGCGGTGAAGGCGCGGTGCGTTGCATGAAGATGGCGATGCAGGGTGTGGGCAAGGTTGATTACATCAACACCCACGGCACCTCCACTCCGGTGGGTGATACCAAAGAGCTGGAAGCTATCCAGACGCTGTTTGGCGCCAACGGTCCCAAGATCTCTGCCACCAAGGCGATGACCGGCCATGCGCTGGGCGCTGCGGGCGTGCACGAGGCTGTCTACTCCCTGCTGATGATGGAGCACGGCTTTATCGCCCCCAGCATCAACATCGAGACTCTGGACGAGAAGGCCGAAGGTCTGCCCATCGTGCGTGAGTACGAAGCGGCCGAACTCAACACTGTCATGTCCAACAGCTTCGGCTTTGGCGGTACCAACGCCTCCCTAGTGTTCAGCAAGTTCAAAGCTTGATCATCCGGTTGATATGAAAAAAGCGCCTCAGGGCGCTTTTTTTGTCTTCGGGATCTGCCATCACTCATTGCAGAGCAGAGCAGAGCAGAGCAGAGCAGAGCAGAGCAGAGCAGAGCAGAGCAGAGCAGAGCAGAGCAGAGCAGAGCAGAGCAGAGCAGAGCAGAGCAGAGCATCGGCCATTGTGGAATAGGAAGAGTGGGTTAGTGGCAGAGTTCAGCGCAGATGGTGGGGGGGGGAGGTGACGCCACACCAATGAGCCTGATCTACATCTCTCTAGCGGGGCAGATAGCAAGAAGGGAGCCTGATGCTCCCTTCTTTGTTAGCGGTAATGTGATGGCTGCTGGCTAGAACCAGAAGCCGATGATAAAGGAGCCCGCAAGGGTCAGCATCACGTTGGCCACCGCATAGGTACCGGCATAGCCGAGCGCCGGAATGGAGCTGTTGGCTGCCTCGTTGACCACATCCATCGCCGGGGCACAGGTACGGGCACCTGTGATGGCACCGAGCAGCAGCGCCGGGTTCATCTTGAGCACCCAGACCCCGAACAGATAGCCTACCAGCACCGGCAAGGTGGTCACCAGCATGCCGGAGAAGAGCACTACCGTACCCACCTCGCTGAGGTGGTCGAGGATGCCGCCACCGGCTTTCAGGCCCGTGCTCACCATAAAGACCGCCAGACCGAGATCCTTGGCCAATCTGAGCGCACCGGGCGGCACATAGCCTACCGTCGGGTGGTTGGCCCGCAGGTAACCCATCAGAATGCCTGCCAGCAGCAGGCCGACGGCGTTGCCGAGACCAAACTCGATCTGACCGAACACCAGCGAAACGGAGCCGATCAGCAGACCGAGTACGAAGAAGGTGGTGAAAGCCACCAGATCTGTGGTCTGGCTGTGGATGCTGATAAAGCCGATCTTGTTGGCCAGCAGTTTGACCCGCTGTTTCTCGCCACTGATCTGCAGCACGTCGCCCTTTTGCAACATGATGTTGCGATCGAACGGCATCTCGATTTGGGAGCGTACCACCCGGTTGAGAAAGCACCCTTTCTCGGTGAGGTTGAGCTCCACCAGATGGCGGCCTACCACGGAGTCATTCTTTACCACTATCTCTTCGGTGACGATCTGCAGGTCGAGCAGGTTGCGGTCGAACACCTCTTTCCCGTTGCGGTAGTTTACGTCCAGCTTCTCGTGGCTCTCGGGATAGCCCACCAGGGCGATCTCATCCCCTTCCTGAATGACTGCATCGCCATCGGGACTGGCCAGAATGCCGTTGCGGCGGATCCGCTCTACATAGCAACCGGTATGGGGGTAGATGCCGGTCTCCCGCAGGGTACGGCCACCGATCCAGGCTGCCAGTTCGGGGCCAACCCGATAGGCGCGGATGATGGGCAGATAGGTCTTGCGACTCTCGCTGTCGGAGAGACCCCGCTCACGGGCGATTTTTTGCGCTTCGGTATTGAGGTCGAGGCGTGCCAGCGATGGGAGATAGCGCACCACCAGCATCAGGCCCACCAGACCCACCAGATAGGTCAGGGCGTAGCCGATGCCCATGTTGTCGAGCACCGCCTGCATATCGGTTTGATGGGGCAGGTTAAGCAGACCACTGCGCAAGGCATCCTGGGCACCCACCAGTGCCGGGGTCGAGGTGAGGGAGCCCGCCAGGATCCCCGCCGCCATCCCCGGCCCCAGATTGAAGAACTTGGCCAGCCCCACCGTCAGCAGCAGGGCGGTCAGCAAGATCACAAGAGTCAGGGTGATGTAGTGGATGCCGTCGCGCAGGAATACGCTGAAGAAGTGAGGGCCTGCCTCGATCCCCACACAGAAGATGAACAGCATAAAGCCGACGTTTTCAGTGGTGGCCGCAAATTCGAAGCCCATCTGGCCGAACAGCAGGGCGGTAAACAGCACACCTATGGTGTTGCCAATCTGAAAGTTGCCAATTCGCACCTTGCCAAGCAGCAGGCCGAAGGCCAATACCACGAACAGCAGCAGGGAGTCGCTTTGATGTAGCAGTGTCACGAAATCTATGGTCATGCCCGGAAAAACCGAGGAAAAAAGTGGGGTCGATATTGTGCCGGATCTATCCCCAATAAAGAAGCGCAAGGGTGCGATTAATCGGACGTTATCGGACGCTATTTGTGGAGCCGGCGGCGTGATAGGGAGACAAGCGGATGAAATCTGGCAATTTTTGCTGTAACCGTCGTTGTCAATTAGTGAAATCTGCTGCCCGCGACCGAAGTGCTCTGGCGCAGGCCGATATTTTAGATTCTGCTGTCCGGCCGCTTGGCGGGGATCAGTTTCAGCAGATTCAACCGATGGCCACCATGGTTGGCTGAGGGGCAAATCAGCTTGATATTTACCCGTTCGCCCACGGGGCATGGGTTGGCAAAAAGATGCTTCTGAAAAGTGCCAATAGAGCCTGTCACTAGGTGGTTCCGGAGGGAGCAAAAAAACAGCATAAAATCAGGTTGGCCAGCAAAATGACTCTTCGCCGGGGGCCATCAAGGGCAATCCCGCGTCCTGACAGGGCTTGCTGCACTTACCCACAGAATCTGTGGATAACCCTGTTTATGAAACTTGTTCATCGCCCTGAAAGCCGCGCCAGCACTGGGATGCAAGGGCTGTTCAAAAAATACCGGAAGAAAAATGTTTGTATAAAAATCAAATAGTTAGATGCGACAGGAGAAAACTCTGTCGAGCCGAGACGGGTAACAAAAGGGATCGTCAGCAGCAAGAAGGATCTTGTGCATTAAAATTGGCAGGAGTGGGCACTAAAGTGGATAACTTGCACCGAGATGGTGAGGAATTGGCTCCCCCGACTGGACTTGAACCAGTGACATACGGATTAACAGTCCGCCGTTCTACCGACTGAACTACGGGGGAACATCAGGCAAGGAGGAGCATCATACAGAAGGTGTCCTGGGTGGTCAAGCCATTCGCGGTATGATGGCACGGGTGTACCGCTGCCAAACCCTCGGTTACACTGCTCGTCTGCTGTTTTGTGTCGGGAGTGTTCATGAGCAAATTGTTCAAGTTAGCCAGCCAGTTTCAACCCGCCGGGGATCAGCCCACGGCGATTGCCCAACTGCTGGATGGTATCGAGTCGGGGCTGGCCCATCAGACCCTGCTCGGGGTGACCGGTTCGGGCAAGACCTTCACCATGGCCAACGTCATCGCCACCCTGAACCGCCCGACCATGATCTTGGCTCCCAACAAGACCCTGGCCGCCCAGCTCTATGGCGAGATGAAGGAGTTCTTCCCCGACAACGCGGTGGAGTATTTCGTCTCCTACTACGACTATTACCAGCCCGAAGCCTATGTGCCGACCACCGACACCTTTATAGAGAAGGATGCCTCGATCAACGATCACATCGAGCAGATGCGATTGTCGGCCACCAAGGCGTTGCTGGAGCGGCGCGACGTGGTGATCGTCGCCTCGGTGTCGGCTATCTATGGTTTGGGGGATCCCCAAGCTTATCTGAGCATGATGTTGCACCTGAAAGTGGGGGATGTGATCAACCAGCGGGATATCCTGCGCCGGCTCGCCGAGCTGCAGTACACCCGCAACGACATGGCTTTCCAGCGTGGCACCTTCCGGGTACGCGGCGAGGTGATCGACATCTACCCCGCCGAATCGGACAAGCTTGCCCTGCGGGTAGAGCTGTTTGATGAAGAGGTGGAGCGGCTCTCCCTGTTTGACCCGCTGACCGGCGCCATTGAGCAGACGGTGGTGCGCTACACCATCTATCCCAAGACCCACTATGCCACCCCGCGCGAGACCATCCTCGGCGCCATCGAGCACATCAAGGAAGAACTGCGGAATCGTCGCGAGCAGCTGTTGTCCCTCAACAAGCTGGTTGAAGAGCAGCGCATCAGCCAGCGTACCCAGTTCGACATGGAGATGATGCAGGAGCTGGGTTACTGCTCCGGCATCGAGAACTACAGCCGCTACCTCTCCGGCCGTGCGCCGGGGGAGCCGCCGCCCACCCTGTTTGACTACCTGCCGGGGGACGGTCTGCTCATCATCGATGAGTCCCACGTCACGGTGCCGCAGATTGGCGCCATGTTCAAAGGGGACCGCTCCCGCAAGGAGACCCTGGTGGAGTACGGCTTCCGGCTCCCCTCGGCGCTGGACAATCGGCCGCTCAAGTTCGATGAATTTGAAGCGCTGATGCCGCAGACGGTGTTTGTTTCGGCGACTCCCGGCCCCTACGAGCTGGAGAAGTCCGGCGGCGATGTGGTGCAGCAGGTGGTGCGCCCAACCGGCCTGCTCGATCCGGAGATCGAGGTGCGTCCTGTGACCACTCAGGTGGACGATCTGCTTTCCGAGATCCGCAAGCGGGTCGCCGTCGAGGAGCGGGTGCTAGTTACTACCCTGACCAAGCGGATGGCGGAAGACTTGACCGAGTATCTGGCGGAGCATGACGTCAAGGTGCGCTACCTCCACTCCGATATTGATACGGTCGAACGGGTGGAGATCATCCGCGATCTGCGCCTTGGCAAGTTCGATGTGCTGGTGGGCATCAACCTGCTGCGGGAAGGTCTCGACATGCCGGAGGTGTCGCTAGTGGCAATTCTCGATGCAGATAAAGAGGGCTTCCTGCGCTCCACTCGCTCGCTGATCCAGACCATCGGCCGGGCGGCGCGTAACCTCAACGGCAAGGTCATTCTCTACGGCGATACCATCACCAACTCGATGAAGGTCGCCATTGAGGAGACCGAGCGGCGCCGCGCCTTGCAGCATGCCCATAACCTCAAGCATGGCATCACCCCCAAAGGGCTCAACAAGTCCATTGGCGATGTGATGGACATGGGAGGCAGCCGCACGGCAGGCAAACCTGGCAAGGGGATGCGCAAGGCGGCCGAGCCGCAAGGGGAATACCATGTCCGCTCAGCCAGCGAGATTGCCAAAGAGATCAAGCGGATGGAGGAGCAGATGTTCCAGCATGCCCGGGATCTGGAGTTCGAACAGGCGGCGGCACTGCGGGATCAGATCCAGCGGCTGCGCAGCGAGTTGATCGAATCATGAGCCGTAAACGCTGGCTGATTTGGCAACGACTTCGTCGTCTCTATCAGGGCTTTCGCCACCCCGGTACCCCCTGGTGGGCGAGGGGACTGGTGATCCTTATCCTGCTCTATGGCATCAGTCCGGTGGATCTTATCCCTGACGTGGTGCCCTTGCTGGGTTGGTTCGATGATGTGACCCTGCTGCTGGTGTTGCTATGGGGCTGGGAGCGTTGTCTTCCCCCCGCAGTGCGCAGCGATCTGGAACAGGCCTCCTAGTTCACCTTTTCAACACCACGCTCGACATCACTCTGTGCGCTCCCACCCTCGAAGGAATCGGAAAAACGGTTTCATTTGAAGGTGGGCGCTGCGGGATGAAAAAGAGGCAGGCCCGGTGATTGTCGCCCGGATGGCATTGGCGTAGACTCCACGCCGTTCACTTTATGGGTATGGAAAAAATGGATCTGATCCTCTTTGCAATCGACTTTATCCTGCACGTTGACGTGCATTTGAAAGAGCTGTTCGAGAACTATGGTGTCTGGGTTTACGCCATCCTGTTTCTCATCATCTTCTGTGAAACCGGGTTGGTAGTAACGCCGTTCCTGCCGGGTGACTCCCTGCTGTTTGCCGCCGGTGCGCTTACCGTGGGTAGCGTGCTGGACGTCCATACCTTGGCGGCCGTGCTGATCATCGCTGCCGTGCTGGGCAACGTGGTCAACTACACCATTGGTCACTTCTTCGGCGAGCAGCTGTTCCGCAACCCGGACTCCAAAATCTTCCGCCGGGATTATCTGGAGAAGACCCACGCCTTCTATGCCAAGCATGGTGGCAAGACCATCATCATCACCCGCTTCCTGCCCATCGTGCGTACCTTTGCGCCGTTCGTGGCAGGGATGGGGGCCATGACCTATCCGCGCTTCCTGGCGTTCAACCTGGTTGGCGGTCTGCTGTGGGTACTCTCCTTCGTCTATGCCGGCCATTTCTTTGGCAATCTGCCGGTGGTGCGTCACAACTTTACCCTGCTGATCTTCGGCATCATTGGTATCTCCCTGTTGCCCATGGTAATTGGCGCGGTCAAGGCCAAGATGAGTACTGCCAGGGCGTAACCAGAAATACGGTCAGCCAGAACGAGAAGGGGGGGGAGCCATCATGGCTCCCCCCCTTTTTATCTCCACACGGGCATGACACTCAGTTGCAGCAGCGCCCTTTCACCAGATTGCCGATGGCCACCACGGTGAAGACCAGCAGGTAAGCGGCGAAGATGACGACCAGCCACTGGGGCATGGAGTAACCGAGGAACTGCCAGGTGATCTGGGCACAATCCCCTTCCGGCATAAAGAGCCAGGGAAGCCACTGATCGAGCGGAGCCCAGCTCGGGAAGTCGGCAAACGGGCTGCAGACGTTGAACGGGGAGGGGTTAACCTGATAGTCCACATGCTTGAGGGCCAGCTGGAAGCCGCGGAAGGCACTGTAGCCCCACAGCAACATGGCACTCCAGCGAACATACCACTTATCCGGCGCCACCATGCCGAGAAGACCAGCGGCCAGCACACCCAGGGTCGCCAACCGTTCGTAAACGCACATCACGCACGGGGAGAGGCCCAGCACATGCTGGAAGAAGAGGGCGCACAACTCGAGGAACAGGGCTGATGTTGCCAACAGGCCCCAAGCCAGCCGATGGGCGGCAATACGGCGGAGAAACTCGATCATCTCATTGATCTCTCAGAAAAAACAGTGGCTGAATTAGAGCAGAGCGGAACCGAAAAGAAAAGGGCCCTGAAAGGGCCCTCGGAAACCATCTCAATGGATTAATGCAGCGCCGGCTGTACCGCTGGCAGCGCACTCTCCATCACCAGCCATCCATGCTGATAGAACCACTCGGTGGCAGGACCAAGCAGCAATTCGACAGAGAAAAAGCCGATCAGCCCCAGCACCAATGTGTAGGGCAGCGCCATCCAGACCATGCGGCCATAGGAGAGACGCAGCAGCGGCGCCAATGCCGAGGTGAGCATAAACAGGAAGGCGGCCTGACCATTGGGGGTGGCGACCGACGGCAGGTTGGTACCTGTGTTGATGGCTACCGCCAGCAGATCGAACTGGGCGCGGTCGATGGCACCATTGAGCATGGCCGTCTTCACCTCATTGATGTAGACGGTGCCGACAAAGACGTTGTCACTGACCATGGAGAGCACCCCGTTGGCCAGATAGAAGAGGGCCAGCTGGTTCTCCGGTTTGGCTGCCAGTACCAGCTGGATCACCGGCTTGAACAGCTGCTGATCGATGATGACGGCGACCACGCTGAAGAAGACCGCCAGCAGGGCGGTGAAGGGGAGTGCCTCCTGGAAGGCTTTACCCAGCGAGTGCTCCTCGGTGATCCCGGTCAGGGAGGTGGCCAGCACGATGACCGAGAGGCCAATCAGACCAACGGCTGCCAGGTGCATGGCCAGACCGACAATCAGCCAGACCGCAATCAATGCCTGAACGATCAGCTTGGCCTTGTCTTGCGGGCTGCGTTTAGCTTCTTCGTAGCGGTTGTACTCCTCCATGATGCCACGCACCGTGTCCGGCAGGCGGGCGCCATAGCCAAACCAGCGGAACTGCTCCACCAGCACGCAGGTCAGCAGACCGCAGATAAAGACGGGGACGGTGACGGGTGACATGCGAATGGCAAATTCGGCGAAGTTCCAGCTGGCTTGCTCGCCGATGATGAGGTTTTGTGGCTCGCCCACCAGGGTGCAGACACCACCCAGCGCGGTACCGATGGCGGCATGCATCATCAGGCTGCGCAGGAAGGCACGAAAATCATCGAGATCCTGGCGATTGAGCTCGGCGACTTCCTTATCATCGGTATGGTCATGGCTGTGACCAAACTCCTTGCCGGACGAGACCTTGTGATAAATGGCATAAAAGCCGGTGGCGACGCTGATCACCACGGCAATCACGGTCAGGGCATCGAGAAAGGCTGACAGGAAGGCTGAGACCAGACAGAAGGAGAGGGAGAGCAGGATCTTGGAGCGTACGCCGATCAGCAGCTTGGTGAAGACATAGAGCAGCAGCTGCTTCATGAAATAGATGCCTGCCACCATGAACACCAGCAACAGCAGCACCTCGATATTGGCGACCAGCTCGTGTTTGACCTGATCGGCGGAGGTCATGCCGATCAACACGGCTTCGATCGCGAGCAGACCACCCGGTTGCAGGGGGTAGCACTTGAGGGCCATGGCCAGGGTGAAGATAAACTCAACGACCAGTAACCAGCCCGCAATGAAAGGATCAAGGTGGAAGGCAATCGGATTGATCACCAGAAATAGCAAGATGGCGCTTTTATACCACTGTGGTGCATTGCCCAAGAAGTTCTTGGCGAATGCCTGCCCTAGGCTTATTGGCATGATAATGGGTCTCAACTTTGTTGTTAGGATCTGCTTCTATGCAGTCAAGGATGATTCGACCTGTGCCTCCGGATGTTGGCCTTTATCTGTCTGATTCCTCGTGATTTTAATCAAAAAGCGTGACGATTATAAATGATAGCCGATGGATCTCTGCCCATGTGTCTGTTTTATAACCACCTTGTCGGGGTTGGCTGGCTCCCCTGCGGCGATTAGATACATATTCCCAACACTATATTTGCCATATGTGAGCAGAGGACTGACCTTATGCTTGCCAGCCATCATCGCTTTGATATCATTCGTCAGCCTTTTTACGCATTACAACAGAGTCAATTCATGGTTATAAAAGCGCAGAGCCCAGCTGGGTTTGCCGAGGAATACATCATCGAGTCCATCTGGAACAATCGCTTTCCTCCCGGATCTATTCTGCCCGCCGAGCGTGAATTATCCGAGTTGATCGGGGTGACGCGGACGACCTTGCGCGAAGTGCTGCAGCGACTGGCCCGTGATGGCTGGTTGACCATACAGCATGGCAAGCCGACCAAGGTGAACAATTTCTGGGAAACCTCCGGCCTCAATATTCTGGAGACGTTGGCTCGTCTGGATCAGGACAAGGTACCTGATCTGATAGCTCAGCTGCTCTCCGCCCGTACCCATATCTGCACCATCTTTATCCGCGGGGCGATCCGTCACAATCCGGAACAGGCCGCCGAGATCCTGCGTGGCGCCGATGGTGTCGAGAACAACGCACAGGCTTATGCCGAGTTTGATTATCGCCTGCACCACCAGCTGGCGTTTGCTTCCGGTAATCCGATCTACGCCCTGATCCTGAACGGTTTCAAAGGGTTGTATAGCAGAGTCGGCAGCTACTACTTCTCCGACAAGCAGGCCCGCGAGACCGCAGATGCCTACTACAAGACCCTGCTCAATCTGGCGGAGACCAAGAACCACGAAGCCGTGTTCATGACGGTGCGTCAGTACGGTATCGAGTCCGGCAAGCTGTGGACCCGCCTGCGTCAGGACATGCCAAGCGATCTGTGCGACAACTGATCCCTTGCCTGTGCTGTCCAAGAAACGCGCCATCCGGCGCGTTTTTTATTCTGCCGTGTTTGTGTTTATCCTTGATTGGCGGTGGTAATTGCTTGAACTGCATGGATATTTGGCCAAAAAGCTTGATCCAGCGCAAATGAACCCTGCATTTATCACTTTGGTGGCATAGGACCCAACCGCTGATTGAGGTCAAATGGAGGCATCAAGAGCGGAGCCAATATCCGCCAGAAGGAACACACCTTTCACCGGATGAAGGACACAACAATGAGTCTTCTTGAACACACCATCTGGACAGTACTGGGATACGGGGCCATGCCCTTTATCTTTCTGAGCGGATTCGTGGCGGTGGCAGTGACCTGTTGCATGCTGCTGAATGCGTTCGGGGTACAGTCCGCCGAGAAGTGAGTCGCTTCTCCATGCCGCCAAATGCCAGTCTTCGGACTGGCATTTGTTTTTTGTGTCTTTTAAAGCACTTATCCCGGCTGGGAAGGGGAAATCTTTGGTCAGGATGGTCGAACCTGCCGCCGATTTTGATTACACTGGCGCCCGTATTTCCCACTCACCCTTCTCTTATCAGGTGTTCAAGGTTTTCTATGGCTCTCAAGGCAACCGTATTCAAGGCCCAGATCAGTTTGTCTGATATGGATCGCAATCTGTATCAGGACTTCTCCCTCACGCTGGCGCGCCACCCCTCCGAAACCGATGAGCGGATGATGATTCGGCTGGCGGCCTTTGCCTGGCACGCTGCCGAGCGACTGGAATTCACCAAGGGATTGAGCGCCGATGATGAACCCGAGCTCTGGTGCAAGAACTACTCGGACGAAATAGAGCTCTGGATCGAGCTGGGCCAGCCCGATGAAAAACGGCTCAAAAAAGCCTGCAACCGCGCCCGTCAGGTGGTGCTCTATCTCTACGGCGGTCGTGGTACAGCCGTCTGGTGGAAGCAGAACCAGGGCAAGCTGAGCCAGCATGACAACCTCAGCATCATCGAACTCTCCGACAGCCAGACTCTGCCGCTCACCGCCATGGTCGAGCGCACCATGCAACTCACTTGCACCATTTCCGATGGTCAGCTCTGGGTCAGTAACGGCGCACTGGAAGTGACGCTGGATCCGGTGGTGCTGATGGGCAAACCGGCCCGCGAACTGTAACGGACGCCGCCCATGTTCAGCGCCTTGCTCAATATCGTCATTCCGGTGTTCGGTGTGGTCGGGCTCGGCGCCCTCTATGGGCGATTGCGACCGGGGGCCGCGCTCGGTTACGTCAATCGGGCCAATATTGAGCTGTTTACCCCGGCGCTGGTCTTCTCCGCGCTGGTCAAGTATCCGCTGGCGCTGGCGGAGCATATGCCGCTGATTGCGGCGGGGGCGCTGGTTATTCTATTACCCGGTCTGCTGCTCGCGCTGCTCAAACTCAAAGGGATTGAGCGGGCAGCCCTGATCTTGCCCGCCATGTTCCGAAATACCGGCAATCTTGGTATCCCCTTGATGGTGCTGGCATTTGGCGAGCAGCAACTGGGGGCCATCGTGATCCTCTTTGTGCTCTCCAATCTGCTGCACTTCTCGGTCGGCATGTTTATCCTCTCGGCCAATACCTCCCGCTGGCTGTGGCTGCGAAGCCCTGTGCTGTGGGCCGCGCTGGCCGGTTTACTGGTGGCCAACCTGCATATCACGTTGCCGGAATATGTGGTGACCACGGCCTCGCTGCTCGGCCAGATCTCGGTGCCCCTGATGCTCTTTGCGCTGGGTATTCGCCTGATGGAGGGGGAGCTTGATCACCTTGGCCTCGCGCTCAAGTGCAACCTGCTCTATCTGCTGGCGGGGGGATTGTCGCTGCTGCTGGCGATCTGGCTGTTGCCGCTCAAGACGGAGTGGATCCCGCTGTTGATGTTGTCGGTTTCCTTGCCCCCTGCGGTGTTGAATTACATGCTCTGCGAGCAGTATCACTGCCAGCCGGACAAGGTGGCCAGTATCGTGCTCGGCGGCAATGCCCTCTCTGTGCTGGTGATCCCGCTAGCGGTTTGGTTGGCACTTCATCTGCCTGGCTAAGTCAGATTGCATCGCTGCGGCGGTGCGACTCACTGGTCAATTGCTTGATCGAACCGAGTCACAGTCGTTCGCATCTCATCCTTGCAGGGGAAAGTTAGCCTATCAGGATCAGCAAGCTCTTCCATGCCATCTCTGTCCATCATTGCCTCCGTAATATATCTGTCGTCCCCGTATCCGACCCTGAGCCCCGGGCCTAACGGCGACAGCTATAGTTGAAAAAGAGCTGACTGACACTGTTTAACCAATGCCAGTGAGGGAAACCGGATGGGCACAAGTGAGCAATCTGATCCTGTGGGGCAGGCAAAATCGCGCTATGACCCGGCATTGCCTACCGGTTATGACTGGCGCAGACACCGCCGTTTTATCCTTAGTGGCGGTGGTTACAAGGCGGAATGTCGCCGTCGCAACTGGTTTCTGGAGTTGCTCAATCCGGTGCCCTATGTGGTGGTGCGAGACATAGCCATCGGCGGCATCGGCATTCTTGGGGCCATACGGTTGAAAGAGGGGGATGAGCTGGTGATTACCATTCCCTCTGGCGAGAAGCTGCGCGGTCTGGTCGTGAGATCCCAGCCAGACCCACTTTTTCCCAAACTCTATCGCACCGGTATTCGTCTGCATCGTTATCCGACGGCCGAGCTGTTTGCCCGCTGGCAAAGTTACATTCAGCCGCAAGATAAAGCGGATTTCGACCATGAGTGCCAAGTCTTGAAACAGGTACGCGGCGCGTGAGTCACGTACCATATCAGTGGTTGGTTTCCCCACATTCAGCATGATCTGTCGATGGACTTTGCGGATCAGCAGGCTTGTCTGGCCCAAGTGATTTATCTTGCTGCATGTGTTTTCATCTTTATGTTTTTATTGAATTTTATCTGTGCCTCTGAAGTCACGGAGGATACGGATCATTTTCCCTTTTCGTGATCCCCCCCGAAGTAGTTCCCCCTGATATCCCTTAGTATCTGGCCAGCATGACTCCCTTTAGGGGGAGGATAACAAGAACAAAAAGGAATGATGGATGAGATCCGTGAGCAACCAGTGTCTGTTGATGCAGATCCAGCCGACCATCTTGCGCTTTGCCAAGATGCTGGCGAGTGTGCTGCAGCTTGAGGTCGAAATTGTGGATGCCGATATGGTCCGGGTGGCTGGTACCGGGCCCTATGGCAAGTTCTTCGGACGTCAGTTGGAGGGGGATTCCCGCCTGCTGCGCTATGTGATTGATAATCAGCGGGAGAAGATCGTTACCCACACCAGCGATGATCCCGTGTGTGACGGTTGTACCTGCAAGGAGAGCTGCCGTGAGCGCGCCTTCCTCGGGGTGCCCATCATGGTGGACGAGCGCTGCATCGGGGTGATCAGTTTGGTGGCCTTCAGCGACGAGCAGCAGGCGCGCCTCAACAACAATCTGCAGGATGTGTGTGACTATGTGCGCCATATCTCCACCATCTTTGTGGCCAAGTTGCTCGATTCACGCGGGCTGTCGGACGGGGTCAACAAGGTGTTCCTCAATCTGATGACCAACATGGATCAGGGTTGCCTGCTGCTCGATGACAAGAGTCAACTGCTCTACGCCAACGAGGCGGCGCTCCATCATCTGGGTTGCCAGCAGGAACAGCTGCAGGGGCGCGAAGTGGGGATCCGCCCGCTCACCTTCTCCCAACAGGGGCTGAGTGGTCATCTTCAGCACATCATCACCTTTGAAGGTCGTCAGGAGCTGATCATCGGCCAGCTACACCATGTGCAGGGCCAGCAGCTCTTTCTGATGGCCTTTCATCAGTCCCACTCCGGTCAGGTTCAGGAGCCGGATCCGGATGTGCGGATCGATCAGCTGATCGGCGAGAGCAAGCCGATGCGCACCCTCAAGCGACTGCTGCACCGCATCGCCCAGAGTCCCTCCAGCGTGCTGATTTGTGGCGAGAGCGGCACCGGTAAAGAGGTGGTGGCACGCGCTGTCCATCGCCTGAGTCCGCGGCAGGACAAGCCCTTTATCGCCATCAACTGTGCCGCCATTCCCGAACAACTGCTGGAGAGCGAGCTGTTTGGCTATGTGAAGGGCTCCTTTACCGGTGCTTCCAGCGGTGGCAAGCAGGGCCTGATCCAGGCAGCCCATCAGGGCACCCTGTTCCTTGACGAGATTGGCGACATGCCGCTCACCATGCAGGCCAAGCTGCTGCGGGTGCTGGAGCTGCGGGAGGTGACCCCCATCGGGGCCAGCCGACCGGTGCCGGTGGATATTCGCATCATTGCCGCTACTCACCAGCATCTCGATCAATACATCGCCGAGGGGAAATTTCGTGAAGATCTCTACTATCGCATCAACGTCATCCCCCTCAACCTGCCGCCGCTGCGGGAGCGGGAAGGGGACGTGGAGCTGCTGACCCACTACTTTCTCAACCTGCACACCAGCCGCATTGGCATCGTCTATCCCGGTCTGGCACCCGAGGTGATGGCGCTGCTCAAGGGGTATCGCTGGCCGGGCAACGTGCGCGAGCTCAGCAACCTCATCGAATATCTGGTCAACGTCAGCCAGGCGGGCGAAGTGATTGACGCCAGCCTGCTGCCCCCCAACATCATCCGCAATCAGGAGCCCCATCACGTGGCGGCCCAGTCGATCCCGGTGACCAACCTGGATGCGGCGTTCAATGTGCCTGCCACAGCTCCGCTCGCCGCCACGCCGGAGAAGCTGCCTGAACCCGTTCCGGGTGAGAGCGGCCTTGAGAGCATGGAAAAACAGATGATAGAAGAGACCCTGCAGCGGCTCGGCAACAAAAAACTGGCCGCACAGGCGCTGGGGATTGGGATTGCCACCCTCTATCGCAAGATAAAGAAGTACGAGATTGCCGTGCAGAGCTGAAGATCTGGCGGCATCTATCCGGCCCGTGTCATTCATCAGATGGCACGGGTTTTTTTATGCGAACAAGGCTCTGCGCCATTGCCGAATTGTGCTGAACGGATTGGCGGGGCAGGGGAGTGGCTAAATGGCATGTCTAGTCCTGAAATAGGTTTACACATTTTCAACTAGCATTTTTCTACTCAGAACCCCCTATGTACCGCATCGGGGGTTCTGTATTTCAACGCATGATGCGGTCGCTCCGCGTTGTAAATATCCACCGCTTCACGCACCATTTCCCGCGCTTGCGTCAAATCCTGCGGGCTTTGCAGCAATAACTCTCCTTTCAAAATCCCGTTCACCCGCTCCGCCAACGCATTCTGATAACAGTCATACCCATCCGTCATCGAGCATTTCACCCCGTACCGTTCATGTAATGACTGATACAGCCCCGAGCAATACTGCACGCCGCGGTCCGAGTGATGGATTAGCTCCCCACCGCCACACCGTTGCTTCAGTGCTTTCTTGAACGCCATCGCCACCGACTCGGCATGCATCCCTTCGTGCACGTGATGGCCCACTATCTTGCGTGAGTACGCATCCGTCACCAGGCTCAGGTACAGCGGCCCGCTCCTGGCTGGCAGATAGGTGATATCTGCGACCCAGACCTGCTCCGGGGCCACCGGTGTGACCTGCTCTGGCCCCGCCTTGAGCAAGTTGGGATGACGGTAGAAACGGTGAAAACTGTGGGTGGTCTTGTGATACGCCCGTCTGGGTGGCACCAGCAGGCGGTGCTCGGCCAATATCCGAAACAGCCTGTCCGCCCGACCTTGAGCCCGCCATCCTCCTGACCCTGCAGCAGATAATGCAGCTTGCGAGTGCCCACCCGAGGTTGTCGCAGTCGAACCTGACGCACAAAACGCACCACCTGCAGCCCTTGTGCATGGCGCTCGTCGGCGACCCGATTGCGCTTGTAGTAAGCCTGCCGGCTTATCCCCAGAAACAGGCAAGCCCTGACAATGGTCAGCCTCTCGACTTGCCGCTGCGAGAGGACTTGCCGGGTCGCTTTTTTACGATGGAGACGCCGTAGTCATTCTTCAGTACATCGACGACGGCCTCAAAGAACTGGGCCTTCAGGCTCATCAGAGCCAGCTGTTGCTCAAGTTCCTTGATGCGCTGTTCGGGCGTCTGGTTGTCGGGGTCAGGCATGGTGATGCTCCTGCCGGCACGCACAGAAGCCCCCTGGCTCCAATCTTGCCGACCATGTTTACGCAACCATACCAGAACGGTGGAGCGGCCCTGAATGCCATAACGCACCTGAGCCTGTTTGTAGGTGAGCTCGCCTTTTTCAATCTGCTCGACCAGTGCCAGTTTAAAAGTCAGCGAGTAATCGCGCTGCGTCCGTTTCACACCTTGTCCCATCGGGTTCTCCATTTATTGGGGGGAAAGGTGTAAACCATATTCAGGACGGGACAGCAGAATGCAAAAAGCCCGCTCGATGAGCGGGCTTTTTTAATCTGGTGCGTCCTAGTGGATTCGAACCACCGACCCCCACCATGTCAAGGTGATGCTCTAACCAGCTGAGCTAAGGACGCAGGGTGCGCAATGCGACTTTTATTTCTTTACGCAGAAGTGGTGGGTTTAATTGGATTCGAACCAACGACCCCTACCATGTCAAGGTAGTGCTCTAACCAACTGAGCTATAAACCCACATCTGGAATAACTGCAAAGTTTTGAAACTGAATGGTGCGTCCTAGTGGATTCGAACCACCGACCCCCACCATGTCAAGGTGATGCTCTAACCAGCTGAGCTAAGGACGCATAATCAGTGTTCTGTAATGGTGCGTCCTAGTGGATTCGAACCACCGACCCCCACCATGTCAAGGTGGTGCTCTAACCAGCTGAGCTAAGGACGCATCACAAAAAAAGTGGTGGGTTTAATTGGATTCGAACCAACGACCCCTACCATGTCAAGGTAGTGCTCTAACCAACTGAGCTATAAACCCACTTTCTCTTACTTCACTACGCCAGCGCTGCTGACGTGGTCGGCATACTACCCATGCCCCCCAAGGCTGTCAACAGGCCATATGCACAAAGGAGACTGTTTGCCCAGTTCTTGCGCAGCCTGTTGATTTTGCAGGCGAGTTGTCGCTCGCCAAGCCCTGTTACTGAGATCGCGACAGGGTAGTGCAGGCTTCCGGAGTGGCAAAACGGCCGTAGATGTAGCGCAATCTCGCCCCCAGCATCAGGGCCGCACTGGTGAGGCCGACGATAAAGCCGATCCAGAAGCCCTGTGGCCCCATCCGTGGCACCAGCCAGTCGGTCAGACCCAGGATCATGCCGGTGGGCAGCCCCAGTCCCCAGTAGGCGACGATGGTGACGTAGAAGATCGCCTGGGTATCCTTGTAACCGCGCAGTGCGGCGGCCGCGACCACCTGCACCGAGTCGGAGATTTGATAGATGGCGGCGAAGAACAGCAAAATGGCCGCCAGGACGATCACCTGCTGATCATCGGTATAGATGGAGGCGATCTGCTCGCGCAGCAGTACCGTCATGGCGGCAGTGGCAGCAGCGATGGCCATCCCCAGCATCAAGCCGGTGCGAGCTGCCACCCGGGCGTGATGGGGTTGCCCTTCACCGATACTGTGGCCGACCCGGATGGTGACACCCACCCCGATGGAGAGGGGTAGCATAAAGACCAGGCTGGAGAAGTTGAGCGCAATCTGGTGGCTCGCCACTGTCTCGGCACCGAAAGGAGCCAGCATCAGGGCCACCACGGTAAACAGGGTCACCTCGCAGAAGATCGCCATGGCGATGGGGAAGCCCAAGCGGAACAAGCGCCAGATCCGGCTGCCGTTGGGGGGAGCCAGCTGGGAGAAGAGGCGGATCTCGGTGAAGTGACGGGAGAGCTTCACATAGAGGATCATCGCCAGCAGCATGGCCCACAGCACGATGGCAGTAGCCACGCCACAACCCACCCCGCCCAGTTTCGGCATGCCGAAGTGGCCGTGAATGAAGATGTAGTTGGCGGGAATATTGACCGCCAGCCCGACAAAGCCGATCACCATGGTAGGCATGGTGTGGGAGAGCCCCTCACTGAAGTTGCGCAGCACCTGAAACAGCACGAAGGCGGGCAGACCCCACAGGATGGCGTGCAGATAGCCGGTGGTCTTGGCCGCCATCACCGGTTCCACATCCATGAACTGCAACGCCAGCGGGCTGTAATAAAGCGCAATCATCGCCAGCGGGGTGACGATCAGTGCCAGCCAGAAGCCCTGATGAACGGCCGGGCGAATTGCCTCCCGTTTACGGGCGCCATTGAGCTGGGAGACGATGGGAGTGAGCGCCATGATGATCCCCTGCACCAGCAGGATCACCGGTAGCCAGAAGCTGGACGCCACCGACACGGCGGCAAGATCGACCGCACTCACCTGACCCGCCATCACGGTATCGACGAAGTTCATGGCGACCTGGGCCACCTGGGCGACCAGAATGGGGCTGGCTAGACGGACGAGCTGCTTCGCCTCGGACCAATAACGTTGCACTGACACCTCCGAGTGGATCAGATAAGAGTAAAAAAGAGCGGAAATCGGGAAGAGCCTTTGCACTTTCGGACGAAAGTGCAAAGGGTGGGGGAGGCATTCTAGCCTGAAATTCAACCAGGACGAAATAGTTGCCACCCCAAGGGGCAGGATCAGGCGTCTTCGTGATCGCTGATCAGCAGGTTGGCAGCGGCATAGGCAGCCTGCTCGCGCAGTTCGGCGGGCACCCGTTCATCGGCGGCGACCGCGTTGAGGGCGCGGATGGTGGCGGCGATGGCCTTCGGCACATAGCCCTGCTCGCCGGAGCCAATCTGGTTATAGGCGATACGGATCGCTTCACAGCACTCATAAACCATCATGATTTGCTTCCTTGAAAGTAAAAAGGCGAGCAAATATAGCGGTTTTGCTCCCATTTTGTCAGTCTTGCGGTTGTAATTTACGGCAAGCCCGTTAGTTTGGTTACCCCCTTTTCCTGTTTCGGCCTCTTTGATGCTGTTCTCTTCGCGCAACTCACTGGCGATCTTTCTGACGCTGTTTGCACTTCTCGCCCTGACGCTTAAGGATGGAGCGGACAAATATCTGGTACTCCATGGCTACTCCGTGATGGAGATGGTCTGGTTTCGCTTCTTTGTTCCTTTCCTCGGTCTGCTGCTGTTGTTGCCAAGGCGCACCATGTCGGCGCTGCTGGCGGTGGATCGCTGACTATTGTTGCGCTCGCTGCTGTTTCTGGTCTGTGCGCTGGTCTCGGTGATTGCACTGGCCCATGTACCGCTCAACGTCTACACCATCATTTGCCAGCTCGGTTCGCTGGCCTTCGTGGTGGCGGGCGTGATCTTTTTCAGGGAGCGTCTGACCCGGACCAAGGTGGCGGCCGTGCTGCTGGGGTTGTTTGGCGTGCTGGTGGTGACCCATCCCGACGGGGGCGACGCGAACCTCTACTATCTGCTGCCACTGGTCATTGTACTGGCCAACACCGGCTACAACCTTATCACCAAGCTGGTGGATCCACGTTTGACCACCCTCGATATCCTGATCGTCACCTGCTTCATGCTGGGGATGGTGGCAATGGCCGCACTCTGCTGGCAGCCTGCACTGTGGCGCTTCCCTGGGCTTGCCGACTGGCCCTATCTGCTGGCGCTACCGGTGGTGACCCTGCTCTCCCAATATTGCCTTATCAAGGCGATGCAGTATGCGCAGGCCTCTACTCTGGCGCCCTTCTTCTATTTCCAGATCTTTTTTTCTACCCTCTGCGGCTATCTGATGTTTGGTTAAATGCCGACCCTCAGTAGTATGGCGGGGTGTCTGCTCATCGTGCTGGCTGGCATAGTGGTCATCCATTCCCAGCGCCGGGCTCGTGTGCTGGCGCGGTCTGAGGCGGCGGAGCAGGTGTGACAGTTTGTACGAAACGAATTGTGTAAAAACGGATTATGTAAAAGAAGCGGCCACAGGCCGCGATAAAAAACAGAGCGTGTTACCAGAAACAAAGAGGTGATGATGTTTACCGGAATTGTGCAAGGTGTGGCCGAGCTGGTCGCCATCGAAGAGAGTGCTTCATTTCGTACCCACGTGATCCGCATGCCCAGCCGGGAGTGGGGGGAAGGGTTGGCCCTCGGTGCCTCGGTGGCTCACAACGGCTGCTGTTTGACCGTCACCCGGGTCGAGGGTGAGCTGGTCAGCTTCGATCTGATGCAGGAGACCCTGCGTCTCACCAACCTCGGCCTGTTGCAGGTGGGGGACAGGGTCAATGTGGAGCGGGCTGCCCGCTTTGGCGACGAGATCGGCGGTCATGCCATGTCTGGCCATATCATCGGCATGGCAGAGGTTACCTCGGTGATCGACACGCCCAACAACCGTCAGGTGTGGTATCGCCTTGCTCCCGAGCTGATGAAATATGTGCTGACCAAGGGGTACATCGGCATCGATGGCATCAGTCTGACCATAGGTGAGGTGCGCGAGCGGGAGTTCTGCGTCCACCTGATCCCCGAGACCCTGGCCCGCACCAATCTGGGTTGGGTAAAGGCGGGCTGGCAGACCAATATCGAGATCGATCCCCAGACCCAGGCAATCGTCGATACGGTGGAGCGGGTACTGGCGGCGCGCGGGGGTCACTGAAAGGAAACGGCTCGGTGTTAATCGCCTCATAAGCAAGGGCCTGCAGTGTGCAGGCCCTTGTTATTCATATGGTGAAAATATCTACTCAACTTTTTATGACTCGCAGTCACAACATCTGCTCAGCTCTTTGCGACTTGAAGGCACAGCAGCTGCTCGGCTTTTTGTGACTCGTAATCAAAACAGTTGCTCGTCATCCGCATCCACAAACAGCTGCAAACAGTCGCGGGCTTCGTCGCGGTGAAGCCGCAGGTGGATCGGATTGCAACAGGCCATGCAATCTTCGTAAAACTCCTGATCACCCTGGCTGGCATCCAGCTCGACCCGGGTATGGTGGCCACAGTGAGGGCAGACGATGCGCTTGCTGGTGTACTCGATCATGATAACCTCCTCGGGCCCTGAGGCCGCCTATCTACCCTGATTCTAGTCGGGCTGCAGGGGGTTAACCGCGAGCAAACGCACGTTTATGACAGAGATCAAGCCTGAGGGATGGCAAGGTGCAACCGGTTGGACTGGTCGTGTGCGAGAGGAACAATCTGGTTGAGAATGACAGGTGAAAAGAGGGAAATTGCCAACGGTTGTTTGGCAATCACAGGGGGCTGGAGCCCCCTGCGGATATGAGAACGCGAGCGCAGCAAGGCGCCGATAGGCGCTACTTGACCCAGCTGGCCAACATGTCGGCATTCAGCTCGGCCAGCGAGCCGAGCTGGTAGTTGGCGATGGCCAAGCGTGGGTCACCCACCAAAGCGGGGTCCGGCACGATCAGCGCTGTCATGGAGGCCGCCTTGGCCGCCAGCAGGCCGGTAAAACTGTCTTCGATGGCTAGACAATGGACGGGCTCTACCCCCAGTTTCTCGGCAGCGTGGATATAGACATCCGGGTGCGGTTTGCCGAAACGCTCCACCTCTGCGGAGTGCACCGCCATAAAGCGATCGCGAATGCCGAGTTTGCCGAGCACCGCTTCTACCATCGCAAAGGGGGAGGAGGTCGCCAGACCCACTTTCAGGCCGCGGGCCTCGATAAGGTCGAGCGCTTCCAGCACACCGGCTTTGGCCTGACCTTCGGAGAGGATCAGGGCGTTGACCTGATCCAGAATGCGCTGCACCACCTCTTCCTGGCTCGGGCCGCTCCACGGGCGCAGGCGATACCAGTGGGCAACCAGCTGATCGATGCGCACGCCGATGGTCGATTCACAATCCTCGACGGTGTGGGGGTGACCCAGTTCGGAGAAAACGGCGATTTGGGCCCGTTGCCAAAAGGGTTCCGAGTCGATCAGAACACCATCCATATCGAAGATCACGGCAGCTAACATCTTGTACTCCTGACAAATTTGAAGAGGGGATTATAAGCCTGACGAGGAAATGCAAAAGGGGCATTGCCATGCCCCTTGCGCCCGATCACATCGGCAAACGTTTGTTTTGCTGTGGCAAAAAAGCCCTTAGAACAGTACTTCGACCTTGGCGGCCACGGCTTTGGCGTTTTCCACCGCATCCTGGCAATCCGCTGCGCGGGCCAGCGCCACGCCAAGACGGCGGCGACCGGCGATCTCCGGTTTGCCAAACAGCCGCAGCTGGGCACCCGGCACCAGCGCCAATGCCTCACCAATCCCCTGATAGCGGATATTCTGGCTGTGCCCTTCGCGCAGTACTACGGCAGAGGCGCTCGGCCCGTACTGGGTGATGGTGCCGACCGGTAGCCCCAGAATGGCGCGCACATGCAGGGTGAACTCGGAGAGATCTTGCGAGATCAGGGTCACCATGCCGGTATCGTGGGGGCGGGGGGAAACTTCGCTGAACCACACCTCATCCCCCTTGATGAAGAGTTCGACCCCGAACAGGCCGTAACCGCCGAGGGCCTCGACCACCTTGGCCGCTACCTCTTTGGATCGGGCCAGCGCCAGCTCGCTCATCACCTGTGGCTGCCAGGATTCGCGGTAGTCGCCATCTTCCTGCCGGTGGCCGATAGGGTCGCAGAAGTGAATGCCATCGACGGCGCGTACTGTGAGCAGGGTGATCTCGTACTCGAAGGGGACGAAGCCCTCGACGATCACCTTGCCACGACCGGCGCGGCCGCCTTCCTGGGCGTAGGTCCAGCTCTCATCGAGCTTGGCGAGATCGCGCAGTACACTCTGCCCCTTGCCGGACGAGCTCATCACAGGTTTCACCACGCAGGGAAGGCCGATAGCCTCGACTGCGGCGACAAACTCCTCTTTGCTTTGGGCAAAACGGTAGGGTGAGGTGGGCAGACCTAAGGTCTCGGCGGCGAGGCGGCGGATCCCTTCCCGGTTCATGGTGAGCTGGGTAGCGCGGGCGTTGGGCACTACCTTGACCCCTTCTTGCTCAAGGGCAGCAAGGGTATCGGTGGCAATCGCTTCAATCTCGGGGATGATGAGGTCGGGTTTAACCTCGGTAACCAGGGCACGCAGGGCGTTGCCATCGAGCATGTCCAGCACGTGGGCTGCGTGGGCCACCTGCATTGCGGGGGCGTTGGCATAGCGGTCGGCGGCGATCACTTCGATCCCGAACCGTTGCAACTCGATGGCGACCTCTTTGCCAAGTTCGCCGGAGCCCAGCAGCAGGGCACGGGTGGCGCCGGGGCGGGTTGCGGTTCCAAACATACGATCTCTCCTGATGTCGATGGTCATTGTTGATGATCGCTATTACACGAATAGCGGACAAAAAAGAGGCACGCATGGCGTACCTCAGGAAACGGGTTTGTGAGCGCGCTGCTCCAGATGGGTCAGCAAGGTAATGGCGCCAATGATGATGGCGGCGCCAAGCCACAGACGGCCTGGGGGCGCCCAGCCAAATACCAGCCAGCCCGCCAGCACGTTCATCGGCAGCTTGGCAAAATCGAAAGGCTGTACGAAGGAGGCCTCCGCCACGCTGTAGGCGCGAGCGATGGACATCTGGGCCAGTGCCGTCAACACGCCGGAGGCGGCTACCAGCAGCCACTGGCTCTCTCTTGGCCACTGCCACTCCGGCAGGGCCAGCATGACGTTGAACGGGGTACTGAAAATAAGCAGATACACCACTATGGTGTGGGATGATTCGTTGGCCGCCTGATAGCGCACCATCAGGGAGTAACCTGCCCAGAACAGCGCCGCCGCCACCGGCAGCAGGGAGGCCCAGTTGAATTCGTCAGTCCAGGGGGCAAGGATCAGCATGGCGCCGGCAAAGCCCGCCAGGGTGGCCAGAATGCGGGTGCGGCTCACCTGCTCCTTGAGCAGCAGCGCGGAGCCCAGGGTGGCAAACAGCGGGGAGGTCATCAGCAGGGCGATCCCCTGCCAGATGGGGACGGGGTGCGCCAGTGCCCAGAGCCAGAGCTGGATGCCGATCACTGCCAGCAATACCCGCAACAGGTGCAACCGGAACTGATTGGTCATCAGGGATTGGCGCAAGCCATGGCGAACCAGCCAGGGCAGCAGGCAGATCAGGGCGATCAGGTATTGATGGAAAGCGACCTGGGTCGATGGGAGGCCAAGCTTGAAGCTGACATACTGGCTCAGGCTGTTGACGGCGGCGAAGCAGAGTCCTGCCACCATCATCCAGACTGCACCGGCCAAAGGAGAGTGCCTGCGCGAGGGTATCATGGGATCCGGGTCGCTGGAAAAAAGTGCGGCGGATCATAACGGCAATCGTTTGTTCTGCCAAGGGTTGAAGCGCGGCCGCAGGGTTGGCTGGCGAGGAAGTGGCCTTGCATCAAAAAATTTGAACAAGTTGAGCATCTATTTTCGCTATCAGCAAATAAGCACAATGTTTAGAGTGACCTCCATCGACAGCAACGCTGTTCAACCGACAACCAAATGGAGTTTCACCATGGCCAATATCCTCGTACTCAAATCCAGCATCCTGGGTCAATATTCCCAATCCAACGCCCTGATCGACGGCTTCCTGGCTGATCATCAGGATGATGCCGTCACCGTGCGTGATTTGGCAGCCCTCAACCTGCCGGTGCTGGATGGCGAGTTGGCCTCCGGTCTGCGCGGTGGTGACAACCTCAATGAACGTCAACTGGCGGTGATCGCCCAGTCTGACGAGCTGATCGCCGAGCTCAAAGCAAGCGATCTGGTGGTGATTGCGGCCCCCATGTACAACTTCAACATCCCGACCCAGCTGAAAAACTGGATCGATCTGGTGGCTCGTGCTGGCGTCACCTTCCGCTATACCGAGACCGGTCCGGTCGGTATGGTTGAAAATACCCGTGCGCTGGTGATCAGCCCCCGTGGCGGCATGCACGTTGGCAGTGCCACCGATCTGGTCACTCCCTACATGCTTACCGTGCTCGGTTTCATCGGTATCAAAGAGGTGGATTTCATCTACGCTGAGGGGATGGGTATGGGTCCGGATGCCCAGAGCAAGGGGATGGAAGCGGCCAAAGCGCAGCTTGAGGCTCTGGCTATCTAAGGGCTCTCTATCCCGTCAGGGGTTATCTCTTCAAGGGGTTGCCCCGCCAGATACAAGAACGCAGCCATCAGGCTGCGTTTGTTTTTTGGTTTGGTGTGATTGCGACAGCCGTTATTGCAACAAGACCGTAATGCTACAGAGAGTATCGCGGCAAGCGGTCGGTATAGACGTTCCGGCGGAGTCACTACTCCATCATAAAGCGGCGACAACCGCGCACCAGCAGCAATGCCACCGTGACCAGCAGGCCAAGCAAGAGGGTGGTCAGCCACTGTTCGGTACTTTGCGGCAAGTGGGGCGTGAAGAGGCTGATCATCAACAGGATACAAAGCGTGATCAACAGGCTCTGTCGGGTCATCAATATCATGGGGTCATCCTTGGTTTGCTCACCTGAAACGATTTTAATGCCCTCTTGTGACAGGGTGATGTATCCGTGCATCACCCTGTTGGGGCTCTTCAGACCATATCAGGTTTTTACCGCAGAACCAGCGCCATCACTGGCGCTGTGATCCCGATCCCGCTAGCTCTCTTTATCTGAACTGTTTCTGCGCTGGCTGGTAGTGAAAATCGCCGCTGGCGAGCCGCGCTTCCAGTGCAGTCTGATCGATCTCCTGCGCCTTGCAGAGATCATCAAGATCGTCATAGCGATCTCGCAGCTGCATATTGACGACGCTCAGCAGCATGTTGATGTCCATGGTGGCGAATTTTTTCAAATCCATGATTATTTCTCCCGATCCAGTGATTGCAGCTGCTCGATGGCGGCGCTGACGCTGTGCAGATGCTGGCGGATCGCCTCGCGGGATTCGCTAGGCAGATAGTCGGTCAGGGTATGTTGCCAGCTGCCCGCTTCACTTTTGAGCTGCAGGAAGAGGGCGAGCCCGGCATTGGTGAGGGAGACCAGGCTGATGCGTTTATCCTGCTCGCTGCTCTCGGTAAAGATGATCCCTTTTTCGACCAGACGGCGGATCTCGCGAGAGATGCGCACCTTGTCCATGCCGCTCGCCTCGACCAGCTCTTTCTGGCTGATGGGGTAGTTGGGGCCGAGCACCATCATCAGGCGCCATTGCGGCACGGTCAGCTGGTAACGCTGTTCATAAAACTGTTCGAAGGTATCCCGTAGCATCTCGGCGGCATGTACCAACTGATAGGGCGGGTAGTGAGCGAGTAACGCTATGATTTTTGACATATTACACCCTGCTGTGACGGCTGCATCAGATGCAGTTTCTTTTGATACTTTGACATTGATGATACGAAACTCAAGCTGATTTGTCTGACCCGGTTGCGATGAAATGTGCGGTGGCGCACGCCCTCAAGGAAAAACCGGGTCTGACCGACGGGATTTTAAGCCAACGCTGTTCAGCCTTTACGCAACCAGATGAGGGCGTTCTGCTTGAGCCAGGCCTCACGAGTGTGGATGGCGTAGAGCGCGGCCTCGTCTCGGCTGCCCGCTTGCCAGCTTTGTGGCTCCTGTTTGGGCAGCTTGCGCTGACCCAGCAGGCAGGCCGGAATGTGCGGGTTGGCCTCGATGGCGACCAGCAGATGGGGCTTGGCTGCCTCGGCACCCTCGGTAGCAAAGACCATCAGCGCCTTGTTATAGAGCAACCAGCTGGAGGCTTCATCGAAGCGCACCAGCAGGGCGGCCAACGCCTGCCAATCCCCTTGCAGTGCATAGAGGGTGGAGAGGTTGTAGCGGCAACCCAGCTCATCGGCCACGCAGATTGTCAGCAGCGCCAGATACTCCGCTTTGGCCTCGCCCAGCTTGCCAAGGCGCAGCAGGCAGTCGGCGCGGCCGGCTCTGGCGGCCAGCAGAGGACGCAGCTCGGGGGCACTCCAGCCGTGGCCGGCGATTTGCTGCCAGAAGGTTTCATCAAACAGCGGAGTGGCATCGGCAATGATCTTCTCGAACCAGCCGAGGCGGGCCTGATGATCGCGGCAGCTGTCGGCCAGCTCGAACCAGGTCTGCCACTGTTGGGCCTGCTCGCCATTGAGGGCCACATCGGCACTGGGGGTGGCCTGATACTGGTCGAGGTTGAGCAACTGGTTGAGGGCGGTTTTCATGTTCTGGCGCTGTCGTTTGCAGAACTCGACAAAGGGGAGTTCGCTGGCGGCTGCGCTATAGAGCATCTGGGCCATCTGCTTGTCGCGAAACAGGCTCAGCTCTGCGGCCAGACTGAAGCGGTACTGGGTGGTCGGGTCGTTCAAATCCTTCGGCTTGGGCCAGGTGGCAAAACCCATGCTGAAGCCATAACACCATTGACCGAGGGGGTGGCTCTGTTCGAACACCTGCTCGGGGTTATCGCTGGGCAGGCGGCATTGGCTCGGCAGGGCCAGCTGGGCGTCGTCGGCTTGGGATTCCAGCTCGGCGATCAGGTGGTTGAGGGCTTCTGCGCTTTTTTCATCCAACTCGGCATCCTGTTCCAGCAGACCAACCAGCGGGCGTTGCCAGTCAGGGCTTTCCGGCCCCACCAGACGAGCACAGAGAAAACCGTGCAGGGCCGGGTAGGTCATGTCCTGATCGCTGTGGCTCTGGATCCATTGATTAAGATGGCGGGTACGAGTGGATGGGTTCATCGACAGTTCCTCTGGATTTGAACAGCCGCGAAGTCTACCTAAAAGTGGGGTTATTTGCAGCAAATGGCCGCCTGTTTGGCGATTTAATCACCATTGGCGGATAAGATAGGGGCGAAAGGGCGGCTCGTGGTGGCTTGGGGACTAGGCCGGATCACCGCTCTTGAGGTAACATGCGCTCCCATAGGGGCCATGTTCAGTTGGCCCATCCGGGTAATGAAAAAAGAGAGCACCATGATACAGATTGGCAAGATGAACACCCTCACCGTTGTTGAACTCGAAGATCGCGGCGCCTGGCTTGCGGCCGATGAGTACGGTGAACTGCTGCTGCCCAAGCGTCAACTGCCGGAAGGGGTGAAAGAGGGGGATAGCGTGCAGGTCTTCCTCTATCTGGATGCCGACTGCGAACCGGTGATCACCACCGACAAGCCATTTGCCATGGTGGACGAATTTGCCGGTCTGAAAGTGGTCAATGCCAACAAGATTGGTGCTTTCCTCGACTGGGGCATGAAAAAGGATCTGTTTGTGCCCAGCCGCGAGCAGAACAAGCCGATGCAGGTGGGCCACGTTTATCTGGTGCGTCTGCAACTGGATAACGAAGGGCGCATGGTCGGCACCAGCCGCATCGAGCGTTTCCTGACCCCGGCCGGCAGCAACTTCAAGGTCGGTGACGAAGTGACCGCGCTGCCGGGGGAGCACTCGCCCCTTGGCATCAAGGTGATCGTCAACGGTCAGTATCCCGGCATGCTGTTCAAGAACGAAGTGTTTGGCCGGGTGATGACCGGTCGGCCGCAAACCGCCTGGGTCAAGCAGGTGCGCGAGGATGGTAAGCTCGATCTGACCCTGCAAAAGCCGGGTCTGGCGCGGGTTGATGACGCCGGTGAACGCATTCTGAGCCGGATGAAAAAGCAGGGCGGCAGTCTGGCGGTGGGTGACAAGAGCGAACCCGAGCTTATCTACAAGCTGTTCAGCATGAGCAAGGGCACCTTCAAGAAGGCGATCGGCGGCCTCTACAAGCAGGGCAAGATCGTCATCGAAGATAACGCCATCACTCTGGTGGCCACAGAGACCGACTCGGCAATGGATAGCGAATAAGATGCCGAGCCCCTGTGTTGGTCTCTGCAAGGCGAAGGATGGGCTTTGCCTTGGTTGTGGCCGCACCCTGACCGAGATCGGCCACTGGTCGGCGATGGATAGCAAGGCCCAGCTGGCGGTGATGGCCGAGCTGGATGGCTCGAAAAGTACCCACCGCTGCCCGGGTTGTGGTGAACCGGCCTATTGCGCCGTCTCTGCCGGTCAGACCATCGCCCAGTGCTGGTGCAGCCAGTTGCCGGTATTGCCGATGCAGGAGGCCAGCGCTTGCTGGTGCCGCCGCTGTCTGGCCAAGGCCATCGCGGCGCAGGATTAGCACAGAACAGCAATAAGAGTGCACAGAAACAAGAAAGGCGCCGATGGCGCCTTTTTTATGCCTGCTGCTGGCGATGCCAGCGCACATGCACTTGATCTTCGGTCAACAGACGGGGCAGCAGGAAGGTGGCGAAGATCACCTCAAACTCATCCTGATGATCCAGCAAACCGACCCACACTTCGACCCAGCGCTCCATATCGACCGGCTCACCCAGCTCGGTCGACCAGTCGGCATTGGGCAGAGTCGCCTCCACGGCGCCACGCTGCTCAAACTCCAGGGTGATGTCGACAATTTGTTCGGGGGCCAGCATATCGGCGGCCTGCTCAAGAAACTGATCATAGGCCCATTCGACCAGCTGATCCGGGGTACGCTGTTCCATGAAATCACTCCAGATACATCGAGGTTCGCTACTGTAACAATTATTGGCTGTGGCGGCCAGACCAGTGCGCCGGGCGTGGCTGGCCTGTCCAAGTTGCCGTTGGGGGAGTATGGTTAAGGCGCGGATCATCTGGCAGGGAGTGAGGGGATGAAGCAGCGGGGACGGCGGCAACAGATCAAGCGACGGCGCGAGGCCTGGTGGTGGCACTATCTGCCGCTTCACCGCGAGACGGTGGGCGGCCATCTGGGCCCACCGGAGAAACCCGATGAGCCCTGAGGATCAGTCGGCCTGATGCACCCGATTGAGGGTGATCTGGCCCAGTTGACCCATTTGACGGCGGATCCAGACCGAGCGCTTCTGCACATAGGGTGACGGGGGCTTGACCCGATAGCGCCACGGATTGGGCAGGGCGGCGGCCAGCAGGGATGACTCGTAGCGGGTCAAGCGGCTGGCCGGTTTGCCAAAGTAGGTGCGGGCGGCGGCTTCGGCGCCATAGATGCCGGGGCCGAACTCCACGATATTGAGATAGACCTCGAGAATGCGGGCCTTGTCCCAACCCAGCTCCATCAGCAGGGTAAACCAGGCCTCCAGCCCCTTGCGCAGGAAGCTGCGATCACTCCACATAAAGAGGTTCTTGGCGGTCTGCTGGCTGAGGGTGCTGGCACCGCGCACCCGTTCGCTGTGCTGGTTGTGCTTGAGTGCGGCGTTGATGGCATCCATGTCAAAGCCGTTGTGATCTGCAAAGCGCTGATCCTCGGCGGCGATCACCGCCAGTTGCAGCTCCTTGGAGATGGACTCCAGATCTACCCATTGATGGCGCACCTGGGTGATCTTGGCGGGCGGAAAGAGGGCCCGCTCGATACGCCAGCTCCACATCGGCGGATCGATAAAACGCAGCAAGGCGACCGAGCCGACCGAGCAGAGCAGCCCGGCCAGCGCGATCTTGCCTGCCCACCTCAACACCCGGCGCCCAAGCGATGCAGATGGACGCTCAGGGGCCACAGAGTCAGGGTCAGACTCCCACTGATAGTGGCTGGGATCATCGGGATCCGGAATTATTGGGGCAGCCATTCGATGTGGCAGAACTTCTCGTCAACACGGCGGGAGAGCAGCATGCGGGCAAACAGGTGCTCATACTCTTGTTCTTCATTGCCAAGGCCAACCCAGATCTCGGCATAGTCGGTATCGCTCACCGCAAAGCCCACGTCCGCTTCCCAGTCATCGGCCGGGTCGGTTTCGGCCAGCAGGCCGCGGTCGTTGAACTCCTGATTGAAGCGGGCGATCTCCTGCTCCGGCAGGTTGTCAGAGGCCAGCTCCATAAAGAGTTCGAGGGCGGTATCGAGCAGTTCCTCGACGCTGTGCATTTCGTCATTCATAGACATAAGCGGTCTGTTCCAGAAAAGAGAAAAAGGTGCCATCGCAGATCACAGCCTGCGGGGCGGCGCTATTCTAGCGGTCGGCAGACCCCTTGGCGAGATGAGGCGAGCCGCTGTGGCCTGTTTTTGTGCCAATAAAAAACCGGATCCAGTGACAGGATCCGGTCTTCATTGGGGGAAGGGGTCACGCATAGGGCGTCAGCTCATCCCTTCTTGTCATCGGCGAAGGTGATGTTGAGCTCCAGTACCGACAGCTCATCACTCTTCTGATCCAGTTGGACGGTTATCTTCTCCGGATCAATGTTGACGTATTTGCGGATCACATCGAGGATGTCCTGCTTGAGCTGGGGCAGGTAATCCGGCCCCCCTCTGGATGAACGCTCGTGAGCAACAATGATCTGCAACCGCTCTTTGGCCAGTTGTGCGGTGTTCTGTTTCTTGTTGGAACGAAAATAATCCAATAATGACATGTTTAACTCCCGAACAGTCGGCTAAAGAAGCCCTTCTTCTCTTCTTCCAGAAAACGAAATTCCTTGGCATCGCCCAGCAGGCGGGACACCGCATCTTCGTAGGCCTGACCGGCATCGGACTCCTTGTCCAGAATGACCGGTTCGCCGGAGTTGGAGGCGCGCAGCACCGCCTGGGACTCCGGGATCACCCCGAGTAGCGGGATGGCCAGGATCTCCTGCACATCCTGCACGCTCAGCATGTCGCCGCGGTTGACGCGGGTCGGGCAGTAGCGGGTCAGCAGCAGGTGCTCCTTGATGGGGTCTTCGCCACGCTCGGCGCGACGGGACTTGGAGGCCAGGATGCCAAGGATGCGGTCGGAGTCACGCACGGAAGAGACTTCCGGGTTGGTGGTGACGATCGCTTCATCGGCAAAATAGAGCGCCATCAGCGCGCCCGCCTCGATCCCCGCCGGGGAGTCGCAGACGATGTAATCGAACTTCATCTCCGCCAGTTGATCCAGGATCTTCTCGACCCCCTCACGGGTGAGGGCATCTTTGTCCCGGGTCTGGGAGGCGGGCAGGATAAACAGATTTTCCGAGCGTTTGTCCTTGATCAGCGCCTGATTGAGGTTTGCTTCCCCATTGATGACGTTGACGAAGTCATACACCACGCGCCGCTCGCAGCCCATGATGAGATCCAGGTTTCTCAGACCGATGTCAAAGTCAATGACCACTGTCTTGTGACCACGCTGGGCTAAGCCGGTGCTCAGGGCCGCACTGGTTGTGGTCTTGCCAACGCCACCTTTACCCGATGTAACGACTATGATTCGCGCCATTCTCGCTTCCTTGTAACTCTATTTGATACGGTCTATTCGGAGTTGTTCGTTGTCCAGCCGGACGTGTACCGGTTGCTGGATCAGGCCCGCCGGCAATGCATCGCTCAGCTGGAATGTGCCCGCGATGGAGAGCAGTTCGGCCTGTAATTGCTGGCAATAGATCCGGGCCTGGGTGTTTCCCCGGGCACCGGCAATGGCTCTGCCACGCAGGGTGCCATAAATATGAATGCTGTCGTCGGCGAGCACTTCAGCTCCCGGACTGACGGATCCCAGTACCACCAGCGAGGTGCCGGCGGCATAAATCTGCTGGCCGGAACGAACCGGTCCCACATGTACCTTGCTCGGGATCAAGGGGGCGGGTTCGGGCTCGGGAACCACCACAGGAGCGGCTGGTGCGGGGGCAGGCTCGGGTTCCGGTTCGCTCTTGCGACTCTTGCCCGAGGCCATCACGGCCAGTCCCACCGCCTTGGCGGCTGTCTTCATCTCTTCACTGCGCGCCCCCGTGATGCCGACCAGCACAAACTCTTCGGACTCCACCAGCTCTTTGAGCTGTTCGAAATCGGGAATATGTTCCAGTCGGGAAACATTGATCACCAGCGGTGCGCAATTAAAAAAGTAGGGTGCCTGGGCCACTTTTTCGGCCAACAACTGACGTATCCGCTCAGGCTCGCCATCGCTGATATGCAACACAGAAATAGTGAAGGTGGTCCCTTTCAATTCGTTATCGCGCTCAACCATGAATCTTCCCCGAGGCAGAGATGCTAATCCGTTATTGTTATTCAATTCCTGATGTTATAGTTTGCCCCCATCAGAGGCAATAAACTCGTCGGATTATATCAATTTCCATGTTGTGTGCAGTCTATAAAAGTCGCAAAAAAGCCGAGACCTACCTTTTTGTTGAAAAAAGAGAGGATTTCTCCCGCGTTCCCGAGCCACTGCTGAGCGCATTCGGGCGTCCCGAGCTGGTGTTGATGACCAAGCTGGATCCGGCCAAGCCCTTGGGACTGGCTGATGTCGGCAAGGTGATGGCCGCGCTGACCAACCAGGGGTTCTACCTGCAGGTGCCGCCGCCCCCTGAGAATTTGCTGGAGCAACACAAGGCCAGCCTGAAAAAACCATCCTGAATATCCAGCCCCGTGGTGCGTTCTGCCCAGCGGGGCTAATTCTTTGTGACTCTGCATGACGCATTCCGGCCCCGGTGAGGTGGCCTGCGATAATCCCGTGACAGGATCTGGCCAAATTAAACCCTCCCTTTGGTGATATTCACTTTTCGCTGTTTAAATAGAAAGTCAATCTGCTCCCAACACCATATCCTCAACCTTTGCTGGCGCTCACAAAAATAGCGAGTGGCGCACGCTCATATCCTCCATTTCAACGGCTATTGGCCCATTCATCGATTATTTTCAGCCCCTTCTTTGGGCGCTTTTGACCTCCACTGCTCGATGCGTTTTACATCAAATAGGGAGTAAAGAGGGCGGTGATAACTATGCTAAAACCAGTTTGCGCGATGCGCTGTGGCCAAAATGATGAGCTAACCCCCTGTTTGTGTACTTGATTGTTTGCCCTGATCACGAAAGTGCCACATAGGAGGCAATCAATGTGGCGGCGTGATAATCCGCAGGGTGAGCGGTAACCGCGTCTTGCCAAACAAGTGTATGACCAAAGGGGGGATATTGAGCTGAGGGGGCATCTCGATATCGATTAGTTGTGGAATCGTGACCGGGGCAAGATAGCAGGTACAGGTTTCATGTAGGGGCGTAATGTCCCTCTCAATGCATTGAGAAGAGTGAATCAAGGTATGTAATTAGAGAGGCATTTAGATAAGGCAATCAGCATTGCTGTGGCGTAGCAGGGGTATATCCGCGACGCCATGCCGTGAAATGACTGGTATACCGGTATAAGTGCCCAGCATTCCATTCGGGCAATAAAAAAGGCGGGATATCCCGCCTTTGTGCAGATGAGGGTCGCAACCCTTATTTATTCGCAGGCAACCTGCATCACCTTGATGGCCAGACCGCCACGGGAGGTTTCACGATACTTGGAGTCCATGTCCTTGCCGGTGATGTACATGGTCTCGATCACCTTGTCTAGGGAGACGCGCGGCTTGGAGGTACGACGCAGGGCCATACGGGAGGCGTTGACCGCTTTCATGGCTGCGATGGCGTTACGCTCGATGCAAGGCACCTGTACCTGACCGGCAACCGGATCACAGGTCAGACCCAGGTTGTGCTCCATGCCGATTTCGGCGGCTTCGCAGACGTGCTCCGGGCTACCGCCCATCAGCTCGGTCAGACCGGCAGCGGCCATGGAGCAGGAGACACCCACTTCACCCTGACAGCCCACTTCGGCGCCGGAGATGGAGGCGTTCATCTTGTAGAGGATACCGACGGCACCGGCAGCCAGATAGAAACGGGTGTACTCGTCGCGGCCAACCGGCTGGATGAACTTGTCGTAGTAAGCCAGTACGGCTGGGATGATACCGGCAGCGCCGTTGGTCGGGGCGGTGACCACGCGGCCACCGGCAGCGTTCTCTTCACTGACTGCCAGAGCGAACATGTTGACCCAGTCAACGATGTTCATCGGATCGCTCGAGAGGTTCTCGTTGGTGTTGAGCTGGCGGTAGAGCGGCGCGGCACGACGGGGTACGCGCAGCGGGCCGGAGAGAACGCCTTCGGTACGGCAGCCTCGCTCGATACCTTCACGCATGGTGTTCCAGATCTTGCCGAACTTCTTGTAGATCTCTTCCGGAGTGTTGAAGCACTTCTCGTTTTCCATCATCAGGGCAGAGATGGAGAGACCGGTCTGGCTGCAGTGGGCAACCAGCTCAGCGGCGCTCTTGAACGGATAGCGTACGGACATGTCGCCGCTGTCAGCCTTGCCGAAGTTCTCTTCGTCAACGATGAAACCGCCACCGATGGAGTAGTAGGTCTTGCTGTAGACCACTTCATCTTCGATCAGAGCAGTCAGCTTCATGCCGTTTTCGTGCAGCGGCAGGGCTTCGTCGTGGAATACCATGGCGTCACGCGGGAAGCTGACGGTGTGGCAGTGCAGGCCGATCGGCAGGCGCTCGGTCTGCTCAACACGGGAGATAAACTCGGGGATGGCATCGATATCGACATTTTCCGGCAGGTTGCCAGCCAGGCCCATGATGATGGCGGTGTCGGTATGGTGGCCTTTGCCGGTCCAGGAGAGGGAGCCGTAAACATCGACATTGATCCGGGTTACATCGCGGATCTTGCCGCCCGCGCGCAGCTCGTCAACAAACTGTTTGGCCGCTTTCATCGGGCCAACAGTGTGGGAAGAAGAGGGGCCTACACCGATTTTGAAGATATCAAAAACGCTGATCATGTCACTATTACCTCAGGGTAGAAGGGGGCGGCATGCCCACTCACAGAAATTTGGGAGATCCATGGAACGCGCTTGTCAGCGCAGGTCACAGAACCAGATAACCGTAGTGTAACGGCTCCAGACCTAAAAAAAGTTGAAATAGATCTATTTTTGTTGAATCTGAGGCGCGAGTATAAAATTTATTTTTGTGCTTATCCATTTTGTTAAGCGTTTGCCCATAAAAATACCCGGCGATGCCGGGCATTTAGGAACCAAATGGAGTCATTTGCCGTTTTTTAACATTCGGTAATGTTAACGGCGAGGCCGCCACGGGCCGTCTCCTTGTATTTGGTCTTCATGTCGTTGCCGGTCTCCCACATGGTCTTGATCACCTTGTCGAGCGACACCTTGTGCTCGCCGGTGCCGCGCAGGGCGAGGCGGGCGGCATTGATCGCCTTGACCGCCCCCATGGCGTTGCGCTCGATGCAGGGCACCTGCACCAGTCCGCCGATGGGATCGCAGGTGAGGCCGAGATTGTGCTCCATGCCTATTTCGGCGGCGTTCTCCACCATGGCCGGGCTGCCACCCAGCAGTTCGGTCAGCGCGCCAGCCGCCATGGAACAGGCGACTCCCACTTCTCCCTGACAACCCACTTCGGCGCCGGAGAGGGAGGCGTTCTTCTTATATAAGATGCCGATGGCAGCCGCGGTGAGGAAGTAGCGGATCAGCGTCTCGTCATCCACCTTGTGGACGAAGCGATCGTAGTAGTGCAGCACGGCGGGAATGATGCCCGCAGCGCCATTGGTGGGGGCGGTGACCACCCGGCCACCGGCGGCGTTCTCCTCGTTGACCGCCAGCGCAAAGAGATCGACCCACTCCATCACCATCAGCGGATCCTTGTTGAAGTTGGTCTCGCAGCTTAGCTGGCGGAACAGCCCCGGGGCGCGGCGCCGAACCTTGAGGCCGCCCGGCAGCACCCCTTCGCTCTTGCAGCCTCGCTCGACGCAGCCCTGCATCGCCTGCCAGATCTTGCGCAGCCCCGCTTTTATCTGCTCATCGCTACGAAATACCCGCTCATTGGCGAGGATAAGCCCCGAGATGGAGAGGCCGCTCTCCTGACAGTGGGCCAGTAGCTGGGCGCCGCTGTCGAACGGGTAGGGGACAGGGTGTTCGGCATCGGACTTGGCGGCCTCTTCTTTGGCGGTGGCAAAGTGGCTCTCTTCAATGATGAAGCCACCCCCGATGGAGTAGTAGGTCTGGCTGAAGCGCAGGTTTTCCTCTTTATCAAAGGCGCGCAGAGTCATGCCATTGGTGTGGGCCGGCAGGGTTTTGCGACGGTTGAAGATGATGGCACCGGTGCGCGGAAAATGGCTTGGTTGCTCGCCTGCCAGCTGCAGGTTCTGCTCCTTTTCCACTCGAGCCAGAATGGCGGGAATCGCATCGATATCGACCGATTCCGGTTCAAAGCCCGATAACCCCAGAATGATTGCCTTGCCGGTACCGTGCCCTTTGCCGGTCTGGCCCAGCGAGCCGTAACACTCCACTTCGACCCGCGTGACCTCTGGCAGATGGCCTTGCAGCTTGAGCTGCTGGACGAAGGCATAAGAGGCACGCATGGGGCCGACGGTATGGGAAGAGGAGGGGCCAATTCCGATGGAAAACAGGTCAAACACGCTGATCATGACATCAATCCGGTGATGGTTTATGTCTGTTTATTCTAGGATTTTTGCCGTGGATGGAAAGCGGGGATGTGCGGTGCTGTGACATGGACACAGATAATGGGGCTGGGGGGACCAAGAAAGTTGAAGGGGCTGATCCCCTTCAACCGGCCTGATCAGTCGAGAAATTCGCACAGGTAGGCGGTGGGGGTTTTCACTTCCAGTTTGAAGGAGGAGTGACCGGCAACCAGGAAGGATTCACCCTGGCTGTAGGTGTGCCACTCATCTTCATCAGCCAGCTGGATGGTGAGGGCGCCCTTGATCACCGTCATCCGCTCGGGGGCGGCGGTGTTGAACAGGTAGTCACCGGCGTTCATCACCCCGACGGTTGATTTCTCGCCTTTTTGTTCGAAACCGATGGATTTTACATTTCCGTCGAAATACTCGTTAACTTTCAGCATCTTTACATCCCTGTGTGTACGTTTGTGCAGCCAAACTAGCACAATCTTTTGCCAGTTGTCATGGGGGATGAGGTAAAAATCGCCGAGACCGCTTTGAATCTTCACTTTTTCGCAAACTTATTAATAGCCAAGGTTAATGATTTGCTGATTTAAAACAGCAATTAAATGTGAGATAACACGCGCAAACAGGGGAATGGGCAGCCGCTCATTCCCCTGTTTGGTTAATTGCACTGGGAAAAGTGTGAATTTTGCTACATAAAGGAACATATTGTGTTAACTAAAGGACTCATTAAAAACATCGGCTTCCAGGTTGTGGTCGCCATGGTACTGGGCGCAGTGGTCGGCGCGTTCATGGGTGAACAAGCCACCGTGTTTGCACCGCTCGGTACCCTGTTTATCCAGCTGATCAAGATGCTGGTGATCCCGTTGGTGGCGGTTGCCATCCTCTCCGGCGCCGCCAATCTGGGCGCCAGTCCGGCTGCGGGCAAGATCGGTGCAGCGACGCTGGCCTTCTTCCTCGTGACTTCAGCGTTGGCCGTGTTGCTGGCGCTGGTGATGGGGCAGATCTTCAAGCCGGGTGTCGGGGTCGATTTCGCTTCCGTTGCCTCCATGTTTGGCGGTGACTACGCCGATAAAGGGGCGCTGCCGGATGCAGTCGCCACCCTGCTTGGCATGATCCCCACCAACGTCTTCAACTCCCTCAACGAAGCGAACATCCTGCAGATCCTGGTATTCTGCATGTTCCTCGGCATTGCGCTGGCCAAACAGCCGCGCGAGCGGGCCAAGCCACTGGTCGATGGGCTCAATACCTTGGTGGATGCCTTCGTCTGGATGATCAACAAGGTGATGATCATCGCGCCGCTCGGAGTGTTCGGTCTGATGGCGGAAGCCATCGGTACCTATGGCTTCGATGTGCTGACCCTGGTACTCAAGCTGTTCGTGGTCTATGTGGCTGCCATCCTCATCTTCGGCTTTGTGGTCTACCCGCTGCTGGTGATGATGTTCTCCAACACGCCCGTGATGAAGTACCTCTCTGCCATGAAGAAGCCGCAGATCGTGGCCTTCTCCACCGCCTCTTCCATGGCGACCCTGCCGGTCAATATGGAGACCTGCGAGCATGATCTGAAAGTGACCAACGCGACCGCCTCCTTCGTGTTGCCGCTGGGTGCCACTATCAATATGAGCGGCAACGCCATCTATTACGGTCTGGTCGCCATCTTCTTCGCGCAGGTTTACAACATCGATCTGAGCGTCGGTGCCTGGGCGGCCATCATTGTGACCTCCACTCTGGGGGCGATCGGTCAGGCCGGTGTGCCGGGCCCAAGCTTCCTGGTGGTTGCCGTGCTGCTGGCGGCCGGGATCCCCATCGAAGGGCTGCCGCTGCTGTTCGCGCTGGATCGTCTGTTCGACATGATCCGCACCTCCCTCAATATCACCGGCGATGCGGCCTGTGCTGTCATTGTTGACCGCTTCAGCCCGGAATATGACCCAGAGCGCTGGAACAAGGCATAATTGCTTTGAGCTGGACTGAGATATAACAGCCCTAAGCTGACACTGCGTAACGCGAGCCCCTGCCATGATGGTGGGGGCTTTTTTATATCTGCCGGACAAGTATCAGAGCAACGGTGTGCACAAGAGATTGCTGACGGATTTAGCTGTGTTGAATGGAGAGTACAGGAGGAGAAAACATCAGTTGTGGGCATGGGCCGTGTGGCGTCAACCGGCCTGTTGTGGATGCCTGGGTAGGGGATTGTCAAACGACGGGTAACAAAAAGGGGAGCCTTGCTCCCCTCGGATATGATCTGCTGCTGGTTCTACTCCATCAGGCCATATGGTTAAACCATCCTGGTTACACCCTTGTGGCGAAAGAAACAGCGTCAACGTGATGAAATCATATCTATGTTGACCATCTCGGCATTATTACTGAAAAGCGCCAGTTGGTGGCGATTAAACAGACATGGCAAAGAGGGTCGGTCCGGATTGATGCCTCTCTATCCGGCTCAGAACTGTGACAGTGAGGGCAGAGAGACAGCAACCAGGGTGAAAAACACCGTGAAAACGGCAGTAACGACAAACTCTTTCATTTTTCTCTCCCTAAGTTGTTGGTTGATGCAGTCAAGATACCATAACAAGGGGGTAAAACAAGATGTAAATTGATAAAATAGCTTCTTTGTGTGTGTGGTTGGTTGAGATGGCTATTTTTGTCATATTGAGATGATTTTATCACCTGATCTGGTATGCCAGGCATTCAAGATTCTGCCTTTATGATTATTTCATTTAAATTCAATTAGTTGTTGAGCTACTGGTTGGTTTTGTGATGGGTTTTGTATGGAGCTCAAATGACTTTTTATAAGTTTTCACCCTTGTAATAGTGTCATTGAGGCCATAAAAAGTGTTCAAGACCATAGTTTGACGATTCCTGACGTAGATAGCCCATCCAAAAGAAGTCTATGGAGAGAGTCTGGTTGCCAACCCTTGTCGCACCATCACTTTATCAGTCCAGTGTCTCCGCATTTTTACAGCAAAACACTGGGGGCATAGGGAGGAGAGCCGTGCATCGGGGGGATATAGAGTGGCAGCTGGCTGTTTTATCACCGCCAATTTCCCCGTCGGCCTCGGAGTCGACATGGCCGCAGCAAGAGTGAGGTGCGCAATAGGGCAGAGGCATACTCTCTGGCTGGGCTGGGCTGGGCTGGGCTGGGCTGGGCTGGGCTGAGCTGGGCGCGAGCAGCGATTTGCGTGGGCGATGCACCTGCGTGAGTCATGTGATTGCAATACGAGAGCTGCGCCGGAGCATGGTTGGGTAAGATATCTGCGTCCCTTCTACAAGATTGAGATATAAAAAGCGGCGTATGACGAGGAGGCCGAACAAGCCCGTTTCAGGGTCGACAGAGCACAGGTCAACGCAATCCGGTTCGCAGTGATAAAACATCCACGACAATACCGGAACTCTGTTCGTAGGCTGAAGCCGGTTGGTGTGAGGAGGGGAAGGCTGGTGATCTGTCAGATGGCGCAAGGGTAGGGAATCAGGCAACCCTTATGGTGAGGGCCACAAAGCGTGCGGATGCCCCCGTTTTTGTAAGATATTAAAAAACCCTCCGATGGAGGGTTTTTGTCATCAACAGCTGGTAAAAAGCCGCGAGGCTTAGAACAGGGTGGTGGAGAGGTTGTAAAGCTCCTGATCGAACGGACGCTTCATGTTCTCGATGCAGTCGATGATGTCGTGGTGTACCAGCTCGTTGCGCTGGATACCGACGCAGCGACCACCGTGACCAGCCAGCAGCTGCTCAACGGCGTAAGCACCCATACGGCTGGACATGATGCGGTCACGGGCAGTCGGGGCACCGCCACGCTGAATGTGGCCCAGGATGGTGGCGCGGGTTTCACGACCGGTCAGGGCTTCGATGTCCTTGGCCAGCGCGTTCACGTCGGTCACGTGCTCACAGATGGTGATGATGGCGTGCTTCTTGCCCTTGGCTTCGCCTTCCTTGATCTGCTTGAGCAGCTTCTCTTTGTCGAAGGCTACTTCCGGCACGATCACATATTCGGCACCACCGGCAACGGCGGCAGACATGGCCAGATCGCCACAGTGGCGACCCATGATCTCGACCACTGAGATACGGTGGTGGGAGCTGCAGGTGTCACGCAGACGGTCGATGGCGTCAACCACCACGTTCAGAGCGGTATCAAAGCCGATAGTGAAGTCGGTACCGGCGATATCGTTGTCGATGGTGCCCGGCAGGCCGATGCAGGGGAAACCCTCTTCGGTCAGCTTCTTGGCACCCATGTAGGAGCCGTCACCACCGATGACGACCAGCGCATCGATACCGTGCTTTTTCAGATTTTCGATCGCTTCGGCGCGCACTGCGGGGTCTTTGAAGGCAGGGAAACGGGCGGAGCCGAGGAAAGTACCACCACGGTTCACCACGTCGGAGACGCTGTGACGCTCCAGCTTGACGATGCGATCCTGGTGCAGGCCGAGGTAGCCATCATAAATACCGTAAACTTCCAGGCCATGATGCAAACCGGCGCGAACCACGGCGCGAATGGCTGCGTTCATACCGGGTGCGTCGCCACCACTGGTCAAAACACCAATACGTTTGATTTGTTTGGTCATGAGTGCCTCTGGATCTGAGTTGTCAAATACGAATGTTTAAATAGACAAGCCACTTTTACTATATCGGCTTTCATATGGGATGCGGGGGCCACCATAGGAAAAGCGATACAAGAGAGGGGACGAGCCCCTCTCTTTGCCGTAATCAGCGATTACTTGGCAGCGCCAGCGATGATCTGGGAGAAGTCGTCCACTTTCAGGGACGCACCACCGACCAGGCCACCGTCGATGTCCGGCTGACCGAACAGGTCGGCTGCAGTGGCGCCAGTAACGGAACCGCCGTACAGGATCTGTACTTTGGCAGCAACAGCGGCATCAAAACCGGCCAGGTACTGACGGATGTGAGCGTGAACGGACTGAGCGATCTCCGGAGTGGCAGTCTTGCCAGTACCGATGGCCCATACCGGCTCGTAAGCGATAACGGCGTTGTTGAAGGAGGCGATGCCGCAACGGTCGATAACAGCTTTCAGCTGGGTCTCAACCACGTTCTTGGTCACGCCGGCTTCGAACTGCTCCAGAGTTTCACCGATGCACAGAACCGGCACCAGGCCGCCTTTCTGGATCGCTTCGTACTTGGCAGCAACCACGTCGTCACTCTCTGCGTGCAGGGTACGACGCTCGCTGTGGCCGACCAGAGAGTAGGTGCAACCAAAGGCTTTCAGCATGGAGGGGGCGTTTTCGCCGGTGAAGGCACCAGACTCGTGAACGTCAGCGTTCTGGGCACCGTAGGCAATCTTGCTGCCAGCGGTCAGTTGCTCAACCAGACCCAAAAAGATAACCGGCGGGCAGACGGCGACTTGTACAGAAGGATGAGCGGCAGCAGCCGGGGTCAGTCCTTTGATCAGAGCTTCTACAGAAGCTTTGGTGCCGTTCAGTTTCCAGTTACCCATTACCAGGTGCTGTCTCATCTTGTATATCTCCTAGGCATTTGATTGCGCGACATTATATGAATTGAACCGAGCCCAAGATAGCTGACCCGGCGGCAAATGACGTAATTTTTTTTCGCTTTCCTGATCCAAATCAGGAATGAAACGCTTGATCGCTCATTCGTTAACCTGCCCCCGCAAGCGAGCCCACCATACCCCAATCCATTCGTGGATGGCAGCTTCGGAATACATCAGATAACGCCCTTTGGGTAAATAACTGTAGAGGGGCTGGGGTACCTGGCTCTGCTTGGCGGTGTAGTCGGTGGGGGCCGGCACGGCCTTGAGTCCCTGACCCTGATAGAGGGCCATGGCACGTGGCAAATGAGTGGCCGAACTGACCAGCGCCACCTCTTTTCCTTTCAGATGGCGGCTGATACTGACCGCTTCATCATGAGTGTCTTTGTTGTTTTCAAACAACGTCATTCGCGAACGGGATATGCCGAGGCTCTCGGCCATCCGGGCATTGACATCGGCATTGGAGAGGGTATCCCCCGATACATAGCCGGAGAACACCAGTTCGGCGTCGGGATAGGCCTGGGCAAGGCGAACCCCTTCGAGAGTCCGTGCCAGCGAGATATTGTTCTGCCAACTGCGCATCGGCACCGCCGGGTCGCTGACATGGCCATTGCCGAGCACTACTATGGCATCGATGTTGGGATGCTGGCTCACCTCGAACGGCGGGAAGGTCTGCTCCAGCCCGCGGGCCAGTTCATAGCTCACCGGCCGCATCCCCATCAGCGCCACAATGAGCAGCGAGAGAGTGGCCAGCAGCTTGCCGGTTTTCTGAAAACGGGTGAACCAGAGCAGCAGCAGGGCGACCAGCAGCAGGGAGAGGGAGAAGGGGAGCGGCATCAACAGCTGACCAAGCCACTTTTTAATCACAAACACGGCAGACACTTCCTTGAGTTTTCAGCAAATTCGGGATGTGACAGAATACCTCTCTTTTTTGGGATGGCCACAACCCTGTGGCGCTAATGTTGAGTTTCTCCTTGAAGCACGATCAGAGTTTTGACGGGCGCGCCGACAAGTTCGCCCGCAACATTTACGACTCCACCAAGGGGCGCATCCGCACCACCATTGTCTGGAGCGACATCGAAGCCTGCCTGGCCCGCCTTGGCAACCGTCCGCTGCGCATCCTCGATGCGGGGGGCGGTTTTGGCTATTTCGCCCAGAAGCTGGCGGCCATGGGCCATCAGGTGGAGCTATGCGATCTGTCAGCAGAAATGCTGGAACTAGCCCGCAGCCAGATCGCCGAGAAGGGGCTGGAAGACAAAATCCGTCTCATCCATTGCCCCATTCAGGATCTGAAGCAACACGTGACCGGCACCTTTGATCTGGTGCTCTGCCATGCGGTGCTGGAGTGGCTCGCCGAGCCGCGCCAGACCTTGCTGGGTCTGTTCCCTTTCGTCAATGCCGGGGGCATACTGTCGCTGCTTTTCTACAACCGTCATGGTTTGCTGTTCCAGAGCCTGGTGGTGGGCAATTTTGACTATGTGCGCCTTGGTCTTCGCAAGAAGCGCCAGACTGCGCTTACGCCCACCAATCCCCAATTGCCGGAGCAGGTCTATGACTGGATTGGTCGCGGGGGGCTGCGCATCATCGGCAAGACCGGAGTGCGGGTGATCCACGACTATATGCGTCACAAGCAGGATCAGGTGGAGAAGTTCGACGATCTGCTGGCCATGGAGCAGCAATATTGCCGTCAGGAGCCTTTTGTCGCCCTCGGTCGCTATATCCATGTGATGGCCCAGAAGCCGGCCAGCTGATTGCTCGCAGTTCACGTCGATGTGAACCATGTTTTCGATGCTACTGGATGTAGCCGCGCGCACGATTTTGCGCCCAATACAACAACGAGATGACAACATCATGATGAGTACATCCCGTACCCTGCCAGAGCGTTCTTTGCCGGAGCTAGTAGGGTGGGTCAGGCAGGAGGGGTTGGCGTTGAGCCTGCCGACCGACCGGCTGGCCTTTCTGATTGCAATCAAGACCCTGTCCGAAGATGAGTCGGACCTGTCGGAGGCGGCGCTGCACGACGCCTTTGGCTATGTCAGCAGCGCCTTCGGCCAGATGGACGAGACCCTCACCGGTCGCGCCAACAACGCCATCAACGATCTCATTCGCCAGCAGCTGCTGTCGCGTTTCAACACCGACATGGTGGCGGGGGAGAGCCTCTACCGCCTGTCGCGCCTGGGTGTGAGCATCGTCGACTTTTTCATGGATCAGCGTCAGGTTGACTCCATCAAGCTCTCCATTCTGCTCGAGCACCTGGCTTCCGAGCTCGACACCGCCCGCAAGGCGGCGCTTGAGACCAACACCCGTGAACAGTGGGATGCCGAGGTGCTGCCGCGCCTCACCTTCTCGCTGGAAGAGACCCTGGGGCGAATCGATCTCACCCAGCGCGCCATGGATGAGCAGCAGAATCAGGTCAAGAGCGAGATTGCGGCCCTGCTGACCCAGAACTGGGTCGATGCCATTCACAGCTGCGAAAAGCTGCTGCACGAGACCGGCCAGACCCTGCGCGAGCTGCAAGATACCTTGGATGCCGCCGGCCACCGCCTGCAGGCGGGGCTGCTCAATATTCAGGAAGCGGCGCAGGGGCGCGACGATCTGTTCCACGTCGAGGAGCTGACTCACGCCTTGCAAGGTCGTCTTGATGTCATCACCAGCTGGGGTCAGCAGTGCATCGAGCTCTGGTCCCGCTACGACAGACACGTCCACAAATTTATCCGCAACGCCATCGATATGGACAAGAACCGCGCCTTCAGCCAGCGGCTGCGCGAGTCCATCCGCAATTTCGAGCAGCACAACTGGCAGCTGCGGGTGGCCGAAGAGCCCCGTCTGCTGGAGCTGCGCGACGAAACCATCGCCATCCACGACGAGGAGGTGACCGGTGAGGTGCCACTCGAGATGGAGTACGTCGAGATGGTGGACATCAACCAGGAGCTGGCTGAGCGCATCGAGCGTTATCTGGCCCGCTACCCCGAGCAGGGCCAGCAGCTGGACTTGGCCGATGTGCTGCGGGAATACCTGCTGGACTACCCGGCCCATGCCCACTTCGATGTGGCGCGTCTTCTGATCGACCAGGCCGTGCGCCTGGGCCATGCCAGCGGCGAGCGCGAACTGCATCGCCAACCCGCATGGAAACCCATTAACCAAGCTGGATCCAAGGTTCAGGCCTATGTCATTGATCAATTCTGAGTTTCCCTTGCCGCTGCGCCTTGCAGAGGCGATTGCCAACCCCTTGTTTCCGCGCATCGACACCGCCTTGCGCTCCGGCCGTCACATCAGTGCCGACGAGTTCGAGCAGCATTCGGCGCTGGTCGAGTATCACAGCGAGCTGGAGATCTTCTACGGCCGCTATCAGGTGGAGCTGATCAAGGCGCCGGAAGGCTTCTTTTACCTGCGCCCGCGCCCGAGCTCGGACATCGGCACCACTGTGCTCTCCGAGCTCGATATGCTGGTGGGCAAGGTGCTCTGCTACCTCTACCTGAGCCCGGATCGTCTGGCTTCCGAAGGGGTATTCGCCATGGCCGAGCTGCAAGAAGAGGTGCTGAGCCTCGCCGACGAGAAGCAGCTGCTGCGGATGGTCAACAGCCGCTCCGGCGGTACCGATCTCGACAAGAAGAAGCTGCTCGAAAAGATCCGTACCTCCATGCGCCGTCTGCGCCGCCTTGGCATGATCACCGCCCTTGGCAACGGGGATAAATTCCGGGTCAACGAATCGGTGTTCCGTTTCGCCGCTGACGTGCGCTCCGATGAAGATCCGCGCGCCGTTCAGCTGCGGATGATCCAGGAGGGTGAAGCCATCTTCCACGACGACGAAATGCCGAGCAGCGACTCGCTCTTTGATGACATCGAGGCGGATCTCGATGAAGAACAACTGGATCTGGAGGTATAACCGGTGCGAGGCAAGTTCAAATCCCTGACCATGGTCAACTGGAACGGCTTCTTTGCCCGAACCTTCGATCTCGACCAGCTGGTCACTACCCTTTCCGGCGGCAACGGCGCGGGCAAGTCCACCACCATGGCGGCCTTTATCGCGGCGCTCATCCCCGACCAGTCACTGCTTCACTTCCGCAATACCACGGAAGCGGGATCGAGCAGCGCCTCCCGTGACAAGGGGCTCTACGGCAAGCTGCAGCGTGGCCACTGCTACTCCCTGCTGGAAGTGATGAACAGCCGCGAACAGCGGATCTGGGTCGGCGTGCACCTCGAGCAGGTGGCCAACCGCGACAACAAGGTCAACATCACCCCGTTTGCACTGGTGGATGTGCCGGAGAATCTGGCGCCGACCGATCTGCTGCTGGAGAAGCTCGATGGCGGCAAGGGGCGGGTACGCGCCTTTACCGATCTGAAAGGGGCTGCCGCCGAGCTGGGGGCGCTGAAAGTCGCCAAATTCAATACGGTGACCGACTATCACAACTTCATGTTCGAGTTCGGCATCACCCCGAAGAAACTGCGTGATCAAAAAGATCGCGGCAAGTTCTATCGCCTGATCGAGGCTTCCCTCTACGGCGGCATCTCCTCGTCCATCAGCCGTTCCCTGCGCGAATACCTGCTGCCGGAGAACTCCGGGGTGCGCAAGGCGTTTGCAGACATGGAGGCGGCCATCTATGAAAACCGCCGCACGCTGGAAGCGATCAAGGAAACCCAGGGTCAGCGGGATCTGTTCAAGAACCTGATCACCGAGACCACTCACTATGTGGCCGCCGACTATGTGCGCAACGCCGCCGAGAAGAGCCGTCTCTCCGAGCTGGCCCTCAAGGCTCGCCAGGAGCTGGCCGACAAGCGCCGCATTCTGGCCGAAGAGAAACAGCGCGCCATCTATCTGGCCGACGAGGTGGAGCAGCTCACCAACCGCGAAAAATTGCTGACCGACGAGCTGGAGTCCGCCTCCGAGCATCTGGCCAAGGTGATGGCGGCCGTCAGCTTGCAGAAGAAGATCGAGATGTACCGCGCCGATCTGGCTGATCTCTCTGACAAACTCGAGCAGCAGCAAGCGGTAGTGGAAGAGATCCACGGCCAGCTGCTGGAGGTGGAAGAGCGCAAGGAGCTGGCGCAGGCCGAGGTAGACAGCCTCAAGACCCAGCTGGCCGACTACCAGCAGGCGCTCGATATCCAGCAGACCCGTGCCATCCAGTACCGTCAGGCGGTGCAGGCCCTCGATGCTGCCCGCGAGCAGTGCGAGCTGCCCGGGCTGACCGCCGAACAAGCGAGCGACACCCTGCACCAGTTCCGCGCCGCCGAGCAGAGCCTCACCAGCCGGGTGCTGGGGGCCGAGCAACAGCTGGCACTGGCCAAGGCGGCAGTGGCCGAGCACGAAGCGGCGCTGGCGCTGCTTTTGAGCATCGCTCCGGAAACAGTGCGCGAGGCCGCCTGGCCTACCGCGCAGGCGCTGCTCAAGCGTCACATCGAAGACAAGGCTCGCATCGCGCAGGGGCAGGGGCTGCGCGCCGCGCTGGCTCGCCTAGAGAAAGAGAGCGAAAGCCAGAAGAGTCTCTTCAAGCTGCGTGACGAGCTGCAGCAGGCCTCCGGCCAGCTGATTGCCAGCAGCGATGAGCTGGAGATCTTCCTCGAAGCCCAGCGCACCCGTCAGGAGGAGCTCTCCGAGCAGCAGGCGGAGGTGAACCAGCGCCGCGCCAGCCTCGAGCATCAGGGCACCCAGCTGGGCCGTGACATTGCGGAGCTCACCAAGCTGGCGCCACGCTGGCTCAAATCCTTTGAAAAACTCGAGCAACTGCGCGAGCAGAGCGGTTTGCCGCTCGCCACCGCCGAAGAGCTTTCGGCCGGTATGCAGACAGTGCTCGACAAGGAGCGCGAGTTCGAGCAGGAGAGCAATCGCATCGCGGCCCAGAAACAGGCGCTGGAGCTGCAAATTCGCAACCTGCAGCTGGGGGCTGGCGAGGCGGATCCCCGCCTTGCCCGCATCGCCGAGCAGGTGGGGGGCGTACTGCTCTCCGATGTCTATGACGACATCTCCATCGATGATGCCCCTTACTACTCCGCGCTCTACGGCCCGGCTCGCAGCGCCCTGGTGGTGCTCGACCTCGAAGGTGCCATCGAGCGGCTGAAAAAGCTGGAAGATTGCCCGGAAGATATCTACCTGATTCAGGGCAACCCCGACTCCTTTGACGAGGATCTGGTGGAAGCGGACGAGCTGGGGGACGCCGTGCTGGTGCGCACCAGCAAGCGTCAGGTGCGCTTCTCCCGCTATCCCGAGCTGCCGCTGTTTGGTCGCGCGGCGCGGGAAAAACGGATCGAGCAGCTCGACCTTGAACGCGAAGGGCTCATCGAGGGCTACGCCAAGGCCGCGTTTGAGCAGCAGAAGTATCACCGTCTCTACGGTCACTTCCGCGACTTTATCGGTCAGCATCTGGATATCGCCTTCCGCCCCGACCCCGAAGCCGAAGTGCAGGCCAAGCAGGCCGAACTGCGCGCGCTGCAAGGAGCCATTGGTGAGTGTGACAAGCAGCTGGCCGAGGCCAAAGCGGCCGCCGCCCAGCTGACTCGCCATATCCAGCTGGTGCAGGGGATGCTGCCCTTTGCTCACCTGTTTGCCGAGACAGAGCTGGCAGCCCGCCTCGAGGCGGCTCACGCCGATGTGGAAGCCCTGAAACAGGCCGAAGCCTTTATCGCCAAACACGGTAAGTCGCTGGAAAAACTGGAAACCATGGTGCAGGTGCTGCGTCAGGATCCGCAGGATCTTGCGGCGCTGCAGGCAGCTTACGATGAGGTGAGTGACCTGCTGGCCGAGCAGAAACGCCGTTGCTACGCCCTCGATCAGCTGGTGGCCCGTCTGCCGCACTTTGCCTATCAGGATGCGCAAGACCTGCTGGGCAAGGCCTCCGAGATGAGCGAGCGACTCAAAGATAAGCTGAAAGCGGCCGAGCTTGCCGCCCGCACCGCTGGCGAGCAGCACAAGCAGATTGCCCTGCGCCATACCGAGGCGTTGCAGCTGCGCACCGCCCTCAACTCCAGCGTCGAGGCCAAGCGCCAGACCCTGACCGAGTTCGAACAGGAGCTGGCGGCCATGGGGCTGACCCTCTCTGACGATATGGAAGAGAAGGCGCGCGCCCACAAGAAAGAGATTGAAGAGCTGCTGATCCGCACCCGTTCCCGTCGCACCAGCGCCGAGGCCCAGCTGCAGGTGACCAAGCGCGAGATCGAATCCCTCGGTGGTCGTCTCAAGCTGGAAGGCAAGGATTACTACAGCGCCCGTAAATCACTGGTGGGTCACAAGGCGAGCTGGTCGCGGGTGGTGCGGCTGGCGCGGGAGACCGACGTCGAGAAGCGTTTAAATAAGCGCGAGCTGGCGTATCTGGACAGCGACGAGCTGCGTTCCATGTCGGACAAGGCTCTCGGCGCCCTGCGGGTGGCGGTGGCCCACGACGAAGCTCTGCGCGATGCGCTGCGACTATCCGAGGGCAACCGCAGCACCGAGCAGAAGGTCGCCTTCTACGTGCAGGTCTATCGTTACCTTAAAGATCGCATCCGCAACGACATCATCCGCTCCGATGATCCAGTTGAGGCGATCGAGGAGATGGAGATCGAGCTGGCCCGTCTGGCCGATGAGCTCAAGCAGCGGGAAACCCACCTGTCGCTCTCCTCCCACGAGGTGGCGGCCAAGATCACCAACATCATCCGCCGCGAGCAGAACCGCATCCGGGTGCTCAACCAGGGCTTGCAGAACATCGCCTTCGGTCTGGTGCGCGGGGTGCGCCTCAACGTCAATATCCGCGAGGCTCATACCCGTTTGTTGACGGCGCTGGCCGATCAAACCGCCATGCACAACGATCTGTTCGCCGACAAGGAGCTCAGCTTCTCCGAGGCGATGGCCAAGCTGTTCCAGCGCCTGAACCCGCAGATCGAACAGGGGGATCGCAGCTATCAGGTGATGGGTGACGTGCTGCTCGACTATCGCAACTATCTGGAGCTGGAGATCGAGGTGCAGCGCGGGGCCGATGGCTGGCTGCGTGCCGAGAGCGGCGCGCTCTCCACCGGCGAGGCGATCGGTACCGGCCAGGCCATCCTCTTGATGGTGCTGATCAGCTGGGAGGAGGAGTCCCGCCGTCTGCGCGGCAAGGATATCGCCCCCTGCCGTCTGCTGTTCCTCGACGAAGCGGCCCGTCTGGATGGCAAATCCATCGCCACCCTGTTCGAGCTGTGCGAGCGGCAGGATATGCAGCTGCTTATCGCGGCGCCCGAGAACATCAGTCCCGAGAAGGGCACCACCTACAAGCTCATCCGCAAGGTGCAGGGCAAGCACGAGCATGTGCATGTGGTGGGCCTGCGCGGCTTCGGCTTTGCCGATGACAAGCTGATTGCCTGAGAGGTCTCTGGCCCATCCCGATACGGGATGACCGGTAAATAGGTTAAAGGGAGGCATTTGCCTCCCTTTTTACATGGAAGATATGGCAAAGTAGCCGCACCGTCGCTGCTGCCTGACAACAAGGCGAGTAACATGGTGAGTGCCTTGGATCTATGGCAAGGTGAGAGCTCCCGCCTGCAAGCGTGTCGCCAGCGTCACCGGCCGCATCGAAGATGCAAAAATAGCGCAGAGTGGAAAGAAGAGAGGAGAGGGGAAAGGTGCAACATATCCAGAAAGGGCTGCTGTTATCTCTTTGCCTGCTGCTGGCGGCCTGTAGCAGCCGTTATGACGAGAGTCACGGCGGCAACTGGCGCGGCTATAGCGAAACCGGCTATGCCAGCTATTATGCCGACCGCTATCACGGCAAAAAGACCGCCAGCGGCGAGTTATATCGTAACAACCTCAATAGCGCCGCCCATATGGAATTGCCCTTTGGCGCCATGGTGCGGGTCACCAACCTCGCCAACGTCAAGAGTGTAGTGGTCAAGGTCAATGACCGCGGCGCCTTTAAAAGAGGACGTATTATCGATCTCTCCAAATCTGCGTTTAGTGCCATCGGCAATATTCGCGACGGGATTATCAAAGTAAAGGTTGAGGTGCTGTGACCACTTACGATGTCGCAGAGTTTGGTGGAATATGATGGGCTCTGCAGATCTGTAGTGGTCAACTAAATCCGGACACTTGGTTAGGCCGTTCTTCGGCTTTTGCTGGTGGCATCCCGTCATTGTGGCAATGTGGACGACGCCAGTTGTAGTAATCCATCAGGTAGTAACTGATATCCCGCTTCGCCTCTCGCAAGCTCATATATCCCATAGCCGGGAGCCACTCTGACTTCAGGCTTCTGAACAACCGTTCCATCGGGGCGTTATCCCAGCAGTTGCCACGCCGACTCATACTCTGGGTCATGCGATAGCGCCACAGTCGTTGCCGAAATGCCCGGCTACCATATTGGCAGCCCTGGTCAGAGTGAAATAGCATACCGGATGGGCAACCCCGCTGCTGATAGGCCATCTCCAGTGCTTTGATTGCCAATTCTGCATCAGGCTTATCAGACATCGCCCAGCCCACGACCCGCCGGGTGTGCAGGTCAAGAACCGCTGCCAGGTAATGCCAACGGCCACCTGCCCAGACGTAGGTGATATCGCCACACCACACCTGATTGGGTTGCTGGACATCAAATTCGCGGGCCAGCAGATTGGGAATGTCCGGTCGTTCAGACCGAGCGACCTGATAGCGATGAGCGCCCGGTTGCTTGGATACCAGCCCGGCTTCCTTCATCAGGTTACGTACTTTGAATCGACCAATCTGATATCCCAACCCCCGCATCATCGACATCAAGGCGCGGCTGCCCGCTGAGTTCCGGCTCGCTTTGAACAAACGGCGCAACTCAGAGCGCGGCTGCATGCGCTCACGGTTAATCGCCCGCCTGCGGGCCAGATAGTCGTAAAAACAGGATGTTGGAACATCGAAAGCGCAACAGACCAGGGTGATGGGGGCTTGCTCCCTTAATCGGTCTATCAGCGCGTACGTGTGAACTCGTCCGCCATCAAGAGAGCAGTAGCCTTTTTTAGAATGTCCTTTTCTCGTTCGAGTCGATTGATACGGGCTTCCAGCTCCTGGATTTTTTGCTGCTCCGGAGTCAGTGCTTTGCCGATTGGGGTTGTGCCAGTTCGTTCGGATTGCCGTTGCTGAACCCAGCGACGGAGTACAGTTTCACCGACATCCAGTGAACGGCTGGCTTCAGGGACAGAATATCCCTGGTCGAGCACCAAGGATGCGGCTTCGAGTTTGAATTCGGCAGTAAATGAGCGACGTAATCTTGTCATTGAACACCTCAGGTCATGGTGGCGACTGTACCACCTAAAATGGTGTCCGGGATGATTAGACCACTACATGATGCCAATCTTGAGGACGCGAGCAGTATAACGAACACCTGAGCCGTTGAAGGCCATATCAACAATCTTGTCTTTAACGCCAAGCTTGCGGGCTTCATAGGTCTAGTTGAGCTGAAACACTTGCGGACAGGCGGGGCAACGATAGCGAACATGGCCAGCAGGGGTCTTCCCATGACGATATACGTGGTCAGAGTTGCAACGAGGACAGTAAACGGTGATGGATGCCATGAATCCATAAATCTCAAAAGCACCCACCATACCATCTCAACCGTTCGGAGGCATCACCAAAACAAGGTAAAAGGCTCGGCTATTGACTAAGTTGATAGAAGGCGAAGGATAAAACAGCGCCAGTTTGATACGACAACATCGCATGGGACCCGGATCATGGACAGAGCGCAGGGCGCAGCCCCCTTTTCATTGCAAGTGGATCTAAGGCAGGTGGTGTATGCCCTGTCAGCCTCGCTGGATCTGGTGGGCATTGGCGATGTGGCCCACGGTAAACGGGTCGGGATTATGGCTGCCGAGTGCAGTCGGGAGCTGGGGATGAGTGAGGCCGAGCGCTGTCTGCTGTTCGAGCTGGGGGTGCTGCATGATATCGGTGTCTCCTCGACCATCACCCATCATCATCTGGTCAGCGAGTTCGATTGGGAGTCCTCCCAGCGCCACTGCGAGGTGGGATATCAGCTGCTCAAGGATTTCCGTTTGCTGGCCCCACTGGCCCTGCCTATCCGTTATCACCACACCCACTGGCACCTGCTGCGCGAAATGGCTGATGTGGACCCCAATGTAGCCCGTCAGGCCAACCTTATCTTTCTGGTGGATCGCTGCGATGCGTTGGCGGCGCCCTACTATGGCGATGGTTCATTGTTGATGCATACCAACGAGATCCGCGCACGCCTGCAGGATTTCCGTGACGAGTTCTTTGCCCCCGAGCTGGTGGATGCCTTCCTCAAGGCGTCTCGCTCTGAGGCATTCTGGCTGCAGCTGGAAGTGCGCTCCATCAATGATTACATGCTGGAGATGCTGCAGGTGCGGGAGCCTTGCCTGACCTTCAACGGGGAGCTAAAAGCGCTGGCGCAGATCTTCTCCGGCATTGTCGATGCCAAAAGCCCATTCACGATGACGCATTCACTCGGTGTGAGCAGGTTGTCTCGGGCACTGGCAGAATTGATGGGAGTCAGTGCCATCCATTGTGACATGCTGGAGATCGCCGGTTTGCTGCATGATCTGGGCAAGCTCAGGGTGCCGGACGAGATCCTCGACAAGCCTGCCAGCCTGACGAAAGAGGAGCGGGCCATCATCAATACCCACAGCTTCGAGACTTACCAGATCCTGCGCCATATCGAAGGGTTTGAAGAGATTGCCTGTTGGGCGGCCTATCACCATGAGGAGCCTGATGGGGAGGGCTATCCGTTCCACCTGCCAGCATCCGCCATGGCGCTCGAAGCGCGGATCCTGCGGGTTGCCGATATTTTTCAGGCAATGGTGCAGGACAGACCTTATCGCCGCGGCCTGCCTGCCCGTGACGCATTGACCTTTATGCAGCAACTGGCGGATCAGGGGCGGGTCGATCCCGCTGTAGTGGCGGTGCTGGCCGATCACCTGCCGCAGATGATGATGGCAGCCATTCCGGATCGCGAGCCGGATCATGCCATCAATTGAGGGAGAGGCTGGCCGCTGACTCATACTGCTGCGAGCCAGCTATGCTTGGAACAAGCCGAGCATGGTGCCGGTACCGGCGCACAAGACGCCAGCTTGATGGACTACCGTAGGGGAGCAGATATGGAATCGCTAAAAGCCAAGGATTATATGCAGAGCAGACCCATCACCTTCACTGCCGACATGATGGTGCAAGCTGCGGTCGAGAAATTTCTGAACAGTCATCAGCTCGGTGGCCCGGTGGTGGATGAGCAGGGCCATCTGATTGGCTGGATCTCCGAGCAGGATTGCATCGCAGTGCTGCTTAAGGAGGCCTATCACTGCGAACAGGTGGCGCAGGTCAAGGATGTGATGCGCAAGGAGGTGCTGTCGGTGGGACCAGATACCAGCATTTTGAGTCTGGCGGAGATGATGATGGGACAAAAGCCGAAGATCTATCCGGTGGTGGAGGAGGGGCGTCTGCTCGGTGTCATCAATCGTCACAATGTCATGCAGGCCATTCACGCCCAGCTCACCACCTGTTTTGTCCATCACACCCACGGTTAGCCCTGTTTTTCTCTCTCCCAAGGCAAGCTTCGGCTTGCCTTGGCATATTTCATATGCTGCCATTTATTCGTGTTATGCCATCTTACAATAATTGTTCTGCCATATATGAAGATCGGCCAATCTCTCTGTCTTCCCATATATAACGCTACGTTAAGGCTTGCACCGTTCCCGCTCGCTCTTTAGGATCGCTCGCAGCTAATCGATATGGCCCCTCTGGGCACCTATTTAAGGAATTCGTACCTTGTCTCTCTCTATCGAGGCGCTGCGCCGCCGTCTCTCTGCCTGCATGAATCTCGACGCCCGCCGCCTTTCCAGCCGTCTGCACGGGGTCAAGAAGCTGCCTGAAGGCAAACAGGCCGCCGTGCTGGAGACCATCGCCGCTGATTTGGCCGCCGCCGAAGCGCGCTATCAAACCCGTCTGGCCGGAGTGCCCAAGGTCACCTATCCGGACAACCTGCCGGTGAGCCAGAAGCAGGCTGAGATCGCCAAGGCCATTCAAGAGCATCAAGTGGTGATCATCGCCGGGGAAACCGGCTCGGGCAAAACCACCCAGATCCCCAAGATCTGTCTGGCGCTCGGGCGCGGAGTGAAGGGTTTTATTGGCCACACCCAGCCGCGCCGTCTGGCAGCCCGCACCGTCGCGGCTCGTATTGCCGAAGAGATGGAGTCCGAACTCGGCCACTACGTGGGTTATAAGGTCCGCTTTACCGATCAGGTGAGCGAGCAGACCCACATCAAGCTGATGACTGACGGTATTCTGCTGGCGGAGATCCAGAACGACCGGATGCTCACCCAGTACGACACTATCATCATCGATGAGGCCCACGAGCGCAGCCTCAATATCGACTTCATTCTGGGTTATCTCAAGCAGCTGTTGCCCAAGCGCCCCGATCTCAAGGTGATCATCACCTCGGCCACCATCGACCCGCAACGCTTCTCCCGCCATTTCAACAAGGCGCCGGTGATTGAGGTCTCCGGCCGCACTTATCCGGTGGAGGTGCGCTACCGTCCACTATTTGTTGATAAAAAAAGCAGTGACAAGAACGAAGGTCTGGAAGAGCGTGACGAGCTGCAGGGGATCTTCGATGCGGTGGAAGAGCTGGCCCGCGAGGGGGTGGGGGATATCCTCATCTTCATGAACGGCGAGCGGGAGATCCGCGATACCGCCGATGCCTTGCGCAAGCTCAATCTGCGCGATACCGAGGTGTTGCCGCTTTACGCGCGTCTTTCCAACGCCGAGCAGAACAAGGTGTTCCAGCCCCATGCTGGGCGACGCATTGTGCTGGCCACCAACGTGGCGGAGACATCGCTGACGGTGCCGGGCATTCGTTACGTCATTGACCCGGGCACCGCCCGCATCAGTCGTTACTCCTGGCGTACAAAGGTGCAGCGCCTGCCCATCGAGCCGGTCTCCCAGGCCAGCGCCAACCAGCGTAAAGGGCGCTGCGGCCGGGTGGCGGATGGTATCTGTATCCGCCTCTACTCGGAGGAGGATTTCAACAGCCGTCCCGCCTTTACCGACCCCGAGATCCTGCGTACCAACCTGGCCTCCGTCATCCTGCAGATGCTGGCGCTCGGCCTTGGCAATATGGAGGCTTTCCCGTTCGTCGAGCCGCCTGAGTCGCGCCATATTAAGGATGGCCTGACTCTCTTGAAAGAGCTGGAGGCGGTGCGCGAGCTGCCCGCCACCGGTGAGCGCGAAGCCAAGTTGCAGCTGACCGAGACCGGTCGCCAGCTCTCGCGCATCCCACTTGATCCGCGTCTGGCGAAGATGGTGATCAGCGCGGCGCAGACTGGCTGTCTGAGCGAGGTGATGGTGATCACCGCGGCCCTCAGCATTCAGGATCCCCGCGAGCGGCCCATGGAGAAGAAGCAGGCCGCCGACGAGCAGCACAGACGCTTTGAGGACAAGGATTCCGATTTCCTTGCCTTCGTCAATCTGTGGAATTACCTGAAAGAGCAGCAGGATGCCCTTGGCAGCAACCCGTTCCGCCGCATGTGCCAGAAGGAGTTTCTCTCCTACCTGCGGGTGCGTGAATGGCAGGACATTCACTTCCAGCTGCGTCAGACGGTCAAGGAGCTGGGTTTTAAAGCCAACCATGAACCGGCGGATTTCAAGACGGTGCACTGTGCCCTGCTGACCGGCCTCTTGAGCCACATCGGCAACAAGGATCTGGAAAAGCCCGAGTTCCTTGGCGCCCGCAACGGCCGCTTCCACCTCTTCCCGGCCTCGGGTCTGTTCAAGAAGCCGCCCAAGTGGGTGATGGCCGCAGAATTGGTGGAGACCTCGCGCCTCTACGCTCGCATCAACGCCAAGATTGAGCCCGAGTGGGTGGAGCCGCTGGCAGGCCACCTCATCAAGCTGCACCACAGCGACCCACATTGGTCGAAGAAAAACGGCGCTGTAATGGCCAAAGAGAAGGTGACCCTCTATGGTCTGACTCTGGTCAACGAGCGCACCATCAACTTCAGCCGTATCGATCCGGCGCTGTGCCGCGAGCTCTTTATCCGCCGCGCCTTGGTGGAGGGGGATTTCGAGACCCGTCACCGCTTCTTCAGCGATAACCGCAAGCTCCTGGCCGAGGTGGAGGCGCTGGAGCACAAGTCCCGTCGGCGCGACATCCTGGTGGATGACGAGGACCTGTTCCGCTTCTACGATGCTCGTTTGCCGGAGGAGGTGATCTCCGCTCGCCATTTCGACAAGTGGTGGAAAGAGGCGCAAAAGCGGGACGCCGAGCTGCTCAACTTCGAAAAAGAGATGTTGATGAAGGGGGATGCTGCCCACATCAGCGATCTCGACTACCCCAACTTCTGGCAGCAGGGGCGCCTCAAGCTCAAGTTGACCTATCAGTTCGAGCCGGGGGAGGCCGCCGATGGCGTGACCCTGCATATTCCGCTGCCGCTCCTGAATCAGGTGGAGGTGAAGGGGTTCGAGTGGTTGATCCCGGGGCTGCGTCACGAGCTGTTGGTGGCCCTCATCAAGTCGATGCCAAAACCGATGCGCAAGAACTTTGTGCCAGCCCCCAACTATGCCGATGCGCTGCTAGCCAGCATCAACCCCGAACAGGGGCCGCTACTGGACGAGATGGAGCGTCAGCTGCGCCGCATGACCGGCGTCACCGTACCTCGTGAATCCTGGGACTGGACTGCTGTGCCCGATCACCTGAAACTCACCTTCCGGGTGGTGGATGATAAGCACAAGAAGGTGGCGGAAGGGAAAGATTTGGAGGCATTGAAAGAGTCGCTGCGTGGCAAGGTACAGGAGACCCTGTCACAAGTGGCGGACGATGATATCGAGCAGTCCGGCCTCACTCTGTGGAGCTTTGGTGAATTGCCCCAAGAGTACAGCCAGAAGCGCGGCGGCTTCGAGGTGAAAGCTTATCCGGCGTTGGTGGACGAGAAGGACTCGGTCGCTATTCAGCTGGTGGAGAGCCCGGTGGTGCAGCAGCAGCTGATGTGGGCCGGTCAGCGCCGGCTGGTGCTGCTCAACGTGCCATCTCCCATCAAGTATCTGCAGGAGAAGCTGCCCAACAAGGCCAAGCTCGGGCTCTATTTCAATCCGTTTGGCAAGGTTGCGGAGCTGATTGATGACTGTATCGCCTGTGGCTGCGACAAGCTCATCGAGCAGCATGGCGGGCTGGCTTGGGACGAGGCCGGTTTCGAGGCGCTCAAGGAGTTTGTTCGCGCCGAGCTCAACGATGCGGTAGTGGAGGTGGCCAAGCAGGTGGAAGCCGTGCTGACGCTGTCCCATGAGATCAAGAAGCGGCTCAAGGGCAAGATGCAGCTCGACACCGCTTTTGCCATGTCCGATATCCAGCAGCAGCTCGGCAACCTTATTCACAAAGGTTTTGTCACCGAGACCGGCTGGCAGCGGTTGCCTGATTTGCTGCGCTATCTGCGGGCCATCGAGCGGCGTCTCGAAAAGCTGGCTATCGATCCCAACCGGGATCGGGTCTACATGCTCAAGGTGCATAGCGTGGAGTCGGAGTACAAGGCGCTGCTGGCCAAGATCCCCAAATCCCAGCTTATTCCCACCGAGGTGGCCAATATCCGCTGGATGATCGAGGAACTGCGGGTATCGTTTTTTGCCCAGAATCTGGGGACCCCTTATCCGGTCTCCGATAAACGGGTGCTTAACGCCATCGCTCAGTGCTAAGCTGCTATCTGTCTGTTTTAACTGCGTGATATAGAGTGTGGGAAGGGGTTGCCAAGGTGGTGGGCCCTTTTAAACGGAAGTCAGGGAGGCAAGGATGCTGGGGATCTGGTTGAGTGTGGCGCAGGTGGTGATCAGCGGTTATCAACCCATCGCGGAACAAACCTGGGTGCAGTTGAACCCGGAATATTACCCGCTGGCGCGCACGCCGCCTGCGATGTTTGTGGCCTGGCGTGGCAATCAGTTTCCGCCGCTGGCCCAAAAGCAGAAGCAGGGTCGCTGGCAGATCCTCTTTCCAGCTAGGTTGGTGCCCCCCTTCGATCTGTTCGAGGGGGAGGCGCAGCTCTCCAAAACCTATCTGGCAAGGCTGCGGCGCATCGACGAGATGGCTTATGGGGTTGTCCCCGGGCAGGCTGTTGCGGCTGGTGCAATCGTGCAGCAGGGGAGTGGATCCCCTGCTTATCAGGCGCAACCTATCGCGCCCTTTATCGCCGAGTTTCGCACACCTCAAGAGGCGTTCGGTGGTGTTGATATGCCCATCGACCCCGACGAGAGCGAACCTCTACTGGCTCAGCTGGGAGTGACGTTTCGCACTGCGGGGATGAGTGGTGCCAAAGGAGATGAGGGAGTAGCGAGCGACGATATGGCGCTCGCCAGCCACACGGCTAGCTTATCCGCAGGCAGTGACGCCATGCTTACCCTCTCGGCTCCTGCGGCCGGCGGTCCACAAACTGTGTGTCATCAGGTCGCAGCAGGGGAGACCCTGTGGCGCATTGCCAACCAGTTATCCAGCGCCCGGGGAGCCGATACCTACAGCTATTTGCTGGCGCTGGTGGCAGAGAACCAGCAGCGGCTTGGCAAGAGCATTCGGGTCAGAACGGGGGAGGGACTCTACTGCCCGCGCGCCGAGACCCTGGCGCGGTTTGATGCCCTGAGCCCAGCCCAGCGTCAGCAGCAATTCGCCCGGTTGGAGCAGGGGCGCTAAATGCAGAGTCGGTACCTTGTATCCGAATTTGGCCCGTGGTAGTATTCGCGCTCGTTTTGCGAGGTGCTGACCGGTCGCAGTTAGCACCATAAATTCATCCAAAAGAGATACATACTATGTCTTTCGTATTCCAAGCTGAAGTCCGTTCTGACCTGGGGAAAGGTGCGAGCCGCCGCCTGCGTCAAGCTGACCAAGTTCCTGCCATCGTTTACGGTGCAGGCAAAGAAGCCCTGTCCATCACTGTTGACCACAAGAAAATGATCCTGGCTCAAGAGAAGCCGGAATTCTATGAGTCTGTACTGACTCTGGTTATCAACGGTGAAGAAGTTAACGTAAAAGTGAAAGCTATCCAGCGTCACCCGGTACGTTACAAGCTGATCCACCTGGACTTCGTTCGCGTTTAATAGCGAACCGTCAGGTTGAAGAAAAGCCACTCTCGGGAGTGGCTTTTTGCTATCTGGCATCTTGTGACAGGCTGAAAGGACTTTACCTGATAAGCCAGCAATGCGGTTATCCCAGCTGGCTAAGGGCCTGTTGACAGCGCTGCTCGGCGGCATCCAGCTCCAGCAGCACCATCCTGATATCTTCCATCTGCTGTTGCAGTGTCTCCCGTTTCTCCTCAACCAGTCCCAGCATGGTCTGTAACTGGGTGCGGCTGCTCTTGTCTGCATCATAGAGATCAAACAGCTCGCGGATCTCGGCGAGGCTGAACCCGAGCCGCTTGCCGCGCAGGGTGAGCTTGAGGCGAACCCGGTCCTGCTTGCTGTAAATGCGGGTTTGTCCCTCTCGGGCGGGATTGAGTAACCCCTGATCCTCATAAAAGCGGATACTGCGCGTCGTAATATCAAATTCCCGGGCCAGCTCACTGATGCTGAAGCGCCGTCCTTCATCCTTGTTGTTCATACAGACTTCTTGGCGAACTAAATCCTGTCTGCACCTTACCTAAACGTAAACTGCACTGCAACTCTTGTTCCATTGCGTCAGAACCCCTATGTTATGGCCATGTAACAAACAGAGGCTGGCAAATGGATATTGCAATTGTGGCGGCAAAACGGACTCCGATGGGGGCGTTTCAGGGGGCATTGGCAGAGGTAACTGCGCCTGAGTTGGGTGCCTATGCCATTGAGGCGGCACTGCAGCAAAGTGGGCTGAGTCCGGAGCAGGTCGATGAAGTGCTTATGGGCAATGTGCTGGCGGCGGGCGTGGGGCAAGCGCCAGCCCGGCAGGCGTTGTTGAAAGCAGGGTTGCCAGATAGTGTGCCTGCTACCACGGTCAACAAGGTGTGCGGATCCGGCATGAAAGCAGTGATGCTGGCGGCGGATACCATCCGCCTTGGTGACAACAGGGTAGTGGTCGCGGGGGGGATGGAGAGTATGAGCCGTGCCCCCTATCTGCTGGATAATGCCCGCAGCGGCTTTCGGATGGGGCATCAAAAGGTGCTGGACCACCTATTCCTCGACGGTTTGCAAGATGCCTATGATGGCCAGCTGATGGGGGTGCATGCCCAGCGCAGCGCCGATCTGGCCGGTTTGACCCGCAGTGCCATGGATGAGTTTGCTCTTGCGTCGTTGCAGCGTGCGCGCGATGCACAGCAAGCCGGCGCGTTTGCATCCGAGCTGGCAAGTGTCTATCGCGGTGAGTGCTTGTGGCTGGCCGAAGACGAGCAGCCCGGCAAGGGCAGACCGGAGAAGATCCCTACCCTGAAGCCAGCGTTTGGCAAGGAGGGCACCATTACGGCAGCAAATTCGAGCTCTATCTCGGACGGTGCGGCGGCGCTGATATTGATGGATGGCGCCACGGCGCAAGCCTGGCAGGTACCAGTGCTGGCACGGATCGTCGGTTATCAGAGCCATGCAGCATTGCCCGCCGAGTTTACCTCTGCGCCCATTGGCGCCATTTCACGCTTGCTGGCGCGTCTTGCATGGTCGGTGGAAGAGGTGGATCTGTTCGAGATCAACGAGGCCTTCGCCATGGTCACCATGCTGGCCATGAGCGGGGTCGGCATCCCTCATCACAAGGTCAATGTGCATGGTGGGGCCTGTGCGCTTGGTCATCCGCTGGGTGCGAGTGGCGCGCGCATTCTGGTGACGCTGATCGCCGCGCTGCGGCAACGGGGTTTGCGGCGAGGCGTGGCCGCGCTCTGTATCGGGGGCGGGGAGGCGACAGCTATCGCGGTCGAGGTGAATGACGAGACGAATTAATTGGTGGCTTCCATCGCCAGCAGTTGTTCCGTGACCCAGGTGGTGGCGGCCAGATAGAGGTGACTCACCTTATCCTCGCTCAGCCCCAGGCGGGCTGTTCTGGCCGTTACCCGTGACCAGTTGGCGCTCTCGTAATCTTCACAAAACGCGAGGTAGAAACCGAGATTGCCTTTTCGCTCCAGCAGCGCCAGCCGAATATCGTCGATAAGAGGGATAGTGCCGAGCAGCTTGTCCATCGGCTGCTCCATCAGTACATCCAGCAGGGAGAAGAGACCAGTGATAAAGGCCTGTTGTGCCTGCTGGCTCGGGGCGTGGGCGTGGGCCAGCAGTTCACAGAATCGGGCTCGGATCATCGACATCTGGTAGAGCTCGGCGCTCTTGCCCTTGCCGGCGCTGGTCGCGGCTACCAGCGAGACAAAGCGCTTTAGCTGGGTGTTGCCCAGATAGATGGCAGCCTGGCGAAATGACGAAATAGGGTTGGTGTGACCTTTGAGATGGTTGACATAGCGCAACAGCTTGAGAGAGAGGGAGATATCCTGACCGAGTAGCTGCTCAATCTTGTTGATATCAGGCTCTGCCTCGTTGACCACGTTGAGCAACTGCATCACCACGACTTGCGCTGGCTCCATAGTGGCTTGCTTGACCATCTCGGGTCTGCTGAAGAAAAAGCCCTGGAACAACTGGATCCCCAGCTGTTTGACCCGCTCGAACTCCGCCTTGTCCTCTACTTTTTCCGCCAGATAGGTGAGCCCCAGCGTCTGATGCCGCTGGATAAACACTTTGATCTGCATCAGGGGGGTGGCACGAAGATCAAACTTGATGATGTGGATAAAGGGGAGAAAGCGCTCCCAATCCGGCGACATGGTGAAGTCATCGAGTGCCAGTTGATATCCCAGCTTGTGCAGCTGTTTCACCTTTTCCAGCAGGGCATCATCCGGTGGGGAATCTTCCAGGATCTCAATCACCACTTTTTCGGGCGGCAGGCACTCTGCCAATCCCTCCAGCAGCAGTGAGTGGGGGAAGTTGATAAAGCAGGGGCGGCCGCCCAAGAGCTGATCGATATTTTGTTGCAGGAACTGTTCGACCACCAAGCGTGACGTCGCCTGTTGGGAGGAGATGCTCGGGAAGACATTATTCAGACTATCGCGAAAGAGCAGCTCATAGGCATGAGTTTTGAGGTCTCTGTCGAGGATCGGCTGTCTTGCTACGTAGGAATACATGCCTTGCTCCAGTAAAGGTACTGGGTTGATTTTATGGTGTTGCAGAACACTATGCCAGTGTTCACCTTATTGAGTAAGGCAATAATTGGCATAGCGTTTTTTGCAGGGAAGGAATTTAGAAGAGATAGCTCAATTGTGCACCAGCCAGCCAGGCATCCCCTTCGGAAGTGCCTTGGAAGGTGGAGGTCGTCATCGGATTACCCGGTTGCAGCTCCATTTTTTCAGTGACATCCACCTTTTTGCCATCGATCAGGGTCAGCCCCAGATCCACGGTCAGGTTGGGCGTGAACTGATACCCCATTCCCAGGCTGTACCAGAGCCGATCGGCATCCGGGATGGAAATGGTACGACGATCGGCTGGCACAGGGCTGGCGTCATAGGCCACACCGGAGCGCAGTTGCCACTTGGGAGTGACCTGATAGGTCATACCGATGGCGTAGCGCCAGCTATCTTCCCAGTGCTCATCCTTGATGTGCATGTTCTGCAAATTGTTGAGATCAGCTTCCAACTGAACGAATTTGCTCCAGTTGGTCCAGTTCAGGCTGCCGTGGATAGCCAGCTTGTCAGTCAGCTGATGGAATGCCGCCAACTCTGCCGTCGCTGGCAACGGCAGATCCAGACTGCCGGTATCTCTGATTTCGGTAACTGAGCCATCTGCATTGGGTCGGCCCACGATAGCATCTCCCGAGAGGGTCAAAGTGACATCGTGACGGTAGGAGAGGCCAATTCGGGTTTGTTCGGACAACTCCAGCAAGGTGCCGACATTCCAGCCCCATGCCCAGCCATCCCCTTGCAAATGTTTTGCGATCAGGTTGCGAGAAGGGAAGGTGCCACCGACTTCGCCTTCGCCCTGAATAGCAGAGATCCCGGCACCAATTGACCACATCTCATTGATGCGATAGGCGAGTGAGGTACCCAGATCCATGGTCTTGATATCGGAGACATTGCCAAAGTGTCCCGCGCTGTAGTTATCCGGCATCTTGACGCCAAGGCCGTAGTAAGAGGTTGCCGAGAAGCCGAGTCGCCACTGCTCGTTGAGTGGAATGATCAGATAGGCGTTGGGAACCCAGGCCGCGGCGGCAATATCGTGTGCACTGGCGTCGGAGGTGACGATACCGGCTTTGGTCGGCAAGCGGGTGTTACCTTCAATATTGACGTCAGGACTGACATAGATGACTCCGCCAGAGAGCGCCATCTGATCGAAGCGGGTCATGGCTGCTGCATTGCGGGAGAGCACACTGGCGTTATCCGCGATGGCGGCCTCACCGGCAAAGGCGCGTCCCATGCCTGTAGCGGACTGTTCAGCCAGCTGGAACCCGGCGGCATGAGTCTGACCCGCGATCACCAGCAGGGCGATGGCGGACGGTTTGATGATGGGATGCATGGCAAAATCCTTGCTGTTACCCGAAGGTTCAATCGGTCATATGAATGGAGGCAGGATTTTATATGGTATGACCAGTAAGGCAACGGTAATGGCCAGTATCTGGATAAAACAAGATTAAATGCTGGGATGATGCACTCTAATAGCTTGATTAAAAAAGAAAAACAAACAGGTGTGTGCTACATGTGTACGCTGAGCTGGCTTTTGCGGATAAAAAAGAGCGCCTGACGGCGCTCTTTCAATTCTATCAATAATCAGAACTTCATGTTGAACTGGGCAGAGGCCAGGAAGGCGTTGCCGTGGGAAGTTCCTTTCCAACGCAGGCTGTCGGAGTGGCTACGTAGACCTTCGTTGACGTCAACTTCTTTACCGTCCAGATAAGCCATACCAAAGTCAACGCTCATATCGGTGTTGATATGGTAGGTGGCACCGGCGCTGTACCAGATACGGTCTGAGTCGGGAATGCTCAGGCTGCGGTAGTCAGCTTCGATCGGGGTGTTGTCATAGGCAAAGCCCAGACGAGCTTCCCAAGCAGGGTTGACATACCAAGTACCGCCGATGGAATAACGGAGTGAGTCTTTAAATTTTTCTGGCTTTTGCAAACAGACCCCCGGATTGGCTGTACCAACACCACACTGGGAACCAGTTGCTTTAAGTTCTTCAAACGCACTCCAATCAGTCCAGTTAACTGAATAGTGCACTGCAAATTGTTGGTTTAGACGGTGGTAACCTGCGAACTCAGCCTGAGCAGGCAAATCAAGGTTTAGTTGTCCATCAACAGTTTTACCTCCAAGGCCACCTAAACCTGGGATTAGTGGGTTAATGTCATTGCTGTAATCACCTTTAAATTTGAGGTCAACTTGAGAGCGATATGTGAGAGCTAAACGGTTATTTTCGTTGATCTCATAAAGAGTCCCAATGTTCCAGCCAAAGCCCCAAGTATCACCTTTCATCGATGAAATTTTGGAGTCGGTGTTTAAGCCAGGGATCGGTAATGAGCCTTTGTATCGATTCAGCTCGGCCGCGCCGTAAACTGCGTTGATACCAGCACCAACACTGAACTGTTCATTAACCCTATAGGCGATATTCGGGTTGATGTTAAAAGTTACTAATTCTGTATCGCCAGCAGCTGAGCCTGCTGTAAAGGTTTTGGAGTATTCGGTGGAGAGACCGTAGTTGGAGAAGATGCCAATACCCCAAGCCCACTGGTCATTCAGCGGCTGAATAAAGTAGGAGGCGGGAACGAAGGCTGCCGGAGCAATGCCACTTTCGCTGGCTGGCGCCATTTTGTTCGCGCCAGCGTAAACAGCACCATCCACATCGACATCCGGTTTGATGTAGGTGCCGGAGACAGAAACTGCCATCTTGTCGAAGGTGGTCATGGCCGCAGGGTTACGGGCCAGAACGGAGGCGTTGTCGGCAATAGCTGCTTCACCGGCATAGGCGCGACCCAGACCGGAGGCCGAGTGCTCGTTCAACTGGAATGCCGCAGCATGGACTTGACCGGTGGCCAGCGCGATGGTGGCGGCAATCAGGCTCTTCTTGAAAATAGTTGTCGTCATGGTGTTCTCTCTTGTAGGCAGATTTTTTTGCCGATATTGGCTGCACGTTCAATGCAAACCTCGACAAAATCCGTTTTTATTTCAGCTTCTTCCCAATCAATTCTGGCGTGATTCTATGGATCTGGTAGGAGGTAAGAAATCAGACCAGTGACAGCAGAATACATAAAAGTGATCGATGTGTTAATCATTTGTTTTAACTTGCTGTTTAATTCATCATTTTCAGGGTCTAAAGATGGATTATTGACCTGGATTGCCGATCTCCGTCACAAAAATAATTTTGTCAATTTTTCGAAATCTTGAGGCAAATGAGTGACAAAGGGGAGTAATCAGGGGGGGAACAGGCAGCGGCTCGTGACCGCCGCCTGCTATTGAGGATGGATCTGAGGTTGTTAACCAGCGATGTTAAATGTCCCACTGCAGACGTGACTGCAGGGCGTTGGCAACGGGGGCAAGTGGCTCTTTCATCTCGCCAATCAGTACCATATTGGCGCCTTTGAGCTGGACAATCTCCCCTTTGAGGGTGCCATCTTCAAAGGTGGCCTGTTGCAGGGTTAATGGCACATGTTTGGGCACTAAAAAGAGGGTGACTGGCCCCATCTTTCCCTGGATCACCATGTGCAAGGCTGGTCCCTGATAAAACGAGCAGTGATTGACATAGGTCACCTTGAGCCCATCCATCCCGCTCAAGGTGGCGCCATACTTCTCCATCTTGGCATTGATGTTATGGAGATTGACCTGCTCATCGACACCTTCAATAAAGGGTTCTTCGCCATAGACATGAGCCATCGCTACCTGTGCGAGGGAGAGGGCCGCAGGAGCCGTTTCTGGCAGCGTGATCCAGCGGGTGCTCATTCCCAGCAGGAAGGCGACCGATGCAGCCAGGGCGATCTGGCGCCAGGATGTCGATGTCCGGAGCTTGACTGGCGCCGTGCCAAGGGGGCGGGATGGCTGCATATCATCTGGCGCATCACTGTCTTGCAGCATGGCTTGCCTGAGCAGGATCCGCTCGGCCAGTCCGGCGGGAACCTCAACCTGCATGGCATGCTTGAGAGTTCTGTCGAACTGTTTCATCTCGTCGAGATAGTTCCGATTAGCCTGGCTTGCTTCAGCGGTTTTGAGAAAGTCCGGTTGTTGATCGTTGGGCTGGATCATGGCGTTGCGGCGAAATTCGAGTTCATCCATGTCCGTGTCCTCTTGCTTGGTTCTTCTGCTCCATCGCCTCCTTGATCTGGTTGCGGGCGCGAAACAGGCGGGTCATGACGGTGTTCTTGTTGAGGCCGAGCATCTCGGCAATCTCCTCGCCACTGAATCCTCCCACGACTTGCAGCAGCAGTGGCTCCTGGTACTCCTCGGGCAACCGGGCGATGTGACGGTGCAACCACTCGTTCTCCATCTCCTGCTCGCTGTGCAGCGCATCGTGCTGGGGTTGAGGGTGATCGTCGAGATCCACTAGCTCCAGCTGTTTGCGTTCAAAGCGGCGGGCGTTCTCCCGTCTGAGGATGGTGATCAGCCACCCTTTGGCCGCCTTGTCATCCTGCAGGGTGTCGATAGCCTTCCAGGCACGCAGGAAGGTCTCTTGCACCAGATCTTCCGCCACGTTGGGATCCCGGGTCAGCCAGTAGGCATACCGATAGAGATCGCCATGCAGCGCATGAACCAGTGCTTCAAATTTGGTTTGTTTGTCAGCCATGGGATCAGAGACCGGCGAAGTGGCCGGATCATTTCCACCAATATGCTGCTGAGCACGTTTTTTTCTAAAAAACAGCAGTGCCATAGGGCAATCCTTGTCAGGGCGCGTAGCGGCGGGAGCGGGACCCCCCGTGCGCCAGCAGGTAAATCAGATGCGCAATACCGGCCGTTTCATCAGACCTGAGGGTACGCGCCAGAGCGCGCCACTCGATGGGCGGGCCAGAAGAGGGCCGTGCAAAACAGGCTCGCTCGAGTGCGGCGAGCGCGTTGCCGAGCCGATTATGCCCAGCGTCGGGCAACTGGCCTAATTGATAATAGGAGACCTGCCAGCGCAAGGTCGCCCATCGGATCAGTGCCTTGCGACTGGCATCCGGCTGGTGTTGGGCAAGGGCACGTTGCAGTTGATAGAAGGCTCGCCAGCGGGGCCAGTGGCGCCATAGCGTACGCAGCGCCACGGCCAGCACGACCCACCAAAGGCTCTCTCGCAGTGCCATCTGTGATGTCTGCTGATCAGGTTGCCGATTTGTCGTTGCCTGAAACGTCAGCGTGATGGCAGGCAGGCTGGCCTGCTCAATCCGGCCACTTTGGGTATTAAACCAGGGCAGATCAATGGGGGGGAGCTGATAGTCGCCGCTCTGCTCCGCGACCAGAGTCTGGCGCCACTGTCGCTCAAACAGCAGCTTGCCATCACGGTAACGCTCCTGCTGTTGCTCGCCATCCGGATGTGCCTGTATGCCGTTTGGCAGTTGATGGGCCATCAGGGGGGCAAGCTGTATCTGGCCGCTGTCACCATTTTCCATGGTCAGGGTGAGGATACGGATCAGTGGTTCACCCACTTCCCCCGTGGAGGCCGGTTCAAGCCGTTGACTCAGGGTCAGCCGGGTGGCCACCGGCGTGGCGGGGGCTTTGTCGACCCGAACCTCGAGTGGTGCCGCGCGGGCCGAGAGTTTTTGCGCTTTTCCCCCTTGCTGCGTGAGCTGCCCCTGCAAGCGGGGTGAGTCGAGATGCCAGAGCCCAGGCGCTTTTGCCTGAATAAGCCAGCTGCGGGTGAGCCGGCCAGGCAGACCTGCCTGAACGGGGGCGATCCACTCGTCGCTACCGAGGCGACGGATGGTGAAGTGGGCAGAGCTAAGCTCGCTCAGGGCCGGGTTTTGCATACTGGTGGGCAGCCACAGTGTCAGGCGGTAGATCACCGGCTGGCCGGGATAGAGCGGGCCCTGATGCTCAAGGCGGGCCTGCATCTCGAGGGGCGAGGGGGCTGCGGGTTGCGGCAGCGCCGTTGTTTTCACCTCTCTCAATGGCAGGGTGAGCGAGGGAGTGAACTCATTTCCGAGCTTGAGCGGGGCAATCACCACCTCGGTATTTGCGGGTGAATTGCTCTGGTGCAGCGGGATCTGCCAGCGAGTCAGTTGTTGTACCGGAGTCGTGACCCGGCTCATGGTCACTCTGCCCACTGCAAACTGGCGCAGTAGGGGGGTGATCTCCAGTTCGCTGCTCTGGCGCTCGCCATCCGCTTCGATGATCAGCAGCCAATCGCTGGGGTCAGCTCCCGGCAGCAGCTCTGCCCGGGGGGGTAGGGCCCAACCAAGTGGACTCGCCAGTGCGAGCAACAGCCCCCATCCTGCTCGCGTCACCAGGGTTCCTCCACCTTGATCAGATCCCGGCGCAGCGCCTCTTTACGCAGTCGCTGTTCCAGCAGCAACACCGGGGGAGAGGGGGGCAGGGGCATTGCCGTCGCCTGCTGAGCTGCCGATGGTTCGGGTTGCTTGCTGTTGCTGGTATCGGGAGCCGCCGCCGCTGCGCCCTGTAACAGAGAGAGGTTATAGAGCGCATCTTCATGGCCGGGTTCAAGCGCCAGAGCGGCCAGATAGGCCTCTTTGGCTGCGGCAAACTCCCCCAGTTGCAGCAGGGCATTGCCGCGGTTGTAGTGGGCAGTGGCGCTCGTCGCTTCCTGATAGGCTGCGATAGCTTGCCGATAGACTCCGGCCCGATACCAGGCGTTGCCGCGCCAGATCGGATCGTTGAAAGTGCGGGCGGCCTGTTGAAAATTTCCCTGTTGATAATCCTGCATCGCTTGCAGCTCGCCCCTCTCAGCTGCTTGCAGATCTTGCGGCGCAAGCAGTTGCCACCCCAGCATCAGCGCCACCATCAGCCGGGCGCCGACTCTGGCCAGCAAGGCCAATGGTAATAACGGGATCAGCAGCCAGGGGCCAAGATCCAGTGGCGCCGGGGTGAGGGCCGAGGTTGTTGTGGGCAGCGGTGCAAAGCGTGGCTCTTCGCTGCCAAGCCACTGCAGCTCACCGCCGAGGCGATTGGCCAGTGCGGCAATGGCCTGACTATCGGGGGCGGGCAACTGCGCGGGCATGCGGGCGGCAAACCCCAACTCATTGGCCGGAATGGCGGGCATGGGGGCCGGTTGACCGCTGCTGGCGAGCAGAATATCGAGGCGTGCCGACTGGGTGTCGCGGCAGAGAAGGCGTTGCTGGCAGGGCCACAGAGCAGCGATTTGGGTCATCTGATTCTGGGTGAGGTCGTCGGTGATCAGCAGCAGACGCGCTTGTTCTCCAGGGGCCAGCTGCTTCATGGCAAGTTCCACCGCCCGTGCCGGGTTGCTGCCCTGCAACGGCATGATATCGGGGCGCAAGTCGGGCAGCAGCAGCGAAAGGGCCTGATGATCCCGGGTTGGCGGCATGGCGAGGTAGGCATCGCCTGCGTAGAGGATCAGCGCAATGCGCTCGCCCTTTGCGCGGCTCAGCAGCTGCTGCAACTGCCATCTGACCCTGGTCGCCCGATCCGGTTTGAGGTCGGTGGCGGTCATCGAGCGTGACAAGTCCAGCAGCCAGATATCGAGCGGTGCCGCAGGCTGCTGTTGCAGCTCACCGCGCAGTGCGGGACCACTCAGGGCCAAAATCACGGGCAGGGTTGCCAGCCAGAGCCAGGGGCGCTGAGGACGGGAGGCTGGCAGCAGATAAGCCTGCATCGCAGGTGCGAGCAGCGGGGGCTGGCGACGACGGTGCCACCCTTGCCAGAGCCAGGGGATGAGTGCGATCAGCCACAGGGGGCGGAGCAAGATCAGCTCCATCTGCGCGCGCCTCGTGCCAGCCAGTTACGCACCATGCGAAACTCCAGTCTGCCGTGTCCTGATGGCAGAAGCAGCAAGCCACAAAGCAGTGCCAACGGCCAGGGGTAGAGCTCGATCACCGGCTGGTACTGGGCAATCGGCATGGGGGCAGGTTCAAGGGTATTGAGGGTCGCATTGATGGCATCGAGATCGCTTTGGGTTCGCGCCCTGAAATAGCGCCCCTGTCCTGTTTTTGCCAGCTCTTTCAGGAGCGGTTCGTCCAGTTCGCTGCTGGGATCGGCCTGACCGCTGCCTGCCTCATCATAGGGTTGGATAAAGGTATCGGGATCGGCCCCGACCCCCAGCGTGTAGATCCGTATTCCCTGCGCTGCGGCGAGTTTGGCCTCCTGCAGCGGGTCGGCATTGCCTGCGGTATTGCGGCCATCAGTGACCAGCAGCAGGGCGGTGGGGCGACCAGGATCCCCATGCTGACGTGCCAGCTGGATCGCCTCGCCAAGGGCGGTGGTTCGGCCGACCAGATCAAAATCGAGCTCGTCGCTCAAGGTCAACAGCGCCGGGATCTCCTGAGTGAGGGGAGAGAGCAGGTAGGCGTGATCGGCAAAGACGATGAGGCCCACCCTGTCTCCGGCCCGTTTGGCGATCAGCCTTTTGATCTGCTGACGCACCGCCGTCAGCCGCGCTTGCTGCTCGCCGTTATCGAGCATATCAGGGGTGCGCATGCTGTCTGACAGATCCACTACCAGCAGCAGATCCCGACTCCCTTCATATTGGATCACCGGTTCCCCCCACCACTGGGGGCGGCAGAGGGCGAGGATAAGGGCGCACCAGAGCAGCATGGCGCGCCAGAGCGGCAATCCGGCGTGGGGGCGCAGCAGCGCAAACCCGGGGTGAGCCAGATAGCCGCGGCGCAGGGGCGGCAAGCCGAAGCGCACCAGCAAGGGCAGCACCAGCGCCAGCGCAAACCAGGGCCAGGCCAGGATCATGGATTCCCCCGCGCGGCTTTGCGTCCTGGGCGGGTGGAGAGCTGCAAGAAGAGGGTTTGACCCCAGCGGCGATAATGTTGCCGAAGCTGTTCGCTCTGCTCGCTGCTCGGCTTCTGACTGCCATAGAGCCAACTGCTCCAGTGAGAGGCGAACTGGCTAAAATCGCTGCCGCCGTGACGATCGACGAAGGCGAGCCACGCCTCTCCCTGCAGCTGGCGCGCCTCGGGCCAGCGTTGCAATGCTTCATGACGCAGGGCCTCCTGTATGTGTGCCACCAGCAGTGCCGGATCTCCCTCCAGCTGACGACACCAGTGGCGGTAACGTATCACCCTGCGGGCAATCAGGACGATCAGCAGCAGCAATAACCCTGTGATCAATAGCCACAGTAGCGCCTGCACCCTGGGGTCAAGACTCTGTTCAATCAGATCCGCCCCCGGGTGGATGTCTCGCATCAGGGCGGCCAGCTGCGGAGTGATGGTATCGGAGGCTGGGCTGGTAATGTCGACGTCGGTGGAGGAGTTCATCCCTGATGACATAACCCCTCCTGCCACTGCTGTTGCAGCGTCTGGCTGTTATCGAGCAGGTAGAGGCGCTGCACCAATGGCAACAGCAACTGCTTGCCGTAGGCCAGCTGCTGCTCGGCAGCTTGTCGGTAGCGGTGGGAGAAACCGGCATGGCCCCCATCCAGCCAGCCCTGATAGTGCTGCCCTGGCCGATCGATGGCCACTGGCAGCTGGCCGTCAGGGGGAAGGGCTGCCTCGAGGGGGTCACGGATCTGCCAATAGTGAATATCGTGGCGGCGGGAGAGCAGTTGCAATTGCTGACAGAGCGCCGACTCGCAGGGTCTGTGATCGGTGATGATCGTCAGCTTGGCTCCGTGAGGCAGCTTCACGCCGGACAAGGTGTCGGCCAGTGAGTGAGAAAGCGCCCGGCGGGCCAGCCCTTGCTGATAGTGATGGCAGAGGGATTCGAACAGGGGCAGCACACTGCCGCGCTGGCTCTGGTGATGGGAGATAAGCCCGTGGCAGATCAGGGTGTTGTGCTGCTTCTCCCCTTGCCAGATCAAGGCTGCCGCCAGCTCGCAGGCGAGGCGCGCCTTGAGCTGCAGTGTGGAGCCGAAATACATGGCGGGAGAGAGATCGAGTAGCAGCCAGTGCGCCTGATCGAGCTCCTCGCTATAGAGGCGGGTATAGGGACGACCGAGGCGTGCGGTCACTCGCCAGTCGATATGGCGTACCTCGTCACCAGCCTGATAGGCGCGCAGCTCCCGAAACGTGAGTCCGGGAGAGCGGCCCGGTTTGCCGCGTTCGCTGCTGCTTCTGCCTGCGTGAGGTGGCTTCCTGGCCTTGGCCCAGAGCCGGATATTGAGCAGCCGTGGCAGCGACAGGGCGATATCGGGATGGAGCTCCGGCGCTAGGGACATGGCACCTGATCCAGCAGTTGAGCGATCAGGATATCGTTATCCAGATTGTCGGCCAGTGCCTGATAGCTGGGTATAAGGCGGTGGCGCAGCACCGGATAGGCTTGCAGCTGGATATCTTCCGGCAGCACATAGTCACGTCCGGCAAGCCAAGCACGGGCGCGGGCAGAGCGAGCCAGCCCCAACGTGGCGCGGGGGCTGGCCCCCACGGCAATCAGCGGCTCGAGGGCAGGGCAAAGGCCGCTGCCCGGGCGAGTGGCGCAGACCAGTTCCACCAGATAGTGCTCCAGTCGGCTTTGCATGGTCACCGCCAGCACTTCGCTGCGAGCACCTTGCAAGTTGGTCTGACTCAGGGTCACTGGCGCCGCACCGAGCTGTTCGCCGCTGGCGTTGAGCTGCAAGATGGCGAGCTCCATCGTGGGGCTCGGGTAATCCACCATCAGCTTGAGCAGAAAGCGGTCAAGCTGCGCCTCCGGCAGTGGATAGGTTCCCTCCTGCTCGATAGGATTCTGGGTGGCGGCGACCATAAAGAGAGGTGGCAGCCGCCAGCTCTTTTTGCCCACGGTGATCTGGTGTTCGGCCATGGCTTCAAGTAGTGCTGATTGCACCTTGGCCGGTGCCCGGTTGATCTCGTCCGCCAGCACCAGATGGTTGAATAGGGGGCCGGGCTGGAATACAAAACTGGCATCCTGCGGGTGAAACACCTCGCTGCCGGTGAGATCGGCGGGAAGCAGGTCGGGGGTAAACTGGATACGGGCAAAGCGTCCCTCGACGGCACCAGCGAGCGCCTTGACGGCACGGGTTTTGGCAAGACCGGGGGCCCCTTCGATTAACACATGTCCTTCACATAACAGGGCAATCAGGAGCCCTTCAATTAGCTCCTCCTGCCCCAGGATCTGACTGCCAAGATAGTCCCTAAGCGCTCTGAACTCCGCCGCTGCCATGCGATAAACCCGTTGTTTTTATGGAAGTTGATCTTTTTATACTCCAGTTGCTCCCCAAGGGCGAGCAAAGGGGCCTTGCCGCGCTTAATTTAGTTTCAATCAGCTGTATGAAACTTGTGATTGGATTGTTAAGATGTGGCGCAATGAGGTCAGACCTCTGCCTTTTAAACCAAGGAGCCAGGATGAAACAGCCATTGAAACTGACGACTCGCCAGGGCGAACGGATTGCCGTCGTGGCGGGGCTGCGTACCCCCTTTGCCAAGCAGGCCACCGCCTTTCATGGCGTGCCTGCAGTCGATCTCGGCAAACTGGTGGTGAGCGAGATGCTCGCCCGTACCGATCTCGATCCCAAGCTTATCGACCAGCTGGTGTTTGGCCAGGTGGTTCAGATGCCGGAAGCCCCCAACATTGCCCGCGAGATCGTGCTCGGTACCGGCATGAGCGTCAATACCGATGCCTATAGTGTCTCCCGCGCCTGCGCCACCAGTTTCCAGGCGGTGGCCAACGTCACCGAATCCATCATGGCCGGTACGGTAGACATCGCCATCGCCGGCGGTGCTGACTCCTCCTCCGTACTGCCTATCGGAGTGAGCAAGAAGCTGGCCCGCGCCCTGGTGGATCTCAACAAGGCGCGCAATCTGCAGCAGCGCTTCAATATTCTGCGGACATTGAGGGTCAAGGATCTGCTGCCAGTACCGCCCGCTGTGGCGGAATATTCGACCGGTCTCTCCATGGGACAGACCGCCGAGCAGATGGCCAAGAGTCACCAGATCAGCCGCGAGGCGCAAGATGCGCTGGCTCACCGCTCCCACACTCTGGCCGCGCAGGCTTGGGCTGATGGCAAGCTCAGCGGCGAGGTGTTTACCGCCCATGTACCGCCTTACAAGTCACCGCTCGAGCGGGACAACAATATCCGTGAAAGCTCGGATCTGGCGAGTTACGCCAAGCTCAAGCCGGTGTTTGATCGGGTCCATGGCACAGTCACTGCTGCCAACGCCACCCCGCTGACCGATGGCGCTGCTGCCGTGCTGTTGATGCGCGAAGGTCGGGCGAAAGAGCTGGGCCTCGAACCGCTTGGCTATATCCGCAGCTTCGCTTTCTCGGCCATCGATGTGTGGCAAGACATGCTGATGGGGCCCTCCTACGCCACGCCGCTGGCGCTGGACAGAGCCGGTATCACGCTCAGCGATCTGACCCTGATCGACATGCACGAAGCCTTTGCCGCCCAGACCCTGGCCAACCTCAAGATGTTTGCCAGCCACGAGTTTGCCCGTGACAAGCTGGGCCGCGATCAGGCCATCGGCGAGGTGGACATGGAGAAGTTCAACGTCCTCGGTGGTTCGCTGGCCTATGGCCACCCCTTTGCCGCGACCGGTGCGCGGATGATCACCCAGACCCTGCACGAGCTGCGTCGTCGCGGTGGGGGACTGGGGCTCAACACCGCCTGTGCGGCGGGTGGATTGGGCGTGGCTATGGTGTTGGAGGTTGAATGATGAGCGCTAAGACTTTTTCCCTGGATGTTCGCAAAGATGGCATCGGCATCCTCACCATGGATGTGCCGGGCGAGAGCATGAATACCCTGAAGGCCGCCTTTGTGGAGGAGATCCGCACCGTGCTGGCCGAAGTGAAACGCAACAAGGATTTGATCGGTCTGGTGATCACCTCCGGCAAGAAGGACTCATTCATCGCCGGCGCTGACATTACCATGCTGGCCGCCTGCACCAGTGCCAAGGATGCCGAGACCCTGTCGCGAGAAGGGCAGGAGATCTTTGCCGAGATCGAGGGGCTGACCATTCCTGTGATCGCCGCCATTCACGGCCCCTGCCTCGGTGGCGGGCTGGAGCTGGCGCTGGCCTGCCATGGTCGGGTGGTGACCGATCACGGAAAATCTGTGCTGGGATTGCCGGAAGTTCAGCTCGGTCTGCTGCCGGGCTCTGGCGGTACCCAGCGTCTGCCGCGCCTCATCGGGGTGGCCAAGGCGCTGGATCTGATGCTGACCGGCAAGCAGGTGCGGGCCAAACAAGCCAAGAAATTGGGGCTGGTGGACGATGTGGTGCCGCCGTCAATCTTGCTGGATGCTGCCATCAAGCTGGCCAAGAAGGGCAAACCGCGCCATCAGTTGAAACGGGATCTGCAGGGCAAGGTGCTGGAGACCAACAAGTTGGGTCGCAAGGTGCTGTTCGATCAGGCCAGCAAGGGGGTGAAAGCCAAGACCCGTGGCAACTACCCGGCGCCGGAGCGGATCCTGGATGTTGTGCGCATCGGCGTGGAGGAGGGAATGAAAGCCGGTCTGGCCGCTGAATCCCGCCACTTTGGCGAGCTGGTGATGACTGCAGAGTCTGCCGCCCTGCGTTCCATCTTCTTTGCCACCACCGAGATGAAGAAAGAGGTCACCTATCAGGGAGCCGAGCCGCGCAAGGTGGCCCATGCCGCCGTGCTGGGCGGTGGTCTGATGGGGGGTGGCATTGCGTTCGTCACCGCTACCAAGGCGGGCGTGCCGGTGCGGATCAAGGATGTGGCAAGCGCCGGGATCGGCAATGCCATGCGCTACAGCTACGACATTCTGGCCAAGAAGCTCAAGCGTCGTCACATCTTGCGCAGCGAGCTGGAAAAGCAGATGAGCCTGTTGACCGGTACCCTCGACTACTCCGGTTTCCACCGGGTGGACATGGTGGTTGAGGCGGTGTTTGAAGATCTCGCGCTCAAACACCAGATGGTGAAAGACGTGGAGCGTGAGTGCGGTGAGCATACAGTGTTTGCCTCCAACACCTCTTCCTTGCCCATCAACCAGATTGCGGCAGAGGCGGCGCACCCGGAGCGAGTCGTGGGGCTGCACTACTTCAGCCCGGTGGACAAGATGCCGCTGGCGGAGATCATCCCCCACGCTGGTACCAGTGCCGAGACGGTCGCCACCACTCTGGCCTTTGCCCGTGCTCAGGGTAAAACGCCTATCGTGGTGAAGGACGAAGCCGGTTTCTACGTCAACCGCATCCTGGCGCCCTACATGAACGAAGCGGCGCGACTGGTGCTGGAAGGAGAGCCGGTGGAGGTGCTGGATAGCGCACTGCTGGACTTTGGTTTCCCGGTTGGCCCCATCACCTTGCTTGATGAGGTCGGTATCGACGTGGGCGCCAAGATCTCCCCCATTCTCGAGAAAGAGCTGGGCGGCGAGCAGTTCCAGGCGCCCAAGGCGTTCGACAAGCTGCTGCAAAATGATCGCAAGGGACGCAAGAACGGCAAGGGCTTCTACCTCTATGGCAAGGCTGCACCGCGCAACAAGCTGACCGGCAAAGAGGGCAAGAAGACGGTGGACGAGAGCGTCTATGGCGTGCTCGGTATCAAGCCGTCTGCCAAGCTGGCTCGTCAGGAAATCGCCGAGCGCTGCGTGTTGCTGATGCTCAACGAAGCGGCGATGGCGCTGGATAGCGGTGTGGTGGCGTCGGCCCGTGATGGCGATATCGGCGCCATCTTCGGCATCGGTTTCCCGCCTTTCCTTGGCGGCCCGTTCCGCTACATGGACACCTTAGGAATTGATCATCTGGTTGGCCGTCTGGAGTATTATCAGAAGCGCCATGGCGATCGGTTTGCCCCCTGTGCCCGCCTCAAGGCAATGGCCGCAGAGCAGCAGACCTTCTACTGATAACCGCTGCAGAGTGACCGCAAGACAAAGAGGCCCGCACCCCATGCGGGCCTCTTTCTATGTTGTGGTTTGTTCGGGTTGTACGGCTTGGGCAGCGCTCATGCTGGCAGAAGCAACCGATTAAAAAACGGCCCACCGAAGTGGGCCGTCGAGATATCACGTCACGGGTCAGATCCCCGGTTTGCGCTCCGGGCAGCGGCCGATGATATCTGCAGGTAGATCGCCGTTATCCTGCTCCAGCACCACGTCGAATCCCCACAGTTGATGCAGGTGCTTGAGCACCTCATGGCGTGAGTCGCCAAGGGGTATGCGGTTGTGGGGCACATAGCGCAGGGTGAGGGAGCGATCCCCCTTCACGGCAACGTTGTAGACCTGAATATTGGGTTCCAGATTGCTGAGGTTGTATTGGGCCGACAGAGTATTGCGCACTTGACGATAGCCTTCGTCATTGTGGATGGCGGAGACCTTCAGATAGTTCTTCAGATCGTCGTCATCAATGGCGAACAGCTTCATATCCCGCATCACTTTGGGACTGAGGAACTGGCTGATAAAGCTCTCGTCCTTGAAGTTCTGCATGGCAAAGTGGAGGGTTTCGACCCAGTTGCTGCCGGCATAGTCGGGGAACCAGTATCTATCTTCCTCGGTCGGGTTCTCGCAGATGCGGCGCAGGTCAGTAAACATGGCAAACCCCAGCGCATAGGGGTTGATCCCCGAGTAGTAGCGGCTGTTGTAGGCCGGTTGATAGACCACGTTGGTGTGGCTATGCAGCACCTCCATCATGAAGCGATCGCTCAGCTTGCCCTCGTCATAGAGGTGGTTGAGGATGGTGTAGTGCCAGAAGGTGGCCCACCCCTCGTTCATCACCTGGGTCTGCTTTTGCGGATAGAAATACTGGCTTATCTTGCGCACTATGCGCACCACTTCCCGCTGCCAGGGCTCCAGCAAGGGGGCATTCTTCTCGATAAAGTAGAGAATGTTCTCCTGGGGTTCGGCGGGGTAGCGCCTGTCCTCCACACCCGCGGCTTTATGCTGCTTGGGCAGGGTACGCCACAGCTCGTTGACCTGAGTCTGAAGATAATCTTCCCGCGCCTTCTGACGCCGCTTCTCCTCTGCCATCGAGATCTTCTGGGGACGCTTGTAGCGATCGACCCCGAAGTTCATCAGAGCATGGCAGGAGTCGAGCAGCTGTTCCACCGCCTCGATGCCATGCTTCTCTTCACACTGGGTGATGTAGTTCTTGGCAAACAGCAGGTAGTCGATGATAGATGAGGCATCGGTCCAGGCCTTGAACAGGTAGTTGTTCTTGAAGAAGGAGTTGTGGCCGTAGCAGGCGTGGGCCATCACCAGCGCCTGCATCGGCATGGTGTTCTCCTCCATCAGATAGGCGATGCAGGGATCGGAATTGATGACGATCTCGTAGGCCAGCCCCATCTGACCGCGCTTGTAGTTGCGCTCGGTATGGATAAAGCGCTTGCCGAACGACCAGTGTTGATAGCCGATGGGCATGCCGACGCTGGAGTAGGCATCCATCATCTGCTCGGCGGTGATCACCTCGATCTGGTTGGGGTAGGTATCCAGCTTGTAGAAACGGGCGACCCGGGCGATCTCCTGGTGATAGGTCTCCAGCAGATCGAAGTTCCAGTCTGGTCCGTCATCCAGTGGCGCTACACGTTTTTCTGTTTCGATCATGTGACCTCCTCACGCCGCTTGTTTCTTGAACAGCTCGCGGAACACCGGATAGATATCCTCGACCTTGCGAATGTGCTCCATCGCAAAGTGGGGGAACTGGCTGGCTACCGACTCATATTCGTGCCACAGGGTCTGGTGGGCACGGGTGGTGATCTCGATGTAGGAGTAGTACCTCACCCTTGGCATGATGTCCTGCGCTAGGATCTCCCTGCATTGCGGTGAGTCATCAGCCCAGTTGTCACCGTCAGATGCCTGCGCCGCATAGATGTTCCACTGGTTGGCGGGGTAACGCTCGTTGATGATGTCGTTCATCATCTTGAGGGCGCTGGAGACGATGGTGCCGCCGGTCTCCTGGGAGTAGAAGAACTCGTGCTCGTCCACCTCCTTGGCCTGGGTATGGTGGCGGATATAGACCACTTCTACGTTCTTGTAAGTCCGGCTCAGGAACAGATAGAGCAGGATATAGAAACGCTTGGCCATCTCCTTGGTGGCCTGATCCATGGAGCCCGAGACGTCCATCAGACAGAACATCACCGCCTGACTGGAAGGGACGGGCCGTTTGACGAAGTTGTTGAACTTGAGATCGAAGGTGTCGATAAACGGCACCGCATCAATCCGCCGTTTCAGCTCCCTGATCTCCTTCTCGAGCAGGGCGATTTCGGCAAAGTGCTCATTGGGATCGGTGGCCAGCAGGGCCAGCCGATCTTCCAGTTCATGCAATTGGCGTTTCTTGCCTGCTTGCAGCGCCATGCGACGTGCCAGCGAATTTTGCAGGGAACGCACCACGTTGATGTTGGCGGGCACCCCGTTGGAGGTGTAGCCCGCACGATAGGTTTTCACCTCCATCAGCTGATTGAGCTGGGTTTTCTGCAGCCTGGGCAACTCCAGATCTTCAAACAGCAGATCGAGATACTCATCCTTGGAGATCTGGAACACGAAATCATCGGCCCCTTCCCCCTGATTGGATGCTTGTCCCTCGCCGGAACCCTGTCCACCGCCCCCTCCTTTGGGGCGGTCAATCTTGTCGCCGGAGACGAACTGATCATTGCCGGGATGCACCATCTCCCGTTTACCGCCGTGCCCCTGATGAAAATGGGGCTCGCCGATATCCTTGGTCGGGATGCTGATGCTCTCACCCTTGTCTACGTCCTGAATGCTGCGCTTGGAGACAGCATCCGAGACCGCTTGTTTTATCTGCTTCTTGTAGCGGCGGATGAAGCGCTGCCGATTGACAGCGCTTTTGTTTTTGCCGTTGAGCCTGCGGTCGATAAAATGCGCCATAACTCCCCCTTGAACAGTCAGGGTCAGGATGACTTGCGTACCCTGAGATACCATTCGGAGAGCAGTCGCACCTGTTTACGGGTGTAGCCTTTCTCCATCATCCGTTCGACAAAGTTATCGTGCTTCTTCTGCTCCTCGGCCGAGGTTTTGCTGTTGAAGGAGATAACCGGCAGCAGCTCTTCCGTGTTGGAGAACATCTTCTTCTCGATCACGGTGCGCAGCTTCTCGTAACTGGTCCAGTTGGGGTTACGGCCTGCATTGTTGGCCCGGGCACGCAGCACGAAGTTGACGATTTCGTTGCGGAAATCTTTCGGGTTGCTGATCCCGGCGGGTTTTTCAATCTTCTCCAGCTCGCTGTTGAGGGACGCTCTGTCAAACAGCTGGCCGGTTTCGGGGTCACGGTACTCCTGATCCTGGATCCAGAAGTCGGCGTAGGTGACGTAGCGATCGAAGATGTTCTGACCGTACTCGGAGTAGGACTCGAGATAGGCGGTCTGGATCTCCTTGCCGATGAACTCCACATAGCGCGGGGTCAGATAGCCCTTGATGAACTCAAGGTAGCGATCGTGCAGCTCTTGCGGGAACTGCTCGCGCTCGATCTGCTGCTCCAGCACATAGAAGAGATGCACCGGGTTGGCGGCCACTTCCGCGTGGTCGAAGTTGAAGACGCGGGAGAGGATCTTGAACGCAAAGCGAGTAGAGAGACCATTCATCCCCTCGTCCACACCGGCGTAGTCGCGATACTCCTGATAGCTCTTCGCCTTGGGATCGGTGTCTTTGAGGCTCTCGCCATCATAGACCCGCATCTTGGAGTAGATGCTGGAGTTTTCCGGCTCTTTCAGCCGTGACAACACAGAGAACTGGCCCAGCAGCTCGAGCGTGCCCGGAGCGCATTTGGCCTCGGTCAATTCGCTGTTGACCAACAGTTTTTCGTAGATCTTCACCTCTTCCGAGACGCGCAGGCAGTAAGGGACCTTGACGATATAAACCCGGTCGAGGAAGGCCTCGTTGTTCTTGTTGTTGCGGAACTGCTGCCACTCGGATTCGTTGGAGTGGGCCAGCAGAATGCCGTCAAAGGGGAGGGCGGAGAGCCCCTCGGTGCCGTTGTAGTTACCCTCCTGGGTTGCTGTCAGCAGCGGGTGCAGCACCTTGATGGGCGCCTTGAACATCTCCACAAACTCCATAACCCCCTGGTTCGCTTTACACAGCGCGCCTGAGTAGGAGTAAGCATCGGCGTCATCCTGGGCGAAGTGCTCCAGCATGCGGATATCGACCTTGCCGACCAGTGAGGAGATATCCTGGTTGTTGTCATCACCCGGTTCCGTTTTGGCGATGGCAATCTGATCGAGAATGGAAGGATTGACTTTCTCCACCTTGAACTTGGTGATGTCGCCGCCAAACTCGTGCAGGCGTTTGGCCACCCAGGGGGACATGATGGGACGCAGGTAACGGCGCGGGATGCCGTACTCTTTCTCCAGGATCTCCCCATCCTCTTCGATATCGAACAGGCAGAAGGGGTGATCATTGACTGGTGAGCCCTTGATGCGATAGATGGGCACCTTCTGCATCAGGGATTTGAGTTTCTCTGCCAGCGAGGATTTACCGCCGCCAACGGGGCCCAGCAGATAGAGGATCTGTTTCTTCTCCTCCAGCCCCTGGGCTGAGTGTTTGAGGTAGGAGACGATCTGTTCGATGGCCTCTTCCATCCCGTAGAAATCCTTGAAGGCGGGATAGCGTGCCACGACGCGGTTGGAGAAGAGTCGGCTCAGTCTGGGGTTGGCTGAGGTGTCTACCATCTCCGGCTCACCAATGGCGGTCAGCAGACGTTCGGCTGCGGAGGCGTAGCAGGCTTTGTCCTGCTTACACATATCCAGGAACTCCTGGATGGTATATTCCTCTTCTCTCGCTTTTTCATATCGCTGTTGGTAATGCTCGAATATGCCCATAACTTTGCCCTCGTTATAGTCGCTTACCCTGAAAAAAGTGGATGACTGCTTTTGTGTTGTGCGCTTTTAAAGCCTAGTCAACAGACTCCAGTAATCCATCACGGTTGATAGGTTAAATTCTGAAGAAACCTGCCCGATCCTTGTGCGGGGAGGGTCAGTCAACAACACCGCTATGTTACTGACTGTTAAATTATTTTTGCCACGATAGTGAGGTAAATGTCAAAGACATAAAAAATAAATGTTTATGGGAAAGAGGGAACTTATTGCGAAAAGATTAAGGGGTTTGACGAAAGGCAATGGGGCTGCGGGTTGGCGGGGTTATGGATGAGAATGTCATTACGTGAACGTCAACGTAAATTGCTTTGTTTGGAGTTTTGGCTCTAATTTTTACATTGACGCTACATTTTGAGTGCCCTAGATTGGCGATGTGTGAGCAGCAAGATGCTTTAGCAAGAGAGTTGACTGTTGCCTCACCAAGCTCTGTTTAAGCACGTTTCCGTTGGCTTGACCCTCGCAACCGCGAGGGTCTTCTTTTTCTGCGTCTGTAAACGCTTGTTTCTGCTGGTGGCTATTGACGCAGCCAGCACTCACCTAGCAAGGGTAGGCTTGTTGCACGGCCGCCAGGACGCGGGCAAACGGGTGGGCGGCCAACTGGCCTGCGCCCGCCAGCGATTTGGCCTTGACCCGGCTGGTCAGCGGTATGGCGATACCGCACAGGAAACGGGCCAGAACACGCGCATCCACCGAACCTGTCTTGGCAATCAGCGGATCGCACCAGGCGCGGATCCCCGCCTCGTTTGGCATGGTCAGTGAGGGCAGGGGCGGGAGATGCGCCACCTCGCCGCGACAAACCGAACAGTGGCCACAATGAACCGGCGCCCCCTCATCGGCAAAATAGCGGGCGAGGCGGTGGCTCAGGCACTCACTTGAGGTGAAAAAGTCGAGCATGGCTTGCAGTCTTGCCAGCTCGCTCTGCTCTTTTTGCAGGAACAGGGCGTGCAGGGCTTTTGCTTCCTGCTCATTGTCCCACCTTTGACGGTTGATCCGGTAGACCTCGGTCATCTGTTTGCTTTCAAGCTCGATCCAGCCTTGCTGCTGCAGGTAGTCGAGCGCCGCAACCGCCCGCTGTCGCTCCCCCTGATAGCCCTGCCAGAGGGCGTCAAAGTCCATGGTGCACCAACTGCGGGCTTGCGGGGCGCAGGCGAACAGTTGCTCCAGAAACTGGCGACGATCCGGATTGAAGCGACTCACTATCTCGCCTTTATCCAGCACAAACTTGAAGCGGTAGTCGGCGTAGTAGCTGTAGGCCGGGGTGATGATGCCTGCCATCTCCAGATAGACCAGCAGGGTTTTAAGGGGCAACTGGCGGATATTGGTGTCGTTGGAGAGGCGCAGCAGGGTGAATCCCCACTCGCTCCCGCTCTGCTTGATGATGGCAAGGAGCTGGAGGATGGCACTCAAATCCGGCGTATCGCCGTAGACGAAGTTCTCCAGCACCGGCAGCTGGCTCTGGTTGGCCAGCACGATACAGCGCGATGGCTGGCCATCCCGTCCGGCGCGGCCAATCTCCTGGCTGTAGTTCTCGATAGATTTGGGCAGATCGTAGTGAATGACCCGCCGGATATCCGCTTTGTCGATCCCCATACCAAAGGCGATGGTGGCGACGATGCAGTCCACCTTGCCCGCCATGAAGTCGTGCTGGATCTGACTGCGCAGCGCCGAGTCGAGCCCGGCATGATAGGCGCGGGCGTTGATCCCTTCTCTAATGAGTTGCTCGGCACAGGCTTCTGCGGTGTGTTGCAAGGTGACGTAGACGATGGTGGGGGCCGCCGGAGCGTTGGCCAGCTCCTGTGCGAGCCAGCTATCCCGCGCGTCGGGCGCCAGGGGAATGACCGCCAGATCAAGATTGGGGCGGTAGAAACCTGTGACCACGACCCCCTCCGGCGCGATGCCGAATTTGGTCTGCATATCCTGAATAACCGCCGGTGTGGCGGTGGCGGTGAGCAGCAGCACCTGCGGGATCTTCAGGTCATGGCGATAGCTCGGCAGCTTGAGGTAGTCGGGGCGAAAGTTGTGGCCCCACTCAGAAATACAGTGAGCTTCGTCAACCACCAGCAGTGAGAGCGGCACTTGCTGGATAAAACGGCGAAAACGCTCGTTCTTGAGTCGCTCCACCGAGATCATCAGGATCTTGAGCTGGTCATCCAGCGCCTGCTGCATCACTCGTCGGCTCTCCTCCGGGCTCTGGCTAGAGTCGAGGGTAGCGGCGCTTATTCCCTTGCTTTTAAGGAAGGCGAGTTGATCGTGCATCAGCGCCAGCAGCGGCGAGATAACCAGGGTCAGGTGAGGCAGGGCGAGGGCAGGCAGTTGATAACAGAGCGACTTGCCTGAGCCGGTGGGAAAGATGGCGGCGGCACTCTGACCTGCCAGCACCCGGCTGATCACCGCCTCCTGACCTGGCCTGAGTGCGGAGAAACCAAAATATTGGTTGAGCAGGGATGGGATCATGGCAAGGCTCCGCGGCAAATGGGGGATGATAGCACAGCGATGCCGGTCACGGGTGACACAGGAATGGTCGTGAGGGTAAGGGCAGAGAGTGTCGATAAAACGTACAAAAATGGGTGGTTGCGCTGTGGTTAAGGTTTTGTTGCGGTTTTTTGTGATGGAAACGGGATATTTTTTGGTGAGTCTCTGGAAAAAAAAGATGGCGAATGGGATATTCCGTCATGCAATCCGGTGACTGGCGGATCGGCCCGACAGAAGGCTGGCCACAGACACCACATTCGGGCGACAGGGGTCTCCCGATGAGTGGTTGCAGACAGGACTCATGATTCATGCACTACGGTGCTTAGGGACTTTTTTGATGACACAACAACACCCCCTCCTTCGGCTGGTCAATAGCACCAGTCTGGTCAGCCAGATCCTGGTTGGTCTGGTATTCGGTATCTTGCTGGCTCTGTTTGCCCCCGAGTGGGCGAAAACGGCAGGTCTGCTCGGTAGTCTGTTTGTTGGTGCACTGAAAGCGGTAGCCCCGCTGCTGGTATTCGTACTAGTGATGGCGGCCATCATTGGTCACAAGCAGGGTCAGAAGACCAATATTCGCCCGCTGCTGGCGCTCTACCTGTTTGGTACTTTCTCTGCGGCCGTGGTCGCGGTGATTGCCAGCTTCCTGTTCCCCTCCAACCTCCATCTGGTGGCCAATACTGCCGAGATCACCCCGCCGGGCGGGATCACCGAGGTGCTGCAGACCCTGTTGTTCAACGTGGTGACCAACCCGGTCAAGGCGCTGATGGATGCCAACTATATCGGGATCCTGGCGTGGGCTATCGGTCTGGGTATCGCCATGCGCCATGCCAACGAGAGCACCAAGGCGCTGATCACTGACCTGTCTCACGGTGTCTCCGCCATCGTGAAAGCGGTGATCCGCTGTGCCCCGCTCGGGATCCTGGGTCTGGTTGCCTCCACGCTGGCAGAGACCGGCTTTGACGCCCTGTTTGGCTATGCCCAACTGCTGGTGGTGCTGATCGGCTGCATGCTGTTTATCGCCTTTGTGGTCAACCCGTTGATCGTCTTCTGGAAGATCAAGCGCAACCCCTATCCGCTGGTGCTGACTTGCCTCAAAGAGAGCGGCGTTACCGCCTTCTTTACCCGCAGCTCTGCCGCCAACATTCCGGTCAACATGGCGCTGTGTGAAAAACTGCGCCTGCCCAAAGATACCTACGCGGTCTCCATCCCGCTGGGTGCCACCATCAACATGGCAGGTGCGGCCATCACCATCACTGTGCTCGCCATGGCGGCGGTACATACCCTGGGGATGGAAGTGGACATGGCAACGGCCGTGCTGCTCTCCGTGGTTGCCACCATCAGTGCCTGTGGCGCGTCCGGTGTCGCCGGTGGCTCTTTGCTGCTGATCCCGCTGGCGTGCAGCCTGTTTGGTATCAGCAACGACATCGCCATGCAGGTAGTAGCCGTTGGCTTTATCATCGGCGTGCTGCAGGATTCTGCCGAGACAGCGCTGAACAGCTCCACCGACGTGCTGTTCACCGCCGCTGCTTGCATGGCTGAAGATGAAACCTTGCTGGATGTGGCTCCGGTACCGAGCCGCGAAGCCTGATCTCGCAACGGTCAGTTTCGCAACACACTTGCGCCCTCTTCGGAGGGCGCTTTTTATTGCCGGATTTGCTCTCTTTTCCTCTTTAAGCAGGCTCTTTGGCTGATGTGCCGGACATTCTGTCGCCCTTGTCCAGGGCGCTGCCTTATCTTTGTCCCTTCGAGTTGTGCTTACTCCCTCTGTTGTGCGTCACACACCTTTGTCTGCTCTGCTAACAGCCGATTGCTATGGCTTACCCCAGATCTTCAGGATAATCACAGCATCACAGCATCACAGCATCACAGCATCACAGCATCACAGAAGAATGGAGGTGGCTGGCTGCGGCAGATGAACCCAACTCGTCCTATCAGACACGCCATCATGGTTTGGTTAGGGGGAGTAAACGTGTTGGCGATATTGAGCTGCGGGCAGGGGGGCGTCATGTTGATACCCGATGTGCTCTGCCATGGCGCTGGTGAGCATACAGATATCCAACAAGGTGGGGGGAGTAATAAGGAGAGTGCAGGGCAATCGCGGTGGCACAGCAGAGATAAAAAAGCCAGCCGACTATTCGGCTGGCTTTTTGCTATCAGTGGCAGCTGGGGGATTAACCGACCAGCTGATAAAGGATGGCGGAGATGGCGATCATCCCCATCACAGCGACAAATACGTTACTGATATGGCCCTGATACTTCGCCATGGCCGGTACGCGCTTGATGGCGTACATCGGCATGATGAACAGGATGGTTGCTATGATCGGGCCGCCCAAGGATTCAATCATGCCCAGGATGGAGGGGTTGGCAATGGCAGTGCCCCACAGGGTCAGGATGAAGAAGGCGATGATGAACATCTCGACTTTCTTGGCGTTCGGCTCTTTGCCGGACTTGCGCATGTTCTGCACGATCATCCCTTTCAGACCTTCACGGGCACCCAGATAGTGGCCGAAGAAGGAGGATACGATGGCTACGAACGCAACCAACGGACCGAAGTAGGAGATGATGGGGCTAGCATGCTGGTTGGCCAGATAGGAGAGCACGGCGATGTTCTGAGCCTTGGCTTCCGCCAGCTGGGCCGGTGTCAGGCTCATGACGCAGGAGAAGACGAAGAACATCACGAAGCCCAGCAGCACCATGGCGGTACGCTTGAGGATGGCATCGGCTTTCTCGACCGCCTGATCACCATGGTCGCGGCGCTGGGCAAGGGAGAAGCTGGAGATGGCCGGGCTGTGGTTGAAGGAGAAGACCAGTACCGGAATGGTCAGCCACAGGGTAGTGGCGAAATCCTTGGCAGAGGGCACTTGCTCCAGCGCGGCACCGGTCCAGTCCGGGATCAGGTACAAAGAGATACCGGCCAGAATGGCGATCAGCGGATAAACCAGCAGCTCGGTCACTTTCAGCATCAGCTTTTCACCGGCCAGCATCACCGACATCATGCCCATGATCAGCACGATGGAGAGGATCCAGCGCGGCGGGGCACTCATCTGCAGCTGGTTGACCATGAAGCTTTCCACGGTGTTGGTGATGCCCACGCCGTAGATCAGCACGATGGGGTAGATGGCGAAGAAGTAGAGCAGGGTGATTAATTTACCGGCACCCACGCCAAAGTGCTCTTCCACCACTTCGGTGATGTCTGCATTTGGCTTTTTGGAGGAGAGCACGAAGCGGGCCAGACCACGGTGTGCCAGATAGGTCATGGGACCTACCAGCAGCGCCATGACGACCAGCGGCCAGAAACCGCCCATACCCGCGTTGATCGGCAGGAACAGGATCCCCGCGCCAACCGCGGTCCCGAACAGACTGATGACCCAGGTAGAGTCGCGTTTTTCCCAACGAGTGGTTTGAGTAGAGCAGATCCCTTGCTCTGTTGACGCCGCAACTCCCTGCGTGCCAGTGACTGTGTTTGACATCTATCTCACCCCGAATGTGTGGTTCTTATTAAGTCGGCGCAAGGATACGGTTTTTCTAATCAAAAATGTTGATCAAATTCATCTTTACGGCACGAAAAACCGCACTTTCTTATGGAAATGTGATCAAAACAAGAAAAATTCAATTATTGTTTATCAATTGGCACGTTATTTTAGTGTTAATGATTAAATCTCGCCCAGCCAAATGTAAGTAAATTGTTATTTTGCGAGATGCTGGGCTAGCTGGTTGATCATGCTGGCGGTAGCCCCCCAGATAAAGTGCTGTTGCCAGGGGATCCAGTAGATAGTGTGTGCTTTCCCCCCTCTGGAAAGGGTCAGGGGGATGTGGTTGCGCCGATCCAGCAGATGGGTCAGCGGCACTTCAAAGGCGTGATCCACCTCATCCGGACTCAGGATGAGGGGATAGTTGCCATCGAGCAGCCCCAGCACCGGCAGCACCTCGAATCGTGACACTGTATTGAGCGGGTTGAGGGTGCCGATCACTTCAATCAGTCGGGCCGGAATGCCGAGCTCCTCTTCGGTCTCCCGCAGCGCCGTGGCAATGAGGTTTTCGTCGCCGGGATCCTGTCGCCCGCCGGGGAAGCTGATCTGCCCCCCATGATGACGCAGCCGTGGGCTGCGCCGAGTCAGTAACACGCTGAGCCCCTCATTGCGCATCACCACCGGGATCAATACCGCAGCCGGACTGAGCCCGCCAATGGCGAGGCGATGGGCCGGGGCGGGTCGCTGCAACTGGAAGCGGGTCAGCAGTTCGTGGCGATCCATGGCGGGGAGCTCTCCTGTGTGTTGCCTTGATGGTGGGGAGGGTTACAGCGCCGAGAGGGGCGGAAGGATGCGGGCGACTTTGTCATAGGTCTCCTGATATTCGCTGTCGGCGTCGGAGTCGGCGATGATGCCGCCACCGGCCCAGCAGTGCAGACGACCCGCTTCGGCGATCAAAGTGCGAATGCAGATGCTGGTGTCCATTCGGCCATGCTGGCTGAGATAGCCGATGCTGCCGCAATAGGCGTTGCGGCGCTGGGGCTCCAGCTCTTCGATGATCTCCATGGCCCGGATCTTGGGGGCGCCGGTGATGGAACCACCCGGGAAACAGGCCCGCAGCAGATCGACTCCTTGCCAGCGTGCATCCAGCTCACCGTGGATGGTGGAGACCAGATGATGTACCGCCGGAAACGACTCGACCGCAAAGAGATGAGGCACGCTGACCGAGCCCGGCCGGCTGACCCGACCGATGTCGTTGCGCAGCAGATCAACGATCATCAGATTCTCTGATCTGTCCTTGTCCGCCTGCGCCAGCTCCAGCGCGACTTGCCGATCGGTGGCCGGATCGGGGTGGCGAGGGCGAGTGCCTTTGATGGGTTTGGTTTCGATATGGCGACCATCAAGCAGCAGGAACCGCTCGGGGGAGAGGCTCAGCAGCGCGCTCTCTGGCAGACGGATAAAGGCTGAGAAAGGGGCTTTGTTGGCGGTTGCCAGCAGGCAGTAGGCCTGCCACTCATCCCCCTGATATGGGGCGCTGAAACGCTGGGTCAGGTTGATCTGGTAGCAATCCCCCGCGGCAAGGTATTCCTGAATGCGGGCAAACTTTTCGCCATACTCGGCGCGGCTCATATTGCTCTGCCACGCCCCCAGCAAGGCAAAAGCGGGTGCCGGTTTGGCCTGCTGCTGTTCAAGCCAGGCCAGCCGGTTGGCAAGGCCCGCTTCATCCCCCCAGTGCACCAGCTGCCAGTCGCCGGTCGCCACATTGCGCAGTAGCGCCCAGTCGTAGATGCCCACCGCCATGTCCGGCACCGCGATATCGGCGGTGGCCTGCACTGGTAGTCGCTCGAAGCGACGGCCCAGATCATAGCCAAACAGGCCGAGGGCGCCGCCAATAAAGGGCAGGTGAGTGGCGCACAGTTCCAGCTCCCCCAGCAGCTGTTGCTGGGTATGGGCCAGCAGGGCGAGGGGATCTTCGTGGTGTTTGCTGCTCTTACCATGCCGGGTGAGAGTGGTCACCTGGCCACGGGTTTCGAGGGTCGCCAGCGGATCGGCAGTGATGATATCAAAGCCGTTATCGGCACCGAGTGGTCCCGCCGATTCCAGCAACATGGCCCACGGCTGATGTTGCAGGCGGGCAAAAAGCTGATGGAGTTCAGCACTATGGTCTAGATGATGGATATGAAGTGTTGGCGTCATTTTATGTTACACAGGCAACAGTTTGGTTCCCGAACCCTAGTCGGTGCTGGTGGGCAAGCGTATCATAGGTGTCGGTGACTTAAGAAAAAACTGCCGTGTCGTTCGTTTTTTGCTGGTTGATAGTTTTTAGCCAGCACGTCAGCACGGCCCATCATATGGAAGCCCTTGCCCTGCTCCGTGGCAGCGACAAGGACCAGTGAGGATGATATGAGCATTATAAAAAAACAGGATTTCATCGATTCTATCGCAGATGCCCTCCAGTACATCTCCTATTACCACCCGTTGGATTTTGTTCAGGCTGCCAAAGCGGCGTATGACCGTGAGGCCAACCCGGCCGCCAAAGATGCGTTGGCCCAGATCCTGATCAACTCCCGCATGTCCGCCGAAGGTCATCGCCCGCTCTGTCAGGACACCGGCATCGTGACCTGTTTCGTCAAGATTGGCATGCAAGTGCAGTGGGACAGCGACATGACAGTGCAGGAGATGGTGGACGAAGGGACCCGTCGTGCCTACACCAATCCTGACAACCCGCTGCGCGCCTCCGTGCTGGCCGATCCGGCCGGCAGTCGCAAAAACACCAAAGACAACGCCCCTGCCGTGGTGCATATCGACATGATCCCCGGCAACAAGGTGGAAGTGAGCATCGCGGCCAAAGGCGGCGGCTCCGAGAACAAATCCAAGATGGTGATGCTCAACCCCTCTGACGATATCGTCGAGTGGGTGCTGAAAACCGTGCCGACCATGGGCGCAGGCTGGTGCCCGCCTGGCATGCTGGGCATCGGCATCGGCGGTACCGCCGAGAAAGCGGCGGTGCTGGCCAAAGAGGCCCTGATGGAGCACATCGACATTCAGGAGCTGATCGCCCGTGGCCCGCAAACCACTGAAGAGAAGCTGCGGGTCGAGCTCTACGACAAGGTCAACAAGCTGGGGATCGGTGCCCAGGGGCTGGGCGGCCTCACTACAGTGCTGGATGTGAAGGTGAAATCTGCGCCGACTCACGCCGCCTCCAAGCCGGTGGTGATGATCCCCAACTGCGCCGCGACCCGTCACGTTCATTTCGAGCTGGATGGTTCAGGGCCCGCCGAGCTGACCCCGCCGAAACTGAGCGACTGGCCGGAGATCACCCGTGAAGCGGGTGGCAATGTGCGCCGCGTCAATGTCGATGGCATCACCAAGGCCGAGCTGGCCAGCTGGAAGAGCGGTGATACCGTGCTGCTCTCCGGCAAGATCCTCACCGGTCGTGACGCAGCCCACAAGCGTATCGCCGACATGCTGAAAAATGGCGAAGGGCTGCCAGAAGGGGTCGATTTCACCAACCGCTTCATCTATTACGTTGGCCCGGTCGATGCGGTGCGTGACGAAGTAGTTGGCCCGGCAGGCCCCACCACCTCCACCCGGATGGACAAGTTCACCGACATGATGCTGGGTGAAACTGGCCTTATCGGCATGATCGGCAAATCCGAGCGTGGCCCGAAAACCGTCGAGAGTATCAAGCAGCACAAGGCCGTCTATCTGATGGCGGTGGGCGGCGCTGCTTATCTGGTGGCCAAGGCCATCAAGAAGGCGCGCGTGGTGGCTTTTGCCGATCTCGGCATGGAAGCGATCTACGAGTTTGAAGTGGAAGATATGCCGGTGACCGTTGCGGTCGACTCCGAAGGCAACAACATTCACGAAACCGGCCCGGCCTACTGGTCGGCCAAGATTGCCGAGCTGGATGGCAAGCTCTCCTCCTGAGTGACCGTTTCCGCTGCCGGTTAACGGTATCGGCCCTGTAAAGAAGGCGCGTCCATCCGGATGCGCCTTGTTGCTTTGGCTGGCCTGTTATGGGCTCAGGTTGGCCGTTTACGGCAAGCGGGTATAAAAAAGGATGGCGTGACGCCATCCTTTTTCGTTGTGCTTGTGCTCTGGCAGCAGACAGCAGAGCAATCGCCCTTGGCTTTAGGCCTTTTTCAGGTAGGCAGCAACCAGTACGATCTGCACGCCGTTGACCTTGCCTTCGATATGGAGCGGGTTGTTGGTCAGACGGATGCCCTTGACCAGGGTGCCGCGCTTGGCGGTAAAACCGGCGCCTTTCACGTCCAGATCCTTGATCAGGGTAACGGAGTCGCCCTCTTGCAGCACGGCGCCGTTGGAGTCAACGGTTGGTACGCTGTCGTCATCTTCGTCAGCAATACCAGCTTCAGCCCAAGCCTTGGCTTCGTCTTCCATGTACATCATGTCCAGCAGATCCTGAGCCCATACTTCACCCTTGCCGGAGAGTGCTTTGAGCTGGCGCCATGCCATCACCTGCACCGCAGGCACCTGGCTCCACATGCTGTCACTCAGGCAACGCCAGTGGTTCACCACCAGGGTATCCGGTTGTTCCAGCTGACCACGGCAGGTGTCACAGATAGCAACGCTGTGATCATCGTCGCTGGCGGGGGAGTGAGGCACCACGAAGGCGGTCAGCGCCTGCTCGGCGCTGCACAGTTCACACTTGGCGCCCGCGCGCGCTTGCAGAATGGCGTTGATGGTCATGTTGTTGGTCCCATAGCTAGTGTAAAGCGACCCGCGTTGGGCGGGGCGCGTGAAAGAGGGGGCGGAATATAGCATAAAACCCCGTACTTTGTCAGGTCTGCCCTGGGTCACAGGGTTGGCGGTGCTGTTGTGCGGCACAGATCGTCAGGTATTGAGAGTGCAATTTGAAGCGGGATCGCTAGAATGAGCCTCCTTTTTGACTGCAAGGCAGGGGCATTCGTGCTGGCTCAACGTTTTCAACACCTGGATCGACTGCTCACCCGCTACCGACGCTGGTGGCAGTATCAGCCATATCATCATCTGACCATGGCCTTTGCCGATGAGGCGCCCGAACTGGCGGCGTTGCTCAATGGGCTGACGCTCGGCCAGTTGGCAGAGCTCGATGCGGATATGGGCGCCCTCAGCAGTCTACTTGCCCCCTGGATTGCCGAGGGAGCCGAGCTGCAGCAACTCAGCCAGCTTGCCTGGTTTACCCCTGATCCCATCACTTGCAGCAAGGAGATGGCACTGCATATGCCGGGGCGCAAGCAGGCCCAGATCGAGTCGTTCACCGCCTGTCTGCCTGCCCATCAGGGCCCCTATCTGGAGTGGTGTGCCGGTAAGGGCCACCTTGGGCGGCTGGTGTCACTTCATCGACAGGCTCCGATCCTCAGTCTGGAGTTGCAAGATCAGCTTTGTGACGAAGGTCGGCTGCTGGCCGAGCGGGATGGCGCCAATATGACCTTTACCTGCGCCGATGCTTTTGCCCCCGAGTCGGCGGCGCTGATCGCCCCTGAACATCACGCTATGGCACTCCATGCCTGCGGCGAGCTGCACACCCATCTGCTGGAACGGGTAGCCGAGCGCAGTGCCAGTGGAGTGACAATCTCTCCCTGTTGTTATCACCTGATCCGCAGCAGCCACTATCGCCCGCTGTCAGCCGCGGCCAACGCCAGCGAGCTGGTGTTGAGCAAGGCGGATCTCAAGTTGCCGCTACAGGAGACGGTGACCGGTGGCGCGCGGATCGCCCGCCTGCGCGAGCAGGAAGTGGTGTGGCGGCTCGGGTTTGACTGCCTGCAACGTCAGGTGCGCGGGGTGGATGAGTATCTGCCGGTGCCCAATATGCAAAAGAGCCTGCTGACCGGCACGTTTGAGGCATTCTGCGGCTGGGCTGCCGAGCGCAAAGCGATTGTGCTGCCCGCCGGGCTGGACTATCCCGCCTGGTTGGAGCACGGGGAGCGCCGCTTTGGTGATGTCGCACGCATGGAGCTGGTGCGTCATTTGTTTCGCCGTCCCCTCGAGATCTGGCTGGCGCTGGATCGCGCGCTCTTTTTGCAAGAGCAGGGTTATCGGGTCGAAGTGGGGGAGTTCTGTGCCAAACCCATGACCCCGCGCAATATCCTGATCCGCGCCATGCGTGCCTGACATCCGGCTATTTTGAGCATTTATCTTGAACATTGATGATGGCTGACAGATTGAGCCTGTCAGCCATTTTTTTCATCACGAACAATAACCGTATGGCTGGTCACCTGGCCGTCTCGACTGTTCTAAAAATGGGCGAAAGATCACGCTATGGCGTTTTCGTTTGGGTTCTTTTTCTTTGTTTCAGCTGCACTGAATATCACAAGGTGAAATGGCTCACAAATTTTGCTCATTTCTTAATTCTCATCGTGAATTTAGTTGTTGAAACACCTACTCTTGGAACGCATTAATTCAAACAAGGACGATAAACATGTTCAAACCCAAGCGTTGTGCCTGGCTGATCGCTGCCGCCTGCGCATTGCCAAGCTATGCCGCAATGAGTGCAGCCATGAATATTCAACCCGATCCGCAAAATGCGGGAGGATATGTGATTGCGGCCCCAGATCTGGCTGCCATGGAAAAAGCCAAGACGGCTAATCCCATGTATGCAATATGGGCCAAGGCATTGGCGACCCGGTCAAATAAAATCGTTGATGCCATTGAACCGGGTTTGGCAAGCAATCCTGACAACGTAAAACGGGTTGAACGGGTATTTCCCCAATCTGAATGGGAATATTTAACCCAGATGGCAGCGCCGGAATATACTTATGTCCGCTTCTTGCGAGCCATCGGTAAATTCCCTGCGTTCTGTGGTGAATATACTGACGGGCGTGATTCTGATGCGATCTGTAAAAAATCCATTGTGACGGCCTTTGCGCACTTCTCTCAGGAGACCGGTGGCCATATTGCCAAGGACAATATTTCCGACAACCCGCTGGGGCTGGAGGAGTGGCAACAGGCGCTGGTGCATGTGCGGGAGATGGGCTGGTCAGAGGGACAGACCGGCTACACCACAGGCTGTGGCCAGAACGACTGGCAGAACAAGAAGTGGCCCTGTAGTACCGGACAAGGTTACTTTGGCCGCGGCGCCAAGCAACTCTCCTACCACTTTAACTACGGCGCCTTCTCCGAGGCGATGTTCGATGGCGATGCCTCCGTGCTGCTCAACAACCCGGGGCTGGTAGCGGACTCCTGGCTCAACCTCGCTTCTGCCATCTGGTTCTTCCTTACCCCGCAGGCCCCGAAACCGGCCATGCTGCACGTGATTGATCGCACCTGGGTACCCTCCAAGCGGGAGGCCGATGCGGGTATCGGCTATGGCTTTGGTACCACCATCAACGTGATCAACGGTGGTATCGAGTGCGGTGAGCAGAACAAGGACAAGGGGCAGCCGGTCAATCGTATCCGCTACTGGGAAGGGCTGGCCAACCACTACCAGATCCCGATCAAGGCGGATGAGAAGAACACCTGCTGGCAGCAGACTCCCTATGGCAGCCTCAATCTTAACGGTGCTACCGACGTGCTCTACACCAACTGGGATGGCAACTGGAAATACTATCCGGATCGCCCGGGCGGTTACTCCTTCGAGTGCGAGCTGGTGGGCTTTCAGACCGCTTATTCTGCGCTGGTGCCGGGTGATTACGAGAAGTGCGTGACCAACTTCTACGGCTCCCACGCCAACTGGCCGAAAGTGCGGGTCGTGGACAAATTGACTCCACCGCCGGTCGATCCGAGTGAACCCCCCATCGGTGGCAACCCGGCCTGGGAAGCGACCAAGGTCTACACCGCTGGCAGCAAGGTGAGCTACAAGGGCGCCGTCTATCAGGCCAAATGGTGGACGCAAGGGGATGATCCCGCCAAAGGTGGCCCCTGGGCGTTGGTGACGACCCAATAATAAGAGTAAGAGATAGTTCATCCATTGATTGATAAGGAGAGGGGGGCTTAGCCCCCTTTTAATATACTTTTTCGCTGGGGGGGGAATATGTGGCAGCGATTGAAAGAAGATCCATCAATCTGGAGGTGGAACTATATTTCCCAGCAGCTTTTCTTTCCCACTTAAAGTGATGTAAACGGCCCGCATCAAAATTATTGATGGCTGAGATTAATGTTTCCCCTTGCTGCTTAGCAATATTCAAAAACGTTGAGTGATGTTTTGCTAAACGATGGGTTCGCAGAGCACACCCATGACGCTATCCTTCTCGTATTTATGATGAGGGTGTTTATTCTTCCCATCTATCAACTCATGGTATCACCCAGCTCGCTATTTATTTCACGGAGTGAGAAATGAACATGTTGGATGTAAAAGTCATATGTATCTATTTGTTTACGGATGAGTGTGCGTAGTTCAGCAGATTATTTTCACTGGGAGCGAGGTAATCTTGTTCGATTTTAAAGAATCGTTAAGGTGCGCAGATGAATGGGGATTGTCGTCTCGTTATCTGAATGGGAAGTCGTATGCGGTTTAATCACTAAGCAGATAATAGGAAAGAGGAGTGCACCATGGAACTGGTGGTGATCCGCCATGCAGAGACGCAGGCCAATGCGGAAGGGCGTTATCAGGGCGCGCTGGATATCGGGCTCAACGACGATGGCGTGCTTCAGATATCCCGGCTGGCTGAGAAGGTGGCTGTGACAGAGCCGCCGTTCGATCGGCTGCTGGCATCCCCCCTGCTGCGAACAAGGGAGAGCGCTGCCATCTTGTCTCGTCAGTTGGGATTGCATGTGGAGCTTGTGTCAGCCTTTCGTGAGAGGGATGTCGGCCTGTTTGAAGGGCTGACGCAGGCAGAAGCAAGGGATCGCTATCCCGAACTGTGGGCGCGCAATATCACCCGGCGCTGGGCTGACGCTCCTCCCGGTGGTGAAACCATTGATGAGGTGATTGCTCGGGTCTCGCAGGGACTCACGGAACTTGCTTCGACCATGCAAGGGGAGCGGATACTGCTGGTGGCGCATGGTGTGGTCGCCAAGGTGATCCACGCCGTAACGATTGCCGGTTTTGATGACTTCTTTGAATGGCAATTGCCCAACGGCGGCATGCTGTCGGTGAGGCTCTCTCTGGCTGATGGTGGCCCACTGCGCTTTAGCCGTCCCCTTGATGGTTGTGATTGAAAAGTGCACCAAAAGCATGACGAGAAAAAGCGCTACCGAAGAGGAGTAGCGCTGTCTTTTGTATTCGTTGCGGTTGGTTATCTCTGCAGGCACAGGTTAGCAGTGTCACCAGAGGGCAGGGGGGGGCGCCATCAGGTCGGTTCCGGCTCCTCTTTGCGGCAGCAGTTGCGACCCTGCTTTTTGGCCAGATAGAGGGCGGTGTCGGCTCGTCTAACCATCTTCTCTACAGTGTCATGGCTGCCCTTGCTGGCGCTGATCCCGATACTGATGGTGAGGGAGATCTCAAGAGCCCCCTCCAGTGCATGGTGCTGGGATTCGATGGCTAGCCTGATCCGCTCGGCGCTGGCCCAGGCGAGCTCGAGGGAGGTTTCCGGTAGCAGTACGATAAACTCCTCGCCACCCCAGCGACCCAGCATGTCCACCTCCCGCAGTTGTTTGCTGATCCGTTTCACCAGACTCAGGATCGCCAGATCTCCCTGCTGATGGCCAAAGGTGTCGTTGACTTCCTTGAAGTGGTCGATATCGATCAGCAGCAGGCTCATGGTATGGCCGAAACGCTGGCAGCGCTGCATCTCGGCGTTGACCAGCTCGTTGAAGCGGCGCCGGTTGGCAATGCCGGTCAGGGGATCCGTGGTGGCGGAGACCTTCAACTCCTCCACCAGTCGGGCTCGCTCCGAGATATCCCGCAAGATGGCGGTCATCTCGGTGGTCGGGCCCAAATTGATTTTGGCGATGGTCACCTCCAGCGGGAATTCGCTGCCGTCTCGGCGCAGACCCATCACAGAGGCGCGGGCATGCATCGGGCGCGAATTGATGGGGGAGCTGCTGAAGGCTTTGAAATAGGTTTCGTGATTGGCGCGAAAACGCTGGGGAAGCAGGGTTTCCAACCGCTTGCCGAGATAGCTCTCGTCGATGCCGAACATCTCGCAGGCGGCGGTATTGATAAGCTCGATGCGTGACTCGCTGCTGACACTGATGATGCCGTCATAGGCGGAGTTGACCACCGCTTCGAAGCGGCGGCGACTGGTGGTGAGCGCCTCTTCCAACTGCATCCTGGCGGTGATGTCGATGGCGGTCACGATGATCCGGTTGATCCGTGCCTGCTCGGGGATGATTGGGGAGAGAATAAAGCGCCACCAACTGGTACGCGAGAGGCTGTCGATAGGCAGCTCGCTCTCGAGCCCTGTCTGCATGCGCACACATTCGTGCATTGGCGGCTCGATGGTATTGGTGATGTAGCGGGGAAACATCTCGCTCAACTGTTTGCCAATGCTGCCAAGGACATCCAGCTCGAACGCCTTGGCAAAGGTATCGTTGGCAGAGACCAGCACAAAGTGATCATCCTTGTCGAGGCTGAACACCGCCACGGCAGCGCCGATGGCGTCGAGAGATGACTTTATGTCGGCATGGGAACCCTGTGTAAACATGCGACCTCCACGGCGAATAACATATTGATATTCAGTATAGTGTGGTCGTTTGGCTAACTACTCTTCGATATCCAGCAACACCAGAATGGCGCTGTCGCCACCCCATTCGCGGGGAGCCTGATGGAAGGCGCGCACATTGGGGTGCTGGGCCAGCCAGCTGGGAATGCGCTGCTTGAGAATATGTTTGCCGATGCCGTGCATCACCGAGGCGACGTGAATGTTCTCTTTTTGGCAGAGGGTGAGCAGGGCGGCCAGCTCCTGTTTTGCCTGCTGCTGGTTCATGCCGTGCAGATCGAGATAGATCTCCGGCGGATAAATGCCCCGCTTGAGCTTTTTCAGCTCAAATTTTGACACATCTTCCCGCACGTAACGGGTCGGCCCATCATCGTCGAGATGGGGCTGATACTCATCGCTGAAATAGTGGTCAACCCCAAGCTTTTCGCGGGTTTCGCGCAATTCGCGTTTCTGCTTGACCGGGCGTAACTCGGCCCTTATGGTATCTTGCTTGATTTTCCGGGTACCTTTTATCGCATCGCGGAACAGCAGGGTTTCCTCGTCTGTCGGTGAGGGCGTTTTTTTCATCAGATGCTCATGTATTAGGTATGCGTCTTGCCCGCAACGTAAACGGGGCTCGGGCCGGATATTACTCGACTTGGAGGTGGATTTGGACAAGATATTTATCGATGAGGTGGTTGCCGAGATGCACACCATCCAGGACATGTTGCGTTGGGCCATGAGTCGTTTCAACGACGCCGGGATTTTTTACGGTCATGGAACCGACAACGCCTGGGATGAAGCTGTGCAGCTGGTACTGCCCGCGTTACATCTGCCACCGGATGTAGACCCGGCCATGCGCCACTCCCGTTTGACCAGCAGCGAGCGTCACCGTATCGCCGAACTGATTATCCGCCGCGTACAGGAGCGGGTACCCGCCGCCTATCTGACCAACAAGGCTTGGTATGCCGGTTGGGAGTTCTACGTGGACGAGCGGGTGCTCATTCCCCGTTCCCCCATTGCCGAGATGGTGGCCAACCGTTTCGCACCCTTCCTCAAACATGAACCGACCCGGATCATGGACCTGTGCACCGGCTCCGGTTGCATCGCCATCATCATGGCCCACGAGTTCCCTGAAGCGGAAGTAGATGCCATCGACATCAGCATTGATGCACTGAACGTGGCCGAGCGCAACATCAACGATCACGGGCTGGAGCAGCAGGTCATTCCGATCCGCTCCGATCTGTTCCGCGATCTGCCAGCGGGCGACAAGTACGATCTCATCGTCTCCAACCCGCCTTATGTGGACTCCGAAGATATGTCGGATCTGCCGGACGAGTTCCGTCACGAGCCCGAGCTGGCGCTGGCGTCCGGCTCCGATGGTCTCAAGCTGACCAAGCGTCTGCTGGCCCATGCGGCAGATTTCCTCAAGGATAACGGCGTGCTGGTGGTCGAAGTGGGCAACAGCATGATCCATCTGGAAGCCCAGTTCCCCGAGATCCCCTTTACCTGGGTTGAATTCGAAAACGGCGGTCACGGCGTCTTTGTGATGACCCGTGACGAGCTGGTGCAGTATCAGGATCATTTCGCCATCTACAAGAACTAAGCAGGAGCGCGCATGGCAGGGAACAGTTTTGGTCAACTCTTTCGGGTCACCACCTTTGGCGAGAGCCACGGCCTGGCGCTGGGCGCCGTGGTCGATGGTTGCCCGCCGGGGCTGGAGATCTGCGAGGCGGATCTGCAGGGAGACTTGGATCGGCGCAAGCCGGGTACCTCCCGCTACACCACGCCGCGCCGTGAGCCGGACGAGGTGAAGATCCTCTCCGGGGTGTTCGAGGGCAAGACCACCGGCACCTCCATCGGGCTGCTCATCGAGAATACCGATCAGCGCTCCAAGGATTACTCCGACATCAAGGATCTGTTCCGGCCGGGTCACGCTGACTACACCTACCACCAAAAGTATGGTCAGCGGGACTATCGCGGCGGTGGTCGCTCCTCCGCCCGCGAAACCGCGATGCGGGTAGCAGCGGGGGCGATCGCCAAGAAGTACCTGAAACAGGTGCACGGCATCGAGATCACCGGTTTTCTCTCCCAGCTCGGCCCCATCAAGGCCGAGGCGTTTGACGCGGCGCAGATTGAGCAGAATCCCTTTTTCTTCCCCGATGCGGGCAAGCTGGAAGAGCTCGATCAATACATGCGCGACCTGAAAAAAGAGGGCAACAGTATCGGTGCCAAGGTGCAGGTCATTGCCAGCAATGTGCCGGTGGGCCTCGGTGAGCCGGTGTTTGATCGTCTCGACGCCGACATTGCCCATGCCATGATGGGCATCAATGCGGTGAAAGGGGTGGAGATCGGTGACGGCTTTGCGGTGGTGGAGCAAAAAGGTTCCGAGCATCGCGACGAGATGACCCCGGCGGGCTTTGCCAGCAACCATGCGGGCGGCATTCTGGGCGGTATTTCATCCGGTCAGGATATCGTGGTGAGCATGGCGCTCAAACCGACTTCCAGCATTACGGTGCCGGGCAAAACCATCAATACCGAAGGCGAGGCTATCGAGATGATCACCAAGGGTCGTCACGATCCTTGTGTCGGCATCCGTGCCGTGCCCATCGCCGAAGCCATGCTGGCGCTGGTGTTGATGGATCATCTGTTGCGCCATCGTGCCCAGAATCAGGGGGTGTTGACTCATACCCCACAGCTGCGCTGATCGCTGTTGCAGCACATCGACTGATCGCACCCTGTTTGGGGAACAAGTTCGACAATACCAAAAAGGCGACCTTCGGGTCGCCTTTGCTATTTCAGGTGGCGGCTTATCCCGTCAATGCTTGCGGAGAGTGCGGGTCAGCAGATCCGCAGCGCCCGGATCGGCATTGAGGCGACACCTGGGGGGCGAGAACTTGTGGGGTTTGGGCAAGGCATGAATGGCCTCGTTGACTTTGAGGATCTGTTCTTCGCTCACGCTGTTTTTGGCAAACATCAGACTGACCGGCTGGTGGTGTAGTAACAGTTGGCAGCTGATAAACTCTTCGGCCCCCAGTTGGGCCAGCCGGTAGCGGGCATATTGCCACTCCATGATGATGCCATCGAGGCGGCGAGCCAGCAGCAGATCGATCATCCGCTCATCGGCGTTGTATTCGGTCGCCATTTTAAGCGCCGGGCAGCTATCCATCTGATGCATGGGGCGGGTGCCGCGCAACTTGCCTATCTTGAGCCCTTTCTCGTTGCACAACGCGGACAGATTATCGAGCTGCGCCCAGCGATCCTGATGGCCCGGGATAGGGTCATTGCTCAACAGCACATAGGCACTCTGGCGGTAGGGGGTCGAGAAGCGGGCATAGCTCTGGCGCTCCGGCAGAGGGAGGGCGGCCATCGCCACATCCAGCTGATCGTGTTCTACCAGATGCAGTGCCCGCGCCCAGGGAAGATCGCGAAACTTGGGGGCAAAGCCCGCCTGGGTAAGGATCTGGCGGGTCAGGCTGACATCCAGCCCATCCAGCTCACCCCGGTTGTTGATTTGGCTGAAGGGGGGCCAGTGACTCCAGGCCACGGTCAGGGTCTGACTGGCCTGCAGCGCAGGGCTTAGCAGCAGAAGCAGCAGGCCAATCCTTGCCTGCCAGCTGCCGCGGGGACGATATGACGTGGTCATAGCTAAACCTCGTTATTGTGTTCTTTTATCCCGTGCTTTTGCCCTGCGAGCCATGCCTGCGAGGGCTGATATTGTGTTGCCAGTTAATAGTGTGGTGCGTGCTACATCAATCAACGGGATTATTCGGGGGGCAGGAGGGGGATTTTCTGTTCGTGCTGGGAGGAGCATCACATTTTTCTCGTTTATCCCGGGCAACTCCGTTAGACTGCGCCTCTATTCTTTCCCCTTTGCTCTGCTCCCCGGGGAAATCGTTGTTTTCTCAATAGGCCCAGATCTTGTGAGATGGCATCGGCTCAGCAGAGGAGCCCCACCACAAATCCCCGGCGCCCCTATCTCTAGCAGGTAATTATGAGTTTTACTTCCCTCGGTCTGGCCGAACCCTTGTTGCGTGCCGTTGCCGAACAAGGCTACGACACCCCGTCTCCCATTCAGCAGCAAGCGATCCCCGCCGTTCTGGCTGGCCGCGATCTGATGGCGGCGGCCCAAACAGGGACCGGCAAGACCGCAGGCTTTACCCTGCCGATGCTGCAACGTCTGATGGAGAGCAAGCGCAAGGTTTCTCCGAACCGCATTCGTGCGCTGGTGCTGACCCCGACTCGCGAGCTGGCCGCCCAGGTGGGCGAGAGCGTGCGTAACTACGGCAAACACCTGCCGATGCGCAGCCACGTCGTGTTCGGCGGCGTCAGCATCAATCCGCAGATGATGGCGACTCGCCGTGGTCTGGACGTGCTGGTGGCCTGTCCTGGCCGCCTGATGGATCTTTACAACCAGAACGCCGTCAAGTTCGACGAGGTGGAGATCTTGGTACTGGACGAAGCGGATCGCATGCTCGACATGGGCTTTATTCGCGACATCCGCCGCATCCTGGCCCTGATGCCGAAGAAGCGTCAGAACCTGCTCTTCTCCGCCACCTTCGCTGACGAGATCCGCGAACTGGCCACCGGTCTGCTGGATAACCCGGCGGTGATCGAAGTGGCCCCGCGCAACAGCACCGCCGAGCGTATCGAGCAGCTGGTGCATCCGTGCGACAAGGCCAACAAGATCGCGTTGCTGAGTCATCTGGTCACCAGCAACAACTGGCAGCAGGTACTGGTGTTCACCCGTACCAAGCACATGGCCAACCGCGTTGCCGAAACCCTTGACAAGAACGGCGTCAGCGCCGCCGCCATCCACGGCAACAAGAGCCAGGGTGCCCGTACTCGCGCGCTGGCCGGCTTCAAGGATGGTAGCGTCAAGGTGCTGGTGGCGACCGACATCGCCGCCCGTGGTCTGGACATCGACAAGCTGCCGCAAGTGGTCAACTTCGAGCTACCCAACGTGGCAGAAGATTACGTGCACCGTATCGGTCGTACCGGCCGTGCCGGTGCTGCCGGTCACGCCATCTCGCTGGTGGCGGCCGACGAAGGGAAGCTTATCAAGGCGATCGAGCGTCTGACCAAGCAGAACATCCCCTGCGAGCAGGTGGCGGGTTTCGAAGCCTCCCGCGAGACCCTGGACAATATCGCCCGTGGTATCGGCGCGCCGCTGCGCAAAGAGCCCCGCGATCCGAGCGAGCAGCGCCGTGCGCCGCGTCCACAAGGGCAAGGCCAGCGTCAAGGTGCCGGTCGTTCCGCCTCCAATGGCAATGCGGGTGGTGCACGTACCGGTAACGGTGGCAAGCCCAAGCCGCAAGGTGGTCAGCGTCCGGCTGATGGCGCTGGCAAACCGGCTCAGGCCCGTCGTCCACGTCGCTCTACCCACAACCAGTAAGCGGCTTGGGAGCTGGACTCCCAAGCTTATGCTGTTGTCTAGTCCTGAAATAGGTTTACACATTTTCAACTAGCATTTCTCTACTCAGAACCCCCTATGTACCGCATCGGGGGTTCTGTATTTCAACCCATGATGCGGCCGCTCCATGTTGTAAATATCCACCGCTTCACGCTCCATTTCCCGCACTTGCGTCAAATCCTGCGGGCTTTGCAGCAATAACTCTCCTTTCAAAATACCGTTCACCCGCTCCGCCAACGCATTCTGGTAACAGTCATACCCATCTGTCATCGAGCATTTCACCCCGTACCGTTCATGTAATGACTGATACAGTCCCGAGCAATACTGCACGCCGCGGTCAGAGTGAAATAGCACACCGGATGGGCAACCCCTCTGCTGATAGGCCATCTCCAGTGCTTTGATTGCCAATTCTGCATCAGGTTTATCAGACATCGCCCAGCCCACGACCCGCCGGGTGTGCAGGTCAAGAACCGCTGCCAGGTAATGCCAACGGCCACCTGCCCAGACGTAGGTGATATCGCCACACCACACCTGATTGGGTTGCTGGACATCAAATTCGCGGGCCAGCAGATTGGGAATGTCCGGTCGTTCAGACCGAGCGACCTGATAGCGATGAGCGCCCGGTTGCTTGGATACCAGCCCGGCTTCCTTCATCAGGTTACGTACTTTGAATCGACCAATCTGATATCCCAACCCCCGCATCATCGACATCAAGGCGCGGCTGCCCGCTGAGTTCCGGCTCGCTTTGAACAAACGGCGCAACTCAGAGCGCGGCTGCATGCGCTCACGGTTAATCGCCCGCCTGCGGGCCAGATAGTCGTAAAAACAGGATGTTGGAACATCGAAAGCGCAACAGACCAGGGTGATGGGGGCTTGCTCCCTTAATCGGTCTATCAGCGCGTACGTGTGAACTCGTCCGCCATCAAGAGAGCAGTAGCCTTTTTTAGAATGTCCTTCTCACGTTCGAGCCGGTTGATGCGGGCTTCCTGCTCCTGGATTTTTTGCTGCTCCGGAGTCAGTGCTTTGCCGATTGGGGTTGTGCCAGTTCGTTCGGATTGCAGTTGCTGAACCCAGCGACGGAGTACGGTTTCATCGACATCCAGTGAACGGCTGGCTTCAGGGACAGAATATCCCTGGTCGAGCACCAGGGATGCGGCGTCGAGTTTGAATTCGGCAGTAAATGAGCGACGTAATCTTGTCATTGAACACCTCAGGTCATGGTGGCGACTGTACCACCTAAAATGGTGTCCGGGATGATTAGACCACTACACACCTCGCAGCCAGTTGCAGGAGTTGGCTAGTTTGGCCTTTATCGAGCGTAGCGAAAACATAGTGCTGCTGGGCCCAAGCGGAGTGGGCAAGACGCATTTTGCCATCGCACTGTCCTATCGGGCTCTGATGGCTGGCATCAAGACCAGATTTATCAGCGCAGCAGACCTGATGTTGCAGCTGCAAGCAGCTCAACGACAGGAGCGGCTTAATGCCTATTGCAGCCGTGTCGTGATGGGGCCGCGTTTACTGGTAGGCTACTTGCCGTTTGGACGTGAGGAAGCAAACCTGTTTTTCAATGTGATCGCCAAACGTTATGAGAAAGGGAGCCTGATCTTGACGAGCAATCTGCCCTTTAGCCAGTGGGCCAGCACCTTTGCCGATGATCAGACACTGACGGCAGCTATGCTCGATAGGCTGTTACATCATGCACACATCGTTCAGTTCAGCGGTGAAAGCTTTCGTTTGAAAGAGAAACGCAAAGCGGGGGCAACCCCCAAAACCAATTAACCCTATGTCCGGGTGGATCATTTTTCAATCGGCGAAATTAGCCAGAGTGGATCAGTTTTCGGTCGGCGTTGACACATCGCCACCGACTCGGCATGTATTCCTTCGTGTACGTGGTGGCCTACTATCTTGCGTGAGTAGGCATCCGTCACCAGGCTCAGGTACAGCGGCCCGCTCCTGGCTGGCAGATAGGTGATATCAGCGACCCAGACCTGCTCCGGGGCCACCGGCGTGACTTGCTCTGGCCCCGCCTTGAGCAAGTTGGGATGACGGTAGAAACGGTGAAAACTGTGGGTGGTCTTGTGATACGCCCGCTTAGGCTGCACCAGCGAGCGGTGCTCGGCCAATATCTGAAACAGCCTGTCCCGCCCAACCTTGAGCCCGCCATCATCCTGACCCTGCAGCAGATAATGCAGCTTGCGAGTGCCCACCCGAGGTTGTCGCAGTCGAACCTGACGCACGAAGCGCACCACCTGCAATCCCTGTGCATGGCGTTCGTCGGCGACCCGATTGCGCTTGTAGTAAGCCTGCCGGCTTATCCCCAGAAACAGGCAAGCCCTGACAATGGTCAGCCTCTCGACTTGCCGCTGCGAGAGGACTTGCCGGGTCGCTTTTTTACGATGGAGACGCCGTAGTCATTCTTCAGTACATCGACGACGGCCTCAAAGAACTGGGCCTTCTGACTCATTAGCGCCAGCTGTTGCTCGAGTTCCTTGATGCGCTGTTCGGGCGTCTGGTTGTCGGGGTCAGGCATGGTGATGCTCCTGCCGGCACGCACAGAAGCCCCCTGGCTCCAATCTTGCCGACCATGTTTACGCAACCATACCAGAACGGTGGAGCGGCCCTGAATGCCATAACGCACCTGAGCCTGTTTGTAGGTGAGCTCGCCTTTTTCAATCTGCTCGACCAGTGACAGTTTAAAAGTCAGCGAGTAATCGCGCTGTGTCCGTTTCACACCTTGTCCCATCGGGTTCTCTATTTATTGGGGGGAAAGGTGTAAACCATATTCAGGACGGGACAGGTTGACTGAAAAAGCCCTGCCAATCTGGCATAATGCCAGTCAGGATTAACTGACTGGCATTAGGCCGTTTGGCCTCTCTTCTCTATCTGGCTGTGGTCGCAGTCAGCGATATGCTTACTTGACGCGCATGCCAGGCTGGGCGCCTTCCTGCGGCTCCAGGATCCAGAGATCCTTGCCGCCCGGGCCTGCGGCCAGCACCATGCCTTCGGACATGCCGAAACGCATCTTGCGCGGCGCCAGGTTGGCCACCATCACGGTCAGCTTGCCTTCAAGATCTTCCGGGTTGTAGGCGGACTTGATACCGGCAAACACCTGACGGGTCTCGCCGCCGATATCCAGTTGCAGCTTGAGCAGCTTCTCGGCTTCCGGTACCGCTTCGGCCTTCTTGATCAGCGCTACGCGCAGGTCAATCTTGGCAAAATCGTCATAGGTGATGGTTTCGCTGATGGGGTCATCAGCCAGGGGGCCGGTCACTTTCGGTGCCTGCTCCTTGGCCAAGTCGTCCTTGGAGGCCTCGATCATGGCTTCAATCTTCGCCGGCTCGATGCGGGAGAAGAGGGCCTTGAACGGGGCAACGGTGTGATCGACCAGCGGCATCTCGATGCCATCCCAGCTGAGGGTTTCGGCCAGGAAGGCTTCGGCTCGTTCGGCCAGCAGCGGCATGACGGGCTTGAGGTAGGCCATCAGCACGCGGAACAGGTTGATGCCAACAGAGCAGACCGCCTGCAGCTCGGCGTCAGCCCCTTCCTGCTTGGCGATAACCCAGGGCGCCTTGTCGTCCACGTAGCGGTTGGCCTTGTCGGCCAGCGCCATGATTTCGCGGATGGCGCGGCTGAATTCGCGTGCCTCATAGGCCTCGGCGATGGTGGTGCGGGCGTTGGCGAATTCGGCGTAGAGCTCTGGCTCGGCACAGGTGGCCGCCAGCTTGCCGTCGAAACGCTTGGCGATGAAACCGGCGTTGCGGGAGGCGAGGTTGACCAGCTTGTTGACCACGTCAGCGTTGACGCGAGCCACGAAGTCATCGAGGTTCAGGTCCAGATCGTCGATGCGGCTGTTGAGCTTGGCGGCGTAGTAGTAACGCAGGCACTCCGGATCCAGGTGGTTCAGGTAAGTGGATGCCTTGATGAAGGTGCCCTTGGATTTGGACATCTTGGCGCCGTTGACGGTCACATAGCCGTGTACGTTGACCTTGGTCGGCTTGCGGAAACCCGCCCCTTCCAGCATGGATGGCCAGAACAGACAGTGGAAGTAGGCGATATCTTTACCGATGAAGTGGTAGAGCTCGGCGCTGGAGTCTTTGCTCCAGTAGCTGTCAAAGTCGATGTCGCCGCGCTTGTTGCACAGGTTCTTGAAAGAGGCCATGTAGCCGATGGGGGCATCAAGCCAGACGTAGAAGAACTTGCCCGGCGCGCCGGGGATTTCGAAACCGAAATAGGGAGCGTCACGGGTGATGTCCCACTGCTGCAGGCCGCTCTCGAACCACTCCTGCATCTTGTTGGCCATCTCTTCCTGAATGGCGCCGGAGCCGCGCACCCACTCAGAGAGCCATTTTTCAAATTGCGGCAGGTCGAAGAAGAAGTGCTCCGAGTCCTTCATCACCGGAGTGGCGCCGGAGACGGCAGATTTCGGATCGATCAGCTCAGTCGGGCTGTAGGTGGCGCCGCAGCTGTCGCAGTTGTCGCCATACTGCTCCGGAGATTTGCACTTGGGGCAGGTTCCCTTGACGAAACGATCCGGCAGGAACATGGATTTTTCCGGATCGAACAGCTGGGAGATGGTGCGGCTCTTGATAAAGCCACCATTTTTCAGGCGGCCATAGATCAGCTCCGCCAGCTCGCGGTTCTCGTCGCTGTGGGTGGAGTGATAGTTGTCAAAGCTGATGTTGAACCCGGCGAAATCGGCCTGGTGCTCCTTGGAGACAGCGGCAATCATCTCTTCCGGGGTGATCCCCATCTGTTGCGCCTTGAGCATGATCGGGGTGCCGTGGGCATCATCGGCACAGATGAAGTGCACCTGATGGCCGCGCATTCGCTGATAACGAACCCAGATATCGGCCTGGATATGTTCCAGCATGTGGCCAAGATGGATGGAGCCATTGGCATAGGGGAGGGCGCAGGTTACCAGCATTTTACGAGGATCAGTTGCCATATTACGTTCTTGATGTGCTTGTTGGGATGATAGAGTGCCGTGCATGTTACCCGAATTGGGGGTAGCCTGCCTAGGGTTGTGGCTGTGCCAACCTTGGCAGCACCTGCTGTTACGATGGCAGGCAAGCCACTGATTTGTGTGCGGTAACCGTTCACCTCAAGATAATGACAAGATAATGAGGAGTTAATGGTGATTGATTCAGTAAAACAGATCCTCGCCGAATTTAAGCCAGCAGGCTGGCACAAGGATCTGGTGGATGCCGGATTCGTTCGCGAGATCATCAATCAGGGTCAGGGGCTTACTATCCGGCTGGTATTGCCGTTTGCCGGTCTCTCGCTGCTCGATCAGCTCAAAGAGAACTACGATGCCAGGCTGCGCAGCGCCACCGGCGCCTCCCGTATCGATTGGGCACTGGAGATTGACGTCGCCAGCATGCCGCGGGCGCAGGGGCTCAATGCCGTGCAGGGCATTCGCAACATCATCGTGGTCGCCTCCGGCAAGGGGGGGGTGGGCAAATCCACCACCGCGGTCAATCTTGCGCTGGCGCTGCAAAGAGAGGGGGCGCGGGTCGCCATTCTCGATGCCGATATCTATGGCCCTTCCATTCCCACCATGATGGGTACCCTCACAGAGCGCCCGGTCAGCCATGACGGCAAGCTGATGGAGCCGGTGATGGCCTGCGGCCTCAAGAGCAACAGCATCGGCTATCTGGTCTCCGAGCAGGATGCCACCATCTGGCGCGGCCCGATGGCGAGCAAGGCGTTGGCGCAGATCCTCCATGAGACCCGCTGGGGCGAGGTGGATTATCTGGTTGTGGACATGCCGCCGGGCACTGGCGATATCCAGCTCACCATGGCCCAGCAGGTACCCACCTCGGCGGCGGTGATCGTCACCACCCCGCAAGATGTGGCGCTGGCCGATGCCCGCAAGGGGATCGCCATGTTCAACAAGGTCAATGTGCCGGTGCTTGGCATCATCGAGAACATGAGTTACCACGTCTGCAGCGCCTGTGGTCACCATGAGCCGCTGTTCGGTACCGGTGGCGGCCAGAAGATGGCAGAGCAGTATCAAGTGGCGCTGCTTGGCCAGCTGCCGTTGCACATCGATATCCGTCAACATATGGATGATGGCTGTCCGACGGTGTTCGGCGCACCGGAAGGAAGCCTGGCTCAGGCCTATTTGAAGCTGGCGCGGAGGGTAGGGGCTGAACTCTTTTTCAGCGCAAAACCGATTGCGACCCCCCTCTATGCCATGGCGCTGGATGAATAATCGGCGGTCGGTCACTTGAAAGGGAATTGAGGGTGGGCATGACCCACCCTTTTTTATATAATGGATCGGTTTAAACCATCCCCACTGCTCTTCTCTTTTAGGTATTTGTCATGTCTGATACTCAACATTCGTGTGTGATCATCGGTATTGCGGGCGCATCTGCGTCTGGCAAAAGTCTTATAGCCCAGACCATTTATGAAGAGCTGGTGGCCGAACTGGGCGCAGGTCAGATTGGTGTGATCACCGAAGATTGCTACTACCGTGATCAGACCCACCTGACCATGGAAGAGCGGGTCAAGACCAACTATGACCACCCCAACGCGCTGGATCACGACTTGCTGGTACAGCACCTTAGTCAGCTGGTCAAAGGTGACGCGGTTGCCATTCCCCAGTACTCCTACACCGAACACACCCGGATGAGCGAAGTGACCCCGTTTGCCCCGCGCCGGGTGATCATTCTGGAAGGGATCCTGCTGCTGACCGACAGCCGTCTGCGGGATCTGATGGATGCTTCCATCTTCATGGATACCCCGCTCGACATCTGCCTGTTGCGCCGTCTGGTGCGTGATGTGCAGGAGCGTGGTCGTACCATGGATTCCGTGCTCAAGCAGTATCAGAAGACGGTGCGTCCGATGTTCCTGCAGTTTATCGAGCCGTCCAAACAGTATGCCGATGTGATCGTGCCCCGTGGTGGCAAGAACCGCATCGCCATCGACATGCTCAAAGCGCGTATCCGCCACATGTTGATTGGTTAAGATGAAACAAGCCGGGTGATGCCCGGCTTTTTTAAAAGCACAATTTGTCAGGAGAGTCGCCCAATGCGTCTGTGTGATACCGATATTGAACGCCATCTGGATGAAGGCAAGATCGTCATTGAGCCACGGCCCGGGGTAGAGCGGATCAGTGGTGTCAGTGTCGATGTGCTGCTGGGTAACGAGTTTCGGGTGTTTCGCGATCATACCGCGCCCTATATCGACCTGAGTGGCCCGAGCAGCGAGATGGCCGATGCTATCGATCGGGTGATGAGTGACGAGATCCACATCCCCGATGGCGAAGCCTTCTACCTGCACCCGGGTCAGCTGGCGCTGGCGGTGACCTACGAATCCGTCACCCTGCCTGCCGATATCGTCGGCTGGCTGGATGGCCGCTCTTCATTGGCGCGCCTGGGTCTGATGGTGCACGTGACGGCGCACCGGATCGATCCGGGTTGGTCCGGTCGCATCGTGCTTGAGTTCTACAACGGCGGCAAACTGCCGCTGGCACTGCGCCCGAAGATGAAGATCGGCGCCTTGAACTTCGAGATGCTCTCCGGCGTCGCGGCTCGTCCCTACAACAAGCGGGAAAATGCCAAGTACAAGAGCCAGCAGGGCGCCGTTGCCAGCCGCATCAATCAGGATTGATAACTGGCAACACGGCAACGATTCAAGGGAGCACAAGGTGCTCCCTTTTTGCATCTGGAATCAAACGGATATGGGGTTGATGATGCTGGTCGGATGAGATTGGCGGGGCCGGGACGTTTTATCACCACTTCTGCCCGTTTTCCTGTCATAAAAATGAAATTATTGGCTTAATTATCAGCTATTTTTGCCCTTTTCCGCAATCATTGACGGCTTTAATTAATCGATGGCAAGCCGCATGAGGACTGGCTCTAGGATATTTTTTTCCAAAAAGCTCTTTTTTTTTATGGCTGAAATATTTCAATGGTGGCTATGGTGTTGGCCGCCATCTGGCATAATCCGCCGCAACTCATAAACAGGCTTTTTTTTATGTTTGAAATGTTTAGTGGTTTGGGTTTGTGGTGGTCAATCGGTTTGGTATTGGCCGTTTTTTTTGTGCTTGCCTATGAATTTATCAACGGCTTTCACGATACCGCCAACGCGGTAGCAACGGTTATCTATACCAAGGCGATGCCAGCTCACCTGGCGGTCGTTGCATCGGGGATCTTCAACTTTTTTGGTGTCATGTTCGGCGGTCTGGGTGTGGCCTATGCCATTGTCCATCTGCTGCCCATCGACCTGCTGCTTGGGATGGACTCCACCCAAGGGTTGATCATGGTCTTCTCCTTGCTGTTTTCCGCCATCGTGTGGAACCTGGGCACCTGGTTCTTCGGGATCCCGGCCTCCAGTTCACATACCTTGATCGGTTCCATTCTGGGGGTAGGCGGCGCCTATGCCTGGATCACCCATAAACCGGTGACAGAAGGGATCAACGTGGGCAAAGCGATCGACATCATGCTTTCCCTCATCATCTCTCCCACCATAGGTTTCATCATCGCGGCACTGCTGCTGCTGGCAATGAAACGCATCTGGACCAGCAACAAGATCCACAAAACACCGGAAGAGCGTCAGCTGGTGGATGGCAAGAAGCACCCGCCGTTTTGGGCGCGTCTTACCCTGGTGGCCTCGGCCATGGGCGTCAGCTTCGTGCACGGCTCCAACGATGGCCAGAAGGGGATCGGTCTGGTGATGCTGGTGCTGATCTGCATGGCGCCCGCCTATTTCGCGCTGGACATGAACAGCCGCGCTTATGACCTGGATCGGACCCAGGATGCCAACCAGCGCATCATGGAGATATACCAGCGTAACCAGTCCGCCCTCTCTGGCGTCATCAACTTCTCTGCACCGGCAACGGCTCAGGAAGAGCTGATGACCCACTGCTCCGCAGATGGCGTGCTGCAGGCGATGGCCACCCTGGATGCCCGTCTGGGTGCCGTGCGTACTTATGATCAGATGAGCCTGACCGACCGCCGCGAAGTGCGTCGTCTGCTGCTCTGTATCGATGACACTGCCCGCAAGGCTGCCAAGCTGCCGCTGCCCGCCAAGGAGCTGACCGATCTGGCCAAATGGCGCAAGGATCTGACCGCGACCGCTGAATACGCACCGACCTGGGTGATCGTCTCCATCGCACTGGCGCTGGGTTGCGGCACCATGGTGGGCTGGCGTCGTATCGTTCATACCGTGGGCGAGAAGATCGGCACCACCGGCATGACCTACAGCCAGGGCATTGCGGCCCAGATCACGGCTGCAACCTCCATCGGGGTCGCCAGTCTGACCGGTATGCCGGTGTCCACCACCCACATCCTCTCTTCTGCGGTGGCGGGGACCATGATTGCCAACAAATCCGGCCTGCAGAGCCAGACCATCAAGACCATCCTGATGGCCTGGGTATTGACTCTGCCGTTGACCATGCTGCTCTCCGGTGGCCTGTTCATCGTCAGCCAGCATCTGTTTGGCTAAATGCCAATACCATATTCGATAAAGGGCCTGCGGGCTAATGCAAGTCAGTTAAGAGAATTTGAGTCCCAACCCGCGGGGGATAAGGGCTAACGAGTGAGGGAGGCATGATGCCTCCCTCTTTTTATTGCATGCCAGTCAGGGCAAGGGTTGGAACCAACTTGACTCCTTAATCATGGAGCTACTTTTGATATTCAATATCTTGAATATTTAGTCATAAAAGTGCTTAACTGACTGGCATTAGGCCTGCGGGCCCTTTTTTGTGTTTCCTGTCCCCTCCTGAATACGGTTTACATCTTTCCCCCAATAAATGGACAGTCCTATGGGATAAGGTGTGAAACTGACACCGCGCGATGACTCGCTGACGTCTAAACTGACGTTGGTCGAGCAGATTGAAAAAGGTGAGCTCTATATTGGTCTCGTTTGAGGTCTATGAGGTGTCTAGGGAACTGGGGACGATTCATTCCTTTGACGTCTTGGGGTGCCATGCGACTCCTTTGTGAGCCAGCACTCTGTTGCTTTAATAGCCAGCTCGCTATAACTGCAAGGGGCTGAGCCAACGCAGCAGTTGCTGGCCAACCTGCGGGCTGCTGAGCAGGGCCATATGACTGGTGTGATAGACAATCAGGGTATGGGCAGGAAGAAAAGCCAGCTGATGGCGCGCTTCGTTGTGCTGACCGAGGGCGCTGCGTAGCGGCACCAGTCCATCGCCAATCAGCCGGTCGGCCAGCAGGCTGCGCTTGGTGGCAGTGGTCGCGGCAATGGCATAACAGTTGACGCTGCAGGGCAAGGGGAGTGGAACGCGGGGATCGCGCAAGGGCACGGCGGGGTCGGGTTGGGCCACTTCGTCGATCACCTTGCCGTGGCGCAGATCCTTGATGCCTGCACTGCGCAGCCGCGCCAGCTTGACGAAGGGTTCGCTGTAGGCTGTGGCGGGCAGCAACTGCTCCAGCCAGTGTCCGGCGTGTTCGAGCGGCGCGCCGTGGTGTGGTGTGCCTAGAAAGATCAGATTGGCAAGGCGTACAGGCCAGGTGAGCCCGGCCACGCCGGCATGGTGGCAGGCGCTACGGGCAACCAGTCCACCCATGCTGTAGCCCATTATCGTTATCTCTTTGAGCTCTCCCGGCCAGTGGGCGAACAGCTGTTCCAGCAACAGGGCCAGCGCCTGCCCGTTTTGTGCAATGGGCAGGCCCGAGTTGTAGCGCAGGTAAAGAGGCTGATAGCCAAGCGCGGCAGCAAGTTGCTCCCCGTGATTGACCGGCTTGCCTTGGTGCTCGGTCTGCCACTGCAGATCGTTCATGCAGAGGCCATGGATCATCAGCAGCACCCGTCCCTCGCGGAGTAGATCCTCCGGTATCGCTTGCCAATCGAGGGGCTTGCCCTGATAGCGCAGGGTCATGGGGGTGGCGAGGGCATTGTGGTGTTCGACCAGCTTGTCCCCCAACACGCCGTTGAGCGTGGCGATCAGGGCTGCACGTTTCGGGGGTTCGGGGATCTGGTGGGGTGGCGGTGTGGCTGGCAGGCGGCTGAGCAGTTCGTTGATGCCGCTGCTCAGGGTGTTGGCGGCGCCATGTACCCCCTTGTAGACCAGCCCGGTGATCCCGGCTGTTTTTCCCTCATCCCGTCCCTTGAGCCCCATACCGCTCAGTACCGCCTGATGTACCGCTTCGGTGATCTCTACCGCGGCGGGCAGCGCCAGAGTCAGCAGGTGCGCCAGCTCGCGGATATCCGAAAGATGCCAGGAAGATGATGGCGATGGGTCTGTGGCGTCGGTCATGGCAAGCCCTTGTGAAAACGGGTATCGCGTTGTCGTGCCGCGAAGAGCGCAGCGTATCTCTATATCAAACCAGCTTGCGCCCTTTGTGGCGGGTTTACCAGTAACGGGCTATGCATGGCGGGGCTGATAAGAACCGCTTGCGAAGCCGGTCACGGTAATGACAGGGAAAATCACCTCTACTTCGTCATATGAAGCCACATGGAGAGGTGAGGATGTCGCTGTTTGATGAGGTGCAGATACAGGCGCTCTGTGCAAAGTTGCTCGATAGCCAGAACGAGAAGGGGTGCTCCCTTGAGAGTCGGCATGGCCGCGAGTTGAAGGAGTTGTTGCAGGCGGTGGGCGGAGTCGAGTCAGTTGGGCGCAGTGCCCGTCATATATTGACCGAAGCGGGGCGGACTTATCTGACCGGACAACTGGCTCGGGCAGCGCCCCCTGAACCGGACAAGCGTGAGCAGTTGCAACGAATGGGAGTGAGTTTGCCTGCACGGTTCAATCAGGCCTGCTTTTATGCCCTCTGGCATGGGGACAGCAAGCATTCGCGGTCAGCATCCCTTGCCGCGCCACAGCTTGCGGAATTGTCGCTCACGCAGGATGAGGTGATCCGCATCCGTACCCTCGAACCGCTCTCACTGGTCGATCTGCAGGGTCAGCAGCACGATATGACTGTAATGATGGCGTTGTTGGGAGAGTTGGCGTTGCCGGAGCGGACTCTGGGCACGCTGGCTGCCATCGGCTGGCAGGGGGAGCGGGTCATTACGGTGGAGAACAAGGGTGCCTTTGTCGACTACCCGCTGCAACCCGGGCAACTGCTGCTCTTTGCCCCCGGTCGCAATACTACCCTGGCCAAACAGCTGATCCCGCTGCTGCCTGCGGGTGTGCAGTGGGCCCATTTTGGCGATCTCGATCAACGGGGTATCGATATTGCCATCGAGCTGGCGCGCGAGCTAAATCGACCGGCCATGCTCTGGCTTCCCTGTGAGTTGCAACCTTATCTGGAGCACTATGCCCGCCCTGTTCGCACATTTGCGACGGACAGTGGCAAGGTGCCCTGGCGTGTGGCGACGCAGGCTGATCAGGTTGATGGTCATGGCACGCCGGCAGGCGTTCCCTGGCTTGAGAAACTGATCACAGACGGGACTTGGCTGGAACAGGAGGTATTGATTCTGGCCCCTCACTGGCGGAGCTGGTCATTGGAAGCGATGGGCAATCAGGGGTGAAACGGGGAGCCCGCGCTCCCCGTCATTTTGTGGTCAGCTGTTTACTTGGCGTTGATGGGCCCCTTGGTGCCGGCATCATTATCGACCCAGCCATCTTCACCCTTGATGCGGCGATCCCCCTGAATGGTGTAGATGACCATGCCATCCTTGAACACCAGCGCGCCATCGGATTTCTTGGCATTGACCTTCTTGTCGTTGACCCACACCTGATCCTTGCCATCGATGCGGATATTGGCCACGGTGGCGCCGGTTTGGGGGAAGGTGGCGATCCAGTTGCCCGCATAGGGGCTGCCGTTGGTTGCCGCGGCCGGAGCATTGCCAACACTGGAAGCCGCGTTCTCAGCCTTGGTTTTGTTGATATCGCAGCCATTGAGCTCGCTCACCTGAGTGCAGCCCGAGCGCTCCAGCTTCTGCTCATAGCTCAGATTCAGACCGCCCTCCGCGGCCGGGGCGGCCGCGCCAAATCCCGCCTTGGCATTTTCCGCTTTGGTTTTGTGAATGTCACAGCCTTGCGCCTCGGTGACCTGGGTGCAGCCGGAGTGCTCCAGTTGCTCGGCATATTTGGCGCTGATGGCGTGGGCAGGGGTGATACCGAGCAGGGTCAGGGTGATGAGCAGAGCAGCATTCCTGGACATAGATAATCCCTCAAAGATGTAAGTCATGCAGGTTCACCCGCGCAGTTGCGGCAGTGAACGTCGGCCTCTCCTGAGCATCCGATACAGATGCGCAGCTGGCGTATTCACGTTAGCACCTTGGGCCAACCGCGCCCAGCGATGTGGCCGGAAGATAAGGCGAGAGGTGATACGGGAGTGCAGGGGAGGCGAGATGGCCGAGACATTTCTGCAGAAGAGGTCGTAACAAAAGATTAAGTCGCTGCACGGCATTATCATAATGATAACGACAGCCCCGCTGATATCATTTCAGCCCTTGAAACTGACCATTGATGATAATTCTCACCGGCGGAGGGATATTGCCTCTGATTATTATCACTCGGCTATTTTATGGCTTGGCTGATCCGCGCACCTCTTTATGGAATAAACCGCTGAAATAGCCGCCACTTTTGTGCTCTGCATCACACACTTTCGCCATTTATTAATATCTTCCTGCATTTTTGTAGTTTGGCACGCTTATTGATTGCCTTACATCGACGCTAACCGACGCGCTCACCCACAACCGGGATGCTGGTGACATCGTGAGTGAAAGGGGAGCTATCCATATCTCATCCAATGATTGGGGCGAACGATGAAAGCAGTTAACGAATTAATCAAAGAGATCAGAGCACTCAAATCCAACCTGCATGAAAAAGATTTTCTGCTGACCTGGGAGCAAACGCCTCAGGAGCTGGAGCTGGTATTGAAACTGGCCGAATCCCTCAAGACCCTGCGCGCCGAAAATATCTGCACCAAACTGTTTAACAGCGGGCTCGGTATCTCGGTTTTCCGCGATAACTCCACCCGAACCCGCTTCTCTTACGCCTCTGCCCTGAACCTGCTCGGTCTGGCCCAGCAGGATCTGGATGAGGGCAAATCCCAGATCGCCCACGGTGAGACCGTCCGTGAAACCGCCAACATGATCTCGTTTTGCGCCGATGCCATCGGCATCCGTGACGACATGTTCCTCGGTGCCGGCAACGCCTATATGCGCGAAGTGGGCGCCGCATTGGATGAAGGGTTCGAGAAGGGGGTGCTGCCCCAGCGTCCGGCGCTGGTCAACCTGCAGTGCGACATTGATCACCCGACCCAGTCCATGGCTGATCTCGCCTGGTTGCAGGAGCACTTCGGCAGCCTGGAGAGCCTCAAGGGCAAGAAGATTGCCATGACCTGGGCTTACTCCCCCAGCTACGGCAAGCCGCTCTCCGTGCCGCAGGGCATCATCGGCCTGATGACACGCTTTGGGATGGACGTGACCCTGGCCCATCCGGAAGGGTATGACCTGATCCCGGACGTGATCGAAGTGGCCAAGGAGAATGCCAAGGCCTCCGGCGGCAGCTTCCGTCAGGTCACCTCCATGGAAGAGGCGTTCAAGGATGCTGATATCGTCTATCCCAAGTCCTGGGCCCCCTACAAGGTGATGGAGCAGCGCACCGAGTTGCTGCGCGCCAATGACCACGCCGGCCTCAAAGAGCTGGAGAAACATTGCCTTGAGCAGAACGCCAAGCACAAGGATTGGCACTGCACCGAGGAGATGATGAAGCTCACCAAGGGGGGCGAGGCGCTCTATATGCACTGCCTCCCGGCCGATATTTCCGGTGTCTCCTGTAAAGAGGGCGAAGTAACCGAAGGGGTATTCGAGAAATATCGTATCGCCACTTATAAAGAGGCGAGCTGGAAGCCCTATATTATCGCCGCCATGATCATGGCCCGTAAATTCTCCGCCCCGGCAGAAACCCTGGAAAATCTGATTAAAGAGGCGCAAAAGCGGGTGAAATAAATAACGGCAGGGCAGGGTGAATATTCATCCTGCCCACGCTGTCGAACCCATTATTTCGAGTTTTCTCCCCGTGGTATCTGAATAACGGATCTCCCGGCGAGGCAGCTCTTTGTCAGGTAACGCCTAGTGAGGTAAGCATGTCCCAATTTTCGCTGAAGATGGATATTGCCGATAACCGCTTTTTTACCGCCGAGCCATCACCGCTGTTTTCCCGTGTTGAAGCACAAAAGGCTCGCGCTTTTCATAAAAAATTGGCCGGTTATGAGCCGACCCCATTGTGCGACCTGAAAGATCTGGCCGCCTATATCGGGGTGAAAAATATATTGGTCAAGGACGAGTCAAAGCGCTTTGGCCTTAATGCCTTCAAGATGCTGGGTGGCGTTTATGCCATCGCCAACCTGCTCTGTGAAAAATACGGGGTGGCCATCGAGGATTTCTCCTTCGATCTCATCAAACGCACCATCAAGGAGCCGATGACCTTCGCCACCACCACGGATGGCAACCACGGTCGCGGCGTTGCCTGGGCCGCCAAGCAGGTGGGCCAGCATGCGGTGGTCTACATGCCCAAGGGCTCGGCGCAGGAGCGGGTGGATCACATCCTCAACCTCGGTGCCGAGTGCATCGTCACCGACATGAACTACGACGATACCGTGCGCCTGACTATGAAGATGGCCGAAGAGCGCGGTTGGCACATAGTGCAGGACACCGCCTGGGAGGGCTACACCAAGATCCCGACCTGGATCATGCAGGGTTACTCCACTCTGGCCGACGAAGCGGTCGAGCAGATGCAGGCCATGGGCATCAAGCAGCCCACCCACGTGCTGCTGCAGGCTGGCGTAGGTGCGCTGGCGGGCGGCGTGCTCGGTTATCTGGTGGACTGTTTCGGGGCGAAAAACCTGCACAGCATAGTCGTCGAGCCGGATCAGGCCGACTGCATCTACCGCTCCGGCGTGGCGGGGGAGATGGTCAACGTGGGGGGCGACATGCGCACCATCATGGCCGGTCTCGCCTGTGGCGAACCCAATCCGCTTGGTTGGCCGCTGCTCAAGAGCTGCACCACCCAGTTTATCTCCTGCCACGACAAGGTGTCGGCATTGGGCATGCGGGTGCTGGGCAACCCTCTTGGCAATGACCCCCGCATCATCTCCGGTGAGTCCGGCTCGGTTGGTACCGGCGTGCTGGCGGCAGTGCGCCACCACCCGGATCGCGCGGCGCTGATGGAACGTCTGGGGCTGGATAGCAACTCGGTGGTACTCATCATCAACACCGAAGGGGACACCGATGTGAAGCACTACCGGGAAGTGGTGTGGGAAGGCAAACATCCTGCCTGCGATTAACCCCGGCTGTGAGTAATCCCTGCGAGAGCAGAGACTCGAATTGAAGCATTGATCGCGCCTCGCCAACGGGGCGCGGTAACGGGCACAGGGCGCTGCCGACGAACAGGCCACGCACTCTCAGTTGTTATGGAGAATCACAATGAGCAAGCAAATTCCGTTTGAAATGGTGTTGGAGAAGGCCTACCAGTACAAGGCCGAGATGAGTCAGTTCCTGCGCGACATGATCGCCATCCCGAGCGAGAGCTGCGATGAAGAGCGCGTCGTGCTGCGCATCAAGCAGGAGATGGAGAAGGTTGGCTTTGACAAGGTCGAGATCGACCCCATGGGCAACGTGCTGGGCTATATCGGCCACGGCCCGCACCTGATCGCCATGGATGCCCACATCGATACCGTGGGCGTCGGCAACATGGCCAACTGGAAGTTCGACCCCTATGAGGGGATGGAAGATCACGAGATCATCGGTGGTCGCGGCGCCTCCGATCAGGAAGGTGGCATGGCCTCCATGGTCTATGCGGGCAAGATCATCAAGGATCTGGGGCTGGAAGATCAGTACACCCTGTTGGTGACCGGTACCGTGCAGGAGGAGGATTGCGACGGCCTCTGCTGGCAGTACATCATCGAGCAGAGCAAGATCCGCCCCGAGTTCGTGGTCAGTACCGAACCCACCGACTGCCAGATCTACCGTGGCCAGCGTGGCCGCATGGAGATCCGCATCGAGGTGCAGGGGGTCAGCTGCCACGGCTCTGCGCCGGAGCGCGGTGACAACGCCATCTTCAAGATGGGCCCGATCCTCGGCGAATTGCAGGAGCTCAGCCACAACCTCGGTCATGACGACTTCCTCGGCAAGGGCACCCTGACCGTCTCCGAGATCTTCTTCACTTCGCCAAGCCGCTGCGCCGTGGCAGACAGCTGCGCCGTCTCCATCGACCGTCGTCTGACTTGGGGCGAGACCTGGCAAGGGGCGCTCGACGAGATCCGCGCCCTGCCAGCGGTGCAAGCCGCCGGTGCCGAGGTCTCCATGTATCAGTACGATCGTCCGGCCTATACCGGTCTGGTCTACCCGACCGAGTGCTACTTCCCGACCTGGAAGGTGGAAGAGGATCACATCACCGTCAAAACCCTCTCAAAGGCTTATCGCGAGCTGTTCAACAAGGAGCCGGTGGTGGACAAGTGGACCTTCTCGACCAACGGGGTCTCCATCATGGGCCGTCACGGTATTCCGGTCATCGGTTTTGGCCCGGGTAAAGAGCCGGAGGCCCACGCACCGAACGAGAAGACCTGGAAAGAGCATCTGGTCAAGTGCGCCGCCATGTACGCCGTGATCCCCATGCTCTATCTGGCCGAGCTGGACAAGTAAGGGGTCTGCCGGGTGGTGGCTGCCATCGCCGCCCGGCTGTCGCAAGTGTGGCAAGTGCCCCGTCTGTGTTGAGGCGGGGCTTTGCTGTTTGAAGTGATGTTCGAGGTGGTGGGAATGAAACGGCTGATCAAAAACGGTGTGCTGGTCGATGCACAGGGTGAATATCGTCAGGATCTGCTGATCGAGCACGGGGTGATCCGCGCCCGCGCCGCCGCTATCCAGCCCGATGGCGAGACCGACGTGATCGATGCCAGCGGTTGTTACGTGATGCCGGGTGGCATCGACGTCCACACCCACTTCAACATCAATGTGGGGATTGCCCGCAGTTGCGATGACTTCTTCAGCGGTACCCGTGCCGCCGCCTGTGGTGGCACCACCACTATCGTCGACCACATGGGATTTGGCCCGGCGGGGTGCAATCTGCATCACCAGCTGGCCCGTTATCACGATTACGCCGCCGATCAGGCGGTGATCGACTACAGCTTTCACGGCGTGATCCAGCATGTGGATGACGCCATCCTCCACGAGATGGCCGCCATGGTGCAGGAGGAGGGGATCAGCAGCTTCAAGCTCTACCTCACCTACCAGTACAAGCTGGGGGACCATGACGTGCTGCGCGCCCTGGCCCGCCTCAAGGAGGTGGGGGCGCTTGCTACCGTCCATCCCGAAAATGACGCCGCCATCGCGGCGCGCCGTGCGGCACTGCTCGCCGCTGGCCATCATGAGCCCTGGTATCACCCGCAAAGCCGCCCGCTGGAGTGCGAGGCGGAGGCGATCGCCCGGATGATCAATCTGGCGGGGCTCGCTGGCAATGCGCCGCTCTATATCGTCCACCTCTCCAATGGCTTGGGACTGGAGTATCTGAAACTGGCGCGTCGTCAGGGTCAGCCGGTCTGGGTGGAGACCTGCCCGCAATATCTGCTGCTCGATGAGCAGTGTTATTACAGGGAGAACGGGGTCGACTATCTGCTGAGCCCGCCGCTGCGCTCGCGCCGCGAGCAGGACAAGCTGTGGGTCGGTATCGCTGCTGGTGACATCGATACGGTGGCGACCGATCACTGCAACTTCTCCCACGCCCAGCGCATGACCCTCTCGGGGGGCGATTTCAGCCGCTGCCCCAACGGCTTGCCCGGGGTCGAAAACCGGATGCTGCTGCTGTTTGCCCACGGGGTATTGGGGGGGCGCATCTTGCCATCACGCTTTGTAGCTCTCACCAGCGCCAACCCGGCGCGCCTGTTTGGCCTCTGGCCGCGCAAGGGCAACCTGCAACCGGGGTCTGACGCCGATCTGGTGATCATGGATCCCCGTGGTGACACCCTGATTTCCCATCAACAGTTGCACGACAACGGCGACTACAGCCCCTACGAGGGGATGCACTGCCTGGGCCGGATCAGGATGACCCTGAGCCGTGGCGAGATAGTCGCTCGCGATGGCGAGTTTCTGGGGCTGCGTGGTCACGGCCGTTTTCTGGCCAGAGCGCCCTTTGATCCGGCGTTGGCGCCGGAGCTGCACTCGCCTTGCCCCACAGTTGCAGGCTGACAATCCGTTCGAAACACGCAAATCAGCAAGCTTATGTGAACAACGAAAGGTGGGCCGGTATTGCGCCGGCTTGTCCCATCACTGGAGATAACAAGATGAAACAGAGAATCGTACTGGCCCTTGGCGGCAATGCGCTGGGCAACAACCTGCCCGAGCAGATGAAGGCGGTGCAGAGCACGGCGCACACTATCGCCGACCTGATCGCCCAGGGGCACGAGGTGGTGGTGACCCACGGCAACGGGCCGCAGGTGGGGATGATTCAGCAGGCGTTCGAGGTGGCGGCTCGCCACGAGCCCAAATCCCCCCATCTGCCCATGTCGGTCTGCGTGGCCCTGAGTCAGGGTTATATCGGTTATGACCTGCAAAATGCCCTGCGTGAAGCCCTGCTGGAACGCGGCATCCACAAGCCGGTTGCCACTCTGGTGACCCAGGTTGAGGTGGATAAAAACGATCCCGCCTTCCTTGACCCGAGCAAGCCCATCGGCGGCTTCTTCAGCAAGGAGGAGGCCGAGGCGCTGATGGCCAAGGGCGAGCGGCTCAAAGAGGATGCCGGCCGTGGCTATCGCAGAGTGGTCGCATCTCCCAAACCCGTAGATATCATCGAGAAAGAGACCGTCTCTGCCATGCTGGCCGCCGGTCAGGTGGTGATCACCGTCGGTGGCGGCGGCATTCCGGTGCTGCGGGAGGGCAATCACCTGCGCGGTGCCAGTGCGGTGATCGACAAGGATTGGGCCAGTGCCAAGCTGGCGGAGCTTATCGACGCCGACATGCTGATCATCCTTACCGCGGTAGAGAAGGTCGCCATCAACTTTGGCAAGCCCGATGTGCAGTGGCTCGATCAGTTGAGCGTGGGGGATGCCCAGTGCTTTATCGAGCAGGGACAGTTTGCCAAGGGCTCCATGCTGCCCAAGGTGGAGGCGGCGCTCTCGTTCGCCACCTCCCTGCAGGGGCGCAAATCCCTGATCACCCAGCTGGAAAAGGCAGCCGAGGGGATCGCTGGCAAGACCGGTACCGTGATCAGCCTGTAATCATGCGTACTGACCCACAGGGGCATGCGGCCCCCTGATAGAGTGTGGAGCCTTGGCTCCACACTCAGTTTTATTGGGATGGCGGTGACGGATCATCACTGTCGATCGTGTTCTGCAGGCCAGATGAACCGCTCTGTGGGAGTGGCAATGGGGCTAGTTGGAGTGGCGACCGGGTTTTGTGGCTGGCAGAAACCTGTAGAGGCCGATACCGGCGAGCAAACCAAACATCGCCAGCAGCAGCCAGATGACTGTGGCGGGGCGGCTGCCCGCATCCCCCAACATAAAACCGATGAGCAGGTTGCCAAAGAGCGCCATGCAGCCGCCAGCGCTGGCATAGAAGCCGTAGTAGCTGCCGAGCTGCTCGGGAGGGGCGTAGCGGGGCAGTTGGGCGGCAAAGAGCGGGAAGCAGAGAATGGATCCGAGCGATAGCAGGGCTACCTGCGTCAATACGCCTACCGTCGGCCAAGGTGCCAGCAGCGGTAGAGCCAGGTAGCTCAAGCCCATCATCCCGATACCCAACCCCATGGCGAGCGGCACTCCCATGCGCCTCTCTACCAGACGGGAGGCTGGTAGCTGGAGCAGGACGCCGATCACCGCCGAGAGGGTAAAGACGCCGCCGAGCAGGTGGGTGGCGTCCGGCAGGCTCTGGATATGGGCGGGCAGGGCGAGATAGAGCTGGTGGAACAGGATCTGGTAGCTGCCCGCCAGCAGGGTAAACACGATAAATGAGCGCTGGCGCACTATCTCTCTCCATTGGCGCAAAATGGCGCCACGCGGACTCTGGTGGCTCACCGGGCGTTTGGGCAGAACCCGGTATTGCAGCACGCCGAGCAGGGCGAACAGACTAGCCGCCAACAAGCCGGTCAGGGTATAACTCTGCTGGGTCAGAGTCAGGCCGACCAAGGGCCCGAGCAGCATGCCCGCCTCGCTGGCGAGATTGTGCAGGGCAAAGGCGCGCTGACGCTGGCTCGGGTTGTGGCATTCGCTGGCAAGGTACGCTTGGGCGCAAGGGGTGAACAGCGCCCCCGCAAAGCCGGTGAGGGCTGCGGCCAGCAGCAGGATGGGCAGCGACTCGGCCCGGCCCAGCAGCACAAAACCGACCGAGCGCACCAGGCAGCCCCAGACGATGGCGGGGTGATAGCCGATGCGATCCCCAAGGGTACCCCCCAAGAGAAAGAGCCCCTGCTGGCTGAAGACCCGCATCCCCATGACGAGGCCACAGGCCCAACCGGCGAGACCCAGTCCGCTACCCATGTGCTGGGCGAGGAAGGGCATCATCATGTAGAAACCGAGGTTGAAGGCCAGCCCGTTAGTGATAAGCAGGCGGGCCGCCGGGCTCATGCCCTGCCAGTCCCGCCAGTAGGAGGCGCCGTTCATCTTCGCCTCCCGTTAGTATGTCGGGAGGGGGCCGCCGGGGTTGTGCTGCGCTCTGTCATGACGCCTTTCGCACGGTTCTGAGGAAGGGGATGCCGCGCTGATCGTGGCTTATCTCCACCGGCACATGGTAGAGGCGCTCGATGAGGGCCGCGTCGAGCACCCGGGCGGGGGGGCCGAAGGCCTGCAGATCGCCGTCTGCCAGCACGATCAGCTGATCGGCAAACTGGGCGGCGAGGTTGAGATCGTGCAGCACCACCAGGGTGATCCACTGCTGCTCGCGGGTCTGCTGACACAGGTGCTCCATCAGTTGCATCTGGTGGTGCAGATCCAGGGCGCTGACCGGCTCGTCCAGCATCATGATGCGGGGATCGCGTAGCAGCACCTGGGCAAACAGCACCATCTGCCGCTGGCCGCCGCTCAGGGAGTAGAGGGGGCGATCCGCTAGATGGGCGATGCCGAGCGCCTGCAAGGCGCGGCCCGCCGCCAGGATGTCCTCATCCGCCAGACGCATGGAGAGGCTGTCGAGGCGACCGAGTACCACCACTTCGATGACGCTCAAGTCCAGCTCCAGCTGGATGTTCTGGGGCATGTAGCCAAACTGCTGGCGCCACTTGGCCTGCGTCATCTGGCGGGCACTCTGGCCCCCCAGGCGGATATCGCCGCCATCCGGGGTCAGTTCACCAAAGAGGGTGCGCATCAAGGAGGTCTTGCCGGTACCGTTCGGACCGATGATCACGTGGACCTGACCCGGATGCAGGGTGAGGTTGAGCTCTCGCAGCAGGGTCTGCTGGCCGAGGGAGAGGGTGAGTCGGGATATTTCAAGCACGTTTACGCCCCCTGCCGAGGATCAACCAGATGAAGAAGGGCACGCCAATCAGAGCGGTGACGATGCCGATGGGAAAGAGGGCCCCTGGAATAATGGACTTGGAGAGCACCGAGGCCGCCGAGAGCATGCAGGCGCCGCACAGGGCCGAGAGCGGGATAAGAAAGCGCTGATCCTCCCCCACCAACATGCGAGCAATATGGGGCGCCACCAGGCCAACGAAGCCGATGACACCGACGAAACTGGTGGCAGTGGCGGTGAGCAGGGCGACCAGTACCAGAGTCTTCATGCGCAGTCTGTCCACGTTGACCCCGAGGCTGCGGGCGCGGGCCTCCCCCAGACGCAGGCTGGTGAGGGCCCAGGCATCCCGGTAGATGAGCAGGGTGCAGATCAGGGTGACGGTGGCGGTGATGATCAGGGAGTCCCAGGTGGTGCGCATCAGGCTGCCAAACAGCCAGAACAGGATCTGCTGGTTGAGCTCGGGGGAGGAGAGAAACTGCAGCAGGGAGAGCAGGGACTGGAACAGGAACAGCAGGGCGATGCCCGCCAGGATCAGGGTCTGGCTGCTGACATGGCGCATCATGGCCAGGCCAAATAAAAGGCTCGCGGCAAACATGCAGAGGATGAAGGCGCCAGCCGGAATGGCAATCAGAGGAGGGAGCCCAAGACCGCCGGTATAGAGCGCCAGTGCGGCACCGAGCCCCGCTGCGGCAGCGAGCCCCAGGGTGTAGGGGCTGGCCAGCGGGTTATCCAGCAGAGTCTGCATCTGGACGCCGCCAAGGCCCAGCGCCGCACCGACCACCAGCGCCATCAGGGCGATGGGCAGGCGCATGTCATGGACTATGGTGCGGGTCATGGGATCTGCCTGGGCGGGGGCGAGCAGGGCATCGACCACTTCGCCCAGTGGCAGCAGAGAGGGGCCGGTGGCGATGTCGAGAACCAGGGTAATGCACAGCACCAGGGTGAGCAGCAGGAGCCAGTGCCCGCGACGGCGCTCCCGTTGCCGCTGGCGGGCGAGGGTCTGCTGGAGGGCAGCCAAATCATTCATGATGACAATCCTGAAACGGGCGCCATGAGAGGCGCCCACAAGGGTGAAAGAGGGATGAAGAGGGCTTTGCCTAGACAGGCAAAGCCCGAACGACCGGATTCAGTTTGCGTCACCCTGCTTGATGCCCAGCATAAAGGTGCCCTGGGGGCGGATGGGCAGATAGCGCTGGTAGAAGCCCTGATAGGTGGCCAGGGGATCGAGATCCTGGAACAGATCCGGGTAGAGGGCCTTGGCCATGAACTCAATGAGCGCGGCATCCATGATGCTGCGGGTGGCGCCGTGATAGACCGCATAGAGGCGACCCTGCTGCACTGCGGGCAACTCGCTCCAGCCCGGGCGGGCGGCAAAGCCCTGCAGACGCTGGCGCACGGTCTCGGCCGACACATCCTGGCCGACCTGCATCGCCTCTGCGCTGCTCACGCTCTCGTAGCCCGCCATCAGGATGACCTCGGGTTTGCTCGCCAGCAGTTGCTCAGGATGGATGGGGCCCCAGCGCTCGACGAAGGGAGCCGCGACGTTGTCACCCCCGGCCAGCAGGGCCATCGCGCCCCACATGTCCTTGCCATAGGTGTAGCTGTATTCTGCAGGTCCCTTGTCCCCCAGCTCGATATAGACCCGGGGGAGCTGGCGCTTCGCGTTGGCAACGCGGGAAGTGATGATGTCAATCTTGGCCTTGTATTCGTCGGCCATCTGTTGGGCACGAGCTTCTTGGCCTGTCACCTTGCCCAGCAGCAAGGTGCTCGCCATGTGGCGCTCCAGGGTCTGGGCGTTGTAGTCGATGACCACCACCGGGATCCCGGCCTGTTCGAAGCGTGGCAGATCCGGGCCGAGAGCCTCATATTGCCACTGTGCCAGGATCAGCAGATCGGGCTTGACCGCCAGGGTCTTCTCGATGGAGAAGCTCTGATCCTGCACATTGCCAAGGTCAGGCACCTTGGCTAGTTGCGGCAGGCTGGCGACATAGAGCGACCAGATGGCGGGGCGGGACTTGACGAACCAGCCACGGGACATGCCCACCAGCCGATCGGCGCCGCCTTCACCGGCCACGGCCAGATAATCCTCGGGATAGAAACCGAGCACGATACGGCTGGCCGGCAGGCTGAGGGAGACCTTGCGGCCCATCACATCTTCTACTTCAACCGGGGGATTTGCCTGCGCCATCCAGCTCATCAGGGCGAGCTGACCGAGCAGCAGCAACTTTGCCAGGGGGTGACGAAACATCTTGTGAAAACCTTGAACGGATTTTGGGGTGAGAAGTATTAGCATTTGCGTTTAATGATGGCAATCGATTTTACCAGGGGTCACATAAGGGAGGTATATAGCGTGTTGGTCGTTCGAGGCCCACCTTGGCAAGGTTCTTCGCCAACGCCCCTCTTCAGGGGGCGTGCACGTTTGGGCTGTCGGCCCCCACAAGAGTAAGATGGTTTATTTCGGGGCTGGTTAGCCCGGCATGCAGGCGCACAGGCGCCAAAAAGGCAGAGTAATGAGCACAAAGATCAATATGGCGGCGTTGGGGGGACTGGTCCTGCTCACCGCTATCTGGAGTTACAGCTGGATCGTGATGAAGCAGGTGATGCTCTACGCGGGGGCCTTCGAGTTCACCGCTCTGCGCTGCTTGTGTGGTTCATTGGTGTTGTTGCTGGTGCTGGCCTTGCGTGGCCGCCGTTATCTCAAACCTACCCCGTTTCGTTATACCTTGGCCATCGCCCTGTTCCAGACCTGCGGCATGGTGGGGCTGGCCCAGTGGGCCCTGATCAGCGGCGGGGCGGGCAAGGTGGCCATTCTGAGCTACACCATGCCGTTCTGGGTGGTGATCTTCGCGGCGCTCTTTCTCGGCGAGCGGATGCGCAAGCTGCACTATCTGGCGGTCGGGGTGGCGGCCTGCGGGTTGCTGCTGGTGATCCAGCCCTGGTTGCTGCATCTTGAATCCCTCAAGAGTGCCCTCTTGGCAATCCTCTCCGGCATCTGTTGGGGGATCAGCGCCATCATCGCCAAGCGGATGTATGCCCGCCACCCTTCGGTGGATTTGATGTCCCTCACCACCTGGCAGATGATCTACGCCACCCTGGTGATGGCCGTGGTGGCGGCGCTGGTGCCGGAGCGCCCCATCGACTGGCAGCCCTATGTGATGGGGGCGCTGGCCTATAGTGCCATCTTCGCCACCGCCATCGCCTGGAGTCTCTGGCTCTTCGTGCTGAAAAAACTGCCAGCGGGTATTGCCAGCCTCAGCACTCTGGCGGTGCCGGTGACCGGCGTGCTGCTCTCCTGGTGGCTGCTCGGCGAAAATCCGGGGCCGGTGGAGGGGAGCGGCATCGCCCTTATCGTACTGGCGTTGTTGGTGATTAGCCGCAAGGGCAAGCGCTCCGTGGTATCGGTGGCGGGGGAGACCCGCATCAAGCACGGTTGAGGGGGGACTGGGCTGCCAGTGGCACAATAAACAGCACTCAAAAGAGCCTGCGACAGGGGACCAGCCCCTAGTTACAATGGCGTGGTCTGACTGTGCTTGGAGCACAGGTATCTGATTTATTGTGATTATTTCAACGAACCTAACGGCAAGGATGAGACCGTATGATGACGCTGGTGTGGTTGGCTGTAGGCCTGGTGTGTCTGGTGGTGGGGGCCGAATCTCTTGTGCGGGGCGCATCTCGCCTCGCCACCATGATGGGGATATCGCCACTGGTGGTGGGATTGACCATAGTGGCCTTTGGGACCAGTGCTCCCGAGCTGGCGGTGAGCATCCAGTCTGGCCTCGAGGGGCAGGCAGGGATAGCGGTGGGGAACGTGGTCGGCAGCAATATTTTCAACGTGCTGTTTATTTTAGGTATTTCGGCACTGATCGTACCGTTGACCGTCTCCCAGCAACTGGTACGTCTCGACGTTCCCTTGATGATAGTGGTCTCTTTTCTGGTGTTGTTGCTGGGCTACGATGGCCGTATTGCGCCACTGGAAGGGGCGCTGCTGTTTGCCGGCATCATCGCCTACACCGGGTTTCTCTTTGTCCAGAGTCGACGGGAAAACAAAGCGGTGCAGGCGGAGTACGAGCAGGAGTTTGGTACCCGTGAAGCGAGTACGGCGGGCAACTGGTTGCGCAATCTGCTCTTTATTGCCGCAGGTCTGGGTCTGCTGATCCTCGGCTCCCGCCTGCTGGTTGGCAGTGCAGTGGAGATTGCCCACTACTTCGGGGTGAGCGATCTGATCATCGGCTTGACCATAGTGGCGGCCGGTACCTCCTTGCCCGAAGTGGTGACCTCCATCGTCGCAGCCCTGCGCGGGGAGCGGGATATCGCGGTGGGGAACGTGGTGGGCAGCAATATCTTCAATATCCTCTGCGTGCTGGGGCTCACCTCCATCGTCACTCCCGGTGGGCTTGAAGTGTCGGCCACCGCCCTTCAGTTCGATATTCCGGTAATGATTGCGGTGGCGCTTGCCTGCCTGCCCATCTTCTTTACCGGTTACACCATCGCCCGCTGGGAAGGGGCGCTGTTTCTGGCCTACTACATCGGCTACACCTGCTGGCTGATCCTCCACGCTACATCCAGTCCGCTGCAAGGTCAGTTCAGCGCAGCACTAACCGGTTTTGTATTGCCGCTCACCGCCATCACTCTGGTTGTGCTGGCGGTGCGGGCCTGGCGATTGCAACGAACCCGGTCGTGATGCAGGTTCCCCTGATGTAAAGGAGCTGCATCAACCGACAGGCGGAAAAAAGCCCCACCATCATGGTGGGGCTTTTGCTTGGTGCTGAACTTGGTGCTGAAGAGGGACGCGAAGAGCCGTTATCGGCGCTGGGCTAGATGCATCATGGCTTCCAGCACGGCGCCGCCGATGGCGCGTGCCTTGTCCGATACCGTAGTGGCGTCGGCCCGCTCGCCTCTGGGGTCGATGTCACCGATCTTGAAGCCGACGGTCACCTCGATGCCATCGCTGAGCAGCCCCCGCACCATGCCAGAGAGCGGCGCGATAATGGGAGCATCCCCCACATGGGCAATCACATCCCCCTCCTGCACCAGATCGCCGAGCTTGATCACACTCTTCATCACTCCGGCGACGGGGGCGCGCACCACCCGGCGGGCGGAGTGCCCCTCGATCACCCCGGGGATGCCGGTATTGGGCTGGGCGGGGCCCTGATAGATGACCCGCCCAAGATGGTGACCACGGTTGGTCTCGATCACCGCATCGCAGTCGCGTCCCGCCTCAAATCCCGGGCCAAGGGCCACCGTAATGGGGGCCATCTCCTTGTGAGTGCCGAGATTTTGCTTGGCGAGGATGGCATCCACCAGATAGTGGGGCTTGAGCTCGGCGAGGGTGGCACAGTCGGGGTCAACCAGTAGCGGAATGACGCCCCGATCCAGCTGCTCGAACGCCTGTTCGACGCTCTCGACCCGCTTGGCTCGTACCCCTTCGACGCTTGTTTCGCCGTCAAACATCCCCTGGGCGAAGGCGACAGTGCGACGGATCACCGTGGGTTTGTCGAGATCCAGCATCACCACCTTGAAGCCTGCATTGTGCAGGCGCAGCGCCACCCCGGTGGCGATATCGCCGGAGCCACGCATCACCACCAGCTTATCCCGCTTGAGCCGCACGTCATCCTGCATTAGCCCACCCGATTTGCCGTTTTTCACTTGCAGCAGTTCGGCGAGGATGCTGATGGCGATCTCTTCCGGGGTTTCGGCTCCTATGTTGTAACCGATGGGGGCGTGCAGCCGCTGCAACTGTTCCTGGCTCACCCCTTGCTGGCGCAGCGCCTGGGTGAAGGTCTGTACCTTGCGCTTGCTAGCGAGCAGCCCCAGATAGGCGAGGGGACGGTGGATGAGCCGCTCCAGCGCCTCCTTGTCCTGATGGTTGGTGGCGATGATGACGAAGTTGGCGGGCTCGATGGCCAGCGCCTCGATCACCGCGCTGATGGTATCGGCTTGTTTGAGATGGGTGCCGACGGGGAAGTGATCGGGGTTGAGGCTCCCTTCAAAACAGTCGCCCACATGGATATCAAAACCCAGTGGCGCCGCGGCATGGGCTAGCGCCCGGTTGACGTGACCGGCACCAATGAGCACCAGCCGTGGCCGCAGGCCATAGACATCGATATAGACCGACATGGCGCCACCACAGTCCGACCCGACCGCATGTTCGCCGTTGCGGGCCATCCGGCCGTGGAAGATGCGCGGCTTGCGCTCGGCAATGGCCGCCACGGCCTCTTCGATCACCAACCGCTCGATCATGCCGCCGCCGATGGTGCCGAGGATCTGGCAATCGGCCATCACCAGCATCTGGGCCTGATGGCGCGGGGTGGAGCCCCGGCTCTCGATGATCTGGGCCATGGCAAACGGCGTGTTCTCCTGTTCCAGTCGGGCTGCGTGTGCAAACAGATTCATAAGGTACCTCTTCTTATCCTTAAACCATCATGGGCGAGGCGGCTGTGCCTCATCCTGAGCGAAGTAACCGAGTGCGAGGCGAATGGGCTGTGGTTCGCGAACCGCCCCCTGCCAGATGGCATAGATCTCGGGGTGGCGGCTATGCAGCTTTATCAATTCAGCCAGCCACGACGCCTCATTTTGATAATCCCCATTGATAAACCAGATCCGGCGCGCCCTGGCCGGGGTGCCTTTGAACAGCCCCTCGGGGTGGGAGAGCAGCTGGTGAAACAGGGCCCAGTCGAGCGGGTCACCGGCCTCTATCCCGCACAGGGCCTGAAGCTCTGCCCAGCGGTGGATCTGCGCCGGTTCAGCATTGGCCCCCACCATGGCGCCGCCTGTCAGGGCGATCACCCAATCACTGTGCTGAGGAATGCAAGGTTCGTGCAAAGCGGGCACTTTCAATAACTTGTGATGGGCGCCATCCGCCTCGACCAGGATAAGATCGAAGCGCTGCTGCCCCTTGATGAGATCAATCTGTTGGGGCGTGGGGCCCGCCACCTTTCCGGTGCGCTCGTCGAGATGGCTGAACAGGGCAACCAGCGCCGGGCCATCCGGTAGCGCCTGACAACGGGTAAGTTGACGAACGGGATCCGTCTCGATAATCAATTCCCGATAGTGTGACGGGGCAGGCAGAAACATCCGAGTGGTGGTGGTAATTAGCACCCTTTTACCCTGCTTATAAAAATATTCCGCCAGCCAGAACAGTGTGCTGGTTTTTCCACCGGCCCCGCAGAGGCTAATTAAGGTGGTATGGCTATCAATATTTTTGGTGAGCGGGTTTAATAGCGGATCTATATCTGGAAATGCGACAGCAACAACGTGTGGTAGCGACATAATGACGACCAAAATAAATATCGAAGGGTGTGGAAAACAACGTTGCCAGGAACAAGTGCAGTGTGACTGTATAATAACGGCGGCGGGTTTATCTTCCCGAATGGGTACCTGGAAAATGATGCTACCTTATTGCCAGGGGACAATGCTTGATGCAAGTCTCAAAAATGCCCTGGCTTTTTGTCAGCGGGTTATTCTGGTGGTGGGCCATCGTGGCGAGGAGCTTCAAGCCCGCTACGGATCACGGCCGGATATTGTTGTCGTCCACAATCCCGACTATCGGCAGGGGCTGGGCAGCTCCATCCGCTGCGCCCTGGCGGCCAGCGATGCTGACTACCTCTTTATCAGCCACGGGGATCTCCCCTGTATCCCGCGCGATGTCTATCAACAGCTCTGGCAGGCACGGGGTTGTGAGGCTCTCTTTCCCACCTGGCAGGGGGAGGCGGGCCATCCGGTGTTGCTGCCAAAATCCCTTGCCCGCGAGCTCGCTGCTGCCCCGGTGCAGTCGTCGATACGGCGCTGGTTGCAAGGGCATCCGCACCGTATGGTGCCGGTCGACAGCGCCGCCATCCTGTTTGATGTGGATACCCCGGAGCGCTATCAGGCGCTGCTGGGTGGCATTCTTGAAAATGAGAGCGAGCCCACGAAATAACCCAGTTTAAAAAGATAACGGGGAGATAAATGGCGTATCAAAGTGATATTTCTCGCACTTAATCTGATAGGGCGAGTTCTTTTTGAACTGCTCATTAAGTAAATTCCAGAGTGATTGATAACTACTCGCAATACCCATAATGGTGGCATCGTAAATTCTCTCCATTAATTGGAGCTGCCTCACGCTTTTACCCTAAAAAATAGTTTTGTAGCTCGTTTTGCAACTGTAGTGGCCTGATAGTTGCTCCTCTCCTTGCCAAGGGGGAACACCCGTGCGGGATACCCCATTTATTCATGCTGCCAATGGGCAGAACAGCTGCAAGGAGATAGCCATGGGCGATATTATGCGACCCGTTCCGTTCAAGAATCTGCTGATCCGTATTTTCGCGGAATATAAAGAGAGTCAGAGCATTTTCGGTATTCCCGCCGCGCAATTCTATCGCAAGCAGGACGAGCGCAAGATCAAGGTGTTCGGTGAAACCTGCGAGACCCCCATCGGCCCGGCAGCCGGCCCCCATACCCAATTGGCCCAGAACATCGTCACCTCTTGGCTGACCGGCGGGCGCTTTATCGAGCTCAAGACGGTGCAGATCCTGGACCGTCTCGAACTGGAAAAGCCCTGTATCGACGCCGAGGATGAGTGCTTCAACACCGAGTGGTCTACCGAGTTCACCCTGCCCAAGGCGTTCGACGAGTATCTTAAAGCCTGGTTTGCTCTCTATCTGCTGGAGGAGGTGTTCGATCCGCGTCTTGAGGGGGAGGCCAAGTCCTTCATCTTCAACATGAGCGTGGGTTACAACCTCGATGGCATCAAACAGCCACCGATGCAGCAGTTTATCCACAGCCTGATGGATGCAAGCCAAAGTCCGAAGTTTGCCGAGTACCAGCAGGTGCTGCGCGAGCTGGTGGCCGACGAGCAGTTTATCGCCGAGCTGGGACTGGGGACGCGGCGCGATCGCCTGCAACAGCTGGTGGAGCGCATCCCGGCCGAGCTGGTGCACGGTGTCACCCTCTCCACCATGCACGGCTGCCCGCCGAACGAAATTGAGGCCATCTGCCGCTACATGCTGGAAGAGAAGGGGCTCAACACCTTCGTCAAACTCAACCCGACCCTGCTGGGCTACCCGCGGGTGCGCGAAATCCTCGATACCTGCGGCTTTGATTACATCGGTCTGAGCGAAGAGTCGTTCGATCACGACCTCAAGCTGGATCAGGCCAAGGCGATGCTGACCCGCTTGATGGCGCTGGGGGCCGAGAAGGGGCTCACCTTCGGGGTCAAGCTGACCAACACCCTCGGCACCATTAACTGCAAAGGGGCACTGCCCGGCGATGAGATGTATATGTCCGGCAGGGCACTGTTCCCGCTCTCCATCAACGTGGCGGCCGTGCTGTCTCGCGCCTTCGATGGCAAGCTGCCCATCTCCTACTCCGGTGGTGCCAGCAAGTTCAATATCGCGGAGATCTTCGAGACTGGTATTCGTCCCATCACCATGGCCACCGACCTGCTCAAGCCGGGTGGCTACCTGCGCCAGATTGAGTGCCTCAAAGAGATAGATGCGTCGGACTGCTGGGGCATGAGTCAGGTGGACGTGGCCAAGCTGGAGGCGCTTGCCGCCAAGGCCCTCACCATGGATTACACCCAGAAGGAGTGGAAGTCTGACGATCGCATCGAAGTGGGGGGCGGCCTGCCGCTGACCGACTGCTACGTTGCTCCCTGTGTCACCGCCTGCGCCGTGCATCAGGATATCCCCGAGTACATTCGCCTGATGGGCGAGGGGGAGTATGTCGCGGCCCTTGAGCTGATTTATCAGCGCAACGCCTTGCCCGCCATCACCGGCCATATCTGCGATCACCAGTGCCAGTACAACTGCACCCGTCTCGACTACGACAGCGCGCTCAATATCCGCGAGCTGAAAAAAGTGGCGCTGGAGCGCGGCTGGGAAGGGTACAAGGCCCGCTGGCACAAACCGGCAGGCAGCGGTGACAAGCATCCGGTTGCGGTCATTGGTGCAGGCCCTGCCGGTCTCTCCGCCGGTTACTTCCTGGCCCGTGCCGGTCATCCGGTCACCGTGTTCGAGCGCGAAGCGGATGCCGGTGGCGTGGTCAAGCACATCATCCCCGAGTTCCGCATTCCGGCTGAGCTTATCCAGCACGACATCGACTTTGTCGCCGCTCACGGGGTCAAGTTCGAGTTTGGTTGCGATCCTGCGCTCACCGTCGACAAGCTGCACGCCCAAGGCTTTACCTATGTCTTCGTCGGCATCGGCGCCGACAAGAATGGCGGCATGCGCCTCGAAGGGGGGCATGATCGGGTCTACAAGTCCTTCAACTTCCTGCGCAGCTTCAATCAGGGCAAACCGCTGCCGCTGGGCCGCCATGTGGCAGTGATCGGTGCCGGTAACACCGCCATGGACTGCGCCCGCGCCGCCCTCAAGGTGCCGGGTGTCAGCGATGTGACCGTGATCTACCGTCGCAGCGAAAAAGAGATGCCCGCCTATCGCGAGGAGTATCTGGAAGCAGTGGAGGATGGGGTACGTTTCTGCTTCCTCACCAATCCGGAGCGTTTTGACAAAGATGGCAAGCTCACCGTGCGGATGATGGCGCTGGGGGATCCTGACGAGCAGGGCCGCCGCCGTCCTGTGCCCACCGAGCAGACCGAAGTGATGCAGATGGATGCGCTGATCACCGCCATCGGCGAGCAGCCTGACTGCGAGGTGCTCAAAGCGATGGGCATTCCTCTTGGCAGCGATGGCTGGCCCGAGGTGGATGGCCAGACTGGCGAAACCAGCCGTCGCAACGTCTTCCTGATTGGTGACGTGCAGAGCGGCCCATCCTCCATCGTCGGTGCCATCGGTGGTGCCCGCCGCGCCGCGGATCTGGTGCTCTCTCGCGAGCATATCGCCAGCCAGCAGAGTGAAGTGACCATCCAGCCGTCGGGCAAGGATGAGATCTACCGCCGCAAGGGGAGCATCGCCGTCACCCTGGTCGACAAGAGCGAGCGCGATGCCTTCGTGGCGCAAGAGGCTCACCGTTGCCTCGAGTGCAACTACCTCTGCAGCAAGTGCGTGGATGTCTGCCCCAACCGGGCCAACGTCGCCATCGCGGTGCCGGGCTTCAAGGATCAGTTCCAGACCCTGCACCTGGATGCCTACTGCAACGAGTGTGGCAACTGCGCCCAGTTCTGCCCGTGGCAGGGCAAGCCCTATCAGGACAAGGTCACCATCTTCAGCCTGCCCGAGGACTTCGACAACAGCCGCAACCCCGGTTTCTATCTGGCGGATGGTGGCGAACTGCGGGTGCGTCAGGATGGCGAGACCTATCGCCTGACCATAGACGCCCAGAGCCGGATCAAGGATGCGCCAGCGGCCCTTGGCGATATATGCCGGATCATCAGCCATGTCCACGCCCATCACCACTACTTGCTGGGGGCCGTCGAGGTCTGAGCGAATAACGAATAAGCGAAGGAGCAAACCATGTTTATTCTGAAGAACGTCACCGCCGTCCAGCTGGAGCCGACCCGGGTGCTGGAAGGGGTGGATATCGCCATCGAAGGCACCCTTATCAAAGCGGTGGGGCCCAATCTGCGGGCCCTCTACCCGGAGGCCAACTATCGGGAGATGGGCGGCAAGCTGGTGATGCCGGGCATCGTCTGTGCCCACAACCACTTCTACTCCGGCCTGTCGCGGGGGATCATGGCCAATATTGCCCCCTGCCCAGACTTTATCTCCACCCTGAAAAACCTCTGGTGGCGGCTCGATCGGGCGCTCGATGAAGAGTCCCTCTACTACAGCGGCCTCATCTGCTCGCTGGAGGCGATCAAGAGCGGCTGCAGCGCGGTGATCGACCACCACGCGTCGCCCAACTTCATCAAGGGCTCCCTGAATGTGCTGCGCAAAGGGTTTATGGAGGCGGGCCTGCGCGGCATGACCTGCTTCGAAACCACGGATCGCAACGGCGGTCTCGCCGAGCTGCAGGCCGGGGTAGAGGAGAACATCCTGTTCGCCCAACAGATCGATGCGGCCAAGGCCAAGGGGAACGAACCCTATCTGGTGGAGGCTCATATCGGTGCCCACGCCCCCTTCACCGTCCCCGACGAGGGGCTAGCCATGCTGCGTGAAGCGGTGCAGGTCATCGGTCGCGGGTTGCATATCCATGTGGCGGAAGACCGTTACGACATGGCTCACGGCCACCACCACTACGGCAAGGAGCCCATCGCCCGGTTGGACGAGTTTGGCCTTATCGACAGGAAGTCGCTTGTTGCCCACGGCATCTACCTGAGCCCGTCTGACATCGAGCTGCTCAACAGCCGCGATGCCTTCCTGGTACACAACGCCCGCTCCAACATGAACAACCACGTGGGCTACAACATGCACCTGCCGGAGTATCGCAATCTGGCGCTTGGCACCGATGGTATCGGCTCCGACATGCTCGAAGAGCTCAAGTTCGCCTACTTCAAGCACAAGGATGCCGGTGGCGCCCTGTGGCCTGACAGCTTTGCCCGCTTCCTGTGGAACGGCAACACCCTGCTGGAGCGCAACTTCGGCGCCAAATTTGGCCGCCTGGAGCCGGGATACAAGGCCGACCTCACCATTTGCGACTACGACGCACCGACCCCGCTGGCGCCGCGTAACCTCGGTGGCCATCTCGCCTTCGGCATGGGATCGAACAGCGTCAACAGCGTGATGGTGGAGGGGCGCATGGTCTATCAGGATCGCGAGTTCCCGTTCGATGTCGCGCCCATTTACGAGCAGGCCAGCAAGGTGGCGAGCCGCCTGTGGCAACGGATGGATCAGCTGGCCTAAGGCCACCTTCCACAGTTTTGGACCGGATTGCCCGCCCTGTGGATTTTCCCGGCGGCGGGCAGCAAGAGTAAGGACGACACATGATTGAGCAATTCTTCCGACCCGAGCAACTGGGTCAGGCTTTGGAACTCAAGGCCAGCTTCGGCAACGACGCCGTCTACATGGGAGGCGGCAGCAAGCTTAACGCCGCTCCGACTCGCACCGACAAGAAGGTCGCTATCTCGCTGGACAAGCTGGGACTGAACCAGATTGAGCAGCAGCACGGCCAGCTCCATATCGGCGCCACCGTCACCCTGCAGACCCTGAAAGATGATCCCCGTACCCCGGCCGCCCTGTGCGATGCGCTGGGGTTTGTCTACTCCCGCCATCTGCGCAATCAGGCCACCATCGGCGGCGAACTTGCCTGCCAACAGCAGGACTCCCCCTTGCTGCCGGTGCTGCTGGTACTCGAAGCGGTGGTGGTGCTGGAGAACAACCTGCTGCAACCCATCGACGCCTATCTGGCGGGTCAGCGCAATGCCCTGGTGCTGGGAGTTGTGCTGCCGGAGCCCGAACTGCGCTGCGCCACCCGCCGCATCAGCCGCAACGCCGATGGCTTGGCAGTAATGACCGCCGCGGTAGCCCTCGACAGCATTGGCGAAATGCGGGTAGCCGTCGCTGGCGTTACCCCGCAGCCGATGCGCCTGCGGGATCTGGAGCGCCGCGAACTGCACGATGCCGCGCTGGAGGCCGCCGTGAGCGAGCTGATTGCGCCCCGTGAGGATCTGGCGGGCAGCATAAGTTACAAGCGGTATATCACCGGTGTAGTGGTGGCGGATCTGCTGGTCGAGTGCCAGCAGCAGGAGGTACAGGCATGATGGAACTCAACTTCACACTGAACGGTGCCCTGCGCACCGTCATCACCCCGGCTGGCGAGAATGCCCAGCGGGTGCTGTTCAACCAGTGCCGGATGCACTCGGTGCGCAACAGCGACGACGGCTTTGGCTTTGCCGGCTCCGACGCCATTCTCTTCAATGGCAAGGTGATCAACGCCTCCCTGCTGATCGCCGCACAACTGGATGGGGCGCAGGTGCGCACCGCCGAGTCGCTGGGCAGCTGGAACCAGCTTAGTCTGGTGCAGCAGGCCATGGTGGACGTGGGCGTGGTGCAGTCCGGCTACAACGATCCGGCTGCGGCGCTTATCGTTACCGACCTGCTTGATCGCCATCCCGAACCCAGCCGTGATCAAATCGACGACGCGCTCTCGGGTCTCTTTCACCGGGACGGCGGCTACCAGCAGTTCTATCAGGCCATCGAGCTGGCCAGTTCACGGATGAAGGATCCCGATTACCTGTGCCAGATCGCCCCGGAGTTTCGTGACGATCTGCGCCATATCGGCAAGAGCTGCCCGAAAGTGGACGCCGCCAAGATGGTGCAGGCCAAACCCTGCTACGTGGAGGATCGGGTCACCGAGGATGCGCTGGTCATCAAGATGCTGCGCAGCCCCTATCCCCATGCGGTGATCACCAAACTCGACGTTAGCCGCGCCGAAGCCATGCCGGGGGTGGTGCATGTCATCACTCACCTCAATTGCCCGGATATCTACTACACCCCGGGTGGCCAGAGTGCCCCCGAGCCGTCACCGCTGGATCGCCGCATGTTTGGCCGCAAGCTGCGCCACGTAGGTGATCGTGTTGCCGCCGTGGTGGCCGAGAGTGAAGCCATCGCATTGGCCGCGCTCAAGCTCATCGAGGTCGAGTATCAAGTGCTGCCGGCGGTCATGACCATCGATGAGGCGATGGCTCCCAATGCACCGTTGGTGCACGACGAGCCCATCGTCTACATGGCTGGTGCGCCTGCGGATCTGGAGCAGCAGAACGCCTGCTCGGTGCGCCGCGGCGATGAGCACATGATCATCAACTTCCCCATCGGCTCCCGCCCCCACGAGAACCTGGCCGCCAGCGTCCATGGCCAGATCGGCGATGTGGCCAAAGGCTTTGCCGAGGCGGACGAGATTGTCGAGCGCACCTACGAATCGACCCAGGCCCAGCAGTGCCCGACCGAGCCACATATCTGCTTCACCTACATGGATGGGGATCGTCTGGTCATTCACGCATCCACCCAGGTGCCGTGGCACGTGCGCCGCCAGGTGGCGCGGATCGTCGGCCTCAAGCAACATCAGGTGCACGTGATCAAGGAGCGGGTAGGGGGCGGCTTTGGCTCCAAGCAGGATATCCTGCTGGAAGAGGTGTGCGCCTGGGCGACCAAGGTCACCGGCCGTCCCGTTACCTTCCGCTACACCCGTGAAGAGGAGTTCATCAGCAACACCTCCCGCCACGTGGCCAAGGTGAAGGTGAAAGTGGGGGCCAAAAAAGATGGCACCATCACCGCCATCGACATGGATTTTCGCGCCAACACCGGCCCTTATGGCAACCACTCATTGACGGTGCCAAGCAACGGCCCTGCGCTCTCCCTGCCGCTCTATCCGTGCGACAACGTGCGCTTTACCGTCAATACCTACTACAGCAACATCTGCCCGACCGGCGCCTATCAGGGCTACGGCGCGCCCAAGGGAAACTTCGCGCTGACCATGGCCATTGCCGAGCTGGCCGAGAAACTGGGTATCGATCAGCTCGACATGGTGGAGCACAACCGGGTGCACGAAGGGGACATCCTCAAGGTTCTGGGTGCCATCGGCGAGGGCAAGATGCCTACCTCTGTGCCCCACGCCGCCAGCTGCGCCCTCGAACCCATCCTCAAACAGGGTCGCGAACTGATTGCCTGGGATAGCCCCAAACCCGCCGACGGGGATTGGCGCATCGGTCGTGGCGTCGCCATCATCATGCAAAAATCGGGGATCCCGGATATCGATCAGGCCAACTGCATGGTCAAGCTGGAATCGGACGGTACCTTTATCGTCCACTCCGGTGGCGCCGATATCGGCACCGGCCTCGATACCGTGGTCGCCAAGCTGACCGCCGAGGTGCTCGGTTGCCCGCTCAGCGATGTGCATGTGATCTCTGGCGACACCGACCACGCCCTGTTCGACAAGGGGGCTTACGCCTCGTCAGGCACCTGCTTCTCCGGCAATGCGGCCAAGATGGCGGCCGAGAACCTCAAGGCGAAGATCCTGTTCCACGCCGCCGCCATGCTGGGCGAGCCGGTCGAAGACGTAGAGCTGGTTCATCCTGGCATAGTGTGCGGCAAGCTGGGGGAGGTGAGCCTCGCCAAGCTGGCCCACAAGGCGGAGACCGGTACCGGCTTCGGCATTCTGGTGGGCACCGCCAGCTACATCACCTCGGAGCTTGCCTTCCCGTATGGGGCCAACTTCGCCGAGGTTGCGGTCAACGTCAGAACCGGCGAGATCCGGCTCGACAAGTTCTACGCCCTGCTCGACTGCGGCACCCCCATCAACCCAGAGCTGGCCCTCGGCCAGATCTACGGGGCGACCATGCGGGCCATCGGCCACACCATGAGCGAGGAGATCTGCTACGACAGCAAGGGCATCCCGCTCACCCGGGATCTGAAGAGCTATGGCGCGCCCAAGATTGGCGACATTCCGCGCGACTTCCGGGCCTTCTTGGTGCCGAGTGACGACAAGGTTGGCCCCTACGGCGCCAAGTCCATCTCGGAGATCGGGGTGAACGGTGCGGCGCCCGCCATCGCCACCGCCATCCATGACGCCTGCGGTGTCTGGCTGCGCAAGTGGCACTTCACGCCGGAGCAGATCCTGCGCGAACTGGGCAAGCTGGAGCAAAAAGTGTCGGCATAACAAAAGAAAAGGTGAGGGGCGGGCGCCAGCTCGCCCCCAGCGCCTGACGGCGGAATGAGTACTCCGCCTACATTCTGTGTGATGGGACAAACACGATGTCTAAAACAACACGCAAGCACTCGGATCTCATTTACGAGCTGGAAGACAAACCCCCGTTTTATCAAACCCTGATGGGCGCAGTGACCCATCTGCTGGCGATTTTTGTTCCCATGGTAACCCCGGCGCTGATCGTCGGCGGCGCTCTGGGCCTCTCCACCGAGATCACCGCCTATCTGGTCTCCATGGCGATGATCGCCTCCGGTATCGGCACCTGGCTGCAGGTGAACCGCTATGGCCCCATAGGTTCGGGGCTGCTCTCCATTCAGTCGGTCAACTTCTCCTTCGTCACTGTGATGATCGCGCTCGGCGGCGCCATGAAGAAAGATGGCATCCACGAGGAGCTGATCGTCTCGACCCTGCTCGGGGTCTCCTTTGTCGGCGCCTTTCTGGTGATGGGCTCCTCCTTCGTGCTGCCCTACCTCAAGCGGGTGATCACCCCGACCGTGAGCGGGGTAGTGGTGCTGATGATTGGTCTGAGTCTTATCAAGGTGGGGATCATCGACTTTGGCGGCGGCTTCTCCGCCATGAGCAGCGGCACTTTCGGCAAATACGAGCACATCGGGCTGGGGCTTTTGGTGCTCTGCGTCATCGTCGCCTTCAACTGCAGCCGAAGCCCGCTGCTGCGGATGAGCGGCATTGCCATCGGTCTGATGGTGGGTTATGCGGTGGCCCTGATGCTCGGCATGGTGGATTTTTCCGCCCTTGAGAACCTGCCGCTTATTACGGTGCCGATCCCGTTCAAGTACGGTTTCTCCTTCGATTTCCACGCTTTTATGTTGGCGGGCACCATCTATCTGTTGAGCGTGCTGGAGGCGGTGGGGGACATCACCGCTACCGCCATGGTCTCCCACAGGGATATTCAGGGCCCCGAGTTTCAAAAACGGCTCTCCGGCGGTGTGCTGGCTGATGGGTTGGTCTCGGTGATCGCCTCGGCCCTCGGCTCTTTGCCGCTCACCACCTTTGCCCAGAACAATGGCGTCATCCAGATGACCGGGGTGGCCTCACGCCACGTGGGCAAGTTTATTGCCGTCATTCTGGTGTTGTTGGGGCTCTTCCCGGTGGTGGGGCGCTTCTTTACCACCATACCGTCACCTGTGATGGGGGGCGCCATGGTCATCATGTTCTCGATGATCGCCATCGCCGGTGGTCGCATCATCATCAGCCACGGCTTCGATCGGCGGGAGACCCTGATTGTCGCCACCTCGCTGGGTCTTGGGCTTGGTGTCTCCTATGACCCGAACGTCTTCAAGGTGCTGCCGGCGGGTATCTACATGCTGGTGGAGAACCCCATCTGTGCCGGTGGCATCACCGCCATCATCATGAATCTGGTGTTGCCGCAAAGCCGCAAGCGCAAGGCGGCCGTCAGGGATGCCGAGGCGGTGGAGGTGATCCAGCTGAGCGACAAGCCGGATGTGATCTTTACCGCCCGCAGTGCGGGCCAGCCATCGGCCAGCAAGGGGGAGGGGTCACCAGAGCCTGTGCCCGGGCAGGCGGTGGCGCCACAAGTGGAACGGATCTGACGGTTAAACCGGCAAAAAACGTCAACAGAACAAGAAAAACAGGGAAACGGTTATGAAAAATGACAACTCTGTCAAAGCGGTACGCGGCAGCTTCTTCGATATCACCCGGGTGGTGGAGCAGCCCGAGGAGATTGAGTCCAACGCCCGCCTTATCGAGGATGGTCTGCTGATCATTCGCAACGGTTGCATCGACTGGTTCGGTGAGTGGGAGGAGGGGAAAGATCGCATTCCGGCCGAGGTGCGGGTGCGGGATTATCGCGGCAAGATGATAGTGCCGGGCTTTGTCGATACCCACATTCACTATCCCCAAAGTGAAATGGTGGGAGCCTATGGCGAGCAGCTGCTGGAGTGGCTCAACCGCCACACCTTCCCGGCCGAGCGGCGTTACAACGATCTCGAGTATGCCCGCGAGATGTCCACCTTCTTTATCAAGCAGTTGCTGCGTAACGGCACTACCACGGCGCTGGTGTTTGGCACCGTTCACCCCGAGTCAGTGGATGCCCTGTTCGAGGCGGCCAGTCGCATCAATATGCGGATGATCGCGGGCAAGGTGATGATGGATCGCAATGCGCCCGATTATCTGCTCGATACCGCCGAGAGCAGCTATGTGCAGAGCAAGCAGCTTATCGAGCGCTGGCACGGCAATGGTCGCCTGCTCTATGCCATCACACCACGATTTGCACCCACCTCGACACCCGAGCAGCTGGCGATGGCGCGGCGGCTGCGCGAAGAGTTTCCCACCACCTATCTGCACACCCATCTGTGCGAGAACAAGGACGAGATTGCCTGGGTCAAATCCCTCTTCCCGGCGCACAAGGGCTATCTCGATGTCTATCACCAGCATGGGCTGACCGGCCACAACTGCGTGTTTGCCCACTGCGTCCATCTGGAAGAGCAGGAGTGGGATTGCCTGAAGGAGACCGGCTCCACCATCGCGTTTTGCCCCACCTCCAACCTCTATCTCGGCAGCGGTCTGTTCAAGCTGCACAAGGCGTGGCGCAAGCAGGTGAAGGTGGGGATGGGCACCGACATCGGCGCGGGCACCACCTTCAATATGCTGCAGACCCTCAACGAGGCTTACAAGGTGATGCAGTTGCAGGGCGAGCGGCTCTCGGCCTATCAGGCCTTCTATCTGGCCACCCTGGGCGGCGCCCATTCGCTGGGGCTGGATGAGAAGATCGGCAGCTTTGCGGTGGGCAAGGAGGCGGACTTCGTGGTGCTCGACCCGGTCGCCACCCCGCTGCAGCAGCTGCGTTATGACAACTCCACCACCCTGCGGGACAAGCTCTTTGTGTTGCTGACCCTGGGGGATGACAGATCCATCTACCGCACCTATGTGGATGGCCAACTGGTGCATGAACGGGGGTAGGGGCTGGAGTGGGCTGCCGCGGCGCAGCCTCAACGAATACGGCGGCTGGCGTACCCAACAGGAGGCCAGTCTTGCCGCACCACAGGGGATCTCCCCGCATAGAACGTGAAATGGCCCGGTTTTTTTGACCAGCAAGGCAAACGTTTGAGTCAAGGCTGCCAGCCCTGGTCTGTCTGTCGCATCCTCTGCCACCATCGCCTGTTTCTCATCAGACTGGCGCGAGGCAGACCCGCAGATCCTGTCGCCATTTCGTCATGGAACATTCAGGCGCGTGTGAAGGAGTTGGGTATGACCCAAGCAAACAGCAGGACAAACAGCGTGGAACAGCTGGCCAATGATGACGCCAGCCAGAGCGCAGCAAAGCAACAGCCGCTCACGGCTCTTGATCGCTACTTTATGATCAGCGAGCGGGGCAGCAACGTCAGACAGGAGGTGCTGGCGGGCCTCACCACCTTCCTTGCCATGGTCTACTCGGTGATAGTGGTGCCGAGCATGCTCGGCAAGGCGGGCTTTCCCCCCGGCGCCGTGTTTGTCGCCACCTGTCTGGTGGCGGGGTTCGGTTCGCTCTTGATGGGGCTCTGGGCCAAGCTGCCGATGGCCATCGGTTGCGCTATTTCCCTCACGGCGTTTACTGCATTCAGTCTGGTGCTGGGGCAGCAGATCCCCATTCCGGTGGCGCTGGGGGCCGTCTTCCTGATGGGGGTGCTGTTTACCGCCATCTCGGTGACCGGGGTGCGTAGCTGGATCCTCGACAACCTGCCGATGGGAATTGCCCATGGCACCGGCATCGGGATTGGTCTCTTTCTGCTGCTTATCGCCGCCAACGGGGTGGGGCTGGTGATCAAGAACCCGCTTGAGGGGTTGCCGGTGGCGCTGGGGGCCTTTACCTCCATGCCGGTCATCATGTCCCTGATCGGCCTTGCGGTGATCTTCGGGCTGGAGAAGCTGAGAGTACCGGGGGGGATCCTGCTGGTGATCATCGCCATCTCAATCTTCGGCCTGATTTTCGATCCGGCGGTGAAGTATCAGGGACTGTTCGCCCTGCCGAGCCTCTCGGACGATCAGGGCAAGTCCCTCATCTTCAGTCTGGATATCATGGGGGCCCTCTCGCCGCTGGTGTTGCCCAGCGTGCTGGCGCTGGTGATGACAGCGGTATTCGATGCCACCGGCACCATCCGCGCCGTGGCGGGGCAGGCCAACCTGCTGGATAAGGATGGTCACATCATCAACAGCGGCAAGGCGCTGAGTGCCGACTCGGTCAGCAGCATCTTCTCCAGTCTGGTGGGGGCGGCCCCCGCTGCCGTCTATATCGAATCGGCCGCGGGCACGGCGGCGGGGGGCAAAACCGGCCTCACCGCGACCGTGGTCGGTGGTCTTTTCCTGCTGATGCTGTTCCTCTCGCCGCTCTCCTATCTGGTGCCCGCCTATGCCACGGCGCCGGCACTGATGTATGTGGGGCTCTTGATGCTGAGCAACGTCACCAAACTCGATTTCGATGACTTTGTCGGCGCCATGTCCGGGCTAGTCTGTGCGGTCTTTATCGTACTCACCTGCAATATCGTCACCGGCATCATGCTTGGCTTCAGCTCGCTGGTGATCGGCCGCATCTGCTCCAAGGAGTGGCACAAGCTCAACGTCGGCACCGTGGTCATCGCCCTGGCGCTGGTGCTTTTTTATGCTGGGGGGTGGGCTATTTAGGGATAACCCGCCCGTTTGGGGTCGCTCTGGCGGCCCCATTTTTATGCCTGTTATTTTTAGCCCGCCCACGCAGGCATCACGCCTCGGCCGTCTCCGCAGTTGGGGGGCCATCTCGATACCATTTTGATAAATCCCCCTACCAGATTGATAGGCTCCCACCCTTGCTCTCCTCGCTCTGCCGCTTTTTTCACCGCTGATGTGCCCCGTTTGCTCAGAGGCTGCCCCTGGCTTGTTGCTGCGAGCCAACAAACGCGGGCTAGATGGGATCTCCTTCACACTTCTCCCCATTCTCCTGACGATGGCGGGAAACAGGCGCATATCTTGCTGTTTTTTATGCCGGTTCCAGATTTTTCCATTCGAAAAAGGACTTGCATATGTCCATAGGATTACCGCTCAAGCGGGTGGATGCCGAGGCCAAGGTGACCGGCAGCGCTCGCTATACCGATGACAACATCATGCTCGGGATGCGCCACGCCAAGTACGTGCGAAGCAATATTGCCCACGGCAAGGTGCTTGCCATCGATGCGACCGAGGCGCTGGCCCTGCACGGGGTCGAAGCCGTGTTTACCCATGAGGATGTGCCCACCACCTGCTTTCGCACTGCCGGTCACGCCTGGTCCCTCGATGAGGCCAAACGGGATGTGAAAGACCGCCGTCTGCTCACCGACCATGTACGCCACTTTGGTGATGGGGTCGCCATAGTCGTGGCCCGCGATCCGCTGGTGGCCGAGAAGGCTGCCGCCCTGGTCAAGGTAACCTACGAGCCACTGCCGGTGATGACGGATGCTGAAAGTGCGCTGGCCGACGGAGCCTATCCCATCCACCCGAGCGGCAATCTGCTGCGCCAAAGCCAGCTTCGCGCCAATGACCCGGAGCAGACCATTGCGGCGGCAGATCTGCAGTTTCAGGGGCACTACCGGACGCCGGTGGTGCAGCACTGCCATCTGGAGACGGTGACCTGTTACGCCTACATGGATCAGCCGGACCACATCATCGTCGTCAGCAGTACCCAGATCCCCCAGATAGTGCGCAGCCGGGTGGCCAAGTCCCTCGGCCTGCCCTGGTCTAGCGTGCGGGTGATCAAACCCTATATGGGCGGCGGCTTTGGCAACAAGCAGGATGTGCTGGAAGAGCCGATGGCGGCGTTTTTGAGCTACAAGCTTGGCGGCGTGCCGGTCAAGGTGACCCTGAGCCGGGAGGAGTGTTTCTTTGCCTCCCGTACCCGCCACGGCTTTGCCATCGATGGCAAAATGGGCCTCAACCGCGACGGCACCCTAAAGGGCTATCAGCTCGACGTGCTCTCCAACACCGGCGGCTATGCCTCCCATGGCCACTCCATCGCCAGCGCCGGTGGCAACAAGATCAGCTACCTCTATCCGCGCAGCGCCTTCGGTTATGACGCCAAAACCTTCTACAGCAACCTGCCCACCGCCGGTGCCATGCGCGGTTACGGCGCGCCGCAGGTGATTTTTGCCCTCGAATGCATGCTGGATGACGCTTGCGCCGAACTCGGGCTAGACCCGCTCGAAGTGCGTATCGCCAACGTGGCGCGGGAAGGGGACGTCAATCAGGTCAACCAGAAGACCATCTATAGCGCCGGGTTGCCGGACTGCCTGCTGCGTGGCCGCGAGATGTTCGAGTGGGATCGACTCAAGGCCGAGTGCTTGGCGCAGGATCCTGCGAGTCGGGTGCGCCGTGGCATCGGGGTGGCCTGTTTCAGCTACGGCTCCAACACCTATCCGGTGGGGGTCGAAATTGCTGGCGCACGCATGCTGCTCAATCAGGATGGCACCGTCAATCTGCAGATCGGTGCCACCGAGATAGGGCAGGGGTCGGACACCGTCTTTGCCCAGATGGCGGCCCAGACGTTAGGCATTCCGTTTGAGCAGATCCGGGTGATCTCGACTCAGGATACCGACATCACCGCCTATGATCCGGGCTCGTTCGCCTCGCGCCAGAGTTATGTGGCGGCCCCAGCCATCCATCAGGCGGCGCTGCAGTTGCGGGCCCGCATCCTCTCGCTGGCGGCCCAGCTCTGCCATCAGGATGTAGGGTCGCTGACCCTGATCGACGGCTACGTGGTGCTGGCCGGTGCGCCGGACAAGGTACTGATCAGCGTGGCCGAGGTGTCGGTCAACGCCTACTACCACCTCACTATCGGCGGTCAGATCACCTCCGAGGTCTCCCACAAGACCACCACCAACCCGCCCAGTTTCGGCTGTACCTTTGTCGATCTCAGCGTTGATATCGATCTCTGCAAGGTGACCATCAATCGCATCATCAACCTGCACGATGCAGGCAAGATCCTCAATCCACAGCTGGCGGAGGGGCAGGTGCATGGCGGCATGGGGATGGGGATCGGCTGGTCCCTGTTCGAGGAGATGATCATCGACGCCAAGACCGGCGTGGTGCGCAACCCCAACCTGCTCGACTACAAGTTCCCCACCATGCTGGATTTGCCCGAGCTGGAATGCGACTTCGTGCAGACCTATGAACCCCAGTCGGTCTATGGCCACAAATCACTGGGGGAACCGCCCATTATCTCGCCTGGCCCCGCCATCCGTAACGCCATTCGCATGGCGACCGGAGTGGCCATCAACGAGCTGCCCATCACCCCCAAAACCCTGTTCCGGGAGTTTGTCGCCGCGGGTTTGATTGGCGAGGGATCAGGGGAGGAGCAACACCATGTTTGATATTGCCCGTTACTACAAGGCGCACAGTGTCGCCGAGGCGGTCGCCCTGCGTCAGGCCGACCCCGAGGCGCGCCTCTTGGCCGGTGGCACCGATGTGATGATCCAGCTGCATCACCTCAACGCCGCCTATCGCCATATCGTCGATATTCACGACTTGCCCGAGCTCAAAGGGGTGAGCGAGTTGCCTGATGGGTCGATCCGCATCGGCTCTGGCACCACTTTTACCGAGATCATCGAAAACGAGCTGGTGCAGCGTCGCCTGCCGATGCTGGCGGAAGCGGCTGCCACCATCGCCGGCCCGCAGATCCGCAACGTTGCCACCTATGGCGGCAACATCTGTAACGGCGCCACCAGTGCCGACTCGGCAGCGCCGACTGTCGCGCTGGAAGCAGAGCTTGAAATTGCGGGGCCCGATGGCACACGCCGCATCCCCATCGCCGGTTTTCACACCGGCCCCGGCAAGGTGGCGCTGCAACCGGCAGAAATCCTGGTGGCGTTTCATTTCGCCCCGGATTCTCACCCCCATGTGGGCTCCCACTACTTCAAATACGCCATGCGCGATGCCATGGATATCGCCACCATCGGCTGCGCCGCCTACTGTCAGATTGAGGATGGTCACTTCAAGAGTCTGCGGCTGGCCTATGGGGTGGCGGCCCCGACCCCGGTGCGTACCCCGCACGCAGAAGCGGCGGCCGAAGGGCAACCCCTGACTCGCGCCACACTGGCTGCGATTGCCGAGGCGGTGGTAGCCGATGTGGCGCCGCGATCCTCCTGGCGGGCAGAGAAGGAGTTTCGCCTGCACCTTATCAAAACCCTGGCGCAGCGGGTGGTCGCCTGCGCCGTCGAACGTGCCGGAGGCAAGATCCTATGATGCAACCGCAAAGCTGTCCCGCCGTGGAGATCCAGTGCGAGATCAACGGCAAACCATACTCCTACGCTGTGCCGCCTACCATGTCGCTGCTTCACTTCCTGCGCGGGCAGGGGCTGATCAGTGTGAAAGAGGGGTGCAGTGTCGGTGAGTGCGGCGCCTGTACCGTGCGGGTGAATGGCACCGCTATCGACAGCTGCCTCTATCTGGCGGTGTGGGCCGATGGCAAATCCATTCGTACCGTGGAGGGGGAGTGGCAGGGCAACGAGCTTTCCGATGTGCAGCAGGCCTTTATCGACGAGGGGGCGGTGCAGTGCGGTTTTTGCACCCCGGGCCTCGTGATGGCGAGTGCGGCCCTGCTCGACAAGACCGAACGCCGTCCGCTGACCGATGCGGAGATCCGCCGCGGGCTGTCGGGCAACCTCTGCCGCTGTACCGGTTATCAGAACGTGGTACGGGCGGTGAAGAAGTGCTGCAAAGGGTGATAGTTCGGGGGCCGTGAGTGGTGCGTGCCGTTGTTTGAAAAAAGGAAGTCAAGCCGCCCAAAAACACAGGCCCGCCTCGAAAGAGGCGGGCCTGCTGCTGAGTGGGGTCAGGAGACATCACACTTTTGGCTGGTCGATCACCAATTTGCCATCCTTGACAGGAATGGTGGCGCCGGGGGCTTGCTTCATGCGGATCACCCCCTCCTGACCTGCGAGGCGATAGGTCACGTCATAACCAATGGTGTTGACGCTCGTATCCTGCACGGTCTTGCAGCGCTGCTCGGTGGTGGTGTAGGTATCGCCCGCCTGCATATTGCCCTGCACCTGATTACCGGCATAACCCCCCGCGACCGCCCCGGCTGCGGTGGCTACCTTCTTGCCGCTGCCGCCGCCAAACTGGTGGCCAACCACGCCACCCAGCGCCGCGCCCACCACGGTGCCGAGGATCTTGTGCTCATCCTGTACCGGCTTGCGGTGAGTCACGGTGACGTTGCGACACTCCTGGCGGGGAGTCTTGATGGTCTCGGTGATCGGCTTGCTGGCGATCACCTCGGCAAAGGTGGGCTGGGGTGTAAAGAGGGAGCCGCTGGCCGCCGCCGAGAGCGCTAGGGCCGAGGCGATGCCAATACCGATACCTGCCATCATGGATCTGTTCATCTTGTTGTTCTCCTACATACCCATACGGGCTCTTCCAATCTGGCGCCATCTTGTCACAACCGGTTGGCCGGACAAGGCGAGGGGGATGGGTCTGCGACAGGCGCTGGCAAGGTCAAAAATCAGCCACCATGAAAAAGTGTCTGACTTTGGCGACAACGGACTAAAAGTGACCAGTTTCCGGCGTATGGCGGGCTTTGCCAGTGTGATAAGGAGCAATTCGAGTCGCAATTTGCAAGGCGGGCGGTGAGCAGAATGCCAGAGTGGCAAAGTGCTGACGGGGGCAGGTCAAGGGAGGTCTTGAACAAGGGCTCTGTTCGTTGAGATGGCCACGCAAGTGGTTGATAAATGGCTCCAGCCCCATCGGATGTTGGCCGATAAGAGATCACGGCAAGCATTTTGCTTTGATTGGGTGAAGCAGAGGGTGAGCGGGTCGGCAGACAACGGCGTAAGACCTGAAATGAAGATGTTCACCCGAGATCACCGGATCAACGAGGGGGAGATATGTCAATGTTACCCAGCTGGATCACCCCGGCCATCCAGGCCAACATCATCACGGTGCAGCAGGCCGAACGTCTGCTCTCATCCCTCTACCGACCCCTGGCCGAGCAGGGAGAGGAGCTTCCCGCCGATATCGCCGACATCAGCCTCAAGCTCTACTGCTTCCGCCAGCAGGGGCGGGTACGCCACTAACGATGATTGAGGTAAAGCCTTCGCCATTGGCGGGGGCTCGCTTGCCCGAACTCGCACCGAATACCTCTTCCGCTCTTCCTCTAAGACGTTTTGCTAATACCTGCCGCCGCAGGCTCACTGTTAGGCTGTCATCCCCATAAGAGACCAGTGACGGGCAGGATGCCCATGTCGCTTGCTGATCTCTGAATCATCCCGAAACTGCCCGTTTTGTGCCACCTGTGAGGAAGGAATCCGATGACAGTGCAGAACATCTATGAGCGCGACCTTGCCAAAACCGCCGCCAATTTCGAAGCCCTGACCCCCATCAGCTTTTTGGGGCGGGCGGAGCTGGTCTATCCCAACTATCCGGCGCTGATCCACGGCCCGCTGCGCCAGAGCTGGGGCGAGACCGCCCGCCGTTGCCGCCAGCTGGCCTCGGCCCTGCGGCTTAGCGGTATCGGGGAGGGGGATACCGTCTCCATCGTTGCGCCCAATATCCCGGCGATGTTTGAAGCCCACTTCGGGGTGCCCATGAGCGGCGCCGTGCTCAACACCATCAATACCCGGCTCGATGCCGAGTCGATGGCCTTTATCTTCCAGCATGCCCAGAGCAAGGTGGTGCTGGTGGACAGGGAGTTCGGCGCCGTGGTGCGCAAGGCGCTGGATCTGCTGGAGCGCCAACCGCTGGTCATCGCCATCGACGATCCCCTTTACCGGGAAGGGGCGCTTGTCAGTGAACTGACCTATGAGGCCTTTATTGCCACTGGTAACGGCGATGAGCCCGGCTGGTTGCCAGAGGATGAGTGGCAGGCCATCTCCCTTAACTACACCTCCGGCACTACCGGCAACCCCAAGGGGGTGGTCTATCACCATCGCGGCGCCCACCTCAACGCCATCAACAACGTACTCTCCTGGGAGCTGCCCAAACATCCCGTCTACCTCTGGACATTGCCGATGTTTCACTGCAACGGCTGGTGTTTCCCCTGGACGCTGGCGGCCACCGCTGGGGTGAGCGTCTGCCTGCGCCATGTGCAGGCGGCCGCCATTTATGAGGCGCTGCACGAGCACAAGGTGAGCCACTTCTGCGCGGCGCCCATCGTGCTCAATATGCTCAACAATGCCGATCCGGCGCTCAAGCAGGGGCTGGATCACCCCATCAAGGTGATGACCGCCGGCGCTGCGCCGCCCGCCACCGTGATCGCCGGGATGGAGGCGATGAGGATCGCCGTGACCCACGTCTATGGCCTCACCGAAACCTATGGCCCCTGCGTGTTGTGCGAACCGCAAAGAAGCTGGCAAGGTCAGGATGCCACTGCGCTCTCCCGCCTCAAGGCGCGTCAGGGGGTTGCGTCGCCTCTGCAGGGGGAGATGCGGGTTATCAATCCGGTCAGTGGCGAGCTGGTAGCCAAGGATGGCAAAACCATGGGGGAGATAGTGCTGCGCGGCAATGTGGTGATGAAAGGCTATCTGAAAAATCCGGCGGCCAGTGCCGAGGCGATGGCGGAGGGGTGGTTTCGCAGTGGCGATCTGGCGGTATGGCACCCGGATGGTTATGTGGAGATCAAGGACAGATCCAAAGACATCATCATCTCCGGCGGGGAGAATATCTCCAGTCTGGAGGTGGAAGATGTGCTCTATCGCCATCCCGATGTGGACGAAGCGGCGGTGATCGCCATGCCCGATGAGAAGTGGGGGGAGGTGCCCTGCGCCTTCGTGAAACTGAAAGAGGGGCGAGAGACCACCCAGGCGGAGCTGATCGCCTTTTGCCGGGAGCAGATGGCCCACTTTAAGGCCCCCAAACGCATCATCTTCACCCCGCTGCCGAAAACCTCGACCGGCAAGGTGCAAAAATTCGTGTTGCGCAAACAGCTGGGGTAGCGGTCTGTTCGTAAGGCGCCAGCACAGCCATTCATAGGAGGGAGATACAAGGGGTCTGGAGGGCTGCTGGCCCTCCCATTGTGTGGCTAGGGAGCCTTGCAGGCAACGCAGTTGCGGCCGCTCTGTTTGGCCTGATAGAGCATCTGATCGGCGCGGACGTAGAGGCTCTCCATCAGCTCCCCCTCGCCATTTTCCACCAGTCCGGCGCTGATGGTGATAACCAGCTTATCCCCATCGGGCAAGGGCAGCGGGCTTTGCATCACCTGCAGGCGCAGCCGCTCGGCCAGAGATGCGGCGGCCGAGAGGGTGGTGTTGGGTAGCAAGATGGCAAACTCGTCACCACCGATGCGGGCCAACACATCTTCGCTGCGCAGCACCGATTGCATCACCCTGCCTAGATGCATCAGCGCGCTATCCCCAAGGGGATGCCCGAAGCGATCGTTGATGCACTTGAACTGATCCACATCCAGCACCATCAGCACCGAGGTGAGGTGGTGGCGCATGTCCAGACTGAGGTTCTTCTCGCACAGTTCGAAAAAGAAACGGCGGTTGTAGAGACCGGTGAGGCCATCGCGCACCGACTTCTGGTGTAGCTGCTCCTTGAGCTGGTGCAGTTCGGTAATGTCGGAGGAGATCCCGATCAGGGTCGGGGTGCCATCCCCCAGCAGAAAGGGCACCTTGACCGACCAGTAGTAGTGCTGATTGCCTTCGGGATCGGTCAGCATCTCTTCCCCGGCTTGCAGCTCGCCGGTTTCGAATACCCGGTTGTCCAGCCGCCACAGCTGGCAGGCGCTGGCAGCCGGGATCACCTCATCATCGCGCCGATTGATGATCTGCTCGGCAGGAAGGCCCAGCAGATCGGCGACCTTTTGGTTGACGTAGAGAAAGCGGTGCAGGCTGTCCTTCATATAGATATGGGCATCCACGTTGGCGAGGATGATTTCCAGCAGCTGATGCTGCTCCGCCATGCGGGCCTCAATCAGCTTGTGTTCGGTGATATCGGTGGAGATGCCGCACAGGCCGATCAGGTTGCCATCCTTGTCATGGATGGGCTTTTTAACTGTCCAGTAGCAGCGCTTTTCCCCGGTGGATTTGAGGTAGTTGATCTCCTCCTGGGCGATGGCGAGTTGCTGCTCCAGTACCAACCGGTCGTTGCGTTGAATGGTGTCGGAGAATTCGAGATCAAAAAAGGCCCGATCATCCTGCCCCTGCAACTCGGCGAGGGTGCAGCCAAAGAGATCCAGCACCGCCTGATTGGCATAGGTGTAACGGCCCGCCAGATCCTTGGTAAACATGTAGGCGTCCGTCTCGTTGAAGATGGCTTTGAGGTGATCCAGCTCATGCTGTAACTGGATAGAGAACGGTTCATCCTTCATGGGGCTAGCCATCCTTGGGTCGCTACGATGGGTCGGTTGAACAAGACGCGCAATAGAGATCAACAGCTTTAAATAAAGCACCGAACAGGTCAGGTTTCGCGTTTATTTCCGCAAGTTCTGCGCCATGTCACACGATTGTCATTGTTGGTGTGGTCAAAGGAAATCAACTGAGTCCGTGGCTATGCAGATAACCGTCCCACCTATATCGGCCCGGCATCGTGGGCCAGCAGCAGAGCAATTGCCCGGCAGTCAAATACGCCAGCCCGAGCGGCAGAAAGGGCAACAAACAGGTCTTTAATCAAACTATTTTCACTGTGCCCCTGATATCATCCTCAGCAACGCAATATGGAGAGATACGAGATGGCAGTGGCACCGTTTAATTGGGATGACGCAGTTCAGTGGGACGGGCCGGGGGCTATTGCGGGTAGCGAAGAGATCTTGAGTGCCGATCGGCTTGATCGTGCCCGCTATGCCGAATTTCTGACCAACTACCTCGCCGCCGAAGGCAAGCAGCGCAACTATGTGCTTAACCTCAATGCCGAGTGGGGGGCGGGTAAAACCTGGTTTATCAAGCGCTGGTATATGGAGCTGAAAGCGCACTATCCCACCGTCTATATCGATGCTTGGCAGCAGGACTTTTCCGATGATCCTTTATTGACGGTTATTTCATCGATTATCGATCAATTGAAAGATGCAACAGGAAATAAGGTTTCCATACCTGATGGCATCAAGCCCAAGCTATTGGGTTTGCTCAAGCTGGGCGGAAAATTGGTGCTCAAGTCTGCTATTAAAAAAGCTGGACTTGAAGATGGTGATTTTTCTGTGGAAGGCGAAGACGCAGATAAGCTGGTGGATACGCTTTGTAGCAATCATAAAGAGCGTTATGAATCTATCCAGTATCTTAAACAAGAAATTCGGCAATGGGTTGAGGGAGCTGTTGGTTTAAGTGAAGGAGAGCTGGATTATCCCGCATTTATTTTGATTGATGAGCTGGATCGCTGTCGCCCCTCTTATGCAGTAGAGATGCTTGAGACCATCAAGCATATATTCGATGTACCCAAAGTGGTCTTTGTGTTGGCTACAGATACAGAACAACTTCAACATGCCGTAAAAGTAATTTATGGTTTAGAGTTTGATGCATATACATATCTAAGTCGTTTTTTTAATAGGCGATTCAGTATGCTTAGCTGTTCAAGGCATGATTTTGTTGAAAGCCACTTATCTGATGCAAGTTACCTCGATAGCAATATTTTTGAAAATATATGGCCTAAAGGCCTGAATGTAGGTTCTTTGAACGATATAATTTCAGCTATAGCTGATGCTTGTCAGCTCTCATTAAGAAGCACTGAGAAACTTATTGATAGGTCGTTGCTAGTACTTGTGAATATGAAAGATGACTCTATTAATATTGTTTTTCTTGTTTATCTTATAGCCTTGCATGAAATAAAGCTATCTGACTATGAGACAATAATTTCATCGGAGCGTAGTCATTCATTTATATCAGCTATTAAGCTTAATGAGATTAAGCTACACGGTATGAATAATATTTCTGGCACAGTCAGTATTAAAATGGAAAATGACTGTAATGGTGCATTTAGACAAGGTGTATACCAAGTTCCTATTAGAGACCTTGTTAGAAACTACTTGCTTGGTTACTTAGGTGAGTATCAAAATATTGATAGCAAATTAAAAAGTGATGTTAAGGAGTTTGATGAAAAATATAAATCAATTAGTGCGGAAGTCTTTTCAGAGAAATTAAAGGAAGGTGTTCTTAATTCGTGTTTACGTAAAAAATCACGAGTGGATATGTCTATATACCGGGATTTGGTTGAGTTAGCCATATCATTTGAATGAACTTAACGGGCTAAAAAGCCCGTTAAGTAATAAGAGAATTTATTTGTTATGCCGCTTATAAAGCCGCTGTACCACATCCTGTAACCCCAGCCCCTCGTTTTGCAGCAGCACGGTCAGGTGGTAGAGCAGATCGGCTGATTCGTTGATGAGCTCCTCCCGATCCTTGGCCATGGCGGCCAGCGCCACCTCAACACCTTCCTCACCGACCTTCTGAGCGATCCGCTTGGTCCCTTTGCCGTAGAGGCTGGCGGTGTAGCTGGTGGCCGGATCGGCCCCTTTGCGGGCGGCCAGGATCTGTTCCAGCTCTGCCAGAAAACCGAGGGGCGGCAGCGGGTGACCATGGAAGCAGGAGGTTGTCCCTTTGTGGCAGGTGGGGCCGACGGGGTTGGCGGCAATCAGCAAAGAGTCCTGATCGCAGTCGGTGCTGATGGCTACGAGTTTGAGCACATTGCCCGAGCTTTCACCCTTGGTCCACAGCCGCTGTTTGCTGCGGCTAAAGAAGGTGACCTGACCGGTGGTCTGGGTCTTTTCCAGCGCCTCGCGGGTCATAAAGCCCTGCATCAGCACCTCGCCGCTGGCGGCGTTCTGGACGATGGCGGGGATCATGCCGTCACACTTTTCCCAGTCGAGCTGCTCGGCAAGGGGGCGCGCGCTGGCGGTGGTTGGTGCATTTTCAGAGAAGTTATTCACGGATGGCGACTCCTTCGGTTTTCAGCCAGCGTTTCAATTCGGGAATGGGGATAAGACCCTTGTGGAATACAGAGGCGGCTAGCGCCCCGTCCACATCGGCGAGGGTGAAGGCATCGCGAAAGTGCGCCATGGCACCGGCGCCGCCGGAGGCAATCAGCGGCACCTTGCAGACGCTGCGTACCAGTTTGAGCTGGTCGAGATCATAACCCTGGCGCATGCCGTCCTGATTCATCACGTTCAGCACGATTTCGCCCGCGCCGCGCTTTTGCACCTCCTGCACCCAGTCGAGGGTGTGCCAGGCGGTGGTGCGGGTGCGACTCTCGTCACCAGTAAACTGTTTGACCTGATAGTGGCCCGTTTCGGCGTCGAAGTAGGAGTCAATGCCCACCACCACGCACTGCACGCCAAAGCGCTCGGCCAGTCGGCTGATCAGAGTCGGGTCGGCAAGGGCCGGGGAGTTGATGGAGACCTTGTCGGCGCCAAATTCCAGGATCTGGCGGGCATCCTCCACGCTTTTGATGCCACCGGCGACACAGAAGGGAATATCTATCACCTCAGCTACCCGGCTCACCCAGCTCTTGTCCACTACCCGGGCATCGCTGGAGGCGGTGATGTCATAGAACACCAGCTCGTCAGCGCCCTCTTCGGCGTAGCGGCGCGCCAGTTCGACAATGCCGCCCATCACCTCGTGATTGCGAAACTGCACCCCCTTGACTACCACGCCATCTTTCACGTCGAGGCAGGGAAGAATGCGTCTTGCCAGCATCAGTTGCCTCCTCTGGTATCGGCTGCGGGTGCTTGCCAGCAGGCGATGGCGTCACCCACCGAGAATTTGCCCTCCAGCAGGGCACGGCCAAGGATGATCCCCTTGACGCCGGAGCCCTTGAGCGCCTCGATATCCGCGATGCCGCCAATGCCGCCGGAGGCCTGAAAGGCGACGCTCGGGTAGCGGGCGCAGAGATCACGATAAAGCTCGACGTTGGTGCCAGCCAGGGTGCCGTCACGGCTGATATCGGTGCAGAGCACATGCTTGAGCCCGGCGGGGAGGAAGCGCTCGATCAGCGCCTCGATGGTCACGCCGCTGTTCTCCTGCCAGCCTGCTACCGCGATATGGCGATTGCCCTGCTCATCGATATTGACGTCCAGCGCCAGCACGATCTGCTCGGGGCCATATTTCTCCATCCAGCTTGCCACCAGATCCGGGGATTTGACGGCGGTGGAGCCAATCACCACCCGGCAGGCGCCGGCGGCCAGCAGATCCGCCACATCCTGCTCGGTGCGCACGCCGCCACCGACCTGAACCGGTACTTCGGTGGCCGACAGCAGTTGGGTCAGCAGGGGCAGCTGGCGCGCCTTGGCATCCTTGGCACCGTCCAGATCCACCAGATGGAGCTGCACCGCCCCCTGGGAGACATATTCATCGAAGCGGGCCTGCGGGCTGCTGCTGTATTCGGTCTTCTGCTCGTAATCCCCCTGATAGAGGCGAACTACCTGACCGTTGATAAGGTCAATTGCGGGAATGATCATGTTAGTCACAGCTCCAGAAAATTTTGCAGCAAACGGGCACCGGCTGCGCCTGAGCGCTCCGGGTGGAATTGGGCACCAAAGAAGTTGTCATGGGCCACAATCGCGGTAAAAGGGTTGCCGTAGTCGCAGGTCGCCAGCGTCGCTTCGGTTACCTCCAGCGCATAGGAGTGCACGAAATAGAAGTAGCTGCCGCTCGGGATCCCCTTGAGCAGAGGGTGGGTCTCGTCATGCTCAATTTGGTTCCAGCCCATATGGGGCAGGCGCAGATTGCCGACCTCCATCAGCCGGATCTTGCCCGGCACTATGCCAAGGCAGTCGATAAGCGTATCTGGCGAACTCTCTTTGCCCATGCTCTCTTCGGAGGCCTCAGCCAGCATCTGCATGCCGAGGCAAAAGCCCAGCAGCGGCTGCTTGGCGGCGCGAATAAGGGGCACCAGCCCCCGTTCGTTGAGATTCTTCATGGCGGCCACCGCGGTGCCGACACCGGGCAGGATCAGCTTGTCCGCCTGCTCGATATCGGCTGCCTGGCTGGAGACCAGCGGCTGCACGCCGAGGCGCTCGAACGCCATTCTGACCGAGGCCAGGTTAGCGCAGCCGGTATCGATAATGACCAGCTTCTGCTTGCTCACATCCATCACAGCACTCCCTTGCTGGAGGGAAGCTCGCTCCCTTCCACCCGGATGGCCTGACGCAGGGCGCGGCCAAAGCCTTTGAAGAGCGCCTCCACCTGATGGTGGGTGTTACCGCTGCCTACCTTCATTTGCAAAGTGATGGCCATGGCGTCCGACAGCGAGCGGAAGAAGTGGGGCACCATTTCGGTGGCCATCTCGCCCACCTTGTCACGGCCAAAGCCACTCGGGCAGTCAAACACGAAGTAGGGGCGGCCGCTGAGATCAAGCGCGGTGCTCACCTCCTGCTCGGTCAGCGGGGTCTCTTCATCCGCACGCGGGCGGCCATCGATCACCGCCTGCACCTCGTCCATCGCCAGCACGAAGCCGAAACGGCCGATACCGCGCTTGTTGCCAAGGGCCTGACGCAGTGCCTGACCCAGCGCCAGCCCCACATCTTCTACCGTGTGGTGATCGTCGATATGCAGATCGCCACTGACGTTCAGCTTGAGCTGGAAACCGGCGTGGGTGGCAATCTGATCCAGCATGTGATCAAAGAAGCCGATACCGGTGGCGATCTGGTTGCCACCGCTCTTGTCCAAATCCAGCGCTACCTGAATGCGGGTCTCCTTGGTGTTACGCTCCACCGAGGCTACGCGCCCCTTGGACAACAGCTGATCACGGATGGCGAGCCAGTCGTGATCCTGCGGGTGGTAGCGAATACCGCCAATGCCCATGTTCTCGGCCAGCTGCAGATCGGTCTGGCGATCACCAATAACGAAGGAGTTGGCAAAGTCGATACGACCGGAGGCGAGATACTCTTTCACCAGCCCGAGGTGGGGCTTGCGGCAGCTGCAGCCGTCGGTGGGAAAGTGCGGGCAGATCAGCACCTGCTCCCACTTCACCCCTTGCGATTCAAACAGGTGCATCATCAGGTTGTGGGGTGGCTGGAAGTTCTCCAGCGGCAGGCTGGCGGTGCCCAGTCCGTCCTGGTTGGTCACCATCACCAGCACGTAACCAGCGGCCTGCAACTCGCGCAGCACCGGAATGACCATGGGCTCGAAGCGCAGCTTGGCGAGGCTATCCACCTGCTTGTCGGTCACCGGCTCTTCAATCAGGGTGCCGTCGCGGTCGATAAACAAAAAAGGGGTCTTCATCGCTACATCCTTGTCTTAAAAAGAGGGAGAGGGCAGGTCACGCAATACCGCCAGCACGGCATCCATCTCGCCCTGATAGCCGATGGTGACGCGAATGCTGTTGTCCAGACCCGGCTTGCTGGAGAAATCCCGCAGTATGATGCCGGCGGCCTTCATGGCGGCAAAGACGGCGGTGCCATCCACAAAGCGCACCAGCACGAAGTTGCCCTTGTCCTCGAATACTTCCCTTACGCAGGCAAGCTTTGTCAGCTCTGCCTTGAAGGTGGCTTTTTGCTTGTTGAGCTCCATCACTCGCTCGCGCATCAGCTCCAGCCCCATGGGGGAGAGGGCCTGCGTCGCGATCTGGGCTATGGGCTCGGGGATGGGATAGGGGGCGATCACCTTGGCCAGCATGGCGATCACCTCGGGGCTTGCGAGCGTAAAGCCGCAGCGGATCCCCGCCAGGGCAAAAGCCTTGGAGAGGGTGCGGGTCACCACCAGATTGGGGAAGCGGGCCAGCAGGTCCACCACGGACGCCTCGGGGCAGAACTCGATATAGGCTTCGTCCACCACCACGATGGCGCGATCCCTAGCTTTCTCCAGCAAAGCGATAAGGCCGTCGCGACCCACCAAATCCCCGGTGGGGTTGTTGGGGGAGCAGAGAAACACCAGTTTCACATCGCTGAGGCGATCGGCAATGGCGGGCCAGTCAGGCTGACGGCTGGCGGTCAGCGGCTGCTCGACGATACCGACGCCACAGGTCTCGGCGCTGATGGCGTACATGCCGTAGGTGGGCGGACAGATGAGGATCTGATCTTCACCCGCTTCACAGAAGGTGCGAATAAGCAGCTCGATGGCCTCGTCGGCGCCGCGACTCACCAGCACCTGATCCGGATTGACCCCGGCGTAGGCGGCATAGCCGTTCACCACCTCGGCCGGTTGGCACTCGGGGTAGCGGTTGAGGCGGCTCCCCTCGATGGTAAAGGGATAAGCCTGCGGCGCCTCGTTGGCGTTGAGCCAGACGTGGCCCTTGCCGCCGATGCGGCGGGCGGATTGATAAGGGGTGAGGGCCCGCACCACGCGGCGCGCCAGATTGGCAATGCTCATGACAAATCCTTCTGCTGTGCTGTTGGTTGGGGCGCGGCGGCCAGGGCGTTCAATCTCAGCGTCACGGCGTTCTTGTGGCCATCGAGCCCTTCGGCCTCAGCGATGCGCTCGACGATGGGGCCAAGGCCGCGAATACCTTCGGCGCTCAGCTCCTGCACCGTGTAGCGGCGCTGATAATCGGCAAGGCCCAGGCTGGAGCAGGTGCGGGCATAGCCATAGGTAGGCAGAGTGTGGTTGGTGCCGCTGGCGTAATCGCCGACCGACTCGGGGGTCCATGCTCCCAGAAAGATGGAGCCGGCGTTCTCAAGCTGGTCCAGCAGCTCGCGCGGGGCGCGGGTCTGCACGATCAGGTGCTCCGGCGCATATGCGTTGGAGATGGCGCAGGCTTCTGCCAGATCGTCACAGAGGATCACCAGACTTGAGCCCAGCGCCTGCGCGGCGATATCACGCCGGCTCAACTTGGCCAGCTGGCTTTTTATTTCCCCTGCGATGGCATCGGCCAGCAGGGGCGAGGTAGTGACCAGCACCACCTGGCTGTCGGGGCCGTGCTCGGCCTGGGAGAGCAGATCCGCTGCCACGAAGGCGGGGTTGGCGCTCTCGTCGGCGATCACCAGCACCTCGGAGGGGCCAGCGGGCATGTCGATGGCGGCGCCGCGCCAGTCGCGGGAGACCTGCCCCTTGGCTTCGGTCACATAGGCGTTGCCCGGGCCGAAGATCTTGTCCACCTTGGGGATGCTCTCGGTGCCGTAAGCCATAGCCGCGATGGCCTGGGCGCCGCCGATGGCGAACACCTTCTCGACGCCGCAGGCGCGGGCGGCAAACAGGATCTCGTCGCTGGCGGGGGACGGGGTGCAGAGCACCACTTCACGGCAACCGACGATAGCTGCTGGAATGGCCAGCATCATCACGGTGGAGGGGAGCGGCGCGCTGCCCCCCGGCACATAGAGGCCGACCCGGCTGATGGGTTGGGTGCGCAGCTCGCACACCACCCCGGGCTGGGTTTCCACCCGCACCACCGGCTGCAGTTGTGCGGCGTGGAAGGTGCGAATATTGGCAATGGCCGCTTCGATGGCATTTTTGATCTCGTCATCCAGCCGCGCACAGGCAGCTTCAATCTCGACTTCGCTGACGCGCAACTGCTCACGGGGGGCGCGTTCGAAGCGCTGGCTCAGCTCGCGCAGGGCCTCCTCGCCACGGCTACGCACCGCGGCGATGATATCCCGCACTACGGCGCCAATATCGGCCTCGTCACTCAAGGCCGGTCGGGTCAGCACGTCGGCCTGCTGGGCAGGGGAGAGGGTCTTCCAGATCAGGGTCTGCATGATATCCCTTCCTTATTCCATCATTTTTTCGATGGGCAGCACCAGAATGGAGCTGGCACCGAGGGCCTTGAGCTGCTCCATGGTCTCCCAGAACAGGGTCTCGCTGGATACGACGTGCAGGGCCACCTGATTGGTGTCACCGGCCAGCTGCATGATGGTGGGACGCTCGGCACCTGGCAGCAGATCGGTGATGGCATCGAGCTTGTCTTTGGGGGCGTGCAGCATGATGTACTTGCTCTCGCGGGCCTGCTGCATCCCCTGAATGCGGGGCAGCAGTTTGTCGATGAGCTGTTGCTTGGCATCGGACAAGGGGTTGGGGGCCTGTACCAGCACTGCCTTGGAGCGGTAGATCACCTCTACCTCTTTCAGGCCATTGGCTTCCAGCGTCGCGCCGGTGGAGACCAGATCGCAGATGGCATCAGCCAAGCCCGCTCGGGGTGCCACTTCCACCGAGCCGCCCAGCATAACGCTCTTGAAGCCGAGCCCTTTTTCGTCGAAGAAGCGCTTGAGCAGCCCCGGGTAGGAGGTGGCAATGCGCTTCCCCGCCAGACTCTGTGGCCCTGTGTAGGTCACATCTTCCGGTACCGCCAGCGAGAGGCGGCAGCCACCAAAGTCCAGCTGCTTGAGGGTTTTGACCTCGAAGGGGAGGCCTTGGGAGGCGCGAATAAGCTGCACCTCTTCCAGCACGTTCTCGCCGATGATGCCAAGGTCGACCACCCCTTCCATCACCAGACCCGGGATGTCGTCATCACGCACCCGCAGGATATCGATGGGCATGTTCTCGACATGGGCGATAAGTCGCTGCTCGCGCAGGTTGATCTTGAGGCCACAGCTCTTGAACAGGGCTTGGGAGTCCTGGCTCAGACGACCGGACTTTTGCATGGCGATACGTAGACGTTGTGTTTCCATTGCTCGATTTCCTTCTAGTCAAAAACGAAAAAACCCTCGGAAGTGGGTGCTTCCGAGGGTTTATGAATCTTGCGGTCCTTTTGGAAGTCACCAGTTAAGTGTCCTCCAGCAGTCAACCTCCTGAAAGACTAGTCGGGATGATGATGGTGGTGATGAGTCTTCAGGGTGGTGAACTTCATGTAATCAATCCTTTACAAAATAAGATGTCGTAATTGACGCCTGATTTAAACTACCTGCCTTGACAGAAAATGCAACCCGAAATTGTGATTTGATCGATTAAAGTGGCGAAAACGGTTTTCTGGTCGATAACTAGACAATAACCCCTGCAGGAGTCGCCATCATGCCCAGCCAGGACCTGTTGTTCCCCATTTTGCCCCGGGCGCCCGCTGCGCCCGGCAGCGAAGAGATCAAGCGGGAAGTGAACCAGATCAGCAAGAAGCATCAGCTGCGCAAGACCAGCACTGACAACAGTGATTCCCAGCAGCGCCAGCAGGCATATAACACGCCAGCCAAGCGTGATCAGCTCAAGGCGGAGGAGGGTGATCACAAGCCGGACCCCGAGCATCAGATCGATCTGTTCGTCTAGGCAGATTATCTGTCCCGCTTTTGCCGCGCTTTTGGCATAATGGCCGCTTTTGCTGCGGGACGCCCTTTTGACCATCCAGACCCTGTTCAAGCCAGATGGCCCTCTGGCCAGCCATATCGACGGTTTCAAAGCCCGCGCTCCCCAACTGGAGATGGCCGAAGCGGTCGCGCGCGCCATCAAGAGTGGTGGCCGTCTGCTGGTTGAGGCAGGAACCGGTACCGGCAAGACCTACGCCTATCTGGTGCCTGCGCTGGAATCCGGCAAGCGGGTTGTGATCAGCACCGGCTCCAAAAATCTGCAGGAACAGCTCTTCTATCGGGATCTCCCGACCATTACCGGCGCGCTCTCCTACACCCCGCCGGTGGCCCTGCTCAAGGGGCGCAGCAACTATCTCTGCATCGAGCGGATGAACCGGCTCTTGAGCGAATCTCATCTGCAAAAGCCTGAAATCCTCAACGATCTGGTGAAGGTCAAATCCTGGTCTACCGCCACCGATAACGGCGATGTGGGGGATATTCCGGGATTGCAGGAGAACGCTGAGATCCTCGCCCACGTCACCAGCACCAACGATAACTGTCTCGGTCGCGACTGCCCCTATTACGACGACTGCCATCTGGTGGTGGCCCGACGCCGCGCCATGGATGCCCAGGTGGTGGTGATCAACCACCACCTATTCTTCGCCGATATGGCGGTGAAAGACACCGGATTTGGCGAGTTGGTGCCGGAGGCGCAAGTCTATGTCTTTGACGAGGCACACCAGCTGCCGGAGATCGCCACCAACTACTTCGGCAAGTCGGTGGGCAGCCGAACGATTCAGGATCTGGCGCAGGATATCCAGCTGGCCTATCGGGCTGAGGCCCACGACATGGCTCAGCTCGGCAAGGCGGCGGACAGGCTTGCCATCGCCAGTCAGGATTTACGGCTCGCCTTCGGAGTGGATGGCGGTCGCGGCAATACCCGCGACATGTTGCGCCAGCCGCTTTGGGGGCAGGCCCTGGCTCGTCTTAACGACGCCATCGGGCTTTGCTACGAAGTGCTGAAACTTGCTCTCGGCCGTGGCGAGCAGCTGGATCACGCCTTCGAGCGCATCAGTGAACTGCGCACCCGCCTGGGTGAAGTGCTGGCGGTCAATCAGACCGGTTTCTCCTACTGGTACGATTGCTCACGGCTTCATTTCACCCTCAATCTGACGCCGCTATCGGTGGCCGAGCGATTCAGTGCCGAGGTGCAAAGACCGGAAGTGGCCTGGGTCTTCACCTCCGCCACCCTGACGGTGGATATGCGGTTTGATCACTTCAAAGCCGAGCTGGGGCTGGCGGGCAGCGCCGAGCTGATCCTCGACAGTCCGTTCGACTATGGCGAGCAGGCGCGGCTCTGTGTGCCCCGCTATCTGCCGGAGCCCAACGCCTTTGGTCGTGGCGAGCAGTTGGCCAATCTGATGATCCCGCTTATCAACAAGACGCCGGGGGGCTGTTTCTTCCTCTGCACCAGCCATCAGGTGATGCGCCAGGTGGCCGAGGTGCTGCGCCGGGAGATTGGCCGTACCGTCTTGCTGCAGGGGGAGGACAACAAGCAGCGGCTGCTCAAGGCGTTTGTCGAGAATGGCCGTGCCGTGCTGGTGGCGACCAGCAGCTTCTGGGAGGGGATCGACGTGAGAGGGGCTGCGTTGTCGTGTGTTATCATCGACAAACTGCCGTTTGCCAGCCCCGATGATCCGCTGCTCAAGGCGCGGGTGGATGATTGCAAGCTCAAGGGGGGTGATCCCTTCGCCGAGCTGCAGTTGCCCAAGGCGGTGATTGCCCTCAAACAGGGGGTGGGGCGGCTTATTCGTGATCGCAGTGATCACGGGGTGCTGGTGATCTGTGATCCACGAATGGTCAACAAACCTTACGGCGCCACTTTTATCAAGAGTCTGCCCGCCATCCCTCGCACCCGGGAGTTGGGAACGTTGGGGAGTTTTTTCGATCGCACTGAACGCGGTGAATAAGTGTGCCGCCAGCTAACAGATTTGAACAACGGGTGAGCATATCTCGCTTGCCGGTTATGTAATTGACTGATTTTATAGAGATTGGAAAGCATGAACGAGTTGAAGATCCTGGCCGTAGATACCGCCACCGAAGCCTGCTCCGCCGCCTTGCTGGTGGGTGACAAGCTGTTCTCCCGCTGGGAGGAGGCGCCGCGGGATCACACCCGAAAAATCCTGCCCATGGTTCAGGCTGTGTTAGAGGATGCCGGGATAAGTTTGAGTGACCTCGATGCCATCGCGTTCGGCCGCGGCCCGGGCTCCTTTACCGGCGTGCGGATCGGCATCAGTGTGGCACAGGGGCTGGCGTTTGGTGCGGGTGTGCCGCTGATCGGCATCTCGACCCTGGCCGCCATGGCGCAAGGTGCCTATCGACTGGATGGCGCCCAGCAGGTGCTGACCGCCATCGATGCGCGGATGAACGAGGTCTATTTCGGCCGCTATGAGCTAATTGATGGCCGCATGCAACTGGTGGGTGACGAGGTGGTGAGCGAGCCCGTGGCACTGGTTGACGTCCGTGGCAAGCTGGCGGGCCCTGTGACCTGCGTCGGCACCGGTTTTGAAACCTATGGCGAGACCCTGAGTGGTCTGGCCGATGAGCTGGCGGAGAGTCAGGTGCGCTTCCCGGCGGCAGAGGACATGCTGCCGCTGGCCCGCGCCGCCTGGCTGGCGGGGGAGGCGGTACCGGTTGAACAAGCAACGCCGGTCTATTTGCGTGACAAGGTGACCTGGAAAAAACTGCCGGGTCGCGAATAAGGGCAGGAGCACTGACGTCATGTCGCTCTTGCCGCTCATCAGCTGCAACACCAGCGTGTGGCTCGACGGGCCACGCCGGCAACAGGAGAGTGACATGATGCGTAATACCAGAAGCGACAAGATGAAACGCGGGATGGTGGTCGGGGCGCTGGCTCTGCTGCTCGGGGCCTGCAGCTCGCTCCCCAAAGAGCTGGCCTATGAGCCAGAAAACCAGCTGGTGGCCTATCAGCCCGCCCTTGGCGGGATGGAGGGCAAACCGGCCCGCTGGAGCGGCGTTATCTCGGCGGTGCACAACAAGGCGGATCAGAGCGTTATTGAAGTGGTCTATCTGCCGCTCAAGTCCAACGGTGTGCCGGAGCAGACCGAGCAGAGCCCGGGCCGTTTTCTGGCCATCATGAAGGGTTTTGTCGACCCGACCCTCTATGCCAAGGGGCGCAGCCTGACGGTGCTTGGCACCATAGGCCAACCGGTTGATAGCCAGATTGGCGAGCACAAGTACCGCTTCTCGGTGCTCAATGTGACGCGCAGCAAGCTGTGGCCGCCAGTCAAGGAGGTAGAGGTTCGCTATATGGACCCCTACTTCTACTACGACCCCTTCTATGATCCCTTCTGGCCGAGACGGCCGCTGCGTCGCTAAGGCTTGCTATGATCAACAGCATCAAAAGCACTCTGTACGAACGTCTGCTAACCCTGGCAGATGGTCGGCAGGTGGCCTTGCTGGAGAATCAATCCGTTGAGCATGATCGGCAGGGCAAACCGCTGCTGATCGCCCTGCATGGCTGGCTCGACAACAGTGCCAGCTTCTTGCCGCTGGCGCCCCATCTGGGGGATTTTCACCTCATCTGTGTCGATCTGCCGGGGCACGGTCACTCCGATCACAAGACCACCCCTTATGTTTTTGTCGACTGGCTGGACGATCTCTACCAGATCGTGCAAGCGGCAGGGTGGTCGCGCTTCACTCTGCTCGGTCACTCCCTCGGGGCGTTGATCGCCTCCGCCTATGCCGGGGTGTTCCCCGAACAGGTGGAGCGGTTGATCATGCTGGAGGGGCTGGGGCCGCTGAGCCAGCCCGATGAGGAGGTACCTGCCCAGTTGCGACGTGCGATTTTAAACCGCAGTCGCACTCGGGAGCGCAGTGCCAACGGCTTTGCCTCCATCGATGAGGCTGTCGCCGCTCGTTGCAAAGTGGCGGATATCACGCCGCAGGCGGCGCGTCTTATCTGTGAACGGCAGCTTGAGATGAGGGCCGGGCGCTGGCACTGGCGCAGCGATCCCCGTTTGCGGGATCTGTCGCCCCTGAGAATGAGCGAAGGACAAGCCCGGGCACTGATGGCAGCTATCCGTTGTCCTGTGCTGTTGATTCAGGGGGAGCAGGGCTTTGCTGCACTTGAAGCCCAATGGCAGGCCCGTCAGGATGCCTTCCAGCAGATCGAGCGGGTCATATTGGGTGGAAACCACCATTTTCATATGGAAAATTCGGTTGATACGGCCGTTTGTATCGTAAAGTTTTGTCAAGTTCGGTAGAATCGCCAGCTTTCAATAATTCCAGGTTTGTTTTCTCCCTCACATTTTTCTGTTGTTAATTTGCTGTTAATTGATGTTGCGCTGTGTAAATATGTGCGGCATTAGAGCATCAGCTTAAAACAACCGATTAAAATGGATGTGAACCGGGACGGAGGCAACACAGTGAGCGCACAGGTGCTAGTTATGCAGGAGAAGTTTGTGGAAAAAGTCTGGCTGAAACGTTATCCGGAAGGGGTCCCCGCCGAGATCAATCCAGACCAATACAGCTCCCTGGTCGAGATGTTCGAATCCTCGGTAACCCAGTTTGCCGATCAGCCCGCCTTCGTCAACATGGGCCAAACCATCACCTACCGCCGGCTGGAAGAGCAGTCCCGCGCCTTTGCTGCCTACCTGCAAAACGAGCTGAAGCTGGAGAAAGGGGATCGGGTTGCGGTGATGATGCCTAACCTGCTGCAATACCCCATCGCCGTATTCGGCATCCTGCGCGCCGGCATGATCGTGGTCAACGTCAACCCGCTCTATACCCCGCGCGAGCTGGAGCATCAGCTCAAAGATTCCGGTGCCAAGGCCATCGTCATCGTCTCCAACTTCGCCCATACCCTGGAAAAGGTGGTTTATGACACCCCGATCAAGCACGTTATCCTGACCCGGATGGGGGACAACCTGGGGCTGGCCAAGGGCACCCTGGTCAACTTCGTGGTCAAGTACGTCAAGAAGCTGGTGCCGAAATACAATCTGCCCCACGCTACCACCATGCGTCAGGCCCTCTCCAAGGGGCGTTTCCTGCAGTACATCAAGCCGGAGATCACCAACGACGATCTCGCCTTCCTGCAGTACACCGGTGGCACCACCGGCCTCTCCAAAGGGGCCATGCTGACTCATCGCAACATGATTGCCAACGTCGAGCAGTGCCTCGGCGTCTACGGCCCCATGCTGGAGCGTGGCAAGGAGTTCGTGGTCACCGCGCTGCCGCTCTACCACGTCTTTGCCCTGACCGTGAACTGCCTGCTCTTTATGCGCATCGGCGGTTACAACCTGCTGATCAGCAACCCGCGCGACATCCCGGGTTTTGTCAAAGAGATCAAGAAGTACCCCTTCACCTGCATTACCGGGGTCAACACCCTGTTCAATGCGCTGGTCAACAACGAAGAGTTTCAGGGGATCTCCTTTGACAAGCTCAAGCTGACCATCGGTGGCGGCATGGCGGTGCAGCGCGCGGTCGCGGAGAAGTGGAAGACACTGACCGACACTCCGCTGCTGGAAGGCTATGGCCTGACCGAATGTTCGCCACTGGTGAGTGTCTGTCCCTACGATCTGACCGATTACAACGGCTCCATCGGTTTGCCGGTCTGCTCTACCGAGATCCGTCTGGTAGATGACAACGGTCAGGTGATCCACGCCCTCGGCACCCCGGGCGAAATGCAGGTTCGTGGCCCGCAGGTGATGGTGGGCTACTGGCAGCGCCCCGAGGCGACAGCCGAAGTGATGCAGGATGGCTGGCTCTGTACCGGTGATATCGCGGTGTGCGACGAACAGGGCTTCTTCAAGATCGTTGACCGCAAGAAGGACATGATCCTGGTCTCCGGTTTCAACGTCTATCCGAACGAGATCGAAGATGTCGTTGCCCTGCACCCGAAAGTGTTGGAAGTGGCCGCTGTCGGTGTGCCACACAAGGTCTCCGGCGAGTTGGTGAAGATCTTTGTGGTCAAGAAAGATGCAAAATTGCAGGAGGACGAGATTATTGCCCACTGCCGCAAACATCTGACTGCCTATAAGGTGCCGAAACTGGTAGAATTTCGTGACGAACTTCCCAAGACCAATGTGGGCAAGATCCTGCGCCGCGTACTGCGCGACGAGGAGATTGCCAAGCAATAACCGGACTGCGGCTGCAGAAGCTTCTGCAAACCAGCACCGTCGTTATGCAAAACCGTGGGTCATCCCACGGTTTTTTCTTTTTGGCCCTGATCAACCGCGCAGGCACAGATGCACTATCAACTTATCACTCAGCAAGACGAACTTGAGCAGTATCTCGCTTCTCTGGCCGACGTTCCCCTGGCTATCGATACTGAATTCGTTCGCACCCGTACCTACTACCCCCAGCTTGGCCTGTTCCAGATCTATGACGGCGAGCATCTGGCGCTGCTGGATCCGCTCACCCTGGATCTCTCCGCCCTCTGGCAGCGACTGGGGCGGGAAGGGCAGATCGCCATCCTGCACGCCTCTGGCGAAGATCTGGAGCTTATCCAGCATCAGGCGGGCCACCTGCCCAACCAGATGCACGACACCCAGCTGGCAACCGCCTTTCTCGGTTACGGCGTCTCGGTCGGCTTTGGTGCGCTGGTGAATGAATTCCTCGGGGTCGAGCTGGAAAAAGACCAAGCGCGCACCGATTGGCTGGCACGCCCGCTTACGCCGCGTCAGCTCGAATACGCGGCAGCGGATGTCTTCTACCTGATGCCGCTCTACGAGAAAGTGATGGCCAAATTGCGGGAAAGCGGCAAGTTTGCCTGGTTCGAGCAGGAGTGCCAAAACCACTCCGCCCGCAAGACCCAGGGTAGCGATCCCCGTCAGGCATATCTTGACATCGTCAACGCCTGGCAACTGGGGCGCCGCGAGCTCGCCATCCTGCGTGAGCTGGCCGCCTGGCGCCAGCAAGAGGCGGTGCGCCGGGATCTGGCCCTCAACTTCGTGGTCAAAGAGCTGCACCTGTTCAAGGTGGCAGAGCGTCGTCCTGCCTCCCTGCGGGATCTCAACGAGCTCGGCCTCTCGCCCATCGAGATCAAGATCCACGGCAAGCGGATGCTCGATATTGTCGCCAAGGCGCAGCAGAGCGATCCTGACAGCTGGCCCGAGCCCATTCGTCGGCTGGTGGACTTCCCCCAGTACAAGGCCGAGCTCAAGCGCATCAAAGCCATGGTGGAAGAGAAGGCCAAGGCGAGCAATATTCCGCCCGAGCTGATTGCCAGCAAGAAGATCATTCACCAGTACTTCACCTGGAGCTGGCGGATGAACGACGAAGAGCGGGCTCGCAGCGACAAACCGATGCTGCTGCAAGGGTGGCGTCATGAGCTGGTCGGTCACCTGCTGGCACAATAAGCCACCAGACGGTTGCACCTATAAATCAATCCTCACCCTCGGGTGGGGATTTTTATTGGGCGAAAGAGACAAACAGGCATGCAGAACTGGAGAACGCAGAGGGGACATGGCTGGCCGGATGGCAGGAGTCGAGAATGAAAAAGAGAGCAGAGAAGAAAAGGCAGCGGCTAATGCCGCTGCCTTTTTTGATCACCAGATAGGCTGGGTCAGGTAGGGATTGCTCGCCTTCTCGCGGCCGAAGGTGGAGCTGGGGCCGTGGCCCGGGATAAAGACGATTTCGTCGCCCAGCGGCAGCAGGGTCTCGGTGATCGACTTGATAAGCGTCCCATGATCCCCACGGGGGAAGTCGGTGCGGCCGATGCTGCCGGCAAACAGCACGTCACCAACCCAGGCGAGTTTTTCGGCCTGGTTCAGCAGCACGATATGACCCGGGGTGTGGCCTGGGCAGAAGTAGACATCCAGCTCGCACTGGCCAAGCTGCACCTTGTCACCCTGCTCCAGCCAGCGATCCGGCGTGAACGCGGGGGTATGGGCGAAGCCGAACATCTGGCTCTGCTGGGGCAGCATGTCGAGCCAGAAGGCGTCCTCCTTGTGGGGGCCGGTGATGGTGACGCCTGTTTTTTCCCGCAGCTCGGCGGCGGCACCAACGTGATCCAGATGACCGTGGGTCAGCAGGATATGAGTCAGGGTCAGGCCGCGCTTGGCGATGGCAGCCAGCAGTTTGTCCGCTTCGCCGCCCGGATCGATCAGGGCCGCCTGATGGGTCTCGTCACACCAGATGAGGGAGCAGTTCTGGGCGAACTGGGTGACCGGGATCACCTCGAATTTCAACATGTGAGGTCCTATAGATGAGTTAGTTGTGATCGCTAGGTAAGGAAAGAAAAACTCCAGCAGCTATAACGGCACAAAAAGCAACTTTAATCAGAAAAATGAAACTTACAGTAGGACAGAAAAGCCATATCGTGAGTGGTAATGTAGCAATGACAATGAGCACAAATGCTCTTACACCATCAGTGATAAAAGGCAATCTTAGTACGGCCTGCATTATTCCTGCTGAGCATACAGAGGCCATGCCAAGAACAATCAGAGTTAGAAAACCTAATTCAGGGAAAATGATTAGCATGGCAATAGGAAATATTGCATGGAGAATTAAAAGGCATAGCTGAACGCTCTTAGTCATACAAGCATTTCTCCTCAATCTACATTCTGCATGCTATTCATCTTCCGAATCTTTAGGTTTTACTCTGCTGCTCGGCGAAATAGTCGAGACAGGCCTGCTTGTCACCGCGAAACACGATGCGCTCCTGCTTGTTGCCAAGCTGGTAGAGATACATGGGGTCGTAGTAGCGGGTCAGCAGCAACGTGATCCAGGCTAGATGCAGTCCGGTATCGCCGCTCTTTTCCTGCTCGGTGAGGGCGGTCTGCATCAGGGCATCCAGCTCACGGTGGGCCTGATCGCCGAGACGGCGCTTGAGACGGGCCAACGCATCGGTGAGGTAGGCGGCAAACAGCGGCCATCCCTCTTCTTGGCCATACATGGCTTGATAGCGCAGCCAGAGATCGTGCACGTAATCTTCGCGGATCTGCTCGGCGCGATCGATCTGCGGTACATCTACCACCACCAGCGGTGCCTGACTCATGGCCTCATGGAGGGAGAGGGGCAGGCAGCAGCGGCCAATCAGGCGGCTCTCGTCCTCGACTACGAAGGCATGCTCGCCCTGATGGCGGCGCTTGAGCAGTTCGATGGCCATGTTGTTTTCAAAGTTGATGTTGCTGGGCTGGCCGCCGGGCAGCTGACCAAACGACGAGCCCCTGTGATGGGCGTGTCCTTCCAGATCGAGCGCCTGGGCCACGTGGTCCAGCATATGGGTCTTGCCGGAGCCGGTCATGCCGGTCAGCACAGTCCAGCGGCACTCGGCAGAGGCCTTGTCCTGGGTGTCGATCAGGAAGCGGCGCAGCTCCTTGTAGCCACCGGCGACGCGGGGGCGAGTCACCCCCGCTTCAGCCAGCCACTGTTGTACGGTTTGCGAGCGCAGGCCGCCGCGAAAGCAGTAGAGCAGGGCATCGGGCTGCTTGCGCAACTGCGCCAGCCAGCCTTCGAGTCGTTCGGCACGTACTGCTCCCCCCACCAGCTTGTGTCCAAGCTCAATGGCGGCGGCCTGACCCTGCTTCTTGAAGCAGGTCCCCACCTGGGCGCGCTCATCGTCTGTCATCAAGGGCAGGCTGGTCGAGCAGGGGAAGGCCCCCTCCTTGAACTCGATGGGGGCGCGCACATCAATCAACGGCACATCGCCTAAAAAAATCTGGGCGTAGTCCGTGGCCAGTGGCAATTCACTCATTGGACAATCTCGATAAAGCGGGTGCCCTCAAGGGGCTTGATCTGGCCGATGGGCGAGAGTTCTAGCCCAGCTTCGCGCACGATGGCGAGCAGTTCGGCTTCGCTCTCTTTACCCACGGCAACCAGCAGGCCGCCGCTGGTTTGCGGGTCGCACATGATGTTGCGGGTGCGATCGTCCATGGTATCCAGCTTGTGGCCGTAGGAGTCGTGGTTGCGCAGGGTTCCGCCCGGAACGCAGCCCTCGGCGAGGTAGTAATCCACCTCATCCAGCAGCGGCAGCGCCTTGAAGTCGAGACGGGCGCTGACATTGGATCCTTCGCACATCTCCAGCAGGTGACCGGCCAGACCAAAACCGGTGACGTCGGTCATGGCGTGAACCCCCGGCAGCTCGGCAAAGCGTTGACCGATCTTGTTGAGGGTGCACATGGCGTTGGGGGCCAGTTGCTCGTGTTCCGGCTTGAGCTTGCCCTTCTTCTGGGCGGTGGTGAGGATACCGATACCAAGAGGCTTGGTCAGATAGAGGGTGTCACCCACCTTGGCGGTGTCGTTCTGCTTGATGGCATTCAGAGGCACGATACCGGTCACCGCGAGGCCGAAGATGGGCTCGGGGGCATCGATGCTGTGGCCACCGGCCAGCGAAATCCCCGCTTCATGGCACACCTGACGGCCGCCGTCGATCACCTGCTGGGCCACTTCGGCGGGCAGGGTATTGATGGGCCAGCCGAGGATGGCGATGGCAACGATAGGCTTGCCGCCCATGGCGTAGATATCGCTGATGGCGTTGGTGGCGGCGATGCGGCCAAAGGTGAAGGGGTCATCGACGATAGGCATGAAGAAGTCGGTGGTGGAGACAATGCCCTGACCGTTGCCGATATCGACCACGGCCGCGTCATCCTTGCTGCTGTTGCCAACGATCAGGGTCGGGTCGTTGAAGCCCGGGATCTGGCTCTTGAGGATGGTGTCGAGTACCTTGGGAGAGATTTTGCAGCCGCAGCCAGCGCCGTGGCTGTATTGGGTCAGACGAATGGAAGACATACTTACCCCTTTTATTTGCAAACAGAGCAGAGGCTCTGTGGAGCCGTCTTGGTCAATGGGCGGCCTTGTAGAGAGAATGACAAGAAGCCGCAAATATGGGTGGCCTCGGTGCCAACAGGGGCAGCGATGACTGGCAGTTATGAAGGACCGCCAGGCCGGACGGGGAAGAAAAGGGCGACAAGGTGCGCCAGCGCAGCCCCGCCAAGGGCCACAGGACGGGGCATTATGCCACATTTGCCCCTTGGGGTTCGAACAGGAATTCACATAAACAGCAGGGAATTGCCCTCACTTGCCTGTCATCGGTCTGGATCCGGCGCGCACTGAATGATTGCAGTACAGATGCGGCAAAGAGAACGTCAAAGAGACCAACAGCACGCAACTGCCGATCTACAACAGGAGAGCTTAGTGACCACCACATTTTTGGTTAACCACCCCATCACCACGGCACAGTTTGCGGCGTTGTTGGCGCAGACCTCGCTGGGGGCGAGACGGCCGCTGGACCATCCGGCCACCCTGCAGGGCATGCTGGATAATGCCAATTTGCTGATCACCGCCTGGCAGGACGAGACCCTGGTCGGTGTGGCCCGCTCAGTGACCGATTTTCATTTTTGTTGCTACCTCTCGGATCTGGCGGTGGCCGAGTCGGTGCAGGGGCAGGGGATTGGCAAAGCCCTTATTCGCGAGACGTTTTTGCAATTGCAGCCCGGCTGCAAGCTGATCCTGCTGGCCGCACCGCAGGCGGTGGCGTACTACCCCAAGCTCGGATTTAGCCAGCACCCGAGCGCTTGGGTGATGAGCAGTCTGGATGAACTGGTACTGGATGAGTTGGCATAAAACCGTCAACTCATCCAGACAGGGCGAGATTAACTTATCCGGCCCGCTCCAGCGTCGGTTGCCGTGACTTGCCCCAGCGGCGCAGGCGCCGTTGTAGTGGTCGCTCCAGCAGGTTGTAACTTAAAGAAGAGAGCCCGATCAGCACCGCCAGCATCAGCAAGGTTGCCACTACCCCCAACAGCGGATTGGTTTGGGCATACCACCACGCGGTGAGCCCCGGCGCCAGATAGTGGATGAGCTCACAGCCGGTGAGCAGTACCAGCGCATGGAGCAGGTAGATGGAGTAGGAGAGATCCCCCAGCCAGTTGGTGAAGCGGCTATCCAAAAGGCGCAGCAGCGGACTCCGGCGCTCCCCCTGGGCGGCGGCAATCCAGATCAGCAGCACGTAGGAGCTGATCAGCAGCAGTGTCAGCTGCGGCGTCATGGTGAACTGCATCAGCGCGAAGGGCAGCACAAAGGCGATCAAGAGCGGCAGATCCCGCTTCATCATGGGCATGCCTTTTGCAGCCTTGGCCCTTGGCAGCAGCCAGAGGCCGAGCACAAATTCACTTACCCCGCGTCCCACCGCCAGCGCCCCACTGGTGACATCCAGCGTGCCGCGACTGTTTACGATAAAGGCCAGCACCGTCAGTGCTAGCAGGGGGACGAGATGGCTCCAGCGACTGCGGGTCACCGCCAGCGGAATAAGCAGCGGGAACACTAGGTAGCTAATCCACTCTACGCTCAGCGACCAGGCGGCGAAGTTCCAGGTCAACCCGTGATCGGTCACCACCTGCAGCAGCAGGAAGGCGCTCGGCAGCGCTTCGGCTGGCGTGAAGGGGGAGCCGAAAGGCGGCATCCCTTCCCACTCCCACATCTTGAACAAGGGGCCGGCATAGAAGCCCACCCCGTGCCGCGCCTTGTAAAGCTCCCAGCTAACCAGCAACAGCAGGGTCACCAGATAGAGGGGGTAGACACGAGTCAGCCGCAGCCAGAGAAAACGGCCATAGCTCACGGTGCGGGGCGTGTGGGTGAAGGCCTCCCCATAGACATGGGCCAGCACTACGCCGCTCAAAATAAAGAACAAGTCGACCCAGAGGTAGCCATTCTCGATGAGTTGGGTGTGGCCTGCGATTGACTCCATCCATTGGGGAAAGAGCAGCAAGCGGGCATGGAACAGCACCACCATCAGGGCAGCGATGCCCCGCAGCGGCGTTAACAGCGGCAATGATTGATTCATAATGGGATCCCTTGTGATGTTCAGCTTGGCCTGACATCGATTTATGTTGTTGTACCGCCTATCACTCCTGACGGGTCGGTTGCCCCGGCTTGTCTGCCGCAGGCGGGATCACACTACGGAAAAGAGAGTCATACGGGTGTGATTTGAATCATAAATGTGCAGTTATTGTGCAAAGTAATTTAAACAGAGAAGAAGTGGGGCGCTGGCAGCAAAAGAGGAGGGGAGGAAACACCAATAAAGCAGAGAGGGGGAATCGGGGCGAGCGTCAGGCTCAGGCACCATACGATGCAAAGCAATCAGGCCCGCAAGGGGCCTGATTGATCACAAGGGGAGGGTGGTTGCCGATCAGCGGGCGCGTACCACCAGACCCTTGAGGTAGAAGCCTTCCGGATAGGCGGTACCGATGGGGTGATCGGAGGCCTGGGAGAGCAGCTCCAGGATCTGGGCATCGCGACCGGCATCGAGCGCCGCATCGGCGACGATCTTCTGGAACAGGCTCTGCTCCATCAGGCCGGAGCAGGAGTAGGTCAAGAGCACGCCACCCGGCGCCAGCAGCTGGAACGCCAGCATATTGATGTCCTTGTAGCCACGGCAGGCGCCAAGCAGCTGGGCCTTGCTCTCGGCGAACTTGGGCGGATCCAGCACGATGACATCGAACTTCTCGCCCTTCTCACGATATTCCCGCAGCAGCTTGAACACGTCGTGACGGACAAACTGGGTGTTGCTGGTATCCAGCCCGTTCAGCTCGGCATTCTGGCGGGCAATATCCAGCGCATTCTGGGAGAGATCGACGTTGACCACTTCCTTGGCGCCGCCCTTGAGGGCATAAACGCCAAAACCGCCGGTGTAGCAGAAGCAGTTGAGCACCCGCTTGCCTTCGGTGTACTTGGCGGCAGCCTGACGGTTGTCACGCTGATCCAGATAGAAACCGGTTTTGTGGCCGTTACGAATATCCACCAGGATCTTGACGCCACCGTTCTCTTCGATGACCACCGGCTCGCTCGGGGTCTCGCCATAGATGACGCCGGTGCGCTCTTTCAGTCCTTCCTTCTTGCGCACTGCCACATCTGAGCGCTCATAGATGCTGCACTCTGGGTAGAGGGTACGCAGTGCTTGCGTGATCAGCTCACGCTGGAACTCGGCACCGGCAGAGAGGATCTGGCACACCAGAAAATCGGCATAACGGTCGATGGTCAGACCCGGCATGCCGTCGGATTCGGCGGCGCAGAGGCGATAGCCGGTGAGACCCTGACGCTTGATCAGCGGATCGCGAGACTCTTGCGCATATTTGAGGCGACGGATAAAGAAGTCGAGATCGACGGTTTCATCCTTGTCGAAGGTCCAGACCCGGGCACGGATTTGGGAGCTGCCTGACCAGGCGCCACGGGCGAGCCACTTGCCATCGTTGGCATAGATCTCGACGGTATCGCCGTCAATGGGGTTGCCCTGAACCCGCTCAATCCCCTTGGAGAAGATCCAGGGGTGGCGACGCAGCAGGGATTTTTCGCGGCCTTTGACGAGATAGATGGAAGCGCTCATGGATGTTTGCCGATGGTAGAAAGAAAAGGGGCCACATTCTATGTGGCCCGCAGGTAAAACTCAAACAACCCTGTGTAATGGATGGGGTTGCCCTGATCTGACACCTAATACGGTCAGAGCTTAATCCCCTTGAGTGCCTGGGTCAGTTCGCTGGCGGTGGCTTTAAGTCCCTGCGTACCGGCTACCGAGGCGCTGGCAGACTCTTCCACCTGGGCCGCTTCATGGCGTACCTGATCCAGATTGTGGGTGATCTCGGCGGCGACCGAGCTCTGCTCTTCGCTGGAGGTGGCGATCTGGGTACTCATCTCCAGTACCGCATCGCTGTGGTTGCTCAGCTTCTCGATATCGAGCCCCACCTCGCTGATGAGCTGCTGGCTGCTGGCGGCACGCCCCACGGTTTTCTCCATGATCTCGTTCAGCGCGCCAGTACCGGTCTGCAGCTCTTCGATCATCTGCTGGATCTCCACCGTCGCCTGCTGGGTACGGCTGGCGAGGGTACGCACCTCATCCGCTACCACCGCAAAGCCGCGACCCTGCTCACCGGCCCGGGCCGCTTCGATAGCGGCGTTGAGGGCCAGCAGGTTGGTCTGCTGGGAGATGGCGTTGATGACGTTGACCACCTCGTTGATCCGGTTGGCGTTGTGGGTGAGCCGCTCGACCGCGCCGGAGGCGTTGCCAATCTCGTCTGCCAGGGTGCGGATCGCTTCGATGGTGCGGGCTACCCGGTTGGCGCCATTGGCCGCCTCTTCGCTCGACTGGCGGGTTTGTTGCAGGGTGTCGTTGGCATTACGCGCCACTTCGCGGATCGCTGCCGACATCTGCTCCATGGCAGTGGCCAGTGAATCCATGTGCTGGCGCTGGGAACGCGCCATGGTCTCGCCTTCGCGGGCATGGTCACGAAACTCGTCGGCGGCCATGGTCAGCGCTTCGGCAGACTCCTCCACCAGTTTGACGATCTGGTGCTGGCGGTCGGTAAAGCGGTCGATGCTGCCCGCCAGGGTGGAGAACTCGTCCCGCACCGGGAAGAAGTTGAGGCGGAAGGTGAGATCCCCGTCCGCCACGGTTTGCAGCGCCTTGTTGGTGGAGTAGAGCGCACCGGAGACAAAGGTCATCATGTAGTGGATCACCAGCGCCATCAGGGCGGCCAGCGCGCCGATGAGGAGCAGGGTCGAGCCCTGACCCTCCCACATGGAGAGGTTGCCGGTATCGAGATCACCGGTGACGTAGCCCGCCTGACCCGCTGGCGCGGTAAAGAGGTAGTGATCTCCTTGCTGCTGCAACCCGCTGCTGCCTTGCCGGGTCAGACGCAGATCGGCAGGCAACACCAGAGTGGGCTGCTGGCTGACCAGCTGCGCCGTGGTCTCGACCCGTTGCTGCAACTGCGCTACCCGCAGGGAGATCTCCTGCTGATGGCTGGCCGCCAGCATATACCAGCTGAGAAAGGCGATGATGAAGAGAGGTAACCAGAACGCGATATGGAATTTTTCACTGATGGTGAGGTGAATGAGATAGCGGTCAACCCACCGGAATTTAACTTCTTTCATAATGGAGCTGCATCCTGCAGAGATAGAGTGTCGGGCACATTATCGTCTCGGGAATTTTTTTCTTAAGCGGAAGGTGTGAGAAATGGGAGAGCAATCGTTTGTCATTCGGGTGTGGGGGCAGGTGCAGGGGGTGGGATTTCGCTATTTCACCCGTGAGCGGGCGCTGCAACTGGGTTTGCGGGGCCATGCCTACAACCTGGAGGATGGCTCGGTGGAGATCCTCATCAGCGGCCCCGCGCAGGGGGTGCAGATGATGCTGGGTTGGCTGGAGCATGGCCCGCGCACCGCCAGGGTGACCCGGATGGAGTATGAAGAGGCGCTGCCGCCCACCGGCCAGGGCTTTCATACCAACTGAGGTTCTAGGGGGAAGACTACTATATTATTTTCCTTAATTCACAGCATCACGTTTAGTGAGGTATCCTGATTTTCACAGACAGTCCCGATTGTTACGATGAGACAATCGGGGGTATTTAATGAAATCGAGAGAACACTATTCACCAAAGTTTCGGGCAGAGGCGGTTCGACTGCTGTTGGAGCAAGGCCTTGGCCAAGCTGAAGCCGCCAGAAGGTTGGGTATTGCCAAAGGCACACTGAGCAACTGGGTGGTCGCAGCCAAAGGAGGAAAGGATACATCGGCCATTCCCGGAGCGCGTTCTGTCGCCGAGCTGGAGGCTGAAGTGGCCCGGCTACGCAAAGCTCTCGCACAAGCCAACATGGAGCGCGACATCATAAAAAAGGCCGCCGCGTACTTTGCTCAGGAGTCACTGCCAAGTACGCGTGAGAAGATGAACGACTCAGCTCGCCATTCGGGCTGCTCACAGCAAGACGCGCCAGACCTATGGCGCAGCGCGTTTACAAGCTGAGTTGGCCGCCGAAGGATTTTACGCCGGACGGGACCGGATTGGGCGATTGCGCCGTGAAATGGGGTTGTCTTGCAAACAAAAGTGCAAATTCAAGGCGACAACCCATTCTGCTCATTCCCTGCCTGTGGCGGAGAAGCTCCTTGGTCAGGTCTTTGCGCCGACGAAGCCCAACGAAGTCTGGACCGGTGATATCACCTATATCGCCACTGACGAAGGCTGGCTTTATCTGGCTGGTCTCAAGGATGTGTTTACCTGTGAGATAGTGGGTTATGCGATGGGAGAGCGAATGACCACCGGGTTGGTCAGTCAGGCGCTGTTTCGGGCTGTGCAGCAGAAGAGGCCGCCCGTAGGGCTTATCCATCACAGACTGGGGCAGTCAGTACTGTGTCAAGGCTTACCGGGCTCTCCAGGTACAATTTGGCATGCAGACCTCCATGTCACGCAAGGGGAACTGCTTCGACAATGCCCCGATAGAAAGCTTCTGGGACAACTGGCATAAAAAAGCCACACCGGTTGGTGTGGCTTTTGTTTAGGGGATCAACCCGGGTTGCTTAGGGGCGACCGGCCGGGCAGGTGGCCACGTTGACGGCGGCTGTGCTGCCACCATGACGACCTGATGTGCTCACTTCGTTGCGTACCAGCGGCGGGTAGTTAACCGGCTCACGAGCAGGCAGGGCAGGGGCTTCGGCAGGAGTTGCCATCGGGGCGGATGCTTTGCGGGCACGAGCCAGCAGGCCAGCACCGTGAGCTACCTGTTTGGTCACGACCGGAGTCTCTTCCACCGCAACCGCAGCGACAGGTGCCGGGGCTTCGACAACCGCAGTTGGCATCTCGACGGCAACCGCTACAGCTTCCACAGCAGGAGTGCTGACAGCAGGGGCCTCTTCAACCACCGGAGCAGTTTCAACGACTTGAGCAGCCGCCACGTCGATAGCCTGAGCGGTGACAACGGCAACTTCCGGCTCTGCTGCAACCACGACTTCTGCAACAACCGGGCTAGCGATCACATCGGCTTGAGTTGCTTCGACCTGGGCAGCAGCCTGCTCGGCAGCTTCTTCAGCAACGGCTTCGACAACCACATGCTCGGTCAGTGCAGCAGAGGCTTGCAGGGCAGCAGCGACGGCTTCAGCGCTCGGGATGGTAACAACAGGCACTACCGGCTCTTCAACCTGCGCTTTGGAAATATCTGCCTGGGCTGCGGTGGTCAGAGTGGTGGTCTCTTGCTGTTCTTCATCACGTTGGCTGCGGGCATCTTCGTTGATGCGCTTGCGGCGCTGACCTTCGATACGCTGGCTGCGCGGAGTGCGGCGTGAACGGCGCAGGCCTTCACTCTGCTCTTCCTGCTCGTTACCCACGGTGGCATCGATCACTTCAGCTTGCGCTGGTACTTCGTCAGCAGGCAGGGCAGGGGTGTCAGCAGCGGCGACATCGACGCGGATCTGCTTGCGCAGTTGACGACGTTCGCGGCGCTCGGCCACTTTCTGCTCTTTCTCCTGACGTGGCTGGGCAGCAGCTGCATCGGCGGTATCTACCGCTTCAACAACGACTTCGGCGCGCGGCTCACGGGGAGCACGAGGTTCACGGGCTGGACGTGGCGCACGTTCCTGGCGCGGCTCGCGAGGTTCGCGCTCCTGACGGGGTTCACGTTCCATGCGCTGTTCGCTGCGCACTTCGCCACGAGCTTCACGCTCCTGACGAGGCTCGCGCTCTTTGCGGGGACGGCGATTGCGGTTTTCACCGGCTTCGCGGTTGCCACCTTCACGCTTCTCGCCAGCTTCCGCATTGTTGCGGTTGCCACGATTGTCGTCACGACGAGGACGCTGACCACGGCCACGACCTTCTTCGCGCTGGTGACGTTGACCTTCATCCTTGCGTGCTTCACGAGCAGCAGGTTTCTCGGCGGGCGCTTTCACGTCGGCAGGTGCTGCATCGCTGCTGAACAGGCCGGTAATGCCTTTGATCAGCTTGCTGAAGAAACCTGCTTCGGCAGGTGCAGCGGCAACGGCCGGGGCTGTCTGCTGCTGTGCTGCAACTGGCGCGGGTTGAGTCGGCTGGGCAAAGCCTTGCAGCAGCGGTTGTTCACGCTCGATCACCTGAGCTTGCTTCGGCTGGTAGACCGGCTTGGCAATCTCGGTTTTCAGCTCATAGCTGGCCGCTTCCGGGATCTCGTTCTGACGAATGCGGGTCACTTCGTAGTGCGGGGTTTCCAGATGCTGGTTCGGAATGATGTAAACACGCACATCATTTCGCTGTTCCAGACTGGCGATGGCGGCACGCTTCTCGTTAAGCAGATAGGCTGCAACATCCACCGGCACTTGGCCGTGAACCTGCTCGGTGTTGTCCTTCATGGCCTCTTCTTCGATGAGACGCAGGATGGACAAGGCGAGGGATTCGTTGTCACGGATCACGCCTTGACCCTGGCAACGGGGGCAGATGTGGCTGCTGGACTCGTTGAGGGAAGGACGCAGACGCTGGCGAGACATCTCCAGCAGACCGAAACGGGAGATACGGCCCAGCTGGATGCGGGCGCGATCCTGATGAACCGCTTCACGCAGACGGTTTTCTACTTCGCGCTGATGGCGAACCGGCGTCATGTCGATGAAGTCGATTACGATCAGGCCACCCAGATCGCGCAGACGCAATTGGCGGGCAATTTCGTCGGCCGCTTCCAGGTTGGTTTGCAGCGCCGTCTCTTCGATATCGCCGCCCTTGGTGGCGCGGGAGGAGTTGATATCGATGGAGGTCAGTGCTTCGGTCGGATCGATAACGATGCTGCCACCGGAAGGGAGGCGCACTTCACGCTGGAAGGCTGATTCGATCTGGCTTTCAATCTGGAAGTGGTTGAACAGGGCAACTTCACCCTTGTACAGCTTCACACGGTTGAGGAAATCGGGACGTACCAGCTCGATATGGGCCTTGGCGCGTTCGAAAATCACCGGATTGTCGATCAGGATCTCGCCCACATCGCGACGCAGATAGTCACGGATGGCACGCACGATGACATTGCTTTCCTGATGGATCAGCACCGGCGCGGCGCGCTCCTGGGAGGCTTTGTGGATGGAGTCCCAGTGGTTGAGCAGAACGTTCAGATCCCATTCCAGCTCTTCTGGCGACTTGCCCACACCGGCGGTACGTACGATCAGGCCCATGCCTTCCGGCACGGTCAATCCGCTCAGGGCTTCTTTCAGTTCAGTCCGCTCATCACCCTCGATACGGCGGGAGATACCACCGGCACGGGGGTTGTTGGGCATCAGTACCAGGTAGCTACCTGCCAGGCTGATAAAGGTGGTGAGGGCTGCACCCTTGGTGCCACGCTCTTCCTTGTCGATCTGGACGATAACTTCCTGACCTTCGCGGACCACTTCTTTGATGTTGGGACGACCCTGATAGGAGTAACCGGAGGGGAAGTAATTGCGGGCGATCTCCTTCAACGGCAGGAAACCGTGGCGCTCGGCGCCGTAGTCGACAAAAGCAGCTTCAAGGCTGGGTTCTACGCGGGTGATCTTACCCTTGTAAATGTTCGCTTTCTTCTGCTCGTGTCCCGGACTTTCAATATCCAAATCGTAGAGCTGTTGTCCGTCAACCAGCGCTACGCGCAACTCCTCTTCTTGAGTTGCGTTGATAAGCATTCTTTTCATTGAGTTCTCATTATTGTGTCATTTTGATTTCCTCCATCTGGGTCCTGCCAGCGCCGGCCTCGGGTCTTCAGCATACTGGGGCAACCTCCCGGTTGGGGTATGCATGAGGCGCAAACTAAGGGCGTTCTGGTCATCACTTCTCGAGAAGGAATGAATAAGGATGCCGAAATGGAGACAAATAAACGGTGATGTTTGTGTTCTCCATGCGTTGTACCTCGCACCCGGGAACCGTCATGTTCTTGTATACACGGTGTTTCGGGATTGGGTGGCATACTTTTTGGCCACTTAGTACAAGGCTTGAACACAATGACAAAACCTTGTTTATTATCCCATTTAAACCTCTTTTATAGCAAGGCGCCATTTTTCAACAAACCATGCAGCCAAGGGGCGCTGGCAGTGTTAAAATCCGCGCCATGACACAGATACAACAACAAGTGCAGCTGCTCACCATCGAAGCTGAGCATGACGGGCAGCGCATCGACAATTTTCTCAAGACTCAGCTAAAGGGCGTCCCCAAGAGCCTGATCTATCGCATCCTTCGCAAAGGTGAAGTGCGAGTAAACAAAAAGCGCATCAAACCGGAGTACAAACTCTGCGCAGGTGACGAGGTGCGGGTGCCCCCCGTGCGCGTTGCCGAGAAGAATGAGCTGCCTTCAGCCAACCTCGGTGTTATCCAGCGTCTGGAGAGCCAGATCCTGTTTGAAGACGATGCCATGATCGTGCTGAACAAGCCCTCCGGCATGGCAGTACACGGTGGCAGCGGCTTGAGTTTTGGCGTTATTGAGGGGCTGCGCGCCCTGCGTCCGGAAGCCCGCTTCCTCGAACTGGTTCATCGACTGGATCGCGACACCTCTGGGGTATTGCTGGTTGCCAAAAAACGCAGCGCCCTGCGCAGCCTGCATGAACAGTTGCGCGTCAAGACCATGCGCAAGCAGTATCTGGCGCTGGTACGCGGCAAATGGCAGGCTCACGTCAAAGTGGTCAATGCACCGCTGCGCAAGAACGATCTGCAGTCTGGCGAGCGGGTGGTGCGGGTCAGCGCCGATGGCAAGCCCTCGGAGACCCGCTTTCGCATCGTGCGTCAATTCGCCGAAGCGACCCTGGTCGAGTGCAGCCCCATCACAGGCCGAACTCACCAGATCCGCGTGCACACCCTGCATGCCGGTCACCCGATCGCCTGTGACGATAAGTACGGTGAAGCGGCGTTTGACGAGAAAATGCGCAGCCAAGGGTTGAAACGGCTCTTTTTGCATGCCTGGAAGCTCAGCTTCACCCATCCGGCCGATGGTCGCGAGATGCAGGTAGAAGCGCCGCTGGCACCTGAACTCGACAACTTCCTCAACGGCCTGTCACGCTGATGCAGGATATCCGGCTCGCCATTTTCGATTGGGACGGCACCCTGATGGATTCGGTGGGCCGGATTGTTGCCTGTGTTCAGGGGGCCGCCAGAGATTGTGAGCTGGCGGTTCCTGCACCAGCCCAGATCCGGCAGATCATCGGATTGAGCCTCGATGTCGCCATGTCCCGCCTATTCCCTTTAAGTAGTGGCAGTGGTAGTGCCTTTGATGAGCGCCAGATTGCCGCACTCATCGATCGCTATCGTCATCACTATCTGCACAATGCCACCCCCAGCCCGTTGTTTTCCGGGGCAGGGGAGTTGCTGCATGATTGGCGGTCACGAGGGCTGCAACTGGCCGTCGCGACCGGCAAATCACGCCGTGGGCTGGATGGGGTATTGGATGAGACCGGACTGCGCCCGTTGTTTGTAACCAGTCGCGGGGCTGATGAGGCTCGCTCCAAGCCTGATCCGCTGATGCTTGAGCAGATCCTGGCCGAGCTGGGGCTGTCACCCCGGCAGGCCGTCATGATCGGCGACTCTGTTCACGATATGGCGATGGCCGAGGCAATTGCCATGCCGCGCATCGGCGTTACTTGGGGTGTAGATAGTCGGGATGCCCTCAGTCGTCACGGACCTGTGGCGGTGGTGGACTCCATGACGGCTCTTCGCGCGCTGTTGTAGACGCCTCTTTTTAACAGACATCAATCTGATTGATAACAGAAGCCCGGTGTATCGACCGGACTTTTTATATTCTCGTTCTAGCTTATCTATTCGTCCGCAATCAGGGCAGGGCAATACCGTGGCGCACCAGCAGCTCGATCAGGCCGATCAGTGGCAGACCGATCAAGGCGTTAGGATCGCGCCCCTCCAGCCCCTTGAACAGCACGATCCCCATTCCTTCACATTTGAAGCTGCCCGCACAATCTAGGGGCAATTCTGCCTCTACATAGCGGCGAATGGCGGCTTCATCGAGGTTGCGAAAATGGACGGTGAAAGGCTCCACCAATTGATGAGCCTCACCGGTTGCGGCATTCACCACGCACAGGCCGGTGTAGAAGGTGATGCTGCGACCTTGAGCCGCCATCAGCTGGGCGATGGCATTGTCGATGGTGCCCGGTTTGCCGAGGATGTGATTATCGCAGACACACACCTGATCAGATCCGATGATCAAGCCGCGATCACGTTGCCCGGCGATGGCATCTGCCTTGGCACGAGCCAGTCTGGCCACCAGCGCCTCGGCGGATTCGCCAGCCAGCGGGCGTTCATCCACATCGGGCGCGGCACATTCAAAGGGGAGGCCGAGCTTCTCCAGCAGGGCTTTGCGATAGCGAGAAGTTGAGGCGAGGATCAGATTCTGTGGCATAATCGAGTTACCGATGAAAGCAGGTACCGGCATTCTAGGGACTTGTGACGTTAAAATCATCGGCGGTAAGGACTTTTTCCTTTGACTATCAGTTGTTGGACCTATATTATTCGCGCCCTATGCAAAAGGTGAAGTTGCCCGTTAAGGTTGATCCAGTCCGTAGTGCCTTGAAGCTGCTCGATTACATCGGGATAGTGGAAAAGTCGCAGATGCCCAGGCTGGAGGAATCAACCGCTGGCTTGCAGAGTGATATCGAGGTATCACTGCACTTTGGCAAAGATGTCCAGAAGTTGACCGTTATGAAAGGCACTGCCCATGCCAAGGTTGATCTGGTTTGCCAACGTTGCGGAGAGACATTCGAACACCTCTGTGAAGCTGAATTTATCTACACTCCGCTGTTCGAAAGAACAAACGAGGAAGAACTGCCGGAAGCTTATGAGCCCATTGAGTTGGACGAAAACGGCGAGATAGATCTTCATCAAATCCTGGAGGATGAACTCATCCTCTCGTTGCCTCAAGTCGCAATGCATTCTCTGGATGCATGCCCGAGAGGAAACATGGAGATGACCTGGGGTGAAATCGAACCTGCTGATGAGCGGCCGAATCCCTTTGCAGTTCTTGAAGAGCTTAAACGTAAGTGAATTTAGGAGTTAGCCTACAATGGCCGTACAACAGAACCGTAAAACCCGTGCCAAGCGTGGCATGCGTCGTTCCCACGATGCGCTGACCACCGCTGCCCTGACTGTTGATCAGACCAGTGGCGAAATTCATCGTCGTCACCACGTGACTGCCGATGGTTTCTACCGCGGTAAAAAGGTAATCGCTTAAGGATTGCCTTTGTCTACGCAAACTGTCGCGCTAGACATCATGGGGGGAGATATTGGCCCCTCGGAAACAGTGCCTGCCGCCGTGCAGGCACTGTCTCTTTTACCCCAGCTAAAACTGATCCTGGTCGGCGACCAGCACCAGACTTCCTCTCTGCTGCAGCAACATGGCTTGCTGAATCATCCCCGAGTCCGTTTCGTACATGCATCCCAAGTGGTTGGCATGGGCGATAAACCGATCGTGGCGCTGCGTACTCTAAAAGACTCCTCCATGCGGGTGGTACTCAATCTGGTGAAAACCGGTGAGGCCGATGCCTGCGTCAGTGCCGGCAATACCGGTGCGCTGATGGCGATGGCCAAGTGCGTGCTCAAATCCTTGCCAGGGGTAGACAGACCCGCCCTTATCAAGGCGTTGCCGACATTGAGTGGCAAGCGCACCGTGATGCTGGATCTTGGCGCCAACGTCAGTTGCGATGCCGATACCCTGTTGCAGTTTGCCGTGATGGGCTCTGTCGTGGCCGAAAAGGTAGAAGGCATTGCATCCCCCCGTGTTGCTTTGCTCAACATCGGCGAGGAGGAGATCAAGGGCAACGATCTGGTGCGCCACAGCGCCGAATTGTTGCGTCAGTGCCACGCGCTCAATTATGTCGGGTTTGTAGAAGGGGATCGCATCTTCAGCGGCGACAGCGACGTGATCGTCTGCGACGGTTTTGTCGGCAATGTCGCCCTCAAGACGGCAGAAGGGGTGGTGCGGATGATGGCCCAGCTGGCCGGATATCCCCGCAAGAAACGCACTTTTCTTGGCCGGATCGCCGGATTTATGTTCAAACGGCGTTTTTCTTACCTGAACCCCGACCAGTATAACGGGGCAAGTCTGTTAGGATTGCGCGGCATTGTGGTAAAAAGTCATGGGCGGGCCGAACGGCGCGCTCTGTGTAATGCGATCCTGCTGGCCGCACAAGAGGCCAAACATCAACTTCCACTGCAAATAGCAGATCGCCTTGAAGCTGTCTTCTCTGACAGGGATCTATAAGAACTCTATGCATAGCAAAATTCTGGGTACTGGCAGCTACCTGCCGAGTTCAGTGCGTACCAACGCCGATCTCGAGCAGATGGTTGAGACCAGTGATGAGTGGATCGTGGAACGCACCGGTATCCGTGAGCGCCGTATTGCCGGTGCTGACGAGACCGTTGCCACCCTCTCTTACCAGGCCGCCCTGCGCGCCCTGGAGGCTGCCGGTTTGACCGCTGCCGATCTCGATATGATAGTGCTGGCCACCACCAGTGCTGAAAATGCCTTCCCGGCTGCCGCCTGCGAGCTGCAGGGGCTGCTCGGTGTTCCGGGCATTCCTGCCTTTGACGTGGCTGCAGCCTGCGCCGGTTTCACCTACGCACTCTCCATTGCCGATCAGTTCGTCAAATCCGGCGCTGCCCGCCATGTGCTGGTCGTCGGGGCCGATGTGCTCTCCCGCATGTGCGATCCGCAAGATCGCGGCACCATCATCCTGTTTGGTGACGGGGCAGGGGCTGTGATTGTCGGTGCCAGCGAGACGCCGGGTATCCTCTCTACCCATCTTCATGCCGATGGCCGTTATGGCGAGCTGCTCAAGCTGCCTCATCCCCGTCGCGGCATGCCGGGTGCCGAGCTCGAAGCCTACATGTATATGAAGGGCAACGATGTCTTCAAGGTCGCGGTCACCCGTTTGAGCGAGATCGTAACCGAGACGTTGGCCGCTGCTGGCATCGAACCGAGCGAGCTGGACTGGCTGGTGCCGCATCAAGCCAACTTCCGCATCATCAGTGCCACCGCCAAGAAGCTGGGTATGAGCCTCGATAAAGTGGTACTGACCCTCGACAAGCACGGCAACACTTCTGCTGCGTCCGTCCCTGTCGCCTTCGATGAAGGGGTGCGGGATGGCCGGATCAAACCGGGTCAGCTGGTACTGCTGGAAGCCTTTGGCGGCGGTTTTGCCTGGGGCTCGGCGCTGGTTCGCCTCTGATCTTCGGCGGGATGGTGCGCCCATCATCCCGTCACCGATTTCATTTTTGTCTTATCTAAAAGGAATCAATGATGACCCAATTTGCCATTGCCTTCCCGGGACAAGGTTCCCAGTCCGTTGGCATGCTGGCCGAGCTGGCCGAACAACATGCCGTGATCAAGGAGACCTTCGCCGAGGCGAGTCAGGTGCTGGGTTATGACCTGTTTGCCCTGGTGATGAATGGTCCGGTTGAAGATCTGAACAAAACTTGGCGCACCCAGCCTGCGCTGCTGACAGCCTCTGTCGCCCTGTGGCGCCTGTGGCAACAGCAGGGTGGGGCAACGCCTGCCATGATGGCGGGTCACAGCCTGGGTGAGTACTCCGCGCTGGTTTGCAGCGGCGCACTCGATTTTGCCGATGCGGTCAAACTGGTCGAGCTGCGTGGTCTGGCCATGCAGGAAGCGGTACCGGAAGGCACCGGCGCCATGGCGGCCATCATCGGTCTGGATAACGAATCCATCGCCGCCAACTGCGAAAAAGCGGCAGAGGGGCAGGTGGTCTCTCCGGTCAACTTCAACTCCCCGGGCCAGGTGGTTATCGCCGGTCACAAAGAGGCCGTTGAGCGCGCCAACGTGCTGATGAAAGAGTCGGGCGCCAAGCGTGCGCTGCCGCTGCCGGTCTCCGTGCCGTCTCACTGCGCGCTGATGAAACCTGCCGCAGAAAAACTGGCAGCTGCGCTGGACGGGATCGAGATCAAGGTTCCAACCATCGCGGTCATCAATAATGTCGACGTATCCTGTGAACAGGATCCGGCCGCCATCAAGCAAGCGCTGGTACGTCAGCTGTTCAGCCCGGTTCGTTGGACCGAGACTGTCGAGCGGATGGCCAATGAGGGGGTTACCCTCGAGATCGAGATGGGACCGGGCAAAGTGTTGACCGGGCTCGCCAAGCGCATCGACAAGCGCGTGGAAGGTATTCACGCCAACGATGCAGCCTCTTTCGAGCAGGCGCTGGCCCAGATCAAGTAAACAGGAGCAAGAGATGAGCTTTACCGATAAGGTTGTGTTGGTGACCGGTGCCAGTCGTGGCATCGGCCGTGCGATTGCCGAAACATTCGTGGCCCGTGGCGCGAAAGTGGTCGGTACGGCGACCAGCGAGAGCGGTGCCGAGGCGATCAGCGCCTATCTGGGCGACAATGGTTGCGGCATGGCACTGAACGTGACCAGCCAGGAATCCATCGAAGCCGTCTTCGCCGCCATCAAGGCGCGCTTTGGCGACATCGACATCCTGATCAACAACGCGGGGATCACCCGTGACAACCTGTTGATGCGGATGAAAGATGACGAGTGGAACGAGATCATCGATACCAATCTGACCTCGCTTTACCGTCTGAGCAAACCGGTGTTGCGTGCCATGATGAAGAAACGTCACGGTCGCATCATCAGCATTGGCTCCGTGGTGGGAACCATGGGCAATGCCGGTCAGGTCAACTATGCTGCCGCCAAGGCCGGTCTGGTTGGTTTTACCAAATCGTTGGCGCGGGAAGTGGCATCCCGTGGTATCACAGTGAACGCGGTTGCCCCCGGTTTCATCGAAACCGACATGACCCGTGCCCTGAATGACGATCAACGTGCCGGCATCATGAGTCAGGTGCCTGCCGCCCGTTTGGGTGATCCAAAAGAAATTGCCGCAGCTGTGGTATTCTTGGCTTCTGATGAAGCAGCCTATATCACCGGCGAAACCCTGCATGTTAATGGCGGGATGTACATGGTGTAATCAATTTGTCGTAAGATCTGTTCAAATTTGCGATAGTACGCCGAAGTTTGGCACATTTCGTGGTTTGACCAGCGGCAAGCTACTTGCAAACTCACGTCAATTGAATAAACTACCCCAACCAGACGCAAATAGCGTATTTTTAAAGGAAAATTCAGGTCATGAGCAACATCGAAGAACGCGTAAAGAAAATCATCATCGAACAACTGGGTGTTAAAGAGGAAGACGTCAAGAACGCTGCCTCCTTCGTCGACGACCTGGGCGCTGACTCTTTGGATACCGTTGAACTGGTAATGGCGCTGGAAGAAGAATTCGATACCGAAATTCCTGATGAAGAAGCCGAGAAGATCACCACTGTTCAAGCGGCTATCGACTACATCACCGCTAATCAGGAATAAGTTCCTGTTCTGAAAGAAGCGGCCCAAGGGCCGCTTCTTTCGTATTTGTTCCTTTTCAAAACACCTCTCGGAGACTACCTCAGTGTCAAAACGCAGAGTCGTGGTGACCGGCTTGGGGATGCTTTCCCCGGTGGGTAACACTGCCGAATCCAGCTGGCAAGCACTGCTCAACGGGCAGAGCGGCATTTCCCTTATCGAACACTTTGATGCCAGCGAGTTTGCAACCCGCTTCGCAGGTCTGGTCAAGGATTTCGATCCCGAGCAGTACGGTATCAACCGTAAAGACGCTCGCAAGATGGATCTCTTCATTCAATACGGCATCGCGGCCGGTATGCAGGCGCTGGATGATTCCGGCCTGACCATCAATGAAGAGAATGCCGAACGTGTCGGCGTGGCGATTGGCTCCGGTATCGGCGGTCTGGGTCTGATTGAACAGAACCACGAAAGCTTGGTCAACGGCGGCCCGCGCAAGATCAGTCCCTTCTTCGTTCCGTCCACCATCATCAATATGGTGTCCGGTCATCTGTCTATCATGAAAGGTCTGCAAGGGCCGAACATCGCCGTGACTACCGCCTGTACCACGGGTACCCATGCCATCGGCATGGCTGGCCGGATGATCGCTTACGGTGATGCCGACGTGATGGTCGCCGGCGGTGCCGAGAAAGCCTCCACCGCGATGGGGATGGGGGGTTTTGCTGCCGCCAAGGCACTCTCCAACCGCAACGACGAGCCGCAAAAAGCGAGCCGTCCGTGGGATAAAGATCGCGATGGTTTCGTGCTGGGTGACGGTGCCGGTGTACTGGTACTGGAAGAGTACGAACACGCCAAGGCCCGTGGCGCCAAGATCTACGCCGAGCTGGTCGGTTTTGGCATGAGCGGTGACGCGTACCACATGACTGCGCCTCCTGCAGATGGCAACGGTGGCGCCCGCGCCATGAAAAATGCCATCAAGGATGCGGGCATTGCCCCCGAGCAGATTGGTTACATCAACGCGCATGGTACCTCCACCCCGCTGGGTGATGTGGCCGAGCTGCGTGGCATGAAGTCGGTGTTTGGTGAGCACGCCAAATCCCTGATGGTCAGCTCCACCAAGTCCATGACCGGCCACCTGCTGGGTGCAGCCGGTGCCATCGAGGCGATCATCACTGTGTTGGCTCTGCGTGATCAGGTGGCTCCACCCACCATCAACCTGGACAACCCGGATGATGAGTGCGATCTGGATCTGGTGCCCCATGTGGCCAAGCCAGGCAGCTTCGAGTACGCCCTTTCCAACTCGTTTGGTTTTGGCGGCACCAATGGCTCACTGATCTTCAAACGCGTATAATTTGCCGCAGGGCAAAGACACAGGCCCGATACTGCCGGTATCGGGCCTTTTTTATCGGAGGGATCCCTTTGCTTATCAATGGCGTGAAGCTTGATACCATCTCGGCCCATGATCGGGGGCTGGCTTATGGTGACGGTCATTTCACCACCATGGCGGTGAGAGAAGGACAGGTATTGCTGTGGCCAGCGCATCTGGCTCGACTGCAACAGACCAATAGCCGGCTGGGATTGGTTGAACCGGACTGGGATCTCTTGACCCGGGAGGTTGAAGAGATGGTGGCCGAGCAGCCACAATGCGTGGCCAAGGTGATCCTGACCCGCGGCGAGGGGGGGCGGGGCTATGATGGCAGCGGATGTCAGCACACGACCCGGATTGTCAGTCTAGCGCCATTTCCCACTCACTATGGCCAGTGGCAACAGGAGGGGATCGAGATGGTGGTGTGCCGCCAGCGGATCGGTGATGCCCCCATGCTGGCCGGGCTTAAAACCTTGAATCGTCTGGAGCAGGTATTGCTGAAAAGCGAACTTGTCAGCCGAAATGCAGTCGAAGGGATAGTGCTTAACAGTCGCGGTTTTCTCATTGAAGGGGTCAGTGCCAATCTGTTTTGGCGTCGGGGCAAGACGGTGTTTACGCCCGATCTCGCCCGCGGTGGTGTCGATGGCATCATGCGCCGCCAGGTGATGGCGATGTTGAAACAGATGAGTATTGAGTTGCGTGTGGTAGAGGCTCCGCTGGAGTCACTATGGCAGGCGGAAGAGGTGTGGCTCACCAATACCCTGATGGGGGTCGTGCCGGTCAATGGCATCGAGGATATTCACTATCCCACAGCGGTATTGAGTCGCCGTTTACAGGAGCGTTTGGTCATTGAAGTTTAATCGGCTTTACACCCTGCTCGCGGGGGCGGCACTGACGGTAGCCGCAGCCGGGGGCTATGTACATTACAAATTGCAACAGGTAGAGACGCTCACCAACAAGGGGCCGACCCGGCTCTTTACGGTGGAGAAGGGCGCCCATGCGGCGCGCCTGATCGCCGAACTTGGGGAGGGGGAAACCAGCCCCTGGGCGGTGCGGCTTTGGCTGCGCAGCCACCCCGAACTGGTGGCCATCAAATCGGGCACCTACGAAATCAAGGAAGGGGCCCCTCTCAAGGAGACCCTCTCACTGTTCGCATCGGGCAAGGAGTTTCACTTTAGCCTCACCTTCGTCGAAGGTTCCCGTTTCGAGGATTGGCAGAAGCAACTCTCCAGTGCCCCATACCTTGAGCGATTGACCGTCGAGCAATCCGAAGCCGACCTGGCGCAGGAGCTCGGCATCGAGAATGGCAAGCTGGAGGGGTGGTTCCTGCCGGAAACCTATGCCTATACCACCCATGCCAGCGATCTCTCGATCCTGCGTCGCGCCCATCAGGATATGGAGACTTTCCTGCAGCAGAGCTGGGAGAAACGTCAGGCCAACCTGCCTTACAAGACCCCCTACGAGGCGTTGATCATGGCTTCCATCATCGAGAAAGAGACCGGCCAGCCGGACGAGCGGGCGCAGATCGCCTCGGTGTTTGTCAATCGACTGCGTCTGGGCATGAAGTTGCAAACCGATCCCACCGTCATTTACGGGGTGAAAGATCGCTACGATGGCAACATTCGCCGCAGCGATCTGACCGACAAGAATCCCTACAACACCTATGTGATCGATGGTCTGCCGCCCACGCCTATTGCCATGCCGGGCAAGGCCTCCATCGAAGCTGCGCTTAACCCCAAGTCGACCGATTATCTCTATTTTGTCGCCAAGGGGGGCGGTGCCCACTATTTCTCCAAGACCCTCGATGAACATAATCGGGCGGTTCGCGAATACATATTGAAGAAACCCTAATGTCTAAATTTATTGTGATCGAAGGATTGGAAGGGGCAGGGAAGAGCTCGGCCGTGCGTTATGTGACCGACTATCTGCAGCGTCACGGCATCAACCGGATCGAGTGCACCCGCGAGCCGGGTGGTACGCCACTGGCCGAGCGGATGCGGGCTATCGTCAAAGAGGTGCACGACGAGCGCCTCACCATCGAGGCGGAATTGCTGCTGATGTATGCCTCCCGGGTACAACTGGTGGAGACCCGCATCAAGCCGGCACTGGCCGATGGTATCTGGGTGGTGGGGGATCGCCACGATCTCTCCTCCCAGGCCTATCAGGGGGGCGGCCGTGGTATCGATGCCCAGCTTATCGGAGCCATCAAGCAGGCGGTGCTCGGCAACTTCAAGCCGGATCTCACCCTCTATCTCGATATCGATCCTGCCCTTGGCTTGCAGCGCGCCCGCCATCGCGGCGAGCTGGATCGCATAGAACTGGAGCAACTGAGCTTCTTCGAGCGTACCCGAACTCGTTATCTCGAACTGGCCGCCAAGGATGATTCCATTGTGGTGATCGATGCGGCGCAAACGCCGGAACAGGTCAAAGCTGCCATCGAGTGTGCATTGGATCACTATCTGTCGAACGAGCCGCTATGTATCCCTGGCTGATCCCCGACTGGCATGCCCTGAGCCAGACGGCCCAGTCCGGTCGTCTCGGCCACGCCTGGTTGTTGCTGGGCGATCCCGGTCTTGGCAAGGAGCAGCTGGCCGAGCGGCTGGCGCGTTTGCACCTTTGCCAGCAACCTGATCGCGGAGAACCGTGTGGTCAGTGCCACTCCTGCCAACTGTTTGACAAGGGCAACCACCCGGATCTCGGCACCATAACTCGTGACAGCAAGACCATCGGGGTCGAGGCTATTCGCGAGATCTGCACCCGGCTGCAGGGCTCTGCCCAGCTCGGCCGTGGCAAGGTGGTGATCATTCCTGATGCGGAACGGATGACCGAATCAGCAGCCAATGCCCTGCTGAAAACCCTGGAAGAGCCGGCCGGCGACAGCTTGCTGTTGCTGATTGCCTCCCAGGTTTCCCGGTTGCTTCCCACCATTCTCAGTCGCTGTCACAAACATGTCTGTCAGTTGCCTGCGGAAGGGGAAACAGTACGCTGGTTGGCCGAGCAGGGTCATCAGGCCACTCTGGCTCAGGTGCGGATCTGTCAGGGGGCCCCGCTGCGGGTACTCGACTATATCGAGCAGCAACAGGACGGTACTCGCCGCGAACTGCTGGAACAGTTTGTCGCCCTGAGTCAAAGTCCGGTCAAGGCGACGGCATTGTGCAGCCAGCTTGGTCAGGAGACGCAGGTCAGGTTGCACTGGTTGCAGCTCTTCTTGTGCGATGCCCTGAAAACCCAGGCCGGATGTGGTCACCATCAGCTGGCAATGCCTGATCTGGCCATCTTGAGTCAACGGTTGGCGGAGCAGCACTCCAGCGAAAAACTGCTGGAGGCAGAACAAGATCTGGTTGCCCTGAAAGCGGCATGTCAGCCGGGTCAGCTCTCCAATCCCACCATCCATCTGATGAACTGGCTCAGTCGCTGGTTATAAGTACCGACAAGCAGAAAGGTTTTATATGTTACTCGTTGATTCCCACTGTCATCTCGATCGCCTCAGCTATGGCAGCAAGCAGACCAGCATGGCTGATGTACTGGCAAAGGCCGCGAAACTGGACGTGGGATACTTTCTCTGTGTTAGTGTGACTCAGGCACAGTTCCCGACCATGCTCGAGGCGATCGCACCTTATCCCCAAGTGTTTGCCTCTTGCGGGGTACACCCGCTCAATCAGGAACCCGGGGTGGATGCAGCCTTGCTGCTTACTCAGGCGGCGGACGAAAGAGTGATCGCCATCGGTGAGACCGGGCTCGACTACTTCTACTCCCCCGAGAACAAGGAAGTGCAGCAAGCTTCTTTCCGCGAACATATCCGGGTTGCTCGCGCGCTGAACAAGCCGCTGATCATCCACACTCGCGATGCCCAGCAAGATACCTTGCAGATCATGCGAGAAGAGGGCGCTGATCAGGTCGGCGGTGTGCTGCACTGCTTCACCGAATCCCTCGAGATGGCGCAAGCGGCGATGGCGATGGGGTTCTATATCTCCATCTCCGGGATCGCCACCTTCAAAAATGCGTCTGCACTGCAAGAGGTGGTCAAGGCACTTCCCCTCGACAGATTGCTGGTCGAAACCGACTCGCCCTATCTTGCCCCCGTGCCGCATCGGGGGAGGGAGAACGAACCCGCCTTTGTGCGAGACGTTGCGCAGTTTATTGCCGATCTGCGTCATATTCCGCTTAATGAATTGGCAGAAGCCACCAGCCGAAATTTCTTTGAACTATTCAAACTGGCGAAAAAATAACACATAAGCCCCGTTGCTCGGGGCTTTTATATTTCAAATACCAAGCTGATTACCCACCTGAATATCAACACCGCCTTGCGTTATCTCTCACTTCTTCCTGCCAATTTTACTTTTTCGTTTCTGCCAAACTGGGTTGAATGATATTCCTATGTTTCTTTTATTCAGCGTGGTTAAAGGGCATTAAAACAAGATGTTCTAAGTATCGATAATATTCATTATCGATACTTGATGTATGTGGAGGATCCTGTAAGATCCTCTCAAAATTCATATGAATCATAGAGTTCCGTGGCATATCCATCCTTGTCGTATCCAGCTCATCAGTCACTGCAGACTGTTTTCGATGCACAGCTTAATAGTCGGGCACGCCGCTTTTTGCGCAGTGCAAAAGCTGATTCCACCCTCAATGCCTATCAGGCGGATACCCGTATTTTTGTCTTCTGGTGCCAATTGCACGGGCTGGATCCGCTACAAACCACTCATCACGACATCATGAACTTTCTCGCTGATCAGGCCGATGGCGTATTGGCCGACTGGGTATGGCTGGATAAAGAGGAGGGAAAAGGGGAGCTGCGCAACGGTGAACCTCGTAAACCGGCAACCCTGGTGAGACGGCTTGCCGGGATCCGTTATGCCTTCAAGCAGAAAGGCATTCATCCCATGCCCACCGAACATCCCGAAATCAAGGAGATGATGCGCGGCATTGTCAGGTTGGGGGATAACCGTAAACACAAAACCGGCGCCCTGACGCTGCAACCATTGACCCAGGTGCTGGATGGCATCGACACCGGTGATCTGGCTGGTTTGCGTGATCACACCCTGCTGCTCTTGATGTTCAGTGGCGCCTTGCGCCGCTCGGAAGCGGCCCGAATTGAGGTGAGCGATCTCGATTTTGTGGGGCAGGGGATCCGCCTTCGCCTCAAACCGAGCAAGCATCAGCTGCATGAAACCGAGATAGCCTTGATTCCGGGCAAACACTATTGCCCCGTGTCGGCACTGCAAAAATGGCTACACAAAAGCCGGATCAGCGAGGGGCCGCTGTTTCGGCGCATGAACCGCTGGGGTCAACTGATGGCTGAACCACTCGGCCCCCAGGGCATCAATCTGATGATCAAGCGGCGAACCGGCCAAACCATCGACGATCTCTACGTCAGTGGCCATAGCCTGCGCCGTGGATTTATCACCTCTGCTGTAACTGCCGGAAAGCCGATGAACAAGATCATTGAAGTCACTCGCCACAAGGATATGCGAACCCTGCAGGAGTACTTCGATGACGCCCACAAATTCTCCGATCATGCCCTTGATGGCTTGCTTTGACACAACTGCGTCACTTCATTTTTTATGTTAAATGATATCTTGTTGATCTGATGATATATTTGCCGTGCAGCCAGCAGCCCAAGGTGGAAGGGCATCTTCCTATGGATAATGGCATGTGATGAGAGATAACAAACTCGGAAACGTAATATCGCAAGGACATATGAGCCAAGAAATGACAGGGCGTGAAGAGCAAGAGGCGGGGCCCCAAAACAATGCCGAGCGGCAGCGCCAACATGTAAAACGCAAGCAGGAGACCCATACCCGGCTGCAATGCTGGATCAGCAATCGCCACGCCGAACGATTGGCCGCACTGGGTCTTCATCTCGAAGACAGTCAGGCATCACTCATCGAGCAGGCGATCGATCTGCTCTACCAACATGAGCTGGGTAGAGAACCTCCGTTTGAAAACAGAGTCACCACACAGGTCGAAGAGACCGTTGAATAGACACAAGAGTGAAGTAACAGCGATACGTGAAGAGATAAAAAAAGCCAGGTACGAATTCCTTGTACCTGGCATAGGGGAATTGGCTCCTTGCAGAGCCGTGCGCTAACTGGTGTTCGGATTGCCTTAAGCTTAGACAAGGCTCAAGGCTTTTCAAGATCCGAAGAAAAGTTCAACCAGAGTGTGGGTATTTCAGACTCGTTCAAGTGCTTATGCACCGAACGGCCCACTACGCATTGAACAGATTGTTGTCACGCACCAGCTCGCGGGGGAGGGCATTCTTGACCCGACTACCCACCCATTTCCCCATCCCCAGGGTATGTCCCTGATAGCGGACGATCACCTCGCCAGTGCCCGCATCCTGCTCTGGCCAGACGTCCCGCCCCATCATGAATTCCCGCGCATTGGCGCTATCCAGCTCGACCACGCCCTTGCTCGCTTTATCGCCATAGGCCAGTGCCCACTCATGAGTGAGGCGATAGCCTTTCTTGAAGGTTTCTGCCAACTTGATGCCGATGCGATCGAAACGCAGCTTGCCCTGCACCTGATCAAACAGCTGGGGGAAGAGCCAGATCTCGTCATTGCGGCCAAACAGCTGACCCTGCGGTGCCACCCCGAAGTTGGCTTCGATCTCGCGCAACATGGGTTCCGCCTCTTTGGCAGGAAGCGGCGCAAAAGGGAATTTACCCAGCTTGCCCGGCTTGAACATGGTGTTGGGCACCGAGTGATGCTTGCGTAATCTGGCGACGAAAAAGCCCTCACTGTCGAAGATCTGGGGCCAAACATGCAGGTATCCTTCGGATGTACAGGCCTGCTCTGCATGGGGGAACAGGTCAGCCAGCGAGTCAAAACTCAAGGCATCGCCAAACTTGTCCAGCAGGGATTGGCAGACCGCCTGATTCTCCTGCTCACTCAAGGTGCAAGTGGAGTAGACCAGTACGCCACCCGGTTTCAAGGCATGGAAGGCACTCTCCAGCAGCCCCTGCTGCACCGCCGCGATCTCGTCGATGCTCTCGATACTCCAGTTGCGCAGCGCATCTTCATCCTTGCGCACCGTACCTTCACCGGAGCAGGGGGCATCGAGCAGGATGGCATCGAAGGTCTCCGGCAACCACTGGCCAAATACCTTGGCATCAAAATGGGTCATCCCCACATTGGTCACGCCGCAGCGCTGGATATTGGCGCTAAGCACTTTCAACCGGCTGCTGGAAAACTCGTTGGCAACCAGCATCCCCTGATTGTTCATCAAGGCGGCTATCTGGGTGGTCTTGGAGCCGGGGGCCGCCGCTGCATCCAGCAACATGCCATCCGCTTTGATCTTGTCGCTGGCAAAGAGTGCCGTCACCGGCAGCATGGAGCTCGCTTCCTGAATGTAGAAGAGCCCGCTCAAGTGCTCGGCGGTGTTGCCAAGGGGGACAGTTTCATCGCTGCGGGTCAGCCAGAAGCCGGTATCACACCAGGGCACAGGGTCGAGCTGCCAACCCAGTGGCTCCATCAGGGCGACGAAATCCGAGACGGCGATCTTCAAGGTATTGACCCGAATGCTGCGGCGCAGCGGACGTCGACAACTGGCCACAAACTCATCCATCGAGAGATGGGCCGGCATGATGGCCGCAATGTGGCGTAAAAAGTAATCGGGAAGGAAGGTGTTGTCGTGCACTGTGCCGTCTCGTTGACCGAAAAAGAGGGGCGATATCCTACCACAAGGCTAAGAATATTCTGAATCTGAACCCCATCAACAGGCACCGGAATATAAAAAAGCCCGGCACTGTGCCGGGCTTGGATGAGATACAAAGGGAAGAGATCAGGGCTGGATACGTGGACTCCACTCCAGCCACTCTTTCTCGGCTTTGCCATAGAGCGGATAGCTATGCCCCGCCTTGACGGTCGCCCCCATCTCTCTCTCCGGCGTATTGAAGGCGATGCCGCCAGCCAGCAGGCTCTGCACCGTCTCCACTTCGATGGTGCCGCCAGTCAACCCGATATCCGCCTTGACCCCGGAGACATTCCAGAAACGGGAGTTTGCCCGCACCAGATGGGCATACTCCTGATCGACGTTAACGTCGATCACCACCTCGCTACCATCCCGAGCCAGCGCCACCCTGGTGACACTGCCCACCACCATCTTGCGAAACAGCAGCGGGCTGCCGACGCTCAGGCCATTGACGGAGGGGCTCTTGAGGGTCAGGGCCAGACCCACCGGGCCGACCTGACTCAAGGGGAAGCGATCTTTGCCAGCGCCTTTACCCGGTTGTGCCTCTACAAATGCCCCCTTGATCAGGGTATCGAGGTGCGCAACGCCGCCTAATCCCAGCTTGGCTTGCACCAGAGTAAAGCGGGCTCCGGACTGCAGGAAACGCTCGGCATAGTGGCCATCGAGTTCCGCCTTGAAGATCACCTGACCCAGTGACGGCTCCAGCTCGATCTCTTCAATTTTGCCGATATCGACACCACGATAGCGGATCGGGCTGCCAATCCCGAGCCCCGGATTGCTCTCTGCCACCAGTGACAGCTGGCGCACCTTGGCCTTGGCTTGCTCCCTGGAATCGAACAGTTGATGGCTACTGCGGCCATTGGCCAACCGATCGAACTCGATGGCGCCACGCAGCAGGGTACCGAGGTTACCCACCTTGACTTGCACCCCATCGACCCGCACCTTGGTGTCGATGGCCGGTTTTTTCCAGAATTGGGGTTGTTGGGCGAGGAGGGGAGCATAGACTCCATCAATCTCGAGTTCGATCTCGACCCCCTCTTTGGCGGCGCGCAGCTGTTTGACCATGCCCGCTTCCAGCCCCAGATAAAGCACAGGCGAGCCAATGCCAATGCCATCGGCCTGATCTGCCTTGAGCAACCAGCGCTGGGGCTTGGCATTACGGGTGCCGAGCAGTGCCAGCTCCTGACTCGGGTAGAGACGGTTAATCCGCTCGCCACGGCTGGCTTGTACCAGCTTGATCCCGCCCCCCAACCAGGCACTGGCCGGACTGGTTTCTACTTTGATGCCGCTCAGATCGGCATCGATCTGCAACGGGGCTGCGCGATAGAAGCGGGCATGATTGAGCAGGTGGCCATAGTTCGGCGCCATCACCAGCTCGACGCTGGCATTGCCGCGCGCATCCAGGGTGAGCTGGCTGATACGGCCCACCTGCAATCCTTTGTACCAGACAGGTGCATCCTGATTGAGCCCCGCCAGATCGTCAGCCTGCAGCGTCACCTTGGTTCCGCTCTGGGGCGCGCGATCGGTCAGGGTCATCTTCTGTACCGGTTTGCCCGCCACATAGTCGAGGCGAATGGCCGGGCCGGAGAGCAGGCGATCTGCATGCTGCACGCCGGTCGCGGAGAGGGAGACGCTCTCCCACACCAGTTGACTCTTGTCGGTAATGCGATAGGCCTGCTCTGGGTTGATCAGCGCCGTTACCACCCGGCCTTTATCGGTAAGGCGAATGGGGTCGATACGACCAATCTCGATCCCCTCATAGAGGATGGGCATCCCCTCCTTGACCGGAAGATCGCCAGCCGCAATGTCGATACGCTCGCCACGCGCCGCTTCCGCAAGCCCTTTATAGAGGACGAAAGTCTGTCCCTTCTCCGGCTCTGGTGAATCTTTAGGTGAGTCAAAGGCAATGCCGCCGCTCAGAATGGAGGTGAGGCTGCCAGCCTCCACGCTCACCCCGGCCAGACTGAAGGAGCCCTTGATACCGCTGATATTCCAGAAGCGGGTATCAGCTTTGACCAGATGCTCGAAACGCGGCTCGATCACCAGATCCAGAATGACGTTCTGGTTGTCCTGACCCAGACGGGTATTGATGACGCTGCCCACCTCGATACCGCGGAAATAGAGCTTGGCGCCAATCCCAACCGAACCCAGCGAATCGGCGGTCAGGTGCAGCATGCGCCCCTGAGCCTGATAGCCGGGAGGAGGGCCCTCCAGTGCATCGAAGGTCTCCTCCAGCGGATTGCTTTCACGCCCCGGTTGCAGGTTGATGTAGTTGCCGGAGACCAGGGTATCGAGGCCAGAGATCTCGGTGAGCGACGCCTTGGGGCTCACCAGCCAGAAGTCGGATCCCTTGCGGATCAGCGGTCTGGCACGGCTGTCAATCTTGGCCATCACCGCAATCTTGCGGCCATCTTCAGCCAGCTCCAGCTCCTGTACCACACCGATGGCCACCCCCTGATAACGAACCTGGGTTTTACCCGGCAAGATGCCGTTGCCCTGGGCGAAGTTGATCTGGATAAGCTGGCCACGGCTCAATACCTGCTGATAGAGAAAGCCACCTGCCAGCAGCAGGGCTATCAGGGGTAACAGCCAGACCGGCGATAACCAGCGGCGCTTTTCGATGACGGGTTCAGCCCCGATCATAGTGACTCCTTATTGGCTGGATTAAACAGCACATCAGACAAAAACAGAGAAATCATCAACGGGCCGCCTTGTCCCACAGTAAACGGGTATCGAGCATGCGGGCCGACATCATGGTCAGCACGACCACACCGGCAAAGGCGGTGGCCCCCGGGCCTGCGCGGACACTCAGCAGTACACCCCGATCGACCAGTGCCACCATCAGCGAAATCACGAACAAGTCCAGCATCGACCAGCGACCGATAAAATCGATCACCCGATACATCACCAGTTGGCGCTTGCGCCGCACCGGTTTGGCCCGCTGCAACTGCCAGCAGATCCAGCCCAGCCCCAATATTTTTCCCACCGGCACCAGTATGCTGGCGGTGAGAACTATGGTGGCAATCCCGCTCATTTTGCTGCGATAGAGCATCATGATACCGCTGAAGATGGTATCTGACTGCAGTAACCCCTTGTTGTAGAAATGGGTTATGGGCAACAGATTGGCAGGCAACAACATGAAGGTGGCGAGTGCCAGCAAGCCCCACGACCAGGCGAGGGAGCGGGGAATGCGCACCTGCAATTTGCTGCTGCAACGGGGGCAGACTGCCCCGGCTTGATAGCGCACCAGCAAACCACAGGTATGGCAGCGGCAGAGCCCCATCTCACGGGCGTTGGTCATGTTCCGGCTCCTTTAACGGGATCCGCGCCCAGTAGGGGGCGGGGTCAAACAGGATCAGCAGGGTCATGTTGAGCAGCATCAAAATACCGAGACTGAGCAAGCCGCCACCGAGGCGCACATCGGCGATGTCGATCAGTTTGAACAGGGCAACCAGCAAGCTGACGATATAGACCTCCAGCATGGCCCAGTGGCGAAACACCTCGACCAGCTTCAAGGTGACGGGAAGAATGTGCCAACGTTTGGCCAGACCCGAAGCCAGCGCAAAGATCCCCGCCAACAACCCCACTGGCGCCAACACCGCGCACCAGAGCACCAGGCTGGCTACCCACCATTCACCTTCGCCAAACAGCACCAGGATACCGCGCAGCAGGTCGGCATCGGTGTTGACCCCAGCCAGCCGCAGATAGATCAGCGGCTCAAAAAATGCGGAGGGCAGCAGCAGAAATCCGGTGATGGTCAGGGCCATCAACTGGGAGGGACGAAAGGCATAACGGCCATAGAGATGTTGGTGACAACGCGGGCAGTGGGCATGGCGACGCAGCGGCAGTGCTTTGCGCTGGATCAGCAAGTCGCACGCCGGACAGACAATCACGGAACCGGGCTCCATCATACAATTCAACCTGTTGAAGGAATTGGTGAAATTTACCCTAAAACCGGTTTCCTGTCTTGCCTGCGGCCGGAATGTTACGAAAGTATAATTGACGTTAACGTAAACGTGATATTAGATGGTCAAACCAGACAGATGAAAGGAGTCATGATGTCCAGTTTGCCCCCCTCGGCAGGGCTGCGTTTTCGTACCGCCCTTGCCAACGAAAAGCCACTACAGATCGTCGGCACCATCAACGCCTATATGGCGCTGATGGCCGAGCGCAGCGGCTTTCAGGCGATCTACCTCTCGGGAGCCGGAGTCGCCAACGCCTCCTATGGCCTGCCGGATCTCGGTATGACCTCACTCAACGATGTGCTGATCGATGCTGAGCGGATCACGGCGGCCACCCGAGTGCCGCTACTGGTCGATATCGATACAGGCTGGGGCGGGGCATTCAACATCGCCCGCACCATTCGCGCGTTCGAGCGGGCCGGAGTCGCCGCCGTCCATATGGAAGATCAGGTGGCACAAAAGCGCTGCGGTCATCGCCCCAACAAGGCGGTGGTGTCGCAGGAGGAGATGTGTGATCGGATCAAGGCGGCAGTAGATACTCGCGAGAATGGCGAGTTCGTCATCATGGCTCGCACCGATGCGCTGGCGGTGGAGGGGATGGAGTCGGCTCTTGAGCGCACCGCCGCCTATGTGGCCGCCGGGGCAGACATGATCTTCGCCGAGGCGGTGACCGAACTGGCCCAGTACGACCAGTTCAAGCAGGCGGCCCAAGTGCCGATCCTTGCCAACATGACCGAGTTCGGCAAAACCGAGCTGTTTGACAAGGAGCAGCTCGCCGCCCACGGGGTCGACATGGTGCTCTATCCATTGAGTGCCAACCGCGCCGCCAATCAGGCCGCCCTCAACGTCTATCACCATATTCGCCAGGATGGCCATCAACGGGCCGTCGTAGAGACCATGCAGACCCGGGAGTCGCTCTACGACTTCCTCGGATATCACCACTACGAGCAGACACTGGATCGTCTGTTTTCAGCCAAGGAATAGGAGGCAGCTTATGGGACAACAGAAACCGTTGGGCGGAGCAGGTCTGCGCGGTCAAAGCGCAGGGGAGACCAGTATCTGTACCGTGGGCAAGAGCGGCACCGGGCTTACCTATCGCGGTTACGACATCAAGGAGCTGGCCGATAGCGCCCAGTTCGAGGAGGTCGCCTATCTGCTGCTGAAGGGAGAGTTGCCGAGTAACCAGCAACTGGCCGACTACAAAGGCGAGCTGCGCCGCTTGCGCACGTTGCCGGCGGCGCTGCTGGAGGTGCTGGAGCGCATTCCCGCCGATGCTCACCCCATGGATGTGCTGCGCACTGGCTGCTCCATGCTCGGCGATCTGGAGCCGGAAGATGGTTTCGAGCATGAGCATGAAGTGGCGGATCGGCTGCTGGCCGCCTTTCCGGGCATTCTGATCTACTGGTACAAGTTCAGTCACGAGGGCGTTCGCATCGCCCTCGACAGCGACGAGGAGTGTATCGGCGGCCACTTTCTGGCCCTGCTGCACCAGAAGGCGCCAAGCGAGCTGGAGCGTCGGGTGATGCATGTCTCTCTCATCCTCTACGCCGAGCATGAGTTCAACGCCTCCACCTTTGCCGCGCGAGTCTGTGCCTCAACTCTTTCCGACATGTTCTCCTGCATCACCGCCGCCATCGGTACCCTGCGCGGCCCGCTCCATGGCGGGGCCAACGAGGCGGCCATGGCGATGATCGAAGATTGGCAAGACGAGACGCAGGCAAGGCGCGAACTGCTGGCCAAGCTGGCGGCCAAGGAGAAGATCATGGGCTTTGGCCACGCCATCTACCGCACCTCGGATCCGCGCAACGTCATCATCAAGGAGTGGTCGGCCAAACTCGCCGAGGCTGTGGGTGATGATCGCCTCTACCGCGTCTCCTGCGAGGCGGAGAAGGTGATGTGGGAGGAGAAAGAGCTCTTTCCCAACGCCGACTTCTTCCATGCCAGCGCCTATCACTACATGGGGATCCCGACCAAGCTGTTCACCCCCATCTTCGTCTGCTCGCGGGTCACCGGCTGGTGCGCCCACGTGATGGAGCAGCGCGAGCACAACCGGATCATCCGTCCGAGCGCCGATTATGTCGGCCCGGCCCCCCGTCACTTTGTCTCTCTACAACAACGATAAGGAAGTCACGATGTCCGCCAACGTCGACGTCAACCACAGACCAGACCCCGATCAGGTGCTGGTCGATATTGCCGATTATGTCTGCAACCACCCCATTACCAGTAAGGCGGCTCTCGACACCGCCCGCTACTGCCTGATGGATACGCTGGGCTGTGGCCTGCTTGCCCTGCGCTTCCCCGAGTGCACCAAGCACCTTGGCCCCATCGTACCCGGTACTGTCGTGCCCCATGGTGCCCGGGTGCCCGGTACTCAGCTCTGCCTCGACCCGGTCAAGGCAGCCTGGGACATCGGTGCCATCATCCGCTGGCTTGATTACAACGACACCTGGCTGGCCGCCGAGTGGGGTCATCCATCCGATAATCTGGGCGGTATTCTGGCAACTGCCGACTGGCTCTCCCGTACTCGCGTGGCCGAGGGCAAGGCGCCGCTCACCATGGCCGATGTGCTGGTGGCCATGGTCAAAGCCCACGAAATTCAGGGGGTGCTGGCGCTGGAGAACTCCTTCAACCGGGTCGGCCTCGATCACGTGGTACTGGTCAAGGTTGCCAGCACCGCCGTGGTGACTCATATGCTTGGCGGCACCCGTGATCAGGTGATCGATGCGGTCTCCCAGGCCTGGGTCGATGGCCAGAGCCTGCGGACCTACCGTCATGCCCCCAATGCAGGGTCGCGCAAGAGCTGGGCAGCGGGGGATGCAACCTCGCGCGCGGTGCGCCTCGCCCTTATCACCACGAGCGGCGAGATGGGCTACCCCGGCGTACTGAGCGCGCCAAAATGGGGTTTCTACGATGTGCTGTTCAAGGGCAATCAGTTCGCCCTGCATCAGGGGTACGGCAGCTATGTGATGGAGAACGTGCTGTTCAAGATCTCCTATCCCGCCGAGTTCCATGCCCAGACCGCGGTAGAGTGCGCCATGAAGCTGCATGGGCAGGTGAAGGGGCGGCTCGACGAGATAGACCGTATCGAGCTCACCACCCATGAGTCGGCCATTCGCATCATCAGCAAGGTGGGTGCCCTCAACAACCCGGCCGATCGGGATCACTGCCTGCAGTACATGGTGGCGGTGCCGCTCATCTTCGGTCGCCTCATTGCCGAGGATTACGAGGATGATGTAGCAGCCGATCCCCGCATCGACGCGCTGCGTAGCAAGATGGTGGTGCAGGAGGACAAACGCTACAGCCGCGAATATCTGGAGGCGGACAAGCGCTCCATTGCCAACGCCATCCAGATCTTCTTCAAGGACGGCTCTCACACCGCCAAGGTGGAGGTGGAGTACCCGGTCGGCCATCGTCGCCGTCGGGAGGAGGGGATCCCGCTGCTGGTGGAGAAATTCCAGCACAATCTGGCCACCCGCTTCCCGGCCAAACGGGTCAACGACATTCTGGCCCTCTGTCAGGATGGGCCGCGCCTTGCCGCCACCCCGGTGCACGCCTTTATGGATCTGCTGGTGATCTGACCGGTCTTGCATTGGCCAACATATCGGCAAACAGTGATAAACGAAAAGCGGGCTCATCGGCCCGCTTTGTTATTCTGGCGGCTTATCCCTCGATAAGCCTTACTCAAGCGCACTGCTGTCGCCGTTAAAGAGCGCCGTCATGATGGCCGTCTCGCGACTGGAGATGGTCTCGAGGAACTCATTAGCACGCCCCATCTGATGACACACCTGATAGCCACGCTCGACAAAGGAGAAGAGCTCGCCAAGCCCCGCCAGATGGGCTGGCCCTGACACCAGCTTGAGGGTCGCCCCCAGCAGCGGCTTTCTCGCCAGTCTGTCCAGCGTCATCCCAAGCTCGCTCACCAACGCAATCTGATGTTCCCGGCGCGCCTGTTCACCCACGGCACGATAGGCGATGGTGTAATGGTCCGGCGTGATGGGATCAATGCCATCAATGCGCCGCAGCGCCACCACCATCAGATAGTCCAACTCTTCGGAGAGGGCATCAAGCTCGATCGCCTGCGCCAGCACCTTGAGACCGGACTCCGGCAACAGCCGCTCGGCGGTCGGCATCACCCGCATCACGTCCGCATCGCGGCGGGCGCAATCCCCGGGGCCATAGAGATCGGTCAGGAAAAACTCGGCCGCCGGGCCGTAGCGGTCACTCTCCAGCAGATCACGATGGGTTCGCCCCAACCGGTCGGCCTGCCACTGGCGTAGCCGATCCCGATCCTGCTGATCTTCCGGGTGGGCACGCATCTGCTCGCGCAAGGCTGCAACCCGCTTGAGCTGGCGGTAGAGCCGACCCAGGGTGCTATCGTCGTCGTGGGCATGTTCTTGATGCGTCATCTACAGCTCTCTGGCCTTGGGCCCATTGATGGGGATTCGGTGATACGAAGATACAAGTGAATGAAAAACAAGCAGCTTTTGCTGACCGTTCCGTGACAAGTGTAGCGCGCACGGGGGAGGGAATAAATGCCATGCCCCGCTGATGGCCTTCATCCCTCTCGACTCTGTTAAGTGAGTCCCATTTATGTGAACCATCCTTTCATTTGTTGTGAACATGTGTTTAATATCAATAACTAACTTATGACCCAGAGTAACGACCATGTTCTTCAACTCGCTCGCTGGCAGCAGCGCACTCTCTATCATCCAGATCAGCCGTCAGCATCCGCTGGGATTGGCCGCCGCCCGGATCGCGGCCGAAGCCATCGCTGCGGACATGAGCGAGAGCTATCAACTCGATTGCGAATGGGCAGATGAAGAGGAGACCGAGCTTCGTTTTCGCGGCTCAGGGGTACATGGCACTCTCACCCTGGACGAAGATACCCTGGAACTGGAAGTGCATCTTGGCTTGATGCTGTTGCCGGTACGCAGCGTACTGGAGCAGGAGATCCTCGATTATGTCGACAATCGCTTACCTTGCCCCAAACGTGTTTGAAACTCTTCGTTGCACTGGTTTTAAATAAACCAGCTGTAAACGATGGCTGTTTGAAATAAGTTGGCAAGCCATATGGTTTGTCAGATTTATTATCCAGCGAGGTCTTGATTCTATTTGTCAGTAATCTTTCATCTTTATTTCATATTTCGAGTCGGCACTCATTAAAGTCATTCTGATTGCATCAAGTCTTCATCCGGATATGAGGACAGGAGCAATTTGCCGTCTCGGTAAATTCATTTTGTAGGGAAACAACCATGCCACTGAGTGAATTTATCTCCTGCGTCGATACCGCCTGGTTACGCATGGACAGACCCAACAACCTGATGCAGATCATCGGTGTCCTGATGTTTGAAGGAGAACTTGATGAAACGCGTCTGCGGGCCGGATTGCGCCACACCATTTCGGTGCAACCCCGCTTTCACCAGCGGGCCGTGCTGGAGGGGGGCTCCTACTACTGGCGTCATGATCCCGATTTCGATCTCGATCAGCACCTCAAGCGAGTGATCCTGCCGGGTGAAGCAGGCAAGCTGGAGCTGGAGAAGCTGGTGGCCGATCTCGCCTCGACGCCGCTCAACCACCAGCGCCCCCTGTGGGATATGCACCTGACCGACACTTCGCTGGGTGGGCAAGCGCTGGTGGTGCGCATTCACCACGCCATGGGCGATGGCTTCTCGCTGGTGCGAGCCATGCTGACCATGATGGATAACACACCGGAAGGGGCGCCGCGACCACCGTCACCGGAGCCACTGGATGACAGCGATGACGAGGATGAGGAGGATTGCCACCAGGGCAGCCGTCTGGTGCGGGCCGGCCTCAAGCTGACCGGTAGCCTCTGGTCCAAATATGTCGAAGTGGTCACCCATCCCACCAAGGCGGTGGATTACCTCAAGACCGGGCGCGATCTGGCGAGCGAGCTGTGCAATATCGCCACCCTCGGTGATGACTCCCCCTGCCGCCTGCGTGGCAAGACCACCAGCACCAAGCGGGTGGCCTGGTCGGAGCAAATTGATCTGCCGGATATCAAGGCAGTGGGCAAGGTACTGGGCTGCTCGGTCAACGATCTGCTGATCGCCGCCACCGCAGGGGCGTTTCGCCACTACCTGCAGGAGAAGGGGGATGATGCCAACAAGGTCAAGATCCGCGCCCTGGTGCCAGTCAATATGCGTGCACCGGACGATGAGGGGGCACTTGGCAACCGCTTCGGGCTGGTGGCCCTGGACTTGCCACTGGATGTTGAACACCCGTTGCAGCGGCTCTATACCGTACGTGACCGAATGCAGGCGCTGCGCACCTCGCTACAACCCGTGGTAGTGCTCAACCTGTTACATGCCCTTGGCATGGCCCCCAATGCGGTGCAGCAGCAGGCCGTCGAGCTGCTCACGGCCAAGGCCAGCGCGGTAATCACCAATGTGCCCGGCCCGCAGCAGACCCTCTATCTGGCTGGAGCAAAATTGCGTCAGCCGCTGTTCTGGGTGCCGCAATCGGGGGATATCGGCGTCGGCGTCTCCATCCTCTCTTACGATCACAAGGTGCAGCTGGGCCTTATCACCGACAAGAAGCTGGTACCTGACCCGGATCAGGTTGTCGACCGCTTCGCCGTGGAGTTTGAACAACTGTTACTGCTGGTGTTGCTGGAGCCTGAGCTGCTGTTCGACCCGAACGGCCTTGATGCGCTGCTGGGTTGATCCGATACGTAAAAATCCCAATAAAAAGAGGCCAACCCGCGGGTTGGCCTCTTGTTTTGCTACCTCTTAGTGGCAGGAGTGGCGGTTAATCCTCCAGCTCTTCGCGCGCCGCCTCCACATCGAGGCGCTCCATGGCATCCATGGGTTCGCACTCGGCCGCTTCGGCATAGAGGGCTTCGGCGGCTTTCAGGCGGCTCTTGCCGTGCAGCATCACCTGTGCGTTGGCGTACTCCATGCGGGCGATAGCCGAGTCGGGGATCAGCGCCAGCGCTTCCTTGAAGTGACGCTCGGACTCCTCCTTCTTGGCGCCATAGGTGAGGCCGCCGATCATGGCCCCCAGCTTGTCGACGATCTCCGCATGCCAGGCGCCAAAGGCGATATGGGCCTCGGCGTGATCGGGCGCCAGCTCCAGAGTCTTCTCAAGGCTTGCCTTGATCTTGTCGCCAATTCCTTGCGAGAGGGCCTTGGAGATGGAAATGACCTGACTGTAGCGACCGAGTGCCAGCGCGTGGAAATACCAGGCGTTGGCGTTCTTGGGCTGGCGTTTTTGCAGCTTCTCGGCATGGCTGGCCGCCCGCTCGAAGGCGGCGCGCTTGGCATACTTGTCCTCCAGCAGGTAGCTGGCGTGGATCACCAGTGCCTTGTTTGCCACATTGAGGCCAGCCTCACCGGCCGCTTCGCCAAGGGCGACGGCCCGGGCAAAATCCCCGGCATGATAGGCCCGCCAGGCATCCTGTACCTGTTCATCCTCGGGCCAGGGTTCGGCATCCCCCTGATGGAGTCGATCCCAGTTGTCCGCCAGCTTCTGGCCAGCATACTCATAGGCCGCATCCGCGTAGGGGAAGGGGACAAATTCGAGTTGTGAAGTGGTCATGCTTGTTCTCCCTGTAGCATGTGAATCAAACCTTGTCGGTATAGTGGTGGGCGAGGGCGCCCAGATGAGCGCGAGCATCGGCCCGCAAATAGGGTGCGACCAGCTGCATCACCTGAAAGACGCCGAGGGCAATATCGGCGTCCGCCTTGGGGTGCAGTGCCCGCTGATAAGAGATCCAGAATGTGCCAACCAGCGCCACATTGGCCGCCAGCGTGCGCATCTGTTGCGCCGTGCCCTCCATCAGCCCGACCGTTTGCAGATGGTTGCAAATGGCGATGGCGGTCTGCTCCTTGCGGCGCAGCAGGGCGGAAAAGCGCTGCTCCACCTGATGATACCCACTCATCAGGGTCGCGATATCGTAGTAGAGGAAACGGTACTGCCAGATGGCTTCAAACATCAGGTGGAGGAAGAGCCAGATATCTTCGGGCTCATCGGACGGGGTGCTGACAGCCTCCAGCAGGCGATCCATCTGCTGTTCAAATTCGCAGAACAGGGCGTTGACGATCGCCTCCTTGTTGTGGAAGTGGTAGTAGAGATTGCCCTGGCTGATCTCCATCTCGGCCGCAATGGCCGAGGTGGTGACGCTGGGTTCCCCTTGTCGATTGAAGCAGGCGAGGGCAGTGGTCAGGATCCGCTCCCGGGTACGACGTTTGGGTTTGCGATCCATGCTACTCCTTTGGTGATGAACGGCGCACGCCGTGGCGATAGCGTTTGGCAAGCCAGTGCTGCAACTGCTCCAGCGACTTGTCGAGGGCGGCGACCGAGCCAATGCCGGGGGCCAACAGGGTGCGATCTTCATCGGCCAGTGCGGCCAGATTGAGCTCGAGGCCATGCTTGGCCAGCACCGGCGCCAGCTCGTCACGACGCTGCCAGAGATCGCGGCGGGTATGCTGGTAAGCGTGCTCGCAGAGGCGACGACGATCCCGGTAACTGAACACATTGGTGAAGAACATCTCGCCATCGGCAGAAGAGGGCTCAAACAGCAATGCGTCAGCGTCGGGATATTGGTGCTTGTAGCGATCCATCCCCACATGCATGCGGGAGTGGATGATGGCGCGAAAAGTCTGGGCCAGTACCACCGGCAGACCGCTGTCCACCAGATTGGTCGGCGCGCCGGCGGCCATGTCCGCATCATAGGGCACCAGCGGATTGATGCAGAACACCAGATCCGCCCCCTCTTCCAGCGCTACCGAAGCGTGCAGGGTCTTGATCAGCGCCCCGTCCACATAGTAACGCCCGTTAATCAATGAAGGGGGAAAGAGGCCGGGCAGGGCGGCCGACGCCTGTACCGCCGCCGAGATGGGCACGTCATCGAGCCCCGGGCTACCGAAGGCGACCGGATGGCCGGTGTCGAGTTCGGTGGCGACCACAAACAACCGACTGCGCAGCTGGCGGAAATCGTTGCTACGGCCGGGGCGAGAAAAAAACTGGGTCAGGGTGCGATCCACCCCGCGGTTGTCAAACAGTCCGGTCGGAATGGCCTTGGAGAGCCCCTGCAGCGATTCAAACAGGCTGCGTTTCCAGGGCGCCGCCAGATAGTAGGTCAGGCTCTGCCACGCCAGCGGAGGGATCGAGGTCAGACGGTCAGCATATTCACGAAAGGCGGGGCGCAGCAAGGTGGCCGGGTCAAACATCTCCCCCGAATCATCGCTGAGCAGGATCCGCACCAGCTTAGCCGGCGAGATGCCGTTGGCCAGCGCCGAGGCCACCACGGCCCCCGAACTGACGCCAACATAGATATCAGCATGGTCAAGGCGCAGGCCGTTGATGCTGTCAGAGAGGGCTGCGCAGGCACCGATCTCGTAGATGCCGCCGAGCGGCCCGCCGCCAGCAAGGGCAATTGCGATGGTACTCATAGCGTCGCCTCTCTATCCATGACATTCACCATGACAAGACCGGCCCAGCGCAGGGCATGGGCCGGTATCAATCACCTTCCGTCACCGCGAGGGATCAGGGCAGGACACTCTCTGCTTTGGCCTTCACCTCTTTCACCGCATCTTCAGCGGCGGAGAGGAGATCGGCGGCCTGCTCAACCACGGCCTCTTTGGCCTTGGCTACCGGTGCCTTCTTTACCGGAGGCTTGCGGGCAGCGGGCTTTTTGGCGGCAGCCGGTTTGGCTTCAGCAGCAGGGGCCTCCTCTTCCTGCGCATCCAGCAGTTGCTGGACCACGTCGGTCAGCTCGGCCATGCGCTTGGAGAGCTTGTCGATATCCTTGCGGGTCGGAATGCCGAGGCTGGCCACAGCGCGGGCCACGCGATCTTCGAACACCTGCTCCAGACGGCCCCAGGTATTGGCGGTCTTGTCGGTCACAGCGGCAATCTTCTCGTCTGCGCTCTGACGGGTTTTGGCCTGCAATGCTTCCCCTTCCTGCACCAGCGCTTCAAAGATCTTGCCACCCTCTTCCTGCGCCTTGGCATAGGCACCCAGACCCGCCAACCAGATCTGCTGGGTGGACTCCTTGATGGTGGAGGTGAGTTGGTTGTCGGTCACTGACCCTGCCAGCGCTTTCAATTTCTTAGCCATGATCTTCTCCTTGAATAACGACAGTTAAATGTAATGGCGACAACGAAACTGCAATCGGGTTGTGGCATTACTGATTTTTCAACTTCAGTCTAGGGAGAAAAAATAGAGGGTTCTACCTAATAACGGAACAGGCACACCACCGAAATTAGGGTTTGCTCACGAACCGACAATCAAATTGCGGATTCCCATATGAATCGTGATATATCTAACAACCTAGTAACACCCTAATCAGTAGCAGGATTCTCTTTATGAACTATTTCATTACTGGCGGTAGTGGTTTTATCGGGCGTCGATTGATCAAAAAGTTATTCCAACAGCATCCCGACTGTATCGTCTATTTTCTGATGCGCGCCTCTCATCAGGATAAATTGCCGGAGTTATTTGCATTCTGGAATGTGGATGAATCGCGCGCAGTCCCGGTTTTTGGTGACATGACGCAACCGCTGCTGGGGGTGTCGGTCGAGATGCAGGAGCAGTTGATCGGCAAGATCGACCACTTCTTCCATCTGGCTGCTATCTATGATCTGAACGCCAAGGCAGGGATCCAGCAGCAGGTCAACACCGAAGGGACCCGTCAAGCCGTTCAACTTGCCGAGCGGCTGGGGACGGGGCAGTTCCATCACTGCAGCTCCATCGCTGCAGCGGGCCTGTTCGATGGTCTGTTTCGCGAGGATATGTTTGATGAAGCCGAGCACCTCGACATGCCTTACTTCCAGACCAAGCACGAAGCGGAAGGGATTGTGCGAAACGAGTGCACAGTTCCGTGGCGAGTCTATCGACCGGGGATCGTTGTCGGTGACTCCAACACCGGCGAGATGGACAAGATCGACGGTCCTTACTACTTCTTCAAGACCATCCAGAAGCTGCGCCGTCTGCTGCCGCCCTGGATGCCCGCCATCGGGGTTGAGGGCGGGCGCATCAACATAGTGCCGGTCAACTTTGTGGTCGATGCCATGGTGCATATCGCCCATCAGGAGGGCGAGGAGAACAAGACCTTCCACCTGACCGACCCCAACCCGATGCGGGTTGGCGACATGCTGAGCACCTTCTCCCGCGCCGCCCATGCGCCAGAGCCTGCTATCCGCATCAACGCCTCTCTCTTTAATTTCATTCCCCGCCACCTGACCGCCATGCTGATGACCATGGCGCCGGTGCGCCGCATCCGCGATGCCGCCATCGCCGATCTGGGTCTGCCCAAGGATGTGTTCCGCCTTATCAGCTATCCCACCCGTTTCGACAGTCGCGAAACCCAGCGGGTACTGAAAGGGACAGGCATCGAAGTGCCGCCACTGCACAGCTACGCCTGGCGGTTGTGGGATTACTGGGAGCGTCACCTCGACCCGGAGCTCTTCATCGATCGCTCCCTGCGTGGTCGGGTAGAAGGCAAGGTGGTGCTGGTGACCGGGGCCACCTCAGGCATTGGCCGTGCAACCGCGCGCAAGCTGGCGGGGGCGGGGGCCAACGTCGTTACCATCGCCCGCGACGAGCAGAAGATTGCCGAGACTAAAGCTGAGTTTGCCGAGCTGGGGCTGACCATCGAGATCTATCAGGGGGATCTCTCCAATCTGTCGCAAGCCGAGGAGATCACCGCTCGCATCGTGGCCGATCACGGTGGCGTCGATATTCTGGTCAACAATGCTGGCCGCTCCATCCGCCGCTCCATCGAGGACTCCTTCGATCGCTTCCACGATCTGGAGCGCACCATGCAGCTCAACTACTTTGGCGCGCTCAAGGTGATCATGGGGGTGCTGCCCACCATGATCGAGAAGAAAAAAGGCCACATCATCAACATCTCCTCCATCGGGGTGTTGACCAATGCACCGCGCTTCTCCGCCTATGTTGCCTCCAAGTCGGCCCTTGATGCCTGGGTGCGTACCGCCGCCTCCGAGTTTGCCGATAAAGGGGTGAGCTTCTCCATCATCAATATGCCGCTGGTGAAAACGCCGATGGTCGCACCGACCAAGGTCTATGAGCAGGTACCTATGATGACGCCGGAAGAGGCGGCCGATCTGGTATGCGATACCATCATCAACAAGCATGTACGGCTGGCGACTCGCCTCGGGGTATTCGGTCAGGTGGTGCATGCCCTGGCACCTCGCGTTGCGCAGGTGATCATGAACACCAGCTTCCGCACCTTTGCCGATCCCAAGGATGGCGACAAATCCAAGGCCACCGCCGATCAGGTTGCCGTCTCGACCCTGATCAAGGGTATCCACTTCTGACTGGGTGATACGATAAAGAGATCAACAGGGGCCTGAGCAATCAGGCCCCTGTTTTATTTGGAATAGCAGTTGAAGGACGAATAAGGAGGGTCAGACTCGAGACAGCAGATCAAGCAGCAGATCTGTCGTGCGACGGGAGTAAAGCAGAGAAAGATGGCCAATGGCGGGCAACTCGATATCTTCCATTCCCGCCAATCGTTGCCGCTCCTGCGGCATCACCACATTGTCGTGACTGGTGCGCACCGAGATGCCGGGTACGCAGAGGGGGACCGAAGCGAAACGCTGCAGCCAGCCGGAACCGGGTTCCATCTCGCGGGCATTGGCCCCAAGTCCAAGGGCGGCCAGCTGACTGCCCTGATGGGGGGTGGCTAGGGTGATCAGGCACACGACCTTGTCACCCCCATGGATAGCCAGATAGTCGCGGCAGACCAGCCCCCCCATGCTGTGACCGACCAGCACCAGCTTGTCAGCCCCGGTCTGCGCCAGCACATCGTCAATCCGGGTGGCCAGCAGCGGCACCATCTCATCGATATGACCAAATGGAGGCATCAGGGTAATGGTGGCAACCACATGGCCTGCGGCTTCCAATCGGGCGCGCTGGGTGCGCCAGATCCCGCGACTGCAACCGTAACCATGCACCAGCAATACGGGGCGCTGGCATGGACGCAGCCGATCGGGTGCCATCAGCAAAGGCTCGAACGGTAACAACAAGGTGAAGGTGTAAAGGTAGGCCAGCATCTCCTGCGCCATCATCTTCACCCTGCGCCAGGGGCCGATAGCCGGGGAGGGGTAGAAGCGGGTAAACAGCCAGCTGCCGAGCACCACCAGACAGCGCAACCCAAGCAGGGCAAACACGACAAACAGCAGGGTCAGCAACCAGGGGAGTCCCACGACCAAGTGGGCGATACTCCCGAGGAGCAGCACCTCTACCATCAGCAGGATAAACAGGTGTCGTACGATCGTCATAAGGCCATGATCCGACCAGTCAGGCGTGGAAGTCAAACGGCACTTTGAGACAGCTTGATCCAGCGCGGCTTTTGTCGCTAAACCCCGGTGAACTCTTTTCCGGTGAGGTTATTTGCAATGCTGTATATCCATACATATACTTTATCCATCATCACCAAGAGGAGGCCATCATGGCTGTCGAGATCAAATATGTGGTTGTTCGTGGGGGAGTGGAAAAAATGACCTTTGCCAGCAAAAAAGAGGCCGATGCCTATGACAAGCTGCTGGATACGGCCGACGAGTTGATGACCCTGTTGGCTGGCGCCCCGATCGAGCTGGCACCAGAGCAGCAAGAGAGTCTGGCATTCTACCTGGCAGAGCAGCGTGATGTGCTGCAAACCCTGCTGCGTGGCGGCAAGGTTCAGGCTGGCACGAAAGAGGAAGAGACTCCAGCAGCCAAGCGCAAAGAGAAGCCACTCAAACAGGTGGCCTGATTGCACAGACCTTATTCTCGGGATAAATGGCTCAACGCATTCACTTTATTTGCATTTAAAACCATTTTCACGGCTATTTGCCCCGAGAATTTTTTAACCATGCTGCATATCCCATGCATAACTGAATAGCGTGCACCACTGAGCGACATCAGCCAGATCTATGAGGAAATAATGAGCAAACAGTGGAGAGAACGTTATCCAGATCGCTCCCGGTGACCTTAATCAGCAACAACAAGAGGCAATACAAATCCCAATAGAAGCCGCATTCATCTATCACGAGCCCTTTTCTAGCAACTCGGCTCACAGGCTCATATCGACTCATCTCAGCATCAACAAGCAACACCATGACTCAACAACCATCATCCTTGCCGCCAGCCATGCCGCTGTTTGACAGCCTTATCTATCTGGAGGCCGGTAACCCGCAGGTCAATCAGTACCTTGCCAACCTCAGCCTCAACGATGTACCCGATGCCGGGCTGGTTTACGAACTGGCGGTCGATTGGCTGTTGGAGCAGCGCAACAGCGAAAACAACTACAAAACCTATCGCAGCGAACTGACCACTTTTTTGCACTGGTGCTTTCGCGAGGCGGCCATCAGCCCGAAAGATCTCACTCGCCGCATCATGATCCGCTATCTCGACTACTGTCAGTCCCCCTGACGAGTTGATCGCCTATCGCAACGTAGCGCAATTTGTCCTCGACAAGGAGTGGGGAGAGCGGTTGCCCAATCCGCAATGGCGACCGTTTCTCGGCAAACGGGAGCTGGGTCGCACCTTGCCCTATCGCCTGAGCGAGCAGGCGATGAAGACCAAGCTCGCCATCCTGTCGGCCTTCTTCCAGTTCCTGATCCAGGAGGAGTACATGGACAGGAATCCCGCTCTGCTACTGCAGCGGGTCAAACGGCCGCAACAGCTGGAGGCCGATGATCAGGTGCAGGCCTTCAGCGAGTTGCAGTGGTCATACGTGATGCAGGCTGCCGATACCCTTGCCAACGACCATCCGGAGCAACACGAGCGCAGCCGTTTTCTCACCATTCTGATGTACGCCTGCTATCTGCGGATCTCTGAGGTTGCAGCCCGGCCGGGCTTTACCCCAGTGATGGGGCAGTTCAGGCGGGATCGCAAAACCGGCGTCTGGGGCTACTTTATTCCGCAAAGCAAGGGGGGCAAACGGCGTACCGTAGCGGTATCCCAAGCGCTGCTGGCGGCACTCGAGCGCTACCGCCGTTTCCTCGGTCTCTCTTCCTTGCCGACACCGGATGAACAGACGCCACTGTTCGTTCGTCATAAAGCGGCAGCCCACGGCCGCGAGCAGGGGGAGATCAACGCCAACCTCGGCATTCGCCAGTTACGGGATTTGATCATGGTGATCATCGGTAAAGGCGCAGAATTGGCAGAGCAGGATGGATTTGTCCAGGATGCGGCCGAAATGCGGCAACTCTCTCCCCATGCGATCCGCCACACCGGGATCACCCATGACATCAACCTGCATGGGCGGCCGCTCTCCCATGTACAGGCCGATGCCGGGCATGACAGCATCGACACCACTTCGAAATACCTGCACACCAGCAACAGTGAACGACATGAGAGCGCCCAGCAAAAACCGCTGGACCGATTGAACCAATACGTGAGAGATGACATTCGCAAGGACTAACGAACAACGTGACACGACCCTGATTTATATTGACTGCTCTTAGAACACAGAATGGCTTGTTTGGGATGTCATTGAAGTTGGTGCGGCGATGTTGTACTTCTCTGGATGGCAATCGGTTCAGGGAATATTTTTGGCTCACATGGATGATTAAGAACAGGCAACTTCTCATCTGCGGCATAGATATTTATCCCGTAACAGAGAAGCAAAAAACGAAATTGCTTGCTGAAACACCGAGAACACCCGATGCCGAAAGCTAAGTAACATGCCGGAAGCAATCATATTCGGTTTGAACAGCGCCTTGTTATCACACTTGCATATCCAGTCATCATTGGTGATATTGATATCAATATTAACGAGCTACCAAGGAGCGGGTATGCAAGTGGCAGTGGTGGAAAAGACCTTCAGGATCGTTGGCAAAGGGTCGCTCATGGCCCAGTTCACCTTTATCTCTTCAGGCACACTGCATATCTGGTTTCCGGATGTGGGCCTGCAGATGGAGGCCCACTGCAAAGAGTTGCGTATCGAAGATTGCACCATTATCTATACCAATGGCCTCCATCACGGCCAGCCCCGAGCACTCTGGTCCTTAACCCTCCATCCCGATGATATGAACGAGCTCAAACGCATATTGCAGCAATTCAACAGCAACCTCTACTTGACCTGCCAGCCACCCACATTGGCCATCGCCAAACGTGCCTTGAATATGAATTGACCCAACTTCCAAAATGAAATGGCGAATACTCTTCAAGCCGAATAAGCCGTGACGATTTAAGGGGAGGGGAGTCTATCGCGATAGTCGGCATTTTTATGGCTGTTTTACAAGAAAGAGTATCAATATTTCCAGAGAGAGACCTCTCAAGTCGGGGGCAGATATTTCTAAGAATATTCACGGTAATGACTTTGGTTATAACGGTGAAAATCAAACTTAACGTTCCATAGGGGAAGGGAATCCAGCACAACGTACTGATTAATAGTGGACTCTTGTCTCAAAATGGGACATTTCGGTGATGTGGGGCAGGGCGGTTGACGGTGTTATTCTGTTATCGCTGCAAGAGCATCTGCAGGGGGAATCAACCAGATATCGTCCTTCTGCTTTGGGCAGTCAGATCGCTGGAGGTCTGTGTGTAGCCTCGATCCTGATCGATTTCCGAACCTTTAAGCTAAGGAAAAGCTACGGGCTTCTTCTTTTAATAAGCCTTGTTATCTCTCACAGTAATGCCGATAACCCTATTTATCGGCATCAGTGACAACACCTAACCTGTTGACATCATTAAATAATTTCATGTCAACACGTATCTATTGGTTTATGTGTTTGGTACGATCTTTTCAGCTAGCCAGCGTGGTTAGACCTGCCTAAAGGATCATTTACTAATGAGCAAGCTGATAGATTTGATTGCCCCAGGTTAAGTGGTTGTATTGCGTAGTGGTAGCTTTGATATGACCGTTGATGGTGTTGATAAGGAAAGACAACTAGCCACATGTGTATGGTTTTGTCCTGCTTCAGAACGCGTTCAAATAGAACAGTTTGCTGTGCATTCGCTTAGCCGAGTTGGCAGTGAACCGGACACTCAACAGCGCGAATATTTTGCAGTTGGTGAGATAGTTCAGTTGCAAAGTGGCGGTCCATTGATGACGGTGACAACTGTTGACGATTCTTGTGGAAGAGAGCCTTCTGTTGGTTGTATTTGGCTTGATCCTTTACAACGTCAATTGACTTCTTTGTATGCCGAGTTTCATCCGACAGCCCTTGTTAAAGAAGCTGATTTTAGTGAAGAAAAAACCGAGCTTGCTTGGGCTCCTTGGGACAAAGCTCGTGATTCATTGAAGAATTGAGCATCAGGGGCCTCCGGTCCCTTTGTTCTACCTGCAGGCATAACTGCGCATAATGTATATTATGTTAAATCAAGTGTCTTGTTTCCTGTCACCACTTATTGAACTGTGTATAATGGCAACAATTGATCCTATCTTCGACCGGATGTCTTAAGTGGCTGAATTAACATCAGAACAATTAAAACCCGCTTTTGCGATTGAACAGTTCCCCAAGCTTAGCGAGCTTGAACCTATCCCCTTTGCTGCGCTGCAACCCAGAGCCATTTCCGGCATCAAACGTCTTGCCAGTTTTGATGGTGACTGTCCGGTCATGCTACTCAACGGATTCCCCGGCGCAGATTACGAAGGCGTTTGCCAGACGCTGATTGCCGACTCTAATGGCAAGGATGGTGACCTGTTTGATCTCTGCTACACCGAGAATCTGAACAACCCCTACAAGCCTATCTGGCTGCGCCTGCAACCGGGCACCGGCGTTGAGTTTTGCGAAATGGTTGGCGAGCTGCTCAAGCTGTTGAGCCACCATCTCGATGCCGAACGCATCGTGACCCGCATCATGCGCAAGCAGAACAATGATCCGAAAATCGATGATTTCCTCTCCGATCTGGCGGCTCACGTGGCATTGGGTCTGGAGTTTCAGCACCCCATTCTGATCAATCTGCTGATCCACCACGAAGCGCAGGAAGCGCCGGTGATTTATGGCCGTGATCTCAACTGGGATACCCTGTTTGGCTCCATCAACTACCAGACAGAACAAGGCTCTGTCTATGCCAATCAGCACCTTTTGGAGCCCGGCTTGCTGCGCGAAGCCAACGGCGGTTACCTCATTTTGCAACTGGATGAGCTGCTGGATCAGCCGCATCTCTGGTTCAAACTGAAAAATGCCATGCAAAAAGGCGAGCTGGACTGGAACGCCTATCAGGAAGGGAAAACCCTGACCCCCTTCTTCGCGCCTGAAGCGACCCCCATCAAGCTCAAGCTGATCCTGGTCGGTGACCGACTGGACGTGGCCGAGTTCCAGATGCTGGATCGCGATATGTCCGAACGCATCTTCCTGCGCGCGGATCTGGTGTCAGAGGTGAATATTGAAGAGGATCTGCAGGAATTTCTGCAGTACCTGGCCTGGCTGCGCCAGCGCTGGAGCCTGCTCGACTTCACGCCAGCCGCCCTCGCCGCCCTTTGTCGCCATGCCAGCCGCCTCTGTGACCATCAGGAGTGGCTGTCGCTCTCCGAAGTGCAACTCTCTGCCATCATGCGGATGGCTGACAGTCTGGCCCGGGAGCTGGGAGCCGAGGTGGTCACCGACGAGCATATTCGTGGCGCACTGGAGGAACAGGATTACCGCCTCAACTATCTGGTTGAGCAGTCCGATCAGGGGGTTATCGACGGCCAGATCCTGCTGCAAACCGATGGCGAAGAGATTGGCCAGATCAACGGCCTGTCTGTCATTCAGGTCTCCGGTCACCCTTATGACTTCGGCGAGCCGGTGCGCCTCACTGCTACCGTACACCTTGGTGATGGCGATGTTGCGGATATCGAGCGCAAAGCGGAGCTGGCCGGTCATATCCACGCCAAGGCGATGATGATTATCCACGGCTATCTTTCCAACAAATTTGGTGCAGAGAACCCCTCCCCCTGTCGGCCAATCTGGTGTTCGAGCAGTCTTACCACGAAATTGATGGCGACAGTGCCTCCCTGACCGGCTTGTGTGCCCTGCTCTCTGCCCTCGCCCGCCAGCCTATCTATCAGCACTTCGCCGTGACCGGTGCGGTCGATCAGTTTGGCAATGTGCAGGCCGTTGGTGGCGTCAACGAGAAGATTGAAGGCTTCTTCCGGGTGTGCAAAATCCACGGCATCACCGGCAAGCAAGGGATCATTTTGCCGGGCACCAACATCCAGCAGCTGAACCTCTCTGACGAGGTGATTGCAGCGGTTGAAGCGGGCCAGTTCCACATCCACCCGGTGGATCATGTGGAAGAGGCCATCGAGTTGCTGACTGGCTGTGTCGCCGGTGAGCCTGATATGCCCGATACCCTGTTTGGCCGTATTCAGGAGCGGTTGGACGAGTTGAACGGCTCCACTGCCAAAGTCGGACTGCTGCAATCCCTACTGGGGCGCCTGTTTGGCCGCTGATGAAGTGATCGGAGTTGTTTAGCGAACAACTGTAAGCTAAATTGGCCCGGCTTTGACCCATTTGAAGGAAATACCGCGTGACCGTAGACAATACCACCATGGAAGCCCGCCTTTCCCTGTGCGAACAGGGCAAGAACTCTTTTACCCGTGAAGAGCTGCTGGCTTGCAGCCGTGGCGAACTGTTTGGTGAGGGTAACAGTCAGCTGCCTGCCCCCAACATGTTGATGATGGACCGCATCGTCAAGATCAATGACAACGGCGGCGAACACGGCAAGGGCGAGATCCTGGCTGAGCTCGACATTACTCCGGATCTCTGGTTCTTCGATTGCCACTTCCCGGGTGATCCTGTGATGCCTGGCTGTCTCGGTCTGGACGCCATGTGGCAGCTGGTTGGCTTCTTCCTTGGCTGGAAAGGTGGCCCCGGCAAGGGTCGTGCTCTGGGCGTAGGTGAAGTGAAATTCACCGGCCAGATCCTGCCGACTGCCAAGAAAGTGACCTACAAGATCACCTTCAAGCGCGTCATCAACCGCAAGCTGGTGATGGGGATTGCTGATGGTGTGGTCGAAGTCGACGGCCGTCCGATCTACAGCGCCACCGACCTGAAAGTGGGCCTGTTCAAAGATACCACCGCATTCTGATCTCTCTGATGAGTGGTAAAACAGCATTAACGCAAAGGGGCCACAACGGCCCCTTTCCTTTTGTAATGAGTGATGAAGTACCTGCTACTTCATGAAGAGGCCTGAGCCCCGCCCTTCCATGGCGTCACGCCAACCACCAAGCCAATGCCCTCGGGCATCCAGGCATTGATACGGACACGCTTCTTTCTGTTTGCCGACCACGCCAGCCTGATAACCACGAGCACGAGCTCTTTCCAGACGGTCCCGCTTCTGTCTCTTCATCATCTACGACCCTCTTCGTGGAACAAAAAAAGCGACCAATTCTGCATCGGTCGCTTTCATCTTTACTCCTGCTAGCGCACTGGGTCAAACAAAAACTTCCACCCTAACCGGGCTATGTGACACAAGGCACTGAACTGGATTAAGTTTTAATTACAGGGAACTTACTCCTGATTTTTGAGTCCTTCCAGCTCTTCCCAGCGAGCAAATGCCTGCTCCAGCGCTGCTTCAGCGGCATTGAGCGCATCCAGTTTCGGCTGGGTTTTATCTGCCGGCAGCGAGAAGAACCCTGGCTGGTTGATCTCGCTTTGCAGCGCATCCAGCTCGGCTTCCAGCTGCTCAAGACGAGCAGGCAACCCTTCCAGTTCAAGCTGCAGCTTGTAGGAGAGCTTCTTGCTTTTCTTCGGCGCTTCTGGCGCGGCGGCAACGACCGGCTCGGGCGCCTTGACCGGTGCACTCCTGGCCTGTTGTTGAGCGTTCTGCTGTTCGCGGGTCGCCATCATGTCGGCGTAACCACCCACGTAATCGCTGATGCGGCCATCCCCTTCAAACAGCCAGCAGCCGGTCACTGTGTTGTCGATGAAGCGACGATCGTGACTGACCAGCAGCAGGGTGCCGGGGTAGTCGGAAAGCAGCTCTTCCAGCAGCTCCAGGGTCTCGACATCCAGATCGTTGGTCGGTTCATCGAGGATCAGCAGGTTGCTCGGCTTGAGGAACAGCTTGGCCAGCAGCAGCCGGTTCTTCTCGCCACCGGAGAGCGCCTTGACCGGCGTACGGGCCCGCTTGGGCTCGAACAGGAAGTCCTGCAGGTAACCAAGAATGTGACGGGAGCGGCCGCGCACCATCACCTCCTGCTTGCCCTCCCCGACGTTGTCCACCACGGTCTGCTCGGGATCGAGCTGCTCGCGGTACTGATCGAAGTAGGCCACCTCCAGATTGGTGCCCCCCTTGACGGTGCCACGGGTTGGCTCAAGCTGACCCAGCAACAGCTTGATCAGGGTCGATTTGCCGCAGCCATTGGGGCCGACCAGCGCAATTTTGTCGCCGCGCAGCACTTGCAGATCGAGCCCCTTGAACAGGGTGCGATCGCCAAAGTCCAGCCCCAGCCCTTCAGTCTCGAACACCAGCTTGCCGGAGCGATTGACCTCGTCCAGTTGCAGCTTGGCCTTGCCCTGCAGCTCGCGGCGCTGGCTGCGCTCCATGCGCATTGCCTCAAGGGCGCGCACCCGACCTTCGTTACGGGTACGGCGAGCCTTGATACCCTGACGCACCCAGACCTCTTCCTGGGCCAGTTTGCGGTCGAACTCGGCATTTTTCAGCTCTTCGACCCGCAGCCACTCCTCTTTCCCCTGCAGATACTCGTCGTAGTTACCCGGCCAGGAGGTGATGGCGCCGCGATCGAGATCGATGATCCGGGTCGCCAGCTTGTGGATGAACTCCCGATCGTGAGAGATAAAGACGATGGCGCCGCGAAAATCCTTGAGGAAATCTTCCAGCCAGTTGATGGCTTCGATGTCCAGGTGGTTGGTCGGCTCATCGAGCAGCAACAAGTCGGGATCGCAAGCCAGCGCACGGGCCAGCGCCACTTTTCGCAGCCAGCCGCCGGAGAGGCTGTCGAGGGTCACATCGGGATCCAGCCTCAGCAGGGTCAACACCTGACTGATGCGGGTCTCGAACTGCCAACCGTTCTGATAGTCGAGCTGCTCTTGCAACTCGCTCATCTTGCGAATGTTGGCGTCTGACGGATCGCTCGCCAGCTCCATGGAGATGTGGTGGTACTGCTTGAGCAGCTCCCCCACCCCTGCCAGCCCTTCGGCGGCATAGTCAAACACCGTCAGCTCGCTGGAAGCTGGCGGATCCTGCTCAAGGCGGGTCACTTTCAAATCTTGTTGCAGCACCAGGCGGCCGTCGTCCAGCGACAATTCGCTGGCAATGACCTTCATCAGGGTGGACTTGCCCGCCCCGTTGCGGCCAACCAGACAGAGGCGCTCGCCCCGCTCGATGGTCAATTCGGCATTGTCGAGCAGCGGGAAATCACTGAACGACAGACATGCGCCGTGCAATGTTAAAAGAGCCATGTGTGTTCCTTATTTCATATGAAAAAAACGGGCAGCAGACTGGGTCTGCCCCCGTTTTATCGTCAAATCACTCTCACCCCTGACGGGCAGCCCAGCTTTTGAGCTCGGCCAGTGTGAAGGGCCAACCGAGCTCGCGGCCAGCTTCGTCACGCAGCACCGGAATGCGCACCCGATAGGCGGCAAGCCACTGCTCATCATCCATGATGTCGCACTGGCGGGTGGCGGTGGCAAGACCAGCCTCCTCCACCAGCGCCCAGGCCTGCTCGCACAGGTGGCAACCGTCGGTATGAAACAGGGTCAGCATCACGCCTCGCCTTGCTCCGGCGCATGGGTGATGATCCAGCAGTTGTGGATGTGCTGGTTGCGCTCGAAATCCTTCGGTCGCGTCTTCTGGGTGATGTTCTGGGCCTTGAGACCAGTGGCCTCTAGACCGGCCAAATCCATCTTGAAGTGACGCTTGTTGTTGGAGAAGACCAGAGTGCCATCGGCCGCCAGCAGGCGCTTCAGGTGCTGCATCAGCAGCAGGTGATCGCGCTGTACGTCGAAGCTCTCGTCCATCCGCTTGGAGTTGGAGAAGGTGGGCGGATCGATAAAGATGAGGTCGTACTGCTCGTCCGCTTCCGACAGCCACTTCAGGCAGTCGGCCTGGACAAACTTGTGCTGACGGCCCACCAGCGAGTTGAGGCGCATGTTGTCCTGTGCCCAGTTGAGGTAGGTGCGCGACATATCCACTGTGGTGGTTTCGCTGGCACCGCCAAGACCTGCGTGCACGGTGGCACTGCCGGTATAGGCAAACAGGTTCAGGAAGCGCTTGCCCTTCGCCATCTGACCCAGCATGCGGCGAGTCTGACGATGGTCGAGGAACAGGCCGGTATCCAGATAGTCGTAGAGGTTGACCCACAGCCTGGCACCGTACTCCTGCACTTCCATCCGGTGCTGCTCTTCGGAGAGCTTCTGATACTGCTGTTTCCCTTCCTGACGCTCGCGCACCTTCAGGATCACCTTCTCGCCATCCATGCCGGTCACCTTGATGGCGGCCTGCACCATGTCGAGCAGACGCTGACGGGTCTTCTGGGCGGGAATGTCTTTGGGCGCGGCATACTCCTGCACCACCAGATAGTCCTGATAGCGGTCGATGGCGGCGTTGTATTCCGGCAAGTCGGCATCGTAGATGCGATAGCAATCGATGCCCTCTTTATTGGCCCACTTCTCGAGGGTTTTCAGATTCTTGCGCAGACGGTTGGCAAAGTCCTGCGCCACCTCTTTTTGGGAGGCCACGGAGTCCAGTGCGATTTGATAATTGCGCAGCTGACACTCGAGGGCGCCGTTGAACAGGCGATATTGCTTGTCGGCGCGCAGGCGCAGACAGCTGAGCAGCTCGGGGGATGCGGAAAGAATAGAGACTTTCCAACCCTGGAAGCTGCGACGCAGAGCATCGCCAAGGGCCTGATGCACTTCCAGCAGCGCCGGGAACTCGCCAAGACGCTCGCCGTAAGGCGGGTTGGAGATCAGCATACCGACCTGGCGGGCCTCCCCTTGACCTTCTTCCCCTTCAACAGGGGCAGGCATCGGCAGCGGGTTTTCCAGCTTGGTGACATCGGCCTGCTTGAAGGTGATGAGGTGGGCCACACCGGCCGCTTTGGCGTTGTCGCGAGCTTTGAGCAGCACGCGCTGGTCGGCATCACAGCCAAACAGCTTCACTTCACAACGCTGCATACCGCGTTTGGCGCGCACTTGCGCTTCCATCATCAGGCTCTGCCACAGCTCACTATCGTGCTGCAGCCAGCGATCGAAACCGAAGCGCTCGCGGCGCAGCGCCGGCGCCATGTCGGCGGCGATAAAGGCCGCTTCAATCAGCAAGGTACCGGAACCGCACATGGGGTCCATCATGGGCTCACCGGCCCAGCCACTACGGGCAATCATGGCCGCTGCTAGGTTCTCTTTAAGCGGAGCCTCACCGGTTCCCTGACGATAGAAACGCTGGTGCAGCGCCGGGCCTGACAAGTCCAGCGTGATATTGGCCTTGCCTTTGCCCAGGTGCGCCATGATGCGGATATCAGGTGACTTCTTGTCCACATCCGGACGCACATGGCCGCGCTTGGTGAAGCGGTCGACGATGGCATCCTTGATCTTCAGTGCGCCATATTGGGTATTGCGAATGGCAGGGTTGGTACCGGTAAAGTCCACCGCGATGGTAGAGGTACCGGAGAAGTGCTCTTCCCAGGGGATTGTGTGGGCGCCCAGATAGAGATCCAGATCGTCGTTCATCTGGAATTCAGACAGCACCAGCACGATGCGGGAGGCAAAACGGCTCCACAGGCAGGCCTTGTAGCCAATCGCCAGTTCGCCTTTGAAGTGGACGCCAGCCACGGTCTCACGGACCTGCTCTGCGCCAAGATTGGTCAGCTCATCGGCCAACAGGTTTTCCAGCCCCTTGGGGCAGGTTGCAAAAAATTCTTTCATCACGCTCACGGGGAACCCATAAAAATAGTGCCGCATTATACCTCATCAGGCGGGCTGGAGCATGCAAAAGTCGGCGCAAACAGCAGGATGGAAACAGATTGATAGGTGGCGAAAAGGTAAAAGGCCCCATGACTACCCGATGGCGAGATCATGGGGCCAGACATCATTTAGCGGATCACTTCATGCGAGCCTTGAAACGGGGATTGCTTTTGCAAATCACGAACAATTTGCCCCGACGACGCACCAACTGACAATCGGGATGACGCGCCCTTGCGGATTTGAGTGAACAGACGACCTGCATTCAGGACTCCTTCTTGCTTGAAAATGCGCCAAAGCGCTTGTTGAAACGGGCCACACTCCCCTCACTCGATACCTGCTTCTGCTTGCCGGTATAGAACGAGTGCGACTGGCTGGAAACATCGAGCGATACATAGGGATACTCCTTCCCGTCTTGCCACTTGTAGCGACGGTCACTCTTGATGGTTGAACCGACCAGGAAAAAAGCATCTGCCGCCGTGTCATGGAACAGCACCAAACGATAATCAGGATGAATATGAGGCTTCATGGTAACTCCACTTTGTTATGTTATAACAAAATGTAAGTGAGAATAGCTCTCGTTTCAAGCATAAAATGTCGTATGAAGAAAATCGCTGCAGTGAGCGATGTGTTGACACTGAGGTGGAGGCACTACACAAGCAGAACGAAACAAGAGGGAGACACCATGCTTGCAGCACGGAAGACCAAGATACTGCGTGGGTTAGAACACAAGGTGCAAGTGACTGTAACAAGCCTCAAGAGAGGCTGGATCACAACCATGAAGATCAATCAGAATGGGCAAGATGTTCGCGGATCAATGAAGTATCAGAAACGAGGCGCGATTGAGGTGACAACAGTAAAAACAAGCAGCAGTGTAATCACAGAGATAAAAAGATTGATGAAAATATATCAACTGACCTGACGATATTGCTCGGTCACGGTAATACGCGGTTTCATCCGGTTATTCATCACTTTGATCACCCCGAAACGCGGCAAGTTTTTACTGGTGGTCAATACCAGATCGGCAGTGAGGTTCAAACAGACGCTAGCCTGATCCCCTGCCTCAATGACCATAAATTCGCCGTTGCCATGGGGTGTATTCATCAGGACCAGATCACCGTTTTGCGGGATCACTTGCGGATGCTGTTCACTAAAAAACCAGCTTTGCGGCATCAAAGGTTTATAAAAGCGACTGACCGCGATGGCATTAAGCACCAACTGAACCTGATGCGGAATACTCCACTCAAGTTCGGCTGCTTTATCCATCAACTGATAATAGAGGGCGGCATCATCGACACAAAAAGGCTGGGTCGCAAACGAGCTGGGCACCAATTGTCGCCCTTTATACTCGGTCGCAAATAACATGTTATCAGACAGGTCCAACATCAGACGGTCACTCTGGGCATCATAGTGCCATTGCCAGCTATCGGTCGGTTGGATAAACATGTTGGAGCCCTTACTTGATAATTACCAGTTGACTTTATTCCATATGCAGGGAATCAGCAACGTCAAATAAAGGGCTCCGCCATCTATTTCTTAAATATTGGTCACAATCTCTTTGACCAGCCCCGGCCCTTTATAAATAAAGCCGCTATAAATTTGTACCAGACTGGCACCGGCGGCCAATTTTTCACGGGCGGCCATGGCACTATCAATACCACCCACCCCGATAATTGGCAGAGCACCATTGAGCGCCTTGGCCAGATGACGGATCACCTCGGTACTCTTATGCTGCAGCGGACGACCACTCAGGCCACCCGCTTCACCGGCGTGGGGCATGTCATAAATCATCTCGCGCTCGAGGGTGGTATTGGTGGCAATAACCCCATCAATACCATTCCGTACCAACGAAGCGGCCACCTGTTCTATTTCTTCAAGGCTTAAATCCGGGGCAATTTTAACCGCCAGCGGCACATACTTTTTATATTGGGCGGCCAGCTCTTGCTGACGCACCTTGAGGGCTGCCAGCAATTCATCCAGCGCCTCGCCATATTGCAGCGAACGCAACCCCGGGGTGTTGGGGGAAGAGATATTGACGGCAATATAACCGGCATGATCATAAACCTTGTCCATGCAGATCAGGTAATCATCCTTGCCCTGTTCGATGGGAGTGTCTTTGTTTTTGCCGATATTAATGCCGATGACTCCCTGATATTTGGCCTCTTTTACCTTGGCCACCAGATGATCCACCCCCTTGTTGTTGAATCCCATCCGGTTGATGATCCCCTCTGCCGGAATAACCCGGAACAGGCGGGGCTTGTCATTGCCGCTCTGGGGTCTGGGGGTGACGGTTCCGACCTCGATAAAGCCAAATCCCATGGCGCCCAGCGCGTCAATGCACTCACCATCTTTATCCAGACCGGCCGCCAATCCCACCGGATTGGCAAAAGAAAGCCCCATGACAGTGACGGGGCGTTTCGGCAAATTCTGGCGGAAGAAACAATCGAGTGGCGTACCGAGAAGGCGGGGCAAATATTTCATGGAGAGATCGTGAGCCTGTTCCGGATTGAGCTTGAACAGGAAATGCCTGGCGATGGGGTACAACATCTTTGCTCCTTAAAGAAAGCCCCGGCGACTGGCCGGGGCTTTGGGTGTAATGTCGGTGTCATGCCTTAATCTGGCAATTAAAGTGCCCGACAATTCAACTGGAGCAGGTTCAACTCTCGCAAGGCCACCGAGAACTTGGCGAACTCGTGAGTGCTGGTGGTCTTGAAGTCGGCCAACATGTGGGTCCAACGGGACAAGAGTTGTTCATGCTCCGAAATCCAGTCGGCCAGTATGGTAGCGCATTCTCCCTGATCTTTGCACCCTTCCAGTACCACAGAAGTGAGACTGCGTTGCTGCCAGTCCAGATCTTCGCGGAAGGAGGCTCGCGCCATCGCCTGCCAGTGGTTGCCGACCGGCTGATGGTTGATCTGGTCAAGGAACCAATGCAGATCCAGTTTGGCACCGAGGCGATAGTAAACGTTGGCGGCACGCAGGATATCGGTCTTGTGCTCCGCGGCAATCTGCGCCAGATCCAGGCTGGAGAAGAGGCTGCTCATATGGGCGACCTGACGGGCAATGGCCTCCGGCACCTGTTTCTCCATCCACTTGGCAACAGCCTGACGATGCTCGGCCACTTCGCTCTCATCCATCACCTCGTAGAGGTGCTTCCCTAAGGTCTCGAACGCCGGACGGAAGAAGGCGATGTTCTCGCTAATGCTCCAGCTGCGATTGCGGGCACGCAGGAACCAGCGGGTGGCACGGCGCACAATGCGGCGGCTGTAGAACATCAGCTCGAGCTGAGTCTGGGCATCCACCAGGTTGTCACACCCTTCGATATCGCGCCACAGCTGGTTCATGCCAAACACTTCGCGGGCCATGGCGAAGCAGCAGGCCACTTCGGCGACCGAGGCACCGGTCTCGTCCTTCATCCGGCTGGCGAAGTTGAGCCCCATGTCATTGACCAACATGTTGGCCACCCGGGTAGCGATGATCTCGCCACGTAGCGGGTGATCGGCCAGCTGGGTACCAAACTGCTGCTGCACCTTGGCCGGGAAGCTGGTGACCAGCATGTTGGCGAGGAAGGGCTCGTCGGTCACTTCCGGGCAATTGAGCTGCTCTTTCAGCACCATCTTGCCGTAGGCCACCAGCACCGCCAGTTCGGGGCGGGTCAGCCCTTGCCCTGCCGCCATCCGTTCGGAGAGCTCCTCGTCAGAGGGCAGGAACTCCAGCGCACGATCGAGCTTGCCTTCCCGCTCCAGCCCCTGAATAAAGCGCTGCTGCTCTTTCAGTTGTTCAGAGCCGCGGAAGCTGGTGACCGAGATGGACTGGGACTGGCGATAGGCATTGGTGATCACGATATGCGCCACGTCGTCGGTCATCTCATACAGCATCTGGTTACGTTGCTTGAGGGTCAGATCCCCTGCCGCCACCAACTGGTTCAGCAGGATCTTGATGTTCACCTCGTTATCGGAGCAGTCCACCCCGCCCACGTTGTCGGTAAAATCGGTGTTGATGCGACCGCCCTGACTGGCGTACTCCACCCGGCCGAGCTGGGTAAAGCCGAGGTTACCCCCCTCGCCCACGATGCGGGCCCGCAGATCGCGGCCATTGACTCGCAATGCGTCGTTGCTGCGATCCCCAACTTCCCCATCGCTCTCACGGGCGCTTTTCACATAGGTGCCGATGCCGCCGTTCCACAGCAGATCGACATTGAGGCAGAGCAGCGCCTTGATCAGCTCGTTCGGGGCCATGCTGGTCTTGTCGGTACCTAGCAGGGTCTGCATTTCTGGGCTCAGCTTGATGGACTTGGCCGAGCGCAGGAAGATGCCGCCGCCCTGTGATATCAGCTCGCGGTTGTAGTCATCCCAGCTGGATCCCGGCAGATCGAATAGGCGCTGGCGTTCGACAAAACTCTTGGCCGCATCCGGAGTTGGGTCAACGAAGATATGCATGTGGTTGAACGCGCCCACCAGCCGGGTGTGCTCAGAGAGCAGCATGCCGTTGCCGAACACGTCCCCCGCCATATCGCCGATCCCCACACAGGTAAAATCGGTGGTCTGGCAGTTGACGCCGATCTCGCGGAAGTGACGCTTGACCGACTCCCAGGCGCCACGGGCGGTGATGCCCATCTTCTTGTGGTCGTAACCGACCGAGCCGCCGGAGGCGAACGCATCACCCAGCCAGTGGCCGTATTCCAGGCTTATCTCGTTGGCTATGTCGGAGAAGGTCGCGGTGCCCTTGTCGGCAGCCACTACCAGGTAGTAATCATCCTCGTCGTGACGCACCACGGATTTCGGCGGGATCACCTCGCCGCCGATGATGTTGTCGGTCACATCGAGCAGGCCGCGGATAAACAGGCGATAGCAGGCCTTGCCCTCTTCCTGGATCACGGCACGGGGGGCCCCCGCCGGCATCTGTTTGCAGTAGAAGCCGCCCTTGGCACCGACCGGCACGATGACGGTGTTCTTCACCTGCTGGGCTTTCACCAAACCCAATACCTCGGTGCGGAAGTCCTCTTTTCGATCGGACCAGCGCAGGCCACCACGGGCCACCTTGCCCCAGCGCAGATGCACCCCTTCCACTCGCGGTGAGTAGACGAAGATCTCGAATTTCGGCAGCGGCAGCGGCATGTCGGTGATGCTGGACGGCGCCAGTTTGAAGGATATGTAGGGCTTGATGTTGCCCGCCTTGTCCAGCTGGTAGTAGTTGGTGCGCAGGGTAGCGTCAATCATCTCCACATAGCGGCGGATGATGCGATCGTCATCCAGGTTGGCCACCTGATCCAGCTTGGCGGCAAGCTCCTCGTGAAGCTTGGCCTGAACCTTGGCGTCCTGCTTACCGGCAGGATCCAGGCGCTGTTCGAACAGAGTGAACAGCAGTTGGGCAATATCCGGGTAGCGGGTCAGGGTCTCTTCGATATAGGACTGGCTGAAGGAGACACCGGTCTGGCGCATGTATTTGGCATAGGCGCGCAGCACCGAGACCTGACGGCCAGTGAGACCCGCCCCCAACACCAACCGGTTGAAGCCGTCATCTTCCAGCTGCTTGTTCCAGATGGCGGCAAACGCCTGCTGGAAGCGCTGCTGGCTCTGGGCCAGATCAAAGGGCTGCTCGCCGTGCAGCAACATGGAGAAGTCGAGGATCCAGAACAGATCGCCAGCAGGAGTACGTACCTGATACGGGGTCTCGCCGATCACCCGCAGCCCCATGTTCTCCAGCATCGGCAGCACATCGGAGAGGTGAATGGGCTCGGTGCGATGGAACAGCTTGAGCCGTACCCGACGGTCGTTCTCCTCCTCCTGCGCGCGGTAGAACAGCATGCCCAGCGGCTCGGCTTCGCTCAGGTTATCGAGCGCCATGATATCGGCCACGGCCGAGCCAGGCAGCACATCTTCCTTGTAAGCACGGGGGAATGCGGTGCTGAAACGGCGGCGCAGCTCGTTACCACGGGCCTCGCCATAGTGGGAAAGCAGCACGGAGTCGAGTCGATCGTCCCAGCTGCGGGCCGCTTCAATCAGGTTGTTCTGTACTTCGTTCACATCCACATCCACGTTGTTGTTGTTGACCCGCACTATGTAGTGGGTCCGCGCCAGCACGCCTTCGGTGAAGTAGACGTTGAACTCCACCTCTTCGTTGCTGCCAAAATACTTCTGCAAAATTTGCTGGGTCTTGATCCGCAGCGCCGTGTTGTAGCGCTCCTTGGTGACATAGACCATGCAGGAGAAGAAACGGCCGTACACATCCCGGCGCACGAACAGCCGCAGCATGTCCCGCTCCTGCATCTCCAGCACGCCAAGGCCGGTGGCCAACAGCTCCTCTTCGCGGGCCTGGATCAGCTCGTCACGGGGATAGGTTTCCAATACGTTCAGCAGCGCCTTGTAGGCGTGGGAGCCCTTCTCGTGACCGGAGGCGGCCATGATGCGCTCGAGACGATGGCTGATGAGCGGGATCTGGGTCGCGCTGGTGTTGTAGATGGAAGAGGCGTAGAGGCCGATGAAGCGATCTTCCCCGATCACCTTGCCATGCTCGTCAAAGCGCTTGATGCCGATGTAATCCACATAAGCCGGACGGTGTACCCGGGACTTGCTGTTGGATTTGGTGAGGATCAGCAGGTCAGAACTCAGAGCAGCGTGACGGGCGCTGGCCGGCATGTTGCCAAGGCGCTGACCCACCTCCTTGATGGAGTTCTTCATCAGCCCAAGGCTGGAGCTCGCCTGCGGCAGGATCTCGTGATCCCCCTCCACCGCCTTGACGTCGTAACGGCGATAGCCCATCAGGGTGAAATTGTGGGCAGCCACCCATTTGAGGAAGGCAACGCAGGAGGCCACCTCCTCCTTGCTGACCGGGTGCTTGCGCTTGGGCAGTTCGTCGATGATCTCATTGAGCTTGGCCAGCATCGGCTGCCAGTCGCCGACTGCCAGCGCTACTTCGCCGGCCACCGAGTTGAGCTCGGTAGCCAGCGCGGCCATCTGCTCCTCGCTGGTGAGGTGATCGATCTCGATAAGGAATGCTGTTTCAACCGAGGTCTGCCCGTCGGTGTTGTCGAGTTCCAGAATGGCGTCAATCTTGCCATCCGCACCACGAATGAGGTGCAGCGGTTGGTGCAGCATCATGTGGGCCGTGATATTGAGTCGCTTGAGCGCCATCCGGATGGAGTCCACCAGGAAGGGCGAGTCCTGCAGGATCACCTCTACGATGGTATGGGGCGATTGCCAGCCGTGACGGGTCAGCTCGGGATTGTAGACCCGGATGTAGGGATCGGTACCGCTGCGCTGATTGAGGGCATTCCACAGGCTCAGGGCCGCACCGTAGAGATCGCTGTCATTGCGATCGTGCAGATCGGAGCTCGCCATGTTGCCGTAGAACTTGGCAACGAAGCGCTCGACCAGAGAGGCGCTGTTTTTGGGCAACTTTTGATGGATCAGGCTGAGAACGTTTTCGAGCAGAACTGAGGTTGGGGCGTCTTTCAATGCCATTTCTATATTCCTTATCGGACGACATTAACCACCGACGCAGAGGCAACCACCCTGGTTACCCGCTGGTGCAGAGTTGTTGCGAAGTGTAATGGCTTGGCTAAGGGAAGGCGAGGAAAGGTGCTAACAGGATGTTAAAAACAAGGTGCAGATCACGGCTTAAACTGTGAGAAATTTTGTAAAAAACCAAAAATACAGAAATTCCCACTACCTTTGTGCCAGTTTACCGGATAGATAGTGACATAAAGCAGATAAACAGTCGGTAATCTGTTCGATTTTTGTTAATTTATGCGTTCGAGACTGATAAAGCGGTAATCGTCCTGGGTTTTCAGCCGAAAGTAGCCATGCACACCATTGATGGCGACAAAGGGTCGTATTTTTTCTATGCCAAGCTCCAGGGTCAACCCCTGTTCGCTGCGCACCACCAGCCGTCTGGCATGGCCCTGATACATCAGCATCACCTCGTCACTGCTCAATGAGAGCCGAAAAGTAAACTGCTTCACGCTTGCTCCTGATCACACAACAAATCACACAATAGGGGCAGGCGCATTCACGCCCCTGCCCCGTCGACACTTACTGCTGCAGCGCCTTGCTGACCTTCTCGAACAGATCCCGTGCCAGCCCCTCAAGGTTGGCAAGGCGGGTCAACTCGGCGCGGATCAGCGCCTTGCGCGCCTCATCCAGTCGCTTGAACTGGATAAGCGGAGTGATGAGGCGGGAGGCCACCTGCGGATTGACCTCGTTGAGCTCGATCAGCAGATCGGTCAGGAAGCGGTAACCACTGCCATCCACCGCATGGAACTGCACCTGATTGCTCATGGCGAAGCTGCCGATCAGCGCCCGCAGCCGGTTCGGATTGCGAATACTGAAAGTGGGGTGATTCATCGCCTGTTTCACTTCACTCAGCACATCGGCAGCCGGTTTGCTGCCAATCAGCCGCAGCCAGTTGTCCAGCACCAGTCCATCCTTGGCCCAATTGCCTTCAAAATCGGCCAGCAGCGCGGCACGGCATGGCAACAGATAGCCGTTGGCCACCTGCAACGCCGCCAAGGTGTCGGTCATGTTGTCGGCAGTTGCATACTGCTCGCGCACCAGCGCATCGGCATGCTCCGCATCCAGCGCCGCCAGATAACCGAGCACTACCCCTTTGAGGGCTCGCTTGGCCATATCGGCATGCACCACCCGATAACCGTTCAGACGCAGACTCTGATAGGTTGCCGCCAAGCGCGCGCCAAAAGCCTCGGCAAGACGGGTGTGGATCGCGTCGCGTACCTGATGGATGGCATCGATATCGGCCACCTCGAACAGCTCGGCCAGGGTCGCCTCACCGGGCAGCGCCAGGATCTCCGCCTTGAGGGCCGAATCGAGATCGCTATCGTCAAGAATGGCGACGAAGGCGGCCAGCAGGGTTTGGGAGAGTTCAACCCCCTGCCCGTGCTGGACCCGTGCCACCCCGTCGATGACCGCTTTGTTGATCAGCATCTGGGCCGCATCCCAGCGGGCAAACTCGTTGCGGGCAAAGCGCATCAGAAAGGCGAGCGCTTCGTCGGTGTAGTCATAGTGCAGCTTGACCGGCGCAGAGAAGTTCCGAAGCAGGGAGGGAACCGGCTTGACCAGCACCCGATCGAATTCGAAGGTCTGCTCCGCTTCCAGCACGTCAAGCACGTTGCCGATAGCCTTGCCCTGATACTGCAACGGGATGACGGCACCTTGTTCGTCATAGAGCTCGATATCGAAGGGGATATGCAGCGGCAGCTTCTGCGGCTGATCCTGAGTCGGCGGGGTGTGCTGGCTCACATGCAGACGGTAAACGCCGCTGGCGGCATCGTACTCGTCGGTCACAGTCAGCTCAGGGGTACCGGATTGGCTGTACCAACGGCGGAAACGGCCGAGATCGACACCGGAAGCATCCTCCATCGCTTGCACGAAATCATCACAAGTAGCGGCCGAGCCGTCGTGACGCTCGAAGTAGAGACGCATACCAGCCTGGAAGGCATCTTCCCCCAGCAGGGTGTGCATCATGCGGATCACTTCCGACCCCTTCTCGTAGACGGTCAGGGTGTAGAAGTTGTTCATCTCGATCACCACATCCGGGCGGATCGGGTGCGCCATGGGGCCGGCATCTTCCGCAAACTGCGGGCCGCGGACGGTACGCACGTTGTTGATGCGATTGACGCCACGGGAGCCCAGATCAGAGGAGAACTCCTGATCCCGGAACACTGTCAGCCCCTCTTTCAGGCTGAGCTGGAACCAGTCGCGACAGGTGACGCGGTTGCCGGTCCAGTTGTGGAAATACTCATGACCGATCACCCGTTCGATGCCGTGGTAGTCGCTATCGGTGGCGGTGGCCGGATTGGCCAGCACGAACTTGGAGTTGAAGATGTTGAGCCCCTTGTTCTCCATGGCGCCCATGTTGAAGAAGTCCACCGCAACGATCATGTAGATGTCGAGATCATACTCGAGGCCGAAACGCTGCTCGTCCCAGCGCATAGAGTTAATGAGGCTCTCCATGGCAAAACCGGCGCGATCGAGGTTGCCCTTGTCGACGAAGATCTCGAGGGCCACCTTGCGACCGCTCTTGGTGGTGTAGTGGCTGCGCTCCACATCGAAATCACCGGCCACCAGCGCAAACAGGTAGCTGGGTTTGGGGAAAGGATCCTGCCACTGCACGAAGTGACGGCCGCCATCCAGATCACCGCTGTCGACCTTGTTGCCATTGGAGAGCAGGAAGGGGAACTGGGCTTTGTCGGCGGTAATGCGGGTGCTGTAGCGCGCCAGAATGTCGGGGCGGTCCAGATAATAGGTTATGCGGCGAAAGCCTTCCGCTTCACACTGGGTGCAGTAGGCATCGCCTGACTTGTAAAGCCCTTCCAGCGCGGTGTTGGCGGCCGGATCCAGCAGGGTGACAATGGTCAGCACACATTCGGCCGGCAGGTTGAACAGGGTCAGGCTGCTCTCGCCTTGTTCGTAGTGGTCACAGGGAATGCCATCAATGGCAACGCTCTTGAGGGTCAGCTGCTCACCATCGAGGACGAGCGGCGCATTGTGCTCGCCGTTGCGACGAATGCGGGTGATGGCGGTGACCTGGGTCAGCGGCTCCTGCAGTTGGAAATCGAGGTCGATGGTGTCGATCCAGTAGAGCGGCGCCTGATAATCCTGGCGATATTTGGCCGTCATGGCCTGGGAGTGATCGGTCATTATTGTCTGCTTCCACGCTTGTTAAAGGCGAGAAAGAGGCTGTCACAACCAACTGGCGGGGTCAAACAATTTGCATTACGTCAGATACGCCAGACAAAAAGAAAGGGCGACCGCAGTCGCCCTTGTGCATTGGAGGTGCCTTGTCAGCTGCGTTTGCTGACCTTGGCCAGATCCGCCGTGATATTGGCCGCTTCGATGAGATACTCATCCGGCGCTTCAAAATCAGCGGGCAGTTCATCCAGACTCTTCACCGCCGGCTTGCCAAGACGTGCCAGACGCTCGTTGGTACGTTTGAGCGCTTTCTCATCCTGTTTCGCCTGCTCTGCAACACGCTCCGCCTCGTTGAGGGAGACCGACTTCTTGTCTTTCTCCTCCTTGTAGTCGGCGATGTCCTGCATCACATAGGCAAACTCGGGATCCTTGGCGATCCGGGCATCGTGCGCCGCCTGCAACTTGGGCAGCACGCTGGCGAAGTTGCCGAGTTTCTCGTAGTTGGCGGAGGCAATCTTGTCCCACGGCAACGCATTGAACTCACGGCTTTCGCCCGTCTCTTCCGGAGCAACCGGTGTCGGGAAGCTGATATCCGGCGCAACGCCCTTGTTCTGGGTGCTACCACCGTCGATCCGGTAGAACTTGGCGATGGTGTACTGCACGTGACCCAGCGGCTGCTCGTAGAAGTCATAGACCTTGGCGAGGCTGCGATGCTGCTGCACCGTCCCCTTGCCGAACGAGTTTTCACCCAGGATCAGGGCACGGCCATAATCCTGCATGGCGGCAGCGAAGATCTCGGAGGCCGAGGCACTGTAGCGGTCGATCATCACCGACATGGGGCCGCCGTAGTAGACGTTGCCATCGTCATCGCCATTGACCGTGATACGGCCCATGTGATCACGAATTTGCACCACGGGACCGCTGGCAAAGAAGAGACCGCTCAGGGCGGAGGCTTCGGTCAGGGCGCCGCCGCCGTTACCGCGCAGATCAATGATCAAGCCATCGATCTTCTTCTTGTTGAGGCTCGAGAGCTCCTTGATCACGTCATCGTGCAGATTGACGTAGAAACTCGGGATCTCGATGACACCAATCTTCTTGCCTTCGGCGTTAATCACCTTGGACTTGGCAGCCCGATCTTCAAGGCGCACCTTGTCGCGGGTCAGCTCGATCTGCTCGGTCTTGGCAGTTGCGCCTTTGCCGCGCTGGATCTCCAGCTTGACCTTGCTCCCTTTGGGCCCCTTGATGAGCTCGACTACGTCATCAAGACGCCAGCCGATCACATCGACAATCTTGCCATCTTCCTGCCCCACCCCGGTGATCTTGTCATCGGGTTTGAGGTGGTTGGATTTGGCAGCCGGGCCACCAGGCACCAGAGAACGGATGACGGTAAAGTCATCTTCCGCCTGCAACACGGCACCAATCCCCTCGAGCGAGAGGTTCATCTCGGTATTGAAACGATCGGCACTGCGCGGTGAGAGGTAACTGGTGTGCGGTTCGATGGCGCGAGCGAAGGAGTTCATGAAGAGCTGGAAGACATCCTCGCTCTCGGTCTGGGACATCCGCTTGATGGCGTTGTTGTAACGCTTGCCAAGCAGCTCCTTGATCTCGGGCCACTCCTTGCCGCTGAGCTTGAGACTCAGGGCATCGAACTTGACCCGCTGACGCCACAGCTCGTTGAGCTCTGCTTCATCTTTGGGCCAAGCCGCCCCTTCCCGATCAAACACATAGTTGTCGGTCTGGGTAAAATCGAAAGGAGTATCAAGCAGTTTGAGGGCGTATTCGAACCGCTCATAACGCCGCTGCTGACTCAGGTTGAACATCTCGTAGGCGGGAGCCAGACGGCCTCTTTCGAGGTCGGTGTCAAAACCGTTACGGTACTTTTCAAAACGGCTGATATCAGAGGCCAAAAACAGGTTGCGGCTGTAGTCCAGATTCTCCAGATATTTATCGAAAATCACGGAGGAAAAGGCATCGTCCAGCTTGAACTGTTTGTAGTGCGAGCGGGTAAACAGATTGGTAATTCGCTTGCTGGCCGTAGCATGTTGGCTCTCTTGAGCCAACACAGGCAAATCACTCTCCTTGAGCACCGGCTCGATGGCCTGTGCAAGCCCGGCAAGCGCCAGGCTACAGGCAACGAGGGAAAAACGAATTACGCCATGCTTCAACATTTGTCTCCTTAGAGAACCAAGTGCTCTGATTTGACCCGCACCATCATGCCGGTCTGCAGTTGGACCTGTACATCGTCCTTGGTTACTTCCTTGATGGTTGCCGGAACCGGGAATTTACCCATAACGACGCGCACATCCTGGCCCACTTTCAGCGTAGCGGCATCCACTTTAACCAGCGGAGCGTCAGCGACCGGTGCCTTGGCGGCAGCTTTCGGCTTGGCAGCTACATCAGCTTTCTCGGTTTTGCGCACAGCAGGACGACGGGGCTTCTTGGCCTTCTCATCCTTCTCTTTGGTATTGGTACGACGGCTGGCGAATACGCGCTCTTTGCTCTCTTTCAGAGCTTGCTTGGCGTGCTCGATGTGCTCTTCGGTCAGCAGCTCGCCCGGGTTGCCATCCAGATCAACGCGAGCCTGGCCAGCTTTGAGACCGTGCAGGTAGCGCCAGCTGGAGGTGTATTGACGCAGTGCGGAACGCAGCATGGTCTTGGAGACTCTGGCATCGTCAGCAAGACGCTCGGCCAAATCCTGGAAGATGCCAATCTTGAGCGGCTTGGCCTCTCCTTCAGCAACGAAGCAGGCCGGGAATTTCTCGACCAGGTAGGCAACGATCTCTTTACTGTTCTTCAGCTTCTCAGTGTTTTCCATGTATAACCTTGGCTTTCATATAAACGCACGGGCACGTCCCGAGCACAACAAAGGCCCCATTATAGAGAGCTTGGGGCCTTTTGCGAACCATCTAGCAATGACTTAGAGCATGCTTTCCAAAATTTGCACCGTTTCTTCGAGGCCAATCCGGTCTTGCTGGTCGAAACGGTTAAAAATCGGACTGTCGATATCGAGCACCCCGATGATCTCGCCACCACTGCGCACCGGGATCACGATTTCCGAGTTGCTCGCGCCATCGCAAGCGATGTGACCGTCGAACTGGTGGACATCGTCAATGAGCTGGGTTCTCCCCTCTGCCACTGCCGTACCACACACCCCGCGGCCGACCGGGATCCGCACGCAGGCCGGTTTGCCCTGAAATGGCCCCAATACAAGGGTCTCGCCCTGCAACAGATAAAAACCGACCCAGTTGATCTCCGCCAGCTCCTGATTCAGCAGCGCGGAGAGGTTGGCCAGATTGGCAATCAGATCGGTTTCCCCCTCCAGCAGCGCCTTGGCCTGCTGGTTGAGGGTGCGATAAAACGGTTGTTTTTCAATCATGATTAAATGAACTTCACTCCCTGATGGTTTGGGGAAGGTAACGCCTGGCCGGGAAATTTCAAATATTTTTTCCACTCCCCACCTCTTGCGCCGTTATTCCCGGGCAACGGAAAGCGCCAATTGCTGGCGTTGACCATTACTCCACTCGATATTTAACAACCAGATCATGACGGGTGATGTACAGCTCCCCACCTGGGTTACCCCCTGCCACTGTCCGTCTATTTGCTCAAAACTCACCGGGATGGTGCCCATAAACATATCTTTGCCTTCGAGTGTCGCTTTCACCGGCTTGATGGCCGGATCGCCGCCGGTAATAGCGATGGCAAAGTCATGTTCAGCACGCAGCGGTAACTCCTTGATGGCGATCGTCAGCGGCTTGTCACCAATCAGCGCGCTGCAAGGGGTGTGGGAAAGATCACAAATCTGATCTTTTTTCTGGTCAGCAGAGACGCTGTTATCGGCCGAAAACCAGGTGCGATAGGCCATCAGCGCCAATAACAGCGCCAATACCAGTACGAGGTGCAAAACTTTACGTGCGGTAAGTCTCTCTTTCATCAAAAACAGCCCGATTAAGATGCAATTAAAATAGTTTTTTGTGATCTCGAACAAGGTAAAAAACTGCCATATCGAGACCGGACGGAGCCAAATATATCACTGTTTATACTGTTATTTTACCTGTCACTTCAGTATCATTCCCATGCAGTTTTCATTTAGCCATCTTTTGCTTTTCCTTTCGTTAACAGATGTTAACAACTGGTCGGCGGTGGCTGATGAAGCCAGTCCGGTCCTCCGGATACAAAACCAAACAACAGCAGCATCGGAAGCGGAATATAACGATGAGCCATACAACTAACCATCCTGAGTACAACTACACCGTTGTTCGCCAGTTTACCGTCATGACGATTGTCTGGGGAATTGTCGGCATGTCGGTTGGCGTACTGATCGCAGCCCAGTTGATCTGGCCTGCCCTCAACTTCGAGACCCCGTGGCTGACTTACAGTCGTCTGCGGCCCCTCCATACCAACGCAGTGATCTTCGCCTTCGGCGTCAGTGCACTGATGGCCACCTCGTTTTACGTGGTGCAGCGCACCTGCCAAACCAGACTGTTTGGTGGCCCGCTGGCAACCTTCGTCTTCTGGGGCTGGCAAGCGATCATCCTCTCTGCCGCCATCTCTCTGCCGCTGGGTTACACCTCCGCCAAAGAGTATGCCGAGCTGGAGTGGCCGATTGATATCGCCATCACTGTGGTATGGGTCGCCTATGCCATCGTCTTCTTCGGCACCCTGATGAAGCGCACTACCTCCCACATCTATGTGGCGAACTGGTTCTTCGGCGCCTTCATCATCACCGTTGCGGTGCTGCACATTGTCAACAACATGGAAGTGCCCCTCTCCGGCATGAAGTCCTACTCCATGTACTCCGGCGCCATGGACGCCATGGTGCAGTGGTGGTATGGCCACAACGCGGTAGGCTTCCTGCTGACCGCCGGCTTCCTGGGGATGATGTACTACTTCGTGCCCAAGCAGGCCGGTCGTCCGGTTTACTCCTATCGCCTCTCCATCGTGCACTTCTGGGCGTTGATCTCCCTCTATATCTGGGCCGGTCCGCATCACCTGCACTACACCGCACTGCCTGACTGGGCCCAGTCACTGGGCATGGTGATGTCCCTGATCCTGTTCGTACCCTCCTGGGGCGGTATGATCAACGGCATCATGACTCTCTCCGGTGCCTGGCACAAACTGCGTTATGACCCCATCCTGCGCTTCCTGATCGTCTCCCTCTCTTTCTACGGCATGTCGACCTTCGAAGGCCCGATGATGGCGATCAAAACCGTCAACGCCCTCTCCCACTACACCGACTGGACCGTTGGTCACGTGCACTCCGGTGCGCTGGGCTGGGTTGCCATGGTCTCCATCGGTGCGGTCTATCACCTGATCCCGAACCTGTTCGGTCAGGGCCGGATGTACAGCGTCAAGCTGATCAACGTTCACTTCTGGCTGGCGACCGTGGGCACCGTGCTCTACATCGTTGCCATGTGGATTTCCGGCGTGATGCAGGGCCTGATGTGGCGTGCAGTCAACGAAGACGGCACCCTGACCTACAGCTTCGTTGAAGCGCTGCAGGCATCCTATCCCTTCTATTTCGTGCGCTTCCTGGGAGGCTGCTTCTTCGTCACCGGCATGTTGCTGATGGCTTACAACGCCTATCGCACCATCACTGCGCCCAAAGGTTCTCTGGAACCTGTCGCCCAGCCAGCATGATTGAAGAGGTCAACCCATGAGCAACAATAACCGTCACGAAATATTTGAAAAAAGCGTTCCCATGCTGGTGGTCGGCATCATCTTCGCCATCAGTCTGGGGGGCCTGGTTGAAATCACTCCGCTGTTCTTCCAAAAGCAAACCACCGAGCCGGTGGAGGGCCTCAAGCCCTACACCGCTCTGCAGATGGAAGGACGCGACATCTTCATTCGCGAAGGCTGCACCAACTGCCACAGCCAGATGATCCGTCCGTTCCGTGCCGAAACCGAGCGTTACGGTCACTACTCGGTCGCAGGCGAGAGCGTCTGGGAACACCCCTTCCTGTGGGGCTCCAAGCGTACTGGTCCGGATCTGGCCCGTGTCGGTGGCCGCTACTCCGACGAGTGGCACAAGGTTCACCTGATCAACCCGCGCGATGTGGTACCGGAATCCAACATGCCCGCCTACCCCTGGCTTGATACCAATGTGCTGACCGGTGAGATGACGGCCAAGAAGCTGGCGCTGTTCCGCGATCACTTCGGTGTGCCCTATACCGATGCCGATATTCAGGGTGCGGGCGAAGCCGTCAAGGGCAAAACCGAGCTGGATGCGCTGGTGGCCTATCTGCAATCACTGGGTCATGCCCTGAAATAAGGAGGCGAAAATGGACTACGGCACATTTCGCGGTCTGTATACCCTGCTGTTGATGGCCATCATGATTGGCATCATCGTCTGGGCCTACAGCAAACGCCGCAAGACCTCTTTCGACGAGGCTGCCAATCTGGTTTTTGCCGATGATGAGCAACCCGGTGCTGATAAAAAGAACGCAGGAGCGAAACAATAATGAGCACTCTGTTTAGCATTTTTGTGACTGTCATCAGTCTGGGAACCATCCTCGGCTGCTTCTTGCTGCTGATGTGGTGCCGCAAGGACAAGATGGGTGTTGAAGAAGGCAAATCGATGGGACACTCCTTCGATGGCATCGAGGAGATCAACAACCCGCTGCCGAAGTGGTGGACTTACATGTTCCTCTTCTTCATCGTCACCGGTCTGGTCTATCTGATCGCCTTCCCGGGGCTTGGCAACTTCAAAGGCCTGCTGGGCTGGCAAAGTTCCAACCAGGACGTGCGCTCGCTGGCCGAGTCCAAGGCTGCAACCGAATCGGCCAAGGCTGAAGGTCGCGCGGTGGAGTATGACCGTGAGGTCGCCAAGGCTGACGAGATCTACGGCGCCAAGTTCCGTGAACTCACCTATGAAGCGGATGGCAAAACCTATCGTGCCATTACCGAAATCGCCAAGGATCCGGAAGCCCTGAAAGTGGGTCAGCGTCTGTTCCTGCAGAACTGCTCCCAGTGCCACGGATCCGATGCCCGCGGTGGCCGCGGCTTCCCGAACCTGACCGACAGCGAATGGCAATGGGGCGGCCAGCCAGATCAAATCAAGACCACCATCATGGGCGGTCGTCAGGGGATCATGGCTGCCTGGGGTGAAATCCTCGGCAAAGATGGCGTTCAGGAAGTGGCCTCCTATGTGCTGAGCCTCTCCGGTCGCAAGGTCGACTTGGTGGAAGCGAAGAAAGGTGAAGCACGCTTTGCCATCTGCGCTGCCTGCCACGGGGCTGATGCCAAGGGCGGTGTTGCCGTCGGAGCGCCAGATCTGACCAACAACACCTGGCTCTACGGTGGCTCCCGCGAAGTGGTGGTACAAACCATCACCCACGGTCGTCACGGTGTGATGCCAGCCTGGAAAGACATTCTGGGTGAGGACAAGGTTCACCTGCTGGCCTCCTACGTTTACAGCCTGTCTCATCAACAGTCTGCCAAATAAGGTTCGCCCGTAACGTTGTAACATGTGATAAACACGTGATTACACAGCAAAAAGCCTCGACTCCTCGAGGCTTTTTGTTATCTTGTGTTGCGTAAAAACCATCTTCCACGTTAATCATTCGTTTCATGGCAGTAGCAATCATGACCCAACCTCTATCCAAACCGTGGTATCGCCAATTCTGGCCCTGGTTTATCATCGCCCTCCCCACTGCCGCTGTTGTCGGCAGCATCGCCACCGCCATCATCGCCAGCAAGGATGGGGTCAATCTAGTGGCCGAGGACTATTACAAACAAGGGAAAGAGATCAATCAGGACTTGAGCAAGTTTGACCGCTCCGAAGCCCTCAATATCCGCTTTGGGCTGGAGGTTGACGGCAACGAACTGACCCTCAAACCCATCAGCGGTGACATTCCTGCCGGGCAAGCTCTCTATCTCTCATTGTTTCACCCGACCTTGGCCGGTCAGGACAGCGAACACATGATCACCGCCGATGCGAGCGGCACCTATCGCCTCCATTTCGACAAGCCGCTGGTCGGCAAGTGGCACATTCGGGTCGATGCCTTTGATCACCAGTGGCGATTGCAAGAGACCGTCCAGCTGCCTACCCTGGCCCCTGTCGAACTCGACCCGAAAGGACGCTAAGCCATGACCGGCTGTTCTCACTGTGGCGAGCCGGTGCTCGCCACCGCCCCTGCTGCTTGCATTCTGCATTCAGGGAGGCATAACGCATGACCCCCTGCTTTCACTGTGGCGAGCCGGTACCCGCCAATAGTGGCTATGCCCTCGAGATAAAGGGGATTGTTCGCCCCATGTGCTGCCCCGGTTGTCAGGCTGTGGCTGAAACCATCATGGAGTGCGGCCTCGCCAGTTACTACGATCACCGCACCGCCCCCGGTACCAAGGGGGATCTGGTACCCGAGGAGCTGGCCGCCCTCACCCACTACGATCTGGCAGAAGTGCAACAGGATTTTGTCACCGACAGCGGTACCCTTCGCGAAATCCAGCTGACAGTAGAAGGGCTCACCTGCGCCGCCTGTGCCTGGTTGATCGAACGCCACCTGATGACCCTGACGGGCCTGCGCTACATCAACGTCAACACCACCACCCATCGGGCCCGCATCAAGTGGGATCCGGACCAGCTTTCCCTGAGCGACATTCTCAAGGGATTCGCCCAGATCGGCTATCGCGCCTACCCGTTCCAGACCCATCAACAGGAGGCGCTCTACGCCAAAGAGGTGCGCAGCTATATGTTCCGGCTGGCACTGGCGGGGCTGGGCTCGATGCAGGTGATGATGTGCGCCGTGGCCCTCTACATGGATCTCTTCATCAGCGTTGAAGATGAGTTCATGGTCTACTTCAAGTGGATAAGCCTGCTGCTCTCAACCCCCATCATGATCTACTCGGCCCAGCCCTTTTACGTGGGTGCCTGGCGCAGCCTGAAACAGGGTCACCTGTCGATGGATGTGTCGGTGTCGCTGGCGCTGATCGGGGCTTTTATCGCCTCCATGTGGGCCACCGTGTTCAATACCGGTGAGGTCTATTACGACTCCATCACCATGTTCGTCTTCTTCCTGCTGCTGGGGCGCTTTCTCGAGTTGCGGGCCCGGCGCAAGGCGTCGGAGTCGAGCTCCAACCTGGCCAGACTGGTGCCCATCATGGCGACCCGCATCGATGATGAAGGGGAACATGAGGTAGCGGCCAAGACCTTGCAGGTCGGCGATCGGGTACGTGTGCTGGCTGGCGCCACCTTGCCGGCGGACGGCATCATTGTCGAAGGACAAGCCAGCATCAACGAATCCATGCTGACCGGTGAACAGCTGCCCCTGCTCAAACAGCGCGGTGATCAGGTCTATGCCGGCACCATCAACACGGATGCACCGCTGCAGATCCGGGTCAGCCACCGTATTGAAGAGTCGCGGATCGCCCAGATCATGCGGCTGCAGGATCACGCCCTCGATGATAAACCGGCCATCGCCCAGATGGCGGATCAGCTGTCGCGCCACTTTATTCTGGTGCTGCTGATCATTGCCGCCGCGGTCTGGACTTTCTGGCACTTCCATCAACCGGATCAGGCGTTCTGGGTCACCCTCGCCGTGCTGGTGGCCACCTGCCCCTGTGCTCTGTCGCTGGCCACCCCGACGGCGCTAACCTCGGCCACCGCCAATCTGACCCGCAACGGCATTCTGCTGCGCCGTGGTCATGTGCTGGACTTGCTGACCAAGGCCAACCGGATCGTGATGGACAAGACTGGCACCCTGACCACAGGTGAGATCAGTCTGACAGGCACCACCATCTTGGCAGAGATGGACGAGACGCAATGCCTCGCCATCGCCCGGGCCATGGAGGCGCAATCCGAACACCCCATTGCCCGCGCCTTCCGGCTGCCCGCCGACAGTATCAGTGTGCTGCCATCCGCCCGCGAGATCACCCCGGTCATCGGTCACGGCATCACAGCGCTGGTGAATGGCGTACGCTACCGCATCGGCAGTGCCCGCTGGCTTGGGCTGGATCCGGCGCAAGAACGCGGCCGCGGTCTGGCTATCTATCTGGCCGACGAGCAGCAGGTCTTGGCCCGCTTCAATCTGGAAGATACCCTGCGCCCCGATGCCAGGGCGCTGATCGCGGCATTCAAGGCAGCAGGTCTGCAAACTACCGTGCTGACTGGCGACAGCTCTTTGCAGGCAGACGAGATTGCCCGCGAGCTGGGCGTGGATGAGCTGGTCAAGGGGGTCTCGCCCGATGGCAAGCTGGCCTACCTCAAGGCCCGGGAAGCACAAGGGGATGTCAGCATCATGGTGGGCGATGGCATCAACGACGCGCCGGTACTGGCTGGCGCTCACGCCTCGTTTGCCATGGCCGGTGGCACCGATCTGGCGAAAAACAGCGCCGATGCCATCCTGCTGGCCGATGACCTGAGCCGACTGCTCGAGGCAAGAGTGCTGGCAATGCGTACCCGCAAGATCATCATCGAGAACTTCGCCTGGTCCATCGGTTACAACCTGCTGGTGCTGCCGCTGGCAGCCTGCGGCTGGCTCCCCCCCTATCTAGCGGCGGCGGGCATGTCGCTCAGTTCACTCATCGTGGTAACCAACTCGATGCGCCTCAACCGATGAGGCTGGTGGTGGAAAATAGCTGAAAATGTGGCCTGCCTCCGATGCAGGCCACATTTCTAATTGATAGCGGCTGGCCCTCTGCCCGAACAGGGTTACCATAGGGGACGCTTGCCAAGGATGAACGCCAAGGTACCTCTCATGAATATAATTTTTGTCCTGATCCCCATCGCCATCCTGTTTGTGATCATCGCCGGGGTCCTCTTCTTCTGGGCCATTCGCTCCGAGCAGTTTGAAGATCTCGACCGGCAGGGTTCCAACATCCTGTTTGACGAAGAACAACCTGCCCACAAACCCGCAAAGCCTGCTGACCATGACTCACAACCTTGATCTGGCCGGCGCCCTGCTGGTCGGACTGGCAGGCTCTGCACACTGTATCGGCATGTGCGGTGGCGTCTCCGCCGCGCTCTCCATGGCGATCCCCGCCAACAAGCAGCATTTTTGGGGACGACTCGCCTATCTGCTCAACTACAACCTCGGTCGGATCCTGAGCTATGTCATCGCAGGTGCACTGGTGGGTGGCCTGCTCGCCACCACCAGCGAGCTGGGCGCTGGCAAACACGCTATTGCCGGCTTGCGCCTGGTAGCGGCGTTATTGATGATTGCGCTTGGCCTTTATCTGGCGGGCTGGTGGCAAGGGATCTTGCTACTTGAGCGGCTCGGCGCAAGACTTTGGCCCCGTATCAAACCGCTGGCGGGCAAATTTCTCCCCTTCACCTCGCCTTTGCAGGCACTGCCCTTTGGCATGGTGTGGGGTTGGCTGCCTTGCGGGCTGGTCTACTCCATGCTGACTTGGAGCGCGGCGGCCGGTTCGGCCAGTGGCGGTGCGCTCATCATGCTCTTTTTTGGTCTCGGCACCCTGCCCACCCTGTTTGCGTTGGGCGGGCTTGCCGATCGCCTGAGATACTGGCTCACCCTGCGCAGTTTGCGCCTTGGCGGTGCCCTGCTGCTCATTTTGTTCGGGGTACATACCTTCTGGATTGGCATTGCTTCCTTTTGAAACCCTATCCAAAACGGATGAGTTGATGGTAAACTTGTTTGATATAAATCAATTATTCGTATGAGCCTATGATCCCGGAAAAGAAACCTGGCAGACGTATCCAGAGCGGTGGCTGTGCAATTCATTGCCAGGATTGCAGCATCAGTCAGCTCTGTATCCCTTTCACTCTGAACGACAACGAGCTTGATCAGCTGGACAGCATCATCGAGCGCAAGAAGCCGATCCAGAAGGGTGAAGAGCTGTTTAAGGCTGGCGATGAGTTCAAATCGCTCTATGCCATCCGTTCCGGGACCATCAAGTCTTACACCATCACCGAGCAAGGGGATGAGCAGATCACTGCGTTCCACCTGGCTGGCGATCTGGTCGGGTTTGATGCCATCAACAAGCAGGCACACCCCTCCTTCGCCCAGGCGCTGGAAACAGCCATGGTGTGCGAGATCCCCTTTGAAGTGCTGGATGATCTCTCCGGCAAGATGCCCAAACTGCGCCAGCAGATCATGCGTCTGATGAGCAGCGAAATTATGGGCGATCAGGAGATGATCCTGCTGCTCTCCAAGAAAAATGCCGAAGAGCGCCTCGCCGCCTTCCTGCACAATCTGTCGGTACGCTTCTCCGAACGCGGCTTCTCCGCCAAGGAGTTCCGTCTCTCCATGACCCGTGGTGACATTGGCAACTATCTGGGACTGACCGTCGAGACCATCAGTCGTCTGCTCGGCCGTTTCCAGAAGTCCGGTCTCATCAGCGTTAAAGGCAAATACATTACCGTGCTGGATCAGGTCGCCCTTGGCATGATGGCCGGTGCAACTCGCCCGCCCTGCGGCTGATTTTTCCGCTTACCCTCCCCCTTTTCTCCTGCTTTCCCTGCCGGATCCTTTCCTCTGGAATGTGATCCGGTCCGTTCCCCATCCCCTCCTCCTGCGCTAAGCTGTAATGGCTAAGATTCTGCTGTCATTGGACTTTTCCAAGGAGGAGAAGATGGTCAAATATCAGAATATTCTGGTGGTTATCAATCCAGAAGAGGAGCGTCAAATCGCCCTCGAACGGGCAGTCAAAGTCGCCGAGCTGGACGAAAACGCCCATCTGACCCTGCTGCTCACCATCTATGACTTCTCGTATGAAATGACCGCCATGCTCTCGGTGGACGAGCGGCAAGAGATGCGCGACGGCGTCATTTCACAGCGACGTGAGTGGCTGGACGAGATCCTGACCCCCTATCGGGCACAGGGGATCGAGTGCGAAGTGAAAGTGGTCTGGCACAATCGCCCCTTCGAGTGTGTCATTCAGGAAGTGCTGGAGCAGCGCCACGATCTGGTGGTCAAAGCCACTCACCATCACAGCTTCCTGCAAACCTTCATCTTTACTCCCACCGACTGGCACCTGCTGCGCAAATGCCCCTGTCCGGTGCTGCTGGTCAAAGAGGGTCACTGGCAACGGGGCGGCAACATCATCGCCGCCATCAACTGCTCAAGCGACGATCCGGATCAGAAACTGCTCAACGAACGGATCACCCAGGAGGGGAGTGACATCGCCGAGCTGCTGGGCTCCAACCTCTATCTGGTCAACACCTACCCGGGCACCCCGGTCAACGTGGCTATCGAGCTGCCGGAGTTTGATCCCAACGCCTACAACGAAGCGATCCGCAAGCACCACGAAAGCCTGCTGCTCAGCCATGCCGACAAGTTCGGGATCGGTCATCTCTGGACCCGGGTAGCTGAAGGACTACCGGAAGAGGTGTTGCCGGATATGGCCGAAGAGCTCAAGGCGACCCTGATGATCATGGGCTGCGTCGGCCGTACCGGGCTTTCTGCTGCTCTGCTCGGCAATACCGCCGAACATGTGATTGACCGCCTCTCCTGCGACATCCTGATCCTCAAACCGGCGGACTACAGCTGCCCGGTCGACAGCCGTCGCAATCAATCATAAGGTGCCTGGCACCTTGCCCTCCCCCGGGACATGGCTATAATAACGCGCTTATTTGTGTCCCGGGTTTTACGAGCATGCTAGAAGAGCTGAACGCCAAAGAAAAATACAGTTTCAACAAACTGCAAAAGCGCCTGCGGCGCAACGTGGGTCAGGCCATTGCCGACTTCAACATGATTGAAGAGGGCGACAAGGTCATGGTCTGCCTCTCCGGCGGCAAGGACAGCTTCGGTATGCTCAACATACTGATGAGCCTCAAAGCCAGCGCCCCCATCCATTTCGATCTGGTTGCCGTCAACCTGGATCAGAAGCAGCCCGGCTTCCCCGAGCATGTGCTGCCCGAGTATCTGGATTCCCTCGGTATCGAGTACAAGATCGTCGAGGAAGATACCTACTCCATCGTCAAGGAGAAGGTACCGGAAGGCAAAACCACCTGCTCCCTCTGCTCACGGCTGCGCCGCGGTATTCTCTACCGCACCGCCCAAGAGCTGGGTTGCACCAAGATTGCCCTTGGCCACCACCGCGACGACATCCTCGAGACCCTGTTCCTCAACATGTTCTACGGTGGCAAGCTCAAGTCCATGCCGCCCAAGCTGGTGAGCGACGATGGCAAGAACGTGGTGATCCGCCCGCTGGCCTACTGCAAAGAGAAGGATCTGATCCGCTACGCCGACGTCAAAGCCTTCCCCATCATTCCGTGTAACCTGTGCGGCTCGCAAGAGAACCTGCAGCGTCAGGCCATCAAGCAGATGATGCAGGATTGGGATCGCCGCTTCCCCGGTCGTATCGAGACCATGTTCACCGCCATTCAGGACGTGATCCCGAGCCACCTGCTCGATCACAAGCTGTTTGACTTCAAGAGCATCAACCGCTACTCCGGCATCATCGATGGTGGCGACAAGGCGTTTGATCCGCCCGAGATGCCAAAGGCGCCGCTGCTGGACATCGACGAGATGGACATGCTGGATGTGATTGAAGTGCGCTAAGCCGCCGTCACAGGGCAAACGCCACGCAATAAAAAAGGAGCGATCATCGCTCCTTTTTGCTTTCTTGATCTGCCTGTTACCAACGTGACAACACCATCGGCATCAGCCCTTGTGCAACCAGGGGGTCAGTCGCAACACGTCACCCTGCAGGCGCAGTTGCCCGGCAGCGAACGCGGCCAGTTGCTCATTGCTCAGCAGCAGGTGGCCTTCCTGCCAGGGCAGCGCCTCCTGACGGGCGCCATCAATCAGATAAGCAGTGCCGCTCTGCTGCACCAGGGTAATGCGTACCCCTTCCATCTTCGGCAGGAAGTGCTTGCCGACCATGCCCGCCATCTTGTCGAGCAACGACTGCATCTGCTGCTGACGGGCCGCCAACTCCGCCAGCGGCAGCTCGGGGCCATTTGGTGCGTCGGCCATCACCTGTACCGTCATATCGCATGTGGCGTGCTCTTCTTTCAGGCCGACGGTCACGATCCCCTTGTCGAGGTTGAGATCCTCATCAAAAGGCAGGCGCAGTTCGCTATCGACCGTTACCTCTCCTGCGACCTCCTTGCTGTCGGTTGCAACCCGGGCAAAGGTGAGGCCACAGCGCTGACCATTTTGCGGATCGGTCAGATAAAACCCCAGTCTGGCGTGACCAAACTCCCCTTTGGCAAAGGTCTTCATCTGGCTGTAAAAGGTGCTGTATTGCAGATCCAGCACCGGCTCAGCCAGCGCCAGCCCTGGCAGCAATAGCGTTGCCAGCAGGCTCTGGCGCACAGCCTTGGTCACTCCATATCGACGGGTCATTCAACGTCCTTTTGCATCATGCATTGAAATGGTTGGGGCCTTCTGTCACCTCGTTAACCTCTACCCCCACCCCGCAGAGATCCCGATAGAGGATCCCCTTGCAGTTGAAATAGAGCGGTGCCACCCAGATAAGCCCCAACCCCATGGGGATCAGAGCCAGGAAGAAGAGCGCGGTCATCACGCCGTGGAACAGCACAATGCTGGGCCAGCCGCGCGCAAAGAGCTTGAGAGAAACCAGAATGGCCTGGGGCGGCGTCAAGCCACGCTCCAGCACCAGTGGGACGGTAAAGAGCAGCCCCATGCCGATCAGGGCCGAGGGAATGAAAGAGAGTACGGCGGGCAATCCCAGCAGATCGAATAGCGGGCCAAACAGGCTGGTGAGCAGACTGCCAAGCAGGCTCAACATGCCGAGGCGTACAAAGTGGCGGAAGAAGTCGAACACCTGGTTAGCGCGGGCGCGCACCCCGACCGACTGCTGCAACCCCAGCATATCGAGGGAGCTGGTCATGGGGGCCATCACCACCGTCATCAGCAGGCTCAGCACCATGGCCACATTCATCTGGCTATCATCCCCCAGATAGGGCAACAGCAGCACATTGCTGAGCAGGATCCAGATCGCCGTCACCCCGACAATCGCCAGCAGCAGGCCAAATCCGGTACGGCGGGTCTGTTGCCATCCCTCCTGGATGACCCCTTTCAGATCAAGGCGGTAGCCCTGGTTCAGAGACTGCTCAAGGGAGCCGCCAATACGCATTTTATTACTCAATTGACTATCCAATATCGAAAACGACCAAATCAGGTGGCACATTATAGCGATTTGGTCTGCTATTCGTAGCCGTTTTTCCTGCGCACTTGCGGCTAATTCGGGCCAAAAAGCCTTTGATTTCATGGATTGGCTGCATAGAATGCGGCCCTCTTTCAACACGATGGCCACTGGCTGGGGTGAGACTGGCGGATGATGAACAATCCACAGGTAATTGTTGCGCTGAACAAGATCAGCAAAAAATACGATGGCAAGGTGATCCTGAGTGACCTTGACCTTGAAATCTATGACGGTGAATTTCTTACCCTGCTGGGCCCTTCCGGCTGTGGCAAGACCACCCTGCTGCGCCTGCTGGCCGGGCTCGAATCGGTCGACGGTGGCTCCATCCATCTGGCCGGTGACGAGATCACCCATATCCCCGCCGAACGCAGGCACATCAACACCGTGTTCCAGAGCTATGCGCTCTTCCCTCATATGACGGTGTTTGAAAACGTCGCCTTTGGCCTCGAGATGCAGAAAGTACCGGCCAGCGAGATCCGCCAGCGGGTCGAGGAGACCCTCGCCATGGTGCAGCTCACCGAGCTGGCCAACCGCCGCCCGGATCAGCTCTCCGGCGGCCAGCAACAACGGGTCGCCATCGCCCGCGCCGTGGTCAACAAGCCCCGCCTGCTGCTGCTCGACGAATCCCTCTCGGCGCTCGACTACAAGCTGCGCAAACAGATGCAGAGCGAGCTCAAGGCGCTGCAACGTCGCCTTGGCATCACCTTTGTCTTCGTTACCCATGATCAGGAAGAGGCGCTCACCATGTCTGATCGCATCCTGGTGATGGAAGGCGGCAAGATAATCCAGCGCGGCACCCCGCGCGATATCTACGAATCGCCAGCCAACCTGTTCGTGGCCCGCTTTATCGGCGAGATCAACGTGATGGATGGCAAGCTGATCAGCCAGCGCGAGCCCGGCATCTGGCAGGCCGAGGTAGAGGGGCGCGAGTGCCTGCTTCATACCACCTTGCCGTTCCAGCCAGACGACAAGGTGCTGGTGTTGCTGCGCCCGGAAGATCTGCGCATTCTCGATCAGGATGACGATCAAAGTGGCGCGCTGCGGGGCAACATCCGCGAGCGCAACTATAAGGGGGCGACGCTGGATTCGGTGATCGCGTTAGAGAGCGGAAAACAGCTGCTTATCTCCGAGTTCTTCGACGAAGATGACCCCGATTTTGACTACCGTCTCGGTCAGGAGGTGGCGATCCACTGGGTTGACAGCTGGGAGGTGGTGTTGCCCTATGAGCCTCACTAATCTGCGGGTACCGCACAGCTTTGCCCACAACGGCTTTCGCAACACGGCCATCGCGCTGATCCTCGGCTGGCTGACGCTGTTTGTCTTCCTGCCCAACCTGATGATCATCGGCGTCAGCTTCCTCACCCGGGATGAGTCCGAACTTATCGCGCCGCTCTTTACCCTGAGCAACTATGGCCGCCTGCTGGACCCCCTCTATTTCGAAGTGCTGCTCCACTCCCTCTGGCTGGCGCTGCTCGCTACAAGCATCTGCTTGCTGGTGGGTTACCCCTTTGCCTGGCTGCTGGCCCATCTGCCAGCGCGTATCCGCCCGCTGCTGCTGTTTCTGGTGGTGGTGCCGTTCTGGACCAACTCTCTCATTCGTACCTATGCGCTGAAAGTGCTGCTCGGTACCCGGGGGCTGATCAATGGCTGGCTGCTGGATCTGGGGCTCATCGAGCGGCCGCTGCAGATGATGTATACCGAGGTGGCCGTCATCATCGGGCTGGTCTATGTGCTGCTCCCCTTTATGGTGCTGCCGCTCTACTCCAGCATCGAGAAGCTGGATGGCCGTTTGCTGGAGGCGGCGCGTGATCTTGGCGCCAACGGCTGGCAGCGGCTGGTGCGGATCATTCTGCCCCTCACCCTGCCCGGCATCATCGCCGGTTGTCTACTGGTGTTCCTGCCCGCCATGGGGATGTTCTATGTCTCCGACTTGCTGGGGGGCGCCAAGCACCTGCTGATCGGCAACCTGATCAAGACCCAGTTCCTCAACAGCCGTGACTGGCCCTTTGGTGCGGCCATCAGCGTGATGCTGACGGTGCTGATGGCGCTGTTGGTCTACTGCTACTGGCGGGCAGGCAAGCTATTGAGCAAGAAGGGGGAGCTGGCATGATGCGCGCACTGAAAGCTCTGTTCCTGCTGCTGGTGTTTGGCTATCTCTATGTGCCCATCGGGGTGCTGATCGCCAACTCCTTCAACCTGTCGAAATATGGCATCGACTGGCGCGGCTTTACCCTGGGCTGGTATGAAAAGCTGTTTGCCAGCGCCAGTCTGATGCAGGCGGCCCAGCACTCCCTGACCATCGCCGCCCTCACCGCCACCGCGGCCACCCTGATCGGCACCCTCACCGCCGTGGCGCTGTTTCGCTACCGTTTTCGCGGTAAGCAGTACGTGAGCGGCATGCTGTTTGTGGTGATGATGTCCCCCGATATCGTGATGGCCATTTCGCTGCTGACCCTGTTTGTGGTGACCGGCATTGCGCTCGGCTTCTGGTCGCTGCTGATCGCCCACATCACCTTCTGTCTGCCGTTCGTGGTGATCACCGTCTACTCGCGGCTGTGCGGTTTTGATGTGCGGATGCTGGAGGCAGCGCGGGACCTGGGGGCTGGCGAGTGGATCATCCTGCGCCGCATCATACTGCCGCTGGCGCTGCCGGCGGTGATGGCGGGCTGGCTGCTCTCCTTTACCCTGTCGCTGGACGACGTGGTAGTGAGCTCCTTTGTTACCGGCCCGGCCTACGAGATCCTGCCGCTCAAGATCTACTCCATGGTCAAGGTGGGGGTATCCCCCGAGGTCAACGCCCTGGCCACCCTGATGCTGGTCGCCTCCCTCGGGATGGTGCTGCTGGCGCAACTGTTACTGCGTAAACGGCAGGGTTGACCCTGCTCGTTTCGTCCCCGCCATCTTTGGCGAACTCTGTCACGGTGGGCCGCAAGGCCCCATAACCCCAAGGAGTTGTTGATGACAATCCAACACAAGGCCGGCGCCCTGCTGGCAGCCGCCCTCACCCTCACGACCCCGCTGCTGAGCCAGAGCGCTCACGCGGCCGACGACAAGGTGGTCTACTTCTACAACTGGTCGGAATATGTGCCGGACGGCCTGCTGGAGCAGTTCCAGCAAGAGACCGGTATCAAGGTGATCTACTCCACCTACGAATCCAACGAGACCCTCTACGCCAAGCTGAAAACCCATGGCGACGGCTATGACGTGGTGGTGCCCAGCACCTACTTCATCTCGAAAATGGCCAAAGAGGGAATGCTGCAACCGCTGGATCGCGCCCAGCTGCCCAACTTCAAGCACCTCGACCCCACCCTGCTCAACCACGAGTACGACCCGGACAACCGCTACTCCATCCCCTATATCTGGGGCGCAACCGGCATCGGCACCAACACTGACATCATCGAGCAGCCGGTCACCAGCTGGAAGCAACTCTGGGCACCGGAGTGGAAAGAGAGCCTGCTGCTGATGGACGATGCCCGCGAGGTGTTCCATATCTCGCTGGTGCAGCTGGGTTACAGCCCCAACACCCAGGACAAGGCGCAAATTGCCGAAGCCTTCGAATACCTGAAAAAGCTGATGCCCAACGTCAAGGCGTTCAACTCCGACAACCCGGCCGACCCCTTTATCGCCGGTGAGGTCAATATCGGTATGCTGTGGAACGGCTCGGCCTACGGCGCCCAGCGCGAATACCCCTCCATCCAGATGACCTACCCCGAAGAGGGTGCGGTACTCTGGATGGATAACCTCGCCATCCCGGCCAAGGCCAAGCATGTCAAAGAGGCCCACGCCCTGATCAACTTCCTGATGCGCCCCGATGTGGCCGCCAAGGTGGCCGAGGCGATTGGCTACCCCACCCCGGTCAAGGATGCCATTCCCCTGCTCACCCCGGCGTTTCGCAACAACCCCATGGTCTTCCCGAGCGACGAGATCAAGCGCAAGGGCGAATTCCAGTCCGATGTGGGTGATGCCTCCCGCCTCTACGAGCAGTACTTCCTGCAGCTGAAAGCCATGGTGGCCAAGGCCGGTTAAGTCGGCGGTTAATCAGCCCTGACGGGATTAATGGATTAAGGGGGCAATATTTGCCCCCTTCTCTTTTTATCCACCAGCACGGTTTCTCGGCGCAATAGTCTTTAACACCGAGAGGCACGGGGAACCTCGATTCAAGGCAACATATATGAACAGCAACCGTCCTCTCAAACAGCCAGCTTCAAAGCCGATTTGAAGGGGGGTATGGTGATGATTGTGGTAAATATGGCCATCTTGATCAGATTCAGAGTTGCCCCATTGTGGGAGTACGGGAAAAATAAACGAGTTTATAAGCAATGGCTGTACAGTATTATCGAAACCGCGAACGTCCGATTACACTTCGCTAATCGAACATACGACCCTGTATCATCGCTATGATTCATGGGTTCTAAGGTGTATCTCGCCCAATTTAAGATATGTAAAGCAAGGTATAGTAGACAGTCGAGTCCAATTGATGGTATTATTTATTACCATTACCCATCCAATCACCATTATATTACAGAGTAAATATGAGTGTTGAAAGATTAGTCTTATCTAGTGAGGGACAAGAATTTTTATTATCAATATCGCCCGACTGGCCTATGATAATGATTACGGGATTAATAGGTATAGGTAGTATATTTACGTCTATAGCAGTAGGTCGTATAAGTAAACAAAATCAACAATCACAAAATTTAGCTAAAAAGGCAGAACTGCGACAAGCTTGGATAACAGAGTTGAGAGAACATATTTCTCAGTTCGTAAGTCTAGCCTCAACAATCAGAGTGAGGCGCAATATCGACAATCAGTTTTCATCTAGTGAGGCGTTTTATGAGTATCACTCACAGTTAATTACATCAAGAACTAGAATACACCTAATGCTAGATGCCAATAAAGAATATACTGAAATCATTAAATCCCTTATTCATGATCTTTATAATGAAGCTGTTATGAAAGATGGCGTTGCAAAAAATGTCGGGGCATACCGAAAAGCGCTTGAAGAACAGTCTCAAAAAATTTTAGAAAAAGCATGGTCAGATATTAAGTCAGAACTAACATAATATGCATCAAGCAGAACAGTGATCTACTCATTTAAAAAACATTGTATTTAAAAGAGTATTAATATCAAAAGTTTTTATTTTAACCATGAAGCTAATGGCCTTGAACGATAGGCTTCAGGTATGACGAGTAACAAGGCGGCCAACGCCGATTAATTCTGCGCTTTTTCATTACCCCTGTGGGGTGTAGATTGGTTGTGGGGGCAAACGTTGCCCCCTCTCTTTTTTCATGACCCCTCGAGGTATCACGAAAACACGTTTTTCGCCGATATCGCGGGTGGCCTGAGCCAATCAGGAGTATTCATGTCCGATCTGACCCTCTATTTCGCTCCCGGCACTTGTGCCATGGCCGTGCAGATTGCCCTGCTGGAAGCGAATGCCCCGTTCCAACCCCGTCTCGTCAACCTCGCCGCAGGGGAGCAACGTGACCCTGCGTATCTTGCCATCAACCCCAAAGGGCGGGTGCCTGCCCTTGTCACCGAGCAGGGCACACTGACCGAGACCCCGGCCCTGCTGCTCTATGTGGCGCAGCGCTTCCCCGCAGCCAAGCTGGCGCCGCTGGACAATCCGTTCCTGCTGGCCCGCATGCAGGAGGTCAACAGCTTCCTCGCCTCCACTGTGCATGTCTCCCACGCCCACGGTCGCCGTGGCAGCCGCTGGGCCGATGACGAGCAGGCCATTGCCGCCATGCAGCAGAAAGTCGCCAGCAATATGCGCGATGGCTTTGCCCAGATTGAGCAGCACTATCTGGCAGGCCCCTGGGTGCTGGGCGAGCAGTTCAGCGTGGCGGATATCTATCTGTTCGTGGTCGCGGGCTGGCTGAAAAGCGATGGGGTCGAGATCGGTGAATTCCCCAAGGTTGCCGACCATTATCAGCGCATGCTGAGCCGTCCGGCGGTCGCCAAGGCACTGGCCAACTAACCATAAAATCAATAGCTCGATAAATAACAAGGGTGTCAGGGCTCTGCTGACACCCTTCCTGCCGCCTCCCCTGCACTTCTTCTCCCGCCTTTGAGATCGTTTTCACATTTCCGTGGTTTTGCCGTGGCCCTTCCCCGGTAAAAAGCCTATCTTTGCGCCATGACGCAACCGGTTGCGTAACCGGTTGCCTAGCGGTTCACAGATTGACGGGCCAAGGCCTGATGAGGTGCTGTATGAAACGAGGCGTACTGCTCAATGCTCCCCTGAGTGCTCTGGTGGCACAGATGGGCCACACCGACGAGATCACCGTCTGCGATGCAGGCTTGCCCATTCCGGCAGGTCCGGAGCGGATCGATCTGGCGCTGATGGCGGGGACGCCCAGCCTTGCAACCGTACTGACTGCCCTGCTTACCGATCTGGTGGTGGAGAAAGCGATCATGGCAAGCGAGATCAAGCAGATCAGCCCCGCCGCCCATCAGGCGCTGGTCGATCAGCTTGAGGCTCACGCAGCCGCCCAGGGCAAGCCCATCGCCATCGAATACTGCCTGCATGAGGAGTTCAAAACCCGCTCCCGCCAGAGCAAGGCGATCGTGCGCAGCGGCGAGGTGACTCCCTACGCCAACCTGATCCTCTGCGCCGGTGTGGCGTTCTGACATTCTTCAAAGAAGGCCTCTTCAAGGAAGCTGCAAATGAGCACAACCTCCCCCATCTCACCCATTCTGGAGCTGACCGGGATCGTCAAGACCTTCCCCGGTGTGCGCGCCCTCGACGAAGCGGGTCTGCGGGTCTATCCGGGCCAGGTGATGGCCCTGCTCGGTGAAAATGGCGCCGGCAAATCCACCCTGATGAAGGTGCTGACCGGTATCTATCAGGCCGATGCGGGCAGCGTCAGTTACCGCGGCCAACCGGTCCACTTCAAGGGCCCCCGCGACTCTCAGGATCAGGGGATCAGCATCATCCACCAGGAGCTGAACCTGCTGCCGGAGTTGTCGATTGCCGCCAACATCTTCCTCGGTCGCGAACCGCGCACCCGTTTTGGCAGCATCGACCACAAACAACTGCGCGAGCGGGCGAGCGGCCTGCTGGCACGACTTGGGGTCAAACACGGGCCGGATTCCCGACTCGGGGATCTCTCCATCGGCGAACAGCAGATGGTGGAGATCGCCAAGGCGCTGTCGTTCGATGCCAGCGTCATCATCATGGACGAGCCGACCGATGCGCTGACCGATACCGAGACCGAGCAGCTGTTCAAGGTTATCCGCGAGCTGCGTGAGCAAGGTTGCGGCATCGTCTATATCTCCCACCGCCTCAAAGAGATCTTCGAGATCTGCGATCGGGTCACCGTGCTGCGGGACGGCAAGTGGATTGGCGAGAAGGCGGTGAGCGATCTGGATGAAGACAAGATCATCGAGATGATGGTGGGTCGCCGGCTGGAAGAGCAGTATCCGCGACTTGAGCGCGAGCTTGGCCCCGTCAGCCTGCAGGTGAAAGATCTGGCCGGTCCCGGCGTGCGCGGGGTGAGTTTCTCCCTGCGTCAGGGGGAAATTCTGGGCTTTAGCGGCCTGATGGGCTCCGGCCGTACCGAGCTGATGAAGCTGATCTACGGTGCCAGCCCTGTCAGCAGCGGTGAAATCACGGTAGATGGCCACGCGCTGGTGCCAACCAGTCCGGCCGATGGCCTGGCCGCCGGTATCGCCTATATCTCCGAAGATCGCAAAGGCGATGGGCTGGTGCTGGAGCTGTCGGTGCGGGAGAACATGAGTCTCTGCGCCCTCGACGAGTTCATCAGCAACGGCAAGATTGACGGCAAGGCCGAGCGACAGGCGGTGAGTGACTATGTGCGCCTGTTCAACATCAAGACCCCGAGTCAGGATCAGCTGATCAAGCTGCTCTCCGGCGGCAACCAGCAGAAGGTGGCCATCGCCAAGGGGCTGTTGACCCGGCCCAAGGTGCTGATCCTCGACGAGCCGACCCGCGGCGTCGACGTGGGGGCGAAAAAGGAAATTTATCAGCTGATCAACCAGTTCAAGAAGGAGAGGATGAGCATCATTCTGGTCTCCTCCGAGATGCCGGAAGTGCTCGGTATGAGTGATCGCATCATGGTGATGCACGAAGGGCGCATCAGCGCAGAGTTCAACACCCGCGATGCCAATCAGGAGAAGCTGATGGCGGCGGCAGTCGGTAAACAGTGGCAAGCAGAGCAAGAGGCATCCCAATGACAACCCAAACCCTTTCCCGCCGTGGCGTCATGAGCAAGGCGTGGTGGATCGAGAACAAATCCCTGGTCGCGCTGCTGGTCCTGATTGGTGTGGTCTCCTTTCTGAGCCCCAACTTCTTCACCGCCGACAACCTGCTCAACATCCTGCGCCAGACCTCGGTCAACGCCATCATGGCAGTCGGTATGACGCTGGTTATTCTCACCGCCGGTATCGATCTGTCGGTCGGCTCGGTACTGGCCCTGTGCGGTGCGCTGGCCGCCACCATGGTCGCCATGGAGCTGCCCATCTGGCTGGTGGTGCCCCTCACTCTGGGTGCCGGTGCCCTGCTGGGCGGCGTCAGCGGCCTCATCATTGCCAAGGGCAAGGTGCAGGCATTTATCGCTACCCTGGTCACCATGACCGCCCTGCGTGGTATCACCATGGTCTATACCGAGGGTCGCCCCATCTCCACCGGTTTCAGTGACGGCGCCGATCACTTCGCCTGGCTCGGTACCGGTTACCTGTTCGGTCTGCCGGTGCCCATCTGGCTGATGGCTATCGTCTTCCTGCTCGCCTGGTTCATGCTCAACCACACCCGTCTGGGTCGCTACATCTACGCGCTGGGTGGCAACGAATCGGCTACCCGCCTCTCCGGTATCAATGTGGATCGGGTGAAGCTGGCGGTGTATGGTCTGTGCGGCGCGCTCTCGGCACTGGCAGGGCTTATCGTTACCTCTCGCCTCTCCTCTGCCCAGCCCACTGCGGGCATGGGTTATGAGCTGGATGCCATCGCTGCGGTGGTGCTGGGTGGTACCAGCCTGATGGGCGGCAAGGGCCGCATCATGGGGACCCTGATCGGTGCCCTGATCATCGGCTTCCTGAACAACGCCCTCAACCTGCTCGATGTATCGTCCTATTACCAGATGATCGCCAAGGCCAGCGTGATCTTGCTTGCCGTGATGATCGATAACAAAAGCAATCGTTAATAACGTACGACATGCCACACACAAGGAATGAAATGATGAAAAAGCTCAATACCCTGCTCGCTGCCGCCATCATGTCCGTGCTGGGCACCGCCCAGGCCGCCGATCAAACCCTGGCCATGGTGGTCTCCACCCTCAACAACCCCTTCTTTGTCACTATGAAAGAGGGTGCTGAAGCCAAAGCCAAAGAGCTTGGTTACGAGCTGGTGGTACTGGACTCCCAGAATGACCCGGCCAAAGAGCTCTCCAACATGGAAGATCTCACCGTACGCAAGGTCGGCGCCATCCTGATCAACCCCACCGACTCCGAAGCGGTTGGCAACGCCATTCGTCTGGCCAACCGCGCCAGCATCCCGGTACTGACCCTGGACCGCGGCGCCGCGCAGGGGGAGGTCAAGGCCCACATTGCCTCCGACAACGTGGCGGGCGGCAAGCTGGCCGGTGACTTCATCACCGAAAAACTGGGTACCGGCGCCAAGGTCATTCAGCTGGAAGGGATTGCCGGTACCTCCGCCGCCCGCGACCGTGGCGAAGGTTTTGCCCTGGCCGTGGCGGCCAACAAGCTGCAGGTACTGGCTTCCCAGCCTGCCGACTTTGACCGCACCAAGGGTCTGAACGTCATGGAAAACCTGCTGGCCGCCCATCCGACCGTACAGGCAGTGTTCGCCCAAAACGACGAGATGGCGCTGGGTGCCATCCGCGCGGTACAAGCTGCCGGTAAAGAGGTGATGATCGTCGGCTTCGACGGCACTGACGATGGCAAAGCCGCCGTTGCCAAGGGTAAACTGGCCGCCACCGTGGCCCAGCAACCAGCCCTGATCGGTGCCATCGGCGTCGAGACTGCCGACAAGGTGCTGAAAGGTCAGCCGGTCGAGAAATCCATTCCGGTACCGCTGCAAGTGGTCAGCAAATAAATCACAAGGGGGAGGCTCGCCTCCCCTTTTCCCTTTCGTTCAGGTGCCTCCCGGCTTGAGCTCACGCCATCACAGTGTTCAAGCCAAGATGCATCAGGAGTAGTCAACATGAATCGTCTCGTCGTTCTGGGCAGTGTCAATGCAGACCATGTGCTGCGCGTTCCCCACTTTCCTCGCCCGGGTGAAACCCTGACCGGCCACAGCTATCAGGTAGTGCCCGGTGGCAAGGGGGCTAATCAGGCGGTTGCGGCTGCCCGTCTCGGTGCTCCCGTCTCCTTTATCGCCCGCATCGGTGATGACGCCATCGGCCACCAGATGAAAGCCGGCTTTGCCAAAGATGGCATCGACGTCAGCGCCGTCGAGCTCGATCCCAAGCTCCCGACCGGTATCGCCATCATCTATGTGAGCGATGAGGGGGAGAACAGTATCGGTATCTCCGCCGAAGCCAACGGGGCCATCACCCCTGCCGTGGTGAAAAACCACGAAGCGATGATCGCCGACGCCCACACCCTGCTGTTGCAGCTGGAAGTGCCGCTCGAGAGCGTCCATGAAGCTGCACGGCTGGCTCGCGCCAACGGCACCCGGGTGGTGCTCAACCCCGCCCCTGCCCGTCCGCTCTCGAGCGAACTGCTGGCACTGGTCGACCTTATCACCCCCAACCAGACCGAGGCCGAGCTGTTGACCGGCGTAAAAGTCACCGATGAAGCGAGTGCCCGCGAGGCGGCCGCCCGCTTCCACCAGATGGGGATTGCGGACGTGATGATCACCCTGGGGTCGCAGGGGGTCTATTGCAGCAACGCCCAGCAGCAACAGCTGATCCCGGGCTTTCGGGTCAAGGCGGTGGATACCACAGCCGCGGGCGATACCTTCAACGGCGCCCTGCTGGCAGCGGAACTGGCCGGTGCCGATTTCCACAGCGCGGTGCGCTTTGCCCACGGGGCGGCGGCACTCTCCGTCACTCGGTTCGGTGCCCAGAGCTCCATCCCGAGCAAGCAGGAGGTCGACACCTTCCTGCTTGAGCAGACTGCACAGGGGCACTGATGGCCAATATCAAGGAGGTGGCGGCGCTGGCGGGGGTCTCCACCACCACCGTCTCCCATGTCATCAACGAGACCCGTTTTGTGGCTGAGGAGACCCGCGAGCGGGTCTTCGCCGCCATGCGTGAGCTCAACTATGCCCCGAGTCTGGTGGCCCGCAGCCTCAAGGTGAAGGAGACCAACAGTATCGGCATGCTGGTCACCACCTCCAGCAACCCCTTCTTTGCCGAGGTGGTGCGCGGGGTGGAGCGCTACTGCTTCGAGCAGGGCTACAACCTGATGCTGGGCAACACCGAGGGTCAAGCCGAGACGGCCCTCTCCTACCTCAAGATGATGCTGCGCAAGCGGGTCGATGGTCTGCTGATCATGTGTAGCGAAGGCCAACAAGAGGTGTTCAATCAGCTCGACTGGCTCAAGAGCCTGCCGGTGGTGGTGATGGATTGGGGGCTAGTCAGCGAAGATGTGGATCTTATCGCAGACAACTCCTTCCACGGCGGTTATCTGGCGACCCGCCATCTGATTGAGCTGGGCCATACCGCCATCGGTTGCATCACAGGCCCCCACAGCCGCGCCCCCGCCAACCAGCGCCAAGCTGGCTTTGAGCAGGCGTTGCAGGAGGCAGGTCTCACGCTCAATCAAGAGTGGATCCAGGAGGGGGATTTTGACTGCGCCAGCGGCCATCAGGCGATGACCCGTCTGCTGGCATTGCCCGAGCGTCCCACCGCCCTCTTTGTCTGCAACGACATGATGGCAATGGGGGCCATCAGTGCCGCCCATCAGGCGGGGCTGGTGATCCCGCGGGATATCTCCATCGTTGGCTATGACAATGTGGCGCTGGCCGAATTTATGTCGCCACCGCTCACCACCGTCAACCAGCCCAAAGAGGAGCTGGGACGCCTCGCCGTTACCCGCCTGTTGGCTCGCATAAACGGCGAAGCGGTGGAGAATCACCTGATCACCGTCGACCCAGACCTGGTGATCAGGCAATCCTGCGCGCCCCGTCCCTGACGTTCAGGGGCAATAAACGAACAAGGCGACCCCAGGGTCGCCTTGTTTCATTTTGTCTCTTGCCGATGCAATACCGCGTTTTGCCCTCAGGCCAGCGACCTTGTCTCCCTGGCTGCCAGCACTTGCAGTGGCACCAGCCCCAATCGTCTGGCCAGCGGTTGCAGCAACTCGCCATCTTCATCACCCTGCGGCAACCAGTAGCGGACAGGCCAGCCGGCTGCCAGCTGCGCCGCGGTGGTGCTGCCAATCTCTCTGAGCGCCAGAGTGCAACCCTGCTGCCGCAATCCCGCCAGCAAGGCACCATCCGGCTGTAGCGTCGGTACCAGCAACACTAGCGGCGTACGGGAAGCCTCCGGCAAATAGGCCAGTAGATGGGTCAGCTGGGCCTGATTGTCGAGCGGGACCAGCAGTGCCCGACCATCGTTATACTGCGCCTCGTGCGCTTGCAGCACACGGGCCAACACGGGCCCCAGCACACCGCACTCCTGCAGCCAGCGCATATAGCAGGGTACTCCCTGCTCACGCCACTCAAGCGCCAATTGCCACATCTCGTTGCCCTGCCCGTCTGTGAGCTCCTGCAATGCCACTCGCAGCGGTGCAGGCTCGCGCCCAACCAGCCACTCTCGCAGCTGATGAAGCTGCTACTGACTCAACTGAAGCTGCTGCAGCATGGCCGGCTCAAACCAGCTGATCGCCCCCTCCTGGCTACGCTTGGCCTGGTTGAGGGCCAGGATCGCCTGATCCAGCAGCCGGGCGGCATCCTGTTGCTGCGCCTTGGCGACCCCGAGCCGACAGGCCAGATCGAAGCTGCATTCCCGGGTCACGAACTCGAAATGGAGCAGATCCAGCAGCTCATGAATGGCGGTTTCCAGCGCATCATCCGCTTTGGTCAACACCACGGCAAATTCATCTCCGCCGAGCCGGTAAGCGTGGCTGCCATGGGCCTGTTGCAGCTTGTCGGCCACCATCTGCAACAGCCGATCACCGACCTGATAACCCAGCAGATCATTGACCTGCTTGAAGCGCTTGAGATCGAGCACCACCAGGGCGCTCACACCATCGGCATGCAGAGCGCGAGAGAGCTGCTCCTGCAGGGCACGGCGGTTGCCAAGCTGGGTCAGGGGATCGAGCAGGGCAAGCCGACGGTTCGCCAGATTGGCGCGAATGAGGGCTGCGACCAGAGCGCCACCGGTCAACAACAGGATCAGTTGCCAGATCTGAAGCCAGAACAGGCTGTTGCGGATCTGGCTGACCGAATGCTCCCGCTCCTGGCCGGAGAGGATCTGATCCCCTATCTGTTCGATGAGACCGGTCTGGCTGGCGATCGCCTCCTGCAAGCGGGCAAGCTCAGCCCCCTCGTGCAGCGCACCAGCCTCCATCTGGGGTTCGAGCTGCTTGATCTGCTCGAACAGGGTGGCCAGCACCTTGCCGAGCCCGTGCCGCTGGCGCATCTCGGCGGTTTCACTGCTGATGAGGAAGATGTCGAGCCGGTTCCACAGTAGATCGTAATCGAGGCTCAGGGTCTCCATCGACAGTCTGCCAGCCCGATAGAGCTGCAGGTCGTAGAGGAAACGCTGGGATTCGAGCATCACCTGGCTGATGTTCCAGTGGACATTGCGGTAGAAGGTATCGACCAGCTGCTCCTGCCGATACTACAGATAGAGGCTGCTGCCCGACGAGAGCAGAAACAGCAGCGACACCGCAACCAACAGCAGATTTTGGCGGGATAGCCCCATCAATCGACGATCTCGATGCGGGTCACCTGCCACACCATGCAGTTGTGAATGGCAGGGACGTCCAGCTTGGGATAGGTGGTGAACGGGATGAGCAGCCAGAGCGGCCCCTTGTTGCGCCGGGTCAGCGGTTTGCCGTCCTCCTGACGCACCAAGGTCAGCGGCACGCCGTCGAACAGGGCCAGATCCACCACCTGCTGATAGCCGTTGAGGGCCGAAACGGCGATCTTGCGAGCATCCGGGATCCCTTGCGCCGCCAGCACGGCAGACAGGGTCGGCCCGCGATAGTGGTGGGAGCCCTGAGTCCAGGGAGTAGTCGTGGTGAACTCGGTCTGTGGCAAGGCGGAGAGGGTCGCATCATCGAGGGTCACCTGCTGGCCATCTGGCAGTACCAGGGTCATCAGGGGGATGGAGGCCGATGCGCTGGCACTGGCCAGCATCAGGAGAAAAAAAGCGATCCATTGCTTTACTGCGGTCATGGTAATTTGCGCCAACTGCGTCCCATTTTTTAAATGGTTGCCAGTGTGGCGATTTCACCGAACCATTGCAACTATCCCGTCGCACAGTAGCTCAGGGACCGCGCATCTCCATCCAGTTGTGCCCCTCGACTTGCCTCGGTTGATGAATGCCGCACGCCTCCAGCAACTCATCGACATAGGCGGGCACCAGCAGGGAGGCTGGGCCATAACGTTTCTCGTCAAACTGGCTGCCCACTTCGCTCGGCTCGAGATTGAGCTCGATGGTGTGGGCCCCGTTGAGGCCCGCTTCATGGACAAACCCGGCAGCCGGATAGACTGCGCCAGAGGTACCGATGGAGATAAAGAGATCGCACTGGGCCAGCGCACTGTAGATGCGATCCAGCCCGAGCGGCATTTCGCCAAACCAGACCACATGGGGACGCATCGGCTGAGGGAACTGGCAGCAGGAGCAGAGCTCGTCCTGATGGAGATCGCCACGCCACTCGATCACCTGACCGGACTCCGGGCAGCGGGCCTTGAGCAGCTCGCCGTGCATATGGATAAGGTTCTTGCTGCCAGCGCTCTCGTGCAGATTGTCGATGTTCTGGGTGACCAGAGTCACCGAACCGGGCAGCAGTCGCTCGAGGCGGGCCAGCGCATAGTGGGCCGGATTGGGGTGAACCTGGGGCTGTTGCAGCTGTGTGCGGCGGGAGTTGTAAAAGCGCAGCACCAGTTCGGGATCCCGGGCATACCCCTCGGGGGTCGCCACATCCTCGACCTTGTGCTCTTCCCACAAACCGTCGCAGGCACGAAAAGTCTTGATGCCGGATTCGGCAGAGATCCCCGCGCCGGTCAGGATCACGATATGTTTGTATGACTGCGCCATAAGCTGCTCCGTCTATCCCCGCACAATAAATGTGACCTTAGCACAGGGAAAAAAGTGTCACTATTCGCCCTTGGTCTTAAGCGGCACCGCTGGCGGCACGGATAACCAGGCATCCAGTACCGACAGATCCAGCCTGACAAAGACCATCTCCCGTCCGGTCACCAGGGTCAGCGGCAAGCCAAGGCGCTTGAGCAGGGTCAGCATGGGCCGGTTCTGGGCCAGCACTTCCGCCGTCCACTCCCGGATCCCGTCCTCCCTGGCCAGCAGTGCCAGCGCCAGCAGAATGCGCCGCCCCGCCCCCTTGTGCTGAAAGTGATCCGCCACGATGCAAGAAAACTCCGCCCGATCGGGATGAAGGCGGCGGCGGATTGATTGCGCCTGAGCCAGCGGCTCACCGGCCAGATCGGTCAGTAACAGCGAGATCTGTTGTTCGGGATGGTAATTGAGAAACTGGGCCACCTGTTCCGGTGGCGGCGTCCGTTTCGGGCGCATAAAGCGCAGATAGATGCTCTCTTCACTCAATGCATCGTAAGCGGCCAGCATGCGGGCAGGCGCCACACCATGCAGCTCGCGCAGCAAGCAAGGCACCCCGGAGACCTCCATCGCCAGTGGCAGCGCGGCCCGGGAAACCGGATGAGGCCAGCCATCCAGCCCTTTGTCAAGGCGCTCCCGGTGCATGGGCCAGCAGAGGTAGCGCGGCATGGCTTACCAGCGCCCCGTCATACCGCGCTCTCGCCACACCTCGACGTCGAGCAGGTTGTAAGGATCATCCAGATAGACGGCGATCCCCAGCTCTCGAACCCGGGCCATAAAGCGTCCCAGCAGGGAGTCACCGGTCAAGGATTCCATCTCCGGCAAGATCCCCTGCCCCAGCAGCAAGGCTTGCAGCGGCAAACGCTCCAGCAGATCGAATGGCAGATGCTGGCTGTTATCGAGCAGCAGCGCCAGCTTGCTCCCCGCCAGACTGGCTTGCAGCACCAGCGCAAAGCGATCGGCATTGCCGAGCAGGTGGTCTCGACGGTGGATCAGCAGGGTCAGTTCGGATGGGGTGCGCGATTGCTCCGTCAGCCAATCCTTGAGCGCCTCCCAGCGGCTGGGTAAACCCGTTACCGCCAGCCAGACCGGATGAGGGGTCGCGGGACTGGAGAGCAGCCCAAGCTGACCCTGCACCTCCCCCTGCCACCGGCGGATGGAGCGGCGCTGGCCGCTCAAGCGCTGTTGACGCAGCGGGCCCAGATAGAGTCGGCGCAGCAACCTGAGCAGCTCGTCGCAATCAAGCGGCTTGGCCAGTGCTGCAAGAATGTTGAAACCGGCATCGTGCAGCAGGCGGCGGGCACCGTCGATCAGCGTCTGCTCATGGGCCGAAAGCAGCACAATGGGCAGTCCGGCCTCCTGCAACTGGGGCTGGTTCATCAGCAGACTGATGGCATCTTGCTCCACTAGGCTGAGATCGCACACCAGCAGGCTGATGTCGCCCGCCGACAATGCCGCAAGACAGGCCGATTCATCCTGTACCCACTGACAGGAGAGCCCCAACCCGGCGATGGTCTGTTGCAGTTGCATCCCCTGAAACGGGTGATCCTCGAGCAGCAGCACCTTGTTAGCGGCCAGCCAGTTGCACCAGTTACGGTAACTGGCGGCAAGCCCCCCCAGCCAATCCTCGCCGATAGCGTAAATCCCCTCATGCTGCTGCAACTGGGGGAAATAGTCCGCCTGCTGATGAGCGGCGGGGTCGTAAAGGGCAATGGCACCTGCCGCAAACAACCCTTCCCACTGCCAGCAGGCATCCGGTCGGGTACGGTGCAGCGTGACATAGGAGGGCAATGTCATGGTGCTGGCCAACTCATGGGCGGTGCTGTCGAGGGCATAGAGCACAATGGGGCAAAATCCTGCCGCCTCATGCTCTTCCGAATCGAGCAACGCCAGTAATTCTTCATCAGTGATGATCATCTTGAGCCCTCTTTGAAAACTGCTGGCTGAACTCATCCAGTGCCCGGTTCAATCTGGCTTGCAGCATCGGATGGGGCGCCTGTTGCCACTCTTCAATGACCGCCACCAACGCAGTCGCCCCTACCATTCTGGCGGCCCCCTTCAACTTGTGTAAAGCAGCATTCACGCCAACTTCATCTTCTTCTGTGCTGCAGCGCTCAAGTTCGGCCAAATCATCACGGGTAGCCTTCAGATAAAGGGCGGCCAGTTCATCGGTCAGCAGCGAGGCAATCGGTGTCGGGGCGACAGCATTGCCCCCCTCTTTGGCAATATGGCGCAGCAAGGTCGCCAGCTCCTTGAGGGCGACCGGCTTGTCCAGATGGCCATCGCAACCGCAGGATTGCAGCTCCCTTGCCGCCTGATCACTGAGATCTGCGGTGATCACATAGACTGGCAGACGGACCCAACGGGCGGATTGGCGCAATTGCCTGCACAGCTCGGCCCCGTTCATCACCGGCATCTGCAGGTCGGTCAGCACAAAATCCACCTCCTGCTGTGCCAGCATCTCCAGCGCCAGCTGCCCGTTGGCGGCAGTGATAACGCTGGCACCAAGTTGCCCCAGTTGCAGGCTGATCAGCTCGCGATTGACATCGTGATCTTCAACCAGCAGTACCCGCATGCCAAGCCCGGGCTGGGTACCGGCGACCGGTTGATCCGGGGTCAGCCGTGGCTGCAGCAGGGTGATGATGGTCCCGGGCACCCAGGACTCCCCTTGCCAGGCCCAATAGTAGAGCCCCTTCTCGTCCACCTCCGCTTGCAGCGTATCAACGGCGTTGCTGACGGTGGCGATCCCCAATCGACTGAGCCAGGGCGAGAGCGCTTGCGCCTCATCGTGGGGTAAAGAGAGCGCCAGCTGCCGCACATTGGGTTGCCAGTCCGGCTCCTGCTGTACCCGCTTCAGCGGCAACTCGCAATAGAAGCGGCTACCGCCGCCGACGCGTCCCTCGACATCGATAAGCCCCCCCATCTGCTCGATCAGTTGCTTGCAGATCGCCAGACCAAGACCGGTGCCCGGCGCCCGCAGTTGCCCTTCAACGGCAAACTGCTCGAACGGCATAAAGAGCGTGGGACGCATCTTGGCGGTGATCCCCGGCCCCTGATCATCCACACCGAAGCGCAAGGTCGATGCGACCACCTCGGCCCACAGGACCACTTCCCCACGCAGGCTGAACTTGATGGCATTGGAGAGCAGGTTGTGGAGCACTTGCCGTACCCGGTGAGGGTCGAGGGTCTGCAGGGCTGGCAGAGCCGGGTTCAACTTAAGGCGCAGTTGCAATCCCTTGGCCCGCGCCTTGGTCCAGTGCACCGCCGCCACGTGCTCGCACAGCTCGGCAAAATCGGTGGGTTGCGGCGAGAGGGAGAGTTTGCTGTTTTCGTTGCGACTAAAGTCGAGCACATCGTTGAGCAGGCCGAGCAGCTCATCCCCCGCCTGACGCACCCGCGCCAGCGCAGAGTCTTGCTCTCTCGACAAAGGGGTGCTGGCCAGCCACTCCAGCAAGCCGAGCATGGCGTTCATCGGCGTGCGGATCTCGTGGCTGATGGCGGCCAAAAAGCGCCCCTTGGCCAGAACTGCCTGTTGCGCCTGCTCATGGGAGTGCTGCAGTGCTTGATCCTGCTCGACCCGGGAAGTGGCATCCTGCATCACCGCATAAATTCGCCAACCCTGCGGTTGACTGCGGCCACGGCCATAGAGCTGCAACCAGCGCAGACCCTTGGTCGGATGGTGATAGCGCATGGTGAATGCGAAGGGTTTGCCAACCTGCAACATGGCGAACATCTCTCGGCGTACCCGGCGGCGATCCTCGCGCTCCAGCATAGTGAGCACCCGTTTGGGCTCACGTCGGATCTGCTGGCTCGCCAGCCCCAGCAGCTCGTAACAGCCCCGGCTGATAAACTCGATACCCCCTACCCGTCCCCGCTCGAACATAAACTGCAGCACCACGCCGGGCACGGTATTGGTCAGGGCGCGCAGGCGGCGCTCTGCCTGACGCAGAAAACGGGCCTGCTCACGCAGCACACTGATATCCGACAGGGCGATGAGATCGGTGGCAGGTGCCTGCTTGTCCAGTCGCAGCGGATGCTGGGCATAGGCGAAGACCTGATCCCCCAGCACCAGCTCTCCTTCACTCTTCTGGGGCTGTACCGGCGGCAGCATCAACTGCTGCGAATAGCGCAGGGCCAGACGTCGCCCCTGTTTATTGGATTTGATCACCTTGCCCTGGCTATTGCGCAGATAGACGGGCACCGGCAACGCCTGAAACATGGTTTCCCGCAGCTCGCTCTCGATGGCCAGCGCCTTCTCGGCGGCGTGACGCTGGGCCACTTCCCGTGCCAGTTGCTGGCGGGAGCGCCAGATCCCGCCGATGACGATACCGCTGATCAGCAGTGCCATGGCGATGGAGCCAAACCAGGCGGCGTAGCTCACGCCAGGCTGCTGCACGACGAGCAAGCGGCGCCAGCGCTGGTTAAGTTCGTCAATCTGGGTGCTGGTCAGCGCCATCAGGTTGCGATCCATCACCCCGGCCAGTTCGGTCTGACTCTTGTTGATGGCAAAGCCAAGACTGAAGCGATCTTCCAGCTCCTCGATATCGAGCCCTTCCAGCAAGTTGGTACGCTGGGGATATTGCAGCTGATATAGCTCGCTCAGCATGGCGTCAGCCTTGCCCTGTTTGATCGCGGCAAGCCCCTGCTCGAGGCCGTCGGTGCGAACCCACTCCTGATCACCGAGCAGGGCGAGCAAGGAGGGATCGTAGAGGGATTCCGGCACCAGAATACGTTGGCGCTGGAGTTGGGTAATGCGATCAGCAGCCAGCTTGCGCTTGCTGATCAAGGCAAACCGGTTGGTGGAGATCGTCCGACTGAACATGAACTGATCCGTCAATGCCGGGGATTCCGGCAAGCCGGCCATCATATCCGCCTCACCACGGCGCAGCTTTTCTACGGCCTCCGCCTTGCTGGCGGCAGGTACCAGCTTGTATTTCAGGCCGGTCTCCTGGGTGACCCAGCGCAGCACATCCGCGCTCCACCCCTTCGCCTCCCCCAGATCATTGACGCCGCTATAGGGCATCAACTCGGGATTGACCACCAGGCGAATGGTGCGACCGCGGCCGGATAACCAGGCCTGCTCGGTATCGCTGAAGTGGGGCTGGTTGACGTAGAGCGACCCCTGATCGAGATAACGGGCCAGATCGGTATAGATAGTACCGGCGGGCATATGACGGATCAGGGTGTCCACCAGATTGGCCAACTCCGGCTGATCGCGCATCATCAGGCGATAGCTGATGATCCGATCCTCACCAAACAGGCGGCGCAGGCGCAAACCATCGGCAGGAAACTCGCGCATCAGATAGCGCAGTTGCAGATAGTCCCCCAGATAGGCATCACCCTTGCCACTCTGCAGCGCGTCGTAGACCTTCTCTCCGCTTTTTAGGGAAATAACGCGTGCCTGGGGATAGAGCTCGTGCAGCAGGCGGGCTGAGTCTGCCACTGAGTAGACCAGAAAGCGGGCCTGTGTGAGATTTTCTCCCTTGTAGAGGATGGCGGCATCGGTCTCCATCATCGGACGACTTAACCGCATGCCCTCCACGGCCTTCTTGCGGGTTCCGACATAGGGAATGATGTCGCATTCCCCCTCTGCAAGCCCGTTGCGCAATGTCTGCCAATCGGGCAGCTCTTTGAGCACAAGCGGAATCGGGAACAACTCCTGCAACCGGGCGAGACGATCCTTGAGCAGTCCCCCCTCGGCCATCAGGTATGGTGGAGGAAGCGTCGCAGGATAGCAGAGCGAAAGCTGACTCAGTGAATTTACATAAGCTTGGGTCGCCGGCGCCAACGGCAGCACTGTGGTCTGCAAAGGCTTGGCGTGCAATGGCAGTGCCAGTACGGCACCCAGAAGAAAAACGGGGAATTTGGTCATCTGAAAACAAAAGCCAGGCATCTGCCTGGCTTTTTATCACTCGTTGGGTTCAACATTTTCTACCCTGGCCTTGAGCTTCTGGCCAGGCCGGAAGGTCACCACGCGGCGGGCGCTGATAGGAATATCCTCGCCCGTCTTGGGGTTGCGTCCGGGACGCTGATTCTTCTCACGAAGGTCAAAGTTACCGAAGCCTGAAATCTTGACTTGTTCACCACGCTCAAGCGCCTGTCGGATTTCCTCAAAGAAGGCTTCCACCATATCTTTGGCTTCACGCTTGCTCATCCCGAGCTGGGTGAACAGGTGCTCTGCAATGTCGGCTTTGGTAAGCGCCATAGATCAATCCCTCAAGGATGCATTCAACTCTTCACCAAGGGCCCGCACGACATTGTCTACGGTCTCGGCAATCTCTTTCTCCTCCAGGGTGCGCTGGGTATCTTGCAATACAAGACTGATGGCCAGGCTCTTCTTGTCCTCTGCCATACCAGCACCCTGGTATACGTCAAACAAGTTTATTCCAACTACCTGATTTCCGCCAACTTTTTTAATTACCGCAAGCACATCACCTGCCAGAACCTGACGATCGACCACCACGGCGATGTCGCGACGGTTCGCCGGGAACTTGGAAACCTCGGCTGCAACCGGCACCTTGGCCGGGGTCAGCTTGTCCAGCTCCAGCTCAAACATCACCGCACGGCTCTTGAGGCCCAGCTTCTTCTCGAGGCTCGGGTGGATCACGCCGATGTGGCCGATGATCTCGCCATTACGCAGGATGGCTGCGCTCTGGCCCGGGTGCAGGGCGCTGTGCTCGGTGCGCTCGAAGGTAAAGGTGGCCCCTTCGGCGGTCAAATCCAGCACCGCTTCCAGATCCCCTTTCAAATCAAAGAAGTCGGCGGCGCGGGTTTTGATGTCCCAGTGCTCGTCGCTCTGGTTGCCAGTGATGATACCGGCCAGCATCGGCTCCTGACGAATGCCGTTCTCGGCGCTTTCATCCTTGATGAAACGCAGACCCTGCTCGAACAGACGCACACGCGGCTGCTGACGATTCTGGTTGTAAACAACGGCTTGCACCAGCCCCGGGAACAGAGAGACACGCATGGCGGACATCTCGACCGAGATCGGGTTCGGCAGCACGATGGCATCGCTCTGCGGGAACAGGGTTTGCTGGGTCTTGGGATCGACGAAGCTATAGGTGATCGCTTCCTGGAAACCGCGGTCAACCAGCAGGTCGCGTACGCGCTTCAAGGTCACCTGCCCTTCTGCCTGCTCAACCATCGCCAGAGAGGCTGCGGGTTTCAGGTTCGGGATGTTGTTGTAGCCGTAGATGCGAGCCACTTCCTCAATGAGGTCTTCCTCGATGGCGATATCGAAACGCCAGGAGGGTGCCAGCGCAGTCCAACCGTCAGCATCCACAGTCACCTGCATGCCGAGGCGGGTGAGGATCTCGATCACTTGGGCATCCGCCACGCTGATACCGATCACCTTGTCGAGCTTGCTGCGACGCAGCTTGATGGGGGCCGCTTTCGGCAGATGGGCATCGGATTTGACCTCGATGACCGGACCGGCTTCACCGCCGCAGATGTCCAACAGCAGACGGGTGGCTCTGTCCATCACCTTGGCTTGCAGCTCGGGATCAACCCCACGCTCGAAGCGGTGGGAAGAGTCAGTGTGCAAACCGTAAGCGCGAGCACGACCGGTGATGGAGAGCGGCGCGAAGAAGGCGCACTCCAGCAAGATGTCGGTAGTGGTCTCGGATACACCGGTGCGGTTGCCGCCGAAGATACCGGCCATGCAGGCAGGACCTTTGGCATCGGCAATCACCAAGGTGGTCTCTTTGAGCTTCACTTCGTTACCGTCGAGCAGGGTCATCGGCTCGTCAGCGTGGGCGCGACGTACCACCAGTTCCCCTTCCAGGGTAGCCAGATCGAAGGCGTGCATCGGCTGACCGTATTCCAGCAGCAGATAGTTGGTGATGTCGACGATGGCGTCGATGGAGCGAATGCCGCCACGGCGCAGCTTCTCTTGCATCCAGAGCGGGCTCTGGGCCTGCAAGTTCAGCCCCTTGATGACGCGGCCCAGATAACGGGGGCAATCAGCTGGTGCTTCAACCCGGATCGGGAAAGTTGCATCAATGGTAGCAACAGCTGGTGCCCAGGTCGGCTCGACCACGTCCACGCTGTTGAGCACGCCAATTTCACGAGCCAGACCCGCGATACCGAGGCAATCGGCACGGTTCGGAGTCAGATCCACGTCGATGGAGACGTCGTTCAGATTGAGGTAGTCACGCATATCGGTACCGATGGGGGCATCGGCCGGCAGCTCGATGATGCCATCGGCTTCAACGTCGATACCCAGCTCGCTGAAAGAGCAAAGCATGCCGTGAGACGGCTGGCCACGCAGCTTGGCTTTCTTGATGGTGAAATCACCCGGCAGGGTCGCCCCTACTTTGGCCACACACACTTTCAAGCCCTGACGGCAGTTCGGCGCGCCACAGACGATGTCCAGCAGCTCGGCTTCACCCACGTTGACCTTGGTCACCCGCAGCTTGTCGGCGTCCGGATGCTGGGCGCACTCGACCACTTCACCCACGACCACATTGTTGAACTGGCCGGCAACCGCTTCCACGGCGTCCACTTCCAGACCGGCCATGGTGATCTGCTCGGCCAGCGCGTTGTCACTCAACTCGGTGCGGACCCACTCCATCACCCAGGATTTACTGAATTTCATGTTCTCTCGCCCTTACTTGAACTGCTTGAGGAAGCGCAGGTCGTTTTCGAAGAAGGCACGCAGGTCGTTGACCCCGTAACGCAGCATGGTCAGGCGCTCAACGCCCATGCCGAAGGCAAAGCCCGAGTATTTTTCCGGATCGATACCGACCGAACGCAGCACGTTCGGGTGCACCATACCGCAGCCCAGCACTTCCAGCCACTTGCCGTTCTTGCCCATCACGTCCACTTCAGCGCTCGGCTCGGTGAACGGGAAGTAGGAAGGACGGAAGCGAATGGTCAGATCTTCCTCGAAGTAGTTGCGCAGGAAGTCGTGCAGAATGCCCTTCAGCTCGGTAAAGCTGGCATGCTCGTCAACCAGCAGACCTTCAACCTGATGGAACATCGGGGTGTGGGTCATGTCGTAGTCGTTACGATAGACGCGGCCCGGCGCGATGATGCGGATCGGCGGCTGTTGCTGCTGCATGGTGCGGATCTGCACACCGGAGGTGTGGGTACGCAGCATCAGATCAGGATTGAAGTAGAAGGTATCGTGATCGGTACGCGCCGGGTGATGAGCCGGAATGTTCAGCGCATCGAAGTTGTGGAAGCCATCTTCAATCTCGGGACCACGGGCAACCTTGAAGCCCATCTCGCCAAACAGGCGCTCGATGCGCTCGATGGTGCGGGTTACAGGATGCAGACCGCCATTCTCGATGCGGCGACCCGGCAGGCTGACGTCGATGGTCTCGGCAGCCAGCTTCTGGTTCAGCACGGCGACTTCGAGCGCTTCACGACGCTCGTTCAGCGCATCCTGAACCTGCTGTTTGGCCTGGTTGATCACGGCGCCCGCGGCGGGACGCTCTTCGGCAGACAAGGCACCCAGGCCCTTCATCTGCTCGGTAAAAAAGCCCTTTTTACCCAGATATTTGACCCGGATTTCGTCGAGGGTAGCGATATCGCTCACGCCCTCAATTTCGGCTCTGGCTTGGCCGACTACTTCTTCAAGCTGTTGCATGTCTTCCTCGTCACCACTCCCGGTACAGGAGCCTTTAGGCTAAATAAGGTCAAGAGGGGAATAATACAAAAAAGCCCCTTCGCTGACCATAGTTAAGGTGGGCTTTTCTCCCTACAAATCATTTTGTTATATCAAGCGAGTCTTATCGGTTCACCACCACTCCTTAAATAGTGGAACAAACATCTAGTTTGTTGGCATATAAGCCATTTGTAAAACAGGTCATCTCGCACATATCGCCTTGTATGGAGAAAACTGTAGCGCGTGTAAAACAGTGGACAGAATATGGATGGGAGAAAGGGAAAAGTAATGTGAAACCGTGAATGACAAACACAAAAAAGGAGGCCTGAGCCTCCTTTTAGCGTTTATAACAGAACTGGATTAAACCAGAGCTGCTTTAGCTTTTTCAACCAGGGCGGTGAAAGCCATTTTGTCGTGAACGGCGATATCGGACAGGATCTTGCGATCGATCTCGATAGAAGCCTTCTTCAGACCGTTGATCAGACGGCTGTAGGACAGACCATTCTGACGGGCTGCAGCGTTGATACGCGCAATCCACAGCTGACGGAACTGACGCTTTTTCTGGCGACGGTCACGGTAGGCATACTGACCAGCTTTGGTTACCGCTTGTACCGCTACGCGGTAAACACGGGAACGGGCGCCGTAGTAACCTTTGGCGGCTTTCATTACTTTCTTGTGACGAGCTCGAGCAGTCACACCACGTTTAACTCTTGGCATTTTTCACATCCCCCCTTATGCGTACGGCAGACAAGCGACAACACGTTTGTGGTCGGCAGCAGAAACCATGAATTTCGGTCCCAGCTGACGCTTACGCTTGCTGCTCTTCTTGGTCAGGATGTGACGCAGGTGGTTGTGCTTGCACTTGAAGCGACCCGAGCCAGTCTTCTTGAAGCGCTTTGCAGCACCCCGGTTGGTTTTCATCTTCGGCATTTCATACTCCGCATTGTGAGTGACAACAAAATCGCAAGGCGAACCGTCTCATGGGGCTTGCCCCATGAGACAATTTCTTGTGGGCCTTAAGATTTCTTCTTAGGTGCGAGAACCATCACAGCTTGACGGCCTTCGACTTTCGGGAACGACTCGACTACGGCCAACTCTTCCAGATCGTTCTTGACGCGCTCCAGAACCTTGATACCAAGATCCTGGTGGGCCATTTCACGACCACGGAAGCGCAGGGTGACCTTAGCCTTGTCCCCGTCTTCCAGAAAGCGAACCAGGTTGCGTAGTTTTACCTGATAGTCGCCTTCGTCAGTGCCAGGACGGAATTTGATTTCCTTGACCTGGACGACTTTCTGCTTTTTCTTCTGTTCTTTGGTTGTTTTGCTCTTTTCGTAGAGGAATTTGCCGTAATCCATGATCCGGCAAACGGGCGGCTCAGCATTTGGACTGATCTCTACCAGATCAACTCCGGCCTCTGCGGCCAAGTTCAGAGCATCCTGAATGGAGGTAATGCCAATGGCTTCACCATCCAGACCAGTCAGACGAACTTCTTTCAGACGGATCTCTTCATTGATCCGGTGAGCGCGGGCTTGCGGTTGCTTGCCCAGTTTTTTTCCGCCTTTTATAGCTTATTCCTCCACTTTCTTTTGTCCGCGGGTCTGAACTTCTTGGGTCAACAGAGCGATGAACTCTTCAACAGGATAAGTGCCCAGGTCAGCCCCTTTACGAGTCCGTACTGCAATCTTACCGGCTTCAACTTCTTTATCGCCGCAGACCAGCATGAAAGGTACTCGCTTCAAAGTATGCTCGCGGATTTTAAAGCCAATCTTCTCATTTCTCAAGTCCGCTTTTGCGCGAAGGCCCGCATCATTCAATGCTTTGGCTACTTTCACCGCATAATCGGCCTGATTGTCCGTGATATTCATGACCACAGCCTGAGTCGGTGCCAACCAGGTCGGGAACAGACCGGCGTACTCTTCAGTCAGAATACCGATGAAGCGCTCGATAGAACCCAGGATGGCCCGGTGGATCATCACGGGTACATGGCGATCGTTGTTTTCGCCCACATAAGTGGCACCCAGACGACCAGGCAGGGCAAAGTCGAGCTGCACGGTACCACATTGCCACGCACGATCAAGGCAATCGTGCAGGGTAAATTCAATTTTGGGACCGTAGAACGCCCCTTCACCCGGCTGCAGATCGTACTTCAGACCGTTGAGCTCCAGCGCTTCGGCCAGGGCTTTCTCGGCGCGATCCCACATCTCGTCGGAGCCGATACGCTGCTCGGGACGAGTGGAGAGCTTGACCACGATGTTCTCGAAACCAAAGGTACCGTAGACGTCATAGACCATACGAATACAGCCGGAGACCTCTTCCATGATCTGCTCTTCGGTACAGAAGATGTGAGCGTCATCCTGAGTGAAGCCGCGCACCCGCATCAGACCGTGAAGGGAACCGGACGGCTCGTTGCGGTGGCAAGAGCCAAACTCGGCCATACGCAGCGGCAGATCGCGGTAGGATTTCAGACCCTGGTTGAAGATCTGGACGTGACCCGGGCAGTTCATCGGCTTGATGGCGTACTCGCGGTTCTCGGACTGGGTGGTGAACATGGCCTGGGCATATTTCTCCCAGTGACCTGAACGCTCCCACAGGACGCGGTCCATCATGAACGGACCTTTCACTTCCTGATAGTCGTACTCTTTGAGCTTGCCGCGGATAAAGGTTTCCAGCTCACGGAAGATGGTCCAGCCATCGTTGTGCCAGAACACCATACCGGGTGCTTCTTCCTGCATGTGATACAGGTCGAGCTGCTTGCCGATCTTGCGGTGGTCGCGCTTGGCGGCCTCTTCCAGACGCTGCAGATAGGCCTTGAGCTGCTTCTTGTCAGCCCAGGCGGTACCGTAGATACGCTGCAGCATCTTGTTGTTGGAGTCGCCACGCCAGTAGGCGCCGGACATCTTCAGCAACTTGAAGTGGTGGCAGTGACGCATGTTGGGCACGTGCGGGCCGCGACACATGTCGATGTACTCTTCGTGATGATAGAGACCTGGCTGGTCATCACGGGCAATGTTCTGATCCAGGATTTCGACTTTGTAAGACTCGCCGCGCGCCTCGAATACATCGCGCGCTTCTTGCCAGGAGACTTTCTTCTTGATGACGTCGTAATCCTTGGCTACCAGCGCCAGCATGCGCTCTTCCAGGGCAGCCAGATCTTCATCGGTCAGGGTACGGTCAAGATCAACGTCATAGTAGAAGCCGTTGTCGATGACAGGACCGATGGCCATCTTGGTCTGGGGCCAGAGTTGCTTGATAGCATGACCCAGCAAGTGGGCGCAGGAGTGGCGCAGGATGTCCAGACCTTCTTCGTCTTTGGCGGTGATGATGGCCAGCGAGGCATCGGCTTCGATCAGCTCGCACGCATCAACCAGTTCACCGTTTACCCGACCGGCAATGCACGCCTTGGCGAGACCGGGACCGATGTCCGCAGCCACATCCATGACGGAAACAGAGTGGGCAAATTGACGTTGGCTGCCGTCAGGCAGAGTAATGATTGGCATTATGTGTTTCCTTATACAGTGGTGACCCCTACCAAAGGTCACATGCGGGATGGAAAAGAGATTCAAAAAGGTGATGTTCTGGTTCTCCACAGCACTTTGCGAAGACGGCCTGACACGCAAACAGCATGTCTAACATGACAAACCAAGCCAAAACGGCCCCCATGCTACCAGAAGTCGGGCGTGCTGTATCGGATTTGCAGATATTTTCTACAGTCAAATGAGTCGCCTGCCGACTATTCACCAAGCAGGGATTGCCAGTTGAAGTCAAAGTCACTGCTCCCCTCCTCGGCCAGCGCCAGCTCTTGCAGCACCTGAAGCGCCAGCTTGTTGCCCTTTTGTGCCGCCTGATAGAGCCACTGTTTCGCCTGAGGCAGATCGACCCTGCCGCTGACCCCCATCAGATGAAGGACGCCGACTTTCAGCATGGCCGGGACATCACCATTGCGGGCAGCCTGATCCATCCAGTGAAAGGCTTGGCGCAGATCTCGCTTGACCCCAACACCGCGCAGATAGAGCTCTGCCAGCCGATATTGGCCGAAGGGATCCCCTGCCTGCGCGGACTGGCGATAGAGGCTGATGGCCTGATGGATATCCTGCTCGCTCCCCTGCCCCACTTCATGGCTCCAGCCCATCAAGGCTTGCGCCCGAGGTTGGCCTTGATCGGCCAGTGGCGACCAGATCCGGGTCGCCTCATCAAAGTGACCGGTACGCCAGGCACGGTTGGCAGCAGCCATCTCCTGCTCGGTGGAGAGCGGAAGCAGACGCCAGATAACCAGCGCAATCAGACCGATAAATAGCCAACGGGAAGTGGTGGGACTCATGATAATTTCCGTGATCCAGTTCTCATTTCGTCTATGTAAACGAAATGTAGCGCCGCAATCAAGCAAGAGATCCCTGCAACAACCCTTTTTGCACCCGGTCGCTCAGCAGTAGTTGTCATTTATCCGGGGCACCTGCAAAATAACTGTATGTATAAACAGTATCGGTGCACACCATGGCAGGACGAGGCAGCCCCCACAATATCGATCACCGTTTTAGCGGCCCCCTTGTCGAAGCGGTTGATGACGGCTGGCAATCGTCCGATTGGGATGCCACCTTCACTCCTTCTGTGCCTGGCACCGAGGTGCGGGAGATCGATGCACGCAGCATCATCAGCTACAACAGCTCGCCGGATGTCCCCTTTGGGCGCTCCATCAACCCCTATCAGGGGTGCGAACACGGCTGCATCTACTGCTATGCCAGACCCAGTCATGCCTATCTGGAGCTCTCCCCCGGTCTCGATTTCGAGAGCAAGCTGTTTGCGAAACGCAATGCAGCCGATCTGCTGCGTCGGGAGTTTGCCAAACCGGCCTATCAGCCACAGACCATCTTCATTGGCGCCAATACCGACCCCTATCAACCCATCGAGCAGCGCTATCGCCTCACCCGGCAGTTGCTGGAAGTGATGCTGGCCCACCGCCATCCGGTCGGGCTTATTACCAAAAGCGCCATGATCTTGCGCGACCTCGATCTGTTGACCGAGCTGGCCAGAGAGGGACTGTGTCAGGTGATGGTGTCGGTGACGACCTTGAACGAAACCCTGCGCCGACAGCTGGAGCCCCGCGCCAGCACGGGCGCAGGCCGCTTGAAAGTGATCGAGAAGCTAGCCAACGCTGGCGTGCAGGTGGGGGTACTGGCCGCCCCCATGATCCCGCGGCTCAATGAACCGGAGCTGGAGCAGATCATCAAATCGGCCGCCGAGGCTGGCGCCAGTTGCGCCGATTACATCCTGCTGCGCCTGCCCCACGAGCTGGCGCCGCTATTTGGTGACTGGCTCGATACCCACTATCCGGGCCAGAAGGAGGCTATTTTGAATCAGTTGCGAGCCAGCCGCGGTGGCGGGCTCAACAGTACCGCCTTCGGCACCCGCATGCGCGGTGAGGGGCACTTTGCCGATCTGCTGGCCCAGCGCTTTCGCCTTATCAACAAGCGCCTCGATCTGGGTAAACGCCATATTCAGCTCAGGCTGGATGGATTTATCCGCCCGGGAGAGCAGCTGTCGCTCTTCTAATCCCCCTGCTCACGCCCTTCACACATCAGGCGTGCCAAGAGCTTGAGAGGAAGATATGGCGCAACACATCCCGTGGAAATCCCGCTTTTCAGAATTTTCCAACGAAGTAGCCATGTCGCGACAAGAAAGCGCTATCCGGTAAAGAGAGGGCTAACGCCTTAGCCTGCGCGCTGATCCCGCCCCTGTTGCACCATTTCAACCGGTAGTCGCGAGGGTTCATGAGCCACTTCGTGCTCATCCTCTTCATATTGCGGCATCTCTGATTCGCCCCATACCCGGCTCCACCAAATTTCCCACGTGATCCAACTGGTCATATGCAGCTCCTGAGGGTGAAGGTGATGGCAACAACGCACCACTCGCCCGGCAGGATAGCGACTGGGAATGACAGGGAAATGACAAAAAAATCACTTGTAAAAAGGCAACTGGCGGTGGCGAGGAAAAGCCGAAACAGTTCACATATTCGGCGAAATCATCCTGAAAGCGGTCACAAATCTGCAGGTTGTGAATTGCAGCACATCCTGTTCCCGCCAAAGCTGGGTTGCCCATTCAGGCATCTATAAAAACAGGGACACAATAATGAAACACACAGCGGGAATATGGGCGATCACAGGCATGCTGATCGCCCCCTTGGCGCACGCCGACGTCATATTGCACACCTTCAACTGGAAGTACAGTGAAGTGACCGCCAAAGCCGACCTTATCAAGTCAGCCGGTTACAAACAGGTACTCATCTCGCCACCTCTCAAGTCATCAGGCAACGAGTGGTGGGCTCGTTACCAGCCGCAGGATCTGCGTCTTGTCGACTCCCCTCTTGGCAACAAGCAGGATCTCGAGCAGCTGATCGCCGCCATGAAGGCGCGGGGCATCGCCGTCTACGCCGATGTGGTGCTCAACCACATGGCCAACGAAAGCTGGAAACGCCAAGACCTCAACTATCCCGGCAACGAGCTGCTGCAAAGCTACGCCAGCAACCCGGCCTATTTCGAGCGCCAGAAACTGTTTGGCGATCTGGGGCAAAACTTCCTCTCCGGTCAGGATTTTCATCCGGAAGGGTGCATCAGCGACTGGAGCGATCCGGGTCATGTCCAGTATTGGCGACTCTGTGGCAGTGCCGGTGACAAGGGGCTGCCGGATCTGGATCCCAACAACTGGGTGGTCAGCCAGCAACAGGCATATCTCAAGGCGCTCAAGGGGATGGGGATCAAGGGTTTTCGGATCGATGCGGTCAAACACATGAGCGATTACCAGATCAATGCTGTGTTCACCCCCGAGATCAAACAGGGGATGCACGTGTTTGGCGAGGTGATCACCACAGGAGGGGCAGGCAGCACCGATTACGAGCGCTTCCTCAAACCCTACCTCGACAGCAGCGGCCAGGGAGCCTATGACTTTCCGCTGTTTGCCTCCCTGCGTGGTGCGTTAAGTTACGGTGGCAGCATGAACCTGCTGGCGGATCCGGGCGCCTATGGTCAGGCGCTACCGGGCAATCGCGCCGTCACCTTTGCCGTGACCCACGACATCCCCACCAACGACGGCTTCCGCTATCAGATCCTGAGCCAGACTGACGAGAAGCTGGCCTATGCCTACCTGCTCGGCCGCGATGGTGGCTCACCACTGGTCTATTCGGATCACGGCGAGACCCAGGCCAAGGATGGACTGCGCTGGCAGGATTACTACCAGCGCGCCGATCTCAAGGGGATGATCCGTTTCCACAATGCGGTGCAGGGCCAGCCCATGCAGCTGGTCGGCAGTGGCGACTGCTTCGTGCTGTTCCAACGGGGCAAACAGGGGCTGGTCGGCATCAACAAGTGCGACTATGAGCAGGAGTACTGGCTCGATACCGCCAGGTTCGAGATGAACTGGTATCGCAACTATCGTGACGTGCTCGACCAAGGTGACGTGATCAACGTGCAGAGCCAGTGGGTACGGGTCGCCATTCCCGCCCGCAGCGCCAGAATGTGGCTGCAGGAGTGATCAGGCCAGCACCCTGCCCGACTTGCATCTGGCAGTCATAAAAAGCAGACAAATAAAAAGAGCGACCACCAGGGTCGCTCTTTTTGTTCAGAGACGTTGCTCGGGTAACAGGTGACGATTACTCGTCGCCCGCTTCCCCTGCATCGACTGCATCAGTGCCGGTCGCGATATCGGTACCTTCAGATACCTCACCGTCAACGGCCAGAGCGTCGTTCTCGTCCTCGTCGCTCTCGGCGATGCGCTGCAGGCCAACCACGGTCTCGTCTTCACCGGTACGGATCAGACGGACACCGCCGGTGTTACGGCCAATGACGCTCACCTCGGCAACACGGGTACGCACCAGGGTGCCGCCGTTGGTGATCAGCATGATCTGGTCGGTGTCTTCGACCTGGATCGCATCGATCACCTTGCCATTACGCTCATCCACCTTGATGGAGATAACGCCCTGGGTACCACGGCTCTTGGTCGGGTATTCGGCCAACGCAGTCCGCTTGCCGTAACCGTTCTCGGTGGCGGTGAGGATGGCACCTTCGCCGCGCGGAACGATGAGGGAAACCACCTTGTCACCGGCGCCCAGCTTGATGCCACGGACACCGGCGGCGGTACGACCCATGGGACGAACGCCCTTGAAGGTACCCTTGCTTTCGGTGCCTTCGCCGTTGTCGCTGCCATCATCGTCATTGCCGGCATCGTCGTCGGTTTCAACGTCATCGCTGACATCGGCATCAGCGCGACCGCTACCTTCCGCGAAGCGAACGACTTTACCCGCATCGGAGAAGAGCATGATCTCGTTGCTGCCATCGGTGATATCCACCCCGATCAGCTCATCACCCTCTTTGAGGTTGATGGCGCGGATACCGGAGGAGAGCGGACGGCTGAAGTCAGAGAGGCTGGTCTTCTTCACGGTACCGTTGGCGGTGGCGAAGAAGACATACTTCTCGGCGTCATATTCCTTCACCGGCAGGATAGCGGTGATACGCTCACCCTCTTCCAGCGGCAGCAGGTTGATGATCGGACGACCACGGGCGCCACGGGACGCTTCCGGCAGCTGGTAAACCTTGAGCCAGTAGACCTTGCCACGGGTGGAGAAGCACAGAATGGTGTCGTGGGTGTTGGCCACCAGCAGACGCTCCACAAAGTCCTCTTCCTTGATCCGGGTAGCCGACTTGCCACGACCACCGCGGCGCTGGGCCTCGTAGTCGGAGAGCGGCTGATACTTCACATAGCCCTGGTGAGACAGGGTAACCACCACATCTTCCGGAGTGATCAGATCTTCGATGTTGATCTCGGCACTGGACATGCTGATCTCGGTGCGACGCTCGTCGCCATACTGCTCGCGCACGGCCAGCAGTTCATCGCGGATCACTTCCATCAGACGAGCCGGGCTCGCCAGGATGTGCAGCAGCTCGGCGATCAGATCCAGCAGAGATTGGTACTCTTCCAGGATCTTCTCGTGCTCGAGGCCGGTCAGCTTGTGCAGACGCAGGTCAAGGATGGCCTGGGCTTGCTGTTCGGTCAGGAAGTATTGGCCTTCACGGATACCAAACTCGGGCTCCAGCCACTCGGGCCGTGCTGCATCGTCGCCCGCTTTTTCCAGCATGGCGGCCACGTTGCCGAGTTCCCAGCCCTTGGCAACCAGGCCCGCTTTCGCGTCGGCCGGGGTCGCGCTGTGGCGGATCAGCTCGATGATGGGATCGATGTTGGCCAGCGCAACCGCCAGACCTTCCAAAATGTGTGCCCGATCCCGCGCCTTGCGCAGTTCGAACACGGTCCGGCGGGTCACCACTTCACGGCGGTGCAGCAGGAACGCATCCAGGATCTCTTTAAGGTTCATCACCTTGGGCTGGTTGTTATCGAGCGCCACCATGTTGATGCCGAACGTGGTCTGCATCTGGGTGTGCTTGTAGAGATTGTTCAGCACAATCTCGCCGGACTCGCCGCGCTTGATCTCGATAACGATGCGCATGCCGTCTTTGTCAGACTCATCGCGCAGGGCACTGATGCCCTCGATCTTCTTCTCTTTGACCAGCTCGGCGATCTTCTCGATCAGTCGAGCCTTGTTCACCTGATAGGGGATCTCGTGAACGATGATGGTCTCGCGACTGGTCTTCTCGTCCACTTCCACTTCAGCTTTGGCCCGCACATAGATGGAGCCACGACCGGTACGGTACGCCTGCACGATGCCGGAACGACCGTTGATAATGCCGCCGGTGGGGAAATCCGGGCCGGTGATGTAGGTCATCAGCTCGTCAATGGTGAGGTCGCCGTTTTCGATCAGCGCCAGGCAGCCATTGACAATCTCGGTGAGGTTGTGAGGCGGAATGTTGGTCGCCATGCCCACCGCGATACCGGAGGAGCCGTTGACCAGCAGGTTGGGAACCTTGGTAGGCATGACCGCCGGGATCATCTCGGTGCCGTCATAGTTCGGCACCCAGTCCACGGTCTCTTTGTCCAGATCAGCCAGCAGCTCGTGGGAGATGCGGGCCATCCGCACTTCGGTATAACGCATCGCCGCGGCGCTGTCGCCGTCGACTGAACCGAAGTTGCCCTGACCATCGACCAGCATGTAACGCATGGAGAAATCCTGCGCCATCCGGACAATGGTGTCATACACAGCGATATCGCCGTGCGGGTGATATTTACCGATTACGTCACCGACCACACGGGCCGATTTTTTATAGGGCTTGTTCCAGTCGTTCCCCAACTCGTTCATAGCAAACAGAACGCGGCGGTGAACCGGTTTCAAGCCATCACGCACATCCGGCAGAGCTCGTCCTACGATCACGCTCATGGCGTAATCAAGATAGGAACTCTTGAGCTCTTCTTCGATGTTGACCGGCGTGATCTCTCTGGCCAGATCGCTCATAGAAAGCCTTATCCCTAATTAGTTGTTCTTTGGCTTAAACAGCGCGACATGGTAACACACTGAGCCAAATACCTTAAGCCACAAATCGGGTATCAGATCGGGCTGGTGTGACAAAGTCCGTCCGTTATAATGCCCGCCAGGACAATAGATTGCGCCCATGACTCAGAAGCGGGCGCCCTGCCACAGGATCTTCGAAAAATGAACAGTGATGCCAATGTCGATCTGACAGAAATCGCCAAGTTTGAAGCCATCGCCTCCCGCTGGTGGGACATGGAAGGTGAATTCAAACCCCTGCATCAAATCAATCCGGTACGCCTTGACTGGATCACCGACAAAAGTGGCGGTCTGTTTGGCAAGCGCATTCTCGATATCGGATGTGGTGGCGGCATTCTCTCCGAGAGCATGGCCCGTCGTGGCGCCAAGGTGACCGGTATCGACATGGGCAAGGAGCCCCTCGGCGTCGCCCGCCTGCACGCCCTGGAGCAGGGTGTCGAGCTCGAGTACCGCCAGATCACTGCCGAAGCCCATGCCGCCGAAGTGCCAAGCCAGTATGACGTGGTCACCTGCATGGAGATGCTGGAGCATGTGCCGGACCCCGCCTCCGTGCTGCGCGCCATCGCGACTCTGGTACGCCCAGGCGGCCGGGTGTTTGTCTCCACCATCAATCGCAACCCCAAATCCTATCTGATGATGATCCTCGGCGCCGAGTACCTGATGAAGATGGTGCCCAAGGGGACTCACGATCATAAAAAGTTCATCATGCCCGCCGAACTCTGTCGCATGGGTGAAGCCGCGGGCCTGTTGGTGCGGGATATGAGCGGGGTGCACTATGCACCGCTCTCCAACAGTTTCAAGCTCGGCAAGAATGTCGACGTCAACTATATGGTGGAGTTTGTCCGCCCGGAGCACGGTTGATGAGCGCCTCTCACCCTCTGCCCCTGCGCGGTGTGCTGTTCGATCTGGATGGTACCCTGCTCGACACAGCCCCGGATCTGGGGGCCGCAGTCAACCATGTACTAATCAACGAAGGCTTTGCGCCGCTCTCTGACGACATCATTCGTCAGACCACCTCCCACGGGGCGCTCGGGCTGCTGAAAGCGGGCCTCGGCGACGAACTGCTTGAGGAGCTGGGGGCCACGCGCCTGCGCAATGCCCTGCTCGACTACTACGCGGCCAATCTCTGCGTCGGTACCCGCCCCTATGAGGGAATGGTGGATCTTATCGAGTGGCTCGACAAGAAACAGCTCCCCTGGGGCATCGTCACCAACAAGCCGGGCTTTCTCACCGAGCCGCTGCTGGCGGCCCTGCCAGAGCTTGCCAGTTGCGGCGTCACCGTCAGCGCCGACACCCTGCCGGTACGCAAGCCCGACCCCGCCCCCATGTTCTTTGCCTGCGAGAAGCTGGGGGTCGAGGCGGCTCACTGCCTCTATGTGGGGGATCATGTACGGGATATCGAAGCGGGCCGAAATGCTGGCATGCGCACCGCGGTCGCTGGCTGGGGCTATCTCAATGATGAGGAAGATCCCGCCCAGTGGGGCGCCGATCTGCAGTTTGATACCGTGCAGGCCCTGCACCACTGGCTGCGCTATGAGTTGACGGCCAAAGCGTAACGCGCAGCCTTACCGGCTGACATGCGATAACGGGGCGAAGAGACTCTCCGCCCCTTGCATCTCTTCCTTTACGCTCCCGCGTCCTGCGCCACCATCACGCCTCTATTCATAGATAATAAAGGCAGCTTACCGTCTGCTTGATACCCATTTGACAAGCACGCAGCCGCAACAGAGAGGCCACCAACCGCTATCGGCTGATGCAAAGCCCTTGCCACGCTGAGCCCGCGGCTGCGACAACTGGACAGCTTTTGACCCTTGTTGCATAAGGGATAATCAGCCGCCGTTTGCTAGTAAAAAGCCCCCCGTTTCGCAAGCAAAAAAAGTTATTTAAATTTTCCATCTTCGATCGGGAGACTTGCATTTAGCGGAGCAGACGAATGAAAACCCGCTCACTGTGAGCGGTCACTAACTGATGGAGCAAGACTCACAATTTATCCACAGCTCGTCACTTATCCACACATTGCAATGGCGGGCTGACCTCACTATCTTGTAGCTCGAACTTAAAATAACACTACATCTTGTGATTCATCGCACAATCTCTACCCAACTCCCGTACACCGCCGGAGCCTGGGTGGCGCCATTGTGCGATGGTTTTTCGGGAATCAACTGAAGGTCATCAGCCAATGAACTTGTTTGTGACGAAGCGTAACGGACACAAAGAACCCATCGATCTGGATAAAATTCACCGCGTGCTGGACTGGGCCGCCGAAGGGCTCGACAACGTGTCGGTCTCCCAGGTAGAGCTCAAATCCCATATCCAGTTCTATGACGGTATCCGTACCGCTGACATTCACGAAACCATCATCAAGGCAACGGCTGACCTCATCTCCGAGCAGACCCCGGACTACCAGTACATGGCAGCCCGTCTGGCCATCTTCCACCTGCGCAAGAAGGCCTACGGCCAGTTCGAACCGCCCCACCTCTACCAGCACGTGGCTCGTCTGGTGGACATGGGCAAGTACGACAAGCACCTGCTGGAAGACTACACCCAGGCCGAATTCGAAGAGCTGAACACCCATCTGGATCACTGGCGCGACATGGATTTCTCCTACGCGGCAGTCAAACAGCTGGAAGGCAAATATCTGGTCCAGAACCGCGTCACCGGCGAGATCTACGAGAGCCCGCAGTTCCTCTATATGCTGGTTGCGGCCTGCCTCTTCTCCAAGTATCCGAAAGATACCCGTCTGGACTACATCAAGCGCTTCTATGATGCGGTCTCGACCTTCAAGATCTCCCTGCCGACCCCGATCATGAGCGGCGTGCGCACCCCGACCCGTCAGTTCAGCTCCTGCGTACTGATCGAGTGCGATGACAGCCTGGACTCCATCAACGCCACCGCCAGCTCCATCGTGCGTTACGTTTCCCAGCGCGCCGGTATCGGCATCAACGCCGGTCGCATCCGCGGTCTGGGCAGCCCCATCCGTGGTGGCGAAGCGTTCCACACCGGTTGCATCCCCTTCTACAAATACTTCCAGACTGCCGTGAAGTGCTGCTCCCAGGGCGGCGTGCGCGGCGGTGCGGCCACCCTGTTCTACCCGCTGTGGCACACCGAAGTGGAAAGCCTGCTGGTGCTGAAGAACAACCGCGGCGTGGAAGAGAACCGTGTTCGTCACATGGACTACGGCGTGCAGATCAACAAGCTGATGTACCAGCGCCTCATCAAGGGCGGTGACATCACCCTGTTCTCCCCGTCCGATGCGCCGGGTCTGTACGATGCCTTCTTTGCCGATCAGGACAAGTTTGAAGAGCTCTACGTCAAGTACGAGCAGGATCCGGCCATTCGCAAGAAGACTCTGAAAGCGGTAGACCTTTTCTCCCTGATGATGCAGGAGCGTGCCGGTACCGGTCGCATCTACATCCAGAACGTGGATCACTGCAACACCCACAGCCCGTTCGACCCGAGCGTGGCGCCGGTACGCCAGTCCAACCTCTGCCTCGAGATTGCGCTGCCGACCAAGCCGCTCAACAACATCGACGACGAGAGTGGCGAAATCGCCCTGTGCACCCTCTCCGCCTTCAACCTGGGTGCCATCGAGAAGCTGGAAGATCTGGAAGAGATGGCCGATCTGGCCGTGCGTGCCCTCGACGCCCTGCTCGACTATCAGGACTACCCGATTGCCGCCGCCAAGAAGGGCAGCATGGGTCGTCGCACCCTGGGTATCGGCGTCATCAACTACGCCTACTACCTGGCCAAAAACGGTGCCCGTTACTCCGACGGCTCCGGTCTGGCGCTGACTCACCGTACCTTCGAGGCCATTCAGTACTACCTGCTGAAAGCCTCCGTGCAGTTGGCCCGCGAGTTCGGCCCCTGCCCGCTGTTTGGCGAGACCACCTACGCGCAAGGTATCCTGCCCATCGACACCTACAAGAAGGATCTGGATGCGCTGTGCAACGAGCCGCTGCATCTGGATTGGGAAAGTCTGCGTGAAGAGATCAAGTCCGTGGGCTTGCGCAACTCCACCCTGACAGCCCTGATGCCGAGCGAGACCTCCAGCCAGATCTCCAACGCTACCAACGGCATCGAGCCGCCACGCGGTCTGGTGTCGGTCAAGGCCTCCAAAGATGGCATTCTCAAACAGGTGGTGCCCGAGTATGATCGCCTGAAAGATCAATACGAATTGCTCTGGAAGCAACCGAGCGTTGACGGCTACCTGCAGCTGGTCGGTATCATGCAGAAGTTTGTGGATCAGGCGATCTCCGCCAACACCAACTACGACCCTGCCCGTTTCGAAGGCAACAAGGTCCCGATGAAACAGCTGCTCAAGGACTTGCTGACCGCCTACAAATACGGCCTCAAGACCCTGTACTATCACAACACCCGTGATGGTGCAGACGATGCCCAGACCGATCTGCAAGATGACGGTTGTGCAGGCGGGGCTTGCAAAATCTAAGTCACGACAAGAACTGATAACCGGGCGGGAGCATGAAGCTCCCGCTCTCCTGTTTTCTCTATTCACATATTCTGGTAACCATGGCCTATTCAACTTTCTGCCAAACCCAAAACGACCAGCTCAAAGAGCCGATGTTTTTTGGCCAATCGGTCAACGTAGCCCGTTATGATCAACAAAAGCACGAAGTGTTCGAGCGGCTGATCGAGAAGCAGCTCTCCTTCTTCTGGCGCCCGGAAGAGGTGGATGTCTCTCGTGATCGCATCGACTATCAGGCCCTGCCGCCGCACGAGCAGCACATCTTCATCTCCAACCTGAAGTACCAGACCCTGCTGGACTCCATTCAGGGCCGCAGCCCCAACGTGGCCCTGCTGCCGCTGGTCTCCATTCCGGAGCTGGAAACCTGGATTGAGACCTGGGCCTTCTCCGAGACCATCCACTCTCGCTCCTACACCCATATCATCCGCAATATCGTCAACACCCCCGCCCAGGTGTTTGACGACATCGTGACCAATGAGCAGATCTTGAAGCGCGCTGGCTCCATCAGCCACTTCTACGACGACCTGATCGAAGCGACCGCCCTCTACAACCTGCACGGTGAAGGGACCCACACTGTCGCGGGCCGCGAAGTGACCATCACCTTGCGCGAGCTCAAGAAGAAGCTCTATCTGTGCCTGATGAGCGTCAACGCGCTGGAGGCAATTCGCTTCTACGTCAGCTTCGCCTGCTCCTTTGCCTTCGCCGAGCGTGAACTGATGGAAGGCAACGCCAAGATCATCAAGATGATCGCCCGCGACGAAGCGCTGCACCTCACCGGCACCCAGCACATGCTGAACCTGATGCGTACCGGCCTGGATGACCCGGAGATGGCCGAGATCGCCGCCGAGTGCGAACAGGCCTGCTTCGAGATCTTCAAGGAGGCGGCCATTCAGGAGAAAGAGTGGGCCGAGTACCTGTTCCAGGACGGCTCCATGATCGGCCTGAACAAGGACATCCTCTGCCAGTACGTGGAGTACATCACCAACCTGCGCATGAGCGCAGTCGGCCTGCAGCCAGCCTTTGCCGGCACCAAGCAAAACCCGATCCCCTGGATCAACACCTGGCTGTCATCCGACAACGTGCAGGTCGCCCCGCAAGAGGTAGAGGTCAGCTCCTATCTGGTTGGTCAGATCGACAGCGAAGTCAATGCCGACGACCTGGGTGATTTCGAGCTGTGAGTGACGCCACCAACACGCTGACCCCTGCCCCGCACGCGCCTGCTGAGCAGCAGGCGGACGTGGCACCACGGGTACATACCCGGGATGGTGCCGTGCTGCACGCCCATCCCGGCGAAAGCGTGTTGGAGACCCTGGAGCGCCACGGTCATCATGTGGAATTCCAGTGTCGCAGCGGCTATTGCGGCGCCTGCCGCACTCCGCTGATGGCTGGCAAGGTGCACTACCCCAATGTGCCGCTGGCATTCGTCGCCCAGGGGGAGTGCCTCCCCTGCTGCTGCAAACCGGTCGGCGCCATCCGGCTGGATATCCAGAAGAACTGACACCGCCACAGGCTGGCAACTCGCGCAAAATAGAAAGCCGCCGGAGCAATCCGGCGGCTTTTTTTGTCTCTTCACATTGCTCGGGCGCCCGATGACAGACGCCCAACCCCTCAGAGGATTACAACCAGGGGGCGGCAGTCGGCCCGTGGTGCAGGCCCAGCTTCCAGACCCGGCCAAAGTGCTTGTAGTGACCAGCGGCGACACCGGCCTTCTCGCCCATGCCATGGTAGAGGTCGAGGTGTCCCTTCTTCACCGCCCCGCCCACATCCAGCGCAATCAACAGCCGCAGCTGGTGCTTGCCGGTCCAGTTGCCCTCTTTATCGAGCAAGGGGACTTCGGCGAGGATCGGGGTCCCCATCGGCAGCAGTGTCTTGTCGGCTGCGACGGCTGCCAGCGGCAGCAGCGGGATACCGGCGGCGCCGATCACGTCATTGGTGGGGCGACGCTCGAAAAAGACATAGGAGGGATTCTGCTCCACCAGCTCCTTGACGCTCTCCTCCGGTTGACGGTTGGCCCACTCCTTGATGGCCTTCATCGACATCTGCTCTTTGGGTACTTCACCGCGGTCGATCAACACCCGGCCGATACTGACGTAACCGTGACCGTTCTTGCCGCTGTAACCCAGATATTGCAGCCGATCGTCATCCCCGTAGTGGACAAAGCCCGAGCCCTGCACATCCATCAGGAAGTTGTCGATAAGGGATTTGCTGTAACCCAGCTCCAGTCCGCGGTTGGCCAGGGCCCCCTGATGGATCTCGGCCCGGGTCGGACAGCGACCACCACATTTGGGCATGGCATAGATGGGATATTTATACTTGGCATCCGGGCGGTGGCGCACTTCCAGCACTGGCGAGTAGTAACCGGTAAAGAGCACGTTACCCATGCGATCCGCGCCGCCCAGCTGAGCCAGGCTGATACCGTAACGGGTAATGTCGGCAGGATTGCCGCCGCCCGCCACCCAGCGGGAGAGCTGATGATAGAGCTCGCCATAACGGCGAGTCATCTTGCCGGAGCGCTCCAGTACCAGTCGGCTCTGCGGGCCAAACTTGCTGTAGTCGGCACGCGCACGGCTATTGACCCGCTCCACCCTCACCAGATCCTCTGGCAAGGTCCCGTCCAGATACTGCTTGCCCAGATTTTCCGGCACCTCGCAGTTAAGAAAGCATCTGTTGTCGGTCTGTTTTTTGGGCACTTCTGCTTTGTCAGAGTTGCCCGCACAACCGGCCAGTCCCAGCACTGCGGCGGTCAGCCAGTACGCGTGTTTGTTCATATGTCCTCATATAACGCCAAGAGCCATGCTCGGCGGGGAAGATGCCAAATTTGCAGGGGGAAAGCAAACGACATCAATCACTTGAAGCAGGATTTCTCCAAAGGGGATCCGCTGGGTTATAACAAGGTGACAGGATGTGCGAGGTGATGGATGGAACAGCTCGAAATCTTCCCGCTGCAGAGCCCCTGCATCGGGGTCTGCGAAGTGAACAACAAGGGCTACTGCAAGGGGTGCCTGCGCAATCGCGACGAGCGTTTCAACTGGCTCACTATGACCCCTGCCCAGCAACAAGAGGTGATGCGCCTGTGCCGGGATCGCAAACGCCGGGTCGAAGCTGCCCGCCGCAAGGCACAAGAAGGCGCGCCCAATGAACCGCAAGCACAGCCCGGCTGGGATTTTTAAACTCAGCCTACCTGCAATCCCCACCTCACAACTCACCTATATCACCGGCAAAACAAAAAGCGGCCCGCAGGCCGCTCTTGGTTATAACGTATTGCCGGACGGCAAGGTTTATGCGGTGGCCAGCTTGGCCTGCTCTTCGCCGCGCTTGAGCATGGCGTAGGAGACACCGGTCAGCAGCGAGCCTGCGGCAATCGCCACGATATACATCATGACGTTGCTGATGGCGTGCGGGATAAAGAGCACAAACAAACCGCCGTGGGGCGCCATCAGCTCGCAACCGAACAGCATGGAGAGCGCACCGGTCAGGGCACCGCCGACCATGCAGGCCGGGATAACCCGCATAGGATCCTTGGCGGCAAACGGGATGGCCCCCTCGGAGATAAAGCACAGACCCAGCACGAAGGAGGCTTTGCCCGCTTCCTGCTCCGCCTTGATGAACTTGGTGCGGGCCAGGAAGGTAGCTATCCCCATCCCCAGTGCCGGCACCATACCGGCGGCCATCACGGCGGCCATCGGGGCGTAGGTTTTGGAGGCCAGCAGGCCAACCCCGAAGGCGTAGGCCGCCTTGTTGACCGGGCCGCCCATGTCGAAGCACATCATGGCCCCGATGATGACACCCAGCAGCACGGCGTTGGCAGAGCCCATGTTGTTGAGGAACTCGGTCATGGCATTCATGATGCCGGCCACCGGACCACCCACCACATAGATCATCACCAGACCGGTAAAGAGGCTGGCAAACAGCGGAATGATCAGGATGGGCTTGAGCGCTTCCAGAGTGGTCGGCAGGCGCACCTTGTCACTCAGATATTTGGCGCTGTAACCGGCCAGGAAACCGGCCACGATACCGCCAAGGAAACCGGCACCCAGTGAGCTTGCCAGCATACCGCCGATCATGCCGGGAGCGAGACCCGGACGGTCAGCGATGGAGTAGGCAATGTAACCGGCCAGCACCGGGATCATCAGGGCAAAGGCTGAGCCACCACCGATCTTCATCAGCGCGGCGGCAAGAGTCCCTTCCACCTTGAACGCCTCGATACCGAACACGAACGAGAGCGCGATAATAAGACCGCCCGCCACCACCATCGGCAGCATAAAGGAGACACCGGTCAGCAGGTGCTTGTAGGGGCCGGCTTTTTCCTCTTTCTTGGGCTGGCTGGCACCGCTGTGGCGATAGAGTGTCGCCTCGTTCCACGCCTTGTCGAGTTCGGCGCGGGTTTTCTTCAATGCCGCGCCCGTGCTGGTACGATAGACCGGCTTACCGTCAAAGCGCGCCATGTCCACTTCGATATCGGTGGCGAGGAATACCAGATCGGCAGATGCAATCTCCTCGGCAGTCAGGGCATTCTGGGCACCGACCGAGCCTTGAGTCTCGACGCGGATCTGATAACCCAGCTGTTTGGCCATGGTCTCCAGCGCTTCTGCCGACATAAAGGTGTGGGCAACGCCAGTCGGGCACGCTGTCACTGCCACGATGCGCTTGCCAGCGGCGGCGGGTTTAGCTGCTGCGGGAGCGGCTTGATGACGATAGATGCTGGCACCGCTGGTGGCAGCTTCCAGCAAGGCAGCCGGATCCTGCAGGGCGAGATCCATGCTCCCTTGATAGACTCGCTTGCCATCATAGGCGGCGAGATCCACCGGGGCACTGGCGACAACCAGCACCAGATCGGCGGCAGCAATCTGCTCCTTGCTCGGTACTTGGCGGGGCTGCACGCTGGAGCCGACGTCGAGGGTGAGTTCCCAGCCAGCCAGTTTGGCCTGCTGTTCTATCCGTTTTGCAGCGAGAAAGCTGGTGGCAATGCCCGCCGGGCAAGCCGTAACCAAGATTGCTTTCATTGGGCATCTCCTGAGTTTTTCATTGAGGGGGTATTGCACTGAACCGGTGCCAGCTCATCCAGACGCTCTACGCGCACCTGTTCAAGTAAAGGGTTGAGCACATTGATATCGTCAAAGCCGACCGCGACCTGACTGACCGCCAGTGCCGAGACGGCGGTGGCCAGCCGCAGGGTCTGCTCCGGCGTCCAGCCAAGGCTGAGACCATGGGCGAGACCGGCCACCAGGGAATCGCCGGCACCCACGGTGCTGACCACCTGCATCCGCGGCGGAATGGCTTGCCAGACGGCATCCGGGGCAAACCAGATGAGGCCATCGGCGCCGTTGGAGATCACCACGTTGGGGATCCCGCTTGCCTGCAGCGCGCGGGCACACTCGGCCTGCTCGCTCAGGGTCTTGATGGGGCGGCCCGCCCACTGGCTCAGCTCCTCCAGATTGGGTTTGACCAGGGTCGGCGCCGCCTTGATCCCTTCGCTTAAGGCCGCACCGCTGCAATCGAAGATCACCTGCTTGCCCTTGGCCTTGAGCAGACGGATCAGATGGGCGCAGTAATCGGGAGCCACCCCTTTGGGCAGGCTGCCCGCCAACACGAACCACTCGGCATCCGGAGCCAATTGGTCGATGGCCAGCTCCAGCGCGCTCACTTCCCCTTGCTGGATGGTGAGCCCCGGCAGGTTGAGATCGGTGACCCGACCGGATTGCTCGGAGATCTTGACGTTGATGCGGGTGCTGCCCGCGACACGGACAAAGTGATCATCCAGCGCCCGCTCTGCAAACAGGGAGACAAAGCTCTGCTCATTGTCTGCGCCCAGCCAGCCGGTCACGCCCACCTCACAGCCCAAGTCCTTGAGCACCATGGCGACGTTGATCCCCTTGCCCGCCGCGCGCAGGTTGGCCTCACTCACCAGATTCACCTCGCCAAGGCTCATCGCCTCGAGACGGGTGGTGAGATCAAGGGCGGGGTTGAGGGTAATGGTGACAATCTTCATCAATGCGCCCCCTCGCCAAGACCAGCGGCGATGGCCTCACCGATCCCCTTGAGGGCCGCTTCGGCATCTGCCCCTTCGGCGCGAAATGCCAGACGGTGCCCGCATTTGACGCCAAGGCCGATCACCTTCATCAGGCTCTTGGCGGAGACCGCCTCGCCGCTGCCATCCAGATTGGCAACCCGGATATCTGATTCAAACTCTTTGGCCACCTTGACCAGCATGGCACCGGGACGGGCGTGGAGGCCGTGGGGGTTGATGATGGTGAAGGTTTCGGAAAGACCGCTCGCGGGGCCCGCTTGCAACATGGCCAGCCCCTCGCTGCCCGCCAGCGTCGCCAGCTGACCGGCGGCCGCCAGTTTGGCCAGATTCTCCAGTTGCGGCAGATGGCCGCTATCTGCAGCGCACAGCAGCAGCATGGCGCTAACCGGCAGCTCCCCTGCCGTGAGGGCGCTACTCGGGGTGGCCAGCACCCAACCGGTCTGGGCCGATGCTGTTTGCTGAACATTGGCCCGCGCCAGCCAGACGCCCTCACCCAGATAAGCAGGGTCGCTTGCCAGCAGCGCGCTCACCATGGCGGCATCGCCCCAACCGGCGGACTTGGCGCGGGCAGCGGCGCCCAGCAACAGCTGGTCGCGATCATCGGCCGGGAAGTCAACCAGGGTCAGGTATTGCACCTCTTTGGCGGCAGTGGTGCCAGTCAGGATGTTGATGATGGTGTCGGCATCGGTGGCCTCTTTGAGCTGGGCAGCCGCCTGCTCGTCACCCAGCACATGGGTGAGCTGGCGCAAAATGCCCAGATGCTCGTCGGACTTGGCGGCGATGCCGATAGCGACATAGGCGATCTGCCCCTCATCCCACTCGATACCATTGGGGAACTGGGCCACCATGACGCCAGTGCTCTTCACCAGATGACGGGTATCGGTGGTGCCATGGGGAATGGCGATGCCGCTGCCAAGATAGGTGGCATGCTGCGCTTCACGGGCCAGCATCCCATCCACATAGCCCGCGTCCACCAGACCGGCTTCGGTCAGTTTGCCTGCCAGCAGGGCAATGGCGTCTGACTTGGTTGCCACCGACTGTCCCAGCAAGATCTGCTCTCGCGCCAACTTCAACATAGAGACTCTCCATCAGGTTCCGGCCGCGCCGGTACGTCACAATTGAACATTCGGGTAACTCGCCAGCTGACAATAGACCCGAACACGGTTGACTGTGATCGGAGCCTGATTTTCAGGCCACTGGGTCTCTTCGTTGCTGACAGGCTGAATCGTTTCACTTACACTCAGACTGAATCGTTTCAGCGAATTGATCAAGTACCCACAAAGAGTGCTTTTCAATGATATGATCCCGCGCACACTTTTCGGTGCCCTCACCCGGCAGTGACCGTGGGCCTTGCAACTCAAACAGAGCCAATATGATGAAACTGGATGAAATCGCCGCCCTCGCCGGTGTCTCGCGCACCACGGCAAGCTATGTGATCAATGGCAAGGCCGACCAATACCGCATCAGTCAGGCCACCCGCGACAAGGTGATGGCCGTTGTCACCGCCCACAACTACCAGCCTGACAGCCGCGCCGCCTCCCTGCGTGGCGGCCAGACCAGGACTCTGGGCTTTATCCTGCCAGACCTTGAGAACGCCAGTTACGCCAAACTGGCCAAACGGCTGGAACAGGGGGCCCGGGCGCAGGGCTATCAGCTGCTTATCGTCTGCTCGGAGGATGATCCCGCCACCGAAAAAGAGCTGGCCCAGATGCTGGTGAGCCGTCATGTGGATGCCCTGTTGGTGGCCAGTTGCCTACCGCCAGACGACCCCTTCTACGGCAAATTGCAGGCGCAAGGCAGCCAAATCCTCGCCATCGACCGGGCGATGGCAGCCGACAAGTTCGTCACCGTCGCCAGTGAAAACGAGAAAGCGAGCTTTGATCTCACCAGCTCCCTGCTCACCCCGACCCTGCGCCATATCGCCTTGATCACCGCGCTGCCGGCACTCACGATCAGTCAGGAGCGCAAAGCAGGTTTCGAGCAGGCGGTCGCCAGTCACAGCGCGCCTCGCCACCTGTGCGAGGGAGATCACTTCTCCCGCCTTGAGGGGTATCGCCTGATCAAAGATCTGCACCAGCAGCTGGGCCAGTTGCCCGAGGCACTGATCACTACCTCCTATATCCTGATGGAGGGGGTGCTGGACTATCTATTGGAACAAGAGATCGATATGAGCCAGCTTGCCATGGCCACCTTCGGGGACGATCGGCTGCTCGACTTCCTCCCCTTTGGCATCAACTCCCTGCCCCAACAGCACGACGCGCTGGCGAGCCAGGCGCTGGATCTGGCGCTCAAGGCGGTGAACGGCGAATACCAGACCGGCCTGCACTATGTGAGCCGCACCCTCAAGCGCCGTCGCTAACCTGCTCGAAGCAGACCCGATTTGCTGTCAATGGGTGGGTAAAGCGAACAGATGACAATAAGGCTGCCAGCATCGGCAGCCTTATTGTTTTTCCCCACAACCCTACCCGCCCGCTTTGCTTTCTCTACCATCTGGCCGACTAAACAACCGGCCTCCACACCCCTTTCACCCCGCAACTAAACGCCAACGCCACGACAAGGCACTCCCCCATCCGTGCAGCAACCACTTGGCTGACCTGTATCAATTAGCCCCTGCCAGTCATTTTTTCGGTGCTTTTTTTCTGCAATTAGCTACCACTGTCATCATTTATTTCCACTTGTTGCCACAAGCCAGCACAAAATCCGTATAAAAGGGGTTGTTTCCGCTATTTTGATCCGCTAACGTGGCAACCATCTTTTACAGCTGACAGGTTTTAGGTACAGATGTTCCCGTTCCGATATTGCTAGCCTCCGGCCCTATCACCGGAGGCTCCTTCTGATAACGCCAATCGGCCCCTCTTGTTGACGTCACTGCTGACATCGCCTGTTTGCACTGACACCGCTACGTTCGGATGGATAACATGAATACCAAAACTCTGGGTTGTACCCTGTTGATTGCCGGCACCACCATAGGTGCCGGCATGCTGGCCCTGCCGCTGGCCTCCTCCTCCCTCGGCGGCCCCGCCACCCTGATGTTGATGGTCGGCCTCTGGGCCCTGATGGCCTTCACCGCCATGCTGCAAGTAGAGGCAAGCCTCAACACCGGCAAGTGGTACCTGCACCAGCTGGCGGATCATCTGCTCGGTCCCTGGGGCAAGCGCATCGCCTCCTTCTGTATCCTGATGCTGTTCTACTCGCTGGCCTCCGCCTACATCAGCGGCGGCAGCAGCCTGCTGGCACAGGCGCTTGCCGATGCGGGCATGACCCTCAGCCAGGAGCAGGCCGCCTGGGCCTTTACCCTGCTGTTTGGCGGCATGGTCTGTGTCGGCACCCGCTCGGTGGATTACCTCAACCGGCTGATGTTCACTGTCAAACTGGTGATCATGGTGGTGGTGCTGGCGTTGCTGCTGCCCCGCACCGAAGGACAGCATCTGCTCTCAATGCCGCTGGGTCAGGGCCTGTTACTGGCGGGCCTGCCGGTCATCTTCACCTCGTTCGGCTTTCACGGCTCCATTCCGAGCGTGATGCTTTACCTCGGTGACTGCCCCAAGCAGTTGCGCCGGGTCTTTGTCTGGGGCTCAGCCCTGCCGCTGATCCTCTACGTGCTATGGCAGGTGGCGATCCTAGGTCTGCTCGGCCAGCAAGCCCTGCTGCAAACCGGCGGCGCGCTGGACAGCCTGCTGGCCAACGTCGGCAAGCTGGTGAGCTGGCCTGCGTTTAATCAGGCGATGCACCTGTTTGCCGATCTGGCGCTCGCCACTTCCTTCCTCGGGGTAACGCTGGGGCTGTTCGACTTTATGGCCAAGGTGACCCGCCGCAAGGACAACTGGCAGGGCCGCACCCAGACTGGCCTCATCACCTTTGTGCCGCCCCTGCTGTTTGCCCTCTACTTCCCGCAGGGCTTTATCATGGCCCTCGGATACGCTGCCATTGCGCTGGCGATCCTCGCGGTACTGCTGCCGGTTGCGCTGGTATGGCAGAGCCGCAAACAGGCGCCAGCCCACCACTACCGCGCCCCAGGTGGCGTAGTGGCGCTGGGAGTGGCCGCTGCCATGGGCTTACTGATTGTCGGCGTCCAGATCAGCGTCAGCCTTGGAATGCTGCACGCGCTCTGATCCTTGCCGCGAGTCAATGCTGAGATTGTAAATTTTTCTGTGTAACTGGCGGCTAATCACTGTCCGAGCCGATCACCAAACAGGATCATGAATTGTGTCATGGCCTGTTCCCAATCCCGGGCTCAGTGAAGGACAACAGGCCATCATTGCCAGAGACTATGCCATGGCAGGGAAACAGCTGTTGATCCGCCAACAGATCTCTTTGGTGCATTACGCATTGGAGCGGATGCAGGTGAGCTATAACGGAGAACATCAACAACATCCCCTGCTCTACCCACTGGTACTGGCCAACCGGGAGGCGCTCATCCAGCAAGGCTATACCTTCAAGCTCAAGAGTGCGGATTTGCTGACACAGCTCAGCTCGTCTGACAGACACAAGAGTAACAACGGGTAAAGGGGATGAAATTCAAAAGAAAAATTCCCGAGCAATGCTCGGGAATTTTTAGATAAGAAGCGACCGCATTAGGGTCACGTGTCAGCACACACTTTACTGACAAGCGCCTAGCAGCTTCCAGGGACCACCTTGGTCCGGCTGGTTATTGGTGTTCCACCACTTGGCCTCATAGATGTTGCCGACATAGGTCGCCTTGTCACCGGTGTTGTACACCTGAGTGCTGTTCCAGGAGGCCGGACAGGCACTACCCTTCTCGAAGCTCACTTCAAGGCGGTGATTGGCCGCCAAGCTGGGGAAGGTATAAGCGCTCGCCACCGGCTGGGCCGCGCCATCGACGGTGATACTCTTCACTCGATATCCGGGATCAGGAATGAACGCGACTGTCAGTGCACTTCCCCCTTTTGCCTGAATAATACCTGCAGTATCCGGTGCAGGAGAGATAGTGCCACCGGTGCCGACGACACTAGCACGAATGTCAAACATCACAGGAATATCGATCGTCACCTCTTTGTACTGACCGCTGAAGCCGGAGAAGTTCCGTTCAGAGAGACTCTTCACATCGGTATTGCGCAGGATAACGATCTTCTTGTCACCCTTGGCAAACGGCTCGAGCAAGGTCAGCTCGGTGTTGGCGCCATTTTGAGTCAACTTTACAGCAGAAAATGGCATTGGCTGATTGCTTGGAACGGTCAGCACCGTTTTTTGCGGATTGAAGCTGTTCACCACCAGCGACATATTCCAGCCCCAGGTTTTGTGATCAAGCGGCACGATAAAACCCAGACGATCAAAGCTGCCGGTCACGTTGAGGAACATGTCAGGAGACAGGTCGGCCAACGTCAACCCCATCAGCTCATACGAAGCATAAATGCCGCCGTCATCGGCTTGGGGACCAATCACCACCGAAGAGCTAGTCTCATAAGCTTTGAGATGCTTGAACCCAATCCCCGACGAACCCTCGATACGATCCACCTTGGGGTCAAACTGGGCGACGACCTGCTTGCCTGAATTCCACGCCAGCGTGTACACCATAGACTGAATGATCACTTGTGAAGGATTGGCCAGTACATCGCCAGCATTGATGTTGTTCAGAATAATTTTTTGTCCGGCCACATCTATTTCAGCGCCATTTTTCCCCTGAGTGACCACCATGGACGCCAGAGGTGATTCGCTGGACCAGCCACGTAGCACGATCTTATCCTTGCCGATAACAAAGTCGGTAACCGTGGTGATAGAGCCCTTCTGCTCATTGAGTAGCAGCTGGTTTTTGCCACCCCCCAAGATCACGGTGTCATTCCCCCACCCCGCCATCAGAACTTCATCGTAAGGGGAGCCTTGAGTGACGCTGTCACCCGGTACATCAAACAGCGTGTTGTAACCGCCAAACTTATGCACATATTTGGTGATACAAGTTCCCTGCTCGTCACACGTGATCTTGTCTTTGGTCAACAGCTCGGCGGTTCCCCACGCTCCACGCAAGTGAGCAGCGGCTAGGATACCGGACATAGTTGCCTTGACCGTTACCTGCTGCCCGTTATCATCCGTATCGGTCCAGCTTTTCGACAAGGCCTGTGCCCAGGTCATATTGGCATCTTGTAGGAGCTTGCTGATGACCTTGTAGTTGAAGTGCATGACATCCCGGATCACCAGCTCCTGTTTATCGGGCTTGATGAAATCGGTGAAATTGTTGACCCCGTTCTTGCCGATAAAATGCCCTTGCCAGCGGTTAATATCCGTTACGTACACCTGATTACCGCCTGATCCCGGGATTTCAGCCAGCGCCTCGGTTTTACAACCGATCCAGGTCGAATCGGGCACGAACATATAAAAGCTGTCGTATTCCTTACCTGCAATCTGTACTGTCGGCGGGCTGTAATAGCCTCCATCGATCAATACCGCTTCACCCAGCTGATACCCGACAAAGCCCCACGCATTCATCGAGCTGTACTGCATCAACTTGAACATGCCCGGGTCATGAGGGGTATTTTCGTTATAGATGCTGCCAAGACCCAGTTTGGTAAAGTACTGCCTTATCGTTGTAGGCTCTTGCACCATACTCCCTGTGGCGCAGTCCCTGACGAGTCGACCCGGCTTGGTGACCTTAGCGTAGGTATAAACGGGGTTATCCAGATTATCGAGGTAAAACTGGCTCTGTGCCGGATTGATACCGGACTCAAAATTTCTGAGACTATCGAGAAATTCCTGCATTCCTCCAGTTGAGGCTGATGCCGTGGTTGCAAAAAATATGCTCCCTAATAACGGAATACTTAATCCATGTTTCATCTAGCAACTCCTGATTAATGATATAAGCCTATCTCACCCACATAAAAAGTGAGGTGTAAAGAACATAATTAGTGTTTATATATCGTCGAACTAGATCTTTATGGGCGAACCAAATTCTGGCATGGGAGCATTAAAGAATTTGGCAACACTGGCCCCCACATCAGATAGGGTATCGCGAACACCTAACTCAAGCCCCTTTAATTCATGGCTGAATAACAATATTGGCACCATTTCTCTTGTATGAAGAGAATGTCCGATAAAGGGATCGTTGCCATGATCAGCCATAACAATCAAGAGGTCGCTTATGGACATAGCGTCTAATATCTTTGATAATCCGGCATCAGCTCTCTCGAGCGTATACCAGTAACGCCCAGCATTTTGTTGGTGACCGGAAAGATCCGTTTCCTGAACATTGAGGCAGAAAAATGCATTATCTTTCCGAACAACATCCCGCAGCAATAAATCAAACAGTGTATCGGTATCGACTACTCCTGGATATGAAACACCGTGTTCATTCTCTACGATATCGGCGACCTTACCATATAAGAACGTCTTGATTCCAACCTGATTAAGACAGTGTGGCACTTGTGTCGATGGATCGACTCCATAGCCAAGGTGAATAACCTTAAATCCGTTATTATAGGTTCCAGAACGTGGAGCGTTGACCCCAATAAATGCTATATTTCCGTTTTTATCTGGTTTGGTTTCTATGGCTGAATAGATGTCATCCATTGAATCAATCAGTCCACCAAACGCTATGTTTCGTCCAGCATCATTATATTTCCTGACTACTCTCCCGATTTTCACAACGTCATCGAATGATATCAAGTTCAAATTGGCTGTAATGTTATAAACCTGTCCCAACTCGGCCTCAAGGTTATCCCCGATCACGACACAGCTGTTGACCTCCAGTAGGGCAAGCGCATCGCGATATATTCGGTTGACCTGGTATCCTGCGGCAATCAACCCTGCCTCTATCTTTTCGATATATGTACTAAAGGGGGCTTGTAGCGGTGCTCTCGGTTTGGTCCCCATGATCTCTTGATGCCCCATAAAGGTGTCACACCCTTCATGGCCCAGCATTGACTTACCCCAGTTTGCAGCCTGGCTACGTTGCATCACTGAGTTGACGGGATACACCGTATTCAACAATCCAAGCCGTGCCAACGTCGGCAGATGTTTATCTGAAAAATGCTCAATGAGCTTTCTTGCTGTATTGGCACCGTGATCCTGTGGTCGCTCGGCCAGTACATCCGGCATTTCGCCGATACCAAAGCCATCGAGGACGACAACAATAAACCTTGCCATAATCCCTCCCTTACAACTCTCGCCCTTGCGAATCATAGAGTCCGATGATTTTCGGGGTCCCTGTCGATATTCCTGAAACCAGCGCAACATCACTCCTGGTCACAAACACCTGGGAGCGGAAAGCCATAATAACGGGTGTGCCGACGGGACACGTTCCCGCCAACTGGATGTGGTAATCGATGCTGCCATCATCACCTGCCACAAATGGCATGAAGCGTCCGTGTGGATCTGAGCCATCCATTGCCAGTGCGCCACGAATACGTCCACGCCGATAATATCCACCACCATAGCAATAACTATTTCCGTTATGCTGATGAGATATCTCGCTCAAATAAAGCATTGCAATCTTTTCTGGCTGATCCCCATTCTGATTTGATGGAATTGTACCGGTCAAAGCATGCCCCGGTTCGCCATGCGTCCCACCTCGAGAGGCAATTAGCGGTATCGTTTCACAACTAGTTGAAGACGGAACATTGACCTGTGTTATCCGGCAACCCATTCGCTCAGCCTGCTCTTTGGCAATCATCGTTGTCCTGAAATTATGTGTGGCCACGGTCACATCTTTATCTTCATCATAGAGAAAGCTGGGAAAATGAGTGACCCCCGCTATAGCAATATTCGGTAGTGCTGACAATGATTGGATAACCTCATCCAGATCACTTAGTAAAAATCCAGACTCCTGACTGGGATAGATAATGTCACCATGCTGATAAAACTTGACCATAATCTTTTGAACTACATTTGCATTAACTGCAGCAGATGAAATTTCCTTGGCCTTTTCAATAGAATAAACGGTTATAATCTCTGGTTTGGTGACACTCACCAATTCATGGACTATCCCAGTAGGTGGTTGAACCAAATGCCCAACATGACTAACATTTATTCCCAGATCTGAATAATGGCGTGCTTCTTTGAAATCAACACAGACAATACCATCATAACCTAACTCATCGATCAGCAATTTTGCTAAAACGGGATTGCGTCCAAATTGCTTCGTCATCGCATAGAGTGTGACCCCATACTCATCTGCAGTTTTCTTGATCACCCTCGCATTTTCAACAAACTGCTCGACATCAATAATATAAGTATCAGGCAAAACCTGGTTGGATTTTAATAATTCAGCTGCACACTCTATAAATCTCGGATTTTGTCTTTTCAAAGCATCAAGAAACATCTTCGCTCACCTTATAAATATAGCTTACCCGGCCCGATAGTTTTCAGGCTGTCAAACCGGGTGACCCTGGGGTCAGATATTAAAAAGTCCGACGATATGGAAAATATTGAGTGCAACACCAGTTAATATGGCAGCGAGAGCCGGAGCAGCAATTTTTAGTACAGGACGGCCCATCACCTCATTGAGGAAGAACAAGATAGTGAAAATGGTAATCCCGGTGGTACCACCCATTTTCATCACCGCCAGTACCCCACCGATCAGGAGTGCAAACTCCATCAGCGTGTTCATCGAATTACGGATATTATCCGAAGCATTACGAATAGACGGAAATTGTTCCAGGAAATGGCCGATCCGACGCAGCAAGAATACTTCCGCACAAATGGTCAGGGCCCCCAACACCGCAGCAACAGGTACGTTAGGTGAGAGATAACCAACCACAAACACAAAAGTCATCCCGACCACACCATATACACCAGTGGCCAGTGCAGTGGTCGCAATCAGAGGTACGAACCCAAGCCCGCGCATGAATTCAGAAAGAGCAACCTGGTTGATTGCCGTCTGCTGAGCGACAGGATCGGTCAACTTGTAGGCATCTGCCAGCGGATAGATAGAAACTTCGGAGCCAGCGAAATAACCAGCGTTGACAACCACAGCTACCAGCGCACCAGTTGCAGCCAGGAACGGCAGGTTTTTCATGATACGCTTGGTACGTTCTTCAAACAAACTGTGCATACCCGACATATCAGGCGGCGCGATACCATTTTTCTTATCGTTGATGTCTTTGTATATGGCAGTCCCCACCAGCATCATCATCCCAACGAAGATTTGCAGGGACTCAGGATAAATAGTGGTAAATTTCATCGTGGCCAGCCGGGCCAGCACAATAACCGCAGCTGAAATAGCACCGGCTTTCCAACCGAACTGATAAAAGATGGCAAGCAGCGGAAACAGTGCAAAAGCGGTCATCACTGGTGTACCCAATTCACCTAATGCACCAACTGCATCGACAGGCAATCCGGTCAATACCGCATTCACACCGGAAAGAGAGGTAACAACCAAAATCCCCCACAAACCGCCAGCTAATGCGGCTTGCCAGCGCCGAGCCATCATTACACCAAGAATGTCGGTCGGTAGAAAGAGCAGCCAAGGGTTTAGAAGACCAGTGGAAAGCGTAAACGAAATACCGACTGAGGCGACGAAACCAATCGACAAGCCAAACGCCACGGATCCCGCATCACGCCGCGACATATTTCCTTCGACGACTTGGGGTAGAATCGGCCTGATCCCGTCATGAAATACCGATGCACTCATATTGGCCAACAGAGCTGTCATGGCACACAACAGAGTGACTAACCCTAATTGCATAATGTCCATTTTTTACCCTCAATTGGCAGCAAGCTTGGTAATTAATAACGGAATGGCGTGTTCGACATGTTCCACTGAAAGACCAAACGCCACCTTGCCCTCTTGAATAAATTTCTCCACCTCTTCGGACTTAGCTTTGATGGAAGGTTTAGCAATAGTGCAACTTTTCGGATAACCGATAATGGCGATAGCGATAGATAGTGCAGCCCCAGCACCGGTATTACAACACCCGATGTAATAATCCAGGACTCCCGCTTTTACCTTCATGGCGGCATCCATGTCATTGAGAATATGACATTCAAACTCCCCCGGTGCAGCTTGTTCAATCTGTGCCTTTATCTGCTCACGTTGCAACCCAGCAATCCCTATTTTCTTCATTTTTATATCCAGCCTTATTTAAAAAAGTGGTAAGGGGTAATACGTAACATTTGTTCTATTTGAGTTTTACTAATACCTGACTCAAGTAACTGTGGAATAAAACTTTCCACCAGATAACAAAATCCAAGGCCTCCATTTTTTTTAAGGTGTGATTTTCTAGTTATATCCATAGACAGCATGACTCTATCCAACAAATTCCTGCTAGCCAATTCTTTCAGCATGTTGATTCTCGACGAATCAGGGAAGTAACTGTTCTTGCCGATAGTGTCAAACTGAACATGACAGCCCTGCTCGATCAACCACAAGATGTCATCCAGATTATTTTTAAGATCGCAATGACCAATAGTTATCCTTTCCATTGCGACCGCATACGACTTGAATAACTTCACCTGTTCTCTTGCCATGGTGCTCATGGAAAGATGGGTCGAGATTGGGCGGCCTGTCTCATAATGCGCCATAGCTGCAGCTTCAAAGACTTTTCGCTCCGTTTCGGTAAATGCGTTCTCGCTACTACCAATTTCCCCAATGACACTAGCTTTAAGTGCACTTTCATCGATACCCACCGTGATTTCATGCACCATCTCACCGCATATCTCGCGAGCTGACATACGGTATAGCTTCTCGGGGAAGAAGCCTTCGATATAATAACCTGTCGACATCAGGATATTCACGCCGGTATCTCGCATTATATTTTCAATAAAATGAGGATTTCTTCCCATAAAACGATTTGTCATCTCGATGAGATTAAGCACGCCATACTGTTTGAGTGCAAAAAGCTCATCCCGGATCGACGCATAACTATCAAGAAGACAATCTTCATCCCTTTTCTGTGAAGATAGGTCAATGTGCAGATGTTCATGACAATAGGTGTAACCATCGAGGCTAATCGACATTACATACCCTCCTGACATGAGTAGTGCAGTGATAAAAGATTACTCAACATAAATGACTTTTCACTCTCCGGAGCTGTCGCAAGATCAATTTTATCAAGCAGTTTTCTGTTGAGAACATCAATATCATGGAAGAATGGATCTTCCTGTACTTCATCAAATAGGGTTGGATCCATGCCTTGCTCTATTGGTGTTCCTGACTTAATCCGATCAAATGCCCTGGCCAGATGGACAATCATCATCTGGAATTGTTCGTTATCATCACCAACTGGAAAATTTTCCCTGAGGTCTTCCATTACCACTAAACATGCTTTTAATGCATCATGACTGATCACATCGGCTGACCGGAGTAACTGTAATCGCGCTATCACTGCATATCTCCATATTCAAATATTAATAACTTGGTATCAACTTCCCTTCAATTACTAAACGCTGATGGACCAACAGTTGATGAACATCAAGTAATTTACTAATTAGCTCGCTGACATGCTGGCTCTGGCGACTGACAAGAATGACCGCCTGGGATGCTTGGCGACATTCATCAATATGCTGGAGCGATTTTTCGCACAGCCCTGATACATTCATATCGATGGCCTCGGGCAACCACACGACCGCATCTATCTGCCCGGAAACGAGATAACTCAAGCTGTTGGAATAGTTGATCTCGACAATTTCAATTTCTCTTCCTGCAAACGCCTTCTCGGTCAGAATTCGCTGATCAGGAGATGCCGGATCGACCCCTACGCGTTTGATAGTCTCATATTCGTTTTCCCTATAAATCAATCGATGCTCGAGTGAATAGGACTCAGCCCCCAGATCCGCCAGGATCTTCACGCTACCACCCAATGTTCCAGCAGCAAGTTTGGACATAATGGCTAGGTCATAGACACCCTTTTTCAAGCATTCGGCACGGACATCAGCGCCGCGCATATGGGCAAAATAGAGTGGCAGGCTGCCAAGTTGCGCCTTCAATCCACTGGCCAGGCCCTCGTAGTGCTTTGTATAAGGCAGCGGCATGGCACACACCACATGGCTGATGCCGGAGTAACGGACAAGCTTTTGATAATCGAGTTGCCGAATATAAGTGCCATTACGCCCCTGCTTACTCAAGCTGACCGCCTTGTCATTTTCCAGCGTGGTAAACGCCTTCTGTATAAATCCAACCGATACACCGATCTCGTCAGACAAGGACTCTATCGTCCTCAGGCGGTCGTCAGGCTGGGTCGTCATGAGATACTTTGCAAGGCATATCACTGCCATGCCTTCTTTACTGATGTATGGGTTTGTCATCATTTATATCTTCATTATTTTGAAAAAATGATACATCAGAGATTTCGCCCAAAACTAAACGATTGCTCAATTTTGTGAGCGCCTTCATAACAAATCGGATGAGAGAGGATCCTTGCAAAAAAACCACGGGCGCGACCCAAGAGCGCCATGTCTCCGACCGACTGAAGCGTTGGATCTAGTGACATAGTGAATTTGGCCACCTGATTGGCTGACTCCCCTCTAACTCTATGAGGTCTCTTTCCGCCCAATAAACCGCCACCTACACGGCTCGCCCTTCGTTCTGCCTGCGCTATGGTTTACCATGCACACAATTGTGGTGCCTGGCACCGCCCACCCTAGCGCCAGGCGCTACCGTCATCGGATACCTCATCTCGAGCAACATGAGCAAAACAGCACACGCGGGCAACGAGCCAACATTCTATTTCCACGACTACGAGACCTTCGGCATCAGCCCCGCCAAGGACAGGCCGTCGCAGTTTGCCGGTATTCGTACCGATGCGGATTTCAATCTCATTGGCGAGCCGCTGGTCATTTATTGCAAACCTCCGGCAGACTACCTGCCGGATCCGGAGGCGTGCCTGATTACCGGTATCACGCCGCAAAAGGCGATGAAGGATGGGCTGTGCGAGGCGGATTTCATTCGCCAGATCCACGAGCAGTTCGCCACGCCGAATACCTGTGTGCTGGGCTACAACAGCATCCGCTTCGATGATGAAGTGACCCGCAACACCCTCTATCGCAACTTCTATGACCCCTATGCCTACAGCTGGCAGAACGGCAACTCACGCTGGGACATCCTCGACATGCTGCGGGCCTGCTACGCCCTGCGCCCGGAGGGGATCGAGTGGGCCTTTGATGATGAAGGCAAACCGAGTTTCCGGCTGGAGAAGCTGACGGTCGCCAACGGCGTCGCCCATGCCAATGCCCACGATGCGCTGTCAGACGTGCTGGCCACCATCGAGATGGCCAAGCTGGTGAAAAAGGCCCAGCCCAAGCTGTTCGGGTACCTGTTTGACCTTCGCAACAAGAACAAGGTGAAGGCACTGATCGACGTGGTGACCATGAAACCGCTGGTACACGTCTCCGGCATGTTCTCCCCCTGGCAGGGGTGTGCAAGCTGGGTCTCACCGCTCGCCTGGCACCCCACCAACCAGAACGCGGTGATCATGGTCGACCTGACCCGCGACCCCACCCCGCTTATAGAGCTCACGAGCGAGGAGATCCGCGAGCGCCTCTATACCAAAAAAGAGGAGCTGGGGGATCTGGCGGGCATTCCGGTGAAACTGGTGCACATCAACAAGTGCCCGGTGCTGGCGCCGGCCGCCACCCTGACGGCGGAACGGGCCGACGAGCTCGGCATCAATCGGGAGCAGTGCCGCAAGAGCCTGGATCTGCTGCGCGCCCACCCCGAGGTACGGGAAAAACTGGTGGAAGTGTTCAATCAGGAGTTCGCCGGCAGCAATGAGAGCGACCCCGATACCCAGCTCTACGCCGGATTCTTTGGCCATGGCGACAAGTCCACCATGGATCTGGTGCGCGCCACCCCCGCGGATCTGCTGGGTGAGCGGGAGTTCGCCTTTACCGACTCCCGGCTGCCGGAGATGCTGTTCCGCTACCGCGCCCGCAACTGGCCACACACCTTGAGCGAAGCAGAGCAGAAACGCTGGCGCCTGCACTGCAGCGACTACTTCAGCCGTCGTCTGCCGGACTACGTGCCCCGTCTCGAGGCGCTGGCCGAGCAGAACCAGAGTAACGAACGGAACTTTGCGATTCTTAAGAGTCTCTATCACTATCTGGAAGATTTATGAGTTGTGAGTAGTTTCACAATAAATCCTTCCCGCCCATCCCCTTCTTCAGGTCATAATGACGAAGGGGATTTCCCCAAAAACCAATATCTTGCAACATCCTGAGCGGATGTCTCCCAAGCAAGAGATCTCTTTGGCCGAACGGAAGCCATTTGCTGATGCCTCGTCACCACGCACTGCTCGGATTACTGGCCCTGCTGCCGCTGGCAGCCAACGCCGCATACCGGTTCGATGTGCCGGATTATCTTGCTCGCTTGCCCGAGCAGACCTATCGCATCGTAGAACAGAACTTCAACACCCTTTATCAGCAGACTGATTTCACACCCCTGATCACCAACAGCTACTTCAACGGTTCCCATCTCTACAAGTTTGTCGGGGTACCGCTGGCCATCAGCGCCCAGTCAGGTTTCCAGCTGGAGGTGTTTGGTCAGGTCTATAACCGCGCTTCGCAAGCCTATATGCACCTGAGCGAGGATATGTCCCTCTATCGGGTGATGCGGGTCGATCTGATGGGGAACCCCAATGATCAGCTGGCCATCGGTTTTGGTCTGGGGGTACCCATCACCCCGTTGCTGACCCTCAAGGCGATCGCCTCCGGCAGCGATATCCCGGGCTATGGCTCAGCCAAATACGCCGTCGGCTTTGAGTGGCGTTACTGAAAAACGTGGCTGATAACCGCTGATTGAAACAATTCAGGCTCCGTGATGGAGCCTGAATTGTTTATGGTGACGCTGTGATCAGGTGTAGTGGATCACCCGCCCCTCGCCCCCTTGCAGGGTCACAGTTGTGCCGACTGCCTGCCCATGCCAAAAATCGGTTCCCCCTTCCGGCAGCAGAAACTCCTGTGGTTGCCCCTCCCAGTTGAACAGGCAGAGCAGAGTGCCGCCCTCGGGCAGGCTTACTTCGCCACAGGCAAAGTCCATCGACTCGAAACGGGCAGAGGGTGCCCGGGCGGCGCAGAGCGCCAACAACTTGCGCAGTTGCGCCGCCTGCTCCTCATCGAGATCTTGCAGCCGATCACCCGCCAGCATCATGCCGCCGCTCGCCACCAGCGCTGCCAGATGGAAGCTGTAATCCGCCTTGCTGGCCTGCTGGCTCGGTAGATCACGCAAACAGATGCAGTCGGGATCGAGGGCCCAGAGCTTGTCGTTCTGCCAGGCACGGCAGAAGGCTTCGCGAGCAATCTGGCGATAGCAGTGGCCGTTGCGCTCCACGTCATCGCTCACCCGCATGCCGTGCACCAGCCCAAGGCTCGGCCAGATGGGGGCGTTGCAACCGAGCAGGAAGGCACCATCGCCAGCACCGCGCAGAATGGCGGCCATGCCGCGCCGATAGGCTTCAACCCGCGTGGCAGCCGGATCCTGGAAATGGCCACCGTGGATGGCACCCCAGAAGTTGGCATCGAGCTTGAAGTAGTGGATGCCCCACTGTTCGCGCAGGGTGCGGAACACCTGCTCAAGGTGCGCCTGCACCTCGGGGTGGGTACCATCCAGCACATACCAGGGGGTACAACGCCAACCGCCATAGGTGACCCGCTCGGAGGGGAGCGGCAGGCCGTCATCCCCCTTCACAAACCAGTCGGGATGATCCTGAAACACCTGCGAAGTGGGCTCTGCAATAAAGGGAGCGACCCAGAGAGCGGGCTCGCAGCCAGCCTGTTTGATCTCCGCAGCCAGTGATGCCATCCCCTGCTCGAACTTGGCCGACGGGGTAAGCCAGTCGCCCATTTTGGCCTGATAGCCGTCGTCGATCTGCACATAACGCAGGGCCGGGAAACGCTCGGCACGCACCTGCAGGTTCTCGCGAATATCGGCGGCGCTCACCTCGGCGTAGTAGTGATACCAGGAGCACCAGCCGCTCGGGCGCTCACTCACCTGGCCGATCAGCGAGCCGTGCTCGACCTCGATTAGCCGTGCCAGTTCTGCCAGCAGATCCTCGCGCTCCGCTCCTTCGAGGCAGATCAGCGCCTCGCTCTGCCAGTGCTCACCGGCTGCAAGTTTTCGCCCTTCGCAGTTCATCAGGATCTGCAAGCGACCATCAGGGTAGAGGCGAAACTCCCCGCCAAAACGGTGACAGCTGGCAAAGGCGAGCAGCAGCCACCCCTTGCCATGCTCCACCAGCAACAGGTTGTGAATGGTGTGATAGCCATTGTCATCGGTGATGCGATAGACGCTGGCATCGGGGCAACGGCCGACATGTTGTGGTGATTGCCAGCTACCCATGGTCTGGGCCAGCATCTGGAATCCTTCGCCATAGATGGCGCCCTCCACCGGCAGGCCAAGCTTGCCGTCAAACAGCACCCAGCGCTCAACCGGGGTGGCATCAGGGCCAGTGTTGTCGAGTCGCACCCGACACAGGGGCCCTTCCCACTCACGGGTTTGCAGCAGATGGGGTGGTGGCAACGCATTATCGTTCGCCAGCTGGCGAACTCGGGACAAGAGGGATGTCATCACTACTCCTTGTAGTTCGAAAAAGGGTTCTATCAGACGATGTTCAACAGATAATCTGCATACAAATCAGATTCAAACGAACTGATTTCAGTTGTTATTGTTTTAATGCCGCGACCCGGCCTCTCTGGTAAACTGCGATTTTTCTTCCCAGTCGATGAGGTTCACGTGATCGCGCAACGCGCCTTGCTGTACTTTCGTGACTTTATGGTCATCGTCGCCTGCCTGCTGGCAGGTAAATCCGTGGCAGCCATCCTGCCTTTCGCCTTTCCCGGCAGCATCATCGGCATGCTGCTGCTGTTTGTGCTGCTCTCCCTGCAGTTGATCAAGCTGCACTGGGTTGAGCTGGGCGCTGGCTTGCTGCTGCGCCACATGGGCGTGCTGTTCGTGCCGGTTGCGGTCGGGCTGGTGGCCTGGCTTGAGCCCCTGCGCCAATCCTTCGGCGTCATCATGCTCTGCATCGTGCTCGGGATCGTGCTGATCCTCGCCACCGTCGGTCGGCTCTACCAGAGGATGAACAAATGATCTTCTGGCTAGCGATCCCTCTGACCCTGGCGCTCTATTTCGCCACCCGCGCCCTCTATCGCCGCCTGCCCTGGCCCATCATCAACCCTGTGCTGGTGCCGACCGCGGTGATCATCGGCCTGCTGCTCTGGTTTGATCTGCCCCTTGAGCAGTACGAGCGCGGCAGCAGCCCCATTACCATGCTGCTGGAACCCGCCGTAGTGGCGCTGGCGCTGCCGCTCTATCAGCAGGCACGCCAGATCCAGGCCAAGCTCAAGCCCATCCTAATCTGTACCCTCGCCTCCGTCTTGATCTCGGTGTGCACAACCTTGCTGATCGGTCATTTTATGGGCACAGATCCGGCGCTGCTCGCCTCATTGGCTACCAAATCCATCACCACCCCGCTCGCCATGAGCGTCAGCCAGTCCATCGGCGGCATTCCCGCCATCGCGGCCGCCGTGGTGGTGGTGGTGGGAATTGTGGGCGCGCTGATCGGCTACCCGCTGCTCAAACTGCTGAAAGTGACCGATCCGGAAGCGCAAGGGCTCGCCATGGGGGCCTGTGCCCACGCCATCGGCACCGCCACCTCCGCCGAGAAGGGGATCACCCAGGGTGCCTTTGCATCGCTGGCCATGGTGGTGTGCGGGATCCTCACCGCTGCCGTCGCCCCGCTGCTGTTTGCCATCTATCACTGGCTGATCTGATCACCCCATTGACCACCTGTTGACCATTCCGGGGGGCCTTCTGGCCTCTCGGGGTGCGACCTGCCGCACAATTTGCACAAGATAAACGTTTCCATTACCATCCCCCTCCGTTTGCCCGTCAGGGCGTGAGCCTGCTCACACATTTACCCGAGCTTGCTCCCTACAATGGCCGCCCAATTGGCCTTTGAGGACACACTATGCATCCCCGTTTTGCCAAGCCATTCGATACCCTCTCTGCCCCGCTCAAAGCAGCCGTGCAGCCCATGCTGGATAGTGCCGACTTCAACGCCCGCTTCACGCCGGAGCAAGTCGCCACCCTGAAAGCCGCCACAGGTCTCGATGATCGCGCACTGCGCCTCGCCCTGTTGCCGCTGGCCGCCGCCTGCTCGGTGGCACCCATTTCCAAGTTTTACGTCGGTGCCATCGCCTGCGGCCTGAGCGGCACCTGGTACTTCGGTGCCAACATGGAGTTTGCAGGGCAAGGTCTGTTCCACTCGGTTCACGCCGAGCAGTCCGCCATCTCCAACGCCTGGCTGGGTGGCGAGACCGGGATCTCTGAAATCACCGTCAACTACACCCCCTGCGGCCACTGCCGTCAGTTCATGAACGAGCTGAGCACCGCCAAGATCCTGAAAGTCTCTCTGCCCGATGACCTGAGCGCCCTGCAATCCTTCCTGCCCCACTCGTTTGGCCCAGCAGATCTCGACATCACGGATGCGCTGATGAGCCCGCAGGATCACGCAGAGCTTCAGCTTCAAAGCGAAGACCCACTGTGGCAAGCCGCGCTGGCCGCCGCCCGTCAAAGCTACGCCCCCTACAGTCAGGGCTATGCTGCAGTGGCGCTGCAATTTGCCGATGGCCGCATCTTCTCTGGCCGCTACGCCGAGAACGCCGCCTTCAACCCCAGCCTGCCACCGATGCAGATGGCCTGCGCCCATGCGGTGCTTAACGGCGAAGATCTCGCCACCATCCGCCGCGCCGTGCTGCTGGAGAATAAAAACGGCCAGATCAGCCAGCGTGACTCCGCCCAGTCCACCCTCAAGGCGCTGGGCTCGGTCGAGCTGGAGTATCAAGCGGTCTGACCCAGTTTGCTTCGATAAACGAAAGCCCCCGCACCTTGGTGCGGGGGCTTTTTACTTGGCTGTTTAACCGGGAACTGCTCTTGGTCTTCACAGCTTGGCGCAGTTGATCACCCTGTCTAACCGATTACTGATCAGACCGGTTTCAGCCGCGCGGTGAAGTGGCGCAGCAGCGGCGGCTCGTAGTCAAAGGTGAGCCCGCGAATGTCGCTGGCACGCGCCTTCACCGCGATCAGGCAGTCGGCCACATAGTCCATGTGATCCCGGGTGTAGACCCGGCGCGGAATGGTGAGACGCAGCAACTCAAAGTCAGCCGCCTCCTGCTTGCCGGTAGCGGGATCGCGCCCCAGCAGCAGGGAACCAATCTCCACCCCGCGCACGCCCCCTTCCAGATAGAGCTCGCAAGCGAGCGCATGGGCGGGGAACTGCTCGGCCGGAATATGGGGCAGCAGCTTTTTGGCATCGACAAACACCGCATGGCCGCCGGTGGGGGTCTGGATCGGGATACCCGCCTCGGCCAGCCGCTCGCCGAGATAAGCCACCTGACTGATGCGATAGGTGAGATACTCCTCATCCATCCCCTCACGCAGACCGATGGCAAGCGCCGCCATGTCCCGCCCGGCAAGGCCGCCATAGGTGACGAATCCCTCCATCGCTACGCAGCGCACCTGCACCGCGCGGAACAGGTCGAGATCTTCCTTGAAGCAGCAAAGCCCGCCGATATTGACCAGCCCGTCCTTTTTAGCCGACATGGTGAAGATGTCCCCCAGCGCAAACATCTGGCGCACTATCTCCTTGATGCTGCACTTGGCATAGGCCGGGTCCCGCTCCTTGATAAACCAGGCGTTCTCGGCGAAGCGGGCGGCGTCGATCACCACCGGAATCTGGTGACGACGGGCCAACTCGGAGACCGCCTCCATATTGGCCATGGAGACCGGCTGGCCACCGGCACTGTTGCAGGTCACCGTGATGATGATGCCGGCCACGTTGTCGGCCCCCAGGGTTTCGATGGTGTCGGTCAGGCGAGGGAGATCAAAATCCCCCTTCCAGGCATAAGGCACCGTGGTGTCGAGGGCCTTCGGGGTGAGCAGGTTGATGGCCCGCGCGCCGGCCAACTCCACGTGAGCCTTGGTGGTGTCGAAGTGGTAGTTGGAGATAAACACAGGCGCCTTGCCCTTGCAGCGCTTGACCAGCTCGGGAAAGAGGATCTGCTCGGCCCCGCGCCCCTGGTGGGTGGGCATCACATGCTGGTAGCCAAAAATCTCGCGCACCGTGCGCTCCAGCTCGACGAAGTTGCGGCTGCCCGCATAGGCCTCATCCCCCATCATGATGCCGGCCCACTGGCGATCGGACATGGCACCTGTGCCACTGTCGGTCAGCAGATCGATATAGACATCCTCGGCCAGCAGCAGGAAGGGGTTCCAGCCAGCGGCCTCGAGGGCGGCACGGCGCTCGGCGCCAGTGGTCTGTTTGATGGGCTCGACCATCTTGATACGAAACGGCTCGGGTATACGACGCATATAAGACTCCTCACCGGCGCTGGGCCAGTGCGTTTGAAATCGGAATTGGCAAAAAGGCCAGGGCGATCAGGGTCGTCCGGCTGACAAATTCAAACGGCGGGTGCCGCCAATCAGCGGTGAGGAAAGTCGAAGGTGAGAATGGGATCCCGGGTATACCAGTGGGCGAGCAGGCAGGCTGCCCGGGGCGTAGCTGTCATGATTGGCATCACTCCCCTCCATATCGGTTGTAGACAGTCGGTGGCCAACAAGATCCATTGATGGATGCTGCCAACGGGCAGCCTCGCCACGTTAACGGCAGGTTAATTGGCAAACAAGGGGCGCACCGACGGGCTGTGCGCCCGCTCACAAAGTGGGCGTCTGCGCGGCAAACTGGCAGTGAGGTTGATCCGCCCGCGCCCCCGGTTCGTTATTCTCCCTATCCACACGCCACATCCCCCATCAGCCAAGGCTGGAAGCCATCATGCATCGCAAACCCCATCTGCCCGAGAAGATCTGCCCCGTCTGCCAGCGCCCCTTCAGCTGGCGGCGCAAGTGGGTGCGCAGCTGGGAGGAAGTTCGCTACTGCAGCGAACGCTGTCGCCACGCTCGTCACCGCAGCCAGCAACCTGAGGGGGAGCGAGTCTGATGGAGCTGCGCCTGATTCTCGGCGATCAGCTAAACGCCGCTCACAGCTGGTTTCGCACCCCGGATCCGGCAATCTGCTATCTGATGGCAGAGCTGCGCCAAGAGACCGACTACTGCCGCCACCATCGCCAGAAGGTGCTGGCCTTCTTTGCCGCCATGCGCGCCTTCGCGGCGGCCCTTGGCAAGGCTGGCCACCGCGTCTGTTACCTGACTCTTGATGAGAGTGCCCGCTGGCCCGACTTGCACAGCCTGCTGGCAGCCCAAATCGCGGCGCATCAGGCCGACAGCTTTGCCTGGCAGAGCCCGGACGAGTGGCGCCTCGCCAACCAGTTGAAAAGCTGGGCGGCGGGCCTTGCTATCCCTGCCTCCGAGGTGGAGAGCGAACATTTTCTCTCCCCCCGCGATGGCTGGCAGCGCTATCCCCACAGCCGGATGGAGTTCTTCTACCGCGCCCTGCGAAAGCAATATCAAGTGCTGCTTGATGAGCGCGGCCAACCCCTTGGCGGGCGCTGGAATTTTGATGACGAGAACCGCGCCAAGCTGCCGGAGCGTCAGCCGATCCCGGAACCCCTCACCTTTGCCAACGAGGTGAGCGATATTGATGCCATGCTGACCCGCCACGGGGTCAGTACCATCGGCGAGGCGGATGCCAGCAAGCTGCCGTGGCCTATCACAAGGCGCCAGAGTCGTGAGCTGCTGGCCCATTTTCTCACCCACTGCCTGCCTCACTTTGGCCGCTATCAGGATGCCCTGAGCGAGCGTGGCTGGAGCCTGTTTCACAGCCGCTTGTCGTTTTCCCTCAACAGCAAGATGCTTCATCCGCTTGAGGTGATCCGCGCCGCAGAGACCCACTGGCAGGCCAATCAGGCCACCATCACCCTGGCGCAGGTAGAAGGCTTTATCCGCCAGATCCTCGGCTGGCGCGAGTTTGTCCGTGCCCTTTACTGGGAGAAGATGCCCGACTATAAGCAGACCAATTTTCTCGGGGCCAACCGACCGCTGCCCGGTTTCTTATGGAATGGAGAAACCAGGATGGCCTGCGTGCGTCACGCCATAAAGCAATCCCTTGAGCACGGTTACGCCCACCATATCCAGCGGCTGATGGTGACAGGCAACTTTGCCCTGCTGGCGGGGATCGATCCTGACGAGGTGGATCAGTGGTATCTCGGTATCTATGTGGATGCCATCGAGTGGGTGGAGCTGCCCAACACCCGCGGCATGAGCCAGTTTGCCGATGGCGGCCTGATGGGCAGCAAGCCCTACGCCAGCAGCGGCGCCTATCTCGAGCGGATGGGCCACTACTGCAAGGGGTGCCACTATCAGGTCAAAACGCGCCACGGCGACGGAAGTTGCCCCTTTAACAGCCTCTACTGGCACTTTCTCTGGCGCAATCGGGACAAACTGGGCGGCAATCCCCGCCTCGCCCTCCCCTATGCCAACTGGGATGGCCAACCGGCAGCGCAGCAGCAGGCAATTCTGGCGACGGCGGAACAGTACCTAATCCAGCTGGAGCAGTTGTAAGCGGGCCATGTCCCCTGGCACATTCACACTGACAACAGCGCAGCGATTTACGCTGGCAATCAGGCTCACCATCGCACCAAACACCAGCTTGTGACTGGCAAGCAGACGGAGATCCCAATCCTGCGTAGAGCGGTTGAATATCCTGTGGCGGCTGATTATGGTGGTGGCCACATCAGGAGATCAGTCAAGGAAAGACGATATGGAGATAGTGGTTCTCGGTGGCGGCGTAATTGGGGTAACCAGCGCCTGGTATCTGGCCAAAGCGGGTCACAAAGTAACCCTGCTGGAGCGACAAGAGGGCGTTGCCCTTGAAACCAGCCATGCCAACGCCGGGCAGATATCCCCGGGTTATGCGGCCCCCTGGGCGGCCCCCGGCATTCCCCTCAAGGCCGCCAAGTGGATGCTGCAAAAGCATGCCCCTTTCACCGTGCGCCCCACCGCCGACCCCTTCCAGCTTCGCTGGATGCTCAGAATGCTCGCCAACTGCACCCCGACCGCCTATGCCACCAACAAGGGACGCATGGTCCGTCTGGCCGAATACAGCCGCGACTGCATGAAGCTGCTGCGCGACGAGCTGAACATCGATTACGAAGGGCGCCAGCTCGGCACCCTGCAACTGTTTCGCAGCCAATCCCAGCTCGATGCCAGTCAGCGCGATATCGAAGTGCTGGAGGAGTATGGCGTCCCTTACCAGTCGCTAGATGCCAGCGGCTGCGAGGCGGCAGAGCCTGCGCTGGCGCGGGTGCGCGGCAAAATTGTCGGCGGCTTGCGTCTGCCCGGCGACGAGACCGGCGACTGCTTCCGCTTCACCAAGGCCCTTGCCCTTGAAGCCGAGAAGCTCGGGGTCAGGTTCGTCTTTAACTGCGATATCGACGAGATTGAGCAAGCCTGCGGCCGCGCCGTGGCGGTGCGGGCGGGCGAGCAGCGCTATCGCGCCGATGCCATCGTCTGTGCGCTCGGCAGTTATGCCACCGGTTTTTTGCGGCCGCTGCTGCGCCCGCTCGGGCTGGAGCTGCCGGTCTATCCGGTCAAGGGCTACTCCCTCACCCTGCCGATGATCAATGCCGAGGCCGCGCCGCGCAGCACCGTGCTCGACGAAACCTACAAGGTGGCCATCACCCGCTTTGACGAGCGGATCCGGGTCGGCGGCATGGCGGAGCTGTCGGGCTACAACCTCGCTCTCAACCCCAGACGCCACGACACCCTGGCGATGGTGGTGGGCGATCTCTTTCCCGAGGGGGGCGATATCAGCCAAGCCGAGTTCTGGACCGGCCTGCGCCCCATGACGCCGGACGGCACCCCGCTTGTAGGGCCAAGCCCCATTCCCGGTCTCTGGCTCAATACCGGCCACGGCACATTGGGCTGGACCATGGCGGCCGGTTCGGGTCAGCTTCTATGCGATCTTATCAGCGGCAGCGAGCCCGCCATCAGCGATGAGGGGCTCACTCTGGCCCGTTACGGCTAAGCGCCTAAGCTGTCGGGCTGTTTCACTCGCCAACTACGCCCAGCAGAGGACGTCCTCAACCGCTTTATTGACAGGCCACTGCCATAACCGGTGGCCTTTTCGTCTGATGTTGACCTTCTCCCTCCCCGTCTGCCTGAGCAGTACTCTGGCTGCCGGTTAATGCAGCAAACGGCACAGAATATTGCGCAATTCGACTTGCGCAAGCCGCCACAATCCGTAATGTGGATAGACGCATTTTTCGCAGCGCATATTTTTTAAATGGCCTGTAAACCGCTTGTAAACAGGCGTCGCCAGATAAGGGGTTACGGTGTCACCACGAGTTTCTTTAGCAGCAATCCAGGGTAGGACAATATGAAAAAAGTAGGTTTGGTCGGTTGGCGTGGCATGGTGGGATCGGTTCTGATGAGCCGGATGCAGGAAGAGCAGGATTTCGCCCATATTCAACCCACATTCTTCACCACCTCCCAGGCCGGTGAGGCCGCTCCCAACTTCGGCGTCGATGCCGGTACTCTGCAAGACGCCTTCGATATCGAAGCGCTGGCCAAGCAGGATATCATCATCACCGCGCAAGGCGGCGACTACACCAAGGATGTCTATCCGCGCCTGAAAGCCGCTGGCTGGCAGGGTTACTGGATTGACGCCGCCTCCTCCCTGCGGATGGAGAAAGACGCCGTCATCATTCTGGATCCGGTCAACGGCGACGTCATCGAGCAGGCCCTGAACGACGGCATCAAGACCTTCGTTGGCGGCAACTGCACCGTCAGCCTGATGCTGCTGGCCCTAGGCGGCCTGTTCAAGGCCGATCTGGTGGAGTGGGTGAGTGTGGCCACCTATCAGGCGGCCTCCGGTGGCGGTGCCCGCCATATGCGCGAGCTGGTCACCCAGATGGGGATGCTGCGCGACGAAGTGGCGGTCGAGCTGGCCGATCCTGCCTCCGCCATCCTCGACATCGAGCGCAAGATCACCGAGAAGACCCGCTCCGGCACCCTGCCGGTGGACAACTTCGGCGTGCCGCTGGCCGGTGGCCTTATCCCCTGGATCGACACCAAGCTCGACAACGGCCAGAGCCGTGAAGAGTGGAAAGGTCAGGCCGAGACCAACAAGATTTTGGGTATCGAAAACGCCGTCATTCCGGTGGATGGTTTGTGCGTGCGGATCGGTGCCCTGCGCTGCCACAGCCAGGCGTTCACCATCAAGCTGAAAAAAGATGTGCCGCTGGCGGAGATCGAAGCGCTGCTGGCTGCCCACAACGACTGGGTAAAAGTGATCCCCAACGATCGCGATATCACCGCCCGCGAGCTGACTCCGGCGGCCGTTACCGGCACCCTCAGCATTCCGGTGGGCCGTCTGCGCAAACTCAATATGGGCCCTGAGTATCTGGCCGCCTTTACCGTGGGTGACCAGCTGCTGTGGGGCGCCGCCGAGCCGCTGCGCCGCATGCTGCGTATCCTGCTGGCGCGCTAATCCGCCACAAAAGCAGAGACAACAAGGGCGGGGAGTCACACTCCCCGCCCTTTTTCATTGCCAGTTTTTATGACCCGTTTAGCGGGTCACGGCCTTGTCACTACTTAAGCAGAATGCGCTGGCAGCCGCTGTAGATCTCGGCCCGCCCGGGGCGGCAAAAGCCCACCAGCGTCAGGCCGGTCTGCTCGGCCCGCTCGACCGCAAGCTCGGTAGCGGCCGAAATGGCGAGCAGGATCTCCACCCCGGCGCTGGCGCACTTTTGCACCATTTCGAAGCTGGCGCGGCTGGTCACCAGAATGGCACCGTCACGGCGACCCGTGCGGCACAGATGGCCCACCAGCTTGTCCAGCGCAATATGGCGCCCCACATCCTCGCGGATGGCGAGAATATTGCCCTCACCATCCAGATGCACTGCCGCATGGGTGGCGCCGGTGCGCTGACCCAGCAACTGGAGCGGGCGCAGTGCGCTCAACACCTTGTCGATATGGCCCACCGCCAGACGCTGGCTGTCGGGCAAGCTTGGCTGGGTGCGGATCACCTGCTCCAGACTCTCGCTGCCGCAGATGCCGCAACCGGTGCGCCCCGCCATGGTGCGCCGCTTCTCTTTGAGACGATGAACGCAGCGGTTGGCCAGAGTGATATGCAGCTCAATCCCCTGACAGCCGTCAATCTGCTCGATGTCGTGGATATCGAGCAGGCTGTCGATGATCCCCTCGGATAGCGAGAAGCCGATGGCGAAATCCTCCAGGTCGGAGGCCGAGCACATCATCACGCTGTGGGCGATGCCGTTGTAGACCAGCGCCACCGGCGTCTCGGAGGGGAGCGCCATCTCGCTGTCGCAGGTCAAGGTATCGGCGCGGTAGTGCACCACCTCGCGGTGGATGGCGCAGCGGGCCAATTCGTTCTGCGCCTCAAGCTCAAGTAGCTCTCTCATGGGGCAACCCCATCGATGATCTCGGGATCTCTGGCAGAAATGCCGAGCCGCTTCATTTTCGAAAGCAAGGTGGTGCGCTTCATGCCGAGGCGGTTGGCCGCCCCACGCTCGCCAGCCACGATGCCGTTGCAGTCGCGCAGGGCCGCGATGATCGCCTCGCGCTCATCGGTCGGCCCCTCCTCGGCAAAGAGCGGCGTGGCGGGTTCGTCATAAACCAGGGTCTCAATCTTGTGGTAGCCCTTGAGGGGCATCAGCTCATCGGGCGAGAGGTTGAGCACATGGCCGCGGGTCATCACCACGGCGCGCTCGATGACGTTCTCCAGCTCGCGGATATTGCCGTACCAGGGCAGCGACACCAGCATCTTCATGGCATCGGCGGGGATCGAGGTGATGGTGCGGCGCATCCGCTTGGCGATCTTCTTGATAAAGAAGTTGACCAAGAGTGGAATGTCCTCGCGGCGCTCGCGCAGCGGCGGCAGCTCGATGGGAAAGACATTGAGGCGGTAGTAGAGATCGCTTCTGAAACGCTTGTTCTTGACCATGGAGAGCAGATCGCAGTTGGTGGCGGCCACCAGCCGCACATCCACTGCGATGGGGTTGCTGTTGCCGACCCGCTCCAGCTCGTGCTCCTGCAATACCCGCAAGAGTTTGGGCTGCAAGTCCAGCGGCATATCCCCCACTTCGTCGAGGAACAGGGTGCCCTTGTGGGCACGCTCGAAGCGGCCGATGCGCTGGGTCAGAGCGCCGGTAAAGGCCCCCTTCTCGTGGCCAAACAGATCGCTCTCGATAAGGCCGGTGGGAATGGCGGCGCAGTTCACCTTCACCATCTCGTGGTCGTGGCGGGCACTCAGGGCATGAATGGCCTGGGCGATCAGCTCCTTGCCGGTACCGGTCTCACCGAGGATCAGCACGGTACTGTCGCTCTCGGCCACCAGCCGCACCTTCTCCAGCACGCTCTCCATCACCGCACTCTGGTAGATGATGTGGGGAAACTCCCCCTGCATCTGCGGCTCGTTGATGCGAATGGTCTTCTCGCGGGCCCCCGTGGTGTTGGAGATCTCCTGCTGGGCCTGCACGTTGTTCATGGCAATGGCCGTGCGTGCCGCCACCTGCTCCAGCAAGGAGATATCGATATCGGCAAAGAAGTCAGCGTTGGGATGGGAGAGGATCAACACCCCCAGCAGGTTGCCCCGATAGCGCAGCGGCAAAATGCAGGAGCTGTCGGCCTCGGGCGGCAGGATCTGGGAGGTAAAGCGGCAGCGATTGCTGCAGCCGTGACCGTGCTCGCGATAGACGAAAAACGGCTCGCTGTGGCCAAGGGCCCCCTGCAGGCACTTCTTTTCAAAACAGGAGTGATCGATGATGCCCGGCTGATCGCTCTGGTGCTGATTGACCAGATAGCTCTTGAAGCTGTCGGAGGTGGCGTTGTATTCGGCCAGACACAAGCTGCTGATGCCGAAGTGGTGATGCAGGATGGCAAACAGGCTCTTGGGCAGCTCGGCAATGCGCACCAGCTTGATTACCGCGTTGGTCACATCCACCAGAATTTTGCAGCTGTCGCGCTCAAGGCGCAGGGAGTTGGCCTGCTCAAGAGTGCGCTCCTTGTCGAGCACGTTCTCCAGCGCAATGGCGATAATGGCCGCCAGCTGGGTCAGCTTGGCGAGCGTCTCCATGGTGAAGCTGTCGAGCTGGGTGTTGATAAACTCGACCCCGCCCAGATGGCTGCGGGCAGTGGTGATGGGGAGCTGGCAGTAGGAGCGCAGCCCCCCGTAGACCCCTTCGCGATCCAGAGCCGGGCAGCGATTCTCAAAGCGGGCGGCAGCGAGAATGATGGCCTGTTCCGGGGTCTCTTTGGTAGGACGGGGGGAGAGGTGCAGCTCTGCCTTGGGGCAGACCAGATGCTTTGGGCCGGAATGTCCCATGAAATAGAAGATGGCCTCCTCGTCCGCACCCATGTTGAGGATCAGGTTGACCCGGGTCACGCCGCCGAAGCTGGCATCTATCTTGTTGAGTTTGTGGATAAAATCATCGAGCGTCACGGCCGACAGGAGGGATTTGGAGAGCAGGAGAAAACCGTCGTCCCAGATGGGAGAGATCTCGTCCAGGGGGATGGCACTCACATTTAGCATTGCGGCCTCACGTTATATCGATTTAGTCACCAGTCAGGCTGTCCATGCCATCGCATCACGACAAACACCCGTCACCAAAATAAATAGCCGCAGCCCGTAAAGCGGCTGCCAATAAGAAAAGCGGTGACGAAAATTGTCGCATGTTGCAATTCCAGAGTTGTTATTAACGAACGACAACAAAAAGTAACATCGTTATCGGGGGATATATTGGAATGGCGACTCATCATAGATGAGCTAAAATTTCATTACAATCCGATTTAATATATCTGATGGCCATATTTAACCGGTTATTTCATCAGTTCTTGATCTCAATTAAGGCGCCCGAAAAGTGGGCCGCCGTCAACTGTCAGATCTGCCTCTCCTCTTCGCTGGCTGCTTCACTGGCTGCGGGTTTCGAGATGGCGTTTGCTGCCCATCCCTCGGCAATTTACGAGGTGATGATCCGGCTGTGGCAGCACTTCAGGCCACCGAAGATAAAGAGGGCCGACAGGCTCTGGAAGGCCATCAGCAGCCAGCTGGCATTGTCGGCAAGCTCGGCGGTGACGCTCTGATGCGTGAGGTAGACCAGCAGGGTGATCACCCCCAGCAGCAGGCCGTTGATCAAGGTGGTGGAGATAAACCCGATCAGCCAGGCACTGGAAATACTCAAGGCGGAAAATACGCTGCTCATGGCAAGCCTTGCTGCCATAAAACAGCCGAAAAAACCGAAGCCCAGCAGAAATATCATCTCGTCGCGCCAAATATAGCAACCTATTCCCAGCAATATCGCCGCCAGATAGGTGCCAATATAGAAAAGTCCGAATAAGCGACCAATTTCATGTTGCATCATTTACTCCCCTTTTTTTGGGTAATAAAAGGGTGCCCGACTCGATAAATCCGAGTCGGGTTCCCTTATTTGTGCAGAACGTCCTTTTTTAGGGCGGGTCAGCCTTTGGCTGCGCTGCGCAATTTCGCCTTGAGCGCGCTGTATTCAGTCTGGACGTACACTTCCGCCTCAGGCTGATTGTCGATGCGCTCGATCTTCACCGCGCAGTACTTGTACTCCGGCGTGTAGGAGACGGGATCGACGTGCTCGATGGTGAGCTCGTTGCAGGCCCCGATCCACCACTGGTAGGTCATGTAGACCACCCCGGCGTTGACCCGGTCGTTGTAGTTGGCGCGGGTGATCACCTTGCCACGGCGCGACGAGATCCAGACCAGCGCCTGATCCTTCACCCCAAGCTTTTTGGCATCGCTCGGGTGGATCTGCACATAGCCCGGCTCATCGGCCAGGGTCTGCAGCGCCGAGCAGTTGCCGGTCATGGAGCGGCAGGAGTAGTGACCCACCTCGCGCACGGTGGAGAGCACCAGCGGGTACTCGGCACAGGGCTGCTCCAGCGGCGGCCGCCACTCGGAAGCGATCAGCTGGCCCTTGCCGCTCGGGGTGGTGAACACGTTCCCCTCGAACAGGGTGCTGGTGCCCGGGTGATCCTCGGTCGGGCAAGGCCACTGCACGCTCTTGAGATCGGCCATCTTGTCGTAGCTGACCCCGGCATAGAGCGGACAGAGCGCACGCATCTCGTCCCAGATCTCTTCGGTGTTGTGGTACTCCATGGGATAACCCATGGCGGTCGCCATCAACGAGAAGATGGCCCAGTCCGGCTTCACGTTCTCGGGGGGCGTCACCGCCTTGTAGAAGCGCTGGAAGCCGCGATCCGCCGAGCTGTAGACCCCTTCATGCTCGCCCCAGCTGGTGGCGGGCAGAATGACGTCGGCCATCTCGGCAGTCTGGGTCATGAAGATATCCTGCACGATCACCAGCTCCATCCCCGCCAGAGTGCGACGGAACTGACCGAGATCTGCCTCGGTCTGGGCCGGATCTTCACCGAAGATGTAGAAGGCCTTGCACTTGCCCTCCTCCACCTTGTGGCCAAGCTCGGTCAGGCGGTATCCCGGTTTCTGGGAGAGCGACTCCACGCCCCACGCCGTGGCAAACTTGGCGCTGATGGCGGGATCGGCCACCGACTGATAACCCGGGAACTGGTGGGGCAGCATCCCCATGTCACAGGTGCCCTGCACGTTGTTCTGACCGCGAACCGGCCCGCAACCGGTGCCACGGCGACCAAAGTTGCCGGTCAGCAGCGCCAGACCCGCCAGCCCCTTGACCACGTCCACCGCCTGCCCGTACTGGGTCACCCCCATGCCCCACAGGATCATGGAAGCGGGCGATTCGGCGTAGGTGCGAATGGCGGCGCGGATATCGGCGGCTTTGAGGCCAGTGATCCCCTCGACATATTCCGGGGTGTACTTGGCCACCGTCGCCTTGAAGGTCTCGAACCCTTCGGTGTAGTTGGCGACAAATGCCTTGTTGTAGAGCCCTTCATTGATCAACACGTTGGCGAAAGCGTTAACCAGCGCCATGTTGGAACCGTTTTTGAGCGGCAGCCACTGATCGGCGATACGGGCGGTCTCCACCATGCGGGGATCACACACAATCACCTTGGCCCCGTTTGCCTTCGCCTTGAGGATATGGCGGGCGACGATGGGGTGAGAGTCAGCAGCATTGTAACCAAACACCAACAGGCACTTGGTCTCTTGAATTTCGGGAATGGCGTTGCTCATGGCGCCGTTGCCTACAGTTGTCTCCAGACCGGAGACTGAGGGTGCGTGTCACACCCTCGCGCAGTGGTCGACGTTGTTCGTCCCAATCACCGCACGGGCAAATTTCTGCATCACATAGTTGGCTTCATTGCCGGGGCCACGGGCAGAGCCGGTGGTCATGATGGCGTCCGGGCCATATTTCGCCTTGATGGCAGAGAGACGGCTGCTGGCGAACTCGATCGCCTCATCCCAGGAGACGGCCTCGAACTTGCCACCGCGCTCGCGGCGGATCATCGGGCTCTTGAGACGGGGGGTCAGCAGGTTGGTGTCGTTCAGGAAATCCCAACCGTAATAGCCCTTGAGGCAGAGCTGCCCCTCGTTGGTCCGGCCGTTGGCGCCTTCGGCCCCCACCACCTTGTCGTTTTCAACCAGCAGGTTGATTTTGCAACCGGTGCCGCAATAGGGGCACACGGTAATGACTTTTTTCATGACTCACACTCTTGTTTGTTAACGAAAAAAGGCTCGGCAAGCCCGCTCACACCCGCGCCGGCATCGCCAGCAGTGCCTCGGCACTGGCCAGCTGTTTCTGCCGGTTCAGGTTTTCAAGATGCTCCGGCGTGACCAGCCGCAGCGCCTGGGTCGGACACACCTCGACACAGGCCGGGCCCGCCTCGCGGTGACGGCAGAGATCGCACTTGAGCGCCTGCGCCTTGGTCTGCGGACGCTTGAAGAGCGAATCGGCAGCGGGTGCCACCTCTTTGAGCACCACCGCCATGGCGCCGTAAGGACAGGCCACCACGCAGGACTTGCAGCCGATGCAGCGCTCCTGCAACACCTTGACGCAGCCATCCTCGCTGACGATGGCATTGTTCGGGCAGGCCATGGCGCACGGCTTGTCTTCACACTGGCGGCAGAGCACCGGCGTGGTCACCTTACTGCCCACGATCACCTTCAGGCGCGGCTGAAAGTAGCTGTCCCTGGAGACCAGATGTCCATCCTCGATGGCAAGATGCAGGCCGCCCTCCCGCTCAAGGGTCCCGCTGCAAGACCCTGACTGGTGTGAAACGGCGCAAGCCACCTCACAGGTACGACACCCAATACAGAGACTGGGATCTGCAATCACGAAGCTGTTCATAGAGAGGGATCCTAAATGGTTCGTTACACCGGGCCGCCCGCCGACAGGCAAAGAGGCGGCCAGCCCCCCACAAAGCATTTATCAGACCAAAACGGGCCAAAGGTGCGATAAAAATTCACAACCATCTGAAAATAAAGGAGTAATCAGCAAGAGTAGCTTGCTGTTTACCGCTACTGACGAGGGTGACGACGGGGTGGGAAGTGTGATCGACACGACAAAAGTGACGAGCTCGACACCGGCTGACCAGCCCCTGCCCCAGCCGCATAAGGAGCAGTTCGAAGGCGTTTGCAGCCAGGGTCGGCTGCTCTAAACCAGAGAAGCGGAGGAAGGAAAACCCGGGAGAAAAGCCATGCCAAGGGCCAAAAATGGGCTGTGCAGCACGCAAAAGCCGCTTGCAGCGGTGGTAAGTTGTTTGGTTTTGCTATCGAGCTGGCAAACCATCATTAAGTCAAACCGAACAAAAATGGGCCGATTATTGACTGATTTGTTGAGCCAGAGCCGGTTTTAGGCCCCTGCCCCTTCAGTTTTCTATCCCTCCGGTTAATATGTGCCACTTGGCAACCATATCTCCAATAAGAAGGAAAATGATGAAAAAGTTGAGTAAGGCCTCATCTAAAATTGAAGATCGTTTAAAACGTGATTCTATTTCACATATTCCAATAGGTAGTATTAGAACTTTTTTATCAATTATTGAAAAGCTCAATACAACTGGTGAATTTTACTATCGAGGCCATGGATATTTTGGATTCAATATTCAACCATCTATATATAGAAACAAAGGTCTTATTGAAAATGAACACAGAATGTATAGAGAAATAATAACTAAATGCCCTAATGATTTTTATCATGCTACCAGCACGTTTGAACATTTAGTTAAGATGCAGCACTATTTTTTACCTAGCAGACTACTAGATATCACCAAAAACCCTTTAATTGCACTGTTCTTTGCTTGCAGCAGTGAACCAAATGATGATGGTGAAATCATTATATATGACTTTGATATTGAAGATATCAAATACTATGATAGTGATACCGTATCTGTTATTGCTAATATCGCGCGTAGACCATCTGATTTCTCTATAGAAAATATAAAAACAATGAGTAAAGAACTCTTTAATAAAGAAGAAGCAGTGCAGCTATTGCTACATGAGATAAAGCAAGAGAAACCATATTTTAAATCGATAATTAAAGCTGATCACCTAGAATCTGTTATTTGTGTAAAACCAAAACTAGATAATCCAAGAATCATAAAGCAAGAGGGTGCATTTTTATTATTTGGAATAAGTAACAACAAGCTTCAATGTGCTGAAATGAATAACAAGAAACAAGTTTTTGTTGATTCAAAACGCTTAGTAATTATGCGTGAGCATAAGTCAAAAATCCTTACACAATTAGAGTCTTTAGGTATAATGAAATCAACTATTTACCCAGAGATAGAACATGTCGCTACACATATGAGAACTCGATATGAAAACAAACCCGTTAAATAAAGATTTTTGAATTTATTTTTCATTAAGTTAATATTATCACAACACAATAAATAAATGTCTTGGTGGAATAATGGCAGCAGGTAATGACTATGAAGTCTTTGTTCAAAATTTACAGCAAGCACTACTAGACTCTGAAGAATATTTAAAATACAAAAACATTAAAATAGAGCGAAACAAGAAAATTATCGATAACTTCGGTAACTCTCGAGAGTTTGATTTATATTGGGAGTACGAATTAGGTGGTGTCACATATAAAACGATCATCGAGTGCAAAGATTACACATCTAAAGTGTCAGTTGAAAAAATTGATGCCCTTATTGGGAAAATTAGGGACATTCCTGATTTAAAACCTGTATTTGCAACTAAAGTAGGCTACCAGCGCGGAGCAGAAGCTAAAGCGAAAAACAATAAAGTAGATTTGCTAATTATTAGGGAACAAAACGAGTCAGATTGGCAAAGCCAAGATGGTACTCCATTACTAAAGGTTATAGATATTGATATACAACCCCAATTGCCGGTTAGAATTGTAGCTTTTCGTCCTATAGTCGATGGCAATTGGGTCAAAGAAAATACGAAAATTGATGTGTCGAAGCCATTTAATCTTCACCATTTAAACAACGAAATATTCATTAATGATTTATTAAAGAATGATAAATTTTCCATTTTCGATCTTGAAAGCCGTCTACGTGACGAATATAGATTTCAGTATGGTCAACATACTCAAAATTATCCATGTAATAACACATTCATTGAGACACCAGAATACAGACTCAAACTACATAGCTTAAGTTATGATTTTCATGCGGGAATTCAGATAATAAGTGCGACACTCATGGATGAATGGCGAGAGGTGGCCAACTGCTGATTGGTGGTACCCTTCTGCTCGCCAAAGTAAAAGCAGTATCACCATGAGCTATCAGCAGTTGACCGAGGGGCAACGATACCAGTTATCGGTGCTTCGCGCACAGGGGATGTCCATCCTTGCCACCGCACGCGCCATTGGCGTTCATCGCTCCACCCTCTACCGGGAGCTGCGTCGTAACGCCGGGCCGCAGGGCTACCAGCCAGACAATGCGCATCAGCACGCCACCCACCGACGGGCCAGTGCGGCCAAATCTCGGCTATCTGCCGATGTCATCCAGTTTGTCGAGCTGACACTCGCCTGGTGGTGGAGCCCGGAGCAGATAAGCGCGGTGGGCAAGCAGATAGGCCTCATGGTGAGTCACGAGTGGATATACCGCCATGTGGCCGCCGACAAAGCCCGGGGTGGCCAGTTGTACCGCCATCTGCGCCAGGGCCACAAGCGCTACCGCAAGGGGGCGAGCAGCCTGCGTTCTCCCATCAAGGAAGCCCGCTCTATTGATGAACGGCCGGCTATCGTCGATAGCCGGGAGCGGCTCGGTGATTGGGAGGCGGACACGGTGCTGGGCAAGCAAGGCACAGGTGCACTGGTCACCCTGGTGGAGCGCAAGAGCCGGCTCTATCTGGTCAAGCGGGTCGCGAGCAAACAGGCTGGGGTGGTGCGGGATGCGATAATCGAGATGTTAACGCCCTACATCGAGCAGGTGCATACCATCACCTTTGACAACGGCGGCGAGTTTGCCGAACACAAGGCGATAGAGGAAGCGCTGGGTGCCGAGACTTACTTTGCGCACCCTTACTCTTCGTGGGAGCGCGGTCTGAACGAGAACAGCAATGGGCTGTTGAGGCAGTTTATCCCAAAGGGAACAGACCTGAGAGAGGTCACGGACGAGGATGTCAGGAGAGCGGAGCAGTGGCTCAACCTACGACCTCGGAAATGTCTCGGATTCAGGCAGCCTGTCAAGGTATTCGAAGAGTACCGTCAGGCGGCATAGGCGAGTGTCGCACTTCGAAGTTGAATTCGCGATGTACCTAAACCATACTCTATGCCATTCACTATAGATTTTTCAAAAGAGTTAATAGGTGTTATTGAGTATCTACAGAAGGATATAAAGACTGCTATCTTTCGAGAAAGAATAGTAAAAAACTGGGGGAGTAATTAATATTGCAATACATTTTTAGGAAGCTCAAATAGTAACGTAGGGTGCAATAAGCGCAGCGCATTGCACCTCTTGCCTATTTTAATACTTGGTGCAATTCACTTCGTTCATTGCACCCTACATTTTCCCCTCCCAAATAAAGACTCCATTGCTACTCAGCCCCCTCCCCCTTGCCATCCTGCCAGCAATTAATTAGTCACTATTTTATCGTCTGTTTTTCACTCAGTTCGGTAAAAAATAGTGGCCAAACCACTTCCCCAGATAAAACAAACGGTTGCCCGCAGAGCGGGGGAATATTTCAATCAACGGCCAATTAATAACCTTACTCAAAAGGACGTTTTGATTATTTATACCTGAGCATGAACCCGCAGAGTGTGTGTCATTATAAGCTTAACGACAGATGAACAGACTGTGTCCCATGAAACGCATCTTTATATCCGATTAGCTCCCTTCCCATCGCAATCCTTTGATTTCCCCCGATGTTGTATCCACACATACCTGATGTGTTCGGGGCGATCTGCTGTGGCAAACGTGTAAACATCAAACTGACAAGATGAACTCATGAACTGTGATAAACAACAAGCCATGTCCGGCGTCATGCTGGCGGCGATTGGCGTAGTCTATGGCGATATCGGCACCAGCCCGCTCTATACCTTGCGAGAGTGCCTGTCAGGTCAATTCGGGTTCGGCGTCGAGCCTGCCTCCATTCTCGGCTTTCTCTCGCTGATCTTCTGGCTGCTGATCCTGGTGGTGTCGGTCAAGTACCTCTCCTTTGTGATGCGGGCCGACAACGCTGGCGAGGGTGGCATTCTCACCCTGATGTCGCTGGCGACCCGCAACGCCTCCACCCGCTGGACACCGCTACTGATCATCCTCGGCCTGATTGGTGGCAGCTTCTTCTATGGCGAGGTGGTGATCACCCCGGCGATGTCGGTGATGTCGGCCATCGAGGGTCTGAGCATTCTCACCCCCGCCCTCGACCCCTATATCGTCACCCTCTCGGTGCTGGTGCTGACCCTGCTGTTTGCCATCCAGAAACATGGCACCGCCATGGTGGGCAAGCTGTTTGCCCCCATCATGCTGATCTGGTTTATGACGCTGGCGGTGCTGGGGCTGCGCGGCATCATCCACAACCCCGAGGTGCTGGGTGCGCTCAACCCCATCTGGGCGGTGCGTTTCTTTATCCAGTACCAGACCACCTCCTTCTTTGCCCTCGGCGCCGTGGTGCTGGCGATCACAGGGGTGGAGGCGCTCTACGCGGATATGGGCCACTTTGGCAAGAATCCCATTCGCCTCGCCTGGTTTATCGTGGTGCTGCCCTCGCTGGTGCTCAACTACTTCGGTCAGGGGGCGCTGCTGCTGAGCAACCCGGCGGCTATTGCCAACCCCTTCTTCCTGCTCGCGCCGAAATGGGCGCTGGTACCGCTGCTGCTGCTGGCAACCATGGCGACGGTGATCGCCTCGCAGGCGGTGATCTCCGGGGTCTTTTCGCTGACCCGGCAGGTAGTGCGCCTCGGTTATCTCTCCCCCATCCGCATCGTTCATACCTCCGAGCAGGAGTCCGGCCAGATCTATATTCCGGTCATCAACTGGATGCTCTATATCTCGGTGGTGATCGTCATCATGAGCTTCGAGCACTCCAGCAATCTGGCGGCGGCCTACGGCATCGCGGTGACCGGCACCATGGTGCTCACCTCCATCCTCTCCTGCTCGGTGGCCAAGAACAGCTGGCACTGGAACAAGTATCTGGTGGCCATCCTGTTTGCCGCGCTGCTCTGTATCGACGTGCCGCTCTTTGCCGCCAACCTCGCCAAGATCTTCTCCGGCGGCTGGCTGCCGCTCACTCTGGGCGCGGTGATGTTCACCGTGATGACCAGCTGGAAGAGCGAGCGTTTCCAGCTTATTCGTCGCCTGAACGAGCACGGCAACTCCCTTGAGCCGATGATCGCCTCGCTGGAAAAATCCCCGCCGACCCGGGTGGCCGGTACTGCGGTCTATATGTCGCGGGTGGTCAATGTGATCCCCCATGCGCTGCTGCACAACCTCAAGCACAACAAGGTGCTGCACGAGCGGATCATCCTGCTCACCCTGCGGGTGGAGGATGTGCCCTACGTCCACAATGTGCGCCGGGTCTGCATCGAGCAGCTCTCCCCCACCTTCTGGCGGGTGGTGGCGAGCTATGGCTGGCGCGAGACCCCGAACGTGGAGGAGATCTTCCACCGCTGCAACGCCGAGGGGCTGAGCTGCCGGATGATGGAGACCTCGTTCTTTATGGCCCACGAGTCGCTCATCATGAAAGACCGCCCCTGGTATCTCTATCTGCGCGGCAAGCTCTTTATGCTGCTGCAACGCAACGCCCTGCGCGCGCCGGATCAGTTCGAGATCCCGCCCAACCGGGTTATCGAACTTGGATCCCAGGTGGATATCTGATGGCGGGTTGATGGCCTCTTAAAGGCATAGAAAACGTCAGCAAATAGAGAGGGAGGCATTGGCCTCCCTCTTCTTTTCCGTTAACCCCAATGACCGACCCCCTCATCCCCAGCCCTTCTCCCGCAAGGGGAGAAGGGAGCAAACCACGGCGACCATATGCTGCAAACGGTGCTATTCACGTCGTTCATTGCCCCTGTTCCCGGCATGCTGCCGATATATTTGCGTTATCGTGCGTCCGATTACGCTTCGCTAATCGAACCTACGGTTTCAAAACAGGCGGCCTCTATCCGAACAGACCACCGCCGTAGGGTGCAACAAGCGCAGCGCCGTGCACCGCGAACATATTTGATAGCGGTGCAATTCACTGCGTTCATGGCACCCTGCTTATGCTGCGTTTTCCAAGGTGACGAACCCTCTTGGCGGCTTCGTCACAAGTGACGAACGTCACAGTTCGACAGCCACACCAGCTCTTTCTACCAACCAAATGAATATTTTTATTTATTTAAAAACAGTCACTTAAAAGCAATTTCGCAGTAAAAACCATTCTGGCCCGTATCTTGCCAACCTGCCCCTACTTTCTCCGTTCGCGACACGACAAGGTAGGCTATGAACCGCTTCGTTATCGCTGACCCCAAGCTTTGTATCGGCTGTGGCACCTGTATGGCGGCCTGCAGTGAAGTACACAAGGCGCAAGGTTTGCAGCAAGCCCCCCGTTTAACCGTTATGCGACACGAGCAGGCGACCATGCCGGTTCAGTGCCGTCACTGTGACGATGCCCCCTGCATCAAGGTGTGCCCGGTCGAGGCAATTCGCCAGACCGGCGATTGCGTGCAACTCAACGAATCCCTCTGCATCGGCTGCAATCTCTGCGCCGTGGCCTGCCCCTTTGGCGCCATCCAGAGCGGCGGCAGCCGTCCGGTGGCCGTGGCCACCAGTTACGACACCTATATCCCCTGCTCCATCCGCTCCAGCAACCCCTCCACCTCCGCCGGCCTGCGCTGCTTTGGCGAGGATCTTCTGAGCTGGGAGCCGGGCGTGCGCAGCATCGCGGTCAAGTGTGACCTGTGCGAGTTTCGCACCGATGGCCCGGCCTGTGTCGGTGCCTGCCCCTCCCAGGCACTGAAGCTGGTCAATGACAGCGACACCGAACGCGCCGCCCGTATCCGTCGTCAGCAAGCGGCCGACACCAACCCGCAAGGGGCCTCTGCCTTCTCGGCGCCTGCCACGGCGCTCCCTGCATCCGATTTATCTACCACAGAGGGAGTTCGCTGATGTTGTCCCCCCTTGTCATGGCCACGCTCCTGCTCTTTTTGTTGGGCGCTGCCGCCGGTTTGCTCCTGCAGCTCCTGCAAAAACTGCCCGCACTGGCCAACCGTCTCAACAGTGGCTTTGCCCTGTTGGGCTCGCTCGCGGGTCTGGTCGCCGCCATCCAGATCTTTGCCCAAGGCACCCCCGTCGACGGCCAGCTCTGGCTGCTGGGCTCGGTGCACCTCGACATGCTGGCCGCGCTGATGCTGCTGGTTATTAGCACCGTCGGCGTCGCCGTCGCCCTCTACTCCTTTGCCTATATCCGCGAATATCAGGGCAAGGGCGATGTGGCCATCGGTGCGCTGATGAACCTCTTCCTCTTTGCCATGGTGGGCATTGTACTGGCCGACAACGCGCTCGGTTTCTTGCTCTGCTACGAGCTGGTGACCCTCACCACCTACTGGCTGGTCAAGACCAACCCCGAGGCCGCCAAACAGAGCCGTCTCTACTTGGTGATGAACCATATCGGCATGGCGCTGGTGCTGATCGCCTTCTGGCTGCTCTGCCGCGAAAGCGGCTCGCTGGAGTTCGCTGCGCTGCGCGAGCACCATCTGGCGGGCGGATTGGCCTCGCTGGTGTTCCTGCTCAGCTTCTGCGGCTTTGGCCTGCGCGCCGGTTTCGTGCCGCTGCACGGCTGGCTGCCGGTGGCCGAGCCCGTTGCGCCGTCCCATATCTCGGCGCTGATGTCCGGCGTGATGGTGAAGCTGGGGCTGTTTGGCATCTTGCGGGTCAGCATCGATTTTCTCGGCGCCAGCCAGCTCTGGTGGGGCTATATGGTGCTGATCTTCGGTGCCTGCTCGGCGGTGCTCGGGGTGCTGTTTGCGCTGGCCGAGCACGATCTCAAACGGCTGCTCGCCTACCACACGGTGGAGAACATCGGCATCATCCTGATGGGGATGGGGATCGGCATGATCGGCATCGCCAACCAGCAACCGGCGCTGGTGGTGCTGGGGCTGCTCGGCGCGCTTTATCACCTGCTCAACCACGCCATCTTCAAGAGCCTGCTCTTTATGGGCACCGGCTCGGTGATGTTCCGCCTGCACACCCGTGACATGGACAAGATGGGGGGCCTGGCCAAGCTGATGCCCTGGACCGCGCTGGCGTTCCTCATCGGTGCCATGGCCATCTCGGCGCTGCCGCCGCTCAACGGCTTTGTCAGCGAGTGGTTTATCTATCAATCCCTGCTCTCCATGACCAAACTCGGCACCTCTGTCGTCGCGCCGCTCGCGGTAGTGATGCTGGCGGTGACCGGCGCCATGGCGGTGATGTGTTTCGTCAAGGTGTACGGCATCTGCTTCTGCGGCGCACCGCGCAGCGAGAAAGCGAGCCACGCCCGCGAAGTGCCGGGCGCCATGGTGGCTGGCACCCTGCTGCTGGCTGCGGTCTGTCTGGTGCTGGGTCTGGGCGCCCCCTGGATTGCCCCCCATATCGCCAGCTATGGCCAAGCCTTGGTAAGCGGCCAAATGAACGTGGCCACCGGCGCCACCCTGCTGCCACTCGATAGCAGCCAGGCGATCCTCTCCCCGCCCGTTATCGCCATCACCCTGCTGGGGCTGTTCCTCATTCCGCTGCTGGTACTGGCCATCTTCAAAGGGCCCAAGCTGGGTCGTCGTCACGCTGGCACCCCGTGGGCCTGTGGTTACGCCTACGAGGAGCGCATGAGCCTCACCTCCGGCGGTGTCACCCACACCTTGCGCCAACTCTGCGCGCCACTCTATCGCAAACAGCCGCAGCTCGATCTGGCCAGCGCCCTGCACGGGGTGAGCGATACCAGCGGGACAACCGGCTGGCTGCTGCACGGTGTTGTGCTGGCGCTCTTTATCCTGATGGCTGTAGGAGTCTGATATGCCTGTTCTTGAAATGCCGAGCTGGGGCATGGTTGCCCTTGCCCTGACCCAGGCCATCGCCATGCTGGCGCTGGCGCCGCTCGCCACCGGTTTCAACCGGGTGCTGCGGGCCAAGATGCACTCCCGCCAAGGGCCGGGTCTGCTGCAGGATTACCGGGATATCGCCAAGCTCCTGCGCCGTCAGGAGGTGACCCCCGAGCCTGCCGGCATCATCTTCAACCTGATGCCTGCGCTGCTCATCGCCGCCCTCTTGCTGGTGGGGATGGCGCTGCCGACCCTGACTCACGAGTCTCCCTTCCCCATCGCCGGGGATCTCATCACCGATATCTATCTGTTCGCCATCTTCCGCTTCTTCTTCTCCCTCTCGGGGCTCGACAGCGGCAGCATGTTTGCAGGTATTGGTGCCCGCCGCGAACTGACCCTCGGCATTCTGGTGGAGCCCATTCTGGTGCTCGCCTGCTTCATCATGGCGATGATGGTGGGCAGCTCGGATCTGGGCAATATCAGCAGCTATGTAGCGACCCAGCCACTGGCCGCCCCCATCGCTACCCTCTTGGCGGGTGCCGCCTGCGCCTTCGCGGTGTTTGTCGAGATGGGCAAGCTGCCCTTTGACTGCGCCGAAGCCGAGCAGGAGCTGCAGGAGGGGCCGCTCACCGAGTACTCCGGTGCGGGGCTGGCCCTGCTCAAGCTCTCCATCGGCCTCAAGCAACTAGTGGTGGTGCAGCTCTTTCTGGTGATTTTCCTGCCCTTCGGCAAGGCGGCCAACTGGAGTCTGCCTGCGCTCATCGGCGCGGCGCTGATCCTCGCCTGCAAGCTGCTGGTGGCCTTTTTGCTGGCTGGCATCATCGAAAACGCAATGGCCCGTACCCAGTTCGTGCGCACCCACAAGCTCACCCGCTACGGGTTGGGGCTGGCCCTGCTGGCGCTACTCGCCTATCTGGTCGGGGTCTGAATCATGCCCACCAACACAGCGACTTTTTCCGATTTCATCATTTGTGAATGCTCATTCCCGAACATTAAAGTGAGAACTGCATGACCATCGCCATTTCGGATCGCATCGGCTGCGACTACATCCAGCAGGTGCGAGCACAACTGCCCCACGCCATCGTCGACGAGGAGTGGCAAACCGCCGATCAGGCCACCATTACCGTCAAGCCCACCAGTCTGGTCGAGACCGCCAGCCTGATCTTCCACCAGCTGGGGGGCTGGCTTCCCCTCTCCTTTGCCAATGACGAGCGCAGCCTCAACGGCCACTTCGCCGTCTACCACGTCTTCTCCATGGAGGGCGATACCAAGTGCTGGATCACCGTCAAGGTACTGGTAGATGCCGATACCCAGGAGTACCCCTCCATCACCCCGACCATTCCGGCGGCGGTGTGGGGCGAGCGGGAGATCCGCGACATGTACGGCCTGCGCGCCATCGGTCTGCCGGATGAACGTCGTCTGGTGCTGCCTGACGACTGGCCGGAGGATATCCACCCCCTGCGCAAGGACGCCATGGATTATCGCCAGCGCCCGATGCCCACCACCGACACCGAGACCTACCCCTTCGTCAACGAACTCGGCAGTGATGCCAACCGCATCGTGCCGGTCGGCCCGCTGCACATCACCTCGGATGAACCGGGGCACTTTCGTCTGTTCGTCGATGGTGAAGACATCATCGATGCCGACTACCGCCTCTTCTATGTCCATCGCGGCATGGAGAAGCTGGCGGAAACCCGCATGGGCTATAACGAAGTGGCGTTTCTGACCGACCGGGTCTGCGGCATCTGCGGCTTTACCCACAGCGTCGCCTACACCACCTCGGTGGAGAACGCCATGGGCATTCCGGTGCCGGAGCGGGCCAAGATGATCCGCGCCGTGCTGCTGGAGGTGGAGCGCCTGCACAGCCATATCCTCAACATCGGCCTGTCGAGCCACTTCACCGGTTTCGACACCGGCTTTATGCAGTTCTTCCGGGTGCGGGAGAAATCCATGACCCTGGCCGAGCTGCTGACCGGCGCCCGCAAGACCTACGGTCTCAACCTGATTGGCGGGGTGCGCCGCGACATCTTCAAGGAAGATCGCATCAAGGGTGCCCAGCTGGTGCGCGAGCTCCGTGATGAGCTCAAACCCCTGGTGGCCATGCTGCTTGATACCGCCAACATCTCCTCCCGCCTCATCGGTATCGGCAAGCTCGAGCCGCAAATTGCCCGCGATTTCAGCTGCGTCGGTCCCATGGTGCGGGCGAGCGGCTTCAAGCGCGACGTGCGTCGGGTCCACGACTTTGCCGGCTATCGCGAGCTGCCGATGGAGATCCAGACCAAGGCGGGTTGCGACGTGCAATCCCGGGTACTGGTGCGGATCCACGAGCTCTACGACTCCCTCGACATGATTGAGTTCGGCCTTGAGCACCTGCCGGAAGGGCCACTGCTCACCGAAGGCTTCACCTACCAGCCGGGCAAGTTTGCGCTGGGCTTTACCGAGGCGCCCCGCGGCGAGAACGTCCACTGGAGCATGACCGGGGACAACCAGAAGCTGTTCCGCTGGCGCTGCCGCGCCGCCACCTACGCCAACTGGCCTGCTCTGCGCTACATGCTGCGCGGCAATACCGTGGCGGACGCGCCGCTCATCATCGGCAGTCTGGATCCCTGCTACTCCTGTACCGACCGGGTCACCCTGGTCGACCCCAAGAAGGGCAAATCCACCGTGGTCTCCTACAAGGAGATCGAGCGCTACGGCATCGATCGCAAAAACTCTCCGCTGAAATAAGGGGTCATCATGATCAAGCTGTTCAAGACCATCCTCAAGGCTGGCACCCCGACCGCCAAGTACCCCTTCGCCCCTTATGAGGTGAACCGGGATTTTCGCGGCAAACCGAAATATCAGGCGGATCAGTGCATCGCCTGCGCCGCCTGCACCAAGGCCTGCCCGGCCAATGCGCTGGTGATGGAAGTGGACATGGAGACCGGCGAACGGCGCTGGGAGATCTCCATGGCGCGCTGCATCTTCTGCGGCCGCTGCGAGGAGGTTTGCCCGACCCGCGCCATCGCGCTCTCCCCCGAGTTCGAGCTGGCGGTGACCAACAAGGCCGATCTCTATGAGGAGGCCCGCTTCGCGCTGGCCCCCTGCACCCTGTGCGGCACCTACTTTGCCCCGAGCAAGCTGGTGGCGCTGGTGGAGGACACTCTCAAGCAGGCGGGCACGCCGCTGGCCACCCCGGAGCGGCTGCACCACTGCCCCGACTGCAAACGAAAACAGAGCATGCTGAGCCAGCCTGACTCGGCCCTGATCACACCGATAGCCACACCGATGGCCGCACAAAAGGAGTGGATGTGATGAGCAAGATCAAAGGCATAGAACCGATTGTCGGCCATGCCCATACCCGCGCCGTGCCGCTGGCACAGGATCCCGAGATCACCAAACTCAAGAAGACCCTGCTCAAGGACATTCGCCGCTCGGCCTATGTCTACCGGGTCGATTGCGGCGGCTGCAATGCCTGCGAAATCGAGATCTTCGCCACCATCACCCCGCTGTTCGATGCCGAGCGTTTCGGCATCAAGGTGGTCGCCTCCCCCCGCCACGCCGACATCCTGCTCTTTACCGGCGCGGTGACCCGGGCGATGCGGGTGCCGGCCCTGCGTGCCTACGAGGCGGCGCCCGATCCCAAGATCTGCATCGCCTACGGCGCCTGCGGCTGTGACGGCGGCATCTTCCACGACCTCTACTGCGTCTGGGGCGGCACCGACAAGATCGTACCGGTGGATGTCTATATCCCCGGCTGCCCTCCGACACCGGCGGCTACCATCTACGGCTTTGCCGTGGCGCTCGGTCTGCTGGAACAGAAACTCAAAGCCACCAGCCATGATGTGCAACCGGGTGAGCGGGTCGAACTGCGCCACACCGGCATCCCCAATGAAATCCGGGTGATGATCGAACGCGAGGCGCGCCGCATGGCCGGTTACCGGCAGGGGCGGATCATCGCCGACGAGTTCATGGCCCTGCTTGAAGGGGCGACCCAGCAGGATGTGGATCTGCGTATCCAGAGCTACCTCGATCAGCACGATGATCCGCGCCTCTCGGAGATCGTCAACAACCTCGCAAACGCCTGCCTCAACCGGGCGGCCGGCAAGGGGGAGGCGGTGCATGGCTGACGAGGTTTTCTTCTATCGCCTCTCGCGCAAGTTCGTCGACGAGCAGTTTGACGTGCCGGAAGAGGCAAAGGAGGTGATGTACTACAGCCTCGCCATCGGCCACCACCTCGGCATCGTCGATTGCCTGCGAGCAGACCTGGTCTGCTCGCTGATCGGTTATCGCGACTGGGTGGCCAAGCTGCCAGAGGGGAGTGAAGCGCGCCGCAAGATGGAGGGATTTCTCACCTTTGGCGAGATCACCATCTATCGCGAGCACTGCCATATGCTGGCCTGCGCCTTCGACCGACTGCGCAAAGCCGACAATCTACTCGATGAGCAGGAGCTGGGCTGGACCAACACCTTTATGGATCAGCTCACCGCCCTCTTTAACGACCCCCATATGTACCTGATGGTAAGGAGCCGCTGATGGGCTGCAATCTCGTGTTGACCGTGGGCAATGCCATGATGGGGGACGACGGTGCCGGTCCCTATCTCGCCGACAAGCTGCAAGCCGCCCCCCTGCCCGGCTGGATCCATATCGACGGCGGCATCGCGCCGGAAAATGTGGTCTACAAGGTGCGGGAGCTGCAACCGGAGCGGGTGGTGCTGGTGGATGCCGCCGAGATCGGCGAGAAGGCGGGAACCCTGCAGGTGATCCCCCCCGAGACCATCGCCGAGATGTTTATCTTCTCGACCCACAATATGCCGCTCAATTTCCTGATCGACGAGCTCAAGACCTTTGTCCCAGAGGTGATCTTTGTCGGGGTACAACCGGCCATCGTCGCCTTCTCCTTCCCGATGACCGAGATGGTGAGCGAGGCGATGGATTATCTTTATCAGCACCTTGATGTCGCCAAGGATACCGACTTGTTAATAGAGAAACTGGACAACTGGAATATTGCCAACGCCGAGCGGTGATTATTTATCGAGTTGTTAACGACCGTTATTGATCAACGATTTCGGCAATGTGATCGAGGCCCGATGTTAAATTAAAAACATCGGGCTAATTGTGCTGAACTTGATATAAAACAAGGTTCTTTTATTTTTTCAAAAAATCGCTAACCCTCGCTTTTTTATGACAAAAAAAGCGTTGCCAGTCACAGAAATTTGCCACAAAATGGCGACCGTTACGGAAGTTGATGGGGTCTGGTGGCCTCCTCGGTCTTCAAAACCGATGTGAGCCGAGAAGGCTTTGGCAGGTTCGATTCCTGCCTCTTCCGCCAAATTTATCTATTGAACAAATACTCTCTTGCTGAGTTTATCTGCCTGAATGCTATTTTCGTCGCTTGTTCAATATGTTTGAAGTAATACCTTAGAAAAAGGTGCTTGCCGCTTGCCAATATAATCCGAACTCAGGTTATCTCGCTGGCCAACAATTAATTTATCAGCATCGATGAAGCATTAATTTATACCCGCTCATTGATGCACCCAGTTTGCACTCATCCGCAAATCGTCAGCAGTGCCATAACCCGTCAGCTCGGCCTCTCTATCGGCAAACCGGTGCGCCTCCCGAACCCACGCACTGCACTGGTAATCCCATGCCGAACTCGTCTCACGCGTCAGCCATCCCCCACCGCCAGCCCGCATCAGGTACGGCTGCCGACGATTCACAGCCAGATTCTCAGCAACAGCCCGGCCAGCAACAAACGCGCCGTCTGCCGCAAGTGGAACAGCTGCTGCAGCAACCCTTTCTCGCCGGGTTTATCGAGACGCTGAGCCGCCCGCTGGTGACTCAGGCGGTGCGCGATACCCTCAGCGAACTGCGCCAGAGCGATGATTTTCGCCAGCATGGGGTCGCACCCGAGCAGATCGAGGCGCTGATTGCCAAACGCTGCCAACAGCAGTTGCGCCAGCGTCAAACCCGGGTGATCAACGCAACCGGCACCCTGGTGCATACCAATTTGGGGCGTTCGCCGTTAAGTGCCGATCTGTGGGACGAGGTGCGTGACCTCAACACCGGCTACAACAATCTGGAGCTGGATCTCGCCACCGGCAAGCGCGGCGGGCGCAAGGGGCTGATCGCCCCCCTGCTCCGTTGCCTCACCCAGGCCGAGGATTCGCTGGTGGTCAACAACAACGCCGCCTCGCTCTTTTTGCTGCTGCAGGAGGTGGCCAAGGGGCGCGAGGTGATCGTCTCGCGCGGCGAGCAGATCCAGATTGGCGGTGGCTTTCGCATCCCCGACATTCTGGCGCTCTCCGGCGCCAAACTGGTGGAGGTGGGCACCACCAATATCACTACCGCCAAAGATTACCTTGATGCCATCACCGATCAGACCGCGCTGGTACTGATGGTGCACAGATCCAATTTCGCCATTCGCGGCTTTACCGAATCCCCCGATATCGGCGAGGTGGCCCGCGCCCTGCCCGAGCACGTGGTGCTGGCGGTGGATCAGGGGTCGGGCTTGACCACCGAAGAGTTTGCACCGGATGAAACCTCGGTGCGCCAGTACATCAAGGCGGGGGCAGATCTGGTCTGCTATTCCGGCGACAAGCTCTTGGGGGGCCCGCAATCGGGCATCATCAGCGGCCGCAGCGATCTTATCAAGCGGCTGGAAAAACACCCCATGATGCGTACCTTCCGCCCGAGCCGCATCGTCTACTCCCTGCTCGAACGTCTGCTCATCCACAAGCTCAACAAATCTCCCGTCGGTGAGGGTATTGCCCAGCGCACCCTGAGCAATCCGGCCGCCATGGAGGCGAGAGCCGACCAGCTGATGGCCGCCCTGCCCGGTTGTTTTGTGCCGGTCCCCGCCCAGCTGGTGGTGGGCGGTGGCACCTTGCCGGACGAGTTTTACCCGGCGCCCGCGCTCGAATGCACCGACCCGCGCCCGGCCCAGCAGCTGCTCGATGCTCTGCGCGAACTCCCCGTCCCGGTCATCGCCACCGTGCGCCAGCAGAAGGTGCTGCTCAATATGGCCACCCTGCTGCCGACCGAGATGGAGCTGCTGATCGCCCAACTCAGGGAGTTGCTGCTGCCCGCCCCGTTCAATGCAACAAATGCGACCGAGGAGCCCTGATCCCATGACCCCCTATCGCGCCGTTATCGGTCTTGCCGGCCACGTGGATCACGGCAAGACCCTGCTGATCAAGGCCCTCACCGGCATCACTACCGCTCGTGCCCACGAGCAGGCCATCGGCATGACCCAGGATCTCGGCTTTGCCCACTTCGACGACGGTCAGGGCAACACCATAGGCGTCATCGACGTGCCCGGCCACGAGCGTTATATCCGCAACATGGTAGCGGGGCTCTGGAGTCTGGATCTGGTGCTGCTGGTGATTGCCGCCGACGAGGGGTGGATGCCGATGACCGGCGATCACCTGCGCCTGCTCAAGGCGATGGGGGTGCCGCGCCTCTTGGTCTGCATCAACAAGTGCGATCTGGTCTCCCCCGACGAGCTTTTGCTGTTGGAAGAGAGCCTGCTGGAGCGGGTGATGGACGAGAGCGGCATGGTGCCCGACATCGTCAGCGTCAGCGCCAAAACCGGCGCCAATATGGCTGCCCTGCACACCGCCATCGTGCGCCAGCTTGCCGAACTGCCAGCCTCACACGCTGCCCGCGAGCAGGGCGCCCCGCGACTGTATGTAGACAGAGTCTTTACCGCCAATGGTACCGGCACCGTGCTCACCGGCACCCTGCAACAGGGCCGCCTCAAGGTGGGGGACAAGCTGCGCCTCTACCCCGCCGACCGGGAAGTGCAGGTGCGCTCCGTGCAGGCCTATCACCAGAGCGTCGAGGAGATCGGCGCCGTCTGTCGGGTGGCAGTGGGCCTGAAAAAAGTGCCCCACAAGGAGGTGGCACGCGGTCACTGCCTCACCAGCGCCGCTGGCCAGTGCGAGGTGGCCACCCACCTTATCGTGCGACTCAACGCCGAGAGCCTGAGCGGAAAGGCTCTACGCACGCAGGAAGTGGAAGTAGCCCTCGGCAGCTGGCATGGCCGCGCCCGTTGTGTGCCGATAAAAGAGGAACCTATAAAAGGGCTGCCCATCAAGGATACCCGGCTGGCGCGGCTGATCTTTACCAGCCCCATCCCCTGCTTCTTCGGCCAGCCGCTCGCCATCATTCGCCACGGCAGCAGCGAACTGCTGCACGGCGCCCGCATCGTCTGGTGCGGCGACATCCATCCCGCCAGACGCAAGGCTCTGCACGCCCTGCTGGGTGAGCTGCCTGATGACTTGGAGCGCTACAACCCCGCAGCCTTGCAGCTGGGGCTCAATGGCTATGTGCTGGCCAGCCGCTTTGACCAGCGGCCAGAGCAGGTCACCCCACTCGGTGAGTGGCTGCTGGACAACCACTGGCTGGCCCAGAGCCGCGACCAGCTGCTCGCTACCCTGGCCAGCGAACCGCTTAGCGCCGCCGAGCTGGCAACCCGCTTTGGCATCGCCCTGCCGGTCATTCAGGCCCTGCTCCAGCAGCTCAAAAGCGAGCAGCTTGTTCGCCTGCACCATGACAAGTGGCAACCGGGCAGCGGCGAGTCGGAAGACGATCTGGGGGAAGAGGCGCAACTGGTGCTCAAGGTGGTGCGAGATCAAGGCAAGGAGGGTTACGAGCCCGGTAAACTGGGCCCCGGCGGCGTGGAGCTGGATCCCTTTATCACCCGCAAGCTGCCCGCGGCCCTGCAGCAGGGCTTGCTGCAAAAAGGCGCGTTGCAAAAGCAGCTGCGCAATCTGGCACGACTCAAGTATCTGGTGCAGCTCGATGGCCCCATCTACTACGACGCCGAGCTTTACAACCAGATGGTCGCCGCCGTGCTGGCGGGCCAGCAGGTGGGAGATCTGATCGACATGGCATCCCTCAAGGAGATCACCGGCTTGTCGCGTAAATACGCCATTCCGTTCTGCCTGCGCATGGAGATGGATGGCTGGGTGCGGCGTGAGGAGAACGAGCGCCGGGTGCTGCGTTTGCCGCAGACTCAAGATGAGATGGAGCCGGCATGAGCGCCACCATCGCCCCCTCTGGCTCTTCCAATCCTGTGGCCAACCGGCTGCGCCGCGAATTTCATATCGACGGCATCGTGCAGGGGGTCGGCTTTCGCCCCTTCGTCTATGGGCTGGCGCTGCGCCACGGCCTTGCCGGCTATGTGCTGAACGATGCCAACGGCGTCACTATCGGCGCCGAAGGATCGCCCGAGCAGCTGGCCGCCTTTGCCCGCGAACTGCGGGAACTGGCGCCGCCGCTCAGCCGCATCGATCATTTCAGCGAGCGGGAGCTGCCCCTCGCTCATGATCCCGACTTCGATGGCCAATTTCATGGCCAGTTTCGAATTAAAGCCAGCCAGCAGCAGAGCGCGGCCACGGTCGCCATCTCGCCGGATCAGGGGATGTGCGAGGCGTGCGCCAACGATGTGGCCAACCCTGCGGATCGCCACCATCGCTACCCCTTTACCAACTGCACCCACTGCGGCCCGCGCTACACCATCATCCGCCGCCTCCCCTACGACAGACCCCATACCGCCATGGCAGGCTTTGCCATGTGCCCGCACTGCGCTGCGGCCTATGAAAACCCGCTGGATCGGCGCTACCACGCCCAGCCGGTGAGCTGCCCCGAGTGCGGGCCCCATCTCAGCTGGCGCAGCGGCAACGGCGATGCGCTGGCCGAGCGCGAGGATGCACTGCAAGCGGCGGCCCGCGCCCTGCAAGCGGGGGCGCTGATTGCGGTCAAGGGGATGGGGGGTTATCACCTGATATGTGATGCTCGCAATGAACAGAGTGTTGCCAGATTACGAATGCTCAAGCGGCGCGCGCGCAAGCCGCTGGCGGTGATGATAGGCTCCCTTGCCGAGGCCAAATTGCATGTCACCGGCAGCGAAGACGAGTGGCAACTGCTCGCCTCTCAGGCCAGACCCATCACCTTACTGCGCAAGCGCAAAAACGATGATCGGTTCTCAGAATCCCTACTGACAACCGCGCCACTGGCCGAGGGGATCGCTCCCGGCATCCCCTACCTTGGGGTCATGCTCCCCTATACCCCGCTCCACCAGCTGCTGCTGGACGCCTGCGCCATGCCGCTGGTGGCCACCAGCGCCAATGGTCGCGGCAGCCCAATCCTTATCGAGTGCGAGGCGGTGGTCAGGGAACTCGGCCGCGAGATTGACGGCATCCTGGATCACAACCGCCCCATCCTGCACCCGTGCGACGACAGTCTGGTGCAGTGGGCAGGTGGGCGACGCCAGACGTTGCGCCTCGCCCGGGGCTATGCCCCCTGCACCCCCAGCCTGCAAGAGGCGGTCAAGGCGCCGCTCTTGGCTGTCGGGGCGCAACAAAAGAACCAGCTGGCGCTCGCCTTCAGCCGCCAGCGCATCTATAGCCCCTATATCGGCGATCTGCACAGCCTGCCGATGCAGGAGCACTTCGAGCAGACCCTGGCGACCTTTCGCGATCTCTACGATCTCAACCCCGAAGTGCTGGTCTCGGATCGCCACCCTGGCTACCTCAGCCACCAGTGGGCCAAGGGCTATTGCCGCGATCAGGGTGCCACCCACCTCGAGGTGCAACACCATCACGCCCACCTGCTGGCAGTGATGGCCGAGCACGACATCACAGGCCCAGTGCTGGGTGTTGCCTTCGATGGCACCGGCCTTGGCGATGACGGCACCCTCTGGGGCGGCGAGCTGCTGATCGCAGACGTTCAGAGCTTTACTCGCGTTGCCCACCTCAAACCCTTCAAGCTGATCGGCGGCGAGGCGGCCATCCGCGAGCCGGTGCGCCAGCTGCTGGGGCTGCTGTTTGAATCGCACAGCCCTGAGCAGATCAGTGCCCTCGATATTCCGTTGATCAAGCAACTGCCCCTTAAGCGGATCGGCAATCTGCACCAGCTCTGGCAGCTGGGTCGAAACGCCCCCTACACCAGCTCCATCGGTCGGCTGTTCGATGCGGTGGCGGCACTCTTGGGAGTGATCGACACCCCGGATTACGAGGGCGAAGCCGGGCTCTTGCTGGAGGCGGCCGCCTTGCAGCTGACCCCCGATGAAGCGCCCTTCTCCCTCGCCTTTGAGCTCAGCCAATCAGCGGAAGGGCCGCTGCAGATCGAGTGGGCCGAGATCATCAATACCCTTGTCAGCGAGCGGTGCAAAGGCACCGCCACCGCCAGCCTGGCCGCCGGTTTTATCCGCGCCATCAGCAATCTGGTGGTTGCCCTGGCCGAGCGTTTCCCCGGCTATCCGGTGGCGCTCGGGGGCGGCGTCTTTCAAAACCGGGTGCTGATGGATCAGCTGGTGCCCGCACTCGAAGCGGCCGGTCGGCAGGTATTGACCAGCGAAACCCTGCCGCTCAATGACGGTGGCATCGCCGCCGGTCAGCTCTGGTTTGCCATCCACCATATTGCCACGCACCAGCCTGTCACAACCGGTTGTGCCACCTTGTCGGAGTCCTGAAATCCATGTGTCTATCCATTCCCTCTCAGGTGGTGCAGCTGCACCCCGAAGATAACTGCGTCACCGTCGACACCCTGGGGGTGCAGCGGCGCGTCAGCTGCATGCTGCTCGAGGAGCCCCTCCAGGTGGGCGACTATGTGCTGCTCCATATCGGCTTTGTGATGAGCAAGATTGACGAAGAGGAGGCGCAGGCCAGCCTCGAGAGCTTCCGCCAGATGGTGGCCCTGATGCCTAAACAGGATATCTTGCCATGCTGACCTTGAATGATCTCTTTCAGGGCTTTCGTCAGCCCGAGGTGATCCGTGCCCTCGCCGCCCAGATCACCGAACTGGCCAAATTACTCCCCGAACCGCTGCGGGTGATGGAGGTGTGCGGCGGCCATACCCACACCATCATGAAGTACGGCCTGCACCAGCTGCTACCGGCCAGCATCGAGTTTGTCCACGGCCCCGGCTGCCCGGTCTGCATCATGCCCAAAGAGCGCATCGATCAGGCCATCGAGCTGGCGAGCCAGCCCAACGTCATTCTGGTCACCCTGGGGGACATGATCCGGGTGCCGGGCTCCAAGGGCACGCTGGCCCAGCAGCGGGCCAAGGGGAGCGATATCCGCCCGGTCTATGACCCCCTAGACGCCCTGCGTATCGCCAAAGAGAATCCGGAGAAGACCGTGGTCTTCTTCGCCATCGGTTTCGAGACCTCTACCCCGATGACCGCCGCCTTGCTGGCTGCCGCTGAAGCTGAGGGGATTGAGAATCTGCTGTTTCATATCAACCATGTGCTGGTGCCCCCCGCCATTCACGCGGTGATGGCCGACGGGGTCGCCAAGGTGAACGCCTTTATCGGCCCCTCCCACGTCAGCGTCATCACCGGCGCCGATATCTACCTGCCTATCGTCGATCGCTATCAGGTGCCAGTGGTGGTGAGCGGCTTCGAGCCGGTGGATGTGATGGAAGCGCTGCTGATGATGGTGCGCCAGAAGGTGGAAGGCCGCTACGCGCTGGAGGTGCAGTACACCCGCGCCGTGACTGCCAGCGGCAATATAGCCGCCCAGCGGCTGGTCGAGCGCTTTTTCGAGACCCGCGATCACTTTCGCTGGCGAGGTCTGGGGGATATCAACGCCTCCGCCCTGCGCCTGCGCGATGCCTTTGCCAAGCGCGATGCGGAGCGTCACTTCGTGCTTGATCAGACTCCCATCGATGACCACAAGGCGTGCCAGTGCGCCGATATCCTGCGCGGGCTGGCCAAACCCAACCAGTGCAAAGTATTTGGCCGGGGCTGCACCCCGACCCAGCCCATGGGCAGCTGCATGGTCAGCTCCGAAGGGGCCTGCAATGCCTACTACCGATATATGGGGATCCAATGAGAGAAATCCAGTTAAGCCACGGCGGCGGCGGTGTAGAAATGAACCAGCTGATCAACCAGCTCTTCTTTCGCCACTTTGGCAACGAGATCCTGCTGCGCGGTGAAGATGCCGCCCTGCTGCCGGTAGAGGGCCCCGTCGCCTTCACCACCGACAGCTTTACCGTCTCGCCGCTCTTCTTCGAGGGGGGCGATATCGGCAAGCTGGCCATCGCCGGCACTGTCAACGATCTCGCCATGATGGGGGCCAAACCCGAGTATCTGAGTTGCAGCTTTATCATCGAGGAGGGCTTCCCCTACGCCGATCTTGCCCGCATCGTCGAGTCGATGGCGGCCGAGCTTGCCAAGAGCGGCGCCCGTATCGTCTGCGGCGACACCAAGGTGGTGCCCAAGGGGGCGGCCGACAAGATCTTTATCAACACCAGCGGGGTCGGCACCTTCCCGCTGCCTGAGCAGAGCCGGGGCATCTCGGTGCGCAACCTCAAAGCCGGTGATGCCATTCTGGTGTCGCGGGATATCGGCAGCCACGGCGCCTGCATCCTGATGGCCCGTGACGCCCTGCAGCTGGGGTCGGATCTCAAGAGCGACTGCACCACCCTCTGGCCACAGGTAGAAGCGCTGCTAAAAGCGGGTATTACCCCTCACGCCCTGCGCGATGCCACCCGTGGTGGCCTCGCCGCCGTGCTCAACGAGTGGAGCACCGCCTCCGGCGTTGCCATCGAGCTGGAGGAGTCCGCCATTCCGGTGTGCGATCCGGTGCGCGGCCTCTGCGAGCTCTACGGTTTCGAGCCCCATGATCTCGCCAATGAAGGAACCATGGTGCTGGCCCTGCCTGCCGAACAGGCACAGGACGCGCTGGGCATCTTGCGGCAATTCAACCCCGCTGCAAGCCAGATCGGCGTGGTGCAGGCGAGCGATCGCCACAAGGTGATCCTCAACAATCCCTGGGGCAGCCGCCGTTATCTGGAGCTGCCGCAAGGGGAACTGCTGCCGCGGATCTGTTGATCGGCCATGCCGTTCCGTCAATTACAGGGAGGAGTCACTGCTCCTCCCCATATCGGTTAAGGAACCACCATGCACGAAATGTCTCTGGCCATGGCCGCCATCGATCTGGCAGCCGAACAGGCCACCCAGCGGGGCTTTACCAAGGTGACCGCCCTCTGGCTCGAGGTCGGCAGCTTCTCCTGCGTCGACCCGGACACCATTGCCTTCTGTTTCGAGGCGGCCGCCAAGGGCACCGCCGTCGAAGGAGCCCAGCTGCATTTTCAGCACCAGGCGGCAGAGGCCTGGTGCTACGACTGCAACCAGACGGTCACCCTCACCGAGCGCGGGCAGGCCTGCCCCGGGTGTGGCGGATACAAATTACGAGTCGCGCAGGGTGATAGCCTGCGCATCACCGACATCGAGGTAAGTTGATATGTGTAGCGTATGCGGATGCGGCCAGGCGCGGATCGCCGGCCATGAGCACGATCATGAGCATCATCACGAACATGAACATCACCATGAACATGGTCATGAACATGGTCATGAACACGACCATCATCATGCTCATGACGCCCATCACCATCATGATCACGAGCAGAGCGCGCCGCGCACCCTGATCATTCACCACCACTATCACCATCAGGGGGATGTCCATCACCACTACCATGGGGTGCGGGCTCCCATAAACCTAGAGGGGCATGATCACCCCCACGACCATCATCATGATCATACCCACTCTCATGACCACGGCCATTCCCACACGCATGACCATGACCATGACCATGACCATGACCATGACCATGACCATGACCATCAGCAGGGTGATCTGCACTATGGCAAAGGGGAAGCGGGATTGTCGGTTCCGGGCATGGGGCAGCGCCAGCTGATCGCCATCGAGATGGATGTGCTGGCCAAGAACAACGCGCTGGCGGCCCACAACCGCGAACACTTCGACGAAGCGGCCCAGCTGGTGCTCAACCTGGTCTCTAGCCCGGGTTCAGGCAAGACCACTTTGCTGTGCGAAACCTTGCGCCAACTGGCCGACAAACGCCCCTGCGTGGTGATCGAGGGGGATCAGCAGACCAGCGCCGATGCGGATCGCATCCGTGCCACCGGCGTCCCTGCCGTGCAGATCAACACCGGCAAGGGCTGCCATCTGGATGCCAAAATGGTCCACGACGCCTGCCACCAGCTGCCCGCCAATGAAGGGGGCATCCTCTTTATCGAGAACGTGGGCAATCTGGTCTGCCCCGCCAGCTTCGATCTCGGCGAGAAGTACAAGGTGGCGATCCTCTCCGTCACCGAGGGGGAAGAGAAGCCGCTGAAATACCCGGACATGTTTGCCGCCGCCCAGCTGATGGTGATCAACAAGATCGATCTGCTGCCCTACGTCAGCTTTGACGTGGCCCGCTGCATCGAGAACGCCAAACGGGTCAACCCCTATATTCAGGTGATCCAGGTCAGCGCCACCACGGGTGAAGGGATGGATGCCTGGCTGAACTGGCTGGCGACTGCCTGAGTGCGGATAGATCAAAACCGCTGATAACGGTGGATAACAAAAAAGGGAGGCTGATGCCTCCCTCTCTTTTATCTGCGCGCTTTGCCAACGATTCTCTCTGTATACAGAATGGCCAACGTTTCATACTCGCGCCCCCTCACCCTGGCCCTCTCCCCAGGGAGAGGGAACCGATTCGTGGATGCCGCATTCCGCTCCCTGTCTCAACAGGGAAAGGGGAACCTATTCAAGGATGCTGGCAATATGCTCGAAATATTCGCCCCAGAGAGCCTGCGAGCATACAACCAGCCCCTGTTTCCCAAACCCCGAGCCTGGCGAGATGGCACCGTCTGCCCCCTTCTCCCCTTGCGGGAGAAGGGCTGGGGATGAGGGGGAACTAACCCTCAGGCCGCATTTTCAGCCAATACACCAGTCACGGGCGGCACCTCCCCAAAGCGCAGCACCCGATGGCAGATCTGGCGCAGCAGCGCCTGCTGGTGGCTGAATATCACCATGGCAAGCCCGCGCTGTTCGCACTCCATCATCAACTCCCGCCAGAGATGACGCTGGATTTGCGGATCCAGCTGGGCAGTCACCTCATCGGCAATCAGCAACCGGGTGCGGGGATCGAGGGCGCGCAGCAGCGCAATGCGGGCCAGCTCGCCACCGGAGAGTTGACCGGGTTTACGACCGAGCCATTCAGGCTTGACCATAAAGCGGGCCATCATGGCGTCATCGGGGCGCCACACATCCCACAGCGCCTGCCCTGTGGTGCGATAGGGATTGAAGGTGAGCTCCGGGTGCTGGGGCACCAGCTGGATGGGGTTATAACCTTTTACCTGTTCAGGCACCGGCTGCCCATCCAGCAGGATCTGCCCGCCGGCCCCAACCGGTTGCCAACCGGCCAATACCCGCCCCAGCGTGGTCTTACCATGGCCGCTCGGGGCAGAGATACCGAGCCGCTCCCCCGCTTTCACCGTCAGCGACAATCCCTGCCAGAGGGGACGTTCCCCCTGGGCGATAGTAAGATTTCGTACTTCAAACATCAGGAAACCTCCGGCACAGAGAAGAGCACATTGAACTCCGGCAGCGCCTGCCAGTGGGCGCGGAGCATCTCGCTCCCCTGCCCTTGCCGCAGATGGTGGCTGCTCAAGGTATCGCTCACTTGGCCCTTATGGAGCGCGACTATGCGATCGGCAAAGCGGGCCGCCAGCGCCAAATCGTGGGTCACCCAGAGGATGCCGCTGCCCTGATTGGCCAATTCACGCAATTGGCTGAGCAGCAGGCAAGCCAGCCCCTCGTCGAGCCAGGCGGTGATCTCGTCCGCCAGAATGTAGCGGGCGCCGCCGAGGGCCGCGGTGCAGGCCAGAATGCGCTTGGCCATGCCGCCGGAGAGCTGGCGCGGGTATCTGTCCAGGGTGGCAGCGGGCAACTGGTAGCGCAGCAGTTGCTCGCCGAGCCGCTCGCGAGAACCGCTCTGACCGCAGAGGCGCGCTGCGCGGCCCAACTGGCGTTCCACCGTCAGCAGCGGATTGAGGGCGCTTACCCCCTGCGGCACATAGCAGAGGGTGTGACCGCGCAGACGGGCCCGGCCGGCATCGCACAGAGGCGTGCCATCGAGGGAGATGCTGCCGCGCATCCGCAGATTGTCCGGCAGCAATGTCAGAGCGCTTTGCAGCAGCAGGCTCTTGCCCTCGCCGCTCCCTCCCACCAGCGCCACTATCTCCCCCGGCGCCAGTTGCAGGCTGATATCGGTCAGCAAAGGCTGCCAACTGCGCCGCCCCAGCCAGGAGTAGTGGGCCGCCTCTATGGTCACCTGATCAAAACTCAGCATGGTTCACTCCTGTGCCACAGCAGCTGTTGCAGAGCGCGGGTAGCCTGATCAAACAGCAGAACCAGCAGCAGCAACATCAGCCCCGGGAAGAGGGCCAGCCACCAGCCGCCACCAGCCAGATAACGCAAGGCATCGGCCAGCAGCAGGCCCAGCGAGGCCTCGTGGGCCGCCAGACCAAAGCCGAGAAAGCTCAAGGCCGCGCTATGCAATACCGCATGGGGAAACATCAGCAAGGTGCCGATAAACCACTGGGGCAACAGCCCCGGTAGCAGGTGGGTGCGCCAGCGACGCAGCGCCCCCATCCCCTGACAGCGGGACAGCACCACATAGTCGCTGCAGGCGATCCGCCGCGCTTCTGCGCGGAGAATGAGCGCCAGTTTGGGCCAGTGGGTGAGCGCCACCGCCAGGATCACCCCGCACATACCGCCCCCCACGGTAAAGCAGATAAGGATCAAGAGCAGCATATGGGGCAGCGCCAGCATGGCGTCGATCACCATTCGTACCGCCGCATCACATCTGGGGTGAATGAGCGACACGCTGGCCGCCACCATGGCCAGCAACCCGCTACAGAGCGCCGTGCTGATCCCCAGCTCCAGACTGGTGAGGGTGCCCTGAAAGGCCCGCAACCAGAGATCCCGCCCCATCTGATCGGTGCCGAACCAGTGGGCCAGCGAGGGGGGCTGCTGGCGCGCCAGCAGATCCATCGGCACATCCTGATGAGAGAGGCTCCAGCCGTAAGTGGCCAGCATCGCCAATCCGAGCAGGGCAAAACCCAGCCGCAGTATGGAGGGAAGCGGATTAAACAGCATGCTCGCCCTCCCAGCCCCGATTAATGCGGGCCAGCAGCAAACTGGCCACCGTGTTGCCAATAAAGACCAGCAGGGTGCAGAAAAGCACGATTCCCATCAGCAGGGGAATATCCCCCCGCAGCCCCGCATCCACGGTGGCCTGGCCGAGCCCCGGATAGGAGAAGACCTTCTCGGCCAAGAGCGACCCGCCAATCAGCTCGCCAAGGGAGGCAAACTGCAGGCAGAGCGCCGGGGTCAGGGCGTGGCGCAGCACATGAAAACGCAGCATGGGCCAGCCGCCATCCCCCTGAGCGCGGGCGTAGCGGATAAAGTCACTCTCCAACACCTCGGCCACCCGCGCCCGGGTGTGCAGCGCAATATTGCCCAGTCCGAGCAGGGCGAGCGTGGTGACCGGCAGCAACAGATGGCGCGCTCGCAATGCCCAATCAGCCTCATCGGCGGAGAGGCCCGGCGTCCAGGCGCAGCAGACTGGCAGTAGCGGCCAGTGCACCGCAAACAGGGCGAGCAGCAAGAGGCCGACCCAGAAGGTGGGCAAGGAGGCGAGCAGGTAGGCAAAACGGCAAATCAGGCGATCGGGCCAGCGGTTGAGATAGCGACCGGCGCAGAGGCCCAGCAGAATCCCGAAAAAACCGGAGAGCAGCCAGGCGCCCGCCAGCAGCAGGAAGGAGGCGGCAAAGCGCTGGCCTATGACCTCACCCACAGGCGCGTTGTAGAGCATGGAGTAACCGAGATCCCCCTGCAGCACCTGGGTAAACCAGTGCCAGTAGCGCAGCCAGAGCGGTTGATCCAGCCCCCAGCGAGCGGCAATGCGGGCGTACTGCTCCGGCGGCACATGGAGCAGATCGTTGCCGATATAGGCCTTGATGGGGTCGATGGGGGAGTAACTCAGCAGCACAAAGGTGGCGACCGAGACCAGACATAACAGCCCTGCCAGACGCAGCAGGGCTTTTAGCAACAGATAACCTGAATGACTCAAAGGCGAACTTAACGGCACATCCACCGCCAATCCTGCAGGTTGTTGAGGAGTGACCAGCTACCGTGGATTTCCGGCGCCCCCTTGCCAAGGTCGATGCAACGGTTGGCGAGATAGGTGTGCTGCACATTGAGCAGCCAAGCCCAGGCCGCATCCCCCTGTACCCCGGCGCCGGTCTTGCCATCCCACTCCACCTGCTGCCAGAACGGCACGGCCGCCTGCCAGTTCGGAGCATCCAGCGCCTGCTTGAGGTGGCCATCCACAACAGGGTTGCTGTAGTAGCCCGGATTGTAGAACTCTACGCCACCGGAGCCGCTCTGGTAGTGGTGATAGAGCTCCATGGGATCCAGACTCCCCCACCCCATCAGCACCGGATTGGCGTGCATCTCCCGCTCCACCTGCTCCCAGCTGCCAGACTTGAGGCTCACCTCAAGGCCAATGGGTTTGAGCATGGCCCGCACCGCTTCCGCCAAATCCCGGCGGGTGCTGTCGCCACTGGTGTACCAGAGGGTAAAGGCGGCGCGCAGATTGCCCTTGTGGCGAATGCCGTCACTGCCCATCTTCCAACCCGCCTCGTCGAGCAGGGCATTGGCGTGGGCGACATCCCCATCATTGAAGGCGGTGGCTTTGTTCAGCCAGGGCAAACCTTCCACCGCGCTGTAGGCGGGGATGGCATGTCCTTCCAGCAGCTGATCGGCCAGCAGCTTGCGATCGATGACGTAGTTGATGGCGCGGCGCACCGCCACGTCCGAGGTCACGTCGTTGCCGATGGGATAACCCTTGGCATCCTTGCCACCCGCCGGCGGAATGGGGAAGACGATGCCGCGGTTCTCTACACTTGGCCGCACCCAGAGCTTGAGGGAAGCAGGCACGGTGGGCGCCAGTGACGGGGCAATGCGCACCACATCGAGCTGGCTACTCTGGGCCGCGGCGTAGGCGCTCTCTTCATCGATAAAGACAAACACCAGCCGTTTGAAGTCATTGTTGCCACCGGCGTAATAGGGGTTTGCCTCCACCACCAGCTGTTGACCGGGCAGGAAGCTCACCAGCCGGTAAGGGCCGGCGCCGACCGGCTCGCGGGCATAGCGCTTGGGATCGTAATCCCGCTTCGACACTATCCCCAAGGATCCCAGCACGTTGACGAAGGTGCTCTGGGGGGCACTCAGGGTAATGGCAACTTCGGTAGGCGAGAGCACCTTGGCCGAGACAAAGTTGCCCATGTCGATCTTGCCGCCACCCTTGGCTGCGCTGTTGTAAGTGAAGGCCACATCTTCGGCGGTGAGCGACGCACCGTTGGAGAATTTCAGTTCAGGCTTGAGGGTAATGAGCCACCCCTTGCCATCCTTGCTCGGGGCCACCGCTTGGGTGAGCACATTCTGCCAGCTGAGGTCAGCATTTTGCTTGAGCAGCGGGCTATGCAGCAGCAGGTAGCTGCCGTGGCTCCAGCCAAGCAGAGGGTCAAACCCTTCGGTGGGTTCGGCTCCGATGGCGAGCTTGAGCTCGGCAGGGATGGGCTGGGCAGCGGCCAGCGCCGCGTAAGAGGCGGTGCCCAGCAGCAGAGTCAACAGGGCGGCAGCACTGGTGCCACAGTAATGGCGAAGGGAATTGCGTGGAACAGTCATGGGGATCCTTCTTGTTTTGTACCACTCACGGATCATCACTTAAAAAAGAGGTGGAATGCGTGTCTGAACATGGGAGTGAGGGGCCAAAATGGCCCCCTATTCTAAACTTGATTTCGCGTGAAACCTAGCGACTATGCCGGTTGAGCGCGCCGGGCACCGAATAGTCGTCTGCGACCCAGATCCACGCCGCCAGTCCCTTGCTGCACCGGCAAGGAGAGCAGCATCTTGAGGGTGCTGCTCACCAGCGCCCGCCCCTCCCCGGCACCGAGATGGGGATCGAGCGGCGACATCAGGGAGCAGGACAGCAGCTGACCACTTTCGGGCAATTCACCCACCATAAAGGTCATGTTGCCGCAGGGGAGCTGCAGGGCGAGTCGATCGCTGCTGCTGCGCACCGGCCAAAGCTGATCCGGCCCCGGCAGCACCACCACGCTCAGCATCCAGGGGGTGAGCACGCAGCCAAGCCACTGGTCTTCAAACAACACGCACTCCGCAACGATTGGCATGGTGGCGTGATAGAAGGGCAGCGCCTGCATCTCTTCGCGAGCGATCCGCTCGTACTGGGCTACCAGCAAGGGTGCTGGATTGGTGGCAAAACCGGCAAACTCCTGCGCTGTCTCCGGTACTCTCTCCAGCACTCTCTCAGCCTCGCTTAAATGGGACTGCGCCATAGGCCCTCCCGCGCTTGTTCAGCTTTCTCCTGCTCAGAGAGCGGAATGGCGGGCGCACCAACGGCAGCGAGCAGGGTCAAAATCCGATCCGTCGCCTCCCCCATGGCGGCTGCCACCACTGGGGTGAGGCCGATGCGGGGTTCGAGGGATTCAGGCTCAATGCCGATCAGAGTGAGCCGCTTCGGCGACTCCCCCGTCATGTGCAGCGCCGAGAGCACGTCCGCCAGCCCCAGTTGATGCGGGGAGATCTTGCGGCCAAACAGGGTCGGGATCTCCTCATCCTTCAGGGTCACGACTGTGCCCGGCGGATTACCGCTGCGCACCGCATCAACCAGAATGATGTGATCGCGACTGGCCATCGCTTCGAGCAACTCCATGCCGGCGGTACCGCCGTCGAGCAGCTCGATGCCGGGGGCGAAACGGTATTCGCGCCCCAGCCCCTCAACGATGCGCACGCCGACGGCCTCGTCACTCAAGAGCAGGTTGCCCACGCCCAGGATCAGGATGTTCATCACAACACCTTTACCTGAGTCGTTTCACCATTTTGGGTATCCACCACATGCACCGCGCAGGACATGCAGGGGTCGAACGAGTGAACGGTGCGCACCACTTCCAGCGGCTTGGCCGGATCGGCTACCGGGGTGCCCACCAGCGCCTGCTCGTAGGGGCCGGGTTCGTCGTTGAAGTTACGCGGGCCCGAGTTCCAGGTCGATGGCACCACCGCCTGATAGTTCTCGATCTTGCCATCCTTGATGACGATCCAGTGGGAGAGCATGCCACGCGGCGCCTCTTCAAAGCCCACCCCGCGAAACTCTTTATCCGCCGGGATCTCCGCCTTGATGTAGGCGGTGGTGTCCCCCTTGCCGATGTTGTCCACCAGCGCCTTCCATTGATGGGACAGGGTATCTTTGAGCACGCAGCAGCGCACCGCGCGACCGATGATGCGACCCATGGTGGAGTGCAGCTGTTCGGTCTTGATGGCCGAGCCGGTGAGCGCCTTGTAGATGCCGTTCAGCTGATCGAAATGCGCCACCGTCTCCGGGTGTTTGGCGGCCAGCTTGACCAGGAGGTCTGCGAGCGGCCCCACCTCCACCACCTTGCCGTAGAAGGTGGGGGATTTGACCCAGGAGTACTTGCCGTCATCCTGCCAGCCGGTGTAATCGGGCTCGGTCTTGCCCTCCCAGGGTTTGAGTGGCTCGTCATCCTTGTACCAGGCGTGCTTGTTGCTCTCGGCGATGCCATCCATCAACCAGCCATCCTGATGGCTCTCGATGGGGCGATATCCCGCCAGATTGCCATTCTCGATATAACCGCCCGGCATCAGGAAGCTGCCGCCGTTGGCGTCGGTGGGGAGCTCCGGCACGCTCAGGTAGTGCTTGGCCCCCTGCCCCAGATGCAACCACTCGGGGTAGTGCGCGGCTATGATGGCGGCATCCACCTTGTAGACCTGCTCGATAAACTCGCCGAGCCGGTCGATAAAGCTCTTCACGTAGAGCAGCCGCTCCAGATTGAGCACACTCGGTGCATCCAGATTGATGGGGTTGGCCACGCCGCCCACCGCCAGATTCTGGATGTGCGGGCTCTTGCCACCGAGGATGGCGACGATGCGGTTGGCATCGCGCTGGCACTCCAGCGCCTGCAGATAGTGGGCCACGGCGATGAGGTTCACCTCCGGGCTCAGCTTCATCGCCTTGTGACCCCAGTAGCCGTTGGCAAAGATGCCGAGCTGGCCGCTCGCTACCAGCGCGCGGATTTTATCCTGCACCTTGGTCAGCTCGTCGGCACTGTTGAGGGACCAGGTCGATACCCCCTTGAGCATGTCCGCCGCTTTTTGCGGATTGGCCTCAAGGGCCGCGGTGATGTCCACCCAGTCCAGCGCGGAGAGCTGGTAGAAGTGGACGATGTGATCGTGGATGTTGTGAGCCGCGATGATGAGGTTGCGGATGTACTGGGCGTTGACCGGTACCTTGGCGCCGATGGCGTTCTCCACCGCCCGCACCGAGGCGATGGCGTGAATGGAGGTACATACCCCGCAGATGCGCTGCACTATCATCCAGGCATCGCGCGGGTCGTTGCCCTTGACGATCTCCTCCATCCCGCGCCACATGGTGCCGGACGACCAGGCTTTGGTCACTTTTCCGCCTTCGATTTCGCAGTCGATACGCAGGTGCCCCTCAATGCGGGTGATGGGGTCTATGGTGATACGTTGGCTCATACGTTGGCTTTCCCTCGGGCCTGATAATCTTGGTGAACACGTTCAAGTGATGGCAGTACCGGCAGCAGCCGGATCAACAGCAAATAGGCACACACCTCGATGGCAACAAAGCCCAGGGAGATCAGCACCTCCTCCGCGGAGGGGAAGTAGTGGTAGCCATTGCCGGGGTTGAAGGCGAGCAGGGAGTAATCCAGTCGCCAGAGGGCTGCGCCCAGCAGCATGCTGAGAGCCCCCAGAAAGAGCATGCGCGAGTCCCGGCGACTCTTGTCCCAATGGAACACCAGCAGCGGGAAGATCATCAGCGCGATCTCGCTCCAGAACATGATGGAGTAGCGGTTGAACTCTGAGAGATACTCCGACTTGTCGTGGATGACGATCTCGGCAAAGCGCAGCGCCACAAACAGGATCAGGAAGATATCGATCACCTGGGTCAGCTTGTAGAAGAGCGACTTCTCGTTGGGGCCCCGTCCCGCCAATCCGGCCTGCACCAAGGAGCCCTCAAATACCACGATGGAAAAACCCATGATGAAGGCGGTCAGAAGCGAAAAAACCGGCAGCAGCTCGTAGCTTTGCCAGAGCGGATGGATCTTCTCCCCCGCCACTATCATCAACGAGCCCATGGAGGATTGGTGCATGGTGGGCAGCAGGGCCCCCAGCGCCAGCACGAAGAACATGATCTTGTTGAGGCGAATGAGTGACGTCTTCCAGCCGAACTTCTCCAGCAGCACGGGAGCGAACTCCAGCGCCATCACCCCGATATAGATGGTCATGCAGACCGCCGTCTCGAACAGCACCGAGGAGGTGTTGAAGTGACCGGGCAGGTAGAAGTACGGCAGGTTCCAGTAACGGCCCACGTCGATAGTGATGGAGAGGCCACCCAGCGAGTAGCCAAACAGGCTCGCCAACAGGGCCGGTCGCACCAACGGGTGATACTCGCCCCGGTTGAACACATAGACCGCCCAGGCAAGCGCCCAGCCGCCACAGGCGAAACCGGTGCCAATCAGCAGATCGAACGAGATCCAGAGCCCCCAGGGGTAGCCGCCATTCAGGTCGGTGACCGAACCCAGCCCGAAGACGAGGCGTTTCAAGATCAGCATGCCGCACAGCACGGCAAAGGGGGCCAGCACCAGCACAGGCCAGCTGACCAGCTTGCCGCCGAGGGGATACGCCTTGTGATTACTCATGATCCTTGCCTCCCTTTGTGGTGCCCTGATCCTTGATCTGCACACTCCCCTGATCATGGCCATCATCGTGGTGATCGTGACCATTCTTGGTGTTGCGGCGAATGAGCACCGAGAGGCCGGTCAGCACCACCATGGGCAGCACCATCCCCTTGTAGAGGGTGTGCTGGATATGCTCGGAACGGGCACCGGAGGAGAGCTCCGGCAAGTCGGGCATGTCGAGCTTGGTGTAGGGCACCCCGGCCAGCACCAACACCTGGGTGCCGCCCCCCTCCTTCTCGCCATAGACGTAAGGCTGGTAGTTGGGCACTTCATGCAGGTAGGGGTCGTGGGCAGAGAGGGTCTGGCGCGGATAGGCATATTCGCTGCCCGGAGTCGCCAGCAGACGACGCTTGGCCTCGGCCATCAGCTCCTCGCGGGTGCCGAAGATCACGGCGCCGGTGGGGCACACCTCGACACAGCCGGGCAACTTGCCCTGATCGATCCGCTCAAGCCCCTTCTGGTTGCAGAGCTCGCACTTGTGGATCGCCCCCAGCGGGTTGTCGTAGTCATATTTGGGCACATCGAACGGGCAGCCCACCATGCAGTAGCGACAGCCGGTGCAGACGCTCGGGTCGTAGTGAACGATGCCGGTCTTGGGATCTTTTTTAAGAGCCTGCACCGGACAGACCGAGACGCAGTTGGGATCGACACAGTGCATGCACTGCTTCTTGATGTAGGCGTAGCCATCCACCAGCTGATCCTTGTGCTCGCCAGTGCCGCTCTTCCACACCTGAATGATGTTGTTGGTGTAAGGGGTCAGCTTGTCGTTGTTGGACCAGGTTTGCGCCCCGGCTGGGTTGGTCGGGTTGCCGTTGAGGCGCTGACACTCCGCCACACAGGCCTGACAGCCGACGCAGAGGGTAGAGTCATACAACATACCGAGCGCGCCGGGAATGGGTGGCTTGTTCTTGGCCGCCGCCAGTGCGGTGCCGGGTACGGCTGTGCCCGCCGCCAGCGCACCGACGGAGGCAAATTTGAGGAAGTTGCGTCTGTTCACGGTTACTCCTCCCGTGATGGGTGCTGCCCGGCTTCGTGGCGCTTCTGCTGGCGACCGAGTTCACGCACCGTCATCAGACTCACCCCCACCAGCACCCCGAGGGCGCCACCGATCAGGCCAGTCGCAGTGGGCGAGGTATAGCCCCCCTCCTGGATCTTCACATCTGGTTTATCCACCCGCGGGGTCGGGTTCTCGACCTTGGCGAGCTGGAAGATCCCCTTGCTAAAACCCACCCCCTGCTCGTTGCAGCCATAGCAGGGGTGACCAATGCCGACCGGCCAGATGCCGCCGCCCACATCGCAAAACTCCAGAGTTGAACAGTTGCCGTAGGTCTCCGGCCCCTTGCAGCCCAGATGGTAGAGACACCAGCCCTGCCGGTGGCCCTCATCGCCAAACTCCTTGGCAAAACGCCCTGCATCGAAGTGCGGACGGCGCTCGCAGTTCTCGTGGATCAGCCGCTCATAGGCAAACAGCGGACGCTTCTTGCTATCCAGCGCCGGCAGCTTGCCGTAGGTGATGTAGTAGGCAACCGTGGTGAGGAAGTTGTGGGGATTGGGCGGGCAGCCCGGGATATTGATGATCGGGGTGCCGATATTGCCGAGGGCCTCTTCAAGGCTGACAGCGCCGGTCGGGTTGCCGCCGCTAGCAGGCACACCGCCCCAGGCGGCGCAGGAGCCGATGGCGATGACCGCAGCCGCGTCACTGGCAGCACGGCGAATATGGTCGACGATGGGTTCACCGGCCACCATGCAGTAGACGCCACCATCTTTGAGCGGAATGGAGCCATCCACCACCAGCACATACTTGCCTTTATAGCGCTTGATGGCGTTGTGCTTGTTCTCTTCCGCCTGATGACCAAAGGCCGCCGAGAGTACCTCGTGGTACTCCAGCGAAATGGTGTTGAGGATCAGGTTCTCGATGGTGGGGTGAGTGGCCCGCAGCAGTGACTCGGTACAGCCGGTGCACTCCTGCGCCCCAATCCAGATCACCGGCGGCCGTTCGGGGCTGGTGAGCGCAGTGGCCATCTTGGCGACGGCATGCTGACTTAATCCCAGGGTTGCGGCCATCCCGGCACACAATTTCATAAAATCACGGCGATTAATCCCATGAGCCGATAAAAAATTATCCTCGACCATTCTTCTTATTCCCGTAGTGAGCACTTGTTTGATAAATGCTTAATAGCGGAAATGCTAAGGACTCACCCACCCTGCAGTATTGATCTCTATCAATTTCGACCGGCTTACCCCTATTTTCATAGCGAGCCACATCACAAATTAAATTAATTACCCCCAAAGAGATATTTGGTATCCCCGTAAATTTTATGAACTTAATTGGATATTAAATAATTAATCACCGCATATCCTCTCTTTCACTGCGAGCCAAATTAACATGATTGAAATCTTGGCTATACCGCTCATTTCACAATACTGATACCCACCAATAAATGATCCATTGAATATATCTTTACTCATCTCATTGCATATTCCATACAGTCATCCACGGGACAACCTCCTGACTTGCCTCCCCACACCAGAACTGTCTCACGGCCAGCAGCCACCGGTAGCAAGCACGGCCTGCACGGCACGATTTACCTGCATGTCGCTTGGTTTCAGTTTGCATTTAGCCTGCACTGGACGGCGATGATTGCTTCTGCTAACCCACACAGTACAACCCCGCTTGGCCTCCCTGATGTTTAACACCGCTTAGTGAAAAGATGCCGCCGAGGTATGCATATCAGTATGACCTCCCCCACTCTTTATTGTCTTGGATGCTGGTGAGTAAAATATCGCGATCACGGATATGTTTACGCATCATCGTGAATCTGCATTCAAATTAATGGTAAGAGAAAAGACAAGGTGGAAGACTGCCTGCAACATAGACATCATATTTAACTCGCGATGCATTCGCTCATCCGGTTACAGATGTTACCGTCCACCTTCATACTATTTACCTTCACGTCACCATGCGTAATTAACCAGAGCGTAAATATCCATTCCCATCGATATAGATGATAATTATTCTTGTTCAATGGCAACCCCAAAAAATGAGTTGGGATGACGATAAACATGACAAACGATAAGGGTGTTAACCATCACCCAAGCAGTGGTGCCAGCAACTGCAGCGCCTTATCGAACTCGAACTCGTTGACCGCCCGGCTCACCTCTTGAAATGCAGCACGCAGCGGCCGCCGTTGCAGAGAGATGCCTACCCCTGACTGCCTCTGATAACCACGCCATGGAGCCTTGATTCTGGCTGGCCCTACGGACACTAGCCAAGTGCGGGAATTGAACAAAAAAACGAGAAAAATCAAGATAGATAGCCAATTAAAATGACATAATTGACTATAGTTCAATCGAACGTTTGAAAAACATGACCACTTCACATGGGTCCAGCGCAATGACCACTGAACGGGAACAGTTGATCCGCTCACTGTTTGATGAGTACATCGAGATGTATTCATCACGGGATGATCGGCTCACCACGCGGTTTAGCGACAATTTCAGCGGCTTTGCTGGCAGCAGTGATGTTCTGGTTACCGATAAAGATGAGTGGATCCGGATAACTCGCCGCGATTTTACCCAGATCCCGGGCAGGATCCGCCTGGAAATACTCGATGTAACCCTGCAAGATCTGGCCGCTGATGTGGTGGCTGTCACCGCCTTCTTCCATATCCATCTACCGAAATCAGAACCTATCCTTTCCCGCAGAACCGCCAGGTTGGTGCTGATTTTTCGACACGAAGCCATGGTGTGGAAAATTGCGCACAGCAGTATCTCCATCCCTTACAGTGCAGCTCGGGAAAGCGAAATTTACCCGATGACCAGTCTGGAGGAGCGCCAACATGAGCTGGAGCTCATTATCGAGCTCAGAACCAAGGAGCTGGCGGAAGCGAACCGGAAACTGGAAGCGCTCAGCAATACCGACGGGCTCACCAACATCGGCAACCGTCGTCTGTTCGACAACTCATTGAACCAGGCCTGGGAGCGCTGTATTCAGACAGAGATGCCGATTGCGCTCATCATGCTCGACATCGATCATTTCAAGCAGTTCAACGACCTCTATGGCCACGTTGCCGGTGACGAGTGCCTTCGATTGCTAGCCCATACCCTGGCGCAATCCGGGCGCCGCTCGGGGGAGTTGGTGGCCCGCTACGGGGGAGAGGAATTTGTCATCCTGTTGCCACATGTCGAGCGTCAATCCGCCTATGAAATTGCCCAACATATCCAGCGACTGATTTTTGCACTCGCGCAGCCACACGCACAAAATGCCACCGGTCTGGTGACCGTTAGCATGGGTGTTGCCTGCCTCAGACCATCGAGTCACTGGCAGCCATCTGAACTGGTCAAACTGGCTGATGCTGCGCTCTACACCGCCAAATCATCCGGCCGTAACTGCATCAGAGTGGCGGAGTCACCCAGCCTCCCGCAACCAGTCTGCCCATAAGTCCCTCATGCGTGACCATCCTCCCCGTGGGGAACCACTGCGCGCTAACCATGCACGGCAAGGCTCAACGCATCCCATCGCAACATACCTTCCCACTGATCCAGTGTGCTTTGGTAGGTATCCGCCGCGTTGTAATGGGCCATGGCATGCAGGCGGGCATGATGGCCAAGTCGCTTGACCACATCGGGCATGGTGTTGAGGCTGGCCAGCACCTGCGCCAGATCGCCGGGATCGTTTGGCTGATATTTGCGGCAATTCATGTCATCGGTGAGGTGTCGATCCCACCAGGCGCCATCGGCCGGGATCACTACACATAATCCTGCCGCCATGGCCTCCAGAATGGAGAGACCAAACGGTTCCTGATGACTGGTGGAGACAAAAATGCCGCATTGGGATCGGATCTCGTCAAGATTGGCGGGGTTGGCATACCAGTGCGTGTCTGGCAGCTGTGGCTGAGGCTGGCTACATGGCTGCAGCGTGCCCTTGGGCTGCAGATAGCACACCATCAGCTCGGGGCGAGCATCAGGGATCATTTGATGGGCGGCCAGCATGGTCTCCAGTCCCTTCCAGCGCAGCAACGAGGCAGCCCACAAAATACGGGGCCCCCCCAGGGTCGCTTGGGGCCAATCAATCTCACTCAAACCATTGGTAAATGGCTGCCAGTGTGACGGGAACTCGGTCTCGCCAAGCCGGGCCAGCAATGCCGCCAGGGAGCTGCGGGTTGATTCGAGATAAAACACAAAACTCGCCCGTTGCAAGGCTCTGGCAGAGAGCCCCGAGCACCCCACAGGGCCATGGATCAGCTGAACCACCCGGCACCGCAACCAGCGGGCCGCCCAGTAACAGCAGAGATCCACCCCCGGCCCGGACGCCGCCACCAGGCACTTCACCTGCCCCAGACGCAACACCAGCCAGAGGATCAGCAGGGTCTGCCACCCCTGTTTGAGCAGATAACCGATGCCGGACTCCCGCCCCTTCAATATGTGGGGCAGCCAAAGGGAATGATGCTGGCAACGGGGCCAGGAGTCGGGATCCTGGGTCAGCACATGGCATGTGAGCCCGGGCATCCGCTTGGCCAACTCATCGAGCAGCACTTCGGTCGCAACCTTGGAGCCACCGCGAAACGGGATGGGATCCACGACGATGATCTTTCCAAACACCGGCTCAGTTTGCATGCTCATCTTGCTGCTCCCTTACTCTGGCACCTTGCGGCGGCCAAACCCCAGTTGCACTTTTTGCGCCACTCTTGCCATCCCACTCGCCAGCATATTGCGACCTCTGGCAAGGAGGCGTTGCCCCGCCCAATGAATGAGTGGTCGGAAGGGCGCGGGGGCCGTTAAGTGCCAACGACCAGCCAGCGCGGCGTCCCACACCGCCGTGACCCCGTCGACATAGCGCGCCACCGTGAACAACTGTTCGGCACGCAACTTAGCGGCCCGTCCCATCGCACATCGGCGCTGCGGATTGCTCAATTGCCGCCAGTGATCAGCCATCTCGACCCAATCCCCCGGGGTTGCCAGCAAGCCGGTCACCCCCTCCTCCACAACTTCCGGAATGCCGCCCACCCGATAGGCACTGACCGGGAGCCCCAACATGCCCGCCTCCGCCAACGTCAGACCAAACACCTCCTCACGGGCTCCGGAGACCAGCAGATCCACCCCGCCCCGCAAGATAGCGGCACTGTCCGGCCGCTCGCCCAAAAAGTGGACGCGCTCGGCCACCCCGAGTTCGACAGCCAACGCCATCAATGCTTCCCGCTCCGGGCCGCTGCCAATGATCAGCAACTGGGCCTCCTCCCCCGATGCCATCAGGGCAGCCAGCGAGCGGATCAGCAGATCAATCCCCTTGCGTTTGATCAATGAGCCGACGGTGGCGATGATCATATCCCCCGGGGGCAAGCCCAGCATACCGACGACCGGCCAGTGAGCACCGCCATTCAGGCGAGCGGCATCCACCCCGTTGGGTACCCGGATCAACCGCTCGGCCGTGCAGCCATCCTGGCTCCAACCGGTCAATACCGGCTCGCTCACCCCGATCAGCACGCTGGCCTGATGAACCCGCAGGCTGAATCTGTCTCTTGGCTGGTAACGGGCATGGAGGTGGCACACCAGCGGTACCTGCAACGCCCGACAGACCCCCGCCAGCCACTGACAAGGGGCCGCGCTGTTGGCGTGCACCAGCCCAATCTGCCGCTCGGTGATGAGCTCTCTGGCTCGCAGGGAGAGACGCCGATGGGCCGCAAGATCAAAGCGGGGCGCCTGCCATCCCAGCAGCAGGCTGAACGGCTCGACCATGGTTTCGACCCCGAGGGTGGCCGCCTCTGCCGCCAGCATCGGGCTATTGCACCAGAGCAGGGGCGTAAACCGGCTGCGATCGAGGTGGGCCAGCAGATCCAGCAGGCAGCGTTCGCTGCCGCGGATCCAGTCCTCTCCGTAGTGAACCAGCAAAACAGGGGTTGCATTCATCCTCTTGCTCCCTTTGGTGGCACTGCCGGCAACCGGGTTGCCTCCTGATGCTCCTCAGCGGTGGCCTTCGCCTCTGTGGCCGCCTGCTGCACGTACTTGATGGCGGCAACGGCCAGCGCCAATTCCAGATAGATGGGCCAGGTAAAACCCTGGGTCAGGAAGGATCCCGAAATCACAAACCCCACCATGCTGGCCATCACCCCCTGCATCGCCGTGATCACTGCAGGAGGCATGCCAGCAAGCTGGCAATGCCAGCAACTGCGCAGGGTCACAGTCACCATGCCGATAAACAGCGCCAGCCCGACAAAGCCGGTTTCAGCCAGCACCCCAAACCAGGTGGAGTGCACCGCATGATTCAGTCCATCCCAATGGGGGCTGTAGAAGAAGTAGTTGTAATAGAAATTGGACAAGCCCACCCCCACCAGCGGATGGCCCAGCGCCATGCCCCAGGCCGCTTGCCAGGCGTAGATCCGCCCCATGGCCGAGGCATCGACCCCGCTCTCGGCGGCGCCGCCAGATGCCCGGTCGCTGATCCCGGCGGCGGCAAACAGCACCACCAGCGCGACCATCCCCATCGAGATCAACAGGGTTTTCGACTTCACCCGCTGCCAGGCAAACAGGCCGCTGACCGCACACACGCCAAGCAAGCCGCCGCGGCTCTGGGTGGCGATAATGGCGGCGGCGGTCAGCGCAAAGCCAAGCCCCCCCAACAAACGCCCCCCTACCCCATTGCCCTGATTGAGCAGCAAGCTCAGCGAAAAACCGGCAGGAAAGAGCAGCACCAGCGCCAGATCGTTGGGATCCCCCAGCACAGAGCCCAGCTCGCGCCCTATGGTCACCCGGGTCCCCTCCACCAGCCCGATCCCGCTCGCCTTGTTGTAAAGGGCCACCAGCGCCACCAGACAGCCCGCCACAACAAAGGTGCGCACCGCCAGCGCAAAATCCCCCGGGGTGCGCACCAGCCAGGCAGTGGCCAGGGTCATCAGATAGATCTTGCTGTAGCTGCCGGTCCAGGTGGCGATCGCCTCGCCCCGGTTGCTGGCAAACAGCACACCGATGGAGACCATCACAAAGAAGGCCGTCAGCCAGCTCAGGGCTGGACTCCAGTAGGGCTTGATCCGGCCGGTCAGCAAAATGTGCCAGACCAGTGCGCCGATGGCGGCCAGCGAGAAGAGCAGCGGGATCTTGAGGGGATAGAGCTGGGGGAATACCTCATGCAGCCGGAAAAAGGAGAAAGTGACAAACCCCAGCACCATCAAGAAGGGCCAGCGCAGGGCAAACCAGATGGCGGGAATGGCAAGGCCGAGCACCGGTAGCAGCAAGGGATGGGGCAGCCGCCACCAGAGCAAGGCCAGCACCAGACAGATGGTGCTTGCCCAGATGGCTGGCGTTAGACGAGCCATGATCCTGCCCACCATTGGCCGAGCCAGACCATCGCCAGCGCCCCAAGCGAACTGGCCCAGAGGGTCGAGAGGCGATACGGCAGCGGCAGCAACCGCTGGCTCACCAGATAAAAGGCCAGCGCCCGTACCAGATAGACCAGCAGCAGGGTCCAGATCACCCCGGCAACTCCGAAGGGGGGGATGGCGAGCAGAAAGCCTGCCACCCCAAGGGCGCTGCAGCCCAGATTGATCACCATCTGGGCATTGCTCTTCTCGCCGCTAAAGCAGCCGACATTGAGCAAGTCCGAAACATTGCGCACCGCCATACCCAGCACCAGCAGCGGAATATAGGCAATCGCCCCGTGATAGCTCTCCGGGGTCAGCCAGCGAATGAGCAAGGGGGCGGTGAGCCCGACAATCCCCGCGGTAACAAACCCCAGTACCGACCCCATCACGCTGTAGTGAGCATTTAGTCGCAGTCCATCCGGTTCGCGCAGCAGCATGAAACGGCGGGGATACCACCAGAGGGCAAAGGGTTGCAGCAACAACCCCACCGCCAGCGCGAGCTTGCCCGCAACGGCGTAGTAGGCAAGCAGCGCCTCCCCCACCACATCGGCCAGCAACCAGCGATCCAGTCCGCTCAGGGCAAAGCCTGCCAGCCCGCTCACCACCAGGGGCAATCCATAGCGCAGCAGCGGCCGGTAGTGCTGCCAGTCAAAGCGGATCCCGCTATCTCGCCACTGCCAGAGGCTCAGCAGCAGCGCCAGTGCAACGCAGGTCAGGGTGCCGGAGGCCAGCACCCCGCTCACGCCCCAGCCGAGCCAGAGCCACCAGCCGGTCAGCACCGACTGGATCACCGCCTTGCCTGCGGTCGCCACGAAAAAGAGCTGCGCCTGATTGCGCATCCGCAGCCATGCCAGCGGCACGCCGATCACCCCTTCAAACGGCAGGGCGCAGAGCACCCAGCGCACATCCGCAAGGCGGGTTTCCACCGGCAGCCAGGCTTGCACCACAGGTGCCAAGAGCCAGAGCAGCACCAGACTGGCCAGGGCGATCAGCCAGACCAGCCCAAACATGCGGGCCACCACCTGCTGGCGCTCCTGCTCGTCTTTCGCCAATCCGGCAAAGCGGTAGAGGGCATCCACCAGCCCGAAGCCAAGGATCAGGGAGCCCAGATTGATGAGGGTAAGCAGCACCTCCAACTGGCCGTATTCACGAGGCAGCAGCTGATGGGTCAACACCGGCAGCATCAGCAGAGAGATCCCCTTCATCAGGAGCAAGCCGCCGGCGTAATAGAGCATGGCAATCTGGTTCACACCAAGTTTCATAGGGCCTCCCAGCCACCCGAAGCATCCCGCTTCGGGTCAGCTACCGCTAATGCAAAGCCCACGCCACTCACTCCCGCCCAGATACGATAGCTTCTCTGTGCGGCTTAACCGGCCTGAACAAGCCCAGAATGAGACTGGCATTTGCGTTTTGCACAACGCTGGCTGCAAATTGCACCGACCGGCGCAATCTGACTCTCCTCTTAGCCCCATTTGGCCCGTTCTAACAGGGGGCGTCCTGTTGGCCCGATCCCTGCTTTCTGCTTAGCGAGCAACGGACTGCACCAGAGGGAGAGGTCGCCATGAACACCATCAACCTGCACCGGATGAAAAGCTGGGCCAAACAGGGGGAAACGCCACTGGCTCGCCGGGTATGGCGCCTGGCCAAAAGCGCCCGCCACTGGTCATGCCCAGTGATCCCACCCCTGCATCGGCTGCTTTATCGGCTCTATCTGCTGGGCAGCAACGCGCTGGCGACCCTGACCCGCACCCTTTGGTGGACCCCCTTGTTTCAATCTCGCCTCACGGCCCCCGCCCCGCGCCTCTATCTCTATGGCGGCATCCCCTATATCAGCGGTCCGGTCACCATCGAGATCGGCGCCGACTGCCGTCTCAGCGCCGCCATGACCATCAGCGGCCGGGCATCGAGCCAGACACCAAGGCTGGTCATTGGCCGCAATGTCGGGATTGGCTGGCAGACCACCCTGGCGGTGGGCAGCAAGATAGTGCTGGGGGATAACGTCAGAATTGCTGGCCGTGCCTTTCTGGCGGGCTACCCGGGGCACCCGGTCAACGCCCGCGATCGCGCCCGGGGCCTGCCGGATCGCGATGAACAGGTGGGGGCCATTGTGCTGGAGCAGGATGTCTGGCTTGGCACTGGGGTGATGGTGATGGCCGGTGTCACCATAGGCGCCGGCACCATTGTCGCCGCAGGCAGCGTCGTCACCCGGGATCTGCCCGCAGGTGTGCTGGCAGCGGGTGTACCGGCCACAGTACTGCGCCCCTTGCAACCACAGGATCACAGCGACCTCGCACACGCTTCGGAGACCTTTGCATGAAACCACACTCATTGCCGCAACTGGTGGTATTGGGAGAGGATTGGGGCCAGCACCCCTCCAGCACCCAGCATCTGATCAAGCGTCTGTTGCCCGATTATCAGGTGCTCTGGGTCAACTCCATCGGCATGCGCTGTCCCCGCTTTACCCTTCATGATCTCACCCGCATCGTCCGCAAACTGGGGGCCGTGCTGCGCGGCGCGCGCCATGCTGGCGGCCAGTCGGTTGCGCCATCAGAGGTCAGCAGCCCCCGGGTTCTGCCGCCGCTCGCCTTACCGCTGCCGGGCAGTCGGCTGGCGGGCAAGATCAATGGCCACTGGCTGGCGGCGCAGATCCGGCGCCAGTTGCCCGAGCTGGATCGCCCCTTGCTCTGGATCTCCCTGCCCAGCGCCGTCGATCTGATTGGCAAGCTCGAAGAGCGGGCGGTCATCTACTACTGCGGCGATGACTTCTCGGCGCTGGCGGGGGTGGATCATCAGGCCATCGCTCACTGCGAAGCCCGACTGGTGGAAAAAGCGGATCTCATTCTGGCCGCCAGCCCCGCGCTGGCCAGCCGCTTTCCCCCCCATAAAACCCGGCTCCTCAGCCACGGCGTGGATCTCGAACTTTTTATGCCCCCCAGAGAGCGGCCAGTGGATCTCCCCTCCGGCCGTCCCATTGCCGGATTTTACGGCAGCCTGAGCGACTGGATTGATATCCCCCTGCTGGCAGAGACGGCCGCCGCCCTGCCCCACTGGGATCTGGTGCTGATTGGCCCGGTCCAGACCGATATCTCCCCCCTCAAGGGGCTCCCCAATATCCATCTGCTGGGGCCCCGTCCCCATCACACGCTGGCGGCCTATGCCCAGCACTGGCAGGTGAGTCTGCTGCCCTTTGTCGACAACGCCCAGATCCGAGCCTGCAATCCGTTGAAATTGCGTGAATATCTGGCCGCAGGGCGACCCATCGTCAGCACCGATTTTCCGGCTCTCGATGGTTATCGGGATCAGATCCAGCTCCCCCGCAGTGGGGAGAGCCTGGCCCAGGCCATCAATCGGGCCGCCTTTGATCAACCCAATCCGGGCTGGTTTCAGGAGAGTGGCTGGGAGGGGCTCACCCGCAGCGAAGGGCGCCACACTCGCCAACAGCAGGTGGCCCAGCAAAGCTGGGATCACAAGGCTGCCGAGCTGAACAACTGGTTGAAGGGGCTGGCCGGATGAGCAGAGGGCTTTGGCTGGTTATCCTGCTCTGCTGCCATGCAGCAATGGCCGCCACCCGGCTGGAGGGGCAGACCCCGCTGCCCCTGACAGGCAACCAGACACCCCAGCGGCTCGATCTGAGCACCTACAACTGGCCAATAGGCAGCGATGATGAACTGGTGATCGAGGGCCATAACCCCAGCGCCCACCCGCAAACCCTGATCCTGCGTATCGACGATGAGGCCTCGGTCAACTACCGCAGCCGGGTCAATCTGGAGCGAATTGTCGCCCCCGGCCCCTTCACCCAGCGCTTTGCCTTGAGCGAGTGGCGCACCAGCCAACCCAGAGCGCTGGCGCTGGACAAGCTCACCAAGCTCTATCTCTTTATGGCCGATAACGCCCCCTCGCTGACCATTCACCGCTGGTACTGGGAGCCCGGTTTGACTCTGCCTGAGGGCACCATTGCGCTGGATCTGGGGGCGGCGGCTGCGCCCCGCTTTACCGGCTTTGAAGCCCTGAGCCCGGGGGATCCCCGGCTGATTGGCCATCCCACCCCCATCTTGCGCCCCTCCGGCGATGCCCTGGTGCGCGATGGGCTGCGCAATCTGGATGGCGTACGGCTGGAGGTCGCCAAAGGACGCTACCAGCTCACCCTCTGGCTCGATGACCCCGGCGAGTGGGAGTACCTCCCCCACCCCTTCGAGCGCAGCGTGCTGATCAATGGTGAGCCCATCTGGGCCGAGCAGTGGCAACCGCAGGAGTGGCTAACGCAGCGCTATCTGGCGGGACAATCCCGCGAGGCACTGCCAAATCCGGATCCCTGGCAGCTGTTCGGGGCACGACAGGGCGGCCCGGTCCATGTCACCCTGAACCACCCCGGCGGCCCGCTCACTATCACATTGGTGGGCCACTCGCCGGATGCCAAATACCTGGCGGGGCTGCTGCTTGCCCCCTATCCGGCCCCCACCAGCAAAGAGGCTCTCCCGAATAGTGGAAAAGATCACGCCGTATTGGCCGACGCTACCGCAATCGTGCTGACCAAGCAGCGCCAGCTGTTTTTGGAGAAGTGGACTCTGGCCCCCTATTCCCCAACCCCAGCCCCAGCTTCGCAGCAGCTGAGCCTCACGCCGATTACGGATGCCGCCCCAACCCTGCAGATCGCCCCACTATCTGCGGCCGATGCGTTGAAGCAGGCTTCACAACCCGTGCTAGCCGCCCGTGGCAGCCAGCTGTTGCTGGAGTTTGCCATCCACGCCGCCACCGACGATCCGGCCCCCTTGCTGGTGATCCAGCCCCCCGAGCAGGCAGGATCGCCGCTGGCGCTGACCCCCTATTACGGCAAGTGGCATCTTGTTCGCCCGCAGGCGAGCGGCACCCTGCTGGCTCCCTCGGATCAGGAGCTGGTCGAGGGGATCGCCGGGCTCACCCTGCTGGCAGACGCACCTCGGCGTCTGGTGCTGCAGATCACAGTCCCCCGCGATGCGCCTGCGGGGCGCTATCTGGGCAATATTCAGCTGCTGAGCCAGCAGCAACTGGTGCAGCTGCCACTGACTATCGAGGTGCTGCCGCTGACTCTGCCCGCGGCCAGCAAGCCGGTCGGCATCTATGTCGAAGCGCCCCCCTATCTGAACTGGCTGAGCCCCGACACCGAGGCGCTAAAAGAGCAGATCGCCACGGCCAGTCGCTGCGATCTGGAGCGGCTCGCCAAGCTCGGGATCAGCGGCCTCTCGCCCGCCCTGCCACAAGATGAAGCAGGGATGCGGGAGGTCACGGGAGAGGCAGCCGGGCTCGGTTTTGTGCCGCCCCTGCTGGCCTATACCCCGCTCAAACGCTGGGGGAGCGACCCTGCCAGCCAGCTTGATCAATGGCAGGCGCGGCAACAGGGGCTGACCGCCAGCGGCTTGCCGCCGCTGGCATGGAGCCTGTTTGATGAGCCGGATCTTGCCACCCTGCCCGCCATCACCACCCTGGCGCGGGAGATGAAACGGCGGGATCCGGCGGTGATCCGCGCGGGCCACTTCAATCATCCAGGTCAAGTTGGTCTGCTGGCAGAGGTGGAGATTGCCCTGATCAACGCAGGCTTTGGCGCCGACAAGGCCGATGTGGCGCGGGTGCGCCAGCACAAGGTCACCCCCTGGTTTTACAATCTGGGCACCCCGAGAGCCGCCGGGTTCTATCTGTGGCAAAGCGGCGCCGAGGGCTATTTGCAGTGGCATGGCCGCATGCCCACCGCCCTGCCCTATGACCCCACCGATGGGCGGGAAAGCGACTTTATGCTGCTCGGCCCGCAAGCCTGCGAGGCGCACCGCCTCTCTCACGATCTGTTGCTGTTGCAGCAAGCCATCGAGGATCTGCGCTGGCTCGCCTGGCTGGAGCAGGAAGCCCGCTATCAGGTGGAGGCCGCCCTGCTGCTGGAGCGCCTGCGCGATCAGCTGCCCACCCGCTGGCAGGTGGCAGAGCAACTGCCCTCTGCCGCCTGGATCCAGTGGCGCCGCGAGATTGAACAACTGGCCAAGGGATTGAAAACATTGCAAACTGGTGCCAACTCATCCTCCTGAAGTGACTGCGTATGGCCAACCAGACTCCCCGCTCCACAGCCAAAGACAGCGCCCTGCCCCGCCTGTTGCCCCTGATGCTGCCGCTGCTGATCCTCACCGGTTGCGCCCGTCAGGAGCCGGTCAATGAGACCCTGCCGATTCTCAACCAGTTGCGGGAACAACAGCTGGCCGAACAGCCCCAGCTGCAACTGCAGTACCAGCAAGCGGAGACACAACTGCCAGCGGATCAGGAGCAGCAGTTGCATCAGTTTTTAGGACGCAAGGATCCGGCCCGAATTGCGCTGGTAAGCGGCCCCGGGCTGCAAACTGACATGCTGGAGAGTGCGCGGATGGCGAGCGTGCGGCTGACCGCACTCACCCGCTTGCTGGGAGCTCGCGCCATTGAGCTGGAGCCACGCTATGACCCCATGCTGGCCCCCAATACCTTGCTGATCCGCATTCTGCCAAACGGTGAACCGGGGTCGGTCACCCCAGCGGCGGCGCAATAAGGTCAATGCAAGACGTCGGCAAAGCCACCCGATAGAGGGGATAAGGGGTCAGCCCCCACAACTTGCGCCAACCCTGGGTCAGACGGTAAGAGAGCAGCGGCGGGCTCTGGTGCAACTCGCCTAAAAACATCACCCCCTGACTCATCCCTTCACTCGCCAGCGTCACTGACATCGCCTCGCTATCCGGTGCCACCAGCATGGCCTGCAACAGGCCGTCACAGCGGGGATGGGCCAGCTGATAGCTGACATAGGTGCCGCCCAATACTGGCGTAGCCACCCGCAAGCGCCAGCCCATCTGGACCAGCTCCATCAGCATGGGTTTGGCCCCCTCATTGATCGCCCGGTTCTGATAACGCCAGCCCATGGCGGCAGCACTGAGCAGCGCCACCAGCAACAGCAGCAGATATCCCCTAGATAGATGCATCACGGCGCCCCCGGATAAAGAGAATGCTCATCACCAGCAGCATGATGGCCCACTGGTAGAGCTGGGCCAGCGAGCCGGTATGGAGCCAGCCATACCAGCGCAGATCCAGGCTCATCAGCACCAACCGCAGCTGATTGGCTCCGATATAGAGCAGGCAAACCAGCAGCAACATGGGCCACTGCCGGTAGAGGGGGCGCTCCGGTGCCAGCCAGCAGCAGGAGACCAGCCAGGAGAGCACCACCAGATAGAGTTGAGAAAACGAGGAGCACCCCTTGAGCACGATCAGCGCATGGCCCCCCAACCGCTCGATGCGATTGCCATCAAGGCGAGTCTCCCAGCCAAGCAGTTGCAACCATTGGCCTACCCCCCAGGCATCGAACGCCAGCACGGGGCCGGAGAGCAGTGCAAACACCTGCTGCCCCCACAACACCGCCACGGTAAAGGCGAGCACAATCTGCAACACCGCCCGCTCATCGCCACTCTGATGACGGCGCCACAGCGAGGCCACCAACAGCAGACAGGCCAGCGCCTTGCAACTGGCGCTGGGGATCAGGATCAGCAGGATAAAGAGGGCGAGCGCCAGTGGATGCGGGCGCCAGCTCGGTGCAACCCGCGATGCAATTTGCCACCAGATAGCAATCAGCAACACCACCAGCAAGTTGAAGTGGCCCATATTGAGCCACACCATGCCCCACTGATTGGCCAAACCAAGTAGCAGCCAGTTGGGTGCCCACTGCCAGGGACGGATCTCCATCGCAACTCCTGCCGGTTATCAGTTCTCTTGAGCGCTATCGCAAGTTCCATGCCTGCCCGGCTTCACCCGGACCAAGCCAAGTCCGAAGATTCAACAAAACTGGCACGCTTTATTCATTCCCTCTGCTGGCACTAGCGCCAAGGAGAAGGAGTGAGCAATGAAACTCAAACCGTTGGCAGGGCTGCTGGGGATGTTGTTGGTAACCTCCCCCGCATACGCCTTGACCGAAGTCGATACCGAACTGCAACTGCTGATGGATGTGTCGGGCAGTGTCAGTTCATCGGAATTCAATCTGCAATTACAGGGCTATGTGGATGCCTTTTACAATCAGGATGTACAGAGCGCCATCCTCGACACCAGTGGCGGCAAACTCGGGTCCATCGCGGTACAAATGGTGATGTGGAGCAGCAGCAACCAGCAAAGTCTGATGACTGACTGGTTCCACCTCTACGACATGACCTCCATCAACAACTTCGCCGCGACCCTGGATTCACTGGTGCGCCCCTTTGCGGGGATGACGGCACCCGGTTCGGCCATGGCCTTTGGTGCCCAGCAGTTTGATACCAACAACTTCACCGCCGCCCGCCAGGTGATGGATGTGTCGGGTGACGGTATCCAGAACAACGGGCTGGATACTTCCACCGTGCGGGATCAACTGCTCGCCTCCGGCATTGATACCATCAACGGCATCACCATAGGTCAGGACTATGCCGATGGGGTACTGCAAGAGTGGTATGTGGAGAACGTGGCGGGCGGTCAGGATGCATTTGTGATCAACGCCACCACCTTCGCCGACTTTGGCAATGCCTTGCAGCTCAAACTGGCTGCCGAAATTGAGGGGGGCATTATTCCGGAAGGGGCACTGGCCGCCCCCATCGAGGAGATCCCGCTGGCCGCCCAGCTGCTGCTCGGTATGCCGCTACTGCTGGCCTGGCGCTATCAACGCCGAACTCAAGGCCGTCCGCAGCAAGCCAACTGGCAACAATCGCCAGCTATCGGCTAGTTAATCACCCCGTGTGTCGCGATTAGGGAGCTATGGCTCCCTGATTTATTTTACCATTACATGCCTTCTGACGATTTATATTTCTTAGCAACTTATTTCCTAGAGGCGTAGGTTCGATTAGCGAAGCGTAATCGGACGTTCGCGGCCTTTCTGTAATATATTTATTTAACTCGCTCCCATCTTGCCACGTCTCCCCCCAAAAAACTCACTTTCGACTGGCACCGGTCAGGACGTACTTGCCATATGAGCGGCGAGCGTCACCGCGAGCGCCCGATTACGCCTACCGGGGATAATTGAACCTACGACTTGAACAAAGCGTGAGCTCAGCCAAGCTATTTACCCCTTCACGTGCTTGTCATATGTTTTTATTTCCTTTCACTAAATAATATTAGCTTGTTGCTGTAATTTTCTAACATAACTATTTAAAGATTCTTTGAACTTAGGAATGGTTTCAGCTACAAAGTCCCAGTTAAAACTAAGCAAGGCACTACTCCAACCAACATGAGATATAAGCCCATTTTCATCAGATTTTTTATCGCCATGTTTTACATAGAAATTTTGTTGATCAAAGTGTGCTCCCTGCTGGTTACGATATGCTTTAGCTTGCTCAATAAACTGGTAAAAGCTTTCTCGTACATCTCCCGCAAATGCATCTGCAATCACATTATCGACAATAGGTTCCCAAAATGATTTCTTATTACCAGAAATAACACCAACCTTTCCATAACCATCGTTAAAAATAGTACAGAACTTAATTATTATTTCTTCGGTTATTAATTCGCCAATCAGGTGAATGTCATGAATATCTGGAAATAGAGAACCATGCTTATCTTCAAAGTTATCTAACTCAGCACCTTCCAGACGTAAGCCAATTTTTAACCTTGCACGCTCTTCATCATACAATAGGGTAATGTTCTGTGGTCTTCCAGAGTTACAGAAACGGTCAACCCGTAGTTTCAGTGCTAAAAGATCACTAATTCTATTAAGTGCTACTTGCCATAAATATAACCTTCCGAGGGTTTCCTTCTCACTCGACACTATATTACCCCCTAACATACATGATAAGTTTTAAATGAAATAAAATAAGGAATATAGTAATTACACGACAGAAACCATTAACGCATTCTTAACGCATCTCATATAAACTAGCCATATAACTCGTCATCCAAACCAATAAAATCGTTTTAAAGTAGCTGTATTACTAACCTGCCCTCAGCTTATAAGTAAATTATTAATAGCGTTGAGCGGCTCCACTTTTAACATTAGGTAAAACCACAGTCAACAAACGGAATTTGAAAATGAAGTCTATCTCCGTTTTATGGGGCTTGCCGCGATGTTTACTCCACCATCCGTACAATATAAAAAAGGCCTTATCACAAGGCCTTTTCAGAAATATTCAGATTCCGGCTGATAGCCCGTTTTTGTGGCAATCAACCCGGCTCTGGTGACATGGGCAGCACCTGCCCATCCAGCGCCTGATCACTGTGGGATGGATAGTCCGGCACCGGCTCGCAGTAGGGAATCCGGCTTAGCACCGGTGCCTTGACCAGGGCGGCCAGTTGATCGGAGCGGCGCAGGCTGGCATCCGCCAGTTCGGCCACCAGTGCCAGACCGCAGCCCAGCCCCAACCCGCCAACAATGCCCGCCAGCAAAAACAGCCAGAGCGGGTAGTTGCTCGGCTTGCTGGGGGCAAAGGGCTTGTCGATCACCTTGATCCGCTCCCCCTGCTCGAAGTTGCCCAGATCGCCGGTCACCTTGGCCTTCTCATAGCGCAGCAGCAAATCCTGATAGAGGGTGCGTTTGACCGCCAGATCCCGCTCCAGCTCGGCGAGCTGGCGCTCGGTATCCCCCTGGGAGTCGACCACCTTGTCCAGCCCATCCAGCTGACTCTTCAAGCCGGCGGCGTTTTGCTCCGCCTCCGTCAGCTGCGTCTGGGCCAGCTGCCACTCGGGCCCGCGGGCCATATCCGGCTGGGATTTGAGCTGCTCAAACTCCTGCTGCAACTGGTCAATCTGATAGCGCAGACTCTGTACCTTGCTGTGCTCGTCGCTGTAGCGGGCCCGCAGCAACACCAGCTCGGTGCGCATCAGTTGCAGCTTCTCATCCAGTTGGCGGGCCAGCTGGCTCTCCTGCCCCAGCGAGAGCTGATCGACCCGGGCCTTGGCCTGCTGCAAGGTGATCAGGCTCTCGGCATAGCGCTCCTGCAAACCATAGAGACGGGCGACGTTAGTACTCTGCTGCTGGGGCAAGGCGCTGGCATGCTCCCGTTTAAAATCGGCGAGCAGCTGCTCGGCCTCTTGCAGTTCGCTGCGGCGGCTGTCGAGCTGGCTTTGCAGGAAACGTTCGGACGATTCCGCCGACTGGCGCCCCTTGCTGAGCAGGTTGAAGAAAAAGCGCCGCGAAATGGCTTCGAGCAAACCGGCGCTGTTGGCCGCAGAATCCGCTTTTACCTTTATCTCGATCACCTCATCACCGATCAGCCGCAGCGAGACGGCACTCGAGAGCCAGTCCATGATGAGATCACGTTGGTCGGGTGGGGTCTCGTCATTGACCAGACCGCGATCCCGCGCCACCCCGTCCAGCACATAACGGCTGCGCAGCAGGGCTTCAAGCACCGCAAAACGATCTTTCAGGCTCTCCTGAGTGATCAGATCCTTGAGGGTCGGGGTCTGGTTGGCATCTTGCGGCACCATAAAGGTGGTGCGGCTCTCATACTCCTTGGGGGTGAGCAGGCCAACCGTGACGCCCACCAGCGGCATCACCAGTACCGGGATCACCAGCAGATAGCGACGGCGCCAGGCGGCAAAGAGAATGATGTAGAGGTTGTAATAGAACTGGACAGGCATGGCATCACTCCCTGAGAAAGGCCCTCCCCCCGCACGATGCAAAGGCAGTGCCACCAGAGGAGCTGATCGCCTCTGTGAGCAGATCGCAAGAGTGGTACAAGATTCGCATTCTCCCGCTATCCGGGGTGCCACCCCTTCCCTTGCCGGAGCGCGAACCATGTTGTCATCAACCCCGTCGCACAAACCCCATCCCCGCGGGAGCGCCATCGTTCAAATCGTTCAAATAGTGCAGCACCTGCAGCCCGGCGGGCTGGAGACCATGGTGCTCAACCTCACGCAGGCGAGCCCGGCCGAGCAGCCAGTGCATATCATCTCCCTCGAAGGGCGCAAAGGGGATGTGTTAAGGGCATGGCCCGCCCTGCATCCCTTTGCTGGCAATATTCACTGTCTGGAAAAGCCCGCAGGCTGGTCGCTGGCAACCCTCTGGCGGCTCACCCGACTGCTGCGCCAACTCAAGCCCGTCGCGGTACATACCCACCATCTGGGGCCCATGCTCTATGGCGGCCTCGCCAGTCGGCTGGCCCGGGTGCCCACCCTGGTACACACAGAACACGATGCCTGGTATCTCGATGATCCCCATCAGCGCACGCTGGCCCTGTGGGGGCTGCGCGCCTTCAAACCCACTCTGGTGGCCGATGCCATGCCGGTGGCCAACCAGCTGCTGGCCAAGCTGGGCCAGCTGTCGCCAACCGTGATCCCCAACGGCATCGATGAGCAGCGCTTTGCCCCGGGCGCCGCCGCCCTCGCCCGTCAGGAGATGGGGCTGCCACAAAGGGTCAAACTGATTGGCTGCGCCGCCCGCCTTGAGTCGGTCAAGGGGCATGCCTTGCTGCTGGAGGCGATCCGCACCCTGCCGGAAGAGGTGCATCTTGCGTTGGCAGGGGTCGGCAGTTTGCAAAATGCGTTGCAACAACAGTGTCAGCAACTGGGGATCGCCCATCGGGTCCATTTTTTGGGGCTGGTCGAAAACATGCCGCGCTTCTATCAGGGGCTGGATCTCTTCTGCCTCCCCTCGCTGGCAGAGGGGATGCCGCTCTGCGTGCTAGAAGCACAGGCGTGCGGGGTACCGGTGGTGATGAGCGACGTGGGGGCGGCCAGAGAGATCGTCTGTCAGGACAGCGGCCATATCCTGTCGGAGCGGGATCCCGACCGCCTTGCCCAGCTTCTGGCACAAGGGTTGCTGCAGTGCCATAGCCTGCGTGCCGTCACCCGTGAGTTTGTGTGCCAGCAAAGCAGCTTGAGCCGGATGGCTCAGGCCTATCAGCAGCTTTACAGCCGCTGATCAAGCGACCCGATGACCAGAGGAGCATCCCATGGAATGGATCATGATCGTGTTCTGGCTGTGCGCTGTACTGGTGGTCTACCACCATGTCGGCTATCCCCTGCTGCTCAAATTTGGTGGTCGGCAGGCACGCAAGGTAGCCAATCCACCGCGCCCTCTGGATCGAGGGTTCAAAACAGATGCCACCGATGAGGCGCTGCCGACCATCACTTTGCTGATGCCGGTCTACAACGAGGCGGCGACCATCGCGGCCAAGCTGCAAAACCTCGCCAGCCTCGATTACCCCGCCGACAAGCTGTGGGTGCATGTGCATTTCGACGGCTGCAGCGACAACAGTTACCCCATTGCGCTGAGCCAGCTCGGTGATCCCGCCCTGCAGCAGTTGCAGATCAGGCTGTTTGATCACCCCCGCAATCGCGGCAAGGTCGCCGTGCTCAACGAGGCCATGACCCGGGTGCACAGCGATCTGGTGGCCCTCACCGATGTCTCGGCCCTGCTGCCCATCGACAGCCTGCTGCTGGCGGTCGCCCATTTTGCCGATCCCAAGGTAGGGGTGGTCGGGGAAGCGTACCGCTTCTGGCAACCGGGCTCTCAGGGCGAGGAGAGTTACTGGCACTATCAAAGCCAGATCAAGCTCTGCGAATCGGCCCTTGGCGGCATGCTGGGTGCCCACGGGGCCTTTTACATGATGCGCCGGGAGTGCCTCACCCCGCTGGCCGCCGATACCATCAACGACGATTTCATCCTGCCGATGCAGGCCATCGCCAAGGGGTATCGGGCTGTCTATGACAATCGCTGTGCCGCACTGGAGCTGGAAATTTCCGATGCCGCGCTGGAAGCGACACGGCGCAAGAGGATCGGGGCCGGCAACACCCAGCAGCTGCTGCGGTTGCTGCCCCTGCTGCACCCCAAGTTTGGCTGGGTTGCCTTCAACTTTGCCAGTGGCAAGGGGCTGCGGGTGTTGATGCCGCTCTGCCTGACCCTGCTGTGGCTCTGCGCCATCCCGCTGGCCACCCAATCCCTGCTGTTTCAGCTGCTGCTGGGGCTGCAACTGCTGGGGTATCTGCTGGTCATCCTGATCCAGCTGACCCCTGTGCACCCCTGGCCCAATCTGTTTCGCAAGATCCACTATCTGGTACTCGGACACTGGTACAACGGCATGGGCACCCTGCGCTACTGCCTGCGCGCCCCCATACGTTTCATGTCACAGGAGAAAGCCTTATGACACACCCCATTCCAAGATTGACCCTGGTGGTCAAACGCAGCATGGATCTGCTCGGTGCCACTCTTGGCCTGCTGCTGACGCTGCCACTGTGGCCGCTGATCATGCTGGCCATCCGGCTCGATAGCCCGGGGCCTGTGTTCTTTCGTCAGCTGCGGATCGGGCGCAGCCATGCCACCCATACCGAGCTCTTTTTCATGATCAAGTTTCGCACCATGCGCGCCGACGCCGAGGCGGCCACCGGGCCGGTCTGGTGTGGCAAGGGGGACAGCCGGATCACCCGCAGCGGCGACTTCCTGCGCAAAACCCGGCTCGATGAGCTGCCGCAGTTTATCAATGTGCTCAAGGGGGAGATGTCGCTGATCGGCCCCCGTCCGGAGCGACCCGGGATCGCCAACCGGCTGGAAGATGCGGTGCCGTACTTTATCGAACGCACCTATGAAGTGGCCCCCGGCATTACCGGTCTGGCGCAGGTCAATCAGGGTTACGACGAGTCGCTTGATGATGTGCGCAGCAAGCTGGCGTTCGATCTGGCCTACTCGATTGCCCTGCTCCACCCCTGGCGCTGGCTGGTGCAGGATATGCATATCATCGGCAAGACGATTGCCATCATGGTTGGCAAGAAGGGGCGCTAATCCCGCCGCACCAACCTCAACCACACCTCGAGACCCTCAGGCCATTGCCACTGCAATGGCCTTTTTTATGGCGCATCGTTGTGGCACGTCCGCGGTGATCACTGAGAAGCCAGCGATCTGATCGTCATCATCTGGCCCCATCCATCCAAAGGCCTGATGCTTGTTTGACCAACAGCAGAAACCCAAGCGTTGCGTGATCACCGAAGCAATCCGCCTCCTGCTACCTCTAACACCGGCACATAAAAAAACGAGTAGCCAGCGGCCACTCGTTTTGACAGGTTTCTCCGTGATTCAGGCGCCGTAGACGGCCAGAATATCGGTCACCCTGTTGTTGACGCTGTACCCGCGGGCTATGGTGTTGCGCGCCGCCTGACTCATTTTGCTGCGCACCACCCCATCGCTGCGCAGCCAGTAGTTGACCAGCTCCGCCATATCCCGCACATGGCCGGGCTCCACCAACCAGCCATTGGATTTATGGTCGATCAGATTGACCAGGCCCCCCACCGCAAAGGTACAGACAGGTATGCCGTGAGCCATCGCCTCCAGGGCCACCAGCGGCAACCCTTCAAAGCGGGAGGTGATGCAGAGCAGGTCGATGTTGTGCCACTCATTGGCCATGTTCTGGAAACCATGAAGCTGGACGCGATCACCATACTGCTGCAACAAGGCACTTTTCATGGGGCCATCCCCGTAGAGATGAAACGCCCCCTCCGGGCAGAAGGCGGCCAGCTGGCAGAACGCCTCCGGCCCCTTTTCCGGCGAGAGGCGGCCGACAAAGGCAATCCGGTTGCCAGTTACCGATGCCGGTGTCGCAGGCATGGGGACAAAGTTGCTGATCACCGTGCTTGGCACAGGCAATTTGCGAGCGATGGGCTCGCTTACTGCAATACACTTCGCAAAACGCGCTGTGGTGCGATCCAGCCAGCTGTAAAACTTCAGCAAACCTTCCCCGTCATCCCCGCTGTGAAAGGTCGAAACCACCGATTTGCCGGTGAACCAGGCCGTCAGTCGCCCCAGCACCCCGGCCTTGTAGCCGTGGGTATGGATCAGCACAGAAGCCGGCTGGCGGGCCAGACGGCGCATAAAATCGCGGCTGTTTTGGCACACCTCGTAGGGCAAGCCCTGTTGTTTGAGCAGGGTCGTAAAGGGGGTCATGCCATGGTTGCTCACCAGCACTATGGTGGGGCGAAATCCCCTGGCCAGCAGATCGTTGGCGAGATGGATAATGTGAACTTCTATTCCACCGACCTGACGCGCATCGATGGCCAGCCAGATCTGCTGCATGGGTAACATAGGCACCTCCTCCCGTGGCTCCATGCCACCAGAAATGAGGCGCTGCATAGAGCGGGCCAGTCAGGCAAAGAGGGGCTGGATCAGGCGCCGGGACAGGCGACCAGCAGGAGGGTCATGTCATCGAGGGCGGCATCATTGATGCGCTCATCAAACCAGCGGGCAATGCGATGAGCCAGTTGCTCAAGACCGGGCCCCGAGGTCAGGCAGATCTCTTTTAGCTGCGACTCCCAGCGCTGGCGCTCTGCGGCATCACGGCTATCGAGCAGGCCGTCGGTCCAGAACAGCAGGATCTCGCCGGGCTTGAGCTGACGCTCATTGGTCACGAAGTGGGGATCCGGGCGCAAACCGGGCAAGGGGCCGGTCACGCCGACCTGACGGATGGTGCCGGGCCCGACCAGCCAGGGCGCAGGGTGACCCGCGCTGGCCCACTGCACTCGCCCCTCGTTGCCGAGTTCAATGCAGAGGGTGGTGAGCAGGGTAGCCCCAAGGAGCGGATCACTGTGAACCGCATTGGACAAGATGGTCAGCAAGCGGGCGGGGGCGCGCTCCAGATCGTGGGCGGTCAGCAAGCCGCGCAGATAACCGGCATAGGCATGGGCAAAGAACTTGGCTTCCGCATCGTGGCCCATCACATCCCCGAGCCACAGCACCCGATCCTTGACCAGCAGAAAGTCCCCGCCCCCCACTGTAGCCGCGCGGGTTTGCAACGCCAGCTGGTATCCCCCTATGGAGGTGGCGGGCAATAACGGGCGCAGCGCCGAGGTCATGCGCTGATCCAGCTGCTCGCCCCATTGCGACTTGAGCTGCTCCGAGCGTTGCAGCACCCGCGAAACCGCCAGCAACAGGTCCTGCTTGGTGATGGGTTTGACCAGAAAGTCATCGATCCCCAGCGCCCCCGCCCGACTCTGGGTCCACTGATCCTGATGACCGGTCAGGAAGATAAAGGGCACCCCCTTCATCTTGGGATCCTTCATCAACTGCTGACGCAGCCCAAAGCCATCGATCCCCTCCATCTCGATATCGGAGAGCACCAGCGCGGGGGGCTGCTTTCCGAGCGCCAGCAGGGCGGCATGGGAGTCGGCATAACTTTCAACCCGGTAGTGCTCATGAAGGTAGGCGGTGAGCAAGGCACGCATCACCTTGTCATCGTCGATCACCGCGAGCACCGGCAGTTGGTTGACCGGGCCCTGCTGGCGAAGGGTCACGCGATTGCGCTCACCGTCGCGAGAGAAGTGCACCTCGGCAAACAGCTGGTGCACCAGCGCCAGCCCGTATCCCCCTTCCTGCAGTTCATCGGGTAACGGCGCACTGGCAAGACCGGGTTGCGGGCCGCCATCATCTTCCAGCACCAGACTCAAGCCCGTTTCATCCTCTTTCAGCGTGAGCCAGAGCCGGGTCGCGGGAGGAGCTGTGTGCTTGACGCTATTGGTGGCCAGCTCACTGAAACAGAGCAGCCAGTTGGCTTGATCCTTTGGGGAGACCTGAAACAGGGAGAGCCCCTGTGCCAGCCGGTTGCGCAGTTCGCGCACCGCCTGCAGGGTTGCCGGAGCAGATCGCAACCAGTCATCCATATCGGGCCTCCATCAGCGGGCGATCAGATCCGGAAATTGAGCAAGGCGCTGCGCCGACACCAGCGCTTGAGCCATTCGGTCACCCGGTTACTGGGCAGCCGGTTGAGTTCGCGCAGGATCTCGCTGGCCAGCCCCGGGTTGAGTTTGTCGTTATAGACAGCGCCAATCAGATTGGCCTCGGCACGAGTCAGTTTATCCACCGCACTTTGTACCACGGTCGTCGGGGTCACCCCCGCCAGTACCACCAGCAGCGCCCCTTCACAGGCCCCACACACCTGATCGGCCGGAATATTGCCCCGATTGAGAGCGGTGAGCGGCGAGGTATCGAAGATCACCACATCGTAATGCTCCAGCCAGCGAACCAGCAGCTGGCGCAAGGTATCCTTGTTGCGAAAAGCCATCAGATCCTTGCCCGGCGCCGGGAGCAGCGACAACGACCGACCAGTGGCCACAGGCTCGGGCACATCATTGGGCCCCCAGGCAACCGCCGTGGCGCGGCCGGGGTGATAGAGATTGAGATCCACCAGCAGGGTGCGCAGCCCATCCGCCTCCGAGCGCCTTGCCAGCGCATCGCAGATGGAGCTCACCCCCTCTCCCCCTTCCGACGAGGTGACCGCCAGCGAGCGGATCCCCCGGGCGACCGTCGCCGCATAGAGGGATTCGAGCTCCAGATATTGAATGGGGATGCTCATATCAAAGCGTCCCGACCAGGGCCACCACCGAGATCGTGGTCAAAATGTCGCGCATGCCATCCATGAAGATGGCCCAGTTGCTGCTTTTGCTATCAGGGATAAAGACGGTGTCCCCGGCACGCAGCACCGGCAACTGGCTAAAGTCGGGCTCTTTGGCAAAGCCGTCGAGATCGAAGCTGCGGGCCTGATCCCCCTGACCACTGGTGGCCATGTTGATCACCACAATCTTCTTGATATAGGCGCTGCTGGTCGGGCCCCCCGCCTCGGCCAGCAGATCCAGCAGGGTCATGGAGGAGTCAAAGCGGTAGCGACCCGGGCGGGCAATCGCCCCCAACACCCGAATGGTGTTCTCCTTGGGCTCATCGAGCCAGGGGCGATTCTTCTCCGGCAGGTAGATGGAGTCGCCGGGCAGCACCTTGGGCAGCAAGGTTTCATCGCCGGTTTCAAAGTAGAGGGCAAGATCGAGCTTGCTGACCCGCGCCGTGCTGCCACTGCGATGGGCGATGCGCACATTGCGCAGATCCGCCGCCGCAGTCGGACCATCGGCGGCCGACAGGATGTCGATAAAGCCCATCTGCTCATTGAAGGCATAGCGACCGGGGGCCCCGACCTGACCGAAGATATAGATGGAACTGTCCGGTGACTGGCGCACCCACTGGGACTTGTTGTCACTGGGATCGGTGGGCAGCTCGGGGATCATGATGGTGAATCCGGCCCGGATCTTCGGCAGGCTGGCCAGCGCCCCGCCCTGATGAAGGAACTTGTCGAGATCAAACAGGGTCGGCGTGGCCTGCCCCCCTTCGGCGGTCAGGATCTGCACCTTGGCGATATCGGCCCGCTCGTTGGGGCCACCGGCGTGGGCGATCAGATCCAGCAACGACATTTCGTCAGACCATTCATAGCGGCCCGGGATCCGCACCGCCCCCATCACCATCACCGCCCGTCCGGGTGCCACTTTCAACCAGGACTTCTCGTTGATATCGGTCTTTTCCGGCACAAAAATGGCATCACCGGGTTTGACTTGGGGAAGCGCCTTTTGCATCCCTTCGGTATAGGCCTGCAAGTCGATGGATTCGATCGTGCCATCGGTGCGCAGCAAACGGATCTGGCGACTCTCGGCATAGCGGGTCGGGCCGCCGGCATTGGCCAGAATATCGAGGAAGGAGTCCCCTTCCCGCCCCTCATAGGCGCCGGGTTTGAACACCTCGCCCATGATGTAGATGGTGCGCGCTCCCCGTTTTATCTGCTCTTCATCCTTGGGCACGAAGATGGTGGCGCCCGGCGCCAGATTAGGGAGCAGCTTGTTGTTGCCGGAGTCGAGATAGGCTTTGAGATCGAACAGTTCGGGGGCATCACCATTGATCACCCGGATCCGCTCCACCCCGGCAAAGCGGGTCACCCCACCGGCTCGCATCAGCAGATCCACGATAGAGTTGCCGATCTTGAAACTGAAGGCGCCGGGGCTGTTGACCTCGCCAAATACCTTGATCGCCTTGCCGGTATCGCCATCCCCGCCTGCCGCCAGGGTCGCCGCATCAAAATCGATCTGCACGTTGCCGATCAAAGGCGATGCGGGCACGAACACCACATCGAGGGATTGCAATGGCGGCAACACGCTGGCATCGCCGGTATCGAGATAACGCTTGTAGTCGAAGCTAGAGACCGTGCTGCCACGCCGCACCTGCATATTGTTGAGCTGGGCACCGGGCACCAGACCGCCAGCGGCATCGAGGGCCATCTGCACGTTGCCATCGGGCGCCAGATCATAACTGCCGGGTTTTTTGACATAGCCCATCACGCTGATCAGCAGCCGCTTCTCCAGCAAGGTGACGGTCAATTGAGAGAGGTTGTTGTAAACAGGTTTGAGGGCAGTGCGGATCAGCTCATCCGCCTGTTGCAGGGTCTTTCCCCCCACCACGACGTTGCCGACCTCAGGCAGTGCAATCTCCCCCTGCTTGTTGATCTGGAAAGGCTGATCAAAAGCAGGCTCACCGGGTTGCACTATTGCCAACCGATCACCGGGAGCCAATAAGGTGGAGGCCAGTAACGGGCAGGTGAACAACAGCAAGAGAACACAGATCAATCCTTCGAGAGCGCCCCGTTTCATAGACATCCTTTTCGTCTGTTACGTCTGCCCCCATTGGCGTAAGGGGAGCCCTGACCAATCAGCACGACAGCCATCCGCTGTTGTCTGTTGCAGCCGCAAACGTACTTGTTGTAGTGATTGTGCCAGCACGGTCTGACGCCAGGCTACATCCGACCAGAGCCGTCCGTGCATATCCCGTTCGATATCAATACGTTGAGATTGTAGTCGTTTCAACTCGGCAGGCATACACCCCTGCAGACTCGCTTGCTTTAATTCCATCAGCTGCAAGTCGAGTTCCTTCTGACGCTCATCATAACGAGACCAGACCCGCCGTTCATCCTCATTGACCGGAATACGGGTGGGTCTTGCCTCGGCCATGCCGCCATACCCCTGTGGCGGCCACTGCACACAACCCGACAGCAGAATGGACGAGAGCAGGATACCAAAGCGTTTCATGATGCAGCGGCCATCATGCCACGGGAGCGCATATAGGCCTTGATGCTCTCATGGCAGGGGATCACCCGGTCGATATGCAGCATCTCCAGCAGGTCATGAGGTTGACCGGGTCCACAGACAAGGGCCATCTGATGCCCGTTCATAATCAATCTTTTATAGAGAAATACCAAGGCTCCGATCCCCAACGAGTCGATAAAATGAACATCGCTGATATCGGCCAGGATATCTCCCGGGTGGGTCGAAAGGGTTTCAAACAACGGGCGGAGCTCACTGACGGCCATCGCGTCAAACTCGTTTTCCAGTACCACTACCTGGATATCATTAAGGGTGTAAGTCATGCTTTCCATCGCTAGCTCCTTGTCGATTCTCAGACTATTTGCTGTCACGGCATTCAGCACGCTGCAAATGTTATGCCGGGCAGTGCCACGGCACTTGTTCTCCAAATGATACTCTTTGTGCCTTATTCACCGACACCCACTCCTCGTTTTGATTGCCAAATTGCAATTAACCTCCCCCGCACGTTGCAAACTGCAATTCACCTTGGCCGAGATCGCCAGATAACAGGGTGACTGCTCCCCGCCGCAAGCGGCGAGGCTTCCCACTTCTTAGGCCGCTACTGCCGAATTGGCAGATTTACGCTGGCCTCCATGGGTAGAAACGACGTGTCCCGCCGCTTTTAATTCCAATATGCCTTGCTGTCGGATGTTCATGGCCGCGTTGATATCCCGGTCATGCTCCGCATTACATGCTGGGCAAGCCCAACTGCGCTGATGCAATGGCATTTCAGGCATCTTGTGCCCGCAGCAGCTGCACAGTTTCGAGCTGGCAAACCATTGGTCTAGCTTGACCACGTGTCTCCCCTGCGCCTCTGCTTTGTACTCCAGCTTCATGATAAATCCATGCCAGCCCGCATCTCCTATGGCTCTGGCTAGGTTGTGATTCTTCATCATGTTCGCTGATTTCAATGTCTCTACGATGACCGCTTGGTTTTCGTCAACCATCGTTCGGGAGAGTTTGTGCTGAAAATCGGCGCGGGCGTTGGCTACACGTTCGTGCAGGGCGGCCAGCTGTATCCGTGCCTTCGCTCGGTTGGCGCTGCCTCTTTTTTTGCGAGATAACGATTTTTGCTTGCGCCGCAGATTGCGGCTGGCATTGATAAGGTGACGCGGGTTGTCGATCTTCTTGCCGTTGGACGCGATGAGATAGTGAGACAGCCCCATGTCGCAGCCTGTCACATCTGTGATGAGTGTCGGCTTGGCGGGCGCTTCGCAGCCATCATCACTGAGAATTGACGCGTAGTATTTCCCTGTCGGGCCACGGCTGATCGTGATGCTAGAGATTGTTCCTTTGATGTCCCTGTGGAGCACTGCTTTGATCGGCGTCATCTTCGGTAGCTGGATAGCATCGGCCAGTACCTTCCCGTTGGGGTGGTAGCTCGATTGCCTGCCCCGTTTGCTCTTGAAAGTCGGCATCCGAGCCTTGAGCTTAGGGTTGAAAAAGTTGGCAAATGCTTTGTCCAGATTGATCACTGCCTGTTGCAAGGCGAGGGAATCGTACTCTTTGAGCCAGGCATATTTGCGCGATTTTTTTGCCACCGCTAGTAGCGGTTTCAAGTCACGCTTGGGCTTCAGGGATACACCACGGCGCTTGAACATGTGCCGTTGAATACGAAGAGCCTTGTTGTACGCAAACCGCACAGCTCCGAACTGGGCATTTAAAAATGCAGCCTGTTCGTTTGTTGGGTAAAGGCGTACTTTAGTAGCTCTTTTCACGGTCACTGCTCACTGATAAAGTTCAGGCACTATATGCTTTAATTCGAGACATTTCAAATGAGTGAGCACAACATTGATTTCACTGGCTATCTGCGCAAACGTCATTCCGTCAGCAAGCTGGTTGTGCATTTAATCTTCACCACAAAGTACCGCCGCAAACTGCTCGACGGCACCATGATCGAACAGATGCGCCACGCGTTTTTGTCCGCAGCCGAGAAGTTGGAGGTGGAGATTTTGGAGATGGATGGAGAAGCCGATCACGTTCATCTTCTCGTTGCTTATCCGCCCAAGCTGTCCATCAGCGTGCTGGTCAACAATTTGAAGTCAATCAGCAGCCGCCATGTGCGGATTTTGAATACGCATCTACGGAAACAGAGCAATAGTGGGATGCTGTGGTCACGCTCTTACTTTGCCTGTAGCGCAGGAGGGGCCACTATCGAAACGCTGAAGGCGTATGTGGCATCGCAGAAAACACCAGATTAGCTCCCCTTATATCCCCGCCCGATTGGGCGAGGGTTTACGGGGCATTTGCTAAATGGCTGATAATTCAAGCCCATTGGACTGGGCCCGATTATTGCTTGCCTTTGGACACACTTCACAAGCCACCGTTGGCTCGGCCCCCCATGCCGCCATTTTCCAGGAAGGAGAGATCATGAAAGCAGGCCTTTACATCGCACCACTGTTGGCAGCCCTTTGCGGCACAGCATACGCAGCCCCCTCCCCTGACAGCGCCGTGTTGAAGGTTGAAGGCGCCATCAGCAGCCCCACTCATCAGGCTCTGGCCCTGTGGGACAGCGCCATGCTGGATCAACTGCCGGTACACGAAATCAAAACCCATACCCCCTGGTATGACGAAGCCAAGACTTTTCGCGGCCCGCTGCTGCAAGATGTATTGGCCAAGGTCGGGGCAACCGGCAAACAGCTCACCATTACCGCGCTCAATGACTACTCGGTACAGGTGCCGACAAGCGATGCCGAGCAGTATCGGGTCATCCTCGCCCGCACGATCAATGGCAAGCCACTGTCGGTGCGTGACAAAGGGCCGCTGTTCCTTGTCTATCCGTTCGATCAATATCCCGAACTGCAAAACAAGCTCTATTACGGTCGGGCTATCTGGCAGATCAGCGCGATAAAAGTGGAGTAGATCCCATCATGCGTTCCATGGCGGCCAGTCAACGTTTCTTGTTTGTGGTGCTTTGTGTGCTGCTCCTTGCCTTTGCCGGTATTGGTACCATCCAGTACCGGCAATTTCAGGATCTGCAGCGCAGTACCAGCCAGGGCGAAGACAACGTGATGTGGAACTATTTCCAGCTCTATAACGAAGCGCTGCGTTTTCAAAGCTCGCTGCTCCATGAGTCGCAACCGACCTTCCAGCTCAGATACGATATTCTGGTCAGCCGCATGGATCTGGTGTTGGAGAGCAAGGATCGCAGCCTGCTTCAGCAAACAGAGATCTACCAACAGGCAAGCAAAGCCATTCGATCCTACATCTCTCTGGCGGATATCTGGCTCGGCCCGGAAGCCACCAAGCCGCTCGACAATCTTGCCCATCAGGAGCTGCGCCAACAGCTTGCCTCCCTGCTCCCCCTGCTCCATCAGCTGACTCTGGAGGTGAACCAGCAGGCGACCCTGTTTGATGTGGCGCGTCGCGACAGCGTGAGGGAGCAGATCATCACGACGACACTCATCGCAACCCTGCAATTTGCGCTGCTCTTTGTGCTCGCCCTGCTGATCTGGCGGCAAATGAATATCTCGTTTCTGCAGCACAAACTGATGCAGCAGCTCAATGACAAACTGCTGCGGGCAAATCAGGCGGCAGAGGCCGGCACAAGAGCCAAAAGCAGCTTTTTGGCCAACATGAGCCATGAAATTCGCACCCCCATGAATGGCATTCTCGGCATGCTCTCACTGCTGGCCGACCGGGATATGGATCCGAGGGAGCGAGACTATCTGGAGACGGCGCGGGAATCGGCAAACCATCTGCTCGGTCTGCTCAACGACATTCTGGATGTATCCAAGCTGGAAGAGGGCAAGATCGAGCTACAACTGGCCCCCCATCACTTGCCCCAGCTGCTGGAGGATATCCGGGCCTTGATGCAGAGCAACTGCGATGCAAAAGGGATCAAACTGACCCTGACTGTTGCCCCCGATACGCCGGAGTGGTTGATGATCGACCCGCTGAGAGTGCGCCAGATCCTCTTCAACCTGGTGAGCAATGCCATCAAGTTCACCCATCAGGGGGAAGTAAAGATCCATGTTGATAGCACCCTGTTGGATCAGGATCGCCACTCGATACGCATCTCGATCCAGGACACAGGGATCGGCATGAGCAAAAGTCAGCTAAAAAACCTGTTTCAACGTTTCGCCCAGGCGGATGTCTCGATCACCCGCCAATATGGCGGATCGGGCCTGGGACTTGAAATATCCCGTAACCTCGCACGCCTGATGGGCGGCGATATCTCGGTAGAAAGCAGCGAGGGACATGGCAGTACTTTTACCTACATCTGGCCCGCCAGAGCCACGACCCCCTCGATTGTTTGCCTGCCGTCCAAGCCGCTGGATCAGGAGAGCTATCGCATCTTGCTGGTTGATGACAATGCCACCAACCGCAAGGTGATCGGCGCCATGCTCGACTCCGTGGGCCATCAGGTCACACTGGCCGTTCAGGGAGAAGAGGCGCTGGAGAAACTGGGTCACACCGAATTTGATCTGGTGTTGATGGATGTCCAGATGCCAGTGATGGATGGCCTGGTGGCCACCACCCGGATCCGCACCTCCCAGATGCCTTGGGCAGATATCCCCATCATCGCCCTGACGGCGGATGCGATGCCGGAATCCAAGCAATACTATCTCTCCCATGGCATGAATGGATATATCACCAAGCCCATCAATAAAGAGACGCTACTGAGCGAGATAAACAGACATATTTCCCATGGGCGGCTCAAATACAACGCAGCCATGCGTGTCACCAAGCAATAAAACCGCGGATTCCGGGCTACTGATTGCTCATGTGGGGCAACATTGACCTCTGCAGGCAACTGAATGGGCTTGGGTCTGGAATGCACACAGGCAAGCAGCTTCGCAACAGCTGCACGGGCCGTCGGCTTGTCTCGGGTATGCAGGGATTTTTTGATCTGTACAGACCTAGTAATCCCCTCCCTACAACGTCCAGACCAGAGTGAATGACTATATTTATGTTTTTAATGCATCAATAACCACTCTTAATGCGGGTGAAACATTCCGGTGGGGATAATAGAGGTACAGACCAGCCAAACGGTGACTATAGGGTTTCAATACCTGGATTAAGATGCCGCGCTCAAGTTCATCGCTCACCAATTCCTCTGGCACATAGGCCAGTCCCAGCCCCATTTTGGCAGCAGCCGCCTCCATATAACTGTCAGAGAAGACCCACTGCCCCTGTGGTCGATGCTTAATCGCCTTCCCCTCTTGCCACAGTTCCCATTGATAGAGGCTGCCATCGGCAAATTGGTAAGCGATACAGGGATGTCCCGCCAGATCAGCAGGCGCCTGGGGAAATCCGTATTGAAGAAAATGATCTGGGGTGGCTACCATCACCATCTCCAGATCGGGCGTAATGCGCACGGCCACCATCCCCTCATCCACCTCGTCACCCAGCCGCACGCCAGCATCAAAGCGCTCATCGATGATGTTCACGAAGCGGCTTTCACTGATGAGTTCCAGCCGAATATCGGGATAACGCTGTCTGAAGATGGTCAGCTTGGGAAGCAGCACCTTGTCGATGGCATGTTGGCTGGCGTTGATCCGTACCGTGCCTGAAGGGGTATCACGATAGTGGGCGAGCGTGGCCAGACCCGCATCAAGGGACTGAAAACAGCCCTGCGCCGTGCGGTACAACTGCTCACCCGCTTGGGTTAAGGAGAGGCTGCGGGTGGTGCGCATCAGAAGCTGCACCCCGAGCCGGGCCTCGAGATCCCGAATCGTTCGGCTGACCCCGGACTGGGCAAGCCCCAACCTAGCTGCGGCCTTGGTAAAACTCCCTTCCCGAGCGACCAGCATAAAGACGTGGAGATCGTTGTAATTCTCGCGGCCTGTCATTTTGTTCACCCCCTATGTTCCTGTCCGCCACGACCTGAGTCAGGTGCGCGTCAGACGTCTTAATTTAGAACAAATAAGCATTAATGTTATCAAAAAACCGCCTCTAATCATCACTATTCGTTCTAACTAGACTGTGTGTCGTGGTTCACAAAACCAGCCCTCCACCACCAGGACCACGCATCAGAAATCCGATTTCGAGGAACTTTGCCATGAATGTTCTCCCCAAGAAACTGACAGCTATCGCGTCTACCCTGCTGCTGGGCGCCGCATTAACCGGCGTCTCTACATTGAGTCATGCCCAAACAACCAACCCCACTGAACCTGTCTCCATGGTCACCCAATGGGACAAGACCTTCACCCAAAGCGACAAGGTCGATCATCGCAAGGTCACCTTCAAGAACCGTTACGGCATCACTCTGGTGGCTGACCTCTATCTGCCGAAAAACCGGGGAGACGCCAAGCTGGCGGCCATTGCTCTGAGCGGCCCATTTGGTGCCGTAAAAGAGCAGTCGAGCGGCCTCTATGCCCAGACCCTGGCTGAGCGTGGTTTTGTCACGCTGGCGTTTGACCCCTCTTACACCGGTGAGAGTGGCGGCCAGCCGCGTGATGTGGCCTCGCCAGACATCAACACCGAAGATTTCAGCGCCGCCGTCGATTTTCTCGGCCTGCAAAAAGAGGTCGACCGCAACCGTATCGGTCTACTGGGGATTTGCGGCTGGGGTGGCATGGCCCTCAATGCCGCCGCTGGCGACACCCGCATCAAGGCGGTGGCAACCAGCGTGATGTATGACATGAGCCGGGCCATGGGGCATGGGGTGGGCGATGGCAAGGATCGATTTTCCACCGCCGATCGCCGCGCCGTGCTGGCATACCTGAATGAACAACGCTGGAAAGATGCGGAAAGTGGCACCTATGCCCATAGCAATCATGACCTCTATGTCGATGACAAGGGAAATGTCACCGCTGCCGCCCGCACCCTGCCAGAGGTTCTGCCGGAAAACCCGCACCCGGTACTCAAGGAGTTCTTCGATTACTACCGTGTACCGCGTGGTTTCCATGCCCGTTCTGTCAACTCCAACGGGGCCTGGACCACTACCATGCCGCTGTCATTCATGAATATGCCGCTGCTGAGCTATGCAAGCGAAATATCCATTCCCACCCTGATCGTGACCGGTGACCAGGCTCACTCTCGTTACTTTGCCGAAGATGCCTTCAAGGCCGTTGGCAGCAAGCAAAAAGAGCTGGTCGTTGTGCCTGGCGCCAATCATGTCGACCTGTATGACAACCAGGCTGGCAAGATCCCGTTCGCCAAGTTCGAGCAGTTCTTCGAGACCAACATGAAGTAAGCGTCGAAAACGCGGCGGCCTCTTCGCCGCGTTTTCTCACTGGTTTCGACGCCACCATTCACGTCACATAGGGAGAAGCTCAATGATCAGAGGAGTGTTTGTTGGCGCGATGGCTCTGTTGCTGGGGGTGACCAGCACAGCAACCGCTACAAGTGCTAAGGCTCAGAACAAGGCAGAGAGTATGAACATCAAGATGACGATAGCCAGCCAGATCATCACGGCCACCCTGGAAGATAGTCACAGCGCCCGGGACTTTTTTGCCATGCTCCCCCTGACACTGCCCCTCGAGGATTACGCCGACACCGAGAAGATTGCTTATCTGCCCCGCAAATTGACCACACAGGGCGCCCCAAAAGGCATTGACCCGAACGTGGGGGATCTCACCTATTACGCCCCGTGGGGCAATCTGGCGATCTTCTATCGGGACTTTGGCTATTCGACCGGACTGATTAAGTTAGGGCGCATTGAATCGGGTCTCTCCCACCTGAGCACAACCTCGGCCGCCAGCATCACGATCGAAGCAATCGAATAAGCCCATATTTCACTTCCAGGTCATGCCATGAACGTAACATCGTTATCATCACATACACCCGCTGTCGTCAACGAACACTGGTCTGCGGTTGCTGCCATGTCCCTGTGTGTGGCACTGCTCATTGCCGCCGAATTTATGCCGGTCAGCCTGCTGACGCCGATCGCCACCGATCTAGGTGCCAGCAATGGCATGGCCGGTCTTGCTATTGCCATCTCCGGCCTGTTTGCCGTCCCGACCAGTTTGCTGATCGCACCTCTATCTCACAGGCTGGACCGACGTCATGTGCTCATGGGGCTAGTCGTCGTGATGCTGACCTCTTTAATCGTGATCGCCCTGAGCCCCAACTTTACCGTGCTGATGGTGGCACGCGCTCTGCTCGGGATCGTTATCGGCGGTTTTTGGGCGCTGGCAACCGCCACCATCATGCGGTTGGTCTCCAGCCAATCCGTCCCCAAAGCGCTGGGGATCATGTATACAGGCAATGCAGTCGCGACCGCCTTTGCGGCCCCCATTGGCAGCTACCTTGGCGGACTGATCGGCTGGCGAGGCGTGTTCTGGCTGCTGGTACCGTTGGTAGTGATCAACCTGCAGTGGATGGTACTTTGCCTGCCTTCCATGCACTCCCAAGCGCGCCCGCACAGCGCATTTCGCCTGATGCGCAGACCCAACGTCGCCATTGCCATCATGGGCGTGACGCTGACCTTTGCCGGCGCCTTCAGTGCCTTTACCTATTTTCGCCCCTTCCTGGAGACACGCACCCAGGTCGACCTGCCACAACTCTCGGCGCTGCTGCTGGCTTTGGGGCTGGCCGGTTTTGTCGGCACCACAGCGGTAAGCATGCTGCTGCGCCGTCATCTTTACCGGATGCTGCGCTGGTTGCCACTGGTGCTAGGCGTTATCACCCTGGCGCTGCTGGCGGTGGAGCATCACTTCTGGAGTGTGGCCCTGATGCTGATCCTCTGGGGCGCCCTTAACTCCGCCATTCCGGTCGCCTGGTCAGCCTGGATCACCCAGGGCATCTCAGATTCACCCGAGAGCGGTGGAGGCCTGATGGTGGCAGCTATTCAGCTGGCGATCACGTTGGGGGCTGCCGTGGGGGGGTGGTTACTGGATTCCCTCTCTATCAGGGCCACCTTTATGGGCAGTGCCCTGTTACTGACCGCCGCCTCCATGGTGGTCGGCAATGGCAGCCGACTAAGGCCCGTCACGCTTGGCCAATAAGTTGACCCATCCGTTAGCAAATCCATTCGCCATCGCACAGTGCAATTTCACCCAGCGCCTTGATGAAGCAGCCGATGTAGTTCTTCTGGTTGCTGAGCTCTTTCGGTGCCCAGGAGAGGGCCTTCTCTTTTTGATAGCGGTCACACGAGACCGACAACAGCGGAGCAAGCGGTTTGGCCGCCGGAACAGCAGGCTTGATATTCGGCTGAGGTTGAGGGTTATCTGGCTCGCTTATGGGTTGCACAACTGGCTTAGCTTTAGAACGCACACAGGCAAGCCGCTTCGCAACAGCTGCACGGGCTGTCGGCTTGTCTCGGGTATGCAGGGATTTTTTGATCTCTTTACGACGACCACAGGGGAGCGTGGTGACTTTGCGGTAATACCAGATGCCGTGGGGACTGAGCCAGAGATTCATCGATGAGCTCCTCGTCGTCCACACAAAGTGGATGACCAAGGGCTTTAGAAAGCTAACTTATTGAATTGCAGAAACAAGTGGTGGCCCTACCAGCCACATCCCGGCACTCGAGTCCCCCGCCTTGGCTGCTACCTTCCGGTCCTGACCAGGTCGACGGGTTATCAATGCGAGAGGACCAATAGGACCACCGGCGAGGAGAATAGGCAAACTGGGCGTTCAATGCAACGGCTTTCTACCCTCCAACAGATCGTTTGCCTTATTTTTCAACAATCTGCCGAATGAATCAGCTAAACAGCATAAATTTCGCCCCCACCAGCAGCATCAGCAGAGCAAATGCCTGCTTGAGGCGTTTTGGTGACAGGCGATGCGCCAGCTTGGCACCAATGCGGGCGAACTGGGTACTGGTCAGCACAATGCCGAGCAGCGCTGGCAGATAGATGTAGCCCACACTCCACTCGGGCAGATCGGCATGACCCCAACCCGCATAGAGGTAGCTGAGGCTCCCCGCCAGCGCGATGGGCATGCTGCAAGCTGCAGAGGCCGCTACCGCATTGCGCATCGGCACCGAGTTCCAGCTCAGATAAGGGACGGTCAGCGAGCCACCGCCAATACCAAACAGCGCTGACATCCAGCCAATGATGGTACCGGCGATGCCTGTGCCGAGCGCCCCCGGCATATGGCGCTCCGCTTTGGGCTTGAGATTGAGCCCCATCTGCAGCGCCATAGTCCAGGCGAAGCATCCGATGATGATATTGAGGGTACTGGCACTGAGCAGATTGGCCGTCATACCACCGAGCCAGGCACCAACCAACATACCAGCCCCCAATCTGCGGATCATCACCCAGTCGACGGCGCCCGCTTCTTGGTGCGCTCTAAGCGAGCTGAATCCGGTAAAGATCATGGTGGGAAGGGAAGTGCCCAGGGCCAAATGGGTAATGATTTCAGGGTCGATGCCCTGGGCGCGAAAGGTCATGACCAGCACGGGGACAATGATAAGACCGCCGCCGATCCCGAACAGTCCCGCCAGCATACCGGCAAAGGCGCCCAGCAGGAGGTAACCCATAAACAGCATAAAAATTCCTGTGTTAAACAAAAACTGGCCAACACGGCCGGGCAACAGTGGATATCTGCATGAAAAAAAAAGAGATGGCGCGAGGGCCATCTCTTCATTGTGCCGGTTAGTGCAGCGGAATGGTACCGTCCATCACCTTGTAGAAGGCCAGCACGGCACAGCCAAGCAGGGCCGCCGTCATCCCCTGCTCCAGCCGGTTAAGACCGCGCAGACCGTGATGCTGACGCGCCTTCCAGTAGATGAAGATGCCCGGACTATAGAGCAGCGCCACCAGCAACAGGTACTCCACACCGGCAGCGTATACCAGCCAGCAGCCGTAAACCGTCGCCACCAGGGCCAGTAGCAGGTCACGCTTGCGCTGATGAGGTTGACCCTGATAGGTCTCCCCTTTCAATGCCAGCTTCAGGCCATAAGCGCCCGAAAAGACGTAAGGCACCAGTGCCGCCGAGGTTGCGATGTTGACCAGCGCCAAATAGGTGCTGCTCTGAAAGTAGATGATGATCAAGAAGATCTGCACCAGACAGGTAGAGCACCAGAGGGACACCTGCGGCGAGCCGTTCTTGTTCTCCTTGGCAAACCAGCCCGGGAAGACGCCGGTCTTGCCCGCGATGTAGGGCACTTCAGCGGCCAGCACGGTCCAGCTGAGCAGCGCCCCCATCACCGACACCACCAGACCGATGTTGATAAGCCAGGCGCCCCAGGGGCCGACTACGGCTTCAAGGATCATGGCGGTCGAAGGGTTCTTGAGCGCCGCCAGTTGCGGCTGGCTCATGACACCCAGCGAGAACAGGGTCACCATCACATAGAGTGTCAAGGCGCCGAGCAGCGCCAGCACGGTGGCACGGCCCACATCCTTGCGATGACGGGCACGGGCAGAGACCACCACGGCCCCTTCAATCCCGATAAAGACCCAGAGGGTCACCTTCATGGTGGACTTGACCTGATCCATCACGGAGCCCAGCTCCATGTTGTTCTGGCCCCAAATATCCAGAGTGAAGGTATCCATGTTGAAGGCCAGCAGGATCGCGACACAGAAGACGATGAGCGGCACCATCTTGGCGATGGTGGTGACGATATTCACCAGTGCAGCAACCTGTACCCCGCGCAGCACCAGCGCATGCACCGACCAGATCAGGATGGAGGCCAGCGTGATGGCCACCGGCGTATTGCCGTCACCGAAGATGACGTTGTCAGGCGTATCGAAGAAGTAGCTCAGGGCGCTGAACACCACGATGGCGTAAGAGACGTTGGCCAGCAGTTGGCAGAGCCAGTAACCCCAGGCGGCGTTGAAGCCGATGAAATCGCCGAAACCGGCTTTGGCATAGCTGAAAATACCGCCATCGAGATCGGGGCGGCGCATGGAGAGGTTCTGATAGACCAGCGCGAGACAGATCATGCCAAGACCGGTGATGGCCCAACCCAGGGCGACCGCCCCGGCACTGGCATGCGCAGCAATGTTTTGTGGCAGACTGAAGACCCCGGCGCCGACCATGGAGCCGATCACCAGCGAAATGAGGGCGCCCAGCCCTAGTTTCTTGTCCATTTCAATCCTGTTTATTTAGGCGGCGGCAGAGCGTCCGTATTCATACTGCGCGCAATATGGGAGGGGCTGGGAATCCTGACCCCGTGAAAAAGGCGGCAACTATATTGCATGACTATTCCGACCGCAATCCCTCGTCCCGTCAATCATGCACCGCCTTGACCGCGCGCAATTTTACAGCACTGACCCATATGGCCTGTGAGCTGGCTCAAATTAACCAAGACCCATTGATATTTCTCATTTTTCTGCCAACACAACCTGACTCGCATGGTTCCTATGCATCGCCATTCAGGCACTCTCTGTATAAATAATCTGCATAAAAAAGCACCGGTGGAAACACCGGGGCCCATTATGTAAATCCCTATAAACGCAAACCGCCATCCAGTTCTATCATCCTTCCCGACAGATAGTCGTTGGCAAAAATAAAGCTCACCGTCTCGGCAAGCTGCTGCGCCTCGCCAAGGGTGCCGACCGGAATGGCCTGCTGCATCCGCGCCATCGCCTCCGGCTTCATCGCCGCCGTCATGTCGGTGGCAAACACCCCGGGGGCAATCCCCATCACCCGAATGCCATGGCGCGCCAGCTCCCGCGCCCAGGTCACCACTAGCGAAGCCACTCCTGCCTTGCTGGCGGCATAGTTGCTCTGGCCGATATTGCCGGCGCGAGCAATGGAGGAGATGTTGATGATAACGCCCCCCTGACCCCCTTGCGCCATCAGTGCCGCCCCTTCGCGACCGCAGAGGAAGGTACCTGTGAGGTTGACGTCAATCACGCTCTGCCACTGGGCCAGCGTCATCTTCTCCACCAGCTCACTCTCTTTGACCTTGATCAGCATGCCATCGCGCAAAATACCGGCGCAGTTGATAAGACCGTGCAGCACACCAAAACGCTCCTTGATGCCAGCAAAAACCGACTCAACCTCGGCTTCGCTCGCCACATTGCAGACAAACAGCTCGCACTGGCTATCTTGATCGCACTGATCATTCTGACTGCGCACCAGGGCTGCGGTCGCCTCCAGATCGGCGCGATTGATGTCGAGCAGCGCCAGCGTCGCCCCCTGTGCGCTCAGGGCCAGCGCAATGGCCCGTCCCAAGCCACGTCCAGCGCCGGTAATAACGATGACCTTATCTTTGATATCCATCAATGCTCCTTGTAGCTGGTCGAGGGGAGATGCCTTGAAGAGAGGTGCCCGTCAGGCGGGATCCTGTTTATCCAGATAGAGTTCGACGATGCTGGAGAAATCGCGGCTCCCCTGCCCCTGGGCGGCATGCAGGTTGAACAGGTTACGTGCCAGCGCCCCCATGGGCACCGTACTGTGGCCATGCTCGGCCAGCGCCATGGCCAGCCCCAAATCTTTCACCATCAGGCGGGTCATAAAGCCCCCCTGATAGTTGCGGGCGGCAGGGACATTCTCCATCACCCCGGGCCAGGGGTTGTAGCGCTCCAGACTCCAGTTGTTGCCGGAGCTCTTGCCCATGATGGTGGAGAGCACGGCGGGATCCAGCCCCTCCTTCACCCCGAGGGCCAGCGCCTCTGCAGTGCCCGCCATATGGATCGCAAGCAGCATGTTGTTGCACATCTTGGCGATCTGCCCGGCGCCCAGCGTCCCGGCGTGAAACAGGTTCTGCCCCATGCAGGCGAGCAAGGGTTTTGCCGCCTCGAAATCTGCCGCGGCGCCGCCAACGATAAAGGTGAGCGTCCCGGCGGCCGCACCGGCGACACCGCCCGAGACAGGGGCATCAATAAAGCGCAAACCACGGGCGCGGGCCGCCTCCCCGACCTGACGGGCAGAGTCGACATCGATAGTGGAGCAGTCGATCACCAGTGCACCAACCGGCAGGGCTGCCAGCAGATCCTGCCCCTCAGACAACCAAAGGTCGCGAACATGTTCCCCCGCAGGCAACATGCTGATCACCACCTCGCAGCCAGTCACCGCCTCACGGGCATCCCCCGTGGCGATGCAGCCAGCGGCGATGGCGCGCTCAATGTTTTGGGCAACCAGATCAAACACCTGCACCCTGTGCCCGGCCCTGGCCAGATTTGCCGCCATGGGCCCCCCCATGTTGCCGAGCCCGATAAACCCTATCCTTGTCATCCCGCTTGCTCCTTGCGTTGCTGATGGCGGCGTCCGCCGGTTGCCAAGATGTTATTCCTTGCAGGCCAACGGATTGCGCCCCTGCGGCCAGCGATAGAACTCGTCCAGCCACTTCCCCTCCGGTGGCCACTGTTGCCAGCGGGGATCTTTATCCTTGTCGATCAGCAGTGCCCGTACCCCTTCCACAAAATCCCCCTTCAGCACGCAGTTGACCGAGAGGGTCAGCTCCTCGGCAAATACTTCGGCCAAGGAGTTGCGGCGAGCCTGCCAATATTGGCGCCACAAAATGGCGCGGCTGATGGGGCTGCCGGTGCGGCAAATCTGCTGCGCCTGCTGGAGCACAGCTTCATGTTCATCGAACTGGGCATCGAACAACCGCGCCAATACCCCTTGCAACGTGCGCCCCGCCAGCAGGGTATCGATCCTCTGTTGATGGGGTAGCAGCACAGGCGCAGGCAAGCGGGCCACCACCTCACGGTGCAACCCCCTGAACAACTGATCGATCTGCTCACGGGGATCACCACTAGCAGCCCAGTCGAGTACGGCGAGGCGTGACAACAGCGCACTGCGCTCGCCACTGGCGATGGCGTGATCCGCCAACCCCACCCCAAGGGCATCTGCGCCATTAAAGCGGGCGCCAGTCAGACCGAGCCAGAGCCCGAGCCGCCCCGGCATCCGGCTTAAAAACCAGCTCGCCCCCACGTCGGGGTAGAGGCCAATGGTCACCTCCGGCATGGCAAACAGGCTTCTTTCGGTGACAACCCGAAAAGCGGCCCCGGCAAACAGGCCAATGCCGCCCCCCATGCAGATACCGTCCGCCACGCAGATCAGGGGCTTGCGGTAAGAGTGGATGTGGTGGTCGAGCCGGTACTCCTGCTCGAAAAAGTCGCGGGCATACTCGAACAGTTCCGATCCGCTTGCCTCCTGTTTGCGGTAATAGAAGGAGCGGATATCGCCACCGGCACAAAATGCCTTCTCACCCATCCCCTGCAGCAGTACACAGACGATGGCGGGATCCTGCTCCCAACGGGTCAGCGTCTGTTGCAGGATCTGGATCATCGGCAGGCTCAATGCGTTGAGAGACGCAGGGCTGTCGAGGGTCAACACCCCGATCTGATGGCCATCTTCGGTGGGATAACAGCTAACCTTGACCGGCTCACTCATAAACGGCTCCGTATGGATTTACTCTGTTGGGCCATATTGCCAGCGCGGTAAGCGTTTCTCCAGGAAGGCGGCCACCCCTTCACGCTGGTTGGCATCGCTAAAGAGATCGAGAAACCGCGCTCGCTCAAGGGGCAAGGCGGCATCCCGCGGGCCACTGCGGCCCTGATTGATCAGGGTTTTGCAGGCGCGCAGGGCACTCGGGCTCTGGCGCTCCACCAGATGGGCCATCTGGTGCGCGGCCTCCCACGCCTGACCGGTTTTCACCACCTCCTCCACCAGCCCCATCTCGTAGGCCAGCGAGGCACTCACCTTCTCGCCGCAGAGGATCATCCGCTTGGCCCAGCCCGGCCCCACCAGCTCGGTCAAACGCTGGGTGCCACCGGCACAGGGAAGCAAGCCCACCGAAGCTTCCGGCAGTCCCAGCAACGCCTGCTGCTCGGCGATACGGATATCACAGGCCAGCGCCACTTCCAGCCCGCCTCCCATGGCATAACCATTGATGGCGGCGATACTGACGCCATGGAAACGGGCCAGCGCCTCGAAGGCATTGCCAAAGGCCTCGGCTACTTCGCGGGCCAGCTCGACATTCCCCTCGACAAACATATTGAGGTCGGCACCGGCGCAGAAAAATTTGTCGCCCGCACCACGGATCACCAGCGCCACCACATCGGGACGACTGTCGAGCTCCACCATCATCTGCAAAAAGGCCTGCAGGCTGGCGAGGGTCCAGGTGTTGGCAGGGGGATGGTCGAGAGTGATATAGGCCACGTGGCCATGATATTCGAGTCTGATCCTTGTCATAACATTGTCCTTGTCGATGAAGCTGCCGCCATGATGACAGGCTTGAATGACACCAACCTGTGGCTGGCTCACAAAGCCGAAACCGGCATGGCATGATGCAAATCGGATGGCAGGTAACACACCCTTGATGCGACCACCGGTTAGCCCAGCGACAAACCGGGATCGGCCAGCATGCGGCGCGCGATGATGAGTCGCATCACCTCGTTGGTGCCCTCCAGAATGCGGTGTACCCGGGTATCGCGCAGATAGCGCTCGAGCGGATACTCGCGGATATAACCATAGCCGCCAAAGAGTTGCAGAGCCTCATCACAGACTCGATAACCCACATCGGTAGCAAACCGTTTGGCCATGGCACACCAGGCACTCTTGTCGGGTGCCCCGCGATCCAGCTTGTCGGCGGCCTGACGTACCAGCAGGCGGGCGGCAGCCAGCTCGGTCGCCATATCGGCCAGGCGAAACTGCACGCTCTGGAATTCGCTGATCGGGTGACCAAATTGCTGGCGCTGCTGCACATAAGCCAGCGCATCGTCCAGCGCCTGCTGGGCGGTGCCCACCGAACAGGTGGCAATATTGATGCGCCCCCCATCAAGGGCCTGCATGGCGAACTTGAATCCTTCCCCCTCTTCGCCCAACCGATAGCAGGCAGGAATTCGAACCCCATTAAAGACAACCTCCCGGGTCGGCTGGCTGTTCCAGCCCATCTTCTCTTCTGCCTTGCCATAGCTCACGCCGGGGGCATTAGCCGGCACCATAAAGGCAGAGATCCCCTTCGCACCTTCACCACCGGTACGGGCCATCACCACCAGCACATCGCTGCTGCCTGCTCCCGAGATAAAGACCTTGGTCCCCTCGATGAGGTAGCTATCACCCTCGCGAGTGGCTCGGGTCTTGAGTGCCGCCGCATCGGAGCCCGCCCCCGGCTCGGTGAGGCAATAGGACCCCAGCAGCTCGCCACTGGCCAGCTTGGGCACCCACTCTTTGGCAACCTCGGTGGGCAACCAGCTACCCAGCATCCAACTCACCATGTTGTGGATGGTCAAATACGCCGTGGTCGAGGTACACCCCATGGCGAGGCGTTCGAAGATGAGGCTCGCATCGAGGCGCGGCAGCCCCAATCCGCCAAACTGCTCCGGGGTATAGAGGCCACAAAAACCTAGCTCTGCCGCCTGCTTGATGGTCGGGATCGGAAACTCATGCTCCTTGTCCCAGCGCGCGGCATGGGGTTTGAGCGCCTCATCGGCAAAGGCGGCGGCCGCCTCCACATACGCCTGTTGATCATCGGTCAGGGTAAAATCCATCTCGTCGTTCGCTCCCTTGTTGCCCCGCGCTTACTTTACCGCTTTAGCGCTTTATGACGCGGCGCCCACACACTGGTCATTCGGATCTGCCACTATGGCGCTGTTGTCGTGGTAGCTGCTGACGCTCTCACTACCACCTATCTATCGACACACAACAGATTAACAATTGATTTACGTTTACGCTAACGTAAACTTGTGGCAGAAGTGAAGTACAAAATGGACCGACCACTGACAGCCGTAACGCCGAGTCAGCCGGTCGAACCAACCTTCCTACCCGACTGTCATATCCGCAAGGAGAGCATGGATGCAGATGGATGAAACCCTGAATGCCCTGACCGAACAGGTTGCGGCCTTCTGCCAGAAAGTGATCGCCCCACGCGCCAGCGAGATCGATCAGAGCAACGCCTTTCCCCGTGATCTCTGGCCACGGATGGGTGAACTGGGGCTGCACGGCATCACGGTGGCGGAGGAGTATGACGGGGTGAACCTCGGCTATCTGGCCCATGTGCTGGTGATGGAACAGGTAAGCCGCGCCAGCGCCTCGGTCGGCCTCTCCTACGGCGCCCACTCCAATCTCTGTATCAATCAGATCCACCGCCACGGCACGGCGGAGCAAAAAGCACGCTACCTCCCCCCGCTGGTGAGCGGCGAGCATGTGGGGGCGCTGGCCATGAGCGAGCCGGGAGCCGGCTCCGATGTGGTCAGCATGCGCCTCACCGCGGTGCGCGAGGGCGATCACTTCGTGCTAAACGGCAACAAGATGTGGATCACCAACGGACCCGATGCCGACACCTTCGTCATCTATGCCAAGACAGATACCAGTGCGGGCCCCAAAGGAATTTCTGCCTTTATCGTTGAAGCCGGCACTCCCGGTTTTTCTACCGCCCAGAAGCTCGACAAGCTGGGGATGCGCGGCTCCAGCACCTGCGAGCTGGTGTTCGACAACTGCCGGGTGCCGCAGGAAAACCTGCTGGGCACCCTGCACGGCGGGGTCAAGGTGCTGATGAGCGGGCTCGATTACGAGCGGGTAGTGCTGGCTGCGGGCCCCCTTGGCATCATGCAGGCCTGTATGGATGTAGTGCTGCCCTATGTGCGTGAGCGCAAGCAGTTTGGTCAAGCCATCGGCGAGTTCCAGCTGGTGCAGGGCAAGCTCGCCGACATGTATACCCGCCAAGCCAGCAGCCGGGCGCTGGTCTACTCGGTGGCGAGCGCCTGCGATCAGGGTCGCACCAGCCGTAAAGATTGCGCCGCAGCTATCCTGTTTGCCGCCGAAAACGCCACCCAGATGGCGCTCGACGCTATCCAGCTGCTCGGCGGCAACGGTTACATCAACGAATACCCCACTGGCCGCCTGCTGCGAGACGCCAAACTCTACGAGATCGGCGCCGGCACCTCGGAGATCCGCCGCTGGCTCATCGGCCGCGAGCTGATGGGGGATAACGCATGAGCAGGCTCCACTCCCGTCTCGACACGGCGAGCCCGGAATATGCGGCCAATCGGGCTGCAATGCAGGGGCTGGTCGACGATCTCCATGCCCGCATTGCCGAGATCGCGCTAGGGGGCGGCGCGGCCAACAACGCCCGCCATCAGGCCCGTGGCAAGCTGCTGCCCCGCGAGCGCATCAACCAGCTGCTGGACCCGGGCTCCCCGTTTCTCGAACTGTCGGCGCTGGCTGGCTGGCAGGTCTATGACGAGCCGGTGCCCGCCGCCGGCATCATCACCGGCATCGGCCGGGTTTCGGGCCGGCTCTGCATGCTGGTGGTGAACGACGCCACCGTGAAAGGCGGCACCTACTACCCGCTCACGGTGAAAAAACACCTGCGCGCCCAGGCCATCGCCGAGCGGCTGCGCCTCCCCTGCCTCTATCTGGTGGATTCCGGCGGCGCCTTTCTGCCGATGCAGGATGAGGTGTTCCCCGACCGGGATCACTTTGGCCGCATCTTCTACAACCAGGCCCGCATGTCGGCCCAGAACATTCCCCAGCTGGCAGTGGTGATGGGACTCTGCACCGCTGGCGGCGCCTACGTGCCCGCCATGGCTGATGAATCCATCATGGTCAGGGAGCAAGCCACCATCTTTCTGGCGGGTCCGCCGCTGGTCAAGGCCGCCACCGGCGAGGAGATCAGCGCCGAGGCCCTGGGCGGCGCCGAAGTGCACTGTGCCCACTCCGGCGTTGCTGATCATATGGCCCGTGACGATGCCCATGCGCTGGCCATCGCCCGCACGCTGGTTACTCATCTGGGTAACGAGCCGATAGAGAGCAGCCCCGGCTACGAGCCCCCCTGCTACCCCATAGAGGAGCTCTACGGTCTGGTGGGCACCAGTCTCAAACGCCCTTACGACGCCCGCGAACTGATTGCCCGATTGGTGGATGGCTCTGACTTTGACGAATTCAAGGCGCTGTTCGGCACTACACTGGTGACCGGCTTTGCCCGTATTTGCGGCATGGAAGTGGGGATCCTCGCCAACAACGGCGTGCTGCACAGCGACAGTGCCCAGAAGGGGGCCCACTTTATCCAGCTCTGTAACCGGCGTGCCATCCCGCTGCTCTTTTTGCAGAACATCACCGGCTTTATGGTGGGGAGCAGCGCAGAAAAGGAGGGGATCGCCAAGCACGGCGCCAAGCTGGTCACCGCAGTGGCCTGCAGCCGGGTGCCAAAGATCACCCTGATCGTCGGCGGCAGCTTTGGTGCTGGCAACTACGGCATGTGTGGCCGCGCCTATGAACCCGATTTTCTCTTTAGCTGGCCCAACAGCCGCATCTCCGTCATGGGGGGCGAGCAGGCGGCCGGGGTGCTGGTGCAGGTGCGTCGCGACAAGCTGACTGCCGAGGGCAAAGATTTGAGCGAGCAGGAGGCGGCCGCCATCCGTGCCCCAGTGATCGAGCAGTATGAGCGCCAGGGTCACCCCTACTACGCCAGCGCTCGCCTGTGGGATGATGGCGTCATTGACCCGGCCCAGAGTCGCACCGTGCTGGCGCTGGCGCTCGCCGCCTGTCAGGGGGCCCGCGCAGAACCCGAGCAGTACGGCATCTTTCGGATGTAAGGAGCAAACCCATGTCAGATCCGCTTACTTCCTCCCAGAACCCGTTTCGGCTGGAGCGGCACGGCCCACTGGCCGAGCTGGTGCTGTCGCGTCCGGCCCGCCACAACGCCTTTGATGCCGACCTGATGCTGGGGCTGCTCGACTGCCTCGATGATCTGGCCCATCTCCATGGTCATGATCTCGCCGAGCGCCCCCACGCCCTGCTGCTGCGGGCAGAGGGCAAACACTTCTGCGCGGGCGCCGACCTCAACTGGATGCGTAATCTGGCCCACGCAGATTTCGAGCACAATCGCGAAGACGCTCGGGTACTGGCGCGGCTGATGCAGACCCTCGATGAGCTTCCCTTCCCTACGGTGGCGCTGGTGCAAGGGGCCGCCTACGGCGGGGCGCTGGGGCTGCTCTGTGCCTGCGATCTGGTGCTGGCCAGCGATGATGCCCGCTTCTGCCTCTCAGAGGTGAGCCTGGGTCTGGTGCCTGCGGTGATCAGCCCCTACGTGGTGCGCACTATGGGGATGCGTCAGGCGCGCCGCTACATGCTCAGTGCCGAGCCGTTCGATGCCATTACCGCCTGTCGGCTCAATGTGGCACACCAACTCTGCAAACCGGATCAACTGCTGGCGGAGGGGCGGACGCAGGCCCTTCGTCTGTGCCGCAACGGGCCGGAAGCGATGAAAGAGACCAAACGACTGCTGGCGGCGATAGAGGCCCATCCTTCCCGCCTGCACGAAGAGAAAACAGTCGAGACCATCGCCCGGGTACGGGTCGGTCTCGAAGCTCAGGAGGGGATGCAAGCCTTCTTCGACAAACGCCCTCCCGCCTGGCGTCCCCGTTTCAAGGATGAGACATGACCCATCACATTCAGATTAAACGCCTGCTAATTGCCAATCGCGGCGAAATCGCCGTGCGCATCATCAAGACGGCGAAACGCCTCGGCATTCACACCATCGCCCTCTACTCCGATGCCGACGCCCTTGCCATGCACACCCGTCTGGCCGATGAGGCCTGGCATCTGGGGCCCGCACCGGCCAGAGAGAGCTATCTCGACACCGGCAAGGTGCTGAAGATTGCCAAAGAGGCGCGCGCCGATGCCATCCATCCCGGTTACGGCTTTCTGTCGGAAAACAGCGATTTTGCCACCGCCTGCGAACAGCGCGGCCTGCGCTTTGTCGGCCCAAGCGGCGCCGCCATTCTCGCTATGGGCGATAAATCGGGCGCCAAGGCGCTGATGCAGGCGGCCGGCGTACCTGTGCTGCCCGGCTATCACGGCACGGATCAGCGGCAGGACTTCTTGCGCGATCAGGCGAGCCAGATTGGCTTCCCGCTACTTATCAAGGCAGCCAGTGGCGGCGGTGGCAAGGGGATGCGTCGGGTCGATCAGCTGGCCGACTTTGACGAGTCGCTGGCGGCAGTCAAACGGGAAGCCAAGGCTGCCTTTGGTGACGATCTGGTACTGCTGGAGCGCTATCTGCCCCAGGCTCGCCATGTTGAGGTGCAGGTCTTTGCCGATAGCCTCGGCAACGCCATCTATCTGGGGGACAGGGACTGCTCCTTGCAGCGACGCCATCAGAAAGTGATCGAAGAGGCACCCGCCCCCGATATCCCTCCGGCTCTGCGCCGCGCTATGGGGGAGGCAGCCGTGGCCGCAGCCAAGGCCATCCACTATCAGGGGGCTGGCACCATCGAATTTCTGCTCTGCAAGGATGAGTTCTTCTTTATGGAGATGAACACCCGGCTGCAGGTGGAGCATCCGGTCACCGAAGCGGTGACCGGGCAGGATCTGGTGGCCTGGCAGCTGGCCGTAGCCGAAGGCAAGCCGCTGCCACTCACCCAGGAGGAAGTGGTGCTGCGCGGCCATGCGGTGGAGGCGCGCCTCTACGCCGAGGATGTGGCGGCCGGTTTTCTGCCTGCCAGCGGGCCTATCCACTGGCTCCACTGGCCCGTTGGCGTGCGCATCGACACCGGCGTTACCGCTGGCGATGAGGTGAGCCCCTATTACGATCCCATGATCGCCAAGCTGATCGCCCACGGCCAGAGTCGAGCCGAGGCGTTCGCCAAACTGGCCGATGCGCTGGCGGCACTGGATCTCGGCCCGCTGGTGCATAACGGACCGCTGTTGCTGCGCCTGTGTGAAGAGCCTGACGTCTTGACCATGAGCCACCATACCCAGTGGCCCATCCCCACCACAGCACAGCCCATTCCTGAGCTCGCCTGGCCGCTCGCCACCCTCTGGCTGGCGAGCCGCACTGCGGGCCCCTCCCCCTGGCAGCAAGCCTGCGGATTTCGGCTGGGGCCGGATCGCTGCTGGACAGCGGCGGTGCGCATCGGTGATGAGCACCGGGTATTGACCCTTCACGATCATGGCGGCCAGTTTGAGTGGCAAGGAGAGACCCGTTGCCACCAAAGAGGTGACGACCATATCCGACTACAACAGGGTGGCGGCTGGCAACAGATCCCCATTCAGACGGTCGCAGGCCCGGAGGCAACTTTCATCATGACCCTGGGGGGCCAGCGCATCCGCTTCGCGGCCGATGATCGGCAGCACAGCCACCACCATGAGCAGGCAAACGAGAAGGCGCAGGGCGCCATCGCGCCTATGCACGGCATAGTGGTAGCCGTGCTGATCGAGCAGGGGCAAACAGTCAGCAAGGGGCAACCCCTGCTGGTGCTGGAGGCGATGAAGATGGAACACCAGTTGCGTGCAGAGCGGGACGGAGTAATTGAAGCCCTGCAGTGCAGACAAGGCGAGCAGGTAAGCCAGGGAACCGTGCTGGTGCGCTTTGCCGAAGAGACTGCTTCACAGGAGGAACACCCATGAACCGATCACAGGACGTCCGTGACGACAGGGTCAGTTTGGTGGAGATGGGGCCGCGAGATGGCCTGCAAAATGAAGCTGCGCCCCTCTCCCTGGTACAGCGGCTGGAGCTGATCCAGCGCCTTACCGATAGCGGTCTGCTGCGCATCGAGGTTGGCGCCTTTGTATCGCCCAAAAAAGTGCCGCAGATGGCTGACTCCGCAGCGCTGTTCGAGGCACTGCCGCGCAAGGGCTCAACCCGTTACGGCGCTCTGGTGCCCAATCTGCAAGGCCTGCAGGCAGCCATTGCCGCCCGCGCCGACGAGATTGGCCTCTTCACCGCCTGCTCCGACGGTTTTACCCGCGCCAATATCGGCATCAGCGTGGAGGAGTCGCTGGTGCGCTTCGCCCCGCTGGTGCAGGAGGCGCGCCGCCTCGGCATCAAGGTGCGCGGCTACCTCTCCACCGTCATCGCCTGCCCGTTTGATGGCCCGACCCGCCCGAAACGGGTCGCCGCCATGGCCGAACAGTTGCTGGATCTCGGCTGCCACGAAATTTCGCTGGGGGACACCATCGGCGTCGGCACCCCGGGTACGGTGGCGCCCATGATGGATGCGGTACTGCACGAGATCCCGGCGGGGCGACTCGCGGTCCATTTTCACGACACCTACGGCCAGGGTCTGGCCAACCTGCTGCCCGCGCTGGAGCGCGGCATTCGCACCATCGACTGCTCGGTGGCAGGCCTTGGCGGCTGTCCCTATGCGCCGGGCGCCTCCGGCAATGTGGCGTCAGAAGAGGTGGTCTACCTGCTACACGGCCTTGGCATGACGACGGGGGTGGATCTCGACAAACTGGCGGCCACCGGCCAGTGGGTGAGCGAGCAACTCGCTCGCCCCAACGGCTCGCGGGTCGGTCAGGCCCTGCACGCCAATGCCGAGCGGCTGCGTGCCCGCCTCTGCCAGCCACACGCCCAGCAACAGGAGTCATGATCATGTCCCGTTCCCTGCCCGGCAAGGAGATCACCTACAGCATCTCGGAGCTGGCCCACGAATTCGATGTCACGCCGCGCACCATCCGCTACTACGAGGATGAGGGGCTGCTCACCCCGCTGCGGGAGGGGCAAACCCGCATCTACAGCCATCGGGACAAGATCCGGCTCAAGTTGACCCTGCGCGGCAAACGGCTGGGGTTTAGCCTGGCCGAGATCCGCGAGCTGTTCGATATGTACGACACTGACAAATCGAGCAAAACCCAGCTCCACTCCATGATCCAGCTGATCGAGGCAAAACGCGGCGCCCTGCGCCAGCAACTGGAGGATATCCAGATGGTGATGGCCGAGCTGGAAGCCGCCGAACAGCGCTGTGTTAATTCCCTTAACAGCTTGAAAACTGGCGCAGATTAACCGAATCTGGGAGCAAGCTATTGCCCTGGGGATCCCATGAGATATTGGTGCTGGTTTTTGCTCTTATTCAGCCTCTCTGGCTGGAGCCATCCCCTCATCAAGGTTGGTGGATACCCCTATGCCCCCTTTGTGATCAAACTCCCCGATTCCCGCTATGAAGGGCTGACGCTGGACCTCATCGCCAAGCTAAACGAGATCCAGCAAGAGGTAAGATTCGTGTTTGTTCCCACCTCGGCCGCCAACCGTTACAAGGCGCTCGATCTGGGCCGTTTCTCGCTGATGCTGTTTGAAGACAGCAAGTGGGGCTGGGACACAGATAAATTCAAGATGACAGTCCCCTTTCTCGGTGGTGGTGAGGTCTATGTGGCCCTGAACAAAACGGGCCGGGATCAGCGCTTTTTCGATGACCCCTCTCGGCATCATCTTATCGGGGTGACCGGCTACCACTACGGCGTCGGCCAGTTCAATGCTGATCCCCTCTACCTGCAGCGCAAGCTCAATATCACCCTGGTCAAAGACAACGTCAGTGCCCTGCAAGCGCTACTCAAAGGGCGTGGTGAAGTAGCCATTCTCAACGTTTCCTACCTTAACCAGTATCTGCTGGCCCACCCCGACACCGCCGACCAGCTGCTGATCTCGCAAAAATGGGATCAACAGTATCAGCACCGCGCAATCCTTCACCCTGAGGCCCCCATTACCCCTGCCCAGCTGGAACAGTGGCTGGCAGCGCTGCAACAAAAGGGTGAACTGGATCGCCTTTGGACAAAGTACGGCGTACAACAGCACGCAACCCCATGATTACTATCCAGCTTTTCTGTACCATGGCGGGAACCAAATGGGAGTGCACCAAATGAACACCACCGAGCCCGCGTCCCCCAAGCTCCGCTTGCTGCGCTACCTTGCCTACGCTTTCCTGCTGTTTCTTATCCTGATCACTCTGCTGCTGTGGCAAACCCCCCGTTTGATCCAGCGCTATCTGCCCGGCTGGCTGGCCGAGCACTATGGCCTGCAACTGACGCTGGGGGAGATTGACGTAGGACTGCGCAACCCTTCTATCTCCCTCGGCGCGACTGCCCTGCTCGATGCCAAGCAGCAGACCATCATCGGTTTTGAACAGCTCTTTATCACCCCAAACCTGCAAGCCAGCTGGCAGCAGAAAGGGGTCGTGCTTTCCACCGTCACCCTGACCAAACCCGTGGTGCAGCTGCAACGGCTGGCAGACAAAAAGGGGGATGTTCGACTCAATCTAACCGATGCGCTGGCGACCCTGCTCACCCCTGCGCCCGCCCCCGAGCCCGAGACAGCAAGCGCCCCGCTAATGGTCGACATCGCCAGCGTCAATGTCACTGACGGGCATGTGCGCTATCAGGATCAGCGCAAGGAGAGCGAACCCGGCTGGTTGCCGCCCCTCAATCTGGAGAAAGTGGCCCTCAAACTCGATAACCTGCGCACCGAGGCAAATCACCCGACCGCCTATCAGCTGAGCGCCGCCATCAACGGCAAAAGCAGCCTCGCCGCTCACGGCAAACTCGATGTGATGAGCGGCATGGGTCAGGGTAAGGTGAGCCTCAAGCAGGTCGAGCTGAAACCCTTCGCCCCGCTCTGGGCACCCTATCTCAAGCTGGATCTGGCCAAGGGCCACGCCAATGCAGAGGTGGAGTACCAGCTTAAAGAGGGCAAGCAGGGGGTACTGTGGCAATTGTCCAAAGGCAAGCTGACCCTGGACAACTGGCAGCTTAAAAAACACAAGGGCGACGAATTTGCCCGCTTCGGCCAGCTGGCCCTGAGCGAGCTGGCTGTCGATGGCCAGAAACAATCCCTCCAGATCAGCAAGGTAACCCTGCAACAACCCCTGCTCAAGGCCACCCTCAACCCACAGCTGGAACTGGATCTGGCTGACTTGCTGATTGAACAGGCCCCCGCCAAGCTCGTCAAAGAAGCCAACGCCGCAAACGAGATGGCCAACAATGCGGCGCCCAAGTCGGCACAACAAGCAAAGACAGCCGGTAACGGCAAGAAACATTCGCCAGACAAACCCTGGCAGTGGCAGATCAAGCAGATCCATATCGACAAGGGCGATCTCACTCTCACCGAATCGAGCAGCGGCAAACCGCAGGCACGCCAGCTCTCCGGCCTCCAGCTAACGCTGGGGCCACTGGGCAGCAAGGGGGAACAACCGAGCAAACTGACTCTGGCCACCCAGTTCAACCAGGGCAGCCCCCTCGCCTTTGATGGCCAACTGACCCTGAGCCCCTTCACCTTAAGCGGCGACATCAACCAGCAGGGGCTACCCCTCACGCTGGCACAGCCCTATCTGGCCAATCTGGTACGCATCAAGGTGCAAAACGGGCTGCTGAGCAGCAAGACCCGCCTCGATCTCGCCACCACCACCCAGGGAGATCTCAGCAAGCTGACCCTGCAAGGGGGGCTCGATATCAACGGGCTCAAAGTAGTCGATCGGGCAGACAATCAGCGGCTGCTGGAGTTCAACACCCTGGCTCTCACCGGTCTGACGTATGACGGCATCAGCCAGCAGATGCGGATCAAGGGCATTGCCCTGAACAAGCCCTTCGCCCGCATCGAGATCAACGAAGATGGCACCACCAACCTGCAACAGCTGCTGTTGCCGCAACCGGCTGCAGCAAAAAGTACTGAAGCAAAGGCAGGCAGCAAGGCTCCCGACTTTCGTTTCACCATCGACCAGCTGCGCACCGAGCAGGGCAACCTGCGCTTTGCCGACCGCAGTCTGAGTCAGGATTTTGTGGCCGATATCGCCTCGCTGGGCGGCCAGAGTCGCCATATCAGCAATATTCCGGGGCAACGCTCCGATCTCGCCTTCAACGGCAAGGTGGATCGCTATGCGCCGGTGACCATTCGCGGCGGCACCAACCTGCTGGTCGCCAACCCGATCCTCGACATCGCGGTCGCTTTCCACAATCTGGAGCTCACCACCTTTACCCCCTATTCGGGTACCTATGCCGGTTATGCCATCGACAAGGGGCAGCTCTCCATGAAGCTGCACTACAAGCTGGAGGGCAACCGGCTGGAAGGGGATAACGACATCACCATCAAGAAGCTGCAACTGGGCGAGAAGATCAAGAGCGATCAGGCCAAGGATCTGCCGCTGGGGCTGGCCATCGCCCTGCTAAGCGATGCCAACGGGGTGATACAGATGAATCTCAAGGTGAAGGGGGATCTCGATCAACCGGACTTCAGCATCGGCAATATCTTCTGGGATGTGCTGGGCAACACACTGAGCAAGGCGATCACCTCCCCCTTCTCCCTGCTCGCCTCGCTGGCCGATGGCACCGAAGATCTCGACGAACTTCCCTTCCTGCCGGGGGAGCCCGATCTCACCCCCACCCAGCAGGAGAAACTGGTCAAGCTGGCGCAGGCCCTCAAGGATAGACCCAAGCTCAACATGAACATTCGCGGCAAGGTCAACTTCAACGAGGAGCGCCCCATCCTGCAACGGCAAAAGCTGGAGCGGGTACTGGCCAAGCTCACCGGCAATCAGGCGGATCTCGACCTGCTGGAACAGGACCCCGCCCTGCAAGAGGCGCTGGCTCGGGCCTATGAAGAGCGCTTTGGCGAAGACCTGGAAGATCTGGCGGACCGCCTCCATCTGGATGAAGAGAGCGCAGCACTGCGGGCCCAGGCGGTGATCCTGCTGCGAGATCAGCAGCTCATCACCGCCAAATCCCTGCGCAATCTCGCCATGCGCCGGGCGCAAAACACCAAGGAGTTTCTGGTCGACAGCCAGGGGATCGCCCCGGAGCGGCTGTTCGTGCTCGACAGCCAGGTCAAGGAAGAGGACAAGGAAGCCAAAGTGATCCTGACACTGGATCAGTGACGCCGCCGCACTGCGTAAAAGCGTAATAAAAATACAATCCCTCAACTATTTTGACACCTTTTGCTCACCAAACAGCCTGTCCTGGTGAGCATTTGGCCTCTGATGCAAATAATCACGTAGTTTTTTTACGATTTATCCCCCTTGCCCCCTTGCGGGCGCGCCACAGCCTGCCTAAAATCGCGCGTCTTTTGTTAACCCCCACCTCTATTTTTGGAGAACGCCACGTGAGCGAAAAATTGGCCAACCCTGCCCCTCTGGGTCTGATGGGTTTCGGTATGACCACCATCCTGCTGAACATCCATAACGCAGGTTTCTTCCCCATCAGCGCCATGATCCTGGCCATGGGCCTGTGCTACGGCGGCATCGCCCAGATCATCGCTGGCATCATGGAGTACAAGCGTGGCAACACCTTCGGTGTGACCGCGTTCACTTCCTACGGCCTGTTCTGGCTGAGCCTGGTGTTCCTGCTGATCATGCCGACCATGGGTCTGACCGAAGCCACTCCGCACGCCTACATGGGTTGGTATCTGCTGATGTGGGGCATGTTCACCCTGTTCATGCTGGTTGGCACCATCAACTACCCGCGCGCCAAGCAGTTCGTGTTCGCCTCCCTGACCGTGCTGTTCTTCCTGCTGGCCGCCCGTGACTTCACCGGCAGCACCCTGATCGGCACCATCGCCGGTTTCGAAGGCATCATCTGTGGCGCCAGCGCCATCTACCTTGCCATGGCCACCGTAATCAACGAGCAGTTCGGCCGCACCGTAATGCCGATCGGCGATCACAAGAAAGCCGCCGCCGTACAGCTGAAAGCCGCTGCCTGATAGGCAACCCATTCAGATTGTAAAAAAGGCACCCTCGGGTGCCTTTTTGCTATTTCGAATAACCGTTCAACAGATCGGTTATCAGCCAAGTGACCCTGTGTCCCCCTCCCCCGCCAGCAAGCGGGTCGCGGGGAAACGCAGGGCTGGATCCTGGCTAAAGAACTGGCTCAGTTGCCGGTATACAGCGGGATAAACCTGCTGCAGCCGCAGCGGATCGGTAAAGAAACACTCGCAGCTGACGGCAAAAAACTCGGCGGGATGTTCAGCAGCATAGGGATCGATATCGGTCACTTCGTCCCGATCAAGCTGCTGGCACAGCGCATCGAAGGCGCTCTGAAATGCCTGTTGCCAGAGCTGGCTGCTCATCTGCCCCGGCAACGGCGGTGCTCCATCCGCCTCACCACCCAGCATGTCGAGCTTGTGGGCCAGCTCGTGGATCACCAGATTAAAGCCGTCCCAGTCGCCATCTTGCTGCAGTTCGCTCCAGGCCAGCACCAGCGGCCCTTGCGGCCAGGATTCACCGGCGTTTTCCTCTTCAAACTCGCTCACCAGCCCGAACTCATCCTGCACCTCCTGACGCCGGGTGACGGGTTCGGGAATGATGATGACTTCGTGAAAGCCGCGATACCAGTCAAGGCCAAGGTGCAAGATGGGCAACGCCGCCTGCAGCGCCAGCACCGCCTGTTGGCGGGGGCTGAGCTCGACCCCGATCAGGGTCAGGGTCTTGCGCTTGAGCAGCTGTAGCCCCAAGCCGATAAGCGTCGTCTGCTCGGTGTCGCTGAGCCCTTGCAAGATGGGCACTGCTGCCAGCGCCTGACGCCACAGCGCCAACTCATCCTCACTCATGGGCGTTTGCAGGCGACCACCCAGCCATTTGAACCATCCCAGCACGCCTACTCCTTCTTTTGATGCAAACAACAGGTCACAACAGTTTGACGAACCGTTTCGGCCGCTCCTGATAATCCTGCGCCAGATAAAAACGGTGGGCCGCCTCGCGCTTGAGACTGCTGGATAGCTCCAGCTGGGCGCAACCTGCGGCCCGCGCCATCGCTTCGGCGCCCTTGAGCAGGGCTGCGCCCACTCCCGCCCCTCTTGCCCCTTCATCGACAACCAGCGCCGAGATCAGGCCCCAAGCTGGTGCAACATGCAGCGGTGCCAGCTTGTGCCACACCAGCACGCCGACCACCTTGTCGGCCAGGGAGGCGAGCAGCACCGAGCTCGCGGGATCCGGCGCCAACAGGCGCGCCGTCACGTCACCGCCCTCGGCAGGATACCCCAATTGGCTGAACAGGTGGGCGATGGCGCTCCCGTCGTCGGCCTCAGGGGGACGGATCGTCAACGTCTCAGGATCATTTTTCATTGTTGGCCTCATGTTTGCTTTCCATTGTGTTACGCCCGTCACATTGTCTGGCGCAGATCAACAAGGAGGATCTCATCTTTACTCATAGAAAACGCTGCCTGCCATTATCCCCCCACCCTTGTCAATTCACAAATTTGCAACAAGGCAACATTTTTCGCTGGGAAGCACTGATACAACTCGATATGTTACAAGCCATGCATAGCGCGTGTTTGCGCTCTGCTTAACCCCTCACCCCCGCGCTCATTTGTTAACTGGATTGTTAACAAACAGGGCCAAAAACAGTGACAGAGAGCGAGGCCAAGATCTCGCCAAGACAGCGCCACAAACACAACAAAGGAGTTGTTGTACATGAATGAAATCGTCAATGCCATCAATGGTGTAATCTGGAGCCCTGCGCTCATCTACCTGTGTCTGGGGGTCGGTCTTTACTTCTCCCTGCGCACCCGTTTTTTGCAACTGCGTCATATCAAAGAGATGGTGCGCCTGATGTTTGATGGCAAGAGCACCGATGCCGGTGTCTCCTCCTTCCAGGCGCTGGCCATGACCCTGGCCGGTCGCGTGGGTACCGGTAACATCGCCGGTGTGGCCACCGCCATCACCTTCGGGGGCCCGGGCGCCCTGTTCTGGATGTGGATGGTCGCCTTCCTCGGCGCCAGCTCCGCCTTCGTGGAGTCCACCCTGGGTCAGGTTTACAAAGAGAAGATCAACGGTGAATACCGCGGCGGCCCGGCCTTTTACATCGAGAAAGGGCTTGGCATGAAGTGGTACGCCTGGACCTTCGCCATCGCTACCGTCTTCGCCTGCGGCGTGCTGCTGCCGGGCGTGCAGGCCAACTCCATCGGCTCCAGCCTGCAGACCGCCTTTAATATCGATCCGAACGTCACCGCCGCCGGTCTGGCGCTGCTGCTCGGCTTTATTATCTTCGGCGGCGTCAAGCGTATCGCCAGCTTTGCCAGTACCGTGGTGCCCTTTATGGCGCTGGGCTACATCATCGTGGCTTGCGTCATCATCGCCCTCAATATCGGCCAGCTGCCGAGCGTGATCCTGCTGATCTGGAAGAGCGCCTTCGGTCTGGATGCCGGTTTCGGTGCCATTCTGGGTCTGGCCATCATGTGGGGGGTAAAACGCGGGGTCTACTCCAACGAAGCCGGTCAGGGTACCGGGCCGCACGCCTCCTCTGCGGCGGCAGTGAGTCACCCGGCCAAGCAGGGTCTGGTTCAGGCGTTCTCCGTCTATATCGACACCCTGTTCGTCTGCTCCGCCACCGGCTTTATGCTGCTGATCACCGGCCTCTATAACGTACAAGGGCCGGACGGCGCCGCCATCTACACGGGGATTGCCGGTATCGCAGCAGGCCCGGGCTATGTGCAGACCGCCATGGAGAGCATGATGCCGGGCTTTGGCAGCATTTTCGTGGCTATCGCGCTGTTCTTCTTCGCGTTCACCACCATCGTTGCCTACTACTACATCGCCGAAACCAACATCGCCTACATCAACCGCAAGATTAATCGCCCCTGGCTCACCTTCTTGCTGAAGATTGCGCTGATGGCTGCCACCGTCTACGGCACCGTCAAGACGGCGGATCTAGCGTGGGGCATGGGTGATATCGGAGTCGGCCTGATGGCATGGCTCAACATCATCGCCATTCTGCTGCTGCAAAAGACCGCCTTCACCTGTCTGAAGGATTATGAAGCGCAGCAGGCACAAGGGATTGACCCCGTATTCCACCCGGAGAAGCTCGGCATCAAGAACGCCGATTACTGGGTGGGCAAACGATCCGAAGAGAACCTGGAGCTGGAGAAATCGGGCCATCAGTTCGAGCCCGATCAGGATCGCAAGACCTCCTGAACCAGAACGACATAAGACATCAATAAAAATGGCAGCCTCGGCTGCCATTTTTTATTTATTTAATTTCAAAAAGTTACGTTCAAACCAAGGAGTTAAGTGCCACACAAAGGGACACTTTGGGACGTGAAAAGAGACCAAAATTGGCAAAATGTGGACACTTTTTTCTGCCCATTCTCGCGGAAGATCAAGCTGGCCTAAGATGGTTTTCCAGCGGGTTAAAGTGGACCGCATCATTCAGATAATCCGGTGCAAAGTGGGCATAGGTCATCGTCTGATGAAATATCAAGTGGCCGCCCTCAAACGGTGGAACGCGCCCGTTTATGGATTTCGCGTGTGCGAGGCTCACCACGACGGCACCCCGCACTGGCACCTGCTGCTATTTATGCGCCCGGAAGATCGCAACCGGGTGATCGGTATCCTGCAACGCTATGCCCTGACCGATAACCACGAAGAGCTGGTACGGGATATCAAGGGCGCCCCACCCTTTACCGACTTTACTCCCCGCTTCGACTGGAAAGAGATAGACCCAGCCAAGGGCGATGCCGCGGGCTATATCGCCAAATACATTGCCAAGAACATCGACGGCGCCTACCTGGACGATGACGAAGAGGCCGGCACTGCCGCCGATGAGGGCGCCCTTCATGCCGTGGCTTGGGCCAGTTGGTGGGGCATTCGCACCTTCCAGCAGATCGGCGGCGCCCCGGTTGGAGTATGGCGCGAGCTGCGCCGCATCAGCAACGCCAAGAAGAATGCCGAACTGGTTGGCCCACCCAAGCCAGTGCTGCAAGACCCACGCTTTGAGGCAGCCCGATTTGCCGCTGATAACGGCATCTTTCGCTGCTACCTGCACGCCATGGGCGGCGCACTGGCGACCCGTGCCGAACACCCCATCAAGCTGGCCCACCTCATCGAGGAGCAGGCCAACAGCTATGGCGAAGACATCAAACGCCTGATGGGCATTACCTCCGCTCGCCTGGGTATCAAGACCCGCCTGCAAGGGTGGGAAATTGTGCCTGCCGGCACCCATGACGCCAGAAAAGCCGCCGAGGCTGCAGCGAGGGGGGGTGGGGTTAAGACGGGCGACAGCCCGGCACCTTGGAGCTCTGACAATAACTGTACGCGGCCAGATCCTGATGCCTTCACAGACCAGATCATGAGGGAACAATGGGGGTTATCGCCCTTCTCCATCGAGCGATTGCGGGCTGGCGCCAGTGTCAGAACAGACGGTTTCACCCTCTGGCTGGAGAACGGCCAGGTGCAGTCGTGCAGATCGCTCCCAAGCGAGCCGGATTGGATAGCAGATTGCCAACTGCCAACCGAACAGGACCAGCCGGATGAGTATGCGGTACCGGAAGGGGATGAGGATTGGCCGATGCTGGTTGAACTGTGCGGCGAGGTCTACCAGGCGCAAGGCCATACTGGGACACACCGCTGGATCGAGATATTGCCAGAGCCCTATCAATCAGAGATGTGGCGTGTGTTGGAGGAGATGGATGTGCCAACGTGAACTCAGGAACAGGAAAACTACAACGAAGAATGGACATAAACAAGCAGAGAGCCGGCCAACAAACGAGAAGCTGAACCATTTCTGGCCAGAACCCCTCATCCTACTAGGTGACACAACAGCTCTCTCCCCCTAAGTGCTATCGGAAAAAATCAACACAACGGCTCAGCCCGATTGTATCAACTAATAACAACCAGCCATCAAACAATTAGACATTCCATCAGCTAAACAACATAATGTATTTTTATTTAATTAACTTATGCCTACACTGTCGATATTAGTTTTCACCCATTAGCATTTAGCGCACATAAAACAAACTATTTTTATCGTAATTTACGCCAAGGCCGTATCGTTGACTGTACTGTACCAAATACATAATCACATACTTGGTTATCTGTTTCTTTTGCAGTAAATAATATCGCATCTCTATATTCAATTAGCTCGCGGACTGTTACATATCCAGATGAACGCCCATTATGAGCGATCCCACCTCGAATACCAACAAAGTCTTTTATATAATCAGCGCCACATGACCAAAAATCTGACAATCCATCTAACCCGATAAGTTGTTTATAAAGTGGGTCTAGAATTGTTGGTTTTGGCGTATTAATTTTAGTGGCATTATCCTTACAATAGTTTATATAAACATCTCTCCAGCCACTACCGCCCAGCTCAAGCAACTTTAATTCATTTTTATGTTCCTTGATGAACTTAGCTAAGTTTTTTTTAACTGAAAGAGGCAACTCAGTAGGATTAAAGAAACTATTTGCTAAATATTGCGAGCACTCAACAACTAATTCCTCTACGTATACCTCCCATGCTGCACATAAGAGAACAACGCCACTTCTAGTTATATGTCCTAAGCCTCTCCGACCTCTACTGCTTGGGCTCAATATATTATGGGATGATATTAATCTATCGACATCCAGTGTATTATATAAAAATTTGCGATAAGCCTGAGATGGCATGTGGCCTCCTATTAACTTTTCCAACCAATTGGCATCATATGTAAACATATATCAATAAATAAGGTATCGCAGTGGCTAGAATAATATCTCTAGCCACTTTATAAACAACCATCAACTTCAAGCATTAAAAATATTGTTATGGCCAACTAATCTGTTGATAGCGTACTATCTACCTCTGTATTCGCTTGGGCACTAACTGCTTTTTTTGTTTTCTCATTTTTTTTACTAAGAACAATTTGTTTTTCTATCTCAGCTAATAAAGTATTGCCAAGTTCGGTGACGGCATATCGACGATAACGAACACCTGCAACTTTTTCATTCACCACCAAACCATGGACTTGTAGCTTTGGGCAAACATTATAGAAAAAGAATATATCTGTATCACTGGCGTCCACATGATTGGTTATTCCTCCGACTAAGGCATCCCGATTCCCATAAAAAAGTCCAAGAAGATCGACTTTTTTTTCCTCCCCATTAGCTAAATTCGCTGGAATCTTGATGTCAATCCCTGCCAGAACTGTTTTTAGTTCTTTGAATGATTCCGCTTTTTTATTTGATTCTGATACTGCCCGCGTCTCTAAATTAGATAGCGCCTCTTTGAGCTCTCTATTTTCATCTGACAGTTTTTTGATTTCATCAAACAAAGGTTTAGTGTCAACTACCTCATCCGCTTGCACCCACCCTTTCAAGTCTCTGTTCACAGAAAATTCAGAAAGAGTTTCATGAACACAGAGTTTTATATCCTTCTGGTCTTCAAAGAAAGAGGATATGTTACTCAGAACCTTGGACCGAAAAAGAGCCAGCTCCTTGGGGTTCTCCCGCTCAATAAATGCACTACCACCAGACCGTATTTTTTGCTCCAACGCATCTTCTTTGATAACAACCGCAAACACTGGTTTCTTTTGTTGTATCGCGTAGTCAAATTCAAGTTCGGTGTAGCTGATCCCAGATGTTGGCTCTACTGAACCATATCTTCCTCCAAGGATGAGCATATACACATCAGATTCATCAATCCATCGCTTAATGGTTTCCATTTGAGATCTATCCCCCGCTGTAAACAGTTCCATACCGGCGGGAATATGACCTGATTTTAAAATTGCACTAACTGCGGCCTGTCTTTCTGGGATGAGGTCTAGGTACGTGCTTGAAATAAAAATTTGCAATCGTCGTTTCATAATTATATGCGGGATTTTGTTAGTCGGTGTTTATAGGAGCCATAATCAATTTTAAGATGGCATTCATATACTTATGTGCTTCTTCTTGATTATGACTAGCGGGACTTTGTCAGCAGAAAGAGTATCAAACGATCACCATTTTAGTGAGTAAAAAGTTAACTATCAGGCTAACTTTCTATTCAATTCTTGACGCAAGTCATCAGTGTGATCGATACGATGCAGAATAAAAGTCTATTCTTTGAGCAAAAAACGACCGCCAGGACACAATTATGCCCCCACTCCTTTCAATGCCAGTGCCACACTCGGCATCGGTGCTTTAGCAAAGATGGGGCCTAAAGAACTCACTTAACCACCAGTAGCTCGCCGAACACGGTGGTATAGCGGGGGCTTAACTGCTCCCGCTTCATCATCCATTCTCGAATATCTCGGACGCAGGCTGCAAAGTAGACCTTCCCGAGCCACCCCTGGTTGATCTTGTCGATGACCCGCATCAGCGCCTAGCTGCTCAGGCTTTTCGCCCCCCTTACCAAATGGCTGCTTACGATGGAAAAGATGAAACCAGTATCATGATATGGCAAGATAATATATCTGTCTTATATAGGAATTTTAGGTGGGGTTATGACTAACGCGATTAACTTTGACGATCTTTATAGTGGTATTCTTGAAATGGACAACCAAGGTGTGTGCTTTTTACATGCACTGATATTTTCAAGCTGGATGGCTGAATCTGGCGAGAGTATAAAAGAAGTGTTTTCAACTTTAGCTTTTTCACTTCATAATCGTGATCTTGCCCTTATTAGAACACTTTATAATAAAGATTCATTTTATGGTTTCGCCTTTCTTACCAGACCCGCATCAGACATTAGTGCCGTTAGGATTAACTATATTGCAGTAAATCCATTATACAAAGGCAATGGTATCGGAACTATGATTCTAGATGATATAAAAAGCAGATTTGATATCATCAATTTAGTTTCATCTTATGGCAGTGCCGGATTTTATAAAAAGAATGATTTTTTTGATGGAGGTCCTAGTAACGATGGAAAGAGAATTATGTTTTTTTCAAAGAAAAATAAAAACACCAAAAAACTAAATCGTTTAGAGTTTGCAGTTTGCGCTCTTAGTAAAGAACAAACGAACGCCGATTGGCATCGTATAAAAAAAGCCTTTCTTATTGACTTTAGAAAAAACATAGGAAACAAATCCTTTGAACAGTTTACGCGGGATAATGGAGTAAACGTCGAGTTAATAGAAAAGACTTTTTAGATATCCCATTTTAAATTCTGAGATAGTGATATGTAGTCATTTACTAAGCGGCGGCCATCCCTTTAGATAACACTGGCGACATCACACAAGAAACCAACGTATAATGGAGCAAGAGTTGAAAATTAATATTAATACACTTCATAACTATCTTCTCGCAACTCTTGAAAACGCTCGAGGCCACGAAAGTGAGCAACCCAAGTTAATGTATCTGATTGATCAGATGGAAAAAATCTTCCAGCAGGAAGTATTTGATCACGATCTTGATATAAGTCCTACTGCCGGTTTTCTAGCAATGAACTCCTACTTAATGCTGATGAGTGCTGTGCGGCAAGCACTATCTGGACATGCAGCCTCAGTTTTCCCAATCGCCAGGGTTGCATTGGAATCTGCCAGTTACGCTTACCTATGTGCTTGTGACGAGGCAATCGAGAAGGTTTGGTTACAAAGACATGTATCTAAGAGTGCACGAGAAAGATGCCGCAGGGAACTCTCTGTTACAAAGGCTGTAAGTAAATTAAAATCGCTTTCTCCTGAAATGGCTGAATTTTTAATGAGTAACTATGAAGCCTCGATCGACTTTGGTGCACATCCGAATCGAAAATCAGTGTTCAATCACTTGATAGACGCAGGCCAAATAGATGATAAATACCATGGTTTTGAACTTATCGGTGTTTATGGAAAGAATAGCAGGGAGGTAAATAACTCTTTACTTGTCTGTATTGATGTCGGTCAGGCAATTGCATTTTTGATTGCGGCATCAGCTAAAAAACACCCTCTAATCTACGACCATTTGGATGTGTTCCAAAATTGGATGGATGAAAAAAATAAGGTGATTGAGGAAATTACTGGTGAGCCTATTGACTACGAAGGCCCCATGTATTCCTCAGTCATATCGCCAGCATAAATTTTGAATCGACATCAATAATTTAGACACCTTCCAACCCTTTGAGTACCAACTGCCGCCCCTCTGGCGTCAGCGACCCCATCAAGCTGAGCACCAGCTGGTTCGTGGTCTTGGCCGAGGGGCTGAGGGTGTGAGCGAACGACAAGGTGGCCACCCAGCTGTGGCCACATTCTGCATCGGTGCACTGGCAGTAGAGATCCGAGACATCGTCGCTCAGCCGGTTGGTCTTGGTAATGCGGCCCCGCTGGCCACACACTTTGCAATAAACCCGCATTACGCCCCCTTTTCTATCCAAATCAACAGCCTATCTTGCCACAGCAAGCACTGTTTGTTTATACAGTTGAACCGATATTCTCCCGAAAATCGGCCCGCAGGGAGACGGGAGTCCCGCGCTGTTGATGACATCCTGGATAAGCTCACACAGCGGCAACACCTCGTTGCGGGCATAGGTCGCATCGTACTTCTCGGGATCCCCGAGCCCTCCCCCGCCATTGGTCGGAATGATACCGGCCAGCGCCGCCGGGAAGCGGTGAGAGGTCAGTACATCCTGGGCGGTGACCCCTTTGATAGCCGCAAACTCGTCCTTGGTGGCAATATCCCCCACCGGGATCAACTTGATGCCATCGGGCTTGCCGTCCGGGATGTTGACGAACATGGAACGGAAGTTCCCCACTCCCTTGCTGCTCGCAATCATCTCCTTCATCTCCTCCTCGGTGTCGTCGTCCATGTTCGGGTCGGTGGCGTAGAAAATGAACCCCATATGGGCGCCGTTGAGGAAGTACTTGCGCCGAAACAGGGTGGCATCCTGATTGAGCAGCGCCGACTGCAGGCCGCCCAGGTAGTCGGGCATACCGTAGATCGCTCGTGCCGCTCGCAGTCAAAGCGGATTGCGGCGCGGCCCGAAGGGCAGACGCCAGCGAAACAGGCTGTTAAGGGTGGCTCGCCACTGATTGGGTCGCCCCAGGATCTGCTTTTGCAGCCGGGTCTCTTCCTTCAGCATCGCCTCATCGCTGCGAGCCCAGGCCTGACTGAAGAGCTGCTTGATCCCCGCCAAGGCATCGGGCGACTTGGTGATAAGAGTGCGGGCAAACTCCCGCGCCTCAACCAGCGGATCGGCGCAGACCTGGCTCACCATCCCGAGGGATTTGGCCTCGACGGCATCCAGCTCGCGCCCGCTCATGGCCAGCTCCATGGCGGTATCCACTCCCATCAGGTTGCGCATGGTGACGCTGCCACTCATATCGGGGATGATGCCCCACTTGATCTCCATCACCGAGAAGCGGCAATCGGGGGTGCTGAAGCGAAAATCGGCGCCGAGCGCGATCTGCAAGCCACCGCCAAAACAGACTCCCTGGGTCACCGCAATCACCGGCACCGGCAGCTGGTGCCAGCCATAGGCAACCCGCTGGGCCAGATTGGTCGCCTCGTCCGCTTCGCGCTTGAGAATATCGAGCGCCGCCACCGGCTGTCTCAGCATGGATTTCACATCCAGCCCGGCGCAGAAGGCCCGCCCCTCGCCGTGCAGGATCACCGCCCGCAGCCCCTTGTGCCGGGCGAGCTGCGTCAATGTCTCATCGATGGCGCTGAACATGGCGCGGTCCAGCGCATTGAGTTTATCCCCCCGCGTCAGCATCACTTCGGCAATCCCGTCGTGGATCTCGCACTTGATCCTTGGTTTTTCCATCTCCCTTGTCCTCTCCTTGATCCCTGAAACTGACTCACTGGTCATACCACCACGTTATCAGAGTGTGAACAGGCGGTACAGCTGAGACTAAAGTCGGCTGGTCGCCTCCCCCTCCCTTTGTCACACTGGGAGCTGCATGAGTGCCGCAAGCCAGCAGAGGACGCTGTCATGTCAACCCTGTTCAATTTTGCCAGACCACCGTTCGACCGACTGGATGAGGAGGCGCGCGAGCGGCTCTCCCGTCACCTCTCGCTCTGCTATTTTCGGGCCGGAGATCTGCTGCTAAAAGAGGGGGACGAGCCTCCCGGCCTCTATCTCATCATCAAGGGAGCTGTGGAAGAGTCGGCACCTCACCACCAGTTTGGTGATTACGGGGTCGATGATCTGTTCGATGTGCGCGCCCAATTTGACGGCCGCTGCCGCCACCGCTTCACCGCGCTGGAAGATAGCCTCTGTCAGCTCATTCCTCGCCACACTTTTCTGGCGCTCTGTGAGCAGGACTCGCAGTTTGCCAGCTACTTCACCGCCAATCTGGCCGAGCGCCAGCGCCAGCAGGAGCAGCGCGAACAGCTGGGTCAGAAGAATCTGGCGGAATTTATCCTGACCCGAATCGAACCCGGCCACCTGCAGGCACCGCTTATCGTCGACAGCAAGCTGTCACTGCTGGCAGCCACCGAAGCCATGGTGAGCAAGGGGACCGATTGCCTGCTCTACCCGGCCCACGACGGCTCCCTCACGCTGGCAACCCGCAAGACCTTGCTCCATGCCCTGACCCTCAAGGGATTGCCGCTGACAGCCCCCCTCTCGGTGCTGACCCCCACGCCCCTGATTGGTCTGCCGCTGGAGAGCTATCTGTTTGATGCCCTGCTGCTGATGACCCGCCATCGCATCAAGCGACTGGTGGTGTGGCGCGGCAATGAGGTGGCGGGGATCCTGCAACTGACTCAGGTGCTGGGGCTCTTCTCTACCCACTCCCACGTGCTGACGTTGCGTATCGCCCGCGCCGACAGCCTGCCGGCGCTGGAGGCGGTCGCCCGCGAGCAGCAGCAATTGACCCGATCCCTGTTTGCCCAGGGGATCCACACCGCCTTTTTGATGAAGCTCATCGCCACCATCAACGAACAGCTGATCGCCAAAGCCTTTGTGCTGGTGATCCCCCCGAGGTACAGGATAACGTCTGCTTGTTGATGCTGGGCTCGGAGGGGCGCGGCGAGCAGATCCTCAAAACCGATCAGGACAACGCCCTGATCCTGCCAGAGGGGCTGGCATGGCCCACCCAGGCAGCCGATCTGGCCGAATTCAGCGCCCTGCTGGAGCGGCTCGGCTACCCCCTCTGCCCCGGGCAGGTGATGGTGAACAATCCGGCCTGGGTGAAAACAGGCAGCGAGTGGCAAAGCGCCATTGCTAGCGCCTGCACTACGGCAAAGGAGGATGAGCTGCTCTGGCTCGCCACCCTGGCCGATGCTCACCCCATAGCAGGGGACCGTCAGCTCCATCTGCCGGTTGCCAGAGCGCTGCGCGAGCAGTTGGCGGACAGGCGGGATCTGCTGGCGGAGATGGTGCGACCGGCGGTGGCCTTCCATGCCCCGCTCACCCTGTTTGGCCGGCTGGAGCAGCCACCGGAAGGGCTGGATCTGAAACGGGGTGGCCTGTTCCCGCTGGTGCACGGCATCCGCATGCTGGCCCTTGAGGCAGGCATTCTGGAGACTTCAACCTTGGGGCGTATCGATGCGCTGGTGGTCGCCGATCGGCTCAGTGCCGACTATAGCAGCAATCTGGCGGAGGCGTTCCGGCTCTTTATCCGGCTTAGGCTGCGCAGCCAGCTCAAGGGGGGCAATAGCCGGGTACAGACAAGCGAGCTTAGCCACAGCGAGCGGGATCTGCTGCGTCAGGCGCTGCATCAGGTGAAGAAGTTCCAGCAGTGGCTCACCTTGCACTTTCGTCTGAGACAATAGCCATGTTGAGCCGCGTTCGACGCTACTGGTATGGCCGTGCGTTCCGAACTGGCGAGTTCGCGCCGCTCTTTGCCACCCCACCGGAAGATGAACGGATCGCCCTCGATTTCGAGACCACCAGTCTCGATCCCGAGCAGGCCGAGATCGTCTCCATCGGGGCGGTGCGCATTCAGGGCAACCGGCTGCTGACCGGTGAGGCCCTCGCCATCAAAGTACAGCCACCGGCCAGCCTGACCAGCCAATCTGTGGTGATCCACGGTCTGCGCCATCAGGATCTGCAACAGGGGATGGAGCTGGAAGCCTCGCTGCGCCTGCTACTCGACTATATCGGCCCGCGCGAACTGGTGGGCTATCACATCGCCTACGACCTGCGTATTCTCAATCTTGCCTGCCAGAAATTGTGGGGATTGACCCTGCCCCAACGAGGGATCGAGGTGAGCCAGCTCTATCACGACCACCTCTATCGCCGCTACCCCGATGCCGCCATTGACCTCCACTTGAGTGCCATCTGCCGTCACTTGGCGCTGCCCCACCTGCCCGCCCACGATGCCCTTGCCGATGCCACCACGGCCGCACTCATCTATCTGCGCCTGACCTGCGGCTCGCCACTGGCTTATCCCAAAGTCTAATTGTCGACAAATAACATTTAATTCACATTTTGCTTACATGAGCAGATTACCTGCTCGTCGGGGTTACCCCATCCACCGCTGACACTCATGTCATGGAGAACTGCAATGGAACAGCAAAGCTATCTGAGGATCCAGCAAGATCCCAACTTCCAGGAGCTGGTCGCCAAGCGCCAGCGTTTTGCCTGGGCCCTCTCGGCTCTGATGCTGGGACTCTACCTGGCGTTTATTCTGCTCATCGCCTTTGCCCCCGGTTGGCTCGGCACCCCGCTCAGCGACAGCACCACCGTCACCCGTGGCATTCCGGTCGGGGTGGGACTGATCCTCTCCTCCTTCGTGTTGACCGGCATCTATGTGTTTCGGGCCAACGGCGAGTTTGACGAGCTGAATCAGAAGATCCTCAAGGGAGTGCAGTCATGAGCGCAAAAAGCATGAAAGGCAAGTGGCTGCTGTTGGCCTCACTGGCCTCCTCCCCCCTGCTGGCAGCGGATGCGCTGACCGGCGAGGTACAACGCCAACCCCTCAATGTGTCGGCCATCGTGATGTTCGTGGTCTTTGTGGCCGCCACTCTGTTCATCACCTACTGGGCCTCCAAGCGCAACCGCTCGGCTTCTGACTACTATGCCGCCGGTGGCCGTATCACCGGCTTCCAGAACGGTCTGGCCATCGCCGGTGACTATATGTCCGCCGCCTCCTTCCTCGGGATCTCCGCGCTGGTCTACACCTCCGGCTACGATGGCCTGATTTACTCCATCGGTTTTCTGGTGGGCTGGCCCATCATTCTGTTCCTGATCGCCGAGCGGCTGCGCAACCTCGGCAAATATACCTTTGCCGATGTCGCCTCCTATCGTCTCAAGCAGACTGAAGTGCGTACCCTCTCCGCCTGTGGTTCGCTGGTGGTGGTCGCCCTCTACCTGATCGCCCAGATGGTTGGTGCTGGCAAACTGATCGAGCTGCTGTTTGGCCTGCAATACCATGTGGCCGTGGTGCTGGTCGGTATCCTGATGGTGCTCTACGTGCTGTTTGGCGGCATGCTAGCCACTACCTGGGTGCAGATCATCAAGGCAGTGATGCTGCTCTCCGGTGCCAGCTTCATGGCCATCATGGTCATGAAATCGGTCAACTTCGATATCGGTGCCCTGTTTAGCGAAGCGGTCAAGGTGCACGAAAAAGGGATTGCCATCATGAGCCCGGGTGGCCTGGTTGCTGACCCCATCTCCGCCATCTCGCTCGGTCTGGCATTGATGTTCGGTACCGCCGGTCTGCCCCATATCCTGATGCGTTTCTTCACCGTGAGTGACGCCAAAGAGGCGCGTAAATCGGTGTTCTACGCCACCGGCTTTATCGGCTACTTCTACATCCTCACCTTCATCATCGGCTTTGGCGCCATCTTGCTGGTGAGCACCAACCCGGCCTTCAAGGACGCCACCGGCGCCCTGCTGGGCGGCACCAACATGGCGGCAGTCCATCTGGCCAATGCGGTCGGTGGCAGCCTGTTCCTCGGCTTCATCTCCGCCGTGGCATTTGCCACCATTCTGGCGGTAGTTGCCGGTTTGACCCTGGCGGGAGCCTCTGCGGTCTCCCATGACCTCTATGCCAGCGTGTTGAAGAAGGGCAAGGCTAACGAGACCGATGAACTGCGTGTCTCCAAGATTACGACTCTGGTGCTGGGCGTGGTTGCCATTGGTCTGGGGATCCTGTTCGAGAAGCAGAACATCGCCTTCATGGTCGGTCTGGCTTTCTCCATCGCCGCCAGCTGCAACTTCCCGGTACTGTTCCTCTCCATGTTCTGGTCACGCCTGACCACCCGTGGCGCAGTCTACGGTGGCTGGCTGGGGCTGGTGAGCGCAGTGACCCTGATGATCCTGGGCCCGACCGTGTGGGTGAAAGTGCTGGGCCATGCCCAGGCCATCTTCCCCTACGAATACCCTGCCCTCTTCTCCATGGGGTTGGCCTTCGTCGGGATCTGGTTCTTCTCCATCACCGACAGCTCCCAGAACGCCGCCGACGAACATGCCAAGTTCCTGCCGCAGTTCGTTCGCTCCCAGACCGGGCTGGGTGCCTCTGGCGCCACCTCCCACTGATGAGTCAATCACACTACCAAGCCGGCCTCGTGCCGGCTTTTTTTATTGCCCATCAATCGGCTGCACGCCCCGCTTGCCCCGATCAAGATCACACTTCTCGCTAAAACTTTCGGGGGATCTGTGCCATAATGCGCGCCATTTGACAGACCAATCGGGACACATACCTTGTTAAGTAGCAACAACATCACCATGCAGTTCGGCGCCAAGCCGCTGTTTGAGAACATCAACGTCAAGTTTGGCGGCGGCAACCGCTATGGCCTTATCGGCGCCAACGGCTGTGGCAAGTCCACCTTTATGAAGATCCTCGGCGGTGATCTGGAGCCCACTGGCGGTAATGTGAGCCTGGACGTCAACGAGCGCATCGGTAAGCTGCGTCAGGATCAGTTCGCCTACGAAGATATGCGCGTACTGGACGTGGTCATGATGGGTCACACCGAGCTGTGGGCGGCCATCGCCGAGCGCGATGCCATCTACGCCAACCTCGAAGCGACCGACGACGACTACATGAAGGCCGCCGAGCTGGAAGGTCTGGTCGCCGAGTATGACGGCTATACCGCCGAGTCCCGCGCAGGCGAACTGCTGCTGGGTGCCGGTATTCCCATCGAGCAGCACAACGGCCCGATGAGCGAAGTGGCTCCTGGCTGGAAACTGCGGGTGCTGCTGGCACAGGCGCTCTTCTCCAACCCTGACATCCTGCTGCTGGACGAACCGACCAACAACCTGGATATCAACACCATTCGCTGGCTGGAGCAGGTGCTCAACGAACGTGAAAGCACCATGATCATTATCTCTCACGACCGTCACTTCCTGAACTCCGTCTGTACCCACATGGCGGATCTGGACTACGGCGAGCTGCGCGTCTACCCGGGCAACTACGATGACTACATGCTGGCCGCCACTCAGGCGCGCGAGCGTCTGCTGGCCGACAACGCCAAGAAGAAGGCCCAGATCGCCGATCTGCAATCCTTCGTCTCCCGTTTCAGTGCCAACGCCTCCAAGTCCAGCCAGGCGACCTCCCGCCTCAAGCAGATCGACAAGATAAAGATTGAGGAAGTGAAGGTCTCCAGCCGTCAGAACCCCTTCATCCGCTTCGAGCAGGAGAAGAAGCTCTACCGCAACATTCTGGAGATCGAAGGCCTGTCCAAAGGTTATGGCGAGGCGCCCCTGTTCAAGGGCCTCAACATGATGCTGGAAGTGGGTGAGAAAGTCGCCATTCTGGGTACCAACGGTATCGGTAAATCGACCCTGATCAAGACGCTGGTCGGGGATCTGGCACCGGATACCGGTACCATCAAGTGGTCCGAAAACGCCCAGATCGGTTACTACGCTCAGGATCACGCCGAAGATTTCGACACTGATCTCAACGTGTTCGACTGGATGGCCCAGTGGAAACAGGAGAACGAAGACGAGCAGGCTGTACGCTCCGTACTGGGCCGTCTGCTCTTCTCCCAGGACGACATCAAGAAGCCGGTCAAGGTGCTCTCCGGTGGTGAACAGGGTCGCATGCTGTTTGGCAAGCTGATGATGCAGCGTCCCAACATCCTGATCATGGATGAGCCGACCAACCACCTGGACATGGAATCTATCGAATCCTTGAACCTGGCTCTCGATATGTACAAGGGCACCCTGATCTTCGTCTCCCACGACCGCGAATTCGTCTCCTCTCTGGCGACCCGCATCCTCGAGCTGAGCGAAGATGGTATCCGCGACTTCGGCGGCACCTACGAGGATTACCTGCGCACCCAGGGCGTGGTATAACCCCGCTCCTGCGCAAGTGCGCAATGCAAAACCGGCACTCAGGTGCCGGTTTTTTTATATCCCGTATCAGGACGTATAGCCGCGGTGTGACTACACGAAGAGCACAGAGCTTGAGTCTCCCCCCCTCTTGCCCACAGATAAAAAAACGACTCCATCAAGGAGCCGTTTTCAATGGATTGCGCAGTGCCGATTACTCGACGGTCGCTTCCACACTGGTGAAGTACTCGATCTTGGCCGCTTTGCGCAACTCGTCGATCAGAGACTTGTAATCCACCTGGGCTTTGCCCTGACCCAGCTGAGCTTGCAGCATGGCGGCCATGCCGGATGCGGCGGCAGGGACGTTGACCTTGTCCAGCGCAACCACAACGCGGTCACCATTGGTCTCGGCAACCAGAGCCACGCTCGGCTTGCCGTCGATCGGATGGGGCAGCGTGAACGCCTGGGCAATCAGGTTCTGATCCAGCTCGCGATCGAAGCGGGCAACCCCTTTGTGGGTCTCCACTTTCAGACCGAGTGCAGTCAGATCGGCGGTGATGCTCTCACCGACTTTCAGCTTGTCCAGCAGGCCCTGGGCCTTACCACGGGCCACTTCGCTAGCCTTGTCATGCTTGATGGCGGCAATCACCTGCTCTTTCACCTCAGCCAGCGGCTTGACCGCTTTGGGCTTGTGACCAGTGATGTGCAGCACCAGCGCCTTGCCGTCAGCCAGCTCGATCACGTCGGAGTTGGTGTTGTCATCGCGCAGCTGTTCGGAGAACGCAATAGAGAGCACCTTGGGATCGTTCAGCGGAGCCGGAGCAGTCGCCTGAGTGAAGAAATCGGAAGATTGAACCTTCATCCCCATGGCATCAGCGGTCAGATCCAGCGAGTCCGGGTTTTCGAAGCTGTTGTCAGCCATCTTCTGCTGCTCGGCGAAGAACTTCTCCTTGGCCTTGTCAGCTTGCAGACGGGTGATGGTCTCTTCTTTCACATCGGCAAACGGCTTGATCTGGGCGGCTTCAACCCCCAGCAGCTTGATGATGTGGAAACCGAACGGGCTCTTCACCACGCCGGAGAGATCGCCAGCCTTGTTCAGGGCGAACGCGGCTTTCTCGAAGGCCGGATCCATCACCCCTTTCTCGAACCAGTCCAGCTCGCCGCCTTTTTTGGCAGAGAAGGTATCGGAAGAGTCAGCCTTGGCCAGTGCAGCGAAATCATCGCCCACCTTGGCTTTGGCCAGCACGGCTTCTGCTTTCTGCTCGGCCGCTTTCTCGTCCTTGCCAAACGGGATCAGGATGTGAGCCACGTGGCGACGCTCGGCACGCTGGAACAGATCCTGGTGCTGATCGTAGTAATCCTGGGCATCCTGCTCGGTGACCTTGATATCCTTGGCGAGGTTGGCAGCGTCCAGCAGCAGATAGTCGACCTTGACCTGCTCGTCGTTCATGAAACGGGCGCCATTGGTCTTGTAGTACTGCTCCAGCTCGTTGTCGGAGACCTGAACGTCAGCCATGTAGTTGGCAGCAGCCAGACGCACCAGACGCAGATCGCGAGTCTGGTTGTAGAGCTTGTCGAGCTGCTCCGCTTCGCCCTTGAGGGAGAATTCGGTGCCCAGCAGGGCGCTCATCAACTGTTGACGCACCATGTCCTGACGCAGGGAGTCACGGAACATTTCAGGAGTCATGCCGGCACGACGGATCAGCTGCAGATAGCGGTCATTGTTGAACTTGCCATTCTCGGCAAACTCCGGCATGGCCACGATGGCTTGCTTGATCTGTTCATCGCTGATGCGCAGACCCAGTTCACGGGCCTTGCTGTCCAGCAGAGCCTGATCGATCAGGCGATCCAGCACACCGCGACGGAACTGTTTCATGTAATCGGGGTTCGCGGCCAGCTGGCTGAATGCCTCTCCCATCTGGGATTCCATGCGGGCGCGCTCGTTACGATAGGCATTTTCCAGTGCCGCAGCACTGATCTCGGTGCCATTGACGGTGGCGGGGGCGGTACGGGCCGGGCCGTTCAGGTAACTACCTACACCAGCCAAGGCAAAGGAGAGGATGATCAGGCCCAAGATAACCTTGGCTACCTTGCCCTGCGCCCCTTCGCGTAGTTTATCCAACATCATGTTTGTACTTATGCTCCCGAACTCGATGGGCGTAAACAATAAAAAGGCGCACCGATTGCGATGCGCCTTGGTCAATCAGTATGAGAGAAGACTCTCTAACTTGTCTGGTCTGCGACCAAGGACGGTAGCCGACGGATATCAGCGACCGACTTAGTTAACAGCGTCTTTCAGGGCCTTACCGGCTTTGAAGGCAGGAACTTTACCAGCAGCGATTTCGATGGTCGCGCCAGTCTGCGGGTTACGGCCTGAACGGGCAGCACGCTCGCGCACAGCGAAAGTACCGAAACCAACCAGAGCAACCTGGTCACCCTCTTTCAGCGCTTCACCAACAGCATCAATGAAGGCATCCAACGCACGGCCAGCGGCAGCTTTGGAGATATCGGCACCGTCTGCAATCTTGTCAATCAGTTGAGATTTATTCACTCTTATATTCCCCTTTTATCAAACACCGCTGCGGCGCTGATTTCCTTGGCCACAACAAGTGGAGGTTTTATAGCAAGCCTCCTGAACAGTTGCAAGTGACAATCTGGCGCAAACCCGCGCCACACAACGCATTGCGACTCATCACGAGTACCCGATCGGTGGTCAAGGCTACTTCCGTTATCGGGTGCATGCAAGCCTTAACCACCCGCCGAATGCGCCAAATTTGCGGCGCATCAACATTTACACGACAGAAACGCGCTCAAACCCCTGTGGATTGTCCTGCAACGCCAATTCCAGCACCTCGTCAATCCAGCGAACCGGATAAATTTCAAGGTCTTGTTTGACGTTTGCCGGGATCTCCTCAAGGTCACGCTCGTTCTCTTTCGGAATAAGCACTCGCTTGATGCCGCCACGGTGGGCTGCCAGCAACTTCTCCTTGAGACCACCGATGGGCAGCACTTCGCCGCGCAAGGTGATCTCCCCTGTCATCGCCACATCAGCACGAACCGGATTACCGGTCAAGCTGGAGACCAGGGCGGTACACATGGCGATACCGGCGCTCGGACCATCTTTCGGGGTTGCCCCTTCCGGTACGTGCACGTGGATATCGCGCTTCTCGTAGAAGTCGGCGTTGATACGCAGCTTCTCGGCACGGGCCCGTACGACCGTCATGGCCGCCTGGATGGACTCCTGCATCACGTCACCGAGAGAACCGGTATAAGTGAGCTTGCCCTTGCCCGGCATGTTGGTGGTCTCGATGGTGAGCAGATCGCCCCCCACTTCGGTCCACGCCAGACCACACACCTGACCCACTTGATTCTGGTCGGTGGCCTTGCCGTAATCGAAACGCTGCACCCCGAGGAACTCCTTGAGGTTCTCCTGATTGACCTGAACATGCTTGATGCTCTTGTCCAGCAGGATGCGCTTGACCGCCTTGCGACAAATCTTGGAGATCTCGCGCTCCAGACTCCGCACCCCCGCCTCGCGGGTGTAGTAGCGGATCACTCCGACCAGGGCAGAATCTTCGATGGTGATCTCGGACTCTTTCAGGCCGTTGCGCTGGATCTGCTTGGCAACCAGATGCTGCTTGGCAATGTTGAGCTTCTCATCTTCGGTGTAACCGGAGAGACGGATCACTTCCATCCGGTCCAGCAAGGGGCCCGGGATGTTCATGGAGTTGGAGGTAGCCACGAACATCACGTCCGACAGGTCATAATCCACTTCCAGGTAGTGATCGTTGAAGCTGTTGTTCTGTTCCGGATCCAGCACTTCCAGCAAGGCGGATGCGGGATCGCCGCGCATGTCCGAGCTCATCTTGTCGATCTCGTCGAGCAGGAACAGCGGGTTCTTCACGCCGACTTTCGCCATCTTCTGGATGAGTTTGCCGGGCATGGAACCAATATAGGTACGGCGGTGACCGCGGATCTCCGCTTCGTCACGCACCCCACCGAGGGCCATCCGCACATATTTGCGGCCTGTCGCCTTGGCGATGGATTGGCCCAGCGAGGTCTTGCCTACACCGGGAGGCCCAACCAGACAGAGGATGGGGCCCTTGAGCTTGTTCACCCGTGCCTGTACCGCCAGATATTCGAGGATGCGATCCTTGACCTTCTCGAGGCCATAGTGATCGGCATCCAGCACCTCTTGCGCCTTGCCAAGATCTTTCTTGACCTTGGAGCGCGCCTTCCACGGCACCTGTACCATCCAGTCCACATAGCTGCGAACCACGGTAGCCTCGGCGGACATGGGAGACATCATCTTCAGCTTGGCAAGCTCGGCCTGGGCCTTTTCACGGGCATCTTCCGGCATGCCAGCCTCTTCAATCTTGCGATTGAGGGCTTCAAACTCATCCGGGCTATCTTCCAGCTCACCCAGCTCTTTCTGGATGGCCTTCATCTGCTCGTTGAGGTAATACTCGCGCTGGCTCTTTTCCATCTGCTTCTTGACGCGAGTACGGATGCGCTTCTCAACCTGCAGCAGGTCAATTTCCGACTCCATCATCGCCATCAGGAATTCGATGCGCTCGGAGACCGAGACGATCTCCAGCACCTTCTGCTTGTCTTCCAGCTTGAGCGGCATGTGGGCCGCCATGGTGTCAGCCAGACGCGCAGCATCGTCGATCGCCGAGATCGAGGTCAGTACCTCGGGCGGGATCTTCTTGTTGAGCTTGATATAGCCTTCAAACTGGCCAATGGCGGAGCGAACCAGTACTTCCTGATCCTTCTCCTCAATGGCTTGGGAGGGGATGTACTGGGCCTCGCAGACAAAGAAATCTTTGTCGTCGATCATCCGCTCCAGGCGGGCACGCTGCCCACCCTCTACCAGCACCTTGACGGTGCCGTCCGGCAGCTTGAGCATCTGCAGAATATTGGCCACTGTCCCGACGGTGAAGATCTCCTCCACAGTCGGCTCATCGGTTGACGCATCCTTCTGGGCCACCAGCAGAACTTTCTTGTCCTGCTCCATGGCCGCTTCCAGACAGCGAATGGATTTTTCCCGCCCCACAAAGAGTGGAATGACCATGTGGGGATAAACCACCACGTCACGAAGAGGCAGGACGGGAATCTCGATGCGTTCTGAACGCTCTAGGTTCATATATGTCCTCTCGGCTTGTTATACCGTTGGCAAAGCGCTTGGCTGAGTATATGGGGGCGCTGAGATGAGATTCAATCGCCGAAACCGTAAAAAGCATGAAAGGGGCAAAAAGCCCCTTCCATTTGATTAAAAATCAGACATTTACTCTGATGCAGCAGCCTGGGTTTCGGGATTTTCGTAGATCATCAAGGGCGCGGAGTCCCCTTTGATCACGGTCTCGTCGATCACCACCTTGCTGACCCCTTCCAGAGAAGGCAGGTCATACATGGTATCCAGCAGTACGGCTTCCACAATAGAACGCAGACCACGAGCACCGGTTTTACGCTCCATCGCCTTGCGGGCAATAGCGTTGAGCGCATCGTCACGGAACTCCAGCTCAACCCCTTCCAGATCGAACAACGCAGCGTACTGTTTGGTCAGCGCGTTCTTCGGCTCTTTCAGGATCTGGATAAGCGCAGACTCATCCAGCTCGGTCAGGGTCGCGACCACCGGCAGACGACCGATGAACTCGGGGATCAGACCATATTTGATCAGATCTTCCGGCTCTACCTTGGCGAAGGTCTCGCTCAGGGTGGCCTTGGCATCCTTGGATTTCACCTCGGCGCCAAAACCGATACCGGTTCCCTTCACGGAACGCTGCTCGATCACCTTGTCCAGACCGGCAAAGGCACCGCCGCAGATGAAGAGGATCTTGGAGGTATCAACCTGCAAGAACTCCTGCTGCGGATGCTTGCGACCACCTTGCGGCGGCACGGAAGCGATGGTCCCTTCGATTAGCTTGAGCAGTGCCTGCTGCACCCCTTCCCCGGAGACATCGCGGGTGATGGAGGGGTTGTCCGACTTGCGGGAGATCTTGTCGATCTCGTCGATATAGACGATGCCACGCTGGGCCTTCTCTACGTCGTAGTCGCACTTTTGCAGCAGCTTCTGGATGATGTTCTCCACGTCCTCGCCCACATAACCGGCTTCGGTCAGGGTGGTCGCATCGGCCATGGTGAACGGCACATCCAGCAGACGAGCCAGAGTCTCGGCCAGCAGGGTTTTACCGCTACCGGTCGGGCCAATCAGCAGAATGTTGGATTTGCCCAGCTCCACACCACTGTTTTCGCCGCTGTTGCGCAGACGCTTGTAGTGGTTATAGACGGCAACGGCCAACACCTTCTTGGCATACTCCTGCCCGATCACATAGTCATCGAGATGAGCGCGGATCTGATGAGGGGTCGGCAGCTCGTTACCATCGCGCTTGGGAGAGATCTCGCGGATCTCTTCGCGGATGATGTCGTTGCACAGCTCGACACACTCATCACATATGTAGACGGAAGGGCCAGCGATCAGCTTGCGCACTTCATGCTGGCTTTTGCCGCAAAAAGAGCAGTAGAGCAGCTTATCACCCTCACCCTTGCGTTTTTCTGTCATTCAGCAACCTCGTTTTATCAATAGAGGATGGATCGGCCTGTTGAGTTTACAACAGACCGGGACACCCTGCTCAGCTACGCTGGCTCAGGACACCGTCTACCAGACCATAGGCCACGGCCTGCTCGGCGGACATGAAGTTGTCACGATCGGTGTCACGCTCGATGGTAGCCATGTCCTGACCGGTGTGGAACGCCAGGCGCTCGTTCAGGGTATTTTTGATCTTCAGGATCTCCTGGGCGTGGATCTGGATATCAGATGCCTGACCCTGGAAGCCACCCAGCGGCTGGTGGATCATCACGCGGGCGTTAGGCAGGCAGAAACGCTTGCCCTTGGCACCGCCAGCCAGCAGGAAGGCACCCATGGAGCAGGCCTGCCCCATGCAGACGGTGCTGACATCCGGCTTGATGAACTGCATGGTGTCATAGATGGACATGCCCGCAGTCACCGAACCACCCGGCGAGTTGATGTAGATATAGATGTCCTTGTCCGGATTCTCGGACTCGAGGAACAACAGCTGGGCAACCACCAGATTGGCCATGTGATCTTCAACCTGACCAGTCAGGAAGATCACCCGCTCTTTCAGCAGACGGGAGTAAATATCGTAGGAACGTTCACCCTTGGCAGTCTGTTCGACCACGATGGGGACCAGCGCATTGCTGGGAGAATCGGTCATATCGTTATAGTTCTTGTACATAAGGCATTGTCCCTAAAATAAAATGGCCCGAGTGGAGATCACACGAGCCATTATACTTAACAGTCTTGACCTTAAGTCAAATGTTCTTAGGCAGCGGCGCCAGACTTGTTGATCACTTCGTCAAAGGCAACTTCTTTTTCGGTCACTTGCGCTTTGGACAGGATCAGGTCGATGGCTTGATCTTCTACTGCCAGGTTACGAACGCCGTTCAGCATCTGTTCGTTCTTCTGATAGTACTCGATCACTTCCTTCGGATCTTCGTAGGCAGTTGCCATGGACTCGATGATGCTGTTTACACGGGCATCGTCAGCCTTGATTTCGTTGGTACGGATCACGTCACCCAGCAGCAGGCCTACGCGTACACGACGCTCGGCTTGAGCCTGGAACAGTTCAGCCGGCAGCTCGGGAGCGTTGCCGCCCTGGAAGCCACCGAAACGCTGCAGAGCCTGCTGACGCAGTGCGTCGATCTCTTGAGCAACGGCAGCTTTCGGCAGGTCGATTTGGTTGGCTTCAACCAGACCGTTCAGAACCTGCTCTTTCACGCTGTTTTTCAGGGCTTGAGCCAGTTCGCGCTCCATGTTCTTGCGCACTTCGGCTTTCAGCTCTTCAACAGAACCGCTCTCGATACCAAAACGCTTCACGAACTCTTCGGTCAGCTCAGGCAGGATCTGCTCTTCAACCTTGATCAGCTTGGAAGCGAACTTGGCTTCTTTGCCTTTCAGGTTTTCAGCGTGGTAGTCAGCCGGGAAGGTCACTTCGATGGTGAACTCGTCGCCTGCTTTCTTGCCCATGATGGCGTCTTCGAAACCCGGGATCATGCGGCCAGCGCCCAGCACCAGGTTGAAGCCTTCAGCTTTGCCGCCGTCGAACTCTTCACCGTCAATGGAACCGACAAAGTCCATGGTCACACGCATGCCATTGGCAGCGGCAACATCGGCATCAGCCCAGGTAGCGTGCTGCTTGCGCAGGGTGTCGATCATGTTGGCCAGATCTTCATCCTTCACGGTCGCAACCGGCTTCTCGACCTTGATGGTCTCGAGACCTGCAACTTCGAACTCCGGATACACTTCGAAAGTGGCGGTGAATTCGAAATCCTGACCTTCTTTGATCTCTTTCGGATCCATGGTCGGGGCACCGGCCGGGCTCAGTTTGTTTTCGATGATGGCTTTGATGAAGTTGCTCTGCATCATTTCATCAGCAACGCGGGCGTGAGCCATGGCGCCGAACATCTTCTTGATGATGGCAACCGGAGCCTTGCCAGGACGGAAACCGTCGATGCGACGAGTTTTGGCCAGGCCATTCAATTCTTTACGCACAGCGGCGTCTACGGTAGCAGCCGGTACAGTGATGGTAAGACGGCGTTCCAGACCCTGGGTTGTCTCTACAGAAACTTGCATTCTTCTACCTCGTTCAACTCAGCACTGTGTGCTGACCCTTTATTACCCCTGGGCAAAGCCCGGAGTCTTCCTGTTTATAAAGACAACGATATGTCTTTGTGATGAGAAAATATGACGCGGCATTATAGCGGCGCACTTTGGTCGAGTCGAGCCACACATCCCCCACATTGAGCGGCGTGCAAGCACAATTCGTGCAAAACTGCCCTTTATATGGGGAGAGAGGTGCCCGACTTCAACTATCCGATGGCAATAATTTTGCGTTTGCTCACCTTTTTTCATCCGAACGCCGCTTTATTACCCATCTTTCGCCAAAAAACAGCCCACCGTTGCGCGCGGCGACTCAATTTGACCAGCCAAATGGCGATTGGACCAATCAACCATTGCGTCCCTACCCCTCCCTCGTTATGGTGACAACCAAATTGATGATCTGGAGTCACTCACATGGCCTTTTTCCGCTTCTTGTTCAATCTGCTCTGGTTTGTACTGGGAGGTGTCTTTATGGGCCTGGCCTGGTGGCTGGCCGGTCTTGTCTGCTTTATCTCGCTGGTCGGCATCCCCTGGGGACGTGCCTGCTTCGTGATCGGCACCTTTACCTTCTTCCCGTTTGGCAAGCAGGCGGTCAATCGCAAGACCATGACTGGCCAGAGCGATATCGGCACCGGCACTCTGGGGCTGATTGGCAACATCCTCTGGTTCGTGCTGATCGGCGTCTGGCTGGCCATCGGCCACATCGCTTCCGCGCTGGCCTGCTTTGTGACCATTATCGGTATCCCGTTCGGTATCCAGCACCTCAAGCTGGCGCTGATCAGCCTGGCGCCCATTGGCCAGATGATTGTGACCAATCAGGAGGCGGAATCGGGCCGCTATATCCGCTAACGGCGGGAAATGCGCGGGCAGACGCTGCCCTGCAACGAAAAAAAGGGCAGACTAGGGTCTGCCCTTTTTTATTGTCTTTTGTTGAGGCCGTCATGTTACCCAGCCACTTTTTCGCCAATCTCGCCCGCATGAAGCTGATCTACCGCTGGCCCCTGATGCGCAACATCCAGCCCGAAAATATTGCCGAGCACAGCCTGCAGGTCGCCATGGTGGCCCATGCCCTCGGCATCATCAAAAACCGGCTGTTTGGCGGTAGCGTGAATGCCGATCGCGCCGCCGTGATGGCGCTCTATCATGACAGCAGCGAGGTACTGACCGGCGATCTGCCCACCCCGGTCAAATACTTCAACCCCGAAATTGCCCGCGAGTACAAGAAAATCGAGCTGGCCGCCGAGCAGCGCCTGCTCGCCATGCTGCCGCCGGAACTGGTGGAGGACTTTCGCCCCCTGCTCGATTCGGCAGCCCAGGATGACGAGCTGGCCAGGCTGGTCAAGGATGCCGACACCCTCTGCGCCTATACCAAGTGTCTGGAGGAGATCAACGCAGGCAACCGGGAGTTCGAACCGGCTCGCAAGCGCCTTGAAGCCATGCTGGCAGCCCGGATGAGCGATGAGATGCGCTACTTTATCGACACCTTCGTGGCCAGCTTCTCCCTGCCGCTCGATGAGTTGAACGCCCACTAAGTCCGCTCACCACATCGACACACAGACAGAAAAACAGAAGGGCCCGCCGGTTTAACACCGGCGGGCCCTTCGTTCTTTATTGCGCATTAGATGCAACGCATCAGTGACCCAGCTCGCGGGAGGGTACCAGACCGCTCGCTCGCCAGGCGGGATAGAGGGTAGCCACCAGACTCATCAGGATAGCAGCGCCCGTCACGATAAGCAGATCCTGCATATGCAACTCGGTCGGCAAAAAGTCGATAAAGTAGATATCCGGATTGAGGAAGCGGTGACCGATGAGCTTTTCGACAACGCTCAGGATCTGGGTCAGCTTGCTGGAGAGCAGCCCGCCCAGCAGGGCGCCGAGCAGGGCACCTGCCACGCCGTTGACCATCCCCTGAATGACGAAGGTGAGCCGGATCTGGCCGGGGCTCGCCCCCATGGTTTTCAGGATGGCGATCTCGCTGCGCTTCTCGTTCACCGCCATCACCAGGGTGGAGACGATGTTGAAGCAGGCGACAGCCACCACCATCAGCATCACCACATACATGACGGTACGCACCATCTGGATGTCCTGATAGAGGTAGCCCTGGCTGTTCATCCAGCTGCGGATATAGACGTGATGAGGGAACAGCTGCGCGGCGGCTACGGTGATGGATTGCGCCTTAAGCACATCGCTCACCCGCAGGCTGAAGCCCTCCACATCGCTGCCCATGCCGGTGATCGCTTGCGCATCGGCCAGATGCATAAAGCCGAGCAACCCGTCGAGCTGACCACCGATCTCCAGCAGCCCCACCACGGTCAGGGCTTCGCGCCGAGGATTCTTGATCCCCGCCTGATCACCCCCTTGCGGCAGCAGCAGGGCGACCGAGTCCCCCACCTTGACCCCCAGCTTGTCAGCGATGGTCTTGCCGAGGATCACCCCACGTTCACCCGGTTGCAACTCACGCAGGCCGCGGCCCGTCATGTATTTGCCCGCATCCGACAGATTGGCTTCCAGATCGGGCAGCACGGCGCGCAGTTGCACCCCCTTGAGGGCGGAGCCGTGCTCCAGCAGGCCATTGAGGCGAATGACCGGCGCGGCCGCCTCAACGCCCGGCTGGGCCAGCAGGTAGTCACGCAGACGTGGCCAGTCCGGCAGCGGCCGCTCGACGGCGTCCAGCTCACCTTGCGGCACCACGGAGAGCACTCGATCTTTAAGCTCCCGCTCGAAACCGTTCATGGCGGAGAGGCCCAGGATCAGCGCCATCACCCCGAGGGCAATACCGATCAGGGAAGAGGCAGAGATAAAGGCGATAAACCCGTTGCGACGGCGGGAGCGGCTGTAACGCAGGCCCAGAAAGAGGGGCAGCGGTTTGAACATCAGGCAACCTCCGCCATCACGCCGCTCACCAGGGTCACCCGGCGATGGAGCTTGGCCGCCAGGCTCAAGTCGTGGGTCACCACCACAAACGCAGTGCCCAGTTCACGGTTCAGTTCACACAGCAGTTCGTACACCGCGGTGGCACTGGCGTGATCCAGATTACCGGTGGGCTCATCCGCCAGCACCAAGCTCGGTTCGTTGACCAGCGCCCGGGCGATCGCCACCCGCTGACGTTCGCCACCAGAAAGCTCGGAGGGACGGTGATTCAAGCGATGGGAGAGCCCCACCCGCCCCAGCATCTTGGTTGCCTTTTCGGTGGCAACCGCCACCGACTCACCAGCGATCAGCAGCGGCATGGCCGCATTTTCCAGCGCACTGAACTCGGAGAGCAGGTGGTGGAACTGATAGACAAAGCCCAGCTCGCGGTTGCGAAAACGGGCCTGGGTACGGCTGTCCCAGTGGTGGATATCCTCCCCCTTGAACAGCACGGCGCCGCTGGAGGGGTTGTCCAGCGCCCCCATCAGGTGCAGCAGAGTGGTCTTGCCGGAGCCGGAGCTCCCCACCACCGCCAGCATTTCACCGGGTGCGACGCAGAGATCGATCCCCTTGAGCACCTGAGTCTCCAGCTCCCCCTCTTTATAGACATGATTGAGCGCCTGGCAGCGCAGCAGAGGTTCACGGGATACGGCTTCATTCATAACAGGGGCTCCACTTACGCCAGTGACCACAGAGGCACCAGTAACAACGCCGGTACTCGCACCGGAGGTAACAACAGAAGATGTATTATTCACGGCATTACTCATAACGCAGCGCCTCGGCCGGTTTCACCCGCGCGGCGCGTGCCGCCGGGTAAAGGGTGGCACTGAAGCTCAGCAGCACGGCGCCCAGCAAAATGGTGATGACCTGAGCCGGCTCGACGATCACCGGCAGGCCACTGCCGCCCGCCGCCATATAGAGGTTGAGCCCCACCGCATTGAGCAGAGGGTTGAGACCCAGGGAGAGCGCCAGGCCCGCCAGTCCGCCAAACAGGGCGCCAATCACCCCGCTGGAGGCGCCAAGCACCATGAAGATTTTGACGATCCCCGATTCACTCATGCCCATGGTGCGCAGGATGGCCACTTCACCCTCCTTGTCCGTCACCACCATCACCAGCGCGGAGAGGATGTTGAAAGTAGCGACGGCGATGATCAGCACCAGCATCAGCCCCATCATCCGTTTTTCCATGGCGACCGCCTGGAACAGCTCGCCCCGCTCGCGGCGCCAATCCTGCCATAGCAAGCCATCCGGCAACGGTGTCTTGATCACTTCGTCAGCCGCAAAGGGATCATCGAGCCAGAGGCGAATGCCACCGACGGTTTCTGTCGGCAGACGCAGCAAGCGCTGGGCATCTCCCAGTGCGATCAGCGCAATCTGGTTATCCACATCGGCGCCGACCCCGAAGATACCGGAGACGGTAAAGAGGCGCTGGGCCGGTACCCGACCAAAGGGAGTGAAGCGGGTCCCCTCGGTCAGGATCAGGCGAACCTGATCGCCGATGGAGACATTGAGGCGACGTGCCACCCCCTGCCCCAGCACGATGCGGTAGTGGCCGGCCTGCAGGGTATCGAGGCGCCCCCCCAGCATCTGGCTGTGGAGGATGTCATCCTTGGGCCACTTTGCAGGGTCGATCCCCTGCACACTCACCCCGGTCAGCTGGCCGGGGCTTTGCAGCATCCCTTCGCTGTCGAGCATGGGGGCCGAGGCGACCACATGGGGTAATTTGGCCAGATCCGGCAAGCCTTGCGGGTCTGCATCAATACGGCCAGCCTGATTGGTCACCACCACATGGGGGATCACCCCGAGGATGCGCCCTTTGAGCTGCCCTTCGAAACCGTTCATCACCGAAATGACCACCATCAGGGCGGCGACCCCGATGGCGATGCCAAAGGTAGAGAACAGGGAGATAAATGAGACGAAGCGATTGCTGCGCTTCGAGCCTGCATAACGCAGGCCGATGGCCAGCGAAAGGGGCTGAAAAAGTCCGGTCTTCAAGGATATGTACGTTGCCAACAAAATAAGATACCGGATAATAAAGGGAAACCGTCCATGACAACAAGGGATAGCCTCCATGCAGGAACAGTTCTTCAGCGTCACTCATGCCACGCCGGTCAATGTGATCCCCATGCCGGCCGACTTCCACCTCCCCTCGCTGGAGGAGCTGGACGCTGAGCTGCCGGAGCCCTTTCGGATCTCTTCGGCCATTACCTCCATCGATCTGGTGACCACTCGCCTGCTGCGCAACCAGAACGAGTCGATGCACGATCTGATCGAGATCGTCAATCAGCAGTCCCGCAAGATCGATATGATCATGGGCTATGTGCTCTCCCTGCAGGACCATCCGGAGCAGCGCTTTCACACCCTGCGCTTCGGGGCTGGCCAACTCACCTACCTGCACCCCTATCATGGTCACTGGGATGCGCCGCACCTGCACCAGATCGTGCGCCTCAAGATTTTCCTGCGGGAAGAGGCGGCCGCCATCTACTGCTATGGCCAGGTCAAACAGCTTGACGGCGGTGAACATGGCACCCATGTGCAGCTCGACTATGTGCGGATCCGCGAAGATGACCGTGAACTGCTGGTTCGTGCCAGCCTCCACGTGCAATCGAAGCAGCTCAAGCTGCGCGCCCAAGAACGTCAGCGCTAACCAGAGCGAACGTCAGCGATAGATAACGTCAACGTTAAAAGAATCGAACCATGCCAATGACACTCCCCGCCTTGCCCGCCAAAGCGGGCCAAAAGATCACGCTCGGCCAGCTGGTCGGCAGCAGCCTCTCGCTGATTGCAGCTCGTCTCACCAATGAAGCCAAAGGGCCGGTACTGCTTATCACCGCCGATACCCCGAGCGCCCTGCGCCTGGAGCAGGAGCTACAGTATTTGCTGACAGGCAAGCTGCTGGCAGACAAGCAGCTAGCCGATCAGTCCGCCCCCGTATTGCTGTTCCCCGATTGGGAGACCCTGCCCTACGACACCTTCTCCCCCCATCAGGACATCATCTCCCAGCGGCTCGAGACTCTCTACAAGCTGCCGCAGATGAGCAAGGGGGTACTCATTGTCCCCATCTCCACCCTGATGTTGCGCTGCGCCCCCCGGGTCTATCTCGACAAATACAGCCTGATGGTTAAGGCCGGCCAGCGCCTCAATCTGCAACAGTTGCGCGGCCGCCTGGCCGAGGCGGGTTACGTGGCGGTGGATCAGGTGCTGGAGCACGGCGAGTTTGCCGCCCGCGGCTCCCTGCTCGATCTCTTCCCCATGGGCAGCAGCAGCCCCTATCGCATCGACTTCTTCGACGATGAAGTGGACTCCATCCGCCCATTCGATCCCGAGACTCAGCGCTCCAGCGAACCGGTCAAGACGGTCAGCCTGCTGCCCGCCCGGGAATACCCTACCGACGAGGCGGCCATCGAACTGTTTCGCGGCCAGTTCCGCGAGCAGTTCGAGCTGTCGCGGGCCGAGGGTTCCGTCTATCAGGAGGTGAGCAAGGGACGCTGGCCCGCCGGCATCGAGTATTATCTGCCGCTCTTCTTCAACCAGACCGCCAGCCTGTTTGACTATCTGCCGGAAGAGACCCTGCTGCTCACCGTGGGGGATATCTACCCCGCCGCCCAGCGCTTCTGGAACGACATCGGCCAGCGCTATGAAGACAGACGCTGGGACAACACCCGCCCACTGCTGCCACCGGCCCAGCTCTATCTGCCGGTGGAGCAGCTCTTTGCCTCCCTCGGCCAATATGGCGCGGTGCGGCTGCAAGAGGCCGCCACCGCCGGTGATGCCGGTCAGCACGATCTGCCCATCTCCGCGCTGCCCGATCTGCAACTCGATCACAGCAAGGAGCAACCTCTGCTGGCGCTTAACCAGTTCCTGCAAGGCTTTGCCGGGCGCACCCTGTTTGCGGTGGAATCCGAAGGGCGACGGGAGGTGCTCGGCGATCTGCTGGCGCGTATCTCGCTGCAACCCAAGGAATTCCCCTCTCTCGACGCCTTTATGGCGAGCCCGGATCGACACGGCCTGCTGGTGGCACCGCTTGAGCGTGGCTTCCTGTGGCAGGAGGTCGGTCAGGATCCACTGGCGCTGATCACCGAGACCGAACTGCTGGGCGGCAAAGTGCGCAGCAAGCGGGCGCGGGAGAAGAGCAAAAACTTAAGCTCCGATGCGGTGATCAGAAACCTGGGCGAGCTGACCCAGGGTCAGCCGGTGGTCCATCTGGATCATGGGGTCGGCCGCTATCTGGGGCTCGAAACCATCGACGCCGGTGGTCTGCCCACCGAGTTTTTGACCCTCGAATATGCCGGCGGCGACAAGCTGTTCGTGCCGGTCACCAGTTTGCACCTTATCAGCCGCTACACCGGCTCTGATAACCCGCCCAGCCACAAGCTGGGTGGCGAGGCCTGGAGCAAGGCGCGGCGCAAGGCGGCGGAGAAGGTGCGCGACGTGGCAGCCGAGTTGCTGGATGTCTACGCTCATCGCGCCGCTCGCGCCGGGTTTGCCTTCAAGCACGACAAAGAGGCCTATCGCCAATTTGCCGCCAGCTTCCCGTTCGAGGAGACCGACGATCAGCTCAACGCCATCAATGCGGTGCTGGGGGACATGTGTCAAGCCAAGAGCATGGACCGACTGGTGTGCGGCGACGTGGGTTTCGGCAAGACCGAAGTGGCGATGCGGGCGGCGTTTGTGGCCGTCCATGGCGGCAAGCAGGTTGCCGTGCTGGTGCCTACCACCCTACTGGCGCAACAGCACTACGACAACTTCCGCGACCGCTTCGCCAACTGGCCGGTGCGGGTCGAGGTGCTGAGCCGCTTCCGCTCCGCCAAGGAGCAGACCGCTGTGATGAAGGAATTGGCCGAAGGCAAGGTGGATATCATCATCGGCACCCACAAGCTGCTCGGCTCCGAGCTCACTTTCAAGGATCTGGGACTGCTCATCGTCGATGAGGAGCACAGATTCGGGGTGCGCCAGAAGGAGAAGATCAAGGCGCTGCGGGCCGATGTGGATATCCTCACCCTCACGGCCACCCCTATTCCGCGCACCCTCAATATGGCGATGTCCGGCATGCGGGATCTCTCCATCATCGCGACTCCACCCGCCAAGCGACTCGCCATAAAAACCTTCGTGCGCCAGCACGAACCGGCGGTGGTGCGCGAGGCGGTGCTGCGGGAATTGAAGCGTGGCGGCCAGGTCTACTACCTGCACAACGACGTGGAGAGCATCGAGAAGTGCGCCGCCGACCTGGCGGAGCTGGTACCCGAGGCCCGCATTGGCATCGCCCACGGCCAGATGCGCGAGCGCGACCTTGAGCGGATCATGTCCGACTTCTACCACCAGCGCTTCAACCTGCTGGTCTGCACTACCATCATCGAGACCGGCATCGACGTGCCAAGCGCCAACACCATCATCATGGATCGGGCGGATCACCTGGGTCTGGCCCAGCTGCACCAGCTGCGGGGCCGGGTTGGCCGCTCCCACCATCAGGCCTATGCCTATCTGCTCACCCCCCATCCCAAGCTGATGACCAAGGATGCGGCGAAGCGGCTGGAGGCGATCGCCTCGCTCGAAGATCTCGGTGCCGGTTTTGCGCTGGCGACCCACGATCTGGAGATCCGTGGCGCGGGCGAACTGCTCGGCGATGATCAGAGCGGCCAGATTGAATCGGTGGGCTTCACCCTCTATATGGAGATGCTGGAGCAGGCGGTCGAGGCGCTGAAAAATGGCAAGGAGCCGTCGCTGGAGCAGCTGATGAGCCAGCACACCGAGGTGGAGCTGCGCCTGCCTGCGCTGTTGCCGGATGACTATATTCCGGACGTCAATATGCGCCTCTCCATGTACAAGCGGATCGCCAGTGCGGCGGACGAGCAGGAGCTGCGCGAGCTGAAAGTGGAGCTGATCGACCGCTTTGGTCTCTTGCCGGAGGCGACCAAAACTCTGCTGGAGCTGGCCGCTTTCCGCCAGCGTGCCACCGCCCTTGGCATTCGCCGGGTGGAGATGAGCGAGCGCGGTGGCTATCTCGACTTCACCCAGGAGACCAAGGTCAATCCGGCCTATCTGGTCAAACTGCTCTCCAGCCAGCCAAGGGTCTACAAGATGGACGGGCCGACCCGGCTGCGCTTCCAGGTGCCGACCCAGGATCGCGCCATGCGCCTGAAACTGGTGGATGGATTGCTGGCTGATCTGGCCAACAACAGCCTGTGAATATCTGCAACGCTGGCGGCGAGCCAGAGAGATAATGCCAACTAAAACGGGAGCCATATCGGCTCCCGTTTTGTTTATGTTGGCTGGTGACTAGCGTCTCCCTTCTCCCCTTGTGGGAGAAGGGTCGGGGATGAGGGGGGCAGTGAAAACCATTCCCCTCACCCTGCCCTATCCCAGGGGGAGAGGGAATCGCGCCGGAAAATGTTGGGCTTCGCTGCGCTCAGCACCAACCTACACCTCTGACGATCAGCCCTGGTTGGTCGGATCCTCATGGGCGGAGAATTCACGCATAAAGGCCTCGGCGCGCTCCACCATCTTGGTCGAGCCAACAAAGTAAGGGGTACGCTGGTGCAGCGCGGTGGGCTGGATATCCATGATGCGGCCAAAACCGTCAGAGGCCTTGCCACCAGCCTGCTCCACCAGAAACGCCATCGGGTTGCACTCATAGAGCAGGCGCAGCTTGCCGTTCGGCGAATTGGTGCCGGACGGATAGATGTAGATGCCGCCCTTGAGCAGGTTGCGATGGAAATCGGAAACCAGGGAGCCGATATAGCGGGAGGTGTAGGGTCTGTGGGTCGCCTCATCGCGCTCCTGACAATATTTCAGGTACTTCTTCACCCCGTCCGGGAACTTGATGTAGTTGCCTTCGTTGATGGAGTAGATCTTGCCCTCTTCCGGAATGCGGATGTTCTCGTGGGAGAGGCAGAAGCAGCCGATGGAGGGGTCGTAGGTAAAGCCGTTGACGCCAAATCCTGTGGTGTAGACCAGCATGGTGGAGGAGCCGTAGACCACATAACCGGCGGCGACCTGACGGTTGCCCGGTTGGAGGAAGTCCTCCAGCGTCACCGGCGAACCCTGCGGGCTCAAACGGCGGTAGATGGAGAAGATGGTCCCGACCGAGACGTTGACGTCGATATTGGAGGAGCCATCGAGCGGGTCGATCAGCACCACATACTTGGAGTTTTTGGAGAGCGGTGAGTCAAAGGCGACGAAGTCCTCTTCCTCTTCCGAGGCCATGCCGCACACCTCGCCGCGCGCTTCGAGCGCCGCCTTGAAGCGTTCGTTGGCGTAGACATCCAGCTTCTGCTGCACCTCGCCCTGTACGTTTTCAGCGCCCATGGAACCGATGATATCCGCCAGTCCCGCCTTGTTGATCTCCCGGTTCACCACCTTGGCAGCAAGGCGGATCGAGCTGAGCAACGAGGTTAGCTCGCCGGTCGCGGTAGGATAATCCGCCTGCTTTTTGACGATGAACTCACCCATGGTGATCATGTTTCGCATTTTTGTTCCTTTAGATCGCATCCGTTGGCATTGAAAACGTTTGCAGGCATCGGCAAAAAAAATGCCGATCACCGGCGGCCTTGATTTGTAACCTAATGTAACGTCTGTTTTTTGTTTTTGCAGCGAATTAAGCGGCCTATTAAATAGGCTATCTCGCCTAACGTTATGGTAAAAGACGCGTTTTATTCGGTTTCAATCGATAACTTCCAGCCCCTTAATTCGTGGCAATAACCTGCTGCAAGCCATGAGTTGACTGGCCTTGAGCCATTAAAAATGGAGTCTGATGGGCCTGCCGTTCCCTCAGCCATTGCCTCTTGAGATCCGATCGCCAATCCAGCACACTGATTTCGCTTTGGAAGCAAATAAAACTCAAGGATTATCAATGAACAAGACTCTCATTGCCGGCATGGTAGCCGGACTGTTTGCCCTTCCCGCCTGGGCTGCCCAGGTGCCTGCCGGTACCAAGCTGCTGCCGGATGCCCAACAAATCTACGTGACCAATATCGGCACCGAACCCACCACCATCGACCCCCAGCTGGTAGAAGAGACCGCCGGTAGTGCCATCGTCAACGATCTGTTTGAAGGGCTCTATGAGCTGGATAATACCGGCAAGATCAAACCAGCAGGCGCCGTCAGCTACGAGGTAGACAAGACAGGTACCGTCTACACCTTCAAACTGAGGCCCGAGGCCAAGTGGTCAAACGGTGAACCGGTCACCGCCGCCGATTATGTCTACGGCTGGCAACGGGCGGCCGATCCCAAGACGGCCTCCAACTACGCCTGGTTTATCGAGTTGACCGGAGTGGTCAATGCAAGCGAGGTGACACAGGGCAAGAAGAGCCCATCAGAGCTCGGGATCAAGGCGCTCGATGACCACACCCTGCAGGTCACCCTGAAAAATCCGGTCCCCTTCTTCCTGAAGACGCTTGCCCACTACACCACGTTCCCGGCCCCCAAGGCCACCATTGAAAAATTCGGCAAGGATTGGGTCAAACCGGGCAATATCGTCTCCAACGGTGCCTTTGTACTCAAGGAGTGGACCCCCAACGAGCGGCTGAGTGCCGAGCGCAATACCCACTACTGGAACAACCAGCATACCGTCCTGAACAAGGTGATCTATCTGGAGATCGTCTCCGAAACCGCCGCCTACAACCGCTATCGCACCGGTGAACTGCACTACACCACTTATCCGCTGGAGCAGTACAAACAGCTCAAGAGCAAGAGCCCGGAAGAACTGGTCAGCGTCCCCACGCTGGCCAGCTATTACTATGTCTTCAATACCCAGCGCAAACCGTTCGATGACCCGAAAGTACGCAAGGCGCTCTCGCTCGCCATCGACCGGGAGACCATCACCGACAAGATCCTGGGACAGGGACAAATTGCCGCATATAGCTTCACGCCCCCCATTGTGGACGGTTTTGAATTGAAAAAACCGGCCAGCCAGCTGCAGAGCAAAGAGGAGCGGATCAAGCAAGCCAAAGCCCTGTTGGCCGAAGCGGGATATGGCCCGGACAAGCCACTCACAGTGGACATTCTCTACAACACCAACGAGAGCCACAAAAAGATCGCGCTGGCCGTCTCCTCCATGTGGAAACACAACCTGGGGGTCACTGCCACCCTCAACAACATGGAGTGGAAGACCATGGTCTCGGCACTCAACGAGGGGGATTTCGGGGTTAGCCGCTATGGCTGGAACGGGGATTATAACGATGCCTCCACCTTCCTCGACATCATGACCTCCAGCAGCAGCGCCAACAGCGGCAAGTGGTTCAACAAGGAGTACGACGCCCTGCTGGCCAAGGCCCACGATTCGCTGGATCCCGCTGAACGCAATGCCCTGTATCAACAGGCAGAGGCACTCATTGATGCGGATGCCCCCATCGCCCCTATCTATTTCTCGGTCAAATCCAGGTTGCTCAAGCCTTTCGTGAAAGGCTACCCCCACCTTAACCCGCAGGATGTGGTCTACAGCAAGGAGCTCTATCTGGTTGCCCAGTAACCGGCTAGTGTAGTGGTCAACTAAATCCGGACTCTTGGTTAGGCCGTTCTTCGGCTTTTGCTGGTGGCATCCCGTCATTGTGGCAATGTGGACGCCGCCAGTTGTAGTAATCCATCAGGTAGTAACTGATATCCCGCTTCGCCTCTCGCAAGCTCATATATCCCATAGCCGGGAGCCACTCTGACTTCAGGCTTCTGAACAACCGTTCCATCGGGGCGTTATCCCAGCAGTTGCCACGCCGACTTATACTCTGGGTCATGCGATAGCGCCACAGTCGTTGCCGAAATGCCCGACTGCCATATTGGCTGCCCTGGTCGGAGTGAAATAGCACACCGGATGGGCAACCCCTCTGCTGATAGGCCATCTCCAGTGCTTTGATTGCCAATTCTGCATCAGGTTTATCAGACATCGCCCACCCCACGACCCGCCGGGTATGCAGGTCAAGAACCGCTGCCAGGTAATGCCAGCGACCACCTGCCCAGACGTAGGTAATATCGCCACACCACACCTGATTGGGTTGCTGGACATCAAATTCGCGGGCCAGCAGATTGGGAATGTCCGGTCGTTCAGACCGAGCGACCTGATAGCGATGAGCGCCCGGTTGCTTGGATACCAGCCCGGCTTCCTTCATCAGGTTACGTACTTTGAATCGACCAATCTGATATCCCAACTCCCGCATCATCGACATCAAGGCGCGGCTGCCCGCTGAGTTCCGGCTCGCTTTGAACAAACGGCGCAACTCAGAGCGCGGCTGCATGCGCTCACGGTTAATCGCCCGCCTGCGGGCCAGATAGTCGTAAAAACAGGATGTTGGAACATCGAAAGCGCAGCAGACCAGGGTGATGGGGGCTTGCTCCCTTAATCGGTCTATCAGCGCGTACGTGTGAACTCGTCCGCCATCAAGAGAGCAGTAGCCTTTTTTAGAATGTCCTTTTCACGTTCGAGTCGATTGATACGGGCTTCCAGCTCCTGGATTTTTTGCTGCTCCGGAGTCAGTGCTTTGCCGATTGGGGTTGTGCCAGTTCGTTCGGATTGCAGTTGCTGAACCCAGCGACGGAGTACGGTTTCATCGACATCCAGTGAACGGCTGGCTTCAGGGACAGAATATCCCTGGTCGAGCACCAGGGATGCGGCTTCGAGTTTGAATTTCGGCAGTAAATGAGCGACGTAATCTTGTCATTGAACACCTCAGGTCATGGTGGCGACTGTACCACCTAAAATGGTGTCCGGGATGATTAGACCACTACACTTTAGTAACTGTCTTCCTGCTCCGCCTTCATCCGGGCCTGACGGGCATAGGCCTCCTCCTCGGCGCTCTCGATCTCCTGCAGCACCGAATCGAGATCGATGGCGGCGCGGCTCTCTTCAAAGTGACCGGTCAGCTCGCTATCGGGGGTGAGTTTGCCATCTTCAAACAGCGCCCACATCTCCTGGGCATAACGGGTCTTGAGCAGCTCGGGGGCATACATGCCGTAGTAGTTGCGCATATTGTTGACGTCCCGCTCCAGCATCGCCTTGGCCTGGTTGTTGGCGGCGGCGTCCACCACCTGGGGCAGGTCGATAATGACGGGGCCCTGTTCATCCACCAGCACATTGAACTCGGAGAGATCGCCGTGGATAAGACCGGCGCAAAGCATCCGCACCACATAGCGGATCACCTTGTGGTGATCGATGACCGCCTGCTCGGGGGTAAGCGCCACATCGTTGAGGCGCGGCGCGACATTGCCATCCTCATCGGTGATAAGTTCCATCAAGAGGACGCCATCGAGGCAGACATAGGGCTGTGGCACCCGCACACCGGCCGCCGCCAGCTTGAACAGGGCGTCGACCTCGGTGTTCTGCCACACCTCTTCATGCTGTTTGCGGCCGTACTTGGAGCCTTTTTCCATGGCGCGAGCGCTGCGGCTGTTGCGAACCTTGCGCCCCTCCTGATAGACCACGGCCTGCTTGAAGCTGCGCTTGGACGCCTCTTTATAAACTTTGGCGCAGCGGATCTCGTCGCCGCAGCGCACCACATAGACGTCGGCCTCTTTGCCGCTCATCAACCGGCTGACGACCTCATCGACCAGGCCGTCATCAACCAGAGGTTGGATTCGATTTGGAATTTTCATGGCCGCCCTTTTACCCTATTTCCGCTCTCGAAGATAGCTCCGCGCACGCTCGCCTGCCTCTCCCTTTCATAAGACACCCTGTTATCCCCTGTTTGCGCTGTTTTTGTCCACCCGTTCGCCTTAAAAACCACCAGCAGCAGACCAAATACGAAAGGCGCCTGTGCCAACAAAAATGGCCCGCAAGCGGGCCAATTTTCAAGGTTCGGGCGGCAAGCCCTGACGAATGCGCTGGATCCCCGCTTCATAGAGGCCGTCATCCCCCTCCTGATGCTCCAGGGTTTCGAAGATCTTGAGAAACCACATGTACTGCTCGGGATGGCGCGCCACCTGCATCTCTACCACCCGGTTCATGGTATTGACGTCTGCCAGCAGATCGGCGGTGGGATAAGGGTCAAACGGCGGCTCAATCTCCAGCAGATAGCGCCCCTCATCCTCGTCATAGCTGGCGAAGATGGGCACGGCTCTGGCGCCAGTCAGTTTCACCAGCTTCGGCAAGGCAGGCAGGGTTGCTTTGGGGCGACCAAAGAAGGGGACAAACACGCTCGCCTCGCGGCCGTGATCCTGATCCGGCAGGTAGAAAAAACTGGCACCAGCGCGGATCGACTTGATCGCCGGCTTGATGCCGGCGCTGCGCTCATAGACCTTGCCCCCTTTGGCCCGCTCGCGGTTGATGTACCAGTCAAACACCTGATCTTTCGGACTCTTCATCATGGTGCACATCTCAATGCCCATCATGGAGAAGTAGCGGCCAATCATGTCGACCGCCCAGGTGTGAGGCACCACCAGGATCACCGGGCGGCCCGCAGCCTGCTCCGCTTGCACATGCTCCCAGCCGGTAACCTTGATGCGACGGGTCAGCCGCGCCTTGCTGCGCCAGCTGAGCTCGCCAAAGCCCATAAAGGTCTTGAGCCCGACCCGGATCGATTTGAGCAGCAGCGCCTGCCGTGCAGCGGCATCCTGCTCGGGAAAGCAGATCTTGAGGTTGGTATCGGCGATATAGGCCTGCTTTTTCGAAAAACGCAGCAGGGTTGGAGAGATCAGATCGGCAAAGCGATCCCTCAATCTCGCAGGAGTAAATGCCAGCAGGGAGAGCAGGCCCAGCGCACACCAGCTGCCCCACCATTTGGGATGCAGCAGGCGGCTATGAAATGAGGTATCAAATACCGGATCTAACGCAGACATGGCGGCCATCAAGTCATCAAAAACAAACGGTTATTGTAGTTATCCTGACATTTATTTCTACCCTGGGGAGGCTGGCCATCAGCCTGCAAGGCACTGATCAGACTAGTTATCATAAAAAATGGCCCACCTGGGGCCATTTCAATCAATCCAAATTCTGGGTCAGCCGTGGGGCGACAATCCCTTGCGGATCCGGCGTATCCCCTCTTCGTAGAGGCCATCCAGCCCCTCCTGATCTTCACGGGTATCGAAGATCTTGAGGAACCACATGTATTGACCCGGATGGCGCATCAGCTGCTGTTGCACCATGTCGTTCATGCGACAGGTATCGGCTATCACATCCTCGGTGGGATAGTTGTCGAACGGTGCCTCAATCTCCAGCCGGTAGCAGTGGTTCGCTTCGTCATAGCAGGCGAGCAGCGGCACCGCCTTGGCGCCACTGACCTGCACCAGACGGGGCAAGGCAGGCAGGGTCGCTTTGGGATAGCCAAAGAAGGGGGCGAAGATGCTCTTCTCGCGGCCATGATCCTGATCCGGCAGATAGAAGAAGCTGCGACCGCTCTTGATGGTCCTGATCACCGCCTTGATCCCGGCGCTGCGCTCATAGACGCGGCAACCGTTCTTGGCTCGTGCACGGTTGAGGTGCCAATCAAACACCGGATTGCGCGCCCGTTTCATCATGGTGCACATGGGCACCCCGCGCTGGGTGAAGCAGTAACCGGCGGCATCCACCGGCCAGGTATGGGGCACCACCAGGATCACCGGACGGCCGGCCGCCCGCTCCGCCTCGATATGCTCCCAACCGATCACCTGCATCCGGCTCATCAGATAACGCTGGCTGCGCATGGTGAACTCGCCAAATCCCAACAGACTCTTGAGGCCGACCCGGATCGAGGTCAGTGCAATGGCATCCCGCTCTTCCGGGCTCTTGTCCGGGAAGCAGATCTCCAGATTGGTTCTGGCGATATAGATCTGTTTTTTCGAGATACGAAACACCAGCGGAGCCAAGGCTTCGGCAAAACGGTCGCGCAATCGCACCGGCACAAAGGCGAGCAACATCAGCACACCGAGCGCCAGCCAGCTGAACCAGTAGCGGGGATGCAGAAAACGGGCTTCAAAAGAGGAGTCAAATACGGGATCTTGGGACGACATGTATTGGGGTCGAGCGAAAAAGTGGTGCTGCATTGTAGTCGTCCTGACAGGTAATACCAGTTAAATCCATGGCAAATAGCCCGCCACGGGCGCCACATCAAAAAACCATAAAAAAATGCCCCGCACTGCGGGGCATTTTGCTCGTTACACAACCAGGGTGGAGGCTCTTTGTCCATCCATCGTATGACTGGTCGTTTATCCCGTCGCTCTCGGAGCGCACTGCTTATCCATTTCCCGATGTCACATCATCAAGGTTTATCGGTGAGCCCCTTGGCGAGCCATGCCGTTGCTCATTTCTGTATCACGCTGCGGCAGAAAAAACATCAGGTAACGCAGTGCCACATACCCGACGATCACGGTAGCCACCCCCAGCTCGAAGTGGGCTAGCAGTCTGATCTGCTCGACGTAGTGACTGCCTTGCGCAAACCCTTCAACCAGATGGGCCACTTTGAACAGGGCGGTAGCACCTATCACCAGCGGGAAGGTAAAGGCGGCATAACCCGGCGAGAAGGGCAGACGCAGCAGTTTGATGAAGGCCAGATAGATGATACCGGTCATCAGGATGGCGATCCCCAACAGCACGGCCACCAGCAGCAGTGACGGCTCCTGGCTGACGGTCAGGTAACCGGCCAGAGAAAGGCTGGCAGGGGCCGCCAGAATGGCGATGGTCGGTTTGGCGGCATCCGGCACTTCATGGCTGAAGATCAGGCGATAGAGCATCAGCGGCAACATCAGGCCGTAGCAGATGATCCCGAACCAGAGCAGGCCGTTGGCCAGCGGGGCAAACTGACCGCCCGGGAAGGCGACGTCAGCCACGATGATCCCCACCGGCGGCACGAACCAGCTCGGCACCATGTGGTGGATTTCAAACTCTTTGGCGCGATGCCAGATAAAGGTGGCCAGGAACAGCAGGTGAACCGCCACGGCAAACAGCCAGAGGACCTCGCCCGCTTGCGGCGCAATCATACCCAGCGCTTTGGAGACCACCATGGTGCCCATGGCATAGGTCGGAACCACACTGCCCACCACGGGGTGAGCGAGATCCTGCAACAGCAGGCGGGGGTGGAGCAGAAACTTGAAGGTCAGGATCACCAGCAGCACGGCCGCGATGGCAGCGCCCAGCAGTTGCATCCGGCCATCGAAGTGACCGGCATTTTCCCAACACCAACCAAGGCTGGCGATGCCCAGCGCCAGACCCGCCATGGGTGTTGGGGCGGCAGCCAGTGATTTACGGGTTCTTGCGATCATGATGACACCTTTCTATTGATGACTATGGCGATAGGATAATGCCCCCTTATCGTTTACGATATCTAAATGAATTAAATCAATCATTCAGGAAAACCAAACACGATGAAACTGACCCTGCAGCAGCTGAAAGTGTTCGCCACCATTGCCCGCTATGGAAACCTTGGCCTTGCCGCCAACGAGCTCTGCCTGAGCAAGGGGGCTGTCTCCCAGTCGCTGCAGGAACTGGAGCGCCAGCTCTCCACCCCGCTGTTTGACCGCATTCACCCCAGATTGCAGCTCAACAACGAGGGGCGCCTGCTGCAACCGGCCGCCGAAGAGCTGCTGACCCGGATGCAGGATATCGAGAACCTGTTCAGCCCCGATGCCGAGCCGAGCGGCCAGCTGCGCCTTGGTGCCAGCCAGACCATCGGCAACTACCTGCTCCCCACCCTGCTCGCCAGCAGCAAACAGGAGCTGGGACTCCCCCCCAAGGTGACCATCAACAACACTCACCTGCTCTGCCATGCGCTGGCCAACTTCGAGCTGGATATGGCACTGATCGAGGGGGAGAACCACCACCCCGACCTGCTCGCCGAACCCTGGCTGCAGGACGAGATGCTGGTGGTGGCGCCACCCGGTCACCCGCTTGCCAACAAGAAGGAGCTCTCCCTCTCCCGTCTGGGGGGCGAGACCTGGGTATTGCGTGAAGCACAATCGGGCAGCCGCGAGCAATTTATCCAGCAGATCCAGCCCGAGCTGCCCCGCTGGCAACCAGGGCTTGAACTCAACACCCTGGAGGCGGTGATGCTGGCGGTGGAGAAGGGGCTTGGCATCTCCTTTATCTCCCGGCTGGCAGCCTCGGATCGCCTGGCAGATGGGCGGCTGATCGCCCTGCCCCTCTCCCGCCGCTTCCCGCGCCAGCTCTCCCTTATCTGGCACAAGCAGAAGTACCACTCCACCTCCCTGCGCCACTTTATCCACTTCTGCCGGGCTCAGGTGAAGGATGCCGAGGTGAGCCGCGCAGAGTAACGCCCGCTCGGAGCGCCGCTGGCAGGCCCGCCCGCCAATGACGGAAAAAGCAGAGAGGGAGCCACGGCTCCCTCTCTTTGATTCTCTTCTGAGTATCACTTCGCCAGACTGCGCAACCAGCTGATCTCCTCGCCCCAGATGGACTCGTCTATGGTCTCGAGGATCAGCGGAATGCGATCGAAACGATCATCATTCATGATGTGGTGGAATACAGCCTCCCCCAGATTGCCCTCCCGCAAGCTGTGGTGGCGATCGACCCGGCTACCGAAGGTACACTTGGCGCCGTTGATATGCATCCCCTTGAGATAGTGAAAACCCACCGTGCGGTCGAACTCGGCAAAGACGGCAGCGCAGCTCTCGGCGGTGCGCAGATCGTAGCCGGCGGCAAAGGCGTGGCAGGTATCGAAACAGATCCCGACCCGGCTCTTGTCCTCCACCCCTTCGATGATGGTAGCAAGGTGCTCGAACGACCAGCCGAGGTTGGTCCCCTGCCCGGCGGTATTCTCGATCACCGCCGTCACCCCTTCACTGCGCTCCAGCGCCCAGTTGATGGACTCGCTCACCAGCTTGAGGCTGGCCGCCTCAGGGATCTGCTTGAGATGGCTACCGGGGTGGAAGTTCAGATAGCAAAGCCCCAGTTGCTCGCAACGCTTCATCTCGTCGAGAAACGCATCGCGGGATTTGGCCAGACCATCGGGATCCGGGTGGCCCAGATTGATGAGATAGCTGTCGTGGGGCAGGATCTGCTCCGGCAGAAAACCGGCCTTGTCACAGGCCGCCTTGAAGGCACGGATGGTGGCATCCGACAAGGGCGCCGCCTGCCACTGACGTTGATTCTTGGTAAAGAGGGCAAACGCGTTGGCCCCGATGGCCTGGGCGCGGGCGATGGTATTCTCCACCCCGCCGGCCGCACTGACGTGGGCTCCGATATATTTCATACAATCTCCTCGATACGGCAAGCCGCCATTATGCCGATCCCGCCCGGCCACGCCAAACCGGGATATCCGATAGCGGGTATCGACAAACAGTGCCGCCTATACAAGGCGCTGCGTTTCATGGCGTAATCGGCCTTCGCTGTGGCAACCTCTCCCCAGAAGGGATAGTTAGAGCCCGTCCACGCCAGCATGGCGCCCATATAAAAACGCAGCGTATCGCCTGAGCAATAACGCTGCGTCTTTGGGTCTCTCGGCCGTCTCCCTTGCCGTGGCCCAAATGGCCAGCGACAAGGGAGCAAGAATGCGCGGGGAGAGTCGCCTTAGAAGGGCATTTTAAAACCCGGCGGCAGTTGCATGCCACCGGTCAGCTCGCCCATCTTGGCCTTGTTCTGCTCTTCCACACGACGCACGGCATCGTTGCAAGCGGCAGCAACCAGATCTTCCAGCAGCTCCTTGTCATCTTCCATCAGGGAGGGGTCGATCTCGATGCGACGGACGCTGTGGCTACCGGTCATGGTGACCTTGACCATGCCAGCACCGGCTTCACCGGTCACTTCCATCTGAGCCAGCTGCTCCTGCGCTTTCTGCATACGCTCTTGCATCTGTTGGGCCTGTTTCATCAGGTTCCCCATTCCACCTTTACCAAACATATGTCGTCTCTCGTCTTGAAATCCGGCATCCAGCGCCGGGCTGTGGGCTTGTCTGTCCTAGATGGGGACAGCCAAACTGCTTTTCAACCGGAAGCGAGCTCCCGGCCACGGAATTTAGCGGTTGAGTGGCTCGATGCTCTCGTGATGAAGCACGGCACCAAACCGCTGAACTAAAAACTGTACGTTGGGATCCTGCTCCAGATCCCGGGTCACCTGCTCGCGCACCCCGAGATAGAGGCGGTGTTCGATCTCGAGGGGGGTCTCCTGGTCAGGCACCACGCCGAGCGTAACCTCGACCTGCACCGGTTGTCCCAGCGCTGGCCCGATGATCTCGGCCAGATCGGCGCGCGCCTTGTCGCTCACCAGATGGCGCTGTTCAGGCTTGAGGGTTAGCAGTACCTTGTCCCCTTCCCGCGTCATCACCGAGTTGATGGCCAGCTGGCGCAGCCGCCCTCCCACCTGAGTGTGGGCGATCAACTCGGCCCAAGGGTCACCGCAACCATTGAGCAGCGAGGAGGGGATAAGGCGAGTCACCTCCCCCTCTTGCGGCTCGCTGTCGCTCTCGAGCTCATCCCAGTCGATGGTCTCCATCACTGGCTGAGGGGGTTCGCTCTGTGTCACGGGTGCAGCAGCCACCGCAGTGGTGGCAACGGGCGGCAGAGTCGCTGGGGCGGGCGTCACAGCTGGCGCCGCAGCACTGCGCTCGCCGGGTCGATAGCTCGGCTGCCCGTCGAGATCCCAGGGGGGCAGATCGGATGGCTGGGCCGGTGCCGTGACGGGGGCGTGGCTCATCACCTGAGTCTGCTCGGCAAAGCCCTGATTGAGGTACTCCTCGTATTCCCCGTTGTCACCCTGCGGCTCGTAACCGTCGCCATAGAGATCCACCGGCGGCAGATCATCATAGTGACCCATTGTCGCCATCCCCTGCCCGGCCGGTTGGCCGACCGGAGCTGGCTGTTGGGTGACGACCGGTACAGCAGCGGGCGCAACAGGGCGAGCTGGTGCAACCGGTACTGCGCGCGGCGCAGGCGCCGCCGTGGCATCCTGACCTCGCTGGCGGCTGCGCAGCATATTTCGCTTGCCAAGCAGGCTCTGCATGCTCGATACCGCTGAAACAGCTTCAGGTGCGCTAACCGGCGCGGTTGTCGGTTCGAGCGCAGGCTCGATGCTGGCAGTCTGCGACTCGCCACGGGAATGGTCCGCGTAGGCTGCGGCAGAAGCTTGTTCATAAGCATCTGCGGGCTGTGCAGCTGAGTGCGCAGACACATCGGGCTGCGCATGGGTCAACGCGGGCTCGGGTTGATACCCCATGCCCGCAGCCTCGCGCAGCAACTCATCCTGCTGGCTGAACAGCTCGGCAGCTTGCGCCTCCTCCTCGCTGTCGGCGGGGTTGCCGATGTCATCCGTCATCGCAGGCAGGGAGACATCAACCGCGGGCACGGCACTGGTAGCAACAGGGCTGGCTAGCGGTGCAGGCACGGCGCCGCTGATCGGTGCCAGTGCGGCCGATTCAGCGGCCGGGCGCTTTCCCGGCAAGGAGGCTACCGGCGTGGCACTGCTCGCCGCACTGCTCGTCATTGACGGGGGCAACGCAGTGAGGCTGGCCGGATGCAGGGCATCGCGCCTTGGGGAGAAGGCGAGCATCCGCAGGCAGGTCATCTCCAGCGCGGTGCGGCCATCGGGGGCCCAGGGCAGATCTTTACGGCCACCCAGCACGATCTGGTAGCAGAGCTGCACCTCTTCCGGGCTCATCGCCTTGGCCAGTTGCAGCAGGGAATCGGCATCCGCCCCCTGCTCCTGCACACTGGCAGGCAGCAGCTGCGCCATGGCGATGCGATGGAGCAAGCCTTCCAGCTCGGCGTGGAGCTGATCAAAATCGGGGCCCAGGGTGGCGATCTCAGTGATCTTGGCCATGGTCGCGGGGGCATCTTGCCGCAAAATGGCTTCCAGCAGCTGGTGCAGATGGCGGTGATCGAGCGTGCCCAGCATCGCCAGCACGCTGTCGAGGCGCACGCTGCCGTTACCGTGGGCCAGCGCCTGATCGGTCAGGCTCAGGGCATCGCGCATACTGCCGTCGGCGGCTTTGGCCAGTGCCAGCAGGGCGCGCGGCTCAAACGGCTGCCCCTCCTGATCCAGCACCCATTCGAGCTGCTTGGCAATCTGGGTCTGATCCAGACTCTTCAGATGAAACTGCAGGCAGCGCGAGAGAATGGTAATGGGCAGCTTCTGCGGATCCGTGGTGGCCAGCAGAAACTTCACATAGGGGGGCGGCTCTTCCAGGGTTTTCAGCAACGCGTTGAAGCTGTGGCGCGACAACATGTGCACTTCATCGATGAGGTAGACCTTGAAGCGGCCGCGGGCCGGACGGTACTGCACGTTGTCGAGCAGCTCGCGGGTATCTTCCACCTTGGTGCGGGACGCCGCGTCAATCTCCAGCAGGTCGACAAAGTTGCCCTGATCGATCTCGCGGCAGGTATCACAGACGCCGCACGGGTGGCTGCTGATCCCCTGCTCGCAGTTGAGGCTCTTGGCCAGAATACGGGCGATGGTGGTCTTGCCGACCCCGCGGGTACCGCTCAGCAGATAGGCGTGATGCAGCCGTCCCTGATCCAGGGCGTTGGTCAAGGCGGTCAGCACATGTTGCTGGCCTACCACTTGTTCAAACGTATGGGGGCGCCATTTACGCGCCAGAACCTGATAGCTCATAAATCCATCATGCAGGGAAGACAGGGCATTGAGGCCGGATGCTAACACAAATGGCGAGCTGGCTGTATCGGCTATCGGTGAGAGCGGGAGGGATCGCTTGATTTTCAAACCGATGCCCGCACGGGCACCGGTTCAATGCAGGCCCGATGCAGAGGATCGGGCCGAAGAGGCATTACTCGCCGGCCAGCTCGACCAGTGAGACCACCTTGATGCCAGCGGCAGTCAGGCGGGCATCGCCCCCCAGAGACGGCAGGGAGATGATGAAGGCCGCATCGGCCACTTCACCACCGGCACGGCGGATCAGCTTGACGGTCGCATCGACGGTACCGCCGGTCGCCAGCAGATCGTCCACGACCAGCACCTTGTCACCGGGTACGATGGCATCGGTGTGCAGTTGCAGGGTATCGGTGCCGTACTCGAGGGCATAGGACTCCTCGATCACTTCGCGCGGCAGCTTGCCCGGCTTGCGGACCGGCACAAAGCCCAGTCCCATGGCATAGGCAACCGGCGCGCCAAAGATGAAGCCGCGAGCTTCGGTGCCAACAATCTTGGTGATCCCTTGATCACGATAATGATTGGCCAGCAGATCGATGGTGGCCTTGAAGGCCTCGGCGTTCTCGATCAGGCTGGTGATGTCACGAAACAGAATGCCCGGCTTCGGATAGTCGGGAATGGTCTTGATGCTTGCTTCGATAAATTTCAGGGTTTCCGGATTCATGTGTTGACCGCTTATTTTTTTGACCCAGGGGTGGCCATTTTTTCTCAATTCCCTTCTGCGGGAAATAAAAAAGCCTGTCACGCAAAAATGACAGGCCGACTCCATAGCATTATTGCTGCAATAGCTTAGGGACTTCACTTCACCATTGCAACTGGCTCCAGCACCGGCAGACGCATTAACCAGGTGAGCAGGATCACCATTATGATAACCAGCAACCCCTTGACCCACAGCAGTGGCACCACCGCCAGCGACACCGAAAAGGTGAGCAAAATGAAGATAATGGCGCGCCGTCTGGCCTGACGACGAATGCCGCGATACTGCTGCCAATCCACGATGGGCGGGCCAAACCAGGGATGGGTCAACAGCCAGCGATGAAAACGGGGCGATGAGCGGGCAAACAGGGCGGCAGCCAGCAACATGAAGGGGGTAGTCGGCAACAGGGGCAGCACAATGCCCACAATACCGGTGACAAATGCCAGCCACCCGAGCGCCATTAGACACCAACGCTTCATTCCTTCTCCTTGCGTGATTTATCTCCCTCTAGCCTAACAGAGTTTGAGCGGGTGCTGACAGCGGGCCGCAACCCCACTACAATCTGCGCTCTTTTTTCTTGCCACTCTCGTCGGAAAGCCGTTATGCGCGTTATTTTGGCCCCCATGCAGGGGGTACTGGATCACCTGATGCGGGAGGTACTCACCTCCGTCAATGATTACGATCTCTGCGTGAGCGAGTTTATCCGGGTCGTCGATCAGCTGCTGCCCGCCAAGGTGTTCTACCGCCTCTGCCCTGAACTGCTGCAAGATGGCAAAACCCGCGCAGGCACCCCGGTGCGGGTACAACTGCTGGGGCAACACCCCGAGTGGCTGGCCGAGAACGCCGTACGCGCTATCGAGCTGGGCTCCCCCGGCGTCGATCTCAACTTCGGCTGTCCCGCCCCTACGGTCAACAAGAGCAAGGGCGGTGCGGTGCTGCTCAAAGAACCCGAAACCATCTACCGCATCGTCAAGGCGGTGCGTGAGGCAGTGCCCGCCCATCTGCCGGTGAGCGCCAAAATTCGTCTCGGTTACGATGACAAGGAGCTCTATCTGGAGAACGCTCAGGCGGTCTTTCAGGGGGGCGCCAACGAGCTGGCCGTTCATGCCCGCACCAAGCGCGAAGGGTACAAGGCCCCTGCCCACTGGGAGTACGTGGACGCCATTCGCCGTGCCCTGCCCATCCCGGTCACCGCCAACGGCGAGATTTGGGATCACAAAGATGCCCTCGCCTGCGCCAGGGTCTCGGGTTGCGATGCCCTGATGGTCGGGCGCGGCGCCATCTCCCTGCCCAATCTGGCCAACGTGATGAAAACCGGCTGCCCGCACATGAGCTGGGCCGAAGTGCTGCAGTTGATGGTGAGCTATACCGAGCAGGATCTGGCCAGCGAAAAAGCCGACTACTATCCCAGCCGCATCAAACAGTGGTTCAGCTATCTCAAGCGGGAATATCCCGAAGCGGACCAGCTGTTTCAGGAGATCCGGGTGCTCAAAGAGACAGATCCCATCCGCGATTCCCTGCTGCAAGCAGCCAAAAGCCACGGCTAACCACGTTTAACTTGACGCATATCATCTTGATAGAGTTATCGGATCCCTATACTGCCCCGAATCTGTCGTCTGTCCTGTGGGGGATAATGTGTGTGAAATGACGCAAGCACAGTTGACTGTCTGGCGTAATCGCCTGCTGTCAGACTGGGCCCAAGTACGAGAAACGCTGATCGGTCAGCTCAAAGCCTGCCGCCGTGACGAGTGGGCCGAGCAGGTCGGTCACTGCGAGCAGGATCAACTGGTGGAACTGACCAGCCGGCTGGATCTGCCGAAGGTAGAGCAGAGTGTGGCCCGCCTCAAGCGGATCGATGCGGCACTCTGCCAGATGGATCTTGGCCTCTATGGCCTCTGCTCCGATTGTGAAGAGCCGCTTTCCATCGAACAGCTGGAACAGGATCCGACTCTGCAACGCTGCCCGCGCTGTGAAACCCGTTACCGCAAGGGATTCCACGCCCACGAACTGTGAGGGATGCACATCTGTGCATCCGCTCAACCCTCAGCACTGGTTACTCCGTCGTTCCTGTCCAATACTCACCGTATCAGCCTGTTCGAGGGTATGCGTTGTGTACAGACTCTTGTTGTTATGGTGTTTGTGTTGCCAGGCTACGGCACAAGAGTCATTGGTCGTGGGCTGGGTCGACTGGCAGCCCTTCAGTTATCGCAATGAACAGCAACAGCTCCGCGGACTGGATGTGGAGCTGCTCAACGCCATCTTCCTGCGTGCCGGTTATCAGGCCAGATTCAGTGAAATGCCCTGGGCTCGCGTGTTGCACGAGCTGAAATTCGGCACGGTTCAACTGGCCATGTCAGCCAATATCACCGCCGAGCGGCAGCAATATGCCCGCTTCAGCCACCCCTATCGGGAAGAGGAGACGGCCATCGTCATCCGTCGGCAAGATGCCGAGCGCTGGCGCGGGATCACCACCCTGGAGCAGTTGATCAACACCCCTGACTTCCATATCGGGGTGCTCAAGGGCTTTGATTATGGCAATACCTTCCGCCAGTTGATGGCAAGGCCCGAGCTGCAGCCCCGTTTGCAGATGCGCCTGCGGCTGGAGCAGTTACTAAAGATGTTGCAAGGGGGACGGATCCAGGGGTTTATTCTGGATCCCCACGGACTGCAGGAGTGGCAGGGTAAGGATGGCGTGCAGGACAAGCTGTATATTCTGCTGCATATCGAACTGACACCAGTTCACCTGATGCTGAGCAAAGAGAGCACCACAGAGGCGCAACTGCTGCGGATCAATCAGGCTATCGATCAATTGAAACAGAGTCCCGACTATCAGCAGATCCTCGATCGCTATCAGTTCAGATCCCTGCATTCACAGGAAAACACTCATAAGTAAGGGGAGCATCTGCTCCCCTTGCAGTCTCAAACAAACCCAATCCTGTCTCAAACAGCCCTGGTTGCAACTTGCCAGGACGTTTTGGTCACCGATAACGTGATGGTTAAACTTGGCTATCAGCGTCCCAGCACAATGTCGGCAAGGTGGGCGAAGTGGTGGATTTCGTGTGTGGCATCGCACTCGCCCGCTTGCCGCGCCGGGTTGTACCAGCAGGTTGCCAGCCCCTGCGCCGCCGCCCCGGCAATATCGGTTTTCGGATTATCCCCCACCATCAGCACCCGGGCCGGATCCGGCTGCCCCATCAGGGAGAGGGTGTGCTGGAAAATAGCTGGCGCCGGCTTGGTCACCCGGATCTCATCGGAGATCACCAGCGGCTCGAACCACTCGCTCCAGCCCAGTTTGCCAAGCCGCCCCCGCTGAGGCACGCTGAAACCATTGGTGATGATCCCCATCCGCACCTTGCTGCGCAGCTGCTGCAGGGTCTCGACCACCCCTTCGAGAGGCATGCTAAGGGCTATGATTTGCTCCAGAAAGGTGTTGTTCATCGCCATGGGATCGGCGGCAACCTGCTGGGCAAAGAGGGAGAAGCGGGTCTGCTGCAACGCCGTTGCATCGATCTCGCCGTCGTTGTACTGCTGCCAGAGCCCGTGGTTGAGGGCGTGGTACTGCGCCATGCTGGCGTCATCAGCCTGTACGCCATAGATCTGCAAGGTATGCGTCAGCGCAGAGGCGACCGGAAAATCGAGCAGGGTTTCATCCAAATCGAACAGCACCCAGTCATAGCTTGGTTGTTTCACAGAACTCCTTGTTATCATTCAGATTGTTCAGAGGCTTGGCGACCAACTCTGCCAAGCGGGCTGGCCAGCAGATCCAGCGTGAGGCGCACGCCAAAGCCGGTCACTTCGCTGGAGACCACCCCATTGCCCCCCTTGTTGCGAAAACCGCTAAGGTCGAAGTGCAGCCAGGGGGTCTGCTCGGGCACGAAGTGGGCGAGGAAACGGGCCGCATCGATGTGATCCGGCGAACTGCCCGGTGCACATTGCAACAGATCGGCCCACTCGCTCTCGATGTTGTCGTCGTAATCGTCATCAAGCGGGAAGGGCCAGATCCGCTCACCGCTGCGCTGACCCAGATTGACCAGCGATGTCATCCATTCGCTGCGATTGGTAAAGACGCCGCTGTAGCGGCTACCCAGCGCCCGTTTGCAGGCCCCGGTCAGGGTCGCGTAATCGAGCAGCAGATCCGGGGTATCCTGCACCGCCATCGCCAGGGTGTCGGCCAATACCATTCGCCCTTCGGCATCGGTATCGACCACCTCGATGGAGGTGCCATTGATGGCAGTCACCACCTCACCGGGGCGATAGGCGTGAGGGCCGATATGGTTCTCGGCAATGGCCAGCCAGCAGTGCACCTCGTAGGGTAGCTGAGCTCGGCTGATGGCGTAGAGGGCCCCCAGCGCCACTGCACTCCCCCCCATGTCCAGATGCATGCCATACATGCTGCCGGAGACCTTGAGGTTGTAACCGCCAGAGTCGTGGCAGATCCCCTTGCCCACCAACGCAATGCGGCGCACTGGCTTGGGTGGGTAGTAGCTGAGCTTGACCATGGCTCCCTGATTGTCTTCCGAGCCACGAGCAACGGCCAGAAACGCCCCCGCCCCCAGCTCGGCTAGCTGCGCCTGATCATAGTGATGGCACTGCCACCCCTCATCTTGCGCCAGCTTGCTGACAAACTCGCGATAGCTGGCGGCCGTCAGCTCGGAGGCAGGCAACACCGCCAGATGGCGAGCCAGCCCGTTCCCCCCGCTTCGCTGTAAAGGCGCGCCAAGTCCAGCACCACCGCAGGTGAAACCTTGATCTGCTGATAGCTCCAGCTGCTTTCACTGCGGCGCTTGCTGGTGGGCAACGAAATATTGGCGGCAAGCAGGGCTGACAACATCACTTCGGCCAGCATCACTCGCTCGGAGGGGGAAAAACCTTCCAGATGCAGCCCGAGCCGCTCCACATTGAGCCCAGAAAGAGGAGCAATCCAGCTTCTGATCTGTTTATAGAGGCGGTGATCCCGCGTCACACTGCCGGCCACAAACATCACCTGCAACAGGGTATTGCCATGCATCAGGGTAAAGGGCGCTTTTTTCCCCAGCGCAAGCTGGGTCTGGAGACCCGCAAGGGCGGGGAGCGAAAGCAAGGACTCCTTCTGCTCTTCGGCGATCAGCAGCAGTTGCAACGGCAGCCCTTGGGCAAGGGCTTCGGCCAGCGTGGCATCCCGGCTTTCAATAGCAGGAGGAAGATAGGTGAAGGGAGTGATCACAGGCGCGTGCCTCATCCATGAAGAGATACCTGATGATACCCAACAAATGGTTGATACGACCAGTTTTGGTCTTGAAAAAGCGTCAGAAATAGCAGCAATCACCAGATGGTGACGAGCATCAAGAAGGATTGTTCAATGGTTGGCAATACAGGAAGGGAACTTTCAGAAAGTTGGTTGCGGGGGCCGGATTTGAACCGACGACCTTCGGGTTATGAGCCCGACGAGCTACCGAGCTGCTCCACCCCGCGTCCGAATTGTCACCCCCAAGCCGAGCAGTAGCTTGTTGGCGTTTGTCTGCCTTCGACTGTTTATACAATCGCAAGCTGACGAAAGAGTTGGTTGCGGGGGCCGGATTTGAACCGACGACCTTCGGGTTATGAGCCCGACGAGCTACCGAGCTGCTCCACCCCGCGTCCGAATTGTCACCCTCAAGCCGAGCAGTAGCTTGGTGGCGTTTGTCTGCTTTCGACTATTTATACAATCGCAAGCTGACGAAAGAGTTGGTTGCGGGGGCCGGATTTGAACCGACGACCTTCGGGTTATGAGCCCGACGAGCTACCGAGCTGCTCCACCCCGCGTCCGAATTGTCACCTTCAAGCCGAGCAGTAGCTTGGTGGCGTTTGTCTGCTTTCGACTGTTTACACAATCGCAAGCTGACGAAATGTTGGTTGCGGGGGCCGGATTTGAACCGACGACCTTCGGGTTATGAGCCCGACGAGCTACCGAGCTGCTCCACCCCGCGTCCGAATTGTCACCCTCAAGCCGAGCAGTAGCTTGGTGGCGTTTGTCTGCCTTCGATTGTTTACGCAATCGCAGGCTGACGAAAGAGTTGGTTGCGGGGGCCGGATTTGAACCGACGACCTTCGGGTTATGAGCCCGACGAGCTACCGAGCTGCTCCACCCCGCGTCCGAATTTTTCTCGAAGTGGCCGAGCAGTAGCCAGTTCGATTTCTCCTTTTCCACCAACCGGTTACACCGGTTTGACTGGTCAGGATCTCAGATGGTTGCGGGGGCCAGATTTGAACTGACGACCTTCGGGTTATGAGCCCGACGAGCTACCGGGCTGCTCCACCCCGCGTCTGAGGTCGCCAATAATAGGCGCCAGCGTACAGATTGCAAGTAAATATCTCAAAAAAAGTTTATTCGTAGATTAATCGGACAAATAGTGCGGTCATTAGCAGCATCATGCTGTTTTTTCAAGCAATCGAGTCCTTGCCAGGCATCCGGCACTACACTCAATAAGGTGAACACTCCTCATTTTGGGTAGGTAGAATATGCGCATCTCCGCCGGTCACTGCCGTCAGTTGGGGGCCACACCCGACAGTAACGGCGTCAACTTCGCGATCTGGGCACGCCTCGCCAGCCGGGTCGAACTGCTGCTCTTCGCAAGCGCAGACGATGCGACCCCCGAGGTGATCCCCCTCTCCCCTCGCCTTAACCGCACCGCCTACTACTGGCATATCCATGTGGAGGGGATCTCGGTCGGGCAGCGTTACGCCTATCGCATTCAGGGCCCGTGGCGCCCATATGGCGGCACCCGCTTCGATGCCGAGAAGGTGTTGCTCGACCCTTACGGCCGCAGCATCGAGCTTGGCGCCAATTACGATCGATGGGCGGCGGCCCGTCCAGGCAGCAATCTGGCTTGTTGCGCCAAAAACAAGGTGGTCGATACTCGCCACTACGACTGGGAAGGGGACAAACTGCCCGCTCACTCCCTCTCCCGCTCGGTGATCTACGAACTGCATCTGGGGGGCTTTACCAAGTCCCCGAGCTCCGGGGTCGATCCGGCGCTACGTGGCACCTATCTCGGGCTGATTGAGAAGATCCCCTATCTGCAATCTCTCGGCGTCACCGCCGTCGAGCTGCTGCCGGTGTTCCAGTTCGATCCTCAGGATGCGCCCAAAGGACTCTCCAACTACTGGGGTTACAGCCCCATGTCCTTTTTCGCCCCCCACGCCCAATACGCCTGCGGCGATGATCCGCTGACCGAATTTCGCGACATGGTCAAGGCGCTGCACAAGGCCAATATCGAGGTGATCCTGGACGTGGTTTACAACCACACCGCCGAAGGGGGTGATGATGGCCCCACCTTCTCGTTTCGCGGCATCGACAACGAGGCCTACTACATCCTCGACAACAACCAGAAGGACACCAACTATTCGGGCTGCGGCAACACCTTCAACGGCGCCCATCCGGTGGTGCTGCGGATGATCATGGACAGCCTCCACTTCTGGCGTCAGGAGATGCACGTCGATGGCTTTCGGTTTGATCTGGCCGCCATTCTGTCGCGGGATGAATCGGGTCAGCCGCAGGCCAATGCGCCGACCCTGCGCACTATAGATACCGACCCCAACATCGCCGACATCAAGCTAATTGCCGAAGCCTGGGACGCGGGGGACTCTATCAGGTGGGGTCACTCGCTGGCGCCCGCTGGCGTGAGTGGAACGGCCAGTTTCGGGATGATGTGCGCCGCTTCCTGCGCGGGGATGACAACAGCGTCACCGCCTTTGTCGAGCGGCTGTGCGGCAGCCCCGACATCTACCACTATCACCACGCCGATCCCGAGAAGAGTATCAACTTCGTCACCTGTCACGACGGTTTTACTCTGTGGGACTGGGCCAGTTACAACAGCAAGCACAACGAGGCCAACGGGGAGGAGAACCGTGACGGCTGCGATCATAACTTCAGCTGGAACCACGGCCATGAAGGGGTAACGGAAGATCCCCAGATCAACGCCCTGCGGATGCGTCAGGCCAAAAACATGATGGTGGCGACCCTGCTCTCGGTGGGCTCCCCCATGCTGCTGATGGGAGACGAGCTGCTGCGCACCCAGCGGGGCAACAACAACGGCTACTGTCAGGACAATGCCACCTGCTGGATGAACTGGCTGCCCAATGCCCGCAGTCAGGAGATGTTCCGCTTTATGAAGGAGCTGATCCAATACCGCAAACACCTGTTCCAGCGCCCGGAGCAGGAGAGCATGCCGCTGTCACTCACCGAGATCCTGCGCCACAGCGAGATCTGCTGGCATGGGGTCAACGCCGGGCAACCGGATTTCAGCCCCCACTCCCACGCCATCGCCATGTCGGCGCTGTCGAGCGAAACCAAGCTGGCGCTCTATGTGCTGTTCAACGCCTACTGGGAGCCCCTCACCTTCAACCTGCCGAGCCCCCCCAAGGGGGTCGGCGGCTACTGGCGGCGGATCCTCGATACCGCCCTCCCCTCGCCGCAGGATATCTGCACCTTCGGCATGCCGCTGGAGGGATTGACCCGGGAGTATCTCGCCCAGCCGCGCAGCAGTTGCCTCTTTATCTGCGGGGCCGACGATTTCTATTGATCGATTGCTGTGAATTGATAACAGCGATACCTGCAAGCCAGATATGCAAAAGCCCCGAGCCAAGGCTCGGGGCTTTCTCTTTTCAGCGCCAGTGTCAGATCAGCTGGTGCAACACGCTGGTAGCGGCAATCTGGGCGATCAGCAGGCCACACAGGGAGGTGGAGACCACCACTGGCGCGGTATCACGCTGCAAGTAGAGTGGGCTGAACCAGAGCAGCAGAGAGGCCACCAGCAGCGCTGCCTGGGTCACCACCGCCGGGATCAGGGCATCGAGATTGGCCTCACCCCCTTGCCAGCCCACCAGCACTGCCAGCCAGACAAGGCTGGCCATCGCCCCCACCAGACCGGCCAGTGGCAACAGGGTGTTGAATGCCTTGAGACGATGACGGGCCCGCAGCAGCATCAAGTGGGCAAAGGCCGCCCCCAGCATCGCCATCTGCAGCAAACCGCTCACCCAGCCCTGCAGTTGCAGCAGCCCGATGCCATAGAGAGCGAGCGGCAACGCCGGTAGCCAGAGCAGTGTCGAGGAGACTGAACGCTTCCCCTCCAGCCGTGACTGGGCCAACGACAAGCCAACCCCGAGCACCAGTGCGGCCCCACCACTCCAGATGAGCCAGCTGGCAGCCTTGGCTTCCACCGCCAGCATCAGAGAGAGCGCGGTAATGACCCAGATGGAGAAGAGCTGCTGAGTGATGCGCGAGCGCTGGCCAGGGCAGATATCACCGCGCCACAGCACGATACCGAGGGCGATCAGGGCGCCAAGCGCCATCAATCCGGTAAGGGGAAAGAGCCAAAAAGGGAGTTGGACGAACACGACGCCTCCAGCAGTAAAGATTCGAGGTGCGCCACCGGGGCGCCAGAGAGGGGCGAGTATACCCAAACCGGCGGCTATCCCCAATCGCGACAAACAATCGTGGGCAAACAATCCGGGGCAATTTGCTGCCAGCAGAGCCCACCTTGAGGGGCGCCCTGCTGGCAGCCATGTCCATAGGGACGGGATGCAGCGCTGGCTTTAGCCCTGACCGCGGGCCAGCGCCACCACTCGGGCAAACATCTGGCGGATCACCGGCGGAATATGCTCGGCGCCGAGCCGCTCCGCCTCTTCCACCACCGCCAGCGCCATTCCCGGCTTGCTGCGGTGATGGATCGCCTTGTTGATGATGTGACTGGCGCTCCACATGGCGCGCCCGCCCACCCCGGCCTCGCGACGAAACACAGCTTCAAAACCGTTGTGATAGAGGTAGTGCTCGATGTCTGCGGCAGGGAGCTGGGTCAGTCGGTCCCGCTCCCGCTCTCCCTTGAGCTGGCCCCGGGCCGAGGTGGCATACTTGAGCCCAGCCTCGTCGCCATCGGTCAGCAGGTGCCACTCGATGCCAAAGTCCCGCGCCACCTTGATGAGCGGCGACTGGCCGCACTGGGCAAACTCGATGATCCGCACCCCTTCGGCCCGCAGACTGTAACCGCAGATCTGCGCCAGCTCGGAGAGCAGCCAGATCTCGGTCTCCCCCTCCACCAGCAGCCAGCAACGGGCAAACAGCGACATGGGGCGGTTGATCCGCACATGGAAGGCGATCTTGCGCAGATCGTCGCTGCTGTAACGCTCGCCCCCCAGCTGATGACAGAGGATATCCTGCTGACGGCGCACCAGCCGCCGCACCTGATTGAGCGGCAGGGAAGAGAGCAAGTCCCCCGAGTTGGTGGTGAGCAGCTTCTGACCCGGCAGTTGTTCCAGCAGCCCCCACGCCAGCGCCAGCATGGTCGGATGCAGCCGGCTCTCCGGGTCCTCCAGGATCATGATGGGGCGGGCCCCCTCCTCCAGTTCGCGGTTGCCCCGCGCTTGCAGCAGAGTAGCCGCCATCCCCGCCATCGCCAGCTGCAGCGCGCGGTTATCGGCGCGGCGCAGCAGGGTATGCAGGTTGCCCGGGTTGCGCAATGTCATGGGGCGATTGATGATGTCGCGCTGACTGCGTGGCTTGTTCTTGATGGGGGCCAGGGCGTTGAAGTAGTGATCCATCAGCTGGCGCACCGCCTGCAACGCCTCTTTGAGCTCCGGCTCGCCGATCCGCTGGGGTTCGTCGATCAGCTTGTCCGCCAACTCGCTCAAGCGATGCTCGGAGAGATCTCCCCACTGCAATGTCTCCACCCCGTTGCGAGCGGTACGGGCGTCCCGCAGCCGGAACACCGGGTTCATGGTGATGAGCAGGCAGACCAGCTCGTGGGTGTTGGCGATGGGCAGGCTCTTGCCTACCCCGTCGAGAAAGTCGTGAATGGTGAGCACAGAGCCATCCGCCTGCAGCTCGGCGCTGGCGCGATAGTGAATGCGGTGGAATTTGTCCTTGTGCAGCACCCAGGAGGGGCAAAGACGGGCCAGCCGACGGGAGTGCTGACACATCTGGGGTCTGTGCTCACTGAAGGTGAGCACCAGTTGCAGGTGGCGCGCCGGGGCCAGTTCGGGATCTTCCGGTTGGTGAAAATCCTCGGCGGTGAACTGATAGGGCTCGGCATCCTGCCCCAGCAGACACCAGAGGGCGCGCAGCAGGCTCGATTTACCCCAGGTATTCTCACCGATCAGCACTGTGGTCTGATCCAGCCCGAGCGACAGGCGATTTATACCGCGAAAACCTTTGACTTCAATACGTTCCAGAAACATCCAGCCGTGTCCACATCATTGTGATGGGGCAATAGTGGCAAAGTTACCGGAAAAATCCTATCGCAGGCGGGGCTTTTTCAACGTGAACTGTGAGGCACTGCAGGTTCGGGAGGGGTAACAACAGCGGTGCGATCTTGCGGGGCATTCCAGTGGCTGAACCAGAGATGACGGGTACGGATTTGACGTTTGCGATAATTCAATGGGCATTCCTTTCAATGGATAAGTGGTAGAGAGTACACCTCTTTTGCCCAAAGTCTCAGGGTTATCTGTGACGAGAAGATGACAATTGCGCCCGCCACTGCCCCGGCGTCAAACCAAACGCCTCGCGAAAACGATTACCGAAATGGGCCTGGGAAGAGAAGCCACACTGACTGGCGATGCTGGCCAGCGGCTCGGGGCCAGCCAACAGCTGCTTGGCCCGTTTGAGCCGCAGCCCAAGCAGATAGCGGTGGGGCGGGCAGCCGAGACTCTGGCCGAACATGCGGGCGAAGTGATACTCGCTCAGCCCCGCCTGCTGCGCCAGCTCTGCCAGCGTGACCGAGTCAGCCAGATGGGCCTGCAGATACTCCTGCACCCGCTTGATCACCACGGGCGCCAGCCCGCCGCGCAGAGGTGGCAAACCGGGAGCCTCCTCGGTGTGGTGGCGATAGGCGTGGAGGATCAACATCCAGGCGCCGTGGGAGAGTGCCAACCGATCGACCCCGTGCTGCCACTGAAGCTGCATCAACTGGCGCTGCACCAGTCCGGCCGCCTGCGGATCGTCGATAAAGGTCTTGTCCACCAGTTGCAGGTGGCGCCCCTCCTTGTCACACACCTCCTCGGCGATACGGGTGAGGTGAGCCGGGGTGAAGTAGAGATGAAAGAAGCGAAACTCTTCGCGCACCAGCCACTCGGATCTGTGGTGATCCGGCATGATGCACACCTTGCCGGTGCCGCCGTGGCCACCCGGCCCATCGAGTCGCTCGGTCTGCTCGCCTCCTTGCAGATAGACGCTCAGGGTGTGGTGGCCCGGCTTGTGATAACGGGTCTGGTCATAGCAGTTGCGCCAACTGGCGACGCCAAGCCCAGGTTCGAGCCAGCAGGCGTCCTCCAGCCGGGCGCCGGTGCTGACCAGTGCATCAAATACCCCTGCTGTTTTCATTCGCACCTGCCGCCTGTTCCGGTGTACATGTTATGCCGCTGCCATCCATCTTACCGACCGCGCCCGCAGATGACAGCGCAGGGCGATGAAAAACCGCAAGATGGTGCAATCCAGCCATCAGGGCTCGCCCCATAGTGGGTCATCTCTCCCTGACTCACCGGAACTGTGATGAATCTGATGCTCTATCTTGCCACCGTGCTTATCTGGGGCAGCACCTGGATTGCCATCGCCTGGCAACTTGGCCCCATCCCCATCGAGGTGTCGGTGCTCTACCGCTTCCTGCTGGCGGCGGTGGCACTGTTTGCACTGCTCGCCGCCAGCGGCCGCTTTCCGCGCCTGCCGTGGCATGGCCAGCGCTATGCGGCGCTGCTCGGTGCCCTGCTCTTTTCCACCAACTTTCTCTGCTTCTACCACGCCACACGCTATATCCCGAGCGGCATGTCGGCGGTGATCTTCGCCAGTGCCAGCATCTTCAACGGCCTCAACCTCTGGCTGTTCGAGCGCAAGCGCCCCACCCTGCGCTGGTTGCAAGGCTCCTTGCTGGGACTCTTTGGCACCCTGTTACTGTTCTGGCCGGTGCTGGCGGATGCGCAATTGGGTGCAAACGGCTGGAAGGGGCTGCTGCTCGCCTGCGGCGGCACCCTCTGCTTTTCGCTGGGCAATCTGGTCTCGGCCCGGGGCCAGCGCCATGGCTACCACGTACTGCAACTGGTGCCCTGGGGCATGGTTTACGGCGTGGTGCTGCTGCTGGGCTGGGTCACATTGCTCGGGCAGCAACTGGTGGTGCCGACCGATGGCCACTATCTGGCGGCCATGGTCTACCTCGCCCTGTTTGGCTCGGTGAGCGCCTTTACCGCCTACCTGACGCTAGTGGGGCGCATCGGGGCCAGCAAGGCCTCCTACGCGACCGTGCTCTTTCCGCTGGTGGCGCTTACCCTCTCCACCTTTTACGAAGGTTTTGTCTGGCAGCCGGTATCGGTGGCCGGAGTGGTGATCAGCCTCATCGGCAATCTGGTGATCTTCGCGCCGCCCTTAAGTGAATGGCGCATTCGACCGGCCAAGGCAGCAAACGACCCTTGCTCCTGAACCAGTCAGCCCCTAAGGTAGCGCTGATCAATCTGTGACGATCCTGATGGCGATAAACAAGGGGGCGAGATGTTACTGGAAGGGCTGGAGACGCTGAGCCTGCTGGCAAGTGAAGGAACCATGGCCAAGGTGGCCAGTCGCCTCTATATCAGCCAGTCGGCGGTGAGCAAGCGGATTGCCCAGCTGGAGCAGCGCCTTGGCAAGAAGTTGATCGAGCCGGAGGGGCGCCAGATCCGCCTCACCCCGCAGGCAAAGGAGCTGCTGGAGCGAGTGGCCCCGAGTCTGGCAGAGATGAAGGGGGTGCTGGCCGATAGTCAGGATCTGGCGGATCAGAGCCCCCTCCCCATCGCCTGCTCCGAAACCCTGCTGGCCGGTTATCTCGCCCACTTTATGCGCGACTATCTGGAGCGCGATCCCCACCTTGCCCTCTCCACCCACCACACGCCGGTCATTCTGGCACGGGTGCGCAGCGGCGATGCCCTGCTCGGCATCTGCGCCGGTCGGCTCCCACCCGGCCATGGCCTCGGCGCCGATCTGCTGCTTGAGGAGCCCTTCTATTTGGTGGGCGAGGCGCAGCAGAGCCTGCCGCCAGCCAGCGCAGAAAGCAGGCGCAAGATCCTCACCATGGATCTGGAGAACCCCTCCAACCGCTACCTGCGCGAACCGCTGGCTTATTTGGGGCTGGAGCCCGCCATGGAGCTCGACTCCTATCTTGCGCTCATCGAACTCGCCAAGGCAGGTATTGGCCCTGTGCTGCTCCCCGCTGGCCTGCTGGGGCTGGTGGGAGAACAGGGGGAGATGGCCCGCCCACTGCCCGGGCTGGGCCGCCCCCTGCATCTGGTCTACCGGCCAAACAGCCTCAAGCGAGAGCGGATCGCCAGGCTGGTGAGCGCCCTGCACCAACACTTTCGCCACCGCAGCGACACGCCGCGCTAGCCGTGTAAAACACCTGATATGACAACGGGGCCCAAGGGCACCGTTAACAATTGCGATGCGGCAAGCAAGGCGCACATCAGATCCAGGCAAACAGCTCGGGATACTGGCTCCACACCAGCTTGGCAGACATCAGCAAGGAGACGGTCACCAGCAGCGGCTTAATCAGCTTCACCCCTTTTTTCAGCACCATTTTGGAGCCAAAACGAGCGCCGATAAACTGCCCCAACGCCATGCAAAAACCGACACTCCACACCACCTTGCCACCAAGAGCAAAGAACAGCAGGGAGGCAATATTCGAGGTGAAGTTGAGCAGCTTGGTATGGGCGGTGGCGCGCGCCATGCCAAAGCCCGCCAGCGCCACGAAACCGATGGCAAAAAACGAACCTGTGCCCGGCCCGAAGAAGCCGTCATAAAAGCCGACCCCGCCCCCCACCAGCAGCGCAAACAGCATGGGAGTCAGACGGCGGGAGCTCTCGGCATCGCTTACCCGCGGCGAGAAGTAGAAGTAGCAGGCAAAGGCCATCAGCAGGAAAGGGAGCAGGCGCTCGAGAATGGCGGCATCTATGGTCTGCACCGCCAGCGTGCCGATGGCCGCACCGATAAAGGTGCAGATCACCGCAGGCCAGATCATGGCCCACTCAAGCAGCCCCTTGCGGGCATAGAACCAGGTGGCGGAGAAAGAGCCAAAGCTGCTCTGCAGCTTGTTGGTGCCGAGCACCAGCGCGGGGGGCATACCGGTGGCAAGCAATGCTGGCACCGTCAACAGGCCGCCGCCACCGGCGATGGCATCGATAAAGCCGGCGACAAGCGCCACACCGAACAGGGCAAACAGGGTAACCAGTTCCAATTCCATCCATAGACCTCACGAGAGTGGGTTGCCCGAAGGAGCAACCGGAGAACACCAAAACGACGTTGTGCGGTGGGCTGCACAGGCTGTCCGTTATCCTAGCGAGCCACTGACCATGAATCTAACGAAACAGTGGCAGCCAATTGATTCCTAATTTTCATTAATTTGAGTTGCCTCAACCCTCAGAAGGCCAGTTAGCAAGCCGGCGAAGCGACGTTCGCTTCCTTGATGGCCGCCAGCGCCTCACAGAGATGATCCTCATCGGCACCGGGGAAACGGCTGACCCGACCGGCCATGTAGCGGCTGCTGAACAGATTGAACCAGTGCTGCAGTGCCTGCCCCGCCTTGAGCTCCCCCGCCACTTCCAGCACGCAGGCCGCCACTTCGGCGGTGCAGAGGTGCTCATCGCAGTTGGCGACCCGCATACCGTAGGTGGAGAGCGTATCGGGTTTGATGGCGAGCACCGGATAACCGTCCAGATAGGGGCTCTTGTTGAACATCTTGCGCGCCTCCGGCCAGGTGCCATCAAGCAGGATAAAGAGCGGTTTTTTACCCGGTGCCAACGTCACCTCGCCGGTCAGGCGGGCAGGCGCCTTCTCGCAAGCGGGAAAGACTACATAGGGCTGCCAGGCGGGATCGGCCAGCAGGGCCAGCAGCTCGGGATGGGGCTGGGTGCGCGACCAGAGAAACGCCCAGGTGGAATCCGGCAACACATCGGCGATCAGGCGACCGGTGTTGGAGGGCTTCATCGGCTCGCTGTCATACATCAGCAGGCAGAAACCGGCCTCCGCTTTGAGCTCGGGGCGCCACTCGCAGGCACACCAGTCCTCGCGCAGCTGACAGGCCGGACAGCGGGCCAGGGTGCCGCCACGGGCAAGAAACGGTCGGGTAGAGATACTCTTGCGCCAGGCCCGCAGGCGGTTGACGGCGTGATCAGGAACAGGCTTCATCTAGGTTCACAACTGGAGTCAAAACAGGAACGGCAGCGGTGCCAACAAGTCACGCCGCCACAGGGCGCGATAACAGGGGGACTGCCGGAAAAGCGCAAGATTGTACCGAGTTACGGGCTGGCGGAACAGCAATCCGTGCCCCTTTCGCCAGACACAGAGCCAACTCCTCTTGCCTTACGACTCCTGACAGCTGCGCAGCAGCTCCAGCAACAGGCTGCCATCGCGCAGTGCCTTGTGCACCTGCACCGAAGTGGGCTTGGTGGGATCTTCGTAGAAGTGGGTGGATTCAATCTGCAGCCGCACCAGATATTCGGCGGGCAACTGGCTGGCCAGCGACTGGTGCAGCATGGGGAACAGCAGCCGATCGGCACGGGTGATTTCCCCCCCCAGCAGCAGCTTACCCGGATTGAGCAGGCAGATGAGATTGGAGAGTACCTTGGAGAGGCGACCCGCCGCCTGATGGAGAATATCCTGACAAAGGCTGTTGCCTGCAAGCGCCAGCTCGCACAGCTCGCGGATGGTGACGCTCTCGGGCAAGTCGTGCTCCTGCATCCGCTCGCGCAGATCCCGGTATTGCGCCTCCAGCGCCTGATTGGTCACCAGGGTACAAGCGCAGCCAAAGCCGCCGCAGTAGCAGCGCTGGCCATAGGGTTCGAGCTGCAGGTGGCTGAGATCCCCGAGCAGCGCATTCTCGCTCTCAATAAGCTGACCATTGACCACCATACCGACCCCGATGTCGTTGTGGACAAACACCAGCACCGCATCGGCGCAATTTTTGGCGGCCCCCCACTCCCGCTCGGCCTGGATCCAGGTGCGCACGTCACCGCTCACCAGCACAGGTACCGAGAACGCCTGTTGCAGAGTCGGGCCAAGGGGCCAGTTGCGCAGATCGTAGAAGGGGAAGTGCTTGACCATGCCGGAGTGGCGCTCCACCTGACCCGGCAGGCAGAGGGCGATACAGGCCAGACTGAGGGACTTTCTCGGCAAAAACACCTTGATGGCGTGCACCAGACTGCCCAGCAGATCGGCGCGCTCCTCCTCGGTAAAGAGGTGGCGCTGGCGGGCCAGCGAGCGGCCGGAGAAGTCAAACAGCGCCATGTCCACATAGCCCCGCCCCAGGCGCATGGAGAGAAACTGGAAGCGGCGCTCGTTGATGCGCAGCAAAGTCTGACGACGGCCGCGCCCCACCGAACTTTCACCACAGGTGACCACCAGACCCCCATCGAGCAGTTCCCTGGTGATCTTGGTGATACTGGCAGGCGAGAGGCCGGTCAGGCGGGAGAGATCGGTGCGCGACAGCTCCTTGTGCTCTTCCAGGCTGGCATAGACCAGGCCGTAGTTGAGCTGCCGGATCAAATCGATACTACCTTTCACGATCTCATTCATAGGGTATGGGGCAAAGGCTGAAAAAAAGAGGCTGGCAATTTTCACACATTATTGGTCAATCCCCAAATAAAGTGCGGCCTGAACCGGGGGTCAGGCCGCATCTTGTGGTTGCCGTCACGGACCATTGCAAGATCAATAACGGAATTGCGATACCAGTTTGCGCAATTTGTCGCCGGTACTGGCCAGATCGCGGGTGGTGCTGTTGGATTCCACCGCCGCGCTGGTCAGCTCGCTGACAATCTGCTGAATGGCCACCAGGTTCTTGTTGATCTCCTCGGAGACCGCGTGTTGCTCCTCGGCGGCGGTGGCGATCTGGATGTTCATGTCGTTGATGGTACTGACCGCCATCACCATGCTGTCGAGGGAGCTGGCGATATGGCTCGCCTCCTGCACCGTCTCCTGGCTGCGATCCTCGCTCGCCTGCATCACCTCCACCGCCTGCTTCACCCCACCCTGCAGACGTTGCAGCATCTCGTTGATCTCTTTGGTGCTCTGTTGGGTACGGCCGGCCAGCGAACGCACTTCGTCCGCTACCACCGCAAAGCCGCGCCCCTGCTCACCGGCGCGGGCCGCCTCGATGGCAGCGTTCAGCGCCAGCAGGTTGGTCTGCTCGGCAATGCCGCGAATGACCTCCACCACAGAGCCAATCTTGGCAGTCTCTTGCGCCAATTGCTCGATAACGCCGGAGGCGGTATGTACCTCCCCCACCAGCCGGTTGATACTGTTGATGGCCCCGCTCACCACCCCTCGGGCGGCGTCCGATTCACGGGCCGCATCGCTGGTTGCTGTCGCGGCATTGGAGGCACTGGCAGCCACCTCCTGCGCGGTGGAGCTCATTTCGGTCACCGCTGTGACCACCTGATCGGTCTCGCGACTGTGACCCTGCATCTGATGGTCATAGTGCTCGCTAAGATGGTGCAACTTGTCGACCGCGCTGAAGAGGTGATTGCTGGTCTCGCCCACCTGACTCACCACCGACTGGATCCGCTCGACAAAGCGGTTGAAGGCGCTGGCCAGCTGGCCAATCTCGTCCTGACTCTGCACCTTGAGACGCTGGGTCAGATCCCCGTCGCCGTTGGCAATATCGTTCAATGCCAGCACCGCATCCGCCAACGGCTTGGTGACCCGGTTGCCCACAATGACGGTTGCCACCAGGGTGATACCGAGGATCAGCAGGATCACCAGCACACTGCTCTGCAACGAGGCATGCATGTTGCTCTCGCGCTCTGCCCGCAAGGCCGCCAGCTCGTTGTCGATATCATCGATATAAAAACCGGTACCAATGGCCCACTGGTATTTGTCCAGCACCAGAGTAAAGGCCAGTTTGGGAGCATCGCGACCGATGGAGGGCTTGGCCGTCCAGTATTCGGTAAAACCATCCCCCTGACGGGCCGATTTAAGGATCTCCTGGATCAGCAATTTGCCCTTAGCATCCTTGTCGTTCCAGCGGTTTTTCCCCTCCAGCTCGGTACGCACCGGCAGCAGTATGGTGTTGCCCTCGAAGTCATAGACAAAGAAGTAGCCGTCACTGCTGTAACGCAGCGGCCTGAGCAACTCTTTGACCTTTTGACGATTTTCCGGAGAATCCGGCAGGGAATACACGGCATCGACGGCGGTTTTGGCCATCATGATGTAACTGCTGAGCAGCGCTTTACGCTCCTTGATGGCATTTTCCCTCGCCACCACCAGATCAGACTCCAGATCACTCTTGGAGACCATGTAGTTACTGAGATTGACCACCAGGGCCATCAGCAGCACGGGTACTGCACCCAGTAACAGGATTTTCTGCTTTAGCGTCATCTTTCACATCCTTGCAGCTGTTTTTATTGGAATTCCTTGCTTACCCATCAGTATAGGTGCTGGCAGGGCGAGCCCAGCTTTCGTTACAATTCCCTTAAACAAATCGGCCAAAACGTGAAAATCATGAATCTTTGTCCTTGCGGCTCAACCCTTTCTCTCGAATTGTGCTGTGGCTCACGTCACAGTGGCGCAGTGGCTGACACCCCGGAGCAGCTGATGCGCTCGCGCTACAGCGCTTTTGTGCTCGGTCTGGGGGAGTATCTGGTCCATAGCTGGCACCCGGCCCACCTTGGCGGCCTCACCGCCGAAGAGCTTTCACGCATCGACACCCGCTGGGACGGTCTCGAGATCATCGCCAGCCAGGGCGGCCCGGAGGATGAAACCGGGATGGTGGAGTTCAAAGCCTGGTTTCTGGACGGGGATGAGCGTCACTGCCTCCATGAGCGTTCTCGCTTCGTGCGTTATCAGGGGCGCTGGGTCTACACCGAGGGAGAGCAGGATCCGGCTCCCCTCAAGGCGGGGCGCAACGATCCCTGCCCATGTGGCAGCGGCAAAAAGCACAAGAAGTGCTGCGGCTGACGCATCACACACCCACCAGACTCGTCAAACAGTGACAAGGGGCATCCGATGCCCCTTTTTTGTGTCTGCCATTCGCCACCAGCCCATCAACCGATGCGATAACAAGCGTGACAAATGTCACATAATGCTCATTAACGCGCGAGCAAATGAGCGTTTGCGAGCGCAAACTTGGCCCATATCAAACATTTTCACTCAGAAGTAGGCCACACTGGCCTCATCTGGAAGAGATGAGACGGGCAACAATGAAAAGAATAACTACACAAGTCGTCATCATAGGCGGCGGTGCCACAGGGGCCGGCATCATGCGCGATTGCGCACTGCGCGGCATCGACTGCATCCTGCTCGAGCGCGATGATATCGCCGCCGGCACCACCGGCCGCAACCACGGCCTGCTCCACTCCGGTGCCCGCTACGCGGTGACGGATCAGGAGTCCGCCCGCGAATGCATCCAGGAAAACCGCATCCTCAAGCGGATTGCCAGCCACTGTGTCGAGGACACGGGCGGCCTCTTCCTCACCCTGCCGGAAGATGACATCAATTTCCAAACCACCTTTATGGATGCCTGCGCCCTGGCCGGTATCGAAACCCGCCAGCTCGATCCCGGTGAAGCCCTGCGTATGGAGCCCAACGCCAACCCGGCGATGATCGGCGCCATCCATGTGCCGGATGGTACGGTCGACCCGTTCCGCCTCGCCGCCGCCAACGTGCTGGACGCCAAAGAGCATGGCGCCCGTATCTTCACCCACAGCAAGGTGCTGGGACTGCTGCGCACGCAAGATCGGGTACACGGGGTCAAGGCGATCAACACCCGCACCGGCGAAGCGTTCGAGGTGGAGTGTCAGGAGGTGATCAACGCCGCCGGCATCTGGGGCCAGCAAATTTGCGAATACGCCGATCTCGGCATCCGCATGTTCCCGGCCAAGGGCTCCCTGCTCATCATGGATTACCGCATCAACCAGCTGGTGCTCAACCGCGCCCGCAAACCGGCGGATGCGGACATTCTGGTGCCGGGCGATACCATCTCCCTCATCGGTACCACCTCCAGTCGCATCGATTACAACAAGATTGACCAGCTCACCGTCGAGCCCGAAGAGGTGGAGGTGCTGCTGCGCGAAGGTATCAAGCTCGCTCCCATCATGGCCCGCACCCGTCTGCTGCGCGCCTACGCAGGCGTTCGCCCGCTGGTGGCGGTGGACGGTGACGACACCGGCCGCAATATCAGCCGCGGCATAGTGCTGCTGGATCACGCCGAGCGCGATGGCCTCAAGGGCTTCAACACCATCACCGGCGGCAAGCTGATGACCTACCGCCTGATGGCCGAGTGGGCCACCGATCTGCTGGCCAAGAAACTCGGCAACAGTAAACCCTGCCAGACCGCCGAACTTAGCCTGCCCGGCTCGCGGGATCCGGAAAAGGTCTCCGCTCCCGGTCTCTCGGTGCCGGTCGAAGGCTCCGCCCAGTACCGCCACGGCGAGCGGGTCATCGCCTTCTTCCGTGACAATCCGAAAGCCAACGCCCTGATCTGCGAGTGCGAAATGGTCACCGCGGGCGAAATCGAATACGCCCTGCGCGAGCTGGATGTGGACAACCTCATCGACCTGCGCCGCCGCACCCGTCTGGGGATGGGGCCCTGTCAGGGCGAGCTGTGCGCCTACCGCGCCGCCGGTCTGATGCAGGAGTATGGCAAGGCCGACGGTCGCCAGGCCTGCGTCATGCTGCGCCAGTTCCTCGAGGAGCGTTACAAGGGAACCCGCCCCGTCCTGTGGGGCGATGCCTTGCGCGAGGCCGAGTTCACCTACTGGATCTACGAAGGGCTGTTTGGCCTGGGGGAATGGACGACGCCACAGCTGGTTGCCGATACCCCACGCGACCCAACCAGCGAGACCACTCACAAGGAGAGCCGTCATGAAGTTTGACAATATCGTTATCGGCGGTGGCATGGCGGGACTCTCGGCTGCCCTGCGGCTGGTGGAGGCAGGCCAGAAGACCCTGCTGATGGCCTCCGGCCAGAGTGCCCTGCACTTCTCCTCCGGCTCGGTCGATCTGCTCGAAAGCGAGGGAGATCCCCGCGCCGCCCTGCCCGCCTTTATGGCTGCCCATCCGGATCACCCCTACAGCAAAGTAGGAATGCAAAATATCGAAGCGAGTCTGGCCGATCTGCAGCGCCACTGCGCCGAGCAGGGATTGCCGCTGGTGCGCCACGACACCAATCACCAGCGCCTGACTCCCATCGGTACCCTCAAGCGCACCTGGCTCTCCCCCGATACCTGTGCTTGCGTCACCGATGCGCCGATCCCGGACGTGCTGCTGCTGGCCACCCTCGAGGGCTTTCGCGACTTTCATCCGGCACTGGCGGCCGCCAATCTGGCGACCCATCCGCGCTTTGCCCACTGCCGTATTCTGACCGGCGAAATCCGCCTGCCCCAGCTGGCCGAATTCAGCCGCAATCCCCACGAGTTTCGCTCAGCCGACATCGCGCGCCTGTGTGACAAGCATCATCTGGTGGCCGATTTGGCCCGCGAGATCAGCCGCATGGTGCAGGAGAGCGGCGTACCCGGCTGCCGCCATATCGTGCTGCCCGCCTGCCTTTCGCTGGGGCTGGTTGGCCCGCGTCTGGCGGAGCTGGAACAGCGTACCGGCTGCACCATCAAGGAGGTGGCCACCATGCCGCCATCACTGATCGGGATGCGGATGCAGGAAGCCCTCAAACGCCGCTTCATCGCCCTTGGCGGCACCTTCCTCACCAGCGAGCGGGTGCTGGGTGCCCGCTACGAAGGTGACCGGGTAGTCGGCGTACATACCCAGAATGGCGATGATCAGCTGTTTGAAGCGGACAACTTTGTGCTCGCCTCCGGCAGCTTCTTCAGCCGCGGGCTGGAGTCCCGTCTGCGTGGCATTCGCGAGCCCATCTTCGATGCCGATGTACTGAGTCTGGAGGAGCGGGACGCCTGGGCCGGTCGTCGGCTGTTTGACCACCACCCTTTCATGGGATTCGGGGTCAAGACCGACGACAAGCTCAGAGTGCTGCGCGGTGGCAAGCCGCTCGCCAACCTCTACGGCGCTGGCAGCGTGCTGGCGCACTATGACCCCATCAAGGAGGGGTCTGGTTCTGGTGTCGCGGTTGCTACCGGCTGGCAGGCTGCCGGCCATATTCTGGGCGCGGCCCAATGATTACTACGTCCCATATCCCGTGTCTTCATCATCGCCGGGAGGAGAACTGACATGCTACTGGATCATGCCAACCAAACTTTCGATCAGTGCATCAAATGCACTGTCTGTACCGCCTACTGCCCGGTGGCCAAGGCCAACCCCGCCTACCCCGGCCCGAAACAGGCGGGCCCGGATGGGGAACGGCTGCGGATCAAGAGCCCGGAGCTGTTTGACAGCGCCCTCAAGCACTGCACCAACTGCAAACGCTGTGAAGTGGCCTGCCCGAGCGGGGTGCGCATCGGTGACATCATTGCCAAGGCCAAGCATCATTACAGCGGTTTCAAACCGGGGATCCGCGAGTTCGTGCTCTCCCACACCGATCTGATGGGCAGCATGTCTACCCTGATGGCCCCGGTAGTCAACTTCACCACCGGCCTCAAGCCGATGAAGCTGGTGCTGGACAAGGCGCTGGGGGTCTCATCCCACCGCGATCTGCCCAAATACTCCCAGGGCACCTTCCGCGGCTGGTACAAGAAGCAAAAAGAATCTCAGGCCCGCTTTGCGCGGCAGATCGCCTACTTCCACGGCTGCTACGTCAACTACAACCACCCGCAGCTTGGCAAGGAGCTGGTACAGGTGCTCAACGCCATGAACATCGGCGTGCAGTTGCTGGAGCGGGAGAAGTGCTGCGGCGTACCGCTGATTGCCAACGGCTTCATGGACAAGGCCAAGCAGCAGGCGGCCTTCAATATCAAGCAGATGGAAAACTCCCTGCTGGGCAACGAGATGCCGCTGCTAGCCACCTCCTCCACCTGCGGCTTTACCCTGCGCGATGAATATCCCCACCTGCTGGAGCAGGACAACCACAAGGTGCGGGATCGCATCTCGCTGGTGACCCGCTTCCTGTGGAACGAGTTTTACAAGGGCAACAAACCGGCGATGAAGCCGCTCAATCTGCACATCGCCTACCACACCCCCTGCCACATGGAGAAGATGGGGGGCGTCATCTACACCCTCGAATTGCTGCGCGCCATTCCCGGGGTCAAGGTAACGGTACTGGAGTCCCAGTGCTGCGGCATCGCCGGCACCTACGGCTTCAAGTCCGAAAACTACCAGACCAGCCAGACCATCGGCGAGGGGCTGTTTGATCAAATCAACCGCCTCTCCCCCGATCTGGTGATCACCGACTGCGAGACCTGCAAATGGCAGATCGAGATGAGCACCAGCTTCCGCTGTGAACATCCGATCCACCTGTTGGCACAGGCGTTGGCCTGAATCCCCCGGCCCTTACGGCCGCATAAAAACAATCCACGCAGAGATAAACAAAGAGCCGGCAATTGCCGGCTCTTCTTTTTTACTTTACGCTTCACACACGCTATCAGGGGTGCTGGATGATCAGGCTATGCTGATCTTCCAGCATGCTCTGCAGGATATCGTGGGACGAGGTGCTGGTGAGATTCCAGCTGGTCAAATCCACATCCTTCAGGGTGATCTGCTGGGTCACATGACCATCCCCGGCTGGCGCCACCGAGAGGTTAACATCGCTCAGGCCATTGCTCCCCGTGGTCACCGAGGCTGAGAGATGCTTGAGCAGATCATCGACACCATTGCCAGTGACCCCTTGCAGCATATCAGCCAGATCGATCTTGTCCCCTTGCTCCGGATGGAAGTCGGTGATGGTATCGATGGCGGGCTGCCCCTGACTCCCCTCATCCCCGTGCTGCCAGACGAAGAGATCGCTGCCAGCCCCGCTGGTGAGGATGTCGTTGCCATGCCCCCCCAATAGACGGTCATCGCCGGAGGAACCAAACAGCCAATCCCCCTGATCGGAACCGACCAGCTCATGACCACTCTGGCCGTGCACCGTAATGGTCTCAAGGGGCGTGCTGACGGTTGAGCCGCCGACACTCGACTCGGCACTGATCCCCAGCACATGATCACCGTCGCCGAAACCGCTGAAGTAGAGCGGAACCGAGTGATCGGCCGGGATCAACCAGTCGCCATTGCCATCGGCATGACCGACGCTCTGACCATGCTCATCCTGCACCTGAGCACCATTCAGGCCGCTGATGCGGATGGAGAGCTCGCCGGTGGCCGGATTGACCACGCTGGCGTTGATGCCAAGGGGGATAACGGCCCCCTGCAAGGCATGGAACGCATGCTGATCCACCGTCAGACCCGGCATATCCGGCTCGGGAGTGACAGTGATGGTCACCTGATCGGTGTCGCTCAGAGAACCGCCCGCACCGCTGTTGCCCTGATCGGAGGTAGTGACGGTAAGGGTATCTTCTCCCCAGAAATCTTTGGCCGGTTGATAGTGCAGGTTACTTGCCAGCAACTGGTTGAGATCGGCCAGCGACCCCACCAGGGTGATCTCGCTGGTACCCGCCCCCTGCACCATCACGGCACCGGTTGCGCCCAGCAGGGTCAGCACACCATGCTCGACCCGCAGCACCATGGAGACTGGTGCACTGCCTGCATCCACATCCTTCACGCTGACACCGGATAGCGACAGGGAGCCATCCTCCTTCACCGTCATGCTGCCAGGCAGCTGATTGACCGGGGCATCGTTGACCGGCTGCACCTCGATAGGCAGCACATCGGTATCGCTGAGTGCCCCGCCACTACCCGTGTTCCCCTGATCGTTGGTGACCATGGTCAGGGCGTCATTGCCGTAGAAATCACTGTTGCCCTGATAGGTGACCCCACCAGAGAGCAAGGCATTGAGATCGGCCAGCGTGCCGGTCAGCACCAGCGAACCGGTGCCGTTGCCGACCACTGTCACGCCGCTGCCAGCAGGCAGCGTCAGGGTGCCATGCTCCACCGACAGGGTGATCTTGATGGGGCTGTTGCCCGCATCCACATCTTTCACCTGCAAACCGTGGATGACGAAAGGCTGATCTTCCTGCGCGACCTGAGGGGTCGTTGGCAATACGTTGATTGGCGCATCGTTGACCGGGCTTACATCCACATGGATGGTGCCATTGACCTCGGGGCCGAGGGCGCCGTTGTCGAGGCTCTGGGCGGTGATCTTGAGATCCAGTGCACCGTTGGCATCATTGGTCACCAGCTCGACAGCACCCAGCTTGCCACCCTCGGTAGTGACCTGCCAGCGACCGCCACCCAGATCAACAACCGTCCCCGCCACGCCGTTTGGCAAGCGGATCTCGGCACCATCAGGCACCCCTTCGATGGTGACCCGCACCTGCTCGGGCTTGTTCTCATGCACATTACCCGCACTGCCGCCGGTTGGCTGGGTATCCCGGGTCTCCAGCCCCAGATCAAGAGTAATCACATCCCCTTCGGTACCGCTTGCCTGACCCTGAATGTCAGCGATAAGGGCATCCCCCACCGGATTGACGGTGACGGTAAAGCTGCCACTGGTTTCGAGCGGAATGGTGAGCCCCTTGTCGAGGGTAAAGGCGCTCAGCGACAGCTCCACGGTGCCGCTGAAATCAGCTGGCGGGATCAGGGTCAGCTTGGAGAAATCGGTCCCCACCGGGATCTGCCAGACGCCGCCACCATTGTTGACCGCCGGAGCCGACAGGGTGAAGCCATCCGGTACCCCCTTGATCTGCAGCGCGACGATCTGCTCCGAGCCATCATTGTCGATAAGGGTGCGCCAAATCCGGCAAGGTTGACCGTGCCATCCTCGCTCCCGGTAACGCTATGCACCGAGAGCTGAGCCGGATCGTTGACCGGTCTCACCTCAAAGCCGACCTGGCCGCTCCAGCTGCCGCTGTCAGTCACCTGTTGGCCGCCGACCAGCGCGGTATCGACGATATCGACCTTGATGTCGAGCGGTACCTGACCGCTGAAATGCTCTTTGGGCACAAACACCAAGTCCTTGAGCGCCGCCACGTCGTTGACCACCAGAGTGTTGACCGGCTGGCCGCTGCCATCGAGGAAGTAACCATATTTGGCATCCACCGTGATGGTGACCCGCTCCACGGTTTCGAGGCCGCCACCCGCGATGGAGGGGCTGATATCGGCCAGTTTCACCGAGAGATCGAGGTGGATCTCGCTATCTTCCAGATTGTCAGGCTGTCCGTCATGGTTGGTGTCCTGCACGGTCAGTGTCAGTTCCGGATGCTCGCCACGGCCACTATTCACATCGACCACGGGGGCCACATCGACCCGTACCGTGCTGCTGTCGACCTTGATGTCGCCACTGGCGGTATCGGTATTCACCACCTTCACCTCGATATTGAGCGAGCCGGCAAAGTCTTGCGGCAAGCCGAGGGTCAACCCTTCCAGGCCCGCCAGTGACGGCGGCACCTTGATGACGTACTCACCGGTCGAGATGTTGTACTCGGCCCCGCTGATAGTGACGCCCGCTGGCAGCCCCTTGAGGACAATGGTCACCTCGTCGCTCGCCTGGTCGGCGGCGCCGATATGGATCACGCCTTTGAGCTGCTGACCAAAATCAACCCGGATATCCTCCTTGCCCACCAGCACGGCGTTGTCGTCGATATCGACAGTCGCCGCCGGCGTCTTGGGCGTCACTGGCTTGTTTTCAAATTCGGCACTGGTTTCCAGGCTCACTTTGACATGGGCGCTGGCATCGCCATCATCGCCCCGGTCGATAACCATGGCATCGATGCGGATCGGTTCGACCTTGCCGACAAACCCGTCCGGCGCATGCAGCTTGAAGCTGCCGAGGTTGCCCGCCGGCACGATCCAGCTGCCGTTACCGTTGTTGATACCGCCAACCACCACGAACTGATCGCCTGCACCACCGTTCAACACCGGCTGGTTGATCACCAGATAGTCGATCTCCTCCACGCTCGAGGGATCGAGGTCGGTAAAGACGAAGCGTCCAGTCAGGTCTATATCAGCACCGCTCTGCCCCACGAGAGCTCCACCGCTCTGGGTCAGCACGCCATCGGGCTCCACCACGGCCTGGATATCGACATGCAGATTGCCATCGATCACCTTCTCGGCCACCGCGCCCGAATCCACATCATGCTGGGTCACGGTAACATGGCTCTGGATATTGGTATCCCGATCGCTATCCTCCGGCGCCTTCACCAGCAGCTGCCCCCCGTTGAGCAGGCTGTCGAGCTGGGCAGCAGTCAGGGTGACCTTGCCACTGACCACGGTCAGCTGGCTCTCGACACCGCCGACTCGCAGCCAGATCTGGTAGCCATCCTTCACCCCGGAGAGACTCAGCGCCGTCACCTTCTCGGCGCCGTCAGTAAGGGTCGGATGCCAGTCCAGCACGGTGAACTGATCTTCCAGGCCATGGCTGGTCTTGCTGTAGTCGGTGGCGTCAATTTCCGGTTCCACCTTGATATGCAGCGGCACATCGAAGCTCTTGTGATCACCATCGTTCTCGGTCACCACCACCTTGGCGATCAGGTTCAAATCCGCCGTGCTGTTATGGGGCGGCTGAATAAGCAGGTTGCCAAAATCGGAGACATCGACCTGATAGGTCGGCTTGCCATGGGCGTCGAGTCCGGCAAAGGTGAGGGTCAGCTCCTTGCCATTGGCATCAAAGACCCGAGCACCTTCCGGCAGCCCTTGCAGCACCACGTTGAGGCTCTCGGAAGTATCGTGCGGGGTATCGACCCACTCGCCCGAGGTGAGGGTAAAGTTGAGCGGTGCCCGTCCATCCTCACCCACTGTGGTGGCATAGCCTGTCCCTTCGGCCTCCCAGCCGGTATTGCCAAGCTCGAAGTGAGGCTGATCCACCACCCCCACCAGATCCACATGAAGGGTCTGGGAGCCCGTCTCCTTTTCGTTCACCACGGTATGGGTCTGGCCACTGGCATCGGTCAAGGTCGCCGTGTCTTTCACCACCCCCTTGATGGTCAGATCGAAATCGACGTTGCTGTTTTTCGGCGGTTGCAGCTTGAGTTCGCCAATCCGATCAAAAGGAACCTCATAGTAACCGGCTATGTTCTGTGCAACGGCGGAACCACCCAGCAACAAGGTTGCACCGTCAGGCAGACCACTGATGCGGACAAACATCTGCTCGGAGCCATCGAGTTTGTCACCCAGATGAGCAAGGGAGATCTTGCTGCCCAGATCGAGCAGGGTGTCTTCCTTGCCCTGAATGTCACGCACGGTGAGCTTGGCGTCATCGGCCACCGGATTGACGTTGATCACCAGATCAATTTTGTCTCCCTGCGCCGTACCCTGCCCCTGAGCGATCGGGTTCTTCTCGGTGCTGATCGGCGTCACCGACAGCTTGATGTCACCACTGAAATCCTTGCCCGGAACCACAGTCACCTTGTTGATGTTGCCGGCCGAAACTGTGTAGATGCCACTGCTATTTGGCTTGAGCTCGACTCCGTTGAGCATCAGGGTTCCCTTGCCCGCTTCCAGCTTGATCTGATAGGTCAACGTCTCGGATCTGTCTGTATCAGTCAGGCTCGCCTTGACGTCCAGCTTGATACCCGTGCTGTCTTCATTGGTGTCATAGTGGCGAGTGGTGTTGGCTGTGTCCCACAACGGCTTGTCGGCCACGCCGCGCACTGTCACAGCCAGATCGCCCGTTACAGCCGCAGGTGCTGCCCCTTCGGTGACACCGACCTGCAGTTGCACCTGGAAGTGCAGCGGCTGACCGCCAATGCTCCAGCTCGACCAGTTGCTTGAAGGCACAAAGGTCACCCCCTGAGTGGTGTAGTGAACATTATCACTGGTCACCATGGCCGCTGGCGGCACGATAAACCACTTGCCATCAGCCGTGGTGGTGAGGGCAACGCCGTTGTAATAGAAGGTGCCATGGGCATTGGCTGGCGCCTGGATAAGCAACTGATCCACATGCTCACCGCGATCGAAATCGCCAATATCGAGCTGCATGTTGATAGGGATACCCAGCCTCGGGTCTTGCGCCCCCTGATCTTCGTTACCAATGGCTGTGCTAACGGTAAAGCGCACCGCTTCATCCTGCAGATTGAGGGTCAGTGTGCTGTCTGCACGATCGCCATCGCCATCGACCAGATGGGCTGTCACCACCTGACTGAGCTGACTTGCATCGTGATTGAAACCGGCCGCAGGCTTGAAGGAGTAGGACCCATCGGCAGAGATGGTCAGGGTTCCCATAACCTGCTTGCCATCGGGGCTCAGCACATCTTGTATCAAAGAGCCATTGATGGCGTACGTCAGGCCATTGATGGTAATCGACTCGACGCGGGCACCATCCGCACCTTCATTGGCAGTAGGCAGCAGATCGCCGGTCACGGTACTGCTCCCCTCGCTCAGGGTATGTGCCAGCACAGTGCCGATAGGCATGTCATCTTGTACCGTCACGGTCACACTGACGTTCGGACTGCGATCGCCATCATGATCGGTGACAAACAGCGGCACTTCGATGGTCAACTCATCCTTGCCCTGTGCACCGTGATCAAGCTGGCCTACCAGATGGACGCTGTAACTGCCGTTAACATCGAGGTGGACCCAGAAAACGGGTTTGCCCCCCTCGGCCGTAGCCAGATACCAGCCGGTGCTGTGTGCCGCCAGCGTAACCGCTTTGCCACCCGACGTGAGATGATTGGCCTGATTGAATGCAGCCACATCCAGCTCAAGGGAGGCAACCCGATCCGAACCGGCAGTGATGGTCACCTTGCCACTATCGGTTTCTCCACTCTCTGCTGGTGTGGTCCCCGGATGCTGACCGTTCACTGCATCGAGATCCGACTCCTCGACCCGAACCGGTTCAATGGCGGATATGATCGGGTTGATGCCATCAGTCACCGTGACAGTGGCGGTGCCCTGATTTTTACTGCCGTCGCTGTCGGTGACTTCGACCGGCAGATTCAGTTCCAGCTTGTTGTCTGCCCCGTGATCCAGGTTGGTATGCACCGTTACCTGATAACCGATCTCTGCGCTGGTGTGCGCGGCGATGTAGGCAGGGACGGTGGGGATGGAGACCGTCATCACTACCAGACCGCCACTGGTCACCGCCTGGAAGGTGTGACCATCGGTGCCAACCGCTTTCCAGGTCAGGGGTTCACCGTTATGGGTGATGGGCTTGCCGCTGGCATCCATGACCTGACCGGAGAGGGTCAGTCGCACATCAGTCACCGGATCCGAGTCAGCCTTGATGGTGATCTTGCCGCTCGTCTGCTGGTCATCAGTGGCAGAATTGGCGCCATCGAAGCGCCCTTCATTGAGGGTTACATCGGTCAGGGTGAGGGTTGGTTTCTCCCCTTCCCCAATCTGGATATTGAGGGTGCCGCTGGTGCTGTCGTTGTTGCCGCCCGCCTTGTCGTAGTCGTTGACGATCACCTTGATGGGCAGCTCGGTCACGGCGTTAGAGCCCTGATAAAGCCCCTGATAGAGGGTGACCTGATAGTCAAACCCGTTTTTGCCCGCCTGATCGAGGCTGCCAACCAGTTTGACCTCGAACACCTCGACCCGCTGGCCATCCACCATCACATAGCCCTTGAGCAGTTGGCTGCCGGGGATCAGCGGGTCACCATCCACCAGCTCGTACTGCACCGGTTTACCCAAGGCGGTCAGCACAGGTTGTTCGCTGCCATCGGCAAAGGCCACCTCGACCACCCGATCCGACCCGGCTTGCACATCGAAGTGACCGGTTTGACTCAGGCTGTTGCTGCCAGTGAGGTCCCCCTCATCCAGGGACACGCCTTTGCCCGGGATAAAGCTTGGGGCCTTGCCATCCGCGATGGTGAGCGGCAGCGTGGTACCGATGCGATCGCCATCCTTGTCGGCCAGGGTGACGGCAAGCGGCAGGTTGAGGGATTCACTCCCCTTGTGATCCAGCTCGCCGCTCAGGGTGACCTTGGCGGTGACGCTCCAGTTACCGTTGTTATCGACCAGGCTCAGCTCGGCGCGCAGCACCACCAGCCCACCGGCGGTTCCGACCAGTTGGCCGGTTGCGGGATCGACGGTGAAAGTAACCGGGTTGCCGTGGCTGGTGAGTCCGGTCAGGGTGCTCTGGATAGCGGCGATGTCAAAACCGAGAGAGTTAGGGTCAAGGGCATCGCTGCCGTGCGCGACCGAGAAACTCATGGTGCTGACCGCGGCTGCCTCACCTTGCGCCATCTCGGTGATGGTGGTGCCGGTCACGGCGGAGATGGTCGGATTGGCACCATCCCCCACCGCAACCGTAATGGTGGAGGAGACCCTGTCACCATCGCTGTCGAGCAAGGTAAAGCCTGCCTTGAGCAGGCTGTCGGCACTGCCCTGATCCAGCGGTTGATGGAGGGTAAAGCTGTATTTGCCATCGTTACCGAGGGTCAGCTCAAACACCAGCTTGCCATCTGGGGTGCGTCCCTCGATACGATGATCGGCCACCGCGATGGTCACGGCCTGCTTGCCCGAGGTGAACCCTTGCAGCCCCGGCTGATTGGCATCGAAAGTGATGCTGGCCAGCGGATCGCTGCCCGCAGTGATAGTCAGATCACCGTCAAGGGTCTGGTCTTGCTGCCAGTTGCTATCTTCGGTGAGCGTGAGGGAGACAGGATTAACCTGCGGCAAGGCACCATCGGTAATGGTGATATTGAGGGTGCCGAGATTGCTCTTGTCGCCGTCAAAATCTGAGCCCTGTACCTTCAGGCCAAGGTTGAGGCTGTTGGTCGCTTCCGGCTCGTCAACCCCCCCCGGTCAGAGAGACGTTGTATTTGCCATCCAGTCCGATGGTAACGGTGAGGATTGCCTTGCCCTGCCAATCCTTGACGATCAGCTGGTTGTCCTGAACCTCGTAAGTCGTCGCCTTGCCCTGGCTGGTAAGCCCCGCCAGCGCCGGTTGGTTAGCCTCAAAGTTGAGGGAGACCAGACGATCGCTGCCCACCGTCACCGGCAGCTGACCATCGATGCTCTGGTTGCCCCCCTCTTGCAGGGCGACCCCCTTGTCGATGCCCAATGCGGGATCACTGCCATCATTGACAGTCAACGTCAGGTTGGCACTGGTGCTGTCGCCATCGATCTCGTTGGCGCTAACCTGCAAACCGAGGGAAAGCGTGTCGCTGCCCTGATGATCGAGCGGGCCGGTGAGGGTGACCACTACCCGACCAGCCAGATCGCTGCCCTGCTGCTGCGCATTCAATTCGGCGCGCAGCACCTCCACCCGTTGGCCACTGCCATCCAGGTAGTAACCCACCAGGGTGCGATCATCGGCAAATTCAAAGGTCAGCGGATGACCATCGCTGGCAAGACCCGAGCCGTTGAGGGTAGTCAGGGTGCTGCTCTGATTGCTGAACACCAGCGAATCCACCAACAAAGGATCGACACCGTGTTTGACTACAAAGCGACTCTCACCCACTACGGCAGCACCGTTGATAAAGGCATCTTCGGTCAGGGTAATGGGCGGGAGATCAACGTCAAAGTTGGGCGGATTGCTGTCCACCAGATTGATCACCAGCGGCGCCTTCACCAAATCGCCGTCGCTGTCTCGATATTCGAGGTTGAACGGCAGGCGCAACACGTCCTGACCGTGATCCAGGCTTTGACTCCAGACGATGCGGTAACTTCCGTCATTGTTGAGGGTCAGGGTGAAGACAGTCGCCCCACCAGCACTGGCGGTCAGGGTCTGACCGTTGATGGTGTAGCCAAGAGGCGCGCCATGGCTGACGAGCCCCAGCCCTTCCAAGGCACTCTGATCAGCGGAGAACTGGACTTGCAGATTGCCATCCTGGCCAGCACCGGTATTTAGACTACCGGTCGCGGTGATCGGGCCACCGGCCAATCCGGCTTCGGAGAGCGTCAAGGTTTCGCTCTGACCGATCAGCGGCGCCCCATCGCTGGCGCTGTTGCCCGCCAGATCGGTGACACTGGCACGCACTTCAAAGGATTGATTGATACCGGAGAGATCAAGACTGCTCACCTGCCAGCGGCCATCGGCCCCCACCAGTGCCGAGGTGGTCAGCAGCGGCTGGCCATTGCTGTCAACAAGTGTGATGGTGACACTCTGACCCGCTTCCACATTGCTGGTGGAACCACTCAGGATGGCGCTGCTGTTGCCAAACAGGGCTGCGGAATCGAGATCATCGATATCGATAAAGGCCTGGGTATCGACATTGATAACAAGGGTATCGCTGGCGCGGTTGCCGGCAATATCCACGGAATTGACCTGAAACTGGTACTGGCCATCGGCCAGGGTCTGCGGCAGCTGATATTGCCAGTTACCGGCGGCATCCACCGTCAGGATGGTGAGCACGCTGCCGCCAAGGCTCAGGGTTACGGTGGCGCCGGGCTCCCCCTTCCCTTGCAGCAGCGGGGTATTGTCACGGGTCAGATCATCGGTCTGGCTGGCGCCGGTGTCGCTCTCATCGGCGAGATCGAGGGTAATGGTGGTGATGGTATCGAGCAGGGTCTGTCCGGTATCACTGGCGTTGTTGCCCGCCTGATCCTGGGTATTAGCCACAATCTGCAACGGGCCATCCACCAGCTTGCCGGTCACATCGCCAAAATTGGCTTCCCACACCAGGCCGGGCAGCACCACGGTCGTCACCGTCAGTGAATTTCCCGCCTGATCGATAAGGGTCACAGTGACCGGCTGGCCCACCTCCACATCATCCACCACACCACGAATGATGACGCCCGCCGCTTCATCGGCGTTGATAATGTTGTCGCTGGTTTGGGGTTCGGTGATGGTGATGGCGGCAAAGAAATCACGCTCTTCGGAAAACAGCAGCTCATCGCCCACAGATTGCACCGCATGATCGGTATCAAAACCGGCCTCGGCCAGGGTGGCATCATTGGTACGATCGACCACCACAAAACCACCCGAGCTGGAACCGGCAACACCACCTATATTGCCAGCGGCTGCGGCAGCGTTACCGGCGGCGGTCTCCTGGAACAATTCGGTCGGGTCAATACCCTGACGAATCGCCTCTTGCAATGAGGCCAGTTCCGGATCGGTCGGTTGTCCATCAGCAGCAGGCTCAGGTTTGGCGACCATATCTTGCTCACCAGCAGGATCACTGCCCGGCTCGGCTAGTTGAAAATGGCCCCCTTGGGCAGCTTGCAGGCGATCCCCCGGCTGCAATGCCATCCCCACTTTTGCTCGTATGACAGATCCATCTGCACTGATGACAAACACGGAGCCCTCGAGTTGGGAGATCACCGTGGACTTTTCAATTTGCAACTCAGCCATACAACCTCCAGCAAAACCTTAACCACCAACATCAGTACCTACAGGGTACTTGTCTGTTCAATAATCATACCGCACCAGACTAAGTGGGTCTTTTCGCTATTTTCGACAATGATTGCCATAAAATGGCCATAACTTACAAGATTGTGCATCTAACAGGCCTTTTTAAATGAAATGAGATTTGGATGACCCCAATCCCATCACCTTTATTAACAGGTCTATCAGACTCCATGTGACCATTTCTGTCGTTTGACGATAAATCCACTGCAGCTTCAATAAATGGATCATAATCCGAAGGTCAAAAGCTCACACCACAACACCGCAAATTTGCATATTCAGTCAATTATTAGCATAAGACATTGCCAGAATATGTGAACAATACGGCAGCAATCAGGATCAGCAGCAAAAAGTGCCAGTACGCAACTGTACCGTTCAAACTCCTGCCATCGAATGCTCGGCAGTTAACAAGAAGTTGAGTTTCCATAAAATTTAATCCAGATCTCATTTCAGCGATCAATCCTGTGCACCAATTGATCTGGCACAACTCTCCCTCCGATAAATCATCATTAAATTTACCTATTTGTTAGGGTAACCCTCGAGCAATCATATATTGCGCGGTTTTATTCACCCGCAAGCGAATGTCTGCCCACCCCGCCCGACGGGGGGAAGATCCACACCAAGATGGAACGGGTCAGACGAGACCAAAACATTTATCTGGGAGTGATAAACGTGGGTTCACAACACAGGCATATCAAACTGGGCCTCGCCGCCCTGCTGCTGACTACCAGCCTTGGCAGCAGCGGCTGGGCACAGGCAGCCGATGACACGCAACCCAAAGGCAAGATCGAGGCGCGCAGCGAGCTGTTCGCCAAGGATCACGCCGATCAGTTCACCAGCTGGCAAGCCACCAGCGAAAGCAAGGAACGCACCGATGCGCTGGCGGAAGATCCCAACATGGTGGTGCTGTGGGGCGGTTACCCCTTCGCCAAGGATTACAACAAGCCGCGCGGTCACTTCTATGCCCTGACCGATGTGCGCGAAACCCTGCGCACCGGCGCCCCGAAAACAGCCGAAGATGGCCCCCTGCCCATGGCCTGCTGGAGCTGCAAAGGCCCGGATGTGGCCCGCGTCATCGACGAGCAGGGTGAGGATGGCTACTTCAAAGGGATGTGGGCCAAGGGCGGCCCCGAGATCGTCAACACCATCGGCTGCGCCGACTGCCACGACACCGCCTCGAAGGAGTTCAAGGAGGGTAAACCGGCCCTGCACCTCTCCCGTCCCTATGCCGATCGGGCCATGACAGCCATCGGCAAGCCGTTCAAGGAGCAGGGGCGCTTTGATCAGCAGTCCCAGGTGTGCGGCCAGTGCCACGTGGAGTACTACTTCAGCGGCCCCACCAAGGCGGTCAAATTTCCCTGGGACAAGGGCACCACGGTGGAGCAGATGGAGGCCTATTACGATGAAATCGGCTTTGCCGACTGGACTCATGCCCTCTCCAAAACCCCCATGCTGAAAGCCCAGCACCCCGAGTACGAAACCTGGCGCGCCGGCATTCACGGCCAGAACAACGTCGCCTGTGTCGATTGCCACATGCCCAAGGTGCAGAACGAGCAGGGCAAGGTCTACACGGATCACAAAGTGGGGAACCCCTTCGATCGTTTCGAGCAGACCTGCCGCAACTGTCATACCCAGAGCAAGGAGATGCTGCAGGGGATCGTCAAGCAGCGCAAAGAGGCGGTAATCGAAACCAAGCTGAAGGTCGAGAAGCAGCTGGTACACGCCCACTTTGAAGCCAAGGCGGCCTGGGATGCCGGCGCCACCGAGGCTGAGATGAAGGATATTCTGCAGGACATCCGTCACGCCCAGTGGCGCTGGGACTACGCCATCGCATCCCACGGGGTGCAGATGCACGCCCCCGAAGTGGCCCTCAAGGTACTTGGCAGCGCGCTGGATAAAGCCGCTGACGCCCGCACCAAGCTGGCGCGCCTGTTGGCCAGCAAGGGGATCAGCCACGAGATCGCCATCCCCGACATCTCCACCAAGGAGAAAGCGCAAGCCGCCCTTGGCATGGATATGAAGCAGTTCAACAGCGACAAGGCCCAATTCCTCAAGACCACGGTCCCCGCCTGGGATGCCGAGGCCAAAGCAGCCGGACGGCTGGCACAGTAACGGCGCCTGCGGGTCCGGCGCCAAGTCGGGCCCTCAGCGGATGGAGGCTTCCTATGGGTGATTTAACGATGGATTTTTTACGACTGATGCTGATGGCAGCCATGCTGCTCACCAGCCTGCAGGGTCAGGCGGCCGAGCCGGCAGCAGCCCCTGTTCCAGCTACACATGAGGTGGAATTTTTACGCAATCCCGACAAGGCCTGCACCGACTGTCACAAGGAGCAGAGCGAAGGGATGCACGGCAAGCATGGTCAGGCGACCAATCCCAACAACCTTAAACCGGTGACCTGCACCAACTGCCACGGCCAGCCCTCCCCCCAGCACCGGGAAGGGGTCAAGGATGTGATGCGCTTCAGCCACAGCCTGAAGGATAAAGAGAGCATCAAGCTTTATCCCATCAGCGAGCAGAATGGAGTCTGCATGAGCTGCCACGAGCCTAAAGAGCTGCGCGAGGCGCTCTGGGCCCACGACGTGCACGCCACCAAGCTCACCTGCACCAGCTGTCACCAGTTGCATCCGGCCAAGGAGCCCATGGTGGCGATCCCGGAAAAATCCCGCATCAAGCTCTGCGTCGACTGTCACAGCAAGCAACATGAGGCCAGCAAGGCCCGGCAGGAGCAGTCCAAACCGGCTACCGGCAAGGAGGCATCATGAGCTGCTCTCGCCGTGACTTTATGGCGGGCATGGGCGCAGGGGCCCTTATCATGATGACGGGGCCGACTCGCACCCTTGCCACCCCCCTTGCCCACAGCCAGACCATAGACGGGGTCCGCTATGGCATGATCCACGATGAGACGGCCTGCATCGGCTGCACCGCTTGCATGGATGCCTGCCGGGAAGTGAACAAAGTGCCAGAAGGGGTCTCGCGCCTCGAGATCATCCGCTCAGGCCCCATCGGGGAATTTCCCGACGCCGAGTACCACTTCTTTCGCAAGTCCTGCCAGCACTGTGACAACGCCCCCTGCGTGCACGTCTGCCCGACCGGCGCCTCCCATATTCGCAAGGAGGATGGCATCGTCGATGTCGACGCGGATCTCTGCGTCGGCTGCATGTATTGCCTCGCCGCCTGCCCCTATCAGGTGCGCTTTATCAACCCGGTCACCCGAGTGGCGGACAAATGCGACTTTTGCCGCAAGACCAACCTGGCGGCGGGCAAGGAGCCGGCGTGCGTGGAATCCTGCCCCACCAAGGCGCTGGTGTTCGGCAATCTGGATGATCCGGACAGCCCCATCGCCCAACGGCTGGTGAAGGAGACCACCTATCGCTACAAGCAGGCGCTCGGCACCTCGCCCAAGATGTACCGCGTGCCCAAAGGGGAGATAAAGTCATGACGATGCAAGCGGCATTTCACTTCCCTTCCCTCGTGTGGGAATTTGTCCGATCGCCATCTACCGCAGTAACAGAAGGAGGAATGGATCATGTTGCATGACGCATTTCACTTCCCTTTACTGGTGTGGGACTGGCCCATCGCCATCTATCTCTTTCTGCTCGGCATCTCCGCCGGGGCCACCACCCTCTCGGTGCTGCTGCGCCGCAAGGGGGCCGGCAGCGAGAGCGGCATCATCAAGGCGACTGCCATTCTGGCGCCGGTGAGCGTGGTGCTGGGGTTACTGATCCTCATCTTCCACTTGGCCCGCCCCTGGACCTTCTGGAAGCTGATGTTCCACTATCAGTTCGACTCCGTGATGTCCATGGGGGTCATGCTGTTCCAGGTCTACATGGCGGTGCTGTTCGCCTGGCTGGCGGTGGTGTTTCGCTCCGAGATCGAAACCTTGCGCAGTCACCTGCTGCAAGAGAAGTTCGCCTTTGTGGATGATCTCATCGCTTGGCTTGCCCGCATCGAGCGGCTGCTGGCGCCGCTGTTGCTGCTGCTTGCCGTGCTATTGGGGGCCTACACCGGCTTTCTGCTGTCGGCGCTCAAGACCTATCCGCTCTTGAACAATCCGGTGTTGCCGGTGCTGTTCCTCATCTCCGGCGTCAGCTCTGGCATCGCCTCCACCATCTTGCTGGCGGTCACCCTGTTCAAGGAGAACCATCACAGCCAGGGGGTGAGCTTTGTTCACCGCTTCGAGCGGCCGGTGCTGGCGGTGGAGGTGCTGCTGCTGGTCTGCTTCTTTACCGGCCTCTACTTCGGTGGCGGTCAGAAAGAGGTGGCCATGTGGGCGGCCATCGGCAGCGGCTTCTGGGCTCAGGTGTTCTGGATCGGGGTGGTGGGCATCGGCATGCTGCTGCCCCAGCTGCTGGCCCTGCTGACCCCGGCGCCGCTGCGGGAGCGAAACGGCCATCTGGTACTGGTCTGCAGCCTGACCCTGGTGGGGATCCTGCTGCTGCGCTACTTCGTGCTCTACGCCGGCCAGATGACAGTAGTTTAAAGGTATGATCACCAGCGCCAGCCACCTTCGGGTGACTGGCGCTGGCTCGTTGATTCGCAAGTGAAATCTAAATGGGGATAACAACGTTGGAATTTCTTTATCGAGGGTTCAACTGCCATATGACAGTGACCGATGCAATGGTTCCCAAATCGCTATCGGATGATCCAGAGCAAGGCGCTGAGTTTGGTGATGACAGAGTTCAATGCGGAGACTCAGATTTCACATGCGGACTCTCTATCACCAATAGCATTCACTCACACGAATACGGTGGGAATGGTGAACCAACTGGAGGGATATCGACAACCCCGCATTTTGAAGTAGCCAAACGCTATGCCTTGGGAAATGGAAGGTTTGCCAACGGCCATGTCATCCGAATGTCCATCCCAGAATTAAAGAAAGCTGGCGTAACCATCTATCGAGTCAATGATTGCCTTGATACCCCCTCAGTCCCTTCGGATGACGAACATTGGATCTATTTCAAAGGCGAGTTTCCTCAAAGCACCATTGTGGAAACGTTCCACGTCTACTCAGAAGCGCCTTCTGGGCCTGAGTTGAAAGACTGAAATTTGTAATTAATTCAATTAATTTCTAATTGCATTTGGAGGTTGTGTGCTGGCGGAGCTCGGCTATCTCTCACTGTTGCTGGCGACCGGGCTCGCCCTGCTGCAAGGGCTGCTGCCCTGGCTGGGGCTCGCCTCACGGCCGCTGCTCGGCTGCGCAACACCGCTGGCCCTCCTGGTCGCGCTCCTGCTGTTGGCCGCCCTGCTGCTGCTCGCCGGCTGTTTTGGCCTCGATGACTTTACCCTGGTCTATGTGGCCCAGCACGCCAACAGCGCCCTGCCCCTGGGCTTCAAACTGGCTGCGGTCTGGGGCGGCCACGAGGGCTCCATGCTGTTCTTCGTCTTTGCGTTGGGGCTGTGGGGCGCTCTGGTGGCCCTTTGCTCCAAGCGGGTCGATCCGCTGATCACAGCCCGGGTACTGGCCATCATGGGGCTGATCGTCGGGCTGTTCGGCCTCTATACCCTGATCTTCTCCAGCCCGTTTGACCGCCAATTCCCGGGGCCGCTGGAGGGGCGCGATCTCAACCCCATGCTGCAGGATATCGGCCTCATCATCCATCCGCCCCTGCTCTATCTCGGTTACGTCGGCTTTGCGGTCAACTTCGCCTTCGCCATGGCGGCGCTCCATTCGGGCAGACTGGATGGCGCCGTGGCCCACTGGAGTCGCCCTTGGGCGCTCGGCTCCTGGGTCTTTCTCACCGCCGGCATAGTGCTGGGCTCCTGGTGGGCCTATTACGAGCTCGGTTGGGGCGGCTGGTGGTTCTGGGATCCGGTGGAAAACGCCTCTCTCTTGCCCTGGCTGCTGGGCACTGCCCTGCTGCACGCCCTGATTGTCTGCGAGAAGCGCGGCGCTTACGGCCACGCCGTGCTGTTGCTCTCCATCTTCACCTTCGCCTTGAGCCTGCTCGGCACCTTTGTGGTGCGCTCCGGGGTGCTCACCTCGGTGCACGCTTTTGCGGTGGACCCCAGCCGCGGCCTCACCCTCTTGTTGCTGCTCGGCTTGCTATTGACCAGCGCCCTCACCCTGTTTGCCCTGCGGGCGGATATTCGCGCCCCCTATGCCCGCTTTGGCTTCTTGTCAAAAGAGGGGCTGCTCGGCGCCACCATCCTGCTGCTCTGCGTGGCCTGCGCCAGCGTGTTGCTCGGCACCTTCTACCCCATGGTGTTCCAGTCGCTCCATTTGGGCTCGCTCTCGGTGGGCGCCCCCTATTTCAATACCATCTTCGTGCCGCTGGCCCTTTGCCTGATGGTGCTGATGACCCAACTGCCGCGCCTGCGCTGGCAGCTGCTTGCCGCAGGTTCCCGACTCAACACTTTGTTGCCGCCACTGTTTGGCCTGCTTGGTGGCGGGCTGCTTAGCCTTGCCTATCTGGAACAGGGATCGTTTTCCGCTAGCTGGAGCGGTATCCTCGCCAATATGGTGAGCCTCTGGCTGATGGCCAGCCTGTTGCTCAATACCCCATGGCGCGAGCTGACCATAAATCGGTTCGGCAGCTTGATCGCCCACCTCGGGGTGGCGGTGTGCGCCCTCGGCATCGCGCAGGTGAGTCACCACAGTCAGGAGGGGGGCGCTGTGCTAAGTGCCAACCAGCCCTACCAGCTCGGCGCCTTCGAGTTTCGTTATGAGGGGCGCGAGCCGGTAATTGGCCCCAACTACACCGCCGAGCGCATCACGCTTAGCGTGCATAAGAACGGTAAAGAGGTGGCGCGGCTGACGCCGGAGCGGCGCTACTACAGCGTGCGCACCATGAACATGAACGAGCCCGGCATTGCATGGGGAATGCTTGGCGATCTCTACGTGGTGCTCGGTGAGAAGATGGGGCCAGATGCCTATGCCATGCGGCTGCACTACAAGCCGCTGGTGCGCTGGATCTGGCTCGGCGGCCTGTTGATGATGGCAGGCGGCACCCTCCGCCTGCTCGCCCGTCGCCCCTTGCTCGCCTCCCGTTCCGTTGCGGTTGACGCCTCCCATCTCCGGCTCGAACAGGAGGCGTTATGAGATCCCGCCTGCGCCTCTTTCTTCCCCTGCTGCTGAGCCTGGGGCTCGGCGCCCTGCTCTGGCTCGGCCTTGGCAACAATCCCTACAGCCAGGATGAGGCAACCCTGGGGCGCTCCCTGCCTGCGTGGCAGAGCGACAATCTGCTGGATGGGAGTCCGATCCAGACCGCCAGCCTCAAGGGTGAGCCCTTTGTGCTTAACGTCTGGGCCAGCTGGTGCGTCAACTGCCGCGCCGAGCATCCTCTGCTCAGCGAGCTCGCAGGCACCGTCCCCCTCTACGGTCTCAACTACCGGGACAAGTGGGATGCCGCCCGCGCCTGGCTTATCCAGGCGGGCAACCCCTATCGCGCAGTGCTGGCCGACCCCGACGGCAAACTGGCGCTAGAGCTCGGTGTCTATGGCACGCCGGAAACCTATCTGTTTGACGCCGATGGCGCCCTGCTTGCCCGCCACACCGGCGAGCTCACCAAAGGGATCTGGCTGCGCCAGTTTGCCCCCCTGCTGGACCAGGCTCGCGCAGACGCGCAGATGAGGGCTGCCACGGCTGCACCATCTAGAACGCCAGCTATTGCACCATCTATTGCGCCATCTGTTGCAATATCAGCTCGGGAGACACAGCCATGATGCGCCGTTCTCTTGCCTGCACCCTGCTGGCCCTCGGCATACTGCTGAGTGCAACTGCATATTCCAGCGGGGTCGATACCTATCAATTTCGCCACCCCGAGCTGCAAAATCGGGCGCAAGAGCTGGCCCGAGCCCTGCGCTGCCCCCAGTGCCAGAACCAGAATCTGGTGGAGTCCAACTCCCCCATCGCGCGGGATCTGCGGCTCGAGGTCTACCGCTGGGTGGACGAGGGGCAGAGCGATGAGCAGGTGATCGCCCGCATGACGGAGCGCTTCGGCGATTTCGTCCGCTACGCCCCCCCCTTCAAGAGCAGCACAGCGCTGCTGTGGGGCGGTCCCCTGCTGCTGTTGGGGCTGGCGCTGTTGACCCTGTTTCGCCGCCTGACGCGCATGAAAGCGCAGGCCATCCCTGTCGTTAAGGCAACTGTTGAGGCAATCCATCAACCCGCTGCCGATCCGCGCAGCGAGTTGAATTGGTTGATCATGCACGGGGAACAGGCGGGCCTTTCGCCAGACCAACCGCTCTACAGTGAGCTGAGCGCCGCCCGTTTGGCCAATGCCATCCCGGCGGCTGAGCTGGCCCTGCGCGCACAACTGGCCAGCCAGCATAACAATCGCGGCCGCAATAGCCGACACGGGCGGGCCTTGTTGCTGCTTGCCCTCCTGGCCATCGCGGCCGTTGCCGCTGTCTATCTGAGCAGCGGCCGTTATCAGGCATGGCAGGCTTATCAGTCGCGCCCCGACCCGCTAGCGGGGTTGAGCCCGCGAGATCTGCAGGACAAGGAGCTGGGGAATCTGCATCAGAAGCTTCAGCGCAGCCCCGCCGATCTCGACAGCTGGGCGACGCTCGGTCAGCTCTATCTCTATCGGGGCGAATATGACAACGCCCTGCTCGCCTACCAGCGTCTCGCCCTGCTGGAGGGGGGCGCCAGCGCGGCAACCCAGGCCGCGCAAGCCACCGTGCTCTACTATCAGGCGGACCAGCAGCTGACTCCCGAGGCAACCCGCCTGCTGGAGAACGCCCTCAAGCAGGATGCGGGGGAAGTGAGCGCCCTGATGCTGCTCGCCTCCGATCACTTCCTGCATGGTCGCTACAGTCAGGCCATTGCCCTGTGGCAGCAACTGCTCGATGGCGAGCGCCCTCGCATCAACCGGGCCGCGCTGATCGAGGCGATCCAGACGGCAAGCATAATGGGGGGCTGACCGCCTCCTGTCACTTTGGCCCTCCCCGTCGGCACAGACCAGTGCCGACCGTAAAATCACTTGCCACTCTGACTCGTCCGCCAAACAATACGGCTCTCTTTGGCCAACCTCTGGAGTCACATCATGATCCCCATTCGCTGCAAGGCCGTCTCTGGTGTTGCCCTTACCACTGTCGATGGCGAAACCAAATTGCTGGTGATGAAACGGGTCAAGGGGGGCTTCTGGTGTCATGTGGCGGGCACGGTGGAGGCGGGTGAAACCGGCTGGCAGACCATTATTCGGGAGTTTGGCGAAGAGACGGGGATCAGGGTCACCGAACTCTACAACGGCCAGTATCTGGAGCAGTTTTACGAGGCGAGCTTGAATACGGTGGAGGTGGTGCCGGTCTTTGTGGTCTATTGTCCGCCCAATCAGGCGGTGACCCTCAACGACGAGCACACCGACTATCGCTGGTGTTCCCTGGCCGAGGCCAAGGCGCTGGTGAGTTTCCCCGGCCAGAAGGCGCTCTACGACCATATCTGGCAACACTTTGTCGACAACGCCCCCTCTCCCCTGATGCGGGTCGATATCCGCTGACCGCGCACAACTTCCCCCTTTAGATACAACACGCCCCCGGATGGGGGCGTGTTGTATCTAAAGCCAGCCAAGCGCTTTTGTTAGACCAAGCAGATGGCCTACGGCCGCTCGCCAGCGGCCAGACGGCGGTTGATATCGGCGATAACCGGGGCGATGTCGGCCAGGGTATCAATCACATAGTGTGCCCCCGCCGCCCGCAGTTTGGCCTCGGCCGGTGCGCGCCGGGCGGCGATCTCCGCCTCGCTCATGGCGGCAAACTCTTCCCAGGTGGCACCAAATTCGTTGCCGGAAACCGACAATCCCACCGTCCACATGCCCGCGTTAAGCCCTTCGCTGATGCCGGGTACGGCGTCATCCACCTTGATGCAACGATACACGGCGCTCACTCCGAGCTCAATTACGTTGGCCAGCGCCATCCAGGGGCCGGGGCGACCACCAGCCTTGAGATCGTCGGTGGCGACCCAGTGATCCGGGCGGTAGCCGTGATCGGCCGCAGCAGGTACCAGCGCCACCATCACAGGACGGGGATAACCGGAGCAGGAGCCGATTTTCATCCCCTGCACCCGCAGAGCGTCCAGCACCGGCAGCACACCGGGGATGGGGGTGGCGAAGCGGGTCACGGCGGCAATCTGCAGCGGCATAAAGGTGTGATAGAGGTGGTCCACCTCGGCGTGGCTCATAGGATGGCCGAAGCGAGCCTGCCAGCGCGCATCCACCGAGGGCAGACGGCCCAGCGCGGCGATATGATCCCACTTGCCAAGGCCCATGGGCTGGCGTGCTTCGTCCAGGGTCACTGGAAAGTCATAGGCGCGGGCGAAGGCCTCGACGAAGATGGAGGTGGGGGCGAAGGAGCCGAAATCGACGACGGTGCCGGCCCAGTCGAGGATCAGCGCCTCCACGTCGGTGGTCGGGTGGATGGCAGTCTGCAAGTCAGTCATGGTGATGTTCCTGTTTCGGTGAAAGTGCGATCTCGCCAAGGGCGCGATCGAGAATGGTGATGGCGCGCACCAGATCGGCGCGGGTGATATTGAGTGGGGGCGAGAGCTGGATGACGTTCCCTTGGGAGACCTTGAAGCTGAGCCCCAGTTCCAGACAGCGATAGAGCAGCCGCTCGGCGGCCTGGCTGTTGCGGGTGCGACTCTGGTGATCGACCACCAGATCGAGCGCCCAAAGCATACCGATACCGCGCACCTGCCCGATCAGCGGGTGACGTTCGGCCAACTTGCCGAGCTCGGCCGCCATAAAACGGCCATCCTCCTGCGCTTTTGCCAGCAACCCCTCTTCGCGGATGGTCGCGATGGTAGCGAGCGCCGCCGCGCAGCCGATAGGGCTCTTCTCGTGGGTGTAGTGACCGAGTGAAATAGCTGCGGCCTGATTGAACCGGTCGCGGGTGATGAGCGCGGCAAACGGCACCACCCCGCCCCCCAGCCCCTTGCCCAGACAGATGATGTCGGGTTCGATGCCGAACTCTTCAAAGCTGAACCAGTGGCCGGTGCGGCCCAGGGCATTGGGGATTTCGTCGACGATCAACAACACCTTGTGGCGATCGCAGATCTCCCGCACCCGCTGCCAGTAGGCCTTCGAGGGCACCTGCACATCGGTGTTGCGGATAGGTTCGGCGATAAAGGCGCCGATCCCTCCCTCCTTCTCGATGACGTACTCCAGATAATCGGCGTAGTGCAGGTCATCCCCCTCCCCGCGATACCAGACGCCGCGATAACGGGTGGGCGGCGGGATGCGCTCCACTCCGGCCATCAGCGGGCCCATACCGGCGCGAAAACAGGCCTCGCCACCAACTGAGATAGCATCAAGGGAGGCGCCGTGAAAGGCATCCCAGAGGGACACCACCTTGCTGTTGCCGGTGATGAAACGGGCAAGCTTCAGGGCAATCCCCACCACCTCGCTGCCGCCGGGGGCAAACAGCACCCGGTTGAGATCGCCGGGGGCCAGTTCGGCAAGGGTTCGGGCACAATCGATAGCAACCTGATGGGTGTAGCGGCGGGGTGCAAACGGCAGTTCGGCGAGTTGCTGCTGCACCGCGGCCACCACGTTAGGATGACCGTGGCCCAGCTGATGGACGCTGTTGCCGTGAAAATCGAGATACCGTTTGCCCGATACGCTGGTCAGCCAGCTCCCCTGAGCGCGATCAAGCAGATCGAGACAGGGGGTGGAGAGGGCCTGATGGAGAAAGTAGCGGCTATCCTCCGCCAATCCGGCCTGTACCTCTTCGCTCTGGCCCGCCCACCAGAACGCCCGCCCCTCGCCAAGGTTGATATCCCCTTCGCTGTCGGCGCGGCCGCTGCCGTGCAGCTTATGGTCGTGCTGAACGCAACCGTGAGGCGCCATGCTGGTCATCACGCAGCCCCCTGCCAGTAGCAGGCGCTGGCCATGGCGGCGAGCAGATCGCGCACCCGCTCAGGGGTCACATCACCGATATTGCCGATACGGAAGCAATCGGCTTGCGAGACTTTGCCTGGATAGATGACAAAGCCCTGCGCCTTGAGCCGCTGGTAGAAGTCGGCGAAGCGGTAGTCCGGGTGGGTCGGAGAGTAGAAGGCGGTGATGATGGGAGATTGCCACTGCTCGGGCAGCAGCGGCGCAAAGCCGAGGGCAGCCATCCCCGCCACCAGGGTGCGCTGGTTCTCGCTGTAGCGCTGATGACGGGCAGCAATGCCCCCTTCCTCGTCCAGCTCGCGCAGGGCCTGGGCAAAGGCAAGCACGGTATGGGTGGGCGAGGTAAAGCGCCACTTGCCCCCCTGCTGCTCCATGGTCTGCCACTGGGCGTGCAGGTCGAGGGAGACCGAGCGAGCACGACCGGCGCAGGCCGTCAGTGCGGCGCGGCGGGCGATGACAAAGCCAAAACCCGGCACCCCCTGAATGCACTTGTTGGCAGAGCTGATAAGAAACTCGATGCCAAGACGCCCCATGTCGATGGGGATGCCGCCAAAGCTGCTCATGGCATCAACGATCAGGCGGATGCCGCGGCGCTGGCAGAGCTCAGCCACCTCGTCGAGCGGATTGAGCATGCCAGTGGTGGTCTCGCAGTGCACCATGGCCAGATGGGTGATCTCGGGGTGGCGCGCCAGCATCGCCTCGATGGCGGCGGGTTCGGGGCGGGTGGTCTCGCCGCAATCGAGCTCATAGTGACGCAGGCCAAGACAGCGGGCCATCTCCCCCATGCGGGCTCCGTAGGCGCCGTTGTTGATGATCAGCAGACACTCGTCGGCGCCGATCGCCGAGCCCAGCACGCTCTCCACCACATAGCTGCCACTGCCCTGCAGCAAGACGACGCTGTAGTCACTTTGATATTCCGGGCCGGTGGCGAGGCGCACCAGCTCGCGGCGGATGGGCTCCACCACGCCCTGGTTGTAGTCCGCATCCCAGGTGCAGCTGTCTTGCAGCATGGCGGCACGCACAGTCGCGGTGGTCGAGAGGGGGCCCGGGGTCAGCAGCAGGTAATCAACGGCGGCGGGAGCCGCAGGGATATGGGTCATGACTTCGCTCCTTTTGGTATATACCAGAATGAGCGCATTGTGGGTAACTACCCCGCCAAGGTCAAAGGGGTGGCGCTACGTGCAACAAAAAATTCATTTTCAGCGTCGGGATCGCGATAATCTAGGAGGCCTGAACAGCAGGGGCGATGCTGGTATCTACCAATACATGTTGATGTTGCCGTGTAACGACCGGGCAGATGACCTGCCCTGTGCCCAGCCCATTGCCCAACTCATTGCACAACTTATTGCAAAACCAGGGATTTTCATGAGCAAACCGCAATATCTGCAGATCAAGGATGCCCTCGCCAACCAGATCCTGGCGGGGGGGCTGGCCCCCAACGACAAGCTCCCCTCCGAGCGGCTGCTGGGGGAACTCTATGGCACCACCCGGGTTACCATCCGCGAGGCACTGGTGCAGCTGGAGGCGAACGGCCTTATCTATCGGGAGGATCGCCGCGGCTGGTTCGTCACCCCGCCGCGCTTTCGCTTGAACCCCAGACGCACCTCCAACTTTCACCAGATAGTGCGGGAGCAAGGGGGTGAGCCGCGCACCGAACTGCTGGAGAAAAGCCGTCAGGCGGTACCGCCCGAATTGATGGCACAACTGCAGCTCAAGCCGTTCGACAGCCTGTTTCTGCTAAAACGGCTGCGCTACGCCAACGGGCGCGCCATCTGCTACTGCGAGAACCACTGCCTGCCAGAGCGGGTGCCCGGCCTGCTGGAGCTGGATCTCAACGGCAGTCTGACCGAGATCTACCAGGCCCATTACGATCTCCACTACGCCCGCATGCAGGTGCGCTTCTTCCCCACCGCCCTGCCGGACGAAGTGGCCAAGGCGCTGGGGGCCACCGCCGGCCTACCCGCCCTGCGCCTCGAGCGGCTCAACTTCGATCAGCACGGCCGGGTGCTCGACTTCGATCTGGAGTACTGGCGCCACGACAGTCTGGAGATCGAGGTGGATACCCAGGATTAGTCACGGATAAATCAGGAACGGCAAAACGTCACGGGGCTGTCACGGTCACGTCATAAAGATCCCCTAGCCTCTCTCTCGACCAATCTGGTTTATACCAAATCAATTTAACTGGAGAAGAGGATGAAACAGGGAACCCATCTGCTGGCCGTCGCCGTGCTGGCTGCCATGACCACCCCGGCACTGGCCGCGACCGATCTCACCGTCTACACCGCCTTCGAACCGGAGCAGCTCAACGAGCTGAAAACCGCGTTCGAGCGCCAGCATCCGGACATCAACATCAAGTGGGTGCGTGACTCCACCGGCGTGGTCACCGCCCGCTTGCTGGCAGAAAAAGCGCAGCCCAAGGCGGATGTGGTGTGGGGACTGGCCGCCACCAGCCTGATGCAGCTCGATCAGCAGCAGATGCTCAATGCCTATGCACCGAAAGGACTGGAGAAGCTCGACAGCCGCTTTCGCGACAGCAAGGCCGAGCCGCACTGGATCGGTCTGGACGCCTTCTTCAGCGCCATCTGCTTCAATAAGGTAGAGGCGGAGAAACAGGGGATCCCGGCCCCCACCAGCTGGGCCGACCTCACCAAGCCCATCTACAAGGGCAAGGTGATCATGCCCAACCCCAGCTCCTCCGGCACCGGTTACCTGAGCGTTGCTGGCTGGCTGCAGACCATGGGCGAGCAGCAGGGCTGGCAATTCATGAACGGCCTGCACCAGAACATCGACCGTTACACCCACTCGGGCTCCGCCCCCTGCAAGCTGGCCGCCAGCGGTGAAACGGTGATCGGTATCTCCTTCGACTTCCCGGCTACCAGCCTCAAAGCCAAGGGTGCCCCCATCGAGGTGGTGTTCCCGAAAGAGGGGTCGGGCTGGGATATGGAAGCAGCCGCCATCATCAAGGGCACCCCCAAGCTGGAAGCCGCCAAACAGCTGCTCGACTTTGCCGCCACCGAACAGGCCAACGCCCTCTACAACAAGTCGTTTGCCGTGGTCGCCATCCCCGATGTGGCCCAACCGAGAGCGGGCTATCCGGCGGATATCAAAGGCCAGATGATCGACAACGACTTTAGCTGGGCCGCCCGCGAGCGCAACACCATCCTGGCCCAGTGGAGCGCCAGCTTCGACGGCAAGACCGAAGCCAAGCAGTAAGCGTGAAGGTCGGCGGTTTGTTCACGCCAGACACACCGCTGCCAATAAACTGCCAGTCGAAGGCCAACAGCTGTTGGCCTTCGCTTTTTGGTTTTAACTTCCCGAGTTTGCATTGCCTTCAATTAGCGATGCTTAGTCCATTCGCACAGTGCCCAGCCACTTGCTGGCGACCCGATCTCATTTGACTGTCATCAAGCTGTCATCCCCCGATCACCTGACCGTCACACTTCACCCGCAAACTGGTATATACCAAATCAGTAGTGAGTCGAACCATGACCCAGCCCTATCTGGACATTCAACATCTCAACAAGCAGTTCGGTGCTTTTCAAGCCCTCAAGGGGATCTCTCTGACCATTGAGCCGGGGGAGTTTATCTGCTTTCTCGGCCCCTCCGGCTGCGGCAAGACCACCCTGCTCAGAGCCATCGCCGGGCTGGATCTGCCGGACAGCGGCGAGATCTGGCAAGGGGGGCGCAATATCTCCCGCCTGCCGCCCCAGGAGCGCGATTTTGGCATCGTGTTTCAGTCCTATGCTCTCTTCCCCAACCTGACGGTTGCCCAGAACATCGCCTTCGGCCTTGAGAATCAGGGGTTGGCGCGGGATCTCATCAAGGAACGGGTGGACCACTGGCTGGGGCTGGTGGATCTCACGGCCCAGTCCCACAAATACCCGAGCCAGATCTCCGGCGGCCAGCAGCAGCGGGTGGCGCTGGCCCGGGCGCTCGCCCTCTCCCCTGGCCTGCTGCTGCTGGACGAACCGCTCAGCGCCCTAGATGCGCTGGTGCGCACCCACCTTCGCAGCGAGATCCGCGCCCTGCAGCAGCGCCTTGGCATTACCACCATCATGGTGACCCACGATCAGGAAGAGGCGCTGACCATGGCCGATCGCATCGTGGTGATGGAGGGTGGCCGCATCGTGCAGGTGGGCACCCCGCAGGAGATCTACCACCAGCCTGCCAGCCGTTTCGTGGCAAGCTTCGTCGGCACCATGAACTTCCTCGACACCCTGGTGCTGAGCCCCACTCAGGTGCGCCTCAACGAGCAGCCACTGCAACTCGCCAACCGGGCCGTGGCCGGTAGCAAATTGCAGGTGGCGATCCGCCCCGAGGCGATCACCCTGAGTGCGCCGAGCGAGCTGTCTCTTGGCCAACATGGCATTGAAGCAACCATCGATCAGGTGGAGTTTCTCGGCGCCGCCCAGCGTCTTATCTGCACCGCCGACACCTATCTGGGCCCACAGCAAATTCTGGTGGAGCGCCCGACCCACGAGCTGCCCCGCCACGAACAGGGTGGCTGGCGCAGCGGCATGCGCTGCTCGCTGCACTGGCCCGCCGCGGCGATGCAACTGTTTGAGGGAGAGCGCCCATGACAGCCCCCTTCGCAACCTCCTCCCTGCTGCCACCAGCGACAGCCCGCCAAGACTCTCGCTGGCAGCGGCTCTGTCGCGGCTGGAGCCGGGATCAGCTGCTGCAACTGATCCTGCTGGTGCTCGGCATCGCCCTGCTCACCGGCGGCTTGCTGCTGCCGCTGCTCACCATGCTGCAAAAGAGCCTGCAGGATGAGAACGACCTCTGGGTGGGCCTTGCCAACTTCAGCGCCTACTTCGACTCCCCTCATCTGGGGCGCACCATTGGCAACACCCTCTGGCTCGGGGTGCTGATCACCGCGCTGGTGGTGACCATCGCCTTTGGCTACGCCTATGCCCTCACCCGCACCTGCATGCCGGGCAAGCCCCTGTTTCGCCTCATTGGCCTTATTCCGCTGTTGATGCCCTCCCTGCTGCCCGCCATCAGTCTGGTCTACTGGTTTGGCAATCAGGGGATCGCCAAGGGGCTGCTCGGCGGGGAGAGCATCTACGGTCCTATCGGCATCGTCATTGGTCTGGGCTTCTGGTGCTTCCCCCACGCCCTGATGATCCTTATCACGGCGCTCGGTCAGAGCGATGCCCGCCTCTATGAAGCCTCCCGGGTGCTCGGCTGCAGCGGCTGGCGCACCTTTGTCACCGTCACCCTGCCTACCGCCCGTTATGGCCTGCTCAGCGCCGCCATCGCCGTCTTCACCCTCACCATCTGCGACTTCGGGGTAGCCAAGGTGATTGGCGGCCAGTACAGCGTGCTGGCCACCGACATCTACCGGCAGGTGATCGGGATGCAGAACTTCTCGCTGGGCGCCGTTGCCAGCGTCACCCTGCTGCTGCCGGCACTCTTGAGCTTTGCGCTGGAACACAGGGTGCGCAGCAAGATGCAGGAGCAGAGCAGCACCAAGGCGGTGCCCTATCAGCCCAAACCCCATCGGCTGCGGGATCTGCTCGCGCTCGGCTGGTGTACCCTCTGGGCCCTGCTGTTTCTGGCGCTGGTGGGGATGGCCGTTTACGGATCCTTGGTGCAGTTCTGGCCTTACAACCTTGGGCTGACGCTCGATCACTACGCCTTTGACAGCAACAGCGTCTATGGCTGGCAGCCCTTTACCAACACCTTGCAACTGGGCCTCTATACCGCGCTGATCGGCACCGTGCTGGTGATGGTGCTGGCCTGGGCGCAGGAGAAGGGACGCCACTTCGCGCCGCTGCGCCAGCTGCTGCATCTGCTCGCCATGCTGTCGCTGGCGGTACCCGGGATGGTGCTGGGGCTGGGTTACATCTTCTTTTTCAACGGCAATCCGCTCTTTGGCAGCCTCTATGGCACTCTGCCACTAATGGTGCTCTCCTGCGTCATCCACTACTACACGGTGGGCCATATGACGGCGCTGACCAGCCTCAAGCAACTGCCCAAGGAGCTGGAGCTGGTGGCCATCTCATTGCGCATTCCGCTCTGGAAGGCGTTCTGGCGGGTCACCCTGCCCGCCTCCCTGCCAGCGCTCTTGGAGATCTTTATCTATCTGTTCGTCAACGCCATGACCACCACCTCGGCGGTGATCTTCCTCTATTCGAGCGACAGCGTGCTCGCCTCCATCGCCGTGCTCAATATGGAAGATTCCGGCGATACCGCCGCGGCCGCCGCCATGGCCACCCTGATCCTGCTGGCCGCCGCCACCGTCAAGCTGCTCCAGCTCTTTTTGAGCCGCGCCCTGCTGGATCGCACCCAGCGCTGGCGCCACCAATAACCTTATCGAGGAGTCATCATGTCCACTCTCCCCTTCTGGCTGGCCGAAGCCCTCGCCGCCGAACAGCCCGCGCCCCCCATCCCCCTGGTCGGCCACCACGAGGTCGATGTCTGCATCGTCGGTGGCGGCTTTACCGGGCTGTGGAGCGCCATCGCCCTTAAACAGGTCGAGCCCCACCTGCACGTCATAGTGCTGGAAAAAGATCGCTGCGGCAGCGGCGCCTCGGGGCGCAACGGCGGCTGCCTGCTCACCTGGTCGGCGAAGTATTTGACGTTAAGGCGCCTCTTTGGCGAGCAGCAGGCCGCCTGGCTGGTACAAAGATCCGAGCAGGCGGTACACGAGATCGCCCACTTCTGCGAACAGCACAACATAGAGGCGCAGCTGAGGGTCGAGGGCACCTGCTACACAGCCACCAGCGAGGCCCAGCGCGGCCTGATGGAGCCGGTATTGCAGGAGCTACAGCGCGCCGACCTTAACCAGTGGCAGGCGATTGCAGAGGGTGAACTGGCGAGCCAGAGCGGCTCCCACGTTCATCTGGAGGGGCTCTACAGCCCCCACGCCGGTTCGGTGCAACCGGCACTGCTGGTGCGTGGCCTGCTGCGAGTGGCGCGGGAGCTGGGGGTCGAGGTCTATGAGCACTCTCCCATGCAGCGCCTTGAGGCGGGTCAGCCGGCACGGGTGCTGACACCGCAAGGTGAGGTGCGTGCCCGCAAGGTGGTGCTGGCCCTCAACAGCGCCATGGTGCAGCACTTTCGCGAGTTTCGCCGCAGTATCGTGCTGGTCTCCTCCGATATGGTGATCACCGACCCCGCGCCGGATGCCCTTGCCGCCCAGCAGCTTGAGCACGGCCGCTCCGTGGTGGATGGCCGCACCTTCGTCCACTACTACCGCTCCACCCCGCAAGGGCGGCTGATGCTGGGCAAGGGGGGCAACACCTTCGCCTTTGCCAACCGCCATCTGGCCGAGTTCGATGCGCCGAGCCGTTATCTTGCCCCCCTCACCCGCACCCTGCGCCGCTTCTTTCCGGCGCTCAAAGAGGTGCCCATCGCTGCCAGCTGGTGCGGCGCCTCCGACCGCTCGGTAGATGGCCTCCCCTTCTTCGGCCACTGGCGAGGGCAGCCCAATATCGTCTATGGCCTCGGCTACTCCGGCAACGGGGTGGCGCAAAGCTGGATCGGCGGCCAGATCCTGGCAACTTTGGTGCGCGATGAAGTGCGGGAGGAGGACAAGCCGTGGCGTGACTGCGCGCTGGTCAGCGGCCCGCGTGGCTATTTTCCGCCCGAGCCGTTTCGCTGGCTGGGGGCCATGGCGGTGCGCAACGCCATCCGGCGCAAGGAGCGGGCGGAAGATGAGAACCGCCCGGTGGCCTGGTATGACAAACAGCTGGCCAAACTTGCCGATGCGGCGGGCAAGGCGGATAAATAGTTCGGCGATAACGGACAAACATTACCCATATTGCTCACACCTGATCCCACTTATTCAAAAGCCGACCAGAGGGTCGGCTTTTGAATTACGAGGCTTACTCGCGATATACAGTGATACCGCATCATCTAAATTGGTTGCTACGGCATAAGAATCTTGACACCACCAATAGCTGATAGCAGGCAACCCATGTGGCATACTCGCCACCAAACGCTCGAATACGCATCGCTACTCGAAACTGAGGATAGTGATAAATGACAATGTGCAAAATGGGACGAGTGATGAAAACTGTGTTGATAACAGGTGCCAGCAGAGGATTGGGGTTAGCGCTGGTTCAGACTTTTTACGAGCGCGGATATCAGGTTTATGCCGTGGTCAGAACCACTAGCGCTTGTGACATGCTCACTACTATCTACCCTGCCGTCTCTGTGCTGATAGCCGATGTCAGCCATGAAAATTATGAAAAACAGCTAATTGGTTTTATCCAAGACAGAGCAGTAGATATCGTCATAAATAATGCAGGCTCTGCTGGCACTCCGGGGATCGACACAAGGCATAGCACCGGCGACCAGCTGGTTTATGAATTTAAGACCCACTGTGTCGGTGCGCTATCAACCGTTAATGCCGTATTGCGCAATGAAAATTCATTACCCCCATCCTTAATCGTAAATATCAGTTCAAGGAGAGGTTCATTAAATATGCAAGCGGCAGGCGCAGCCAAAGGAGTCAAATGTTCTTTCTCCTATCGTATAGCAAAGGCTGCTCAAAACATGCTGTCGCTGTGTATGGCCGATGATCTTGAGAGCATGGGCATAAAAGTTATCTCCGTTCACCCCGGAGCATTACTTACCAAAATGGCACCTGCTGATGCGACACTGACACCAGAGCAGTCAGCAAATAAGTTGGTTGAAATGATAGAAGGCAATAATTTTAATACACGGGATTTTGTCTGTTTGGAGACAGGAAAACTGCCTTGGTAAATAGAATGTGAAAAAGCAACAGGTTAATCATGCAAAAAACCGACTAATCAACAATTTGGTATTTGCGCAAACCTTAGACCACTCCTTATAAAATATTAAATAATCAATTACTTTAAGTATGAAATCTTGACCCCATTAACTACAATAAATCCCTCTGATACCAAACTGTCAACTATATGTCCGATGTCTTGGTCAGTTAGCTTTTTCTGAAAAAGTGATGAGATTGTACTATTTAAAGTAGCAAGAGTGCTTGGCCTTGATGTTTTTAGTTGTCGAAGTTTATTAATGACAACCGACATACGTTCCATTGGCGTTATTGAATTTTGGTTTTTTATAATTGGAATATCCAGTACGTTACTCACTCTCGCAGCAAAAATCTTCTTATCCTTGAGGTGCTGAATTAAAGGATCAAATCCCTTGTCTTTAGATATTATATGAAAGAAGCCTTCAGGATCAGATGATGCAAGCTGCCCAATATAGTATGCAATATGAAAATCCAATGCATTAGGACCTGTGCCTGCTATCTTGATGTACTGAGCTCTGTCACCCAGTTGTTGAATTACTGATACCGTTTCGAAAGAAAGCCTTGACTGGTTTGCACCTACAAAGACAAATAATTTAAAGCACTCTTTATTTAGAACAATTAATTTTTCCGGCTGAACACTTTCAAAGTCGACTAGAACGTAATTTTTTCGCATATAAATGCCTTAACATTAATTCGGTAGCTTACCTCTGAGTTTCATTCCCCACTATTGATTCAAGGCATACCACAAAAAAATAGTAAATATAGATCTGAATCTCACTCCAATATGCCATATGTCTTTAACGATGAATAGACTAAAACTCGAAGCTATACAACTCACAGTTCTATTTTTGTGAAACAAAACACTTAGAATCCATTAAAAAGCCGCCCATCGGGCGGCACTTTTATTAGAGATAACGGGCTAAAGGAATTACCAGCCGGTCACTTCGCGCAGGGCCTTGCCGATATCGGCCAGGGAGCGGACGGTTTTCACGCCAGCATCTTCCAGCGCGGCAAACTTCTCGGCGGCGGTACCCTTGCCACCGGAGATGATGGCGCCAGCATGGCCCATCCGCTTGCCGGGAGGCGCGGTAACACCGGCGATATAGGAGACCACCGGCTTGGTGACGTGGGCCTTGATATAGGCGGCAGCGTCTTCCTCGGCGTTGCCGCCGATCTCGCCGATCATCACGATCGCTTCGGTCTGCGGGTCGTTCTGGAACATCTCCAGAATGTCGATAAAGTTGGAGCCCGGGATGGGGTCACCACCAATACCGACGCAGGTGGACTGGCCAAAGCCTTCGTCAGTGGTCTGCTTGACCGCTTCGTAGGTCAGGGTGCCGGAGCGGGAGACGATGCCCACCTTGCCCGGCTTGTGAATGTGGCCCGGCATGATGCCGATCTTGCACTCACCCGGAGTGATCACGCCCGGGCAGTTGGGACCGATCATCCGCACGCCGGTCTCTTGCAGCTTCACTTTCACATCCAGCATATCCAGCGTCGGGATACCTTCGGTGATGGTGACGATGAGCTTGATGCCCGCGTCGATCGCTTCCAGGATCGCGTCCTTGCAGAACGGTGCCGGAACATAGATGACGGTGGCGGTGGCGCCGGTCGCTTCGACCGCGTCACGGACAGTGTTGAACACCGGCAGGCCCAGATGGGTGGTGCCGCCCTTGCCCGGGGAGACGCCGCCCACCAGCTGGGTGCCGTAGGAGAGCGCCTGCTCGGAGTGGAAAGTACCCTGACCGCCGGTAAAGCCCTGGCAGATGACTCGGGTGTCCTTATTGATCAGTACGCTCATCAGTTGGCCTCCGCTGCTTTGACGACTTGCTGCGCGGCATCGGTCAGACTCTTGGCCGCAATGATGTTGAGGCCGCTCTCGGCCAGCTTGATACCACCCAGCTCGGCGTTGTTGCCTTCCAGACGGACCACGACGGGCACCTTGACCCCCACTTCCTTGACCGCACCGATAATGCCTTCCGCGATCATGTCGCAGCGCACGATGCCGCCGAAGATGTTGACCAGCACCGCTTTGACGTTGCTGTCGGAGAGGATGATCTTGAACGCCTCGGTTACGCGCTCCTTGGTGGCACCGCCGCCAACGTCAAGGAAGTTGGCTGGCTTGCCGCCGTGCAGGTTGACGATGTCCATGGTACCCATGGCCAAACCTGCGCCGTTGACCATGCAGCCGATGTTGCCATCGAGGGCCACATAGTTCAGCTCCCACTGGGCAGCGTGCGCTTCGCGGGGGTCATCCTGTGACGGGTCGTGCATTTCGCGCAGCTTGGGCTGACGGTACAGGGCGTTGGCGTCGATGTTGATCTTGCCATCCAGGCAGTGCAGGTTGCCCTGCGCGGTGATCACCAGCGGGTTGATCTCCAGCAGCGCGAAATCACAATCCAGGAACATCTGGCCCAGACCCATGAAGATCTTGGTGAACTGTTTGATCTGATCGCCGACCAGACCCAGTTTGAAGGCCAGTTCGCGGGCCTGATAAGCCTGCGGACCCACCAGCGGATCGATGGCCGCCTTGTGGATCAGATGAGGGGTTTCGTGGGCGATCTTCTCGATATCCACGCCACCTTCGGTCGAGGCCATGAAGACCACGCGGCGCGAACCACGGTCAACCACGGCGCCCAGGTAGAGCTCTTTGGCGATGTCGGTGCAAGATTCCACCAGGATCTTGGTGACCGGCTGGCCGTTGGCATCGGTCTGGTAGGTCACCAGATTTTTGCCAAGCCAGTTCTGGGCAAAAGCACGGATCTCATCCTTGCTCTTGGCCACTTTCACGCCGCCCGCTTTACCGCGGCCACCGGCGTGTACCTGGCATTTGACGACCCAGGTATTGCCGCCAATCTTGTCGGCCGCTTCGGCCGCTTCTTGTGGGGTAGCACAGGCATAACCTTCGGAGACCGGCAGGCCATACTCGGCAAACAGCTGTTTTGCCTGATATTCATGCAGATTCATAGATGCTCTATCCGTGTTGTAGGTATTTCCGTCCGGGGCTGGTGTTTCTCAATCCCCTGTGAATGGGGGCCTGGGCGGCCCCTCGTTATCTTTCAATCGCTCGGGTATTACTCAAACGTCCAGCAGCACGTTCGGCTCGGGGCGCAAACCCCTTGCCCGGGTGCCACGGGCTTAGACGTCCAGCAACAGACGGGTCGGGTCTTCCAGCAGTTCCTTGACGGAGACCAGGAAGCCTACCGATTCGCGTCCGTCGATGAGACGGTGATCGTAGGAGAGCGCCAGATACATCATCGGCAGGATCTCGACCTTGCCGTCAACGGCCATCGGGCGATCCTGGATCTTGTGCATACCCAGAATAGCGCTCTGGGGCGGGTTGATGATCGGGGTGGACATCAGGGAGCCGAACACGCCACCGTTGGTGATGGTGAAGTTGCCGCCAGTCAGTTCATCCACGGTCAGCTTGCCGTCACGGCCCTTGCCCGCCAGATCCTTGATGGCCTTCTCGATGTCCGCCAGGCTCATGTTGTCGCAGTCGCGCAGCACCGGCGTCACCAGACCACGGGGGGTAGAGACGGCGATGCTGACGTCGAAGTAGTTGTGGTAAACCACGTCATCGCCATCGAGCGCCGCGTTCACTTCCGGATAGCGCTTGAGGGACTCCACTACCGCCTTCACGTAGAAGGACATGAAGCCGAGCTTGATGCCGTGCTTCTTCTCGAAGATCTCGCCGTACTGCTTGCGCAGATCCATGATGGGCTTCATGTTGACCTCGTTGAAGGTGGTCAGCATGGCGGTGGTGTTTTTCGCTTCCAGCAGACGCTCGGCAATGCGCTTGCGCAGACGGGTCATCGGTACCCGCTTGTCGGTGCGACCACCCAGCGGGGCAACCTTGGCTGCCAGGGCTGCAGTTGCGACCGGTGCGGCTGCCGCAGGCTGGCTCTTGGCCTTGATGAAGGCTTCCACATCATCCTTGGTGATACGACCGCCCTTGCCGGTACCGGTCAACTTGGTCACGTCGATGTCGTGCTCGCCAATCAGGCGGCGCACCGAGGGGCTCAAGCCATCGGCGCCATCATCGGCCACCGCTTCAGCGGGTTTCTCTTTGGTCTCTTCACCGGCCACCGGGGCGGCGGTGAGGATGGCAATCAGTTGACGGGACAACACAGTCGCCCCTTCCCCTTGCAGAATATCCCCCAGCACACCGGCTTGCGGTGCCGGCACTTCCAGCACCACCTTGTCGGTCTCGATGTCGACCAGCACTTCGTCACGGGCGACCAGATCGCCAGGTTTTTTGTGCCAGGTGGCGATAGTGGCATCGGCCACTGATTCCGGCAGATCCGGTACCTTGATTTCGATAGTCATCCAATCAGTTCCTTTTTACTTCTATGCCAGAGGCTTTACAGGGTAAGGGCATCTTCCACCAAGGCTTTTTGCTGCTTGGCGTGGACAGACATGTAACCGACGGCCGGTGAGGCTGACGCGGGGCGACCGGCATAACGCAGGGTGGCTCCGGCTGGCAGCACGCCATCGTAGTGGTGACGGGTGCAGTACCAGGCGCCCTGGTTCTGCGGCTCTTCCTGACACCAGACAAAGTCGGTGACATGGCTGTAATCGGCCAGAATGGCGCGCACTTCCTCTTCCGGGAAGGGGTAGAGCTGCTCAATTCGCACCAGAGCCACATCTTGCTGCTCGGCCTTGCGACGGGCATCGAGCAGGTCGTAGTAGACCTTGCCGGAGCAGAAGACCACCCGCTTGACCGCTTTCGGATCCAGCGCATCGATCTCGCCGATGGCGTTCTGGAAGGTACCTTCCGCCAGCTCTTCAAGCTTGCTCACCGCCAACGGGTGGCGCAGCAGGGATTTGGGGGTCATCACGATGAGCGGACGGCGCATCGGACGTACCACCTGACGACGCAGCATATGGAACACCTGCGCCGGGGTAGAGGGCACGCACACCTGCATGTTGTGCTGGGCGCACATCTGCAGATAACGCTCCAGACGGGCGGAGGAGTGCTCCGGCCCCTGCCCCTCGTAACCGTGCGGCAGCAACATGGTCAGGCCGCACATCCGGCCCCACTTCTGCTCACCGGAGGAGAGGAACTGATCCACCACTACCTGGGCACAGTTGGCGAAATCGCCGAACTGGGCTTCCCAGATGGTGAGGCCAGCCGGCTCGGCGCTGGCGTAGCCATATTCAAAGGCCAGAACCGCGTTCTCGGTCAGCACAGAGTCATACACCTCGAACGGGCCTTGCTCGTCGTGCAGGTTGCACAGCGGGGTATAGGTGCTGGCATCGGTCTGGCTGTGGAGTACGGCGTGGCGGTGGAAGAAGGTGCCACGGCCGGAGTCTTCACCGGTAAAGCGGATACGGGACCCCTTGTCCACCAGAGTGGCGTAGGCCAGAGTCTCGGCAAAGCCCCAATCCACCAACTTCTCGCCAGCGGCCATCAGACGGCGGTCTTCGTAAATCTTCTCGACCTGACGCTGCAGCACGTGGGTCGCCGGATACTGGCTCACCCGCTCGCCGAGGCTCTTGAGGAGATCCATCGGCACGGCACTCTCATAGGCCATGTTCCAGTCGTGGCCCAGATAAGGGGTCCAGTCTACAGAGTGCAGCTCCATCGGCCGCCACTCCTTGCTCACCCGCTCGCCGCGATCCAGCGCTTCGCGATACTCGTTGACCAGTTCGGTCGCCCGCTCCTGGGCGAGGCTCCCCTCGGCCACCAGCTGATCGGCGTAGATCTTGCGCGGGGTCGGGTGCTGCTTGATCTTCTGGTACATCAAAGGCTGGGTGGCGCTCGGCTCATCCGCTTCGTTGTGACCGTGACGACGGTAGCAGACTAGCTCGATCACCACGTCGCGTTTGAAGGTATTGCGGTAATCCAGTGCAATCTGGGTCACCAGCACCACAGCCTCCGGATCATCCCCGTTGACGTGCAGCACCGGCGCCTGCACCGCCTTGGCGATGTCGGTGCAATATTCGGTGGAACGCAGGTCACGGATATAGGAGGTGGTGAAACCAACCTGGTTGTTGATGACGATGCGCACCGTCCCGCCGACGCCATAGGCACGGGTCTGGGACATGTTGAAGGTCTCGGCCACCACGCCCTGACCGGCCATGGCCGAGTCACCGTGAATGGTGATGGGCAACACGCTGGAGCCATCTTTGTCACCGCGACGATCCATACGGGCACGGACCGAGCCGATGACCACAGGGTTGACGATTTCGAGGTGAGAGGGGTTGAACGCCAGCGCAAGGTGGACGTTGCCACCCGGGGTGGCGAAGTCGGAGGAGAAGCCCATATGGTACTTCACATCACCGGTCCCCCAGGATTCACCATGCTTGCCGGCAAACTCGTCGAACAGATCCTGAGCGCGCTTGCCCAGCACGTTGATCAGCACGTTGAGGCGACCGCGGTGGGCCATACCGATAACGGCCTCTTTGCAGCCCTGCTCACCGGCGCGACGGATCAGCTCCTTGAGCATGGGGATCATGGCGTCGCCACCTTCCAGCGAGAAGCGCTTGGCTCCCGGGAACTTGGCACCCAGATATTTCTCCAGCCCTTCGGCGGCGGTCAGGCTCTCGAGGAAACGGGTCTTCTCTTCGAGGGTGTAACTCCCCTTCCCTTCAATGGATTCGAGACGCTGTTGCAGCCAGCGCTTCTCTTCCGTGGAGGTGAGGTGCATGTAGTCGGCGCCGATGGAGCCGCAATAGGTCTTCTTCAGCGAGGCGTAGAGGTCGGAGAGCACCATGGTCTCGCGACCGATGGCGTAGGAGCCCACATTGAAGGTGGCCTCCATATCTGCGCCCTGCAGGTTGTGGAATGCAGGATCCAGTTCGGCAACGGTTTCACGCTGCCACAGGCCCAGCGGGTCCAGATTGGCATTCTGGTGACCACGGAAACGGAAGGCGTTGATCAGCTGCAATACCCGCACCTGCTTGGCATCCACTTGCGGATCGGATACGGGGGCACTGTAGCGAGAGGGATCCTTGGCCAGACGACGGAAATAATCGCGGACCTGGGAGTGGGGTTGTTCAACCGCATGGCCATTGACCTGGGGCAGCTCGCTAAACAGGCTGCGCCACTCATCGGACACGGAGTCAGGATTTTCCAGGAAGGATTCGTACAAATCCTCGATATAGCTTGCATTCGCACCAGCCAGGTGAGATGACTCCAACCAGGCCTTCATCACGCCGTTATGCATTTCTATCCCTTGTACTTCTTGTTACTGCTGCGCAGCTTGTAGGGGTCAAATAGCCATCCTGCCACGGGTGGGATGGCTATCCAGAGGTCGGGCCAGCACCTGGCCGGCCCTGATACTAAACAGCCCGATTGAGCAACATCGACTTGATCTGGCCAATCGCCTTGGTCGGGTTCAAGCCTTTCGGACAGACGTTCACGCAGTTCATGATGCCATGGCAGCGGAACACGCTGAATGCGTCGTCCAGATTCCCCAGTCGTTCGGTGGTCGCGGTGTCGCGGCTGTCAGCCAGCCAGCGGTAGGCGGCGAGCAGCCCGGCCGGACCGATGAACTTGTCGGGATTCCACCAGAAGGAGGGGCACGAAGTGGAGCAGCAGGCACAGAGAATGCACTCGTACAGGCCGTCAAGCTTGGCGCGCTCTTCGGGGGATTGCAGGTGCTCACGCACCGGCGGCAACTTGTCATCATTGATGAGGAAGGGTTTGACCTTCTCCCACTGGGTGTAGAACTGGGTCATGTCGATCACCAGATCACGGATCACCGGCAGGCCGGGCAAGGGGCGGATAACGACGTTATTGCCCTTCTTCAGCAGGTCGGAGAGCGGGGTGATACAGGCAAGACCGTTCTTGCCATTCATGTTGAGACCATCTGATCCACAGACCCCTTCGCGGCAAGAGCGGCGGAAGGCGAGCGTGGGATCCAGCTCTTTCAACTGGATCAGTGCGTCGAGCACCATCATGTCGGAACCTTCAGGAATATCAAGACGATATTCCTTCATATGGGGGACGTTATCAACATCCGGATTGTATCTGTAGACAGAGAATGTGACGTTCATAGGGCTGGCTCCGCAATCAGTAAGTCCGGACCTTGGGCGGGAACGCCTCACGGGTCTTGGGTGACATGTTGACAGCGCGACGGGTCATGGACTCGGTGTCCGGATGATAGAGGCTGTGGCACAGCCAGTTCTCATCGTCGCGATCCGGGAAGTCGAAGCGGCAGTGAGCACCGCGACTCTCGGTACGGAAGTTGGCGGCAACCGCCGTGGCAAACGCCGTCTCCATCAGGTTGTCCAGCTCCAGGCACTCGATGCGCTGGGTGTTGAACTCTTTGGAGGTGTCATCCAGACGGGCTGACTTGAGGCGTTCGCGGATAACCTTGAGCTCGGCCAACCCTTCTGCCATCGCCGCACCTTCGCGGAATACGGAGAAGTTGTTCTGCATGCAGCGCTGCAGGTCTTTGCGGATCTGCACCGGGTCTTCACCGTCACGGCAATTTTCCCAGCGGTTGAAGCGGGCCAGTGCGGCATCCAGATCCGACTCGGAAGCATCACGACCGTGCTCCATCTCGCCCAGGGTGTTGACCAGATGCATGCCGGCAGCGCGGCCGAACACCACCAGGTCAAGCAGGGAGTTGCCACCCAGACGGTTGGCGCCGTGCACGGAGACGCAGGCAATCTCGCCCACCGCAAACAGACCGACCACCGGTACATCGTTGCCGTTCTTGTCCTGGGTCAGGCACTGGCCATTCACGTTGGTCGGCACGCCGCCCATCATGTAGTGGCAGGTCGGGATGATCGGGATCGGCTCTTTGACCGGATCCACGTGGGCGAAGGTGCGAGAGAGCTCGCAGATCCCCGGCAGACGGGATTCCAGCACCTCTTTGCCGAGGTGATCCAGCTTGAGCTTGATGTGCGGTCCCCAGGGACCATCGCAGCCACGGCCTTCACGGATCTCGATCATGATGGAGCGGGCCACCACGTCGCGACCGGCCAAGTCCTTGGCGTTTGGCGCGTAACGCTCCATGAAGCGCTCGCCATCTTTATTGAGCAGATAGCCGCCTTCACCACGGCAGCCTTCGGTTACCAGCACCCCTGCCCCGGCGATGCCGGTCGGGTGGAACTGCCACATCTCCATATCCTGCACGCCGACGCCGGCACGCAGCGCCATGCCGACACCGTCACCTGTATTGATGTGGGCGTTGGTGGTGGACTGGTAGATACGACCGGCACCGCCAGTCGCCAGCACGGTGGCCTTGGCCTTGAAGTAGACCACTTCACCGCTCTCCATATCGATGGCGGTACAACCCACCACATGGCCATCCTGGTTTTTCACCAGATCCAGCGCATACCACTCGGAGAAGACGGTGGTCTTGTTCTTGACGTTTTGTTGGTAAAGGGTGTGCAGCAGGGCGTGACCGGTACGGTCGGCGGCCGCTGCGGTACGAGCAGCCTGCTCGCCACCGAAATTCTTGGACTGACCACCAAACGGACGCTGGTAGACAGACCCGTTGTCGAAACGGGAGAAGGGCAGCCCCATGTTCTCCAGCTCATAGATAGCCTCGGGACCGGTTTTGCACATGTACTCGATGGCTTCCTGATCACCGATGTAATCGGAACCTTTTACCGTGTCATACATATGCCACTGCCAGTTGTCGTCGTGGGCATTGCCCAGCGCAACCGTGATCCCGCCCTGGGCGGAGACAGTGTGAGAACGGGTTGGAAAAACCTTGGACAACAGAGCGCAGCTCTTGCCGGACTGGGCAATCTGCAGCGCGGCGCGCATACCGGCACCACCGGCACCAATCACCACCGCATCAAATTCACGAGTTGGAATAGTCACCTTACACACCCCACAGCACGACGAAACCCGTCATCAGATAGACAAACAGCACCACGACCAGGGCAAATTGCAGCGCCCCGCGCAGCCCTACCGGCTTGATATAGTCAGTCAGCACCTGCCACAGACCAATCCAGGCATGGATCAGTACGCAGAGCAGGGTCAACAGGGTGAATACCTTGGTGAATGTTTTGGCGAAGAAGCCTGCCCACACCTCGTAGGTGATGTCGTTGAACGCGACAAAGCCCACCAGATAGAGGACATAACAGGTCATGATGAGGGCGGTGGCGCGGATCAGGATGTAATCGTGAACGCCGCTGCGCCCGAAGGTTGCAGAATTGGTTACCATACAAGCACTCCCGCCAATACAGCCAGGATCGCGGTGATCACGAAGGCCACGCGGGCGCTCTGATTGCCGGATTCCAGCTCTTCCCAATAGCCCATATCCATGACCAGATGACGCAAGCCGCCCACAATGTGGTATGCCAGCGCAGTCAGGATCCCCCACAGCACGAGTTTGACCAGGAAGTTGTCCATGATGGCAACCACGGTTGCAAACCCTTCGGGAGAGGCGAGTGAAGTACCAAGCATCCACAGCAAGATGCCCAGTGCAACAAAGGTAATGACCCCTGAAACACGGTGCAGGATGGATGCAATGGCAGTGACAGGAAAGCTGATCGTCTGTAGGTCGAGGTTGACCGGTCTCTGTTTGTTTTTCACGCTTGCCCACTCAGCTCCATTGAGCACGTTAGTTATTGTTTTAACTCACACTTGAGGGCACGGAATGGTGATTGTTGGTTTTTTGTTACCAAAACACTCTGAAAAAGCCAAAACGCGAGTTTTCGGTTTCACATCAGGCTTTGCCAAAGCGTTTCAAACACCCGCAGCCATGACCCACGTGGCGCAGTATATCGGCGGCCTTAACCGAAGACAATCAATTAGCTACAAAGAAAACACAAAACCGCAAACTCGATCGCATATTTAATTTAACATTTCATTAATGCCATTAATGGGGTTCCAGCAAAATTGACATTGATAAGGAACTCTGTTTCAAATAAGGCGCTCCAGCCACTTCGGTATGGGTAACAACCTTTGCCAGCGTCATAAAAGTCGTAATAGAGTAGGACTGGAACCAAATTATAAAGAGCAAAGGAGACGTGCTATGGCTGATAAGATAGCCACCCTACACCTGCCCGGAAAAGATCCGGTCGAACTGCCGATCCTCTCCGGCACCATCGGCCCGGATGTCATCGATGTCAGAAAATTGGGATCACAGGGGTATTTCACCTTTGACCCCGGTTTTATGGCCACCGGTTCTTGCAAATCTGCCATTACCTACATTGACGGGGATCAGGGTGTCTTGCTGCACCGTGGTTACCCCATCGCCCAGTTGGCCACCCAGGCCACCTATCTGGAAGTCTGCTATATCCTGCTGTACGGCGAAGCGCCGACCAAGGCCCAATATGCCGAATTCGAACGCCTGGTCACCCGCCACACCATGGTGCACGAGCAGATCGCCTTCTTCTTCCGCGGCTTCCGTCGCGACTCCCACCCCATGGCCATCATGTGCGGTGTGGTCAGCGCCCTCTCCGCCTTCTATCACGATGCCCTCGACATCAACAACGAGCAGCATCGCGAGATCTGTGCCTTCCGTCTGCTCTCCAAGATGCCGACTCTGGCAGCCATGTGTTACAAGTACTCCATCGGCCAGCCGTTCATGCAGCCGCGTAACGCCCTCTCCTATGCCGGTAACTTCCTGCACATGATGTTTGGCGTGCCGACCGAAGAGTACAAGGTCAATCCCATCGTTGAACGTGCCATGGATCGTATCTTTACCCTCCATGCGGATCACGAGCAGAACGCCTCCACCTCCACCGTTCGTCTGGCTGGGTCCTCCGGTGCCAACCCGTTCGCCTGTATCGCCGCGGGGATCGCCTCCCTGTGGGGACCGGCCCACGGTGGCGCCAACGAAGCCTGCCTGCGCATGCTGGAAGAGATCGGCTCGGTGGATCGCATCCCCGAGTACATCGCCAAGGCCAAGGACAAGAATGATCCGTTCCGCCTGATGGGCTTCGGTCACCGCGTCTACAAGAACCACGACCCCCGTGCCACCGTGATGCGCGAAACCTGCCACGAAGTACTAACCGAGCTGCAGATCAAGGATCCGCTGCTGGACGTGGCCATGGAGCTGGAGCGTATTGCGCTCTCCGACCCCTACTTCGTCGAGAAGAAACTCTACCCGAACGTGGACTTCTACTCCGGCATCATCATGAAGGCGATCGGCATCCCGATGAGCATGTTCACCGTGATCTTCGCCATCTCCCGCACCATTGGCTGGATTGCCCACTGGAACGAGTTCCACTCAGACCCGGACAGCAAGATTGGTCGTCCACGCCAGCTCTACGTGGGCCACCCGCTGCGCGAGTTCACTCCGCTCGAGCAACGCTAACCACTGCGCTGATATGGTTTGTTACAAAGGCGGTCATTGACCGCCTTTTTGTTTGCCGCTCTAATGCCCCCTTTCGCGTTAAGGAGTCCATTATGAAACCACTGTTTATCAGCGCAGCCTTGCTGCTGACCGCCTGCCAGAGCGCCCCCGCCCCGTCACAGGGGGAGACCCTCTATATCAACAGCCAGCTGGTCGATTGCGTCGGAGTTGGCCCGATGCAGTGCATGCAGGTTCGCAGCGATGAGCAGCAGCCCTGGACGCTGTTCTACCAAAATATTGAAGGTTTCCAGTTCGAGCCTGGCTATCGCTACCAGCTCACAGTCAGCAAGGAACAGCTCACCGATGTGCCGGCCGATGCCCCCTCCGTGCGCTATCAGCTGATCAAGGTGGTGAACAAGGTCGCCAGCAAGTAACAAACACGATCAAAAAACGGGGGATGGCTGATGCCATCCCCCGTTGGTTTATGGGTACTGCGCCTCATCAGGCACGATCAGGTCGGCGCCAGCGCCATATGCAGCAGCGGATAGGGCTTGCCCTGACCATCCAGCGGCGAACGACCCGTCACGGTGAATCCCATCTTCAGATAGAAGCCCACCGCCTGTTCGTTCTGCTCGTTGACGTCAACTTGCGTCGCGCCGCCCTGCGTGATGGCATGTGCCACCAGCAAACGCCCCACGCCACTGCCGCGCGCCTCGGGAGCCACAAACAGCATCTCCAGCTTGCCCTCGTGCACTCCGCTAAAACCCGCAATATTCCCCTCTTCTGTACGGGCACAGTGCAGTGTCACCGCATCGAAGTAGTGCTCCAGAATAAGCGGTTTGAGCGCGAGGATCTCGGCCTCCGGCAGGAAGTGGTGGGTCGCCCGCACCGAAGCCTCCCACAGCGCGATCAGGGCCGGATAATCGGCCCGCGTTGCAGTATCAATCTTCATCAATGACTCTTTGTTGCAGCCCGCAGGATGGCTGTGGCCTCCCTGCGGGCCCATCTGATTAGCGTGCCTGCACCGCTTGCAGCAGCACCGACACATCGGCACCAAAACTGCGGGTACGGATCGCTTCGCGGATATCCGCTTCGCTGTAGCGGCTGCCCGGATAGACCACCACACAGGAGGTGTCGCCGGGCTTGAGGAAGTGGGTCTCGCCAAACGGGGTATAGCGAGTGGCACCGATACTGATGAGCGCATGGGGAGGATGTCCCGCCTGCGCCAGCAGTCCCTGAATGTGCTCCGCCGGCCCTTCATCCTGCTGATGATTGAACTTGTCGATGGCCCAGTCGAGCAGCTTGCCGTGGAAGTAGCTGTAGTCGATGGCGGCGCTGTCTACCCCGTAGGCGTGCAGCTCGCCATCGCGCTCCAGATAGCAAGCGATGCGATAGTCATCGAGCTCGCAACCGGCGACAAAACCGGAAAGCGGCAGCAGCTTGGCCGCCAACCCCTTGCTCTCTTCGCCCCAGTTCTTCTTCTCGCTGATCTTCTTGGCGTTGGGACGGCGGATGGAGCAGTCGTTATAGGCACCAAAGGCGCGGGGATGGATCGCCACCACCTGCTTGTCGGCATACTCCAGCTCGCACCAGAGGGCTACTTCCGGCTCGATCTGCACCTTCTCATCACCGCTGACCGCCGCTTCCGGCAGGAAGATGGCGTTATTGCTCAGCGGAAAGACCCCGAGCTGACCCGGATGACCCGGCACGAAGAAGGGGAACAGCGCCTTGGGCGCTGTGGTGTCGCGCACGACTACGGCTACGAAGTCCGATGCTTCACCCGCCTGCTCCAGATGACCGGCGAAATTGCCCGCTACCCCGAGTCCGATAAACTTGCTCTCTGCTGTCACTTGCATCTTGCTCACCTGCATCTTGCCCACTCAAGGTAGCAGGCTCGTCGCCCACTACCGCTAAAGTGGCAAGATTAAACCACAAGGACCCCGCCTTCGCCCAGTCCGGCCCTGTCGTGATGTGCGCCAGTCCGCTTTTTTAGGGACGAGAAGGCTGTGGCGAACCAGCCATTGCGCACTCATTCAGCTACGCGGTCACCGCGCTGGAAACAGTGCGTTTCCGGCATCTCCCCTCTTTCTCCTTGGGACTCAACTTCATCTTTGTTAGGCTGCCTGCCACACAGGCTCACAGAGGGATCTTCTTGATGTCACAGGCGCACTTTCAGGGCCGCTTCGAAGTCGAGTTCAAATATCAGCTGACGGATCGCCCCGCCTTCCTCAAGGCACTGCTCGCCCTCAATCCGGAGATCATGCTGGAGGATAATCTGGAGCAGGATCGCTACTTCGACACCCCGGACGATGCCCTTGCCCAAGCTGGCAAAAGTCTGGCTATCCGCACCATGCAGCCCTCCGGCATCCAGCTCTGGATCGTCAAGGGGCCCGAGACGGATCGCTGCGAGGCGGTCGCTATCAATGATGCGGACAAGGCCGTCAGCATGCTCTTGACCATGAACTACCGGCAGATTCTCGTGATCACCAAAAGGCGCAGCATCTACTTCATTGGCCCGTTTCACGTCACCCTGGATCATCTGGCCGGGATTGGCGACTTCGCCGAGCTCGCCATCATGACCGATGACGAGGAACGCCTCCCTGCGTTTCGCCAGCAACTGCTCGCGCTGGCAGATCAGTTGGGACTTTCTCCCGATGCGCAGGAGCCTCGCTCCTACCGCACCCTGCACATGCAGGCAATACACACCACACAACCAGAGGATGCAACTCAATGATCGACAAACTCGCCTGGCTCACCTTTAAAGATCAGCAGCTGCTCTGCGCCCGCTCCCACGGCAAGGACATCTATTACATCCCAGGCGGCAAGCGGGAACCGGGAGAGAGCGACGAGGCGGCGCTGATCCGCGAGATTGAGGAGGAGCTGGCTGTCACCCTGCAGCCCGATACCCTGCGCTTTGTCTGCGAGTTCAGCGCTCAGGCCGATGGCAAGCCGGCAGGAGTCGAGGTTCGACTGCGCTGCTACACCGGCGAAGCGAGCGGCACCCCGATCGCCTCGGCAGAAATTGCCGAGCTGCGCTGGCTCGACAGCTCTCACCTCGATGAGCTCTCCCCCGTCTCCCGCCTGCTGTTTACCTGGCTCGTTGAGCAGGGGCTGATCCGCTGACAAGCCGTACTCGCGGCGAGCATAAGTACCTCCCTCATATGAACCAACGGTGGCAATCAGCCACATAACAGCGCAACGACAAGGATGTCAGATGGACATTGTGGAAGTTAATAGCGCAGCAAACTACCAAAGTGCACGCAACTCAGATGGCACTCTTGCTGCGACCGTCATCTTCTACAAACTGCTCTGACTATCTCCTATGCCTTATCCAAATACAGCAGGGCCGCACCAAGCGGCCCTGCTTGTTGCCAGCGTGACTGTTTGTTGCAGCAGTATGGCTTGCGACGGATTGCCACAATACGGCCATTGCGCCTGTATGCCTCAACACCGCCAATTGCTCGCCCCAAAATACAACCAAACAAACAGAAAGATTAATTAATGATTAAAACGCCCCCCTTTTCTTCTTCATCTATTGCCTCATCAGGCGTATCGTGAGAGACCCATTTGATAATCAAATCTATGTTGTTCACTGCCTTGAGGAATAATGGATGCCCACTTTGCCCCGTACAGTTACCTCCCCCAAAAAGTTCATCATCGGTCAGCACCTTCTCCCGCAACTCCATGAGCACGTTAAAGATTTTGGTGACTATGCGTTGCTCATCAGCGATGAGTTCATTCTGGAGCGGGTACGGGAAGAAGCTTTGGCGGGGCTCTTGCAGGCAGGCCTCAGGGGAGTGGTCGACAAGTTTCGCTACGAATGCACCGAACAGGAGATCCACCGCCTGACCCACCTTGCAGAGCAATATGGTGCGAATGTGATTGTCGGGATCGGCGGCGGCAAGACGCTTGATGTCGCCAAGGCCGTGGCCTTCTATCTGCGCCGTCCGGTTGTACTGTTCCCGACGATTGCCTCCACGGATGCCCCCTGTACGGCGCTGGCGGTGATCTACAACCAGGCGGGTGAATTTGAACGCTATCTGTTCCTGCCGCAAAATCCGGACGTGGTGCTGGCTGACACTGCCATCATTGCCGCCGCCCCTCCCCGCTTCTTTTCCGCAGGCGTCGGCGATGCCCTGGCCACCTATTTCGAGGCGCGCGCCTGCTATCGGGCGGACGGGCTCAATCTGGTCGGCAAGCGTCCTTCACGCACTGGCCTTGGCCTGGCACAGCTCTGTTACGAGCTGCTTGGTGAGAACATCGAGCTGGCCATGGATGCGATACGCCACCATGTCTCGACTCCGGCGCTGGAGCAGGTTATCGAGGCCACCATCTACCTCAGCGGGGTCGGCGCCGAAGCCGGTGGACTGGCCGCCGCTCATGCAATCAACAATGGCATGTCACTGATCTCGGAGCTCCATCGTGCCCAGCATGGCGAGAAGGTGGTCTTCGGCCTGCTGACCCAACTTGTGCTTGAGCGCGCCCCGCAACATGAACTTGATGAGGTGTTTCGCATCATCGACTGTGCAGGTCTGCCCATGACGCTGCAAGAGCTGGGGCTCACCCACTTTGATGAAAGCGAGTGGCGCAAGGTGGCGCAGCTGGCCTGCGATCCCCTAGATACCATGGGCAACATGCCGATGACAGTGAGTGAACAGGATGTCTACGCCGCCATGGTAGCGGCCAATGCCATGGCTGAGCGTTATCGCCTCCGCCATCCCCGCATCTGATTGCTTGCCGCACTAAATAGGCAAACAGTAAAAAGGCTTGCCCATTGGCAAGCCTTTTTCATCTGCATCCCACCCCCTTGTCGGGATAGACGAAAGTCCGCGTTGACTCAGGGCAGTTTCACCGCTCGCACTGCAACCTCTGGCAGGGCGAAGGCATCTTGCGCGGCGATGAGTTGCAGCTCGTAAGCCTGCTGGCGCCAGGTCTCCTGCAGTACCGCATCCACCGAGGCGTTGGTGCGCTCGAACGCGCTGACCGCATCGTGACCGGCCAGCAAATTCGCCAGCATCAGGGCGCTGATAAGATCGCCAACCCCCACCGGCTGGCGGGCAAAGTCATAAAGCGGACGGGCAATCAGGTAATCCCCTTGCGGGGTGGCCAGCAGCATCTCGAAGCGGCTGGAGTCCTGCGCCGCACGACCGAGATGCTTGACCAGCACCAGCTTGACGCCGCGGGCCAGCAGCTGATGGGCAGCCGCGCGGGTCTGATCCAGATCCGCCAGATGGGTATCACAGAGGGTCTCCAGCTCCAGCAGGTTGGGGGCCATCATGTCGGCCACCGGCAACGCCTGCTCGGTCAGGAAACGGGTAACGCCGGGAGCGACGATACACCCCTTCTCCGGATGACCCATCACAGGGTCGCAGAAGTAGATGGCATCGGGGTTGGCCGCCTTGACGGCGTTGACCACAGTCAGGATCTCGTCTCCCTGTTCGGCGGAGCCAAGGTAACCGCTCAGCACGGCATCACACTGGCTCAACACCTCGATATTGCCCAATCCGTTCACCAGTGCACTGATATGGCCCGCCGGCATCGCCATTCCCTGCCACCCCTGGGCATATTGGGTGTGGTTGGAAAACTGCACCGTGTTGATGGGCCATACATCCATGCCGAGGCGACGCATGGGGAAGACAGCCGCGCTGTTGCCGGCACAACCAAAGACCACGTGGGACTGAATAGAGAGAACGGATTTCATCGGGAATACCACAGCAAAGGATCAGCAAGGTGGGCAATATATCGGATGAAGATAACGATGCGCCACCTTGGCGCGGGATGAACAGGCAATTTCCTGACTAAAGACAGGTTTTTTACGCCATTTGCCCCGCATCGACAGGATGAGCGGCGCCATGATGCGCCGCGTCCGTCCGTCACATCCCGTTGCGTTCAACAGCATGACGGGCAAAGTGATAGACCCATCCCTCATCACACGGCATGTCACTGGGTGGCGAAATCAGCTCAGGCAACACAGTCACCTTGCCACCAGCGGCATATTGCAGCGCCATCAGGGCACAGAGCGCCGCATCATAGCGATCGGTGCCGACCAGCACGTCCGCAGGCAGCAAGGCCGCCAGCTCGGGCCGTGCCGGGGAGGCCTTGCCGCCCACTTTGGCCAATGCCGGATAGACCTCCAGCACGGCGCGACTGGCCTTCGGGGCAACGGTCGGCACCAGTTGCAGATCCGAGAGTCGCGGCAGCATGGAGAGCGCCAGGGTCGCATTGTTACCGAGCCGGTCGAAGGTGGCCGAGAGCGGCTTCTTGCCGTACTGCTGATACAACCAGCGCTCGCAGTCACGATAGGCGTAGGGGTTGTCTATCTCCCGCTCGGGAGCGGCGCAGCTATGTGGCTGGCCGTTGAGCAGATCCCGCAAGGCGCGGGGAAAGGCGAGCGGCGCATCGATACCGAGCGCCAGTTGCGGGCAGGCTTCTACCTGCACCTGGGTCAGCTCATTTTGCAAGGCGGGACGCAACAGGGCGGCCAGATCCGGCGCCACCCGCGAGCTCAGGCGAAACAGCGGCGACACCCCGAGCCAGTGCAGGCGGTTGGATTCGGCCTGCCAGCCCACCACAGCCACCGCCTGGGCACTGCCCTGCCAGCCACGCACATCCCAGCCGATCCCGATTGCACTCATTTGCCCTGCCGTCATCAATTACCTCTGTTCGCCTATCACAAGTTGCAAGAGGCACAGGGTAATCAGCAGAGGCCCTTAACGCAAAGCGAACTGCCTTGGTCAGAACGATTTCTGGAAGTTCACCAGCGGCAGAATGGGGAACACGCCGTTGGCGGCATAGTTGGCCAGCCCGATCTGCAAGCCGTCGAGGTGCTTGGTCGCATTGATAAAGCCAATCTGGAAGGTGGTACGCTCGGCATAGTTGACGAAGCCGACGTTGGCCAGCGCATTGCCCTTGGCGATATTGACCGCCCCCCAGTTAAGCCCCTGTACATTGTTGGTCAGGTTGACCAGCCCCAGATTGACGCCGGTATCCTGCCCTTCGTGCCAGTTGATGGCGTTGATAGCGACCCCGCCAAACTGGTGACGCACCCGACCAGCACCGAGGAAAATCCCGAGCTGCAGACCGCTGAACTGATCCACATCGGAGAGGGCGAAGATCGGCAGATCAATGCCCTTCACCTGACCGGTCCGACCGTAGAGCAGCGAGGCGCGCGCCCCTTCCACCTGATGGGACGCGGGCAAATTGACCCCGGGCAGCGAGACCTGCACCGGAGTACTGGCCTGCGCAACACCGCACAGAGTAAGGGCGCTGCATGCCAGCAGCAGGCGGGAGAGTGTCATGGAAAGTTCCTTGGGCCATTGAGAGTGGCCCGATCCTAACAGTCAGGGGCGAGTGTGGGCACACCAGCAGGGACGAGGTGCGTCACGATACGTCACGGGTGGCCCTCTCACCTCTCCATCAGGTCTTGCGAAAGCGCCACCTCAAGGACAATCGGCCACTTTTTCGCAGCGAGTGGCCCCTCTTCCTTTCTTTGCCTGAGCGAACTGCCTAAAATAGTCGCCCTGCTGTATCCGGCATTCATCCATCTAGAGGATTTCCCATGGAGACGTTTCTGCTCGAAGGTCACCCCTTCGTTGCCTTGTGTGACCTTATCAAACATCAGGGGTGGGCCGATTGTGGCGGCGCCGCCAAAGCCCTCGTTGCCGAAGGGCTGGTCGAGGTGGACGGTCAGGTGGAGACCCGCAAGCGCTGCAAGATCGTGGCCGAACAGGTGGTCAACTTCAACGGCATGAAGGTCGTGGTGAAAGAGGGCGTCAGCCCGGAGATTGGCTAAACCCGTTTCGGGGAGCCACTCTCCGGCAACCCGCTAGCTGGCCTTGATCGACAGGGTCAGCACAAAACGCGCCATCGCCTCATCCCCGTTCAATGACGGACAGGTTGCCACCACTTGGATGGGGCGATTGATGCGCTGACCGCTTGCCAGCGATTCGTTGATCATGGCGTCAATCTCCTCCCCCGCTGCGCAGTCGAACTGCACATCCCCCTCCGGTCGTTTCAAAAACTCCCCCTGCACATCCTTGAAGGCGAAGTGCACCTTCTTGCGCCGCTGCCGCCCCTTCTCCATCACCAGTAGACCACCCACCAGATCGGCGCCGGTCGCCAGCGCGCCAAAATACATGCTGCCCAGGTGGTTGCGGGTACGCCAGCCAAGGGGAATGCGAATGCGCAGCGCCTTGGCGTTCATCTCTTCGATGATCGGGGCACAAAACCCGATGACGGGAATATAGCGCCAGGCAAACAGCCGAAGTGCCAGATTGGCTTTGAAGCGTTGCAAATCCATATGCGAACTGATCCGATGAGTTAATGTAAACAACATGTTGCCTGCATCTGCGCCATTCGACAAGCACAGGGATCACGGTTACGACCTTTTGCCCAACCCAAAAAAACAGAGGGAACCGCACCGGTTCCCTCTTTTCGCTCATGTCGCTGTTACAGCAAATGTGCCGATCAGGCGCGCTTCTCTTCGAGCCAGGCCCCCTGACTCTGCATCTCGAACAGCTGGGCATAGTGACCGCCGAGGGCCATCAACTCACCATGGGTACCCCGCTCGCTCACCTGACCGCGGGAGAGCAGCAGGATCTCGTCCGCATCGACGATGGTCGAGAGGCGGTGGGCGATGGCGATGGTGGTGCGGCCACGACGGGCAGCAGAGATCGCCTGCGACAGCGCCAACTCGGTCTGGGAGTCCACGCTGGCCGTCGCTTCATCCAGAATGAGGATACGCGGATCTCCACCAGTGCACGGGCAAAGGAGAGCAGTTGCCGCTGACCGGCGGAGAGGTTCTTGCCACCCTCCTCCATCAGGGTGTTGATCCCCTGTGGCAAGCTGCGCACAAAGTCGGCCAGCTGCACCTCGCTCAGCGCCTGCCAGAGCCGCGCGTCATCTATGCCGGCGCGGCCGAGACGCAGGTTCTCCGCCAGGGTGCCGACGAAGATAAAAGGATCCTGCTGCACCAGCCCGATGCTGCGGCGCACCGCCGCCAGCGACAGGGTATCCAGTGCGTGATCATCGAAGCGGATCTGCCCCTGATCCAGCGGATAGAAGCCCATCAGCAGGCTGATAATGGTGGACTTGCCGCTGCCGGTATGGCCCACCAGCGCCAGCATCTGGCCCGGTTTTGCGGCAAAACTGACCTCCCGCAGCACCTGCTGCTCACCATCGTAGGAGAAGCTCACCCGCTCGAAACTGACCCGCCCTTCCAGCGGGCGCAGCTCGCCCTCGGTGCTCTCGCGGGTTTCATCGAGCAGGGCAAAGACCCGCTCCCCCGCCACCATCGCCTGCTGCAGCTGGTTGAGCTGGTTGGTCATCTCGATGAGCGGCTCGATCATCCGCCCCAGATAGCTGATAAAGGCGTAGAGCACCCCTACCTGAATAGCACCCGCGTGGCTCCCCCCCTCATGGGCAAACAGCGCCAACAGGCCGATCAGCACCATCATGTAGAAGAGATCGATGAGCGGACGCAGCAAAATGCCGTTGATCTTGAGGCTCTTGATCCGTGCCGACCAGTGTTGCTGGTTCACCTCGGCAAAGGCGTTGGCAAAGTGGCGCTCCTGCACCATCGCCTGGATCACCGGCATCCCCTGCAGCGACTCGTTGAGGCGGCTGTTGATGTCGGAGAGCAGGCTGCGAGTCGCTCGCACCACCGGCACACTCAGTTTCTGGTAGAGCCACATCACCCCGCCCACGGCGGGCAGCAGCAGGGAGCAGACCAGCATCAGCCGCAGATCCAGCAGCGCCATGGAGATGAGGATGCCGCACAACAGCACCACCTTTTGCACCAGCAAGCCGATCACCTGCACATAGAGGTTCATGATCGCCTCGGTGTCGTTGGTGATGCGGGAAATCAGCGAGCCGGAGCGATGCTTGTCAAAGTAGCGGGCCGGCAAACGGATGGCGGTAGCAAATACCTGCTCGCGCAGGGTTTGCACCACCGCCTGAGCAATGCGATTGAAGCGCAGGGATTGCAAATAGAAACCCGCCGCCGACAGCACCTGCAAGCCCAGATAGCCCGCAGCAATCAGGGCTATGGTGGGCAGCACGATATTGCGAGGCGCCAGATAGTCATCGATAAAGAGCTTGATCAGCAGCGGCCCGGCCACTTCGGCGCCGGTGGCAAGCAGCAAACAGATCCCCGCCTGAATAAGCCAGCGAGGATACTGGGCGCAGTAAGCGAGCAGTCGTTTAATGGTCGGATTCACAGGCTCTCCTCCACCGCTTCTTCGAGACGCTGATAACGCACCATATCTGCATACCAGCCATTGTGTGCCATCAGGGCACCGTGATGACCCCGTTCGCTAACGGCCCCCTGCTCCAGCACCAGGATCTCGTCGGCCTGCTCCACCGCCGTCATGCGATGGCTGACCAAGATCAGGGTGCGACGATGGGCTTTGAGAGCGTGCAGAATTTGCTGCTCGGTGTGGGCATCCACCGCCGAGAGCGCATCATCGAGCACCAGAATGGGCGCATCCAGCAGCAGGGCGCGGGCAATGGCCAGCCGCTGTTTCTGACCGCCGGAGAGGGTCACCCCTTTCTCCCCCACCTCGGTCTCATAGCCTTTGGGGAAACGCACAATATCATCGTGGACACAGGCAATGCGCGCCACCCGTTCGACCTCCTCGCGGCTCGCATCGGGTTTGCCGAGGGCGATATTGGCGGCGATAGTGGTGGAAAACAGGAATGGCTCCTGCGGCACATAGGCAAACTGGCTGCGCAGTGTGGCGAGCGGCAACTGGTCAATCGGTACGCCCCCCATGACAATCGAACCGTGAGTCGGATTGGCAAGGCGCATCAACAGCTTGAGCAGGGAGCTCTTGCCTGCCCCGGTGCGCCCCACCACCCCGAGCATCCCCCCTTGCTTGAGGGTAACGTCGATATCCGCAAGCAGGATGCGCTGCTCAAGTTGATAGCTCACCCCTTTGATCTGCAAAGGAAAGGCAGAGGTAAACACCGCCGGCTGGGCGGGCTCTTCGATATCGCTGCGCTCCCCCAGCAGGCTTTCGATACGGGAGTAGGCGGCGCTACCCCGCTCGATGATGTTGAACAGCCAGGCGATGGCAAACATCGGCCAGATCAGCTGGCCGAGGTACATGGTGAAGCTGGTGAGCTCACCCAGAGTCAGCTCACCCTGCAGCACCAGCACACTGCCCCCCGCCACCGCGAGGAAGTAGGAGCAACCGATACAGAGGTAGATGACCGGATCGAATTTGGCATCGATGCGGGCCACCGCCATATTGCGCTCCCCCGCCTGTTTGGTCAGCTCGGCAAAGCCTTCATCTTCCAGCGATTCAACCGCATAGGATTTCAACACCCGCACACCGGAAAGGGCCTCCTGGGTCTTGTTGTTGAGCCTGGAGAAGGCCCCTTGCGCCGCCTTGAACTGGGTGTAGATCTGGGTGCCGAAGCGGTTCATGAAATAGGCCATCACCGGCAGCGGCAGCAAGGAGACCAGCGTCAACTGCCAGGAGTACTGGCTGCACATGATGGAGAGCACCAATACCCCGACCATGATGGAGTCCACCAGAGTCAGCACCCCTTCGCCAGCGGTCATCTCTACAGCCTGAATGTCATTGGTGGCATGGGCCATCAAATCGCCAGTACGGTGGCGCTGATAAAAATCGGGGCTCATCCGGGTGAAATGGCTGAAAAGGCGATTGCGCAACACATAGGCCAGACGGTAAGAGGCACCAAATAGCATCACCCGCCAAACGTAGCGCAGCAGATAAATCAGCACACCCAGACCAAACAGCCCCGCCAGATAGCGCATCAGGGTACCATTGTCGAGACCGCCCTTGGTGATGCCATCCACCACCCAGCCCACCACTTTGGGCGGAATCACGGTCAACAGGGCCACCATCAGCAGCAGGGAGATGGCGGCCAGATAACGGGGCCACTGCTCCTTGAAAAACCAGCTCAATCGTAGAAATACGCTCACACCACCAACCTTTAGCGCTCTCTGCCCGTGACCGCTCCAAGGAGCGGCCATCAGAGAAGCCACGCAGAAATAGAAGAATGAAAACAATCGCCTCCGGCTGGAGGCGATTCGAACGAAAGCTCATCATATCCCGAACCGGGATGGTTGAGAATAATTACTATTTAATTCACTGTGACATGCGATCATCCCCTGATGAATAGGGATTATACGAATTTTCATGCTGCTCACCGGTCAACAGGAAGTGTGACACCTCTTCTCGGGTTTGGCTAAAGACCTGTTGCAACTGCTCCAGATCCGTCTCGCTTAGCACCTCGTTTTGCCGCAGGCGCCACTCCAGCTCGCCAGCCACCAATTGCAGACGGGACGCCGAGATATTGGCCGACACCCCCTTGAGGGTGTGCAGTAGCTTGCTGGCCACCTCGGGCTGCTGACGGCGCAGGGCGGAGCGGATCTCCCACAGATCGTCCTTGTGCTCCGACATGAACAGCTTGAACAGGATCTGCAATGCCTCCTTGTCCTGCTCCAGCCGCTTGAGGGCATCCTGCAGATCGAGGATCCCGATCATATCCGGCGGTTTAACCTCCATGATCCCCGCCTGCTCCACCCCTTGCGGCTTTACCCACTGCAGCAGGTTGTTGTAGAGATCCAGCTTGCTCACCGGCTTGGTGACATAGCCATTCATCCCCACCCCCAGACAACGTTCCTTGTCACCGGGCATGGCACTGGCGGTGAGGGCAATGATGGGCACATCGTGTTTGTCGACCATCTTGCGGATCTGGCGGGTGGCATCGAGTCCGTCCAGCACCGGCATCTGCAAATCCATCAGGATCACGTCAAAAGGCTGCTCGGCGACCCGCTCCACCGCCTCCCGACCATTGCTGACCACACACACCACCGCATCGACGCGCCGCAGATACTCGATGATGAGCTGCTGATTGACCCGGTTGTCTTCCGCCAACAGCACTCGGGTACCCTGCAACAGGGATTTGAAGTGTTGCTGATCCCCCTGAGCCTCGGCCTTGCGCAGGTTGAGCTCGTAGGAGCTACCGTTGAGCAGTTCATCCACCTTGGCCAGCAGGGCATTTTCGGTCATCGGTTTGGGCAGAAAATGGGTCAGCCCCATGCTATCCATCCGGGCGTGCAGCCCCTCTCTGGCCCAGGCGCTGATCATCAGGATGGGGATCCGCCGCCACTGGCTGTGCTGATACATCTCCAGCGCCAGATCGAGCCCATCCTCCTGACCCATGCGCCAGTCGAGGATCGCCAACCGCAGATTCGGTCCCTCTTCACGGAGCAGCTGACGGGCGCGGGAAAGGGAGTTAACCGGCAGCACTCGCACACCTGCCCGAGTCAGAATGTCCCGGGCCAGATCCAGCACCAGTTCGTTGTCATCCATCACCATCACCAGCGGCTGGTTTTCGAAGAAGACTTTCCGTCCAGCCACGCCGTAGACCGCCTGCGCCATCGGGATATCGAACTTGAACAGAGAGCCGACGCCAGGCTTGCTCTCTACGGTGATCCGCCCCCCCATCAGTTCCACCAGCCGCTGGGAGATGTTGAGCCCAAGACCCGAGCCGCCATATTTTCGGGTATTGCCCGCCTCCAGCTGGGTAAACGCCTGAAACAGTTGGGTCTGCTTCTCTTCGGCAATGCCGATTCCGGTATCGCGCACACTGAAGCGGATCCGCATTGGGTGAGGATTGGCCAGCTCGATGCAGACTTCGACTTCACCGCGTTCGGTAAACTTGATGGCGTTGTTCACCAGATTGACCAGCACTTGTCCCAATCGCAAGGGATCCCCACGCAAGAAGACCGGCACCTCCGGTGATTTGCGAATAACCACTTCCACGTGTTTGCGCTCCGCCAGATCGGCAAACATGCCCGCCAGCGAATCGAGCTGCTCGCTGAGATCGAAGTCGATCTCCTCCAACGTCAGCTTGCCGGACTCCACCTTGGTCAAATCAAGGATGTCGTTGATCAGCAGCAGCAGGGTATCGGATGAGGATTTGATCTTGCCCAGATAGTCCCGCTGTTGCTGATCCAGTTCGGTCTGCAGTGCCAGCGAGCTAAAACCTATGATGGCATTCATGGGGGTGCGGATCTCATGGCTCATGTTGGCCAGAAAATCGCTTTTCGCCTGGGCCAGCAAGCCGGTCTGGCGCGACAACTCGCTCAGCTTCTGGTTGCGGCGCCACAGGGTGAAGGCCACCAGCGCAAAGCAGATCAAGGCCCCGCACAACACCATCAGATAGAAGCGGTTCATCAAAGAGGAGGCGCGCTCCAGCTTGTCGAGTTTCCAGCGCACCAAACTCTCGATCACATGCATGTCGATGAGCTGGTAACGCAAGGTGTGATAGGCCATCACCTGCTGACTCACCTCCCTGCTCAGGCGGATCAGGGTAGCGATCTCCGGCAAATCGCCATAACGGGATTGCAACTGTTGCTGCAACTGGTTCAGCGCAGTCTGTTCACGTTTGTCCCAACTGCGCTGTAAATAGCTACTCAGTTGCGCAAGCTCCTCCAGATCGCGATGAAGCGCACTGTCTGACGGGCTTATCCCCCGCACCTTTTTAATCTGGGCCTGCAGGGGCGCATTGAGATACTCGATAGCCATCTCAATGGCATGAAGCTTGGCCAGCGCCATCAGATAGGTGTCCATGTCTTCAAGCAGAACCTGGGAGAGCTCCTCTTGCACCAGCTCGGGATCGCTTCTGACTTCCCGTACAAAACCGTCAAGGGTGATGGATAACTGGTTCAGGCGCTGCTGGACATTGCTGTCATTGGCCTGCTCCCGCCCAAGCAGATAGACGGTATCGGCGTTGATCCGGTTCAGCACCACCTCGGCCGCGTCATTCAGGTCGTGGGCCTGTTGCTGCTGACTGAGCGACTGCCAGCAGTAGCCCGAAAAGGCGAGCAGCAGGGCAACGATCAGCCCTGGCACAGCACGGTTTTTCCGTGATCCTTTATTCATCCCGTCTCGACTCTCATCTGGTGGTCGCTGAATTATCCGGTTAGGCAATGAACCCAGGGGGAATTATCCACTCCCGCTGGGCACTGTGTTACCGTTATTGCTCTGATATTTCGCTATTGTTTCGCGATTGCTTCATTCTGGCTTCTCATCATATCCCCGGCCAGAGCTTGATTTAGAAGGAACCAATTATGTCATTTATCACTACTTATTGTAGCCACTGCTTTACTAGGAACCGCCTGCCCGGTACCCATATCGATACATCTGCCAAATGCGGGCGCTGCAAAGCCCTCCTGTTCAGCCAGACCCCTTGCCTCGGGAAGGCGGATAACTTCGATACCCTGATCAACTCAGATATCCCGGTCGTAGTCGATTTCTGGGCCAGCTGGTGCGGCCCCTGCCAGCAGTTTGCTCCGGTATTTCATGAGGTTGCCCATGAACTCGAACCACGGATGCGCTTTGTCAAAGTCGATACGGAGCAGCAGAGCACCATTGCCGCCCGTTACGCCATTCGCAGCATCCCCACCCTGATGGTCTTCAAACAGGGCAAACTGGTGAACCAGATAAATGGCTCCTTGCCCAAGAACATGTTCAAGCAGTGGCTGGAACAGTTCATGGATGTTTGATTTATATTTCGCACATGTTTTATTTATGTGTTCATTTCCTCATTTTTATCAATGAGTATGTGAGTAGAGGCTGATTTTCAACATGTGAGTCTGTTTCAAACAAGTGAATGGATGTAATCTCGGCAACACAAAAACAACCATAAATTAACCGAGAGAACATTATGCACACATCAGCTGTACCCTCTGCTCCATCTCGCTGGCTGGACATCAAATCAGGGATCGTCATCCTAGATGTTTTGCTACTTTGTGCCATGCTCGCCTGGCTCCCGTTTGACCCCATGGTCAACAAGGGGCTGGGCATTCTGGTCTTTATCGCCATCCTCTGGCTGACCGAAGCACTGCACGTCACCATCACCGCGCTGCTGGTACCCCTGCTGGCTACCGTGCTCGGGGTGTTTGACATGAGCAAATCCCTCACCGATTTTGCCAACCCGATCCTGTTCCTCTTTTTTGGCGGTTTCGCCCTCGCGGCAGCCCTCTCAAAACAGGGACTGGATACCCTGATGGCAGGCAAGGTGATGCACATGGCCAATGGTCATCTGGGTTGGGGCGTCATCCTGCTCTTTACCATCACAGCCGCCATGTCGATGTGGATCAGCAACACCGCTACCACCGCCATGATGCTGCCACTGGCGATCGGTATGCTGGCACGCCTCGATAGCAAAAAAGAGCGCGCCACCTTCGTCTTCGTATTGCTGGGAATCGCCTACAGCGCCAGTATCGGCGGCATCGGTACCCTGGTGGGTAGCCCACCCAACGCCATCGCAGCCGCCCAGATGGGGATTGGCTTCACTGACTGGATGAAATTCGGTGTTCCAGTAGTGCTGATCCTGATGCCCTGCGGCATTGCCCTGCTCTATCTGGTAACCCGCCCGCGTCTCAGCCACCGAGTCGAGATCCAGGATGTCACCATCAACTGGACCCGCGAGCGTAAAGTGACGCTGGCAATCTTCCTGACCACCGTTGTGCTCTGGATCGGATCACAACCCATCTCCAACGCCTTTGGCGGTATTCCGCAACTCGACACCCTGATTGCCATGGGTGCCATCGTAGCCATCGTGGTCAGCCGTGTCGCCAGCTGGGATGACGTCAACCAGAACACCGACTGGGGCGTGCTGATGCTGTTTGGCGGCGGTCTGACCCTGAGCGCCATTCTCAAGGCCACCGGTACCAGCGCATTCCTGGCCAGCCATCTGTCGGCCGTGCTCTCCAACGCCAACATTTTTGTCGTGTTGCTTATGCTGGCCGCCTTCGTGGTATTCCTGACCGAGCTGGTCTCCAACACCGCCACCGCCGCGCTGTTGGTTCCCCTGTTTGCCGGTGTCGCCGAGGCGCTGGGGGTATCACCTGTGGTGATGTCGGTGTTAATCGCTATCGGTGCCTCCTGTGCCTTTATGCTGCCGGTCGCCACGCCGCCCAATGCCATCGTCTTTGCCAGTGGCCACATCCGCCAGAGGGAGATGATGAAAGCCGGTATGGCTCTGAACGTTGTCTTTACCGTGTTGCTCGCCCTGCTGGCCTACTTTGTTGGCGATATCCTCTGATCTACCTCCCCCCCAATAAATAAAAGGCTATGTCCTAAGGAAGGTGCGAACAAGTGGATCGCACCTTCACCACGAACTCTTTGTCCGCATTTGAAATGCCCATCACTCCAAAAACCTGACTTTTGCCGCAAGTATTCGGCTATTAAGCGCCATTTAGCCTCATTTTCGAGGCTTATCTCGATTTTTGGGCGCAGTTATCCCATGTCCGTATCATCTGGTCCACGCGAAACAGATTCGCCAGCGTAAACAACATCGCCAGTTGGTTGTCGTTCTTGCGCAGCCCCTTGAACCGCGCCTTCACAAAGCCAAACTGACGTTTAATGATACGAAACGGGTGCTCCACCTTGGCGCGGATGCTGGATTTGAGCCTCTCAAAGGCAATCACAGCCTTGTTTTTGCGCGGATGCTTTTTGAGCTCCTTGAGCCTGTCTGGTCTCATCGCAATCGCCCATTGTGCCTTTACATCCGCCAGCTCTTCACGATTTTCCGCACCCTGATATCCTGCGTCAGCGAACACAAATGCTTCCTCGCCATGGAGCAGATTTCCCACTTGATTGAGGTCATGCTCATTGGCTGCCCCGTGGCCTCCAGACTGTGCGTCAGGCCACTCTTGGCATCGACAGAGATATGAGCCTTCATGCCGAAGTACCATTGATTGCCTTTCTTGGTCTGGTGCATCTCGCCGTCACGCTCGCCACGCTTGTTCTTGGTCGAGCAAGGGGCTCAATGAGAGTGGCATCGACCAGCGTGCCTTGCTTCATCATGATGCCGGCGTCAGAAAGCCACAGGTTGACGGCGTCGAAGAGCTGCCGGGCCAGCTGGTGCTGCTCCAGCAGATGGCGGAAGTTCATGATGGTGGTGCGGTCGGGGATAGCCTGGTCCAGTGAGAGCTTGGCAAACAGACGCATCGAAGTAACCTCGTAGAGCGCATCCTCCATGGCGCCGTCGCTAAGGCTATACCACTGTTGCATGCAGTGAATGCGCAGCATGGTATCGCGTGGGTAGGGGCGACGGCCATTACCTGCCTTGGGATAGACGGGCTCGATGACCTCCAGCATCATTGCCCATGGAAGCAACGCCTCCATGCGAGCCAGGAATAACTCCTTACGGGTTTTGCGGCGTTTACCATTGAACTCGCTATCCGCGAAGGTGAGCTCATGATTCATGCTGAACCTCATCACAGGCGCCAAGTAGCACTCACGATCTCACATCAGAGACTTGTTCTCACCTTCCCTATGCAGTGACCGAGCGGATGGCGGAGCATAAATAGTCGAGCTTGATCACTGTGCTTGTTCAGCCCTGATTCACCAGCAATACAATTGATAACACTTTTCATTACTCTTACTGCGTTATAAACTTGCTCCCCCCGGGCTGCCCCGCCCGGGTGCTGGAGCCTTTATGACAAGCCTTTCTCTCTCACCCCGACAATTCTGGCAGTGGCTGGCCTACCACCATCAGGCCGCCGAGGGCACCCTCTATCTGATGTTCTTCTCCGGCCTGCTGCTGTGGGAGCCGCTGACCCCGCTCTGGTCGCTGGCACGCTGGAATCTGTTTTTCCATGTGATGCTCTCGCTCACCCTGTTTCCCCTGCTGTTTGGCGCCTTCTGGCTCTCCCACCGCAGCTTGTTGAACCGCAGCAACAAACCCTTTTTGCGCACCACGGGGCGGATTATCGAAGCCCTGCTGCTGATCTGTCTGGCCAGTGGCCTGCTGCTGGTGCTGCACGGCACTCCGGGCGATGCCATGGGCAACCTCGCCAGCTGGGCCCACTGGCTGAGCGCTTTGGCGTTAACTCCTCTGGTGCTGCGCCACGCCTGGCGCTGGACCATCTTGAAATGGCGCGCCTGATCCCATGTTGAAGTCTTCGTTCTCTGCATATTTGTCACCCCTGCTGGCTCTCCTCCTGCTGCTGACCAGCCCCTTTGCGTTGGCCCAACAGATGGGCACAGGGATGCTTGCCTATGAGGAGGGGCAAAGCCCGCGCCTCGTCACCGCCAACCTGAGCGCAGGTTCCGTCACCCTGCTTGAGCGCGATAGCGGCAAGCGCCTCAAAGAGGTGCCGCTGGGGGGCGATCTACGCCAGATTGCCCGCGCCGATGACGGCACCCTGCTGGTCACCGATTACAGCGGCGATCGCCTGCTGCTGCTGGATGATGATCTCGATCTGGAAAAGGCGATCCCCACCGGCCATAGACCCTACGGTGTCATCTTCGATGCCAAGCGGCAGTGGTTCTGGGTCACGCTGTTCGAATCCGCTCGCCTGCAGGCCTACGACACCACAGGCAACCTCAAGCTGGATGCAGAAACCGCCGAGACTCCCCGTGGACTGGCATTGACCAACGACGATCGCCTGCTGCTGACCCACGCCATGACCGGACAGCTCGCCATCTATGATCTCGCCAAGCTTGGCCACAGCGCCAAGGGATCTTCGCTTCCCAAGCCCAAACTCATCACCCTGGCCGAGACCCATAGCGACACGCCGAGCGACTCCCAGGGATTGCCGCGCCTGCTGGACGGCATCGCCCTCTCCCCCGATGGCAGCGAGGCCTGGCTGCCTCATGTGCTGTGGAGCTTCGATCACCCCTTCCAGTTTCAAAGCACCGTCTTTCCGGCCGTCTCCATCATCGATCTCGATGAGGAGAAAGAGCGGGTCGATGAAAGAAAACAGCTCTTTTTGCAGATCAATCTGCCCAGCGTCGGCAACCGCAGCCAGATCGTCTCCAACCCGTTCGCTGCGCGCTTCGCCGCCGACGGGAAACGGGTCTATCTGACCCTGGCGGGCTCGGAAGATCTGCTGGTGTTTGACCTCTCCCGCAGCGGCAAGTCCAACAACAACCGCCACCGCCGCAAGAAGTTTCAGGGGGGAGCCAAGGCGACCCAGCTTTTGCGTCACCTGCCGGGCCAGAATCCGCGGGATCTGCTGATCGACGGTGACCATATTCTGGTGCACAACGCCATGGGGCAGGATCTTACCCGCCTCAATAGTGGCGGTAGCGGCCCGTTTGCCCGAGTCACCGTCGATGTGCCCCACTTTGCCAAGCTGGTAGAGACAGATCCGCGCCCCGAGCCGCTTCAGCGCGGCGAGCGGCTGTTCCATCTTGGTAACACGCTTGGCAACAACGGCGCCAACTCACGCTTCCCCATGGCGGGGGACAACTGGATGAGCTGCAACTCCTGCCATCTGGACGGGTTCAACTTCACCAACCGCTATCTGATGGCGGCCCATCGCCAAAAGAGCGGCGACAACGCCATCAACGGCCACGCCAACCTCACCAACATGGTGGCGGGGGATTTTGTCGGCGAATACCTGCGCATGACCCAGCAGACTCAGGGTGGCATGGGCCATGACACCCGAGATGGGGCCGAGGCAGTTGACCCCGCGAGGCCCCAACCGGAAGTGAAGGCGATGATGGAGGACTTACACGCCTTCGTCACCGCCGATGGCAACCTCCCCTATCTTGCCAACTGGCTGCGGCTCGATGCCCCGCGCACGGATCCCGCCAAGGCGCCGATCACTCACCCGAAGGCGTGGCTCAACTCCGCCTCCTGCCAGAACTGCCACCAACAGGCGTTCGAAGATTGGAGCGAGAGCAACCACCGGCTGATGGGCAACTCCCACCCTTACTACAAGGTGGTACAGGCGCTGGCCCGCGAAACCGAAGGGGAAGCGTTTGGCCAATGGTGTCAGGGCTGCCACATGCCCCAGCAGGTGATGACAGGCCAGCTGGATCTACCCAAGAGCTCCCACATGTTCGAGCAGGGTGGTGCCTCGCTGATTGCAGCCCACAAGGCGGGCGAACCTGTGGTTGAAGAAGGGACCGGCTGCGTACTCTGCCATCGCATTACCAAAGTGGAAGATGCGGGCGGCAACAGCGCCTTTACCGTCAATTTGAAAGACCGCGAGAGCTATGTGTTCGAGGATGCCCCGGGCGGCAGCCTCCAGCACTGGATGGCCGAGCGGCAGATCAACGCCCGTCCGGCGGCCCACAAAGCCTCCTATCAGAAGGATTTCTACCGCGACGCAGCCCTGTGCAAGTCGTGCCACAACGAGTTTGCCCCGGGCTCCGGCGCCAACATCGTCAACACTTGGGACGAGTGGGAAAAATCCAGCTTCGCGAACGCGGAGGATCCCGCCAAGCGGCGCACCTGTATCGACTGCCATATGAACCCGGAGCCGGGCAATGGCGGCGCGCCGGTGGCGGGCCAGTCCACCAAAAACGGCACCATGAAGGCGCGGCTCTATCGCCACAACTTTACCGGCGCCCAGCACCAACTGGTGGGGCTGCGCAATCCTGAACTCGAGCAGGAAAGTCTGGCCCTGCTGCGCTCCAGCGCGACCCTCTCCGCCCGTATCGAACAGACTGCCGATAGTCAGCAACTGGTGGTGCGGGTCGCCAATACCGGCGCGGGCCATGCCCTGCCCACCGGGGTGGCCGATTTCCGTGAACTCTGGCTGGAGCTGACCGTCACCGACGCCAGCGGCAAGGTGGTGCTTGCCAGTGGCCAGCCGGTGGATGGCGCAGTACCAGAAGATGCGCGACTGTTCCGCAAAGTGTTCGGCGATGCCGAGGGCAAGCCGGTAGGGCTCAAGTTCTGGCGTTACGCCAAACTGCTGGAAGATACCCGCATTCCGGCCGATGGCTGGCGCGATGAAGCCTGGCCGCTGCCCGCAGATGCCCAAGGGCCCTTCAAGGCCGATATCAAACTCAATTTCCGCACCTACCCCAAGTGGGTCAATGATGCGGTGCGCGCCGCCGAGCCCAGCTTGCCGGAGCCACCCATAGTGCAACTCAATCGGCTGCAACTGACCCTGCAGCCTCTCCCCGTCACGCCCGCTACGGAGCCTCAATCCTGATGTTTGCAAGTTTTCTGATTACCCTGCGCGAGGGGCTGGAAGCCTTCCTGCTGGTCGGCATCTGCCTCTCCTACCTCGCCAAGCTGGGGGCGAGCCGCTACAACAAGTTCATCTATCTGGGGGTGGGGCTTGGCCTTATCGCCTCCCTTGTGGTCGCCTTCCTGTTCCAGGTGGTGGTGAGCCAGTTCGAGAGCGAGCGCTACAACCACCTGTTGATGGCGGGGATCCTCATCTTTGCCACCTTGGTGCTCACCTATATGGCAGTCTGGATGCAGAAGCAGGCCAAATCCCAGGTAGGGGCCATGACGGCGCGCATCGATGCGGCCATCGATGGCGGCAACCTGTTTGGTCTGGTGCTGCTTGCCTTCCTTGCTGTGATGCGCGAAGGGTTTGAAACCGTGCTCTTCTTCTCCGCCCTGCTCTACTCCGGTCAAGGGGTGGATCTGCAATCCGGCCTGATGGGCGCGCTGGCGGGGCTGCTGGTCTCCATCGCACTGGTGTGGGGACTGCTGCGCTCCACCCGCAAGGTGGCGCTGGCTCCCTTCTTCCGCTGGACTGGGCTGCTTATCATCATCATCGCCGCAGGCTTGCTCTCATCTGCCGTCAACATGTTGCAGGCGGCAGAGATCATCACCTTCTGGACCACGCCGGTGTTCGACATCAGCCACATTCTCGACGATCAGGGGGTATTTGGTACCTTCCTGCGCGCCCTGTTTGGCTACAATGCCTCACCCGCTGGCTTGCAGCTGCTGACCTGGGCCCTCTATCTGGCGATCTTCGTTACCCTCTGGCAGCGCAGCTACCGCCCGCAGGTAAGTGCCGCGACTGGCAAGGGCTGAGCAAACATGCCCTGTGGCAACAAGGCCACGGGGTAACAACACCATTCGGGAGCCGCGCCTTGGCGCGGTTCCCTTATCTATCAAGCAGTTTCGGAATAGGTCATGAGCGATAACAACAAGAAAAGCATTGCAGTGCTGGGCGCTGGCCCCGCCGGTTTGATGGCGGCCTGGCGCCTGCGCCGCGCCGGTTTTGCCGTCACCCTGTTCGAGCAGGAGCCGGTGGTCGGCGGCATGTGCGCCACCCAGACTTTCAAGGGGCGTGATGGGGAGTATCGCTTCGACTACGGCGGCCACCGCTTTATCACCAAGAACCCCGAGCTGCTCGCCTTTATCGACGAGCTGATGGGGGACGATCTGCTCCACGCCGAGCGCAAGAGCGTCATCCGCTTTGGCGGGCGCACCTATGACTACCCATTGAACCTGCCCAACCTGCTCAAGACGGCGCCGCTGGCCCTGATGGCCGGTGCGGTAAAAGACTTGCTGCTGTTGCCCTTTAGCAAGAAGCCGGATGATTTTGCCAAGGCGAGCTTTGCCGAGTGGATCCAGAGTCACTTCGGCCGCACCCTCTACCGTCAGTTTTTCGAGGGCTACACCGGCAAGCTGTGGGGCATCAACCCGGACAAGCTCTCCGCCGACTGGGCCGGTCAGCGCATCAGCCTGATCGATCTCAAAGACGTGGCCCGCCGCCTGTTGCCAAGACGCAACGGCAGTATCTCGGTGCGCACCTATGCCCGCAAATACCGCTACCCCAAATATGGCTTCGGCCAGATCTTTACCACCCTGGGGGAGCGGCTGGTTGCCGAAGGGGTGGAGCTGAAAACCGGCGCTACCATCACCCGCCTTGAGCAGGCCGATAGCCGCATCGAACGGGTTTATTGGAAACAAGATGACGTTGAGCAGAGCGAGCGCTTTGATCAGGTGATCTCCACCCTGCCGCTGCCGCTCACCTGCCAGCATCTGGGCTTGCCGTGCGATCTGCACTACCGGCCGCTTCGCTTCGTCAATATGCCGCTCAAACAGGAGAACCTGTCGGACAACACCTGGCAGTACCTCTCCGACCCCCATATTCTGGCCACCCGCCTGCAGGAGCCGCGCCGCCGCAGCCCCTTTATGGCGCCCCAGGGCCAGACCTCGGTGATGCTGGAGATCCCCTGCAATCCGGGGGATGCCACCTGGCAGGCGCCGCTCTCTGATCTGCGCGGTCGGGTTACCGCCGATCTGGCGAGCCTCGGTGTCGATACCGCCAAGCTTGGCGATGAGACCTTCGAAGCCCGCAGCGAATACGCCTATCCGCTGATGGATCTCGGCTATCAGGCCCGCCGCAACGAAGCCATCAAGGCGCTGATGCCCATCACCAACCTCATCATGACCGGCCGTCAGGGGACATTCCGCTACATCTTCACCGACACCGCCATGGAGATGGGAATGATGGCTGCCGACATGGTGATCGACGGGGTGGACAGACGCCACGCCATCTTTAACCATCGCAACGAAAACACCGTGATTGAAACCCAGAGCGTGGCCTGATGGCCGCGCCATTGGCATAAGTAAGGAGAACAGGATGACCATCCGCCCGGGTTTACTTGCCCTCACCCTGCTGCTGGCCCTGAGCGGGCAGGCACAGGCTTACTCCTACGCCGCCGCCGGCAAGGAGCCGCTGATCGACGCCCGCGAAGCGCTGCTGGGCGCCGCCACTGACGGCAAGGATGCCAGCGCCACCTTGAGCGAGATTGCCGAGGAGCTGACCTATCTGGAACAGCACCACAAGGTGGAGCTGCAAGCACCGCTGGCCGCCGCCATCAAGGCCAAAGATGCCGCAGCCACCGCGGCCCTGCTCAACCGGGCCTACAAGGCGGAGATCGAGCGCCGCCTCGAAGGGGCCAGCCAGAATCTTGGCGACTACCAGACCGCCAAGGTGCTGGTGGTCAAGAGCAAGCGCTTCCTCGACTTGATCCTCCCCTCCCTCAGCGAAGGGGATCGCAAGGCGGCCGAGCAGGCGCTGGCCAGGGTGCTGGATGCCATCGGCAACCCGGGGGTATTCGGGGTGGGCACCAAGCCTGCCGATGCAGCCGCCTTTAGCGATGCAGAAAAAGCGCTGATGGCCGTGCTGGCGCCGCTTTGATGGCAACCTGCCAATCATTGCGCCACCTCGCTGTGACAAACGGTGGGTTTCGCTGCGCTCTACCCACCCTACGCACGGCCTACCGATAAATGCATCCGGACGCCGGTTTGCCCCCTTCTCCCCTTGCGGGAGAAGGGCTGGGGATGAGGGGGAAGGTAATGGCCCGGCGTTGGCCTTCCCCCTGCTCCACCACCATTTGGCTGCTCATTCTGCTGCAACTGGCCTGGCTTGGCTGGTTGCTGGCCTTCCCGGTCTCCCTCGATTCCGACGATGCCCTCAATTTTGCCCACGGGGTGATGCGCTTTAGCGTGCTGGAGTTCTCCCCCACTTTCCGGGCTACCCCGCCTTTATCTGGCTGGCGCGGCTGATCAATCTGCTGGTGGACGATCCGGCCCGTGCGGTGCAGTGGGCAAGCCTGCTCGGTAGCAGTTTGCTGGCGCCGCTCGCCGCCTTGCTGGCGGTAAGGCTGTGGCAACGGCCAAACCTTTTGGCACCCGTCTGGCTACTGGTGCTGGCACTGCCGCTCACCCCGACGCTGGCGCTCTCCAGCCTCTCGGACGGGCCAGCGCTCGCCGCCTGGCTCGGGTCGCTGCTGGCCTTGCAGCAGCGCAGAATTGCGCTGGCGGGTCTGCTGCTGGGCCTTATGCTGGCACTGCGCCCCTCCTATTTTGTGCTGGCGCTGCTGCCGCTGTGGCTCGGGCTGGCGCAGCAGGGCACGCGCGTCAGGTTTGTGCTCCCCATCGTGCTGGTGGGGCTTATCAGCCTGCTGTTTGTCTGGCAAGCCGATGGCTGGGCCTATTTCAGCGAGGGGCGGCGCTTTACCGACGGCCACTTTACCCTGTGGGGCAACACGGCGGCGGCCCACGGCGATCGGCTGCTGAGCTGGGCGCGCACCTTCAACGATCAGCTCACCCCGCTTTGGCCCCCGTTGATGGGGGCTTTGCTGGTGCTGCCGCTTTGGCAAAGATCAAAAAACCACCCTGCCGCCCTCCCCCCACTCTGGACACTCTACTGGCTCGCCCTGCTGCTCTGGACCCTGTTTGGCCAGAATCCCGACAATCCCCGCCATCTGGCCCCCGTCACCCTGCTCGGTATCGTGCTGCTGGCAGGTTGGCTGCCGCGCCGTGGCGAGGGGGTGGTCGCGGTGGCCGGATTGCTGCTGCTCGGAGTAACCTTTACCCTGCCCCGTCCACCCGCCATGGTGCAGGCAGCAAGGCTCGCAGAAAAAGCGTGTCCGGCATTGGTGACCCAGTGGGGAGTGCGGCTGCTGCGGGAGACCACAGCCTTGGCCGTCACCGATGGCTGGTACAAGGGGGATGCGGCGCTGGCATTCTCTCAGGGAGCCTGCCGCCTCAGTCGCCGCCCCATCGCCGCGAACGAAATGCCCAGCGCGGTGCGCCAGCACTGGTTTGCCCCACGCTTTGCCGCCGAGCCCGGACTCTGGCTCGCCATTCCCTCGCGGCAGACAACCCATGGGGAAAGTGACAAGAAACATATAAAGAGCACAAAAATCCGCCAAGGCAACTAAAAAAGAGGGGAACAACTCGGGTACACTCACAGCGCATCCATAACAGACGAGTCTCCTTATGCGTGTAACCAGAGAGTGGCTGTGGGTTTTGTCGGTGCTGACCGGGGCCTGTGCCCTCCTGTTGCTACCATTCTGGCTGCGCGGCGGCAGTCAGGGCCATGATCTGTTTCACCACCTGCTCTCCGGTCACTTCTTTGCCGTGCAACTGTGGCAAGGTGAGCTCTATCCGCGCTGGTTGATGGAGATGAACGGCGCCTTCGGCAGCCCGGTCTTTTTCTTCTATCCCCCCCTGCCCTACTATGTGAGCGCCCTGTTCGCCGGCCCCACCCCACTGGCCCACGAGGCGATGACGCCGCTGCTCTGGAGCAGCAGCGTGGCACTCTGGCTCTCCGGCCTGTTTGCCTATCTCTGGTTGCGCCCCTTTGCCGGCCACGGACGGGCGCTGGCGGCCAGTTTGCTCTATATGGCGCTGCCCTATCATCTGGCCATCGATATCTACGCCCGCTTTGCCCTGGCGGAGAGCTGGGCCTTCGTCTGGGCACCGCTGGCACTGCTGGCGCAGGATCGCCTCTGCCGCGGCGCCCCCTTTGCGCTACTGCTGCTCGCACTGGCCGTCTCCATGCTGACGCTTTCCCATCTACCAAGCACCCTGCTCATTCTGGGCTTGCTCACCCTGCGCAGCCTGCTGCTGGTCTGGCGCTACAAGGGGAGCACAACGCTTGTCAGTGTCCCTGTCACCGCCGCCCCGCTTATCGGCACCCTGCTGGGCCAGCTCTGGGGGTTGGCGATGGCCAGCCTGTTGCTGCTGCCCGCTCTGCTGGATCAGGGGGGGATCTCCATGGAGCAGATGCGCACCGGCATGTTCGAATTTCAGCGCAACTTTCTCGATCGTTTGCCCCAAAGCCGTGATGACTGGCGCTTTCGCGGCCATCTCGCCTGGCTGACGCTGCTCACCCTGGCTCTGCTGCTGGTAGCTTGGGCTGCCGCCCGCGAGCCGCGCCATCCCGAGTTGCTGCTCTGGGGGGTCATTGGCACCCTGAGCTTTCTGATGATGCTGCCACCAAGCGAGCCCCTGTGGCGCCTGCTCACTCCGTTGCAACTGGTGCAATTTCCCTGGCGCCTCAATCTGCTGCTGGTCATCGCTACCGTCGCCGTGGTGGCGCTGGGTACCCCCACCTATCGCCCGTGGCAGTGGCTCTGGTGGTTACTGCTTGCCCTCACCCTGCTCTCGCAGGGACTCTATGTACGCGAGGCGCCGCTCACCCAGGCTCCCGTAAAGAGTCAGCTCGACGGGGAGTTCGACAGCAAGCGCAGCGCCCGCGAATACCGACCAAAGCAGGTGCCACGCGGCATGTTTGCCCCCACCCTGCTGGCCTGGAAAGAGGAATTCCAGCCCGCCATCACCAGCGACCATCAGGGGGTGAACTGGCAGATCCAGCGCTGGCAGCCTCGTCATATCGAATTGACGGTGGATGCCCCGGCACCCGCCAAGCTGGTCCTGCACCAGTTTGATTACCCGGGCTGGCAGGCAAGGCTCGACCAGCGCCTGCCGCTGAGCGTCAGCAGCACCCGCAACGGGTTGGTGCAGGTCTGGGTGCCCGCCGGACAACACAGCCTCACCTTCACCCTCACCGCCCGCTGGCCGGAGCGGCTCGGTTACGCCATCTCGTTGCTGGCCTGGCTGCTCTGGCTGGGGGGAGTGATCCGCGCAGCGCGCCGACATGACCGAAAGCTTGATCCCCAAGGTGCCTGAGCGATCGGACACCTCCCCCTTTTGAGGGGGTAGGAACGTCATGCCGAGCGGGGGCAAACCTGATAGACTCGCCCTTCTCCCTTTTTCAACCAAGGTTCATCAGCGGATACCCTATGCCCCACGCACAGTCCCCCCAGGCCACCATGCTCTCTCCCCGTTTCCTGTTTATCCTGCTCGGCGCTCTGGCGGGTCTGACCCCGCTGGCGGTGGATATGTATCTACCCGCTATTCCGGCCATCGCCCGGGATCTGGCCACCAGCATCGACGGCGCCCAGCTCACCATCAGCGCCTTTTTGGGCGGCTTTGCCATCGGCCAACTCTTCTACGGCCCGCTGGCCGACAGCTATGGCCGCAAGCCGGTGATCTTGGCGGGGCTGGTGATGTTTGCCATCGCCTCGGTGGGCTGCGCCATGGCGGACTCCCTGCCCGAATTGCTGGCCTATCGGATGTTGCAGGCAGCGGGCGGTGCGGCGGGCTCGGTGGTGGTCAATGCCCTGCTGCGCGATCTGTTCGAGAAGGATGCGTTTTCTCGCGCCATGTCGTTCGTCATTCTGGTGATGACCTTGGCGCCGCTGGTAGCCCCTGTGGTGGGGGGCTATATCAGCGCCCACGCCGATTGGCGGGTGATCTTCTGGCTGCTGGTGGGGATCAGCCTGCTGATCTGTCTGGTGATGCAGTGGAAAATTCAGGAGACCCTGAAACCCGAGCACCGTCAGCCCCTTAATCTGGGCCAGATCCTCAAGAACTACTGGGGGGTACTCTCCCATCGCGGCGCCATGGGCTACGTGCTGTGCGGCTCCCTCTCCAGCTCCGGCATGTTCGCCTTCCTGAGTGGCTCCCCTTATGTCTATATCGAGTATTTCAAGGTGCCGACCGAGCACTACGGCTGGCTGTTTGGTCTCAATATTTTGCTGATGATGGTGGTTACTTTCGTCAATAGCCGACTGGTAAAAGGGGTGGGTGCCGAGCGGATGCTGCAATACGGCCTGCTGGTGCTGCCCTGCGCTGGCGCCCTGCTGATCTACAACGCCTGGAGCCAGACCGGCGGTCTGTGGGGCATCGTCATTCCGGTGGTACTCTTTATCGGCCATATCAGTCTGGTGGGGGCCAACGCCATGACCGGTCTGATGGGCCACTTCCCGCAATCTGCGGGTACCGCCTCGGCACTGGCGGGTACCCTGCGCTTTGGCATCGGCGCCCTGGTCGGCATTCTGGTCAACCTCAATCCGCCCCAATCGCCGCTGCCCATGGCCATCGCCATCGCATGCTGTGGCGTGGGTTCCACCCTGAGTTACTGGCTGCTGGCGGGCAAGCGGGGCGATTGACCCCCCCCCTATCCCCCTCGGCCAGGAAAACGAAAGAGGCTTCCATCAACGGAAGCCTCTTTTCGTACTGGCGGGCAGACGTTCAGAACTGGGCACTGTTGAGCCAGAGGTGCGCCCCTATGCTCACCAGATAGCCGAGCAAGATAGCCGGCGACCATTTCAGGTGGCCAAAGAAGGTATACATGCCATGGGCCTGCCCCATCAGGGCAACACCGGCGGCAGAGCCGATGGAGAGCAGGCTGCCGCCCACTCCGGCGGTCAGGGTCACCAGCAGCCACTGCCCCAGCGCCATATCCGGGTTCATCGACAGCACGGCAAACATCACGGGAATGTTGTCGATGACAGAGGACAAGACCCCTATGAAGACGTTGGCCATGGTGGGATCCCCAGCGTCATACAACCAGTGTGACACCAGCTCCAGATAGCCCATAAAGCCCAGCCCACCGACACACATCACCACCCCGTAGAAGAACAGCAGGGTATCCCACTCCGCCTTGGCCACCTTGTTGAACACGTCAAATGGCACCACAGAACCCAGACTGCGCAACCGCACCTCATCACCATTGCGTTCGTAGAGCGCACGCTTGCGGGCAAGGGATCGCGGCAGCGACTTTCGCAGATAAAACCCGAAAAACTGCAGATAACCGAGCCCCAGCATCATGCCTAGCACGGGTGGCAGATGGAGGAAACTGTGGCATAGCACCGCCGTGATGATGGTCAGCAAGAACAGCGCGACGATGCGACGGGCACCCCGCTTGAGATCGACCACCTCGTTATCAGCCTCCGGCACATGACGCGGCACCATCAGGCTCATCAGGATGGCCGGGACCAGAAAATTGAGCAGAGAGGGAATAAGCAGGGTGAAGAACTGGCCAAATTGCACCTTGCCCGCCTGCCACACCATCAGGGTGGTGATATCGCCAAAGGGACTGAACGCCCCTCCGGCGTTGGCGGCGATCACTATGTTGATGCAGGCAAGATTGACAAAACGCCGATCACCGTTGGCCACCTTCAACACCACGGCGCACATCAAGAGCGCAGTGGTCAGGTTGTCTGCCACCGGCGAAATACAAAAAGCAAGCCCGCCGGTCAACCAGAACAGGGTGCGCAAGTGAAAACCGGATCGCACCAGCCAGGCGCGCAGGGCATCGAACAGCCGCCGGTCCTCCATGGCGTTGATATAGGTCATCGCCACCAGCAGGAACAACATCAACTCGGCATATTCCAGCAGGGTATGGCGAAATGCCTGCTCGGCGACAGGGCTCATCCCCTGCTGTGCATAGGCGATACCGATCAGGATCCAGATCACCCCGGCGGCCACCAGCACGGGTTTGGACTTGCGCAGTTGCAGATACTCTTCAGCCATCACCAGGGCGTAGGCCAGCACAAACAATCCGACACAAAAAAGTCCGATTGAGGAGGATGTCAACAGAACTGGGCCACTACTGGCATGGGCGGGAGGGATAAACAGGGACAGCAGCAAAATAACAGGGGTGAGCGCAGACATGGTCTCTTCCTTTTAGAACCATCTGGCAATGATGCTAGCACCTGGATGAAAAGAAAAATTCATCCAGGTCAATTAACGCTTAATTGGTTTGCTGTCGAAACGCGGGATTATTTCTTGCCGAAACCCGACTGCTTGAGGGTATAGCCTGCGCTGTTTTGCCAGGCATCCAGACCGCTGCGGTTATTGCCCGCCACCAGACTGGCGGCCAGACTCGGGCTGTTGAACAGTTGATCGGCGGTAAAGACAAAGCCGCCCTGACTACGGGGCACTATGACCCCCTTCTCCAGCAGTTCGTGACGCAGCTCGATCACCGCTTCACGCAAAGAGGCGGCATCCTCGCCATTGGCGGTGGAACCGGCCAGCACCATAAAGCCCGGATTTTGCCGCTTGCCCACCGGATAACCGTGGGCCTCGGCCCCCTTGCCGTTGAAGTGGTAGAGCTCGCGCTCCCCCGGCCGGTTGTCGGAGAGTGCCTTTTGCAGGGTCATCAGCTCGTTGTAGATCTCGATGGGGACGACGGCAGCCTGCTTGTTGCCCTTGCTATCGATGATAAAACTGACTTGCTTGTGTAACATCCTTGCTCATCCTGTGACCCATGGAAGCCCCTATTCTAACCACCTCGGGCAAGCGGGATCCAGCGAGGATCCACTGCTCTTTTGCCGCCTTGATCACTAACTGGCACTCTTGATCAACCGTAAGGGGTGTTGATCAATGCTGGCCGTGCTAGCGTACCAAGCATGATGAAAGCCATTGACCATCAAACGGTTATCCCATGCTGACCCTGCGCAACCTCTGCAAGAGCTTCGATAACGGCAGTGAACGACTGCCGCTGTTCCACCATCTCGATCTCGCCCTCCCCGCTGGCGAGATCACCCTGCTGCTGGGCCAAAGTGGCTGCGGCAAGTCCACCCTGCTCAATCTGATCGCCGGGCTGATTGCACCGGATGAAGGGGAGATCTGGCTGGGGGAGACCCGGATCGACACCCGCTCCCCCGACGAGCGGGCGCGCCTGCGGGGCCGCCATTTCGGCATCGTCTATCAGGATTTCAACCTGCTGCCGACCCTGAACGTGGCCGAGAATCTGGCCCTGCCGCTGGCCATCAACGCTCTGCCACCGGATGAGACAAAGATTGACCAGTTGCTGCATCGGCTCGATATGAGCCACAAGCGCCATGCCTGGCCAGAGCAGCTCTCCGGCGGCCAGCGACAGCGGGTGGCGCTGGCCCGCGCCCTTATCCATCAACCCAGTTGGCTGCTCGCCGACGAGCCCACCGGCAGCCTCGATGAACACAATGCCGAACAGGTGATGGCGTTGATGGTGGCGGCGGTTCGCGATACCGGCGCAGGCTTGCTGCTGGTGAGCCACAACCCGGCCTATGCTGCGCTGGCCGACAGGGTGCTGCGCCTCGAAGGGGGCCAACTTATCGAGCTCAAGGGGCCCCGTCATGACTAAGCGGCAACTGCGCAAGCCGGAGACACGCTGATGCTGCCACTCAAAGCGCTGCTGCGCCTCTATCGCAGCCACCCCTGGTTGCTGCTGATGAGTCTGGCCGGGCTGGTATTGGGAGTATCGCTGGTGGTGGCCATCGAGCTGCTCAATCACAGTGCCCGCACCAATTTCGTCGCCGCCCGCAGCCAGCTAGCAGGAGAAGCCAACTACCGGCTGGCCCCCGCTGGCGGGCTGGATGAGCAGCTTTACGTGCAGCTGGTGACCAGCCAGCCCGCCCTCGATGCCATGCCCCAGCTCCATGGCTGGCTCAAGGATGAAGAGGGGCGCAGCTTTCAACTGCTGGGAATGGATCTCTTCAACCCCGGCCCCCTGCGCCAGCTGTTTGGCGCCCAACCCGCGAGCGAACCCGCCTTTTCCTTGAACCGTGCCGACAGCATCTGGCTGGCGGCCCCCGAAGCGGAGCGCCTTGGCTGGCAAGCGGGCCAGAGCCGCCGTTTTGTATTGGGCGGCAGCGATGGCGCCCGAACCCTGACCCTGACGCTGGCGGGCACGTTTGAACCGGGCGCCGTGCCCATGGAGCGGCTGCTGATAACCGACATCGGCCTCGCCCAGCCGCTGCTGGGCAAAGCGGGTCGGCTCGATCGCATCGTCTTCAAGCTAAGCGAATCAGAAGCTCGTACCCTGCAGGCCACTCTGCACACCCGTTACCCCAACCAGCCTTTGTGGCTTGAGCCCATCAGCCCGGCGCTCGATGCCAGCCAGCTTGGCGATGCACTGGCCCTCAACCTGACGGCGCTCTCATTGCTCGCCATGGCAGTGGGACTGTTTCTGGTGTTCAACGCCCAGCGATTTGTCCAGAGCGTGCGCCGCCCCCAACTGGCCCAGTTGATCATTCTGGGAATGGGGCCAAGCCGGGTGCTCCGCTGGCTCATTCTGGAGCTGCTTATTCTCGCCACCATCGGCACCCTGCTAGGGATACTGCTCGGCAGCCTGTTGGCGCTGGCGCTGATGGGGCAACTGACCCAGGCGCTGGCCGATCTCTATGGGCCCAACCCCATCGATCTGTTGCGCCTCTCCCCCGTGAGCCTGCTCAAGGCGCTGTTGATCGGACTGCTCGGCACACTGGCCGCCAACCTGCCCGGCTGGTGGCAACTGCTGCGCCAATCCCCCCTCGAACTGCGCGCTGGCAGCAGCCGTCCCCCCGCTCACCCGTGGCGACGGCGCGTGCTGGCCATCGCCATCTTGCTGCTGTGCGCTCTGTGCCTGTGGTTGCCGCAAACCGGTCTCACTGGCGCCCTCTTTATCGCCGGCGGCTGGCTGCTGGCCATGGCGCTCTGGCTGCCCGATGCCCTGCGCGGCCTGCTTGGCTGGCTGCGACGGCGCGCGGGCAGCCCCCTCACTGCCCTGCTCGGGGTGGCCGAGACCCTCTATCACCTCGATCGCACCGCCATCGCGGTGATGGCGTTGCAGCTCGCCATCGCGGCGGCCATCGGCATCGGGGTCATGGTGTCGAGCTTTCGCTCCAGCGTGGAGATCTGGCTCGGCCAGCGTCTGGCCGCCGATCTCTATGTCACCGCCCCCAAGGGGGTGGCGGGCAACAAGGGCACTTTAAGCGACACAACCCTTAAGACCCTGCTCGCCAACCCGCTGGTAAGCGCCGCCTCGCGCCGCTCGGTGCACCCTGCCCGCTGGCGGGGGCAGCCCATCGAGTGGGCGCAGATGGACTTTATCCCCCAGCTTAAAGCGGCCTATCCGCTGCTGGCCGGACGCTGGCCAACCCGCCCTGACGAGGTGCTGGCGAGCGAACCGTTGACGGTGCGCCTCGGGGTCAAGGTGGGCCAGACCCTTGAGGTGAGCGGCGAGCAGGGGCCAAGGCAGTTCACCGTCACCGGCGTCTATCAGGACTACGGCAGCGACAAGGGGCAGATCCTGCACGCCTTCGAGGCCGGGGCGGTGCAATCCCTCGCCCTCTTTAGCAACGACCCTGAACAGCTGGCCGACCGCCTGCGCGAGCGCTTTGGCGAGCAGCTCAATCTGCTCTCCGCCCCTGCTATTCACAGCGCGGCGCTCAAGGTGTTTGACCAGACCTTTGTAGTGACCGAGCTATTGAAACTGCTGATCCTTGGCATCGCCTTTGTCGGTATTGGTTCGGCCTTTATGGTGCTGGGGCTGGCGCGCCGTGGCGAGCTGCAGACCTTGCAGAGTCTGGGCTTGAGCCCCCGCCACTGCCGCCAGCTGCTGGTGTGGCAAGGAGCGGGATTGGGGCTGCTCACCGCCCTGCTGGCCCTGCCGGTGGGGTATGGCCTCGCCTGGGTGCTGATCGAGGTGGTCAACCCTCGCGCCTTTGGTTGGCGCCTCGCCTTCGAAGCCGCCCCCCTTCATGCGGTCACCGCCCTGTTGCTGGCACCGGTATGTGGGGCACTGGCCTCCTGGTATGCGGCAAGGAGAGTGGTATGAAACAGATCACAGGGTGGCCGCTGGCGCTGGGTATGCTCTGGACGCTCTATAGCGGGACTATCACCGCCAGCGATCTGGGCGTCCTGCTCGGTGGCGGCAGCGACAGCTTTAAAAAGGTGCAGCCGGGGCAAACTATCCAATTGCCGGAGGATCACGCGGCCCACCCCGATTACCGCTCCGAGTGGTGGTATCTCACCGGCAACCTCAAGGATGAACAGGGGCGCGAATATGGCATGCAGTGGACCCTGTTTCGCCAAGGGATCGAACAAGAACTCCGCACCGGCAACCCCTGGCTCACCCCCCAGCTCTGGCTGGCCCAGTTTGCCATCACGGATCTCGACCGTGGCAGCCACCAGCAAGATGAGCGGGCCAGTCGGCAGGGGCCGGGACTGGCGGGGGCAAGTGGTGGCCAATATTGGCTCAGGGAGTGGCGGCTTGCCTCCCAAGGGGCCGCGCTGTTCCCCGCCACCCTCAAGGTGCAGAGCAAGATTGGCGAGCTAAACCTCACCGTCACTGCCGCCAAGCCGCTGGTGCTGCAAGGCAAGGCCGGTTATAGCGAGAAGAGTCCGGGCAACGCCTCCTTTTACTACTCCTACCCGCGCCTCACTCTGCGCGGCACCCTGACTCGCGATGGCGAGACCCGCACCGTCACCGGACAAGGGTGGTTTGATCACGAGTGGAGCAGCTCGGTATTGGCCGAGTGGCAATCGGGCTGGGACTGGTTTTCGCTCCAGTTGAACGATGGCCGCGAGCTGATGCTGTTTCGCCTGCGCACCAAGGCGGGCCGCCCCGAACCAGAAAACCGTTACGGTATTTTGATTGAGCGGGATGGCAGCAGCCGGGTGCTCGCCCCCGACGCGATTCACCTTACGCCGGGCAACACCTGGCGCGGCCCCAAGGGGCAGGATTACCCCGTCGAGTGGCAGCTAAACGCCGCCGGGATGAACCTCACCATCAAGGCCCGCCAGCCCAATCAGGCCATGACAGGTCGCTTTGACTACTGGGAGGGGGCGGTCTCTGTCTCGGGGGATGCCAAGGGGGTCGGCTATCTGGAGATGACGGGATATTGATACTTTGAAATCTGATCAGCTTCAAAAAATCATTCAAATTCCATTCGCTGGGTGAGTTTTCACTCAACAGAGCGACGGCTGTTTGATACCATCTCCAACTGGCCCCTTTATTGCCTTGTTGCATATGATTTCTACCATCGGCTTATAAGGCCAAGAAAAATTCGCGAAATCCGATTACGCTTCGCTAATCGAACCTACCGCGCTTGTTATGTAAAAAGAGAGGTTTTATGGAGAATTTCGATAATTTAGTTAAGTTATTTTCAGATAATATTGAGTGGTTTTTTAGTGGTGTTGGAGTTTTTGTATTGAGTTTGTTTTTTGTTAATAATGGTGTAAATAAAAAACAGAGCGCGGGAAAAAACTCGAATAATTATATGGCTGATAGAGATATTAATGTTGGCACCAAAAATGATAACAAATAAGAAACAATCAGCTGGAGATTACTCTGTTAACTATATGGCTGATGGTAACATTACTGTTCATAATGGGTTTAGTAAAGAAGACATTATAGATCTACTAAAGCAACTTTCGGAAAAAACGGAAATTAAATGTGATGAATTGGTAGCCACAAGGAAAAGTGTTAAAGAAGCCATCCAACCATACTTCATCGATAACAAGAAAATCTTCGACACCTATGGTCCTATGACTGAAGAGAGATTTAATCCTGAAAGCGAAATGCCGGAAATCTGGCTTAGAAAAATTCAAAGCCTTATTATTCCTAATAATGAAAAAATCGTAGAATTAATTGATAAAAACAAACACTTGCTACTAGATTGGGAATTTGAGGTGTTTGCTGAATATAAACAACATGTGGATGATTTTGCAGCAAAGCATACTGGAAAAACCAAATCTAATGGAACTATGTTTCCTGCTAAAATTTTGAGTATTTTGGAGTAAATCATGAGTCTAAACAGTTGGTGCATTGAAAAATTAAACAACCACGATAAAGTCGAATACGTGGAAGACGTTGGAGATAATTTACTCAAAATCATCAATGATGAAGGAGATGAGTTTATTGTCTTCACAAGGTCTGAAGACCGTTTGACAATAGACTCTGTTACAGGTGTAGATATAGAGCAACTTGACTTCCTACTTAATATTAAGAAAGACGCCTATATTGATGGACCATTACTTAAGCTTGCTTCGAGTGCTCAGTTTGCAATTGGTGGTTTGGGCGATATTTTTAGTGCTCTTAATGGTCGAAACATCTCAGGTTATATTAGTGCCGAAATGTCATTCATTATCCGTGGTTTATCACAGCATACTCGAGTAACGGGCTTAGAGAGACTGGATAATCGCCGTTTTAGGATTCAGAGGACAGGCCTTCATAGTGTAACTGTACTGGCCTTAAATGATTATGACTTTACTGCTGAGTCTGTCAGGTCAGGCATTGAAAAATATGGCGACTTTGACGCAATTTTAACATCCAACCCGAACTGTCGACGAACTGGAAACAGTGAGATGGCAGCCGCCAGTGCTGGTGTAAGAATCCTGTCGTGGGGTGAGCTTTTGGGTCAGTTAAATCGAAGATGGTAAATTTGCAATCTCTTTTTCTTTCATTGAAGAAAGCTCTATTACAACAAGAGCTATCAATTGATGTATATATATTTGGTTCTGTGTTGCATAACAATTTTCCAAGCGATATAGATATCTTGATCATCTATAGCATTCAAGATGAACTCTCAGTGATAAAGAATCAACTTTTTAAAATTAGCATAGAGTATCCGCTGGATATTTACTATATGACACCTGAAGAGGCTAGTGAGCTCGACTTTATCAACGTAACTAAAGCTGTAGCGCTAGCGAGTTTAGGGCCGTAGTTCGCGAAACGTCCATTGATATTAAAATAAAGGGGGTGTAGTTATATATTAATCTGGGTAAGAATAATCCCCCAAACTAATTTTTCCTTCTCGTGCGTTCGATTACACTGCGCTAATCGAACCTACTCGAAATGCTCCAAACCGACGGTTAACTGGTTGAAAATAACCTCCCCATATTTGGCTTCGCTTTACTCAACCCAATCTCCGCCCGACTCTCCTATTAAATAGCTTTACGCCGCGACCGTCTGACTGGAGATAAACGCCAACGACTGCCGATTAAAGTGCTCCGGCTGCTCCACATTGCAGACATGACCGCAGTTTTCGATGATCTCGAGCTGGCTGTAAGGGTCGCGGGCCACCTGTTCGCGCACTGGCGCCAGAAACATATGATCATCCTCCCCCATCACATAGAGGGTGGGTATGGGCAGGGAGCGTTCGCGGAAGTAACGCATCAGCGGGTTAACCTCGGTGGCGAGGCGGAACCAGCGTTTGAACTCTTTCTGGCAGAGCTTGCGGGCCTCGCGCACAAAGAGATTGCGCGACTCCTGATGGTGCTGGCGCGGCATGATGATGAAGGCAAACAGCCGGTAGAGCCACATATAGGGCAGGAAGTGCTGGCCGAGTCGGCCCAGTTGCACCAGTACCCGCGAGCGGATATCGAGCCGCAAAATGGCGCCTCCCAGCACCATGCTTTTCACCCGCTCCGGGCAGAGCTCGGCCAGATGGCGAATAAGGATGGTACCAAGGGAGATGCCGACGAAGTGGGCGCGGCGGATATCGAGATGATCGAGCAGCCGAACGATATCTTCGGTCACTTCCCGAAAGCTGTAGTGGCCCTTGACCACCTGTTGCAGCTGGTGGGACTGGCCGTGGCCGCGCAAGTCCAGCAGCAGCACATTGAAGTGCTCGCGATAGGCGCGCAGCTGCTTGAACCAGATGGAGGAGCTGCCACCGGCGCCGTGGACAAACACCACCCAATCCCGCTCGGGACCCAGTTCGAAAGTCTTGTGATACAACATCCAATAGGCTCCCTTGGTGATGGGGGGTATACTCGGCTGCGCGCATATTAACAGAACAGGCCCGCCGATAGATATGCGCCTGACATGACCCGGATCACCCCTTGCGCGAGAACTTTCCATGGATTTGACCCGTTTGCGCCACTTTCTGCTCTCCCTGCCGGGCGCCACCGAAGATACCCCGTTTGGCCCGGAGATCCTGGTCTACCGCATCGCGGGCAAGATGTTCGCGCTGGTGGATTGGCAGGCCGAGCCGCTCACCATCAATCTCAAATGCGAGCCCGAACTGGCGTTGCTGCTGCGCGAGATCCACCCCGAGGTCAAACCGGGCTGGCATATGAACAAGCAACACTGGAACACAGTGACCCTGACCAGCACCTTGCCAGATGATCTGTGGCAGGGCTGGGTGCACCACTCCTATGAGCGGGTTGTCGCGGGTCTGCCCAAAGCCAAACGGCCACAGGCGCAGCGCCCCCTCTCCCCCACTGACGACCCAACCTTATGACGCCAGCACTTAGTCCAGCACTTTGCATTGTCCCCCTTGGCGAGGCACATATCCCCGCTCTCGTGACCCTGTTTGAGCAGGCGGTGCGACGCTGCGGCCCCGAACACTACAGCGCCGAGCAGGTGGAGCAGTGGGCCCTCGGTTCACAACATCCGGGCTTTGTCAGCCAGCTGCGCGAGCACCACGGCTGGGTAGCGGAGCAGGCAAATGTGCCCCTCGGGTTTGTCACCCTGAGCCCCGATGGCCACCTCAGCCTGCTCTATGTCAGCGCCGACCATCAGCGCCAAGGGCTGGGCAATCTGCTGCTCACCACAGCGCTCGCGGGGGCCAGAGGGCTCGGTATGACCCTCATAACCACCGAGGCCAGCGCCTTCAGTTATGAGCTATTTTTACGACATGGCTTTACGTTGACCGGGCTGGAGTGCGTGGAGCGGGGCGGAGTCAGTTTTACGCGCCATCGCCTGCACTGCTGCTTGCCAAGCTAGGGCAAGCCACTAAAATACGCTTAATTTTCGTATTGTTACTGTATTGAGGCAGCAACCATGGTGGTAGAAAGTGAAGGCTATATCTCGCTGATCGAGTATCTGGTGGAGAGTTTGGGATTGTTTGAATCCCAGCAGCAGAACGATGGTGAAGAGACCATCGAAGATCTGGTCAGTGGCCGTGTTGCCAGCAACCTGATGGCCATTTGCGAGCAAAATCCCCAGCTCGATCCCAAGGTGCGTTTCGCCATCATGCAGGAGGCCGACGCCGTGGTCGCCGATCTGGAAGAGGTGCTCTCTGCCGTCTGGCTGCGCGCTCCGACCCCGGAACAGAAAACCTTCCTCATCGAGTTTATCGATCTCATCAAGAACCTGTTCGACAGCGCCATCGGCTGATCTGCCGTCCGGTTTTCCCGCCCAACGCAAGATTTCAAAGCAGCAGATAAGGAAAAGGGCCGCCTTGGTGGGCAGCCCTGCTTGCTATCATTTTCAACCCGCCAGTGCGTTCATTCATCAGGCGGTTATCAAGGCAAGAAATGTGTCTGGACTTTGCATCCGATCCCTGGACGCTACCTAGTTAGTCCCGACTGGTCGCAATAAGTTCCCTCCTCCGACCATTTATTTTCACTTTTATTAAGAAATCGACTACAAACCTGTTCAGCGGTTCAGGCTGGGCGGCAAGCAGACTCCAATGCCACCCAATCCGCAGTAGCCATCCGGATTTTTCTCCAGATATTGCTGATGGTAATCCTCGGCGTAATAGAAGGGTGCCAGCGGCAGAATGCGGGTGGTAATGGCACGACTGTCGCCGCTTGCCGCCATCGCCTGCTGGTAGGCCGCCATGCTCTGCTGGGCAATGATCTGCTGGCTCTCGTCGCCATAGAAGATCACCGAGCGATACTGGGTGCCAATGTCCCCGCCCTGACGCATCCCCTGCGCCGGATCATGCTGCTCCCAGAACAGTCTAAGCAGGTCGCCGTAGCTGATCACCGCCGGATCAAACACCACCTGCACCGTCTCGGCATGACCGGTCAGCCCGCTGCACACCTCTTTGTAGGTGGGATTCTGGGTCACGCCGCCCTGATAGCCGGCTGCGGTGGAGTAGACGCCCGGCTGCTGCCAGAACAGGCGCTCCACGCCCCAGAAACAGCCCATACCAAACCAGGCGATCTCCATGTTCTCTGGCCAGGGGCCCTGAGTCGGGTTGCCATTCACCGCATGCTGCTGACCAATCACCATCGCTTCGCGTCGTCCCGGCAGGGCATCTGCCGGTGAAATAATCTGTTCCATGAATTCTGTCCTTGTATAAAACCCTGTGAAATCACACAGCTGACGAAAAGGAGCATCGAAGATAGCAGTTTATCGCGCCGGATCAACCGGCGGGCCCCTCCCCGCTCGCTCCGGCGGCCATCTGCACCGTCCGTCACTCTTTCCCGATCCGCACGGCCAAGCCGCCCCTCGTAGACCAGAAACGGCCAAAATCAATATTTAGTCTTGATTTGTGAATTAATTTTCATATATTGAGCCAATCGCTGTTTTTTTATGGAAGAAATATCAAGTGCGTGAACGCGAACCCAGTCTGGTCAATGCCTTCCGGCAATCCACCCCCTATGTCAATGTGCATCGGGGTGCCACCTTTGTGCTGATGATGGGGGGAGAAGCCATCTGCCACCCCAACTTCGCCAATATCGTCAGCGATATCGCCCTGCTGCAGACACTGGGCATACGCCTGGTGCTGGTGTTTGGTTCACGTCCGCAAAACGATGAAGCGCTGGCCCGCGCCGGTATCGAGGCCCAGTACCACAAGCGGATCCGGGTCACCGATGACGAGAGTTTTACCATCATCAAACAGGTGTGTGGCGGCCTGCAATACGACATCACCGCCCAGCTCTCCATGGGGCTCGCCAACACCCCAATGCAGGGGGCGCGGATCAGCGTGGTGAGCGGCAACTTCGTCACTGCCCAGCCGCTGGGTGTGGATGATGGCATCGACTTTTGCCACAGCGGCCGGGTGCGCCGTATCGACGTGGAGGGGATCACCCGCCAGCTCGACCAGAAGAGTCTGGTGCTTATCTCCCCCATCGGCTGCTCTGTTACCGGCGAGAGCTTTAACCTGAGCTCGGAAGAGGTGGCCCGCCGGGTGGCGGTCGATCTCAAGGCGGACAAGCTCATCTGCTTTAGCAGCACCCAGGGGGTGATGGACAGACGCGGCGAAGCCATCTCCGAGCTCTTCCCCGAACAGGCCGAAGAGCTGCTGGTGGAGCTGGAGCAGGCGGGCGAAGAGATGTCCGGCACCGCCCGTTATCTGCGCGCAGCCATTGCCTCCTGCCGTGGCGGGGTGCCCCGCTCCCATCTGGTGAGCTATCAGGATGATGGCGCCATGCTGCAGGAGCTGTTCAGTCGCGACGGCCTCGGCACCCAAATCGTGCGGGAAAGTGCCGAGCAGGCCCGCGCCGCTACCATCGAAGATATCGGCGGCATTCTGGATCTGATCCGCCCGCTGGAGGAGGAAGGCATTCTGGTGCGCCGCTCCCGCGAGCAGCTGGAGATGGAGATCGACAAGTTCACCATCATCGAGCGCGATGGCCTCATCATCGGCTGCGCGGCCCTCTACTGCTTTATGGAAGAGGCGATGGCGGAGATGGCCTGCGTCGCCATCCACCCCGACTATCGCAACTCCAACCGGGGAGATCAGCTGGTGGCCAAGGTGGCCGAGCGGGCCAAGCGGCTCGGCATTCGCCGCCTGTTCGTGCTCACCACCCGCTCCATCCACTGGTTCCGGGAGCGGGGCTTCGATCCGCTGGAAGTGGAAGATCTGCCGGTGGCGCGTCAGCGTCTCTACAACTGGCAGCGCCGTTCCAAGGTTTTGTCAAAGACCATTGCCTAAGTCATTGATCCTGCGTTGAGTTCGCTGACACTTTGAACTTTTTCACAAACTCGATTGACAGTGCAATCCAACGCAGGGTATTTCTAAATGCACTCCACCGCCCTGGTGGAGCCAGAAGAGGAGCGCTGCCCAGGCAGCCCAAGGGAGGACGCCAGCGTCCGGTGAACTTGGGTCAGGGGGAGCAGCGCCGAGACGAGTGAGGAGACTGGTAACCTCAACGTCGGCTGCGGGGGCTGAATCCCCCGGGTTGTCATCGGTAGTGATCATCCCCCACCGCGCCCTGTCAGGGGCGGTACGGGATGGGCTCTGCAGGTGGAGTGCTTCTGGCCGGGATAGCTTCGTTCATTCCTGCCATTTTCAGCCTCCTCCTCTCTTTTTTGCCCGATGGAACCGGAATCTTAAAATAAGACAGGAGTAAGCAATGAGCCCGATCAATGTCGCCAAGTTTGGCGGAACCAGTGTCGCCAACTTCCCGGCCATGAATCACTGCGCCGATATCGTGCTGGCCAATCCCGCCACCCGGGTGGTGGTACTGAGTGCCAGCGCCGGTGTCACCAACCTGCTGGTCGCCCTGGCACAAGGGGAGCTGGACGAAGCGGGCCGCGACGAGCAGCTGGCCAAACTGGCCGGGATCCAGCAGGCCATTCTGACCGATCTCGGCAACCCTGTTGATGTGAGCGCCCTCATTCATGGCCAGCTGGACGAAATTCGCCTCATGGCCCAGCAAGCCCACCAGCATACCGATGCGGAGCTGGCCGACCGCCTCATCGCCTGCGGCGAGCTGATGTCTACCCGCCTCTTTACCGAGCTGCTGCGCCAGCGCGGCGTCAAGGCCCACTGGCAGGATGTGCGCCAGCTGATGCGCACCGACAGCCGCTTTGGCAAGGCCACCGTCGATCTGGCCACCACCCGTACCCTCTGCCAGCAGACGCTGGGCCCGCAGCTTGGCGACAGCCTTATCATCACCCAGGGCTTTATCGGTGCCGATGGCGATGGCCGCACCACCACGCTGGGTCGCGGCGGCTCTGACTACAGCGCGGCCCTGCTCGCCGAAGCGCTCGATGCCGCCAGTATCGAGATCTGGACCGATGTGCCCGGCATCTACACCACGGATCCGCGCCTCGTCACCCGCGCCCGCCCCATTCCCGAAATCAGCTTTGTCGAGGCGGCCGAGATGGCCACCTTCGGCGCCAAGGTGCTGCACCCCGCCACCTTGCAACCGGCTGTGCGCCAGAATATTCCGGTGTTTGTCGGCTCAGCCAAGGATCCTGCCGCCGGTGGTACCTGGATCCGCGCCAGCACAGATTCAAACCCGCTGTTTCGGGCCGTAGCCCTGCGCCGCCAGCAGGTGCTGGTGACCCTGCACAGCCTCAACATGTTCCACGCCTACGGCTTTCTGGCCGAAGTGTTCGGCATTCTGGCCCGTCACCGCATCTCGGTCGACCTCATCACTACCTCGGAAGTGAGCGTGTCACTGACCTTGGATCACACCGGCAGCCAAAGTAACGGCGAGCCGATCCTGAGCGACAAGGTACTGGCTGAGCTGGGCCAGCTTTGCAAGGTGGAGGTGGAAACCGGTCTGGCACTGGTGGCGCTCATCGGCAACCGGATGAGCGAAGTGAACGGGGTGGGCAGTCAGGTCTTTGACGCCCTGCGCGAGCACAACATCCGGATGATCTGCTACGGCGCCAGCGCCCACAACCTCTGCTTCCTGGTCAAGGAGAGCGAGGCGGGCAATATCGTCAACCGCCTCCATCAGGAGTTGCTGGACTGACCCTCACCGCGAGGAAATTCCGGCCATGCAACAGGGCGCCAACACGGCGCCCTGTTCATTTGTACTCCGCAAAGGTGTTAGCTCAGGCAAGGCTGGTGGCAGGCAGCTGACAGGCCACGGCTTCCCGACGTAGCTGCTGCAAACGGGCCAGCAGCCCGGTCTGGCCCAGCTCCGTCTCCTGAGGCGAGAGATTGTCCACCAGCAGCGGATAGTGATCCGTCACCGCCTGCATCAACCAATCGAGGCGACGCAGGGTGAGTGGGCCGCAGCTCTGGCCGCTCAGATCATCGGCCACATCGAGCCGGTGGCTGCGATACATGTCCCGCCACCAGTTGGCGACCAGCGCCTCGTCGCTCGCCAGCGCGGCGCTCCACACCCCTTGCAGGGCGTGCAGGCGGGCCAGCACGGGCGCGCTGGCCCCTTCGCGGATCAGGTGGTGGATCTCCCGTTTCACCCATTTCAGACAAAGCTCGCGCCAGTAGCGAAATTGCGGCAAAGGATCGGCCTCATCGAGCCAGAGTCCGGAGAGGGTACGGGTCTCCAACCGTTCCGGCACATGGAACTGCGGGTCGACCAGACCATTGGAGTTGTATTCAAAGCGGGGATCGAAGGTCCACATATAGCCAAAGTCGAACACGCAGATCTGCTCGCCGTCATCGAGCAGGTTGCCCGGGCTCGGGTCCCAGTCAAACCAGCCCCAGCGGGCCAGCTCACCCTGCACCTCCAGCATCTGGGCCAGATTGCGTTCGTTGAGCTGATGGACCGGCACGCCCCGCAACCAGGGGGAGACCAGCACACCGGCCCGCGCCGAGCCGAAGCTGGTGCAGACCACGTGGGAGAGGACAGTAGGATGCAGCTCGCGCAGCGCCTCGATTTCGCGCCGCCGCTCCAACTCGGTCAGAAAGGCAGTCTTGCCATCGAGGTTGGCCACCAGTGAATCCTGACGGCGCCGCTTGAGGCACCAGTGATGCCCCTCCACCTTGAGGTGAAACACCTCGGCGGTGAGACCGTGGCGATAGACCTTGACCACAGCCGGATGGCTATCCTTCAGCTTGACCAGTTGGGCCAGCGGCAGCGGGCAGTCGCGCTCGCGTCCGATCCGGATCTCTTCCTTGCTCTCCAGCATGCGCAGCAATCTGGCCTGACGTGCCATCACTTTGGGATTCATACATGTACCTCCAGTCGCTATCGAGAGACTAAACAGCAGATCCCTCCCAAGCCAGTGGCAAAACCCCATGATGACGCTTTCATCACATATTCCGAACAATCCCTCGACCGGGATCACAATTTGCAAGGTTGAACTGTAACCAAATATTCATTAAGTGGTCATTAAATTGACAAGCTGAAGCAAGGCCCGCACCATCGGGTCAAACTCTATGCGGATGAACGATCTCTCCCTCACTCGCTCAAAGGATGAGCTTATATGAATCGCCCCTCCTCAGGCAGCCCCCGCGTCCTGAGTCTGCCCTCTCTGCTGCTTGCCCTGCTGGGCGGATTGCTGCTGCTGACCCTGTTGTTGCCGCTGATCAATCCCGGCAGCTGGCTGGGCCGTGCCCAGCCGCTGGTGCTGGGCCCCGCCGACAATCCGCTGGCCACCCTCACCCGCCACGCCCTGCTCTATAAAAGCGACAGCCGCGGCCTCTATCTGGTGGTGCGCAGCCAGTGGCAGTTGCGAGGGCCGCTGCAAGCGGGGGACAAGGTGCGAGTGGAGCTGCTCAACGACAAGGGGGAGCGGATCGACCAGCTCAGTCAAGCGGTGGATAAGCGTCAGGTGTGCCGCAATAACCGCTGCTCGCTGGATCTCAACAGCACCCTGCGTGCCCCGGACGATGCGCTGGCCAGCCGTTATCAGCTGCGCATCGGTCTGCTGCTCAAAGATCGCCCCGAGAGCGGCGATTTCAGCCAGATCCTGCAAACCCTGCCGGAGCAGGGCTTCAACCTCACCTATCTGGTAGTGAGCCTGACGCTGGTGCTGGCCCTGAGCGCCGCCGTGCTCAAGACGGTGCTGCCAAAGCTGCGCCGCAGCCTGCGCTGGCGGATCATCGGCAGCCTGCTGCTCGGCAACCTCACCTTCGTGCTGCTGCACGGCTTCGTGGTGTTCAAGCTGGGGGAGTTTCTGCTCTGGTCAGGCTTTCGCCCAGAGCACTACTATCTCGCCTGGGGCAGCATGGTGCTGGGTTGGAGCCTCTGTGCGCTGGCGGGCTTCAACCTCTATATGGGGCTGGTCTTTACCGCGCTTTCCGGTATAGGACTGCTCGCCAACTTTATGAAGATCGCCATCTACGGCGTGCCGCTCGGCGGGGATGATTTTGGCAACCTGCTCGCGCTGCTGCGGATCCTGCTCGACCAGCACCCCATCCTGCCCATCTTCACCGTGTTGCTGGCACTGTTTCTCTGCTGGCGCTTTGCCCTGTCACGCTGGGTGCTGCGCACAGCCGCGGCCACCGTCGTCTTCTTTGCCCTCTGCGTCTTTGCCACCCAGACCGGCAACAAGCTGCTGGGGGCCAACATTCGCTACGTGGATCGCGCGGTCAACTACCACAGGGACATCATCCGCTCCGGCCCCGGCCTCTATCTGTTCAATCTGGTGGACGAGATGCTGCAAAGCGGCAGCGTGTTTCGCTACCCCTTGCAGATCAACGAGCTGACCCCGCAGCTGAGCTATCCGCCCCAGGGCATAGCGCCGCGCTGGGATCTGGTGATCGTGCTGCAATATGAGTCGCTCTGGCTCGACTGGAAGGGGCGGATCTGCGCCCCGGCTCCCACCCTCTCCCTGCCCGCCAGCGTGCAGCAGTGGCAAAAAACCATCCACTCCCCCACCACCGGCGGCATGACGGTACTGGCGGAGTTCGAGATGAACACCGGCCTGCCGGTGGGCTTGCTCAAGCAGGGGGTGGTGCCCTACTACTACCTCTCGCAGCAGGTGCCGGGGCTGGCCCAGAGCGCCAGACAGAGCGGCTACCAAACCCTGTTCGCTCACCCCTATGTGGAAAAATTCTGGGGCCGCGCCAAGGCGATCCCGGCACTTGGCTATGAGGAGCGCTGGTTCGATACCCGCTTCACCACCCTTGAGCACAAGGGACTCTATATCTCAGATGATGCCCTCATCGACCACATACTCAAGCGCAGCGAACAGGATGACAAACCGCTGTTTGCCTATGCGGTCACCATGCAGGGGCACGGCCCCTTCGATGGCCCCCGCTATCAAGGGCAGGAGCGCAGCGGCGCCTGCCCGAACCAGAGCGAGAGTGACACCCAGCTGCTCAACACCTACTACACAGGGGTGGTGGATGCCATGGCCTCGCTGGAGCGGCTGCTCAAGACCCTCGACCAGTCGGGCAAGCGCTATCTGGTGGTGGCCTTTGGCGATCACCAGCCGTTTTTGATGTCCGCCGGCAAGGGGATTCACGGTGACAAGCCGGCGCGCGATGCCACCTACCAGATCCCCATGATGGCCTTCACCCGCGCCGATGACCCCCTCAATCTGGCGACCCAGTTTGCGCCGGTGCGCCAGCTCTACCAGATGGGTCAGGCGACTCGCCAGCTGCTGGCGGGGGATATCACTCCCATCGAAGAAAAGCCCCTGCTTCATCCGGTGCTGGGCGAGGAGAAAGGGTTCGACCCATCAAGCCTGGTGCCGCAGATCCGCGCCAGCTTCCGGCCCGATGCCCTGCCCTGATCACGCCCCACAAAAACAGACAAGGCCGCATCAGCGGCCTTGTTGTTGGACATTCATTTCGCACTCATTCTGCTCGCCACCAGGGCTCCAGCAAGGTGAGCTGCTGGCGGTCGAGATCGAGTGCCGCCTCGATGCCCAGCGGCAACGTCAGCATGGGGTGGGTATGGGCGCAATCAAACTCCGCCAGAATGGGGAAATCCGGCTCCCCCACCACCTCCAGCAGGATATCGAGGGGGCGCTTGCCGCTCCCCTGATCGTTGAACAGCTCGTGCTTGCCGAGGATAAGGGCGCCGATCCGATCAAACACCCCGCACAGCTTGAGGTGGGCAAAGGAGCGCTCCACCGTCTCGGCAGATTTCAGGCTGTCCTCCAGCAGCAAAATGTCACCACGCTCGATGACGGGCATATAGGGGGAGCCCCAGATCCCCGCCATGGTGTTGAGGTTGCCGCCAATCAGCCGTCCCTCAACCCGGCCTGAGCCGACCGAGATCAGCCGATTGGGCTGGCACTGCTTGGCCCGGGTCTGGTTCTCCCAATCCAGCCGTTCATCGCTCCACTGCGCTGGCGTAGGCAGCGTGCAGGGGACGCCAGCGTCATCGGCCAATGCAATCTGTAAAAAACTGGCCAGCGTCTCATCCACCAGCGGCGGCAACTCGCCAAAGGAGGCCACCAGCGCCGGGCCATAAAAGGTAACCAGGCCAGTTTGGGCATGGATGCCGAGCAGCAATGCCGTCACATCGGAGTAGCCAACGATGATCTTGGGATCGCGCTTGAGCGCCTCAACATCGAGGTAAGGGAGCAGGGAGTTGGAGTTGCTGCCGCCAATCACCGACATGATGCAGCGCACTTCTGGGTCGCGAATAAGGGCGTTGAGCTCCTCGGCCCGCGCGGCGATGGAGCCGGAGCGCCAGTGCTCCTGCTGGCCGGTGAGGCTGCCCGCCTTGAGCCTAAAGCCCTGCCCCTCAAGAAAGGCTTTTGCGCGGGCAAAACGGTTGGGTGCCCAGGCGGTCGCCGCGCTGGAGGGGGAGAAAAAAGCGATGGTATCGCCACATCGGAGCTGCGGGGGAACCAATAACGTCATGACACACTCATCCTTGCCAATATCCAGCCATCACAGAGTCGTTGAGACTCCTACACAACCCCTTTGATCACAACGGGTTTATCAGTGTCGTTTAGAAATACAAAACACTTGATTCATTATTAACAGATATTCTAAACACTATCCCCTTCCTAGAATGACCTCATTGCGATGGCCAACCCCGGTTGGTTGTCAGAACGGTCGGCCTGACAGCCCGAACGTTCTCTTTCCCACTTTTTCTCTCTGACTTATCAATGAGGTGCCTGTCATGAACAAAAACGCATCCCCCAGCGCATTGGTTGTAGAAGGCGGCGCCATGCGCGGCATATTTGCCAGCGGCGTGCTGGATGCGTTTATCGAGCATGACTATCGCCCCTTTGACTTCGCCATCGGCGTCTCGGCGGGGGCCACCAACTTGCTGGCTTATCTCGCCAGCCAGCATGGCCGCAGCCACGAGATCCTGACCAAACTGGCATGCAGCCAGCAGTTTATGGATCCCCTGCGTTTTGCCAAGGGGGCAATCTGGTGGATATCCACTGGCTGTGGAACACCAGCTGTCGCAAGTATCCCCTCGACATTCACGCCTACCGGGAGACCGGCATCCCCTTCTATGCGGTGGTGACCAATACCCTGACCGGCAAGGCTGAGTACATCCGGGTCAAGCCGGAGAACATGAACGAGGTGCTGCCCGCCAGCTGCGCCATTCCCCTCGCCTCCCACGAATACCCGGAGGTGCACGGGGTACCGATGACAGATGGCGGGGTGGCCGACTCCATCCCGGTGATCGAGGCCTACCGCCGCGGTGCCCGTCACCTGACGGTGATCCTCTCCGAGCCGCTCGGCTATCGGCTCAAGCCGATGCCCTTCCCCTGGATGATCCGTACCCTGCTCAAGACCCGTCCCGCGCTGGCACAGGCGCTGGAGCAGCGGGATCGCAGCTACAACGAGGCGCTCGATTTTATCGCCAATCCGCCGGAGGACTGCCAGATCGAGGTGATCGCCCCGGCCGACTACTTCCCCGTTTCCCGTTTCACCCGCGATATCAACAAGCTGGAGATGGGATACGTGATGGGCAAGTGCGCAGGCTATCAGGCCGCCCTGCTCAATTGATAAGGGTTTTACAGGCATGACCCGACCTGCCGCGACGCACGCGCCGCCAACACAATAACAATCGGGTCAGTTGAGCAACATGAGTCATAAAAACAGACCGTGGCGAGGCAAGCGCGGCCAGAACCGGTGCCAGACACTCTTAGCGGCTTGCGCCTCATCCCTATGCCAGGGCATCTCACCCTCATACAAGGTGTTTATTTATGTCGTTTCTTCTCACCCATCCCGCGCTGGCGCAGCTGTTCGAGCGGCTGCTGCCCGATTACCGGATCATGGCGCCCGCGGCCGAATATCGGGGAGGCCGCTTCTCCGACACCGACAACGTCACCTACCACAGCATCCGCCATCCGGCCGATCTGGTGTGGCAGGAGAAGTCCCACTTCTCCCCGAAAGAGGTGGTGCTCCCCATCACCCAAACCCTGTTCCACTTCGACAATCTGGAGCTGTGCGAATCAAAGGTGGAGGCCAAGCCCACCCTGCTGTTCTTGCGCAGCTGCGATATCCACGCCCTGCGCAGGCTGGATCAGGTCTACCTGAAAAATGGCCAAAACAGCGACGTCTACTACGCTCGGCTGCGCAGCAAGCTCAAGCTGGTGCTGCTGGAGTGCCGCGAGAGCTTCGAGAACTGCTTCTGCGTCTCCATGGGCAGCAACGAGACCCAGGACTACGCCGCCGCCATTCGTCTGAGCGATGAGGGTGCCCGCATCGAGGTGAAGGATCCCGAGCTGCTCGGCTACTTTGCCGAACTGGGTGAATCCGATGACTTCACCCCGGAATTTGTCCAGAGCAATCCGGTCAAGGTTCGCACCCCGGACAGCGTCTGTGACGACCCCCAGCGGATCCGCCAGATCCTCACCGCCCATCCGGTCTGGGCCGAGTACGACAGCCGCTGCATCGGCTGCGGCCGCTGTACCACCTCCTGCCCGACCTGCAGCTGCTATAGCGTGCACGACCTCACCTATGCGGAGAATCCCCAGCAGAGTGAGCGCCGTCGCCAATGGGCCAGCTGCATGGTGGATGGCTTCAGCGACATGGCCGGTGGCCACGGTTTTCGCGCCAAACATGGCGAGCGCCTGCGTTATCGCGCCCTGCACAAGGTCAACGACTACAAGGCCCGTCAGGGAGAGGAGCACATGTGCGTCGGCTGCGGCCGCTGCGACGATCGCTGCCCTCACTACATCTCCTTTAGCAACATCATCAACAAGATGACCGATGTGGTCGAACAGACCATCGCAGCCGACAACGCGCAGGGGGCGAACTGATATGTGCCAGTGCCAGCAAACCGCAACAGCAGAACCGCAGCAGGACGTGGTCGAAAACCGCCTGCTGCCCAAGGCCTACACCATTCTGGCCATCGAGCGCCACACCGAGCTTGAGTGGAACTTTCGAGTATCACGCGACTTTGATGTCCACTACGGCCAGTTTGTGGAGATCTCCCTGCCCACCGTGGGCGAAGCGCCCATCTCGGTCTCCGACTATGGCGATGGCTATGTGGATCTGTTGATCCGCAAGGTCGGCAAGGTGACCGATGCGCTGTTTGCCCTCGATGTGGGCGACAAGGTGTGGATGCGCGGCGTCCACGGCAATGGCTACCCGCTGGAGACCTATCGCAACCAGCACCTCATCGTGGTGGCGGGCGGCACCGGCGTCGCGCCGGTCAAGGGGCTGCTGCGCCGCTTCAGCAAACATCCGGAAGAGGTGAAGTCTCTCGACATGATCCTCGGCTTCAAGAACGAGCAGGCGGTGCTCTATCACCACGAGATGCCGCTCTGGGCCGAGCAGCAGAACCTCATCGTCACCCTGGACGAGGGCAAGGAGAGCGAGCAGTTTCGCATCGGCCGGGTTACCGACTACATCGACCAGCTGGATCTAGCTGACAAGGAGGATATCCAGGTGATCGTGGTCGGCCCCCCCATCATGATCCGTTTCGTGGTGCTCGCCTTCCTCGAACGGGGCATCCCCAAGGATCGCATCTGGGTCGACTACGAACGCCGCATGGCCTGCGCCGTGGGCAAATGCGGCCACTGCCGGATGGGCGACACCTATATCTGCGTGGATGGACCGGTCTTTCGTTTTGACCAGGCCCAGCATCTGATCGACTGAGGGAGAACACCATGAGTCTCGATATCGACATCATCAAGGCTCGCGCCAAGAACGAATACCGCCTCTCCAAGGTGCGCGGCGAAGCGATGATCAGCGTACGCATTCCCGGCGGGATCATGCCCGCCCACCTGCTGGCAGTGGCCCAGCAGATCGCCGAACAGTATGGCAACGGCCTGATCCACCTCACCACCCGCCAGAAGCTGGCGATGCCCGGCATCAAGTATCAGGACATGGACAAGGTCAATGCCGCCCTCGAGCCCTTTATCAAGGAGATCGAGGTGGAGACCTGCGGCATCGAGGTAGAGGACACCACAGCCGGTTACCAGACCATCGGCGGGCGCAATATCGTAGCCTGTCAGGGCAACACCATCTGCCAGAAGGGCAATATCGACTGCACCGGACTGGCCCAGCGGATGGAGAAACACCTCTACCCCAACCCCTATCACCTCAAGATGGTGATCGCCGGCTGCCCCAACGACTGCGCCAAGGCCAACATGGCCGACTTCGGCATCCTCGGCATCGCCAAAATCCACTTCAATGCCGAGCGCTGCATCGGCTGCGGCGCCTGCGTCAAGGCATGCAGCCACCACGCGGTGGATTGCCTCGCCATCAAGCATGGCAAGGCGGTCAAAGAGGAGAGCAAGTGCATCGGCTGTGGCGAGTGCGTGCTGGCCTGCCCGACCCTGGCCTGGCAGCGGGATCCCAAGCAGCTCTACATGGTCAAGCTGGGGGGGCGCACCAGCAAGAAGACCCCCCGTACCGGCAAGCTGTTCCTCAACTGGGTGACCGAAGAGGTGCTGCATGCGGTGATCAAGAACCTGTTCGAGTTCGAGGCCGAGATGCTGGATGGCAAACCCATCTATCTGCACATGGGCCACCTTATCGACCGGGCCGGTTATCACAAGTTCAAGGAGCGGGTGCTGCGCGGCGTCACCCTCAACCCGGAAGCCATGGTCGCTGACCGCATCTTCTGGGCCGAAGATCAGTACGTCGCCAACATGCACGTCAAAGCGGTGCAATAGGAAAAACCTCGTTTGGGGAAGCGTGATCAAGTGGCCGACACCGGTGGGGATCTGTCGTTGGCCCGGGCGTAGATCACCCTTCCCCTTTTTTATTCCCGTCGGGGGATCTTTCCCCCGACCATCCGGGGTGCGTCATGGCGCGCCCTGCTATCTCGCCCGGCGCGGCATTGCGAGCGGGCCAGCATCCGGAGCCTGTTATGGACTTTCTCCCTCTCTTCTGTCAGCTGCAAAACAAGCCGGTCCTGATCGTCGGCGGCGGTGAGGTGGCGGTGCGCAAGGCGCGCCTGCTGCTCGATGCCAAGGCGAAGATCACCATCAATGCCCCGCACCTGGAACCCCAACTGATGAGCTGGGCCGAGCAGGGTCGCCTGACCGTCTGCGCCGCCGGCTTTCATCCCGAACTGCTCGATGGCAAGTGGCTGGTGATAGCCGCCACCAACCAGCCAGAGGTCAACCATCAGGTCTTTCATGAGGCGAGCCTGCGCCAGATCTTCTGCAATGTGGTGGACTCTCCGGCCCACTGCAGCGCCATCATGCCCGCGATCATCGACCGCTCGCCGCTGATGGTGGCCATCTCCAGCGCAGGCGCGGCGCCGGTTCTAAGCCGCCAGCTGCGGGAAAAATTCGAAGCGTTGCTGCCGCAACACCTCGGCCAGCTCGCGGCGCTGGCGGGCAAGCTGCGCGAGCGGGTCAAACTCATTCCGGACAAGCTGGCCCGCCGTCGCTTCTGGGAGCGGCTCTTTAGCCACGATCGCCTCGCCCGCCAACTGGCCCGCGGCCAGCAGCAAGGTGCCGAACAGAGCGTCGCCGAGCTACTCGATGAGCAACAGCAGAGCAAGGGAAGCGTAACCCTGGTGGGCGCCGGCCCCGGCGATGCGGGGCTGCTCACCCTGAATGGCTTGCAGCAACTGCAGCAGGCGGATGTGGTGGTCTATGACCGGCTAGTGTCGCAGGAGGTGTTGGCGCTTGTTCGCCGGGATGCCGAGCGGATCTTTGTTGGCAAGGAGGCGGGCCGCCACTGTGTACCCCAGCAGGCGATCAACCAACTGTTGCTGGAACAAGCGCTGCTGGGCAAACAGGTGGTGCGGCTCAAGGGGGGCGATCCCTTTATCTTTGGCCGGGGCGGCGAGGAGCTGGAAACCCTGGCCGAGGCGGGCATCCCCTTCTCGGTGGTACCGGGCATTACGGCAGCCTCAGGCTGCGCCGCCTACAGCGGCATTCCCCTCACCCACCGCGATCACGCCCAGCGGGTGCAGTTCATCACCGGCCACGACAAGGAGGGCAATATCGCCCAGGAGTGGTCGGCGCTGGCGGCCCCCCGCCAGACTCTGGTGTTCTACATGGGGCTGGCCCACGCCGCCCGCATTCAGGATGAGCTGCAAACCCACGGCATGCCCGGTCATACCCCGGTGGCGCTGGTGGAGCAAGGCACCCAGCTCAGCCAGCGGGTGGTGCGCGGCGAGCTGCAGCAGCTGGCCGAACTGGCCCGTCAGGTGAAGAGCCCGAGTCTCATCATCATCGGCTCGGTGGTCACCCTAGCCGACAAGCTGGATTGGTATGGGGAAGCCAATGCCATCCACGGCATCTAACCCCGCACGGCGATCAACCAATGTAGACAACAAAGCAGAGAGCGGCCATGCCGCTCTCTGCTTTTTGCATCAATGACCCAGCCGTGGCACGGCGCGTCTGTTACTCGAGCCGGATGGGGCCGGTATTCTGAACATCGCTGTCATTCCAGTCGCTCTCATCGCGAATACGCGGATCCCCCTGCAAGGTGTAGAGGATGGTGCCCTTGCGAAACTGCAGCGCACCATCGGCCCGTTTCGCCTTCACCTTGACTCCGTTGACCCACACCTGCTCCTTGCCATCCACCTGAATATTGGCCACCGTGGCGCCGGTCTCGCGGTTTTTGGCTACCCACTTGCCCTGATAGGGCGAGTCCCCCTTGGCCATCGGCAGTGCGGCTGCCTTGCCCGCCGACCAGGCGTGCACGGTGCAAAAGCCGTGGGCCCGGCGATCATGCTTGATGACGTAATCCAGGGTGGGTTCGCTGGCGGGCAGATCGAAGGTGATCCCGATGACCACCTTGCCGCTTGTGGCCGAATAGGCGGCGGGCGCCAGCGTTTTCAGGGTCGCCTTCTTGCCATTGATAAAGACGTTGCCCCCTTGCGACTTGACCCGGATATCGGTGGGACAAGTGGCGCTGAAGTTGGGCAGCGCCGCGAGGGCACTGCCGGCATGGGCGATCATGGCCAACATGACAAGGGTCAGCAGAGCAGGTTTTTGATTCATAGTGATACGCCTTCAAGAGAAGAGAACCTCGTCCGTGAGCGGTGTCGTTCCTGATGGCGGCACTCTAGCTTGACCCTCTCGGGCCACCCAGTTAAAAAAAATAAAACCGGTCAGTGGAATTATTAATAAATATAAATATTTAAAATCAATGGGTTGAGTGATAACCCTGCCAGCCGCCACGTATCAGACAGCAATAAAAAAGCCGATAACCCGGTTATCGGCTCATTGCCCATGCAGAGGCGGAAGCCCGATCAGACCACCACGGCGGTGCCACTGATGCTGACCATCAGCATGCTGCCGTTTTGCCCCACCACCTCGTAGTCGATATCGATGCCGACCACCGCATTGGCGCCAAGGGCGGCGGCACGCTCTTTTAGCTCATCGAAGGCGATCTCGCGGGCACGGGCCAGCTCTTTTTCATAGGCGCCAGAGCGGCCGCCGATGATGTCGCGGATCCCGGCGAAGAGATCCTTGAAAATGTTGGCGCCGAGAATGGCTTCGCCAACCACGATGCCGCGGTATTCACGAATGGTTTTGCCTTCCAGCGTGGGGGTCGTCGAGAGGATCATCTTGAACTCCTGTGAGTAGCAGAAGGGCTCAGACTACCCCAACTGCCCGAAAATCCCAACCGGGGGGTGACCTGTACGACGTCGACCTTAAAAATCACGGCAGCCAGATAAAAAAACACCGCGCACGGAGCGCGGTGTTTGTTTCAAAGGGCCATTGCCAACTGCAAGCCGTCACGGATTGTAAGAGACCACCGAGCCACTGAGGCCGGTCATCTGGGAGATCCGCCCCTGCATCCCCTGCAGTTTGGCCTTGGAGACATCCGGCCCGATAAAGACCCGGTTGAGCTGACCCTGAACCGGTGTGCGCGGCGAGGTGTGGGCAGAGTAGCCCGCCGCCCGCAGCTTGCTCACCAGCGCGTTGACGCTGTCGACGTTCTTGAAGGCGCCAAGCTGAAGGATCCAGCTACCCTGTGCCGGTGCCGCAGCAGGCGCGGGTGTGGTCGGCTGAGTCATCTTGCTTTCAATCAGATCGTCGAGGGACTTGATCTGACCCGCCTGCGGCTTGGCCGGCGCGGGCGCCTTGGCCACTTCAACCGGTTTGGCTGGCGTTGGCTTGGGTGCAGGCTTGGGCGGTTCGACCGGCTTTTTGGCCACCACTTCCGGCTTGGGCTGTGGCTTGGGTTGGGCATTCTGTTGCGGCTGAACCGGCGCCGGTGCGGCAGGGGTTGTGGCCGGCTGCGCACCGTTGCCCTGACCGGCGAGGGTCATGGGGTCAGCCACCTCTTCCACTTGCCACTGCTGGGCCGCAGAGGCCTGTTGCTGGCTGGCCAGATGATCGGCGGGCAGGCTGCTGGCTGCCGAGACCTGCAGCGCAGGCTTGGCAGGCTCCAGCTCGGGGCGCAGCGGGATCTTGGCAAAGGCCTCCTCCTTTTGTGCCAGCTTGTGACCATCCAGCAAGTCCGGCAGGAAAATAACAACCAGGGCCACCAGGATGACGGTGCCCACCAGACGGTTTTGAAACTTCGAGGCCAAGTTGAATCCTACCTTTACGTAACTCAATATGCGATTTGGCTCCCCGCCCGAGGGCCGGGGAGCCGGGGTGTGGCCTAGACGGCGACACCCGCCAGAATGTCGGCGACAGTGTAAAACGAACCAAACACAATGACCATATCGTCCGGACTCGATGCGGCCAACGCTGCCTGATAAGCGACGCTGACATCATCAAACTCTCTGGCAGGGCCCTTTCCCTCCCCCAGCGCCGCAGCCAGTTGCGCAGAGGTGGCGGCGCGCGGGCCGGTGAGGCTGGCCAGATACCACTCGCCGATCAGACCATCGAGTTCGGCAAGGGAGCCCGCCATGTCCTTGTCTTTGAGCATGCCGACCACGGCGCGGCGTACACCCGAGCAGGGCATCTTGCGCAATTGCGCGGCCAGATAGGCCGCCGAATGGGGGTTGTGGGCTACATCGACGATCACCAGCGGCGCACTTTGCAACTGCTGCATCCGGCCAGCCAGCCGGGCATTGGCAAGCCCGTCACGAATGGCGGACTCCGGCAGCGGCAAGCCAAGGGATTCCAGCGCCGCCAGCACGGTCACCGCGTTCATCAGTGGCAACGCCGGTTTTGGCAGATCCCGCCACTGGTTCAGGCCGTGATAATCCCAACCGCTCTCGTGCTCATCGCCACGAAAATCGATACCGACCTGACGCAGGTTGGCGCCAAGACGCTGGGCTTCGCTGGCAATAGTCGCGGGCGGATTAGGCTCACCGCTGATGGCGGGCTTGCCAGCGCGATAGACTCCAGCCTTCTCCACCGCCACTGCTTCGCGGGTATCCCCCAGCCAGTCGCAGTGATCGAGGGCAATGGAGGTGATCATGGCAACATCGGACTCCACTACATTGGTGGCGTCGAGCCGACCGCCCAGTCCCACTTCCAGCAGCAGCACATCGGGGGCGGCGCGGCAGAAGAGCCACAAACCGGCCAGGGTGGCGAACTCGAAGAAGGTAAGGGCAATCTCGCCACGAGCGGCTTCCACCTCGGCAAAGGCGGCGCAGTGATTGCTGTCGGCCAGCTCTTGCCCGTTGACCCGCACCCGCTCGGTAAAGCGCAGCAGATGGGGCGAGGAGTAGACGCCGACCTTATAGCCTGCGGCCATCAGAATGCTGGCCGCCATGGCACAGCTGGAGCCCTTGCCGTTGGTGCCCGCCACCGTGATCACCTTGAACGGCAGTTGGGTGAGCCCCATACGGCGGGCGACAGCACCGACCCGATCCAGCCCCATGTCGATATTGACCGGATGGATCTGCTCCAAATAAGAAAGCCAGTCGACAAGCGACCGGCTTTGGGATTGTTGCATGTTTGAACTCATCTTCACTCTTCGATGACGTGAGTATTCAGCATTTTGGCGAGCAGGCTGGCCAGACGGTTACGCATTTCACGGCGATCGATGATGATATCGATGGCACCCTTTTCCAGCAGGAACTCGGAGCGCTGGAAGCCTTCCGGCAGCTTCTCGCGCACGGTCTGCTCGATAACACGCGGACCTGCAAAGCCGATCAGCGCCTTGGGCTCGCCCACGTTGATGTCACCCAGCATCGCCAGACTGGCAGAGACGCCACCCATGGTGGGGTCGGTCAGCACGGAGATATAGGGCAGGCCCGCCTTGGTGAGTCTGTCCAGTGCTGCACTGGTTTTGGCCATCTGCATCAGGGAGAACAGCGCTTCCTGCATGCGAGCACCACCAGAGGCGGAGAAGCAGATCAGGCCACGGCCTTCCTTGATGCACTCCTCGACGGCGCGTACAAAGCGGGCACCGACCACGGAGGCCATGGAGCCCCCCATGAAGGAGAATTCGAACGAACAGGCGACAACCGGTACCCCTTTGAGGGTCCCTTTCATCACCACCAGCGCATCTTTCTCCGCCGTCTCTTTCTGAGCGGCAGACAAACGATCCTTGTAGCGCTTGGAATCCTTGAATTTCAGTACATCCTGCGGCTCCAGCTCGGCACCGATCTCGGTACGACCCTGCTCATCGAGGAAGCTCTCGAGACGGGCGCGGGCGCTGATGCGCATATGATGATCACACTTGGGGCACACTTCGAGGTTGCGCTCCAACTCTGCCCGGTAGAGCACCTGTTCACAAGCACTGCACTTGGTCCACACCCCTTCCGGAATGTTGTGACGACGGGGCGCAGTGATCTTGCTCTTGGGAAGAATCTTCTCAAGCCAGCTCATGGAATTCCTTAATGCTTTTGTGCCTGACAAAACGCATCGAGCCTAGATTGTTCAATGACTTAATAGCTCGATGGCAACAAATGACGGGTCATTAAACCACAATTTTTCGGGCGCAGTTACTAAAAACTGGTCGTACCCGGTGCCGAGTCCGGCAGCCACAGCGGGCCGAGCGGCAACTGCGGCAGAGCAAACTCGGCCGGGTAATCCACGTCCACCAGATAGAGGCCACCGGCCTTGGCGGTCGGCCCGGCCAGATTGCGATCCTTGGCAGCCAGCACCTCGGCAATCCACTCCACCGGTTTGAGCCCCTGCCCCACCAGCAGCAGGGAGCCGGTGATGTTGCGCACCATATGGTGCAGGAAGGCGTTGGCGCGAATATCCAGCACGATATAGGGCCCCTGACGACTGACGCAGAGGTGCGTCACATTGCGCCACGGGGTGTTGGATTGGCAGGCGACGGCACGGAAGGTGCTAAAGTCGTGCTCCCCCAGCAGGCTCTGGCCCGCCTGATGCATCAACTCCGCATCGATGGTCTCGTGGTAGTGGCTGACGCCACTGCCGAGGATCGCCGGACGAAAATTGTGGTTGTAGATAACATAACGGTAGCGACGGGCGGTGGCGCTGAAGCGGGCGTGGAACGTCTCGTCCACCTCCTTGACCCAGCGCACGGCAATATCCGGCGGCAGGTTGGAGTTGAGCCCCAGGGTCCAGGCCCCTTCGGCACGGCTCGCCTCGGTATCGAAGTGGATCACCTGGCCGGTCGCATGGACACCGGCATCGGTGCGCCCGGCACACTGGATGGAGACAGGGTGGTTGGCGATCCGGCTGATGGCCTTCTCCAACTCCTCCTGCACGCTGATCACTTCACGCTGACGCTGCCAACCGAAATACCGGCTGCCGTCATATTCAATACCTAGGGCAATTCGCATGGATAAACTTGTCTTGTTGTGAAAACGCAATGAAAGAAACGGGGCGGATTATACGCGCTCAGCCTGAAAAGTCCCACCACACGCCGCAATTGGCCAGGATGGTCAGCCTGCGAGGCCATGCTCACCCCATAACAAATCGCCAAAATAAGAGGGCAGCCTGCTGGCTGCCCCCGTTTTGCTGATCCCGTGATGGGAAATGCTTTAGCCCAACCGCTTGAGCAACTTCTCGGCTTCGGCGCGCTGGTGATCGCTGCCCTGCTCCGCCGCCTCTTGCAGCAGCTCGCGGGCGCTATCCTTGTCGTCAATCTCGAGGTAGGCACGGGCCAGATCCAGCTTGGCCCCAACACCGCCGTCGTCAGCATCCACGTCAAATCCGGTGGATTCCGGCAGCACCTCGGGGAAGCCATCCAGCCCCACATCCAGCGAGAAGCCCTGATACGGCTCCTGCTCCGGCGCAGTGGCATCCGCTTCAGCCAGCAGCTTGTCGATCTCGACGTAGCCGCTCTCCTGTGCCTGCTCACGGGGCTGGAGATCTGCCGGATGTGATTCCACCTCGGCAAACGCATCTTCGAAATCGGAGAGCGCCAGCTCGTTGGGATCCCACTCCAGACCCAGCTCGGCGTCCTTCGCTTTGACAGGCTCAAGACCGAGCTCGGCCAGCATGGCATCCGCACTTTCGTCGGCGTCCTCTGCGGCACTGAGATCAATGGCGTTGTCATCTTTCCCTGTGGCTGGCTCGTCGAGGGCATTGTCGAAATCACCGAGATCGAAGCTGGCCAGATCGTCGTCAGCGGCGCCGACTTCGTCGATGGAGCTCAAATCGGGCTCGAGGTCGGCGGAGAGATCCGCATCCAGCTCGGCAAACAGGGCTGCCTGCAGCTCCTCTTCGCTCATGATCTCGTCAGCGGCCTTGGGCTTGGGATTGAACTCGCTGGCCAGATCCATGGCGGGCTCGTTGGCCAGCGCGATGGGCTCATCCAGCGAGAGATCGAGATCCGGCACCAGGTCCGGGTCACGACTGGCTGGCTGGGTAGCCATCCGCTCGGGCTCGAAGCCCTGCAGCTCCATCTCGCCCTCGTCGCTGAACACCAGATCGACATCCGGCTTGGCGGCCGGCTCGTCAGGCTCCATCGGCATAAAGCCATCCGGGGTGTTGAGATCCGGCACCGGGCGCACCGGCTCGTTGTCGGTCACATCAACGCTCAGCAGATCATCAAACTCGCTCTGCTCCTGATCCATCATCATGGCGGTGGATTCGGAGAGGCTCTTCTCCTGCTCTTCCAGCTCTCGGCGGGCACGGGCACGCAGCCACAGGGTCACCAGCGCCAATACCAGCAGCACCGGCAGCAGAATGATCATGGCGAGGTTGAGCGGTGAGGAGAGCAGATCCATCAACCAGTTTTTCTCAGGCTCAGGCTCGGCTGCCACCGGCGGGACCGGTTGGGCCTTGAGCTCGGCAATCTCTTTTTGCAGCGCCGTCTGATCCTGCAGCTGGGCCTTGAGGGTCTCCACCTCTTCGGTCAGGGATTGCAGACGCAGCTTGAGCCTGTGGTTCATCTCGGTCACCTGGCCGAGCTGGGCATTGGCATCTTCCAGTGCCAGCGCCATCTCGGTAGCCGGTTTGCCCACCGGTTTATCCAGATCGGAAGGCAGAGGCGCCGGGGTGGTGCCTTCTGCAGCGCTAGGAGCAGGTGCTACCGCCTCTTTCGGCGCAGGCTCGCTCACCTTGGCCACTTCTTTGGTTTCGGCAGCCGGTTGCGGAGCCACCACCGGGGCGGGAATGGGGGCGGCTTTCGCCACTGGCAGCGGCGCAGGCGCAGCCTTCACCGGCTCGGTCTTGGCGGCTTCAACCTTCGCGGGTTTGGCGGCAGCCGGCTTGGCGGTATGGGCCTGCTTGTCAGCCAGATATTTGGGGCTTAACCCCTTCCAGCTGGCGTTGTCGCTGCGGAACTTGGCGCGGGCCTGTGCATCAGTGATGACGCTCGCCTCGGCCGCGGTCGGCAGCAGAATGCGGGAACCCACCAGAATGTGGTTGATATTGCCATCGGCAAAACTGCGGGGGTTTTTCTCGTAAATCGCCACCATGGTCTGGTAGACGCTGACCCGATTGGATGGGCGATATTTGCTCGCCAGGCTCCATAGGGTATCGGTCGGACGAACAGGGCCATAGCTACCGGCATTGGCAGTGACCTGACGCACCACCGGCTGGGCGGTTGTACGCACCGGTTGCGCGGCGGGTCTGGCGACCGGCTGCGCCAGCGGCTGGGAATTGACGGCGGGAGGTGCGGGTTCGTCAGGGCCTTTTAGCTCGACAAAAAAAGGCTCCCGCGCCGAGTCTTCAGCCTGGACGGTGCCCAGCAGACCCAATGCGAGTAGCGTTGCCAATGTTATGCGGGAATGTCCCATATTCGTTCCTTCGTATGACGGCCCTATCACATTGAAAAATCTGGATAGTTACCCCAAAACAGTCGGTTCAATATAAATCAGGCTCGCCTGGCAAGCCAGCAGTCCGACACATTTAGCACCCAACTTGACCCTGAGTGTAGGAAAAAACTTAATCAGTTGATATCGCAACAGAATCTTGAAGTGACGGAGTGCGGCATGGGTCACACCCCGGTTTGATCACAGGCCGGATGCGCAGCACTCCCTGCTGCGCATCTGTGGCATATGACCTGCCTTACAGATAGTCGCGAACCAGCAGCTCGGCAATCTGTACACTGTTGGTTGCCGCGCCCTTACGAACGTTATCGGCCACGATCCACATATTGATACCACTTGGATGAGAAATATCCTGGCGCACCCGACCCACCAGCACCTCATCCTTGCCGGTTGCGTCACGCACCGGGGTCGGATAGTCCCCTTCGTCATCAAACAGGGTCACACCCGGCGCATTGCGGAGCAGCTCCTTGACCTGTTCGGCATCGAGCGGCTGGTGCAGTTCGACGTGTACCGCCTCGGCGTGGCCGTAGAATACCGGCACCCGCACGCAGGTGGGGTTCACGGCAATGCTGGCATCCCCCAGGATCTTCTGGGTTTCCCACACCATCTTCATCTCTTCACGGGTGTAGCCGTTGTCGGTGAAGCTGTCGATCTGCGGGATCAGGTTAAAGGCGATCTGCTGCGGATAGAGGGTCGGTTCCACCGGACGACCGTTGAGCAGATGAGCAGTTTGTCCCGCCAGCTCGCTGACACCCTCTTTGCCGGAGCCTGACACGGATTGATAGGTGGCCACGTTGATGCGGACAATGCCCACTTCGTCGTGCAGCGGCTTCAAAGCCACCAGCATCTGGATAGTGGAACAATTGGGGTTGGCGATGATGTTGCGATTGCGAAAATCAGCCAGCGCATCCGGGTTCACTTCCGGGATCACCAGCGGGATATCTTCGTCGTAACGGAAGCAGGAGGTGTTGTCGATGACGATGCAGCCGTGTTCGGCAGCAATCGGCGCCCACTTGGCCGAGACCTCGGCACCGGCGGAGAAGAGTGCGATCTGCACCTGGCTCCAGTCAAACTCCTCCACATCGAGGATCTCGAGGTTCTTGCCGCCAAAGCGCACGGTATCACCGGCGCTGCGGCTGGAAGCCAGCGGATAGAGGGTCGCTACCGGAAATTCGCGCTCTTCCAGGATCTCGATCATCGCCTGACCCACGGCGCCGCTGGCACCCAATACCGCTACGTTAAACTGCTGGCTCATTCTGTTCTCCTCTGATAATGCTGCAATGGCGCCGGGTGGCGCCATGGTCGGCAGGCGCTCGCACGGCGAGATAACGCTGCCTGATATGGCTGAGCCAGCGCAGTAGTATCTGCGCCAGCTCAGTAAAAAAATGGGGGCGAGGTAGCCAGTACGGCTCACCCCTTCCGGTTATCTTCCAACTCCTAGGCCCCGATTCAGGGGCGTGACAGCGCAAATCCCAGCTCGCCCAGCTCCTGGCCGGCAAACGCACCCTCAACCTGCAGGGAGGATAGTTCACGGCGCTCGGGATAGTGTTTGCGCTGCTCGTCAAAGCTGCCGGGCAGGCCGAGTCGGGCCCGGAAACGGGCATCATCGCGGCGCACGTCATAGACCAGATGCACCAGCTGCTTGATCAGCGCCTGATCCGGTGTGCGACCCGGCACCACCGCCTGCACATCGGGGGCGGGCAACAACCCACTCAAATCCTGACGAGGCTGGCGTCCCAGCTGCAGGCAGAGCGCCTGATAGAGCATCCAGGTACCGCGCGCCTTCCCCTCCAGGCTGTAACCGGCAATATGGGGGGTGGCAATCTCGGTATGGGGCACCAGCGAAGCCAGTGGCTCGGGCTCGTTCTCCCACACATCCATCACCAGTCGCAATGGCGCATCGCCCAACTGGCGCGCCAGCAGGGCCCAGTTATCCCACACCTCGCCACGGGATGCGTTGATCAGGATCTGTCCGGCAGGACGCGCGGCAATCTGTTCGGCATCGAGCAGATGGTAGGTAGCATCCGGCCCTTCACGGGTGATGGGCACGTGAAAGCTGACGATATCGGCGCCAAGGGCGGTCTGGTAATCGACAAAGCCCGCATCAGGATTATCCCGCGCCCTGGGCGGATCGCAGCGCAGCACCCGCATGCCGAGCGCTTGGGCCTTGCCAGCCACGCACTCGCCGGTATTGCCCGCGCCAATCACCGCCAGAGTCATGGCCGAGAGCTCGAGTTCGTAACGCTCCGCCAGCACCAGCAAAGCGGAAAGCACATAATCCCCCACCGAATACTTGTTGCAACCGGGGGCGCTGAAGAAGGGAATATTGCGGCTTGCCAGCAGGGCCTTGTCCACATGGTCTGTGCCTATGGTGGCGGTGCCGACAAACCCGAGTTTGGGGCTGGTCGCCAGCAAATCGCCGTTGACGCGGGTGACCGAACGCACCAGCAGCACATCGGCATCCAGCAGATCGCGGGCCTGCATCTGCCGTCCGGGCAAGGGGATCACCTCGCCAAATTCGGCAAACAGCTCCACGGCATGGGGCATATTCTCATCAACGACTATCTTCATCGGGCTCTCTTTGGTCACAACCGCCACGGGGGCGCCATTCTAGCGCAAAGCCGCCCGAGATTTCAGCCTGTGATGCAATCCGGCGCGAAACGGGACCACATTGCGCGGCAGCCGCTCCATCCGCCCGCTCAAACAGAGGATGTGGCCACAAAATGTGTAAGCAGAGGTAACAAACGTGCTGCTCGGCTTTGTCCGAGCATGTCACGGTGGCACAATGCCCCTCTTTTTTCGCGATCGCCCATACCCACCATGCCGCCACACGCTCCGCCGCTCCCAATGTCAACCGCCTCACTCACCCGCAGTCAGGTGCTTGGCTTCACAGCCCTGTTAATCCTGCCCCTGTTACTACTCGCCACATTGCCCTGGCAGCCTTTTCTGACCGGTTCACTGCAATCAGGCTGGCTATGGTGGTCATACGCCCTTACCCGCATGGTCGATATTCCCGGGATCGGGGTCAGTGGCGCCCTCTTGCTGCTGCTGACCCGCTACAAACTCAAACTGGAGCTGTCCCCCTTCATTGCACTGGGGTGTGCGCTGGCAGCCCTGCTCGCCAGCGACTGGGTGCTCAAGAGCCTGATCAAACACCTGACCGAAGAGCCCAGACCCTATCTGCTCTGGCTGGAGAGTCAGTCGCTGATCCCGGCCATCAAGCACTTCTACGCCACTAGCATCGATGTGCGCAGTGAACAGGTTCATGCCGCCAGCCAGTTGCTGGCCCTGCCTGAGTGGCTCGGCCACCACTGGCAGGCCGAGGTGAACTACGCCTTCCCCTCCGGCCACAGTATCGCCGCCATCAGCCTGGCCCAATTTTTCGGCCTTATCTGGCTGGCCCGAGCCCCCACGGGCGTCTGGCTGCTGCCGTTGTGGGCGCTGGGGGTTGGTCTGTCGCGCATGGTAATGGGGATGCACTGGCCGGTGGATGTGCTGGCCAGCGCCCTGCTGGGGTCGCTCACGGCGCTGATTGCCGCCCGCTGGTGGCTGCACAGATATTGAATCCTGCGCCATCTTGGCGCGGCATCCTGCGTGGGATGGGAGGACAAGCCAGCGCTTTTTTGCCATAATGCCGCCTCATTTTATCCCGACCGAGATCCCATGACCGACGCAGTTCATACCCTCAAGGGCCGTTTCCGTGGTTTTTACCCCGTCGTCATCGATGTTGAAACAGCCGGGTTCAACGCCAAGACCGATGCCCTACTCGAAATCGCGGCTTACACCCTGAAAATGGATGAGCAGGGCTGGCTCGTTCCCGATCAGGTATTCCACTTTCATGTCGAGCCTTTCGAAGGGGCCAACCTGGAAAAGGCCGCGCTGGAGTTCACCGGCATCGACCCCTACAACCCGTTGCGTGGCGCTGTCTCGGAAAAAGAGGCGCTGACCGAGATCTTCAAGGGGATCCGCAAGGGGATGAAGGAGCAGGATTGCGGCCGCGCCATCATAGTGGCCCACAACGCCACCTTCGATCACGGCTTCGTGATGGCTGCCGCCGAGCGCGCTGGCCTCAAGCGCAATCCGTTCCACCCGTTTGCCACCTTCGACACAGCTGCTCTCTCCGGATTGGCGCTGGGGCAGACCGTGCTGGCCAAAGCGTGCCAGAGCGCCCGCATCCCGTTTGACAATAAAGAGGCGCACTCTGCCCTCTATGACACCGAACGCACCACAGAGCTGTTCTGTCATATCGTTAACCGCTGGAAGAGCATGGGGGGTTGGCCGCCTGCACATCCGGATGATGACACAACCGATGCCCCTGCCGACGATGAGGGACAAGAATAAACGGACGAAGGCTGCCACTGGCAGCCTTCGCTTTTTGGGGAAGTGATTGATTGCACTGCGCACCGGAAATCGCTATCAACGTCACTATCCACCGCTGCGCACGGGATGCACGGAGACAAACAGGTCACAAACCCTCATGTTGAGCAACCTTGTGCCACATGCTGCTGCGATATGAGGGGTTTGACTGATTTTTTTCTCGACATTTGTCACATTTTTCGCAAACTAACTCCCCTTCACATGACAGACAGCAATAACAAACTATAAGGAAATCAAATGAATCCAGTTGTTATCGCAGTCGGGCTGATGCTGGTGCTCAGTCTGCTGCGGATCAATGTGGTGGTCTCGCTGGCGCTGGGGGCCATTGCTGGCGGCCTGGTCGGTGGGCTGTCGTTAACCGATACCCTCACCACCTTTAGCGGTGGCCTGGGCGGTGGCGCCGAGATTGCCCTCTCCTACGCCATGCTGGGCGCCTTTGCGGTTGCCATCTCCCGCTCTGGGATCACCGACCTGCTGGCCCGCAAGGTGATCAACCAGTTGGGCAAGGATGCCAGCTCGACCCGCATCATGTGGGTCAAAACCCTGCTGCTCTCTTCCGTGCTGGCCGTGGCGATCTCCTCCCAGAACCTGATCCCGGTTCACATCGCCTTTATTCCCATCCTGATCCCGCCGCTGCTGCATGTGATGGCGCAGATGCAGATAGACCGTCGTCAGGTGGCCTGTGTCATCACTTTTGGTCTGACCGCCACCTACATGGTGCTACCGGTCGGCTTTGGTGGCATCTTCCTCAACAACATTCTGGCCAAGAACCTGATCGATAACGGCGTGCCCATCACCACCAGCCAGATCCCGCTGGCGATGGCCATTCCGGTCGCCGGTATGGTACTGGGCCTGCTGATTGCGGTATTCATCAGCTATCGCAAACCGCGCAAGTACGATCTGGCCAAGATCCTGGATGCCGAGCCCGAAGCGGTCGAGCTCAACCTCACCCACATCTGGGTGGCCCTGCTGGCCATTGGCGTGGCGCTGGGGCTACAACTGATGACCAACAGCATCGTACTGGGTGCGCTGGCCGGTTTTGTCATCTTCACCTGCGGCGGCGTCATCAAGTTTCGCGAAAGCCAGGATGCCTTCACTCAGGGGGTACGGATGATGTCGCTGATCGGCTTCATCATGATCTCTGCCGCCGGTTTTGCCGCCGTGATGAAGGCAACTCACGGGGTCGACTCTCTGGTTCAGGTGGTCGCCTCCGGCATCGGCCAGCACAAAGGCATCGCCGCCTTCCTGATGCTGCTGGTGGGTCTGCTCATCACCATGGGGATCGGTTCTTCCTTCTCCACCGTGCCCATCATCGCCACCATCTATGTGCCGCTCTGTCTGCAGCTTGGCTTCTCACCAATGGCGATCATCGCACTGGTTGGTACCGCTGGCGCGCTGGGGGATGCGGGTTCACCAGCCTCCGACTCGACGCTGGGCCCCACCTCCGGCCTCAACGCAGATGGTCAGCACGACCATATCTGGGACAGCGTGGTGCCCACCTTTATTCACTACAACATCCCGCTGGTGATCTTCGGCTGGATTGCCGCCATGGTGCTCTGATAGCCCCTCGGGCTGCGAACTCTGCACGTCACAATGCACAACAAGAAGGCGACCAGATGGTCGCCTTCTTGTTGTATTCGACTAGATAAACAACAGCACGTTAGCTTGTGGTGACGGTAAAAAGGTACCGCTCGCTAACCCAGCGCAACCTCCTGCATGATGCTCCGATTGATAAAGTAGCGATGGCAGAACAGCAAAAAGTCCTGCAGCGGCAAGGGCCTCGAGTAGAAATAGCCCTGAATTTCATCCACCCCTATGCTCAGCACCGCCTTCAGCTCATCATTGTTTTCCACCCCTTCCGCCACCACCCGCACACCGAGTTGATGAGAGAGGCTGGTGATCGCCTCGACGAACAGGGCCTGACGGGTATCGTTGTCAATGGCAGTGATAAATGAGCGGTCGATCTTGAGCTTGTCGAAATAGAGTTCTCGCAAGTAGGAGAACGATGACCAGCCGGTACCGAAATCATCGAGGGCAACCCGTACTCCAATCTGGCGCAAGGTGTCGATGATCTGCTTGCTCAGCTCGATATCATCCAGAGCAATCGTTTCGGTCAGCTCGACGATCAGCTGTTGCAGGCTTAGCGGCCCCTCCCTCATGTTCTCATCCAGCTGGGCTGCCAACTCCATAGTGAACATGGAACTCGAGAGGTTGACCGAGATCTCCAGCGGTTCAATCAAGTCGCTCGGGAAAGTAGCGAGATCAAGCTGCAAGCGCCGGAAGATCCATAACCCGAGCGCCTCCCCCAGCCCGTTATCTTCCGCCAGCGAAATGATATCGAGGGGCGGAATAAAACCGTACTCCGGGTGATTCCAGCGGATCAGTACCTCGGCTCCCAGTCGCACCGTGCCTTGACCACGGACAATCGGCTGATAGTAGAGGCTCAACTGCAAATTGCTGTGGTGCTGGATCAGCTCGCGCAACTCGGTCGACAAACGGCGGTTACGCAGATAGTGCTGATACATGCTGCTGGAGAAAACCACGTAACGATTCAGCCGCTTGCGCTTGGCACTGTCGAGGGCGATATCGGCAAACAGCAGCATCTCCTCCGGCGTGTGTACCGGTCGCACGTACTGGCTGACCCCCATAAAGACCCGCACCCGGTGGGCGGGATCAGTCGCCAAGGCGAGCCCGGCAAGTTCGTTACGCAGCTGCTCCAGAAATGGAAAGCGCAAATAGGTGGGCATAACGCCGGAAATAATGATGGCAAACTCATCGCTACCGGTACGGGCGGCAAAGAGACCGTCAACCGATACCGCGCGGATCCGCTCGGCCAGTTGCGTCAGCAATGCATCCCCCACCTCGTAGCCCAGGCTGTCATTTACCTCCCTGAAATGGCCAAGATCCACCAGACAGACGGTCACGCTACTGCGCCCCCCTTTATGTCCCGTCAGCTGCTTGAGGTGTTTGATCAAGGAGGCCCGGTTTGGCAAGCGGGTTAGCGCATCATTCCACGCAAGAAAGTGCTGGTGGCGCACTTCGCGAAACAGCATCAGCAGCATCACCACGGTCGCCAACATCAAGAAAGCCAGAATGAAGAAGTTCTGAATACGCGACGAGTTGAGTACCTCCCGCTGGGCAATAGCGGATGGGCCGGTGAAATTTTTCACCATCACATCGCGGATCGCAGCCAGATCCCGAGCCAACTCCTCGGCAAAACGAGCAAGTTCTTTTGAATCTCGCTCTCCGCTAACCACGGCCTGCTCATACTTCTCGAACAGGGCCATGATCTTGCCTGCTGCCTGTTCAGCCCCAAAGCGGGTTCTCACCGGCTTGGCCTCCTCCCCGTGCAGGAAGACATCGAGGCGGTTCCAGGCAATGTCAAAGCGCTTGTTCATCTCTTCCTGACTGGTCGAACCGGTGCGATAGAGAGAGAGCGCTTCATCAAAGCCATGGATTTCCAACTCCAGCTGCGCCAACGCCCAGGCGGAGAGCTGGGTATAGCGAGTCACTGCATTGAATGCACGGTCATAGTTCCAGACCGACCAGATGGCAACCCCCAAAAAGGTAGTCACCATCAGGATCAAGCTCAGAAACTTGCCGCGCAGCATCTTATTTGCTCTCGATCGCCGTCAGTTGCCACACCATCCGGCTGTGATAGAGCTCCTTGTTCAGCTCCGGGTGATCAGAGAGGGGATAGATGATCCAGAGCGGCCCCTTGTTGCGCAGGGTCAACGCCTTGCCATCCTGCTTCTCGGCCAGCAGTACCGCATACTTATCTCCATCTTCCAGCGGCACCGCCGCCCAGTAGTCATTGATGGCGACCGCCTTGACCTCCCCACTCTTGAGACCATATATCTTGACCAGCTCTCGCAGCAGCACGCCACGATAGGTGTGGTCCCCCTCGGTCCAGGGGGTCTGGGTCTTGACCTCTGTCTGAGGTAAAGCCTCAAACTCGGCCCGGGTCAACACGACCTCCCCTTTACCATTGCAACAGCCATCCCCCTTGATCTTGAGAAAGGGATCATCAGCCAACACCATGCCAGAAACGAGACAGCCGGATAACAGCAGTATCCTGCCAAGCCATCCACCCATGATAGACCTCCGTATCGTACTGTTTATTTTATTGGTTTCACTCTGCTCACCCACATGACAACGGCAGAGTCACAATGTAAAACCATGTTGCTGCAACCAGCTCACCACAACAGGCAACCAGCATCAGGCTGTACCCGAATGCCACCAAAAGCATGGCATCCTGGCTCCGAATGTCACAACTGCATCGGAAAATATTCATGTCCCTTTGGCTCACGACTTGGGTTATGGAACAGATATATGACCCCCACACAGACAAACTGACGGTGCAGTCCCTATCGCAGATACAAAAAAGGCCGCTCAATGAGCGGCCTTCTTCATAACGGGATCAGCAATCAGCTTTCGCGACGCTTGCCACCGAATTTGCGATCTTTGTTGAAGCCACCTTCACGGCGCTCCCCGCTCTTGTTGAACGGACGGTCACCCTGGGGACGGCGATCCTTGTTGAAAGGACGGTCGCCACGGAACGGACGATCACCACGGGGCGGGCGGCTGCTGGTGTTACCACCGGCTGGCACTTCGGTGTAGCGGGTGATTTGCAGCGGACGCTGGCAAACACGGGCTTTCTTGATCACTTCCAGTACATCTGCGGTCATGCCTTTCGGCAGATCGACGGTGGAGAAGTCATCAGCGATGTCGATGTTGCCGATGAAGCGGCTCTCGATGTTCGCTTCGTTGGCGATGGCGCCTACGATCTGGCCCGGCTTGACGCCGTGATGCGCACCCACGTCTACGCGATAGCGCTCCATCTCCACATCCGGGTTGTCTTTCAGCGGACGCGGTTCGAGGGACGGCATGCGACGGGCAGGACGATCGCCACGGTCACCGAAGTCACGACCACCACGGTCGTTGAAGTCACGGCGCTCGAAGCCACCACGATCGTTGCCAGCATTCAGCAGCGGATCCGGAATGGAGTCATCCAGCAGCAGCGGTTGGTCACCCTGTACCAGCTTGGCCAGTGCGGCAGCCAGCTCCAGCGGATCGGCAGAATCCTCTTCGATCAGCTCGTTCACCAGGTTGTGGTAGATCTCGAGCTCTTCACCCATCATGGTTTCGCGGATGCGCTCCTTGAACTTGGCCAGACGATGCTGGTTGATGTCCTCGGTGCTCGGCATCTTCATCGGCTCGATGGCCTGACGGGTTGCGTGCTCGATGGCGCGCAGCATACGACGCTCGCGGGGAGCGACGAACAGGATGGCTTCGCCTTTACGACCGGCACGACCGGTACGGCCGATACGGTGTACGTAAGATTCGGTGTCGTACGGAATGTCGTAGTTCACTACGTGGGTGATGCGCTCAACGTCCAGACCACGGGCGACAACGTCGGTGGCGATCAGGATATCCAGCTGGCCTTGACGCAGCTTGTCGACGGTACGCTCACGCAGTTTCTGCGGGATGTCGCCGTGCAACGCTTCACAGGCGTGACCACGGGCCGCCAGCTTGCCAGCCAGCTCTTCGGCAGCGTTCTTGGTACGCACGAACACCAGCAGTGCTTCGTAGGATTCCACTTCCAGCAGACGGGTCATGGCGTCCAGCTTGTGCAGACCGGTTACCTGCCAGTAACGCTGGCGAATAGTGGTAGCGGTAGCAGTCTTGGAGGCAATTTTGATCTCTTTGGGCTGCTTCAGGTGCTTCTGGGCCACGCGACGGATCTGCTCCGGCATGGTGGCAGAGAACAGGGCAACCTGACGAGTGCTCGGGCACTGCTCCATTATCCAGTCCACGTCGTCGATGAAGCCCATGCGCAGCATTTCATCAGCTTCGTCCAGTACCAGAGCTTTCAGGCCGGAGAGGTCCAGGTTCTTGCGACGGATCAGGTCCATCACGCGGCCCGGAGTACCCACGACAACCTGGGCACCACGACGCAGGGCGCGGGTCTGGGTTTCGTAGGAGGCACCGCCGTAGATGGGCAGTACGTGGAAATCAGGCATGTGGTGGGCGTAGCGTTGGCACGCTTCAGCCACTTGCAGCGCCAGTTCGCGGGTAGGCGCCAGCACCAGGATCTGGGTGTTGCGGTTACCAGCTTCCAGACGAGACAACAGAGGCAAGGCAAAAGCAGCGGTCTTCCCTGTACCGGTTTGCGCCTGCCCCAGCAGATCGTGTCCCGCCATCAGGTGGGGAATTGCTGCGGCCTGGATCGGTGACGGGCGCTCATAGCCCACGTCCTGCAGCGCTTTCAATACAGGCGCGGCCAGTCCAAGCTCACTAAAAAGGGGCAGTTGTTCGGTATCAGACATAGATTCTTCCAGATTAAGGCAGGCGGCTAACACCGCGGAATAGCAAAAAGGCGGCGATTATAGCGCCACTTTGTTCTGCTGTCTTGAAAAATGTGATAAGCCTCTCAAGACGTTGGCAATTATAGAGGGATCTGACGAGTATGGCTTGCTTATTTTGCACTCATAGTGCGTTATTGCAGATCACTCCTCGCTGAAGTCCTTGCCCCGCTTGTGTTTGAGCACCGCCATGGTCAGTCGACTGGTGCACAATAAACGCTCACGTTCGTCCCGAATTTCAATCTGCCACACCTGGGTTGTTGCTCCCAGATGGAGCGGCGTGCAACGCCCGGTCACCACCCCTTCCCGTTTGGCCCGCAGATGGTTGGCATTCACCTCCAACCCCACACAGTAGCTATCTGGCCCCACCGCCATATTGGCCGCCAACGACCCAAGCGTCTCCGCCAGCACCACGGATGCGCCGCCATGGAGCATGCCAAGGGGCTGGTGAGTGCGATGATCCACCGGCATGGTCGCTTCCAGCCAATCGGCGCCAAAAGCGGTGTAGACGATATCGAGATGGGCCATCAGGGTGTTGCGAGAGGTGGCGTTGAGCCCCTCCAGACTCATGGGTTTACGCCAGATGGGCGCAATATCGTGACTCATTGCGAGCAGACTCCTTATGTAAGCGATGAATGCGTACCGATATGGGTGAAACGCCCTCCATCGGCAAAATGGTTCGGTTATGTGAGTTGTTGGTTACCGGGTGACGTGGTAACAACGCAGCACCGACCCGGAGCTGCGTTTTACACAATCATGCCATTAAGCGGGATGTCACCAGGGGTAGGTAACGCCGGGCCACTCGGACCAAGGCACATCTCGCCCCGGCAAGCGGGGTTCTGGCCACTGCCACACCCTGGCGAGCCAGTCGCGCAGCTGAATCTCCAGCTCCTCATCCGTGATAGGCGCCTCGGCCATCTTCCAGAAGAAGAGCTCCACCGCTACCTCAGGCAACACCGAGGGGTAGAGATAAACCCCGCCCCAAAATTGCGGCTCCCGATCCGGGCTCCAGAGGCCATAGGCAAAGGAGCGCTTGGCCAGAAACTCCGACTGCTGCCACTCCAGATCTCCTTCGTGCTGGCTCAGGCTGAAGTTGGCTGAGGGCCAGAGATCGTTCGGGCGAAACAGCTGATGGAGCTGCTCGCGCTCGCGCAACATGGCGACAAACTCCACCACCGCCTGAGCGGGAGTGGTGGGTAACAGCAAGAAACGTGGGTGCCGATAGGCCTTCGGCACCCGAAACCGCTTGGGAAACGTCAGCATCAGAGCAGCTCCAGCAGGGCTTGCAATGGATGTTTGAGCTTTTCCCCCTCCATCCGCTTGACCTGACTGCGACACGAATAGCCGGTCGCCAGACAGCGCGCTCTGGGCAGGCGGGCGAGCGGGTCGGCCCAGCTCAACCCATAAATCCCCTTGGAGTTCTCCACCTGTTTGACGTCGTGACCATAGGTGCCCGCCATACCGCAGCAACCCACAGAGACTGGCTTCAAGCTGGCCCCGAAGCGGCCAAACAGGGTGCTCCAGTCGCCGTGAGTGGAGGGCTTGGCGGTCTTCTCGGTGCAGTGGGCAAAGAGATACCAGGGCTCGCCCCCCTCCTCGCTCTTGGTCTTGTCAGTGCGAGCAGGCAGTTGATCTGCTGGCAGCGAGAGCAGCCACTCCTGCGGCAACAACACCTGAAAATCACCGCGGGCCGACCCCAGCGCCTTGGCATACTCGTCGCGATAGCAGAGCACCATGGCCGGATCCACCCCCACCATAGGAATACCAAGCGCCGCCACCTTGTTGAGGAACTGGGCGCTGTTGGCGGCGGTGCGGGCAAAGGCGCGCAGGAACCCCTTGATATGCTGGGGTTTACCGTTGGGTTTAAAGGGCAGCAAGTAGGGCTGGAAGCCGAGCTTGCTGGCGAGTTTCACCAGGTCGCGCACCACGGGGGCGTCGTAATAACTGGTGAAGGGATCCTGCACGATGAGCACTACCTGCTTGCGCTGCTCGGCACTCATCCGCTCCAACCCCGGCAGATCAAAATAGCGGGCGCGGTTGTCATGCAGGCTCTCGGCCAGGGTCGGCACCGAGAGCAGCGGCACATCGACCATACCGATACTCTTCTCGGTCGCCTTCTGGGCCCACTCTTTTTCGAGGAAGAAGTTGACCAGCTTCGGCGCCTTGGCGAGCAGCGGCGCATAGCTTTCAACGGTGCCGACGAAGTAATCCTTCGGCGCACGCAGGTAGCGGCCGTGATAGAGCTGCATAAAGCGGGCGCGAAAATCGGGCACATCCACCTTGATTGGGCACTGACTGGTGCACGCCTTGCAGGCAAGGCAGCCCGCCATCGCCTCCATCACCTCATGGGAGAAATCATACTCGCCGCGCTGTTTAGCCCAGCTGTTGCGCACCTTGTCCACCAGCTGTTTGAAGCGCACACCACCGGATTGCAGCGCCACCTCTTCCGCCAGCGGATCGAACCCCTGCTCCGCCAGCTGACGCAGCCATTCGCGCATCAGTCCCGCCCGCCCCTTGGGGGAGTGGCGGCGATCGCGGCTGATCTTGACCGAGGGGCACATGGGGGAGTCGGTCTCGAAGGTGAAGCAGAGACCGTTGCCGTTACAATCCATGGCGCGGGTGTAGCTGGTGCGCACTGCGAGCGGGATCTGGCGGTCATACTTGCCGCGCTTGGGCCCATCCACCGACACCAGCTCGGCATCGCTGCCATAGGGGATACAGATCTTGCCCGGGTTGATACGGTTGCCCGGGTCGAACGCCCCCTTGACCCGCTGCAGCTCTTCCCACAGCTCGCCAAAGAAGGCGGGGCTGTATTCGGAGCGAAAGCCCTTGCCATGCTCGCCCCACATCAGGCCGCCATATTTGGCGGTGAGCGCCACCACCTGATCGGAGATGCGGCGCAGTAGCACCTCCTGCTCGGGATCGCACAAATCCAGCGCCGGGCGCACGTGCAGCACACCGGCATCGACGTGGCCAAACATGCCGTAGTCGAGGCCGTGGGCGTCCAGCAGGGCACGAAACTCCATGATGAAATCGGCCAGCGACTCTGGCGGCACGGCGGTATCTTCAGTGAACGCCACCGGCTTCTTGCGTCCTTCGGCGTTGCCCAGCAGCCCCACCGATTTCTTGCGCATGTTGTAGATGGTCTCGATGCTCGGCAGGTGGTCACATACCTGATAGCCGATAATCCCGGCTTCACTCTTGGCCAGCAGCTCGTCGATACGGCGGCAGAGCTCAGCCACCTTGGCCTTGTGTTCTGCCTCGTCGGTATCGGCAAACTCGACAATGTTGAGCCCCTGCAGATCCTTGCCGGGCACATCCTGAATAAGTTCTTTCACCGAATGCCAGATGATGTCGGCGCGGGCCAGCCCGAGCACCCGGGAGTCCACCGTTTCCACCGAGAGGGCCTGCGCCTGCACCATAAAGGGGGCATTGCGCAGGGCGGAGGGGAAGCTGTCGTACTTGACGTTGACCAGAGTGCGATAACGCGGGATGGGGGTGATATTGAGTTTGGCTTCGGTGATAAAGCCGAGAGACCCTTCAGATCCGCACAACACCCGACTCACATCCAGCGTGTCGGTATCCGGTTGATATAGGTGCTTGAGATCGTAGCCGGTCAGAAAGCGGTTGAGCTTGGGGAAGGTCGCCTCGATGTCGGCGCGGCGCTCCTTGCCGATGCGATAGAGGGTACGATAGATCTCCCCTTCCCGATTCTCCAGCGCCAGCTTGTCGGCCAGTCGCTCACCGGTCAGCGGCTCGGTGGCCATGATGTCGCCATTCTCCAGCACCGCTTTGAGCCCCAGCACGTGATCCGAGGTTTTACCGTAAACGAGGGACCCCTGCCCCGAGGCATCTGTGTTGATCATGCCCCCTAAGGTGGCGCGGTTGGAGGTGGAGAGATCCGGCGAGAAGAAGTAGCCGTGAGGCTTGAGATAGGCGTTGAGCTGGTCTTTTACCACCCCGGCCTGGGCACGTACCCACCCCTCCTCCAGATTAATTTCCATGATCTGGTTCATATAACGGGAGAGATCGACGATAATGCCGCCGCCCAATGACTGACCATTGGTGCCGGTACCGCCACCGCGAGGGAAAAAACTCAAGGAGGCGAACGCCGGCTCTGCGGCCAGCTTGAGCATTGCTGCTATGTCATCCGCACTGCGCGGATAGAGAACCGCCTGAGGTACTACCTGATAGACGCTGTTATCCGTCGCCATCGCCAACCGGCTTGCATAAGACTTTTCGATATCACCACGAAATGCGCTGCGCTCTAGCAACTCAAGAAACTGCAGGGTTGCGGGTGACAAACTGTCCTGGTAATCGAGTCTCGGGATCATGAATCCTTGTTCCCATCCTTTGCTTGATGCCGGCACGCCGGCGACAACGACTGGCCAGCCGCCTGTCAATGGCAGTCAGGCCAGTCCGCTCACATGTGAGCGGGCAGTATATCAGCTAGAAAACCGCTTGCGCTTGGCAATATTCACCATTTGAAAGGAGGACTTTTATGGCTCACCACAGCCATGTTATCAGTACGCTGGTCACCACCGAAAAACAGGCGCTTACCCTGTCGCTGTTCGGTTGTATCACCTTTGCCATCTTCGGCATCGGCTACGGCCTCTTCGTCGGTTCCAACGCCATCATGCTCGATGGTATCTTCACCCTGTTCAGCATGGGCATGACAGGCCTCGGTCTTGTTACCGCCTATCTCGTTACCCGTCCTTCCGATGCGCGCTTCCAGTATGGCTACGCCCACTTCGAGCCCATCACCAACGTTATCAACGGCTCCATTATTCTGCTGCTCTGCCTTGGCGCTCTCTATAGCGGCATCACCACCCTGCTGGATGGCGGACGAGAGATCGATCTCGGCCACGCCCTTATATATGCCGCCGTCTCCACCTTCTTCTGCGCCATCATCTATCGCATCGAAGCCCAGGTCGCCGAGCAGGTAGACTCCGAGCTGGTGCGGGTCGACTCCAAAGAGTGGCTGGTGGATACCCTGCTCAGCGCCACCCTGCTTATCGGTTTCGTGGTCGCCATTGGCCTTGATGCCATCGGCTACGGCCAATACAACCGCTACATAGACCCGGTGCTGGTCTCGCTACTGGCCCTCTGTGCCACCCTCATTCCCATCAAGGTGCTCGGTCGCAACCTGCGGGAAGTGTTGAAGATCGCCCCCAAGGGGGATGTGCCACGGCAAGTCGAGCAGGAGATCGAGGCGCTGCGCCAGCGCCACGGCATCGAGTGCTACAGCCATCTGGCCAAAAGCGGTCGCCGCTTCGATCTGGAATTGAACATTCTGGTGGCGCCGGGTCAGGAGTGGCCCGTCGAACGTCAGGATGCCCTGCGTCAGGAGCTCTGGTCTCGCCTTGGCGACACCCTGGGGGATGCCTGGCTCTCGGTCTGTTTCACCCGCGAAAAGCGCTGGTTGTAACGACCGCACGGGGGAGCGTGGCACGGCCGCCTCCCCCTGTCGCATCACAACCCCATCACGCCCCGCTGACACTGCTCTTGCCAAATTGGCGCCAGCCGCTATCATCAGGGCTCATTTTTCACCCGAGGTTTTATTGCCCATCATGGACAATCCCCGAAGTTGCCCTTCGTCTCTCTCTGTCAAAGCCTATCTTTTTCTGCTTAATCAGCGCCTCTGAATAACACCTTTGCCTTGCTGTTACTGCGGCCATCTTGCGCCGTGCTCACTCTTTGCTCTGTCTGTTTTTATTGAGGTCATACAATGGAATTGCTGCTGGATCCCCATATCTGGATTGGTCTGTTTACCCTGATCATTCTGGAAATCGTGCTGGGGATCGACAACCTGGTCTTTATCGCCATTCTGGTGAAAAAACTGCCCCCCGCCCAACGGGACAAGGCACGCGTCATCGGCCTGTCGCTGGCCCTGCTGATGCGACTTGGGCTCTTGAGCGTCATGTCATGGCTGGTCACCCTGACCACCCCGATTTTGCACCTGTGGGATCACCCCTTCTCCGGTCGGGACCTGATCCTGATGGGGGGCGGCCTGTTCCTGCTGTTCAAGGCCACCTCCGAGCTGCATGAGCGGCTGGAAGCCAAACCCCAGGATGACGGCCCGGTCGGCGCCTACGCCAGCTTCGGCGTGGTGATCGCCCAAATTCTGGTGCTCGATGCGGTCTTCTCGCTCGACTCCATCATCACTGCCGTCGGCATGGTGGAACACCTTGGCGTGATGATGGCCGCCGTGACCATCGCCATGGTGGTGATGGTGCTCGCCTCCAAACCGCTGACCCGCTTCGTCAACGCCCACCCCACCGTGGTGGTGCTCTGTCTAAGCTTCCTGCTGATGATCGGCTTCAGCCTGGTGGCGGAAGGGTTCGGCTTCCATATTCCGAAGGGCTACCTCTACGCAGCCATCGGCTTCTCGGTGCTGATCGAGTTTTTCAACCAGCTGGCCCAGCGCAGCGCCATGCGTCACGAATCCAAGCAGCCGCTGCGTGAGCGCACCACCGCCGCCATCTTCAAATTGATGGGCAGCAAGGCCTATCAGGATCAGCCGGATGACGATCTGGATGCCCCGGCCGTAGCGCCGGTGAGCTTTGGCGAGGAGGAGCGCTATATGGTGACCGGCGTGCTGTCGCTAGCCGAGCGCTCCATTCGCACCATCATGACCCCGCGCTCGGAGATGGCCTGGATCGATATCAACGACTCCAGCGACGAGATCCGCGCCCTGCTGCAGCGCGAGCCCCACAGCCTCTTCCCCATTTGTGACGGGGATCTGGACGAGGTGATCGGAGTGGTCAAGGCGCGGGACCTGCTGTTTGCCTTGAATGAAGGGCAATCCTTAAGTGAACTGGCCAAGCAGAACGACCCCATTATCGTGCCGCAAACCATCAACGTGATCCGTCTGTTGGCGGAGCTGCGCAAAGCCAAGGGGAGCCTTATTCTGGTCTCCGACGAGTTTGGCGTCATTCAGGGGCTGGTCACCACCCACGATCTGCTGGAGGCCATCGTCGGCGAGTTGCCGGACGAGGACGAAACCCCGGATATCGTACGCGATGGCGAAGGGTGGCTGATCAACGGCAGCACCAACATCCACCATGTGGAGCAGGTGCTGGAGCACGAGGGACTGGTGAGCGAGAGCGATGAATACGTGACCCTGGCGGGCATGCTGCTCTCCCACTTCGGCACCCTGCCCACCCCGGGCCAGCAGTTGCAACTGCAGCAGCTCAACTTCGAGGTGATCGAGGTGAGCGAGCGGCGCATCGAGCGGGTGAAAGTGATGCCCGCCGCGGCTTGAGCCTGCCACCAGCAGAAAACAGAAGAGGGCCAGACGGCCCTCTTTTTTATGCTTCAACTTTATGCCTCAACGCCTCCTTTCCCGACGGTTTGTGCTGATTGCTGCATCAAGCACAATTCTATTGTGCAATTACCCCTCTTTTTCACAACAAGATAGCGGCATAAAGTGGCCTCACTTCCACCATGAGGAACTCAAGATGAGCCACGATCACCTGTTCTGCCCGCTGCGCCTCGGCCAGCTGCACCTTGCCAACCGCATCGTCATGCCCCCCATGACCCGCTCCCGTGCCAGTCAGCCCGGTGATGTGGCCAACGCCATGATGGCGAGCTACTACGCCCAGCGCGCCGAGGCGGGCCTGATCATCAGCGAAGGCACCCAAATCGACCCCATGGGCAAGGGCTATGCCTGGACGCCGGGCATCTACAGCGCCGAGCAGATCGCTGGCTGGAAAATGGTGACCGATGCCGTGCACGCCAAGGGGGGCACCATCTTCGCCCAGCTCTGGCACGTGGGCCGGGTCACCCATCCGGATAACATCGGCGGCGCCCAGCCCATCTCCGCTTCAGCCCTGCCCGCAGTGGGCGTCAAGGTGTTCGTCGATAACGGCAGCGATGCGCCGGGCTTTGTCGAGACCGTCACTCCGCGCGCCATGACTCAAGCCGATATCGATGCGGTGGTGGGCCAGTTCCGTCAGGCAGCTCGCAACGCCATCAGCGCCGGTTTTGACGGCATCGAGCTGCACGCCGCCAACGGATATCTGATCAACCAGTTCCTCGACTCCGAATCCAACGCCCGCACCGACAATTACGGCGGATCGCTGGAAAACCGGCTGCGCTTTCTCAAAGAGGTGACCGAGGCAGTCAATAGCGAAATCGGCGCCGATCGGGTCGGGGTGCGTCTTGCGCCGCTCACCACCCTCAACGGCACCGTCGATGCCAATCCGCAGGAGACCTATCTGGCCGCCGCCCGCCTGCTGGGCCAGCTCAATGTCACCTACTTGCACATCGCCGAAGCGGACTGGGACGATGCCCCCCTGATGCCGGAGAACTTCAAGCAGGGTCTGCGCGATGCCTTCCCCAACACCCTGATCTACGCCGGTAAATATGATGGTGATCGCGCACGCGCCGCCCTCGAAGCGGGCTGGGCCGACATGATTGGCTTTGGTCGCCCCTTCGTTGCCAACCCGGATCTGCCGAACCGGCTGCGCCACGGCTATCCGCTGGCCCCCCACGATCCGGCCACCCTGTTCGGCGGCGGCGAGAAGGGGCTGACCGATTACCCCGTCTATCAGGCCGATGACGCAACCGCCAGCCGCTGATTGTCGATGGCCAACCGGCTACGTAACGCAGGCCCCACAGGTTGGGGCCTGCCGATTGTTGCGCATTAGCAACAGTGATATGACTGACCGAATCACTGTTGCAATAATCTCGTTGTTCTCTCCCCTCGCTTTCACAAGGAGTCATCATGAATCACACCCAAGCCTGGTGCTGGCATGCCCCCGGTGAACCGACCCAGCTTACCCTCGCCGATCTGCCCCTGGCACCGCTCGCCCCTGACGAGGTGCTGGTGGCAAACCGGGTCATCGCCTTCAATCCGGTGGACTGGAAGCTGATCGAATATGGCCACTCCAACTGGCTGGACGGTCAGGTGCCCGGTGTCGATGGCATGGGCACTATCGTGGCCCTCGGCGCCAACGTCAGCCATCTGCGTCTCGGCACCCGGGTCGCCTATCACACCGACCTGCGTCACCACGGCAGCTTTGCCCGCCACACCAAAGTGGCCGCCTGCGCCCTGCTGCCGGTGCCCGATGCCCTGAGTGACGAGGCGGCCGCCGCCCTGCCCTGTCCCGGCCTCACCGCGTGGCAGGCGCTGGCCAAGTTGCCGCGCCTGCACGGGGAAGCGCTGCTCATCACAGGTGCTGGCAGCAGTGTCGGCCGCTTTGCGGTGCAGCTCGCCCTCCAGCAAGGAGCGCGAGTCTTTGCCAGCGCCAGTCCACGTCATCATCCGTGGCTCAAGCAGATAGGTGTGCAGGGGGTGGCCGATTATCGGGATCCCGACTGGCTGGCCGCCTTGCAGGTGGCCAACGGCAACGAGCCGTTTGAGGGGATCATCGATCTGGTCTCCAGCCAACAGGCAGAGAGCCTGCTGCCTGCCCTTGGCTACTACGGTCACATGGTGACTGTGCTGGGGCGCATCCCGCACAACCCGCTACCCGCCTTTGCCCATTGCCATTCGTTGCACGAGATTGCGCTGGGCGCCCAGCACGCCTTTGGCACCGACAAGCAGTGGAGCCGACTGGTGGCCGCCGGTGTCGCCATGATGGAGCAGATGGCGAGCGGCGAGCTGACCCTGCCGCCGCTGATGGTCGGCAATTTCGAGGCACTGCCGACCCTACTCGAGCGCTTCAAGCGCGAAGGACAGGGCGAAAAGTTTCTGGTGCGAGTGGCGTAATGCCGCCCTCCTCCAGCAACCACGCCAGCCTTTGAACTAAGAAAGGCCCGCCAGTAATGGCGGACCTTTCTTTATATAGTGCATGTCATCTCGACTTCATTGACTCCTGACTCAATGCAGGATCACCCCGTGGGTCTCGGCATAACTGCGGATCTCCCGGGTCAGCCGCGCCTTGTCGGCCAAGCTCAGCCAGCTCGCCTCCACCGCATTGAGCGACAAGCGGCAGAGCTGACTCATGGTCGCGCCAAGGCCATCTGCCAGCGCCACAAAGTTGGCGTTCATATAGCCGCCAAAGTAGGCGGGGTCGTCCGAGTTGATGGTGACGCAGAGCCCCTGCTCCAGCAGCCGCAACACATTGTGCTGGGCCATATCGCCGAACACCTTGAGCCGGGTGTTGGAGAGGGGGCATACGGTGAGCGGCAGCCGGGTATCGGCCAGATAGCGCAGCAGCTCGGGATCGTCTGCCGAGCGCACCCCGTGATCGATGCGGCATACCTTCAGCTCGTTGATCGCCTGCCAGATGTAGTCGGCAGGGCCCTCTTCACCTGCGTGGGCCACCACCGGCAGCCCCAGCTCGCGGCATTTGGCAAAGACCCGGGCAAATTTAGTGGGCGGATTGCCCCTCTCCCCGGAGTCGAGGCCGATGCCGTGAATGTGTGACAGGAAGGGCTCCGCCTCCTCCAACGTAGCGAACGCCTCCTCTTCGCTGAGGTGGCGCAAAAAGCTCATGATAAGGCGCCAGCTGATGCCAAACTCCTTCTCCCCGGTCTGCAGCGCCCGCTCGATACCGCCGAGCACGGTAGCAAAGGAGATACCGCGGGCAGTGTGGGTCTGCGGGTCGAAGAAGATCTCCACATGCACCACCTTGTCAGCGGCGCACCGCTCAAGATAGGCCCAGGTGAGGTCGAAAAAGTCCTGCTCGGTAATGAGCACGCTGGCGCCGCGATAGTAGAGATCGAGAAAGGATTGCAGGCAGTCAAAGTCATAGGCGGCGCGCACGCTGGCCACGTCGGGCCAGGGCAATGGCACGCCGTTGCGGCGGCCCAGCTCAAACATCAGCTCGGGTTCGAGGCTGCCCTCGATATGCAGGTGCAGCTCCAGTTTCGGCAGTCCGGCGATAAATTGCGCGGCGGTGAGGTGTTCGGGGGTGACTGGCTTGGGAATCGGGGTGTCCATAGCGACGGCTCCATCAGCAAAGTGATCCGGCGTCAGCCCCTCCACCAGACTGACCCGACGGCAGCTTTATTGTGCACCGAAGTGGCGAGACAGGGGAGACTTGTCATCAAACAGACTTATAATGGCGTCACAAAAATCATAAACGATTGAACATCTTAACGATTGGCGGCTCGCCTGCGCCCTGACAAGGAGTTTTCATGAAGAAGAACGTCATCTGCGATATCGACGGTGTCATCCTGCACAACAACGATCTCATTCCCGGCGCCGACCGCTTCGTCCATCGCCTGCTGGAGCAGGGCAGCAAGCTGCTGTTTCTGACCAACTACCCGGCCCAGACCCAGAAAGATCTGCAAAACCGCTTCCGCTCCGCCGGGATCGAAGTGCCGGAGGAGTGCTTCTATACCTCCGCCATGGGTACCGCCGACTTCCTCAAGCGTCAGGATGGCAAGAAGGCGTATGTGATCGGCGAAGGGGCGCTGACCCACGAGCTCTACAAGGCCGGTTTCACCATCACCGATATCGACCCCGACTTCGTGGTGGTGGGCGAGACCCGCAACTACAACTGGACCATGATGCAACAGGGGGCCAAGTTCGTCGATCAGGGGGCCCGCTTTATCGCCACCAACCCCGATACCCACGGCCCCATGATGCACCCGGCCTGCGGCGCCCTGTGCGCCCCCATAGAGCGAATGACCGGCAAGAAGCCGTTCTATGTCGGCAAGCCGAGCGCCTGGATCATCCGTGCGGCGCTCAACCGGATGGAGGCCCACTCCGACGACACCATCATCATCGGCGACAACCTGCGCACCGACATTCTGGCGGGCTTTCAGGCCGGTCTCGAGACGGCGCTGGTGCTCTCCGGGGTGAGCAAGGTCGCCGATATCGACCGCATGCCGTTTCGCCCGAACCATATTTTCGACTCCGTGGTCGACATCGATATCGTCTAATCACCACCCAAGCGTTAAACAGGGCAGGTCTCTCCTGCCCTTGCAGGATCTGTTATGGAACCCATTCTGATCGCCGTGGCCTTTGGCTGCGGCATGGTAGTCAATCTGATTGGCCTGCCCCCCCTGCTCGGCTTTCTGGCCGCCGGTTTTATCCTCAACGGCATGGGATATGAAAATACTCCCGCCCTGAGCGAGGTGGCCGATCTCGGCGTCACCCTGCTGCTGTTCACCATCGGCCTCAAGCTCAATATCAAGACCCTGATGCGGCGCGATGTGTGGGGCACCACCAGCCTGCACTTGCTGCTCTCCACCCTGCTCTTTACCGTAGTGCTGCTGGTCTGCAAGGGACTGGGACTTGAACTTGCCCTCTCGCTGGACTGGAAACTGGCGCTACTACTGGGCTTTGCCCTCTCCTTCTCCAGCACCGTCTTTGCGGTCAAGGTGCTGGAAGATCGCAGCGACATGAATGCCCTCTACGCCCGCATCGCCATCGGCGTGCTGGTGATGCAGGATGTGTTCGCGGTGGCCTTTCTGGCCTTCTCCAGCGGCAAGTGGCCCAGTATCTGGGCGCTCTGGGTGCTGGGACTGCCGCTGCTGCGCCCGCTGCTGTTCAAGCTGCTGGAGCGGGCCGGTCACGGCGAGCTGCAGGTGCTGTTCGGAGTCTTTCTGGCGCTGGTGGTCGGGGCTGCCGGTTTTGAAGTGGTCGGCCTCAAGCCGGATCTGGGGGCCCTCATCATCGGCATGCTGCTCGCCTCCCATCCGGCTGCGGCAGGGCTTGCAAAGGCGCTCTTCAATCTCAAAGACCTGTTTCTTATCTGCTTCTTCCTCACCATCGGCCTCAACGGCCTGCCGACCCACGACACCATGTTGCTGGCACTGGCGCTGGTGCTGGCCCTGCCACTGAAAAGCGCGCTCTACTATCTGGTCTACAGCGGCGCTCACCTGCGGGTACGTACCGCCCTGCTCTCGACCCTGGCGCTCACCAACTTCTCGGAGTTTGGCCTGATCGTCGCCGCCATCGCCGCCAAGGCGGGCTGGCTCTCCCACGAGTGGCTGGTGGCGGTCTCGCTGGCACTGGCGGCCAGCTTTATGATCTCCGCTCCCCTCAATGCCCAAAGCGAGCGCATTTATCACCGCATCGGCCACTGGCTGCGGGGATTGCAGGCGAGCAACCTCCATCCGGAAGACAGGCCCATAGAGCTGGGCGATGCCGAGGTGATCATCCTCGGTATGGGGCGGATCGGTCAGGGGGCCTACTTCGAGCTGGAGAACAAGTACGGCAACGTCATCCTCGGGGTGGAGAACGACAGCGAGAAGCTGCCCACCCTGCGCGCCCAGGGGATGAACGTCATCGAAGGGGATGCCACCGATACCGACTTCTGGGACAAGGTGCTGCTCTCCAATCAGGTCAATCTGGTGCTGCTGGCGATGCCCCACCACTCGGGTAACCTCTACGCCATCGAGAAGCTGCGCAGCCACGGATTCAACGGCAAGATCGCTGCCATCGTCCGCTTCGAGGATGATATCGCCTCCCTGCAGGAGCAGGGGGTGGATGCGGTGTTCAACGTCTACAACGAAGCGGGCAGCGGCTTTGCCCGCCATGTGATCCGCCGCTTGCAGCCGCTTTGAGTCGTCGGCCAGCAGCCCTTGGCAAGGGAATGCGCATCGTTTAAGTTATGCACAACCTCGTTTAATAAAACGAACAAACGCGGGGCCGGGATGGCCCCGCTTTCCTATCTGACGAAGCCAAGGAGGCACCATGAAGACCCTCAACGACTGGATCCTGCTCGATCGCCATAAGGCGGTCCCTACCCCGCTGATGCCAGCCCCCGAGCGCATTAAAGCGGGCAACCCGGCGCAAACGGTGTGGAACCACTACTCCGACCCAAGCCAGCAGTTTCACGTGGGCTTCTGGGCTTGCGAGCCGGGCCGCTGGACCATTCACTACACCGAGCACGAGTATTGCCAGCTGCTGGAGGGGGATGTGGTAATCCACGACAGTGAGGGCGGCCAGCTGGCCCTCAAACCCGGCGATCAATTCGTGATTCCGGCCGGCTTTGTCGGCGAGTGGGAGACCCTCACCCCCTGTCGCAAGGTCTATGTGATCTTCGAACCCGCCTCGACTTGACGTTCACGTCACCCTGCCCCGTTGAAGCAACCCTTATCCTGTTGATCTGCTTGACGCTTACGGCATGATTTTCTGCGGTTTTCCCGCTTGCAAAAGGTTTTTCCGCTAGGCATTGTGTCTGACGAGGAATGTAAATGGAATTTCGAGCCCAAACGTGGGGGGCTCATATAAAAATCAAGAGGATTACCGCCAATGTGTTCAATTTTCGGCATTCTGGATATCAAGTCCGATGCAGTAGCCCTGCGCAAATCGGCGCTGGAGATGTCCAAGCGACTTCGTCACCGCGGGCCTGACTGGTCCGGCGTCTACAGCTCCGACAAAGCCATTCTGGTGCATGAGCGTCTGGCCATCGTCGATCCGGGCAATGGCGCCCAGCCGCTCTACAACCCCGAGCGCACTCACGTATTGGCCGTCAACGGCGAGATCTACAACCACAAGGAGCTGGAGAAGAGCCTCAAGGTCGACTTCCAGTTCCAGACCAAATCCGACTGTGAAGTGCTGCTCGCTCTCTACAAGGAGAAGGGCCCGGCGTTTCTCGACGATCTCAACGGCATCTTTGCCTTCATTCTTTATGACGCCGAACAGGATGCCTACCTGATTGGTCGCGACCACATGGGGATCATCCCCCTCTATACCGGTCGCGACGAGCACGGCAACTTCTATGTCGCCTCCGAAATGAAGGCGCTGGTGCCGGTCTGCAAGAGCGTCGAAACCTTCCCGCCGGGACACTATCTGTGGAGCAAGGATGGCGAGCTCAAACAGTGGTACAAGCGCGACTGGATGGAATACAGCGCGGTCGAGCACAACGTCAGCGACAAGGCCGAGCTGAAAGCCGCGCTGGAAGCGGCGGTCAAACGCCAGCTGATGTGTGACGTGCCTTATGGCGTGCTGCTCTCCGGCGGACTGGACTCCTCCGTCATCTCCGCCATCACCAAGCTCTATGCGGCGCGCCGCATCGAGGACGATGGCAAGAGCGAAGCCTGGTGGCCGCAATTGCACTCCTTCGCCGTCGGTCTGGAAGGGTCTCCGGATCTCGCCGCCGCACGCAAGGTGGCTGATCACCTCGGCACCATCCATCACCAGATCCACTTCACCGTGCAGGAGGGTCTGGATGCCCTGCGCGACGTCATCTATCACCTCGAGACCTATGACGTCACCACCATCCGCGCCTCCACGCCCATGTATCTGATGGCACGCTACATCAAGGCGATGGGGATCAAAATGGTGCTCTCCGGCGAAGGCTCTGACGAGCTGTTCGGCGGCTATCTCTACTTCCACAAGGCGCCCAACGCCCGCGAGTTCCACGAAGAGAACGTGCGCAAGCTCGCCTCCTTGCACCTCTATGACTGCCTGCGCGCCAACAAGTCGATGGCCGCCTGGGGTGTGGAGGGTCGCGTGCCCTTCCTCGACAAAGAGTTCATGGACGTGGCGATGCGCCTGCAACCTGCCGACAAGATGTGCGGCAAGGGCAAGATCGAGAAGCACATCCTGCGGGAAGCCTTCGAGGATCTGCTGCCCCACGAAGTGGCATGGCGCCAGAAGGAGCAGTTCTCCGACGGCGTAGGTTATTCGTGGATCGACAGCCTGAAGGCGATGGTCGAGACCGAAGTGACAGATCAGATGTTCGAAGCGGCCGCATTCCGCTTCCCCATCAACACCCCGCTCACCAAGGAAGCCTACTTCTACCGCGCCATCTTCGACGAGCAATTCCCGCTGGAAGCCGCCGCCCGTACCGTGCCCTACGGCAAGTCGGTCGCCTGCTCCACTCCTACCGCGCTGGAGTGGGATGCCAAGTTCAAAGAGATGGCCGATCCGTCCGGCCGCGCCGTAATGGACGTGCACCAGCAGGGCTACTGAGCCTGCACGCCAAACCGAGCGGATAACGTCAGATAGCAAAAAGCCCTTCACCATGGTGAAGGGCTTTTTCATCTCCACGCGGTCACGCCTACCAAATCACATCAGACCATCGCAGATAGTTGATTTTTCATAAATATTTAATTTTTTTACCGAGTGGCCATGCATTGACAGTGAGCGCGTCAATTGACTATGCCTGAAGGGTGATCAACAGGATCACCAAGATGACAACAAGGATCAGGAGGGGGCATGGACGCTAACACTCTATCAAGGATCGCCCTGCTGACAGCACTGCTTGCCAGTCCGTCTGCAATGGCCAATGACAATATTCTTGCCCTGCAGCTGGGCAAGGCGTTCAGCAATGAAAAGCTCGACATCAAGATCGCCGATGCCAAGTTTCACCATATGTTCTGGCGCTGGGGAGACTCGGTCTGTCAATTTGGATTGGGAGCACGTGGCGGTACGCTCAAGGTAGAAGATGAAGAGACCGCCAGACTGGGGGGCGGCGCCCGTATCGAATGCCAATGGGGTAACTGGGTGACCTGGCTCCCCGGCGAAATGGTCTGGCTCGATCAGTACCAATTTGGCACTCGCGGCCACGGCTACAAGGATTACGGCGGCCCCTTCCAGTTCGCTCTGGGGATCGGCCTCGGCTACGCCATCACCAAGAATTGGCTGATCGGTTATCAGTATGAGCACATGTCCAACGCCCATATGTATGACAAGAATCCGGGGCTGGACAGCCATACCCTCCATATCGAGTACCGTTTTTGACTACAAACCCATTCCTTAGACTGCAGACTGCGCTGCTGGATACAAGCAGGTGTACATTGCTCAAAACGACATGCCCATAGCCTCGTTGACCAATTGTGATATACACAAAATAGGCGTCATAGCCGACTGGCCAGCAATGCAGCCACCGAGAAAAAAAGTATCGCCGTGCAGCTAGAAGAACTACCGGAGTGGCATCTGGATGCGAGAAGGGAGTGATCTGCTGAGACGACTATCTGGCTCGCAGGAGAGTGATTAACCGTAAGCGCATGCAACTGCGGCGGTTGTTCACAGCGAGCCAGAGCTCAGCAGGCCGCAACCCCTTGATGTCGGTGATGCGGATGTTGTGGGTATCAGCTTGGCCGAGTCAAAATACGTAACCTGATAAAGGAAGCCGGGCTGGCATCCAAACAACCGGGCGCACACCGCTATAGGTGTTGCACGGTCAAAACGACCAGACATTCCCAATCTGCTGGCCCGAAAAATTGATCTTCCGCAACCCAATCAAGAGTGATGTGGAGATACCACCGACGGCTGAGCAGGCGCTCGTTAGCATTACCTTGGCCGCAATGCTCGCCCTGCATAACCAGCGGGTCATGGGTTGAGCAGTGTCTGACAAACCTGATGCAGTACTGAGAACAAAAGTGCTCGATATGGACAATCTGGAGCGGGCTTTCCCCTCAGGTGTCGTTTCAATCTGCCTGGGTAACCGACACGACAACTGGGCCTTTCCGCAACGACGGTGGCACTATCGCATGACCCAGAACATGAGCCGTAGTAGTAACTGCTGGGATAACGGCTGATGGATTACTACAACTGGCAGCGTCCACATCGCCAGAATTATGGGATGCTGCCAGCAAAAGCCAAGGAACGGCCTAACCAAATGTACGTATTTAGTTGGACCAGTACGCTTTCCAGACCTTTCTCGCCCGCCATAACCAACAAAAAAGTGCGCTTCTTAACAAAATTTAATTACCAGTTAACCGATTAATAATTAACCCGTAAAAATGACATGTAAATCAGTGCGAAAGTGTCATAATGCGTAACATTATTGTTAAGTCGCTTGATTAATTTGGTTAGGAAAAACCTCTATGTTTGCTGATATTTCTGCTCAACATTGGGCTTTTGCCATTTATGTCATCGGTGCCATCACCATCTGTCTGGTAATGATAGGTCTCGCCGCCCTGCTGGGAGGTCGCGCCTACGGCCGCACCAAGAACAAGCCATTTGAATCCGGTGTCGACTCGGTCGGCAGTGCCCGCCTGCGTTTTTCCGCCAAGTTCTATCTGGTCGCCATGTTCTTCGTCATCTTCGACGTCGAGGCGCTCTACCTGTTTGCCTGGTCTGTCTCCGTGCGGGAGAGCGGCTGGGTCGGCTTTATTGAAGCCACCATTTTCATCGGACTGCTGCTTATCGGCCTGATCTACCTCTGGCGCATCGGCGCACTGGACTGGTCACCGCGCAAACCGCAGCTGAACAACAAAAACAGTGATTGAACCACAGACCCTTTCCTTGAGGTTGCACCATGAAGTACACCCTGACCCGGATTGACCCGGATGCACCCGTTGAGCGCTACCCCCAGGAGCAGCGCCAGACCGTCGATGACCCACTGGCGCAAGAAGCGACGCGCGGCATCATGATGGGCCGCCTCGAGGAGGTGCTGCAAGACACAGTCAACTGGGGCCGCAAAAACTCCCTCTGGCCTTACAACTTCGGCATCTCCTGCTGCTACGTGGAGATGTGTACCGCCTTCACCTCCCCCCACGATGTGGCCCGCTTCGGCGCCGAAGTTATCCGCGCTTCGCCCCGTCAGGCCGACTTCATGGTGATTGCAGGGACCCCCTTCATCAAGATGGCGCCAGTCATCCAGCGCCTGTATGAACAGCTGCTCGAACCCAAGTGGGTGATCTCCATGGGGGCCTGTGCCAACTCCGGCGGCATGTATGACATCTATTCAGTGGTGCAGGGGGTAGACAAGTTCCTGCCGGTCGACGTCTACATTCCGGGTTGCCCGCCCCGTCCCGAAGCCTTTTTGCAAGCCCTGATGCTGCTGCAGGACTCCATCGGCAAAGAGCGCCGTCCCCTCTCCTGGGTAGTGGGCGATCAGGGGATCTACCGTCCCCAGATGCAGGCCGAAAAAGAGCGCAAGCGCGGCGAACGGATCAATGTGACCAACCTGCGCACGCCGGATGAGATCTGACCATGAAACTGACTCGTGATTTTCCCAGCAATTACGCCATGGCCCAGTGGCAGCCCAGCGACCACAAGGATGCCAAAGTCATTGGCGAACTGTTTGCCCACTTCGGGGCCGAGCACTTCACCGTGCAGACCACGCGCACCGGCGTGCCGGTGGTCTGGCTCCCCCGCGAACTGCTGCAGGATGTGATGGGCTTTTTGCGCAAGGTGCCCTCCCCGTTTGTGATGCTGTTTGATCTCAGCGCCACCGATGAGCGGCTGCGCAGCCATCGCGAAGGTCTGCCCCAGAGCGATTTCACCGTCTTCTATCACCTCATCTCCATCGACCGTAACGCCGATGTGATGCTGAAAGTGGCGCTGGCCGAGAGTGACCTGCATCTGCCCACCATCACCAACCACTTCCCCAATGCCAATTGGTACGAGCGGGAAGTGTGGGATCTGATGGGCATCACCTTCGATGGCCACCCCCATCTGACCCGCATCATGATGCCCAAGAGCTGGCAGGGTCACCCGCTGCGCAAGGATTACCCGGCGCGCGCTACCGAATTCGATCCCTTCATGCTCGATGCCGCCAAACAGGACATGGAGCAGGAGAACCTGCTGTTCAAACCGGAAGAGTGGGGGCTGGCCCGCGGCAACGAGAATGAGGACTACATGTTCCTCAACCTCGGCCCCAACCACCCCTCTGCTCACGGCGCCTTCCGGTTGGTGTTGCAACTCGATGGCGAGGAGATCCGCAACTGCGTGCCCGACATCGGCTACCACCATCGTGGTGCCGAGAAGATGGGTGAGCGCCAGTCCTGGCACAGCTACATCCCCTATACCGACCGGGTCGAGTATCTGGGCGGGGTGATGAACAACCTCCCCTATGTGCTGGCGGTCGAGAAGCTGGCCGGCATCAAGGTGCCGCAGCGGGTCGACATGATCCGGGTGATGATGGCGGAGCTGTTCCGCATCCAGAGCCACCTCTTGTTCCTCGGAACCTATATCCAGGACGTGGGGGCCATGACCCCGGTCTTCTTCACCTTCACCGACCGGCAGAAGATCTACACCATCATCGAAGCGATCACCGGTGCCCGCATGCACCCGGCCTGGTTCCGTATCGGCGGTGTGGCCCACGACTTGCCGAAGGGATGGCAGCGGCTGGTGCAGGACAACCTGCTGAGCTGGCTGCCCAAGCGGCTGATGGATTACGAGAAAGCGGCGATGCGCAACAGCATTCTGCGCGGTCGCACCATAGGCGTCTCTGCCTACACCACCGAGCAGGCGTTGTCCTGGGGTACCACGGGGGCCGGATTGCGCGCCACCGGCCTCAACTTCGACGTGCGCAAGTGGCGTCCCTACTCCGGTTACGATCAGTTCGACTTTGAAGTGCCGGTCGGCAGCAATGGTGATGCCTACGACAGAGCCACCGTGCGGATCGAGGAGATCCGCCAGAGCATGTCGATCATCGAGCAGTGCATGAAGAACATGCCGGAGGGCCCCTTCAAGGCGGATCATCCGCTCACCACCCCGCCGCCCAAAGAGCGCACCTTGCAGCACATCGAGACCCTGATCAACCACTTCCTGCAAGTGTCTTGGGGCCCGGTGATGCCCGCTGCCGAGTCGTTCCAGATGATTGAGGCGACCAAGGGGGTCAACAGTTACTACCTGACCAGTGACGGCTCCACCATGAGTTACCGGACCCGGATCCGCACCCCGAGCTTTGCTCACCTGCAGCAGATCCCCTCGGTGATCAAGGGCAGCATGGTGTCGGACCTCATCGTCTATCTGGGCAGTATCGATTTTGTTATGTCGGATGTGGACCGTTAAGTGATCCGCCCTCCCGGCCATGGCCGGGAATCGGGAATAGGGATCGCCGGACGAGCAGTAAAAGGACAAGCCACCAAAGGTCAAGTCATGAGCCAGCAATGTCAGTGTCACAATAATCAGACCCCACAGGGGCAAGGGGCATGCAGCAGCAAACAGGACGACTTCGTTCTGAGCCAGGCTGAACGCGATGCCATCGAACACGAGAAACACCACTACGAAGATCCCCGCGCCGCCAGCATCGAAGCGCTCAAGATCGTGCAACAGGCCAGAGGCTGGGTTCCCGACGGCGCCATTCATGCCATCGCGGCCGAGCTCGGCATTCCCGCCAGCGACGTGGAGGGGGTCGCCACCTTCTACAGCCAGATCTTCCGCCAGCCGGTGGGGCGTCACATCATCCGCGTCTGCGACAGCATGGTCTGCTACATCAATGGCCATGAAGATCTGCTGGCCGGTCTCAAGGAGGTGATGAACCTCGGCCCCGGTCAAACTACCCCGGATGGCCGCTTCACCCTGCTGCCGGTCTGCTGCCTTGGCAACTGCGACAAGGGGCCAGCCATCATGATCGATGACGACACCTATGGCGGTCTCGATCCGGTGACCTTGCTGAAAACCCTGGAGGCTTACCCATGAGCCTGCCGCAGAACAAGATCCTCGCCTCTCTTGGCACCGCCAATCGCACCCCGCGAGCCCCCGAGACCCACCCGCTCACCTGGCGGCTGCGGGATGACGGCCAGCCGGTGTGGCTGGAGGAGTATCAGGCCAAACAGGGCTATGAAGCCGCCCGCAAGGCGCTCGGCCAGATGAGCCCGGACGAGATTGTCAGTACCGTCAAGGATGCCGGTCTCAAGGGGCGTGGCGGCGCGGGCTTCCCCACGGGTGTGAAGTGGGGGCTGATGCCCAAAGACGAGAGCATGAACATCCGCTACCTGCTCTGCAACGCCGACGAGATGGAGCCCAACACCTGGAAAGATCGCCTGCTGATGGAGCAACTGCCCCACCTGCTGATCGAGGGGATGATCATCAGTGCCCGGGCGCTCAAAGCCTATCGCGGCTATATCTTCCTGCGCGGCGAGTATGTGGATGCCGCCATCCACCTGCGCCGTGCGGTGGAAGAGGCCAAGGCCGCCGGTCTACTGGGCAAGAACATTCTGGGATCCGGTTTTGACTTCGAGCTGTTCGTCCACACCGGCGCCGGCCGCTACATCTGTGGTGAAGAGACGGCGTTGATCAATTCGCTGGAAGGGCGCCGTGCCAACCCGCGCGCCAAACCCCCCTTCCCCGCCGTCTCCGGCGTCTGGGGCAAACCCACCTGCGTCAACAACGTCGAAACCCTCTGCAACGTCCCCGCCATCATCGGCAACGGAGTCGCCTGGTATCACGGGCTGGCGCTGCCGGGCTCGGAAGATCACGGCACCAAGCTGATGGGTTTCTCCGGCAAGGTGAACAACCCCGGGGTCTGGGAGCTGCCCTTTGGCATCACCGCCCGCGAGCTGTTTGAAAATTACGCCGGCGGGATGAAGAGCGGCTATCGCCTGAAAGCGTGGCAACCGGGCGGCGCGGGAACCGGCTTCCTGCTGCCGGAGCACCTCGATGCCCAGATGTATACCGCCGGTATCGGCAAGGTCGGCACCCGGATGGGGACTGGCCTCGCCATGGCGGTGGATGACTCCATCAGCATGGTCTCCTTACTGCGCAACATGGAGGAGTTCTTCGCCCGCGAGTCGTGCGGCTGGTGCACGCCCTGCCGCGACGGCCTGCCCTGGAGCGTCAAGCTGCTGCGGGCACTGGAGCGTGGCGAAGGGCAATCCGGCGATCTGGCGACCCTAGAGCAGCTCTGTGGCTTCCTTGGCCCGGGCAAGACCTTCTGCGCCCACGCACCGGGCGCCGTCGAGCCGCTGGCCAGCGCCATCAAATATTTCCGATCCGAATTCGAGGCCGGGATCAAAGGCAGCGGCGACAACCGCAAGCCGGTCAAAGGGATCCAGCCCAATCTGCTGGGCGAGCGCTGGTAACGACACCACAGATTTCACAAAACAGGTTTCAGGGAAGTTGTATGGCAACCATTTATGTAGACGGCAAAGAGTATGAGGTAGACGGGGCAGATAACCTGCTGCAAGCCTGTCTGTCGCTGGGTCTGGACGTCCCCTATTTCTGCTGGCACCCGGCGCTGGGTAGCGTGGGAGCCTGCCGCCAGTGTGCGGTGAAACAGTATCAGAATGCCGATGACAAGCGCGGCCGGCTGGTCATGTCCTGCATGACCCCGGCCACCGATGGCAGCTACATCGCCATCGAGGATGAAGAGGCTAAAGAATTTCGCAAGAGCGTGGTGGAGTGGCTGATGACCAACCACCCCCACGACTGCCCGGTGTGTGAAGAGGGCGGCGCCTGCCACCTGCAGGACATGACGGTGATGACAGGCCACAACAGCCGTCGCTACCGTTTCACCAAACGCACCCACCAGAATCAGGAGCTGGGCCCCTTCATCGGTCACGAGATGAACCGCTGCATCGCCTGCTACCGCTGCGTCCGTTACTACAAGGATTATGCCGGTGGCGAGGATCTCGGGGTCTACGGTGCCCACGACAACGTCTATTTCGGGCGGGTCGAGGATGGCACCCTGGAGAGTGAATTTTCCGGCAACCTGGTGGAGGTCTGCCCCACCGGTGTCTTCACCGACAAGACCCACTCCGAACGTTACAACCGAAAGTGGGACATGCAATTTGCCCCCAGCATCTGCCAGCAATGCTCCGTGGGCTGCAACATCAGTCCGGGCGAGCGTTATGGCGAGCTGCGCCGCATCGAAAACCGCTTCCACGGCAGCGTCAACCACTACTTCCTCTGTGACCGTGGCCGCTTTGGCTATGGCTACGTCAATCTGGCCGACCGCCCGCGCCAACCGCTGCTCAAAGATGGCAACGACCAGCTGACCATCACGGTCGATGGCGCCCTCAACCGAGCCGCCGATGCCCTGCGCACGGCCCGCGGCCTCATCGGCATCGGCTCGCCCCGCGCCTCGCTGGAGAGCAACTTTGCCCTGCGCGAGCTGGTGGGTGAAGCCAACTTCTACGCAGGCGTCGAGCAGGCCGAGTGGGCCTGTCAGCTGAAGATGCTACAGATCCTGCAACAGGGCGGCGTGCCGACTCCGAGCCTGCGGGACATGGAAGAGGCCGACGCCATTCTGGTGCTCGGCGAAGATGTCACCATGAGCGCCGCCCGTATCGCGCTGGCGCTGCGTCAGTCGGTCAAGGGCAAGGCTCGCGAGCTGGCCCGCAAGATGAAGGTCGATCTGTGGCAAGTCGCCGCCGTTCAGACCCTGGGTCAGAACGAGCGCTACCCGCTGCTCATCACCAGTCTCGACACCACCCGTCTGGACGATGTAGCGGCCGACAAGCTGCACGCCCCCTATGCCGATCAGGCGCGCATTGGCTTTGCCATCGCCAACCTGCTCGACCCGAGTGCACCGGCCGTGGCCGACCTCTGCCCCGAACAGCAGGCACAAGCGGCTCGCTGGGCCGAGCTGCTCGGCAACGCCAGGAAGCCGCTCATCATTGCAGGCTCCACTGCCCGCGATGTGGCGCTGCTTGAGGCGGCAAGCAACATTGCCCGCGCCCTGAAAGGCCGAGGACTGGAAGCCAGCATCGCGCTGGTTGGCCAGGAGGCCAACTCGCTGGGTCTGGCCATGCAGGGCGCTCAAACCTTGTCAGACAAGTCGCTCGAAGCCGCCCTTGCGCGTATCGAGTCAGAAGAGGGGTTGGCGCTGGTCACCCTGGAGAACGATCTCTACCGCCGCGCGCCGCGCAACCGGGTGGATGCTGCGCTGGCACGGCTGCAATACCTGCTGGTCATCGACCATCAGGCGACCCCGACCGCCAACAAGGCTGATCTGATCCTGCCGGCCGCCAGCTTTGCCGAAGCCGATGGCACCCTGGTGAACATGGAAGGTCGCGCCCAGCGCTTCTTCCAGGTCTATGCCCCAGCCTTCTACAACGCCGATATTCAGGTGCGTGAAGGGTGGCGCTGGCTGGCGGCGCTGCAAGGGGCGATCGAACGCAAGCCGCTGCGCTGGCAGAACTTCGACCAGGTCAACCATGACTGCGCCACCAGCAATCCGCTGCTGGCCACCATGCTGGAAGCTGCCCCCAACGCAGGCTTGCGGATCCGCGGCATGCGTCTGGCTCGTGAACCGCACCGCTACAGTGGCCGCACCTCCATGCTGGCCAACCAGAATGTCAGCGAGCCACGGGTGGCTCAGGATCCGGACTCCCCCTTCAACTTCTCCATGGAAGGGTATGCCGGAGCCCGTCAGCCGCTGCCGCAAGTACCGTTCGCCTGGGCACCGGGCTGGAACTCTCCTTCCGCCTGGAACAAGTTCCAGGATGAAGTGGGTGGCAAACTGCGCGCCGGTGATCCGGGTCGCCGTCTGCTGGAAGCAAGCGAAGATACCCTTGGCTGGTTTACTACCATCCCCTCCCCCTTCAAGGCAGAGGATGCGCTGCAAGTGGTCAACTATGTCCAGTTGTTTGGTGGCGAGGAGCTCTCCGCCCGCAGCCCGGTCATCCAGACCCGGATGAACGAGCCCGAGCTGGTGCTGAATCCGGCCGATGCGCAGCGTCTGGCCCTGCATGCAGGCAATCAAGTTTCCTTCTCCTGGGGTGGCAGCCACTGGCAACTGCGTCTGCGTCTGAGCGAGCAGCTGGCGGCCGGTCTGGTGGGTCTGCCCCTTGGCGTCAACGGCCTGCCAACTGCGCTGCAGCAGGCATATATCAATAACCTGCAGGAGGTCATCGCATGAGCGACTCGCTGATCGATCTGTTGCTGGAGGTCGGCAAGGCACTGCTCGTGCTGGTGGGGATCGTGGGGGCTGGCGCCTTCATGAGCTTCATCGAGCGTCGCCTGCTGGCCCTGTGGCAGGATCGCTATGGCCCCAACCGGGTGGGGCCGTTTGGTCTGCTCCAGCTGGCCGCCGACATGATCAAGATGTTCTTCAAGGAGGACTGGATCCCGCCGTTCGCTGATCGGCGGATCTTTATCCTGGCCCCCATCATCGCCTTCACCGCCTTTATTCTGGCGTTTGCGGTGGTGCCCATCACCCCCACCTGGGGCGTGGCGGATCTCAATGTGGGGCTGCTCTACATCCTGGCCATCGCAGGGCTGGCTGTCTATGCGGTGCTGTTCGCCGGCTGGTCGAGCAACAACAAATACTCATTGCTCGGCAGCTTGCGCGCCTCGGCCCAGACTCTCTCCTACGAGGTGTTTCTCGGGCTATCCCTGATGGGGATTGTGATCCAGACCGGCAGTTTCAACCTGCGGGATATCGTCGAGGCACAGGCAGACTTGTGGAACGTGGTGCCCCAGATCCTGGGCTTTGTCACCTTCCTGTTTGCCGGTGTCGCCGTCACCCACCGTCACCCGTTCGATCAGCCAGAAGCCGAGCAGGAGCTCGCCGATGGCTATCACATCGAGTATGCGGGGATGAAGTGGGGTCTCTTCTTCGTGGGCGAATATATCGGCATCGTGCTGATCTCCTCGCTCATCGTGACCCTCTTCTTCGGTGGCTGGCACGGCCCCTGGCTGCCCCCCTTCATCTGGTTTGCCCTGAAGACCGCCTGTTTCATGGTGTTCTTCATCCTGCTGCGGGCCTCCCTGCCTCGCCCGCGCTTTGACCAGGTGATGTCGTTTGGCTGGAAAGTCTGCTTGCCGCTGACCCTGATCAATATGCTGGTCACCGCGGCAGTTGTACTGATAAGTACGCAGTGAGGCACTCAATATGAAAATTTTTAGCATTATTCAGGGTGTCGGCACCCAGTTACGCAGTCTGGCCATGGTCTTCTCCCATGCCTGGCGGCCCCGTGAAACCCTCAACTATCCGGAGCAGGCAGTCTATGCGGCCCCCCGCTACCGCGGTCGCATCGTGCTGACCCGCGACCCCGACGGGGACGAGCGCTGCGTGGCCTGCAACCTCTGCGCAGTTGCCTGCCCGGTCGGCTGCATCTCGCTGCAAAAATCCGAGCGGGAAGATGGTCGCTGGTATCCGGAGTTCTTTCGCATCAACTTCTCTCGCTGCATCTTCTGCGGCCTGTGTGAAGAGGCTTGCCCCACCACCGCCATCCAGCTGACACCGGATTTCGAGATGGGTGAGTATCGCCGCCAGGATCTGGTGTACGAGAAGGAAGATCTGCTGATCAGCGGGCCCGGCAAATACCCGGACTACAACTTCTACCGCATGAGCGGGATGGCCATCGACGGCAAGCCGAAAGGGGATGCCGAAAACGAAGCCAAGCCCATCGATGTCAAGAGCCTGCTGCCCTGAGGAGTCAATCATGGAACTGGCATTTTATGCCTCGGCCCTGGTGGCCATTTACAGCACGCTGCGGGTGATCAGCACCAGCAATCCCATGCATGCGCTGCTCAATCTCATCATCTCCCTCATCGCCGTGGCCATGATCTTCTTCTGCCTGGGTGCCGCCTTTGCGGGCGCCCTGCAGGTGATCGTCTACGCTGGCGCCATCATGGTGCTGTTCGTGTTCGTGGTGATGATGCTGAACCTGGGGAGTGCCCAGGCGCAGGAGAAAAAGTGGCTCACCCCCATGACCTGGGGGGGCCCTGCCCTGCTCTCGCTGATCCTGCTGGGCTTTCTGGCCCACGGCATTCTCGGAGTGACCGGGGGCCTGATCGGGGTGACCGAAGTGACCGCCAAGCAGGTAGGTGTCGAACTCTTTGGCCCCTATGTGCTGGCGGTGGAGCTCGCCTCCATCCTGCTGCTGGCGGGTCTGGTAACCGCCTATCACCTGGGTCGGGAAGAGAAGAGCGGTGAAGTGCTCTCCGTCCCGCGCTCTGCTTCCCGCTCTGCACAAGAAGGAGGTCAGCAATGAATGGAATCCCTATGGAGCACGGCCTCCTGCTGGCCGCGGTGCTCTTCTGCATCGGCTTGTGCGGTCTGCTGATCCGCCGCAACCTGCTCTACATCCTGATGAGTATCGAGATCATGATGAATGCCTCGGCACTGGCGTTTGTGGTGGCGGGTAGCCGCTGGGCCCAAGCCGATGGCCAGATCATGTATATCCTGGTGATTTCTCTGGCGGCAGCGGAGGCCAGTATCGGCCTTGCCCTGTTACTGCTGCTCTATCGTCGTTACCACACTCTAAACGTGGACACTGTGAGCGAGATGCGCGGATGAGCCTCTTATATCTGACTTTTCTATTTCCGCTGCTGGGATGGCTGGTGCTGGCCTTCTCCCTCGGCCGGTTTGGTGAGCGTACCTCTGCAATGATCGGGGTGGGCTCCATTGGCCTGTCGGCCCTCACTACCCTGTGGGTGGGCATCGACTTTCTGGGCAACCCGCCCGAGGGGGGCGTCTATGTCCAGCGCCTGTGGCAATGGATGGCGGTGGGCAACTTTACCCCGAGCTTCTCGCTGGCACTGGATGGCCTGTCGCTGACCATGCTGGGGGTGGTGACTGGGGTCGGTTTCTTTATCCACCTGTTCGCCTCCTGGTATATGCGCGGGGAAGAGGGTTACTCCCGCTTCTTCACCTACACCAACCTCTTTATCGCCAGCATGCTGTTTCTGGTGCTGGCCGATGACCTGCTGTTTGTCTACCTCGGCTGGGAAGGGGTGGGGCTGTGCAGCTATCTGCTGATCGGCTTCTACTACAAGGATCGCAAGAACGGAGCGGCCGCCCTCAAGGCATTTGTCGTGACCCGGGTGGGTGATGTCTTCCTCGCCATCGGCCTGTTTATCCTCTATCGGGAACTGGGCACCCTCAATATCCACGAGCTGCTGGTTCGTGCCCCGACCCTGTTTGCCGAGGGCTCCCCTGCCCTGTCGCTGGCCTGCCTGATGCTCTTGGGCGGCGCGGTCGGCAAATCGGCACAACTGCCGCTGCAAACCTGGCTGGCGGATGCGATGGCAGGCCCGACCCCGGTCTCTGCGCTGATCCACGCCGCCACCATGGTGACCGCCGGTGTCTACCTGATTGCCCGTACCCACGGCCTGTTCCTGCTGGCGCCAGAGATCCTCCATCTGGTCGGGCTGGTTGGCGCCATCACCCTAGTGCTGGCAGGCTTTGCCGCGCTGGTTCAGACCGATATCAAGCGGATCCTTGCCTACTCCACCATGAGCCAGATTGGCTACATGTTTCTGGCACTGGGTGTCGGCGCTTGGGAAGGGGCCATCTTCCACCTGATGACCCACGCCTTCTTCAAGGCGCTGCTGTTCCTCTCCGCCGGTGCCGTTATCGTTGCCTGCCACCATGAGCAGAACATCTTCAAGATGGGTGGCCTGCGCAAGAGTTTGCCGCTGGTCTATGCCTGCTTCCTGGTGGGGGGCTCGGCGCTGGCGGCGTTGCCGCTGGTCACTTCCGGTTTCTACAGTAAGGACGCCATCCTGTGGCAAGTAGAGGCCTCTGGCCAAAGCGCGCTGCTGTGGGCAGGTCTGGTAGGGGCATTCCTCACCTCGCTCTATACCTTCCGGCTGATCTTTATCGCCTTCCATGGCAAAGAGCAGACCAAAGCCCACGCCGGCCACGGTCTGGCTCACCACCTGCCGCTGCTGGTGCTGCTGGTGCTTTCTACCGGCATCGGCGCGCTGATCACCCCGCCACTGGCAGGTGTACTACCCGCAGGCCCGGGGGACCATATCGAAGAGGGTCGCCATGCACTGGAGGTAGCCTCTGGCATCATCGCCATCGCAGGCATTGCGCTGGCCGCGTTTCTGTTCCTTGGTGAGCGCCGTCTGGCCACCTCCATTGCCAACAGCGCGCCGGGCCGCCTGCTCAGCACCCTCTGGTTCAACGCCTGGGGCTTTGACTGGCTCTACGACCAGCTGTGGGTCAAACCCTATCTGCTGGCGACCCGTCTGGTCGGGCAGGATCCGCTGGACTGGATGATGGGCCTGCCCGCCTGGCTTGCCCTGCGTGGCAACCAGCTGCTGGCCTGGACCGTGACCGGCAAGTTGCGCTGGTATGCCGCCTCCATGGGGATCGGTGCCGTGCTGGTGCTGGCGCTGTTGCTGCTGGGATAACGCGATGAACAACCGGACAATCATACAGCCAGGCTGTTTGCTCTCCCTGATGGAACAGGGAGCGCAATCTCATATGAACTTGAACGAGAGCTGATACCGTGACCTTACTCTGGATCTTGCTAATTCCTTTTATCGGCGGCTTGCTCTGCTGGCAGATGGAGCGTCTCGGCGGGCAGTTTGTCCGCTGGGTAGCCCTGCTCTCCATGAGCGCCAGCCTGCTGCTCTCCTGTGCCATCTGGCTAAGTGGAGACTTCTCCCTTGCCACCACGGGTCTCGACAGCGCGGGCGTCTCTGGTGCTGCCTCCGCCTGGGCCGCCGAGTGGCGCCTGCAGTGGATCCCCCGCTTCGGCATCTCTTTGCATCTGGCGGTGGATGGCCTGTCGCTCTTGATGGTGATCCTCACCTGCTTTATCGGGGTACTGGCCATTCTCTGTTCGTGGAAAGAGATCGTGCAGCGCATCGGCTTCTTCCACCTCAACCTGCTCTGGATCCTGGGCGGCGTGCTCGGGGTCTTTATGGCGCTGGACCTGTTCCTCTTCTTCTTCTTCTGGGAGATGATGCTGGTCCCCATGTACTTCCTGATTGCGCTCTGGGGCCATTCGGTCACTGACGGCAAATCACGGATCAACGCAGCAACCAAGTTCTTTATCTACACCCAGGTTTCGGGCCTTATCATGCTGGTGGCCATCATCGGGCTGGTGCTGACCCACCAGCATGCCACCGGAGTCTTCACCTTCAACTATCTGGAGCTGCTCAATACCCCGATGAGCAAGGGCGTTCAGTGGCTGCTGATGCTGGGCTTCTTTATCGCCTTCGCGGTCAAGATGCCGCTGGTACCGCTGCACGGCTGGCTGCCGGATGCCCACAGTCAGGCGCCGACCGCAGGCTCGGTGGATTTGGCCGGTATTTTGCTCAAAACCGCCGCCTATGGTCTGCTGCGCTTTGCCTTGCCGCTCTTCCCCGAGGCGTCCGCCGAATTTGCTCCCTACGCCATGGTGCTGGGTCTTGTCGGCATCGTGTATGGCGCCATCGTGGCCTTTGCCCAGACCGACATCAAACGGCTGGTAGCCTACACCAGCATCTCCCACATGGGCTTTGTGATGATCGCTATCTACTCGGGGAGCGAGCTGGCCCTGCAGGGCGCCGTGGTGCAGATGATCGCCCACGGTCTCTCCGCAGCCGGCCTCTTTATCCTCTGCGGTCAGCTCTACGAGCGGTTACACACCCGGGATTTGCGCCAGATGGGCGGCCTGTGGGGACGCCTGCGCTATCTGCCCGGCGTGATGCTCTTCTTCTCGGTGGCGTCGCTTGGCATGCCGGGCACCGGCAACTTTGTCGGCGAGTTCCTGATCCTGGTCGGCAGCTTCCAGGTTGCCCCTGTCATCACTGCAGTCGCCACCTTCGGTCTGGTACTGGCCTCTGTCTACTCCCTCATCATGTTGCAGCGCGCCTGCTTTGGCCCCGCCAAGGATGAGAGCATGCTCAAGGGACTGGATCGCCGCGAGCTGACCATGATGATGGTGATCGCGGGCCTGCTGGTTCTGCTTGGCCTCTATCCCCAACCCGTGATTGACACCGCCAGCAGCAGCCTTATCAACGTGCTGCACTGGTATCTGCTGCCGACTGCTGGAGCCCTGCAATGACTTTCTCCGCTTCCCAACTGCTGGCACTGCTTCCCCTGCTGTTGACCACCGGGGCCATGGCGGCCCTGATGCTGGCCATCGCGTGGCGCCGCTGTGTCACTACCGCCTTTACCGTGACCATTGTTGGCCTCAACCTTGCTCTGTTCTCGCTGCCCATCGTGATGGCGCAAGGGGATCAGGGGGTCACCCCGCTGCTGCAAGTGGACAGTTACGCCGTCTTCTACATGGGGCTGGTACTGATCGGCGCCCTGGCCACCTGTACCTTCGGCCAGTCGTGGCTGAAAGCCTATCCGGACAACCGGGAGGAGTTCTTCCTGCTGCTGCTGATCGCCACCGCCGGTGGTCTGGTGCTGGCCTGCTCCCGTCACCTCGCCTCTCTCTTTATCGGGATCGAGATGTTGACCCTGCCGATGTTCGGTCTGGTGGGTTACGCCTACCGCGAGCGCCACTCTCTGGAAGCCGCGGTGAAATACATGGTGCTCTCTGCCGCCGCTACCGCCTTCCTGCTGTTTGGCATGGCGCTGCTCTATGCACAGGCAGGCAGCTTGAGCTTTGCAGCCCTGGGGCAGTCCCTGGCCGAGAGCCCGGCTCACCATCCGCTGCTGATGGGCGGTTTGGGGTTAATGCTGGTCGGCTTTGCCTTTAAACTCTCCTTGGCCCCCTTCCACCTCTGGACCCCGGATGTCTACGAAGGTGCCCCGGCACCGGTCGCCACCTTCCTCGCCACCGTCAGTAAGGTGGCGGTCTTTGCCGTGCTGCTGCGTTTCTATCTGGCGGTACCGGCGGCGAGCGATCCCATGATCCACCGGCTGCTGGCAGCCATGGCGATCATCTCCATCCTGGTCGGCAACCTGCTGGCCCTGGTGCAGACCAACGTCAAACGGATGCTGGGTTACTCTTCCATCTCCCACTTCGGTTACCTGCTGGCGGTGATCGTGGCGAGCCGATTCGGCCAGATGCCGGTGGAAGCAGCCGGGGTCTACCTGCTGATGTATCTGTTCACCAGCCTGGGTGCCTTTGGGGTGGTGAGCATGATGTCGAGCCCCTATCGCGGCAAGGATGCCGACTCCCTGCACAGCTATCGCGGTCTGTTCTGGAAGCGCCCCTATCTGACTGCCGTACTGACGGTGATGATGTTGTCACTCGCGGGCATCCCGATGACCCTCGGCTTTATCGGCAAGTTCTACCTCATCGGCGTCACCGTCGAGGCGCAGCTCTGGTGGCTCTCCGGTGCCATCGTGCTAGGCAGCGCACTGGGTCTCTACTACTACCTCAAGGTGATGGTGACCCTCTATCTGCGCGAACCGGGTATGCAGCAGCGCGATGCCAGCGCCGACTGGGCACTCTCCTCCGGTGGTGTGGTAGTGCTGCTCTCTGCAGCGCTGGTGGTGTTGCTGGGGCTCTATCCCCAGCCGGTCATCAGCCTGGTACAAGGGTTCCAGCACGTGGTATTGCAGTAACCTTTACCGTCACTACCCCTCATTACCCGCAAAACCGGCAGCCTTGGCTGCCGGTTTTCTATTTCCGGTCCGACAGCATCGCGCACTCCGCGAGCAAGCAAATGACAGATCAGTCAGCGAGGGTGATACCCATCATGGTTTTTGCCATACAACCAGAACCGGGCGAGATCCTCATACCCTCTTGAATTCCTTATTGATATATTGGTTATATTCTGGAATGGAGTTCAGATTGATGAAGCAACACTACGTTTGCCAATTTAACCCGACAGAACTGGCTGCCACGCTGGCACCCTTGCAAGGAGGCAAGCTGACCATACTGCTGGCCGAACAGGATTGCGCGCAGGTTCCCCTGTTGCAGCAGTTGTGTCGCGACTTCAACATCGCCCTGGATGGCGCCATTTTCCCCCAGCTGATCGGTGCGCAAGGATTGTTGCCGCAAGGGGCCTGGCTACTGCCCAGAGCCAACCCCTATCACGCCACACTGCTGCCCCTGACACCGCAGGCCAGCGCAGTATCCCTTGCCAACCGGATTGCGGAACAGGTGGAGAACATGCTGGCCACCTGGCCAACCCCTTCGCCGCCACCAACCCTGTTTCTGACCTTCGACAACCTCATTCCCAATATCGCCTCCATTCTGGATGCGCTTTATCTGCAACTGGCCAATCGCGTCAACTATGCCGGCGCCAACGCAGGCAGCGGCAGCTTCACCCCCCTTGCCTGCCTGTTCGACAATCAACGGCAACTTGCCTACGGGGTCACCTGCACGCTGCTGCCCAGCAACAGCTTTCCCTTTCTGGAACATGGTTACCAACTCTCGGCCCAACCGATGCTGGCCACCAGCAGTGAAGCGAACAAGATTGCCTACATCGACTGGCAACCGGCCTTTCAAAAATATCAGGGGCTGATCAGCCAGCAATTCCAGCACACTATGGTGCGCGAGGAGCTCTACCGTTTCGTGGTGCACATGCCACTGGGCCTGCTGCGGGCCAACGGGGATGTGATTGTCAGGATCCCCGTCGAGGCAAACGATGACGGCGCCCTGCTCTGCGCCGGCGAGGTCGCAGAGCACAGCATCCTCACCCTGCTGAAGGCGCCGGAGAGTGCCACCGAACATGCCTGCTCACTGGCCAGGCGCCTCAACCAGCAACAAACCCTCACCCGGGCACACTTGCTGGAGGTCTACTACTGCGCGGGACGCCAGCTGCACTTCGACCAGCAGACGGTGACCGAGCTGCACACCCTGCTGACCCACTCGGGGGCCGGCGATCTGGCAGGAGCCCTCTCCCTTGGCGAAATTGGCAGCGTGCGCCACGGGGATTACCCCCAATTTCATAACGGCGCCATTCTCTGTAACGGGGCATTGATATGAACAACGACCACGCCATGGCCATCGTCTGCGATCTGGCGCTCTGCATCGGGCGTGAAGTGACGCTGGATGCGCTGCTCACCAAGGTACTGCAACGTTTTATGCATCACTGCGCCACGCCGGTTGGCGCGGTATTGCAGCAGCAACAGGAGGGATACAAGCTGCTCAAGGTGATCGGCGACGAGCAGCTGCGCCAGCACACCGGCACCACCCTGCCACTGCCTGGGTGGGTCAGCGAGGAGGAGCACTGCCTGCTGCAACAGACGCTTCCCCTGCCGGGCAGCCGCCCCTACCACTTTGCCTATCGGCTCAAGGTTGAAGGGGGGTATCTCATCTTGCTGCTCGCCCCCCAGCCACATCAGCAGATCGTACCGGTCTGCCATCTGTTCAGCCCGGTGCTCGGCAACCTGGCCCGCGCCATTTCCCTCTGCAAGGACAGCGAGCTGCTCGCCCTGCGTCAGCAGGCCGAACTGAAGGATCTGAAACACTTCAACGAATCCCTGCTCAAGGCCATCCCGATCCCGGTGTTCTACAAAGATATCGAAGGGCGATTTCTGGGCTGCAACCAGGCCTTCAATCAGGTGATCGGCATCGGCAAGGAGGCGCTGCTGGGTCGACGGGTCGAGGAGCTGCTGCCAGTCGGGCTTGCCGAGGCCTACAGCATGCGGGAAGCCGAGTTGCTGCGAAGTCGCCAGCCCCAGTGCATCGAACAGCAGTTGCATGACCGCAATGGCATGCGCTATCAGGTCATCTGTTTCAAGGATCTCTTCTATGACCATCAGGGGATGGTTGCCGGCATCATCGGCACCCTGGTCGACATCACTCGCCTCAAGGAGAGCGAGCGCCACCAGCGTGACCTGCTGTTCCAGACCATCAGTGCCCTCGCCAGCGCCATCAGCCACAAGGATCGCAACAGTGCGGGCCATGAGCTGAGGGTGCGCGATTTGGCACTGGCCATCGGGCAGGCCATGCAACTGCGGCAAGAGCGGCTGGATGCGCTGGGACTAGCGGCCATGGTGCACAATATCGGCCTGCTGCAGATCCCCACCGAGATCATCACCCGCCCACGTGAATTGCGGCCGGTGGAGTTCGAACTGATCAAGCAGCACCCCCAGGCCGGCCACGATATTCTCAAACAGATCGACTTCCCCTGGCCCATCGCCACCATAGTGCTGCAGCACCACGAAAACCTCGATGGCAGCGGCTATCCGCAGGGGCTGGCGGGCAACGCCATTACCCTGGAGGCACGCATTATCCGGGTGGCCGACTCGCTGATCGCCATGACCTCCCATCGCCCGTTCCGCCGGGCCATGCCCCTGAGTGACGCCTTTGCCGAACTGACCCGCTATGCCGGGATCCATTACGATGAAAAAGTGGTCAACAGCTGTATCGTGCTCTGGCAGACCGGCTACCACTTCGGTCCTCCCATCAGTCAACTTGCAGACAAGGCGGGATAAGATGTCCGAACTCCTCACCTCCTGTGCACTCCCCCACCCACTGACCGATGCGCTCCCCTCCTCGGCGCTGTTGCTGACCCAAGTGATGGATCAGCTTCCCTATCGGGTGCTGCTCAAAGACACCCGCTTCAGCTACATCGCGGGCAACCGCCTGCTGGCGGCGGATCTCGCCCTCTCACCAGAGGCACTGGTGGGCAAGAATGACTGCGACTTCTTTCCCCCCGAACTGGTACAGCGCTATCGGGAGGATGACGCCCGAGTCATGCGCGAAGGGATACACCAGCACATCGAAGAGCCCTATCTGAAGGGGGGAGAAGCCCGCTGGCTCAGCACCACCAAGTTTCCCCTGCGTGATGAGGCGGGGGTCATCGTTGGGGTCGGCGTCTTCTTCGAAGACATTACCGAGCAGAAGTGGCAGCAGGAGAAACTGCAACAGTACACCTGGACCCAGCAAGCGATCAGCCGCGCCCACCACGCCCTGCTCAAACCGGGCGATGAGCCACAACTGCTGCAGGATATCTGCGATGCCATCGCCGTCGATGACCGTTTTCCGCTGGTGGCAGTGCTGCAAAGCCAGCCCGAACTCGCCCAACCGCCGAGGATCGTGGCGCAGGCAGGCAGTGCCGATGCCTCGGAACAAACGCTGTGGTTGAACGATGAGGCCCTCACCCAGGCCATCCTCCACCAGCGGCGCCTCAATCAGGTGATCTTCCACGAGCGGCCCCATACCGGCCGCCACCCGTTGCGATCCCGCCTGCTGATCCCCTTGCCACTGCAGGAGGATCTGGCCGGTGCGCTGATCATTCACAGCGACCAGCCACGGTTGTTCAGCCAGGAGGAGGAGCAGCTCTTCATCCAGCTGACCGACTACCTCACCTATGGCCTGCAGGCGCGCCATACCCAGCAGGCTTATCTGCGCTCGCAACAGGAGAAGATCTTCCATGCCCGCCAGCTGGAGCTGGCACTGGAAGATGCGCTGGGTGCCATCGCCGCCGTGCTGGAGCAGCGCGATCCCTATACCGCTGGCCATCAGAAACATGTGGCCAAGCTGGCCAAAGCCATCGGCCGAGAGCTCAGGCTGGAAGAGAAGCGGCTGCGGGGGATCTATCTGGGCGCCATGGTGCACGATATCGGCAAGATCCAGGTACCGGCCGAAATTCTCACCAAACCGGAGCGCCTCACGCCGCTGGAGTTCGAGCTGGTCAAGGAACACCCCGCCATCGGCTATCTGGTGCTCAAGGATATCGACTTCCCCTGGCCCATCGCCCGAATGATCCACCAGCACCACGAGTATCTCGATGGCTCCGGCTATCCGCTGGGACTCAAGGGGGATGAGATCCTGCTGGAGGCCCGCATCCTCACCGTCGCCGATATCGTCGAATCCATGTCCTCGGATCGCCCCTATCGCGCCGCCCTCGGCATTCCCCAGGCCAGGGAGCAAATCATCCAGATGCGCGGCCATCAGCTCGATGCGGATGTGGTGGATGCCTGTCTGCGGATCCTCGACCGGGGAGACTTTATCCCCCAACCGCTCGGCAAGCCGTAACGACACGGATAAAAAAACCGGCCAATTGGCCGGTTTCTGTTTTTATGCGCTGGCGCTGTCTCTATTAACCCAGACGAACCCGGGCGTTGCGGAACATCCGCATCCAGGCGCCGTCCTCGCCCCAGTTGTCGGGGTGCCAGGAGTTGGCCACGGTGCGGAACACCCGCTCCGGGTGCGGCATCATGATGGTGGCGCGCCCATCGGTGGTGGTCACGGCGGTGATACCGTTCGGTGAGCCATTCGGGTTGGCCGGGTACTGCTCGGTCACGCTGCCACGGTTGTCGACAAAACGCAGCCCTACCAGACCGCTCTGCTGCAGCGCGCTCAAGTGAGCGGCATCGCGCACCTCGACACGCCCTTCCCCGTGGGAGACGGCAATGGGCATCACGGAGCCGGCCATGCCAGCGAAGAAGGCCGACGGGGAGTCTTGCACCTCTACCAGACTGAAGCGGGCCTCGAAGCGCTCGGAGCGGTTGCGTACAAAGCGCGGCCAGAGATCGGCACCCGGGATGAGTTCTCGCAGGTTGGACATCATCTGGCAACCGTTGCAGACCCCCAGAGAGAGAGTATCGCCGCGCTCGAAGAAGCGCTGGAACTGCTCGCGGGCGTTGTCATTGAACAGGATGGACTTGGCCCAGCCTTCACCGGCCCCCAGCACGTCACCGTAGGAGAAACCGCCACAGGCCACCAGGGTCTGGAACTCTTCCAGCTTGATGCGACCGGAGAGAATGTCGCTCATATGGACATCGACCGCCGCGAAACCGGCACGATCGAACGCCGCCGCCATCTCCACATGGGAGTTGACCCCCTGCTCGCGCAGCACCGCCAGACGGGGGGAGACCCCGCGGGCAATGTAAGGGGCTGCCACATCCTCGGACGGGTTGTAAGTCAGCTTGGCATGCAGACCCGGATCTGTGGCGTCCTGACGGGCCGCGTGCTCACTGTCGGCACACTCGGGATTGTCGCGCAGGCGCTGCATCTGCCAACTGGTCTCGCCCCAGATGGTGCGAAGGGCTGTGCGGCTGGCACGATAGACCTCCTGACCGCCCCGTTGCAAGGTGATGAGATCCCCTTCGCGCACGGTACCGAGCACATGGGAGCAGGCCGCCAGACCGTGACCGGCCAGCAGGGTCATCACCGCCTCTTTGTCTTCACGACGCACCTGAATGACGGCGCCCAGCTCCTCGTTGAACAGCGCCGGCAGCAGCTCGCCGCCGATGCGATCGAGCTGGATGTCGAGGCCGCAGTGGCCGGCAAACGCCATCTCGGTCAGTGTGACGAACAGACCACCGTCGGAGCGGTCGTGGTAGGCGATCAGTTTGCGATCAGCCACCAGCGCCTGAATGGCGTTGAAGAAGCCCTTGAGCTGGACCGGATTGTCGAGATCCGGCGCCTTGTCACCCAGCTGGCGATAGACCTGCGCCAGCGCAGAGGCGCCGAGGCGCTGCTTGCCGTTGCCAAGGTCGATGAGGATAAGGTCGGTTTCACCGAGATCGGTACGCAGTTGTGGCGTGACTGTGTTGCGCACATCCTCGACCCGGGCAAAGGCGGAGATGAGCAGGGAGAGCGGCGAGGTGACGCTGTGCTCCTTGCCATCCTGCTGCCAGCGGGTCTTCATGGACATGGAGTCCTTGCCCACCGGAATGGTGATGCCCAAGGCCGGGCAGAGCTCCTCACCTACCGCTTTGACCGCCTCATAGAGACCGGCATCTTCCCCCGGGTGACCGGCAGCGGCCATCCAGTTGGCGGAGAGCTTGACCCGCTTGAGGGAACCGATGTGGGCCGGTGCCAGGTTGGTGAGCGCTTCCGCTACCGCCATGCGAGCGGAGGCAGCGTGGGAGAGCAGCGCCACCGGGGTACGCTCGCCCATGGACATGGCTTCGCCGTGATAGCTGTCGTAGGTGGCAGCAGTGACGGCGCAATCGGCCACCGGGATCTGCCAGGGGCCAACCATCTGGTCGCGATTGACCAAGCCAGTCACGCTGCGATCGCCGATGGTGATCAGGAAGGACTTCTCCGCCACGGTCGGCAGGCGCAGTACCCGCTCGGCCGCGTCACTCAAAGTGATGCCATCGAGCTGGAGCGCTTTGCCTTGTGCAGGCAGGGTCACCACGTCGCGGTGCATCTTGGGCGCCTTGCCGAGCAGCACGTCCAGCGGCAGATCGATGGGCTGGTTGTCAAAGTGGCTGTCAGAGAGGGTCAGATGCTTCTCTTCGGTCGCGGTACCGATCACGGCATAGGGTGCGCGCTCACGCTCGCACAGCGCCTTGAACAACGGCAGCTTGTCCTGCGCTACCGCCAGCACGTAACGCTCCTGGGATTCGTTGCACCAGATCTCCAGCGGGCTCATGCCCGGCTCGTCGCTCTGGATGGCGCGAAGATCGAAACGACCGCCACGCTCACCGTCGTTGACCAGCTCCGGCATGGCGTTGGAGAGACCACCCGCCCCCACATCGTGGATAAAGACGATAGGGTTGTCGTCACCCAGCTGCCAGCAGCGATCGATCACCTCCTGGCAACGGCGCTCCATCTCGGGGTTGTCACGCTGCACCGAGGCAAAGTCGAGATCTTCGGCCGACTGGCCGGAGGCCATGGAGGATGCGGCACCGCCGCCCAGACCGATGTTCATCGCCGGGCCGCCCAGCACGATGAGCGCCGCACCGACCGGGATATCCCCTTTCTGGACATGTTCGGTGCGAATGTTGCCGATGCCGCCTGCCAGCATGATGGGTTTGTGGTAGCCACGCACCTCGACGCCGTTGTGGCTCGGCACCTCCTCTTCGAAGGTACGGAAGTAGCCGAGAATGGCCGGACGGCCGAACTCGTTGTTAAACGCGGCGCCGCCGAGCGGCCCCTCTTGCATGATGTCAAAGGCGCTGACAATGCGGCTCGGCTTGCCGAAATCCTGCTCCCAGGGCTGCTCGAAGCCGGGAATGCGCAGGTTGGAAACGGAGAAACCGACCAGACCCGCCTTGGGCTTGGCACCGCGACCGGTTGCTCCCTCGTCGCGAATTTCGCCGCCGGAGCCGGTGGCTGCGCCCGGGAACGGGGAGATGGCGGTCGGGTGGTTGTGGGTCTCCACCTTCATCAGGATGTCGACCTGTTCCTGGTGATACTGGTATTCGCCGTTGGCCGGGCTCGGGAAGAAGCGGCCACCCTGGCTCCCTTCCATCACGGCGGCGTTGTCTTTATAGGCAGAGAGGACATGATCCGGCGTCTGCTCGAAGGTGTTCTTGATCATCTTGAACAGCGACTTGGGCTGCTGTTCGCCATCGATGGTCCAGTCGGCATTGAAGATCTTGTGACGGCAGTGCTCGGAGTTCGCCTGGGCGAACATATAGAGCTCGATGTCGTTGGGGTTGCGACCCAACTTGGTGAAGTTCTCCACCAGATAGTCGATTTCGTCGTCGGCCAGCGCCAGACCCAGCGCCACGTTGGCTTCGGCCAGGGCTGCGCGACCACCGCCCAGCACATCCACCTGGGTGAAGGGGCGCGGCTCGTGGTGAGCAAACAGGGCGGCAGCTTCGCTCATCTCGGCAAACACCACTTCCATCATCCGATCATGGAGCACGGCGGCAATGGCGCTGCGCTGGGCGGCACTCAGCTCACCCTGCCCCTTGATGGTCAGGTAATAGGCAATACCACGCTCCAGCCGCTTGACCTGTTTCAGGCCGCAGTTGTGGGCGATGTCGGTTGCTTTGGAAGACCAGGGGGAGATAGTGCCGGGGCGGGGGGTAACAAGAAACAGCTGACCGCTGGGGGTGTGTTCGGGGATGGTCGGGCCGTAGCGCAAGAGCTGGCCCAAGGTCGCTCGCTCGGGGGGAGAGAGGGGGCTTGTCAGCTCGGCAAAGTGCACATACTCGGCATAGACATCCTCTATCTCTACTCCGCTCTCTACTCCACTCTCGTTTCTCATCTGTGCGAAGCGTTGCAGCAGTTTTTGGACACGAAAATCAGACAGTGCTGGGGCACCACGCAAGATATCCATATGACCTTTCTCACCAAGTTTTAAAGTGGGGGGGAATTGAGACGCGCGTATTATAGGGATCTGGCTCACAGCGGACAAACGTTTTTCTCACTTCGTGCAGTGTGACTCTGCGCACACTCTCTGGTATAAAGGTGCCTCTTTTTTGACAAATGCCGATTTTTTCAACAAAGGTACTCACCTACTTGCGCTGCATTTTTCGACTGTTTATCGGGCTGTTGTTGACGCTGACACTGGTTGGCTGCGACTTCTATAGCCCCTCCAGCCAGCTGGAGCAGATCCGCCAGCGAGGCGAGATCCGGGTTGGCACCATCTATGGTCCCACCTCCTATTACCAGCGTGACGACCTCGCCCAGGGGTTCGATTACGAGCTGGCGCAAAATTATGCCGACTGGTTGGGGGTGAAACTCACCATCATCCCGGTCGACACCACTGACCAACTGGTCACCCTGCTGAAAAAGGGCAAACTCGATCTGGCGGCTGCCGCCATCATGGTCACCCCCGAACGGCGCGAGCTGTTTCGCTTCGGCCCGGGCTTCTATCAGGTCTCTCCCAAACTGGTCTACCGCAACGGCAAACCCAAGCCGGCCTCATTGAACGATATCAAGGGCAAGCTGGTGGTGGCCGCCGGCTCCACCGGTGAAGATCTGCTCAAAGAGATGAGCAAAGAGAATCCGAAACTAGCCTGGAGCACCAGCGACAACGCCGATGTGGAGGAGCTGCTCAAGCAGGTGGTGGATGGCAAGATTGACTACACGGTGGTGCAGGATACCGTGCTGGCCCGTACCCAGCGCTACTACCCGGAGCTCACCGAGGGGCTGACCCTGGCCCAGAAGCAGACCGTTGCCTGGGCCATGAGCAAGCTGCCCGATGACAGCCTCTATGCCAGCGTGATCGACTTCTTCGGTCAGCGCTTTATGGATGGTGCCATCGCCAAGCTGGACGAGAAGTACTTCGGCCACGTGCAGAACTTCGACTTTGTCGATACCCGCACCTTCCTCAAGCGCGCCAAGAGCCTGCTGCCCAAGTACCAGCCGCTGTTCCAGACTCACGCCAAGAATATCGACTGGCGTCTGCTCGCCGCCATCAGCTATCAGGAGTCCCACTGGGACCCGCAGGCCCGCTCCTACACCGGCGTGCGCGGCATGATGATGCTGACCGAGCCCACTGCCAAGGCGATGGGAGTCAACGACCGGCTTCATCCGGAAGAGAGCATCAAAGGTGGCTCCCTCTATCTGCAACAGATGATGGAGAAGGTGCCGGATTCGGTGCCCGATGACGAGAAGGTGTGGTTTGCCCTCACCGCCTACAACATCGGTTACGGCCACATGATGGATGCCCGCCGCCTGACCAAAGAGCTCGGCAAGAATCCCGACGCCTGGAGCGACGTGAAAGAGGTGCTGCCGCTGCTGCAGCAAGCGCGCTGGCACCGCAAGGTACGTTACGGCTATGCCCGTGGCAGTGAGGCGCGCAACTATGTCAACAACGTGCGCCAGTATTACCAGAGTCTGCTCTGGCTCGACAACGAGCAACAGAAGGCACATCAGCGGGAGAGTCTCGACAACGACAACGACAGCGAGCCCGAGCTGGCCGAGCGCCCCACCGCCATCGCCGAAGTGGTCAATCAGATCACCATGCGCTAACCAGCCATTATTCGGCTGTTTTCACACAAACTTCTCTGTTACCATCGATTCACATCGGAGCCTATCCGAAATCGCATTGTTTTCATTATGTTGAGAGATTAAATAACAGCAATTTCGGATGGGCTCCATCAATGACCCAAGGCCGGGATGGCCACCTGAGTTGGGAGGAGACCAAGATGCAAAAACGTAGAAAAATCAGTCTGGTCAGAAAAGCGAAGTGCAGCTGGAGCCCCAGACGCAAACTCAAGCTTAATGACATCAAGCGCAACCTGTGGCGCAGAAATCGATCCTATACCCTGCTTATTGCAGAGCACACAGCATAAACCCGGCATTCGCCGGGTTTTTTATCTTCTTTCTCACCTGAATACTGTCTTACACCAGCGCCGCCTTGAACTGTACCGACCGCTTGGAGATCAGCGAGTTGCAGTGGTTGCAGAAGTAATCCACCGCGCCGCACGCCTTGAGACGCTCCAGCTCCTGCTGGCAGGTGGGGCAGATGGCCGTGACGCGAACAGGGGCCTGGCACTGGCCACAGGTTTGCTCCTTGCTGCGGGTATCCAGTTCAGCCTGGCATGATGGACAAAGCAGGGCTTCCATAATCAACTCCTCGAAAAGTGGATCTGCCATGGTCTTGTTCCATGGCAGATCCCCCTCACCTTATTCCTCACCTTAACATGGCGAGGATAACAAAGCGGCTGCCGGTGAGGGCAGCCGCAAGGACTTATTTCTTCTTCATTTTCAGCAGGCGTTTGCGCTGACGTTCCTGACTCAGGGTCATGGTGTTCTTCTTCCCTTCAAACGGGTTGACCGACTCCTGGAACTCGACCCGGATCGGCGAGCCCATGATCTTGAGGGACTTGCGGAAGTAGTTAATCAGATACCGCTTGTAGGAGTCCGGCAAGTCGTTCAGCTGGTTGCCGTGGATCACGATGCGCGGCGGGTTGTAGCCACCGGCGTGAGCATATTTGAGCTTGACGCGGCGACCATTGACCATCGGCGGCTGGTGATCTTCCTGCGCCATCTGCATGATGCGGGTCAGCATGGCCGTGCTGGTACGACGGGTGGCGGACTGGTAAGCCTCCTGAATGGATTCAAACAGATGGCCGACGCCACTGCCGTGCAGGGCGGAGATGAAGTGGACGCGAGCGAAGTCGATGAAGCCCAAGCGACGATCCAGCTCGTTCTTCACATCCTCTTTCACCTTCTGATCCAGACCATCCCACTTGTTCACCACCAGCACCACGGAGCGACCGGCGTGGAGCACATAGCCAAGGATGCTCAAGTCCTGATCGGTGATGGTCTCCTGGGCGTCGATCACCAGCAGGCAAACGTTGGCATCTTCGATAGCTTTCAGGGTCTTGATAACGGAGAACTTCTCCACCGTCTCGTGCACCTTGCCACGACGACGCACACCGGCGGTGTCGATAACCACATACTTCTGCTCGTCACGCTCCATCGGAATGTAAACGGAGTCACGGGTGGTGCCGGGCATGTCATAGACGATGACCCGATCTTCACCCAGCATGCGGTTGGTCAGGGTAGATTTACCGACGTTGGGACGGCCAACGATGGCGAACTTGATAGGCAGGTCGGCGAACGGGGTCTCCTTGGTGTCCTCTTTGGTATCGAGTTCACCGGCAGCCACCATGCGCAGCAGGGCTTCTTCGTCGAAGTCCTCCTCTTCCTCATCCTGCGCATCTTCATCGGTAGCGGAGTCGACCAAGGTCTCCAGATGGGGAGCTAGGGCCAGTTCCAGCAGGCTCAGCACGCCACGACCGTGGGCGGCCGCGATCTGGTAGACCTCGCCCAGCGCCAGACCGTAGAACTCGGAGACCGCGGAATCACCGTCGATACCGTCGGTCTTGTTGGCCACCAGAAATACCTTCTTGTGGGCCTTGCGCAGGTGCTCGGCAATGGCTTGATCCGCCGCGGTCAAGCCTGCACGGGCATCCACCATGAACAGCACGACGTCCGCTTCTTCGATGGCCAGCAGGGATTGCTCGGCCATCTTCAGCTCGATCCCCTCTTCGGTGCCATCGATACCGCCGGTATCGACCACGATAAATTCCAGCTCGCCCAACTTCGCCTGACCGTATTTACGGTCCCGGGTCAGACCGGGAAAATCGGCAACCAGGGCATCCCGAGTACGGGTCAAGCGGTTAAACAGGGTGGATTTGCCCACGTTGGGGCGGCCCACCAGGGCTACTACAGGAGTCATAAAAGCCTCATTCTCAAGACGACAAAGGCTCCGGGTCCGAAGACCAGGAGCCGGATATTCACATTATCGGACGATCAAGGACGCTTGAGGGCGTACAACTTGCCGTCACGGCTCTGCACATACAGGGTCTCGCCATCCACCAGCGGGGCGGCATAGAGACCACTGCTATCGAGCTGCTGCATCGCCTTGATGGTACCGTCGGTACGATCAAGCCAATACAGGTATCCTTCCACATCACCCACCACCACGTAGTCACCGAAGATGACTGGTGCAGTGACAGTACGATTTTCCAGCTGGGTGTTGGACCACAGCTCCAGACCGTTGCGACGGTCGATGGCAAACAGATGGCTGCGGCTGTCGGTCAGCACGATGGCATTGCCGGTCATCGCCAGATCGCGATAGCCGGAATACTTGCGCTTCCACACTTCATCGCCGGTCATCAGTTTGCGCGCCATCAACTGACCGTTGTAGGCGATGGCGTAGAGCTCATCACCGGCAATCAGCGGGCTGGCATCGACATCAACCATGCGGTCCAACTCGGTGGCACCGCGCGGATCAGCCACCTTGGACTGGCGCACCGGCTGGCCATTGCTCAGCAGAGCGATGCCCACCTTGCCATCGGCACGACCGTAAATCACGGCGCCGTTGGTGATCACCGGTGCACCGGCACTGCGCAGGGTCAGCGGCGGCTGCTCTTCGGAGAGCGACCACTGCATCTTGCCTTCATCCGTGTCGAGGGCGATCAGGCGACCGGAGGTGGTCAACACCACCACGCGGCCATCTTCCACCGCGGGGCTTGCCACCACTTCGCCGGGCACATTGGTCTGCCACAGCACTTCGCCATTCTCTTCGTTCAGGGCGTAGACCACCCCGTTCTCGGAGCCGAGGAACAGCTTGCCGTAACGGGAAACCAGGCCACCGGAGAGACGAGCGCTACGCTTGTCGGCGTTGACCGGCAGGTCGGCCAGATCGACGGTCCAGAGGCGATCGCCACTGGCACGGTCAAAGGCGCTGACATCGCCGTCGCGGGCCGCCGCATAGATACGATCCTCTTCCACCACCGGCTTGAGCTGGGAGTAGAAGTCACCGATGCCATCACCCACAGTAGATGACCATGCGGTGTCGGCAGTGAAGGCAGATTCAACCTTGGGCAGCGGCGCCATCGGGTTGAGATCCTCTTCGGAACTGAACAGGGAGCAACCCTGCAGAGCGAAGGAGACCGCAGCCCCCAGCGCCACCATCTTGAATAGATTACGCATCCGGTGCCTCACCAGTCGCAACGGCCGGCAGGGCCAGATCGTCCATTTTCAGCTTGAGCTCGGCGCTACCCTGCAGGCCGCCGGCATCCGCCGCCGCCTGATAGGCATCACGAGCCTCTTCGGTCTTGCCCTGCTTTTGCAGCACATCACCACGGGCTTCGGCTACCTGCGCCTTGAAGGCCTCATTCTGGATGGTTGCCAGCTTGGCCAGCGCTTCATCTGCCTTGCCCTGATCATTCAGCACACGGGCCAGACGCAGCGCCGCGATGGGACGAATGCTCTCGTCACCCGTGGTCGCCACCAGCTCCAGCTGCTCGGCAGCCAGATCCAGCTTGCCCGCCTTGACGGCAGCGGCAGCCAGTTGCAACGCAGCCAGTTCACCGTAGGAGTCACCCTTGTTGGCGGTAACAAACTGCTGTGCCTGCTCGAAACCGGCGGCATCGCCCTTGGCCAGCTGCTCAATCACCTGGTTGTAAGAGTGGGAGGAGGCCTCCATGGTCTCTTGCTGGTGCTGGTTGTAATAGCGCCAGCCGAACAGACCGACCAGACCGATCACGGTCCCGGCAATCACCGAGGTTCCGTTCTCTTTCCACCACTCCTTGATAACCTCAACCTGTTGTTCTTCGGTGGTATAGACTTCCACAGCTTACTCTCCTTTGGCTGCCAGCAGGGCAATGGCGGCGTCAACCTTGACGGTCTGTTGCTCGGCCTGACCACGCAGATATTTGATAGTGATCTCCCCGTTTTGCACCTCGGTCTCACCAAGGATCAGGGCGATTGCCGCGCCGCTCTTGTCGGCACGTTTGAGTTGTTTCTTGAAGTTGCCACCACCGCAGTGGCTCATCAGGCGCAGGTCCGGCAGGGCATCGCGCAGACGCTCGGCCAGCTGGAAGCCAGCCTGTTCGGTCCCCTCGCCCACCATCGCCAGATAGACATCCACCGCCGGGCGGATATCGGCGTTGAGCTCGAGAGTTTCCAGCATCAGCACCAGACGCTCCATGCCCATGGCAAAGCCCACGGCCGGGGTCGGTTGACCGCCCAGCTGCTCTACCAGACCATCGTAGCGGCCACCGGCACAGACGGTGCCCTGGGCACCCAGACTGCTGGTGACCCACTCGAACACGGTCAGGTTGTAGTAGTCAAGACCACGCACCAGACGCTCGTTCACTTCGTATTTGATACCGGCAGACTCGAGCAGGCGCTTGAGGCCCTCGAAGTGGGCCAGGCTCTCTTCGCCCAGATGGTCGAACAGACGCGGGGCACCGACCAAAATGGCCTGCACCTTTTCATCCTTGGAGTCGAGCACCCGCAGCGGGTTGCTGTACATGCGGCGCTGGCTCTCTTCGTCCAGCTGATCCTTGTACTGCTCCAGATAGGCCACCAGCGCATCGCGGTAAGCGGCACGCTCGGCGCTCTGACCCAAGGTGTTGAGCTGCAGGGTGACATGCTCGCTGATGCCAAACAGACGCCACAGACGGTGGGTCAGCATGATCAGCTCAGCGTCAATGTCTGGCCCGTTGATGCCAAACAGCTCGACACCGAACTGGTGGAACTGGCGATAACGGCCCTTCTGGGGACGCTCGTGACGGAACATGGGGCCCATGTACCACATCCGGCGTTCCTGGTTGTAGAGCAGACCGTGTTCGATACCGGCACGGACGCAGCTGGCTGTCCCTTCCGGACGCAGGCTCAGGCTGTCGCCGTTACGATCTTCAAAGGTGTACATCTCTTTTTCGACCACGTCGGTCACTTCACCGATGGCGCGCTTGAACAGATGAGTCTGCTCGACAATCGGCATGCGCACTTCGCTGTAGCCATAGCTGGCAACGACCTGGCGCAGGATCTGTTCAACCTTCTGCCATACCGGGCTCTGCTCCGGCAGGCAATCATTCATACCGCGAATAGCTTGGATCTGTTTTGCCACGTTGATACTCGAGAAAAAGAGGTAAAATTTGGCCGCATTATAGGGATTTTCCCCCCAAGGTAAAATCAGGGAATCCGGATGCGGGATTTAAAATCAGTCACCTGGAAAAAGGGCCACCCAATGTGGCCCTGTTTCGCTCACTCCTTGTCCATCGGGATCCGGTTGGCGGGATCCAGCATGGCGGCACGGGCGCGAATGCGGCGCTCCAAAGTTGGAATGAGATCCTTGTTGTCGAGCCGATCGACCCGCTGGCCCCCCTCATAGAAGGCACTCTTGTTGGCGGCACCCGCCAGACCAAGGTCGGAGACCAACGCTTCACCCGGCCCATTCACCACACAACCGATGATGGAAACATCCATCGGGGTGATGATGTCTTCGAGCCGCTCTTCCAGCGCATTGACGGTGGCGATCACATCGAACTCCTGCCGTGAGCAGGATGGGCAAGCGATAAAGTTGATGCCACGGGAGCGAATACGCAGGGATTTGAGGATATCGAAACCGACCTTCACCTCCTCCACAGGATCCGCCGCCAGCGAGATACGCAGGGTATCGCCGATGCCGTCGGTAAGCAGCATGCCCAGACCGATGGCAGACTTCACCGCACCGGCACGGAAACCGCCCGCTTCGGTGATGCCAAGGTGCAGCGGCTGTTCAATCTGCTTGGCCAGCAGGCGATAGGCACCGACTGCCAGGAACACATCGGAGGCCTTGACGCTCACCTTGAAATCCTGGAAATCGAGGCGATCGAGGTAGTCCACGTGACGCATGGCGGACTCCACCAGCGCCTCCGGGGTCGGCTCGCCGTACTTCTCCTGGATATCTTTCTCCAGCGACCCGCCATTGACCCCGATACGGATCGGGATATTGAGGTCGCGTGCACAATCGACCACCGAGCGCACCCGCTGCTCGTTACCGATGTTGCCCGGGTTGATACGCAGGCAGTCGGCACCGTACTCGGCCACTTTCAGGGCGATGCGATAGTCGAAGTGGATATCGGCAACGATGGGGATGCGGGTTTGCTGTTTGATGAGCCGGAAGGCTTCCGCCGCTTCCATGGTGGGCACGGAGACACGGACGATATCGGCACCGACCCGCTCGATCCGCTGGATCTGCTCGATGGTGGCGGCGACATCTGTGGTCTTGGTGTTGGTCATGGTCTGCACGGTAATGGGGGCATCGCCCCCAACCGGTACATTACCAACCATGATCTGTCTGGATTTACGACGAATGATGGGAGATTCGTGAGAAGACATGGGAAACAGATTACTCCTGCGGCAGTGAGAAGCGGGCTGTACGACCGTTGTTGTAACGGCTCATATCAAACGACTGACCCTTGTAGTCAAGCTTGACGGCCATGGGCGCGCCAATGATGAACTTCAGGGGCTCGGCGCCTTCCAGCACCAGCTCGTCGTTGGCCTTCTTCAGACCACTGAACAGGGTCTTGCCGTTGGCATCCTTCACATCCAGCCAGCAATCGGCGGTGAAGCTCATCTTCAGTTGTGGCGCAGTCGCCGGATCAACGACAGCCTCTTCAGATTCAGTGCCATTGGCACCGGATACTGCAGCATCGGTCGCAGTGCCAACAGCCGCACTGACATCGGTCGGGGCAACAGCCGCAGAAGCAGGCGCCAGGGTAGCCGTCGCATCGGAGACCACTGCAGGGGCAGCCACGTCCGTGGCGGCCGGGGCGATGGCAGCGCCTTCCACCGGAGCGGTGTTGATCGCATCGGGCGGCGTGATGGCAGGTTCAGCCGGAGTCGAACCGGTTGCACTCATCTCGGTGGCTGCCAGCGCTTCATCACCGGCGGAGCGACGGGAAGTACTCTGCCACCACCAGGCGACCGAGAGCGCAATCAACACCAGGATCACCAGCCAGGTCACCACCTTGAGCCGACTGTCGTTGGCTTGCTGGCGGGAGCGACGGGAGAAGCTCTGCATGTCGATATTGTCGGGAGGAGTCAGACCCAGCTTGTCGTAAGCAGCCAGAATGGTCTCGTCGGGGATCCCGACCAGCTTGGCATAGGTACGCAGATAGCCCCGAATAAAGGTATGGGAGGTGTGCTTGTCGTAGGTATCCGATTCGATAGCGGCGATCAGGGTCAGACGAAGGTGAATGCGGGACGCAACCTGTTCTCGTGTCCAGCCAAGCTGTTCACGGGCGTTGCGCAGCAATTGGCCTGGGCCTACTGCCTGGGAGTCGTCTTGGAAATCGTGTTGCTGTTCAATAGTCATTGGCTAAATAACGCTTGGCTTGTTGCGAAGTGGGATATTGCCTTACCAGCTCAGTCCCGAATTGGTGAAGTAATGCCGGCTTGTCCATCGCCTGTGCCAGCCGAAGTCTCAACCAGAGACTCTCCTCGTTCTCGTCTGACACATCGGCAAAACGGGCGAGGTAGGACTGCACATCAGGCAGCTTGCCATCTTTCATGGAAAGCTCGGCCAAGTCCAGCAATAACCCTGGATTGCGGGGATTATACCCCAAGGCCAGGCGATAGTACTCGCCTGCTTTATCATTTCTGCGATTTTGCAGCGCACAAAGTGCCGCATTTTCATAGGTATCGGCAATTTTTACATAGCCTGGCTGAATAACAGCCTGGTTGAACGCCTGATCTGCCTCGGCATACCTGCCGCGATCACAGAGGAAGGCACCATAGTTGTTCATTGCGTCAGCATTGGACGGATCCATGGCAAGGGCGTTCTTGTAATGGGTCTCGGCTGCCTTGAAATCTCCTACCTTCTGGTAAAAGTAGGCAAAACCGATCTGGATCTGGGGGTTGGAGGGGTCATACTGGAGGGCGCGGTCAAGATTGAACTTGGCCTGCTCGGCATTGCCCTGACGCAGGTACTGGATACCCAGGTCGAGGCGGGTTTGGGCAGCCGCCTTGAGGTCAGGACCCACTTCACGCTGGGTCGAGTTCTGGCCAGCGTAAGTGGTCTCGGTCACACAGCCTGGCAGCGCGCAGAGCGCTGCCACTACGATCAATGTACGTGTATCCATTCCCTGTCTATACAATGGCTTAGCATTTAAACCATTTTGACGGAAATCCCATCCTGTTGCATCCGATTTTTGATAGTTCGCTTGGTACGGTCAATCACGTCACCCACCAGCTGACCACAGGCGGCATCAATGTCATCACCACGGGTCTTGCGGACAATCACGGTGAAACCGTACTCCATCAACACCTTGGAGAAGCGATCGATACGGCTGTTGCTCGGCTTGCCGTAAGGGTTGCCCGGGAAGGGGTTGAACGGGATCAGGTTGATCTTGCTCGGAGTGTCCTTGAGCACCTTGGCCAGCTCGTGAGCATGCTGCATATCGTCATTGATATGATCGAGCAGCACATACTCGACGGTCACCCGGCCACCGTTGGCATTGGATTTGGCCAGATAACGACGGACACCGGCGAGGAACTCCTCGATGTTGTACTTGTCGTTGATCGGCATGATCTCTGAACGCAGCTTGTCGTTCGGGGCGTGCAGGGAGATAGCCAGCGCCACGTCGATCTGGTCGCCCAGCTTGTCCAGCGCAGGTACCACGCCAGAGGTGGAGATGGTCACCCGGCGTTTGGAGATGCCAAAGCCGTAGTCATCCATCATCAGACGCATGGCGGGCACCACGTTGGCGAGGTTGAGCAGCGGCTCGCCCATCCCCATCATCACCACGTTGGTGATGGGACGCTTGCCACCGACCACGCGGGCCGCACGCCACACCTGACCGATGATCTCGGAGACTTTCAGGTTGCGGTTGAAGCCTTGTTGGGCGGTAGAGCAGAACTTGCACTCCAGCGCACAGCCAACTTGAGAGGAGACGCAGAGGGTCGCGCGGTCATCTTCCGGGATGTAGACGGTCTCTACCTCCTGATCACCCACCTGCAGGGCCCACTTGATGGTGCCATCGGCAGAGCGCTGCTCGCGGCTGATCTCGGGCGCCTTGATCTCGGCGATCGCCTTGAGGCGCTCTTTAAGCACCTTGTTGACGTTGGTCATCTGATCGAAATCATCACACCCAAAGTGATAGATCCACTTCATGACCTGATCTGCCCGGAATGGCTTCTCGCCCAGTTCGACGAAAAAGGCACGCATGGCATCCCGATCAAGATCCAGCAGGTTGATTTTTGTTTCGCTCATCAATGGCCTCAGTTCAAACACTTCATCAATTATTGGCTGACGACGTCAGGGGGCGGCATTGTACAAATAATGGGTCTGGCTTTCCACCTGGAGAATAGAGGGATATTGCGTAAACGGCGAAAACAACAAAGGGAGCCGAGGCTCCCTTGGGTCATCATCCACAAAAATCAGCCGCGCGGGCAGATCTCGTTGTCAGAGAAGAAGTAGGCAATTTCGCGGGCAGCGGATGCCGGTGCATCGGAGCCATGCACTGCGTTGCGATCGATGCTCTCGGCATAACAGGCACGCAAGGTACCAGCCAGCGCCTCTTTCGGGTTGGTAGCACCCATGATCTCGCGATTGCGACGGATGGCGTCTTCCCCTTCCAGCACCTGCACCATGACAGGGCCAGAGGTCATGAAGCTGACCAGATTGTCATAAAAAGGCTTGCCCTGATGCTCGGCATAGAAACCGGCAGCCTGTTCACTGCTCATGTGCAGCATTTTGGATGCCACCACTTTCAAGCCTGCGCTTTCGAAACGGCTATAGATGGCACCGATCAGGTTCTTGCTGACAGCATCCGGTTTAACGATAGAGAAGGTACGTTCGATGGCCATTGATATCTTTCCTTAACTACAGAGTTTTATTGTTAGAATCCATGTTCGCTGGCGATTATACGTAAACAAAAACCGGAAAAACACACAAACAAGCAACTTTTTATTAAACATCACTCCCTTGCAATCAACATCCACACTCATCTTGACCGAGCAGAGCCGGAAAATATGTGCGCTTGCGCACGATAGTTACCTTAAGCCGCCAAAACCCCATCTTTTGTTCACAATTCGAACAGCATGAAAAAGGCACCCGAAGGTGCCTTGTCTCGCCTATTTGGCTTCCGCCAGCAAGGCCCGCGCTATGGTGCGCATCCCCAGGGTATTGGCTCCCGGCGCCCAGAGAGCATCGCCGTTGTCACTGAAGCAGGCGGCCAGATCGATATGCAGCCAGCCCATCCCTTCGTTGGCAACGAAACGGGAGAGGAAACCCGCCGCGTTGGAGGCGCCACCCGGCCCGCCCCCCTTCACCGGACGGCTGTTGGCCGTGTCGGCGTAATGGGAGGGGCACTGCTGGCGGTGCCAGGGCTCCAGCGGCAGCGGCCAGGCTGGCTCATGCTCGGCATCGGCATAGGTCATGGCCCGGCTTACCAGCCCTTTATCGAGGCCAAACAGGGCATTGTAGCGCCCACCCAGCGCCATCACGGCTGCGCCAGTAAGGGTTGCGGCATCGATGATCAGCGGTGCGCCGGACTCGCTCGCCAGTTGCAAGCCATCGGCCAGCACCAGCCGCCCTTCGGCATCGGTATTCACAATCTCGACCGTGGTACCGTTCTTGTAGGTGAGGATGTCGCCCAGCTTGTAGGCGTGGCCGGAGACCAGGTTCTCGGCGCAGCAGAGGATCAGCTTCACCCGCTTGTCGAGCCCGCGCAGCATAGCCAGCGCCAGCGCACCGGTGACAATCGCCGCGCCACCCATGTCGCATTTCATGGTGAGCATCCCCTCGGAGCTCTTCATGGAGTAGCCGCCGGAGTCAAAGGTGATCCCCTTGCCCACCAGCGCTGCCGCTACCGGCGCCTTGGGGTCACGCCCCGGGTTGAAGTCGAGCTCCAGCAATACCGGTTCGCGCGCACTGCCGCGGCCCACCTGATAGAGGCCGACCCAGCCCGCCTGTTGCAGCGCTTCGCCTTTCAAAATGCGATGACTCACCTTGTCCGGCGCCAGCTCGGTAATAAAGGAGGCCGCTTCCACCGCCAGCTCCAGCGGGCCCAACTGCTCCGGGGTGGCATTGGTCATCTCGCGCACCCAGCGGCCGCAGAGCCAACGCGCTTCCAGCTCCTCTCTATCCTCTTCCGAGGACATGGCCCACTGCAGTTGCACCTCCGCCTTGGGGCTTTGCAGCCCTTGGGCAAAAGCCCACTGCTGTTCACGCTCCCAGTGACCAGCCAGGGTCACTTTCTGGATCCCTTGCTGGCAGAGGCGACGGGCCGCCTGCTGGATATCGAGCAGTGGATTGGCCGTCACCAGATGGATCACCATGCCGTCGGCACGGTGAGAGAGCAGCGCCCCCTCCCCCCACTCGGCCGGTGCAAATTCACGACTTAACCAGACATTCATGCGGTCACCTCCTGCAGCCAGCGTGCGATGGTGCGCAGACCGTGCCCCTTGGCGCCGGTCGCCCAGAGATCGTTGCCCGATTTCTGATAGGAGGCCGCCAGATCCAGGTGCACCCAGCCCTTGCCCTCATCGCGCACGAAGCGGGAGAGAAACGCAGCAGCCGTGGTGGCACCGGCTGTGCCCTCTGCCGAGGCGACGTTGCCCAGATCGGCAAAGGCCGAGGTGAGCTGGCTGGCATGCCAGGGCTCCAGCGGGAGCGCCCACGCCTGCTCGTTTTCCACCTTGGCGGCGGCCAGCGCACGCTGCTGTTCGGTCTCATCGAGGGCAAACACCGCATTATAATCGCGCCCCAGCGCCATCTTGGCGGCGCCGGTCAGGGTGGCTGCGTCAAGGATATAAGCCGCACCGCTGTCGGAGGCCGCCATCAGGCCATCGGCCAGCACCAGACGACCTTCCGCATCGGTGTTCTGGATCTCGACCGAAACCCCATTCTTGTAAGTGAGGATGTCGCCCAGCTTGAAGGCGTGGCCGGAGACCAGGTTCTCGGCGCAGCAGAGAATGAGCTTCACCCGCTGGTTCAGACCGCGGCTGATAGCCAGCGCCAGCGCGCCGGTCACCATGGCGGCACCGCCCATATCGGACTTCATCGGCAGCATGTTGTCAGAGGACTTCATGGAGTAGCCACCGGAATCGAAAGTGATCCCCTTGCCCACCAGCGCCGCCACCACGGGCGCATTGCGATCACCGGTCGGGTTGTAGTCTAGCTCCAGCAGCACAGGCTCGCGCTCGCTGCCACGGCCAACCGACCAGATCCCGATATGGCCGGACTCGCGCAGCGCTTCACCGGCGGTGATGCGGGCAGTAACCTGATCCCCGGCCAGACCACGAATGAGCAACAGGGCCGATTCCGCCAAACTCATGGGGTAGATCTCTTCCGGACAGCCATTGGTGATGTCACGTACCCAGCGAGCCGCCTTGAGCAGCGCATCCAGTTCACGGGCTTCCGCGTCGCTCTGCTGGCCAAAATCCAGTTCACGCGCTCCCTTGGCGGCGTAGAACCCCTGGGCGAACGCGTAGCGACGCTCCAGATCCCAGCCTTCACCGACCAGCGTCACCCGCTTGATCCCGCTCGATTCGAGGCGACGGGCGGCGCGCTGAACGGTGCGCAGAACATCCTTCTGCTGACCGGCGGCACCAAGATGGATCAGTGCCTCGTCGCCATTGAAACTGAGCTGGGCGCCCTCGCCCCAATAGGCGGCCGCAGCCTGGGTGGATAACGCTACCTTCATCATGTCAGCCATCGTGTTTGCTTCCTTTTTACTGGCACTATGTATAAGCACTCTTTATGGGAAAGAGCTTATTGGCAAAGAGAGAATAACGAATACAAAAAAGGCCGTGCCCCCGAGGGTCACGGCCTTCCACCATATCACTGAAGCACCACAGGATGCTGCACGTGCAATTCACTCATGTGTAATTAATGGCGTTCAGAGGCAAGGTTCAGGGTGTACTTGGGCAGTTCCACCACCAGATCCTCGTCCGCCAGTTTTGCCTGGCAGCTGAGGCGCGATTCCGGCTCCAGCCCCCACGCCTTGTCCAGCATGTCGTCTTCCAGCTCGTCACTTGGCTCGAGCGAGTCAAAGCCCTCGCGCACCACGCAGTGGCAGGTAGTGCAGGCACAGGATTTCTCGCAGGCATGCTCGATTTCGATACCGTTGCGCAGCGCCACATCCAGAATGGTCTCGCCGCTTTGCCCCTCGAGGGCGGCGCCATCCGGACAGAGTACGGGATGAGGAAGAATGATCAGTTTTGGCATATTACACCTTGTTGACGTTTTGTCCGGTCAGCACCTTGCGGATGGAGGCGTCCATCCGGCGGGCTGCAAACTCGCCACTGACAGCATCGGCTGCCTCAATGGCTTCTTTGATTTGATGGGTTGCGCCGCTGTTGCGCATGGTCAGCAGATGGGCGATGGCGGCATCAATCTCGGCACGCTCGGCAGCATTGAGCAGGGCATCGCCATCGGCGGCCAGCGCCGCATTGAGACTCTCGACCACCCGGTCGGCTTCAACCTGCTGCTCGGCCAGCATGCGGGCATCCATATCCTGCTGGGCGTTCTCGATGGAGGCACTCAGCATGTTGAGGATATCCTGCTCCGCCAGCCCGTAAGAGGGCTTGACCTGGATCTCGGCCTGCACGCCGGAGGATTTCTCCATAGCGCTGACCGAGAGCAGCCCATCCGCATCCACCTGGAAGGTGACGCGAATATGGGCGGCGCCGGCTGCCATCGGCGGAATGCCGGTCAGGGTAAAGCGGGCCAGGGAGCGGCAATCGGCCACCAACTCGCGTTCACCCTGTACCACGTGAATGGCCATGGCGGTCTGACCATCCTTGAAGGTGGTGAACTCCTGGGCGCGGGCAACCGGGATGGTAGTATTACGGGGGATCACCTTCTCGGCGAGGCCACCCATGGTCTCCAGACCCAGCGACAAGGGGATCACGTCCAGCAGCAGCATCTCGGCATCAGGTTTGTTGCCCACCAGAATATCGGCCTGGATGGCGGCGCCAATGGCGACAACCTTGTCCGGATCGATGCTGGTCAGCGGCGTACGCTGGAAGAACTCGCCCACCAGTTCACGCACCAGCGGCACCCGGGTGGAGCCACCGACCATCACCACTTCCAGCACTTCCACCTGCTCGAGACCGGCATCGCGCAGGGCGCGGCGACAAGCCAGCAAGGTCCGTTTCACCAGCGGGGTGATGAGTTCATCAAACTGGCTACGGCTCACTGAACCCTGCCAGCCAGCAAAGGTGCACGCCACCTGCTCGGCATCGGTCAGGCCGTGTTTGACGGCAGCGGCCACATCCAGCAGCTCGCGCTGCAGATGGGCATCCAGCTCACCGGAGAGGCCCGCATGCTCCTTGATCCAGTCCGCCAGCAGGTGATCAAAATCATCACCGCCGAGGGCGGAATCGCCGCCGGTCGCCATCACTTCGAACACACCGCGGTGCAGACGCAGGATAGAGATATCGAAGGTGCCGCCCCCCAGATCGTAAACCGCGATCACCCCTTCCTGACCGGAGTCAAGGCCATAGGCAATCGCGGCCGCGGTCGGCTCGTTGAGCAGCCGCAGCACGTGCAGACCGGCCAGACGGGCCGCATCCTTGGTGCCCTGACGCTGGGCATCATCGAAATAGGCGGGCACGGTAATGACCACGCCATCGAGATCGCCCCCGAGTGTCTGGGCGCCACGCTCGGCCAGCTTTTTGAGAATTTCGGCCGATACCTGCACCGGATTGACCAGCCCCTGACGGGTTTGCAGTTGCGGCATGCCATTGTCGGCGGCAACAAATTGGTAAGGCTGCTGGCGGGTATCGATATCGGCCAGCGCCTTGCCCATCATCCGTTTGACCGAGACGATGGTGTTGTGAGGATCGAGCGCCGCTTCGCGCTTGGCATCAATCCCGACTCGAATGGCGTCGCTTTGATAGTGCACCACCGACGGGAGCAGGTCGCGCCCTTGCTCATCGCAAAGGGTATCGGCGTGACCGCTGCGAACCGCAGCGACGAGAGAGTTGGTGGTGCCGAGATCGATGCCGACGGCACGTTTGTGCTGATGAGGAACAGCGCTCTGGCCGGGTTCGGCGATTTGCAGTAATGCCATGGGTAATGAAACTTCCAGCGTTAAAGGATCAAGACTCGAGAAGCGAGTCTTCGAATCGTTCCAGCTCTTCGAGGAGCTTGTCGACAAACTTGAGTTTGCGAACGCAATCAGCGGCAACGAGCTCTCTGCCGGCGGCAAGAGACTCGGTCAGCTGCTGCATCAACATCTGGTGATCATGCCTGATCTCGCTGCGAAAATCCTTGATGGCGCGCTCAGGGTCGGCGTCATCTTTCAGATCGGCCAGACGCTCGCGCCACTCCAGCTGCTGCATCAGAAACGCGGTATCTTGCAGAGTCTGCTGTTCACCACGGATATCGGTGCCACGCAGGGAGAGCAGATATTCGGCACGGCGCAGCGGCGCCTTGAGGGTGGTGAATGCTTCGTTGATCTGGGCGGCACGTTGCACCGCAGCCAGCTGCTCCCGTTCGGGGGCGGTGGCAAAACGATCAGGATGGAATTGGGTTTGCAGCTGGCGGTAGGTATCAGCCAACTGACGGGTATCGAGCTCGAAGCCTTCAACCAGCCCAAACAGCTCGAAATGATTCATGCAAACCTCTTGGAAACGTTCGCCACAACCTCACTCGCCCCTGGCAAATGAGATATGGTTGAACGGGTCATCGGCGACCCGCTCAACCACAGACGAAGGATCATTGACGTCAAACATCTCAGACACTGAAGCTTTCGCCGCAACCACACTCGCCTTTGGCGTTGGGATTGTTGAACTGGAAGCCCTCGTTGAGGCCCTCCTTGACGAAATCCAGCTCGGTGCCATCCAGATGGATCAGACTCTTGGCATCGACAATAATCTTGACGCCCTGCTGCTCGAACACCTGATCCTCATCGGTCAGTTCATCAACGAACTCAAGCACGTAGGCAAGACCGGAGCAGCCAGTGGTTTTGACGCCGAGGCGCAGGCCAATGCCCTTGCCCCGGTTAGCCAGAAAAGAGGAAACCCGTGCCGCGGCGGCATCTGTCATGGTAATAGCCATACTGCTCTCCGGCGCTTAGAGACCTTTCTTCTGCTTGTAATCGGCGATGGCGGCCTTGATGGCGTCCTCAGCCAGAATGGAGCAGTGGATCTTCACCGGTGGCAGGGCCAACTCTTCAGCGATATCGGTGTTCTTGATGCCAGCCGCTTCGTCCAGGGTCTTGCCCTTGACCCATTCGGTCACCAGGGAGCTGGAGGCGATGGCGGAACCGCAGCCGTAGGTCTTGAACTTGGCATCTTCGATGATGCCTTCATCGCTGATTTTCAATTGCAGCTTCATCACGTCGCCACAGGCGGGCGCACCGACCATGCCGGTTGCAACGCTGGGATCATTCTTGTCGAAACCACCGACGTTGCGAGGATTCTCGTAGTGGTCGATTACTTTTTCACTGTAAGCCATATCTCACTCCTGCTAATTCTGTTGCTCACTGACCAGATAGATCAGTGATGAGCCCATTCGACCGTGTTCAGATCGACGCCGTCTTTGTACATCTCCCACAGAGGGGACATCTCGCGCAGACGACCGATGGAGTCACGAATAAGCTTGACCGCGTAGTCAATCTCTTCCTCGGTGGTGAAGCGACCCATGCTGAAACGGATGGAGCTGTGTGCCAGCTCGTCGTTCAGACCCAGTGCGCGCAGCACATAGGAAGGTTCCAGGCTGGCGGAGGTACAGGCCGAACCGGAAGAGACCGCCAAATCTTTCAGCGCCATGATGAGGGATTCCCCTTCCACATAGGCAAAGCTGACGTTGAGGTTGCCCGGAACACGCTGATCCAGGTCGCCATTGATGTAGACGGCTTCAATATCCTTGATGCCATTCCACAGACGCTGGCGCAGAGCCAAGATGCGCTCGCCTTCACTCACCATCTCTTCTTTCGCGATGCGGAAAGCTTCGCCCATCCCGACGATCTGGTGGGTCGGCAGAGTACCGGAACGCATGCCGCGCTCGTGGCCGCCACCGTGCATCTGGGCTTCCAGACGAACGCGGGGTTTGCGGCGAACAAACAGTGCACCGATCCCTTTTGGACCATACACCTTGTGCGCTGAAACGGAGAGCAGGTCCACTTTCAGTGCTTCCACATCTACCGGGATCTTGCCCACACTCTGAACGGCATCCACGTGCAGCAGGATCTTGCGGGAACGGCACAACTCGCCGATGGCGGCAATGTTCTGAACCACGCCGATTTCGTTGTTCACATGCATGATGCTGACCAGGATGGTGTCATCACGCATGGCATTCTCAATCATCTCGATAGTGAACAGGCCGTTGGGCATCGGCTCGAGATAGGTCACCTCGAACCCTTCACGCTCCAGCTGGCGACAGGTATCGAGCACCGCCTTGTGTTCGGTCTTGGAGGTGATGATGTGCTTGCCCTTGCTGGCATAGAAGTGGGCAACACCCTTGATGGCCAGGTTATTGGATTCGGTCGCACCGGAAGTGAAGACGATCTCGCGGGGATCGGCACCGATCAGATCTGCCACTTGATTACGGGCCAGATCCACCGCCTCTTCGGCTTGCCAGCCAAAGCGGTGAGAACGGGAAGCCGGATTGCCGAACAGGCCATCCATGGTGAGACACTGCATCATTTTTTCTGCGACACGCGGGTCCACCGGACAGGTTGCCGAATAATCAAGGTAAATAGGCAGTTTCATGTTTTTCTCCGTCACAGTCCGGGTCATACAGAGTCCCGCTGTGGAAAGCACGTTTATAGTTGGACTTTCAAGCTCACATCGCCGTGTTCTGCCCGATCAACCAGGGACAACACGGTCTTCATTTGTTCATCTTGCTTGCCGGCAATGCGGCGCACATCGGCCTGGCGCACCAGCTCGGCCAGGGTGATATCCCCGAGGAAACTGGAGATCCGCTCACTCAGATCACGCCACAGGGAGTGAGTCAGGCACTGGGTACCGCCGTGGCAACCGCCCTTGCCGAGGCACTTGGTGGCATCGACCGACTCATCGACCGCGGTGATCACCTGACCAACCGAAATGTCGCCTGGGGCCAACCCGAGGCGATAACCACCGCCCGGGCCACGCACGCTGCTCACCAGACCATGTTTGCGCAGGCGGGCAAAGAGCTGCTCGAGATAGGACAACGAGATGCCCTGGCGCTCGGAAATATCGGCAAGGGGGACGGGCCCCTGCTCTGCATGCAGCGCCACGTCGAGCATGGCGGTTACAGCGTAACGTCCTTTTGAAGTCAGTCTCATGTGCCTTACCGTCTTGCGAAGCAATTTAATGGGGCACATGGTCACATACCCGACCAAATCAGTCAAGTATATGGTTGAGTAAATCAGTCGGATTAATCCGGTACGCGCGCTTTCTGTACCGAGGTCAGAATCCCACGCAGAATGTTGAGCTCTGCCGCTTCCGGCCGAGCCCGATTGAACAGGCGACGCAGCTTGCTCATCACATGACCCGGATGGTCATCGGCAATAAAACCGGTCTTCATCAGGGTTTGTTCCAGGTGCTGATAAAACCCTTCCAGCTGGGCGGCACTCGGATAGGCCATCTCATCTTCAGGCTCGGCGGCCTGCCCCTGCAGCCAGCGCATCCGCACTTCGTAACAGAGGGTCTGCACCGCCATGGCCAGATTGAGAGAGCTGTAATCAGGATTGGCCGGAATGGCCACGTGGTAGTGGCACTTTTGCAATTCGTCGTTGGTGAGACCGGTGCGTTCACGACCAAACACCAACGCAACCGGGTGCTGCATCCCCTCAACCACCGACTTTTCGCCGGCCTCACGGGGATCGAGCATGGGCCAGCTCAGGGTTCGCGAACGGGCGCTGGTGCCAATCACCAGACCACAATCGGCGATCGCGTCGTCCAGTGTCGGGACGATACGGGCATTGGCAAGCACATCGCTGGCACCAGCCGCCAGGGCGAAGGCATTGTCATCCGGCAAGGCTTGCGGATCAACCAATACCAGCTGGGTCAACCCCATGGTCTTCATGGCACGCGCCGCAGATCCCATGTTGCCGGTATGAGAGGTGTTTACCAAAACGATACGAATCTGATCCAACATGCCCAGTCAATCTTCAGTCAAAAATGGCGCGCAATTGTAACATAAGAGAACACGATGTTGGCACCGTAAAAGCCGAGCCATTTCAGAACAAAACCACCCGTTTGTATAACAAACCAGCATGAGGGAAGTGAGAGGGGGGGACTAAACTTGATGGATATCCGATAAACGGCACAGGAGACACAACGCCATGCTTCCTCCCTTTATCTATGAGAGATTGCCCAGCCTCTACCTGCTGGCAGCCATTGCCATTATTACGTTGAGTGAACAGCCCCTGCTCTGGTTTGCTGGCGCCTTGCTGTTTATCGCCGGAGCGGTGACCTGGATGATGCGCTCCAGCTACCGACGTACCGATCTGATTATCTTTCCGAGCAAACGCTGGCTACAGCCGGAGTGGCTGTATGAAGCGCAACCCTTTATCTGGCTGGCTGCGGGACTGGCCATGTCACAGCTGCCCGCCCCTGCGGCACTCATCGCCTTGGTGCCCTGTCTGTGGGCCTGTCGTTGCCTCTGGGCACGGCACCATTATCGTCGCCATGCCCATGGGGTGATTGTCCACTTAAGACGGGATCCCGCCCGGCGCCGTCTGCACCGGAGCCTGCGCTGACTCGGTGCGGGCGCGTTCGATAAACGTCGCCAGATCCATCAGGGGATACTTCATCAGGCTTGGCAAACCATCGAGATCCAGACTGTCCATCAGGTTTTTCACCTCAAGGCCCAGTTCGGTATCCCCTTCTATCTTCAGCTTGCGCTGGAAAAAGAGCGAATCCGGATCCTCTTTGCGACCAGCGATGAGGATCAGGTCGTTGGCGGTACCGCTGAAGCAGACATCGGCCTTGTCACACTCGCGAGCCACCACCAGCTGGCCATTCTGCTCACTGATAAACCAGCACAGCTCCAGATCAGAGACTTCGACTTTCAGCCACTTGTCTGCCAGAAACTCGAAATCGCCATCTTCGATAGCCTCTTTGAAAACCCGGGCCAGCAAACTCTCCATCAGCTGCTTTTGCAGATTGAAGGGAACCAGCTTGAGGGGATGGCGCAAGAAGCGCGGAGCCTGTTCGACCAGGCGGCGTTGCAGTTGTTGAAACACGATAGACTCCCTTTTTTGCGCATTCAAACACAGGGAGAGTGTCAAGATCCTGTTGGAAATCAAACTTGTGCAGGGTTACCTCAAGAAGGGTAAAGCCACACAAAGCTGCCTCAGGTCAAAAAGCGGGAGTGCATGGCTGCATACAATCAGGGCTCGTTTGCCCTTCATATGCACTCTCGGAGCGTACCAATGGAATTACTCTGTCCGGCAGGCAGTTTGCCGGCACTGAAAACCGCCGTGGATAACGGGGCCGATGCCGTTTATATCGGTTTCAAGGATGACACCAATGCCCGCCACTTTGCCGGTCTCAACTTTACCGACAGCAAACTGGAGAAAGCGGTGGATTATGTGCATCAACATGGTCGCAAGCTGCATATTGCCATCAATACCTTTGCCCATCCCGGGGCCGATACTCGATGGAAACAGGCGGTTGATCGCGGGGTGGCCCTCGGCGCCGATGCGTTAATCATCGCCGATCTCGCCGTGCTGGAATATGCCAGCCGCCACTACCCCGAGATGGAACTCCATGTCTCGGTGCAGGCCAGCGCCACCAATGCCGCCGCCATTCGCTTCTATCAGCAGCAATTCAATGTCACACGGGTGGTGCTGCCCCGGGTGCTCTCCATGCATCAGGTCAAGCAACTGGCCCGCGAGACCGATGTTGGCCTTGAGGTATTCGCCTTTGGCAGCCTCTGCATCATGGCCGAGGGGCGCTGCTATCTCTCCTCCTACATGACTGGCGAGAGCCCCAACACCGTCGGTGCCTGCTCACCGGCCAAGTTCGTCCGTTGGGAAGAGACCGCGAACGGCCTTGAGTCGCGGCTCAACGAGGTGCTGATCGACCGCTATGGCCCGGGCGAAAATGCTGGCTATCCGACCCTGTGCAAAGGGCGTTTCGACGTGGATGGCCAGACCTACCACGCGCTGGAAGAGCCGACCAGTCTCAACACTCTGGGTCTCCTGCCCGAGCTGTTCAAGACCGGGATCCAGTCGGTCAAGATTGAAGGGCGCCAGCGCAGCCCCGCCTATGTGGAGCAGGTGACCCGGGTGTGGCGTGCAGCCATCGATGCCTATCAGGCCAATCCCGAGGCCTATCAGGTCAAAGCTGAGTGGGATGCCCAGCTCGCCCGCGTCTCCGAAGGTAGCCAGACTACCCTCGGCGCCTACCATCGTCAGTGGCAATAAGGAGTCCACCCATGCAATTTTCTCTCGGGCCTCTGCTCTTCTACTGGCCCAAAGCCGATACCGAAGCCTTTTATCATGCCGCTGCCGACAGTCAGGCCGACATCATCTATCTGGGCGAGACGGTGTGCAGCAAGCGGCGCGAACTCAAAGTCGATGACTGGATTGCGCTGGCCCGTCAGGTCGCCAACTCCGGCAAGCAGGTGGTGCTCTCGACCCTCGCCCTTATCTCCGCGCCTTCCGAGCTCAAGGAGGTGAAGCGGCTGGTCGACAATGGCGATCTAATGGTCGAAGCCAACGATCTCGGTACGGTGCAACTCGCCTGGGAGGCAGGGATCCCCTTCGTCTGTGGCCCCGCCATCAACGCCTATAACGCCGATGTACTGCGCATGCTGCTCAAACAGGGGATGAAACGCTGGGTCATGCCGGTGGAGCTCTCCCGTGACTGGCTGATCCAGCTCAATCAGGATCTGGGCCCCCTGCGCGACCAATTTGAGGTGGAGGTGTTTGCCTACGGTCATCTGCCGCTCGCCTACTCGGCGCGCTGCTTCACCGCCCGATCCCTCGACAAGCCCAAGGACAACTGCGAGCTCGCCTGCATCAACTACCCCACCGGACGACTGGCCAACAGCCGCGAGGGGCAGCGGGTGTTCAATCTCAACGGGATCCAGACCCAGTCCGGTTACTGCTACAACCTGGGTAACGAGCTGGCTGGTATGGAAGGTCTGGTGGATGTGGTCAGACTTTCACCGCAAGGGATGGAGACGCTGGAGATGCTGGCCCGCTTCAAAGCCAACCGGCAGGGCCAGGCTCCCCTCCCCTTGCAGCAAGGAAGCGACTGTAACGGCTACTGGCGCCAGATCCCCGGCATGAGCCTGGTGGAGTAAACCCGCCATTCGCCCAACAAAAAGGCCTCATCGCGAGGCCTTTTTTACCACTATCTGGCAGTAGATCAGGAGGGCTGATCACCCTTGTTACGAGCGCTCTGGGCACCTGGCGGCAAGGGCTTGCGCGCCATCAACTCCAGCTCCAGCAGCGCATAGCGGTGCTCGATGAAGTCATAGACGTTGTTAGATAAGGCCAGCTTGAAGTAGCTGATGGCTTCCTTGCGGTTGCCTTTGCCCAGCTCGAACTTGCCCAGATAGAAGTAGGTTTCACACAGACGCTCGGCAAGCTCCCGGTTATCCTTCACCCCTTTCACCACGTTGCCCATCAGCTGGGAAGCGTTGATCTCGCCGGTATAGAGGCGTACCAGATCCCAGTTCCAGGCATCGTCATCGTATTTGTTGAGACGCTCGCGCATCCGGCTCATGGCGGCCGACGGGTCGAGTTTCTGCTCGGCCAGATAGAGCCAGATCACCCGATAGGGGTCTTCCGGCTGCGCCTCGTAGAAACGCTTCATATCGGCCGCGGCCAGTTCGGGACGGTTGCCGTAATAGAGGGCGATGCCACGGTTGAGATAGGCATAGTCATAGTCCGGCGCCAGTTCGAGGGCAGAATCGAACGCATCATAGGCTTCGTCGTAATTCTGCTGCTGTACCAGATAGACGCCGATGAAGTTGTAGGCTTCGGCGAAATCCGGTTTCTCCCGCAGGGCACGGTTGAAATCGAGCCGCGCGAGGGAACGCAGACCAACCCGATCAAACACCACAGCACGCTCATAGAACAACTCTGCCCGTTGCTCGGTGGTCAGTTCCATTTCACTGAGCATCTGCCCGAGTCGGGCGAGCGCCAGCTCACTCTGGTAGGAGACCTGCAGGGGGGTCGCCAACACCAGTGAAGCAGGCTGCGGCTTGGGAACCTTGGGGGTGTTAACCTGACTGCTACTGCTGCAACCCCACATGGGAAGCAACAACAGGATACCGAGGAGGTATCCAATCCCTTTCCTGACGTTCAATGAACACTCCGACGCTTACGCTTGACCCCGCATATGGTAAAGGTCAACTGCCGCTTTGTCATGTAGCTGTGCCCCTCTACCTCAAATAAATCAGGATTCGACAGGGTATCCGGCATCGCACCAACCGCGAAAGCCGCCGTCGACGCTGATCACCTTGCGATAACCCATCTGTTGCAGGTTGTCCGCCGCCAGAATGGAGCGAAAACCACCGCCACAATAGAGGTAGAGCTCGGTCTCGAGATCCGGGAACTGGGTCTCGATATCCCGCTCAATCACGCCACGACCCAAATATCGGGCTCCGGGCAGATGGCCCCTGGCCCACTCGCTCTCTTCCCGCACGTCGATCAGGTGAAACGTGCGCCCTTCATCCAGCCAGCGCTTGATCTGGTGAACATCGGTTTCGGTGATGCGGGAGCGGATCCCGTCAACCAGCGCTAAAAAACGGGGATTGTGATGCATGACAAACTCCTGTTGTTTAAATCATGTGCGTCAGCAAACGACACGCAGAGATAAGAAAAGAGCGCCATGAGGCGCTCTTCACTGTTACGGCAGGATTTCCTGTTGGTCCGCACCCTCTTTCTCTACCTGGGTTGGCAGCATGTGCTCGCGCTTGACGCCGAGGAACATGGCAAACGCACTCGCCACATAGATGGAGGAGTAGGTACCGAACGCCACACCGATCACCATGGCCACGGCAAAACCGTGGATCAGCGCACCGCCCTTGAGCAGCAGCGCCAGCACCACGATAAAGGTAAGGCCGGAGGTGATGATGGTACGACTCAGGGTCTCGGTCATGGAGAGATCCAGAATGTACTCGGTATCCCCTTTACGCACCTTGCGGAAGTTCTCCCGCAAGCGGTCGAACACCACGATAGTATCGTTAAGGGAGTAACCCACCAAGGTCATCAGCGCCGCCAGTACGGTCAGGTCGAACTCGTACTGGAAGTAGGCAAAGACACCCAGCGTGATCACCACGTCGTGCACCAGAGAGAGAATGCCCCCCAGCGCCAGACGCCATTCGAAACGCACTGCCACGTAGGCCAGGATACAGAGGATGGAGGCCAGCATCGCCAGCGCACCGTCTGTCGCCAGTTCATCCCCAACGGAAGGGCCGACGAACTCGACGCGTTTGAGCACAGCGCCCTCGTCGAGCTGCTTGGCCGCCGCCAGCACTTCGTTACCCTGTTGTTCTACCTTGACCCCATCTTTCGGGGTCAGGCGGAACAGTACGTCACGGCTGGAGCCAAAGTGTTGCAGGGTTGCCCCTTCAATCTTCTGCTCTTCCAGAGCGTCGTGGATCTTGTCCAGGCTCACCGACTGCTGGAACCCCACCTCGATGGTGGTACCACCGGTAAAGTCCAGACCCCAGTTCAGCCCCCGATCAAACAGGAAGAACAGGGCTACCACCATCAGCACGGAAGAGAAAACCACACCCGGCTTGGCATAGCGCATAAACGGGATCGGTTTTTCAAAATGTAGAATCTGAAACATCTCTCTATCCTCAGATGGGCAGCTTGTCGATACGCCGTCCACCCCAAGCCAGGTTGATAATGGCACGGGAAACTGTGATGGCAGTAAACATGGAGGCGGTCAGACCAATGCCCAGCGTCAGGGCAAAGCCCTTGATGGCGCCGGTGCCGATACCGAACAGGATCACGCAGGTGATCAGTGAGGTCACGTTGGAGTCGGCGATGGTGGAGAATGCCCGATCAAAGCCCAGATGGATGGCTTGCTGAACACCTCGACCGTTGCGGATCTCTTCACGAATACGCTCGTAGATCAGTACGTTGGCATCCACCGCCATACCCAGCGTCAGGACGATACCGGCGATCCCCGGCAGGGTCATGGTGGCACCAGGGATCATCGACATGATGCCGACAATCAACACCAGGTTCATACAGAGCGCCAGGTTGGCAACCCAGCCGAACGCGCGGTAGTAGATCCCCATGAACAGCACGATCACCAGCATGGCCCAGCCGATGGCTTCCATACCGCTGTCGATGTTCTGTTGACCTAGGCTCGGGCCAATGGTGCGCTCTTCCACGATCTGGATCGGGGCGATCAGGGCACCGGCACGCAGCAGCAGCGCCAGGTTGTGGGCTTCGTTGGCGTTGTCGATACCTGTGATACGGAACTGGCTGCCAAGACGCGACTGGATGGTGGCGATGTTGATCACCTCCTCCTGCTTGCGGAACTTGCGCTTGCCATCCGGACCCGGTTGACCGACCGGCTTGTACTCGATGAAGACGGTCGCCATCCCTTTACCGACGTTATCCTTGGTAAAGTTGGCCATCTTGTTGCCACCCTGGCCATCCAGCTTGATGTTGACCTGGGGACGGCTGTACTCGTCGAAACCGGACTGGGCACCCACGATGTGGTCACCGGTCAGGATCACCCGCTTTTGCAGCACCACGGGACGACCATTGCGATCGTTGTAGACCTTGGAGCTGGGCGGGACACGGCCATCGGCCGCAGCCTGGATGTCGGCAGTCTCATCGACCATGTGGAATTCCAGGGTCGCGGTTGCACCCAGGATCTCCTTGGCGCGGGCGGTATCCTGAATACCGGGCAGTTCAACGACAATGCGCTCGGCGCCTTGCTGTTGTACCAGCGGCTCGGCCACGCCCAGTTCGTTGACCCGGTTACGGATGATGGTGATGTTCTGCTCGAGGGCGTACTTCTTCACTTCCTTGATCTTGGCTTCGCTCAGACCAGCCAGCAGGATGAACTCATCCCCTTTCTGCTCGGTAGTGAAAGTCAAATCAGGGTTCTGACGACGCAGATGAGAAACGGCGCGTTCCTGATCGGCTTCGTCACGGAAGATCACCTGCACCTGATCTCCGACCCGGCGTACGCCGGAGTAACGGATCTTCTGGGTGCGCAGCTCGGAGCGGAAATCCTGCACCATCTGCTCTTGCTGCTTGGTCAGTGCTTCGGCCATGTCCACTTCCATCAGGAAGTGCACACCACCGCGCAGATCAAGACCCAGCTTCAGAGGCGCCGCACCGATGGCTTCGAGCCAGGCGGGAGTGGAAGGTGCCAGGTTGAGTGCGGTAATGAAGTTGTCGCCCAGCTTGTTGGCAACGATATCGCGCGCCTTCAGCTGGTCTTCGGTGTTCTTGAAACGGATCAGGATAAAACCGTGCTCAAATGCAGCATGTTTGACCGGGATCTTGGCCGCTTCAAGGGTCTCTTTCACCAGATCAAGAGTATCTAGCTTGACTTCGGCACCACGGCTTGCAGAAACCTGCAAAGCCGGATCTTCGCCGTAAAGATTGGGGGCTGCATATAGAAAACCGATGGCGATCACCAGGATCACCATCAGGTATTTCCACAGCGGATAGCGATTCAACACGCTGTGCTCCTTGGGAGATTAAAGGGACTGGATAGAACCCTTGGGCAGAACGGCAGAGACGAAGTCCTTTTTGATGGTGACTTGAGTCTGGTCGTTCAGGGCGATCACCAGGTAATCGCTGTCTGCAGCCACTTTGGCAATTTTGCCAACCAAGCCACCAGAAGTGAGCACTTCATCACCCTTGGACAAGGAGCTCATCAGATTGCGGTGATCCTTGGCACGCTTGGCCTGGGGACGATAGATCATGAAGTAGAAGATCAGGCCGAATACGGCCAGCATGATGATCATTTCCATACCACCACCCTGTGCACCCGGTGCTGCGCCTTCTGCATACGCCTTGGAGATAATGCTCATTTAACAACCTCTTATTGATGTAGATTTAAAAAAACAAAATTATATGTTGTTGTTATTTAACGTCATTTTCAGCTAACGGAGGCACAGGCTTCCCTTGCCGACGGTAAAACTCTGTTACAAAGTCGTCTAATTTACCCTGCTCGATCGCGTCCCGCAAACCCTGCATCACACGCTGGTAGTAACGCAGGTTATGAATCGTATTCAGACGGGCACCGAGGATCTCGTTGCACTTGTCCAGATGGTGCAGGTAGCTACGGCTGTAGTTCTTGCAGGTGTAGCAATCACACTCGGCATCCAGGGTGCTGGTGTCGTTGCGGTGCTGGGCATTGCGGATCTTCACTACGCCATCGGTGGTGAACAGGTGGCCGTTGCGGGCGTTGCGGGTCGGCATGACGCAGTCGAACATGTCGATACCACGGCGCACCCCTTCCACCAGATCTTCCGGCTTGCCGACACCCATCAGGTAGCGCGGCTTGTCAGCCGGAATTTTCGGGCATACGTGCTCGAGGATGCGGTGCATGTCCTCTTTGGGTTCGCCCACGGCCAGACCACCGACCGCATAACCGTCGAAACCGATCTCCAGCAGCCCCTTGAGGGAGACATCCCGCAAATCTTCGTAGACCGAGCCCTGAATGATGCCGAACAGGGCGTTCTTGTTGCCCAGCGCATCAAACTTGTCGCGGGAGCGCTTGCCCCAGCGCAGGGACATCTCCATGGACTTGCGCGCTTCTTCATAAGTGGCCGGGTACGGGGTGCACTCGTCGAAGATCATCACGATGTCGGAGCCCAGATCGTACTGGATCTCCATGGACTTCTCGGGGTCGAGGAAGATCTTCTCGCCATTGATGGGGTGACGGAAGTGGACGCCCGCTTCGGTGATCTTGCGAATATGGCCCAGGCTGAACACCTGGAAACCACCGGAGTCGGTCAGGATCGGGCCCTGCCAGTTCATGAAATCGTGCAGATCGCCGTGGGCACGCATCACTTCCTGACCCGGGCGCAGCCAGAGGTGGAAGGTGTTACCCAGCAGGATCTGGGCGCCGGTTTCACGCACTTCTTCCGGGGTCATCCCCTTGACGGTGCCGTAAGTCCCGACCGGCATAAAGGCCGGTGTTTGTACCACACCACGTTCGAAGACCAGTTGACCGCGACGGGCACGGCCGTCGGTGGTTTTCAGTTCAAATTTCATTGCTACCTCGGCTGCGTCAGATAAACAGTCTGACAATAGGAGGGCCGCTCACGGCCCGGTAAATAAGCTGAAGCTTATGCTTCAACCTGGCGACGGGTGACGAACATGGCGTCCCCGTAGCTGAAGAAACGGTACTGCCCGGCCACGGCTGCCTGATAGGCCGCCATCACGTTGTCATAACCGGCAAAGGCGCTGACCAGCATGATCAGGGTCGACTCCGGCAGATGGAAGTTGGTGACCATGGCATCGACAATCTGGAACTGGTAACCAGGGAAGATGAAGATATCGGTGTCACTAAAGAAGGGCGCCAGCGGTTTGCCCTGCGCCAGGGTGACCTTGGCCGCGCTCTCCAGCGAACGGACCGACGTGGTCCCCACCGCGATCACCCGGCCACCACGGGCACGGGTGGCCGCGATGGCATCCACCACCTCTTGCGGCACTTCCGCATACTCGGAGTGCATGTGGTGATCTTCAATCTTCTCAACCCGCACCGGCTGGAAGGTCCCCGCCCCTACATGCAGGGTCACGAAGGCCGTTTCAACCCCTTTGGCCCGAATTTTCTCAAGCAGCGGCTCATCAAAGTGCAGGCCGGCGGTCGGAGCCGCGACGGCGCCCGGCTTTTGATTGTAAACGGTCTGGTAGCGCTCCTTGTCGGCATCCTCGTCGGGACGGTCGATATAGGGGGGCAGCGGCATGTGGCCGATGGCCTCCAAAATCTCCAGCACCGGACGCGGGTCGAGGAAGTGGATCTCGAACAGAGCGTCGTGGCGGGCGCGCATCTCTGCCTCCACACCACCATCCATGATCATCCGGGTGCCGGGCTTGGGCGCCTTGGAGGCACGGACATGGGCCAGCACGCTGTGCTCGTCCAGAATGCGCTCGACCAGTACCTCCAGCTTGCCGCCGCTGGCCTTCTGGCCAAACATGCGCGCCGGAATGACACGGGTGTTGTTGAATACCAGCAGGTCACCCGGATTGAGCTGATCCAGCACATCCACAAATTGACCGTGGCGCAGGGCGCCAGTTTGACCATCGAGCTGCAACAGGCGGCTGGCGGTACGCTCTGCCATCGGATAGCGGGCAATCAGCTCGTCTGGCAGATCAAAATGAAAATCGGATACTTGCATCTTTCACCTCGGGGGGAATCGGCGGCTAGTCTAGTTATCCCCATCTTCCAAGGCAACCCAAAAGACCAAAAACCCAAGAGAGACAAGGGGTAGCGAGCAATATTGAGACACACCTCCGGTTAATGATTCTTTAATGTTCTGTATTGACCCTGATCATGTTTTGCCAATGGGCGCTGGGCTAGGGTGAAAGCAGATACACAAGGAGGCCCACCATGATGACCCTATCCGAAATCATGACCGAACATCCCTTCACTCTGGGTCCGTCAAACAGTGTCAAACAGGCGATGGACCTGATGCAGCAGGAGCGGATCCGCCACATTCCCATCGTCGACGAGCAGCATCACCTGCTGGGGTTGGTGACCCTCACCGATATCCTGGCCACCCGGGAATCCAAGCTGCTGCTCATTAGCCCGGAGCGGGAAGCCGAATTTACCGACAGCGTGCAACTCGACGAGATCATGACACGGCAAGTGGCGAGCGTAGATCCTCACGCCGGTATCAAGGAGGCAGCACTCTACCTGCAGCGGCACAGATATGGCTGCCTGCCGGTACTCAAAGGACGCAAGCTGATCGGCATTGTCACCGAGTCGGACTTTATTGCCGTGGCCATCAACCTGCTGGAATTGATGGAAGAGCAGGAACCACCTACCGACTTTTGACAGATCAACCTGTAATTAAATTACAATAAAAGCGTTTTCAGCCGTCAAAACAGGCTGAAATGATGAAACACTTTCATTTTGATTGAAAAATTACACCAAATACTTGCCTTGTGATCTGCGTCACACTATCATCCCTCTCATGCAATAGTTGCCGAGGGGGAGACGAGGGATTGTGCACCCATTATCTTCCTCTCATATGTCTGCAAGTTTGCACACCCCGTAGTTAGTCTTTGCTGTAAAGCATTTGTTTATATAGCCATTCCTTGTTTGATGACCCGGCCCTGTCGTTGCGATAGCGCCGGGATTTTTTTATCCGCGTTTTCTGCTCTCCCCCTTGTCAGCACATCTCCATCGCTGCGAGCAGCGGCCTCAACCTTCTGCGCCACCCGTTTGCACCACCGTTTATCTCATCGCGTCATCGTGGATCTGCACACCCCTTCTTATGCCTTGAAAAGGCGATGTAGCGCACAGATATTGAACCACGACAAGGAGTTATCTCAGTAGGCCAGAGATATTCATGTTAGGTACAGCCATAGTGAGCTATCTAATAAGTAGATTTAAGCGATTCAAAATTGCGGCTTTTATCGATTAGCGGAAGCCCCTATGATGAATCCATCGAAAGTTAAGCGCCTCGTCTGGCAAGACTCTTCAACACCAGACCGGCATATGTACATCACCAAGGAGCAATTACATGTCTACCTACATCAACACTGAAATCAAGCCGTTCAATGCTACCGCCTACCACAATGGCAAATTCGTTCAGGTGTCTGACGCTGACCTGAAAGGCAAGTGGTCCGTGGTCTTCTTCTACCCGGCTGACTTCACCTTCGTTTGCCCGACCGAGCTGGGCGACCTGGCTGACAACTACGCTGAATTCCAGAAACTGGGCGTCGAGATCTACTCTGTCTCTACCGACACCCACTTCACTCACAAAGCATGGCACGACACCTCTGACACCATTCAGAAGATCCAGTACCCGATGATTGGTGACCCGACTGGTACCATCACCCGCAACTTCGGCGTGATGATCGAAGAAGCTGGTCTGGCTGACCGCGGTACCTTCGTAATTGACCCGCAGGGCATCATCCAGATCGTCGAGATCAACGCTGGCGGCATCGGCCGTGACGCACTGGAACTGCTGCGCAAAGTTAAAGCGGCCCAGTACGTTGCCTCCCACCCGGGTGAAGTGTGCCCGGCTAAATGGAAAGAAGGCGAAGCCACTCTGGCCCCGTCCCTGGACTTGGTAGGCAAGATCTAAGCCTCCCGCTTCCAAGACCGGCCCGTATAAGGGCCGGTTTTGTTTCCGGCCCCAAGCAAAGGCGCCGGTCTGCTTTCCGGCTTACATCTCACGCCGACCCGCAATCACAAGAAGGAATTCGAAGATGTTGGATACCAACCTCAAACAACAGCTGAACACCTATCTGCAGTACATCGTCAATCCCATCGAGATCAGCGTGTCCGGCAACGACAGCGACAAATCTGCAGAGCTGCTGGCACTGGCCAGCGAGATCGCCGAGATGTCCCCCAAGATCATCCAGACCTCTGGCACTGCCGCTCGCAAGCCTTCCATGAGTGTCGCGCCGCAGGGCCAAGCCCCGCGCGTTCACTTTGCCGGCATCCCCATGGGTCATGAATTTACCTCTCTGGTGCTCGCCCTGCTGCAAAGCGGCGGCCACCCCTCCAAGGCCGATGCAGCCGTGCAGGAGCAGATCCGCAATCTCAAGGGCGAGTTCCACTTCGAGACCTATATCTCCCTCTCCTGCCACAACTGCCCGGACGTAGTACAGGCTCTCAACCTGATGGCGACCCTGAACCCCGGCATCACTCACACCATGATCGATGGCGCCCTGTTCCAGGAAGAAGTCGCCGAGCGTCAAATCATGGCAGTACCGAATGTCTACCTGAACGGCCAACCGTTCAGCCAAGGGCGGATCTCGCTGGATGAGATCGTCGCCAAACTCGACACCGGTGCCGCCGAGCGCAAAGCCGCCGAGCTGAATGAGAAAGCTCCCTACGATGTACTGGTGGTAGGCGGTGGCCCGGCTGGCGCCGCAGCGGCCATCTATGCCGCTCGTAAAGGCATTCGCACTGCCATCGTTGCCGAGCGTTTCGGTGGTCAGGTGATGGACACCGTCGGCATCGAGAACTTCATCTCCGTGCCCTACACCGAAGGCCCCAAACTGGCTGCGAGCCTGGAGCAGCACGTCAAGCAGTACGGCGTGGAAGTGATAACCGAACAGCGCGCCGCCGCCATCAGCAAGGATGGCTACGTCAATGTGGATCTCGCCTCTGGCGCCACCTTGAAGAGCCGCGCCGTGATCCTAGCGACCGGTGCCCGCTGGCGTGACCTGAACGTGCCGGGCGAGCTCGAGTACCGCACCAAGGGCGTGGCCTACTGCCCGCACTGTGATGGCCCCTTCTTCAAGGGCAAACGGGTTGCGGTGATCGGGGGCGGTAACTCCGGCATCGAGGCAGCGATCGACTTGGCTGGCATCGTCGAGCATGTGACTGTGGTGGAGTTCGCCGACACCCTGCGTGCCGATGAAGTACTGCAGAAGAAGGCTCGCTCCATGGGCAATATCGACATCATCATGAGCGCTCGCACCACCGAAGTGATAGGTGATGGAAGCAAGGTGGTCGGTATGGACTACGAAGATCGCACCACAGGTGAGATCAAACACCTGGCGGTGGCGGGTATCTTCGTCCAGATCGGCCTGGTACCGAACACCGAGTTCCTCAAAGGGAGCGAGATAGCCCTGACCCGCTTTGGCGAGATCGAGATCGATACCAAAGGGGCGACCTCCCTGCCCGGCGTCTACGCCGCAGGGGATGCCACCACGGTACCGTTCAAGCAGATCATCATCTCCATGGGTGCTGGCGCCACCGCCGCACTGGGTGCGTTTGATTACCTCATCCGCAACCCGGCTCCTGAAGCGACCCAGGCTGATGCTGTGACCGCCTGATAAACCCAGCGCAACAAAAAGCCGACGCTCGATTAAGTAAACACGAGCGTCGGCTTTTTTATATCTGCATCGATGCGCAATAAAAACCCCGCAGCAAATGGCGGGGTTGTTCATGACTGGACTTAAACGACGGGCATCACTCCAGCAAGAAAACAGCCTCGATATTATCACTTACCGTGATCTGCTGTTGTTGATAGCTGTTGTCCGCCATATCCGCCGCAGGTGCAGCCATCGCCATGGCCTGCACCATCTTCAGGTTGCGGCTGTAGGCGGTAATGGGCGAAGCATTGCGGTACTCCACACTGTAGACCTTGCCAAGCTTCATCCCGAACGCCTTGGCCAGAGATTCAGCCTTGGTTTTGGCATCCTCAACTGCATTCAGACGGGCCTGCTCCTTGATAACCTGCGGCGATTTCAACCCGTACTCAATCTGGGATACGGACTCCAGCCCGGCTTTGAGTGCGGTATCCATCAGGGGGCTCAACTTGTCGAGCTGATAGAGCTTCACCGCCAATTGTCGCTGAGCACGATACCCCAACAATACCGGCTTCTTATTTTCGCCATACTGATATTCCGGCGAGACCATCAGGTTGCCAGCCTCAACATCGCTGCGCTTGATCCCCAACCCTTCCAGTTGGCTGAAAAAGGCTGCAACCTTGGTATCGACCTGCTGCTTGGCCTTGAGGCCCTGCTTATCCAGTGCACTCACCGCCACATTGAGGGTCAGCATATCGGGTTCGGTCTTCTGCTCGGCATAACCGCTCACCACCAGATGGGGCACTTGCGGCACTTCAATCGCCAGCAGCGGAGCACTGACAACCAGAGCGGAAAGAGTAAGAAGGGGACGCCACATAGAAAAAAACCTCAATCGGAAAGATTGAGGCCATTATGCCCGTGCAGCTACGGGATTCATATATCGTGCAAGGGGGGGAGCTGATCCAGTATCTGATTGGTCAGATCGAGACTAATGGTGACCATGCTGCCGGGATCCTGGCTCTGGTTTGCCATATCCAGCGCAGGAGCCGCGCCACAGACCAACACCTCATCATCGAAATGGAACGAGTCCCACGACAGAACGTGTCCTTGCACCGCCTGTCCGATATTGGTGCCACCACTATCCTCCTCCATCGCAGACCAAGGGATGGTATCAGATGGTCCTAGCAAATCTTGCAACAACGGAGAGTGAAAACTGGCCAGCGGATACTCCTGCTGCCCCTGATGATGGCCAACCAAAATCATGTTATGGGCAGACTCGGTATCCATGACCGGCACATAAGTGATAGAGGCCGCAGCGAAGTCAACATAGAGCGAGCCCGCTACATCACCGGCCTCATTCTCAATCTCCATCCCATCCAGCCGATCCCCCGCGATCGAGGCCTGATAGCCAAACTGACCTGCACAGGTAATGTTCCCCTGCCCATCCCAGCTATAACGGATGCCATCAATGTCGACCCAGTTAAATGACTGCATGATTACCCCTCTCCTCTACTGCCGCTATCTTATCCATCCCCTGGGAGAAAAAACAGGGGCCAGGCAAGCCTGGCCCCGAGACAGGGTTACGGATCAACCTTCAAGTTACCGTCACCCAGCAACTTCTGAATGATCTCAAGGTCACTGTTGCCCAAGGTTGTCAGGTCAATACTGTCAAATTTTATGACGTGGGTGGTTCCTCCATTCGTACCATCCAAATCAATCGTCAATGTTGATTTGTTTGTGCCTGGCCCATCACTACTGAAATTGAGGTACGCATCAAGCGAACCAGAGTTGGCATGTTCGCCAGTGAGCAGCTCGCTTATATCCAGCACATCTCCACCGTCACCAGTTGTGAAGTCTTTGATAACGTCCACACCACCGGCATCACCCGCCCCCCACTTAAAGGTGTCTTTACCGCCTCCACCGGTCAGGGTATCGCTCCCAGCACCGCCAATCAGCAGATCGTCACCTTTCTGTCCGTAAAGAGTGTCATCACCTGCACCACCATCCAGAAGGTCATTGCCACCAACCGAACCGTCCTGACCAAAAGAGATATGACCTGCTGCAATCAAGGCCCTCAGTTCACTGTCGGTTGCTCCAGGATGTGTTGCGGAAAAAGCCGCCCAACCGCCATCGACACTGTCAGCATAAATACTGTCGCCAAAGAGGATATCGTTCCCATCGCCTCCCCGCAGAGCATCATTACCGACTACTGCGACATTGATTAACCCCCCGGCAATATTTCCGATAATACCCATCAACTGATTGGCAGTAATGACGTTATCAGCGAGTCCACCGCTCCCTTCAACATCGTCTAACAATTCTTTAGCACTAGCGGATACATTAATGCCAACAGCTTCAATGGTAAAAGCCTGTGCTGTACCTGGACCAGCCGTTTCGATCAATTCGACCTCACTGACGTTATCATTATCATTGCCTGCTGTACCAAGGACGTGTTTTATCGCTGTCTGTGCATTGGCAGAGATGACTCCACCGGAATTATCCAAGGCTCGATTTGGTGCACCATCAGATACGAACAGCACCTTGTTCACATCCGCAGCCAAAACAGGGGCTGACGACTGAATCCAATTATTGGCCTGCACCAGGCCGGCCTCATAGTTCGTATAGCCCCCGTTAGCCATGATTGCATTGACAAATGCAATCGCACTTTTCAACTGTTCAAGATTATCAGTACCATTAGCGGTAAGCGTGAACGTACTGCCAACGGGTGCATTTGTTCCAAACTTGACCAAATGTACCTTGATATCACTAGCCCCCGACTCATAGAGATTATTGAGAGATGCAATAACCGATTGTTTCAATGCATCAAGACGGCTGATATTAGTGGTAACCCCCTGAATATTGGTAAAAGGAATTTTGCTATCCATGCTGCCAGAATTATCCAGGACATAGACTATGTTAGCTTTTTGACCTGGTAACCTGGTGGAGCCACCAACATCCCCAATCAGCACATCATTACCCGCAACCCCCTGAATAACGCCTCCAGTCACCGAATCGAACGGACTGGCTATATGATGAGCAACGTGTGAAGAATCGATATCACTGACATTGTGGCCAACTACTAGAACAGACTGGTTGCTACGGATGCAGATCTCCAAGTTTGCAGGAGCCTTATCACCATCCCCATCAACCAAGGTGTAGGTAAACAACTGCTTCACTGCACCATCATCACCAAAGATCGCTGGTGATAAATTTGCCTTGGCAACAAAACTATATTCCCCCACATGGGTGCCTTGCAGGTCGATCTTCAGAATACCGAGCTCTGTATTGAGGCTCAATACTTTGGTATCCTTATCGAAACTATAAGTTACCCCCCCCGTACCCAAGATATCGATATCAGTACCACTAGCATTTAGGGTAAAGGTTTGAGCACCTACAGAGACTGATGCAATAAGACCTACTCCATCAGCACCGGAATTATCGTTAGCCAATACATTACCGATTACCCCACCGCCAGCACTTGCCAGGTCAACCAAGGTAGCGGATAGATTTTCCGGTGAGGCAAGAATATAAGTACCACTACTAGAAATTGGATTAAGGTAGGTACCTGTATTCACATTGATACCAATCGCATGCGCCTGGAACGGATTGGTTTCGGAATTATTATCGTTATCAACATTCCCATTTGTAATAAATGTTTGCCATGCCGTTATCGCTGAAACTTGACCGGTAGGGTCAGGTTCAGGATTACCATCAGAGATAAAATACAACTTGTTTTGTTGGGCTTTATCTGCACCGACATTATTCACATCAAGAAGAATTTGAGCCTTGGCTGTATTAAGCGCTTCCGCATAATTAGTCCATCCATCTGCGCTAAGCGCATTAACTGCGCTTATCAGGTTGATATAACCGGAATCACTAACCGAGTTGAAGTTATAGTCTCCAACATTGGAAGAACCCGTTGCGAAGGTTACTAAATTAACATGAATTGGCGCATCAAGTCCTGCGTAAGCCTGCGCCAAGTTAACGACCGCAGCTTTAAGCGCTGCCAGTTTATCCCCCCTCATGCTACCCGAGGTATCCAAAACCAGTGTTACATTTACCAATGGCAATGGTGATTGCATGATACAAATAGGGTTGTCATTCAGAGCTACCGGGCCGTCATCCTCGAAGGCCACCAGGTCGGCCAGGTCCGCCGACGCACTATCCGTATCGCCATCACCGTCGGTGGTGGTCGCCGTGACGAACACCACTCCATCGGCCAGGAACACCGCCTCGTCACCCGACTCATCGTGGTCTGCATCGTTGTTGTGCTCAACTGCACGGAACTGCGCCAACTCCAGCTCTGCACCGTCCAACCGCAGCACAAAGGCCACCTGGCCAGTCGGCTCGCCCTCACTATCCACACCGGCACCAACCCGACCTTCGACTTCGCCGCTAGCGTTAATGAACAGGTAAATTTGCTCACTTGTCTCGGTGTCGTACACACCCGACGCTGTGCCGTCAGTCAGCGGCTCACCATCAGCCGCCGTCAGGCTATAGGCCGTTGAACCACCATCGCTACCCGTGTCTGAGGTGTCGAACAGTGCACTGGCATCGGCGCTGGCATACCCCAGTACACTGCCCAGCAAGCCTGCCCAAGCTGGCGCAGTCTCATCGTTCTCGCCATCATCACGCACGGTCTCATCGACACGCAGGCTTTCCTCATGACCATCAGCCAGCTCAACCACCGGGCCGTCATCCTCGAAGGCCACCAGGTCGGCCAGGTCCGCCGACGCACTATCCGTATCGCCATCACCGTCGGTGGTGGTCGCCGTGACGAACACCACTCCATCGGTCAGGAACACCGCCTCGTCACCCGACTCATCGTGGTCTGCATCGTTGTTGTGCTCAACTGCACGGAACTGCGCCAACTCCAGCTCTGCACCGTCCAACCGCAGCACAAAGGCCACCTGGCCAGTCGGCTCGCCCTCACTATCCACACCGGCACCAACCCGACCTTCGACTTCGCCGCTAGCGTTAATGAACAGGTAAATTTGCTCACTTGTCTCGGTGTCGTACACACCCGACGCTGTGCCGTCAGTCAGCGGCTCACCATCAGCCGCCGTCAGGCTATAGGCCGTTGAACCACCATCGCTACCCGTGTCTGAGGTGTCGAACAGTGCACTGGCATCGGCGCTGGCATACCCCAGTACACTGCCCAGCAAGCCTGCCCAAGCTGGCGCAGTCTCATCGTTCTCGCCATCATCACGCACGGTCTCATCGACACGCAGGCTTTCCTCATGACCATCAGCCAGCTCAACCACCGGGCCGTCATCCTCGAAGGCCACCAGGTCGGCCAGGTCCGCCGACGCACTATCCGTATCGCCATCACCGTCGGTGGTGGTCGCCGTGACGAACACCACTCCATCGGTCAGGAACACCGCCTCGTCACCCGACTCATCGTGGTCTGCATCGTTGTTGTGCTCAACTGCACGGAACTGCGCCAACTCCAGCTCTGCACCGTCCAACCGCAGCACAAAGGCCACCTGGCCAGTCGGCTCGCCCTCACTATCCACACCGGCACCAACCCGACCTTCGACTTCGCCGCTAGCGTTAATGAACAGGTAAATTTGCTCACTTGTCTCGGTGTCGTACACACCCGACGCTGTGCCGTCAGTCAGCGGCTCACCATCAGCCGCCGTCAGGCTATAGGCCGTTGAACCACCATCGCTACCCGTGTCTGAGGTGTCGAACAGTGCACTGGCATCGGCGCTGGCATACCCCAGTACACTGCCCAGCAAGCCTGCCCAAGCTGGCGCAGTCTCATCGTTCTCGCCATCATCACGCACGGTCTCATCGACACGCAGGCTTTCCTCATGACCATCAGCCAGCTCAACCACCGGGCCGTCATCCTCGAAGGCCACCAGGTCGGCCAGGTCCGCCGACGCACTATCCGTATCGCCATCACCGTCGGTGGTGGTCGCCGTGACGAACACCACTCCATCGGTCAGGAACACCGCCTCGTCACCCGACTCATCGTGGTCTGCATCGTTGTTGTGCTCAACTGCACGGAACTGCGCCAACTCCAGCTCTGCACCGTCCAACCGCAGCACAAAGGCCACCTGGCCAGTCGGCTCGCCCTCACTATCCACACCGGCACCAACCCGACCTTCGACTTCGCCGCTAGCGTTAATGAACAGGTAAATTTGCTCACTTGTCTCGGTGTCGTACACACCCGACGCTGTGCCGTCAGTCAGCGGCTCACCATCAGCCGCCGTCAGGCTATAGGCCGTTGAACCACCATCGCTACCCGTGTCTGAGGTGTCGAACAGTGCACTGGCATCGGCGCTGGCATACCCCAGTACACTGCCCAGCAAGCCTGCCCAAGCTGGCGCAGTCTCATCGTTCTCGCCATCATCACGCACGGTCTCATCGACACGCAGGCTTTCCTCATGACCATCAGCCAGCTCAACCACCGGGCCGTCATCCTCGAAGGCCACCAGGTCGGCCAGGTCCGCCGACGCACTATCCGTATCGCCATCACCGTCGGTGGTGGTCGCCGTGACGAACACCACTCCATCGGTCAGGAACACCGCCTCGTCACCCGACTCATCGTGGTCTGCATCGTTGTTGTGCTCAACTGCACGGAACTGCGCCAACTCCAGCTCTGCACCGTCCAACCGCAGCACAAAGGCCACCTGGCCAGTCGGCTCGCCCTCACTATCCACACCGGCACCAACCCGACCTTCGACTTCGCCGCTAGCGTTAATGAACAGGTAAATTTGCTCACTTGTCTCGGTGTCGTACACACCCGACGCTGTGCCGTCAGTCAGCGGCTCACCATCAGCCGCCGTCAGGCTATAGGCCGTTGAACCACCATCGCTACCCGTGTCTGAGGTGTCGAACAGTGCACTGGCATCGGCGCTGGCATACCCCAGTACACTGCCCAGCAAGCCTGCCCAAGCTGGCGCAGTCTCATCGTTCTCGCCATCATCACGCACGGTCTCATCGACACGCAGGCTTTCCTCATGACCATCAGCCAGCTCAACCACCGGAACATCATCCAAAATGGTGACATCAAGGTTATCGCTAGCCGTATCACCATCACTATCGATCAGTACAACGCTGAAGCTTTCGCTCAGCGAGGTGTCATTGACAGGCCTTGTATGGTTTTCATTATCGCCAAGGGTATAGCTGTAGGAGACACTGCCGTTACCGGTAACGGGATCGTAAGTTATTGCGGTGATTTGCAATCCATTGCCAAGCGGTGTCTCAATGGATACAGGCAGAGCAACCACGGTGCCATTGCTGATCAACTGGATCGCCCCGATCGCCAGCGTTTGCACGCCATCAGGGGCATTAAAGGTAAACACCCCACTTTGAGTTAACGCGGCATCGTTAGGTGCCGAACCGTCGGCCAAGTTGGCATCACTGACCAACACCTCTCCCCCTTCCTGAGTAAGCCCATCAAGACTTACCTCCTCATCTACCGGAGTAATGGAGATAACGAGTGTTGAAGTCACTGTGTCCTGGCCATCAGTCACCTGATAATTAACCGGGGGAACTGCGCCATCATAGTTAGGAGCCGGAGTAAAGGTATAGCTCCCATCCGGATTGATGATCAGCGTGCCCACTCCGGTAATGGTGGCAACAACACCGGCAGGGACTCCGATATTGATACCCCAGTCATATGAAACGATAGAGGCATCAGCAGGCCCATCTGGATTGGTACTATTGTCGAGTAAATTCCCACTGACCTGAGTGTCTTCCTGGGTCTCGGCGGTTTCGCCCAAATCATCAAGCTGATTTTCAAGAATCAAATCTTCGGCCTGATTTTCATTGATGACAGCGGCCGTATCGTAGGTGGTATCAAACCCTGCAGCCGCTATCGTGGCATCGCCTGTTCGATCAATTGTTACGAAACCACCATTACCACTGGCCCCCGCAACCCCACCAATACCACCACCACCACCGGCCGCTGGTGCCCCACCAGCAGCAGAAGCCTCAAAGTTTTGAGTCGGGTCAACACCCTGCAGAATCGATTCTTGCAATGCAGCAATGTCAGAAGGAGTGCCCTCCGTGCTGGCACCACCTTGCGGTTGTCCCGGTTCTGCTAATTCGGAACCGGTGGGTACATTCTGCGCTGGTGTATCGTCATAGGGGGAAAGAACAAGCTTGGCATCATCCGCTATGGTCAATTTGGCACCGGGCTGGAGTATTTCCCCCTTTTGCAGGGGGCGACTGCTGCCATCAGCCAGCACAATCTCCACATTCCCTTCGATAGCTGAGACAACCACGGACTTGTCGATGATTTGGGTACGCATATCCATTGCTCCAACGTGACAGATCTTGATGTCTACACCGTAGAGGGAGATAACGTGCTTTTCCGTTGCAATAATCTATAGGTTTGACTGCCCTCAAACCGATATAGAGAATAAAATCGAAAGGTTATTTTTTCTTCATTAAAATCATAACGATATAAATGGAACCAAATAACACCCATATTAATTTGATAATAAAAAAATCAAAAAATATATTGTATTGATATAAAAAATGACCCCATTCGGGGCCATTTCTACACTGCACATATCAATCAAGACAAGGGGAAAGCAGGATGCACAAATCCCTGATAACCATCGATATGCAACTTGGAAAGCAGTTCCACTTGATGTTGATCTTCGACGCGGGTTGCAATGGTGGTCACACCGGCATTGTGTGCAGCTCGGCACACTGCAGCCAAGAATGAGGTGTCAGCACCCGGCTCCATGACCTGACTGGTATAACCGTGATCCACCTTGACATAGGCAGGCGCTAACTCCTCCAGATAGCCCAGAGACTGGAAGTGACGACCATAGTGGTCAACCCCCCACTGGAAGCCATGAGCTTGCAAGGTGCCCACCAACGCAGCCACGTTGTCTTTATGTTTCATGATGGCAGCTTCAGGTATTTCAAATAACAACCGCTCTTTCAACTCAACATGCTCGATCAGATAGCGCGTCAACCAGGTTAAAAACTCATCCGAGCAGAGCGAGCCAGCAGTGATGTTGATCGCCAGAACCAGATCAGACTGTTTTTGCAGTAATGGAACGCAAGCATCAAGCACCGCCTGGTCAAACTCGCCACCCAATTTGAACTGTTCAATCGCGGGCAAGAACTGACCGGCAAAATAATCAGTGCCATCCCGAGAGATAGAAGCAAACAGCTCGGCATGCAACCTTGCTCCATTATCAAACCGGCAAGCTGGTTGTGCTTTGAAGCGCCAAAGTTGTCGTGAAATTGCATCTTGTACCAGATCTCGCCAGGCCAAACGCCCCATCAAACCTTGCTCGGTACCCCCTTCCATCACCACAGCACCACGGCGTTCATTGCGCGCCTTGCCAAGCGCATTATCGGCTTTGGTCAACAAGGCAGAGAGATCATCATTGCCATCACGACCGGCAATACCGATGACGGAGAGCGCATCCCCTTCGCCCATTGGATTCACCACCAGATCGGCAATGCGGCTATTAATCACTTCAGCCAGCTCTTTTAGCTGAGTCAGATCGTCAGTTGGACAGAGCAGCGCATATTCCGTCGCGGAGATCCGTGCCAAGGCTGCGCCATCCCACCCTTTTAATTGCTCTTTCAAAGCCTGAGCTATCGATTTGACCATGTTGTCACGGGCAGCAAAGCCTTCATCGCGATAGATATCATCCAGCATGTCGACCGCAACCAACATGACGCCACCTTGGCCAGCCTCCGCTATCCATGCGTTTACCTGACCCACAAAATAGGCTCGGTTGCCAAGCCCCGACACGGCATCGACATAAACCCGCTCACGCAATTTCTCGGCCTCATCGGCTTGCTCTTTGAACTGCAACGCCAACTTGCTTGAGAGGGTGTTGATCGCCTGAACGACCTGCTTCAATTCATGGGTTTTAGGCTCCGGGATCGTATGACCGAAATGGTGCAGCTCGATCTCTACGGCTTGATCACAGATCTGTTTGAGTGGCTTGAGCAAGTAGTTGAGTGCTCTCATCAACAAAATGGTGGTGATCAAAAAGCCGACCAGAAACCAACTCGCCAGCTCACTCATTCCCCGCCACAACTCGTAATAAGCCTGGCCGGGGTGACCCACTACTTTTAATTTTCCAAGCTGCAACCAGCCAGACGTCAGAATTGACTCGTTGGATACCTCAGGAAACAGTCCCAAATTTACAAACCACCGCGGTACCCCCTGAATATTGTTGGTATTTTCCTGCTCGATGACATCCTTTGATGCCAGCAGATCCAGGCGAACCAATCGATAATAGCCACCATCAAAAATGGCCTGGATCACCGACTCGGCACCGACCTTGTCACCGTTTTCCAGATAGGGGGTGAGCGCAAGCCCCAGCGAGGTTGCCGTATTGATGACTGTTGTTTCCTGTTGCTGCGCAAGATAAGTGCGGGTTGAGTTGAATTGCACCCAGTATGTGGCCGCAAATAACAATCCAAACAGCAGCAGCATGGTGGCTAATAACTGTCGATAGAGCGTCATAGGTTAATCATCCAAATTCACCACTGGCCGAGCCAATCGCCCCGAGGTCATGCGATTGCGTAAATCATTCCATAATCCCAAGCGGGATGATTGACCAGCCAGTTCCCCTTGGCCTCGTGCCTTCATCAACCACAAGTGACTACCGTTAAAACTGTAAATAGGTACCAGATCACGCCGCTGTGTGGCAGGGCGAATCGAGCCTATCAAATTATCCAAAATAACCGGAACGGAAGAGGGTGTCTCATAATATGCCACCACCATGTGAAACTGGTTGTAATCAAGAGCCTTTACGTACACCATCCGCATTTTATCATCCGGGATCCCAAGCTCGAGCAGCGTAGAGTATTTAGCGATACTGAAATCTTCACAGTCTCCCCCAGCGGCTCCCAAAAATTCTAGCGGGGTTGCCCAATAATCCTTTTTGCGCCACAACTTGATATCGTCAATAAAACGCATCCGATTGAAAAAATTATTTACCCGCTCAAGCTTTTTTTCTTCGCTCAGGGCCCTGCCCTTCGTCTCCATGACCAGCATACGCCAACTGGTTACACGCTTGCCGGCTCTGGCGCCATAGGTCTGCTCCGCCCGTTTGATCAAGTTGAGATCTTCCTGTGGCAGAGGCTGACTGGCACAGAGCAGAAGTGAGAAGGGTAACAGCAGGATCCATAAGGAGTGGCGCAAAGCGCGTAGCGATCTGTATCTCCATTCATTGAGAAGATAACACCATCTGCTACCGGTACCACGCTGGAGTGTCACTTCATATTCCTGCTGCATTATTACTGCTGCACTCCTCAACGCTCGTACAACAACCTGCGTTAGCCAAACATGGTGACTGCCAGCAGCAGTCACCATGTTGGCGTTCATGATCCCTGCGGGATCATGAACAAACGGTTATTGCCTGGCCTGCCATTCAGCGGGTTGTTTGACGCTAAATGCATTGAGCAGGCTGCCTGTCGCGTTGAGAATGCGATAGTCCGCCAGCAGTGCATCATACTCGGCAGTGATGTAGCTGCGACGCGCCTCGAACAATTCGTTCTCGGTGTTCAATACGTCCAGCAATGTCCGTTGACCCAAACCAAACTGCTTCTTGTATGCCTGTACGGTGTCATAGCTGGCGTCAACATGCTCTTTCAGGAAGGTCTTCTGCTTGGCCAGCGACTCTTTCGCGTTCCAGGCCAGACGAGTGCCTTCCTCAACCTGGCGAAACGCATTCAAATGAATGTCTTTCGCCTGAGAGTAGAGCGCCGATGTTGCATTGCTCTCTGCCACATCAGAACCGCCACGGAACAGGTTGTAACGCATGCGCACCATTGCGGTCAGATCATCGTTGCGCCCTTTGACCGCATCGATATCCTCATTCCAGTTCTGATCGACCTCGAATGTTACATTCGGGTAGAAACCGGATTTGGCGCCTTCATGTTGATACTTGGCCGCTTCGATATCCTGCAGGGAAGAGAGCAGGGTCGGGTGGACTTCGGTCGCCGTTTTCAGCGCACTATCGAGGCTGGCCGGGATAAGCTCGGTATTGGGAACCGGCTGTACCAGATCTTTGGGCACCTCGTTCACGACACGAATAAATTCACTCTCTGCATCGCGATAGTTGTTTTCAGCAGCGGCCTGATTTGAATAGGCCCGGGCAACACGACCTTCAATCTGGGTCTGATCCGCAGTAGAGCCAAGCCCTGAATCAGTCCGCTTGCTGATGTCGCTGCGGATCTGTTCGTGGGTTTCCAGGTTCTGTTTGGAGAGTTCCAAAATCTCCTGCTGGCGCAGCATATTGAGGTAGACCTCAGCTACTCGCAGCGCAGTATTTCTCTGCTTCGGAGATCATCGCCAGACGCTGGGCATTGGCTTCTGCTTCGGTTCTGGAGACGTTGTTGCTGACATCAAAGCCATCAAACAACATTTGCCGCAGACTGAGTCCGGCTTCTTTACGCGTCAGTGAATCATCACCCCTGAACCCAGGAGCACGAGTTGTAGGGCTGTCAGTCTTTTCATAGCGTACGCCACCACGCAGATCGATCGTGGGATAATAGCCACCCTTGGCTCCATCATGCTGATAGAGTCGTGCCTGATACAGATCAAACGCTTCCTTGATCTTGGGATGCGTAGCAAGTGTCTGTGCCACCGACTCTTCCAGAGTCTGGGCCTGACCCAAACTCGGGATCAGGATGCAGCCACTGACCAGCATGGCAACAATCGTTTTTTTCATGTTATCTCCAGTCATGTTTTGTTTTTAGATTGTTGGCTTATCGTTCTCTCAGTGCCGACTGCTTAGCCCGTAAAATCGGCTTAAGTAAATAGTCTAGGACACTTTTTTTACCAGTAATGATATCAGCACTGGCTAACATACCGGGGATGATGGGAAGTGCGTTAAGCTCATCGCCCAAGTAACTCTTCTCGGTACGCACCCGAACCAGATAAAAGGAGTTCCCCTCCTCATCCTGGATCGAGTCCGCACTTATCTGTTCAACCTTGCCATGCAATCCTCCATAGATTGTAAAGTCGTAGGCAGTGATCTTGACGATGGCATCCAGCCCCGGTCGCAGGAAGGCGATATCTTTCGGCGACACCTTGGCTTCAACCAACAAGGTGTCCTCCAGCGGCACTATCTCCATCAAATCCATGCCGGGCTGCACCACGCCGCCCAGAGTGTTGATCTTGAGTTTCTTGATGGTGCCCTTGAGCGGAGCAATCACGCTGGTCCGGTCTACCCTGTCTCGCAAGCCAACCTGCCCTTCTGACAACTGGCCAAGTCGCCCCTGCTTCTCATTCAGTTCCGTCTGGGAGTCAGCACGGAATTTCAGCGCTATGTCATTGCGCTTGGAAATAGTCTCACGCAACACCGAATTGAGTTTTGGGATCAGCAGACGGTTGCTCTCCAGCTCCCCCTGCATCTCGTTGACCTGCCGCTCCAGCTTGATTAGCTCCACTTGAGGCACTATACCCTCTTTTGCCAGTGGACGGCTAATATTGAGCTCTTGTCTGGCCAGATCCACACTGCGATTCACGGTGCGAATTTTGGCATTCAGTTCAATCAGTTCCTGCTCTTTCTGCTCGATCTGTTGACCAAGAATATAGAGCTGGTTCTTCAGGTTATTAAGGCGATCCCGTTGTACCGAGCGTTCACGGTTGGCATATTCGGGAAAGACGGTTTCATAGCCATCCGGAAACTGAATTGGCGCTTCTCCCACCACTACCTGTTCACGCCACCCCAGTGCAGGGTCATTTTTAACCTCAACACTGGCCATTTCGGCCCGTAACCGGGCAATATCTCCTTTCAGAGTGACCAGCTCCTGCTCACGCTCTCGAAAATCGGAGCGGAAACGGGTGTCATCGATACGCAGCAGCGGCTGTCCCTTCTCGACGATATCTCCCTCTTTGACGAAGATCTCTTTTACTATCCCCCCTTCCAGATTCTGGATCACCTGCAGTTGGCGGGATGGGATCACCTTGCCCTGACCCACGGTGACTTCATCCAGCTCGGCCCAGGCAGCCCAGACGATGGCACTCATGAAAAAGAGGAAACAGCACCACAACAGGATGCGGGCACCGGTTGGGGTAGTAAGCAACACAGCCGCCGCGCCGTCATCGACAAACTCCAGATGCTCGGGGGCCGGCAATACATCACCGGAAGGCGCCTTTTTGCTGCGTTTTAACCAGTCCATGAGCCCCTTAACCATGGGACACCTCCTGCACGCGCACCTTGCCTTCCTTCAACTGCTGCAACACCACCTCTTTGGGGCCATCTGCCACAATCTGTCCCTGCTCGATGACAATAACCCGCGAGGCCACATCCAGCATTGAGGTCTTGTGGGTGATGAGGATCAAGGTGGTTTCCGGGCCCAGTCTGGCGAGCTCCTGTTTGACCTGCATCTCGGACTGGTTGTCCATGTTGGAGGTAGGCTCATCCATCACCAGAATGGGGGGATCATTGAGCAGGGCGCGTGCCAGCAGGATCGCCTGACGCTGGCCACCGGAGAGCTGGCGGCCACCCTCGCCGATCTGCCGATCCAACCCGTTGGGATCACGGTTGGTAAAATTGGTGACGCCCGCCCGCTTGGCAGCGCGCAAGACTCTCACGTCATCCACCAGCGGATTACCCAGCATGATGTTGTCTCGCACCGAACCAAAAAAGAGAATGACATCTTGGGGAACACAACCGATATTGCGACGAATCACCGAGGGAGGTAACTGGTCTATTTCGAAACCATCGATCCGGACCGAACCGTCAGTCGGCCGATACAGCCCCATCAACAACTTCTCGAGGGTCGTTTTACCCGCCCCAATCCGGCCGATAATTGCCACCTTTTCACCCGGCTGAATACGCAAATTGATATGGTGCAGGGTGCTGGTTTCCATTCCTGGATATTTGAACGAAACATTTTCGAATTCAATTCGACCGGCAATCACCGGATGATGGATATATTGCTTGCCCTCCTCCTGCTCACCCGGGGTTTGCATGATTTTTTCCAGAATATCCAGTGCAGATTTGGCCTGGTTATAACGGGTCGACAACACTGAGAGTTGCACCATGGGCGCAATGGCACGGCTGGAGAGCATCACGGCAGCAATCATCCCCCCCATGGTGACCAAGCCTTCGGAGATCTGGTAAACACCGACGATCACCAGACCGACCGTCACAACCTGCTGGATATAACTGGCCAGTGACGACATGGAGTTGGTAATTCGCCGTGTTTGTACACCCCAAGTGGAAATATGGGAAACAGCCTGCTCCCAACGGTGCTGGAACAGACTCTCGGCGCCGAAAATCTTGACGGTTTCCAGCCCGGAAATACTTTCAATCAGGTTGGCGTTCTTCTGGGACGCAAGGCGTGACCCCTCTTCGATGGACTGCTTGAGAGGCTCCTGAATATAGACGCTATAGGCGATGAGGATCAGCATGGCGACGATGGGAACCACCACCATTACGCCTGCAAACATCCAGATAATAAAAAGGAAGAAGACGGCAAAGGGGAGATCGATAAGAGTAGAAACCGTTGCGGAGGTGAAAAACTCCCGCACCGACTCAAATTCCTGCAGATGTTTGGCGAAAGCACCGGTGGAAGCGGGACGAGATTCCATCCGCATACCCATCACCTTGGCGAAAATTTTGGCGGACAGCAGCACATCAGACTTTTTACCGGCAATGTCGATAAAGTAACTGCGCAACTGCCGCATCACAAAATCGAAGGTAAAGACCACCATGGCCCCGACAGCCAGCACCCAGAGCGAATCAAACGCCAGATTGGGCACAATCTTGTCATAGACGTTCATGGTGAAAAGAGGGCTGGCGATGGCAAACAGGTTGATCAGAATGGAGGCGATCAGCACATCGCGATAGATGCCGCGGGATTCGAACAAGGTGCTCCAGAACCAGTGTCCATCACGGGTTTCAAGCACCTTGGGCGAGCGTTCGTCAAACTTGAACTGCTTCTTTACATAGAAGAGGCGCCCCAGATACTCATCACCCAACTGGGCTGCGGTCAGCCATTGCGCGGCATCACCGGCCTGCGGGAAAATCACTTTCCCCTGGCTGCGATCTTCGTTCCACTCCAGCAATATACAGGCGCCACCACTGCGCATCTGCAATACACAAGGCAGCAGCAAGGGAGAGATATCAGCCAGTGGCTGGATCACTTCACGGGCGGATAACCCGCCCCGCTCGGCAGCACGGCAAAAGAGTGCGGTAGTCAGGCGTCCGGAGACCAGTGGCAACCCGGTCGTCAGGGCATCCTGACTGTTGGGCACACCATAAAAACGGGTCAAGAAGACCAGACACTCCAATAACTCATCAATACGACTTGTTTCTGCTTGCATAGCATCCTGTCACTGCATAAATGAGGTAGATAAGAGCGTTCATCGCTCATATTTCCCTGCTATAGCCACGCTAAAACCGAGTGGCCTTCCCGCTGATGAGACTGATCAGGGGATAAACCTGTCCAGATAGATCGCGACACTCATCGCCAATTTCCCGGCACAGCAGCAATGGCGGCATGATTCGTTATTGGTAAAAATAATCGGCTCATCAACACCATGCTAACACTGCAATCAGGGTGAATGTCGGAGTTAATTGATAATGACATTTATTATGGCGCACCACTATATCAACCGGCACGTACCAAAACTATAGTTTAGGGTATGAAGTTTTTTATATAACCCTATGTTTTACGTGAAAATAATAATCTGGCGCTCAATTATAGGTCAGGAAGTATGAAGGGTCTGCCCAACGCGTGACCTTGCGGGCCGTTCAATGAGAGTGCTTTGGCAATATCCGCCATGGCAGTCCAGCGATTTTCACACCAGGATGGCGCCAACAGAGTTGGACGGCGCGCGGAGGCCGAAATCCGGTGATACACCACCTCGGGCGGCGTGTGCTGGATCATGGCAACGGCCGCCTCCACATACTGCTCCAGCGTCAATACCTCAAGCCGCCCCGCCTGCCACGCCTTGCCGAGAGTACTGCCTTCAACCACATGAAGCGGATGCAACTTGATCCCCTCAACACCGGTCTCAACGATGCGATGCAGGGTATCGAGGCTGTCCATCGGCACCTCCCCCGGCAGGCCGACGATCAGATGAGCACATACCTTGATGCCGCGCTGATGGGCACGTCTTACCGCATCCTCATAGGCGGCATAACCGTGGCCGCGGTTGATCCGTTGCAGGGTCTTGTCATTGGCACTTTGCAGCCCGAGCTCCAGCCACACCTCGTAACCCCGGGCCTGATAGCCCGCCAACAGATCCAGCACCGCATCCGGCACGCAATCGGGGCGAGTGCCCACGCAGAGCCCCACCATATCGCTCACTGACAGCGCCTCTTCATACATCCGCTGCAGATATTCGACCTCGGCATAGGTACTGGTATAGGCCTGAAAGTACGCAAGATAGCGCTTGGCACGGGTGACTTCGTCCCGGCGAGCCAGCAGTTGTTGCACCACGGATAGTTGTTGGGCCGACTCGTCGGCAAAAGAGGATACATTGCAGAAGGTACAGCCACCACGGCCCAGGGTGCCGTCACGGTTCGGGCAGGTGAAGGCCCCGTGGATGGAGAGTTTGTGGATCTTCTGACCATGACGCTGCTTGAGATCCTGACCGAATGTATTGACGAGTTCGTGTAACTGCATGACACCTCCGCTAAAGGAGCGCCATTGTACGAGCTTGCGCAAAACAGGGGCTGAGCTGGATCAAGCTAGCGGAGAGGGTAAAACATATAAATACCCGACCAATTTTGAATAAATATAGAGAAAAAGCGCAAAAAAAGGATTTTTACAGTTCTTTGACGATTCAAACAGTAAACATCCATATGAAAATGAGACCTGATAACCCACTGTTGAACAATGAAAAATTCAAAGAGACCCGACAGCACACAATTGCAAGCATGGGATATTGAAAATGTGATCACTTCCGCTCTCGGTAGCATAGGGTTGGTAAAATTACTACATTCGCCCATCGTCGCCGAGCGCACCATTGAGCCCGTCAATGGCGATATATTTAACCAACAAAATCAAACAAAACAGAATAAACACTTCACAACTGCGAGCAAATCCCCCCAACCCGACATTTTGTTATGCGAATGTAACCATGAAGACAAACCTGACCTGCGATTGACCTCGCCAGAAAATCCCATTAGTTTGGAGATTCGCCACGTCAGGCAGACGGAACCACAAGAGCCAATCGCAATTTATGCAGTCAGGTGATGACTGTGCGATACAAGGCCGAGCAAGGGAGAAATGCAATGTCACTATATGATCCAAAGCTGGAGAGGGATAACTGTGGCTTCGGCCTGTTGGCCCACATGGAAGGGGAAGCCAGCCACAAGCTTGTCCGTCTCGCGATGTCAGCATTGGCTCGCATGCAGCACCGCGGCGGGATCTCCGCCGATGGCAAGACCGGCGACGGTTGCGGCTTGTTGCTGCAAAAACCGGACAGCTTCTTCAGAGCTGTCGCCGAGGAGAAGGGATGGCACCTTGGCCGCAACTATGCGGTCGGCATGCTGTTTCTCAACCCTGACCCCGTATTGGCCCAGCAGACCCGCGACATCATCGACGAAGAGCTGGAAAAAGAGACCCTGAGTCTGGTCGGCTGGCGCAAGGTGCCTGTCGATACCAACGTACTGGGTACCATCGCCAAGGCCTCCCTGCCCAGCATTGAACAGGTCTTTGTCAACGCCCCGCCCGGCTGGGTCGACAAGGATCTCGAGCGCCGCCTCTATATCGTGCGTCGCCGCATCGAAAAGCGCGTCAACGACGACTACTTCTATGTGGTCAGCCTCTCCAACCTGGTCACCGTCTATAAAGGGCTGTGCATGCCGGTGGACTTGCCGCGCTTCTATCTGGATCTCGCCGACATCCGTATGCAGGCGGCCATCTGCGTCTTCCACCAGCGTTTCTCCACCAACACCAGCCCGCGCTGGCCGCTGGCCCAGCCGTTCCGCTATCTGGCCCACAACGGCGAGATCAACACCATCGCCGGCAACCGCCAGTGGGCCAAGGCACGCAGCTACAAGTTTGCGACGCCGCTGATCCCCGATTTGCAGGAAGCGGCTCCCTTTGTCAACACCACCGGCTCTGACTCCTCCAGCCTCGACAACATGCTGGATCTCTTCCTCGCCGGTGGCATGGACCTGTTCCGCGCCATGCGCCTGTTGATCCCGCCAGCATGGCAAAAGCACCCGAACATGGATGACGACCTGCGCGCCTTCTACGACTTCAACTCCATGCACATGGAGCCGTGGGATGGCCCCGCTGGTATCGTCATGACCGACGGTCGCTACGCCACCTGCGCACTTGATCGCAACGGTCTGCGTCCGGCCCGCTACGTCATCACCAAGGACAAGTTCATCACCCTCGCCTCAGAAGTTGGCACCTGGGACTACACCCCGGACGAAGTGCTGGAGAAGGGCCGGGTCGGCCCGGGCGAGCTGTTCGTGGTGGATACCAGCAACGGCAAGGTGTGGACCAGCTTCGAGATCGATGACGACCTCAAGAACCGTCACACCTACAAGCAGTGGATGGATAAACATTGCCGCCGACTGGTCCCCTTCGAGCAGATGGACGACAGCCAGACCGGTAGCCGCGAGTTCTCCGACGACCAGCTGAAAACCTATCAGAAGCTGTTTGGCTACTCCTTCGAGGAGCTGGATCAGATCATCCGGGTATTGGGTGAAAACGGTCAGGAAGCGGTCGGCTCCATGGGGGATGATACCCCGATGGCGGTGCTCTCCTCCGGCCCGCGCACCCTTTATGACTACTTCCGCCAGATGTTTGCCCAGGTGACCAACCCGCCCATCGATCCGCTGCGTGAGAACCACGTGATGTCGCTGGCCACCTGTATCGGTCGCGAGCAGAACGTCTTCAACGAGACCTTCGGCCACGCCCACCGGGTGCTGTTCCAGTCACCGATCCTGCTCTACTCCGACTTCCACCAGCTGCTGGCACTGGAGGGAGAGTACTACCGGCACAAGGTGATCAGCCTCAACTTCAAGCCCGAAGAGGGGCTGGAGGCAGCCATCCTGCGCATCTGCGAGGAGGCCAAGGCTGCCGCCAGGAGCGGTACCGTGCTGCTGGTGCTGTCGGACCGCGACATCAGCATCGATACCCTGCCGATCCCTGCCGCCATGGCGGTGGGGGCGGTGCAGCGCACTCTGGTGGACAACAACCTGCGCTGTGACGCCAACATTCTGGTGGAGACCGCAAGCTGCCGTGACCCGCACCACTTCTCGGTGCTGCTGGGCTTTGGCGCGACCGCCATCTACCCCTATCTCGCCTACGAAACCCTGGCCAAACAGGTTGAAGAGGGGGTGCTCGCCATGCCCCTGCGCCAGGCGATGGTCAACTACCGCAACGGCATCAACAAGGGGCTCTACAAGGTGATGTCCAAGATGGGCATCAGCACGGTCGCCAGCTACCGCTGCTCCCAGCTGTTTGAAGCGGTGGGTCTGGCCAAGTCGGTGGTCGAGACCTGTTTCCGTGGCGTATCGAGCCGTATTCAGGGCGCCGACTTTGCCGACATCCAGCAGGATCAGCTCAAGCTGGCCCGTCAGGCCTGGCTGGCCCGCAAGCCTCTTGCCCACGGCGGCCTGCTCAAGTTCGTTCACGGCGGTGAGTACCACACCTACAACCCGGATGTGGTGCAGACCCTGCAAACCGCGGTGCGCTCCGGCAACTATGCCGATTACAAGGAGTACGCCCGTCTGGTCAACGAACGCCCTGTCTCCACCTTGCGTGACCTGTTGGCCCTGAAGAAGGTCGACAATCCGGTCGCACTGGATCAGGTTGAGCCGGCCGACAAGCTGTTCCCCCGCTTCGACTCCGCCGCCATGTCCATCGGCGCCCTCGGCCCTGAGGCCCACGAGGCGCTGGCTGTTGCCATGAACCGCCTCGGTGGTCAAAGCAACTCCGGCGAAGGTGGCGAAGATCCCAAGCGCTTCGGTACCGAGAAGAACTCTCGCATCAAGCAGGTGGCTTCCGGCCGCTTTGGCGTCACCCCCCACTACCTGATGAACGCCGATGTGGTGCAGATCAAGGTAGCGCAGGGTGCCAAGCCCGGCGAAGGTGGCCAGCTGCCCGGCGACAAGGTCACCGCCCAGATCGCCCAGCTGCGTTATTCCGTGCCCGGCGTGACCCTGATCTCGCCGCCGCCGCACCACGACATCTACTCCATCGAGGATCTGGCCCAGCTCATCTTCGACATCAAGCAGATCAACCCGAGCTGTCTGGTGTCGGTGAAACTGGTCTCCGAACCCGGCGTTGGCACCATCGCCTGCGGCGTGGCCAAGGCCTATGCCGACTTCATCACCATCTCCGGTTATGACGGCGGCACTGGCGCGAGCCCGCTCACCTCGGTCAAATATGCCGGCTCCCCGTGGGAGCTGGGTCTGGCCGAGACCCAACAGGCGCTGGTCGCCAACGGTCTGCGCCACAAGGTGCGGCTACAGGTGGATGGCGGTCTCAAGACTGGCCTCGACATCATCAAGGCGGCCATCCTCGGCGCCGAGAGCTTTGGTTTTGGCACCGGCCCCATGGTGGCGCTCGGTTGCAAATACCTGCGGATCTGCCACCTGAACAACTGCGCCACCGGCGTTGCCACTCAGGATGAGAAGCTGCGTCGCGAGCACTTTACCGGCCTGCCGGAGATGGTGATGAACTACTTCAAGTTCATCGCCGAGGAGACCCGCGAGCTGATGGCCCAGCTCGGTGTCACCCAGCTGACCGACCTGATTGGCCGCACCGATCTGCTGGAGGCCCTGCCCGGCCTCACCGCCCGTCAGGCCAAGCTGGATCTCTCCGGCATTCTGGCTCGTCCGGTGGCACCGGCAGGTTCCAGCCTGTTTAGCCAGCAGCACAACCCCACCTTCGACAAGGGGCCGCTCAACCTGAAAATGGTGGAAGATCTGCTGGAAGCGGTGGAAACCTCAAGCGGCGGCGAGTTCCGCTACGACATTCGCAACACCGACCGCTCGGTGGGTGCGCGCCTCTCGGGCGAGATTGTCAAACGGCACGGCAATCAGGGGATGGCGGCGGATCCGGTCAAGGTGCACTTCAACGGCACCGCAGGCCAGAGCTTCGGCGTCTGGAACGCGGGTGGCCTTGAGATGATCCTCACCGGTGACGCCAACGACTATGTGGGCAAGGGGATGACCGGCGGCAAGCTGGTGATCAAGCCACATGTCGGCGTGGCGTTCAAATCCCATGAAGCGGCCATCATCGGCAACACCTGCCTCTACGGCGCCACCGGCGGCAAACTCTACGCCGCTGGCACTGCGGGCGAGCGTTTCGCGGTGCGCAACTCCGGCGCCCTGGCGGTAGTCGAGGGGATTGGCGACAACGGCTGTGAATATATGACCGGTGGTATCGTCACCGTACTGGGTCAGACCGGCGTCAACTTCGCGGCGGGCATGACCGGCGGCTTTGCCTACGTGCTCGACGAGTGCGGCAACTTCGCCAAGCGCACCAATCCCGAGCTGGTGGAACTGCTGGACGTGGCGGATCTCGCCATCCATCAGGAACACCTGCGCGGCATCATCACGGCGCACCTCAATGAGACCGGCAGCTCGCGCGCCGAGGAGATCCTGGCCAACTTCGACTCCTATGTGCCCAAGTTCAGGCTGATCAAACCCAAGTCCAGCGACGTGAAATCGCTGCTGGGTCACACCAGCCGTTCCAGTGCAGAACTCAGAATCCAGGCGCAATAAGGAGGGAACCCTATGAGCCAGAACGTATTTCAGTTTATCGATGTCCAGCGGGTCGACCCGCCCAAGAAGCCGCTCAAGATCCGCAAAATCCAGTTTGTGGAGATCTACGAGTCCTTCAATCAGCCGCAGGTACAGATGCAGGCGGATCGCTGCCTCGAGTGCGGCAACCCCTACTGCGAGTGGAAGTGTCCGGTCCACAACTACATCCCCAACTGGCTGAAGCTGGCCAAAGAGGGGCGCATTCTGGAGGCGGTGGAGCTCTCCCACCAGACCAACAGCCTGCCGGAAGTGTGCGGTCGGGTCTGCCCGCAGGATCGCCTCTGCGAGGGCTCCTGCACCCTCAACGATCGCTTCGGCGCGGTGACCATCGGCAACATCGAAAAATACATCACCGACAAGGCGTTCGAGATGGGCTGGAAGCCCGATCTCTCGAACGTGGTCAAGACCGGCAAGCGGGTCGCCGTCATCGGCGCCGGCCCTGCGGGTCTCGCCTGTGCCGATGTGCTGGCACGCAATGGCGTCACCCCGGTGGTGTTTGACAAGTATCCGGAGATCGGTGGCCTGCTCACTTTCGGTATCCCCTCCTTCAAGCTGGAAAAAGAGGTGATGCAGCGTCGCCGCGAGATCTTCCAGGGGATGGGCGTGGAGTTTCGTCTCGAGACCGAAGTGGGCAAGGACATCACCTTCGCCGATCTGCTCGGCGAGTTCGATGCGGTCTTCCTCGGGGTCGGTACCTACAAGTACATGAAGGGCGGCTTTGCCAACGAAGAGGCGCCGGGAGTCTATGACGCCCTGCCCTATCTCATCGCCAACGCCAACCGCTTGCTGGGGTTCGAGAAGGCGCAAGCCGACTATATCGACTTCGCCGGCAAGCAGGTGGTGGTGCTGGGCGGTGGCGATACCGCCATGGACTGTGTACGTACCGCCATCCGTCAGGGGGCCGCCAAGGTGATCTGTGCCTATCGCCGCGACGAGGAGAACATGCCGGGCTCCAAGCGGGAGGTGAAAAACGCCCGCGAGGAGGGGGTTGAATTCATGTTCAACCTGCAACCGGTAGCTGTCGAGCTGGATGCCCATGGTCGCACCGTCGGCATCAAGGTGGTGAGCACCGAGCTGGGTGAACCCGACGCCAATGGCCGCCGCAATCCGGTGATCATCGAGGGCTCCGAGCAGGTGCTGGCTGCCGATGCGGTGGTGATGGCGTTTGGCTTCCAGCCCAACCCCCAGCCCTGGATGGCGGAGTTCGGCATCGAGCTCGACAACCGGGATCGCATCAAGGCCCGCGAGCAGGCGGAGTATGCCTTCCAGACCAGCAACCCCAAGGTGTTCGCCGGTGGCGACGCGGTACGTGGCTCCGATCTGGTGGTGACCGCCATCTACGAAGGGCGCAAGGCGGCCGAAGGGATCATGGACTATCTGGCGGTCTGATCCGACCGGCCAAGACCGTGATGCACTTTCACTATCAGCCCCGCCAATGCGGGGCTGATTTCTTTGACATGCCGCCAGTGAATAGCGATGGCTAACTCTTTGGCATCGGACAAACCCAAGAACTGCGCCATTCTGGCGCGGCATACTCATCGGGCCAATACTCGGTCTGCTGTTGAATTTTACCTTCCGCAACATGGTGAAATGTGATGGCGCGAGCATTTACGACCCCATCGCTGACCAGCACCTCACTGACCACCTCACTCCCTTGTGCCAGAAGACGGACAATCTTGAAGCGCCACAGGCCAGCTGCGGGGTAGCGACGATTGATCTCAATAAAATTCTCTCGCCCCACAATCCGTTCTCCCGATTGGGGCCAGTCACAGAAAAAATCATCTCCCAGCCAGCTTGCCGCCTTCGCAAAGTCATTGCTCTGCATCTCCTGCCAATAGGCCTCTACCACTGCTTTTGGCTCCATGGTGTTCAATTCCATACTCACTCTCCCTACACACGCACCACCAGCCACTCCCCCTTGCCGACCGGCACCAGCGAGGTGGCAAAGGCCGGATCCTGTCCGACCTCGTTCATCCACTCCACCATCTCGCTGCGATGGGAGATGGCGTTATCAACCACCAGCAGGCCACGGGGTGCCAGCAGGCGGCGGATCTGCGGCCACCATGCCCGGTAGTGCTGACGATCCGAATCGAGGAAGATGAGCTGATAGCCGCCTTGCGGCAAGATCGGTAACAGCTCGCCCGCATCCCCTGCCAGCAAGGTTACCCAGGGGGCCAACCCTGACCTCTGAAAGTTGTCATGGGCCAGCACGCGCTTATCCTCATCCAGCTCAATGGTGGTAACGTGCCCCTCCAGCCGACGCACCGCTTCTGCCAGCCAGAGTGTGGAGTAACCATTGGAGGTGCCGATCTCCAGCACCGCCTGCGCCCCACGGGTCTGTACCAGCACTGACAGCAACTCCCCCGTATCGCGGGTGATATTGAGCAGCTTGCGGTGTCGAGCCTGCTGCATGCTGTCATTGCGCTCGCCAAGCTGCTCCAGCTGGCGTTTTAACTGTTCCAGTTCCATCGATATCCCTTTCGTCCTTGCCCAAAACCGTTAGCCCACACCTCCAGGCTTGGCATTTGGGAGTCAAATGATTGCTTTCAACCGCCATTCACACCACAAAGGATGAGAAAAGGACAACCATTTGAGGCAGAATTTGTGACGTCTATCTGTTACACTTCGCGCCCGCCATTTTCCGGCTCACTCTCTGACTTGATGTCAGGCGCAGCCGTCGGTGGTTACAACCTCCGTCTCGCTCATGCCGAGCTAACCAAGCCAAACACAGCCCAGCTGGAACACAGGAACCCATTATGAGATTTGAATCGTTCGATTTTGCCCCCGAGATTTTGCGTGCTGTCTCAGATTGCGGTTATCAGGAGATGACCCCTGTGCAGCAACAGGCGATCCCGGCCATTCGCCGTGGCCGCGATGTGCTGGCCAGCGCCCAGACCGGTACCGGCAAGACCGCCGCCTTCGCCCTGCCCATCTTGCAGCGTCTGGTAGACAATCCGGCGCCGGTCCAGCCTTCCAACGCCCGTGTGCTGATCCTGACCCCGACCCGCGAGCTGGCGGCTCAGGTGGCGAGCAACATCAATGACTTCGCCAAGTATCTCGATATCACCACCATCACAATCGTCGGCGGTGGCAAGCAGGACGTGCAGGCCAAGAAGCTCAAAGCGGGCGCTCACATCATTGTGGCCACCCCGGGCCGTCTACTGGAGCACCTCACCGCCTGCAACCTCAGCCTCTCTGGCGTCGAGTGTCTGGTGATGGATGAAGCAGATCGCATCCTCGACATGGGCTTCAGTGCCGATGTGCAGAAGATCCTGCAAGCGGTCAACAAGACCCGTCAAAACCTGCTCTTCTCCGCCACCTTCTCCGACGCGGTGAAGAAGCTGGCCAACCTGATGCTGGACAGACCGCTGATCGTCAGCGTCAACAAGCAGAACTCCACCGCCGACACCGTCAGCCACACAGTCTATCCGGTCGAGCAGAAGCGCAAGCGCGAGCTGCTCTCAGAGCTGATTGGCAAGCAGAACTGGCAGCAGGTGCTGGTGTTCGCCAGTACCCGCGAGAGCTGTGATGTGCTGGTCGAGGAGCTGAACCTCGACGGCATCAAGTCCGCCGTGGTCCATGGCGAGAAGGCCCAGGGCAACCGTCGCCGCGCCCTGCGCGAATTCATGGAAGGCAAGGTACGGGTACTGGTCGCCACCGAAGTGGCCGCCCGTGGTCTGGACATTCCGGATCTGGAATACGTGGTCAACTATGATCTGCCGTTCCTGGCGGAAGATTACGTGCACCGCATCGGTCGTACCGGTCGTGCCGGCAAGCGCGGCATGGCCATCTCCTTCGTCAGCCGTGAAGAGGAGCGCACCCTGCTGGAGATCGAGGCCCTGATCGGCCAGAAGATCCGTCGCATCATGGTGCCGGGCTATGAGGTGAGCAGCCGTGACGAGCTGATCAAGCAGTTGCAGGATCGTCGTCGCTTTGGCAAGCGCCCGCAGCGTGAAGATAACGCCGTGGCCCAGGTGATGGCCGAAGCCAAGCTGCAGGGTCAGCGCCTCAAGCGTCTGGCCGCCGCCAAGAAGCCCCGTCAGCCGAAATAAGGCGGGCAGTTGCTCTATTGAACCGCAAAGGCGCCACTGGCGCCTTTGCCATCTCTGTCATCGGTGTTGGCCCCTGGTGGTCAACTGAAGGATTGCTTATGACCTCTCCGACCTACAATCAGGCCCTGCTCGAGATGGCCACCCAGAGCCTGGTCGAACTGGCCCGCACCGCCGAACAAAAGGCGGGCAAGCGCACTCCGGCGCAAGAGAGCCACTTTCTCTGCACCTGGATGGCCGACTCCCTCAAGGAGAAGCGCTTCTCCCGTCTGGTGATGGAAGATTTGAAAGCTTGGGTGCAGCTTGGCCGCACCCTGGGGGCGGGCGCCGATCTCAAGGGATTGCTGGAGCGCATCGCCTTCCAATACCAGTGCGCCATGACCAATCCGCAGCAATTGGGAACCAAGCTGGCTGCCCTGCTGGAGGAGCTCTCAGCGGCAGGCTGGCTGGTGCTGACCGAGAGCGAAGTGAACGCCAAGCTGCGCCTGCAATCGGGCGGTCAGCCGAGTCTGGTGGTAAGCCATAGCGAATATGAAGGCCATATCGAGGACGGTGAGCTTGTCAAACCCCTCACCCTCTATGTGCGCGGTGACGAGAAGGTGCTGGCCGAGGCGGCCTTCAAGCACGGCCTGCTGCTGAGCCAGGGCAACAAGAAGACCACCCTGGTCAAACATCACAAGGCCTACCGGCTGATGCCAGACAACGCCCAACCGGCGCTGGCACTGCTGAGCGAGGCTCGCCAGAGCGCCTGATCCCGCCTGTTTTCAGCAATAAAAACGGCAGACCCTTGCGCAGGATCTGCCGTTTTTTATTGTTCGATCTTTGGTGATGAGGTTGGGTAGTCGTTTAGCGGATCTTGATGCCAATCTGGCCCGCATCACACCACTCGAACATCACCTCCTCGCTCTTGCCGCAGCAACTGCCACCACAGACACGGCTTTCACGCTTGATGACCCGCCCCTTGCGCATCCAGACGCCGAGCATGGCCTCCACCGCATCTTCCGAGGTGTGGAAGTGGCGAGCCAGATCACGCCGGCTCACCTTCTGCTGCGCGGCGAGGTAATCCCCCAGCTCGCGCAGGATCATAAGGTCACCACCTTGCGGGCGACGATGTCACCGTGACGGCGACCGGCCCACCAGAGCAGTACCAGAGAGAGGCCGTAGCTGACGATCCAGAACAGGCTCTGCTCCGGATGAGCGGCAAAGGTCGCGACCTGATAGAAGAGGGTCGCGCACATAAAGGCCATGTAGTTGCACCAAGCGGCGGTAAAGAGCGCCCACTGACGACCGGTTTCCCGCACCAGCGCGCCCATGGCGGCGGCGCAAGGCATGTAGAGCAGCACGAACAAGAGGTAGGCAAAGGCACCGGCCGCCCCGTCGAAGTGGGTCTGCATATTGCCGTAGGTGGAGACATCCACCTCCTGCGCCTCGGCGGCAGCTTTCTGGTCGTCGAGGTTGCCAACATCAAGCCCCATGGGGTCGCTCGGGTTGATCTCCGCCAGATTGGCCGCCACGGCATCGATCGCCTCGTGGAAACTGGCCACCAGCGAGAACTCGCTCTCCTCCTCTTCACCACCACCACCGGCGTAGAGGCTGTTGAGGGTACCGACCACTGCCTCTTTGGCGAAGATACCGGTGACGATACCGACCGTGGCCTGCCAGTTGTCATCGCGTACACCTATGGGGTGCAGCACCGGGGTCACCGCCTGGCTGATTTTGCTCAGCACCGAACTCTCCTGCTCCTGATGGCCAAAGCTGCCATCGGTACCCAGGGAGTTAAGCACGCTCAGCACGGCGACCACCAGTACGATGGTTTTACCGGCGCCAAAGACGAAGGATTTGAGCTTCTGCCAGGTCTTGATGGCAACGTTGACCGGACGCGGCCACTCGTAATCCGGCATCTCCATCAGCATGGAGTCGCTCTTGCCCGGCAGCAGGGTGCTGCGCAGCAACAGGCCGGTGAGCACCGCCACCAGAATGCCGATGAGGTAGAGACCGAACACCAGGTTCTGACCTGACTCGGGGAAGAAAGCCACCGCAAACAGGGCGTAAACCGGCAGACGGGCACCGCACGACATGAAGGGGGCCATGGCGGAGGTCATCAGCCGCTCCCGCTCGGAGTTGAGTGTGCGGGTCGCCATCACCGAGGGGACGGTACAACCAAAGCCCATCAGCATCGGTACGAACGCCTTGCCCGGCAGGCCGAGGCGGCGCATCAGGGCATCCACCACGAAGGCGGCACGGGCCAGATAGCCGGAGCTCTCCAGCACCGCGAGGAAGAGATAGAGGCAGCCAATCACCGGAATAAAGGTGGCCACGGTCTGCAAACCAACGCCAAAGCCGTCTGCCAGAATGGCGCCCAGCCACTCGGGGGCATTGACCAGTCCCAGCAGGTGGTGCACCCCATCGACAAACAGGGCGCCGCCCATGATGTCAAAGAAGTCGATAAAGGCGCTGCCAACGTTGATGGCAAACAGGAACATCAGGTACATGACAAACAGGAAGAAGGGGATGCCAATCCAGCGATTGAGCAGCACCCGATCCAGCCACTCGCTCTGGGCCTCGGTGAGCTTGCCCTTCTGCTGACGAGCCTGTTGTACCCACTGGTGGATATGGCCGTAGCGAATATCCGCCAGCTGCAGGTCGATATCCTGTCCCTGATGGGCGCGAGCCACTACATTGGCGGCGGCCGCCTGCTGACCGGGCAGCAGGGTCTCCTGCATCACCGCATCCTCTTCCAGCAGGCGCAGGGCGCGGCCACGGGTAGTGAGGTGATGCGGGGCGAGCAGGGTCTCCAGCTCCGCCAGATCGGTTTCAAGCGCGTGGCCGTAATCGAGCTGCAAGGCGGCTTGCGGCTGACCGATAAACTGGCGGATCTGCTGCTTGAAGGCGGCAACCTGCTTGCTGTTGTGGGCAGAGAGGGCCACCACCGGGCAACCGAGGGATTTGCCGAGCTTGCTCTCGTCGATGACGATGCGGCGCTTTTGCAGGATATCCAGCTTGTTGAGCACCACCACCATGGGCAGGCCCAGTTCGCGCAGTTGCAGCGTGAGGTAGAGGGAGCGCTCCAGATTGGCGGCGTCGATGACGTTGAGCAGCAGGTCGGGTTGTTGGCCCTGGGCAAAGCGGCTGGCGATCTGCTCGTCCAGACTGCCATCCTGACTGGCCAGGCTATAGATGCCGGGCAGATCCATCAGCTTGAAGTGATGTTCACCCGCGCTGAACTCACCCATCTTCTTGTCGACAGTGACACCACTCCAGTTGCCTACCTGCTGGCGGGCGCCGGTCAGGGCGTTGAACAGGGAGGTCTTGCCGCTATTGGGGTTACCTACCGTTACCAGGGAATAATTCATACCAGCTCTACCTCTATTTTCTTCTGAACCCGCCGCGTGCGTGTGGCAAGCCGCTTTGCAGGTTCGACTTCTTGTCTCTGAACCGCTCCCGGTGACTTTCTTGACCGGAGCGGCAGCCGAACAGGGGGTTATACCGGCTCGACTTCTATTTGCTGGGCCAGACTCTTTTGCATGGAGAGACAGATCCCCTGGCACTGGATCTGGAGCGGGTCCCCCAAGGGGGCGGAGCGCAGATAGATGACTTCAGTCTGGGGCAACAGGCCCATCACCATCAGTTTGCGGCGCAGCGGCCGGGCGAGCTGATTCATATTCTTGATGCGAGCACTCTGTCCCGGTGACAACTGCGTGAGTACCATGACTGACTCCTGAAGTTAAACAATAATAATTCGCTTTTACTTGGGGCATTATAAGCTGTGTCTTCAACTTTTATTTGAGTAAAATCAAACTCCGCTTAGCTAACCCATAAAGTAATGCCATGAGTCACGACAACAACAGCCGCCTCGTTTACAGCACAGATGGCGGCATGATCAAGGAGCAGAGCGCTCCCCAATCCGCCTCCCCCTTCCCCACCGACGGCACAGTGCGCATTCGCCGCGAGACCAAGGGGCGCAAGGGTGCAGGGGTGATCACCATTCATGGCGTACCCGCCGATCAGCAAAAATCCCTGGCCACCCTGCTCAAGAAAAAGTGCGGCACCGGAGGCGGTATCAAGGAGGGAGTGATCGAGATCCAGGGGGATAAACGGGACCTGATCAAAACCGAGCTGGAGAAAGCCGGTTTCAGCGTCAAGCTGGTGGGTGGCTGATCCCCTTGTCACTCATGCGGTTTTTCCCTAGAATGCCCGCTCCCATCGAGGGGGAGTAGTCTCGCACGCCGGTGCCATCGATTGCATGAATACCGGTTTGCGACCCTGATCAACATACTTGGTGCCAAATCACCATGGTCAGGGTGATCCATGCCAGCCATGGATTTGACAAGACCTTTGACGGGCCAGTGCCAATACCGGGGACGGATGGCGCAGGCTTGTCTTTGGTTTATAACAATTCCGTCCCCCGGTCATTTTTATGGAAGCCTTGTTAACCTCAACCCTCAGCGTCGCCATTGCCGAAATCGGCGATAAAACCCAGCTGTTGGCGTTGCTGCTCATCTGCCGTTTTCGCAAGCCCTGGCCCATCATCGCCGGCATGCTGGCGGCTACCCTGCTCAACCATGCGGGCGCTGCCTGGATTGGTGAGTTCATCAGCCGCTGGCTCGATCCCAAGATAATGACCTGGCTGGTCGCCATCGCCTTTATCGCCATGGCTATCTGGATTTTGGTGCCGGACAAGATGGATGACGAGGAGAGCTCGCTGGATAAATACGGCCCCTTTATGGCCACCTTCGTGCTCTTCTTCATCGCCGAGATTGGCGACAAGACCCAGATCGCCACCGTATTGCTGGCCGCCAAGTATGACTCGCTGGTGCAGGTCATTACCGGGACCACCCTCGGCATGATGCTGGCCAACGTGCCTGTGGTGCTGATCGGCAAGCTGGGGGCAGACAAGCTGCCGCTCAAGGGGATCCGCATCGCCTGCGCCATCCTCTTCGTCGGCCTCGGGGTGAGCACCCTGATCTTTGCCTGATGGCCCATATCCGATGACCAAGCCCTCCCCTGTGGAGGGCTTTTTTGTTTGCTGCTGTGTCTAGTGCGTAATCCGCTGTCGCAACCACCAGCCGTAGAGCCAAGGGGCAGTGCACGGTTGCGGATGCCTCATGCCATAATGGGGCAAACCTCGCGGAGTCCCCCCATGCACAACATATCAAGAGAGACGCTTCTCGAATGGGTCAAACAGGGACGGCTGGCGCCAGAGAAGCTGGTGGACGCCCTGACCCTCGCCGATCTTCCCCCCATCCGGCGCGCTGGCAGTGGCTGTTTGACCGGCTGCTGCTCTGGCTCGGCGCCCTCTGTATCGGGGCTGGCCTCATCTTCTTCGTCGCCTTCAACTGGCAAGAGCTGGGCCGGGTCTCCCGCCTCGCCCTGCTGGAGGCGCCGCTGCTCGCCATGCTGCTTCTGCTGTGGCGCAAACCGCTGGAGGATACCCCCCGTCAGGCGCTGCTGCTCGCCATCGCCCTCAATATCGGCGCCCTGCTGGCGCTGGTGGGTCAGACCTACCAGACCGGCGCCGATCCCTGGCAGCTGTTCGCCACCTGGGCGCTGATGCTGGTGCCGCTGGCGACATTTGGCCAAAGTCCCCTGCTCTGGACCTTAAGCTGGCTGCTCGGCCAGCTGGCGCTGGTGCTCTACTGGCGGCTCGGTTTGTTCACGTTCTTCTTTACCTTCGATGAAGAAGGATTGGGCTGGTGCCTGACCCTCCTCAACGCCGCCCTCTGGGCTCTGCTTCTGCTGGCACCAAACCGCTGGCGCCTGATGCCAAGCTGGCTGGCGGGCCTTGCTGCCGGTCTGGGGGCCACCCTGCTCACCCTGCTGGCGCTGTTTGATGCCGCCTCTGCGCTGGTGTGGCCGCTCTGGCTTGGCTGGCTCGCTGCGGCCTATGCCCTGTGGAACCACAAATTTATCGCCGGACTCGCCATGGGGTGCCTCAGCCTGATTGCCGTCATCCTCGCGGCACTGGGCAAGTGGATGGAGCCCGATATCAACGGCTTTTTGCTGCTGAGCCTGATTGCCATCGGCCTTTCTGTCACCGCCGCCCGCTGGCTGCAACAACAACGGAGGTCTCATGAGTGATCTGACCCTTTGGCAAACGCTGCAACAGGCCAATCTGGTGGAGGGGGAGATGCCCCGTGACACCCAGCCCCACTGGTCGAGCCGCTTTCTGCTCGGGCTGGTGGGCTGGATTGCCGCCCTGTTCCTGCTCTTTTTCCTGTTTCTCACCTTCGAGCAGCTGACCCGCGAGGCCAACAGCGCCCTGCTGCTGGGGGCCGTGCTGCTGGCGGGGGCCTACGCCCTCAATCGCAGCCAAAGCGGCGATCTCTGGGATCAGTTCGTGCTGGCACTCACCCTGGCGGCCGATGCCTGGCTGCTCTATGGCCTGCTCGATCAGCTTGATCTTCATCACGCCCTGCTCTGGTTCGGGTTGTGCCTGCTGTCCCTTGCCATCGCCGTGCTGTTCGATCACTGGCTGGTGCGGCTGTTTCACAGCGTGGCGGCGGCACTGCTGCTCACTCTTGGCCTTGCCTGCCTCGGGCTGCAACTGCTGGCGCTGCCGCTGGTGATGGCGGCCATCGCCTTCTGCTGGCTGCGGGCAGATAGGGATCCAGAGCGCCACCAGCTCTACCACTCCATCACGCTGGGGCTCGCCCTCTCGCTGCTGGTGCTGGGCCGTCTGCACCATCCGCTGTGGGATGGCGGCAGCAGCGTGCTGGACGAGCTGGGGCTGTCCCGCCTGCCGCTCTGGCTCAATCCCCTGCTCTGCGCCGCCCTGCTGCTGGCGGTGATGGTGAAGCTCAAGCTCCCGCTGCTGTTTGGCCTGCCACTGGTGCTGATCAGCGCCATCATCCCCGGCATGGGGGCGGGCGCACTGGTGCTGATCCTCGGCTTCTATGCCGGTAGTCTGGGGCTGATGACCCTCTCGGCCCTGCTGTTGCTCGGCTATGGCTCGCTCTATTACTACGATCTGGGGCTCACCCTGATGACCAAATCCTGGCTGCTGCTGGGCTCCGGCATCCTGCTGCTGGGTGCCCGCCAACTGCTCACCACCTTTGCGGCAAGGAGCGATTCATGAAACCCGTCACCCGACAGCTCGCCCTGTTACTGAGCGGCCTCGCCATCCTGGCGGGCATCAATGCCACCGTCTGGCGCTATGAGCACGCCATGAGCAGCGGCGAAGTGGTGCTGCTGCGACTCGCTCCGGTCGATCCCCGCTCCCTGATGCAGGGGGATTACATGCGGCTGAACTACGAGATTGCCCGCGAGCTGACCAGCCGCGACGCCCGTGCGACTCAAAACAAGGGCAGCGATACCCTGGTGATCCGCCTCGATGCCCATCAGGTGGCCACTCTGGTGGCCGATGGCAAACCGGATCGGCTCGCCAGCGATGAGCGGCTATTGCAGGTGCACAAGAGTGAACGGCAGTGGCAGATCGGCCCCGATGCCTACTTCTTTGAAGAGGGCACGGGGGGGCAGTACGAAGCGGCCCGCTACGGCGAGTTCCGGCTGCAAGCGGATGGCAAGACCCTGCTGGTGGGGCTGCGGGACGAGGCCTACCAGCCCATCGGGCAGATCCGCGCCCGCTGGTAACAGCCGTGAGTGGCTATTTACTCTGTTCATGGTCACACTCAAGGGAAGGTTGATCGCTAAGGATGTTCCCAATGAGGATATGGCTGATCTGTCATCTGTTGCTGCTCTGCTGGGCCTCGACGGCCCGGGCTGATCTGGGCAAGCTCGAGTACCTCACCGAAGAGTACCCCCCCTACAACTTCAGCGATCCGCAAGGCCAGCCCACCGGCCTTGCGGTCGATCTGCTGCAGATGATCTGGCAACACAGCGGCGTGACGCCCCAGCCGGTGCGCATCCTGCCATGGGCGCGAGGTTATTACTTGCTAACCCAGAAGCCCAACGTGGTGCTCTTCTCCACCGCCCGCACCCAGGCGCGGGAGGATCTCTTCAAGTGGGTCTGCCCCATCGGCTACTCGGAGTACATACTGCTGGGCCGCAAAGCGCAGAACATCACCCTGACCGCCTTCGAACAGATGAGCCAGTACAAGATCAGCGCGGTGCGCTCGGATGCCGCCGAGCAGTTGCTGCTCAACAACGGCATGGATGACAACAACATCATCCCGGCCAACCGCCTGTCGCAGGGGTTGAAGATGCTGCTCTCCGGCCGCGCCGACCTGCTCGCCACCAGCAAGCTGGCGGGATATGACGCCATCCGCGAATTGAAGCTGAGCAGCGACGACTTCAATGTGGCCATGGTGCTGAGCGCCGAGCAGCTCTGCTACGCCTTCAGCCGTCAGGTGCCCGACAGCAAGATCACCCTCTTTCAGCAGGGCCTGACCCGCGCCCTCGCCTCGGAAGAGTTTCGCAAATTGCAGGCCAAATACCTGCCGGTGCGCTGAGCACTCACTCACCCGCTGGGCAGCGGTTCGCTGCCCATTTTATTGATGAAAGATACAATAGAGGTGGCTAGCTATTCCCGCCACAAGCAGTCAAACTGGGCTACATAGTTGATTGCGAAGGATCTTTCCCGTGCGGACATGGCACCTACCTCATCTGCTACTGCTCTTGTGGGCCACCTTCGCGCAGGCCGATCCGGGCAAGCTCGAGTATCTGAGCGAAATCTCTCCCCCGTTTAATTTCAGCGACCAGCAAGGGATGCCAACCGGATTGTCGGTAGAGCTGATGCAGCTTATCTGGAAAGCGCGCGGCGTGTCGCCCCAGCCCATCCGCATTCTGCCCTGGGCCCGGGGCTACAACCTGCTGCAACAAAAACCCAATGTGGTGCTGTTTGCCACCGCCCGCACTCCGCAGCGGGAGGCGCTTTTCAAGTGGGCCTGCCCCATCGATCACTCGGAATTTGTGCTGCTGGGGCGCAAGGCGGACAACATCACCCTCGGCTCGGTGGCCGAGATCAGCCGCTACAAGGTCGGCGTGGTGCGATCCACCGTCTCCAAACAGCTGCTGCTCGAACGCGGTATCGATGAACGCCAGCTGATGCTGGCCAATCGCCTCACCCAGGCGGCCAAAATGCTCACCTCAGGTCGCGCCGATCTGTTTGCGACCAACAAGCTGGTGGGCTATCAAACCCTGCAACAACTGGGCTTCAAGCCGGATGACTTTCATGTCGCCTTCGTGCTGGATGCCAGACCGCTCTGCTACGCCTTCAGCCGTCAGGTGCCCGACAGCGAGGTCGCCCTCTTTCAGCAGGCGCTGACCCAGGTCGTCGCCTCGGCGGATTTCTCGGCCCTGCAAGCCAAATACCTGCCGCTGCGCTAACGCCCTGATCACCGCTGGCATAGGGTGCGGGATGGCGGCCGCCCCTCGCGATTTTTTGCCAAACATGCTCCGTCGCCTTGGCGAAATCGGCCAGCTTGGTCACACTTGAGCAGATATTCCCTTGATCAGGATGGCAAAAATGAAACCATGGATTGGATTGGCCGGGGCGCTGCTGGCCACCCTCGCACAGGCGAGTCCTGAGCTCGGCAAACTGCACTACATCACCGAAGAGTACAAACCCTACAACTACGCCGATGCCAGCGGCGCCCCCACCGGCCTCGCAGTCGAGCTGCTGCAACTGGTATGGAAAAAGACCAATACACCGGCGCAGCCCATCACCATCATGCCGTGGGCGCGCGGTTACTACCTGCTGACCCAAAAACCCAATGCGGTGCTCTTCTCCACCGCCCGCACCCAGGCGCGGGACCCCCTGTTCAAGTGGGCCTGCCCCATCGGGTATGCCGAGATCGTGCTGGTGGGGCTGGCCGATCGCAATATCACCATCACCAAGCTCGACGATGCCAAGGTGTTCAATATCGGAGCGGTGCGGGCCGATGTGGGTGAGCAATTGCTGCTCAACAACGGCTTTGACGAAACCAAACTGATGGCGGCCAACCGGCTGGCACAGGCACTCAAGATGCTCACCTCCGGCCGGGTCGATCTGGTCTCCACCAACAAGACCACCATGGAGCAGCTGATCGTCGAACAAAAACTCGATCCCGCTCGCTTCAAGGAGCAGTGGGTTCTGAGCTCGGAGCAGTTCTGCTTCGCCTTTAGCCATCCGGTGAGCGACGAGCTGGTCAAGGAGTTCCAGACCGGCTTGACCCAGGTGCTGGCGAGCAGCGAATACCCGCTGCTGCACAGCAAATACTTCCCTACCCCCGCCGCCAAATAGCGGCGCCGCGTCGAGCGCCAACAACAAGGGGCCCACCGCGGGCCCCTTCGCTTTTTTCCGTTTGCGCTCTCCTTCTTTACAGTTTGCGCTTCACTCTTTTTTTACCGTTTGCACTCCTCTCGCGGCGTCACCCCACCGCCCTGCCACTGCCAAGCCCGACAATCATCAACTAATTGCTAATTAATAAAAGTTTGTGCCAGCGCAAAAAATCACTCCTTTCTGATAGTTAGCTCATCAAAACCATAGATAAGACCACTCTGGCTCCGTAATATGGCGATGGGCGTCTGTTGACCCCTTTTCCGAGATCAATGGTCAACGGCGCAATCTGGTAGCGACAATCAGGGGCGGTAGCGACTTTAGCGTAGGGTCGATTAGCGAAGCGTAATCGTCCGCGGTAACCGTCCTCTCTCCCCTTGCGGGAGAGGGTTAGGGTGAGGGGTCGGTAACGTCTCTGCCCTGCAACAAGGTATTGGCACGACTTCGCCAGTAGGGTCGATTAGCGAAGCGTAATCGTCCGCGGTCGCCATTCCCTCTCCCCTTGCGGGAGAGGGTTAGGGTGAGGGGTCGGTAACGTCTTTGCCCTGCAACAAGGTATTTGGCATGGCTTCGCCATGCAGGACACGAGGACTCCGTCCTCGACGGGGTTTCGCCGTCGCTGCGCGGCTTGGCGAGTGACTTTGGAAAGACCCAAAGTCACCAAAGGTCTAATCCCCCACTTGTTCGCCCTCCTCCGTCGGGTTCCCTCGGTTCAGGCAAAAGGTCTGGCGGAACGACGCAGACGGTACATCCCTGTACCGCCTGCGTCTGCGCCGTCGTCCATGACGGCGCTCCTGACCTTGTGCCCTCACCTCGGCGAACAACAGGGGGCAACACCCAACCCGCCACCCCGAGGCCAGTAAACAGACGTAGGGTGCAATAAGCGCAGCGCATTGCACCGCGGTAACAGCCCCCTGCCTATTCGGGGCAAAGATCGGGAGGGTTGTTATCTCTGATCATGCCCTAACCAACCGTATGAAGAGACTAGGTTGTCGTACTTATGCAACCAGTACCATCGACAGGGTTGCATAGGTGAAAAATGCATTGTGGGTACAAGAGCAAACGATACATATCCCTATCGGGAACTGTTGTATATAGAAGGTCCGATAATGAGTATTTTACCGTGACAATGCTTTTTCTTGAGCGACCGATTACGCTTCGCTAATCGACCATACGAGCATCATCAGGACTGATGGAAATAATGAACTCATTAATACTTTTAATAGAAATATTTTTTGCACAAGTGCCTTTAACATGTTTTTCTAACCACCGATCACGATTTTTTGACCATTCATAAATAAATTTCAACTTCAATCTTTCACTAACAAATCTTATTACAATAATGCAATCACTGATTATTATCTTACCTTCATTCAAAAAAACCGTTTTACCAACACTTCTACCAACCCTATCAATTAAAATATCTCCAGTAATTGCATATTTGAAACCAACCAATTCTCTCTCTATATGAGGATAAATGACGGTTGAAAAATCTTTTATTTCAGAAAAGGTATGATGAAACTGAAAATTGGAATCTCTACATTGCTTACTAGATGTTGAGCCTCTAAAAATGGTAACTCCATCTATTTTTTTTGATTTATCTTCTTTGTATAATGAAGATATATTAAATGTACCTGAATATTGTTCATTACAACTATTGTACTTTACATAAAATGCTGTTTTATATTCATAGTGAGGTTTTGTTTTTCTAATGTAAAGAATATATGTTTTTGCTTCCGTTTTTTTAAAAACACCATGCTCTAATTCAACTACGCCCTCAAGTTTAAAAGAAGTAAAAAGCTGCTCTCGAAATCCAGATAGCGATGCTGACGAGACGATTAAATCAGGAACAATAATAGCCAGCAATGCATTATCTTTTAATAAGGATATGTTTTTTAAAATAAATAAAACCTCAAGCCTTATTTTCTTACCTTTATAAAAGAATTTCTTAAAATCATCACCTAATATATCTAACGCCCGCTGATCCAGGGCGCCATTTGAAAATGGAGGATTGCACACAGCAAGATCAAAGGATGCATTCTTGACAGAAATGTTTGGATCTAAAGCATCACCACAGATATGTATATCTTCTGGATATTTAACTTCTAATTTTTTTATATTTAAAGGATCTAAATCTACACTTGTAAAAGATACATTCTGACTTTTATCTTTGATTGGTGCAATTAATGCACCCTCACCAGCACTCAACTCTATGCAGCTTCTAACGTCACTCAAATCAAGCATTGATGCTAATAACTTGCTGGTGTCGCCTGATGTGTAATACTGATTTAAATCAACCACGTTCTGTGATAACCTAATGATAATAATAACGTATATTACAACCTAACCGATTAAAGGTAAAGAGATTAATACGATGCATGAACAACTAGAAAGGGATTTGGCATTCTTTGATAGTAGTGAATATGAGGAACGAGCAGACTATTTAAGCGAAGAAGAACTGACAGATTGGACAGCAAACAGTGAGCATTTCGTTAGAGTCCAGAAGAAGCTTATTCAGGTTGGCGCAAAGCTGATAACCGGCCCGCGAGGAACAGGTAAAACACATCAAATGAGATGTGCCTTCAACTATTGCTTAGGAAACAAAAGCTTTCCTTTACCTATATATGTTACTTTCAACCATTATTTGAGGCTTGAAGCTTACCTTCATAACAAATCAAATGCCTTGGATATTTTCCATGCTTGGGTATTGTGTAAAATTTCTTATGCCGTAATGCAAGAATATCAAGTAGAATTTGATGCTAAATGCTTAAACATTACGAAAATAAATGAATTCCTTAAAGATGTAGAAAGAAATAGATACGATGAAAGATATAGTGAGATAATAACAACAATAAACATTTCCCTAACACAGGATATTATTTATAGAGCAATTGATAAAACGGGTAGAAAAAGATCAATTCTTTTGCTTGATGATGCAGCATTGACCTTAACACACGACTATATGGTTGAGTTTTTTGACATATTCAGAAGCATAAAGAGCATAAAAATTTCACCTAAAGCTTCTGTATACCCAGGGACAACACAGTATGGACCAAGATTTCATATTGGCCAAGATGCAGAACAGGTGTCAATATGGATGAACGTTCAAGATAGAGATTATACGACCTTCATGCAATCGATTATCGACAGTCGATTTAGCAATAGAATTGATATCGATGACGATATAAATAAGTTATTAATGTTCGCTTCTTTTGGCATCCCGAGATCTTACATTTCATTAATTAGAACGTACATTGAGTCTGAAAAAAACACCACTCAACAAAAAATAAACTATGTTATTCAAGAAAAATGTGAAAATATTATAACTGAATACAATTCAATATCAGAAAAGATAAAGCAGTACGGTAGCTTTATTAAGATTGGCAACGTTTTTCTAGAAAAAATTATAACTCAAATCAAAGAGTACAATTACAAAAACTTTGATGAGAAAGGAATTGAATACAAGAAGACCATCACTGTTGGAATAGAAGACATTGATGAGAAAGCAGAAAGGATGATAAAGTTTTTAATAGAGGCTGGACTTCTGTTTGAAATGCCCACTGTATCTCACGGAACAGACCGAAAGCTCAGACGATTTGTTCCACATCTAGCATTACTAATTAATGAAAAAGCCTTAATAAAAAGTAGAGGTTTTAATGTTAGGAAGCTAGTTGAAACGTTAGAGTCACCATCTGAAAAACACCCATTAAGACGAAAGTTTAACAAAATACTAACCCCGGATATCATATCAAAAATTAAGCTTGATCTCCCCGAATGTAGTAATTGTGGTGCATCACGAATAGCTGATGGGCAAAAATTTTGTCATATATGTGGAAAGGAACTAATCGATAGCTCAATCTTTAAAGAATGTATGACTAAAAAACTATCTGAGTTACCTTTTACAGCCTTTCAACATCGAGTAATAAAAATTTCGAAATTTAAGACTATTGAAGATGTCCTGATCTCAGATAATGCTATTGAGGAGCTTAGGAAAGTAAAGCGTGTAGGCCCTAAATATGCCGAGAAGATTGTAAACAAAATCAACTCATGGACAAACGAGTTCTTATACTAATGGCTAAGAATAAATTTAAATATCCAATCTCAGGTTCAAGAAGCACTACGACTTTACGGTCTCATGAGTTATTTGATACTTCATATGAGGAGCCACAAAGATCTCCCATCGATATCTATCAATCCAGTATTTTAAGTTACAAAAAATTGATGGGCTGCTTTACTCTAGACAACACATCTGGGATATATATTTCATTAGCTGAATCTAGGAATTCAGAATGGGATAGACTAGCAAATTTATTGATTCTTGGTTTCATTTCATCGGTCGAAAGTTATGTAAGATGTCTTATCAGAAAACTACTATTACTTGATAGCGCATCAAGAAAAAAAAGTTACAATAGAGAGCTAACATATGGCGCAGCTATGCATCATAATAAAGAGTTGATGCCAGAAGCATTAATGGAGGGATGTTCATTCCATTCAGCATACAATATTAAAGAAACTATAAAAAATATGACTGGCGTTAATTTATTAAATTTAAACCAAGATCCAGAATTAGACACCGCATTTAAGGATTTTGATTTTATTGCTGAATTGCGCCACTGTGTTGTACATCGCTCTGGATTATTTGGTTCAAATAATGCGCTATCATTAGGCCTTGAAGAATATAAAGATTTTTTGGATAAACCAATAAAGCTGGATGTATTGGTAATACAGCAAGCGGCGAATGCATGTGACACTCTAGTTAAAGAAATAAATGATAAAATGTTCAGCGAAATACTATCTAGAACAGTAAGTGAATATTCATGGAGCGGGGATTTACGAAGTGACAGAAAGTATTTTGATAAGTATTTTTATTTATTTTCACCAGCATCTGAAATTAACTCAAGAACTGATTGCTATAATAAATTTAGAGATGCTTGCAATTTAAAATATAGGAATAAATAGACTGTTAAAAATATAAAACGATTCAATCAAAAATATTCTCTCAATAAAACCGCAGCCCAAGGGCTGCGGTTTTTTATTGGCTCAACCTGTTGGCACCAGACGCCAACAAGGCCAACCGTCCTTACGCACGGCGCCAGCTGGTCTTGCCGGCGCTGTCTTCCAGCACTATGCCCATCTCGGTGAGACGGTTGCGGGCGGCGTCAGCGGCGGCCCAGTTCTTGTCGGCACGGGCCTGATTGCGCTCGGCGATCAGGCGCTCGATTTCGGCAACCTCTTCGTCCGCTTCGTCACCCTTCAAGAAAGCCTCGGGGTCTTGCTGCAGGATGCCGAGCACGGCGCCCAGCTCGCGCAGACGGGCGCCCAGCGCGGCGGCAACGGCCATGTCCTCGCCCTTCTGGCGGTTGATCTCGCGCACCAGATCGAACAGGGCGGAGTAGGCTTCCGGGGTGTTGAAGTCGTCGTCCATCGCTTCCTTGAAGCGCGCTACCTGCTCCTCGCCACCGGCAGCGGCAGCGACCGGCAGATCGCGCAGGGCAGTGTACATGCGCTCCAGCGCGGCACGGGCTTGCTTCAGGTTATCTTCCGAATAGTTGAGCTGGCTGCGGTAGTGGCCAGACATCAGGAAGTAACGGACGGTTTCGGCATCAAAATGGGCCAGCACGTCGCGGATGGTGAAGAAGTTGCCAAGGGATTTGGACATCTTCTCTTTATCCACCATCACCATGCCGCTGTGCATCCAGGTGTTGACGTAGTCGCCACCGTGGGCGCAGCAGGACTGGGCGATCTCGTTCTCGTGGTGCGGGAACTGCAGATCGGAACCGCCGCCGTGGATGTCGAAGTGGTTGCCAAGGTGCTTGGAGTTCATGGCGGAGCACTCGATGTGCCAGCCAGGACGGCCCGGCCCCCAGGGGCTTTCCCAGGTTGGCTCGCCGGGCTTCGACATCTTCCACAGCACGAAGTCGAGCGGGTTGCGCTTGGCATCCACCACGTCAACGCGGGCACCGGCTTGCAGCTGCTCCAGATCCTGACCGGAGAGCTTGCCGTAGTCGGCGTAGGATTCGACGATAAACATCACGTCGCCGTTGTCGGCCACGTAGGCGTGCTCTTTTTCCAGCAGGGATTGCACCAGCTCGATGATCTCTTCGATGTGCTGGGTGGCGCGCGGTTCGATATCCGGGCGCACCATGCCGAGGGCGTCGAAGTCGGCGTGCATGTCGCCAATCAGACGCTCGGTCAGCTCGTCGCAGGTCACTTGGGTCTCGGCGGCACGCTTGATGATCTTGTCATCCACGTCGGTGATGTTGCGCACGTAGGTGAGGTCGTAACCGGCGTAACGCAGGTAGCGAGCCACCACATCAAAAGCGACGAAGGTGCGGCCGTGGCCGATATGACAGTGATCGTAGATGGTGACACCACACACATACATGCCCACCTTGCCCGGGTGGATAGGTTTGAATTCTTCTTTTTGACGAGTGAGTGTGTTGTATATCTTCAGCATCTTCTAACCACTGCCTGTGAGTAAAATGGTTGGTCATAATACCCCGTTCAGGGGCAGAAAACGAGGCAGAAAAACGGGCCAATCCCGCCTGCCAGCACGGTTACGGCGCCAGAGAGACTATGCCGCCAGCCCCTGATGGGCTAGAATTGCCACCACTTTATGCCATACACCTGCGGGCACTTCGTCGTCCGCATCAAATGAAAGGACATATCATGGTCACTCTGCACACCAATCACGGCGACATCACCCTCACCCTGAATGCTGAAAAAGCCCCGGAAACCGTGGCCAACTTCCTGCAATACTGCCGTGACGGTCACTACGACAACACCATTTTCCACCGCGTCATCGACGGCTTCATGATCCAGGGCGGCGGCTATGCCCCGGGCTTTGAAGAGAAAGACACCCGCGCCCCCATCAAGAACGAAGCGGCCAATGGCCTCTCCAACAAGATCGGCACCATCGCCATGGCCCGTACCATGGAGCCGCACTCTGCCAGCGCCCAGTTCTTCATCAACGTGAACAACAACGACTTCCTCGACTTCAAATCCGCCACCACTCAGGGCTTCGGCTACTGTGTATTCGGTGAAGTGACCGCCGGTATGGACGTGGTCAACAAGATCAAGGGCGTCAAGACCGGTAACTACGGCCGCATCCACCAGGACGTGCCGGTAGAAGACGTGGTGATCACCAAGGTGACCCTTGCTGACTGATCTCTGCCGACTCGGCACTGACAAAACTGCGGCCCCGGCCGCAGTTTTTCCATCTGCCTCCCCCACTGCCAGTCCGAACTGGCGCCGCCTCGACTATCTGGCCCACGGCAACCCGCGCCAGCGCTCGGCCCATGCCCTGCTCACCGCCGGTGTGTGGGATGAGCTGGCCGCGCAGTGCGCCGATATGGCACTGGTGAGCACTCTCGCCATCGGCCTCGATCGGCCGGGCAGCGATCTCGATATTCTCTGCCAGCATGCTGATCCAGCCGAGTTTGCAGCAACGCTCGAAGCTCAAGGTTGGCAGGCATGCGCCAAAGGCGACAATGTCTGGCTGCTGGAGCGCACCTTTTCCTGCCTCGACCAGCACTTTGCTAATAGCGGTTCTGACAAGAGCAAGACCAGCTGGCCGCTGGAGCTCTACGTGACCCCCGCCCCCATCGAGACGCTGAATGGCTGGCGCCACCTCACCCTGATGGCCGCGTTGCTCGAGCGGTTTGGCGATGCTTTCTACCGCGACGTGTTGCGTCTGCGCCTTGAAGAGGGACTGAAAGGGGAAGCGGCCATGTGCCGGTTGCTGGGTCTGGCGGGCGATCCTTACGCCGCGCTGCTGACGCTGGAGGGGCGCAAATTGGCCGAGCTGTCATGGCAGCCGCCATCCCGTGACGATATCCATACCTCAACTGGCGCGGCGGCGCCCGCAGCGCACGATTCGTCCCCTGTTGTGTCTACTATCTCTGCCACCCCTGTTTGCCCTGTTTCGACCGAGAGCCCGACCCCCACATCATGAGCACCCTCTTTATCAGTGACATTCACCTCTCTGCCCAGCGGCCCGATATGACCGCGGCACTGGTGCGCTTTCTCGAGCACGACGCCCCCGGCGCCGATGCCCTCTATGTGCTGGGGGATCTCTTCGAATTCTGGATTGGCGACGATGACCCCAATCCGCTCCATCAACAGATGGCCGACGCCTTTTTGGCCCTGAGCCAGCAGAACGTGCCCATCTACTTTATCCACGGCAACCGCGACTTTCTGCTGGGGCAACAGTTTGCCAAGCGCGCTGGGATGACATTGCTGGGTGACCCCTGCGTTATCGAGCTCTATGGGGAGCGGGTGGTACTGAGCCACGGCGATCTGCTCTGTACCCTGGATGAGGGGTATCAGAAGTTTCGCCGCATCACCCAGCTCAAATGGCTGCGCTGGCTGTTCCTGCGTCTGCCGCTCGCCCGCCGTCAGGCCATCGCCTGCAAGATGCGCGGCCAAAGCCAGATGGAGAATGCGCACAAGAGCCAGACCATCATGGATGTGACGCCCGCGGCGGTGGACGACACCCTGCGTGCTCACGACTGCCGGATGATGATCCACGGGCACACCCACAGACCCGCCATCCACGACTTCATCCTCGATGGCCAGCCCGCCCGCCGCATCGTGCTGGGGGACTGGTTCGAGCAGGGCTCGGTGCTGGTCTGTCGCCCCGGCGAGCAGCGCTTGGAAATGCGAGCGCTGGCAGAGGCTTGATAGCCCGCCAGTCCGGTTGACCACCAAGCCCCCAGCCCTCCATCACTCCCCATCGTTCGCGCCATCCGGTTCACTGCCCATCAGGCGCGAGCGAATAAGTGGTGATCGCTCACAGATCAGCAAAGCAAACCTGCACTCCTCCTTCAGTCCCCGGGTTGTGTGAACCCCGTCACCTTGCCCCTTGCCAATTGAGAGGATGATGGCGCTCAGGCAGAAATGTCTTTCTCGCCAGCTATTTCAACAAGTTGAGGTTTATATGCCTGACAGCAATGTGGTCGCTCACCCGTTCGATGCCAAGAAGATCAATGTCAACGATCCCTACGAGATGAAGCAGTGGATCAAAATGTTCGAGTGCACCGAAGTCCAGCTGAAACGGGCGGTCAAGGCAGTCGGCACCTCAGGCAAGGCGATCCGAAAACGCCTCAAGAAGTGAGGGTACAACCCCGTCACAAACCCGGCCCCGCTCGCGGGGCTTTTCTCTTTCTGACATCTATTTAACAGCATCTATTTCCGACAAAGCGCCCAGTACGCTGGCGAAAGAAGTTGTGGTTTGAAATCACCACCATTTCGGCAAAAACAAAAAAAGGCCACTATTTCTAAATAGCTGTTCCGAATAGTAGATCACAGGAGGAAGGGAACTCTGTCCAGTTTGTGCGATCTCATTAGTCGCCAAACAAAACAAGCCACACCCAAAGGACTGAGTGGACGCCTATCCTACCACCCCTGCCACGACCACAACGGCGCCGTATTCACAAAATCATCCATGCCACCCGTGATAAATGGCATGCTCGTCGCTTGATGGCCATCTTGCTGTTACATGAAGGCCGCACGATGACTGATGTTCATCACATTACCGGCGCTGCTCGCTCGCCCATCGGCCGTTGGCTTCGGTGGTATCGGGATGAAGACGTGGGCGCCTTGGAAGCCTTACCGGCTGGCCGTGCCCCGGTCCTACCTGTCGCCAAGATTTTCACCTTACTGGTGCTGCTCATGCCGTTTTCTCCGCAAGATTTTGGTTATCAGCGCAGCCGTTGGTGTTCTGAGCTATTGGCCATCAAAATCAATCGGTTAACAGGCCTCAATATGGCAGCCTCCACGCTCCGCCGATGGTTACCTCGTATGGGCATTGTCTGGCGAAGGCCCGTGCCGACCTTGCGGATAAAAGACCCGGCTTATCAGGAGAAAATGGCAAATATCGAGGCTGCACAGGCCCGCTGTGATGCCGATAATCCGGTGTTTTATGAGGATGAAGTCGATATAGACCTTAATCCCAAATTAGGGGCCGACTGGATGTTCAGAGCGCAGCAAAAGCGGGTTGTCATACCGGGACAGAACACCAAACATTACCTGGCAGGCGTTCTCCATGCAGGCAACGGAAGAGTACTTTAGTCTGTGGGATAAAGAAAAACTCATCCTTGTTTATCGCAATGCTGGAAAAGCTGCGTCGCCACTACCGGCGAGCCAAAACCATCACGCAGCTCCTCGATAACTACATCATTCACAAAAGCAAACAGACCGAGCGATGGTTGAAGAAGAACCCCAAGTTCTGCCTGGTATTCCAGCCAGTTTACAGCCCTTGGGTCAATCACATAGAACGGCTGTGGCACAAGTTACATGAAACCATCACGCGCAATCATCAATGCAGAGGAATGGCCAGCCTGCTGGCCCGAGTGAAACACTTCATGGATACCGTGTCTCCTTTCCCGGGGAATGGCTATGGCATAGCGAAGGTGTAGCACTATTGGGATCAGTTAATTAGTTTATGTCTGAGAGTTCGGACTTTAAAGCCCATCTGACAAAGCACAAGAGCCTCAATCTCTCTATCTTTTGCCAGCGATATATCTTGACAAACAGATAATGTGACAAAAATCACATTACCCCCACATTAAAACATGGACACATAAGCAATTGATATAGCTTAGTATTTTCTCATTAATTGGTGCAAGACAATTAACCGGCGAATAGTTATAAAAAAATCTTCAAAGACCCTATTGAAAACGTCGCTGCGCTCACAGACAATTCTTTAGCAAAAGAAACATCAGTATCAGATGTTCAATAAAATAATAATCAAAAACATCAATAAACTTTCAGCACAATGGGTAAAAAATGCGTAATACGTTTGTAATGATCTGCTTGGCGCTCTGCGCCATGATGCTTGGTGGCTGTTCCTCAGTGCCAACCGTCACCGATGAGGCTGTCGTCAATGAAGCCAAAAGCTTCTCACCTCCTGCTGAAGGAAAAGCCCACGTTTATATTTACCGAGATGGCTGGCTCGGTCGCCGTATTAACATTGACTTATTTCTCGATGGAAATCCTTTGGGTGAATCCGAAAATCTGCACTTTTACCTGCTCAAGGTTGATGCTGGAAAAACTGTACATCTGGAAACCAACAGCGAGTTTGGAAACAATAAGATCGATATCGAAACTAAAAATGGAAAGGTCTACTATGTTCGCCATTATACCCGATTCGGTCTAATCTGGGGTCAGGCTGACTTTGAAATGAAGACCGAACCAAAAGATATCGAAGATGCCCAAGAGTCCATCAAGAAATCTGAAATGTCATTACCACATAATTTATAGTTTTTCGTAAAAACATTTGTATTTTGATGTCATGAGTTTTTACTGTTGTTTTATTTATGGGTAATAAAAAAGAATAAGTTACTGTTAGTAGTTCCATTTACTATGTTACTTACTGCTTGTGGACCGACCTCAGTTGAGAATTTTATGAAAGATCCGAAATTACTGAATGAAACACTGCAAGAGTGCACTTTGAAAATTGCACAGGGTAAAGACGCCAATTCAGAGGAATGTAAAAATGCAATCGAAGCCCAGCAGAGAATGGCTACTAACTTGATGAAAAACATGTTGGGTCAGTAGTTTTCGTTACCCACACGGAATTATTTTAAATTAAGAACTTTTTTCTTCCCTAATAACGCCACCTGTTACGATATAAACTGAGAGCCTTATCTAATAAGGTGGCAAAATTCAATTATTAAAGTTCGCCTAATTGGCGCAATTACAATGAAGCATTATCTCAACCCAGTTGAGGAGCTGCACAGAATGAGATTGAACGCGATAAACCACTGAGCCTGAGAGTAAACCCATCCGGTGGACGGATGAGTATCAACACTCCATATAAACCTATTATCTTAATGAGGTGTCACCTTGACCCATAAAACCCTGCAGTTCTCTGCACTCTGCTTTGCGGTCAGTCTCATTGCCTCACCGGCTATTGCCGCAAATACGGGCTTCAAAACCCTGACAATCGGCCTGCCCATCACCACACTCCAAGTAGTCAACGATGGTTTGATACGCTATGACTGGCGCAGTGACATTGATGAAGACTTTCGCGGTAAACCAAAGGCGGGCGAGGGATTCTTAGGACGGCCAACTACGGGGGAGTATTACTATGCTGTCTACCAACACAAAGTGTTCTCCTTCGGCGGTACAATGGCATCGTACCAAGACGACTCCGTTGCTTCTGTCAAACAGGCCAAGGCAGACTTCGAGAAATTAGTAAGTCAGGCAACCAATACCTTAAAAGTCAAGCCGGTGATCGTTCGCACAATAAAGGATAAGTCGGTGCCATTTTTTGAATGTGTAAGCGACAGCATGTGCGGTGATTACAGCGCAACCTATACCATCGGTAGCAATGAGGTCTCGATCAATTTGATGCAAGACCGTGATGCTGAGGACGGTGGCCGCCAGCTAAACGCGGGAATGCGCCAGATCCTTGAGTAAAAGCCTCTTCCTTAAAGTGTTTCTGATTTAACCGTTAACCAGCCGAGGCTAATGGGCGGCACGGTCTGAGAGTAGTAACCAAAGCGAAAACAGAGACAGTAGAGCAGGACGGCACCTCTCAAACCACCAGTAAGAGAACATTGAGCACAACACTGCGCTTCAATGGCCATGAATACCCGGTTGGAGAATGGAATAACTTACCGAGCAAGGAGTGGTGGAAGTAATCGGCCATACCCTACCCCACGCGGTAAATTCCTCGGCTATGTACAGACCCTATAAAAGCCTGCCTTCAGCAGGCTTTGTTGTTATGCAACTGTGGACTCGACACAATCGCTGTCGCCACTCTGTCGCCATTTTGCCAAAAACAAAAAGGCCGCTATTGCTAGCGGCCTTCTGTAACTCTTTGATTTTAATGGTGCCCGAGGCCGGAATCGAACCGGCACGACGCGAACGTCGAGGGATTTTAAATCCCTTGTGTCTACCGATTTCACCACTCGGGCACCGCAATCGGTATCAAGCTCGCGTGGCGGGCTTGTCAATATGGAGGCACGTTCCGGAGTCGAACCGGACTAAACGGATTTGCAATCCGCTGCATAACCGCTTTGCTAACGCGCCATGCAAAAGAGAGTTGGCTCTCGATTGTCTGAATTTGGAGCGGGAAACGAGACTCGAACTCGCGACCCCGACCTTGGCAAGGTCGTGCTCTACCAACTGAGCTATTCCCGCATTGGTCTGGCTGACTGCCTGACTACGAGGACGCATTCTAGCGATGTTCCTCGCCCAGTCAACCAGAAATATTTAATTACCTGATCGTTCGGGCATTTTTTGCCCTTTTTGAACAGTTTTAGCGCCTTTGGACGTTTCCTGCCTCAAATCAGTGGAAACATCACCTTGCGGCGCAAGTGACTCACAGGTTGGCGTGGTGGGTCAAATCGCCCCAGGCTGCCTTCATGTACTGGAACATCGACCAGAAGGTGAGCACGGTGGCGACATAGAGCATCACATAGGCGAGCCACACCATCCAGACGTTGTATTGCCAAATCAGACCGGTCAGCGACACCATCTGGATCATGGTCTTCCACTTGCCAATCCAGCTGACCGCCACCGAGGAGCGTTTGCCGAGCTCAGCCATCCACTCACGCAGGGCGGAGATGATGATCTCGCGGCCAATCATGGTCATGGCGGGGATGGTCACCCAAATGGTGTTGTAGTGTTCAACGATGACTACCAGTGCGGCGGCAACCATGATCTTGTCGGCAACCGGGTCAAGGAAGGCGCCAAAGGCGGTGGACTGATTGAGCTTGCGAGCCAGATAGCCATCAAACCAGTCGGTGGCAGCGGCCAGAATAAAGATGATGGCGGCAGCCAGATAGGACCATTGATAAGGCAGATAGAACAGGATGACGAAGACGGGAATGAGCAAAATCCGGAAAAACGTCAACAGGTTAGGTATATTTGTCATTATTTTCAGCCACTTCTTGTACGTCGCTACATAGTGCGCCAAAGCCGATTTGCGATGCAACCGCACTGGCGCCCGTCTTGGTCTTTTTAATCCATCAATCTTCTCAAAATGCGAGGGCCATTATGGCATTTACGGCCCCCCCGCGTCACGGCTCTTGTGCATCAAGGAGTTAGCGATTTTGCCATGCGGCTAACCCAGCTCAGGCGCTGTGCAAGCCATCGTGGATGGCCTGGGCCAGCTCCTGGCTGATGCCGGGTACCTTGGCCAGTTCATCCACGCTCGCCTTTTTGACCTCCTGCAGGCCGCCCAGATATTTGAGCAGCGCCTGTCGCCGCTTTGGCCCCACCCCCGGAATATCCTCCAGACTGCTGCTGGTGCGGGCCTTGGCCCGTCTGGCACGGTGGCCGGTAATGGCAAAACGGTGGGATTCATCGCGAATATGCTGAATCAGGTGCAAAGCGGGCATATCTGCCGGCAAATGCAACTCTTCGTGACTCTCCCCCATGATGAGCGTTTCCAACCCTGCCTTGCGAGTCACCCCCTTGGCAATCCCCACCAGCAGCGGATATTTGCCGCCGAGGAACTCCAGCTGACGGGCCAGGATCTCTTCGGCGCGGCGCAACTGGCCGAGGCCACCGTCGATAAACAGCACGTCCGGCACCTTGTCCGGCTCCTGCTGCTTGCCAAAGCGGCGCTCCAGCGCCTGCTCCATCGCTGCGTAGTCATCACCGCCGGTGATACCGTCGATATTAAAACGACGATATTCCGATGAGAGCGGCCCCTCCCGGTTGAACACCACGCAAGAGGCCACGGTGCGCTCCCCCATGGTGTGGGAGATATCGAAACACTCCATGCGAGCGATGGGGCGCTCAAGCTCCAGCAGCTCTTCCAGCTGGTCGTAGCGAGCGGTGATGGTGCTCTTGTGAGCAAGCCGCGAGCGCAGCGCCGTCTCGGCATTGATGGAGGCAAGCTTGATAAAACGGGCCCGCTCGGCGCGAGTTCGGCTCACCACCCGCACCTTGTAACCGGCGGTCTGGCTCAGGGTCTCGGCGATGACGTTTTCGTCCTCAAGGGCCACGTCGAGCAGCACCTCGCTCGGGATCTGCCGTCCCCCCTGCCCCGACAGATAGAACTGCAGCAGGAAGGATTGCACCACCTCGTCGAGCTGGGTATCGGCCGGCACTTTTGGGAAGTAGCTGCGCGAGCCGAGCACCTTGCCCTGACGGATAAAGAGCACATGGATGCAAGCCGCCCCCTGTTCGAAGGCCACCCCCACCACATCCAGCTCGTCCAGCACGTTGCCGCTCACCGACTGCTGTTCGGTGACCCGACGCAGCGCCAGGATCTGATCCCGATAGCGAGCCGCCTCTTCAAAGCGCAGATCGCCGCTGGCGGACTCCATCTTGCCCACCAGCTCGCCAATCACCTGCTGGTTCTTGCCCGCCAGAAACAGTTTGGCCAGCTCCACCTGCTGGGCATATTCGGCCTCGGTCACCAACCCGGGTACGCAAGGGCCGGCGCAACGCTTGAGCTGATAGAGCAGGCAGGGACGGGTGCGGTTGGCATAGACCGCATCCTCGCACTGGCGTACCGGAAATATTTTCTGCATCAGATGCAAACTCTCACGCACCGCTCCGCCAGAGGGGTATGGGCCGAAGTACTCTCCTTTGATCTTGCGGGCACCGCGATGCACGCCGATGCGCGGATGCTGGTGCGCGGTGATGATGATCCAGGGGTAGGATTTGTCGTCCCGCAGCAGCACGTTGTAACGGGGTTGGTACTGCTTGATCAGGTTGTGCTCGAGGATCAGCGCCTCGGTCTCGGTGTGGGTGACGGTGACCTGGATATCGGCGATCTGGCGCACCAGGGTGCGGGTCTTGATGCTGTCGACGTTGGCCCGAAAATAGGAGGCGAGCCGTTTTTTCAGATCCTTGGCCTTGCCCACGTAGATCACGGTGCCACCGCTGTCATACATGCGGTAGACGCCGCTCTGATGGGTGACGGCGCTCAGAAACGCCTTGCTGTCGAAGAGAGGTTCGGGAGAGAGGGTCATCAGCTACTCGGCTCACACAAAGGCAAAAATTGACGAGCAGAGCATACTGCCCCCGCCGCCCGAAAAGCAAAGGGGCAGAAAAGCAAAAAGGCGGCACTCGCCGCCTTTGTGACCACACGCCACCCGCTTACAGGGTGTCGGCATCCAGCATGCCATAGCGAATGGCCAGATGGGTCAGTTCCACGTCACCGTTGATCCCCAGCTTGCTGAACAGACGATAGCGGTAGCTGTTGACCGTCTTCGGGCTCAGGTTGAGCTGCTCGGAGATATCAGTCACCTTCTGCCCCTTGGTGATCATCATCATGATCTGCAGCTCGCGCTCGGAGAGGGACTTGAAGGGATTCTCGTCAGCGGAGGCAAACTGGCTGAGGGCCATCTGCTGGGCAATCTCCGGGGAGATGTAGCGCTGACCGGAGTGCACCAACCGGATCGCCTGGATCATCTCGTCAGGAGCTGCCCCCTTGGTCAGGTAACCGGCGGCGCCGGCCTGCATCACTTTGGTGGGGAACGGATTTTCTGAATGAATGGTCAGCACTATGATGCGCACATCGGGGCGGATCCGCAGAATTTTGCGGGTCGCTTCCAGACCACCAATACCCGGCATGTTCATATCCATCAGGATCACGTCCGGATGGTGTTGGCGACAGAAAGTGACTGCTGTCTCGCCGCTCTGTGCTTCGCCCACCACCTTGATCCCGCGCACATCTTCAAGAATGCGTCTTATCCCTGTACGCACCAGCTCATGATCATCGACCAGGAATACATTTATCACCCAAACACCCCGTTTTATCTCGTTTTAGCCGCCCGGTTAGGGTTAACAGGGCGTCTTGCATCATAACCAAACTCGTCGCTTTGGCAAACCATGCACGCCAAAAGTTTGAGAAAACCCATGTTTAGCGTTTAAAATCAAATAATTATATAAATTTTCAAAACAAAAAACGGTGCCTTGCGACACCGTTTTTCATGACGTTAGTGCTGTGGCCATCACTTGGCCAAAAAGGTGCGCACCTTCTCCAGATCGGCCTGGGTATCCACCCCGACCGGCGGCGCTTCGAGCGCCTGGGCGACGTGGATCTTCTCCCCGTACCAGAGCACCCGCAGCTGCTCCAGCGCCTCGACCTGCTCCAGCACGCTCGGTGCCCAGTCTACGTAACGCTGGATAAAGCCGGCGCGATAGGCATAGATACCGATATGACGCTGGTAGTGGTCACCAATCTGTTCGTGGCTCCCAGAAATGCGGTCACTGGCAGCAAAGCGATCCCGATCCCAGGGAATGCTGGCGCGACTGAAGTAGAGGGCGTAGCCATCCTTATCAGTCACCACTTTCACTGCGTTCGGATTGAACGCCTCTTCGGCATCCTTGATCGGCACCGACAGGGTCGCCATCGGCGCCGTAGCGGCGGCCAGATTGTCCGCCACCTGACGAATAATGGCGGGCGGAATGAGCGGCTCATCCCCCTGCACATTGACGATGATGGTATCGGCAGCAAAACCGTAGTGACGGCACACCTCGGCCAGACGCTCAGTGCCGGACTGGTGATCCGGTGAGGTCATGCACACCTCGACGTCGGTGCTCAGCAGTGCCTGCTGCACCCGCTCGTCATCGGTGGCGACGATCACCCGATCGGCACCCGATTGCAGGGCTTTCTCCACCACGTGCTGCACCATGGGCTTGCCATGGATATCCGCCAGCGGCTTGCCCGGCAGACGGGTTGACGCATAGCGGGCCGGAATGACGACGACGAAACTCATGACGGCAGCTCATCGCTATTGAGCGGACGGGCACGGTTCTCCAGCAGCACCGGGATCCCCTCCTCCAGCGGATAGGCCAGCTTGTCAAAGCGGCAGACCAGCTCATGAACTGCTTTGTTGTAGTGCAGCTTACCCTTGCAGACTGGGCAGGCGATGATGTCGAGCAACTTGATGTCCAAAGCCAAAACGATACTCCTTCAACGATGTCGCGCTGGCGGCTTCATCACGCCAGCGATGGATGTCGAGCAACCAGCTATTCCATGCGGGGCATATTCCCCCCCTGCTCCCCCGCCGAGGCGAGAGAGATTAATCTTGTGCCTTGGTTACGCCTTGCGCCTTTCCACTCGTGTTCAGCTTGTGCAACAAGGTATCGAGCAAGGAGGCGGGCAACTCGGCGCTGACCGGCAGATACCACCAGTTATCGAGGGCAAACGGGCGGCACTTGACCGCATCCTTCTCGGTCATCAGCAGCGGCTTGCTGGCAAAGCGCCCCACCAGCTCATCCCGATCGAAGGGGTGATGATCGCCGTAGGCGGCCTGCTGATCCAGCTGATAGCCGAGCCCTTCTAGGGTGGCAAAGAAGCGGGGCGGATGACCAATCCCCGCCAGCGCATCAACCGGCCCCGACAAGGGGGCGGCCAGCGGGGCATCGTCGCGCACCCGGCGCGGGGTGTCGGCAACCAGTTGCATGGGGTACTCCCCCTTGCCCGGTTCGCCGCCGTTGCAGATGATGGCGTCCACCCGTTTGAGACGAGTGACCGGCTCGCGCAGCGGCCCCATCGGCAGCAGGCAGGCGTTGCCGAAACGGCGCGCTCCGTCCACCACCACCAGCTCGATGTCGCGGGCCAGCGCATAGTGCTGCAGACCATCGTCGGTGATGATGATATCCACCTCACCGCTCTGCTCCAGCAGTCGTACCGCGTCGGCCCGTTTCGGGGCAACCACCACCGGGCAGCCGCAGCGCCGGGCAATCAGCACCGGCTCATCTCCGGCCTGCGCCGTAGTGCTGGTCTCATCCAGCCGATAGGGGTAATGGGGCGCCTTGCCACCATAACCACGGCTCACCACCCCTGGGCGATAGCCGCGGGCTTGCAACTGCTCCACCAGCCAGACCACCACCGGCGTCTTGCCGTTGCCCCCCACCGAAATATTGCCCACCACGATCACCGGCAAGGAGGCGCTATACCCCCTGCACCAGCCGTGACGATAGGCGTAGCGACGGGTGCCGCTGATGATGGCAAACAGCAGGGCAAAGGGGGCCAGCAACCAGCGCCAGCCACTTTTGCGATACCAGAGCCGTTCCAGCATCAGGCCTTGCTTCCCGCGTTGCCAAACTGAATGGCGCGCAGCTGGGCATAGGTGCCGCGCTGCTCCATCAATGCTTCGTGGTTACCGCGCTCGACGATATGACCTTCGTCGATCACCAGGATCTCGTCCGCCTTCTCGATGGTGGAGAGACGGTGGGCGATCACCAGCGAGGTACGCGCCTTGCAAAGCTCGTCGATAGCCGCCTGAATGTGGCGCTCGGACTCGGTATCGAGGGCCGAGGTGGCCTCATCCAGCAGCAGAACCGGCGCATCGCGCAGCAAAGCCCGCGCAATGGCAACACGCTGGCGCTGACCACCGGAGAGGGATGCACCGTTCTCGCCAACCACAGTGTCATACCCGTTGCTCATCTTGCTGACGAACTCGTCGGCGTGAGCGATACGGGCGGCCTGCACGATCTGGTCGCGGCTGTATTTGTCTTCTGCGGCGTAGGCGATGTTGTTGGCCACCGAGTCATTGAACAGGTGAACATGCTGGGAGACCAGCGCGTACTGCTTGCGCAGCTCGCTCAACTTGTATTCGCGGATGTTGATGCCGTCCAGCAGGATCTCGCCCTGATCGATGTCGTAGAAGCGGGTCAACAGGCTGGCAATGGTACTCTTGCCAGAGCCGGAACGGCCCACCAGCGCCACCGATTTACCCGCCTCTACCTTGAAGCTGACGTTGTGCAGCGCCGGGGTGTCCTTGGTCGGGTAGGTAAAGGTGACGTTGCGAAACTCGATCTCGCCACGGGCGCGCTCCAGAGTGCGGGTGCCGGTATCCTGCTCCGGCTCGCTGTCGAGCAGGCCAAACAGGCTATGGCAGGCGGTGATGGCGCGCTGAAACTGGTTGTTGACGTCGGTCAGGCTTTTCAGCGGCTTGAGCAGCATCATCATGGAGGTGATCATGACGGTAAACGTACCGGCAGTCAGCTCGCTGCGCACACTGTCGATGGTAGCTACATAGAGGAAGGCAGCTAGCGCGATGGAGGCAACCATCTGCACCACCGGGCTGCCGATGGCATCAGCCGCGACCATCTTCATGGTCTGCTGGCGCATGTTGTTGCTGACCTGGAAGAAACGCTTCTCTTCCACCTTCTGGCCACCAAACATCAGCACCTCTTTGTGCCCTTTGAGCATCTGCTCGGTAGAGGTGGTGATATCCCCTACCGCCTGCTGGATGTGACGGCTGATCTGGCGGAAACGACGGCTGATAAGGCCGATGATGACCCCCACCAGCGGGCCAACCACCAAAAAGATCACCGACAGCTGCCAGGAGTGCCAGAACATCAGGCCGAGCAGACCGACCACGGTCGCCCCTTCCCGCACCAGGGTCACCAGCGTGGTGCTCGCCGCCGAGGAGACCTGACTGGCGTCATAGGTCACCTTGGAGAGCAAATGACCGGTGTTCTGGCGGTCGAAGAAGCTCATCGGCATCGCCACCATGTGATTGAACACCTGCTGTTGCAGACGCATCACAACGTGGTTGCCGACCCAGGCCATGCAGTAGTTGGAGAGAAAGTTGGCGACACCGCGCAGGGCCACGATGCCGAGGACGAAGAAGGGCATCCATTTCAAAACGGTGCTGTCGTTGCCATTGATGCCCTGATCGATCAGCGGCTTGATGGAGTAGACAAAGGTGGTATCCACGGCGGCGTAGCCCAGCATCCCGATGATGCCACCGACCAGGCCCAGCTTGCGATCACGGACATAACCGAGCAGGCGCTTGAATACTGGCCAGCTCTCTTGTGAGGTTTCTTGTTGCATGAATAGCCGTTAGTAATGGAAATGACGGGCTATTCTAGCCAAAGCGCAGGCTTACACCAAGCGCCGCCACCTATATCGCATTCCTACACGGCAGAAATGGCGGATTATTGCTCAAACCACACTCGCGGTCGCCACCACTCACCACTTCGCCGGTACCAGGGCCCCACATCTCGCTCGGCAGTGACGCTCAAGCCCGCTGCGGTGGGTTCGACCAGCATCGCCCCTTGCTGACCGGTGATCCACTGGCGGGCATCCCGATAGCGGGCCACCACATCAGGACGGGGAAAGCCCCACTGATTCATAAAACCGGCGCTGTGGATCACCTCCTGCGCCGCTACCGCCGCGACAAACGGGGGCGTGGAGGAGGTGCGACTGCCATGATGGGGGCTCACCAGCAAGGTGCTGGCCAATCCCTTTCCCTCCAGCGCCACCAGCCGTTGCTCGGCCTGCCGCTCGATATCGGCACTGAGCAGCACGCTGCGCTGCCCATCGCTGATGCGCACCACGCAACCATCGTTATTGCGCCCGCCACCGGGGCGCTCGGGCCAGAGCACTGCAAACGAGAGCCCCTGCCAGCGCCACTGTTGCCCACGCTGGCAGAGCGTCGTTCCCTCACTGAAGGGGTAAGAGGAGAGCTCGTGGCGCACCGGCATGGCGCTGAGCAGTCGCTTGCGATTGCCGGCATGGTCCCGATCCTTGTGGCTGATGATGAGGCGATCGATGACCCGGATCCCCAGATGGCTCAGCTGGGGCAGGATCACCGCATCCGCCATGTTGTAGCCTCCGGGATAACGATCGCCGGTGTCATAGAGGATGGCACGCTCCCCCTTGCTGATCAGCACCGCCAGCCCCTGCCCCACATCCAGCACCCGCAGTTGCCAGCGGACAGGCGTTGGCCAGAGCGCCAGCAACAGCGCACACAGACCCGGTAGCCAGAGCCAGCGTGCCGGGCGCCACTGCGCGGCGAACCAGAGCAGCAACAGCAGGGTGCAGAGTGGCAGCCACCAGCCAGGCAGTGGCCACCACAGTTGCAGTTGATCGGCCAGCCAGTTCAGGATCGTCAGCACCCACCCGAGCCCCAGATCCGCCAGCCAGAACAGGCCATAGGCAAGCGAGGTGGAGAGCGGCGCCAGCAGCACACCGATCAGCGCCAGCGGGATGATGGCGATACAAAAGAGCGGCACCGCCAACAGGTTGATCACCATGGCAAGGGGCGCGATCCCCTCGAACAACGCCAACTGCAGCGGCAACAGACCGAGCAGCAGCCAGAGCTGGATCTGCCAGAGCCCCGGCTTGTCGTGGACATATCCCACCAGCAGCAGGATGGCCACCGCCAGAAACGAGAGCCAGAAGCCGGCCGAATAGAGGGCGAAGGGATCCCAGAGGGTCAATACCATAAAGGCCCACAGCCAGATGCGCCAGGCCGGCCACTCCCGCCGGCTCCAGCGCAGCACACTCCACACCAGCACCATGATCAGGGCCCGCTCGGTCGCCACCGCAAACCCGGCCAACGCGCTGTAGACGGCGGCAAATAGCAGGGAGGTGATGATGGCGCCACGCAGGCCAAACAGCCTGCCCAGCCACCACCCGAGCACCGCCACCAGCGCAATGTGCTGCCCTGAAATGGCGATGATATGGGTCAGGCCGCTGCCGCGAAACAGCTCCCACTGGGCATCCGTGATGCCGCTCTGCTCGCCAAAAGTGAGCGCCGCCAGCAAGGGGGCATGGTCAAGCGGACGCCAACTCTCGGTCGCGACCCCCAACCAGCGTTCGCGCCACCCCGCAGGTGCCTGTTGAATATCTATCACCCGACGCAAATTGCCGGTGGCAGTGATCCCCTTGCCCAGCAGCAGACGCCGCCCATCCAGCCCCGCCTCGTTGGCCAGACCGTGAGCCGGTTTCAACGAGGTCACCAGGGTGATCCGGCTGCCTACCGTCATGGCGGGTAATGCCTGATAGGCATTGACCCGGATCAGGGGCTCAGGTGTCACCGGTTGCTCGTCGAGGGTGCTCACCCGCAGCAGCAGCCGGACAAATTTATCCCCCTCGGGCTCTGCACTTTGCAGCTGTGCGGTTATCATGTGGCTCGTCTGATCACCCAACCGCTCCAGCCAGGCCAGCCGATAGGCAAAATTGGCCTGCATCCAGAGGATGCCGAGCAGGAGAAATAGCCACCGCCAGGCACGGCAATATGCAAGGGGGATCAGCAGGGACAGCAACAGGCCCCCCCATGCGAGTGAAGGTAACCATGGCCAGAGCAGTGAGGAGCTTGCCCCCAGGGCAAACGACAACAGACGCAGATCCATGGAGCAAGTATTTAGCAAGGTTTCAATATGCCCAAACGACTCATTAAACGCTGGATGCCCGATCAGCAAACCCTGAAAGAACACAAGCACCTGCGACTGTTCGGCAAACTGCTGCTCGATGCCAACCTCTGGCACCTCAACCGCCGCTCGGCTGCCGGGGCATTTGCGGTGGGCCTCTTCATGGCCTGGGTGCCGCTCCCCTGCCAGATGCTGCTGGCTGCCGGTGGCGCCATCCTGTGCCGGGTCAATCTGCCGCTCTCGGTGGCGCTGGTCTGGCTCTCCAACCCCTTTACCATGCCGCCCCTGCTCTATGGCGCCTATCTGGTAGGTTGCCAGTTGCTGGGACATTCGGCGCAGCAGATCGAGATTGAATTCACCTGGGAGTGGCTGGTCTCGGTACTGGGCACAGTGGCACCGCCGCTGTTGCTGGGCTCGCTGATCCTGGCCCTGCTCAGCTCCCTTATCGGTTACACCCTGATCCGCACCTTCTGGCGGATCAGCACGGTGCGCCAGTGGCAAAAACGCAAGATGGCCCGCCCATGCTGAGTCGCTGGTTTGCCCGCTTCAAGCTCGATCCCGATACCCTGCGCCAGCAGAAGTGGTTTGCCCTGTTTGGTGAGCGACTGCTTGCCCCAGCCCTCTGGCAAGGGGGCACCCGCGCCCTGAGTGGCGCGGTGGCGGCCGGGATCTTCGCCTGCTGGTTCCCCATCCCGATGCACTCGCTTATCGCAGTCGGTCTGGCGCTGGCATTCAGCCTCAACCTGCCGCTGGCACTGCTGGCGGTCTGGTTCAACAATCCGCTGACCCTGCCATTCATGTATCTCTACGCCTATCGCACCGGCTGTCTGGTGCTGCACAAGACGCCGGAGCCTTTCCACCTCAGCTGGACCCTCCACTGGCTGGAGCAGGAAGCGGCCACCCTGGTGCCTCCCTTCCTGCTCGGCAGCCTGCTGCTGGCGGTACTCACCGCCCTGAGCGGCGGCGCCCTGACCGCGCTGCTGTTGCAACTGCGCAAACTGTGGCAAGGTGCCCGCCACCACTGAGCCGCCCTTACCCTTGTTTGGCGATCAGCCGTTGACGATCAAAAAAGCCCGTCACCAAGGTGACGGGCTTTTTCATGGCATAGTGCTGCATAGTGCCAGAGCATCAGGCGATGCAATTACAGCACCTTGGCAATGGCCTCGCACAGGGGATCGATATTGGCGCGGGTAATACCGGCTACGCTGATCCGGCCTGAGCCGACGATGTAGATGGCAAATTCGCTCTTGAGGCGCTCAACCTGCTCCTTGGTAAGACCGGAGAAGGAGAACATGCCGTTCTGCTCGCGGATAAAGCTGAAATCCTGGCTCACGCCGAGAGCCGTCAGCTTCTCGACCAGCAGCTCGCGCATCTCGCGGATGCGTACCCGCATGGCGGCCACCTCTTCGACCCACTCGGCATAGAGCGCCGGATCGCTCACCACGGCGGTGACCACAGCCGCGCCGTGTGACGGCGGGTTGGAGTAGTTGGCACGGATCACACTCTTGACCTGAGTGAAAGCCACGTCGGCAATCTCTTTGGTCGCGCTGACCAAGGTGAAGGCGCCGACCCGCTCATTGTAGAGGCCGAAGTTCTTGGAGAAAGAGCTCGCCACCAGCAGCTCGTCATGGCACTCGGCGAAGATCCGCAGCCCCTCTGCATCCTCTTCGATACCACGGGCAAAACCCTGATAGGCGAAGTCAAACAGCGGCAACCAGCCAGCGGCGGCACTCTGCTTGGCCAGGGCGCGCCACTGATCGCCGGTGGGGTCGATACCGGTCGGGTTGTGGCAGCAGCCGTGCAGCAGCACCAGTTCGCCGGGCTGCACTTCGGCCAACGAAGCCTGCATGGCGGCAAAGTCGAGCCCCTTGGTAGCCGCATCGTAGTACTTGTACCACTTGACGGTCAGGCCCGCTGCCTGGAATACGCTGACGTGGTTGGCCCAGGTGGGATCCGAGATCCAGATGGTCTTGGCCAGACCGTTGCGCACCACAAATTCGGCGGCGATACGCAGGGCACCGGTACCGCCCGGCGCTTGGGCTGTCTTGGCGCGGCCGCTGGCAACCAGCGCAGAGTGCTGCCCGAACAGCAGTTGCTGCACGATGCGGCCATATTCGATATTGCCTTCAATACCGAGGTAGTTCTTGGTCTTCTCGTCGGTCAGCAGCTTCTGCTCGGCTTTCTTGACACAGTGAAGAATGGGGGTGGCACCGGACTCGTCCTTGTAGATACCTACGCCCAGATTGATCTTGTGGCTGCGAGAGTCAGCACGGAAGGCTTCGGTCAGGCCCAGGATCGGATCCGCTGGGGCGGCAACAACCTTTTCAAACATGGTATTCCCTGTATTCCGTTGAGTTCGTTGGGTGGCAAAGCGGCTTGATAAACAGAAGCGCTCATCTGGCGAGCGCTTCGTCAACCCTTTATATCACCGCGTTCAATGGGGGAAAACCGCTTTTTGCCTCGCTTGCAGGCCAGCGTTACCCCACCGCATGCCAGGCTGGCGCCAAGGCACACACCTCGGCGGAGACCCCTCCACCAGACTCAACCAAACCGCAACAAACGGCTAACAACAACTTGGGGATCCGGCTCGGCTCCCAGGGGCGCGCTTCATTCAGCGGCTGACCATAGGTGTTGATGATAGGTGCCAGATCCCGGGGCAACCACCAGCTGGCCGGTCGACCGAGTCGCTGAGCCAATGCCAACACCCGATCCACTCCTGCAGGGTCGAGGGAGGTGAGGTGGCTCCACTGCACATTGGGCGGCAGCGCGGCTACCACCTGCTGCAAGGCAAGGGGAGCCGATGAGGGGGCCCACACCAGCAAGGAGCCGGGCTCAAGAGATAGCTCGGCAAAGGCACCAACGCTGTCGGTGGTGATCACCCGCTCGATATTCCCCTCCCCCCACAGGATCTTGCCAAGCCCCGCCAGCGTGCGCTCGGGCAGGGCTACCTCCCCTAGCGCCTGCAACCAAGGGGCGGCATCGATCAGGGTGCCGCCACTGAAAAAGAGGCTGAACGGCTGAGCGGCACGCAAGCGCAGCAGCTGATCGGCACAGAGGCGAATGCCCTTGTCTTCAAAGTCGATCTGTTCATTGGGAGTGAAATTCACATCGGACTTGCGATAGAGGGCCGCCAGCACCCGCTCGTTGACCTGCTCCCCCAACTGCCAACCCTGGGCATGCAGCCACTCTTCCGGCTCGGGAGGGGCGACCGCGATCTCGGCCAACATCAACTCGCGGGTGAGGTAGCGCCGTCCGGCGGGGGTGAGCTCATAGCGGTGGTTGCCATGGGCGAGCAGCAGCTGGTTATCCTTCAGCAGCCCCACCAGCGGCTGCCACTGGCGCGCTCGGATCACCACGGACGAGTGATCCAGAAGTTGTTGTACCAGCGCCCGCCACTCGGGGTGACTAAAATCGATCAATTACAATCCATCCCTGTCAGTGCTCAATCGGATAAACAAACAGCCTGAAAAGGTACCGTTACAGGCCGATGACGCCAAGCCTCCCGCGCCAATTACGTGACCTCGCTCCCTGCAATGTTCCCCAAACAGAAGAGCCCACCGTGGGGTGGGCTCTTCCTTGGATAACACTCGATACTTATTCGACGTTGAGGCGCAGCTCGGCGTCGTGCCAGCCCAGTGGCAGGGTCAGCAGTTGATCGATCAGCTCCCGGCGATCGGATTTCTCCAGATAGGCGAGATAGAGCGGACGGCTCAGCGGCTGGCCCCCCTCCACCAGATGGAGCGCCCCCTTCTCGAGGAAGGGGCTGACCATCCGCCGTGGCAGGTAGGCAGCACCACCGTTGGCCAGCACGAACTGCAACGCCATGCTGGCGGAGCTGGAGTGCAGCACCGGGGTCTTTTGCAGGCTCTGCAAGCGGCTGGGTTGCGGCTCGAAGCTGGTGCCCCAGTCGAGGTGGATGTGCGGCATCTGCATCAGGTTGTCGGCATTGGCGGCCGGATCCCGGCTCACCAGCTCGAACACCAGCTCACCGATGGGATGCAGGGCAATCTCGTCGATCTTGGTGGGCTCGGAGAGCAGGGCCAGATCGAGGGAGCGCTCCAGCAACTGGCGGCAGAGGTGCTCGCGGGAAGCTGTTTCCAGCCGCACCGCCAAACCGGGCGCCAGTGCATAGATGTGATTGAGCCAGTCGTTGAAATCGAGCTCCCAGAACACCGCGGGCGCGCCGATGGCCAACTGCTGGCTGAATCCTGGCGAGAGCGCCACATCCTGCTTGGCACGACCAAGGGTGTGCAAGATGGCGTCTGCGTAGGGCAGCAGACGCTCACCGGAGGCGGTCAGGCGGATGTTGTTGCGATGACGGGCAAACAGACTGACACCCAGTTGCTGCTCTAGCTGGCGGATCCGGAAACTCACCGCCGACTGGGTCAGGTAGAGATTTTCAGCAGCCCGGCCAAAATGCCGGGTCTTGCTCACCTCGATAAAGGTCCGAAGCAGCTCGGTATCCATTAATCGATGGACTCGTCACTGCCACCGCCGCTGCCACCACCGACATCAAAGCTGCCGCCACCGCTGCTCTCTTCGCTGGCGCCGCCAACGACGGTGCAGAGGCGATGAACGCGCTTGGGACCGATCACCTTGAGGTATTTGAACCACACCTTGGCATGGGGGTTGGCACCGGCTGCGCCGGATTTGACCTGCTCGACGAAGGCGGACTCGACATCGTCACGGGGTGCAAGGTTGCCCTGGTAGAGTGCCAGCATGGCGGTACCATACTTTTCCAGACTGTCCGCTTCGGCCACAGTGAATTCGCCACTGCGACGCAGGCCACGGGGAAAATGTTTGAAGTCGTTGAAACGCTTGTCTGATTCGAAGCTCATAGTGCTCTTTTTTCTGGTTAGTTTGACCTTTGCGGGCAAGTATCATCAGGCCATCGCCGAGTGCAAAATCAATTTTCTCACTATATTAATAAATATCTTTTATCGAAGTCACTTTGCCCCATCGCTGACGCTGATTTTGTGGCATAACACACAAAAAACGTTGATAAATAATAAACTTATGTAAACGTGCAGCCAATTTGCACGTCACTTTTTGGACTGTGCAGGCAAAAATAAAGCGCCATACGGCGCTTTATTTATCACATCAGGTGAACCAGCTGAACCTTTGGTTCAAACATGCTTACTCAATCATGGCCGGTTGGGCCAGGTTGTCGGCACGCCACAGACGGTAGCGCACTTCATACTCCTGCGGCACGTAGATCACGAACGGCAGTTTTGAGTTGTAGTTCACAAAGAAGCCCTGACCGTAGATCTGGACGAAGGTCTCTTTCTGCTGGTTATCCGGGCACATCATCAGGGTGCTGATGGGGTCGGAGACTTTGCCCAGTTTCAGGTAGTTGTAGCCCCAGCCTTTGACGCTGTGCTGTTCCAGGTTGCCTGCAAAACGCGGTACGTTGCAATCAACCATCATCTTTTTGCCGACCTGCAGCTCGACCATCATGTCGGCTTCTTTCTCGACTTCAGGCAGGCGGATCACCACACGTTCCTGATTCACGTCAGCGGCTGGGAACATGCTGATATCAAATTTTTTCGGCTCGGCGGCGAAGGCATGGCCACCCAGCAACAAGGCGCCCAGCAGGCTAAAACGCAATACGGTTTTCATCTGTACCTCATGGGGTTGGTTCAACGCCGCTAGACTAACCGCTCTGCCGATTTCATGCCAGCGATCTGCTACGTAAAAACTGCGTAAAATGATGCAGATCCGGCACACCATGACGTGATCTGGCTATTTTCTGACAGGGCGCACACTCCCGTTACGGGAACCTGAAACAAAAAGCGAGGCCAATTGGCCTCGCTTTGCATTCAAATGGCGCCAGAGTGCTATTTGGCCGCCTCTTGATGGGCATTGATGACGGCCACCGCCTTGTCAGGGAAGTCACTGAACACCCCGTCCACATCGGCTTGATAGAGGAAGATGTTAAGGAGATCGGTGAAGTCCTTGGCATAGGCCGGGATCTGCCCCTCATCCTGACGGAAGGTATAGGGGTGAACTTTCAGGCCCGCCGCATGGGCTTCTTTTACCATGCCGGTGAAGACCGGCTTGCCCAAAGTGCCCGGCTCGGTGACGATCATCGGCTTCCATGGGCCAATCCCTTCGGCATAGCTGGCGATGGTTTTCATCGCCCCCGGCTTGAACATCCAGTCATAGTTGTAGGGGGTCGCCTTGCCCTTGGCGTCGTAGACCATGGTCTCGTTCCAGTCGGTCTCGGCCATCAGCTGCACCAGTTTCAGATCCATACCCATGGCGGGCATCAGTTCGCTGTTGATGCGCTTGAGTTCATCGGCATCGAAGCACTGCAGATAGACCTTGTCATCCTTCCCGGTATAGCCGTACTCCTTGAGCACCTTCAGCACCGCCTTGGAGATATCCTTGCCTTCGTGACGGAACAGCCAGGGCGCTTTGATCTCCGGGTAGATGCCGATGTTCTTGCCGGTGCTCTTGTTGAGCCCCTGGATCATCTCGATCTCCTCCTGGAAGGTGTGGATCTTGAAGTCTGACTTCCAGAGCGGGAAGCGGGCCGGATAGACCGGCACCTGCTTGCCATCCACCAGCTGGAACGGCTCGGTCATACGCAGGGAACGCACCTCATCCAAGGTGAAATCCACCACATAGTAACGGCCGTCCGGACGGGCACGACCAGGGAAGCGCGCTGCCACATCGGTGATACCATCGAGGAAGTGATCGTGCATCACCACCAGCTGGTCATCCTTGGTCATCACCAGATCCTGCTCCAGATAGTCAGCGCCCATGCCATAGGCCAGCGCCTTGGACTCCAGGGTATGCTCGGGCAGGTAGCCGGAAGCGCCACGGTGGGCGATCACCACCTTGCCTTCATCGGCAGCCAACACGGGTAATGAGAGGGATGCCCCAAGGCTCAAGGCAATGAGGGAAACGGCGAGTTTTTTCATATGTGATGCTCTTTATTATTGTGTGTAGGTAATTGTTCTATCAGAGGTTTGTTGCATATTTACGGTGGAAAGCGGTGGGCAGCAGCGCACTGCCCACCGTCACTCATCAGCTCGCCTTGCGCAGAGCCTGATGGTATTGGTCGAGCCAAATCTGCAGCATCTGCTGCTCTGAGTCGTTCAGGCGCAGCCCCAGCTTGCTGCGGCGCCAGAGGATATCGTCCAGTGAACAGGCCCACTCCCGCTCGATGAGATAACGCACTTCCGACTCGTAGAGGCCACCACCGAAGTGAATGCCGCGATCCTCTTTCAGCCAGAGACGAGCATGGGCACCATAGGCCTCGGCAATACGCAGGGCGCTGCGATCATCGAGCCAGTCAAACTCCAGCGCAAAGGCGCGGGCCAGCTCGCGCACCGAGCAGTCAAACTCGCCGCCGGGCAGACGGGTGGTCGCCGTCCAGTCATCCCCCATCTGGCTAAACCAGGGCTTGAGCTTGTTGCAGGCGGCCTGCGCCAGCTTGCGATAGGTGGTGAGCTTGCCGCCAAATACCGAGAGCAGCGGCGCACCGTCGGATTCGCCAGAGAGTTCGAGGGTGTAGTCGCGGGTCACCGCTTGCGGCGAGTCTGACTCGTCATCACAGAGCGGACGCACCCCGGCATAGGTCCAGATCACATCTTGCGGCGCAATCTGGCGAGTGAAGTGGGCGTTGACCACCTTGCACAGGTAGGTAATTTCGGCCTCGCTGATCTTCGCTTCCCGCGGGCTGCCGTGGTGCTCCACATCCGTGGTGCCGATAAGGGAGTAGTCCTGCTGATAAGGGATGACGAAGACGATACGGTTATCTTCGTTTTGCAGGATATAGGCCTCTTCGCGCTCGTGGATGCGCGGCACTATCATGTGGCTGCCTTTAATAAGGCGAATGCCGCGGGGGGATTTCTCGTGCAGGCTCTCGTCGTAGAAGGTCTTGACCCAGGGGCCCGCGGCATTGACCAGACCACGGCAGGTGACGGTGAACTGCTCGCCCCCTTCCCGCTCCAAAGTGAGCGTCCAGTGTTTGGAACCGCGCACCGCCTTGATGCAACGGGTGCGGGTCTGCACGTCGGCCCCCTTGTCACGGGCCATCATGGCATTGAGCACCACCAGCCGGGCGTCGTCGACCCAGGCGTCCGAGTATTCAAATCCCTTGTTGATCCCTGCGGTCAACCCATCTTGCGGCAGGAAGCGCACGCCACAGCTCCCCTTGAGCTTGTCGCGCTTGGCCAGATTGTCATAGAGGAACAGACCGGCGCGGATCATCCAGGCCGGACGCAGGTGTGGACGGTGCGGCAGGCGAAAACGCATGGGACGGGCGATGTGGGGCGCCATACCGAGCAGCACCTCACGCTCCGCCAACGCCTCTTTCACCAGCCGGAATTCGTAATGCTCGAGATAGCGCAAACCGCCGTGGATCAGCTTGCTGGAGTTGGACGAGGTGGCAGAGGCGAGATCTTGCGCCTCAAACAGGGCAACCTTCAGACCCCGTCCTGCCGCATCGGCTGCGATGCCGACCCCGTTGATGCCGCCACCGACGACGACCAGATCATAATGTTCGCTCATGTTCACCTACTTTCATTTTTATGATTGCTATAACAGCAATGTTTGATTTCGCTCATTTTAGAACATGAAAATACAACAAACGAACATTTTATGATGAAAGTGTGATCGCCACAGCCCGCCAGAGGTGGCGAAGAGGACAGGTCAGCTGAGCAAATGGCATCGGGCCAACATCGGCGAGTTAATAGCCAAAAAACCAGATTGAATAGTGGTTTTGGCAATACCCATAAAGGGGTGATATGACGCAGGAACGGGAGAGAGAAAGGAGGCCGCCCTGACGGGCGACCGGCACAGCCTTGGCGTGTTTCGCCGTCAGCAGATGTGGCAAGCGATCTGGTGTTGCGCCATCAATCGCGTCAGCTTTTCCGGTGGCTCCTGATCGGTAAAGAGGGCGTGGATCTGGCTGAGATTGCCCAGATTGACCATGGCGTTGCGACCAAACTTGGTGTGGTCGGCGGCCAGGAACACCTGACGGGAGTGGGCGATGATGGCCTGGGCGATCTTCACCTCGTGATAGTCGAAATCGAGCAGGGAGCCGTCGTTGTCGATCCCCGAAATCCCGATGACACCATAGTCCATGCGAAACTGACCGATGAAGTCGCGGGTCGCCTCCCCCACGATGCCGCCATCGCGGTTGCGGATCTCGCCGCCGGCAATGATGACGGTGAAGTCATCCTTGGCCGTCAAAATGCTGGCCACGTTGAGGTTGTTGGTGACGATGCGCAGCTCACGGTGATCGAGCAGGGCGCGGGCAATAGCTTCGGTGGTGGTGCCTATGTCGATAAAGAGCGATGAGCCGTCGGGAATATTGGCCGCGACCTCGCGGGCGATGCGCTCTTTCTCCTTGAGTTGCATCACTTTACGGGCGCTGTAGGCGGTATTGACGGTACTCGAATGCAGGGAGGCACCGCCGTGATGGCGCCGGATCTTGTTCTGTTCGGCGAGATCGTTCAGATCCCGGCGAATGGTCTGGGGGCTGACGTCAAAGTGGGTCACCAGATCGTCGGTCGAGACAAATCCCTGCCGCGTCAGGACGTCCAGGATCTCCAGATGTCGTTGGGTTTGCTTCACGCTTGCACTCCGATGATGAGACAAAAAAAGGCCCCGGCAGATGCGGGGCCTTTTGGCAGTTTACCTGATCCCCTTTGGGATCAATAAGCTGAGGATCACGTTTTATGCCTTATGGGCAGCCGCTTTCTTGGCCGCAACGGCAATGTTCTCATGCTTGAGGGTCATCGCCAGCAGGATGATGGAGAGCACACAGGAGACGGTCAGCACCATGAAGCCGCCATCCCAACCGAAGTGGTCAACGGTATAACCCAGCATGGCGTTGGCTGCCACGGCGCCGCCCAGATAACCGAACAGACCGGTGAAACCTGCCGCAGTACCGGCTGCTTTCTTCGGTGCCAGCTCAAGAGCATAGAGGCCGATCAGCATGACAGGGCCGTAGATCAGGAAGCCGATCGCCACCAGCGCCATCATGTCGATGGTCGGGTTGCCGGCCGGGTTGAACCAGTAAACCAGTACAGCCAGGGTCACCAGCACCATGAACAGGATACCGGCCGGGGCACGGCGGCCCTGGAACATCTTGTCAGAGATCCAGCCACACAGCAGGGTGCCCGGAATACCGGCCCACTCGTAGAGGAAGTAAGCCCAGGAGGAGTTGTCGACGGTGAAGTGCTTGGCCTCTTTCAGGTAGGTTGGCGCCCAGTCCAGCACACCGTAACGAATGAGGTAAACGAAAGCGTTGGCGATCGCGATGTACCACAGCAGTTTGTTGTGCAGCACGTACTTGACGAAGATCTCCTTGGCGGAGAACTCCTGCTCGTGGCTCTCGTTGTAATCCTTCGGATAGTCGTTCTTGTACTCCTCGATGGGAGGCAGACCGACCGATTGCGGGGTATCACGCATCACGAAGAAGGCGATCACCGCGATGGCGGCCGCCGCTGCCGCAGGCACATAGAAGGCGCTGCGCCAGTCGTTGAACCAGCCCATCCCGAGGATAAACAGCGGGCCAATCATGCCGCCGCCCACGTTGTGCGCCACGTTCCAGACCGCAACCACTTCACCGCGCTCTTTCTGTGACCACCAGTGCACCATGGTGCGACCGCAGGGCGGCCAGCCCATGCCCTGTGCCCAACCGTTCAGGAACAACAGCACAAACATGATGGCAATGCTGGAGGTGGCCCAGTGCATGGTACCCATCATGAACATGATGGCAGCCGAGAGCAGCAGACCGGCGGAGAGGAAGTAACGAGCGTTGGAACGGTCAGAGACGTTCCCCATCAGGAACTTGGACAAACCGTAAGCGATGGAGACCCCGGAGAGCGCGAAACCGAGATCACCACGGGAGAAGCCCTGCTCGATCAGATAGGGCATCGCCAGACTGAAGTTTTTCCGTACCAGATAGTAGCCGGCGTAACCGAAGAAGATCCCGAAAAACACCTGCCAACGCATGCGTTTGTAGAAGGGGTCGACCTTGTCGGCCGGGAGCCTGTCGATGTGCGCCGCAGGCCTGAAGAGACTAAGCATGTTCTGCTTCCTTATTGTTGTTATGGGCGGTTGAGGATGCCCTGACCATTCCGACGAATCATGTGAGTCCGCTGATTCGTAAGCGAGCCTATTGTGCTCATATGCGCTCATTTAATCTGTGATGCATGCTCAAATATTGCAGTTTTATTACAAATAAAAGCTCCAAATGAGAAATCACTCAGCAAGCGCCAGCCCTTGTGTAGCAAGGGTTGCAAGCTACCCCCTAAGTGGTAACTGGCGGTTATCAAGATGCTTTACGTCACATTTTCTTAGCAATGAGTGGGATCTTGTCCACATTTCCTATGGAGGGGGGATGGTGAAATTATTGGGAAGGGTTATTTTCTGTCACGACCGATAACGAGCGCAAACGAGCATAACGTTTGCGCAAGACGCAAAAACAACAAGGAAACGTTTTCGGCAGCAACGGATAGACACAAAAAGATAAAACGGAACATCAAACCTCTACGGGTGGATATAAGGAACAAAAGTATGAGCATACAAAGACCCAATACCCTGCTTGGCGAGTGCATCGCCGAGTTTATCGGAACCGGCCTGCTGATATTTTTCGGCGTCGGATGTGTGGCGGCACTGGTGCTGGCAGGTGCCAACTTCGGGCAGTGGGAAATCTCCATTACCTGGGGTCTGGGTGTGGCCATCGCCATCTATGTGACCGGCGGCATTTCAGGTGCTCACCTGAACCCGGCTGTAACCCTGGCGCTGATGACCTTCTGCGGTTTCGACAAGCGCAAGGTGGTACCCTACATCATCGCCCAGATGGCCGGTGCCTTCTGCTTCGCGGCCCTTGTCTACTTCCTTTATGGTAACCTTTTCACCCAGTGGGAAGTGACCCATAACGTGGTGCGTGGCAGCGTCGAGAGCCTCGGCACCGCCGGGATCTTCTCCACCTACCCCAATGCCCTGCTGACCAATATGCAAGCTTTTGCCGTCGAGCTGGTGATCACCGCCGTCCTGATGCTGGGCATCATGGCGCTGGGTGACAACAACAACGGCGCTCCCAAAGGTTTCGCAGCCGCACTGCTGATCGGTATCCTGATCGCGGTGATCGGCGCCTCCCTTGGCCCGTTAACCGGTTTTGCCATGAACCCGGCTCGTGACTTTGGTCCGAAACTGTTCGCGTTCTTTGCTGGCTGGGGTGATGTTGCCCTAACCGGTGGTCGTGACAACCCCTACTTCTGGGTTCCGATCCTTGGCCCCATCGTTGGCGCCCAGATTGGTACCGCTCTGTATGTCAAAGTGCTGGCTCCCTGCGTCCCGGGCAACCGTGTCGTCACCACCGAGCAAGCGACCCAAACCGCCAAAGAAGAGGCTGCCGCATAAGAGCGGCCCCCTCCAACGTATAAAAACGTGGAAAATAGAAACGTGGAGAACATCATGTCTGCTGAAAAGAAATATGTCGTCGCTCTGGACCAGGGAACCACCTCTTCCCGCGCCATCGTGTTTGATCAGGATGCCAACATTGTCGGTACCTCCCAGCGCGAATTCACCCAGCACTACCCGAAAGCGGGCTGGGTAGAGCACGACCCGATGGAGATCTGGGCGACCCAATCCTCCGTCTTTACCGAAGTGCTGGCCAAGACCGGCCTGCGCAGCGAAGAGATCGCCGCCATCGGTATCACCAACCAGCGTGAAACCACCGTCGTCTGGGAAAAGGCCACCGGCAAGCCCATCTACAACGCCATCGTCTGGCAGTGCCGCCGCACCGCCGCCATCTGCGAGGAGCTGAAAGCACGCGGTCTGGAAGAGTACGTTCGCGAGAACACCGGTCTGGTGCTGGATGCCTACTTCTCCGGTACCAAGGTGAAGTGGATCCTCGATAACGTGGAAGGTGCCCGCGAGAAGGCGATGAACGGCGAGCTGCTGTTCGGCACCATCGACACCTGGCTGGTCTGGAAGATGACCAATGGCGAAGTGCACGTCACTGACCCGACCAACGCCTCCCGTACCATGCTCTACAACATCCGCGAGCTGAAGTGGGACGAGAAGATGCTGGACGAGCTGGGCATCCCCATGTCCATGCTGCCGGAAGTGAAACCCTCTTCCGAAGTGTACGGCTACACCACCCGTGGCGGCGGCTCCCGCATCCCCATCGCCGGTATTGCCGGTGACCAGCAGTCTGCCCTGTTCGGCCAGCTCTGCTTTGAAAAAGGGATGGCCAAGAACACCTACGGCACCGGCTGCTTCATGCTGATGAACACCGGCACCGAGCCGGTTCGCTCCAGCAACGGCCTGCTGACTACCGTTGCCATCGGCCCGAAAGGGGAAGTGAACTACGCGCTGGAAGGTGCAGTGTTTATGGGCGGTGCCACCATCCAGTGGCTGCGTGACGAGCTGAAGATCATTCACGATGCCCGCGATACCGACTACTTCGCCTCCAAGGTGGGTGACACCAACGGCGTCTATCTGGTGCCGGCCTTCGTCGGTCTGGGCGCCCCCTACTGGGATCCGTATGCTCGCGGCACCATGGTCGGTCTGACCCGTGGCGCCAACCGCAACCACATCATCCGTGCTGCGCTGGAATCCATCGCCTATCAGAGCCGCGATGTGCTGGATGCCATGCAGCAGGACTCCGGCATCAAGCTGGCAGCGCTGAAAGTAGACGGCGGCGCCGTAGCCAACGACTTCCTGATGCAGTTCCAGGCTGACATGATGCACACCCCGGTGGTACGTCCGACCCGCATCGAGACCACCGCCATGGGCGCCGCCTTCCTGGCCGGTCTGGCCGTCGGCTTCTGGAAGAGCTCGGACGAGCTGGAAGACAAGTTCAGCGTTGACCGCGAGTTCATCCCGCAGATGGACAGAGACGATCGCGCCAAACGTTACAGCGGCTGGCAGAAAGCGGTTGAGCGTTCACGCCGTTGGGCTGAAGAGGATTGATCGGGCACCCGACATTCCGTTGAGATAAACACCAGAGAGGCCGACCGCTATGTCGGCCTCTCTTTTTATGCTTTCCCTTGCCGCTTTCTGCCCCCTTCCCGCTAATTGCTCCCTCCCTTTTTCTGCCGCCCTCTGTTGTTACCATCCGCCACAACACAATTGAGTTATCTATCTATAATCATCATCTGGGTCGCATATGCGACCTTATTTATGAGGAGAGCGATATGGAGAGGGCGATACACCGTTTTACACTGCACTCACTCTGGTCAAGGCTCGGGATCCGCACCCGGATCCTCGCTGGCGTGGCGATACTGATGGCCATCGCCATCAGCTGCATCACCTTGATCCTCGAGCAGATATCCCACAGTCAGGCCCAGCAGCGGGTCGAACGCTACGAGCTGCCAAGCAGCGTGGATCGCATTGCCAACCAGCTGACCGCGCAGCTTATCCAGCACCTGACCGAAGCGCAGGCGCTGGCCAGCAACCGTTTTGTCATCGACTGGCTGACCGCTGGCATGCCAGAGCAAGAGTGGCCCACCATGGAGCGCTACTTTCAGGATCTGCAACGGCGGATCGGCGGCAACGTCTTTATCGCCCCCCGCCAGAGCAGCACCCTGATCAACTTCAGCGGCGGCCCCACCGCCCAGAAATCGCTTAGCGGATCAGACCCGAAAGATGGGTGGTTTTTCGGCTTTCTCAAACGCAGCAAACCCTATGAGCTGAACCTCGACATCTCCGATTTTGACAAGCGCGCCTCCCTCTATATCAACACCGCCGTCACCCACGAGGGCAAGACCCTGGCGGTGGCAGGCACCTCCATCGACATGAGCGCCCTGAGCAAGCTCATCAGCGGCTACCGGATCGGCAAGAGCGGTCAGGTCTATCTAGCGGACATGGAGGGCAATATCGAGATCCACCCCGAGCAGGAGGTAGAAGGGGCCGCCCACCACCAGCAATCCTTCCTCGATACCGTCAAGCGGCTTATTCCCAATGCCCGGGAACAGGTGGCCGTAGAGGCGCTAACGCTGGAGGGACAAACCTATCTCATCGCGGTGCGTTACATCCCCACCCTCAACCGGCTGCTGATTGGCGAGATCAACAGCGCCGAGCTGGAAGAGGGACTGCAGGAATCCCGCCAGCTCATTATCATGGTGTCGCTCGCCATCGGCGGGATCGCCATGCTGGCCTCCGCCTGGCTGGCTCACTCCATCAGTCGCCCCATTCGTCAGGCTGCCGATGGCATGCACCACATCACTGCCGATCGGGATCTGGCAACCCGCCTCGACTTCTCTGACGAGTCGGAGCTGGGGCTGATGGCCCAAAGCTTCAATCGGCTGATCCAGAGCCTGAACCAGAGCTTCTCCCGCTTCCAGCAGTCAGGCAGCGCCCTCTCCGCCCAGTCGTCCCAATCCATGCAGCAGGCCCAGGCACTGGCAGGAGAAGCGTGCCAGCAGGCCCAGAGCATTCAGGAGCTGACCACTGTGGTCACCACCATCGGTGACAACGCCGAGCAGATCGCCAGCCGCTCTGAAGGGGTCAACGACGTGACCCAACGCATCGCCAACCATATGCTCAGCATCGAGCAGGATGTGACCCAGAGCGCCGCGCAACTCGACAGCTTGCGCAGCAGCATCGGCAGCTCCTCGGCCCTGCTCGATGAAGTGGTGAAAGACAGCAACAACATCACCCAGATCATGAACCTCATCCGCGATGTCTCGAACCAGACCAACCTGCTGGCCCTCAATGCGGCCATCGAAGCGGCCCGGGCAGGGGATATGGGACGGGGCTTTGCGGTGGTGGCCGACGAGGTACGCCAGCTGGCGGTGCGTACCCAGACCGCCACCAAGGATGTGCAGGATCTTATCTTGCGCCTGCAGGAGGGAACGCGGCAGGCCAGCAGCTCGATGGCAGACTCCCGCAACCTGAGCGAAGAGGGATACAACCGGATGAATCAGGCCAGAGAGGTGCTGGTTGATGCCACCAGCCAGATCAACCAGACCGCCCTCGAGATCAACGAGATCAGTGCGCTGGCGCAGGCGCAGAATCAACAGATGGGGCAAGCCAGAACGGCGCTCGACGAGCTGGCCATGGTGGCCGAACACCAGCGGGAACACGCGCAGGAGAGCAATGCCACCAGCCGCGAACTGTTCGAACTGGCCAAGGCCATCGACGAGCAGATCCGCCAATACCGGATTGGCTAGGCCCGGCGCTTCCCCCTCTCCCTCTCAATAACCAAGACGCCACCGCAGGGTGGCGTTTTCATTTTGCAAATCATTTTGCCTGCGCTCTCGAAACGGGAATGACGACAAAACTCGCAAGATATTGATAATTAACATGAAAAAATGTGGAATGGCCATTGCTTAGTAATATCAGACTCAACAGAGGGATATCGCCATGAAACCGACCACCACTCAAGCGCCCGTAGCCCACGTCGCCACTCAAAAAGAGACCCTGACCCCCCGCGAAGGCACCTTCCTGATGATGGTGGCCCAGCTAGTGGTGCTCACCTGCATCGTACTGGCCGCCACCGTCGGCGGCCTCTCCTGGCAGTGGACCCTGCTGCTGACCATTCCGCCGGTGCTCGGCGGCGCCCTGCTCAGCCGGGTATGGGGCAAACTGCCCCACTAACTGCGCTTCAGCTCACACACCTTCCCGAACCGGCGGCTGACCCTCAAGTCGGCCGTCTGTTTATCTGCCACCTGGCTCATGCTGATTGGCCGCAACGAAGGCGCGGCTTGTTCTTCGCCAAGCAAACCGCAGCGACGAACCGTTCAAACAAACCGCACAAACCAACCTGCACTAAAGGGTATGGCTGCCAAGCTGCTCTTTAAGAAAGTCGAGCCAGACCCGTAGCCGGATATCCCGCTGGGCATCGGAGTAGAAGACCGCATTGATGGGGCGCGAGGCGCCGCTGTTGCTGCGGGCCAGCACCTCCACCAGCGCGCCGCTCTCCCGATCCGGCCCGGTCATGAAATCTGACAGACAGACAATCCCCTGACCCGCCAGCGCCAGCTGACGCAAGGTTTCACCGCTGCTGGCACGCAGGCTGGGGGTGATGGCAAAGCGATCCCCCTGCTCGGCACTGAGCAGCGGCCAGTGGTTGAGGTGATCGGGATGCAAAAAGCCGAGCAGCTCGTGACCGCTCAGCAGATCCGCCGGTTGGCGTGGGGTGCCGCGCTCGCTCAAATAAGCGGGAGAGGCCAGCAGCCGCAGCCGCGAACGGCCAAGGGGCAGCGCGCGCAGGGAGGAGTCGGTCAGCTCGCCGATGCGGATGGCCATGTCCACACGCCGCTCCATCAGATTGATAAAGCCCTCCGAGCTGTGAAGCTGTAGCTCGATGGCGGGGTAGCTGCGGCGAAACTCGCCGATGATCGGCACCAGCCGGTGCAGAATAAAGGGGGTAGCGGCATCTACTCTCAACACCCCTTCGGGTTGTTCCCGGCGCATCAACAGATGCCCCTCCGCCTCGCTCATCTCGGTCAGGATCTTCACCGCCCGCTGATAGAACCAGCTCCCCTCCTCGGTCAGGCTGACCCGGCGAGTGGTGCGATTGAGCAGCACGGTGGAGAGCTTCTCCTCCAGCCGCTTGATGCCGCGACTCACCACCGAGTTGTCCATGCCGAGGTTCTCCGCAGCCTGGCGAAAACTGCCCGCCTCCACCACCGCCACAAACAGGGTCAGTTCATCAGAATGGGTCTTCATTGCTGTTATCCGGACAAGAGTAATGGGCCTTTATAGGCGCAGCCACTGTGGATTGGCAAGCGTGCTCAGACAGGCGATCTTGTTTTTCGAAGAGAAATAACCAGAGAGAATCACTATCTCTCACCATGCTTAATCAGTAGAATGCGATCAATAGGAATCGTATGAAGCCAGATTATCAAGGGGATACATTAATGGAGTTTGAAGAGCGGCTGGCTATTGCCCATCAACTACTGGCTGACCGTGGCCTCAAGGAATTTCACTACAATCCGTGGCTGTTCAAATTGCTGCGTAAACTCGGCGTCCCTGTCAAGCCGCCTTATTACGCGGGCTGGCTTACCAATTTCCTCTGTTCCGGCCTCTCTATTGCGCCGTTATGGGGTCTGATTATGTGGACATTCGTCTGGCATCCAGAGGGAAGGGATCTTTTATCAGCCCTGTTCAACACAGCCATGTTCGCTGGCGTATTTGGTCTTTTCACCTTAATTGGACTCTGGCTCAAACGCCGGCAGCTTGAAATGACCCCATGGGAGCAGTTGGAGCACCAGCACATCAATGAAAGCACAGAGAAGAAGGTCAAAGCTCCTGCTGCCGATTGAAACTGGGTGCAATACAGGCTCTGAAGAGCACACTTTCACAGACTCGGACTCTCACCTTGCCGGATTTCGTTAAATTTTTTATCAGCTTTTCAATTAACTGCCTCATCCAAACCGCCATTTGCCTCTTGGTTCTCGCCTACAGGCTTTTCCGCCACCACAATGGCAACTGGCGCAGCTATCGACGAAGCTGGGATCCTCTCCCTCTATTTGCCTCCATTTTCCTGGGCATGATGATCGCAAAAAAGCTTCATCCGGCCATCATGGCAGCCTTGTAATGATTAGCCATAGCTTGGACGTTCATAGCCACAAATAATCAAGTAGTTCACTAGATGATCAAACAGTTGTGCCCTCACTGTGAGATAAGCACTGGATCAAAGCGTCCATGCGGGCCAAAAATATCTCTTTGCGGGTTTTAGGTGGTTTGCCATTGAACGCACAAACCGCGAAGGTGAGCTGGTGACTCATGTAGAAAAAGGGTTGTTGACTACAAATTCAGACAATCATTCATAAAAATTTCTCACTACTGCTATTGCTGCTCTCCCCTCAATACTGTTTTGCGACCAGCGCCCTGTTTCCTGCAAGTCACGGCAGGCATACTGACCCTTCGTTTTTGCCAAGGAGGTTCAGATGTCATCACCCGTGATTGTGATTGCCCAGCTTGAAGCCAAACCCGAATTCGCCGCCCAGTTTCGCGCCGCCCTTGAGCCGCTGATTGCGGCCACCTTGCAAGAGGCGGGCTGCCAGCGCTATCAGCTGCACCAAGACTTGGACAATCGAAACAGCTGGATGCTCTACGAGGTGTGGGAGAGCGAAGCGGCCCTCACCGCCCATCGGGGTCAGCCCCACTTTACCGAATTTGTCGCCAAGGCCGAGCCCTGGTTTGCCAGCTGCACCATTCGCCGCTATCAGCCGCTGGGCGCCTGACTGGCCCCTGTGCCACTTTCCACTTAGCCCATCAAGGGCCAACCACCACCCCATTGAGGAACGAGATGATCAATATGCCACCCATGGGTCTGGGCACTTTCCGCCTGAAGGGCGAGCCGCTGCTTGCCACCCTGACCAACGGTCTGGAGCTGGGCTATCGCCATATCGATACCGCCCAGATCTATGACAACGAAGCCGAGGTCGGCGCCGTGCTGACCCGCAGTACTGTTGCCCGCCACGAGATCTACCTGACCACCAAGGTGTGGACCAGCGAGTTTGGCCCGGGCAAGCTGATCCCGAGCCTTGAGGTGAGCCTCGAAAAACTGGGCACCGACTATCTGGATCTGGCGCTGATCCACTGGCCCTCCCCCAAGGATGAGGTGCCGATGGCAGTCTATCTGGAGCAGCTGGCAGAGGCCAAGGCCCGGGGCCTGACCCGGGAGATCGGGGTCTCCAACTTCACCGTGGCCCAGCTCAAACAGGCTATCGAGATTTTGGGGCCTGGGGCCATCGCTCACCAGCAAATCGAAGTTCATCCCTTGCTGCAAAACCGCAAGGTGGTCGAGTTCTGCAAAGCCCAGGGTATCGCCGTCACCGCCTATATGCCGCTCGCCTATGGCAAGGTGCTGAGCGAGCCGCTGCTAATGGAGATTGGCAAACGCCACGGGGTATCGGCTGCACAGGTGTCGCTAGCCTGGCTGCTGGCGCAGGACATGACAGTGATCCCGAGCTCCACCAAGCGGGAGAATCAGGCCGCCAATCTGGCCGCCCTCGATATCACCTTGAGCAGCGAGGAGATGGCCGCCATCGCCACGCTGGATCGGGGCGAGCGCTGCGCCAATCCCGACTTTGCCCCCGCGTGGGACTGACGCGAAAGGCGTGAGACTAACGCGAAAAAAAGGCTGGCTCTGCCAGCAAGCCAGATAAAACAGGGAGAGCATCATGCTCTCCCTGTCTCTTTTCTTGCCTCACGCTTTGCAGCGCTTGCTGAACGTCCAGCCGCCATATTGATGCCAGATGCAGCCCCGCAATCAGGGCGCGTTCTGGCAAAGGGCGGGATCGAACACTTGATTCCAGTCTGATTTCATATCGACCACCACCCAGCCCCGCGCTTTTGCCTGTGCCAGCCCGTCGATCAGCTTGCCGCTGGCTGGCGGATGGCTGTCGTAGGCGTATTCGCGCTTGGCATCGGTGTGGTGCACCAGCAGACCAAAAGTGTGGTAATCCGGGTTGGTCGAGGTGTATTGCAGCATAGGCACGTCGCCATCGCTGTTGCCAAAGGCGCCGACCGGACGCTGCCCCATAAAGAGGTGAATGGCGGCCGGTTTCGCCTTGCTGTCATCGAAATAGGCGCCGTTCATGGTCTTGCGGATCTCGCTGCCCCCCCCGGTCAGGGCAAACTCGCCGAGGGTAAAGGAGCCAATCACCTGCTGGGGCGGGATGCCATACATCTGCTCGGACATCACCCGCATAAAATCGATGCCGCCGCCGGAGACAATCCAGGTCTGGAAGCCATTATCCCGCAGATACCCCAGCAGCTGTTTCATCGGCAGATAACCGAGCTGATCATAGTGGCAGCCAAAACGGGGATCCTTGCTGCTGTTGACCCAGCGAGTGACCCGCTCGGCAAACTCGGTGGTGGTCATGCCGCTGTGGGTCAGTCCCACCAGCTTGGCGAGCCCCTTCTCCCCCGATTTGGCCACAGCCTTGAGATCATTGTTCAGCACTGCCGCGACGATGGGGTCGGCCTTCCACTCCGGATGTTCCGGCGCCAGGCGCTTGATCTCGTCCATCGCAAACTGCAGCTGATAGGTCATGGGCGCTTCAGGCCAGAGGGTGCCGTCATTGTCAAACACCACATGGCGCTTCTCTGGCGGAATAAAAGTGGCCTGCTGCTGATCGGTGGCATTGGTCACCCAGCGGGTGATCGCCTGCTTGGCCGCCGTGTCATTCCAGGCAGAGAGGGGATCGCTCTGGCCAGCCTGTACCGCAAAGGCGCCTCACAGCAGCAAAAGAGAGGAGAGTCGATTCAATGTCATCATGTTACCTGTCAGCTGGATATTGCCTGTCTATTGCCTATAGATGAAAGCGCACGGCCATCACAACACCGGCGCGCATGGGTTCAACACACTCGGGTTTCACAGGGAAAATCCTATGGCGGCCAGCTTGTACTGGAGCTTAAGCAAGCTCAGAAAAAGAGCAGCGTTCATCCCGTTTTGCGAGGCAGATCACTGCGTTGCGCTCACGCAGCGGGCAGCACAATCCCCTCCCACTCAGCGTTATTGCTGCTTATTTGGCAAAAGTAATTTGATGTCACCGTCATTTTTGCCAACAAAACCCATCGGCATACTGGCGCCATTCTCCCGTCGGGAGTCCCTAACCAAGGAGTTGTTATGCCACTGGCGTTATTTGCCCTTACCCTGAGTGCCTTTGCGATAGGCACCACCGAATTTGTGATTGTGGGGCTTATCCCCACCATCGCCGAGCAGCTCAGTGTCTCGCTTCCCTCGGCGGGCCTTCTGGTCAGCCTCTATGCCCTTGGGGTTGCCATCGGCGCCCCCGTGCTCACGGCGCTCACCGGCAAGGTGCCGCGCAAGTGGCTGCTGGTAGGGCTGATGGCACTCTTTACCGCCGGCAACCTGCTGGCCTGGCAGGCTCCCGGTTACGAGAGCCTGATTGTGGCCCGCATCCTGACCGGATTGGCGCACGGGGTCTTCTTTTCGGTAGGCAGCACCATCGCCACAGGTCTTGTGGCCAAAGAGAAGGCGGCGAGCGCCATCGCCATCATGTTCAGCGGCCTTACCGTGGCGCTGGTAACCGGCGTACCGCTCGGTACCTGGATTGGTCAGGTCTTTGGCTGGCGCGAAACCTTTCTGGTGGTAAGCCTGCTCGGCCTCATAGCTATGGTGGGCAGCCTGCTGCTGATCCCGAACAACCTGCCCAAGGGGGCGGCCTCGACCATCCGCGAGCAACTCTCGGTACTGACCAAAAAGCCGCTGCTGCTGGTCTACGCCAAAACCGCCCTCGGTTACGGCGGCGCCTTCACGGCGTTCACCTTCCTCGCCCCCATCCTGCAGCAGGTGAGCGGCTTTAGCGCCGGTGCGGTGAGCCTGATCCTGCTGGTCTACGGGGTATCAGTTGCCGTCGGCAATATCTGGGGTGGCAAACTGGCCGACAAGATGGGTCCCCTGCCGGCGCTCAAGCTGCTGTTTGCCGGTCTGGCGCTGGTGCTGCTGGCTCTCACCTTCACCGCCCCCCATCCGGTGCTGGCGGTACTGACCGTGCTGGTGTGGGGCGCCTTTGCCTTCGGCAACGTGCCGGGTCTGCAGGTGCTGGTGGTGAAACAAGCCGAACTGCACACCCCCAAGGCGGTGGATGTGGCATCGGGCCTCAATATTGCCGCCTTCAACGTCGGCATTGCGCTGGGATCTGTGGTCGGTGGTTTTGTGGTGGAACACCTCGGCCTGATGCACACCCCCTGGATCGGCGCCCTTATCGTGCTGCTGGCCTACGGACTGACCCATGTCAGCGAGCGCCGCGAAGCCCTCCGACTCGCCGCCTGTCAGGCATAGGCTGCGCCAGCAGGCGTCACGCAAGGGCGTGGCGCCTGCTGCAATCGGCGCGCCAGGCTTCTATGCTGTGACACAGCGCCAACCCGGCAGCCATTTCAGCAACTGTTTCAGTAACCAAGCCTGCCCCCTAGCATCATTTGCCACGGAGTCTGTTATGAAGGTGCTTATTGTCTATGCCCATCCCGAACCCAAAAGCTTCAACGGTGCCCTCTTCTGCCACGCCATCAGGGCGCTGGAGCAGGCGGGTCACACAGTGATGACCAGCGATCTCTATGCCATGGGCTTTGATCCCGTCTCGGATCGGCGCAACTTCACTGCCGCCAGCGATCCCGATTTTCTCAAGCTGCAGCTTGAAGAGCTGGCGGCCACCGAGCAGGGCAGCTTTGCCCCGCAACTGGAGCAGGAGATGCAAAAGCTGGAGGCAGCCGATCTGCTGATCTTCCAGTTCCCGCTCTGGTGGTTTGGCCTGCCTGCCATTCTCAAGGGGTGGGTGGATAGAGTCTTTGCCATGGGGCGAGTCTACGGTCAGGGCCATATCTACGAGAGCGGCAAATTTCGCGGCAAGCGGGCCCTGCTGAGCCTCACCACCGGTGGCCCCGCCGAGACCTATCTGCCCGACGGCTTCAACGGCGATATCGACGGGGTGCTGCGCCCCATCCAGCGCGGGATCCTGCAATTTGTCGGCTTCGATGTGCTGCGCCCCCATATCTGCTATGCCCCTGTGCGGGTCTCGCAAGAAGAGCGGGAAGCCTGGCTCGCCCAGTGGGCCAAACGCCTTGGCCAGATTGAGCAGGAGTCCCCCATCGCGGTTGGCCGCTACCAGTAACAGCTGCCCCCCCAAAAAGCACAAAAATAGCGAGCGGCCCCCGGCCGCTCGCTGTTTTTCACGCTCTGTCGTTATGGTTTTTGTTATCCGTGGGCAAGCCTTATGCCGCCTGTTGCACGCCTGCTTTGCCGGTCACCGCCCGCTTGAGCCAGTAGTCGAGGCTGACATAGCGGCCCCCGCCGTAAACCAGCAGCACCAGCAGCATCACGAAGTAGGTGGCGGCAAACTCCATCCCGTTGTTGAGCATCACGGGATCACCCAGCTCGGTGATGTAGTTGTAACGACCGGGGAAGTTGGCGGCCAGCCACTCGATAAAGCCGTTGAGGCGCAAGGTGGCCTCCATGCTGCCGGTGGCGATGGCGTCCCAGCCGTGCTTCCAGTGCACCATGGCGCTCGCCACGCTCATCAGGAAGATGGTGGGAATGGCCATGATACGGGTAAAGAGGCCAAGGGCGATGCAGATGCAACCCAGTACCTCGGTGCCCGCCGCCAGAAAGGCGAGCAGGGTCGGGAACGGCAGGTTGAGCCCCCCTTCCGAGACCGGGGCACCAAACCAGGCGACGGTGCCGGCAAAGCCCATCACCTTGGAGTGGGCCCCCACATAGATGACCGGAATGAGATAGAGGCGAATGGCCAGCAGGGCCAGAAAATCGAGCCGCTTGCACTGGGCCACCGCCCGCTCGTACCACTGGATCAGGGTGTTGTTCATGGGAATTCTCCTTGGTGTTTGCTAAATGAGGGCCTAAGTCAGGGCAAGGGGGCGCCGGTCTGGCGCACGCCAACGGACAAGGTCAGCAGACCCAGCCGGTGAAAATGGCGTGCCCACTCGCTCAGATCAAAGTCGCTGCGAACCTGTTGTACCTGTTGCAGGAACGCGGCTTGGGTGATCCCCGGCTGCTGTTGCAGCAACTGGATCAGCGCCACATCCCATTCGCGCAACCGCTGGGTCACCACCTGATGCTCCGGGCTGCGAAACAGGCCATAGAAGTGGTTGCCCTGCCGGGTCGGCACCACGCCGCTGCGACGAATGGCGAAGGGGAGCTCCAGCAGTTGCAGGGTGGGATTGAGCACAAACGAACTCTCCGCCGTCACCTCCTCCCCCGGCAACACTTGCGGCACCACCCCTTGGTCAATTTCGACACAGAGGCAGGCCCACTCATACTCCAGCAGCGCCAGCCGCTGCCTGGGCCAGTTGAGGGAGCCTTCGCCGTGGCGATGCTGCACATAGCGGACAAACTCGGTGGCGATATGGTGAAACTCCGGGGCCTCGGCGCCGTGCGCGATGACAAAGCCCTCCACCAGTTGCCACCTGTCCACCGGTGCCCAGTGAGCGTGGGTGAGCGGAAAAGCGCTCTCCAGCACCGACGCCACATTGGCGCGCACGCTGCGGGCATAGTGGCTGGCAATGCCATCCTGCGGCAGCCGCACCCGGCTCGCCAGCCAGGCGGTCTGCTGCTGCATCCGCTGCGGCGCCGTTTTGGGCGCAGTGATCAGGGATAACCGTCTATCCATAGCGCACCTCCCGCACCTGACTGTCGATCGCCTCGCAACAGGCGCCGTGCACCCGCGCCAGCTCGGCCTCCAGCTCTGCCAGCGGTGGCAGATGGTGATCCCGCTCCAGCAACAGGGGGCGCAGGCCGTGGGTCTGCACCGTATAACGGGCCAGCGCCACCACCTCCTCACATACCGGACGACCATGGGTATCCAGCAAGGTGCCGTCCGCCTCTTCCAGATGACCGGCGATATGGAAATAGCGGATCGCACTGCCCGGCAGCCCGGCGATCATCCGCTTGGGGCAGTAACCGTGGTTGCGGCTGTTCACAAAGACGTTGTTGATATCGAGCAGCAGCTCGCAGCCGCTGCGCGCCACCAGCTCGGCGAGAAAATCCTCCTCCGGCATCTCGTGGTCATAGCCGTGGTAGTAGGAGATATTTTCCAGCACCAGCGGGCGGGCCAGCGCCTCCTGCACCTGTGCGATCCGCTCTGCCAGATAGGGGATGTTCTCCCACTGGCGCGGCACCGGTAAGAGCTCGTAGAGATACCCCTGCTGGTCGCGGGAAAAGCTCAGGTGCTCGCTATAGATCTCAATGCCAAACTCGTCCAGAAAGGTGCGGATCTGGCTGAGCAGGGTGCGGTTGAGGGGCTGACAATCGCCGAGGGAGAGGCTGAGGCCGTGAGCCACCAGCGGGTAACGCTCGGCCAGCTGATGCAGCTGCGCCCGCTTGGCTCCGCCTATAGCCATCCAGTTCTCCGGTGCCAGCTCGAGAAAGTCGATGCCGGGGCGGACGGGGCCGGCGCAGAGCGCATCCAGATGCTCCTGACGCAGCCCGATCCCCCGACTGCGGGAGCTTATTGGCCGCATACCCCCTCCGTCATCTTGCTGCCCTGGCTGGATGTATTGCCATCAATCCCCTCGCCCGCCACGCCACACTTGCCATCGCGGGCGCGCACCAGCCGCCCCTGTGGATCACTGTCGAGGGCTTGCTTTTCAAAGCGCTTCTCGGTGCCGCACTTGCCCGCCGCGCACTTGCCGCCGTGCTGTTCGCTGGGGGAGGCCTTGACCGGCGCATCGCTCGGGGTGGCCGCCAGCGCCAGCCCCGGGGTCAGGGCAATCAGGCTGGTCATGGCGATGGAGAGGGTCAGTTTGCCGGTGGTTTTGTTGCTGCTTGAGTTACTCATGAGCGGACTCCTTGACGGATGAAACGGGGTAGCTGGAGAGATCGCGGGCGGCCACGATCTGACCGTGGAACTGCTGTTTGACGATGGCCATCGCCTCTTTCTTGTGATTGAGGCCAACCCCCATCCAGTGGTTGAGCACCAGCAGCTTGGGGTTCACCTCGGCGGCAATCTTGGCCACCACAGATGGCTTGGCGTGAAGCGAGGCGGAGACAGGGTCGGCCCCTTCGTGGATGGCGAGCGGCATCACCAGAATGTCGGCCCCCTTGGCAAACGGCACAAAGGCCGGGTTGCTGCCGTTCTGATCCGCCGAGATAACGATGGTCCCCTCGGCGCTCTCGATGCGATAGGCCAAACAGGGCACGTCACCGTGAGGGATGCCGAGTGCGGTGATGGTCAGCCCATCCTGCTGATAGACGGTGTGGGGCTGCGGGCTCTGGTAGGGCACATCGTGCAAGGTGATGGGGAAGAGGCCATCGGTGCCATCCTTGAAGCCGCTCAGGTAGGCATAAGCGCCCTTGTCCTTGTTGAAGAGGGCATCGAAGTAACCGCTCATGCTGGGGAAGGCCGAACCCGCCTCGGGCCCCGCCAGATCCAGCGGATCGCTGCGCTCAAAGAAGTAGGCCCCCTTGAGCAGGGCGGGCAGGTCGGTCACATGGTCGGTGTGAAAGTGGGTGATGCCGATAAAATCGACCTCTTCGAGCTTGGCCCCCGCCTGGCCGAAGCGCAGGTAGACGCCGCCACCGGCATCGATCAGGATGCGGGATTTCCCCTTCCACCAGATCACCTCGCTGGAGGAGGCGCGCAGATCGTCGGAGATGGGGCCACCACTGCCGAGCACCTGCAGGGTGAAGGTTTTATCCAGTGGCGTCAGTTGTACCGGTTCGGCACAGGCCGGGGCGACGGTGAGCGCGCACCCGATGGCCAGCGCCACCGCTTTCAATCTCTGTTTCATCACAATTACCTGTCGGTTGGTTGTCGGTTGAAAGTGTGTCGTTTGTATCGTTTAAAGAGGGGGAGAGAGGGGCCGATGGCGACGAGTGAACGCCCGCCACCGGCCGTGGCGGGGCGCGAGCCCCCGCCGTCAGTTGCCGTCCCGTTCGTCCGCCTGCCAGCGCGCTTCCAGCCAGAGCAGGTTGCACAGGCCCAGCAGCAGGGCGAATCCGAGGCCCAAAATCCAGGTGAAGTACCACATAGCAGATCCCTTGAGGTCAGTAGAGTTGATGGCTGTCGCGCTTGATGCGGGCACGGTCGAGCTTGCCGCGCACCACCCGATAGACCCAGCCGGTGTAGCCCAGGTTGACCGGCATCAGCACCAGCACGAGGCCGAACATGATGGCCAGGGTCTTGTAACTGGAGGTGCTGTCCCACAGGGTCAGGCTGCTGACCGCATCGAGGGATGAGGGCAGCACGAAGGGGAACAGGGCGATGGCCACCGAGCAGAGCATGGCGGCGCAGGCGATGGCGCTGGCCAGCAGCGCAATTCGGCCCCGCTCCAGCCAGGAGGCAATCCCGCTCACCAGCGGCGCCAGCGTCCCGATGATCGGCACCAGCCACAGCAGCGGATAGTCAAAGTAGTTGCGCAGCCAGCCTCCGGCGTGGGGGATCACCCCCTTCATCAGCGGGCTGATGGCAGCATTCGGGTCAAAGGGTTGTGTGCCGACACCGGTCAGCTGAAACCCTTGCAGATCCACCAGATGCCAGCCGGCCAGCAGATAGCAGAGGCTCACCAGCGGGGCCAGCAGGATGGCGATGCCCCGTGCGCGCAGCGCAGGGGTGCCAGTCACCTTGGCTTGCAGAAAACCGGCGCCGTGCAGCAGCAACAGGCTGATGGCAGTGGCCAGCACCGAGAGCAGCCAGCCCCAGTGGAAGTCGAACGCGCCATAGTGCAGACGCAGCGCCGTGTCGAAGCGAAAGGGCAGCCCCTCCATCACCAGACCGATAGCCGCACCGAGGATGAGCGCCGGTATCAGGCCACCGGCCACCAGCGCCCGATCCCACCAGCGGCGCCACGCCGGATCGGCCAGCTTGCTGCGATAGTCAAAACCGACCGGACGCAGAAAGAGCCCGAGCAGCAGCACCACCATGGGGATGTAGAGCCCCGAGAAGGCGGCGGCATAAACCAGCGGCCAGGCGGCGAACAGGGCACCGGCACCGGCAATCAGCCACACCTGATTGCCCTCCCACACCGGCCCCACGCTGTTGATCACCAGACGGCGGTCGTCGTCATCTTTCGACACCACCGGCAGCAGCATGGCGATGCCGAGATCGAAGCCATCCATCACGATAAAACCGACCATCATGAAGAGCACCAGCGCCCACCAGATGAGTTTCAGTGTTGCGTAATCCATCAGGCGATCCTCGCAAGTTCGGGTTGTTCACCGCTGTAGCGGCCGGTATGGAGAATGGCGGGCCCCTTGCGGATCACATGGCGCAACAGGAACAGCTCCACCACCAGCAACAGGGTGTAGATGGAACAGATAGCGATCAGGCTGAACCAGAGTTGGCCCGGCTGAAGCAAAGAGACCGAGGCCGAGACCGGCAGCACGTCGCTGATGGTCCAGGGTTGACGGCCGAGTTCGGCCACCAGCCAGCCCGCCTCGATGGCAATCCAGGGCAGCGGAATGCTCCAGAGCAGGGTCTTGAGCAGGCGCGGCGAGTCTTGCAGCCGGTTGCGGCAGAGCTGGACAAAGCTCACCACCATCAACCCCAGCATGGTGACGCCAAGCCCCACCATCACCCGAAAGCCCCAGAAGAGCGGCGCCACTGGCGGGATGGAGTCATCGACCGCTTTGGCAATCTCCGCCTCACCGGCCTTGGCAATATTGCTGGTATAGGGGGTGAGCAGCATGCCGTAGCCAAGATCCTTGCCGTGTTTGGCAAACAGCGCCCGGTTTTCGGCCGAGTCGTTGCCGGCGCGGATCTCTTCGAGTGCACCGGACGCCACCATGCCGCTGCGAATACGCGCCTCGTGCTGCACCTTGAGATCCTTGATGCCGGTCACCGCCTCATCGAGGGAGCGAGTGGCGATGATCCCCATCAGATACGGGATCTTGATGGCGGCGTGGGTGGTCTCCCCCTGCTGATCCGGGAAGCCGAACAGGGTGAATGACGCAGGCGCAGGCTCGGTATGCCACTCCGCCTCGATGGCGGCGAGCTTCACCTTCTGCACCTCGCCGGTGCGATAGCCCGACTCATCCCCGAGCACGATGACCGAGAGGATGGCGGCCAGCCCGAAGCCGGAGGCGATGGCAAAAGAGCGCAGGGCAAACTGCACTTCCGTCTTGCGCAGCAGATACCAGCTGCTCACCCCCATCACGAACATGGAGGCAGCCACATAGCCCGCCGCAACGGTGTGAACGAACTTCACCTGTGCCACCGGGTTGAGCAGCACGGCGGCAATATCCACCAGCTCCATGCGCTGGGTCAGCAGGTTGAACTCGGCCCCCACCGGGTTTTGCATCCAACCGTTGCCGATCAGGATCCAGAGCGCCGAGAGGTTGGAGCCGAGCGCCACCAGCATGGTCACCAGCAGGTGCTTGCCGCGGGAGAGCTTGTCCCAGCCAAAGAAGAAGAGTCCCACCAGGGTCGATTCGAGGAAGAAGGCCATCAGCCCCTCGATGGCCAGCGGGGTACCGAAGATGTCCCCCACGTAGTGGGAGTAATAGGCCCAGTTGGTGCCGAACTGGAACTCCATGGTGATCCCCGTGGTGACCCCCATGACGAAGTTGATGCCAAACAGTTTGCCCCAGAAGCGGGTGATGTCCTGATAGATCACCTTGCCGGTCATCACATAGGCCGACTCGGCGATCACCAGGATCCAGGACAGCCCCAGGGTGAGGGGGACAAACAGGAAGTGGAACAGGGCCGTGGCGCCAAATTGCAGGCGCGACAGGCTGACCACGTCATCCGGATTGATCATGCGTCACTCTCTTTTGTTGTATTTGCCTTGCACGTTTCATGCAGGACAAGTACACCACGGGTCATGACACCTATAACAGATGCAGTTATAGTGAATAGCACCTATAACAGTTGATCCAGATCATGCCTCTTTACCAACAACTGGCCGAACGTCTGAGCCGCGAGATCGATGACGGCATCTGGCAACCGGGGGAGCGCATCCCCTCCATCCGCCAGAGCTGCAAGACCCACAACCTGAGCCCGATGACGGTGCTGCAGGCCTATCAGTTGCTGGAGAGTCAGGGGCGGATCCTCGCCCGTCCCCAGTCCGGTTACTACGTCAAGGCCGCCTCGCCAAAGGTGGCGCGCCACACCCCGAACCAGACCCACTACAGCGGCTCGGTGGATATCAACGATCTGGTGTTCGAGGTGTTGCAGGCGAGCAAATCGCGGGCGCTGGTGCCCCTTGGCATGTCGGTGGCCGACCCGACCCTGTTCCCCCATCCCCAGCTCGGGCGGGCCCTGGCCAGCTGCATGCGCAGGCTCGACCCCTTCAGCACGGTGTCCGACCTGCCCCCCGGCAACGAGGCGCTGCGCCGCGCCATCGCCCAGCGCTATGCCAGCGACGGGGTGGCGGTCAATCCGCAGGAGATCATCATCACCACCGGCGCCATGGAGGCGCTCTCCCTCAGTCTGCAGGTGCTGACCGAGCCCGGTGACTGGGTGGTGGTGGAGTCCCCCACCTTCTATGGCGCCCTGCAGGCCATCGAGCGGCTGAAGCTCAAGGCGGTGGAGATCCCGGTGATCCCCGGGGTGGGCATCGATCTGGCGCTGTTGGAAGATGCCCTCAGCCAGATGCCGATCAAGGCGTGCTGGCTGATGGGCAATGTGCAGCACCCGCTGGGCCACACCATGCCCGATACGCACAAACAGGGGCTGATGGCGCTGCTCAACGCCCACAAGGTGCCGCTGGTGGAGGATGACGTCTATGCGGAGGTCTACTTCGGCCGCGAGCGCCCCAAACCCATCAAGCACTGGGATCAGCGCGGTGACAGCCTGCTCTGCAGCTCCTTCTCCAAATGTCTGGCACCGGGCTTTCGGGTCGGCTGGGTGGTGGCGGGGCCCCATGCCGAGCGGATCCAGCGGCTGCAGCTAATGTCCACCCTCTCCACCAATGTGCCGAGCCAGCTGGCGCTGGCCGAGATGCTGCGTCAGGGCGGGGTCGATGCCCACTTTCGGCGTCTGCGCCACACCCTGGCCCAGCGCCAGCAGCTGATGCGGGCCGCGCTGCAGCGACTGTTGCCGGGCGAGGTACGGATCTCCTCCCCCGATGGCGGCTACTTTCTCTGGCTGGAGTTTGTGCCCCGCCTCGACAGCCGCGCCCTCCACGCCATGGCGCTCGATTGCGGCTTCTCCATCGCCCCCGGCGCCCTCTTCTCCAGTCAGGGGCAACACAACCACTGCCTGCGCCTCAACAGCTCCCATCCCTGGAGCGAGCAGCTGGAGCAGGCGCTCCACCAGCTTGCAGGCCTGATAAACCGGCAGCTGGCAACAGAGAGGTGATCGCCAAAGTGCAGAAACAACAACGCCCCTTGAGCGGGGCGTTATCGGCAATCCATGGCGGTGAGGGATATCAGGCGGGGGCGTTAAGCTGGGCCACCTGCCGCTCGATGCTGCCCTTGAGGTTGTCATCGAGTTTGAGGGCGCGCGCCAGCTCATCGAGATAGCCTCGCTCCATAAAGTGATCCACTTCGATGGCGAGCAGGGAGGCGAGATAGACCTCGGTGGCCAGCTCCATATCGGTCACTTCCCGTGCCAGCGCGTGGGGATCAAGGGGGCGGGCCAGCTCGGCGTCAATCCAGCGGGCGACATCGCTCTGGCCCTGTTCGGTCAGGTACTCCTGAATTTTCTGGCGCTCGGCGCCGTCGATATGGCCATCGGCCCGGGCCGCGGCCACCATGGCGCGCACCAAAAGCGCCGCGCGGGTATCCAGCGCATTGCCTTCCAGCCCGCTGATGGGATGGGTGGGCTGGGCCGGTGCCGCCTGCTGGGCCTGCCAATCCTGATAGAGCTTGTAGGCCAGCCCGCCAAGGGCTGCGGCGCCGCCCACGGCAGCGGCCTTGCCACCATATTTGCGCACTTTTTTATTGCCCAGCAGCAGACCGAGCGCGCCACCGGCCAGCGCCCCCTGCATCTGCCCCTTGCGCTTGTCTCCGCCTTCGTTGAGCCAGCCTTTGCCAGCCCCCAGCAACTGTTCCAGCATCTGTTTCATGGTGTCACTCCTGCGGCTATGTTCCCGTCGATAGAGCAAGATAGTGACCCCGCCCCCCTGAATCGGGGATGAACCCTTGACCGGGCAGGCCGATGGGGCAAAGCTCAGGGAAACCCTTCAGGCAATAAGGATGTAACTGTGCCCAATCGCGAACTGACCCTGCAATTTCTGGCCGAACCCTCCGACGTCAATTTCGGCGGCAAGGTCCACGGCGGCATGGTGATGAAGTGGATCGATCAGGCGGGCTATGCCTGCGCCGCTGGCTGGTGTGGCGGCTATGCGGTGACCGTCTATGTGGGGGGGATCCGCTTTTTGCGCCCCATCCAGATTGGCCAGCTGGTGGAGGTTCACGCTCAGGTGATCCACACCGGCACCACCAGCATGCATCTGGCGGTGGATGTCTACAGCCGCCACCCCACCGACACCGAGCGCCACAAGACTACCCACTGCATCATCATCTTTGTTGCGATGGATGAGCAGGGCAAACCGACCCCGGTGCCCCAATGGCAACCGGTGAGCGAGAGCGATCTGCAGTTGCAGCAGTACGCCAAAAAGCTCATCGCCCTGCGCGAGGAGATCGACAAGGAGATGCGTCAACACCTCTGACCTTCATGCCTCACAGCCCGACAGAGCGGGCGCTTTCGGCCAACGGCGGCGCCCCTGTGTAATCCCCCCTCTTCCCGCAACCGGAACCCTGCCCATGTCACTGGAAACTGCCCCGCCCGAGGTGAAACTCGCGGTGGATCTGATTGAACTGCTGGAAACCAACCAGCTGGCCCCCGAGCTGGTACTGGCGGCGCTGGCCATCGTGAAACAGGATTACGAGCGCAAGCTGGCGGAGGGGAAGGATCTCTGATCGGCCCTCACACTTTGTTGCGCTTTTTCAGACTTCAACTTTTCCCCATACCGCAAATTACTGCGGCCCCATCACCTCGTCACAGAGGGCGATCAGGGCCGCGCTCAAGCGGGTGAGCGGTTCGCTCCCGCTTACCCCGGCATGGAGGGCCAGCTCCACCGGCGCCACCTTGGGCCACTGGGTCAGGACCAGCTGATCGGCGGGCATCAGCCGTTTGGGTAGCAAGCTCACCCCGATCCCCGCGCTCACCGCCCCCTGCAAACTGGCAAGGCTGGCGCTGACATAGGCGATACGCCAACGCCGACCGAGGCCATCAAGCGCCTCGGTCATCTGCTGGCGATAGAGTCCTTCGCTCGGGAAGGCGACCAGCGGCAGCGGATCCCGTTCCCGTGCGGGCCAGTCGCGACTGTCGACCCAGACCAGCGGCTCGCGCCAGCTGGCAAGGGGCGAACCCTTTCCCCGAGTCTGCTTGACCAGCGCCAGATCCAGCTCCCCCGCCTCGAAGCGCTGCCAGATCTCGTGGCTCAGGCCACTTTGCACCTCCAACCGTACCTCGGGGTAGTCGCGGGCAAAGGCGGCCAGCACTGGGGTGATGGCGCCTGCGGCAAAATCCTCCGGCACCCCGAGGCTGAGCGCCACGCTCCCTTCCGTCACTTGTTCTTCGGCCTGCGCCAGCAGCGCCAGAATGCGGCGGGCCAGCCCCAGCAATTTTTCTCCCTCCGCCGTTGCCACCACCTGCCGACCGGAGCGGTCCAGCAGCGGACAGCCAAGCTGCTGCTCAAGGCGGCGGATCTGCTGGCTGATGGTGGATTGGGTCAGATGGACCCGTTCACCAGCACGGGTAAAGCTGCCGGTGTCGATAATGGCGACAAAACTGCGCAGTAACAGGGGATCCAGCATGGGGCGCTCCATTTACAAAACCACTGAAACTCATTCTATCATTTAATTTCCAAATGACTTTCGACCCCGCTAGGCTGCGCTTTTGTCTCCTTTGACGGTGATCTGCCATGTTCAGCCCCGATGACTCCGCGTCCCGAGTGCCCCCTGTCTCTCCCAGAACCGGAAACTGCACCCGATGAATCAACGAAATACGGATCAACCCGCAGGCCAGACCGCCCTGCTGGTGCTGGTGATCCTGATTGGCCTTAATCTGCGCCCCTTTCTCACCGCCATCGGCCCGTTGAGCGGCGAGATTGGCCGCGCCCTGTCGCTGGGGATGGACACCCTCGCCTGGCTTACCCTGTTGCCGCTCTGGCTCATCGGGATTGGCGTGCTGCTCACCCCCAGCCTGCGTAGACGCGCCAGTGCGTGCCAACTGCTGGGGCTGGCCCTGTTGCTGCTCGGCATTGGCAGCGCCATGCGCTTCGATGCCCAAAGCGGCGCCCTGCTGATCGCCAGCGCTGCGCTGTGTGGATTGGGGTCGGCACTGGTGCAGGGAGTGCTGCCCGCCCTTATCAAGCAGGCCTTCGCCCGCAAGGTGCCGCTGGTGATGGGGATCTTCTCTGCCTGCATGATGGGGGGCGGGGCGCTGGGGGCCAGCCTCACCCCAAGGCTGGCAGTGAGCCTCGACTGGTCGCGGGCGCTGGCGCTCTGGAGCCTGCCGGTGCTGCTGGCCCTCGTCTGGCTTGGGTGGAAAGTGCATCTGCCACGGGCCGCCGCGGTCGCCATTCCCCACGGCGAGCAGCGGCTAATCACCCTGCCCCGCAGCTGGTTGCTGATCGTCTGCTTTGGCATCATCAACAGTGGCTACGGCATCGTAGTGGCCTGGCTGGCCCCCGCCTATATGGCGCAAGGGTGGAGCGCCGCGCAGGCGGGCGAGCTGGTCGCCTGGCTGGCGCTGGCCCAGACTGCCAGCGGCCTCGGCTTGCCGCTACTGGCGGCGCGCAAGATGGATCGGCGGCCGTGGATGGCGCTGGCAATTGCCATGCAGCTGGCGGGATTCGGCGGCCTATGGCTGGCGCCAGCCAGTGCCCCCATTCTCTGGTGCATGCTGTGCGGCGCCGGTCTTGGCGGCAGTTTTTCGCTGATCATGGTGATTGCGCTCGATCACCTGCCAGACCCGCGCCGCGCGGGCACCCTGAGCGCCCTGATGCAGGGCTTCGGGTTTATGCTAGCGGCCACCGGCCCCTGGGTGGCGGCGCGGCTCTATCACTATGTGGGCGACTTTGCGGCCGTCTGGCAGTGGCAACTGGGGGGCTTGCTGCTGATGAGCCTGCTGGTAGTGCGCCTCGACCCGCGCCACTACCCCCGAGTCATGGGGTTACCGACCGCCAGCGAGCCATCCCTTTCGGCGCCCCTCCCAACCAGCGCTGCGGCCCAAAGCAACACACCGGCCTGAGGCCGGTGTGTTGGAGATAATAGTGTTGGGGATAACCGTATTGGAGATGACTGGCGGCTGACGCCACTCAGGGGAGCAACTCAGCGCCCCTTCTTCTGCCGTCCGGTGTTAGCGGTGCGCGGCTTGCCAGCGGCCGGTTTGCCACCCTTGGCAGCACCTTTACCCGCGCCCCCCTTGCCCACCGGCAGCTTCTTCTCGAAGGCTTCCGGGCCCGGTACATTGGGGCGCCCGCCAATCTCGTGATCATCATCGCGGCGCGGCTTCTTGCCATGCCCCGGTTTGGCGGTTTGCGCCGCAGGAGCCTTGGCCGCCTTGGGCTTGTCGCCTTTGGCCGGTTTCACCTCGGAAGAGGAGTCCTCAATCAGCTTGAACAGATCGATCAGCTCGTCGTCGGTGAGATCGCGCCACTCGCCCACCGGCAGCCCCTTGAGGCTGACGTTCATGATGCGGATGCGCTCCAGCTTGGTCACTTCAAAACCGAAGTGCTCGCACATGCGGCGGATCTGGCGGTTAAGCCCCTGCACCAGGGTGATGCGAAAGACAAACGGTGCCTCTTTCTTCACCTTGCACTTCTTGGTCACAGTACCAAGGATCGGCACCCCGGCCGCCATCCCGCGCACAAACTCGTCGGTCACCGGCTTGTCGACGGTCACCAGATACTCTTTCTCGTGATCGTTGCCCGCCCGCAGGATCTTGTTGACCAGATCGCCGTGGTTGGTCAGGAAAATCAGTCCCTGCGAATCCTTGTCGAGCCGCCCGATAGGGAAGACCCGGGTACTGTGGTTGACGAAATCGACGATATTGTCCTTCTCGCCCGCCTCTGTGGTACTGACGATGCCCACCGGCTTGTTGAGGGCGATCAGCACCAGACTGTCCGCCTCGCGCGGCTCGATCACCTGACCGTTCACCTTGACCAGATCGCCAACCTGCACCTGATCGCCGATCCCGGCCCGCTTGCCGTTGATAAAGACGTGGCCCTGCTCGATAAAGCGGTCGGCCTCGCGGCGCGAGCAGATACCGCTCTCGCTGATGTATTTGTTCAGGCGCATGGATTCGTTAGCCAGCATGGGTCACCTGCCACAGGGTCTGGGCCACGCCCGGTTGTGCTATCGCCTGTTCCGGCTGCGCCAGGGAGGCTGTCTGCTGCATCAGCCAATTCACTACGTCAAAGTTCTGCATACCATTCCATCTTCAAAAAAGGCCAATGCCAGCTTATCCATCAAAAAACGCCGCTACAGTAGCATAATTGCCCTCTTTCAGGGGCAGATAGTTGCAAGTTCGCAGCACCCAAGCGGGCATCCGCGAATAAGTTCACGCCGCCAGATGGCCCGCGATGCAGCCTTCGAACGGCCAGCCTGATGCCAACGGCAGGGTCAGGCGCCCACAGCCAGCGCGGACGAACGCCATCAACTATACATATCACCTTGTTTCCATTAGGCTTTAAGCCGGTTGGCTGCGCCAAACTTGCCCGCCCAGAGGCGGATCCACCCCTATCGCCAAGGATTGCACCATGCTGGCTCACACTCGCCGCCTTGTTCGCCGTGCTCTGCTGACCCTGTTGCTGCTGTTGCTGACCGCATGGGCGGTGATCGCCTACTTCGCCTGGCAGGCAGCGCCGCTGCAGCTGTGGCACACAGTGGTGCCCCCCGAACTCAGCGCCGATGAGCTCGACAGCAGCGATTGGCACGCCTATCTGGCCCGCGAAGCAGAGCTGTTCGAACTGGTGGCCACCGAGGTAGTCGCCAAGACGCCGCCCGAGCAGCAACTGGCCAGCAATCGCTACCATCAGGACGCCCCCATCAATCCCGCCCGCTTTCAGCAGAACTGGAACCGCTCCTACCTGCTGCGCCCCGAGGGGGACGTCAAAGGGGTGGCGGTGCTGCTGCACGGCCTGACCGACTCCCCCTACAGCCTGCGCCATCTGGCCAGACGCTATCAGCAGCAGGGCTTTATCGCGCTGGGGCTGAGGATCCCCGGCCACGGCACTGTGCCCGCTGGCCTCGTGGATGTGGATTGGGAAACCTGGCTGGCCGCCACCCGACTGGCGGTGCGGGAGGCCAGATTGCTGGCACCGGGCAAGCGGCCGCTGCATCTGGTGGGCTTTTCCAACGGCGGCGCGCTGGCGGTGAAATATGCGCTCGATGCGCTGGCTGACCCGAGCGGCACGCTGGCAAAACCGGATCGGCTGGTGCTGATCTCCCCGATGATCGGGGTGACCCGCTTTGCCCGCTTCGCCGGGCTCAAGGCCGTGCCAGCCCTGCTGCCCGCCTTTGCCAACGCCGCCTGGCTCGACACCATGCCGGAGTTCAACCCGTTCAAGTACAACTCGTTTCCGGTCAACGGGGCGCGCCAGTCCTATCGACTGACCCACGCCATCCAGCAGCAGGTGCGCCAGCTGGCCGCCAGTGGCGAGCTGGCGGCATTTCCCCCCGCCCTCACCTTCCAGTCGGTGATGGACTACACCGTCAGCACCCGCTCCATCATTGCCGATCTCTACCACTACCTGCCGGCCAACGGCAGCGAGCTGGTGCTGTTTGATATCAACCGCAGCACCCTGTTTGGCCCGCTGATGAGCTCGGCCTCAGAGCTGGCGCTGCACCGCTTGCTGCCAAACACCCCTCAGCACTATCGCCTCACCGTGGTGGGCAATGTCGCACCAACCGCCCCCGCGACGCAGGCCAGAACGCTGGCCAGCGCCGACCAGCCTGAGCAGCTCCGCCCGCTGGGTATCGACTATCCCAAGGAGATCTACTCCCTCTCCCATGTGGCGCTCCCCTTCCCGATGGACGACCCCCTCTATGGCATGGCAGCGCGCCCGCAGCAGCGGGAGCAATACGGCATCAACCTCGGTGGTCTGGCCCTGCGTGGCGAGCGCGGAGTGCTGATCGTCAACCCCGGCGCCCTCACCCGCACCTCCTCCAACCCCTTCTACCCCTATCTGCAGCAGCGGGTGATGGAGACCCTCACCGCACCTCCCGTCGTCCGGCCTGCCGCCGTAACTCCTGCCAGCAGCGGTCAACCTGATGCGGCCTATCAGGCAGAAGTGGAGAAGTTTTTACAGGAGAGCGACGAGAGCGGTGCGCCTTTCTAGGGCGTTTCTGGAGTATCGGCAAAGAGCCACTGGCGCTGGGTCGATGGCGATACAAGAAAGGGGCCGTCAATTGACGGCCCCTTTCTGTTGCTGATGGCGATGGGACTGATGGCTTGGTGGGCTCAGGGATAGATGCTGACCTCAATCAGGTTCTGGTCAGGGTCGAGGAAGTAGACTGATTCTATCGGCCCGCAGGCGCCGCTTTTGGTCACCGGCCCCTCGACAATCTCCACCCCGTGGCAGGCAAGCTGGGCCATCACCTGCTCCAGCGGCCAGCGGGTGATAAGGCAGACATCCCCCGACCCCACCTGCGCCCGATTGCGCGGCTCCTGCCCCAGCAGTTGCAGATTGATCTTCTGGTTGCCAAACCCTACCGCCCGGCGCCCCGCACCGAAGGTGATGGCCTCCATATTGAGCACCGAACTGTAAAATTCCACGGCCCGTTCAATATCACTGACCGTCAATACCAGATGGTCGATATGGCTGATCATGGTTACCTCCTAGTGGTGATCTATCACTGCCCAACCACAAGAGATAAAACCATATTTGATCACCAAATAATGTTAGTGCTATCTCTTTTTAGAAAAGAAAATTTCAAGCACAACCGTTAGGTGTCAAGAAAGTCTATTCTCTGCAATCAATTCCTGCCGTTTCAATTACATTTGACAGAGAACCTGAAAATACCATCCTTGTAATTAAGTCTTCGTCATCATCATATGAAAATGATAGTAACTCATACGAACCGCTATCTTCATTTTCGAAGATTACCAGTCCATTAGTTACATCACCGCTTATTAGCCATGTCTGATAAACCCAATCAGCAGACAAACCAATCATAGGGTAACGACGATTCAACACACCTATCAAAACATCAGAATTCATATCACCACCATTACCAGCCACATCATTTTTCAACATTCAGAATCATACCATCCACACATATGAATGGATAATAAAAAATAATATCCACCACACGTTTAAATCATACAAACTGATATAAAAAGGGGGTTAGATAAATAGCATCCTTCAATATTAATGTGATTATTTTCTATTCATTCTGATAATTTAACTCACATCCACCAGCAATTTCACCATGACTTGTACCACTGGTCAGCCACCAGCTGATAACCAGGATCAAACGTTCTGGATCATGTCGCAAGCGCCCTTTCAGAGCACACTCCCAGATCGTCAAACGGCGGATCCCCAGCTGTTCAAGCTCGGCTAGGTGACGAGCATCACGCGCACGATTGCTGGCAATCTTGGTCTGCCAGAAGTCGGTTCTGGTCGATGGGAGTTTGAAGAGATGGCAGTCATGTCCGTGCCAGAAACAACCATTCACCTCGATCACCGCACGGTAGCGCGCCAGCCAAAGGTCAGGCTTACCCGGCAAGGCTGCATTGTGCAGACGGTAGCGAAATCCGGCATGATGCAGCAACTGGCGAATCTGTATCTCCGGCTTGGTATTGGCATTCTTAATCCCGGACATAAACCGGCTTCTGGTCTCTGGATTCACTATGTCGGGCATACAGATACTCGTTTGAAAGCGAATGATTGATACTGTATTTTTTTACAGTCTCGGGCGTTCTCTCTGGGTTAAATGAGTGATAAGATTCCGCGCAACTGCAACACGCCCAGATTTTGATATGACATACTCAACCACCTCTGCACACAACACACCTGAAGAAGATCAGGCATTCTCCAGCAAACGCCAAGCTGAAGATCGCCATCTGATGGATAAAGTCCTGGAAATCTACGACCAAAAGCAAGTCGCTGAAAAGTTGCGTGCATTGGGCGATGCCGACTGGACTCGTGAATCCCTGAACCGCTGGCTCAATGGCAAGATCGAACAAAAGCCGCTGACTCATCTCGAAACAGAGATGCTGAAAAGTCTCATCCCTTCGCCCCCCAAGCATCATGGCCATTACGATTTCAAATTTATTGACCTGTTTGCGGGTATTGGTGGCATTCGGAAAGGCTTTGAGGATATTGGTGGGCAATGTGTCTTTACCAGTGAATGGAACGAACAGGCTGTCAGAACTTACAAAGCCAACTGGTACTGTGATGAAACTGCACACAAATTCAATTCCGACATCCGTGAAATCACCATGCCGGACAATGACGATCGTGATTTTGTCTATGACCACATAGATAAAGAAATTCCAGATCATGACGTACTGCTTGCCGGATTCCCGTGTCAGCCCTTCTCACTGGCAGGTGTATCCAAAAAGAACTCTCTTGGTCGCGCTCATGGATTTGAGTGCGAAGCTCAGGGAACCTTGTTCTTTGATGTGGCTCGTATCATTGATGCCAAAAGGCCAACAGCTTTTGTGCTTGAGAATGTGAAAAACCTAAAGAGTCATGACAAAGGCAACACATTCCGGGTAATCAAGGAAGCATTGACCGAGTTGGGATATTGGGTTGCAGACTTGGATATCAACGGTTCAGATGACCCCAAAATCATCGATGGCAAACATTTCATCCCTCAGCACCGGGAACGTATTGTACTTGTCGGTTTCAGAAAAGATCTGAACCTGCATGAAGGTTTTACGCTAAGAGATGTTTCAACATTATTTCCTGAAAACAGGATTACTTTCGCAGATCTGCTTGAGCCAGTTGAAAAACTCGACTCGAAATATATTCTGACCCCCAAGTTGTGGTCTTATCTATATCAATATGCGAAAAAGCATCAAGCTAAAGGAAATGGCTTTGGCTATGGTCTTGTTGACCCCAAAAACCCGACAACTGTCGCTAGGACTTTGTCCGCTCGTTATCACAAAGATGGTTCTGAGATTCTGATTGATCGTGGTTGGGATATGACTCTAGCGGAGACTGATTTCAATAATGAGCAAAATCAGCAAAACAGACCACGACGTCTTACCCCCAGAGAGTGTGCACGGCTGATGGGATTTGAACAACCGGGTGAATATAAATTCAGAATCCCTGTTTCAGATACACAAGCCTATCGTCAATTTGGTAACTCTGTCGTAGTTCCTGTATTTGCTGCCGTTGCCAAGTTGATGAAGCCATACATAATGAAAGCAAAGAAAAATTAATAAAAAAGCCCGTCATAAATTCTATGACGGGCTTTTTTATCTACTGGCAGCCTTTTACCTCGTTAATGAAATCTCGAAATGACATTAATTGAGGTTGCTGCTGGGGCATATAAGTTTGTTGAATAGTCGTAGGTACAACAAGTTGCAAGTTATTTGCTTGCATTTGCTCTGTCTGATTCTCACTGATTGCAGGCTCCATAGTAATCAGATGCTTACGCTCCACCCTCGCAGCCTCTGCCAAGACTTGACGCCATCTGTCTTTACAAGTGGTTTTAGCCCCTAATATTCTCAGCTTTTCGGAAGGGAAATTTTTATCTGCATAACAAGCTGAGCTTGGAAATATGAAATCCGGTTTCTGACGAGCCTCCGTCAAAGCACCTCGTTCAAAGTAAACACCAGACTTGTTTAAAATAAATTCAATGTGATTTTCAAAAGCATGACCACTACGAGATTTCCGACGATTCTGCACACTCAGAGAAAAGCGAACAAACTCATCTACGTCATCACCATTTTCCCCAAAACCTGCTAACAGAGTCTTTTTTACAATATGCCTTTCCAATTGACGGAATGCAGACTCTTCTACCTCCATCCATTCAATCAGTGCACTATCTGGCTCTTCAACAGGACAAATATCTTTTCCCAATGTTCTGGTAAATGCAGAGAAGTCTTTTGTTTTAGGAAATACTGCACCAAACTTTTCCAAAATAGTGTCAAGATAGTCTGGGCCATCATGACCAATTTCGATGCCGTAACGAGCAAGCATTAACCTGATGGGAACAGCCAACCCCCTTTCAATATTTAATCGTGTCAGACCCTTTTCATTGGCTTCCACACTCCTCGCCCCGAATAGTGACCGGATTTGCACTTCAAAATCGCTATGTGGAGGACAAAATATCATCAGGAGAGAACCTTCCCGAGTCAGGGCAATCAGGAAAAAATCACCGGGCTTGAAACGGTTGCTGACATCATTTGATTTGTAGTAAAGCCGCCACTCAGCCCCTCGGTCCTCTTTTTGATACCGAGCATCATACCAAGTAACAATATCTTCCGAGACCAGCGGTTCATCATAGCTTTCGCTCAAATAGACCATCGTCGTCCGGATAGTGAGTTGGCTCCCATCGTCAGGCATCCCCAATTTCCTACCAATACCGGCATTAACAAGGCCGCCGATTTCATGCTGGTGGGAGCTTTTGGGATCCGCATCAACAACGGACAGGTACTTGAATGCGGCAGAAGAAAAAACGTCAGCAAGCTGTTCGAACATGTTCATTACTCTGTCTACAGGCGAGGAAACCATAGAGTAACGTGGCTGATTGCGTTATGCATCAATATGTTATGAGCATGTGACGCCATCACCACCCACAATCTATAAAACTGTGCGAGCATTCACACCCTTCCAAAATTGGCTATAGTCCTCTCCGCCCAAAAAGTGCGCAGGGCCTCCTGGAACTGTGTCGATATTGGCTATTTGACTAATAACCATGCGGCCTTGCGGTTGTTTAACTGGCCCTAACGTCAGATAATACCGCCCGCCTTCAAACCCCGATAACCCGACTTTCAGTGACGGTAATTGATGACTGAGTACCTGCTTTTATTGATCGGCACCGTGCTGGTTAACAACTTCGTGCTGGTGAAATTCCTCGGCCTCTGCCCCTTTATGGGGGTCTCCGGCAAGCTGGAAACCGCCATCGGCATGGGGCTGGCGACCACCTTCGTGATGACCCTCGCCAGTGCCAGCTCCTATCTGGTGGAGCACTATATCCTGCTGCCGCTGGATATCGCCTATTTGCGCACCCTCGCCTTTATTCTGGTGATCGCCGTGGTGGTGCAGTTTACCGAGATGGTGGTGCGCAAGAGCAGCCCGACCCTCTATCGCCTGCTGGGGATCTTCCTGCCCCTCATCACCACCAACTGCGCGGTGCTCGGGGTGGCGCTGCTCAGCATCAATGAGCGACACGACTTTATCCAGAGCGTGATCTACGGCTTTGGCGCCGCCACCGGCTTCTCGCTGGTGTTGATCCTGTTTGCCGCCATGCGCGAGCGTCTGGTCGCCGCCGATGTGCCCGCGCCGTTTCGCGGGGTGTCGATTGCCATGATCACCGCCGGTCTGATGTCGCTGGCCTTTATGGGCTTTACCGGCCTTATCAAGATATAACCATGATCCATATTCTCTTTGCCATTCTGGTGCTCACCCTGCTGGCGCTGGCGTTCGGGATTATCCTGGGCTTTGCCGCCGTCAAGTTTCATGTGGAAGCAGACCCCATCGTCGATCAGCTCGATGCCCTGCTGCCCCAGACCCAGTGTGGCCAGTGCGGCTATCCCGGCTGCAAACCCTACGCCGAGGCGCTCGCCAACGGCGATCAGATCAACAAGTGCGTACCCGGTGGCGAGGCCACCATGCGCAAGATTGCCGATCTGATGGGGGTCGAGCCCCAGCCACTGGGGGGCAGTGACGAGGCCGCCGTGCCAGTCAAAAAGGTCGCCTTTATCCACGAAGATCAATGCATCGGCTGCACCAAGTGCATTCAGGCCTGCCCGGTGGATGCCATTGTCGGCGCCACCAAGGCGATGCATACCGTGATTGCCAACGAGTGCACCGGTTGCGATCTCTGTGTCGATCCCTGCCCGACCGATTGCATCGAGATGATCCCGGTGCCCACCACGGTCGATAACTGGAAGTGGGACCTCAATAACGTGCATGTTCCGGGCAAGATTCCGGTCAAGATAGTGGAATAAACAGCGGAGCAACCATGCATTCCTTACTCGAACGTATCAAAGCCGGCACGCTCTGGGACTTTCACGGTGGCATTCACCCCGCCGACAACAAGCTGCAATCAAGCCAGAGCCCGGTGGTAAACGCCGGTCTGCCGCCGCGCCTCATCATTCCGCTGCGCCAGCACGCAGGCCCCGCCGGCGATCTGCTGGTGCAGGTGGGCGACAAGGTCAAAAAAGGGCAGCCGCTGACCCGTTATGCCAAGGGGCGGGTCGTCCCTGTCCATGCCTCCACCTCCGGCACCATCACCGAGATTGGCAACCACACGGTTGCCCACCCCTCCGGGCTCGGCGATCTCTGTGTCATTCTCACCCCGGATGGGGAGGATGAGTGGGGCGAGCGCAACGGCAAAGCCGATTACTGGAATCTGGAGCGGGGCGAGCTGCTCGAGCGCATTCAGCAGGCGGGGGTAGCGGGCCTTGGCGGCGCCGTGTTCCCGACCCACAGCAAGCTCGATGGCCGCGGCCAGCTCACCGAGATCCTGATCGTCAACGGGCTGGAGTGCGAACCCTATATCACCACCGACGATCGGTTGATGCAGCAGTACGCCGACGAGATCATGGATGGCATCCGGGTGCTCAAGCACCTGCTCAAACCGAAACTCACCCTGATCGGGGTGGAAGACAACAAGCCCGAAGCGATCGAGCAACTGACTCGCCACGCCACCGATGAAGATGTGCTGGTCAAGACGGTGCCGACCAAGTACCCCTCCGGCGGTGCCAAGCAGACCATCGAGCTGCTCACCGGCCGTCAGGTACCCAAGGGGGGCCGCGCGGTCGATATCGGCATCATGGTGCTCAACGTCGCCACCGTGTTTGCCATCAAGCGCGCCATTATCGACGGCGAGCCGCTGATCGAGCGGATCGTCACCCTCACCGGCGACAGCTTCAAGAAACCCGGCAACGCCTGGGTGCGCCTAGGTACGCCGGTGCGCTGGCTGTTGCAGCGTTTCGAGCTGCAACCGGAAGCGGAGCAGCGGGTGATCATGGGAGGCCCCATGATGGGCTTTACCCTGCCCCACGCCATGGTGCCTGTGGTCAAGGCCACCAACTGCCTGCTGGCGCCGACGCAGGCCGAACTGCCCGCCCCCGGCCCGGAGCAGCCCTGCATCCGTTGCAGCGCCTGTGCCGATGCCTGCCCGGCCACCCTGCTGCCGCAAGAGCTCTACTGGTACAGCCGGGCCAAGGAGTATGACAAGGCCGAGAAGCTCAACCTGATGGACTGCATCGAGTGCGGCGCCTGCGCCTGGGTCTGCCCGAGCGAGATCCCGCTGGTGCAGTACTACAAGATCGCCAAGGACGACATTCGCGAAGCCCGCGCCGAGGCCGAAAAAGCCGAGCGCGCCAAGCAGCGTTTCGAGGCCAAGCAGGCCCGCTTCGAGCGGGAGAAAGCGGCCCGCGAAGCGCGCCATGCCGAAGCCGCCGCCCAGCGCCGTCAGACCATGACGGCCGCAGGCGGGGAGGATCCTGTGGCAGCGGCACTCGCCCGCATCAAAGCCAAGCAGGATGCCCCCATCACTGCCATTACCGCCACCGCCGAGGGCTTGCCTGACAACAGCGCGGTGATCGCCGCCCGCGAAGCCCGCAAACGGGAAGCGGAAGCGCGCCGCGCCGCCAAGCTGGCGGAGAGCGCAAACAGCGAAACAGCCGCTACGGCGCAACCCGCCGAGGCGGTTGACCCCGCCAGCGATCCCAAGAAAGCGGCCATCGCTGCCGCACTGGCCCGCGCCAAGGCCAAGAAAGCCGCTCAGGCAGGCGAGAGCACCGAGCCTGCGACTGCCGAAGCCGTTGCTGCGCCTGCGGTAGATGCTGATCAGCAAAAGGCAGAAGTTGATCCGAAAAAGGCAGCAATTGCCGCCGCCATTGCCCGTGCCAAAGCCAAAAAGGCCGAGGCGAATGGTGAACCGGTAAGCGCAGATCACAGCGCGGTAGCCGACGCAGGCTCGCAAGGCGATGCTCCATCTGCTGCCAGCGAAGCAGTTGACCCCAAGAAAGCCGCTATTGCTGCTGCCATCGCCCGGGCCAAGGCCAAAAAGGCCGCTCAGCAGGGTGACAGCGCTGAGGGCGATCTGACTGCAACCGCAGGCACCAGCGAATCCGCTGCAACCCAAAGCACTGCGCCATCTGCGGCCAGCGAAGCGGTTGATCCCAAGAAGGCGGCTATCGCCGCTGCCATTGCCCGCGCCAAGGCCAAAAAGCTGGCCCAGCAGGGCGAAAGTGCCGGTGCTGAAGGTGCGCAGAGTGAGCCAGCTGCCAGCACACAGACCCGCGACGTGGCGGTAGCCAAGAGCGAAGTAACCACCAGCCAAAGCGATACGGCTGAAAGCGAAGCGGTCGATCCCAAGAAAGCCGCAATCGCCGCGGCCATCGCCCGTGCCAAAGCCAAAAAGCTGGCCCAGCAGAGCGCAAGTACCAGTGCTGAGGTAGAAAATGCCGGTGCTGAGGGTGAGCGCGCACCGGCCGAGCCGATGCAAAGCGATGCAACCAGCAGTGAGCAACCACTTGCCGTCACTGCCGCGCCTGAAGCGAGCGCTCCAGCGGTTGACGCCCCGGTTGATCCAAAAAAAGCGGCCATTGCAGCCGCGGTGGCCCGCGCCAAGGCGAAGAAGCTGGCGGCCGAGGCAGCCAGAGCTGCCGAAACCGCCGCGGAAGATGCCCCGTCAGCCGACCGAACAACCACAAGGTAATCGACAGACTCATGTTCAATATTGCGACTGCGCCGTTTGCCCATAACCGCAAACAGACCCGAATCCTGATGCTGCTGGTGATCCTGGCCTGCGTGCCGGGCTTGCTGGCTCAGACCTGGTTCTTCGGCTGGGGCTCCTTTATCCAGATCCTGCTGGCGTTGGTGACAGCGCTGCTGTGCGAGGCGCTGGTGCTCAAGCTCCGTGGCCGAACCATCAAGCCTGCCCTGATGGATGGCAGTGCGGCGCTCACCGCCGTGCTGATCGGCCTCTCCCTGCCGCCGCTGCTGCCGTGGTGGATGCTGGTGGTGGGCACGGCCTTTGCCATTATCGTCGCCAAACACCTTTACGGCGGACTGGGCCAGAACCTGTTCAACCCGGCCATGGTCGCCTATGTGCTGCTGCTGGTCTCCTTCCCGGTGCAGATGACCAGCTGGCTGCCGCCGGAGAGCGTGCGCGCCTACAGCCTCGGTTTTGGTGATGCGGCGTCGGTGATCTTCACCGGCTTTAGCCTCGACGGCTACAGCATGGCCCAGCTCAAGCAGGGGGTGGATGGTCTAACCATGGCGACCCCCCTCGATACCCTGAAAACCGGCCTGACTCAGGGGCTCACCACTGGCGAGATCCTGAGCGGCCCGCTGTTTGAGGGTTGGGGCGGCATCGGCTGGAGCTGGGTCAACCTCGGCTATCTGCTGGGCGGCCTGTTCCTGCTGCAGCAGAAGGTGATCAACTGGCGCATTCCCACCGCGATTCTCGGTGCCCTGCTGGCGGCCTCCACCATCGGCTATCTGGTGAGCCCGGATGCGACTGCCACGCCCATGTTCCATCTCTTTAGCGGCGCGACTATGCTGGGGGCCTTCTTTATCGCCACCGATCCGGTCAGCGCCTGCACCACACCGCGCGGCCGACTGGTCTATGGCGTGCTGATCGGGGTGCTGGTCTACATCATTCGCCGCTTTGGCGGCTATCCGGATGCGTTTGCCTTCGCCGTGCTGCTGGCCAACCTCTGCGTACCCTTTATTGACAGCCTGACTCGCCCGAAAGTGTATGGAGCCCGTCGCCAATGATGTTTCTGCCCTTTTCCCCCATCACAGCTGACGGAGCCCGGACATGTTAAAGAGCATGCGCAAGAACGGCCTTATTCTGGCGATGTTCGCGCTCGGCTGTACCGCGCTGGTGGTACTGACCAACGAGTTGACCAAGGATAAAATCGCCCACCAGCAGCAGCTGGAGAAACAGCAGACCCTCTCGGTATTGCTGCCAGAGGGGAGCTATGACAACGATCTGGTGGCCAGCTGCAAGCAGGTGACCAGCAGGAAGTATCTCGGCAGCGATCAGCCGCAGGCCCTCTATACCGCCAGCAAAAATGGCGTGGTGACCGGCTATGCATTGGAGGCGATTGCGCCGAATGGCTACAGCGGGGCGATCCGCATCGTGGCGGGCTTTGATGCCAAGGGCACCATCACCGCCGTGCGCGTGCTCGCTCACAACGAGACCCCGGGCCTGGGTGACAAGATCGAGCTGAAGAAATCGGACTGGATCAACAGCTTTGCCGGAAAATTCCTGACCCATGACAACGAGCCCCAATGGGCGGTGAAGAAGGATGGCGGCGAGTTCGATGCCTTTACCGGCGCCACCATCACCCCGCGAGCCGTGGTCAAGGCGGTGAAAAACCTGCTTAAACTGCAGCAGGAGCAACCCGAACTGCTCAGCAACGCCCCGGCTTGTCCGGCGGCGAACTAACGGAGTCGAGCCATCATGAACCAGATGGAACAGATTGAAACGGGCGCAACCCCGCTTGCCAAGCTGGAAAGCCGCAAGGGCGAGCTCAAGGAGCTGATGAGTCAGGGGCTGTGGAAGAACAACCCCTCGCTGGTGCAGGTGCTGGGACTCTGCCCGACCCTCGCCGTCTCCTCCACCTTTACCAATGCGCTGGGGCTGGGCCTTGCCACCATGGCGGTGCTGGTCTGCTCCAACCTCGCCGTCTCGCTGGTGCGCAACTGGGTGCCGAAGGATATTCGCATCCCGGTCTATGTGATGATCATCGCCTCGCTGGTGACCAGCGTGCAGCTGCTGATGAACGCCTACACCTATGGCCTCTATCAGGCGCTCGGCATCTTTATCGCCCTCATCGTCACCAACTGCGTCATCATCGGCCGCGCCGAGGCCTATGCCTCCAAGAATCCGCCGCTGCTGGCGGCCCTCGACGGCCTGATGATGGGCCTTGGCTTTACTCTGGTGCTGCTGGTACTGGGCGGCATGCGCGAGATCATCGGCATGGGCACCCTGTTTGATGGTGCCGAGCTGCTGCTGGGCGAGTGGGCAAAATCCCTGCGCATCGAGCTGTTCCACTCCGATGCCAGCCTGCTGCTGGCGATTTTGCCGCCGGGCGGCTTTATCGGGCTGGGGCTGCTGATCGCCGCCAAGAACGCCATCAACGACTGGCGGGACCGCAAACAGGCCGCTACCGTAGTCCACTGCAACGTTGCCCCGGCCCGCGTCCGGGCGACCGAGCTATGATCGGACGCAAGGCATGAACAACCAGAAACGCAGAGAGATCCTCGAGCGGCTGCGGGCAAACAACCCCCACCCCACCACAGAGCTCAACTTCAACTCGCCGTTCGAGCTCTTGATCGCCGTGCTGCTCTCGGCGCAGGCGACCGATGTCAGCGTCAACAAGGCGACCGACAAGCTCTATCCGGTGGCCAACACCCCGCAGGCGATGCTGGAGCTCGGGGTGGACGGGCTCAAGGAGTACATCAAGACCATTGGCCTCTTCAATACCAAGGCCGAGAACGTCATCAAGACCTGCGCCATCTTGCTGGAGCGCCACGGCGGCGAGGTGCCGGAGAACCGCGAAGCGCTGGAAGCCCTGCCTGGCGTCGGCCGCAAGACCGCCAACGTGGTACTCAACACCGCCTTTGGCTGGCCCACCATCGCCGTCGATACCCATATCTTCCGGGTCTCGAACCGTACCGGTTTTGCGGTGGGCCAGAACGTGGATCAGGTGGAGGAGAAGCTGCTCAAAGTGGTACCCGCCGAGTTCAAGCTGGATGTCCACCACTGGCTCATCCTGCACGGGCGTTATACCTGTCTCGCTCGCAAGCCCCGTTGTGGTTCCTGTATCATCGAGGACTTGTGCGAATACAAAGAGAAGGTCTATCCAGAAAGCTGATAGCCTCGCAACCGAGATTGAAAGCAGTACACATCACCAACCCGGAGAACTGAGCAATGAGAATTCTGCATACCATGCTGCGTGTCGGCGATCTGCAACGCTCCATCGACTTCTACACCCGTGTCCTTGGCATGAAGCTGCTGCGCAAGAGCGAGAACAGCGAGTACAAGTACACCCTGGCCTTCGTCGGCTACGGTGACGAGAAGGATGAAGCGGTGATCGAGCTGACCTACAACTGGGGGGTGAGCGAGTACGAACTGGGCTCCGCCTACGGCCATATCGCGCTGGAAGCGGACGATATCTACGCCACCTGCGACGCACTGCGCGCCGCCGGTGCCAAGATCACCCGCGAACCGGGCCCGGTCAAGGGCGGTACCACCGTCATCGCCTTCGTCGAAGATCCGGACGGTTACAAGATTGAACTGATCGCCAAGAAAGATGCCGGTACCGGCCTGGGTGACAGCTTCTAAGCTGCCCGACTCCCGCTGCCGGATGGCAGGATCAAAAAAGAGCGCAGATGCGCTCTTTTTTTGTGCTTCTCTGACCGGGCCGCAAAGCTAGATCTCGCCATTGCGCCCCATGCTGATCACCACCCGCCGGTTCTTGGCACGTCCCTGTTCGGTTTCGTTGGAGGCGACGTGCTGCTTCTCGCCATGCCCCTCCACCGAGATCTTGCCGGGATCTATCCCCAGATCGACAAACACCTTCTTGATGGCATCGGCCCGCTTCTCGGAGAGTTTCAGGTTCGGCCAGCGGCCGCCATAGCTATCGCTGTAAGCATCGATCACCACTACGTCGATACTCTTGTCCGCCTTGATAAACTCGCTGATCATCGCCAGCCGCCGCTTGGAGGGGATGGAGAGCTGATCGCTGTTTTTGTCGTAGGTGAGCACGCTAAAGGCGATATCGTTGAAGCTGTAGGGCAACAGCCCGCTCAGACAGTCGATAAAGGCCTGATATTTCACCCGAAAGTTGACCGACGAGAGAGACACCCGCACCGCACGGTTCTGGCGATACCAGTCCCGATACTGGAAAGTGGGCATTCGCCCCCCCTCCAGCTCGTCGAGCATGGTCCAGGCGGTTTGCCCCTCCACCAGCCCATCGAACTGCTGATAGAAGCGCAGTTGACTCACTTCTCGCCCGGCGATGCCCGGGCGCCATACCGGTGGCATGATGCCAAGGCTCACCGTCTGGGTCTGGGCCTGTGGCCGCTTACCCTTGAGCTCGAAGTCGAGGTTGATCTTGCGCCCGGCGCGGCTGACAAAGGCCCCCGTTCCCCAGTTGGGAATAGGGTGTTCGAGGCGACACTCAATCTGGGTATCGGAGGTCAAACGCCAGACGGATTGATCCAGACCGGCACCAAATTCGGTGACCCCAGCCTGTAACTGCATACTCACGGATATGCTGACCAACCCCAATACCCAAGCGTTCAATTGCTTGCCCTCCACACGATCTCACAAGAGATATCGGCGGCAAGAGGCCAAGCTTTAGCGACAAACTGCAAAGGCGTGCCGTTGGTGTGGCAAAGGCTTGCCCCTCAGCGGCAACCGACCGCAAGCGGCGCTTATTCCCCCCTCTTAGCTCCGTGCCAACCGCCGGGAAGCTCGCTACAGTAAAGCCAGGGCAATCAGACGCCGCTTATCGGGAACCACACTCATGCACCGCTCTTGCTCCTCTTTATTGCAGATGTTGTTGCCAATGCTGCTGGCGCTATCCGGCAGCACCGTCAAGGCCGCAACACAGGATCAGGAGTGGGCACAGGAGCGCGCCAATGCGGTGCTCTCGCTGATGACCTTCACCGTGGTGCCCGACATCACCGCCAGCAACCTCGATATCGGCAGCGGCACCAATCAATCTGCCGCCCTTAACATGACCCAGATCGGTGGCGGCGCCACCATGAGCGAAGCCGTGCCCATCTATCTGGAAGGGGCGATCGGCTTTAGCCGCTACGATCCCCAGTTTGTGGTGAGCAACGGCACCGAGAGCCGCACCCTCCCGACCAAATGGAACAGCCTGACCGCCTCTGGCGGGATCGGCTGGGATATCGCCCTCCATGAAGACCCGCGCGGTGGCCACTGGGTACTGCGCCCCATCGCCAACGTCTCGCTCGGTACCATGGCCAGCGATCTGCGGATCGGCAACTGGCTGCTGGAGCGTACCAAGGGCTACTCGCTGGATTTTCTCGATGGTGGACAGCTCAATATGTACGGACTGGGCGGCTCGCTGATGCTCGACTACGAGCTCTTTTCAAAGGCGCAGGATATCGATATCGAAGTGCGCTACTCCTACCAGCACCTGCAGAGCTTTGGCGGCACCTCGACCAGCGTCCGTGGTCACGCCGAGGCGGAGAACCTCGGTCTCTATCTGCGCCGCCGGGCCCCGCTATTCCACTGGACACTGCTCGACAGACCGGTACGCTATGTACTGGAAGGGGCCCATACCGCATATCTGGGGGAGCAGCGGGGGTTGCTTGGCTTTGACTCCCTCAACTCTATCGGCGCCGGTCTGGAGCTGGACAGCAGCAAGTACGACATCATAGTCACCCGCACCCGGTTGGTTGCCCGCTATATGTTCAGCCACAACACCAGCGGTTATTCCATCGGGTTGGCCATGAGTTTCTAAGTCGTTATATTTTCCTGCCACGAGTGGGCAATCCTCAGGGAAAGCAAATTAACACTCCAGATAATCACGCCCTATTGACGGAGGGTTTATTTATCCTGACCCTTTCATAGGCCTCACAACCCAGTCATATCAGGTAAAAATATCTTCCTGCTGGCAGGCCAATTTTGCCCCCCCTCGCACACCAAAAATTGGTGCTTTTTTCTGTATATTTACGGCGCGCAATGGCTGATTGGCCCTGTGATGTCGCCAGCCTGTGCCATCATGCAACATAGGAAATACTCTACTCCCGGCATTGCAGCCCTATGGCCAACTTTATCGACACCCATAAGGAACCATCCCGGATGGTCCCCCATCTTTTGCAAAGTGACCAGAACCACATCTAACTCATTGTTTTAAATGGTTTATAGTTTTTCATATTTTATGAATCCAATTAATCCTGTTTTATTTTACTTACATCACCCGACTGCTAAATTTGGCGTCATCCCGGCAGGACGAGGCGCACTGAAACGACTGACAGCGGGCTACCGATAACAGGTGTGCAATGAGCACAGAAATAACGTTAAGGCATAGCAACCGTTATTTTGACGACATCACACTTGCTGATCCTTGTTGATTTGAGGTTATCTGATGAAAAAAACGCTGCTTGCTCTCTCTGTATTGGTCATGACCGGAACCGCATATGCAGGGGTGCCTGATTTATCCGCCAGCTGTCCTGGACATATTAATCTTCGCGTCGAAGATGGCACGGCTTATATCAATAACCAGCAAGTTCCACTTAAAAAAGTGAATTCAAATTTCTACGAGGCGAGCAAGGGGCGCACCACCCTCTCCATGGTGAAAAATAGCGACTGGGGCATCACCTATTTTGTCAAAAATGGCGACAGCGGCGCCTGCCAGCTCAATGACGATGAAAACGATGACGACGGCGATGATGAGAGCGCCAGCAGCAGTGCCTACAACGGCAGCACTGCGCAAACCAAGGTTGCCGAGAACGCCTGCATGAACGCCGTCGCCAGAAAAGCGGACGTCAGCCGCAGCAAACTGACCCTCGACTATGTGGCCGACTCCCAGGCGGGGATGATGATTGATATCAAGGGGCCCCATGACCGGCTCTGGCACTGCCTCACCGACGCCCGCGGCCATATTTCTGGCATCAATCAGGACTGATTTCGAGCCACGGCTCAGCGGGGCCCACACCTACCGTGGGGGCTCTACCCCTTATCCATTGCAATTATTTGATTCAGGTAAATGAAGATGAAATCCAAACAGACTCTGCTCAATGTCGCCCTCGGTTGCCTGCTGGCGGTCGGTATCTCCGGCTGCGCCGTGGCCAAAACCCATCATGGCCACAAGACCCATGCCCAAGCGCACGCTCAGGAAGGGGCCGTGCAGTATGGCGACGAGAGCCCGTGGGCTGGCAACTATAAGGCGGTCACTGACGATGGCCGCACCGTGGCCGAAATTCACGTCGATACCACAGGGGAAACCTATATCGATGGCAATCAGGTAAAACCAAGTCACAGCGGCAGCGACTACCTGAAATTCAAGCAGGAGACTATCACTTACACCCTGCGCAAAAGCGGCGCCAGCTGGAAAGACAGCGATGCCGGCACCAGCGGCCGCATCCTGTTCGATTGATAATCCCGACACAGGCCTTGCCAGACACCAAGCCCCGCCAAGGGGCTTTTTTGCACCTGCAAAATACTATCAGCCTCTGCATGACCACCAACGAGAAAGTAGCACGTCGCAAACTCAGCCTGCTAGAGCTCGCCATAGAGCTCAATAACGTCAGCAAAGCCTGCAAACTCATCGGCTACAGTCGTCAGCAGTTCTACGAAATTCGCCGTAATTTCCAGACCTATGGCGCCGAGGGATTGCTCGACAAATTGCCCGGCTGTAAAGGGGCTCATCCCAATCGGGTTGCGCCCGAGATTGAACAGGCCATCCTCGATTACTCCCTCACCAGACCAGCTCATGGCCCGCTGCGAGTCGCGCAAAAACTGGCTCTGCAAGGCATCAATGTCAGTGCGGGCGGTGTGCGTGGCGTGTGGCAACGGCACGACTTGCTCTCCAAACACGACCGCTTGCTGCGCCTCGAGAAAACCCACCGGGAGCAGACCATTGAGCTCAGTGACGAGCAAATTCGCCTGTTAGAACGCTTTAGCCCCGAGTTTCGCGAACGCCAGATTGAGGTTTACTACACCGGAGAACTGGTGGCGGTCGACACCTTCTTTGTCGGCGCGCTCAAGGGGGTTGGCAAGGTGTATCTGCAAACCGTGCTGGACTGCTACAGTCGCCACGCCTGGGCGCGGGTCTATACCATCCTGTCGGATAACGGGCGCGAGTTCTGTGGGCGCCCTGACCACCATCCCTACGAGCTGTTCCTGCAACTGGAGGGGATTGAGCACCGGACAACCAGGGTGCGCAGGCCGCAGAGCAACGGCTTTATCGAGCGACTGCATTGCACACTGCTGGATGAACACTTCCGTATCAAGGGGAGAACGACTTGGTATGAGTCGGTAGAGCAGATGCAGACAGAGCTGGATAGCGATCTGGAACACTACAACACCCAGCCAACACCCAGCGGCCACATCAGGGCAGGATGATCGAGGGTCAAACCCCCTACAGTATGTTCAAGAAGGGTCTGAAATTGATACCGAAGGAAGTGCGCACTAAAGTAGCGTAAACAAGACACCGGTTTGAGGCCGGTGTCAGGTGATAACTAGATCTGTACAAATTAAACGAGACCGGCAATTTGCCAACTATCACTAGAAATTACAATCCGGCGATTCACCAGAACTCCGTTACGCAATAGCAATGCCGCCAAAAAGAAAATGGCCGAGATATCATCTCGGCCATTCGTAGCTTGGTCAAAGACTCAAGCTAGGATATTACGCATGTGCAACTTATTAGAAGTTGTACTGCATACCGAATTCCCACTGGTCGTCTTTGTTATCAGCGCTTTCGATGGCGTAGTTAGCATAAGACTTGATGTTGGAAGTGAAGGCATACTCAACACCCAGAATAACGCGGTTAAACATCTCGACGTCATTGCTGGAGCCAAAGTTATCAGAGGCTTTGGATTCTAGGAAGTTATAACCTGCCAGCAGTTTCCATGCATCGATGGTGTAAGAACCGGCGATTTCATAGCCTTTGGCCTTAACTTCTTCACCATTGTCATAGCCTTTCAGCTTAGACTGGTTATACAAGGCACCAACATAGAAAGCATCGTAGGCATAGGAAGCACCAATAGCCCAGTCATCCTTGCTTTCGAGATTCTTCATAAAGGTGCTTGCAGTAGCAGTGTTTACACCATCGAAATCCTTCACACGAGTGCCACGCTCAAACTCTTTGCTCTCGGTGCTCACGCCGAAACCGAAACCGTTCGGCATGTTGTAGCCAGCGCCCAGCGCATAACCGGATTTCAGGCCTTTATCATTTTGGTCCAGGGCAGTATTAGCGCCAGACTCAATGCCAAACCGCTCACCAGACTTATAGCTGCTGTTTTTGGTAATGTATGAGGCGTTGGCGAAGATGCCATCCCACTCACCACGATAGATGACCTGACCTTCTTGACGACCATCGTTGAGGTTACCGACGTTGCCCAGTTCTTCAAAGATATCGGCACGATCCTGTACACCCCATTTGGAGGCAGTATCAGTCTGACCGAACAGGAATTTACCGTACTGAGAACCATCAAAACCGGTCAGAATATGGCGAGATTTAAACTGATCATCACCATCAGATTCTTCGCCTTGAACCTCCCACTCACCCATAGCAACGGCAGACCAAGTATTGTTCAGCGCAACTTTGCCCTGCATACCAAAACGCGCATAGGTGTAAACTTCACCTTTCTCGGTGGTATCGAGTCGCTTGTAGTACAGATCATCGTTGGCATTAACCGCCAGCTCATCCGTGTTGGCTTTGCCCTGATAAGCCGCGTGCACACGCCCAGTCACATCAAACTTGGTACCATCTTTGTCATACACGGTAGCTGCGTTGGCTGCGGAAGCGAACAGAGCCGGGATAGCGATTGCCAGAATTGTCTTTTTCATAGTTTCCAATGCCTACTGTAAGTTAAACACTAAGTCGTTGTTATTCCCTGTGTTAGCGATGTTCTTTGCATCACTATGCCGCCGAGACTAGCACCGGATTTTTTGAACCGCAATGAAAAAACTTGGAACTTTTTATGGAAATCATGGTCACCAAGATGAAAATGTGATGCGCATCTCACTTGAAGCAGAACCAACGGGAAAACGTTTACAATTAATCCTGCTGATTATTTGGACTAAAATAGTCTATTTTTCATGCAAATAACGCTAACTACCTGATAAACAACCAACGTGGTCTGATCAGCGTAAAACTGCCGTGATAATGGCTGTTGCCTCGACCTCACCAAGGGGTTGCGGGTATCCTTGTCCTTCGATTAACCCCTAACTGGCCTTCTCTTCATGCTCTCTACTCGCCTTAAAGCCACCATTCGTCAAACCTATCGCCAGATTTCGGATGGATTACCCGGTTTTGTGCCGCGCAAAGAGCAGAACTTTCTGGTGGCCGAGATAGCCAAAACCCTGACCGGCGAGTACGACAAACAGCGCCGGATCCTGGTTGCCGAAGCGGGAACCGGTATAGGCAAATCTCTTTCTTATGCGCAAGGTGCCATTCCGGTTGCGCGACTCACCCAGAAGAAGCTGGTGATCTCCACTGCCACAGTGGCTCTGCAAGAGCAGCTGATCCACAAAGACCTCCCCTTTTACCACCGCCACAGCGAGCTGCCGTTTCGCTTTATGCTGGTCAAGGGGCGTCAGCGCTACTGCTGCGAGCATCTGCTGGAGCAGGCAGCCAGTGGCGCCGAGATGGCCAACTTCGAGCTCGACTTTGGCAGTCTGAGCAAGTCCAAGCCCTCTGACAGCGACAAAGATCGCTACCAGGCCCTGTGGCAGGCCTACACCAATGGTAAATGGGACGGGGATCGGGACAACTGGCCGGAGCCCATTCCCGACACGTGTTGGGATCGCATCGCCGCCGACCGCCACACCTGCAACAAGGCGCTGAGCCATCACCAGCACTGCCCATTTCATCGCGCCCGCAACGATATGGAGAGCGCCGATGTGCTGGTGGTAAACCATGCGCTGCTGCTCTCCGATCTGACCATGGGCGGCGGCATCATTCTGCCGCCCCCCGATGAGTGCATCTATGTGCTGGATGAGGCCCATCACCTGCCCACCATTGCCCGGGATCACGGCGCGGCGTCGGCCAGCGTCAAAGGCTCGCGTCGCTGGTTGGAGAAGCTGGTACAAAGTGCAGGCAAGCTGGCGCGGACTCTTAATAAGGAGAGCCTGCTCGACCCCCAACTCAAACTGCAGGATGCACTGGCCTCCATCCAGCCTGATCTGAAGGCGGTCGAGCAGTGGCTCAGCGCCAACGATCGGCTTTTTGGCAGTGAACCCCACTACCGTTTCGCCGAAGGGGTATTGCCGGATCCCCTGCCCATGCTGGCAGAGAATCTCAAGGAGTCGAGCAAGAAGGCGCTGCGGGCGCTGGATCGGATGCAGGGGGCCATAGGTGAAGCGCTGAAAGATGGTGAGATCCGCCGCAAGGAGGCCGAGCCCCTGCTGGCCGAGAGCGGTTTTCATCTGCAGCGACTGGAGAGTTTCTGCGCCCTCTGGGAGATGCTGGGGCGCCATGTGCCGACCGGCAAAACCCCGCTCGCCCGCTGGATGGCCAAGAGCGATGACGGCGATATCTGGCTGCACGCCTCACCGATAGAGGTGGGCTATCTGCTGGAGGAGTGGCTCTGGTCGAAATGTCTAGGTGCCGTACTGGTCTCCGCGACCCTCACCGCCCTCTCTTCCTTTAGTTATTTTCGCCATCAGGTGGGGCTCAAGGAGCACGATGGTACCCGCTATCTGCGCCTGCGCTCCCCCTTTGACTATCAGAAAGCCGAGCTCTATCTGCCCAAGATGGAGCACGAACCCAACTCGCCGGCCTTTACCAACGAGCTTGTCAGCGTGCTGCCACGCATTTTGGCGGGCAAGGAGGCGAGTCTGGTGCTCTTCTCCTCCTACCGCCAGATGAATGAGGTGGCCGTTGGCTTGCGAGCCAAGGGACTATCACTGCTGGTGCAGGGGGAAGCCTCCCGCAATGCCCTGCTCACCCTGCACAAACAAAAATGCGATGGCGGTCAGGCCAGCATCCTGTTTGGTACCGGCAGCTTCTCGGAGGGGCTGGATCTGCCGGGTCACTATCTCACCAATCTGGTGATCACCAAACTCCCCTTTGCGGTACCCAACTCGCCGGTCGAGGAGGCCACCGCCGAGTGGGTGGAGCAGCGAGGGGGGAACCCCTTTCTGCAACTGACAGTGCCGGAGGCATCGCGCAAGCTTATCCAGGCCTGTGGCCGCCTCATCCGCAAAGAGGCTGATCGGGGACGGGTCACCATTCTCGACCGCCGCCTGCTGACCAAACGTTATGGCAAGGGGTTGCTTGATGCTCTCCCCCCGTTTACACGGCGGATCGAGTAAATCAGTCTGCCGCTATTGACAAACAAACTGACAGCAGCGCAAACATCGAGCACCAGAAAGAGCCATTGCCGCAGTAGGCCAAACCTGTAAAAATGAGCCCCTGTTTTCAGTGGGCAATCGCCTGACTGTTCAAGGAGATGAAATGAAACTGACTGTTCTGGTACCGGCGCTGGCTGGTCTGTTGTGGGCCGGTAGCGCCCTTGCTGATGCCCAATTGGAAGTGACCACCCCGTATGTCGTCCAGCTGATCGATGGTCAAGCAATCAATCCCTCATTACTCGATAACACCAAAAAGTTTCCACTTAGCGTTGGTAAACATCAGCTCGTGGTTGCATTTGAAGGCAATTATTCTAATCGAGACGAAATCAAGCTGGTGACCGCCGAGCCGCTGGTGCTGAACTTCACCGCTGCCGACAACCAGCAGCTGGTGCTGGACTATAAAAAGCCCCGCAACGAAGCAGAAGCCAAACAATTCCTGAAGGATCAGAAAGTCACGCTGAAAGACAAGGTCAGTGGTCAGCAAGTGAGTAGCGAACAGTTCGTGATGCCGAAAGTAGAGGGCTTCCAGCTGACCCGTGACTATCAGCAAGAGCTGATCAACATGGGCAAAGCCTTCAACCAGCCCAAAACCGTTGCCGTCTCTACTGCTGCCGTGATGGCTGCCGCCAGCGCACCGGTTCAGGTTGCCCCCAGCAAGGCTCAAAGCAATCCGGAAGCGCTGACCCAGTTGCAAAACTGGTACAACAAGGCAGATGCGGAAACCCGCAAAGCCTTCCAGATCTGGGTTATCCAGCAGCAATAAGCCGGACTGAGAGATTGACTGAAAGGGGAGCCAAGCTCCCCTTTTCCATATCCTGCGGTCTCACTCACGACGCGTCTTGATTTGTGCGCTGCCACTTCCCCTTTATATAGGGAGTGTATATATGGATTCATCTGCTGATTTCATATATAGAAAGCGCCACCTTGCCAGGGAGAATGGCACCATGTCGTTGCGCATTTTCTATCACCCCCTCTACTCCTCCCTGACGCTACCCGAGCGCCATCGCTTCCCGCTGGCCAAGTATCAGGGGCTGTTTGAGCACCTGCAGGTGCAGGGTTACCCCCTTGGCGAAGCGCCGGCCGCTACCCGGGAGCAAATCTGTCGCATTCACGATGCCGATTATGTCGCGGCGGCCCTGAGCGGCCAGCTTGAAGAGCGCGCCATCCGCAAGATCGGTTTCCCCTGGTCACCCATGCTGATGGAGCGCACCTTGCGCTCGGTGGGTGCCACCGTTGCCGCCAGCCGCCATGCTCTTGAGCAGGGCTGCGGCTTGCAGATCTCCGGTGGCTACCACCACGCCCATCGCGATCACGGCAGCGGTTTTTGTCTGTTTAACGATTTGGTGATTGCCGCCCAGGCTTGCCTCGACGAGGGGCGCTGTGAACAGGTGCTGATCGTCGATCTCGATGTGCATCAGGGAGATGGCAGTGCGGCCCTGTGCGCCGGACGGCGCGATATCATCACCCTCTCCCTTCATGGGGAGCACAACTTCCCCTATCACAAAACCACCTCTCACCTCGACTTTCCGCTGCCAAGCGGCATGGCAGACGATGCCTATCTCACCACACTGCAACAGGCACTCTCGCTGGCACTGCGCCTCTATTCGCCGGATCTCATCCTCTATCAGGCGGGCGTCGATGTGCATCATGCCGACGAACTTGGTTATCTCTCCCTGAGCGATGAAGGGGTTCGCCTGCGCGATGCCATGGTATTTGACTGTGCAATCAAGCATGGGTTGCCTGTCGCCGCAGTGCCCGGTGGCGGCTATCGCCGCGACTGGCAACAGCTGATCCCGCTTCATATGTCGCTGTTTGAGACGGCGCGCCACCGTTTTGGTTGATGACATGCCTTTATATGTCGGGCACTTCACCAGATAAAACAGAAGAGGCGACCCTGGGGTCGCCTCTTCGTGTTTCGTCATCTGGGTCACACAAGCTCGCTCGTTGTCAGGCAAGCTCGGGACGCCTGAGGATAACTATTTCTGACGCTTGCGGGCGTACTTGCGACGGGCGCGGGCCTGACGCTCCTCTTCCCGCTCGGCCTTCTCTTTGGCTTTTTGCTCGGCTTCTGCGGCGGCCTCGACAATCTCGACGCTCACCATCTCCGGCGTCTCCAGCGAGATGCGCCCCAGCAAGCCTGAGCGGAACTCGTTGATCAGGATCTCGGACGCCTTGTGCAGGTCGGCCAGCCCCCCCTTGCGCATGAAGCCACGCTGGCGAGCGATCAGATCCAGCAGCTCGATCTCGGTCTCGGGCAACTCGTCAATCTGATAGCGCGCCTTGATCCGCTCCGGATACGCCTTGAGGAAGTAGTCAGCGGCGAACATGGCGATGTCCGCATAGTCATAGACGGTATCCTTGATAGCCGCCGTGATGGCCAGCCGATAACCGCAGGAGGGCGGGTTGAGCTTGGGCCACAAAAAGCCCGGGGTATCGGTCAGGATGACGTGGTTGTCGAGCTTGATCCGCTGCTGGGACTTGGTCACCCCCGCCTCGTTGCCGGTGCGGGCAATGATACGCCCCGCCAGGGTATTGATCAGGGTGGACTTGCCCACGTTGGGGATCCCCATGATCATCGCCCGCACGCCGCGCAGCTCAAAATTGCGCTCCGGCAGCATTTCGTGGCAGAGGGTCAGCAGTTGCTTGATCTTCTCCGGCTCTTGTTGCGTCAGCGGCAGCGCCTTGATCCCCTTCTCTTTTTCCATGTGCGCCACCCACAGATCGGTGATCGCCGGATCGGCCAGGTCCGCCTTGTTCAGCACCTTGATCACCGGGGTATCACCACGCAGCTCGGGCACCAGCGGGTTTTCGCTGGAGAAGGGGATGCGGGCATCGAGCATCTCGATGATCACATCGACCTGGGGCATGACCTCGGCAATCTCTTTGCGGGCCTTGTGCATGTGACCGGGGAACCAGTTGATGGACATATCCGTTACTCTCTGTGGGGGCTGCGGGCGCGCGCATGGAACAACAAGCGCTCTGCCGCGGGCATCGAACGAAGGGGGCGCATTTTACCTGCTGCGGGCCTCTTTTGACAGGTCATTCTAACCATCACCTCCTCAAATCAGCAAACCGCCGAGGCGGAGCGACCTTGCCGGAAGCGACCGGACCAACTGGCTCAATTGACAGATAACACATTGATATAGTGTAACATTTTCATCACTTTTTCACACAACCGTCACCGATAGTCAGTAAAAGTGTCATCTGCCCCCTCTAGGCTGCGCTCAGGTTATACAAGGAGCGAACCCCAATGAGAAAAATGGCAGGACTTGCAGTGATGATCGGCGCCGCCCTGGCTGCCGGCTGCAAATCAGACAATGACACGGTGGCGACCAAGCCCGCAGCCCAACCCACCAACGTCATCTTCTTCCTCGGTGACGGCATGGGCCTCAACACCCTGACGGCGGCCCGCATCTACGGTGTCGGCGAAGAGGGTGATCTCACCATCGATACCCTGCCAGAGACGGCCTTTATCAAGACCTTCTCCCACGATGCCCAGGTCACTGACTCGGCCCCCTCCATGGCGGCCTACATGACCGGGGTCAAGAGCAACAACGGCGTCATCAGCATGGACGGCGACGCCACCTATGAGAGCGACTGCAGCAAGAGCGCCGGCAAGCCGGTGACCACCCTGCTGGAGCTGGCCAAAGCCGATGGCCGCGGTACCGGTGTGGTAACCAGCACCCGGGTAACCCACGCCACCCCGGCGGCTACCTATGCCCATATCTGCAACCGGGATCTGGAGGCAGATATCGCCGTCCAGCTGGTACCGGGCGGCAAAGGCTACAACAGCGCCCTCAAGGAGGGGCTGGATGTGGTGCTCGGTGGCGGCAGCAGTTTCTTCCTGCCTAAAGCCGACAAGGGCAAGCGGGAGGATGGCCGCAACCTCATCAGCGAAATGCAGGCCAAGGGCTACCAGTTTGCCAGCAATCTGGATGAGCTGAACAAGGCCGATGCGGGCAAGCCACTGCTGGGCCTGTTTGGTTCCAGCCACATGAAATATGACCTGGACCGTCCCGCCAGCGAGCCGTCACTGGCCCAGATGACCCTGGCCGCCATCAAGCAGCTCAAGGGCAAAGAGAAGGGTTACTTCCTGATGGTGGAAGGGGGTCGCATCGACCACGCCCTGCACGACACCAACGCCAAGCGGGCGCTGCAGGACACCATAGCCTTCGACAACGCCATCAAGGCCGCCATCGACGAGGTGAAAAAGAGCGACCCCGAGCTGAAAAACACCCTGATCGTGGTCACCGCCGACCACGACCACACGCTAGTGCTCAACGGCTATGCCAAGCGCACCGGCAAGACCACTGCCGACAACCCCGGCGTACTCGGGCTGGTGAAGAACTACGAGACTGGCGAGCCAAGCAAGGATAGCGAGGGCATGCCCTACACCATCATAGGTTTTGGCAACGGCTACAACCGGGTAGATGGCCCGCGCAGCAGCGTTGCCCCGCTCGACGATGCCACCGTCTCCGCCAATGACTACCACCAGGAAGTGGTGGTCAAGGTAGGCGAAATCGGCAACGAGACCCACGGCGGCACCGATGTCTTCCTCGGCGCCATCGGCAAGGGGGCGGACAGCTTCCATGGCTCACTCGATAACACCGCCGTGTTCGGCAAGATCAAGGCTGCGGCCAAGCTGTAAGGAGCACTTTCATGAGCAAAAAGATGAACACATCCATCAAGCACACGCTGGTCTGCGCAGCCCTGTTCAGTGCGCTGGGCGCAACCTCCCAGGCACAGGCCGGTGATGCCAAAAACGTCATTCTCTTTATCGGTGATGGCATGGGCCCCACCGTGCTCACCGCCACCCGCCTGTTCAAGGTGGGAGAAGAAGGCAATCTGGAGATGATGAAACTGCCGCGCAGTGCCCGCATCAAGACCTTCTCCAACGATGCCCAGACCACCGACTCGGCCCCCTCCATGGCGGCCTACACCACCGGGGTCAAGATGAACAACGAGGTGATCGCCATGAGCAGCGACACCAAAGCCGTCGCCCCCGGCAAAGACGTCAATGGCAACAAAACCGTCAACAATTGCAGCAGCGATAACGGCAAGCCGGTGCCCACCATCCTGGAGCTGGCCAAGGCGGCAGGCAAAGCGGTCGGGGCCGTCACCACTACCGAGCTGACCCACGCCACCCCGGCGGCTACCTACGCCCACATCTGCCATCGGGATGCCGCTTATGACATCGCCGCACAAGCTGTTCCGGGAGGCGCAGGTTTCAACCAGGCGCTGGGGGATGGGGTCGATGTGCTGATGGGCGGTGGTGCCAACCACTGGACCCCCTACAGCGCCAGCAACAAGGGCGGTCGCAATGACAACCGCGACCTGACCGCCGAGATGAAGGCGCAGGGATACAGCTATGTCACCACTCAAAGTGAACTGGCCAAGGTCACCAGCGGCAAGGTGCTCGGTCTATTCAGCAGCAAATCCCACTTGGACTACGAGCTGGATCGGGTCGCCAAGGGGGCAGCCAATACCCAGCCGTCCCTCTCCGAAATGACCGCCAAGGCGATCGACCTGCTGAGCAAGAACAGTCAGGGTTACTTCCTGATGGTAGAAGGCGGCCGGATCGATCATGCCCTGCACGGCACCAACGCCAAGCGCTCGCTCACCGACGCGGTGGCTCTGGATGAGGCGGTCAAGACGGCGCTGGGTAAAGTGGATCTCAACAATACCCTGATCGTGGTCACCGCCGACCATGACCACACCATGACCATTAACGGCTACTCCGCCAAGGGCAATCCGGTGCTGGATCTGGTGAAAAATGGCGACGGCTCGACCCAGAACGACGTGGATGGCAAGCCCTTCACCACCCTGGTGTTCGGTAACGGCCCCAACCGCCCCGATGTGCGCCCGGTCCTCACCAGCGATCAGGTGATGGCCAATGACTACCTGCAGGAGACCGGCGTCAAACTGACATCGGAAACCCACGGCGGCGGCGATGTGATGCTGTTTGCCGATGGCGCCGGCAGCAACCGCTTCAAAGGCACGCTGGATAACACCAAGGTGTTTGGCAAACTGCGGGAGGCGCTCGGCCTGTAAGCAGCAGGGGCCCGGGTGCATCTGAGCAATTGACTCAGCGGCCCGGGCCCGGGCCCCGGCACTTTCGAGCGACAGATGATGATGCGACTTTTGCTTTCGTTATGGCTGCTTGGCAGCACCCTCGCCTTCCCCCTGCATGCTGACGACACGCCCCCGGATCTCGCCGCCCGGATCAGCTATCACGACCGGAATACCGGCAGCGATGGCATCGCCAGAGAGAGTGTCTGGCAAGAGAAGTGGCTGCGCGTGGGCAATCAGGTGTGGAGCCAGCGGCTCATTCCCCTCCCCCTTGCCCGTGCCTATCACGCCACTCACGACGCCACGCCCGGCCACAAGCACTTTACCCACCAGATGGCGGCCCGCTGGGTCAGCCGCAGTGATGAGGGTGAGCTGCAGCTGCGTTATGCCGACAGCTGGCACAACCAGCTGGTTGAGGTGCCGGTGGAAGAGTATGGCCAGGTGGCCTTCAAGCCCGACTGGCCGCGGATCCGCCATCTCGTCAACCCGGCGCTGATCGAGGGGATGACTCCGCTGGATGAGGCCACCCCCGAGCAGGCCCGCTGGTATGAAAAGCGCGAAGGGCAGCAACGAACCCGCATTCTCTGGTCGAGTCAGTGGCAGATCCCGCTGGTAGTCGAATCGGCCAGTCTCGACGGCTATCGCAGCTACCGGATGGAGGTGACCCTGCGCAAGCTGCCTGCTCAGCTCCCCTGGCAGCAACTCGCTGATTACGAAGTGCGCGATCTGCGGGATTTCTTCGACTGAGATCCCAACCCCTCTGCGGGCACAACGACAACGCAGGCAGGAATGCTACACTCTGCATATTCGACTCTGGCTCACGACCTTGATGCGCGCTCTCTGCCTGCCCTTTTTTGCCCTGCTGTTATTGCTGGTACACACCGGTGCCCAGGCTATTGTGCTGGTGGCGGCCGAGTTGCCCCCCTATGTCATACGTTCCCAGCAGGGGGCTCCAAGCGGCATGGCCATCGAGGTCATGGAAGAGGCCGCCCGGCGCTTAAAAGAACCGCTCACTATCGAGTTGATGCCGCTGGCCCGAGCCCTCATCGAAGTGACCCACCGCAAGGATGTACTGCTGATCCCGCCAGTGCGGAGCTCTCGACGAGAGCACCTCTTTTATTGGGTAGCACCAATAATCGACGAGGAATTTGTTATCGTCAGCGATCGCCGCTTTCATCCTGTTCCAATCAAAGCCGGTGAGCTGTCCACCCTCAAGGTCGGTACTCTGCGCCACTCTTTCGGCCAACATTTACTCAAACAAAGACTCAATCTGACCAGTCAAACTGTCGCCACCGAAGAACTCAATGCGCACAAACTACAACGAGGGCGTATCGATGCATGGGTAGCAGCCTGGAACGCTATTCTCTACAACCAACAGCAAGAAGGATTTTCTACTGGGCAACTTGTTCGTGGTGAAACCCTGATGCGCACCCAGTTATTTATTGCCGCTCACAAAGAGTTCCCCTTCACCGAAGGGCGTCGCTGGCAAGCCGTGATAAACGAGATGCGCCGTGATGGCTCGCTCACGCGGATCATCCGTCAGTACAACTATCAGGCTCCTGAGTAGTCACTCAATCACGGTTGCCAAGGCCAGCCAGAATGGTTATGGTAGCCCCATGAAAATACTCGCTATTTCCTCGCATTTGCTCACACCCTGCTGAGCCCCCGCCTCGCTCCTTCGGCCGCGAGTCGCTTGGGGGCATGGCATTCTCAATCGATTGAACCTGTTGAATCCATTTTTGTAACACTTTGCGTGATGGCCAACCTGCACCCGCCGGTATGGGCCTATCCGCTATTGATAAGGAATATCTTATGAAACAACCACATCTGGTTATCTCCAGCCTTGATCTGGACCGTATCGAACAACTGCTCGGCAACCACCCACAGCATCTGGCCCTGCAAGAGGAGCTGGACCGCGCCGAGATCCGCGAACCGGCCGACATGCCGCCGGACGTGGTCACCATGAACAGCAAGGTTCGCTTCAAGATGCAGAGCAGCGGCAACGAGTTCTGCCTGACCCTGGTCTACCCGCGCGATGCCAAGGGCGACGAGAGCAACATCTCGGTACTGGCGCCGGTGGGTAGCGCCCTGCTCGGTCTGAAAGTGGGCGACAGCATCGCCTGGCCGGGCCCGGCCGGTCGCACCATCGAGGTCGAAATTCTGGAAGTGGTCTATCAGCCGGAGCGCGCCGGCGAGCTGCACCGCTGAGTCCCCCGGGCTGGTCATCCCCCTGTTGATCAGCCCGCTTGCTCGCCCTTGCCAGCTGATCCCGATCAAGCTTTGCGCACCTTGCCACCCGGTTTTTAGCCTCTTTCCCTGCTGCTGCTTGAGCCTGGCTCGGGGGGCAGGTATCTTGTTGGCCGCGTCATGGTCATGACGCACCGAATTTCAGGCTGACATCATGATAAAAATTGCCCTCATCGACGATCACCAGATCGTCCGATCCGGTTTTGCCCAACTGCTCAATCTGGAGCCAGACCTGCAGGTGGTCGCCGAATTCGGCTCCGCCAGCGACGCCCTGGCCGGCCTGCCCGGCAGCGGGGCGCGAGTCTGCGTCTGCGACATCTCGATGCCCGACCAATCGGGGCTGGATCTGCTCAAGCAGCTCCCCTCCGGCCTTGCGGTGGTGATGCTCTCGGTACACGACAGCCCCGCCCTCATAGAGCAGGCACTGCAGACCGGAGCCAAGGGATTTCTCTCCAAGCGCTGCAGTCCGGACGAGCTGATCGCCGCCGTGCGCACCGCCGCACAGGGGGGGTGTTATCTGACGCCGGACATCGCCCAGAAACTGGCCAGCAGCAGCCGGGATCCCCTCACCAATCGGGAGCGGGAGATTGCCCAGTTGCTGGCACAGGGGCTGGAGGTGAAGGCCATTGCCGAGCAACTTGGCCTCTCCCCCAAGACGGTTCACGTCCATCGCGCCAACCTGATGGACAAGCTCAAGGTCAGCAACAACGTCGAGCTGGCCCACCGCATGCTGGATAGCTGGTGATCTCCCGTTTTGCCAGCTATGTCGCCATCGCGCTGGCGGCCTGCTTCATCTTTGCCGCCGGCTGGTTTTGCCTCTGGAGCATCAGCCTGCATCTGGCGGGCGGCCCGGCTCTGGCGGTGCTGCTGTTCCCCTTCGGCCTGCGCCTCGGCTTGCTGCTGCAAAGTCCCGGCCACTACTGGCCGCCGCTGTTGCTGTGCGAAGGGCTGCTGCTCTACTGGCTCAATCTGGAAGTGGGGCTGCCCCACTGGCCTTGGCTGGTCGCGGGCAGTCTGCTGACCCTGATACCGCTGCTGATTGCCCGCCGCCAGCAGGTGCGCAATGACTGGCAGCAACTGTTGCTACTGCTCGCCACCGTCACGGCGGCGGCGCTGCTGCAAGCCCTGCTCTGGCATCTGGCGGGGGAAGATGTCCTCTCGGCCCTGCTGCTCAGCCTGACCGGCGGGCTGACCCTGACCTCCACCTGCATGCTGATCTGGCACTACCTCACTCGCGCCACTTGGGTGCCACTGGGGCCTGCGCTGGTGGATCAGCCGGTAGAGTGGCGCTTTCGCCATCTGGTCTGGTATCTGCTGCTGTTCGTATTGAGCCTCTGGCTGCAACTGGGATTGCCCAACTCGCTGGTGCGCTTTACCCCGTTTTGTCTCGCCATCCCCATCATCGCCATGGCGTGGCGCTACGGCTGGCAAGGGGCGCTGCTCGCCACCCTGATGAACACCATCGCCCTGCTGGCGAGCCAAGCCTGGCACGATCACCCCCTCGATCTGCTGCTCTCCCTGCTGGCCCAGAGCCTCACCGGCCTGCTGCTGGGTGCCGGGATCCAGCGCCAGCGCGAGCTCAATCAGGCGCTGACCCGCCAGCTCGCCCACAATCGCCAGCTCACCGAGCGGCTGCTGGAGACCGAGGAGAGCATCCGCAAGGAGGTGGCGCGCGAGCTGCACGACGACATCGGCCAGACCATCACCGCCATTCGTACCCAGGCTGGCATAGTGCGCCGCCTCGCCCCCGATAATGCCGGGGTGGGCCAGAGCAGCACCCTGATCGACACGCTGTCGCTCGGGATCTACGACGCGGTGCGCGGCCTGCTCGGGCGGCTGCGCCCGCGCCAGCTCGACGACATGACTCTTGAACAGGCGGTACGGGCACTGCTGCGGGAACTGGAGCTGGAGCGTCACGGCATCGTCACCCGGCTGGAGTGGCAGCTGGCGGATGGGGATCTCTCCGATGCCCAGCGGGTCACCCTGTTTCGGGTCTGTCAGGAGGGGCTCAACAACGTGGTCAAACATGCCAACGCCCACTCGGTCACCATTCGCGCCCGGGCCAGCGGCGAGCAGTTGCAACTGGTGCTGGAAGATGATGGCCGCGGTCTGCCAGAAAGCCGCCCGCAGCAGGGCTATGGCCTGCTCGGCATTCGCGAGCGGGTACAGGCCCTAGGGGGCAGTTTGCAACTCTCCTGCATCCACGGCACCCAGCTGACGGTCAATCTGCCCAGTCGCAGACGGGAAGAGAGTCATGGCTAATCACCACCAGAGGGCCTGCCTGTGCTGAGTTTTATGAGAAGCGCGCCGCCCCGGCCCCTTATCCGGGATCAGGCCGAGATCGATGCCACCTATCGCCACTGGCGGCTGCACCTGCTGCTGACCATGTATCTGGGCTATGCGGTCTTCTACTTCACCCGCAAGAGCTTCAACTTCGCCATGCCGGACATGCTGGCGAGCGGCATGCTGGACAAGTCCGATATCGGCATGCTCTGGACCCTGTTCTACATCACCTACGGCTGCTCCAAGTTCTTCTCCGGCATCATCAGTGACCGCGCCAACCCGCGCTACTTCATGGGTGTCGGACTGATGGCCACCGGCGTTATCAATATCCTGTTCGGCCTCTCGTCGGCACTCTGGATGTTTGCCGCCCTCTGGGTCGCCAACGCCTTCTTCCAGGGCTGGGGGTGGCCCCCCTGCTCCAAGCTGCTCACCAGCTGGTATTCACGCAGCGAGCGGGGCGTCTGGTGGTCGGCCTGGAACACCGCCCACAACGTCGGCGGGGCGCTCATTCCCCTTATCGTCAGCACCATCGCCCTGCAGCATGGCTGGCGCTACGGCATGATAGTGCCCGGCCTTATCGCCATCATCGCGGGATTGTTCCTCTGCTGGCGGCTGCGGGATACCCCGAGTGCCATGGGATTGCCAACGGTGGGCGAGTGGCGCAAGGACACCATGGAGCTGGCCCAGCAGACCCAGGATGCGGGGCTCTCCCATCGCCAGATCCTGCGCAAATATGTACTGGGCAACCCCTATATCTGGCTGCTCGCCTGCTGTTACGTGCTGGTCTATGTGGTGCGCACCGCCATCAATGACTGGGGCAATCTCTACATGACCGAGCAGCGCGGCTTCAATCTGATGAGCGCCAACTCGGCCATCTCCATGTTCGAGGTGGGAGGCTTTATCGGTGCGCTGGTGGCGGGCTGGGGATCGGACAAGCTGTTCAACGGCAACCGTGGCCCAATGAACCTCATCTTTGCGGTGGGGATCCTGCTGGCGGTGGGATCGCTCTGGCTGATGCCCTTCTTCAGCTATGTGATGCAGGCGGCCTGCTTCTTTACCATCGGCTTCTTCGTGTTTGGCCCCCAGATGCTGATCGGCATGGCGGCGGCGGAGTGCTCCCACAAAAACTCGGCGGGAGCGGCTACCGGCTTTGTCGGCCTGTTTGCCTACATGGGGGCGGCGCTGTCGGGCTATCCGCTGGCCAAGGTGATGGAGATCTGGCACTGGAACGGCTTTTTCGTAGTGATCTCGGTGGCGGCGGGCGTCTCGGCCCTGCTGCTGCTCCCCTTTCTCAAAGCGCAGGCACCGCGCCCCCAGCCTGCCGAGATAACGTAATACTGGACTGAACGGGAGTTACACCTCCCGACCAGCCTGACAGACCCGGTTCTTGCCTTGCCGCTTGGCGCTGTAGAGCGCATGGTCGGCCTGAGTGAACAGCGGGTCAAAGTGCCACTCCCCTTGCCAGTGGGAGAGTCCCATGCTGACCGTGATGGAGAGGCCGCCCATGTTGCGGTTCGCGACCTCCTCCAGCAATCCCTCGCAGCGCTGCAGGGCCAGCACGCCGGGCTGCGAGAAGAGCAGCACAAACTCCTCGCCACCGAAACGACTGCACACCAGATCGGGCTGACTACCCAGATAGGCACCGAGCTCGGCCAGCACCCGATCACCCACCTCATGGCCATGCTGGTCATTGATCTGCTTGAAATCATCGATGTCGAGCACCGCCAGCGCGCCACTGTCACCCCACTTTTGCTGCTTCAGCTGCTCCATAAAGCCACGCCGGTTGAGCAGACCGGTAAGAGGGTCGTGGCTAGCCTGCTGGCGCAGCGCCAGCGCACGGTACTGGGTACAGAGCAGCAGCACCCCGAAGGTGGAAAGATAGCTCCCCATCAGCATGGAGAGGAAGGGCAGCACATTGACCCCGCTCTTATCCATCAGCATCTGTACGTTGTCCTGCCAGAGGAACCAGAGCCGCATCAGGTAGAAGGCGTAGAGCAGCACATTGACCAGGGTAAAGACCATCACCGCCGGCAGATAGTGGGGGTAACCGTGGCGCCAGACCAGATAGACGATCACAGCACCCAGCACCATGTAACTCAGGCAAGCCAGCAACACCCGGGATGCCATCCCCCCCTCCACAATGCACCAGCTCAGAAGCAGCAGATAGACCAGCATAAAGAGCCCCCCGGCACGCCAGTTCGGGGGCTGTCCGAAAAAGCGCTGCAGCGCCGGCGGCATCAACACAATGCAGAGCGTGATCAGGGTATTGGCCAGCCAGATGCCGGAGGAGCTGGGGAAAAATGCCTGTAACGAGAAAAGTATCTGGGCCACCAGCGCACAGAGACTGGACCACCACCATAACCCAATGCCCGGGATCTCCCGGTGGGTCGACCAGATAATGGAGAGCGTGATAAACCCGAGGCTATATCCCCCCAATGCCATCACCATCAGGGTAAATACATCCAGCTTCAGCAACAACGAGACATCCATATCAAAACCAGGCAGAGGGAGGTAAGTGAGTATATGAGAACCGTTTGCCAAGACCCAGAGACCCTGACTATTTTCACAATAAAAACATATTGTTCGTCTGTTTTTCACACCACCAGATAACTCACACCATTCCGCTGTAGCAGCTTTGAGATATGCAAGAAAGATAAGGCCAACCAGACTAAAGCCACATACGAGCCCCTCTCAATGTAACAAAATGTCTTGGGGATAATTTGGGCTTGAACCCACTCAATTAGATAGATATGTTGTTTTCGTGTGATTTTATGAATGAAGCCATGAGCAATAAATGTCTCTAACCTGTTGAGTCTTCTGACACAATCTGTTTTTGGTACATTTTTCACTCAACCACTATTCATAGCATCTCATATGGGGCTTTTGTCCCGCTCAAGACATTCATCCTGTCTTGCCTGTTGCCGGATGCAGCAGTCTCTTGTGCCACGGAGTCGCACGGGATCAGGTTCAAGGCCGAACACACCACCGACAGAGACGTCATTTATGATCAAAAAACTGATTCTTTCTACCCTGCTGTTTTGCGGGATCGCCACGGCGGCTCCGACCCCTGCCCCTACCTCCACCCTGGATGCCGTGCTCGAACGCGGCGTGCTGCGAGTCGGCTTTGATGCTGGCTATCAACCCTTCGAGATGACCAACAAGCAGGGCCAATACATCGGCTTTGATGTGGATCTTGCCAAGATGGTCGCCAAAGAGATGGGCGTGAAGGTCGAATTCGTCAACACCGCTTGGGATGGCATCATTCCGGCGCTGCTGACCAACAAGTTCGACGTCATCATGGGCGGCATGACCGTCACTCCCCAGCGCAACCTGCGGGTCAACTTCGCCGATCCTTACATCGTGGTCGGCCAGACCATAGTCCTGCGCAAAGAGAAGGCGGGCGAAATCAAATCCTTCACCGACCTCAACGACCCGAAATACAAGATCGCGGTCAAGCTCGGCACCACCGGCGAGCAGGCAGTGAAGCGCCTGATCCCCAAAGCCACCCTGCTGCAGTTTGAAACCCAGGATGACGCCAAGCTGGAAGTGATCAACGGCAAGGTCGATGCGTTCGTCTATGACCTGCCCTACAACGCTATTTTCGCCTCCCAGAATCAGGGCACCGTGGTGCACCTCGACAAGCCGTTCACCTTCGAGCCGCTGGCCTGGGCCATCCGCAAAGGGGATCAGGACACCCTCAACTGGTTCAACAACTACCTGCGCCAGATCAAGGGCGATGGCAGTTACGACCGTCTCTACAAGAAGTGGTTCGAGTCCAACGCCTGGCTGAACCAGCTCAAATAACCTCCGGGGGGCGGCACATGCCGCCCCTGCACCACGCAGCTCCCCACACAATAACGAGAAGAGGTTGTGACTGTGCACACACCCAAACCGACAAGACAGATGGAAAAACAACCCAATCAGCTGCTCTGGCATGGGGTTTTCCTGCTGATGCTGCTGGTTGCCGTATTCGGCATCTACAAGGCTGTCCAGTCAGTGGATTACACCTGGCGTTGGGAACGCATTCCCCAATACATCGCCTATCAGGCGGAGCAGAAGAATCTCGCCGAATTTGACGGCACCGTGATGGCGGGCACCAGCGAGGCCGAGAAGGGCAAGCTGTTCCTGCAAGACGATCTCGATCCCAATGTGCGGCAAGCCATCGCCAGTACCGGCGTACAAGTCGCCGAAGGGGATACCGTTTTTCGTGGCGATACCCTCGACACCCAACTGAGCTGGACCGCAGGCCCCATCGCCTGGGGCGTCTGGGTCACCGTCAAGCTCTCGCTGGTGGCGGGCATCTTCGCCATCCTGCTCGGTACCCTGGCCGGGCTGGCGCGTCTCTCCCCCAATCCCGCCCTGCGCAATCTGGCGGTCACCTACGTTGAGCTCATCCGCGGCACGCCGCTGCTGGTACAGATCTTCATCGTCTACTTCTTTATCGGCACCGTGCTAAACCTCGATCGCTTCACCGCCGGGGTCGCCGCGCTGGCGGTCTTTACCGGTGCCTATGTGGCGGAGATCGTCCGCGCCGGCATCAGCTCCATTCACAAGGGGCAGATGGAGGCGGGCCGCAGCCTGGGAATGACCTCCGCCCAGACCATGCGCTATGTCATCCTGCCGCAGGCGTTCAAGCGGGTGCTGCCACCGCTGGCAGGCCAGTTCATCAACCTGATCAAGGACTCCTCGCTGGTCTCGGTCATCTCCATCACCGATCTGACCAAGGCGGGGCGCGAGGTGGTGAGCTCCACCTTCAGCCCGTTCGAAGTGTGGTTTACCGTGGCCCTGCTCTATCTGGTGCTGACCGGCACCCTCTCTTTCCTGGTACGCCGTCTCGAGGTGAAATATGCACGCAGCAACTGATCCCATCATCAAGGTGCTACAGGCATCGAGAAGTGCAGCCATCACCGGCACCCCCTTCGCCTTCCCGGTTCGTTTTCTGGAGGTGAAATATGCGCGCAGCAACTGATCCCATCATCAAAGCGACCGGCGTTGAGAAGTTCTACGGCAGCGAAGTGCATGCCCTGAAAAACGTCAGCACCGAGGTGGCCGAAGGGGAAGTGGTGGTGATCGTCGGCCCCAGTGGCTCCGGCAAATCGACCTTCCTGCGCACCCTCAACCAGCTGGAGACCATCAACGACGGCAATATCGTGGTCGATGGCATCTGCCTGACCGAGCCGGGCGATGTCAACAAGCTGCGGGAAGAGGTGGGCATGGTGTTCCAGTCCTTCAACCTCTTTCCCCACCTGACGGTGCTGGATAATATCTGCCTCGCTCCGCAGAAGGTGCGGGGGCTATCGCGCAAAGAGGCCGAAGACAGAGCCAAGGCGCTGCTGCTGAAAGTGGGGCTGTCGGTGAAAGCAGCCAGCTATCCCTCCCAGCTCTCCGGCGGTCAGCAACAGCGAGTGGCCATCGCCCGGGCGCTCGCCATGCAGCCACGCATCATGCTGTTTGACGAGCCCACCAGTGCGCTCGACCCCGAAATGGTGGGGGAAGTGCTGGATGTGATGAAGGGGCTGGCCCGCGAAGGAATGACCATGGTGGTGGTGACCCACGAGATGGGCTTTGCCCGCGAGGTGGCGGATCGGGTGCTCTTTATGGAGAGTGGCGAACTGCTGGTAGATGAAAAACCGGCCGACTTCTTCGACAATCCCCCCTCCCCGCGTCTGCGCCAGTTCTTGAGTCAGGTGCTGTAGCCAATACCCAAAGATGGATTATCGAGTTGTTGCACTGGGTGCTCAACTGACACATCAGCAGTTGCCACGATGCAAAGATAAAAAAATGGCAGCCATCTGGCTGCCATCGGGAGAGCACGATTCAGCGATCAGAGGGTCGCAGCGACTTCATCGGAGATGGAGCCGTTGTGGTAAACCTCTTGCACGTCGTCCAGATCTTCCAGCATGTCGATCAGACGCATCAGCTTGGGTGCAGTTTCTGCATCCAGCTCAGCTTCGGTGGAGGGGATCATGGTCACTTCGGCGCTCTGGGCCTTGAAGCCGGCAGCTTCCAGACCGTCCAGCACGGTACCGAAGTCGTTCGGGGTGGTGTACACCTCGATGGTGCCATCCTCTTCAGTGACCACGTCATCGGCGCCCGCTTCCAGCGCGGCATCCATCAGGGCATCTTCGTCCACACCCACGAAGGTCAGCAGACCTTTCTTGCTGAACAGATAGGCAACGGAGCCGTCGGTGCCCAGGTTGCCACCGCACTTGCTGAAGGCGTGACGCACTTCGGCTACGGTACGGTTACGGTTGTCGGTCAGGCACTCTACCATCACGGCAGAGCCAGCCGGGCCGTAACCTTCGTATACGATGGTCTCGAGCTGTTCGCCATCGCCACCACCGGCGCCACGCTGAATGGCACGGTTGATGGTGTCGCGGGTCATGTTGTTGGTCAGGGCGGCAGTCACCGCAGCACGCAGACGCGGGTTGTTGGCGGGATCGGCATCACCCAGACGCGCGGAGGTAGTGATTTCGCGGATCAGTTTGGTGAAGATCTTGCCACGCTTGGCGTCCTGAGCGGCCTTGCGGTGTTTGATGTTGGCCCATTTACTGTGACCTGCCATAGAGACTCTCCGTTATTGTTTAAATGTCAGTAACACTGATCATGACTAACCCAAGGGAAACACAGATGCCGCACGGCGGCGGCCTCCGGTGCCGGTATCGGCTTACTCGTCGCCCTTGACGGTGGTTGCAATCGCCAGCTCACCCAGTTGGGCGGCATTGGCAAGGCTGGGGGCGTCTGTCATCAGACAGGCGGCCGCGGTCGTTTTCGGGAAGGCGATGACGTCCCGAATGTTTTCGGTGCCGGTCAGCAGCATGCTGAGACGGTCCAGACCGAAGGCCAGACCGGCGTGCGGCGGGGTACCGTACTTCAGCGCATCCAGCAGGAAGCCGAACTTCAGGCGCTGCTCGGCCGGGGTGATACCCAGGATGTCGAACACGGTGGATTGCATCTCGCTGTTGTGGATACGGACAGAGCCGCCACCCACTTCGTAGCCGTTGATCACCATGTCGTAGGCGTTGGCGTAAGCACCCACCGGGTTGGCTTTCAGCTCGGCCGGGCTCATGTTGCTCGGCGCGGTGAACGGGTGGTGCATGGCGGCCAGACCACCTTCACCATCTTCCTCGAACATCGGGAAGTCGATGACCCACAGCGGTTTCCAGCTGTTCTCCAGCAGGCCCAGATCGCGACCCACTTTCAGACGCAGGGCGCCCATGGCATCGCAGACCACTTTCTTGCTGTCAGCGCCAAAGAAGATGATGTCGCCGTCGGCAGCGCCGGTACGAGCCAGGATCTCGCGCACGATGGCGTCAGAGAGGAACTTGGCAACCGGAGACTGCACGCCTTCGATACCATTGGCCGCTTCGTTGACCTTCATCCAGGCCAGGCCCTTGGCACCGTAGATGCCGACAAACTTGGTGTATTCGTCGATCTGCTTGCGAGAGAGCTCGGCAGCGCCCGGGACTTTCAGGGCAGCCACACGGCCTTTCGGATCGTTGGCGGGGCCCGCGAACACGGCGAACTCGACAGCAGTCAGCAGATCAGCCACATCAACCAGCTCCATCGGCAGACGCAGGTCCGGCTTGTCGGAGCCGTAGCGACGCATGGCTTCGTCGAAGGTCATGATCGGGAAGTCGCCCAGATCCACGTTCAGGATGTGCAGCCACAGTTTGCGGATCATCTCTTCCATCACTTCACGCACCTGCGGCGCGGTCATGAAGGAGGTCTCCACGTCGATCTGGGTGAATTCCGGCTGGCGGTCGGCACGCAGGTCTTCGTCACGGAAGCACTTGACGATCTGGTAGTAGCGATCGAAGCCGGACATCATCAGCAACTGCTTGAACAGCTGGGGTGATTGCGGCAGAGCGTAGAACTTGCCCTTGTGCACGCGGCTCGGCACCAGATAGTCACGGGCACCTTCCGGGGTGGCCTTGGTCAGCATCGGGGTCTCGATATCGAGGAAGCCGTGCTCGTCCATGAAGCGGCGTACGAAGGCGCTGGCCTTGGCACGGGTCTTCAGGTACTTGGCCATCTCGGGACGACGCAGATCCAGGTAGCGATACTTGAGGCTGATCTCTTCGCTGTTGACCTGATTGAAGTCCAGCGGCAGCGGCTCGGCACGGTTGATGATGTTGAGCTCGTGAGCGAACACTTCGATGGCGCCAGTGGCCATGTCGCTGTTGCGCTGGGACTCGGGACGGGTGCGCACCACGCCGGTCACCTGGATGCAGAACTCGCCGCGCAGCTCGGAGGCCAGGGCAAACGCGTCCGGCTTGTCCGGATCGAAGAACACCTGAACGATCCCTTCCCGGTCGCGCATATCGATAAAGATCAGACCGCCGAGATCACGACGACGATGAACCCAACCGCACAATGTAATGGTCTGCCCTGCATGGGCCTCATTGACCTGTCCGCAATAGATAGAGCGCATGGACTTCTTCCTTCGAAATTGTAGAGAGACGGTTAACCTTGGGCCACCGGGCACGACTGGCAAGCACCGTCTGTCTCACAGCTGGCCAGATTCTTTTTCTTACCCGGTTTGAAATCAGTCTCGTACCATCCGGTTCCCTTGAGCCGGAAGCCTGCCGCCGATATCAGCTTGACCAGATTCGGCTTGCTACAGGCCGGACAGTCGGTCAGGGGGGCATCGGAAAGCTTTTGCAGTTTTGCCAATTCATGGCCACAGACGTCGCAACGATATTCGTAGATAGGCATGGGTCACAAGAAATTGAAAAACAAAAGGGCTGGCATTATAGAGGAAAACCCCCTTTTGGGTAAAATGGCCAGCAGCCTCCTTTCGCCAGTTTTTTGCACTCGATGGCAAAAAGCGGGCAAAAAATCGGCACGAATGCACCAAGAGCGAAGAGAATAGTCACCATGAGCCTCTATTTGGGCCTGCCACAGTGGTCCCACCCCAGCTGGCCCGGCCAGTTGTTGGGCCTTGGCGCCAAGCCTGCCGAACACCTTGCCCACTACGCCACCGTGTTCAATTCGGTGGAGGGCAACACCACCTTCTACGCCCTGCCGACACCGGATACTGTGCAGCGCTGGGCCGATGCGGTACCCGATCACTTTCGTTTCAACTTCAAATTTCCGCAAACCATCAGCCACCAGAGCGATCTGGTGAGCGCAGACAAGCAAGTAGCCGACTTTATTCGCCTGCTTGCCCCGCTGCACGACAAGCTGGGGCTGCTCACCCTGCAGTTGCCCGCCCGTTTCGGGCCAGAGGGGCTGGCCAGACTGGCGGCCTTTATCGAGCGGCTGCCGCGGGCGTTTCGCTACGCCATTGAAGTGCGTCATCCTGAGTTCTTCGCCAAGGGGGAGGCCGAGCGGGCATTGAACCGGCTGCTGATGGAACAGGGTGTGAACCGGGTGATGCTCGACAGCCGGCCACTCTTCTCGGTGCCAGCAACCACGCCAGCCCTTGTCGATGCCCAGGGCAAGAAACCACGCCTGCCGGTGCATCTGCTGGCCACCGCCAACGCCCCCATGGTGCGCTTTATCGGCCTGCCGGATCCGGCGGCCAATCACCCCTTCATGCCCAGCTGGCTCCCCCACTGGCGCCAGTGGCTAGCGGAGGGCAAGGACCTCTACCTCTATATACATACTGCCGACAACGCCCAGGCACCTGAGCTGGCCCGTCAGATCACCCGCTTGCTGGAGCAGGAGATGGCCCCCTGGCCGGGGGAAAACGATCGCGCACGGCAGGGAGTGCTGCGCTTTTAGCCAACCCATTCTGCGGTCATCGTTTCGCTGCAAAAAAAGTGCTTTTTTGTGGCGTGGCAAGCCCTGGCGTCAAGACAAACGGCCATCAATCCTCTACACTACCGCCCCAAGTAAGGGTCCGGAACATGGCCCGTACGAACAGGACAGGTCCAAAGGATTTCATGACCAGCCACCCCGTTCGTAAACAGGTGATAAATCTACTCTGATGGGTGTCACCCAACGACTCAATTGAACAATACAGCCGGGTGATGTCCCGACTGTCAGGTTGCGCCAGCATGCATACCAAAGATCAAATTTTTGCCGCCCCGATCGCCCGATTGGGTGACTTCTGTTTTGACGAACAGGTCGTCGACGTGTTTCCCGATATGATCCAGCGCTCGGTGCCGGGTTACAGCAACATCATCTCTGCCATCGGCATGATGGCCGCCCGCTACGCCCAACCCGAGAGCCGACTCTATGATCTCGGCTGCTCACTGGGCGCCGCGACCCAGGCGATGCGTCGCCATGTCAGCCAGTCCGGCTGCCGCATCACCGCGGTGGATCTCTCCCACCCGATGATTGAGCGCGCCCGCGCCCACCTCTCCGGTTTCAAATCCGAGGTGCCGGTGGAGCTGGTGGAGGCGGATATCTGCGACATCGAGATCGAGAACGCCTCCGTGGTGGTACTCAACTTCACTCTGCAGTTTGTCGAGCCAGAGAAACGGGCCGCCCTGATCCAGCGCATTCACGATGGGCTGCGCCCGGGCGGGATCCTGATCCTGAGCGAAAAGTTCCGCTTCGAAGATGAACCGGTCAACGAGCTGCTCATCGATCTGCATCTCGACTTCAAGCGGGCCAATGGCTACAGCGAGCTGGAGATCAGCCAGAAACGCACCGCCCTTGAGAACGTGATGCGCACCGACAGCCTGCCGGTGCATCAGGCACGCCTGCGGGATGCCGGTTTCGTCCATCAGGATCTCTGGTTCCAGTGCTTCAACTTCGGCTCCATGATTGCCATCAAATCCAGCGACGCCCAGCCATGATCGACTTTGCCAATTTCTATCAACTGATTGCCAAAAACCGGCTGAGCCACTGGCTGCATACCCTGCCCGCCCAGCTGCACGCCTGGCAACATGACAACCAGCATGGCGACCTGCCGCGCTGGAACCGTGCCCTCAACAAGCTGCCGGTGGTCTCCCCCGGCAACGTCGAGCTGAAAAGCCGGGTCGAGATTGGCTCGGCCGAGAGCCTTGGCGAAGGTGAACGCAAGAAGGTCGAGAGCCTGCTGCGCCACTTCATGCCCTGGCGCAAGGGGCCGTTCACCGTGCACGGCATCCACATCGATACCGAGTGGCGCTCTGACTGGAAGTGGGATCGGGTGCGGCCCCATATCAGCCCGCTCGAAGGCCGTTACGTGCTGGATGTGGGCTGCGGCAGCGGTTACCACCTCTGGCGCATGGTGGGTGAAGGGGCCAAGCTGGCGGTCGGCATCGACCCGAGCCCGCTGTTCCTCTGCCAGTTCGAAGCCATTCGCCACTTCGCAGGCAATGATCAGCGCGCCCACCTGTTGCCGCTCGGCATTCAGGAGTTGCCGGAGCTGCGCGCCTTTGACACCGTCTTCTCCATGGGGGTGCTCTATCACCGCAAATCCCCCATCGAGCACATCGAGCAGTTGCGCAATCAATTGAAAGATGATGGCGAGCTGGTGCTGGAGACGCTAGTGATTGACGGCGGGGTCAACGACGTGCTGATGCCCACCGATCGTTACGGCAAGATGCGCAACGTCTGGTTTATTCCCTCAAGCCGCGCCCTCAAGCTGTGGGTCGAGCGCTGCGGCTTCACCGACGTGCGGATAGTAGACGAGAATATGACCAGCACCGACGAACAGCGTCGTACCGACTGGATGATTAATGAATCCCTGAGTGACTATCTGGATCCAGACAATCCGGCACTCACGGTAGAAGGACACCCGGCGCCGAAACGTGCCGTACTGATTGCCCGCAAGGCCAAAGACTAGCCGATGGCGATTCAGGAAGTTACACTGACCCAATTCCAGGAAGCACAGTTAAATGAATGACATGAAAAGCAAATTAAAAGGAATGACCCTGCTCTCCCTGCTTAGTCTCGGCGGGTGTGTCAATATGGAAAAAGCGCCTCAGGTTCCTGCTCTGACGCTGGCCGAGCTTCGTAGCGAGCTGAGCCAGAGCGAGCAGCGCCTGCAAACATCCATGGAACAGCAACAGAAGCAGTATGTGCAGCAACAGCACCTGCTGGTTCAGCTCAACACAGATGTCACCAATATGAAAGAGTCCGTCAAGCAAGTAGACCACAAGCTCGCCACCCTCCCCTCCGAGCCGCCCAAGCCGATGGCCATCCCCACCGAGAAGTGCCCGGCCCCCAATCAGGGTCACACCATCGATGGCAAGCTGATGGTCGGTGAAGCCGAGTGGATCTGGGTTGATGCGGCCAACGACGCCTTCCAGGCGCGGGTCGATACCGGTGCGACCACCTCCTCCATCAGTGCGCAGGAGATCACCATTTTCGAGCGCAACGGCAAAAACTGGGTGCGCTTCTTCCTGAGCCATCAGGAAGTGGACGACAAGATCCAGATCGAAGCGCCGCTGGTACGCCATGTACGGGTGCGTCAGGCCTCTGCCGACGATCTGGACCGCCGTCCGGTAGTGCGTCTGGCCGTGCGCATTGGCGACATGACCGAGAAAGCCGAATTTACCCTGAAAGACCGTAGCGACATGACCTTCCCTGTGCTGCTGGGTCGCGAATTTTTGAAAGACATCGCCGTGGTTGATGTGGCCCGCGAATATATCCAACCCAAACCCAAGCTCAAGGATGTGAAATAATCCATGGTTTCCCGTAAGCCGTTCTATTTGCTGGTAGCCCTGCTGTACATTGTCGGCCTGGGGATGACGATCTATCACCATATCGCGTTGGATGTGCCGCTGACGCCCGGTGAAAAGCGCCAGATCTGGTCCATCGAAGCCAAGCTGGAGTTCGAGGCGACCGGTGAGCCGGTGATCGCCTCTCTGGCCATTCCGGGCACCCAGCCCGGTTTCACCCTGATGAACGAGAACGCCGCCAGCCCCGGCTACGGCCTCTCCTTTGTCGAGAAAGATGGCGATGCCCGCGCCGAGTGGTCCATCCGCACCGCCTCTGGCCGTCAGGAGCTCTACTACCGCGTAGACATGATGGCGGATGCCCATGCCAAACCGGCCGCCAATCCGCAGCCACCCGCCATTGAGAAGCAGATCGAGAGTGAGCCTTATGCCACCGCGATGAAGCAGATCCTCGAGCGGGCGCAGGAGCGCTCCGCCGACGGCTACACCCTGACTCGCGAGATCATCAAGGAGATCGAGAAGCAGGAGCAGAATGCCGAACTGCTGAAAAAGCACAAGAGCCGCGCCAACCTGATCGCCGAGCTGCTCAACAATGCTGACGTCCCCACCCGCGTGGTGCATGCCCTGAATCTGGAAGATGGCCGCCGTCGTCAGGAGCTGGTGGATTACCTGCAGGTATTCAACAGCCCGACCGACTACAAGCTGTTCAACCCGCAAACCGGTGAACAGGGCCGTCCGGCCAACCTGCTGCTGTGGGAATACAACTCCGGCGCCCTACTGGACGTGACCGGTGGTCACAACTCCCGTGTCAGCTTCTCGATGATCGAGCAGGAGCAGCCGGTGAGCGTTGCACTGGCGCAGAAGTTCGAAAAATCAGAGATGATGAACTTCTCCATCCACAGCCTGCCGCTGGAAGAGCAGACCCTGTTCAAGGGCTTGCTGCTGATCCCGATCGGCGTGCTGATGGTGGTGTTCCTGCGGGTGCTGGTGGGGATCAAGACCTCAGGTACCTTTATGCCGGTGCTGATCGCGGTCGCCTTTATCCAGACCTCGCTGGTCACCGGTCTCATCGGCTTCCTGCTGATCGTCGGCACCGGTCTCATCATTCGCTCCTATCTGTCTCGGCTTAACCTGCTGCTGGTCGCCCGAATATCGGCCATCATCATCATGGTTATCTCGATGATCGGTATCTTCTCCGCGTTCGCCTTCAAGCTGGGGCTGACCGACGGTATGAAGATCACCTTCTTCCCGATGATCATCCTCTCCTGGACCATCGAACGGATGTCCATCCTGTGGGAAGAAGAGGGCCCGAAAGAGGTGTTCCGCCAGGGCGGTGGCTCTCTGCTGGTTGCCGTCATCGCCTATCTGGCCATGGATAATGAACTGATCCGTCACCTCACCTTCAACTTCCTCGGCCTGCAGCTGGTGCTGATGGCGACCGTGCTGTTGATGGGTAACTACACCGGCTACAAGCTGAGCGAACTGAAGCGCTTCAAGCCGCTGGTGGACGAGATGAAATCTGGCGTCACCCCGGGTAAGGACAAGTAACCGATGTGGTTCTGGGAAAAATACACCACCCCGTGGAGCCTGTCCCAATCAGGCATCCTCGGCATGAACAAGCGCAACCACTCCTACATCAGCCGCTACAATCCGCGCAGCCTCTATCCGCTGGTGGATGACAAGCTGCAGACCAAGCAAATTGCGCTGGATGCAGGGGTCACCGTGCCTGAGCTGATCGGTACCATCCGTGCCCAGCACGATGTAGGTCGCATCACCGAGCTGGTAAAAGATTGGCCGGGCTTCTGCATCAAGCCGGCCCGTGGCTCGGGCGGCAAGGGGATCCTGGTGATCCTGCGTCAGGAAGATGGCCTCTTCTATAAACCCAACGGCAGCGCCTCCAACGGTCAGGATCTGGAGCGCCATGTCTCCAACATTCTGGCGGGGCTCTATTCCCTCGGCGGCAAGCCAGACGTGGCACTGGTGGAAGGCCTCATCAACTTTGATGATGTGTTCGACGGCTACTCCTTCGAAGGGGTACCCGATGCCCGGGTCATCATCTTCAAAGGGTTCCCGGTGATGGCGATGATGCGCCTCTCCACCGCCGCCTCTGACGGCAAGGCGAACCTGCACCAGGGCGCCGTGGGGGTGGGTCTGTGCCTGCGTACCGGTCGTGCCCTGCGGGCAGTGCAGTTTGGCAATCCGCTGCGCCACCACCCGGACACCGGCCTCGACCTCTATGAGCTCAAGGTCCCACACTGGGATACCCTGCTCACCCTGGCGGCCTCCTGCTATGAGATGTCGGGTCTGGGCTATATAGGTACTGACATGGTGCTGGACAAGTTCCGCGGCCCCATGCTGCTGGAGCTCAACGCCCGTCCCGGCCTTGCCATCCAGATCGCCAACGGTCGCGGCCTGGTGCCCAATCTCAAGACCATCGAGAAGCTGGGGCAGGTGAAGATGAACGTGGAGCAGCGGGTCAATTTCGCCAAGGATCACTTCGGGATCTTTGAGGAATAACACCTCCGCTTGTGAACTGAGCGCGCCTATGGCGCGCTTTTTTTATGGCTCATGTTTGTCTGTCGGCATATCCCCCATCCAGCCATAGGGGCAGCACCTCATTTCGAAACAACGAGTACGCCAGCGAACGGCTGCTTGGAATAGCGATGGAGTGAGAAGAGTGTGACCGCAATGTCAGGGGATGGATAAATCTCAGATATAAAAAAACCGGCGCCAAGACGCCGGTTCTTCAAGGAGAGTACGACCCGATTACAGGGAGTCAGCATTCTCGGACAGGTACTTGGCAACGCCGTCCGGAGAGGCTTGCATACCTTTTTTGCCTTTTTCCCACTGAGCCGGGCACACTTCGCCGTGCTCTTCGTGGAATTGCAGGGCATCGACCATGCGCAGCATCTCGTCGATGTTGCGGCCCAGCGGCAGATCGTTGACAACCTGGTGACGAACGACACCGTTCTTGTCGATCAGGAAGGAGCCACGGAACGCCACACCGGCTTCCGGATGCTCAACGTCATAGGCTTTGCAGATTTCGTGTTTCACGTCGGCGATCAGCGGGTACTTGACCTGACCAATACCGCCATCTTCCACTTTGGTGTTGCGCCATGCGTTGTGGGAGAACTGGGAATCGATGGAAATACCGATCACTTCCACGCCACGCTTCTGGAACTCTTCATAACGGTGATCGAAGGCAATCAGCTCAGACGGGCAGACGAAGGTGAAATCGAGCGGATAAAAGAAGACAACGGCAGCTTTGCCTTTGATGTGGGATGACAGGTTGAATGAATCAACGATCTCGCCATTACCCAGAACAGCTGCGGCGGTAAAATCGGGTGCGGGACGGCCTACCAATACCATATTCAATTCCTCTTTATGTGAAGTGAACAATCCGGTGAGGATTGGGCTACCTAGAGCCAAGTCCATCTAATTCAAGCGACAAACTATAGACCCGGTGGTAGATTAGTTAAATCAAATTAAATAGATAGCATTAATCGGGTTTTTCTATGCAACGTTGGCCCAGCCTCAAACAGCTGCAATATCTGGTCGCTCTCGATGAGCACAAGAACTTCAACCGCGCCGCCAAGGCCTGTCATGTCAGCCAGTCGACCCTGAGTACCGGGATCCAGACGCTGGAGGACATGATGAACCTGCAACTGGTGGAGCGGGACCACAAGAGCTTCATTATGACCCCGGTCGGCATGGAAATCGTCGAGCGCGCTCGCAATTTGCTCTCCGATGCGCGGGATCTCATGGAGCTCGGGCAACATCAGGGCGGCGTGATGCAGGGGACGGTACGTCTTGGCTGCATTCCCACCATCGCCCCCTTCCTGCTGAGCAAGCTGCTGAAAGACTGCAGCAAAACCTATCCTGACCTCGAATTGTTGCTGCGTGAAGACACCACCAGCAATCTGCTCAAGCAGCTGGAACAGGGTCAGCTCGACTTGCTGATCCTCGCCCTGCCCATCGAGATCGGTGGATTTCACTGCAAGACCGTCCGTCGGCCAGGATCCGTTCCACATGGTGATGCCCGCCAGCATGGCGGCCGGTCTGCATACCCCGTTCGACTACAAGGAGCTGCCCAACCAGAGCATCTTCCTGCTGGAGCGGGAGCACTGCCTCACCGAGCACGCAGTGAGCGCCTGCCGCCTGCGGGACAAGAGCAAGATCAACCCGTTCGCCGCCACCAGCCTGCACACCCTGGTACAAATGGTGGAAGCGGGTCTTGGCACCACCTTCCTGCCGCAGATGGCCATCGATGCCGGCATTCTTGCCAACTCCGATCTGGTGGCCATCCCGCTGCCGGGAGAGACCTCCTATCGCGAGATTGGGCTGGTCTGGCGCCCTAGCACCACTCGGGTACAGACCTTCTACAAACTGGCCGAGCTGCTTAAACCGCTGATCAGCCACAACGAGTGACAACAAACGCCAGCCCTCGGGTTGGCGTTTTTCAGTTCCCCGCCACATTTTTCCTCTCGGAGACTAGGTCTGGAGCCAGATCCCTGTTTATGATGGAAAAGTTGTCGCGTGCCCTCCTGCCGCCAGAGCGATTTGGCAGGATATGGCGCTCGATAAATGTCTCGTTTGGTAGACCCGTCCGTGGAGAGAGCCCGATGTATCGCAAGCTGCTGCTATCCCTGCTGGCTCTGCTGCTGGCCGCCTGTTCCAGCACGCCGGAGCCACCTCCGGCCCCCCGGCAGAGCAGTGCCTTTGATGGCTTCTACCAACAGTGGCGCGGTGTCCCCTACCGGATGGGCGGCGCAAGCCGCGCCGGGCTAGACTGCTCCGCCTTCACCCAGCTCGCCTACAGTCAGGTGCTGGGCTTCAACCTGCCAAGAACCACCGAATCTCAGGCCAGCATTGGCAAACCGGTGGATCGCTACCGGCTGCAACACGGGGATCTGGTCTTCTTCAAAACCGGCTGGCAACAGTACCATGTGGGGGTCTACACCGGTGCCGGCGAGTTTATTCACGCCTCCACCAGCAAGGGAGTGATCCGCTCCCGCCTCGACAACGTCTACTGGAACAGTCGCTACTGGCAGGCACGTCGGGTGACCCAGTAACCGCTCAAACGCCTGCTTGCGGCACAAGTTGCGTGCCGATACTCTCCGTCAATTCCTGTCGCCATGTCGGGACACACAACCCGCGCTTATAACTCAATTGGCCCCAAAGCCTGCATATCACACCATTTTGTGATAAGGTGGTGGCCAATTTTTAACACTTTCGCCTTTTTCTCATGCGCTCTCTGTCCTGATTGACAACAAGCGCGGCGATAACAAGCAACGCGCGGCGAAAGTGGAGTGTGGCGCAACACTGCCGGACGGGTGTCCCACAGCTGCAGTATCAAGGGTTAAATAGATAAGGAGATCGTGCAATGAAACAGTATCAAAGCTGGCTGGGGCAATACCTGATGAGTCGCCGTGACGGTGACCACGCTATGGCATGCGAGATGGCGAGTTCCATCTGCGAGTTCTGGCAGCAGCAGGGTGATGAAAACGAACTGGACAAGTGGCAGCAGATTTACCAGAACCATCTGGAAAAGACCACCTGATCCCGACCGTTGCCTTGCTGCCAGCCACGGTTGGCAGCAAGGCCACTCGCGACCAACCACCATCAGCCAACCCCTCTCCCCCAATTTTCCCGCTACGTTAAACCGCTACCTTCGTTCACTCGCGCTTTACCATCTTCATTTTGCTCTTGCGCACCGGCCTCTGTTCATTCCATCTCGGCAGCCATTTTCTGCGCCCAGTCGATAAAGGCCCGGATCTTGGGACACGCCCGATTGGGCAGGGTCGCCATGTAATAACGCTGCTCGCACTTGACCTCCAAGCCGGGGAAAGGTGCCACCAGTTCGTTGCGTGCCAGTCGCTTGCTCACCAGATTCTTGCGCCCCATGGCGATCCCGGCGTGATTCATGGCGGCGATGATGGCGAGATCCGAGCGATCAAAACCCATGCTCAGCTGGCATGCATCGAGGCTGACCCCGGCGTGGCGAGCCCAACTGCTCCACTCGTCGGTATCCGAGTCAAATCCCCATGCCTGCCGATCATGGAGCAGACGGCACAAGTACAAGTTGGCGGGATTGCCGACAAGCCCGTGTTGCTCGGCATATTCCGGGCTGCAGACCGGCAGCATAAACTCATCCATCAGCGGGTGGATGGCGAGCCGCTCCGGGCTCTTCTCATCGAAATAGAGGGTCAAATCGATGCCATAACCATGCAGGTTGATGTTCTCGTTGCCGGTGATGATATTGAGCTCGATCTGCGGATGCAGGCGGGAGAAATCCGCCAACCTGGGCACCAGCCAGCACTGGGCGATGGAGGGACGCGAATAGATGGTCAGGGTACCGGAGAGTTCCTGATTCTTGATCTCCAGGATCTCCTGATTGATGAACTCCAGCGAGGATTTGAGCGCCCAGAACACCCGCTGCCCATCCGCCGTCAGTACCACCTTGCGGTGAAAACGCTCAAAGAGCTTGAACCCCAGCACCTCTTCCAACGCGCTGATCCGGTGACTCACGGCACTGGGGCTCAGCGACAGCTCATCGGCCGCCATGGCAAAAGATCCGTGGCGGGCGGCCGCCTCGAAGGTGTGCAGCTTGGCCAACTGGTAGCCGCTCAATAGCTTGTTGCGCGATATGTAATTATCCCCGTTATACATTCATCCCCCTCTTCGCAATGGCCGCCGATGATACACCCACAGGCTACTTTCAGGATGAACCCAAAAGACCCAAAGAGTGTGATTTCGATAAATTGTGACCAATGTAACGTTCTTGCATCACCTCATCTCACCCAAGTGGTCGATTTCATCATTTGTCAGCCCCGCCTCATTTTCATTCAATAAGCGCATAAACAATCACACAACAGATGTCGAGGCGCAGTATGAGTTCAGAGGTATGGGTCATCGCTACCTTGCTAAGTAGCATCGTTCTTATCGTGGTCACCATAGTGAAGGGCAAGGTGCATCCTTTCCTTGCCCTGCTGCTGGCAAGCTTCTATGTCGGCACTCTGATGGGGATGAACCCGGTCAACATGGTCAATGCCATGGAAGCGGGCATTGGTGGCACCCTCGGCTTTCTCGCCGCCGTCATTGGTCTTGGCACCATACTCGGCAAGATGATGGAGGTGTCAGGGGCGGCGGAGCGCATCGGCCTCGCCCTGCAGAGATGCCGCTGGCTCTCGCCACAGGTCATCATGGTGCTGGTGGGTCTGGTGTGCGGCATCACCCTGTTTGTCGAAGTGGGGGTAGTGCTGCTAATCCCGCTCGCCTTCTCCATCGCCCGCAAGACCAGAACCTCGCTGCTGACCCTGGCCATTCCGCTCTGCACCGCCCTGATGGCTGTGCACTGCATAGTGCCGCCCCACCCGGCAGCACTCTACGTCACCAATCAGCTGGGTGCTGACGTCGGCTCCGTCATTGTCTATGGCCTCGCGGTCGGCCTCTTTGCCTCCCTTATCGGCGGCCCCCTGTTCCTCAAACTGCTGGGCAAGCGGGTACCGTTTAAGGAGGTGCCAGCCGCCTTTGCCGATATCAAGGCCCGCGATGAAGCAACTATCCCGACTTTAGGCGCCTCGCTCTTTACCGTGCTGCTGCCCATCCTGCTGATGCTGGCCAAGACGGTCGCCGAGCTCAATATGGATCACGCGAGCCACCTCTATACAGTGCTGGAGTTTATCGGCAACCCTATCACCGCCATGTTTATCGCTGCCTTCACCGCCTACTACGTGCTGGGGGTCCGCCAGCAGATGAAGATGGAGGGACTGCTTAACAAGACCGAGGAGTGCTTCTCCTCCATCGCCAACATTTTGCTCATCATCGGTGCGGGTGGCGCCTTCAACGGGGTGCTCAAGTCAAGCGGCCTGGGCGATAGCCTGGCCACCATCCTCTCCCAGCTGGATATGCACCCCATTCTGCTCGCCTGGCTGGTTGCCATCGTGCTGCACGCCGCCGTGGGCTCCGCCACCGTCGCCATGATGGGCGCCACCGCCATTGTCTCCCCCATCATGGTGCACTACCCGAACATCAGCCCGGAGATCATGACCCTGGCCATCGGCTCCGGCGCCATTGGCTGCACCATGGTGACCGACTCTCTGTTCTGGCTGGTCAAGCAGTATTGCGGCGCCACCCTGAACGAAACGCTCAAGTACTACACCACCGCCACCTTGGTCGCCTCCCTGATGGCGCTGGCCGGTACCTTCCTGCTCTCCTTTATCGTGTAACAAGACCGAGAACACTATGAAAAACATCGACGTACAACAGCTCACAGCGCAATTTCCACTGGTGCAATCCCTGATCGCGCTTGAGCCAGTCACCTGGTTCAACCCCAACACCACCACTCTGGCTGCCGGTCTGCCCTATGTGGGGCTCGATAACAACAATGTGGCGGACGCTTCCGCTCGGCTGGCCCGCTTTGCCCCCTACATGTGCGAGGCCTTCCCCGAGACCCGCACCAGCAACGGTATTCTGGAGTCCGACATCGCCGCTATTCCGGCGATGCAGGCTACGCTCAACCAGCGCTACGGGGTCGAGGTCACCGGTCGACTGCTGCTGAAAAAAGACAGTCACCTGCCCATCTCAGGCTCCATCAAGGCCCGTGGCGGTATCTACGAGGTGCTGACTCACGCCGAACAGTTGGCGATCAAAGCGGGACTGCTCTGCGAAGAGGATGACTACCGAAAACTGTTCAGCGACGAGTTTCGCCAATTCTTCAGCCAGTACAGCATCGCAGTGGGCTCCACCGGCAACCTCGGCATGTCTATCGGCATCATGAGCGCCAAGCTCGGCTTTACCGTCACCGTTCACATGTCAGCCGATGCGCGGGAGTGGAAGAAGCGCAAGCTGCGTGAACACGGCGTCATCGTTGTCGAATATGCCGAAGATTACGGGGTGGCGGTGGAACAGGGGCGCAAAGAGGCCGAGCGCGATCCCAACTGCTTCTTTATCGACGACGAGAACTCCCGCACCCTGTTCCTCGGCTACTCGGTGGCGGGCGAGCGGGTGAAAAAGCAGTTCGACCAGATGGGTATCAAGGTGGATGCCGACCACCCGCTGTTTGTATACCTCCCCTGCGGCGTGGGTGGCGGCCCGGGCGGGGTGGCCTTTGGTCTCAAGCTCGCGTTCGGGGATAACGTCCACTGCTTCTTCGCCGAGCCCACTCACTCCCCCTGCATGTTGCTGGGGGTCCACACCGGATTGCACGATGCCATTGCGGTGCAGGATCTGGGCATCGATAACCTCACCGCAGCCGACGGCCTCGCGGTAGGTCGCGCCTCCGGCTTCGTCGGCCGCGCCATGGAGCGGCTGCTTGATGGCTTCTACACCCTGAGCGATCAGGAGATGTATGACCTGCTGGGACTGCTGGCGCGCAATGAACAGATCACACTCGAACCTTCTGCTCTGGCGGGTATGGCCGGCCCGTGGCGGGTGGCTGCCAATCCCGAGTGGCTCACCGGGCGCGGTTTCGATGCCGCAACCATGGCACAGGCTACCCATCTGGTGTGGGCCACCGGCGGTGGCATGGTGCCCGCCGAAGAGATGGCAAAGTACCTGGCCAGCGCCAAGATCTAGGCTGTTTTGCCACATTTATCTGCAAATCAACCCGCCATCACGGCGGGTTTTCTGTTTTGGGAACAAGGGGATGGGGCAGTTCTGTCGCAATCCATGGCGACAATTTCCCCAAGTTGGTCAGTTTGTGCTAAAATGGCGCTCATTTTTTGACATCTCGCGTCACGTTCGCCGCCAGATTGCCCATCGGGCTCTCTGCCCGGGTCGTGACTTTGCACCATCATGCCTGATGATGTTCCCCCCCAGGATGAGCCAACAGGCTCTCGTCACGGTGGGCACCCTCAAGGGCACATGAGATAAGGAGATCGGGTAATGAAACAATATCAAAGCTGGCTGGGAGATTATCTGATGAGTCGACGTGACGGAGATCACGCGATGGCTTCGGAACTTGCCAACACCATCTGCGCCTTCTGGAAGGCCCAGGGTGATGAAGCAGAAACCAGCAAATGGCAGCAACGCTATCAACAACACGTAGAGCAGGCGCAATAAGCCCCTTCACTCTTTCGCGATAAAAAACCGGCGCACATGGCGCCGGTTTTGCGTTTCTGGCAAGTAGCAGATTACATCTGGTCGATCATGTCCTGAGCAAACTGGGAGCAGGAGCGCAGGGTGGCCCCTTCCATCAGACGCTCGAAGTCATAGGTGACGGTCTTGTTTCGGATCGCCGCTTCCATGCCCTTGATGATGAGATCGGCCGCTTCGACCCAACCCATGTGGCGCAGCATCATCTCGGCGGAGAGGATCAGGGAGCCCGGGTTGACCTTGTCCTGACCGGCATACTTCGGTGCAGTACCGTGGGTCGCTTCGAACAGGGCCACGCCGTCACCGATGTTGGCACCCGGCGCGATACCGATACCGCCTACCTGAGCGGCCAGCGCGTCGGAGATGTAGTCGCCGTTGAGGTTCATACAGGCGATGACGTCATACTCGGCCGGGCGCAGCAGGATCTGCTGCAAGAAGGCATCGGCGATGACATCCTTGATGACGATGGTCTTGCCGGTTTTCGGGTTCTTGAAGGAGCACCAGGGGCCGCCGTCAATCAGCTGGGCACCGTACTCGTTCTGGGCCAGAGCATAACCCCAATCCTTGAAGGCACCTTCGGTGAACTTCATGATGTTGCCCTTGTGCACCAGAGTCACGGAGTCGCGATCGTTGTCGATGGCATACTCGATAGCGGCACGCACCAGACGCTCGGTACCGGCTTTGGACATCGGCTTGATGCCGATCCCGCAGGACTCGGGGAAGCGAATTTTCTTCACGCCCATTTCGTTTTGCAGGAAGGCGATCACCTTGTTCGCTTCAACGCTGTCGGCCTTCCACTCGATACCGGCGTAGATATCTTCGGCGTTCTCGCGGAAGATCACCATGTCGGTCAGATCAGGACGCTTGACCGGGCTCGGGGTGCCGTCGTAGTAACGGACCGGACGCAGGCAGATGTAGAGATCCAGCTCCTGACGCAGGGCTACGTTGAGGGAGCGAATACCGCCACCGACCGGAGTAGTCAGCGGGCCCTTGATGGCCACGCAATATTCACGAATGAAATCCAGGGTTTCGGCCGGCAGCCAGGCACCTTCGCCATAGACATGAGTCGATTTCTCGCCGGTATAGATCTCCATCCAGGCGATCTTGCGCTCGCCCTTGTAGGCTTTCTCGACCGCTGCATTCACCACATTCAACATGGCCGGGGTTACGTCAACACCGATGCCATCCCCTTCAATAAACGGAATGATCGGATGGTTGGGAACCTGCAGCTTGCCGTTGGCATCGACTGTGATTTTCTGACCCTGGGTCGGGATTACTACTTTGCTTTCCATCGGCATCTCCTAACTTCCGTTTGTTATCAACTTGTTTGTTGCGCGCGGCCATCTTAGCCCATTCATTTTCATAATAAAATGACAAGAAAGCATGTCAGACCAAAGAGGTAGCCACTCGCCAGTACGCCGTCACCACGCCTTCCCGACCCCACCCAGTTATCCCTCCAGCTCGCTGGCCGCAGCCTGCGGCTGACTCAGGGAACGATACTGGGAAGGGGTCAAGCCGGTCTTCTGTTTGAACACCCGGCAGAAGTAGTTCACGTCACTGTAACCGCAGCGACTGGCAACCTCCTCAAGACGAAAGCGGTACTTTTTCAACATGAATTTGGCCCGATCGATCCGCACCCAGCTGATGTAATCGGCAAGGCGCATATGACCCTGCTCGCGGAACAGGTGGGAGAGATGGCTGGCCGAGACGTTGAAGCGGTGGGCAATGGAGTCACGGGTGATGGGACGGTGAAAGTTCTCCTGGATATAGATGCAGATCCCGTGAAAGAGCTCTGCCCCCCGTGGCCGATCCGTGGCGGACTCCAGCAACAGCTGACGGGCACTCGCCAGCAGGGCCTGCAGCAGGTGATCATCGGTGGGGGAGCGACCAGGGTCCTCGGTCAGTACGTTCAGCGCCGCCAAAATGTGTTCGATCACATGGCCCGCCCGCGCCATGATGCTGTGCTTTTGCACATCGAAGAAATCGGGATCTTCACGGCGCTTGCTCACCAGGCTGAACCCCAGCTGGCGTTTGCCAAACAGCAGGCTCAGCACCGAGCAGTCGGTGGTCCAGAGCGGCTTGTTCCAGCCGTTGGGAGGGATATAGAGCGCCTGTCCCGGCAATACACTGATCTCTCTGACCCCCTCCTCCCTGTCCCAAATTTGGTTGAGATACTCGCCGCTAAAGACCAGCTCGAGGCGGGGAAAGTTGACCTGATAGCTGAAACTGGGTGGCACCCCATGTTCACTGGCAAACCAGATTTGGTCAAATGGAACCTGTTCGCTCAGGGCTCCGTCGAGCAGTTGGCTGAAGATGAGAGACATGGTGATCCTGATCAAGAGAGAGGCAAGCGGTTGCGGCGCGCACGACCGCCCATGTTATAGTCCGGTCCACAGCAGTAATGCCACCCTTTTCTGCACCCGATTTTCTTCAAACTAGACGAGGCGTCCCTTATGAGCAGTAGCGATCTGCCCTCCTTTCTGTTGATGCAAAACCCGATTCAAGGCTATGACTGGGGCAGTCATGACTCCCTCACCACCCTGTTTGGCATTCCCAACCCGCAAGGCAAACCCCAGGCCGAGCTGTGGATGGGGGCTCACCCCAACGGCTGCTCCGAGGTGACGCTGGCGGGCAGTGTGCAAAAGCTCTCTACGGTGATCGACAGGGCCCCGGCCGCCGCGCTGGGTGAGGCCACCTTCGCCCGTTTTGGCAGCCTGCCGTTCCTGTTCAAGGTGTTGTGTGCCGAGAAGGCTCTCTCCATTCAGGTGCACCCGAGCAAGGCTCAGGCCGAAGCGGGCTTTGCCAAAGAGGAGGCCACAGGCATCGATATCAAGGCGAGCAATCGCAACTACAAGGACCCGAACCATAAGCCGGAGCTGGTCTTTGCCCTCACCCCCTATCAGGCGATGAACGGCTTTCGCGCCATTCCCGCCATTCTGGCACTGTTCGAGCGGGTCAATCTGGCGGCCATCGCCGATCTGACCGCAGCCTTTGCCGCCAGCCAGAATGAAGCGGGCCTGCAGCACTTCTTCCACCAGCTGCTGGTACTGGAAGGGGCGCGCAAGGACGAGGCGCTGGCAGGGCTGCTGACCTATGCCGCCGCCCATCAGGATGAGGAGACGTTTGCCCTCATCACCAGTCTGGCGGCCCAGTACCCGGGAGATGTGGGCCTCTTCTCGCCGCTGCTGTTGAACGTGGTGACCCTCAAACCCGGTCAGGCGATGTTCCTCGATGCCTGTACCCCGCACGCCTATGTGCGCGGCACGGGTCTCGAGATCATGGCCAACTCCGACAACGTGCTGCGCGCCGGCCTCACCCCCAAATACATCGATGTGGCAGAGCTTTTGGATTGCACCCGCTGCTTGCCCAAGCCGGACGACCAGATCCTGCTGTCCCCCCGCTGTGATGGTGCGGACAGCACTTCGACGTGCCGGTACCTGACTTCACTTTCAGCATCTACCCGGCAGGCGAGCACCAGCTCACCACCGCCAGCGCCGAGATCCTGTTTGCCATCGATGCAACCGTGCTCCTCAAGCGCGGCGATGAGACGCTGCGTCTCGAGAAGGGCAAGTCCGCCTTTATCCCGGCCACCACCGGCAGCTACCAGCTGCTGGCCGAAGGGCGGGTCGCCCGCGCCGGCAACCGCTGCTAACGAGCACATCCCGGGCGATGCCCCCACCCGAACATGCGCAAGGGCCATCAATGATGGCCCTTGTTTTTTATCCCCATCCATCCCCTTTCATCGCTTCACAACACGGTTGACCAGACTCTCAGAGTTATCTCCCTCCCAATTAATGACAATAAAATCACTTGAGGCGCCTGCTATTTGCCAACCAGCTCACACTATTGACCCATAACAAATCACACAAATATCCATTCCATCACAGAAAACTCATCATCGACTTGGACACTCAGATAAGATTTTGCACGAACAAAACCAAAATAAGCGATTGATATTAAATGATTAAATTCATGTTCACATAGAGTTTAATCATCACACCAAAACGAGATGAGAGTCACAGCTCATTCTTGCCAGCACAAAAATCCAGTAAACGGCACATTTGTCCGATTTCGGCACCGCGCCAACGGGAGAACAATATCCAGGTCAATTGTTCCCCCCATCATGCGGCTCGGCAACGGAGCCAGGAGAGTAATATGTTACCCACCATGACCAACGGCAGACTCATCTGCCTGGAGTTGAAGGCCACCAGCAAGGAGGCCCTGTTCGACGAGATGGCACAGATGCTGGCTCGCGATGGCGCCGTGTCTGATCAACAGCAATTCGTCAAGGATATCTGGGCCCGCGAACAGCTGGACTGCACCGGCTTCGAGCAGGGTGTCGCCCTGCCCCACGCCAAGAGCAAGGCGGTCAGTCGTCCGGCCATTGCCATCGGTGTCAGCCGCCAAGGTATCGAGTACGGCGCCGAAGATGGCAAACCGACCCAGCTGATCTTCATGATTGCCTCCCCGGATGGCGGCGCCAACCACCACATCGAAGTGCTGGCGGAGCTCTCTACCCGTCTGCTGGAACCCGGTTTTATCGAGCAGATGAAGGCGGCCACCACTGTCGAGCAAGCCCTGACCCTGCTCAAGCAAGGCCCGAAAATGGAAAAACCGGCGGCAGCCGCCAAATCGGCTGCCACTGCTCCGGTTGAACCCACCGATCGCACCTTCAAGGATCGCCTCAATACCATGAAGCAGCACCTGCTGTTTGGTACTTCCCACATGATCCCCTTCATCGTGGCGGGCGGTGTGCTGCTCTCCCTGTCAGTGATGATGAGCGGCAAGGGCGCCGTGCCGGAAGCGGGCTTCCTCAAAGACATGGCCACCATGGGTATCGCCGGTCTGACTCTGTTTACTGCCGTACTGGGTGGCTACATCGCCTACTCGCTGGCTGACAAGCCGGGCCTGGCCCCGGGCATGATCGGCTCCTGGATTGCCGTTCAGCACTATCAAACCGGTTTCCTCGGCGCCATTCTGGTGGGCTTTATCGCAGGTTTCGTGGTCAATCAGCTCAAACGGATCAAGCTGCCTGACTCAATGACCTCCCTTGGTTCGATCTTCATCTATCCGCTGATCGGTACCTTCCTGGTGTGTGGCATCGTGATGTGGGGGATCGGTGCCCCGATCGCCGCCATGATGGAAGGGATGAACCACTGGCTCTCCAGCATGGCGGGCTCAGGTAAAGTGATGCTAGGTGCCATTCTGGGTGGTATGACCGCCTTCGATATGGGCGGCCCGGTCAACAAGGTTGCTACCCTGTTTGCCCAGACTCAGGTCAACACCCAGCCCTGGCTGATGGGCGGTGTCGGCATCGCCATCTGTGTGCCGCCGCTCGGTATGGCACTGGCGACCTTTATGTCTCCGAAGCGTTACAAGAAAGAGGAGCGTGAATCCGGCAAAGCGGCCGCCATCATGGGCATGATCGGTATCAGTGAAGGTGCCATCCCGTTTGCCGCTGCTGACCCCATGCGTGTTATCCCGGCCATCGTCGCAGGCGGCATCGTCGGCAACATCACCGGCTTCATGATGCACAGTATCAACCACGCACCCTGGGGTGGCTGGATTGTCCTGCCGGTTGTTGAAGGCAAGATGGGCTACATCCTGGGTACCATCCTCGGCGCCCTGACCACCGCCATCATCGTCAACCTGCTGAAGAAGCCGGTGAGCGAAGAAGATGACGTGACCGCCACCCACACCAGCTTCGAAGTCATTGAAGCGGAAGGGGAAGCAGACGTACTGGCCATCACTGCCTGCCCGTCTGGCGTGGCCCACACCTTCCTCGCCGCCAAGAGCCTGCAGAAGGCTGCCGCCAAGCAGGGGATCAAGATCAAGGTCGAGACCCAGGGCGCCAACGGCATCATCAACCGCATTACCGCCAAGGATGTCGCCAACGCCCGCTGCGTCATCTTCGCCCACGACGTGGCGATCAAGAACCGCGAGCGCTTCACCGATATCGAGGTCATCGACGTGAAGACCAAGGAGGCGATCCACAATCCGGAAGCACTGCTGGCCCGCACGCTGGGCAACAAGGCAAACGCCGCCTGATAGCAGTCAGACAGCTCATCACAAGGGGCCCATCGCGGGCCCCTTTTCGTTGTCTGCCGAGCAACCGCATATCATCCCACCGACCAAGCCACTGATTTAAAACATATTAACCAGTCACATCACGGATCTTGGCGAGCCGTCACAGAACGGTGACGTGTAAAAAAACAGCAATTGAAGCGCTAGTCAGATCTCATGTCAAATGGCTCCGCCTACTAAACTGGAGCATCACAAAAATGATAAAAATCAATAAATTGGTTCTGGCAGTTACCCTCGCCCTCACTACCACCCCCTTGCTGGCGGCCCACTGGGCGTGTGGGGACCACGTGCGTTTCGGCCTCCCCTCCGAATCGGATCAGAAGCTCTGCCGGGAAGGGTATGCCGTCGGTTACAACTACGACTACAAGGTGGCGGACTGGGTCTCCTACCGGATGACCGCCCAGAGCGCACAGGGCACAGTGCCGCGCAAGGATGCCTTCGCCGAGGACAGGGAGATCCCGGTCGCCTACCGCGCCACCCTCTCCGACTACAAGAGCTCGGGCTACGATCGTGGCCATCAGGCCCCGGCGGGGGACATGAAATCGAACAAGAACACCATGAAAGAGAGCTTCCTGCTGAGCAACATGACACCGCAGATCGGGGTGCTCAACCAGAAGGCGTGGCGCGTGCTGGAGGACAAGGTGAACAAGTGGGCGGTCTCCCGCAAGGATGTGCAGGTGATCACCGGCCCCATCTTTACCGGCTCTGAAGAGTCCATCGGTCAGGGTGTGGCGATCCCGAGCGCCTACTACAAGATCGTGATGGACCCGGCCAGACTGCAGGCCATCGCCTTTATCATGCCGCAGGAAGAGGTGCCCATCAGCCAGATCGCCGACTACCGGGTCTCGGTACGCGAGGTGGAGGAACAGACCCAACTCAACTTCTTCAGCGATATGCCCGAAGAGCAGCAAGAGACCCTGGAAGCCCGCATCTCCCCGATGTGGAACTGACCGCGAATACTCGTCAGCAGATAGATTCATACGCCATCAGTCTTGCATCGCGATAGAGGGAGGGGCCAGCGCCCCTCCCAGCAGGGGGAGTCACGCTCCCCCTGCCCTTTTCAGATGGCTGCTGACCCGTTGCGGCCATTTTTGCGGCCACAGGTGTGGCATCACCCGACGACCCGCCCCGACTCACAGTTTGCCGCACCGTTAGCTGGTATATTGCCCTCTCTTTGGCACTAACAGACTGAATTGACGCACATTTGCCTCGTCGCATCGGCCCGCAAACCGCTGCGCCACCGCGCGATTCAGCCCGACAGAGGACCTTTTGATGAAACAGACCCTTCTTGCCCTCACCCTCGGCGGCCTGCTGGCGCTCTCGCCCCTCACTCTGCAAGCGGCCGAGAGCTCAATGCAGATGGAGCATGACCTCAATACTCTGGTCAGCAAACGGCAGGCGGTGGACATGCTGCTCGGCGAAGCACTGCAGATATACAAGTCGCCAGCCAAGATCTCCCACGCCGGTTTTACCGCCAAGATGCCGAGCAATATGGAGCTGGTGACCGAGCGGCTACTGGCCGCCTACCAGCTGGAACCCTACCGCACCGACCTGCTCATCTCGGCGGCCAACGCCCAGATCTACAACGGCAACCTGAGTCGCGCCATCACCTTGCTGGAGCAGGCGCAGGCCGTCGCCCCCGATGATCTCGACATCAACAGCTATCTCGCCATCTGGCAGTTGGTGAAGGGTAACAAGGAGGCTTCCCGCAGCTATCTGGCGAAAGTGGCGGATCGCAACAGTGGCCGCGCAGCCGATCTGGAGGAGATCATCGCCCGGGTGCAGCGGATCACCGCCGCCCCGCTGCAGACCGAACTGACCGGGGATCAGGTCAAGGCCACCCAGGAGGGCAAGCGCGCCATCGTCACCCTGGGCTACGCCCTCAATCCCGACGGCAGCATGGACAAGATCCTGCTGGGCCGTCTGCAAACCACCCTTGATCTGGCCAAAGCCGACCCGGAAGCGCTGCTCATCCTGACCGGCGGCGTGCCCCAGAACCGCCAGACCGAGGGCAAGCTGATGGCTGACTGGCTGGCCAACCACGGCATCGACCGCAGCCGCCTGATTGAAGAGAACTACGCCACCAGCACGGTGGACAACGCCCTCTACAGCGCCTATGCCCTCGCCCGCCACCAGATTGACTATGCGGTGCTGGTAAGCTCCGCCAGCCATGTACGCCGCGGCCAGACGGTGCTGGAAATCGCCTGCGACCAGATTGGTCCGGCCAACATCAAGGTGGCGAGCGTCAGCTACCCCGACAAACCCCTCGAGGAGCTGGCCACCCCGAGCGAGAGCGAGCTGCTCGGCATCTACCGCGACGCCCTGCGCACCTACGGCATGTGGAGCTACCGCTCCGCCCCGCTGATTGAGCGTTGATCGGCCATCAACACGAAAAAGAGAGGGAGGCGTGATGCCTCCCTCTCTTTTTATTGACCGATGATTGGCCAAGCCGCGCCCGTTAGCTGACGATAAAGCCCTGCGAGGGGGCCGCTTTGGGATCGTCACCGAAGCGGTTTGGCCCCTGCTGACCGTTGCAAACCATAAAGTAGATAAGCACCAGGGTGCCGATAATGGGGATAAGCCCGAGCAGCAGCCACCAAGCGCTGCGGTCGGTATCGTGCAGACGACGGGCCGCCACCGCCAGCGATGGCAGCAGCACCGCCAGCGAATAGATGGAGCTGATCAGCTCATTGTCGCCGCCGATCAGCTTGTCCACCATGCCGAGCAGCAGCATGACGATGACGTTGCACAGCACGAACATCCAGTATTCGGTGCGACGGGCCCGCCCGCTGAATACCGCATATTGCTTGAGGACCGAGATGTACCAGTTCATTGCGCCTCCTGAGTGGCCTTTATGCCTATGAATAAAAAAGAGAGTCGATAAAACAAGTAGTTAAGAGCTTAGCGCGATCATCCCCCCGAGTCGACAATGATGCCCGAACGTCTCCCAAACTAATCAGCTGCGGCAATCATTGACCGACCGAGCCGGAAGATAATTTGCCCTGCGACAGGGCAAATCCCCCCCATCAGCGCATCACTCTCGTCACAAGCAGGAAAATGGTGCTTAATAATCCATTAGCAATCGTATGGACTCAGCGTGAGGATAGCGGTAGATTCGGCGCCCAATCCTGAACAGGATCTGTGTCTCCCCCCCATAATGAATCCACTTATTCATTACTTCTCCTAACACAGGGATAGCCATGAGTATTACACGCAGAGATTTTCTCAACGGCGTTGCCATCACCATTGCGGCAGGCGTAGCCCCCATCAATCTGCTCAAGGCTGCCGAAGGCGGCAGCGCGCTGGCGGATAAAACCCTAGCCTACCCGCCCGCCCTCACCGGCCTGCGCGGCAACCACCCGGGCTCTTTCGAACCGGCCCACAGCATCGCCCGTGACGGCAAGCAGTATGATTTTGCCAATATTCCCCTAGAGGGAGAGTACGATCTGGTGATCGTCGGCGCCGGGATCAGCGGTCTGGCCGCCGCCTGCTTCTATCAACAACTGCTCGGCGCGGATAAAAAGATCCTGCTGCTCGACAACCACGACGACTTCGGCGGCCACGCCAAGCGCAACGAGTTCACTACCCCCGATGGCCTGCGTCTGGGTTACGGCGGCAGTGAGTCCCTGCAATCACCGCGTTCGGTCTACAGCCCGGTGGCGCTCGGTCTGCTCAAGGCGCTGGAGGTCAACATCGACGAGCTGGCTGCCGGTTTCCAGCAGACCTTCTATCCGGATCTGGGGCTAAGCCGCGGCGTCTATTTCGACGAGAAGCACTTTGGCGTCAACAAGATAGTGAACGGCGATCCGGGCCACAACGTGGCGGACGATATCCCGCGCGATCGCCTGAACGGCCGGCCACTGGCAGAGTTTATCGGTGACTTCCCCCTCGATGATGCCGACAAGGCCGCCCTGTTGGCCCTGCACGAATCAAAGATCGACTACCTGAGCGGCATGACCCGCGAGCAGCAGGATGAGTGGGTAACCCGCAACAGCTACACCACCTTCCTGCGCGATAAAGTGGGCCTGAGCGAGCGGGCGATCACTTACTTCCAGCAGCGCACCAACGACTTCCAGGCGGTCGGCATCGACGCCACCGCCTGCGCCGATGCGCGCCTCTGCGCATTGCCGGGTTTCGACGGCCTCAATCTGACGCCGCTGGATGCCGAGGAGCAGGCGGAGCTGGACGATCCCTACATCTTCCACTTCCCCGATGGCAACGCCGGTCTCACCCGCCTGATGGTACGCAAGCTCATTCCGCAGGTGGCGCCGGGTCACACCATGCAGGATGTGGTGCTGGCCAAGTTTGACTACAGCAAACTCGACCTGCCTGAGCACAAGGTGCAACTGCGCCTTGGCAGCACAGCGTTGCAGGCCAAAAACGTGCGCCTCGCCGACGGCAAGCTGGCGGTGGATGTCACCTACATCAAGGAGGGGAAACTGCACCGGGTGCGGGCCAAGCAGTCGATCATGGCTGGCTACAACATGATGATCCCCTACATGGTGCCCGAGATGCCGGAGCCCCAGAAGGAGGCGCTGCGCCAAAATGCCAAGGCGCCGCTGGTCTACACCAAGGTGGTGATCAAGAACTGGCAAGCCTTCGTCAAGCTGGGGGTACACGAGGTCTACTCCCCCGCCGCACCCTACAGCCGGGTCAAGCTCGACTATCCGGTCAGCATGGGTGGCTACGAGCATCCCAAGAGCCCGGATCAGCCGATGTGCCTGCACATGGTCTATGTGCCGACCCTGCCGGGCAGCGGCCTCTCGGCCCGCGAACAGTCCCGCAAGGGGCGCGCCATGATCCTCGGCATGCCGTTCGAGCAGCATGAGCAGATGATCCGCGAGCAGTTGCAGGGGATGCTGGGCAGCGCCGGTTTCAACCATGAGCAGGATATCCTCGCCATCACGGTCAACCGCTGGTCTCACGGTTACTCCTATGTCACCAACACCCTATTTGATGACGAAGCTCAGTGCGAAAAATGGATTGAACTGGGTCGCCAGCCGATCGGCAACATCACCATCGCCAACTCGGATGCAGGCTGGAGCCCCTACGCCCACGCCGCCCCATCGCCAACTCGGATGCAGGCTGGAGCCCCTACGCCCACGCCGCCATCGACGAAGCGTGGCGCGCCGTCAACGAGCTGGTAGCCATGAGCAAGGGAGGTGCCCAATGAGCCGCGCCCTGTCACTGACCGCCAGCGCCCTGCTGCTGGCCCTGCCCGCCCTTGCCGCCAACGCAGCCCCCGCCATGTCTGCGGGGGAATACGTGGCCAAGCTGGGCGATTGCGCTGCCTGTCACACCAGCGAAACCAGCAAGCCGCTGGCGGGCGGCAAAGGGTTCCCGACCCCCATCGGCACCGTATTTGCCACCAACATCACCCCCGACAAGACCCACGGTATCGGCAACTACAGCCTGCCGGAGTTCATCAAGGTGATGCGCGAAGGGGTGGCCCGCGATGGTCATCGCCTCTATCCGGCCATGCCCTACACCGCCTACGCCAAGATGAGCGATAAGGATCTCGAAGATCTCTATCACTACCTGATGAAGGAGGTGCAGCCGCTGGCCATCGCCAACAAGGAGAGCGACATCCCCTGGCCCCTCAACATGCGCTGGCCGCTGATGGGCTGGAACTGGGTCTACCACGATGACAGCCGCTTCACCCCGGTGGCGGGCAAGAGCGAAGAGTGGAACCGCGGCGCCTATCTGGTGCAGGGTGCAGGTCACTGCGGCAGCTGCCACACCCCACGCGGATTGGGGATGCAGGAGAAAGCGCTGACCGAGGCGGATCCCGTCTACCTGAGCGGTGCCGCGCTGGATGGCTGGTATGCCCCCGACATTCGCGGCAGCCGTTACAGCAAGCAGGCGCTGATCGATCTGCTGAAAACCGGCCGCAGCCAGCATGAAGCGGTCGCGGGCCCCATGGGGGAAGTGATCACTCACAGCAGCCAGTATTTCAGCGACGCCGATCTGGCCAGCATCGCCACCTATCTGACCGATCTGAAAGATGAACCGGTGGCGGAGAAAGGGGCCCGCGCCTACGCCAGTGCCAGCGGCAAGGCGGACTACGCCATGTACTGCTCCACCTGTCACGGGGTCAACGGCCAGGGCAATGACCACGTCATCCCCTCGCTGGTCAACAACCGCACCGTGCTGGCGAGCGATCCGTCGAGCCTGATCAATGTGCTGCTGCACGGCGCCGAAACACCGGTCACCCACGGCCATCTGGGTTACCACATGCCGGGCTATGGCTGGACCATGGATGATGAGCGGCTCGCCGAGCTGGTCAACACCCTGCGCGCCTCCTGGGGCAATGAAGGCACCGCCGTCAAGGCGGCGGCGGTCAAGGCCCAGCGCGAGCTGCACGGCAAGGAGTAAGGGCTGTCAGCTCTCTCTTGGCCAAGTGTCATAAGAAAACGGGCCTCCACTGGAGGCCCGTTTGCTATTGATGAACCACGTTCCGGTGCTTATCCCTTGCGGGATTTGGGCCCCGGCAGCGGCGCCGTTGGCTGGCGGTAATCGCCATAGGGGAAGATATTGCGAAACCGCTGGGCCACCGATTCGGGGATGGAGCGGGAGAAGATCAGCTTCACGCCATCGCCATCACGCTGCCCCACGATGCGACCGCGCACCGTGTCGTGGCGCAAGATCTGCTTGGCATGCTCAATAAAGGCGGGTGACACCTTGCCCTGCTTGACCACCACCTTGCCGGGGGCAAGGCGGATTTCGAACAGGGCACCACGCCCCAGCTTCATCAACCACCAGATCAGGGCTATCGCCACTATCAAGGAAATCCAGGCCATCTTCATCCCTCCCAAGCTCTTGATATCAGGCAGTATAAGCGGCCGTGCGCTCCGATTGTTTGGCGTCGATCACAGCCCCCGCCTCAGCGCAATAGCGCCTCTTTGCTCAGCAATCCTTGTCCCAGCCCACCAGCGTCTCGCGATAGAGCGCCAGCAAGGCTTCATCACGCACCGCCACCCCGACCTGCTGCGGACGATAGGCTGCCCAGTCATCGTGGGAGTGGCGCTTGCCATCGAACTTTTGCAGGGTGTGGCCGATGGCCGGGCCGCTGGTGATCACCCGCACCGGCCCTTCGCGCAGGGTGAAAAGGGTCGGATCGATGGCATAGGCGATGGCGGACGGATCGTGGACATGACAACCGGAGAGCCCCAGTTTCTCGGAGTAGAAGCGCAGATAGAAGCGGCTGACATCCCACAGGAAGCGGCCCGGCTCCCCCGCCTTGTCCCTGAGTTCATCCAGATAGGCGCTGCCGAAGAAGCTCTGCTGGGTCACATCCAGCCCGATGATCACCACCGGCCAGTCGGCGGTAAAGACCCGGTCGGCGGCATCGGGATCGTCGTGGATATTGGCCTCGGCATAGGGGGTGACGTTGCCACGATGGCCGTTGACGCCAAAGGCGCCGCCCATCACTACTACCTGTTTCACTAGCGAGACAATCTCGGGCGCCTGTTGTAGCGCCAGCGCCAGATTGGTCAGTGGGCCGATAGTGACGAGGGTGATCTCCCCCGGCGCGGCTTTCACCGCCTCGACAATATATTGCCAAGCGGGGCGGGGATCCGGAGCGATAGTCACCTCCCCCGCCTCCATGTCGCCAAAGCCGCTCGGGCCGTGGACTATGGTGGTGGGGCCGACCGGCTCGCGCAGCAGCGGGGCGGCAGCGCCTTTGGCCACATCCGCCTTCATGCCGTACTTCTGCTTGAGCCAGAGGGCGTTGCGGGTACCATTGTCGATAGTGGCGTTACCAAAAACAGTGGTGATGGCGAGCAGCTCGATGGCGGGATGGGCCTCGGCAAACAGGATGGCCATGGCATCGTCGATACCCGGGTCGGTATCCAGAATGATTTTATGGGTCATGAGAAATTCCTACGGTGACAAACCCTGCGACAAAAGGGAGAGTCTACCCGGCTAACGGCCCCGTATCCCGGCATGGGATCACAGAGCGGGCCTTTGCTCTCGGCAACGACACGCTGCTGGCGACAATCTGCACAAGAAACGGCGCGGCCCTGTTGCCAGCGCCGCGCCCTTTATCGTTGTTCGTTATCTGCTATCTGGCAGTGATCTGCCTTACTCCGACCCTCAGTGCTTGCGGTGCCAGCGCGGTGAGGTCGCCTTCTCCCCCCAGGGGGTGACGCAGGGGAGCAGCGCCCCTTCAATCACCATCTCGCTGCCTGCCAGCGCCTCGGCGATCTTCTGGTGCAGCACCCGCAGTACCTTGCCCTCGTGCTCGGCCAGAGAGTGGCCCGCGGCAAAGAATTCCGGCTGATATTGCAGTGCCAGCTTCTGGGCGAATTCGTAGGTGTTGAAGCAATCCGGCATCCGCTCAACCACATCTTCAAGCCGGGCCAACAAGCTGTTCAGTTCCCTGGTCATAGTGCTCTCTCCGTGTAGGTTAATAGCCAAAAACTACCCCTTATTAGATAAGTCACCAACGAGCAAACCACAAAAGTGTGGGGAGACACACAGTTCTCTCTTGCGTCCGGCTCATGGTGAACGGCAGACAGCTTGCCAGCTTTACATTCCGGTAACAAACAGCTAGATTTAGACCGACTAATCAGTCGGTCATTTTTCATGCGGAGAACAACATGGGTGCGGCGCAGCTTCAACACACTCCTGAGGATATCCTCGCCATCAAATTGTCCCTGCCGGATCAGCTGGCACGGCTCAAGCGGGCGAGTCTGGCTCATCCCATGCCTACCCTGGCCGAGCGCCGGGCGCAGCTGACCAAACTCAAGCAGGCGTTGCTCGCCCACAAGGGGCAGCTGTGCAAGGCGCTGGCGGCAGATTATGGTCAGCGCAGCCACTACGACAGCCTGATCGCCGATGTGCTGCCCTGCATCATGCAGATCAACTACACCCAGAAGCGGCTCAAACGCTGGATGCAGCCCCACCGCCGCCACACCGGCCTGCTGCTGGCCCCCGCCAAAGTAGAGGTGCACTTCCAGCCACTCGGGGTGGTCGGCATTATCGTGCCGTGGAACTTTCCGGTGATGCTGAGCCTTGGCCCCCTCATCACCGCCATCGCGGCGGGCAACCGGGCGATGCTGAAACTCTCCGAGTTCACCCCCCATACCAATGCCGTGCTGCGCACCATGCTCACCAGCGTATTTGACGAAAACGAGATCGCCATCATCGAGGGGGATGCCCAGATGGCGGCGGCATTCAGCTCACTGCCGTTCGATCACCTGCTCTTTACCGGCTCTACCATGGTAGGCAAGCTGGTGATGGCCGCCGCCGCGCCCCAGCTCACCCCCCTCACCCTTGAGCTGGGTGGCAAGAGCCCTTGTCTCATCGCCCCCGACATGCCGGTCGCCACCGCGGTCGAGCGGATGATCTTCGGCAAGAGCCTCAACGCCGGACAGATCTGCGTCGCCCCCGACTATGTGCTGCTGCCCCGCAGCGAGGTGGATAACTTTATCGCCGCCTATCGCCGCCACTTCAGCAAGCTCTACCCGCAGGGGCTCAATAGTGCTGACTACGGCGCCATCATCAACGACCGCCAGTATCAACGTCTCGTCAGCTGGCTGGATGAAGCCGAGCAGGCGGGTGCCCAGCTCCACCCCTGTGGCAACCCGGCCCGCGACGACCAGCGTCGCCTGCTGGTGCCCCACCTGCTGACCGGGGTGCCGGGTCAGTGTCAGGTGATGCAGCAGGAGATCTTTGGCCCGCTGCTGCCGCTCATTCCCTACGACACCCTGGAGGAGGCGCTCGCTTATGTGGCCGAGCGGCCCCGCCCGCTGGCCCTCTATCTGATGAGCTTCGACCCCGAGTTGCAGGCGCGAGTGACCAAGGAGACCCACTCCGGCGGCATGGCGATCAACGAAAGCCTGTTTCAGGTGGCGGCCGACGATGTGCCGTTTGGCGGCATCGGCGCCTCCGGCATGGGCCACTACCACGGCCACGAGGGGTTCCTCACCTTCTCCAAGGCAAAAACCGTGCTGACCCGCGGCAAGTTCACCACCGGCTCCCTGATCCATCCGCCCTACCACAGCTGGATCCAGAAGCTGATGATGGCCTTCTTCCTGCGCTGATGGAGATAACCATGAACCAGGCTATCCCGCAGCCACAAACCATGACCGACAAGCGCCGCCAGATCCTGGATGCCGCCCTCGCCCTCTGCGCCGAAGATGGCCTGCAGGGGGCCGCCACCGCCCGTATCGCCAAGGCGGCCGGGGTGGCCAACGGTACTCTGTTCCACCACTTTCCGAGCAAGGAGGCGCTGATCCTCGCCCTCTATCAGGATGTAAAGACCCGGATGGGGGGCGCCATCCATGAAGCAGACCCCACCCTGCCGCTGTACGACCAGACCCGCCACTACTGGCAGCTGGCGATGGAGTGGATGCAGGCTAACCCCAATGAGCTCAAATTTGTGCTGGGTTTCTTTCACTCTCCGCTGCTGGCCAGACCGGCCCGCAGCCAGATCCTGAACGATGCCCTGCGCTTTCTGCCTGCCCTGCTGGCAAAGGGGCAGGCCAGCGGCGAGCTGATGCAGGCCCCCGCGCCACTGTTGCTGGAGGTGTGTCAGGGCCAGTTCCTTGCCTGCGCATCACTGTTTGTCGATCAACCGGAGCTGGGAGAGGACGACTACTGGCAAGCCAGTGCGTTCGCTCTCTTCTGGTCAGCCATCTCAGGAGCCAATCCTCATGCAAACACGGATGTTTGAACCTGCGGCCGCCCTTGGCCGCCGCCTCTGGATCACCACTCTGCTCTGGGTGGTGGGTCGCACCCTCTGCCGCGCCGCCCGCACCGACGAGGCAGTGCGCCGTGAATTGTCGCCGTTGCCGGACGGGTTGGCTATTCGCCTCGAAGTAGGCGGCATCGGCTACGCCATGAACATGCACAAGCAGGGTGGGCGCTGGTATCCCGGCGCGCCGGCCGCCCCTCATGCCACCATCCATCCGCTGCGGGTGCGCTTCAAACACCCCAATATCGCCTTTCGCGCCCTGAGCTTTCGGCTCGGGGTCAATCAGGCATTTGGCGAAAACCGGCTGCTGGTGGAGGGAGATCTGACCGTTGCCATGCATCTGGTGCGGGGGCTTGAGCAGTTGCAGTCCCTGATCCTGCCCGCCTTTATCGCGCGGCCGCTGCTGCGCCACTATCCCGCCCCGACCAACAAACTTGGCCGGGCCTGCAACATCTATCTGGGTCTGGTGACCGGCTAACGCGCAAGGAGCCTTGAAATGAGCCGCTATTACGATTTTTTCTGCCCGGTCAAACTGCTGGCCGGTGAACAGGCGCTGGAGCAGCTGGCCAGCGAGCTGGCCAGCCTCGGGGCCCGTCGCCCGCTGCTGCTGACCGACAAGGGGGTCAATGCCACCGGCCTTGCCACCCTGCTGGCCAATGTGCTGGCCGAAGGGGAGCTGCCGGTCGCCGCCATCTGGGACGAGATCCCGGCAGACTCCTCCACCGCTGTGGTGGAGCGGATCGCCAAACGCTATCGCGAGCTCGACTGCGACAGTCTGGTGGCGCTGGGGGGCGGCTCGGTCATCGACACCGCCAAGGCAGTCAACATTCTCACTTCCATGGGGGGGGATCATCTGCTCGACTACTCGGGCGCCGGTTGCCTGACCCGTCCCCTCAAGCCGCTGGCGGTGGTGCCCACCACGGCGGGCACAGGATCAGAAGTGACATTGGTTGCAGTGATCAAGGATGAGGCGAGCGGGCGCAAGGTGCCCTTCACCTCCCCCTTCCTGCTGCCCCAACTGGCGGTGTTAGACCCGCGCCTGACCCAGGGGCTGCCCCTCAATATCACCGCCGCTACCGCCATGGATGCCATGACCCACGCCATCGAGGCCTTTATCGGTACCGCCAAGAACCCGGTGAGCGATGCGCTGGCCCTGATGGCAGTGGAGAAGATCGCCAGCGCCCTGCCGCAAATCATCCACGACCCGCAAAACAAGCAACTGCGGCTGCAACTGGCGGAAGGATCCACGCTGGCTGGCATGGCCTTCTCCAACTCCATGGTGGGGCTGGTGCACGCCCTCGGCCACAGTCTGGGAGCCCGCTGCCATCTGCCCCACGGGCTGTGCATGAACCTCTTTTTGCCCACCGTGCTCGACTACAACCGCCCCGAGGTGGATAGCGAGCTGGCCCGGCTGCTGTTGCCGCTGGTGGGGGCCGAGCGCTTTGCCGCCACCCCGGCCCATCAGCGGGCGGAGGCGACCATCACAGCCATTCGCACCCTGCGCGACACCCTGTGGCAAGCGGTCAAGCTGCCGCGCACCATGAGCGAGGCAGGGGTAAGCGATCGCTCGCTACTGACCGAGATCCGCGATCTGGCGGTCAACGACGGTGCCCTGCTGTTCAATCGCAAGGACGCCGACCGTGAGCAGTTACTCACTCTGTTGGAGCGAGCCTGGGTCTGATCCCTCCCCTTTGCCAACACTCTTGTGCTGACACTAACGCGGTGCCCGACTCACCATCGGGCACCTTGATCTACATCGCGATATCGATGCGCCCTCTGTCAAAGGGGGATGATATTGACCACGGGCTCTCATTATCTGTTCTATACCTTGGCTAACAGTTATGTTGTGCCGAGAGACCCAACTTTATGCCAGAGGTGCCCACCATGAGCGACATCATCCATCAGGCCAACCAGCAGCAGTTCATCTGTATGGTGGAGGGGAAAGAGTCGAGACTGCGCTACCGGCGGCTCGACGCCAAGACCATCGACGCATACAGCACCTTCGTGCCCCCCGAGCTGCGGGTGCAGGGGATTGCCGATCAGCTGGCGCGCGCCTTCTTCAACTGGACTCAGGCGGAGGGGCTCACTATAGTGCCGAGCTGCCGCTACATTGATGTCTGGTTACGCCGCAATGCCAACAACTGAACCTCTGAACTCCGCCCTCGAACAGCAATTCCAAGCCAAAACAGAAGCCCTGCTGCGGGCCGATCCGCAGCGGATGGCCTGCCTGCAAGCCGCGGCCGAGCTCAATCTGCCCGACTGGGCGCTGGGGGCCGGTTTTATCCGCAACCTCATCTGGGATCACCTTCACCACAAGGCGGTGCCCACCCCGCTCAACGATATCGACCTTATCTATCTCGATAAAACCGATCCGCAAGGGCTGGCCGAAGCGGAGCACGAAGCTTGGCTCGCCAAACGCCTGCCCGGCCAGCAGTGGGAGGTGCGCAATCAGGCCCGCATGCACACTCGCCAGCTGGTAGCGCCGTTTGCCAGCAGCCTTGAGGCGCTCAGCCACTGGGTCGAGGTGCCCACCTGCATCGGCGTACGCCTGAATCAGGATGGCGAGTTCGAGTGGCTCGCCCCCTACGGCTTTGCCATCAACTGGTCGCTGCAAGTGAGTGCCAACCCCAAATGTCGCCAGGACAAACAGATTTTTACCCAGCGCATCAAGGAGAAACGCTGGCAGGCTATCTGGCCTGACCTTCAGGTAAACTGGCCATAACCTGATTGCAATCTTTCGATAACCTTGGGCACACTAGGGGAAAAGCTGGTTGTAACTCAATGGGTTAAATAATGCGCGACTTCTTCTCTCTCGAACGCTGGCTACCGGGCCTCGCCGCCCTGCTGCATTACCAGCGCGCCTGGTTGATGCCAGACCTTCGCGCCGGACTCTCGGTGGCGGCCGTGGCACTGCCCGTCGCCATCGCCTATGCCGAGCTTGCCGGGGTGGGTGCCATCGTCGGCCTCTACTCCTGCATCCTGCCCATGCTGGTCTACGCCCTGTTTGGCACCTCCCGCCAGCTGATTGTCGGCCCCGATGCCGCCACCTGCGCGGTCATTGCCGCCGTGGTGACGCCGCTGGCTGCAGGCGACCCCACCCGTCACTGGCAACTGGTGATGACCATGACCGCCATGACCGGCTTCTGGTGCCTGATTGCCAGCCGCTTCAAGCTGGGGGTGCTGGCGGACTTTCTCTCCCGCCCGATCCTGATGGGGCTGCTCAATGGTGTGGCCATCACCATCATGGTGGGCCAGCTCTCCAAGATCTTCGGCTTCACTTTCAGCGAACGTTACCTCATCGAGCGGATCGCCAGCGGGGCTACCTATATTACCCAAACCCATCTGCCGACCCTGGCCATGAGTCTGGTGGCTCTGCTCACCCTGCTGCTGGCCAAGCGCTACAAACCGGCATGGCCCTCCTCCATGGTGGCCATGGTGGTGACCGCTGCGCTGGTGTGGGGCTTTAATCTCGGCCAGTTTGATATCGCTACCCTGGGGACGGTGGGCTCCGGCCTGCCCGCCTTCCAGATGCCGGAATTTCCCCCCGGCCTGATGCGGGAGCTGGTGCTGCCAGCCCTTAACCTCGCCATGGTGAGCTTCGTCTCCATGATGCTGACCGCCCGCAGCTTTGCAGCCAAAAACGGTTACGAAATCGACGCAGACAAGGAGTTTCGGGCCCTCGGTATGGCGAACCTCGCCTCCGCAGTCTCCCAGGGTTTCGCCATCAGCGGGGCGGATTCACGCACCGCGGTCAACGACGCCAACGGCGGCAAGAGCCAGCTGGTCTCTATCATCGCCGCGGCGGTGATCGCCCTCATCACCTTCTATCTGACGGCGCCGCTCAAATACATCCCGACCGCCGCCCTCGGGGTGGTGCTGGTAATGGCCTCCCTGTCGCTCACCGATTTTCGCGGTCTCTGGGCCCTGCGCCACTCCGATCGCTCCGCCTTCTGGCTGGCGCTGGTCACCTTTATCAGCGTGCTCACCATGGGAGTGATCCCCGGGATCACCCTCGCCGTGTTGCTGGGCTTGTTCCAGTTCCTGCGCAATGTGATGCGCCCCACCGACCAGTTGCTCGGCATGGATGACGAGGGGGTAGTACGTACCCTGGGGGACAACGAACAGGCCAAGGCGATCCCGGGTATTCTGGTCTATCGCTTCAACTCACCGCTCACCTACTTCAATGCCCCCTATTTCAAGCGGCGGGTGCTGGCCCTGCTGGTGCAGGATCCCCGAGCCCCCAAGTGTCTGGTGATCGATGCAGTCGCCTGCTTCACCCATCAGGACATCAGCGTGATGAGCATGGTGGGAGAGCTGCACAAAGAGCTGAAACGGCGCGGCATCCATATGGTGATGGCGGGTCGCCACGGCCAGATGACCCACTGGCTAAAGCAGGCGGGCGTGCGGGTGGGCGATGAAGGGATCATCCTCTGCCCCGACATGTATCAGGCGCTGCGCCTGACCCGCTGCTACCGCGAGCCGATGTTCAAGGATGATGCGGTGGTGGAGAGCACCACTGATGCCATCCGCTCCAACTGGCCGCAGGATGATGCCCTGCCCGACTCGGCGCGCCTCACCCAGCCAAGCGAACAGGAGGCAGGCGCCACGCCTGCCTGATCCCTTGGCCTGACCCCCTGGCCGATGCAATCCTGCACAAGGATTGCACCGGCCTTGGCCTTGGTGTTAAATGCGCCCCCAGAGGACACTCCCCCGTGCCCTCCCAGCTGTTGGACATGCCATGCAATCTCAATCCCACGCAGGCCCGGGCACGCTATTTGCGCTGACCTGGCCGCTCTTTATCGATCTCGCCCTGCACTTTCTGACCGGCGCCCTCAATACCTTCATGGTGGGTCACGTCTCCTATCAGGGAGTGGCGGCGCTGGCGGTCGGCAATCAGGTGTTCGATCTCGCCATCACATTGTTCAGCTTCGTCAGTATCGGTACCAGCGTGGTGATCACCCAGTATCTGGGGGCCGGCGATCGGGAGAAGAGTCGGGTGGTGATCCACACCGCTATCGGCTTCAACCTGCTGATCGGTCTGGTGGCCGCCATCGGCGTGATGGCGGGGGCCAGCACCATGCTGGCGCTGATGAACCTGCCTGCCAATCTGATGAGCGACGGGACGCTTTACTTGCAGATCATCGGTCTCTGCCTGTTACCGGAAGCGGCAGCCCTCTGTCTGGCGGCGACCCTGCGCGCTCACGGCCACACCCGTCAGGCGATGTATGTGACCCTGATCGTCAACCTCATCACCTTCGTCGGCAACCTGCTGCTGCTCTACGGCTGGTTCGGCCTGCCCCAGCTGGGGGTCGCTGGCGTTGCCATCAGCACGGTCGCTGGCCGACTGGTCGGCGTGGTGCTGCTGGTGTGGCTGGTGGCCCGCAAGACCGGCATTCGACTGGTGGTGCGCGATATCGTCCACCCCAGTCGGGAGATGCTGGGCAAGGTGCTCCATATCGGCCTGCCGGCGGCAGGGGAGAACCTCTCCTGGATGCTGCAGTTTATGGTGGTGACAGCCTTTGTCGGACTGCTGGGGGACAAGGCGCTGGCGACCCAATCTTACTTCTTCCAGATCTGCCTGTTTATCCTGCTGTTTGGCCTCTCCATCGGCCTTGGCAACGAGATCATCATCGGCCATCTGGCGGGAGCAAGACAGTTCGATCGCGCCTATCAGCAGCTGCTCAAAAGCCTCAAGCTGGGGCTGGCGGTCACCTGCGTCATCGCCGTGGCGGCGGCCCTCAATGGCCACACCATCATCAGCCTCTTTACCGATGATGCCGACATCATCACCCAGGTGGCGCAACTGTTTCTTATCAGCCTTATCCTCGAACCCGGCCGCACCTTCAATCTGGTGGTGATCAACGCCCTGCGGGCCACCGGGGATGCCCGTTTCCCCCTCTACATGGCGTTGCTCTCCATGTGGGGAATTGCCGTGCCACTCTCGTATTTCCTCGGTATCATGCAGGGTTATGGACTGGTCGGTATCTGGCTGGCGCTGGCCTGCGACGAGTGGGTGCGCGGTCTGGCCATGTTCTGGCGCTGGCGCAGTCGTCGCTGGCAAAACAAAATTCTTGTTGAAACAAAAGCGGAATCACAATGAAGAAGATAGGACTCTTGCTGGCTGCCATCCTGCTCAGCCCCCTGGCCATGGCGCAAACTGCCCCTGCCGCTCCCAAGGCTCAAGCCACCCAGACCTGGTATGTGGCCCCCATCGCCATCGATGAAACCAGCGACGCCCAGAAGGCGCTGACCAAGGACTTCATGGCCCAGATGATCAAGACCATCAAGATCAACGAGTACCAGACCGGCAAGGCGGTGGGCAACACCAAAAAGCCCAAGTGGCTGATCCGCACCAAGCTGATCCCCGCCAGCAACGAGCCGCTGGTCGGCAAGAAGCACCCGCAGGGTCTCACCTACGGCAAGGGCAATCCGACCCAGGAGATCGTCGGCGAGCTGTTGATGAACGGCACCCTGGTGGCCCACATCGGCCAGGGCTGGCGCGAGCCTATCGTCCCGGGCACGCCGGTGGCCGAAAAGATCTCCATCGCCAACTATCGCTACGCCATCGGGGATCAGGCCAAGTCGGCGGATCTGGAAGAGCTGGCCGCCCAGATTGGCTTTGAAGCGGGCAAGGTGATCCACCGCGATGGCAAGCCGCTGCCCGAGAAGAAAAAGAAAAAAGAGCAGGCGGACGAAGAGAAAGAGTAACGTTGCCTGCATCCATAAAAGGGGCCACTCGGCCCCTTTTTTGATCCTGCACCCTCACACCAACACTGCCCCTGTTGTGACTTGTCGCACAGTTTGGCTCACCATTCAGATTGATAAATCACTTATCTTGTTTTGATTCAACAAGTTATAAATATCCCGCCGAATACTCCAAATCATTGCCCCCAAATCCGATCAGGATCACATTTATCCCCGGCACTAAGGGGTAGCTTTGGTCTTACAGGCACAATCAAACGAAACCAAGGAGGCTCCATTACATGTTCCCAGAGTACAGAGAACTCATCTCGAAACTGAAGAGCAGTGATGTCCATTTCCAGAAGAAGTTTGACTTGCACAACGACCTGGATGCGGAGATTAGAAAGTTGGAAAAGCATCACGCCAGCGACTATAGCGCCGAGGTGAGAGATCTGAAAAAACAGAAACTCAAACTGAAAGAGGAGATATACGACATCCTCAAACAACATCCACAATAGATGCCTCGAAGAATATGCGGATAAGCAATTTATCCCCCAGCCCGGCCCACGCGCCGGGCTTTTTGTTTTTTCAGTCAATTAGTTGACACCCGAGCCTACCGATCTTGCCGGTAGTTTGTTACATTTTTCCCTTGGAATTCAGGGAATAACGGTGATGATAACATGAGCAGAAAACGATCTTTTTATCATCTCTTGCTGCTTTGCCTGTTTGCATTGAGCCACCCCCTGCAGGCTCAGGAGCCTGAACTGGAGCTGTGGCACTCCCAGCAAGCCGGTTACGTGATCGACGACGTGATCGCCCGCTTCAATCAGGAGGGGAACCACAGAGTGCGGGTCACCCAGATTGAGCCGGGCAAGATCAAGGCGGATCTCCTGCTGGCAGCTCAGGCCAGGGGGCTGCCCGATCTGATGCTGATCCCCTCCGATTTTATCGGCCTCTATCGCCAGATGACCCTCGCTCCCCTCCCGGCCGAGTGGTTTTCCCCCGCGCTGATGGCCAGCGCCTTGCGTTATGTCACCCTGGATCGGCAACGCTGGGGCATGCCCATGATGCAGGGCAACCATCTGATGCTGTTTTACAACAAGGCGCTGGTCTCGACTCCGGTGACCCAATGGCAGCAACTGACTGCTATCACCCCGGCCCTCAAGGCCAAGGGGGTCTACCCCGTCAGCTGGCCCTATCACGACATGTACTACTTCGCCGCCTTTTTACACACCTTTGGCGGCTCGCCGGTGACCGAAGGGCGCATCACCCTCGACAGCCCGGCCATGGTGCAGGCACTGGAGGCCTACCGCACCGTCGCCAGCGAACAGTGGGTTGATCCCGAGTGCGACTATGACACCGCCCTCGCCCGCTTCAATGAGGGCAAAAGCGCCTACCTCATCAATGGGGACTGGGCCTTCAATGATCTGGTGAAGAATATGGGGGATAAGCTGGGTGTCGCCCTGCTGCCCCGCTGGCAAAGCCATTCCATGCACTCCATGAGCGGCGCCTACGTGATGGGAGCCTCCCGCTGGGCGATGGATGATGAGGATCGGCAACCCGTCATCAAGGCACTGATGGCCTTTATCCAGCGTCAGGATATTCAGCAGTTCATCTATCATCAGGGGGCGTTGCTGCCGGTCAATCAGCAGGCTTTTACCGCCATCAGCCGCCGTCCCACGCCTCAGGAAAAAGTGCTGCTGGAGCAGTTCACCCTCAGTCCCCCCATGCCCTCCGACAGCGCCATGTCCATCGCCTGGCAAGCGATGGAGAAAGGGTTCGAGCGCTTTAAAGAGGGGATCAGTGCCGCCGACACCGCCCGCTATATGCAGCAGCTGGCCGATCAGCAGTACCGGCAGGTCAAAACACCATGAAACATCGCACCTTTCGGCTCGGCCCGACCCTCATCATCATCCTGTTCACCGTCGCCCTGCTGCCGGCACTGCTGGCCAGCACTGTGCTGCTGATCCGCCAGCACCAGATCATCGCCCAGAGCGAGCAATCGCAGCTGGAGCGGGCCCTCACCAGCATGACCCGCGAGGCCCGCTTTCGCAGCGAGCTGATCGGCACCCAGCTCAATCAGCTCAGCCAGGATCGGGTGCTCCATCAGGCCCTCGACAACTTCCTCTTCTCCAGCCATGCCCGGCTGGCGCTTGCCACCTTTATCAAATCCAACAGCCTGCTGACCTCGGCCTACCTCATCGATGACAAGGGGTTGGTGGTGGAGTACATCAATGGCCAGGCCTCCCACCTCGAATCGAGCAACCTGATGCCGCAGCTGATGGCCTGGGGCAAGACCCGCGAGGCAAAACAGGGCAAGCATCTGCTGCTGCCCGTCGATGATCCCGTGCTGGTCGACGACATGGAGCAAAACCGCAGCGGTGGGCTGGCACTGGTGGCCCCCATCTATCGCAACCACCAGCGCGCTGGGGTGATGCAGACCCCTTCCGGCTTCGTGATGGCCATTCTCCCCTGGCGGCAGATGGCCCAGTTGCTGGAACCCTATCTCAAGGGGAGCGAATATCTGGTGATCTCCCAGGGCGAGAACCGTCTCTACGAAGGGGCTCACCAGAGCGCCAACGCCATGGATGACAGGGAGCCAAGCAAGTTGGCGCAGCCCCTGGCCATTGGCTGGCCCCAGCTGGAGCAGGAGATCACCCCCACCATCACCCTCTACAGCTACAGCAATGACAGGGTCAGCGAGCTCAATAAATCCCAGCAGTTGCTGACCGTCAGCATCGCCCTCATGTTGCTGCTGGTGGCCATCGGCTGCGTCTGGCTCACCCGCTGGCTCACCCGACCGCTGCGCTCGCTGGCCGCGCTGGTGCGCAGCTATGGCAAGGGCAATTACCAGCAACGGCAGGCGCCGCTGCGCTTTGTGGAGTACGACGAGGTGCGCCAGTTGCTGCAGGAGATGGCCAGCACCATCTCGGATCAGGTGCGGGCACTCTATCAACAAAATGAACAGCTGCAGCAGGCCAATAGCGAGAAAGAGGCCTTCAACCAGCGGCTGCTCGGCTTCAACGATGAACTGGAGCAAGAGGTTGCCTCGCAAACGACCGCCCTGCGCTCGGCCCTGAGCCGGGAGGAGCGCAGCCGCCATATCCTGCAATCCTGGCTGCAGTTCGGTCTGCATCAGCAGCTGGATATCGATATTGCCGAGCTGGCCAGCTCCGCCCTGCTGCAGCTCTCGCAGCTCTATCCTGGCCACCGCTGGGGACTGGTGATCCGCCGAGACGGGCAACCCCACTACTCCCTGACCCAGGGGGTCGATGCCCCCTTGCGGGATGCACTGCAGGAGAAACTGACTCAACTGATGGATCAGGAGGTCAAACACTCCGAATGCCAGTGGGATAACGCACTCTGGAAGATCATGACCCTGCCCGGTAGCCAGAGCGGCGTGCTGTTTGGCTATCTGATGGTGAGCGCCGAAGGGCTGGAGTCCGAAGACAGGGCCATCTTGCGGCTGTTTGCCAAGCAGCTGGCGGTGGGCATCGAGGGGCGTCTCTTCACCGACGAGCTGGCGCGGGTCGCCCGCACCGACAACCTCACCGGGCTACCCAACCGGCAGGCGTTCGAAGAGGCCTTCCATCACTATCAGGCGGTGCTGGCACGCCATCCCGAGCGTCACCTCGCCCTCTTCATGCTCGATCTCAACGGCCTCAAGCGCACCAACGACCAGTATGGGCACGAGGCAGGCGACGCCCTGCTGATCCAGATGGCTCGCCAGCTGCGCACCCTCTGCCGTCAGGATGAGAAGATTTTCCGCATCGGCGGCGACGAGTTCGTTCTGCTGGCGGAGGCGGATCACCTCGCCAGCCAGCAGCTGGCAGGCAGGTTGGAGGCAAGCCAGCAGCACGCCATCGTGCAACATGGGGAGCACAGCTTCCCGCTGCGTTTTGCCATCGGCTGGAGCAGCAGCGACCAGACCCCACTGGCGGAGCTGAGCCGGGTGGCTGACGATGCCATGTATGCCAATAAGGCGCGCTTCTATCAGGGGCAGCGATAAACAGCAGAGGCCTGTGGCGTTGGTGAGCCTTTCGCCAACCCCCTGATCAGCTCGCAAAAATGGCGCGCAACGCTAGACGCGGCGCGGACCATGACTAAGATAGGGGCTCTTGATGTCTCGATTTGGAAGGGAGTAGGAAATGGAGTTAGTACTTGGCCCGCTGGAAGCCCGCGTCATCGGCTGTCTGATTGAAAAAGAGATCTGCACCCCGGATCAATACCCCCTCTCCCTTAATGCACTGGTCAACGCCTGCAACCAGAAGAGCAACCGCGAGCCGGTGCTGGAGCTCTCCGAGCTCGATATCCGCGCCGTGGTAGACGAGCTGATCCGCAAGCGGCTGGTGGTCAACACTGCAGGCTTCAACGCTCGGGTGCCCCGCTATCAGCACAGATTCTGCAACACCGAATTTGGCGAGCTGAAATTCAGTGCCCAGGAGCTCGGCATCGTCTGCGAACTGCTGCTGCGCGGCCCGCAAACCCCGGGGGAGCTGCGCTCGCGCACCAACCGCCTCTGCAGCTTCGATGATGTCACCGAAGTAGATGCGGTGCTGACCCAACTCATCGAGCGTGGCCCCTACGTGGTCAAGCTGCCGCGCGAGCCGGGCAAGCGCGAATCCCGCTACGCCCACCTGTTCAGCGGCGAAGTGGATATTCAGGCGATGATGGATGCCGCTCCCGCCGCGGCCTATGCCTCCCCTGCCGCCGACCGTCTGAGCGAGCTGGAGCAGGAGGTGAACGAGCTCAAGAGCCGTCTCGCCGCCATGGAAGCGCGGCTGGCTGCGCTGGATGGTCAGGGCTGATCGCCTTTACCATCACCACTCTCTATCAGGGAGCCGGGGCTGATGTCCCCGGCTCCCTGCGTTTTTTATCGTGAGGAAGTGCCCGTGATCACCCTGATTAAAGAGTCTGACCACCAGAAGATGCCCTGGAAAAACCAGCAGGGCACCACCAGCCAGATCCTCATCTCCCCCAAGGGGAGCAGCCTTGCCAAACTCGACTTTGACTATCGACTGAGCTCGGCCCCCATCAAGAGCGCGGGCCCCTTCTCCCCCTTTCCCGGCTATCAGCGCATTTTGCTGCCGGTGAGCGGTGCAGGCTTTGTGCTCAACGGTCACCCCTACGCCACCTTCGAGGCGGCGCACTTTAGCGGCGATGAGGAGACCCACTGCGAGTTGCTGAAAAAAGAGGTGACCGATCTGGGGCTTATCTACCATCCGGATCGCATCAGCGCCAACGTGCGGGTACTGAACCTCCCCTTCCCGCTGACCCTTACCCTCGAGACAGAGAAGACCTACCTCTGTCACCTGCTGAGCGGCCAGCTGGCCGTGCAGGGCAAAGAGGTGGCCATCAACGAGACGCTGGTGGTGACCGGTGAAGAGAGCATTCACTTCGAATGCCAGAAGAAGACCGCCATCGCCTTCTTTACCCTGCAGGATGTTCTCAAATAGGATCTGCCGCGGTTAAAAATTACTCACGAATATTGAAAGTTATATATCTCGGAGTAATATGGGTCTCTCATGGCTTTTGTGATGAGAGATCCTATGCAATACACACTTGATGGATTCGAAACACCACCAGAACTCACCACTGAAGAAGAAAAAAGTAATCAACAACTACAGAAAAGAATTAGAGAGATTTTGAATGAATTTGGTTATGTTGAGGATAATAAATTAGTTAACGCCAAAACATTCAAATGCAGAGTTCCTTACGAGGATCTCTATGGGCTTAAAGCAATCAGTGCTTTTGTAATTAACCATCCAATTGATGGGTTAACTCGTATTGAGCCTCATCAGCAACAAGTTTCCGGCTCTGTAGACCGTAAATTTCCTTTCTTTTTACAAAGTGCAAACAAAGCTCCTGAACAAAATGTCATCATTTTGATTGAAGGCCAAGGCCATAAAAAAGCTGCATTTGAATGGCTAAAATCCGAGGCGAAAAAATGCGCTACCAAAAATGTCAAATGCTATGACTTGGCTGAGTTTTCACTCTGGCTCTAATTTGATTAACGTTTGGGTGCCCGCCCTCCACTGTCGAGGCATGCTTGCATTGTGTCATAAGGGATATAATGCTTGGTTCGGTTGTAATAAGTCCCCCCTTTCGGATGACATATACCACTACGACTTTTCTTTACCGGAGGTTCTGCTGCCAAGGCGATGGTACACACCAAGAGTAAACAACAACTGAGAACCAATTTTACTAATTGCATTTCCGTGTATCTTCCAGCGTCTTTAGAACAAAAACCTCGTCTGATGCCAGCCAATTCTGTCAGATATATAGCTCAATAGAAAAGCCGGGAAATCCCGGCTTTTCTATTGAGGCAACCGGCTCGTGCCGGTCAGCGCCTTAGTTGACCTTGAAGGAGCCCTTCATCATGGCGAAGTGGCCGGGGAAGGAGCAGAAGAAGGTGAGATCCTTGCCCGACAGACCGTCGGTCTTGAAAGTGACGCTGCTGCTCTCGCCGCCGCCGATCAGCTTGGTGTGAGCCAGCACACGAGGATCATCCTTGGGCAGATAACCGTTCTCGGCCCCGGCGCTCATCCCGGCAGTTGCCACGGTCTGATAGTCGGCGGTGCTGGCCAGCACCCAGTTGTGACCCATGGCGGTCACAGGCAGCTTGCCGGTGTGGTTCAGGGTGACCGTCACCTCCTTGCAGGTGGCCGGCACGCTCATCTCTTTGAGGTTGTACTGCATGGCATCATTGCCTTCGATGACCAGTGCACACTCATCCGCCAGCACGGGGGCAGCCAGGGTACTCAGAAACAGCAGGGTAATCGCCTTTTTCATCATCTTCTCCTTTGATTGGCAATGGATGGCAACGACTTGGCGGATGCGGTGAACGCTTCGCAAAGATGCCGTCTAAATCGACCTTCATTTTACTCAATTGTCTTCAATCGGCTATGGCTTTTGGCCAAAGCTGCGGGCCAGGTCACCAGACGGTGCTCTACTCGCCACTCTCTCCCTCACGGATGGACGATACGACCCGCTCCCGCCACAGGTTCAAAACTGTTTAATTTTTTCTGCCATTTTCCCTCCGATTACCCCCATCAGGGCTCGCCCGGCGGGCGCCCCTTGGCTAAGCTAGCGCCCCGATATGAACCTTCTCCAGATGAGAGCGCCGGATGATTGCGATAACCCCCGTGGCGGCCCTGCGCGGCCTGCTGCTGACCCTGCTGCTGGCGCTGGCCGGCTGCCAGCCCACCCCGCCTGCCCAGACCCGTATTCAGGGCAAGACCATGGGCACCTACTATGTGGTGACCCTGAGCGATAGCTATCCCGGTGGGGAGCCCGCCCTCAAAAGCGATGTTGAGAGCCTGCTGGCCCGGATGAACAAGGAGATCTCCACCTACGATCCAGGCTCGCTCATCTCCCGTTTCAATCAAGGGCCCGCCAACACCCCGTTTGCCATCCCGCCCGCCATGGCCATCATAGTCCAGCAGGGGATTGAAGCCGGTAAGCTGACCGACGGCAAGCTGGATGTGACCGTGGGGCCACTGGTCAATCTGTGGGGCTTTGGCCCGGACAAACGGCCGGTCAAGCGGCCCGATGAGGCGGCCATCGCCGCCGCCCGCCACAAGGTGGGCATCGACAAGCTGACCCTGACCCCGCAAGGGGATCACTTCCTGCTCGAAAAAACGATCCCGGATCTCTATCTCGACCTCTCCACTCTCGGCGAAGGGGCTGCATCGGATGAAATCGCCACCCAGCTCGAGGGCAAGGGGGTACACAACTACCTGATCGAAGTGGCCGGTGCGGTGCGCAGCAAGGGCAACAACAGCAAGGGCTCGCCATGGAAAGTGGCCATCGTCGAACCCTCCGATCAGCCGGGAGCGTTTTCCGATATCGTCATCCCCAACGGCATGGCGCTCAGCACCGCAGGCAGCTATCGCAACTACTACGAGCTGGATGGCCAGCGTTACTCCCATATCATCGACCCCGCCACCGGCCAGCCGGTCACCCACAAGCTGGTTTCCGCCAGCGTCATCACCCCGACCGCGCTGGAGGCCGATGCTCTCGATACCGCGCTGATGGTGATGGGGCCTGAAGCGGGGATGGCATTTGCCAAACAGCACCAGCTGGCGGTTTATCTCATCATTAAGACCGAACAGGGGTTCAAGGCCGAGTACACGCCGCAATTTGCTCCCTATCTGGCAGAGAAAAAACGGTGAGTTCAAGGCCCTGGCAACAGGGCCTTTTTCTTTCACTCATCGCGGGCAAAAGGCGGACAAACGGAGATGGTTCGCAATCGACAACTTGGCCAATTGCCTCTTCGGGCGCTTTGGTGGCACACTTTCTCCCATCAGCCCGCAGCGCCTCGACCCAGACAGATGCAGACACCTGAACAAGAGCCAGAAAAAAAGAGCCCAGCCAAGCCACAACGCATTCTGATGGTCAATGAGCAGCGCTCGTTTCAGGTGATGATGAAGGCGATGCTGCTCAATCTGGGTATCAGCAACATCACCTACTCCAATACCGCCGAGGATGCGCGGCGCCGCTGCCAGAAGGGCAGTTTCGACATCTATCTCATCGATTACGATCTGGGGGTTGGCGAGAATGGCCGCCAGTTGCTCGAGAGCCTGCGCGACAAAGATCTGATCCCGCCCCAGAGCGTGGTGATCATGTTGAGTGGCGACAGCTCCCGCGCCATGGTACTGAGCGCGCTGGAAGCCGAGCCCGACGAATACCTGATGAAGCCCTTCTCTCAGGAGCAGTTCTCGTTTCGCTTGAAGCGTGCTCTCGCCCGGCGCAACGCCCTGGCCAGCGTCTTTACCGCGCTGGCCGATGACAATCTGGCAGCCCTCATTACCGCCTGTGCCGAGCGGGCCGATGCAGTGCCCCGTTTTGCCAACTACTGCCGCTGCCTGCAGGCCGATACCCACCTCAAGCTGGGTCAGGCGCAGGAGGCACGCGCCCTGATGCGCCAGCTGCTGGCCGGGCAGGAGAACAGCTGGGCCCGCCTGACACTGGGCAAGGCGTGCAACACCCTGGGGCTCCACGAAGAGGCGGTCAGCCATCTGCAGGCGACCCTCAAAAATACCCCGCTGATGGTGGAGGCTCACCTCTGGCTGGCAGAATCCCTGCTGGCCCTTGGCAATGACGAGCAGGCGCAGCAGGAGCTCAGACGGGCGGTGGATATCTCCCCTCAGTCGGTGCAACTCTCCCGTCGGCTGGCGGAGGTGTGCCTGCAGCGTCACGACTACGCCCAGGCCAAAGATGTGCTGATGTCGCTGATCGACCTGTCGCGCAACTCCATCCACCGCACGCCCCATTATCTGGGGGCCTATATACAGACCCTGACCCTCTACGCCCTCAACAGCAACGACAGCTACCACATCGCCAACCTGCAAAAGCAGGTCAATTCTGCCCTGTCGCGCATCCGCGATTCGCTGATGATGTCGGAGTTCAACTACCCGGTGTTCGAGCAGATCTGTCAGGCCCGGGTGCAGATTGCGCTGGGGGAGCTGCTCAAGGGCAAGAAGATGCTCTATCGCGCCAATCAGAACTGGCTCGATGAACCGGCCACCATGCCCCCCGCCCTGCTTGGCGAGACCATCCTTGCCCTCTACCAGCTCGGCGAGTTTGAATATGCCGAAAGCCTGCAAGGGCTGCTGGCGGAGGACGAAGATCGGCTGCTCACCACCTGCATTCAGGCAACCCGCGATGACAAGACGGTGCTGGAGCGGCGTCAGCGCTACCAGCAGCTCAACGATCTGGGGATCAAGGCCTATCAGAGCGGCGAGCTGGAGCAGGCCCTCGGCCATTTTCGCGAGGCCCTGCGCCGCGCTCCCGCCAATACCGGTGCCGCTCTCAACAAAATCCAGGTGTTGCTGCAACTGATGCAGAAAAACCGCAAGAGCCCGGAATTTGGTGCCGAGTGCAAAGACACCCTGGACGTGCTCGACGGCATCCCCCTCAACCCGGCCCAGCAGGAGCGTTTTCGCAAGTTGCGTCAGGAGTTCAACCAGTTCAGCTAAGACGCCGCCGCTCCCCCTTTTCCCCGCCTATGCTGAAACCAGTTCGGCAATGCGAGGGAAACGAAGATGGCGATGTGTCGTTATCTGGTGGCCGATGGCCGCCACTGCAGTGAAGAGGCTGGCGAGCACGATCTCTGCCACTGGCATGATCCCCACCATACCCATCAGGAAGCCCACACCGCCGAGGCGCTTGAACAGTACGTTCGCGCAGGCGGACTCTGCCACGGCCTGCAGCTGTCACGGGCCAATCTGGCGGGCCTCAATCTGGTCAACAAGGAGTCCGATCAGGGATTTTTGCTGGAGCAGTGCAACCTCTATCGCGCCAACCTGCGCGGTGGTCACCTCTACGGCCTGCGCATGAAGGGCGGTAGCCTGATGAAGGCCGATCTCAGTGATGCCAACCTCCAGTGCGCCACCCTCGATGACGTCAATCTGCTCGGCATCCGCTGGCACAACACCCGGCTCGACAACATGCAGACCGGCAAACAGGTGATGCAGGATCGCAAGGGGCGCCGCGAACGGGATCCCAAACAGGCGCGCATCTGGTTCAAGGAGGCGGAAGAGACCTACCGGGATCTGCGCAAAGCCTCCGAGGCACAGGGGATCTTCACCATGTCCGGCAACTATATCCAGCAGGAGCTCACCATGCGCCGCCTGCAACTGCCGTTCTGGTCGACCCAGCGCTTCACCTCCTGGGTGGTCGATCTCTTCTGCGGCTATGGCGAGGCCCCGATGCGGGTGGTGCTCTTCTCGTTGCTGCTCATCTTTATCTGCAGCATTTTTTACTTCTTCTGCGGACTGCATTTTCAGGGCGAGCACCTCATCTACCAGCCCGGTGCCCCTCTCGAGCAAAATGCCATCTTCCTGCTCGAATGCCTCTACTACAGCGTGGTCACCTTCACCACATTGGGGTACGGCGACTTCACTCCGGTCGGGCTCTCCAGGATCTTTGCCGCCTTCGAAGCCTTCACCGGCAGCTTTACGCTGGCGCTGTTTGTGGTGGTATTCGTCAAAAAGATGACCCGCTGAAAACCTGTCCACGATCCTACTGCGAGGCTGTGATCAAGGCTCATGTGCTGCTCGCTTTTTTGTAACCAAGAGTGCTCATGTATACATATACAATCCGGTTCATGCGCTGCGCTTCACCTTGCTGACAGCCTCTCGCGACGGATCGTGAACAGGTTACCAAGCAGCTGCACCAGTCACAGCCCCCGAACTTGCATCCACCGCCGATTCCTAGTCCAATAGCCACTTATAAAAATGACATGAGCATCCCGGACATGAAGATCATCTCTTTCAATATCAACGGCCTGCGCGCCCGTCTGCACCAGCTGCAAGCCATCATCGACAAGCACCAGCCCGATGTGATCGGCCTGCAGGAGATCAAGGTGCACGATGAAGCCTTCCCGCTGGCCGATGTGGAGGCCATGGGATATCACGTGGAGTTTCACGGCCAGAAGGCCCACTACGGGGTCGCCATCATGAGCAAACAGAAGCCGGTCAAGGTGGAGAAAGGCTTCCCCACCGATGACGAAGAGGCCCAGCGCCGGATGATCATGGCCACCTTCGAACGTGAAGACGGCTCTCTCATCAAGGTGATGAACGGCTACTTCCCGCAGGGTGAAAGTCAGGATCACGAGACCAAGTTCCCGGCCAAGCAGAAGTTCTACGAGGATCTGCAGCACTACCTCGAGACCAACCACACCCCGGACGACCAGCTGGTGCTGATCGGGGATATGAATATCTCCCCCACCGATCTCGACATCGGTATCGGCGAAGCGAACCGCAAGCGCTGGTTGCGGGATGGCAAGTGCTCCTTCCTGCCTATCGAGCGCGAATGGATGGAGCGACTGAAAGGGTTTGGCCTCACCGACACCTTCCGCGCCGCCAATCCCACCGAGTGCGAGCGTTTCTCCTGGTTTGACTACCGCTCCAAGGGCTTTGACGAGAACCGCGGCCTGCGCATCGATCTCATCATGGCCTCCGACGCCCTCAAGGACAAGGTGACCGAGACCGGCATCGACTACGAGCTGCGCGGCATCGAGAAACCCTCCGACCACGCTCCCATCTGGGCCTGCTTCGCCTGATGCGGCGCAAGATTAACCGATGAGCCGCGACGAATTCGTAAATTGTGAAGCGGCTCGCGGTTGCCCGCGATAAAAGGGCGTAAAAAACCCATCCAGATAAGGTGCCTTATGGCACCTTATTTTTTGCAGCAAGGAGTGGCTGGCGTGATACGGTTCCGAAGAGCCCGGGCCCGGGATGAACATCCCCGAAGCCCCCCGCCCAAATCGGAAAAGTCAGACTTTTTTCGTCAATCGGCAACCCTAATTGCCACTTTGAGAAGGTTGTGTTCAAGGTTGCCGCCCTATCATCTCCCATTCCAATCATAAATAAGTTGTTTTTTTAATCATGAAGTTAATGATGTGTATGGAGAAACATGCTGAACGCAGCAGCCGAAATCGATCCAACAGGAGTGTGATGATGAAGGTGCCCAATGCCGGAAGAGAGGTTTACAAACGCAGCTTGCTGACCCTGGCGCTGATCAGCGGTCTGAGCGCCTGTGGCGGCGAGACGACCCAGACGGCCCAGACCATGCCCGCCGTCCCTGTGGTGGTCGCCGAGGTCAAGCTGACCGATGTGCCGCTCACCACCGAGATGGTGGGAGAGACCGCCGGTTTTCGCGAGATTGATGTGCGCTCCCGGGTCAGTGGCATCCTGCTCAAGCGCACTTATGTGGAAGGCCAGCCGGTTACCGCCGGTCAGGAGCTGTTTCTGATTGACCCTGAGCCCTACAAGGTGGCGCTGGAGCAGGCCAAAGGGACTTTGGCTCAGGAGCAGGCCCGTCTCAACAAGGCCCGTGCCGATCGGGATCGCATCATTCCCCTCTTCAAGCGTCAGGTGGTGAGCCGCAAGGACTATGACGACACCATCGCCAACTATGAAGCGGCCATCGCCAGCCATCAGGCCGCTCAGGCCAAGGTGAAAGAGGCGGAGCTCAACCTCAGCTACACCCAGGTGACCGCCCCCATCAACGGCATGGCGAGCAAGAGCTCCCAGTCCGAGGGGAGCCTTATCTCCACCAGCGGCGACAACGGCCTACTCACTACCATCACCCAGTTTGATCCGCTCTACGTCAACTTCTCCTACTCGGAGCAGGATCGCCTCAACTTCGAAAACTCGGTAAAGAAAGGGGTGATTGAGGCGAAGGATGCCACCACCTGGCGCACCCATATCCGTCTGGCCGATGGCTCCCTCTACCCGGAGGCGGGCAAGCTCAACTTCTCCGACAACCGGGTCGATCCCCAGACCGGCACTATCCGTGCCCGCGCCATCTTCGACAACAAGGACGGCGTACTGCTGCCGGGCCAGTTTGTCCGCATGACCATCGATCTGGGCACCCGCAAAAACGCCATCGTGGTGCCGCCGCGCGCCATCGTCCAGTCCCAGGCTGACCGCATGGTGATGGTGGTCGATACCGACAACAAGGTGGTGCCCCGTCCGGTGACCCTGGGCGCAGCGGTCGACTCCGGCGTGCTGATCGAGAGCGGTCTGCAGGCTGGTGAGCGCTATATCGTCGAAGGCTTGATGAAGGCTCGCCCCGGCGCCGTGGTAAAACCTGTCTCTGCCGACGAGATGAAGGCGATCACCGGCAAGGTGGTCAGCCAGTCTGCGGCCAAGTAAGGAGCCCGTATGTTTTCCAAGTTCTTCATAGAACGCCCCATCTTCGCCAGCGTGATTTCGATCATTATCGTGCTGGGCGGGTTGGCGGCGATGCGGGCGCTCCCCATCGAGCAATATCCCCAGATCACCCCGCCGGTGGTCTCGGTCACGGCGTTTTATCCGGGCGCAACCCCGGAGGTGATCTCCCAGACCGTGGCTGCGCCGCTGGAGCAGCAGATCAACGGCGTCGAGCGGATGATCTACATGCAGTCGGGGTCGGCCTCCAACGGCCAGATGAACCTCAACGTCTACTTCGAGATCGGCACCGATCCGGATCAGGCCACCATCAACGTCAACAACCGGGTCTCGGCCGCCATGGCCCAGCTGCCGGAAGAGGTGAAGAAGCAGGGGGTGACGGTCAAGAAGAAATCGACCTCCATCCTGCAGGTGGTTACCCTCCAGTCACCGAACGGCTCGTTTGATACCACCTATCTGTCGAACTACGCCCTGCTCAACATCATCGACGAGCTCAAGCGGATTCCCGGCATCGGTGATACCACCTTGTTTGGCGGTACTGACTACGCCATGCGTATCTGGCTGCGGCCGGATCGACTGGCCCAGCTCGAGCTCACCCCGAGCGACGTGATTGGCGCAATTCGCGAGCAGAACACCCAGTTCGCGGCAGGCAAGATTGGAGCCCAACCCACCACGGCCCCCATCGACTTCACCTACACGGTGCAGACCAAGGGGCGCCTTGAGGATGTGAAGGAGTTCCAGAACATCATCGTCCGCTCCATGCCCGATGGCTCCAAGATCCGGGTCCGCGATGTCGCCCGGGTCGAGCTGGGGGGCAAGGATTATGACCTGGTCGCCCGCGCCAACGGCAAACCGGCCATCGGTATCGCCACCTATCTGCAACCGGGCGCCAACGCCGTGGCGGTGGCCGGTGCGGTGCACGACACCATGGAACGGCTCAAGGCCCGTTTCCCGCAGGATGTGGAGTACCAGATCCCCTACGACACCACCGAGTTCGTGAAGATCTCCATCGAGGAGGTGGTCTACACGCTGTTCGAGGCGATCGTGCTGGTGTTCGTGGTGGTCTATCTGTTCCTGCAGAACTTCCGCGCGACCCTGATCCCCTGTATCGCGGTACCGGTATCGCTCATCGGTACCTTCGCCGGCATGCTGGTGCTGGGCTTCTCCATCAACCTGCTCACCCTGTTCGGCATGGTGCTCGCCATCGGTATCGTGGTGGATGACGCCATCGTGGTGCTGGAGAACGTCGAGCGGATCATGCAGGAGAAGAAGTGTTCGCCCAAAGAGGCGGCCATTCTCGCCATGCAGGAGGTCTCCGGCCCGGTGGTCGCCATCGTGCTGGTACTCTGCGCCGTATTCCTGCCGGTCGCCTTTATGGGCGGCATGACGGGGGTGATGTACAAGCAGTTCGCCATCACGGTTGCCGTATCGGTGGCCATCTCCGGTCTGGTGGCTCTGACCCTCTCCCCGGCCCTCTGCGCCGTATTGCTCAAAGAGGGGCACCACAAACCGGCCCGTTTCTTCGTCTGGTTCAACGACAGGTTTGATCAGCTGACCCGTGGTTATGTGCGTGGCGTGGCCTTCCTCAACCGTCGGGTGGCCGTGGCCTTTGCCATCATCGCTGTCCTGCTGCTCTCCATCTACGGCCTCTTCCTCAAGGTGCCGGGCGAGCTGGTACCGAACGAAGATCAGGGTTACCTCATCTCCGCAGTGATGCTGCCGGATGCCGCCGCCATGACCCGTACCCAGGCGGTCGCCAACCAGTTCGACAAGATCGCCATGGCCAACCCCAACGTGAAGGATGTCATCACCTTCTCGGGCTTTGACATCCTCTCCAGCGCCATCGTCAGCAACAGCGGCCTCACCTTCATTACCCTGAAGGACTGGAGCGAGCGCAAAGAGGCGGGAGCCGACTCCTTCTCGCTGGCCAAGACCCTGCAGGGGATGAGCCTGATGGGGCTGGCGGACGGTTTTGTCGCCTCCTTCAACCCGCCGCCCATTCAGGGGATGTCCACCACCGGCGGTCTTGAGGGATATCTGCAGAACCGCGGCTCGGGCAATGCCCAGGAGTTCTCGGCTGAAGTGCAGCGCTTCCTCGAAGCTGCCAAGGAGCGCCCCGAATTCGCCAGCGTGACCACCACCTACCGCGCCAACGTGCCGCAGGTCTATCTCGACCTGGATCGGGAGAAGGCCAAGGCGCTGGGGCTGCCCATCAACGCGGTGTTCGACACCATGCAGGCCACCTTTGGTCAGGTCTATGTCAACGACTTCAACCAGTTTGGCCGTACCTACCGGGTACAGTTGCAGTCCGAGGCGGACTACCGTGCCAAGAAGAGCGACATCCGCAACGTCTATGTCCGCTCCGACAAGGGGGAGATGATCCCGCTCAGCAGTCTGGTGACGGTGCGTGATGCCACCGGCCCCGAACTGGTCGAACGCTTCAACATCTTCCAGGCCGCCAAGATCATGGCACAGCCGGCACCCGGCTACAGCTCGGGTCAGGCCATCGCCGCGCTGGAAGAGGTTGCTAATGAAGCTCTTGGCAACGACGCCAAGCTGGAGTGGACCGGCTCCGCCTATCAGGAGAAAGCGGCCGCAGGCAGCGCAGGCATGGCCTTTGGTTTCGGTATCGTGATGATCTTCCTCATTCTGGCCGCCCAGTATGAACGCTGGAGCCTGCCGTTTGCGGTGATCACCGCCGTACCGTTCGCCCTGTTCGGTGCCCTGCTCGCCACCTGGCTGGTGGGGCTGACCAACAACGTCTACTTCCAGATCGGGCTGGTGACCTTGGTCGGCCTTGCCGCCAAGAACGCCATCCTGATCGTGGAGTTCGCGGTGATGAAGCACGAAGAGGGGATGAGCCTCATCGAGTCGGCACTGGAGGCGGCGCGCCTGCGTTTCCGTCCCATCGTGATGACCTCGCTCGCCTTCATCCTCGGCTGTGTGCCGCTGGTCACCTCCAGCGGGGCCGGTGCGGCAAGCCGTCACGCCCTCGGCTGGCCGGTCATCGGCGGCATGCTGGCGGCCACCTTTATCGCCATCTTCTTTATCCCGCTCTTCTTCCGCCTCATCATGAGAGGATCGGAAAAGCGCGCCAAGCAGTAAGGCTCTCCCCGGGCGTTCCACCGATAACAAACTACCCCCGCCCGTGCGGGGGTATTTTTTGTATGCGGTGTGCTTCAATGACACACATAGAGACTTTTTTGCACAGGATCCGGATATGCTGGCTCAGCTCTGGCTCGCGACGACCTTGACGACCACTACCCTCTCCGCCTGTGGTCATCACGATTATCCCCCCTGGAACTGGCTGAGCGATGGCAAGATCATCGGCGTTTGTGCCGAAGTCGTCAGTACCCTCTATCAACGGTTGGGTTTCAATGTGGACCTCTCCTATGTGGGCCCCTGGGCCCGCTGTCAGCAGAAAGTGGCGAAAGGAGAGGTCGACATCAATATCTGTGCGCTGCGCAACGAAGAGAGAGCGCACTACTCCCGCTTTACCCGAACGCCCATGGCCATCAATGACATGGCGGTGTTCGTACGCCAACCAGGCAGCCGCTTGCTGCAACGACGGGAGGACCTGACCGGACTGCGGGGCGCCATGATGATAGGCGTCAGCCTTGGCAGCGAAATGGATGGTTTTTTGCAAGCGAATACCCGCATCTACAGGGTCAACTCCCTCAAGCAGGTATTTGGCCTGCTGGCCAGTGACCGGGTCGACTTCGTTCCTTATGGCCGCTCTTCCGGTCGCCTGTTTCTGAGCGACAATTACCCGGACAGCGGGCTGGCTGATCTGCAGTGGCCACTGCAGCGTGGTGAGCTCTATATTTCTGTTTCACTGCAATCCCCCCATCTTGGCACCCTCGAACAACTGGAGCCCATGTTGCAAGCGCCCGGCATGAGTCAATGGATAGACCAGTTGCTGGAAAAATACAGTGACCTCTACCTGCAACAGCAGCGCCAGCAGAAGCCTTGACCTTCTCCTGCGAGCAAGGTTTACAGTCCCGCCATCTGCTCCCGAAGGATGCCCGGATTGTCACTCACCCAGCTTGCTGCAAGATTGCCCTGCGTTGCTCTGGCCCGGCTATTGCTGGCGCTGCTGCTCGTCTGCAATCTGACTCTCTGCATCAGCTGGCATGGTTCTCCCCTCTCCTCCGAGCCGACCCCAAGCAGCGCCCAATCGATGGTGATGTCCGATTCATCCATGGCGATGGCGGATGGCGATATCTCTCATGCAATGCCCGCTATGGATCACCCGGGCGATGTCATGCCCCTCTCCTGCCATCAGGGAGACGAGGGGTCAGCCATGGGCGATGAGTGCCAGATGCAGACCGGCGTCAATGCTCTCTCCTTCGGCGCGATGGCTCTGCTGGGTGTGCTGGTCGCCCTGCTGATCTTCCCCCTGCTACTTGGCAACAACGTCGCAGCGTCACTGCTTGATAACTGGTTGCGGGATCCCTTCCTGCGCTCGCGCGGTTCTCACCCTCCTTCCTGGCCGCGCCGACATCTGATGCTGTCGGTGTTACGCCACTAGAAAGTCCTTCTCTTGCGGCACAGGCAAGCTTCAACTTGCCCGTTCTCTGCCGCCTTGCCTGACCCTGTGCCCCGGCCAAACCGGTCCGCTCACAGGGAGCCGTGCGCACTGATACAGCTGCGCCCCGTTTGCCGCCAGCCCCTTGGGTGATGCCTTGAACCTCACCCGGTCGGCGGCCTGCAAAAGAGAAGACGTATTATGTCACCAGCCCACTTTTCACCGTCCAAGGTTGCTGCCTTTGCGGGCGCATTACCCTCCTGCACTTTCTGCATGCAGATCCGCGCCGGAGGCCAGTCATGAACAAGACCGTCCTGATGTCGGCCCTGCTACTTGCCATTGGCGCTGGTGGCGGCTACTGGGCCGCCAAACAGACCTCCGATGGCGCAAGCGCCAAAGAGAAGATGCCCCTTTACTGGGTCAACCCCATGGATCCCCGTGACAAGCGCGATGCCCCTGCCAAAGACAACATGGGGATGGACTTTATCCCCGTCTATGAGGAGCAGAAAAACGGCTCGCCGGGCACCGTCACCATCAGCCCCGAGATCCAGCAGAACCTGGGGGTGCGGCTGGCCAAAGTGGAGAAGCTGCCTATCCACCAGCAGATCGAGACGGTGGGCTACGTCGGCTATGACGAGGACAGGCTGGAGGCGGTCAACGCCCGCATGGCTGGCTGGATCCGCACCCTCGCCATCAAGAGCGAGGGGCAGAGGGTCACCAAGGGGAGCCTTATTTACGAGCTCTACGCGCCGGACCTGGTCAACGCCCAGCACGAATACCTGCTCGCCCTCAACACGGCCAACCCACTGCTGCTGCGCGCTGCCGAGGGCAAGCTCAAGTCCCTGCAGGTACCGGCAGATCAAATCTCAGCCCTCAAGCGCACCCGTCAGGTGCGCGAAACCATCAGCATTTACGCCCCCAGCAGCGGTTATGTCTCCGAGCTCAAGGTGCGCGAGGGCCAGTATGTTGAGCCCGCTGCGGCGCTCTTTAACATCAGCACCCTCCAGCAGGTGTGGGTCAGTGCCGAGGTGTTTGAACGTCAAGCCGCCCAGCTGAAGGTGGGGGATCCGGTCACCATGACTCTCGACTATGCCCCCGGTCGCAGTTGGCAAGGTAAGGTGGATTACCTCTACCCGACACTGGACGCAGCTACCCGCACCCTCAAGGTGCGCCTGCGCTTTGCCAACCCGGACGAGTTTTTGAAACCCAATATGTTTGCCAAGGTGAGCATTCGCACCGGGCAGGGAGAGCCGCAATTGGTGGTGCCGAGCGAAGCGGTGATCCGCACCGGCAGTCAGGATCGGCTGGTGCTGGCGTTGGGGGATGGCAACTTCAAGTCGGTCGCCGTCACTCTGGGCACCCAGTTTGGCGATAAGGTCGCCATCAAGGCGGGGGTAGAGGCTGGGGATAACATCGTCAGCTCGGCCCAGTTCCTGCTCGACTCCGAGTCAGCCATCGATTCAGACTTCCAGCGTATGACGGCAGTGCGCCCTGCACAGGTGTGGACCCAGGGCGAGGTTGAAAGCATCGATCTGGCCAACCGCACCCTGATGGTCTCCCACCAGCCCATCCCCGAGTGGCAGTGGCCCGCCATGGAGATGGAGTTCACCGTCGCCGAAGGAGTCGACATCAGCAAGCTGGTCGAGGGGCAGACCCTGCACCTGCAGGTGATGCAGGAGGGGGATGAGTACCGCATCACCACCATCCATCAGGAGAAGGCACCCGCTACTGACGGCGACGCCAAGCGTGGAACGGATGAGATGGAAAAGATGGAAGGCATGGACCATAGCCAGCATCAGATGACGATGCCCGAGGTGGAGAAGAAGTCATGATCCCTACCATCATTCGCTGCCTAGCAGGCAACCGCTCTCCGCTCTCTCTACTTGGTGAGAAAGGAGTTCAATCATGATCCCGTCGATTATTCGCTGGTCAATCGGCAACCGCTTTCTGGTGCTGCTATTGACCCTCATGCTCACCGCCTGGGGGCTCTGGTCGGTCAAACAGACCCCGGTGGATGCCCTGCCGGATCTCTCCGACGTGCAGGTGATCATCAAGACCTCCTATCCGGGCCAGGCGCCACAGGTGGTGGAAGATCAGGTGACCTACCCGCTCACCACCGCCATGCTGGCGGTGCCGGGGGCCACCACGGTGCGCGGCTACTCTTTCTTCGGCGACTCCTTCGTCTATGTGCTGTTTGACGACAACACCGACCTCTACTGGGCCCGTGCCCGGGTGCTGGAGTATTTGAGCCAGGTGGCCCCCAATCTGCCCGCCTCCGCCCGCCCCCAGCTCGGCCCGGACGCCACCGGGGTGGGCTGGGTCTATCAGTACGCGCTGGTGGACAAGACCGGCAAGCATGACCTCAGCCAGCTCACCTCCCTGCAGAACTGGTTCCTCAAGTACGAGTTGCAGACGGTGGAGGGGGTCTCCGAAGTCGCCACCGTGGGTGGCATGGTGCGCCAGTATCAGGTACGGGTCGATCCGGACAAGCTGCGCGCCTACGGCATTCCGCTCTCCCTTATCGAGACCGCCATCAAACAGGGCAATCAGGAGACAGGCGCTTCCGTCATCGAGATGGCGGAAGCGGAGTACATGGTGCGCTCCAACGGCTATCTGAAAAGCGTCGAGGATCTGAAGCAGATCCCGCTCGGCACCAATGTGCGCGGCGCCCCGCTGCTGCTGGGGGATGTGGCAGATGTGGTCACCGGTCCCCAGATGCGGCGCGGTATCGCCGAGCTCAACGGCGAAGGGGAAGTGGTGGGCGGCATCATCGTCATGCGCTACGGCGAGAATGCCCAGCACACCATAGACGGAGTCAAGGCACGGCTGGCGGAGCTGAAAAGCAGCCTGCCGGAAGGAGTAGAGATCGTCACCGTCTACGATCGCTCCGACCTTATCCAGCGCGCCATCGACAACCTCTCCGGCAAGCTGCTGGAGGAGTTCGCCGTGGTGGTGCTGGTCTGCCTCGCCTTCCTGTTCCACCTGCGCTCGTCACTGGTAGTGGTCATCACCCTGCCCATCGCCATTCTGGTGGCCTTTATCGTGATGCATCTGCAGGGGATCAACGCCAACATCATGTCGCTCGGGGGCATCGCCATCGCCATCGGCGCCATGGTGGATGGCGCCATCGTGATGATCGAGAACGTCCACAAGCACATGGAGCGGGAGGCGCTCACCGACAAGAACCGCTGGCACATCATCACCAAGGCGAGCATCGAAGTGGGGCCTGCCATCTTTTTCTCCCTGCTGATCATCACCATCAGCTTCCTGCCGGTGTTCGCGCTGGAGGCGCAGGAGGGGCGGATGTTCCACCCCCTCGCCTACACCAAGACCTATGCCATGGCCGCCGCTGCCGCGCTCGCCATCACGCTGGTGCCGGTGATCATGGGCTACTTTATCCGTGGCAAGGTGCTGGCCGAGCAGGCCAACCCGCTCAACCGCTGGCTGAGTCAGGGCTATGTGCCACTGCTCAAGGCCGTACTGGCCCGTCCGAAAACCACCCTGGCCATCGCCGCCGTGGTGACGGTGGCGGGCTTCTGGCCGCTCAAGTACTTGGGCTCCGAGTTCATTCCGCCGCTCGATGAGGGGGACATCATGTATATGCCCACCACCGCGGCCAATATCTCGGTGGGCAAGGCGCGGGAGATTTTGCAGCAGACCGACAAGCTCATCCGCACCGTGCCTGAGGTGCAGAACGTATTTGGCAAGGCGGGGCGCGCCGAATCGGCCACCGACCCAGCCGATCTGGTGATGATGGAGACCAGCATCCAGCTCAAGCCCCGGGACCAATGGCGCCCCGGCATGACCCCGGAGAAGCTCAAAGAGGAGCTCGACTCCCTCATCCGTTTCCCAGGTCTCACCAACGCCTGGGTGCCCCCCATCAAGACCCGCATCGACATGCTGGCTACTGGTATCAAGACCCCGGTCGGCATCAAGATAGCGGGGCCGGATCTCAAGGTGATCCAGCAACTCGGCCAACAGCTCGAACAGATCGTTGGCAAGGTGGAGGGTGCCTCATCGGTCTACGCCGAGCGGGTGGCGGGTGGCCGCTACGTCAAGGTGGATATCGACCGGCTCAAAGCGGCCCGCTATGGCCTCAACATCGCCGACGTACAGGCGGTACTCGCCACCGCGGTGGGCGGCATGGAGGTGGGCCAGACCATCGAGGGGCGCGAGCGCTATCCCATCAACCTGCGTTACCCCCAGAGCTATCGCGACTCGGTGGCGAGCCTAGAGCTGCTGCCGGTGGTGACGCCGAGCGGGGCACGAATCGCGCTGGCGGACGTGGCCCGGGTCTACATCAGCGATGAAGCCCCCATGCTGCGCAGTGAAAACGCGCGCCTCAACGGCTGGGTCTACGTCGACATTCGCGGCCGCGATATCGGCTCCTTCGTCGATGAGGCCAAGGCAGAGGTGAACAAACAGCTGGTGCTGCCGGCAGGCTACGCCCTCACCTGGTCTGGCCAATACGAGTACATGGAGCGGGCCAAGGCGCGCCTCGCCTACGTGGTGCCGCTGACGGTCGCCATTATCGTGCTGCTGCTCTATCTGGCGTTTCGCCGCGTTCAGGAGGTGCTGCTCATTCTCACCACCTTGCCGCTGGCGGTTGTGGGCGGGATCTGGACCCTCTGGCTGCTCGACTTCAACCTCTCGGTGGCGGTCGGGGTGGGCTTTATCGCTCTGGCGGGGGTGGCGGTGGAGACCGGCGTCTTGATGCTGGTCTACCTCAACCATGCCTGGGATGACCTGGTGGCCAGTGGCAAGCCGGACAAGGCGGGGCTGCATCGTGCGGTGATCCACGGCGCCGCCCTGCGCCTGCGTCCCAAGATGATGACGGTGGTGACCATTATCGCCGGCCTCTTGCCCATCATGTGGAGCCACGGCACCGGCTCCGAGGTAATGCAGCGCATCGCCGCCCCCATGATCGGCGGCATGGTGAGCGCGCTGGTACTGACCCTCTTGGTGCTGCCCGCCGCCTACTACCTGTGGCGCAGTCGCAGCCTTGGCAAGAGCACGAACCCGCAATCCGAATAACCCGATTTCACGATCCATATTGACTGAACGATAAGGAAACCATCATGAACTACAAAACGCTGACCCTGCTGCTTGGCCTTGCCACCCAGACCAACCTGCAAGCCGAAGAGATGATGCACCATGAAGGGCACGAGATGAGCCAGACGGGTGAGATGAGCGAACAGGCCGCAATGGTGATGACCAAGGGGGTCATTACCCGCCTCGATGAGGGGAGCGGCAAGGTCGGCATCAAGCACGAGGCGATCGAGAATCTCAAGATGCCCGCCATGACCATGGTCTTTCGAGTGGCAGATCCGGCCCAGCTCAAGGGGCTGAAGATGGGGGATGCCATCCACTTTCATGCCGAAAGCCAGAGCGGCAAGCTCACAGTGACAGCCATCCAGCCGCAATAAACGGCTCTGGCTCGCCGAAGAGGTCACGATAGACAGTGACAACGCAAGAGGGAGGCATCAGCCTCCCTCTTCTTTGGTCAACCTGTTCATGTGGTCAACCTCTGGCACGCGATGGCACTCAGCTGCGGGTTGCCAGCAACTGCTCCACATCCTCGATCACCTTGAGAGCCGCCTGCGGGCCGCCGCTCGAAGTCCAGAGCGATCCGTCCACGGCGCCAAAGCGCTTGGCCTTGATCACCGGCAACTGCTGGAACGCCGGGGTCTGCTCCGCCTGACGCATGGCATCTACCGCATCACCGCTGGCGCTCAGAGTGCCGACCACCAGCCAGTCAGCATCCAGCAAGTTGAGAGACTCCAGACTGAGTGCCGGTGAGTGGGGCGCGCCAGTCCCCTGTTGTTTGTCCGGACGCACCAGTCCCATCGACTCCACTACGCTGCTGGCAAAGGTGCCCTGATACATGAAGCTCGGCCCCTTGGGGTTCCAGCGCACTATGCTGATGCTCTCCCCCTGATGCTTGGCCAGCTTGCTGCGAGCCTGAGTCAACCGCTCGGCATACTGCAGCAAGAAAGTATCCCCTTGCTGGTCGCGGTTGAGGGTGTGAGCGGTGCGGCGGAAGCTATCCTGCCACGGCTCCCCCCACTTGCTGGTCACCACGGTCGGCGCGATCTCCCCCAGCAAAGTCAGCAGCTCGGGACGGGTCTGGCCTGTCAGGATAAGGTCAGGCTCCAGCGCAATCAGCGACTCCAGATTGGGGCTGTCGAGATCGCCGATCACCAGGATCCCCATGCCCGCCTTGTTCAGCAAATAGCGAGGCAAAGTGGGTTGACCACGGCCATTGACGGCGCCGATGGGGGTCAGCCCCAGGGTCAGGGTGCTGTCGAGTTCGAGCTCGCTCAGCACCACCACCCGCGTTGGCTGGACTGGCACCTGCACCTTCTGGCCAAACGCATCAGTCACTTCACGCATCTCCTGTGCCTGAACCAGCGGCGCGGCCAGCATCAGGATGGCTGCTGCCAGGGCGGCAAAACGCTTCATCATCTCACTCCTTCTCGTTGCACGGCCCGGATAATCGGCCGCGTGAATATACTCGGCGGGCCCACAGAGCAGGCCCATATGACTCAACTCGCCGAACGCAGGGCGCGGCCATGTTCGTGGCGACGAGGCACGATAATGGGCGCCCCGTCGCCGGGGGCATGCAGAATGTCGACACTGGTGTGGTAGAGCCGGTCGATTAGATCCTTGGTCACCACCTCCCGGGCCGGGCCCATGGCGGCAATGGTCCCCTCGCCGATGGCGATCAGCTCGTCACAGTAGCGGGCCGCCATCGCCAAATCGTGGATCACCAGCAGCACGGTTTTGCCCTCGGCGGTGATGCGATGGATCGCCTCCATCACCTCGGTCTGGTGACCGATATCGAGGGCGCTGGTGGGCTCGTCGAGCAGCACCATGTCGCTGTCCTGCGCCAGGATCATCGCCAGCCACGCCCGCTGTGCCTGCCCGCCGGAGAGGGACGCGGCGCTCTGCTGCCAGATGCTTTCAAGCTGCATCCGCTCGCAGGCAATACGCACCATGCGGGCATCTTCCTCACCCCACTGATTGAACCAGCCCTGATGAGGGTGGCGGCCATACTGCACCAACTGCTCCACCAGAATGCCGGCAGGCAGAGTCGGCCGCTGGGGCAGATAGGCGAGCTCCCGCGCCAGCCCCTTCATGGGGTAGCTGGCAAGCGGCTTGCCCTTGAGCAGGATCTCGCCGCGTTGGGCTTTCATCTGGCCGGATAGCAGCTTGAGCAGGGTCGATTTGCCGCAGCCGTTGGGGCCGACGATCCCCACCAGCTTGCCTCTCGGCACGCTGAAAGAGATGTCCCGCAAAATGGGGGTCTGCTGATAGGCGAAGTGGAGGCGATTTACGGTGAGCGTCATCAGTCAGCCCTCTGGCGATCGTTAACGAGAAGAAACAGCAGCAACAGGCCGCCGAGAATGCGGGTCATGATGCCGGTCGCCACCTCGTGAGGGCTGGCCAGCACCCGAACCAGGGTATCGCTGGCAAGCAGCAGCAAGGCGCCGCTAAGCGCCGCCAGCCAGAGCGGCACCACTCGGTCTTTCACCAGCCAGGAGGCAAGAATGGGGGCCGCCATGGCGATAAAGACCACGGGGCCGCCGATGGCGGTGCCGAGCGCCGCCACCAGAATGGCCTGGGCCAGAATGCCCAGTTGTACCCGATCGCCGTTGACGCCAAGCCCTCTGGCCATCTCGGGACCAAAGCGCAGCACCGCCAGCGCGCGGGAGAGATAGACGATCCACGGGCAGAGCAGCAGCAACAGGATGGCAATCGGGGTGATAGTGCTGTAACCCACGGCGATAAAGCTGCCCATGTTCCACAGATAGAGAGAGCTCAAGTGCAGCAAAGCCTGGGTGGACATCACAAACTGGCCGAGCGCCTCGAACAGTTCGGAGAGGCCGATGCCGATCACTACGAACAGATAGCCCTGCTCACCCGGTTTGCGGCAGAGGGCACAGAGCACCAGCGCCGCGAAGATGGCGCCGATGGGGGCCGCCCACCAGGGCCAGCTGCCCACGGTCAGGTAGAGGGAGAAGATGATGATGGCCAGAGAGGCGCCGTTGTTGACCCCCACCATGTCGGGTGTGGCCAGCCGGTTGCGAACCAGAGTCTGCACCAGACAGCCGGAAAGCCCCATGGCCGCCCCCGCCACCACGACCCCAAGGATGCGCGGCAGCCGGATCTTGAACAGGGTGAGCTGCTCAAGCCGCGTCCCCTCCCCCAGCAGAGTGTTGACCACCCCGGCAAAGCCGAGTTTGCCGCCGCCAACGCTCAGGGCCAGCAGAGCAAGCGCCAGCAGCGCCATGGCCAGCAGTACCAGCCAGCGCCAGCTTGGCAGATGGAGCAGCAAAGAGCGGTTGCCGGCTCGCAGGCAGAACATATCGGTAGGTGTGCGCATCAGCCCCTCACTTGACGGTCAGCAGGGTACGAAAGCCCCCGCGGTGGACGATGGCGATCAGCACTGGCGCACCAATCAGGGCCAGAATGACCCCGTTTGGCAGCTCGAACGGCTGGATCAGCCAGCGCGCCAGAATGTCGGCCAACAGCAGAAACAGCATGCCGAACAGGGCGGAGAAACAGACCTGCACCGACAGCTTCACCGGCTCCACCAATCGGCCACAGTAGGCGGCCAGAAAGCCGACAAAGCCGATAGGGCCGGCGATGGCGATGGCACTGGCGGTAAACAGGGTGGCGGCCAGCAGCACGCCAATTCGCACCCGGTTTGGGCGGATCCCCAGCGCCTGGGCCTGACTGTCCCCCATCTGCATCAGGGTCAGCTGGCGACAGAGCAGCAAGGTGATGACAAACGCCGCCAGCACGAAGGGCAGCACGGCAATGATGGCATCGAGATTGGCCGCCGACAGGGAGCCGAGGTTCCAGAAGCGGTACTGCTCCAGCACCATCTTGTTGGAGAGCAGCAAAAAGCTGGAGAGACCGCCGAAGGTGGCCGAGAGCGCCACCCCGACCAGAATCAGCTTGAGGGGGTTGGAGCGGCCAATCATCATGCCAAGCCCCAGCACAATCACGTTGCCGAGCAGCGCACCGAGTCCGGCCCAGAGCAGATAGCCATAGGCAGACTCTACCCCGAACCAGGTAAGCCCCACCACCAGCGCAAAGACGGCCCCGGCGTTGACCCCAAGCAGGCCGGGTTCTGCCAGCGGGTTGCGGGTCGCGCTCTGCAACAAGGAAGCAGCCAAAGATAAAGAGGCGCCGACCACCATGGCACAGAGGGTGCGCGGCAGTCGCAAGGTATTGAGCACCATGGCGAGCTTCTCGTCGCCAGCCCAGCGGGCATCCCCCATCAGGTAGCCGAGCACCTCGCGAGCACCATAGACACCCGCACCGGTGGCGAGCGAAAGAGAAAGCAGTACGAACAGGAGGAACAATCCCAGCCAGAACAGCGAGGTCTGGTCTCTAAACACCCTTTAACTCCTTATGATTGCAATGCCATCTTGTTGAAATACAAGTGGTTTTAATAAAAGTCGTCACCCGAGGTGATCCCCTGACAACAACGGAAGCCCGTCAGTGCGGGCTCCCGCTCAGCCACTACATCTTGTAGGCCACACCGGCATAGATAGTGCGCCCGTCGAGGATCTGATCGGCCTCGGTGGCAACCCAGTCACGCTTGGTATTGGTCAGGTTGTTGAGTCCGAACTTCAGATCCAGTGCCCGGGTGGCGTTCCAGACTGCCCCGACATCCAGGGTGTGGAATCCGGCGGTGGTCTCATAGGTGGTGCCGCTCATGCGCGGAACCGGAAGGATCTGGCTGCCGGTGTAGTTCCAGCCGAGCTGGGTACTCAGGCTCTCGATGACCTGCCACTCCAGCTTGGCGTTGGCGGTATGCTCCGGCGTCCGATAGAGATCCTTGCCGCTGGTCTTGTCTTCCCCGTCGATCAGGGTGACGTTGCTGGAGAGGGTTAGGTTATCGGTGAGATCAAACCAGCCGCTCAGCTCCACCCCCTTGATGCGGGCCTTGCTGACGTTCTGATAGGTCATCACCGCCGGACGCCAGGTGGCGGTCCATGCCTCGCTCTGGATCTTGTCCTTGATATCGTTGTGGAAGGCGGTAACCCCGGCGCCCCAGAACGAACCATCATAGGCGGTGCCCAGCTCGTAGCTGACGGCGGTTTCCGGTTTCAGATCCGGGTTGCCCACTACGGCGCAGCGACCGCGACAGGCGGCTACCGCATAATCCGGGTTGGACTGGGCAATAGTCGGCGCCTTGAACGCCTTGCCAATGCCGCCCTTGACCACCCAGTTGTCCGTCAGGCTGTAGAGGGCATAACCACGGGGGCTGAACTCGGTGCCATAGGTCTCGTGGTGATCGACCCGGCCACTCAGGGTCAACGACAGATCGCCAAAGCCAAACTCATCCTGCAGATAGAGCGCGCTCTGGTTAACGCTGACATCGCCCCCCTTGAGGTTGACGTTGTGCTTGAGTTCGGTGATGCGGTACTCGGCACCGCTGGTCAGCAGGTGGCTGCCCAGATTGCCGCTCAGCTGACCATCGAAGGTGTGGTTGGTCTGGCTCACATCGCCGCTGGTCTTGCTCAGCGCCGTCATCAGTTCGGAGTCATCAAAGAGATCCACCTGCTCGAAGGCATAGCCGACCCGGCTGTCGAACTGATCCCAACGGCCGACGTGAGTAGCATTGAGCCCCAGTCGCTCCATCTGCTGGATGTTGCGCGGCGTCTGGCCGTAGTTGTTCCAGTGGGCCTCCCGATCGTCTTTGGCGTAGTTCATCCCCACATCCAGATCCTGACGATCATCGATCAACCATTTGACGTTGGAGAGGATCCCCAGCTTTTCACGCTGCTCGATGGCATCGGCCTTGGGGTTGATGCTCTGCTCGCTCTGCCAGGCATCCCTGTGGTTCCCTTCCACCACCAGGTTGGCCAGCAGCTTGTTGTCGATCAGCGCCCCGCCCACATAGGCACTCGCCTTGTTGATAGTCCCGCCGTGACCGTCGGTGGGGTCACTGAAGGTATAGGTGGCCGCCGCTTCGGTCTTCTCCCCGGGTTGGCGCAAGATGACATTGACCACCCCACCCAGCGCATCGGCACCGTAGAGGGAGGAGATGGGGCCACGGATCACTTCGATACGCTCGATGACCGCCATCGGGATGGCGGAGAGATCGAAATCATTGCCATAACCGGAGGTTAGGGCATCGCGGGAGCTGATTCGCCGGCCATTGACCAGCAACAGGGTGTAATCCCCCTCCAGCCCGCGCAACTTGATCTCGCTGCGGCCGTAGCTGGTCGCAGGGCTGATATTGACCCCCGGCAACTGTTTCAGAGCGCCGGTCAGATCATTGACATTGAGCTTGTCGAGCTCGGCCCGGGTCACCACAGAGACGCTGGCCGGGGCGGTCAGCTCGCTGTGCCGGGTTTTACTCGCCGTCACCACCATAGTTTCATGAGCGGTGACAGGCGCAGTCCCTTGGGCCAGAACTGGCAGGGCAAAAAGGGACAACACCAGCGGATGCACTGCAAATCGTCGGGATGATGTACGCATCATCAACACTCCACATAAAACAACCAAGGCCAACACCACCGACATCCCTGTCTGACCTCGCCAGACCCGGTGCAAAGTGATGGAGTTCATTGGCATGAACAGTCGTCCATGCCCCATCACCCCGAACATCAGTGCATTACGGCAGGCCCTGCGTTGTGCTATGCCACTCGCAGCCATCAATAACAAAAGCGCCGTACCGACTGACATCGGGACGGCGCAATACTAAATGCAAATCATTTTTATTTGCAAGAGTGAATCAGGTATTCTTTCGCATCCGCTTAATTATCCATCACATCGTGACGGGTCTGGTGATAGGCCTCTTCACTCTTGCCCCGACGCCAGTACGGCACGGCGTAGAGCGACTGGCGATCCACCTCGAGCACAGACCGAAAATGGCGGCGCAGCGGCAGCACCAACGCCTCTTCCCCACCCAGCCAGAAGAAGCCACCATCGCGCACCAGCGGCAGAGCAATCACATGCTCCAGCAGGCCACTGGACTCGGGCTCACCGACAAACCAGTGACAGCGCACCCCGACCGGTAGCGTCAACGGTTGAGCATCGGCCTGATCCGGCACCAGAATCGCAATTTCCCCTCTGGCATCGGCAGGCATCACCTCACACATCGCCATGATGGCGGGCAAGGCGGTGAGATCCCCCACCAGGCAGTAGTGATCGGCCGGTTGCAGCATGGGGTTGGGACCACCCGGCCCGGAGAGGATCACCTTCTCTCCCGGCTTGGCATGGGTGGCAAAGGCGCTGGCGGGCCCGCCGTCACCGTGCAGCACGAAGTCGATATCAATTTCCTGCTCATCACGGCGAAATGCGCGGATGGTGTAGGTGCGGATCACCGGCTTGTCAGCCGGGTCACTCCAGCGCGGGCCGCTCGGGGTCATGGCAGGCAGCACCGGCTCTACCTGATGGGGCTGGGCCAGCATCACCTTGATATGGGCCCCACCGCAGGTAAAGGGATAGTCAGCCAACTCGCTGCCACCAAAGGTGATACGACGCAAATGGGGGGTGATCTGGGTAATGGCTTTGACAGTCAGCAGACGGGGACGACTGGGAGGCAGAGATGGGGACACGATGGGGCTCCTCGTTGAGTGTGTCGCCCATGCTACACGCAAATAGGAATTACTATCAAATAAGATTGCTTCTCGTCTAATAGCTACAAGCTGGATTCAAACATCCCCAACCACTGGCGTCCACACCCCAATTCAGACATAGGCTTTATGCACGCTAGCTCCATGATTGGGCAAAGAAAGCAGCCGGACAACGCCACAGTTACAAAGGGTTCCATTTGCTTATTTCGACCATAGTTTTTCGAGATCAAATTTTATTTCCCAATAAGTTTCCTATCCTTAGTGAAGCAGTTAATGTAAGCACAGGATGCCAAACAGGATTGTATGATGGATGACCAGATCCTGATTATTGATGATGACGATCTCTCCCTCCCCGACGCACAGCAAGCGGGCTGGAAGGTGATGATTGTTGACGATGAGCCTGAAGTGCATCGCATCACCAAAATCACCTTGAATAAATTCGAGTTTGACAATCGCCCCATCGATTTTCTGCATGCCTATTCCGCGGCGCAGGCCAAGGAGTTGCTGGCCACCACCCCGGACGTTGCTCTGTTGCTGCTGGACGTGGTGATGGAGGTCGACCACGCCGGCCTTGATGTCGTCAAATACGTCCGTGAAGATCTGCAAAACAAGATGGTACGCATCGTGTTGCGTACCGGCCAACCCGGCCAGGCGCCGGAAGATGACGTGGTCACCAACTACGACATCAACGACTACAAGGATAAAACCGAGCTCACCTCCCAGAAGCTGCGCACCCTGCTGCGGGCCAGCCTGCGATCCTATCGGGATATCCGCACCCTGGAGAGTAACCGTCAGGGGCTGGAAAAAGTCATTGAAGCCTCCAAGGGGATCTTTGAGAAACGGGCCTTGCGCCAGTTTGTCGAAGGCGCCCAGGAGCAGCTCAGCGCCCTGCTCCATCTGGGGGAAACCCAGATATACGACGTCAAGCAATACGCCTATGAGGTGAAGGATCAAGTATTGGAGCCCCTGCTCCCCGGCCATCCAGCCATGCTCCTCACGGACGCGCCGGAGATCCTGCGCCAGGCCATGAGCAAGCGCAGCAACGTCTATAACGCCACCCAGATGGTGCTCTACTGTCAGAATCCGCGCCACCACCTGCTGTTCCACATCGAGACCACCCGCCAGCTCAGCCAGATCGATACCAGTCTGCTGACGCTGTTTACCGAAAACATCATAGTGGCGCTGGAGAATATCCGGCTCAATGAGGTGATCGCCGACAACCAGCGGGAGATCATCTATCGCATCGGCGAACTGGTCGAAACCCGTTCAAAAGAGTCAGGGCTGCACGTCAAACGGGTCGCGCTCTATACCGAACAGTTCTGCCACCTGATGGGCATGAGCGAAGAGCAGAGCGAGCTGGTGAAACGTGCCTCGCCGCTCCATGACATTGGCAAGGTGGGAATTCCCGATGCCATCTTGCACAAGCCGGGCAAGCTGACGCCGGAGGAATGGGAGATTATGAAAACCCACGCCCAGCTCGGGCAGGATATGCTCTCCGGCAGCGATCTGGCGCTGTTTCAGATTGGTGCCACCATCGCTGGCAATCACCATGAGAAATGGAATGGCAGTGGCTATCCCCGCGGTCTGAAAGGGGCGGATATTCCGCTGGAGGGACGAATTGTGGCGCTGGCTGACGTGTTCGATGCCCTGGGTTCGGATCGCTGCTACAAGAAGGCGTGGCCGCTGGACAAGGTGCTGGCCCTGATTGAAGAGGAGAAGGGGCAGCATTTCGACCCCCAGCTGGTCGAGCTGATGATGGCCAATCTGGACAAGTTCCTCGAGATCCGCGAGCAGAACAAGGATGTCTATATCGGCGAACACTGATAGCCAGCTTGTTCTGTTTATGAACTCAAAAAAAACGCCCTGCTTATCAGGGCGGTTTTTTATATCTGGCATCACGCCACTTCAGAACGAGGGTTACTGCTCTGGCAGATTGAGATCCAGCTTGGCAGCCGGTTGTCCGGCTTGCTGATTCTCGGCCTGCGCAGCGGCCAGAGCACGCTTCAGAGCACGCCGTTTTTGTATCACCACAAACCCGACCCCACCCAATACCGCCAGCAGCACACCACCACCCGCCAATGCCCAGATCAGCCAGCCCATTTCCTCCTCTGCCGGAGCTTCATGGGTCGCCTCGGCGCTAGATACAGGAGCTGCAGCCGACACCACCTCTACAGGAGGCGGCGGTGGCGGGAAGACATTGAAGGTTTTCACCGGCAACTCGATTTTCAGCTCACGGCCGAGGCGAGTGGTGCCATAGAGGGTTGCTTTCACCTCATGCTGACCGACCTCCTTGATGTTGGAGAGATCGATATCAAGCTTGGGGTCGCTGGCTGTCTCGCTGAACTCGTAGAGGCCGCCCACATTGCTGGTCACACTCCCCTTGACCACCACGGAAGCGGGATCCAGCTCATCACGGTCGATTAGCAGTGAGAGCTTGGCACCCAGCTCATCCGAAGGCGGCGACAAGTTATAGCTGAACGGATAGGGGTAAAGCAGCACATCCTGATAACGGGCACGGACAAACACCTGATTGCCGGTGCTGAACATGGCGCGGTACTTGCCACCGGGAATATCCTGCAGCGTCACTTCCGCCGTCATGATGCCATCGCCTGGCACCTCATCTAGCCCCTTGCCATCATCGCGATAGTGGCCAAGTACTTGATCCAGCACGACCTCTTTCTTATCGGCATCGCTGAACGATTGCAGCTTGACGGTCATGCCAAGGTCAGAGAGATAGTATTTATCTTTCGGCGGCTGACCATTGATCAGCAACCACGCCTTGAGTTTGACCACCTCCCCCTGATAGAGCTGCATCGGCAGGGCGGCGATATCGAGCCGGATATCGGAGAGAATGCGCACCCGGTTGTCGGGATCCACCTCGCCAATCGCCTGCCAGGGGCCCGGCATGGGATTGCGCAGGGTAATGAGATCATGCTCCGGCAGCGCCAGCCAACCCACGTCGGCGGGTTTGACCCTACCCACGTAAAGCTTGCTGCCATCGGGGCGAACCAGGATCACGGACGGGGTGCCCGGCTTGCGCTTGATGATGAAGGTGATCTCCTTCACGCCGTAATCGATGCGAAAGCGGTTATCCAGCAGCGGAATATCGGAAGGGGCAAATACCTCGGTCGCCGTCGCCCCCAGCGAGAGCAACAACAGCAGACCGGCACACCACTTGCTCATTGCCGCCACAGACAACTTCCTCCCTTCTTCTGTACCAGATCCAGTCTCGCTTCGTGCAGGGCCTGAACCTCGGCACTGGCACGCACCACCTTGAGGGCGGGTCGGTTGCTCTCCAACCGGCGAATACTGGTGTCCTGATTGCTTTCGTTTTCGTTGCTCTCGGTGGCCAGATTGAGTTTGGTCTGGCCGCCGGTCATCAGCAGGTAGACGTCCGCCAGGATCTCCGCATCGAGCAGAGCCCCGTGCAGGGTACGGTGGGAGTTGTCGATACCGTAACGATCGCACAGCACATCCAGGTTGTTGCGCTTGCCGGGGAAGAGATCCCGCGCCATCGCCAGGGTATCTGTGATGGTGCAGATATCCGCCGTCTTGAAGTTGAGGCCGAGCTTGCTGAACTCGTAGTCCATGAAGCTCACGTCAAACGGCGCGTTGTGGGCGATCAGTTCGGCGCCGCGGATGAAGTCGAGGAACTCGTCGGCGATCTGGCTGAACGACGGTTTGTCACGCAGAAATTCGTCGGTAATACCATGCACCTGGATCGCTTCCGGGTCGACCAGACGATCAGGCTTGATATAGACGTGATAGTGGTTACCGGTCAGCTTGCGGTTGATCACCTCCACACAGCCGATTTCGATAATGCGGTGCCCCAGATAGACAGGGCCGCCCGCCGTATTCATACCTGTGGTTTCAGTATCCAGAATGATCTGGCGATTCAGTTGGGGTGTGTTCATGATCCAATCTATGTCAAACTTCGGCTTTACTTACTCGCTAGTTTACCCCAAGCCTCATGTTAAAACAGATTGATTGCTCATGTTAAAACAGATTGATGTCTATACCGACGGCTCCTGCCTCGGCAATCCGGGCCCGGGTGGTTACGGGGCCGTCATGGTCTACGGCAAGCACCGCAAAGAGATTTCCGCCGGATTCAAGTTGACCACCAATAACCGGATGGAGCTGATGGCCGCCATCATGGGGCTGCGCACCCTCAACGAACCGTGCAAGGTGCGCCTCACCACCGACAGCCAGTATGTCCGTCAGGGGATCACCCAGTGGATCATCGGCTGGAAGAAGAAAGGGTGGATGACCGCCAACCGGCAACCGGTCAAGAACGTCGATCTCTGGAAGGAGCTGGATGCGGAAGTGGGTCGCCACCAGATTGAGTGGCTCTGGGTGAAGGGTCACTCCGGCCACCCGGAGAACGAACGGTGCGACGAGCTGGCCAGAGAGGCCGCCTGCGGCAAGGATCTGGCCGAGGATACCGGCTACCAGCCCTGACGAGCCATTCCCGGTGTGGCGAGGGACTTTGGCAGTTGCCAGCGCCGCCGCACCGGGATCAGTGGAAAGCGCCGTTTACGGGCCGCAATCACGTATACCGATGCAAATGCCCTGCAATAATCCCGCCCGATACTCTCCCGCCACCAACTGTGCCAGCTCTGTTTTCCCATAAACGAATAACCAAAGCGCTCGTCGAACATCACCTCACATCCCAGCAGATGCAGCCAGTCCGTCACCCGCCCCGGGGTGAACATCCGTGCTGACCAGGGCATTCTGCGCCGCAAAAACGGCACACAGTGACCGATCCCGACCAGACTCATGGGGTTATAGCCACTGATGATCAGCCAGCCATCGTCGGTCAACACTCTTTCAGCCTCACGCAACACCTGATGGGGATCGGCAGAGAAATCGAGGCAGTGAGCCAGCAGGCAGGCATCGACGCTGCCGGTCCGTACCGGCAGATCGAGGGGGTCGCCATACATGTCGAGCAGCCGCCCGCCGGGGGCGACCCCGATCTGGTGACGAATGGAGGAGCGTTTGCAGGAGAGTTCAGCGCTCAGAGCGCCAATTTTCAGCAGATGATACCCAAACAGATTGGGACACCAGTTGTCGAGCCGATCCTGGATCTCGGCCGCCACCCAGTCCCCCATAGGCAATGCAGACCAGCTGGTCGGGATCTCGATTTGTTGTTCGGTACGTGCCACCTGCATAATAGGGCTCAACTCGGGGTTTCGAACGCCATCCTGTTATATAAGATACCCTCCCTAAAGAGAAGCAGACTCATGTATCCAGTGATCACAGTTCCAGCCTTTAATGACAACTACATCTGGTTGATCCGCCACGAAAATCACTGTCTGGTGGTCGATCCGGGCGATGCGGCCCCCGTGCTGGAGCGGCTCGAGGCATTGGGGCTGGTGCTCGATGCCATCCTGCTGACCCATCACCATCACGACCATGTCGGGGGCGTCACCGACCTGCTTGCCCACTTCCCCCACGCCCGGCTCTATGGCCCCAAACTTGACCCGATGCCGGATCACCACGGTCAGTGGCTGGAAGATGGCGATCAGATCAACTGGCACGGCCTCGCCCTCGAGGTAATCCATGTGCCCGGGCACACTCGCGGCCACATCGCCTACCACGGTAACGGCATGCTCTTTTGTGGCGATACCCTCTTCTCGGCCGGTTGTGGCCGCCTGTTTGAAGGGACGCCGGAGCAGATGTACCACTCGCTGCAACGACTCGCCGCCCTGCCCGATGAGACACTCATTTATTGTGCCCACGAGTACACCCTCTCCAACCTGCGTTTTGCCTATGCGGTCGAACCGGACAACCCGGCGATCCGCCGCCAGATCGGGCTGATCAGCAAACTGCGGCAACAAGGGCTGCCAAGTCTGCCAACCCGGCTGGGTGACGAACGCACTTTCAACATTTTTCTGCGATGCGAACAGGATTCAGTGAAATTTTCTGCTGAAAAACATGGGCTAAAATGCGTGGAAAATCCGGTAGATACCTTCACCATCCTGCGTCAGTGGAAGGACGTTTTTTGAACAAACCTTGATCAGGGGGCCATTGCCCCTTATGATGCGAGCTGTTTTTCCTAAAAATGACCGGAACGAGATGAAGGTACGAACGGCCTTATTGGCAGCGCTGTTGCTCAGCGGCTGCCAAAACCTGAGCCATCAGGATGACCGGGCGCTAACGGCAATCGAGCCGATCAAGTCCCCCCAGGTCAAGAAAAAAGCGCATAAAAAACACTCTTCCCATTTCCTGTTTGGCGATGAACAGCTGGACGAAATGGAAGACACGGACAATCTGTGGGTGCGTATCAGCGATGATATGCAACTGGAAACTCCGGACAACCCGCGCATCCGCCAGCAACGTGAGTGGCTGTTGCGCAATGATAAGCATCTGGCGACCATTGCCAGCCGGGCTGAACCCTACCTCTATCTGATGGTAGAGGAGATTGAACGGCGTGAGCTGCCAATGGAGCTTATTACTGTCCCGATGATCGAGAGCATGTTTGATCCCCATGCCCGATCCCGCAGCAATGCCGTCGGACTCTGGCAGTTTGTGCCAGCGACAGGCAGAAACTTCGGTCTGCGCCACGACAACTGGTATGACGGACGGCGCGATGTGCTGGCCTCCACCAATGCGGCGCTCGACTATCTGGAGTACCTGAACCGCTTCTTTGACGGTGACTGGCTGCAAACGCTGGCCGCCTACAATGCCGGGGAAGGACGGGTGCGCAACGCCATCCAGCGTAACCAGCGCGCAGGCAAACCGACCGACTACTGGTCGCTCGATCTGCCCCGGGAAACCCGGATGTATGTACCCAAGATCCTCGCCATGGCTGACATGATCAGCAATGCGGACAAGTACAATATCCAGTTGCCGGTGCTCGCCAACGAGCCGAAGCTGCGAGTGGTGGAGACCGGCAGCCAGATCGATCTGAATGTGGCCGCCCAACTGGCAGGTCTGCGCACCTCACAGCTCAAGGAGGTCAATCCGGCCCTGAGCCGTGGCGTGATGTCGCCCCGTGGCCCTTACCGCCTGCTGGTACCGGTAGAGTATGCCGATACCCTGGAGCTGGCACTGGCCGATCTGCCCAAGAGCGAGCGTATTCGTACCCGCTCCTATCAGGTCACCAGTGGCGATACCCTGTCGCGCATCGCCCAGAATCATGGCGTCAGCGTGAACGAGCTGAAGCTGGCCAACAATCTGCGCAGCAACAACCTGCGTCGTGGTCAGCAACTGGTGATCCCGACCCACGGTCAGGTCAGCAGCAAGGCCAGCTCCGCCAGCAAACCGCAGCAGTTGGCAAGCCGTGGCAGCAGCCAGAAGGCCAAGGTCAGTTACAAGGTGCGCTCGGGTGACAACCTGTGGAGCATCAGCCAGGCCCACGGCGTCTCCCACGAAGAGCTCGCCAGGTGGAATGGTCTGAATGCCAAATCGGCGCTCAAGCCAGGCATGAAGCTGGTGGTCTATCCCAAGCAAGGGAAGAAGAGCGACAAATCGATGGTGTATCAGGTTCGCCGTGGCGACTCCATCTCCTCCATCGCAGCTCGCTTCCAGGTGGCCATCAACGATGTGATGCGCTGGAATCAGCTAGATAAAGGGGATTACCTCAAGCCCGGCCAGGAGCTGACCCTGTTTGTGAAGAACAACAGCTAAGCCACACCACTTGAACCCGATAAAAAACGGGGCCAGTCATCTGACTGGCCCCGTTTTTTATTACTGCGGCTAACCGCTGCTGTGTCTGAGCCACCGACTAAAACAATGGCTTGGCGCCACCTGCGGATGCCTCACCGCTCTGCAGGCAAAACTATCACAGCTATTCCCAGAGCCTTGTCGGCACCACCATCAGCACGGTGCGCTGACCGATCGCCACATTGGCATTGGGGAAGACCACCGCCTCACGCGGCTTCTCGACGATGTAGCGCAGCTCGCCATCCTCGGCCAGCACGAACCCTTGGGGGAATTCGGTGAAGTTGTCCACATCGCTGGCGAATAGAAAGCGAAACTGATCCGATTTTTTGGTGATCACCCGATCGATGGCAAACAGGATGAAATCATCCGCCCGCCACGGCTCCAGTGCCACTTCATCCTGAGTCACCAGCTCCTGCAGCGCCTGGCGGGTTTCGATAAAGCGGGTCATATCGTTCTCGCCAAACGGGCGCACCTTGCCCAACTCCACCGTAAAGGCGTGGGCACCATGCTGGCGGGAGCTGTAGTAGCTGAAGGTCGTGGTCGGGCTGGCGGAGAGCAGAATGGTGCGCACCCCGCAGGCGCCGAGGAACTGCACCTGCTCGCGGCAGTGAGGCCGCTCATGGGGAAAGGGGTAGACGGCAAACTTCTCGTGGCGCGAGCCGCGAATGGCGGTGTGCAGGTCGTAGTGGTAGCGGGGACGAGCCGGATCAGCAAAGAAGCGGCTCACATACTGCTCGAGGCGCATGGCGCGGATCCGCTCCCGATTGCAGAGCCCCTCTCCCTTGCTGTGTGCACCGGAGAAGAGCCGGTTCATGTTCTCCTCCACCTCCCGCAGCCCCAGATTTATCGCCGCCGGATTGCCAAACAGGAACAGCACCCGATGGCGGGCGCTCAGCTCGCCAGAGAGCAGACGGCTCAGCAGCTGGTTGCAGATCTCGATGGGAGCGGTCTCGTTGCCGTGAATACCGCAGGAGAGGACGATATCCTTGCGTCCTCCCGGCTGGTCGTCCGTGCCACTGGCAGGCTCCAGACAGAGCACGCCCGTATCCCAGACGCTGACCCGCGCACCATCGGGCAGGGCAAATTCAAAGGGCTCAAGCTGCCACTCATGGCTGCGGGTCAAGGCCAAAAAATCGTGCTGGGGAATCATCCGTCTCACCCTCTCGCTCTGGAATACTATGGCCGGATTATACGCAAGGCATCGCGGCTTAAAATCGTTTTTTAAACAAATTCAAACATTAACGATACAAGTGTGATAACAATCGAACGATGACAGCAATGGCAGTAGCGATGTGCAATAAAGAGGAGAGGAAAAAGGACCAACAAATAACAGGGGGAAAACGGGGGATATAAAACAGACAATGACAGACTTGGCGGCCAGGCGCCACGGGGCAGAACAGCAAACGACTCAGCAGAAAAACAAGGCATCCATGCCCGGCAGATCAACCACGCCAGAACGGCTTGGTGGTCTCTTGATAACGGTCAGCTTCGTTCAGGCCGATATCTTTGAGCAGGTACTCGGGCAGCTCGGAGAGCTGGCGACGGCTGCGGCTGCGCTCCAGCCAGGTCAGAACGGTCATTTTAACGCGAGCAACCAGATTCAATTGGCTGGAATGCTGGTAACCGGTTTCGGTATAAGTCATGTTGGCCATGATGTGGCTCCTCTGAATATTTGTTTACGCACTGGGCTTTATTTGATGCGCAAAGCTTAGTCAGGGAGCAGGGCCGACTCAATTGACGAATTTTGATACGTTACATTAGGAAAACTAATAGTAAAAAACTGACTGATATAATTTTAATACTTTGATTTATAAAGAATAATTAAGTCACTATTCGACCATCAACGGCCCGCAGCATATTGTGCTACATGGCACCACCTTACATATGCAATTTACCGCATTGCCTATGCACTCGCCAATGGACGCGCCATGGCTGGCAACCCCGTCATTACATTCTATTGTTAATTCTTCGATCTATTGGTGATCTTAAATTAACACAATGAAACATAAAACAAACTTACTTTCCTCCCGCGCAGCTCCCTCGATGAAGACCCGAAAACGCCCCTCTTGGCGCGCAACCGGCATACTGGTATGGTTATTTATACAGTAGTTTATTCCCCTGCCCTGACGCCATCGTTTATGTCGTCAGAGGCGGATGAAACCACAGGATCATCGATGGATACCTTTACCCCGACCGCCGCCCTGCGTCAACAGATGGCCGCCATAGAAGCCTCTCTCAACCAGCTGGCCGATCTGCTTGGCCAGCTCGAGCTGCAGGAGGCCCATGCCTATCCCCTCCCCCCGGTTGCACAGGGGGAAGAGCACGACCCGATCGAGCAAATTGAGGTGGGCTATCTCAACGGTGAAGCCGCGCTGGCGGCCACCCTCGCCGCCTATCGGGATCATAGCGCCCGCCCCGGCTGCTCCACCAAGGCGACTCATCGGCTGCCCGGCTGGTTGCGCTTTCCTGCCGCCGCAGCCCCCTTGCTGCAACCGCTGATCGACCAAATCAACCAGCACAAACTCGATTTCAAAGCGCTGGTGCAGCAGGCGGGGGGACGGGACGAGAAGTTCGAGCTGGTACATACCGCTCTGCCTGGGGTGATCACCTTGCAGGTCTACCGCAAACTGACCCTGCTGGCGGGGGAGCTGCAATCCCTCGGCTTTACCTGGGCCGACAAGCAGACCATCAATCGCCTCAGTCGCGAGCAGGTGCTTGAGATGCTGGAGCGCAGCCGCCGCTATATACCGGCCCTCTCCAACAACGAGGAGTGGAGCAAGATGGTGGATCAGGAGGTGTACGACATTCGCCGTCTGCCCGCCGATGCCGAGCTGCGGATCCGCCGCCCGGTCAAGACTCACCCGATGATCAACCTGCTCTGGCTGGAGCGCACCCCGCGCAAGCAGCAGATCAAGGCGAGCCTGCCTCTGCTGCTCTGCTCGGATACCCCGCCTGCGGTCACCCATCTGGGCAACTATCCCCCCAAGAGCCGACAGGCGCGGCGGGATCGCAAGATTGGCGGCGAGCCCATCATCGAGCGGCTGCACCTCTATCTCTATCAGGGGTGACTGGATCAGGAATAGCTGGGCCGCCTTGCCGCGATAAACGAAGTATCCCGCATCAGCACCCCAAATAAGAAAAGGGAGAACATCTCTTGATGTTCTCCCCTTTTCTGTATCGATAGGCGGTATGAAAGGCGGCGTCGCCAATCAGCCCATCAGCAGGGCTCGCAGGCTCTCCACATCCAGCCCGCGCACCTCGGACTGGCCGCTCAGCAGGCCATCGGCCAGCGCCCGCTTCTCGTCGTGCAGAGCGACGATCTTCTCCTCCACCGTCTGCTCGCACACCAGCCGGTACACGGTCACCGGCTGGGTCTGGCCCATCCGGTGCGCCCGATCGCTCGCCTGATCTTCCACCGCCGGGTTCCACCAGGGATCGAGGTGCAGCACGGTATCGGCCTGGGTGAGGTTGAGGCCGGTCCCCCCCGCCTTGAGGCTGATGAGGAACAGCGGCACCTCCTCATGACGAAAACGCAGGATGGAGTCCTGACGGGACTTGGCGGAGCAGCCCCCATCCAGATAGCAGTAGTCCCAGGACTTCTGCTCGATGCGGGCTCGCAGCAGGCTCAACAGATCGACAAACTGGCTGAACACCAGCACCCGATGACCACCGTCGATCGCCTCTTCCAGCAGGGCCATCGCCTCGTCCAGCTTGCTGCTGGTTTGCGACCACTCGGGCATCACCAGCTCCGGCGAGCAGCAGAGGCGGCGCAGCCGGGTCAGGCCGCTCAGCACATGCATCAAGGCGCGGCCATCGGCGCTTTGCACCTGCTGCACCACTTCCCGCCGGGTCGCCTCGTAGAGCTGACGCTCCTCGGGGGAGAGGCTGATGTGGTGGATGATCTCGGTCTTGTCCGGCAGCTCGGTCAGCACCTGCTGCTTGAGACGACGCAGGATGAAGGGGCTGATCACCGCCCGCAGCAGCGCCATGTGCTGGGGATCCTTGACCGCCTTGCCAAAACGGCGCTTGAACTCGCCAAGGCTGCCGAGCAGCCCCGGGTTGATAAAGGTGAAGAGGCTCCACAGCTCCCCCAGATGGTTCTCGATGGGGGTGCCGGAGAGGGCGAGGCGAAAATCGCCGTCGAGCTGGAACAGCAGCTTGGCGCGCTGGGTACCGGCGTTTTTGATCTGCTGCGCCTCATCGAGCACCATACTGGACCAGCGGCGGGACTTGAGCGCCTCCGCCAGGCTGCCGAGCATGCCGTAGTTGATGAGGATCACCTGACCGGCCTTGGCCTCGCGAATCATCCCCTCCCGCTCGGCCGGGTTCTCGAACACCACCACATCCAGTTCGGGGGCAAAACGAGTCACCTCCTCCTGCCAGTTGGTGACCACTGACTTGGGTACTACCACCAGCGCAGGGCCAAGGTGCTGGCGCATCCGCAGCACGATAAGCGCCTGCAGCGTCTTGCCCAGACCCATGTCATCGGCCAGACAGGCACCAAAACCGTGATGGGCCAGGGTCGCCATCCAGCGCACCCCCTCTTTCTGATAGTCCCGCAGGGAGGTAAGCAGCTCGTCCGGGCACTCGACCTCCTGCTGCCACTCCTGCTGCAGGGATTGCCACGCCGCATCCCCTTCGGTGGTAATGACCGAGAGCAGACGAGTGAGCGGATAGGCCAGCTTGTTGTTGATCCGCTGCTCTTCATCGAGCATGGCCCCCAGCATGGTGAGCCGCTCCACTAGCTTGTCGCTCAGCATCAGGCTGGTCTTCTCGTCGAGCTGAACGGTGCGCTGCCCCGGGGTCATCTGGCGCAGAATAAGGCGCAGGTCGAGGATCTGGTGCTCATCGAGGGCCAGTGCCCCTTCGACCTGGAACCAGTCCTGCCGCCGCTCGATGCGCAGGCTCAGAGCCGCTTCATCAAGGCTCTTGAGGCGGGCGCTGTCCTGATGCCAGTGAATGACCACACCGGCATCCACCAGCTCGGGCAGGGCATTGACCAGCGCCAGCGCCTGCTCCCCCTGCAGTAGCCACTCGCTGCCGGGCAGGCCGATGGGCAATTGATTGAGCAGCAACTGGGCCTGCAGCTTCTCGGCCCCGAGATCCCGCTGCCAGTAGTGGTACGCCTTGATCCCCTGCCGCACGATCGCCTCCCCCTTGCCAAGGGGCTGGGGCGGCAGATCCTCAAAGCGGGTCACCAGCTTGACCGAGAGCTGACCATCCTGCCAATCCAGTTGCACCGAAGGAATGCCCGGCCAGGGAGCCAGTTCGGCATTGCCGCTAAGCCCCGCAACCTGACTGTGCCAAGGTAGTTCGGGAATGGCGTCCAGCGTGCGTTGCAGCTCGGCCAGCCCCTCGGCGGGCAGCAGCGGGATGGATTCGAGCGCAGGCAAGCGGTCGAGCAGCGGCTGCGGGGTGAGGATCAGCTGCCACAGATCCTGTGCCAGCGGCATGATATGGGCCCCGCGAGCGGCCGCATCGGGACAGAGCTGCGCGCTCATCCCCTGTTCGGTGGCCACCACCTGCAGCAGGGGGGCGCTGATGGCCAGTTGCAGCTTTTGCCCCTTGGCGTTGAACAAGCGGGGGTGATCGGCCAGCGGCGCCCAGACATCCCGCGGCAGTCGTCCCATCACCCGTGGCAGGGTGCGGACCAGCGCCCAGTCATGCTCGTCGAGCATGGCGGCATACTGGGTAGAGAGCAGGGCCGGATCGACCCGGCGACCGGCGGTCCACTCCCCCTTGGTGCTCAGCTTCTGGATCTTGCACTCCAGCTCGGGACCGTCGGCATGGAGCAGCCACACCAGCCGCTCCTGCGGCTTGCGCACGCCACTGGAGCGTCCCAGCCCCTGCAACCAGTTGAGCCAGCTGGCAGAGGCCGCGGTTTTATCCTCGTCCCCGTCATCATCCTGCTCGTCACTGCCCTCTTGCGTACTCTCCTCACTGCCGCGCAGTTGGCACAAGGGCGCCCCTTTGGCCGCCTCGCCCAACAAGATACGCAGCAGATCCTGACAAAAGGCCATCAGGCGATGATGGGGCTCGGCATCGAGCAGATGGGAGAGATCCCACTTGTGCAACATGGCCACCTGCGGGCTCTGGGCACCGTGACGGGCCAGCGCGCAGAGATCGAGCCAGAGATAGCCCCAGTGGAGCTCCTCCACCGGCAGTTGCAGGGTATCAAACAGGCCAACCGCCTGACCGTGGCGATCACCCGCCCACTGGCTGAGCAGGTCGGCAAGCAGGGGGAACTGGCCAGTCAGGCTGCGCTGCCACTTCTTGCGCTGTTCGCTGGCGATGACGGGATCGGCCTGCTGCAACCAGCCAAGCCAGAGCAGGGCGCTGAACGAACGGGGCCACTGGCCCGCCTCGCCCTCATCGGTTGCCTGCCACTGGCCCAGTGCGGTGAGCAGCCGCTCGCCAAGCGGGCCGCTCTGGCTCTGCTGGGCCAGCGCCTGCAGGGCTGGCCAGCCGGGGGCGGCATCCTTGTCCTCGCCGGTTGGCGATGTGCTCTCGCCATCCCCGCAGAGCCAGCGCCACTCCGCCTCGAACGCTTTGGCCCGGGCCTGTACCTCGGGGGCGCAGCGCACCAGCGCATTGGCCAACGGCCAGCGCTCTTCATAGGGGGCATCAAGCAAGAGTTGCAGCGAGAAGTGCTCCAGCAACATTTGCTGCCAGGCGGGGCTGGAGCCCGCCAGCAACTGGTGAGCGTCCGGGGTATCGAGCAGGGTCAGCAGATCGCTGGCCGAGAAATAGGTGGGGATCTCCCCCGCCTTGCCGCGGCAGAGCTCGCGCACCACCGCATGGGTGAGATCCTGCCCGGTCAATGAGGGCACCCGGCTCCAGTCCGGTGCCGGGCAGAGACCGGCACGCACCCCCAGGATCAGCGCCAACGTCCCCTCGGCGGTCAGGCTCCACTGCTGCTCCCCACGTAATCTGACCAGCCCCGCATCCTGCAGTCGGGTCAGTTTATCGATCAGGGCATGGCCTAACGCCAGTTGTTCTTGCAGCAAACGGGTACTGGCAACGCGCTGCAATTGCAGGGTGGCGAGCAGGGCATAACTATCCGAAGAGAGGGTGGACGCAGACATCAAGACTCACGGGCAAGTGCAAAAGCGGAATTTTAACGGTAAAGCGCCAGCGGCTCGACCCTTTACCGTGAAATAACTCAAAAAAAACGGCCATCCATGATGACCGTCGAAAGTAACGAAGGAAATAGCCGGATCATCCGGTTACCTCCCACAGCGGGAAAATCGGGAGCGCTAGCCCCTAATTCGTGGAGCCAATGCTAGAGGTTGGCGCCCGAAAAAGCTTTGAAGCGGATCACAGTTGAAAAGGATTTCTGAAAACGGTTTCAATTTTTAGCGGCAAAAAACCATGATTTCGCGCCAAATGAGCCATGTCCAAACCCCTCCTGCTCACCCGGCACAAGCGGTAGAAAACCCTATGACGGTCGCTTGCCGAACGCCCCTGTGCGGGCAGCTGTCAGCTGTATAGCTTCATCAGAACCTGCCGCCCGCAGGCTAGGTTTCAGGGCAACCGGACATGGCAGAGATGGGCCAAGAGAGCACGAATCGGCTCCCTCCCTGCCCGGTAGCTTGGCAAACCGCGCTGCCACCGTGGGCCTCGGCAATCGCCTTGACCACGGCGAGTCCGAGTCCGCTCCCGCCGCTCTTGCGCGAGCGTGACGGATCTCCGCGACGAAACGCATCGAAGATACAGGCGGCGATCTCCTCGCTGATGCCCGGCCCCTCATCTTCCACACTCAGGACGCACACACTCTCCGAGCGATGCAGCCGCACGGTCAGCAGGCCCGGCAGCGCGTGCTTCTGGGCATTTTCCAACAGCGCCATCAGAGCCTGACGGATACGAAACAGATCGCAGCAAACATGAAGTTCGCTATCGAGCTCCCGCTGCAACACAAATCCGCTCGCCGCCAGAGGGCTGGCAAACGCCTCAAGCACCACGGCAAGCTCGTCGGCCAGCCTGACCTCGGTCCGCTGCAACTCCAGATGGCCGCTGTCGTTGAGGCTCAATACCCGCAAATCCTCGATCAGGTGATTGAGCCCCTCCACCTGACGCAGCAATCCCTCGAAGAGTTCGCTGCTGGGAGGAAATACCCCTTCGGCCAGCCCCTGCAAACGGCCGCGCAAAATGGTCACCGGAGTGCGCAACTCGTGGGCAATTGCGGCATTCCAGAACTCCCGCTCGCGGGTCATGCTCTGCAGTCGCTCGGCCATAGTATTGAAGTCGCGCACCAGTTGCGCCGTCTCCCCGATCGCCTGCTCATCCTCCGGCACACGGGCATCGAGTTTGCCCTCGGCCACCTCGCGCAGGCTGGTTGCCACCGAGTTGAGGGGAGTCAGGATGCGGCGAGAGAGGCGCACCGCCACGTAAAGCGCCATCCCCAATGCAATGAGAATGGTGGAGCCGATCCAGATCATCTCGACTCTGGAGGGCACCCAGGTCTCGGAGATGCTGCCCGGCACAAACGCCACGGCGATGCCATAAAACACATAGGTGCCGATCACCGCGAGGGAGATGATACCAAGCGTCATCAAGCCCAGAGAGCGGATGATCTGCCTGCGAAGGCCGGGCGCCGATTTCATGCATCGCCCCCGAAGCGATAGCCAACGCCCCAGACACTGGCGGGGACCCCCTGAATGCCGTGTGTCTCCAGTTTTTTGCGCAACTTGCTGATGTGGCTATCCACCGTACGCTCCTGGGTATCCCCCTCCGGCAAGCAGTGAGTCAGCAGTTCGGCGCGGCTGAACACCCGTTTCGGCGCCCGCATCAAAGAGGCGAGCAACTTGAACTCGGTCAGGGTCAGCTCCAGCACCTGCTGCTGGTCATCGCGGAAAATGCAGGCCTCGTGGCTCTCCAGATCGATCTGCAACTGGCCGACCCGCAGCACGTTCGCCGTGGCAGGCTTTACGGCCCGGGTGCGCCTGAGCACGGCCTGCACTCGCGCCACCACCTCGGCCGGATTGAAGGGTTTGACCACATAGTCATCCGCCCCCATGCGCAGCCCCATCAGCTTGTCGAGATCCTGATCGAGGGCGGTCAACATGATCACCGGCGTATCGCCGCGCGCCCGGATCTCGCTGAGCACCTGCCAGCCATCCAGTTGCGGCATCCGCACATCCAGCAGCAGGAGATCGGGTTTGAATGCCTGATGCATGACCAGCGCTTCACGGCCATCGGCGGCGTGCAGGGAGCGCAAGCCATGACGTTGCAGGTAAGCGGCGAGGATGTCGGCGATCTCGGCTTCATCCTCTGCAATCAGTACCAGTGACTGGCCCGCCGGGCTGGCGGAAGCATTGAGATGGGACATAGTCGGACTCGAAAAAAGGTGGCGTTGAACTTTATCATCGCCTCCATGGATTCTCCACAAAGCCTCGAATCATTCGCAATAGCCCCTCGCCATAATGGCCGCTCGATGCACTCTCCGGTCACATCACACCGGAGAGACGGTTTAACGAGGTGAGTGGATGATGTTTGTAAAACAGCGGTATGCGGGCGCCCTGCTCGCCGTCATTGCCGCATTCGGGTTGGCGGGTTGCGATGTCGCGCCGCAAGAGCAGGAGGCACCCGCCCCTCCTCAGGTGTCGGTGCTGACTCTGACTGGTCGGGAGCTGGTCATCAGCGAGGATCTGCCCGCCCGGGTGGCGGCACTGCGCAGCGCCGACATTCGCGCCCAGATCAGCGGCATCGTACAGCGCCGCCTGTTCGAGCAGGGCGCCGAGATCAGCTCAGGCACAGTGCTGTTCCAGATAAACCCGGCCCCCTTCAAGGCCGATGTCGACAGCGCCGCCGCCGCATTGCAACGGGCCGAGGCCGTGCTGGCCCGCGCCCGCATCCAGATTGAGCGCCTGCAGCCGCTGCTGCGCACCGACGCCATCAGCCGCCAGACCTATGACGATGCGATCTCCCAGCGGGATCAGGCGGCCGCCGATGTAGCCCAGGCCAGGGCGACTCTGGCCCGGCACCAGCTGAACCTGCAATTTGCCAGCGTGGAGGCCCCCATCGCCGGGCGCATCGATCAGGCGCTGGTGAGTGAAGGTGCCCTGGTGTCGCCCACCGATGCCACACCCATGGCCAGGATCCAGCAGATTGATCAGGTCTACGTCGATGTGCGTCAACCGGCCTCGGTGCTGGAATCCCTGCGCCAGCAGGCTGGCTCAACGGCACCGGAACTGGCGGTAGAGATCCTCGGCAGCAATGGCACGCCGCTGGGCATGCAGGGGCACATCCTCTTCTCCGGCATCGAGGTCGATGCCGGGACCGGCGATGTGCTGCTGCGGGTGCTGGTGGATAACCCTGAGCGGCGGCTGTTGCCCGGCCTCTATGTGCAGGCGCGCATCCCCCGTGCCCGCTATACCAACGCCCTGACCGTGCCCCAGCAGGCGGTAGTTCGCACATCGGGTCAGACCCGCGTGTGGGTGGTGGATGGCCAGGGGCAGGCACAGCTGGTTCCGGTCAACACCGCTGAACTGGTGAATAGCCAGTACCGCATCGCGTCCGGGCTCAGTGCCGGGCAACAGGTGGTGATCGAAGGGATCGACCGTCTGACCCCGGGGGTTCAGGTCACAGCTTCCCCCTGGCAAGCACCCGCTGTCAGCCAACCGGCTGACGGTGGCATTCGCTGAATCGGAGAGTTATCCATGCCGCAGTTTTTTATCCATCGCCCGGTGTTTGCCTGGGTGATCGCCCTGTTCATCGTGCTGGCAGGGGTCATCGCCATCCCCAAGCTCCCCATCTCCCGCTATCCCTCGGTGGCGCCGGTGTCGGTGACCCTCTATGCCGCCTATCCGGGTGCCACGCCGCAGACCCTGAACGATGCGGTGGTGAGCCTTATCGAGCGCGAGCTGTCGGGAGTGAAGAACCTGCTCTACTTCGAGTCGTCGGTGGACGCCTCGGGCAGCGCGCAGATCACCGCCACCTTCAAGCCGGGCACCGATCCGGAGCTTGCCCAGATGGACGTGCAAAACCGCATCAAGGCAGTCGAACCTCGCTTGCCACAAGCGGTGCGGCAGACCGGCCTACAGGTGGAGTCCGCCTCATCCGGCTTTCTGATGATGGTCGGCATGACCTCACCGGATGGCCGCTTCGATGAAGTTGCCCTCAACGACTACATGGCACGCAATATTGTGCAGGAGCTGCGCCGCATCGACGGGGTAGGACGAGTGCAGCTGTTCGGCGCCGAGCAGGCCATGCGCATCTGGGTAGATCCGGCCAAACTCGCCGCCTACGGGCTGACCATCGGCGAGGTGGCACAGGCCATCGAGCAGCAGAACATCCAGATTGCCCCGGGGCGCCTCGGTGACGAGCCCGCCCTGCCTGGCCAGCGCCTGACGGTACCCCTCACGGTTCAAGGGCAGCTGACAACCCCCGAGGCGTTCGCCGCCATCGTGCTGCGAGCTGGTGGTGATGGCGCCAAGCTGGTGCTGGGTGATGTCGCCCGGGTCGAGCTGGGGGCGCAATCCTACGCCTTTTCCAACCGCGAGAACGGGGTAGCCGCCACCAGCGCCGCCATCCAGCTCTCCCCCGGCGCCAACGCCGTGCGTACCGCAGATGCGGTACGCACCCGTCTCGCCCAGCTCGCCCCCACCCTGCCGGCGGGCATGACCTATTCGATACCCTTTGACTCGGCCCCCTTCGTCAAGGTCTCCATCGAAAAGGTGATCCACACACTGCTGGAAGCCATGGTGCTGGTGTTTCTGGTGATGTTTCTCTTCCTGCAGAACCTGCGCTACACCCTGATCCCGGCCATCGTCGCCCCTATCGCCCTGCTTGGCACCTTCGCGGTGATGCTGCTGGCCGGTTTTTCGATCAACTCCCTCACCATGTTCGGCATGGTGCTGGCCATCGGCATCATAGTCGACGACGCCATCGTGGTGGTGGAGAACGTCGAGCGCCTGATGGCCACCCGGGGGCTGTCGCCCCGGGAGGCGACCTCGCAGGCCATGAAGGAGATCACCGGGGCGGTGATCGGCATCACCCTGGTGCTCACGGCGGTGTTCCTCCCCATGGCGTTTGGCAGCGGCTCGGTGGGGGTCATCTACCAGCAGTTCACCCTGTCGATGGCGGTGTCGATCCTCATTTCGGCCTTTCTCGCCCTGACCCTGACGCCTGCGCTCTGCGCCACCTTGCTGCGTCCGGTCAGTCCGGATCATCATGAGAAGCGCGGCTTCTTCGGTGCCTTCAACCGGGGTTTCGAGCGGTTCACGGCAGGCTACGGTGCGCGGGTAACCCGGCTGGTCGGGCGCAGCGGACGGATGATGGCAACCTTTGCCGCCCTCTGCGCCGTGCTAGCTGTGTAAACCCACCAGGTTGTTCACAGATTGAAGACGACTGATGGGGGGCTGGTAGCCCAGACTGGCATGAGGACGATGCCAGTTGTACTCATGCAACCACGGTTGCAAGTGCTCTGCCCGTTGCTCTGACGAGTCATAGCTCCGTGCATAAGCCCACTCACGCAGGGCGGTCTGAATGAAGCGCTCTGCTTTGCCATTGGTTTGTGGTGTGTAAGGCTTGGTGCGCAGATGCTTGAGCCCCAGCCGACGACACAGCTTCTGGAAGCGTTTCGACCGGTAACAGGCTCCATTGTCCGTGAGTAGCCGACTGAAACAAATGCCGAGCCCGGCGTAGTAGCGAAGTGCCTGTAACAGCGCCAGGCAGGCACTGCGTCCCGTTTCATCAGGATGCAGAGCGCTGAACGCCACACGGGAGTGGTCATCAATCGCCACATGAACACACTCCCACCCTGCGCCGCGTGAGTCCTTGCTGCGGTCGCCGGTGATACGATGGCCGGGACGGTGGAAACGCCCCAACTTTTTGATGTCCAGATGCAGCAAGTCACCCGGTTTCTCATGTTCATAGCGTTGTACTGGAACAGCTGGGGCCAGATTGGCCAATCGATGAAGTCCCATGCGCTGCAAGATGCGGGCGACAGTACTGTGCCCTATGCCCAGATATTGGCTGATGTGCCGATAGGTCCGTCGCTGCTTGCGCAGTTCGATAATCCTCTGCTGGCGCTGGTCATCAATGGCATGAGGGCAAGATGCGGGTCGAGAAGAGCGATTGTACAAACCATCAGGTCCCTCCTGGCGATATCGAGTGAGCCACTTGTAAGCGGTGCGGATACTGACCCCGGCAGCGTGAGCGGCCTCTTCAACGCGCAGGCCCTGCTCAAGGATACGCTGGACAAGAAGCTGTCGACCAAAGACGGTTAATCGGGCATTTTTATGATTGTTCACTCGGGCACCTCGGATGATTGGTTTGGTTGGTGCCTCCAATTCTCCGGGAATGCCCCGAGTGAACAACCTACAGAGAGATCACAGCTAGCCATCGCCGCCGCCCAGCTGCCCTCCTCTTTCCTGCCGGACGAGGATCAGGGCTACTTCATGACCTCCATCCAGCTGCCGACCGGCGCCACCAGCGAGCGTACTCTTGAGGTGGTCAAGGCCTTCGAGGCTCACGTCGCCTCTCGCGAGGTGCTGGACACCAACCTGGTGGTGCAGGGCTTCAGCTTCTCCGGCGCAGGCCCCAATGCCGCCATGGCCTACACCATGCTCAAAGATTGGGATCAGCGTCATGGCGCCACGGCAGCCGAAGAGGCAGATCTGGCACAAGCGGCTATGGCAAATATTCCTGAAGGCACGGTAATGAGCCTGCTGCCGCCCGCCATCGATGAGCTGGGCACCGCCTCCGGCTTCACCCTGTTCCTGCAAGACAGAGCCAACCGGGGGGAAGCCGCGCTGCTGGCCGCCCAGGCACAACTGCTGGAACTGGCCGCCAACAGCCAGGTAGTCAGTGATGTGTATCCCGACAATCTGCCTCCCGGCGAGAGCATTCACCTCGAGATCAACCGACAGAAGGCCGAAGCCATGGGACTCTCGTTCGCCAGCGTGAGCAGTACCCTGTCGGCCGCAATGGGGTCGCTCTACGTCAACGACTTCCCCAACGGCGGGCACATGCAGCAGGTCATTCTGCAGGCCGACGCGTCGGCGCGCATGCAGCTCGATGATGTGCTCGGCCTGCGGGTGCGCAATGCCAGCGGCGGCATGGTCCCCCTGCGGGAGGTGGTGACACCGGAATGGCGCGAATCGCCGCAACAGATGATGCGCTTCGATGGCTTCCCTGCCGTGCGTATTGCCGGGGGGGCTGCGCCCGGCATCTCCAGCGGAGCGGCGATGGCGGAGATGGAGCGTCTGGTGGCGCAATTGCCGCCAGGCTTCGCATTGGCCTGGACGGGACAGTCGTTGCAAGAGCGCCAGTCGGCCGAGCAGGCCCCCCTGCTGATGCTGTTGTCCGCGCTGGTGGTCTTCCTGGTGCTGGCGGCACTCTACGAGAGCTGGTCGATCCCGCTCTCGGTGATGCTGGTGGTGCCGCTGGGCCTGCTCGGTGCCGTCGCGGCCGTGATGCTGCGCGGTATGCCCAACGACGTCTTCTTTAAAGTAGGCATGATCACCATCATCGGTCTGTCGGCCAAGAATGCCATCCTCATCGTGGAGTTTGCGCGCCAGTTGCACAGAGAAGGGCGCTCACTGCTTGATGCGGCTGTCACTGCTGCCCGCCTGCGCCTGCGCCCCATTCTGATGACCTCACTGGCCTTCACCCTCGGAGTGGTGCCCTTGATGCTCGCCAGTGGCGCCAGTGCGGAGACCCAGCACGCCATCGGCACCGGCGTGTTTGGCGGCATGATCAGCGGCACCCTGCTGGCCATCTTCTTCGTACCGGTCTTTTTTGTCTTCATCATCGGGGCGCAGCAGCGCCTGCACTCCTGGCAGGCACGGCGAGCATCCAACAGCATTAATCCGGCTCGATGACCACAGATACACAGGCGGCCGGATAGTCCCTCAGCACATCACCAAAAGAAAAAGCCCAACCTGCTAAACAGGTTGGGCTTGGTATGTGGCGGAGAGACAGGGATTCGAACCCTGGGTGGCATTGCTGCCACAATTGATTTCGAGTCAATCCCGTTCGGCCACTCCGGCATCTCTCCGTGGGATGAGATTTTTACCCGAGCTGGACCGAGGATGCAATAAAAATTTCTTAGATATCAAATGGCTGAATCAGATATCTGGGAGCAGGCTCACAATGTGGCGCGTGCTGTTCGCGTTGCCAGGCCACCCTGCATCCACCCGACATTAACCCTCTCGCACACCCGGCCATTATCCATATCGTGACATTCCACCATTGCCATCAGGCGTCTATTTTTCCTGCTCGGCGCTCAAATTTATGGGTGATGCCGATTTTGGCCGGTTTCCTATGTATCCCCACATCATTGCGGGTGCGCAGCAAGCTGGTAATCATGGGCTGATTGAGGAACAATCGCGCCATTCTGGCGGCTGTGTTGATGATTTTCCGCCCCGATTGAACTGATGGATCTTCTTATGCGATTGCCGAAACTCAAGCCCCTACCCTTAACGCCCGCCCTTTCCATGCTGCTGGCAGCCATCCTGCTCTGCGCCGCGCCGGCAGAGGCCAAACGCTACCCGCTGCCACCTGCCGGGAGTCGCCTTATCGGTGAGCTGGAGGATTACATCATCCAGCAGAATGAACATCTGGAACTGGTTGGCAAAAATACGCAAATTGGATTTTTGGCGCTGCTTGAGGCAAATCCGGGTGTAGATCCCTATTTACCCAAGCCGGGCACCCGTTTGACGCTGCCCACCCAGATGCTGCTGCCTGATGTGCCTCGCGAGGGGATCGTCATCAATCTGCCCGAACTGCGCCTCTACTACTTCCCCAAAGGGAAGAATGAGGTCATCGTGCTGCCCATCGGGATTGGCGATATCGGCCGCGAGACTCCGGAGATGACCACGACGGTCATCGAGAAGAATCCCAACCCGACCTGGGTACCCGGCCCCATGGTGCGCAAATCCTGGCTGGAGCAAAAAGGGATCACCCTGCCCGCCGTGGTGCCCCCCGGCCCGGAGAATCCCCTTGGCAAGTTCGCCATGCGCCTTGGCTATGGCAAGCGCGACTACCTGATCCACGGCACCAACAAGGATTTTGGCGTTGGCCTGCGGGTAAGTGCAGGCTGCATCCGGCTGCGACCTGACGATATCGAGGCCCTGTTCAAGATTGTGCCGATCGGCACGCCGGTGCGGGTCATCAATCAACCGGTCAAGGTCGCCATCGAACCGGATGGTCGGCGCTGGCTGGAGGTACACTCCCCGCTCTCCCGCACCGAAGAAGAGCTTGAAAATGGCGCCCCGCTGGTGCTATCTCCGGCCATAGAGAGCTTTATCAGCGCACCTGACGTGATGCAGGATGAGGTGACGGCTGCGCTGGAGAGCAAAAATGGCCTGCCCCGCCCCATCAGCAGCCAACTTGTCAGTGGCTAAGTCACCAGCGCCCGAGTCGCACCGGAGTCACCTTACCTCATGAAATTCCTGCCCCTCCTATTCCTGTTGGCCTGTCACTCCTTGTGGGCCAAGGACATTCTCTGGATGAACAATGGCGATCGTCGACCGGTAACATCGAGGAGGTGACCGAACAGTCGATGCGCATCGCCCTGCCCTACAGCGGCGCGGTGACCGTCAAGCGGGAGGCCATCAAACGCTGGCGCATTGATAAAGAGGACAAACCCAAGGCAACGGCAAAGGGTGGGCTCAAGCTGTTCGAGGATGACCAGGATGAACGCAACGCCTGGCTCTGGACCGGCAGCGGCGATCTGAATGTCAAACTCAAACAGAATGACAAGCAGACCAACAACGTCAACCTCAAGTGGAAAAGCGAGCTGGCCAATCTGGACTGGCGTTACAGCTTCTCCGGTGAATATACCTATGAGACCGCTGACAACATCACCGACAGCCATGATTATCAGCTCAACCCTACGCTGGACTACTTCTTCAACCAGCAGTGGTTCTTGCGCACCTCACTCGATGCCGAATATGACATGCTGGATAAAGATCGCTATCTCTATATGGACTATGGCTCGGGGCCGGGCTACCGCTTCTGGAACGACAAACGCCGCCGACTGGAGCTGATGGCCCAAGGGGGATTAAGCCGACTCTACTTCCGTGAAGATAGCGAGGTTCCCAAGATTTTTCTGGGTGAACGGGTCATTGACTACCCCTTCGCCGGTTTTAACTGGGATTATCGCCAACCTTTCTCCCTCTGGCAGGAGAAAATGGAGCTGTTCAGCCAGGGGCGCTATCTGAAATATCTGGCACAAGCCTCCCCCTATTTCACCCGTAATCAGGATCTGAAAGGCAGCATAGGATTGCGCTACTACTTCAACGACCATCTGCGCCTCTCCTGGTCGAGTGAGCTGGATTGGGAAGATGCTGACATCCTTGTCGACACAGGCAGCCCGGAACCCCGGGAGAGCGAATTAAGACACCTGCTCAGCCTTGGCGCCAGTTTCTGAGTCAACCATACCTGAATGGTCGAATTGCCCTGAATGCTATATCGAGATTGTGCTTGTTGGCAGGTTAGCTCGCCTTTTTCAATCTGCTCGACCAACGCCAGTTTCAAAGTCAGCGAGTAATCGCGCTGTGTCCGTTTCACACCTTGTCCCATCGAGCTCTCGATTTATTGGGGGAAAAAGTGCAAACCATATTCAGGACGGGACACACGAACACTAAAAGCCTACCTCAGCCATGGCAGGCATAGCCGAATCTTCCTGCTCCCCGTCGGACTCGCCGCGGGTGCAGTCGATGATGGAGCGCTTGGGGTTGTTGGGATCGCGCAGCAGCAGGGGCGCCAACCCCTCGTCATGCTTCGGCTCGTCGCCAAACTCGCTGCCGTAGGCGTTGTGGGTCAAGCGGCGGGCATTGGCGATGGGGGTATCAACAAAGAGGGCGTGCACTTCGAAGCTGGAGGCTGGCACGATAAAGCCGACCACCGGCAAGCCGTGCAGCTCCTCGTGCACCTTGTACCAGGCAAAGCCGTCGCTCACCTTGTAGGGAGTGTAGTTGGCCAGTTGTAGATTGGCGGGCCTGCCCGTCTCATCCACATAGAGATCGGTAAATTCACAGGTCGCCAGCCCCTGCCACATCCGCTCGAATGGCGTCGCACAGCCCGTCAGTTGCAACCCGGCCAGCAGCACCAAGCCTCTCTTCCACATTCCCCGCCCCTTCTTGCAAAAATGAACCGGCGCTCAGTCAAACGCCCGCAGCCGCGCCACCAGCAGATCGATAAAGCCCGGACGATCCAGCCCCAACAATACCAGCGCATTGGCTTGTTTGCCGGAGAGACCATAACGATCCACCACCGTCATCCCCACGGTATGCTCACCCCGGGTCTCGATATCGACTCGGCACTCGACCCCGTGGAACAGCTCGGGAGCCAGCAACCAGGCAATGGTACAGGGGTCATGGAGCGGTGCACCAGCAAATCCCCACTTGGGGTCCCGATGGTAGATCATGAAAAAGTCGAGCAGCCCGGCCACGCACTGGGCCACCGGATTGGTGATGGCGCGCACCCGTTCGATATCCTCGTCCATCACCTGCGCCTCATGAGTCACATCGAGGCCGCACATGGTGATGGGGATGCCCGACTTGAAGACCATATCGGCCGCTTCCGGGTCCACATAAATATTGAATTCCGCCGCCGGCGTCCAGTTGCCAGCCCCTGCGGCGCCCCCCATCAATACGATGCGGGCAATCTTGGGTTTGAGCTCGGGATGAGCCGCCAGCAGCAGGGCGATATTGGTGAGCGGCCCGGTCGGCACCAGAGTCACGGGCTGCGGGCTCTCGCGCAGACATTTGGCCATCAGCTCGATCCCCGTCATCCCCTGCGGTGCAAAGGCGGGATCCGGCAACTTGGGGCCATCGAGGCCCGATTCGCCATGGACGTTGTCGGCGATGATAAGCTCCCGGGCCAGCGGTTTCGGTGCCCCCGCCGCCACCGGAATATCGTCCCGCCCCAGCAAGGTGAGGATGCGCAGGGCATTGTTGAGGGTCTTGTCCGGCGTCTGGTTGCCCGCGCTGGTGGTAACCGCCAGCACCTTCAGTTCAGGGCTGGCCAGCGCCAGAATGAGGGCGATGGCGTCGTCGTGGCCGGGATCACAATCAAGAATAACGGGCAGTGCCATGGGATGAGTCCTTACAACATAACAGGGAGCCATACCTTAACAAGCAAGCCTCGGATGAACTCGGGAAGGGGTCACAAAACGGGGCCTTGTTGCTGACCTGGGCGGTTTGCACGGCACACCGCCTAGCTCAACACGGCTCACTATCAAAAGTTTGCATGGCGTCATGCCGTTCATTTTCCGAGGCAGCGCACCACCCATTCGCCTGGCCGCGCCGGTTCGGGTATGATCGCCCCCCGTTTCCAGCCTGTGCCACCTATGTCCGTTATCGTCGACACCTTTATCGCCCCGCCCTGCAGTGCCGCAATCGAGACCCTGTTCGAAGATGAGCACCTGCTGCTCATCAACAAGCCGAGCGGCCTGCTGAGCCTCTCGGGCAAGAATCCGCAGAACCTCGACTCGGTTCACTATCGACTGGTACAGGATTACCCCGGCTGCACCCTGGTGCACCGCCTCGATTTTGGTACCTCAGGTCTCATGGTGGTGGCCAAAAACAAGGCCATCAATGCCCAGCTCTGCCAGCAGTTCAGTCAACGGGCGGTGAGCAAAGCCTACAATGCCCTGCTGTGCGGTCATCTGGCCAGTGATGAAGGGATTATCGACGTCCCCATCGCCAAGGATCCGGCCCTCTTTCCGCTGATGAAGATCTGCGCTGCCAGCGGCAAACCCGCCCGCTCCCGCTATCGGGTGACTGAGCGGCTAACACAGCAGATGCAGGGGCAAACCGTTCCCCTGACCCGGGTGAGGTTGGTGCCAGAGACCGGCCGCACCCATCAACTGCGCATCCACAGCCAGCTGCTGGGCCACCCCATCCTCGGCTGCGATCTCTATGGTGGCCTGCTGCCACCCGGCTGCGAACAGGCGCCGCGGCTGATGCTGCATGCCAGCGAGCTGGATTTTGCTCATCCGGTGAGCGGCGAGCCGATGCAGATCCGCTGTGCAGCGCCTTTTTAGGAGCAATAAGTAGAGACAACCAGCGCGAGTGCAACGGGATCAGTGAAAGGCGTGACGGGAGAGGAAAAGCGGCAAACGGCGGATAAAGATAGGGGCCGCGCTTTCGCAACGGCCCCCACCCCCCACTCGGTACTCTTTGTTACAAAGAGGGCTATCAGATCAGCTTGCGGGCAGCGCCCAGTACGATCTTGATGGCATCAGATTCGGTTTTCGCCATGGTCTCGGCGTTCGGGATTTCCTGCTGGGTACGGTTGACGATAACGCCAGCCACCATACCGGCACGCAGGCCCTGGCTGGAGCACATGGTCAGCAGGGTTGCAGATTCCATCTCATAGTTCAGCACGCCCATGGCTTGCCACTCTTTCATGGAACCCTGGAAACGGCTCACTACGCGGCCGGATACGGTGTCGTAACGCTCCTGACCCGGGTAGAAGGTGTCAGAGGAGGCGGTCACACCGATGTGCAGCTTGGAGCCCATCTCTTTGGCGGTGTTCACCAGTGCAGTAGTGCAGTCGAAATCGGCAACAGCCGGGAACTCCATCGGTGCGAAGTGCAGGCTGGCACCGTCGAGGCGCACGGAACCGGTGGTCACGATCACGTCACCCACGTTCAGGTGCGGCTGGATGGCGCCAGTGGTACCGATACGCAGGAAGGTGCGGATACCCAGCTGGGCCAGCTCTTCTACCGCGATGGAGGTGGACGGGCCACCGATACCGGTAGAGCAGATGATCACGGCCTTGCCGTCCATCTCGCCGCGCCAGGTAGTGAATTCACGATGGCTGGCCAGGTGCACCGGGTTATCCAACAGCTCTGCGATACGCTTCACGCGCTCGGGGTCACCGGGGACGATCGCCAGGGTGGCGCCTTGCAGATCCGCTTTCTTCAAACCCAAGTGAAATACATCAGACATATTGGACTCCTGGTTGCCCCCTGCCAGCATGGTCAGGGCACAAGTTAAGATGATTCTTTATGATACTTTCAAGCCTTTACCCCCTCTTCGGGGAGGCGCCAACTATGGTCGAAAGCGCTTTCCAATTCCTTGAAGCGCCTCACACTTCCACGCATTGACAGTGACAAACATTGCGCAAAACGTTTGCTAACTCAATGAAATAATTGACAAACGTTTTTCTGCTAATCGAGTCAGATGCGGGAAAGTCAAGCCTGGTTCAGCGCTTAATTAACGACTCGTGATCGACCCCGTAAAGTTGTAAACAAGATGCTTTTGTATCCCTTTCTAGATGGTAGCCTAACTCTCAACTACCACTTAATGGCTAACTATAGGAAGTCCATCATGGCTACATTCAAATTCTATATTCCCGCAATCAACCTGATGGGTGCCGGCTGTCTGCAAGAGGCAGCCGCCGATATCAAGGGTTACGGCTATCGCAAGGCGTTGATCGTCACCGACAAAATTCTCAACCAGATCGGCGTGGTCGCCAAGCTCACCACCCTGCTGGCTGAACATGGTATTGAAAGCGCTGTTTTCGATGAGACCAAGCCAAACCCCACTACCAGCAACGTCGAAGCGGGTCTGGCCATGATCAAGGCCAACGGCTGCGATTGTGTCATCTCGCTGGGTGGCGGCTCGCCCCACGACTGCGCCAAGGGCATCGCGCTGGTCGCCGCCAACGGTGGCAGCATCAAGGATTACGAAGGGGTGGATCGCTCCGCCAAGCCGCAGTTGCCGCTTATCGCCATCAACACCACCGCCGGTACCGCCTCCGAGATGACCCGCTTCTGCATCATCACCGACGAAGCGCGCCACGTGAAAATGGCCATCATCGACAAGCACGTTACCCCGCTGATGTCGGTCAACGACCCCGAGCTGATGCTGGCCAAGCCAGCCGGTTTGACCGCCGCCACCGGTATGGATGCCCTGACCCACGCCATCGAGGCCTATGTCTCCACCATCGCCACCCCGGTAACCGATGCCAGCGCCGTGATGGCCATCGAGCTGATTGCCAAGCACCTGCGCACCGCCGTTCACCATGGCGATGACCTGCATGCCCGCGAGCAGATGGCCTACGCCCAGTTCCTGGCCGGCATGGCCTTCAACAACGCAAGCCTGGGCTATGTGCACGCCATGGCCCACCAGCTGGGCGGTTTCTATGACCTGCCCCACGGTGTCTGCAACGCCGTGCTGCTACCCCACGTTCAGGCGTTCAACGCCCAGGTGAGCGCCGCTCGTCTGAAGGATGTCGCCCGCTACATGGGTGTTGACGTGAGCGCCATGAGCAACGAACAGGGCGCCGCCGCTGCCATTGCCGCCATCAAGCAGCTGGCGCTGGATGTGAAGATCCCGGCCGGTCTGGAGCAGCTCGGCGTCAAGGCCGATGACTTCGATACCCTGGCCAGCAACGCCCTGAAAGATGCCTGCGGTTTCACCAACCCGAAACAGGCCAGCCACGAAGAGATCGTCGCCATCTTCCGCGCGGCGATGTAACAGCAGCCGGATTGCCAGAAAGGGTCGCAGTGCGACCCTTTTTATTGGCTGATGGATCAATGGCTTTTTACTTCCGTGGAGGGAGTCGGTATGATTTGCCGAGCCAAAAAGACTGTATGGATGATCTGAACTCGATATGCGGATGAAACACCTGATTGCCGCGGCTTTGACCGCCCTCACCCTCTCCGGTTGCAGCCTGGTCTATCGTATCGATATTCCCCAGGGCAACTATGTGGAACAAAAACAGGTCGACAAACTGCGCCAGGGGATGACCCGCGAGCAGGTCAGCTATGTACTGGGGACCCCCATGCTGCGTGACGGCTTTGACCCCAACACCTGGTACTACCTCTATGAATTCCAGCCGGGCCACGGCGACAAGGAGCGCAAAGAGCTCACTGTCACCTTCGCCAACGACAGGCTGACCACAGTGACGGGTGACTTCCCGCTGCCAGCAGCCTTCAATACCCCGCTCTGATATCCCGCAAAACCGGCCTCGCGCCGGTTTTGTTTTATCCAGCCCCGCGTAATTCATCCTGCCCGTGATCCTGTCAGGGGATACAGTGTCATCTCCCCCATTGCAGCTGCTCGCAAATTGCCTGATGCTGATGAACAGCCACCATGACATCAACACCATCGAATGACACAGGGAGAATCCCCATGAGCCGGATCCTGATTGCCGGAGCCAGCGGCCTGATCGGTCGCGAACTGGTGCAGCAACTGCCTGCCGAACATGAACTGACCCTGCTCTGTCGCAAGCCGGGCAAGGAGGCGCACCAATGGCTGCCGGTCAATTTTGATGATCTGGCCAGCGTTACCCTCTCCCGCCCGGTGGATATCGCCTTCTGTGCCCTCGGCACCACCCGTAAGGAGGCAGGCTCTGCCGAGGCGTTTCGCCGGGTCGATCTCGACTATGTGGTCGCCTTTGCCGAACTGGCCCGCCGCCACGGCTGTCAGCGGCTGATCGTGGTCTCGAGCATGGGGGCCAGTGCATCGTCCCTGGCTCTCTATCCGCGTACCAAGGGAGAGATGGAGCAGGCCCTGCTGGCCCAATCCTGGCCACGGCTCGCCATCGTGCGGCCCGCCATGCTGCTCGGAGATCGCCAGCCACCGCGCCTCTCCGAGCAGATTTTTCAGACCATCTACCCGCTGTTTCGGCCGCTGCTGGTGGGCAAGCTCGCCCGCTGGCGCGCCATCGAGGCCAGTCAGGTGGCTCGCGCCATGATCGCCCTCTCGAAACTGCCCGCCGGGTGCGAGATTGTCGAGAACGAGCAGTTGCTGACCCTCTGAACCCGGCCTTCCCCACTACTTACGCACAGTGCTGCAAAAACAGAGCCGCAAAAACAGCAGGGCAAGCCAACCGGCTTGCCCTTTGTCTATCTGTTGGCGTGATACACCCCAACCACCTCTTGCCACCATTGACCGCGCTCGGCAGTCAGGGCAACCGCCCTCAACCGCGAATATGGTCGATAAAGGCGTCGATCTGCTCGCGAGTGCAGGCAGGATTCATAAAGACTGCCTTTTCCCCAGCGATATAGGAGTACTTGCCACGGGCGTCATAGTCGGAATGGGCCACCGCCTCCACCCAGTTGGTGTAGAGCCCCACCTTGCCGCGCCCCTTGAACAGGCTGCGGTGGTAGTCGGTGTTGCGCTGCAAGCGGGTCTTGTAGGCGGGATCGCTGGAGCGGGCCAGCTCGAAGGCAAACTCGGCCTCCGGGTCGCTCACCCACTCGGAGTTGTAGATCTTGAAGCCGACGCTCGGCCCCTGATTCTCCTGCGCCACCAGTTTGACGTTGCCCAGCTGGCTTAACCGGAAGCGGAAGTAATTGGCATTTTGCAGGCAGTGGGCCAGCACGGTGCGATACCCCTCGACCCCCATATAGTTGAGCGCCGCATAGGCACCGAACAGGCCGCTCGCGCCGCGGGAGCACTCGATGGTGGATTGCAGGTGGGTCTGGCCCTGAATGTCCCGCTCGAAGTAGGAGAAGTTCTCCGGGTCATTCTCCATCGCCTTGAGGTCATCCTGCTCTTTAATCATCACCAGACTGGAGGTGTAGGGCACATACCCCCACTTCTGGAAGTCGACGGTAAAGGAGTCGGCATATTTCAGCTCGGCAAAGCGCGCCACGTTGCGCTCGATCCCCGCCAGAGTGGCGCTGTTGATGGCGAGCGGATTGGCAGCAAAGTCGTAACCCAGGAAGAAGATCATCGACCAGCCGATAGCTGCATCGACGTGGATGTGCGGCTTGACCGTCACCTCGAACTGCTCGCAGAGGCGATTGCGCAGCTCGAACACGGGTTTCACCTGATCGACCCCGAAGGTATCGGTGGTGCCCATGGTGAGCATGATGGTGGGCACCACGTGCTTCAGGGCAAAACAGGCGGTCAGGGTGCGCTCGAGGTGGTCGAGATCGATGTCATTGTTCTCGCCGACCTGAATGCGGATGGTCTTGTTCTCGATATCGACCCCGAGCAGGGAGAGGTTGGTGATGTTGGAGTAGTGACCGCCCTGGGAGTTGATGATGCGGTAATCCTGATAGTGGCCTAGCCCCTTGTGCTTGGCCTCCGGCAAGGTTTTGCGAATGCCGAGCAAGTAGCCATAGAGGTTACAGAAGGTCCCCCCCTGGGTGAAGATGCCGGTGGCGCGAGCCGGGTCGTAACCCGCCAGCAGCGCAATCTGGCGCACTACCTTTTTCTCCAGCTCCTCGGCCACTCCGGCATATTCGGAGTAGACCAGATTGGGGTTGGCCAGAATGCCCAGCTGGGCGCCATAGATAGCGGGATCCGCCGACATGGTGATGACGTTCTCGACGCTGGAGGGGTTCTCCCAATCCTTCGATAGAGCAGCGGCAAACAGCAACTCGGCCATCGGCTCGCCCGGGGTGCGCATGGTGGCGGGCACCGGCATGGTCTCGCAGAGATCGGCCAGGCGGGCACGGCCATCAGGCCAGGCATTCAGGCGGGCATCGGGGGCCAGGCCACGGGCCCGAAATTCGTTGAGGGTGGCAAATCCGGGTTCGCGAAAAACGGGCCAGAGATCGGGATTGCGCGAGAAAAAGTTGGTTTTGACGGTGGCGAAACGGGCGGAGAAATCGGGATGGACGGCATTGACGCTTTCGTCTTGCAGATAAACTAAGTCACTCATTTTTATACCATTAGCACAGCAAATGTGCGGCCGTTATACCCCTGTACCAGCGGGGCCGACAGTGACAATATCTAATGGCCTACCCTACTTTTTGTCATGTATCAGCCATCACAAGGGCTGGCAAAAAGGCGCCTTTGAGGCGCCTCTTTATATTTCGTGATCTTGCTCCCATCCTGGCTGACAGCGCCCTCACTAACGGACCGCCATCAGTGCAGTGCCCCCCCTCAACGCAGGGAGGTCAACAGCCACCGGGCAAACTCCGCCAGCTCGCTCTGCTGCTGCGGGAAGGCCGCCAGCCAGGGCTGCAGGCGCGCGGAAACCGCCTCCGGTCGATAGCCACAACCCGCCAGCTCGGCCGCCAGCAGATCAAACGGAGCCGGCTCCAGAGTATCGCTAAAGAGCTGCGCCCGGGTGATGCCCCCTTTCTCCACATCAAAGTGCAGCTCCACCCCGCCCCAGCTGAACCGCTCCTCCAGCAGATGGCTGAACGCCGGAGCATGGCCATAGTTCCACTCCCAGCTGCGCTGGCGGGCGAAGGTCTCGGCAAAACCGGGCAGATCCGGCATCTGCTCGGGGGAGATATGCTCGGGCTCAACTCGCGCACCGTAATGGTGGAAGAAGGCCTCGACCAGCGCCTCGTTCACCTGTTGATGGTCGATCCCCGGCAACAGTTCGCACAGATTGGCCACCCGGCTGCGCACCGAGGTGATCCCCTTGGCCGCCAGCTTCTTGGGGTCGGGGTTGAGGTAGTTGGCAAGGCGGCCGAGATCGGCGTCCAGCAGCAGGGTGCCGTGGTGGAACCCGCGATCCAGTGTCTCCCTGTAGGCGGACCCCGATACCTTGCGCTCCCCGTCCGGGGTCGCTACCAGCAGATCGTTGCGACCGGAGGCAAACGCCTCGATCCCCAATCGCTTGAGCCCGTACAGCACGATGGCGGTGGAGACGCTCTTGTCATACTCCGGCTTGCCCGCCATGAAGGTGAAGCAGCTGTTGCCAAGGTCGTGGAACACGGCGCCACCGCCACTGCTGCGACGCGCCAGGGTCACCCCGTCCTCTTCCATGCGACGGGTGTTGCACTCCTTCCACGGGTTCTGGGCACGGCCAATCACCACGGTATTGGCATTGCGCCAGAGGAACAGCACCCGCTGGCCGGGGTCCATCTGGCGGAAGATGCACTCCTCGACGGCCAGATTGAACAGGGGATCGTGAGAGTCGGAGAGAAGCAGACGCAAGCGGGACATAAAAAGACCTTATCCGGAACTGGGGGCAGCATGATAACACTGACGGGGTACCATCACTGAGCCGTTGCACATTAACCGGTGCGCAGCAGCCGCGACACATTTGCGTCACACCTGACCGCCCCATAAAAGTATCTATTGATATAACGACACAGCTTGACGTGCAACCACGGAAAAAATGCAGTCAAGCCACAATGACAACGATAAAAACGGGAAAAAGTGGCTAGAATGCGACCACTTCGATAGGCCATATGACTCTCTTATTGGTCACATAACTTGCAAAAAAACGGCATGTATCCATCCCGTGTGATGAATGACACAAAAATGACTTTCCAACCCCCCTATACCCTATTGCAAACGCCTTTTCTCCCCTTGCAGGTGACACAAAATTGCTTGAATCTAGCCTAGACATCGCTCCCGAGAGAAACGTTGTATGACGGAGAACGCAGCCCCCCGCCAGCCCCTCAGCTGGTTTATGCCAATGCTGGTCAGTATGGTCATCGCGACCCTGACCTCTCCCCCCGTGCGAGCCGGCGAGCAGGTCATCGTCCAGTTGCCGTGGCAACACCAGTTCCAGTTTGCCGGTTACTACGCGGCCATCGCCAAAGGGTTTTATCGGGAGGCCGGTCTGCATGTCACCCTGCGCGAAGCGGACTCCCGCACCGATGTGGTCAGCGAGGTGATCTCGGGAAAGGCCCAGTTTGGCATCAGCGGCAGTGATCTGCTGCTGGATCGGACTGCCGGTCGTCCGGTGGTGGTGCTCGCCGCCCTGCTGCAGCACTCGCCGCTGGTTCTGCTCACGCTGGATCGGCCAGATATTCGCAACCCGGCCGATCTGGCCAACAAGCGACTGATGCTGGAGCCTGGCTCCAACGAGCTGCTGACCTACCTTTCCCACCATACCCGCAGCCGCAACTGGGTCACCCTTCCCTACAAACAGGGGATAGAGGCACTGCTGGTGGGCAAGGTGGATGCCATCAGCGCCTACAGCACTACCGAGCCCTTCTATCTGCAACAAAAAGGGATCCCCTATCGGGTCTTCAGCCCGCGCACCATCGACTTCGACTTCTACGGCGACAACCTGTTTACCTCCGAGAGGGAGCTGATCACCCGACAGGATCGGGTCTACGCCTTCCAGCAGGCCAGCCTCAAGGGGTGGCGCTATGCGATGGACCACCCCGAAGAGATGATCAACCTCATCATGGAGCAGTACCCGACCGGGGCTGGCCGTGAACAGCTGGAGTTCGAGGCTCGCGAAACCAGAGAGCTGATGCAGCCCGACCTTATCGAACCTGGCTACATGCAGCAGGAGCGCTGGCTGCAGATCGCCAAAACCTATCTGGAGGCGGGCATGCTCACGGTATTGCCCAACCTCGACCGCTTTATCTACGACCCGGCGCAGGAGCGGCTGCGCCAGCAACGGCAACTGCTCGACAAGAGCGTGGCGGTGGCCATGCTCATCACCTTTACCCTGATGACCCTGCTCGGCATCTTCTTGCACCTCTATCTGCGCCTGCGCCAGGAGGCGCGGGATCGCCAGCGGCTGACCCGTGAACTGGCCCAGAGCGAGCAGCACTATCGCTTCGTGGCGGAGAACAGCGCCGATGTGATCTGGACCATGGATGCAGCCAGCTTGCGCTTTCGCTACGTCAGCCCGGCCATCACGCCTCTGAGCGGCTACGAGGCCCCCGAGCTGTTTGCCCTGCCCCTCAAACAGCTGCTACCGGATGCCTCAAGGCAACTGCTGCGCGAGGAGATCTCCGCCACCCTGGAGGCCTGGCAGCGGGGGGAACATGACCAGACCCGCCGGGTCATTCGCACCCAGCTGCGCCACAAGGATGGCCATCTGGTGGCGACCGAGACCATCACCACCCTCCATGGCAACCACAATGCCCAGCCGGAGGCGATCCTCGGGGTCACCCGGGATATCACCGAGCGGGCAGCGCGAGAGGAGATGATGCGCCGCCTCGCCTTCTACGACCCCCTCACCGGGCTGCCCAATCGCCGCTTGCTGCAGCAACGGCTCAAGGAGCTGATGGAGCAGGAGACGCCCCGTCCGCTGGCATTGATGTTTATCGATCTCGATCACTTCAAGCCGATCAACGACACCTTCGGCCATGAGACCGGGGATATTCTGCTCAATATGGTGGCCGAGCGGATGAGCCACTGCGTGCGCAAACAGGATCTGGTGGCACGGCTGGGGGGCGACGAGTTCGTTATCTTGCTGCCGGAGAGTGGCGACGAAGTGCTGGCGGTGGCCGACAAGCTGCACCAGCAGCTGCGCCATCCGTTCCAGCTGGAGGGGCAGGAGCTGCTCATCTCCAGCAGTATCGGGCTGGCGCTCTATCCCGAGCACGGGGAGGATGCCAAGACGCTGATGCACCACGCCGATCAGGCCATGTATCAGGCGAAGAATCGCGGCCGCGGCCGGGTCTGCCTCTATACCGAAGGCCTTGATCCCGAGCAGGGAGCACTGCTGTGGCAACCCGGCCACGAGTGCGGTCACCCGCGCATCGATGCCGAGCATCGCCAGCTCTTCGTATTGACCAACCGGCTGCTGGAGCGGATGAAAGATCAGCACGAGGATCCGGCCCCGTTTCTGGAGAGTCTGGAGAGCCTGTTCGACATGGCCCGCCATCATTTCGCCTTTGAAGAGCAGATGCTGGCGGAGATCGACTATCAAGAACTCGTCAGCCACCGTCAGGATCACCAGCGCCTGCTCAACAAAGCAAGCCAACTGCTGCACGCTGCCAAAGCGGGGACGCTGGGCAACGACGAGCTGCTCAACTTCATCATTCAGGAGCTGGTAGTCGGCCACATGAGTCAGGCGGATCGCCGCTACTTCCCCCTATTCAGATCTGAGCGCAGCGTGCCGGTTGCGGAGGTGGTCACCTAGTCCCCCCTGTTCAGACCCGAGCGCAACGCGCCTCTTGCGGAAGGGGCGATCTAGTCACCCCGCAGGGCAACTACTGGGTCGAGACGCACAGCCCGCAGCGCAGGAGCGACCCCGGCCAATAGGCCAACCAGGGCGCTGCAACCGAGCGCCAGCAGCAGATAGAGAGGATGGAGGGTAAGCGGCAAGCCGGCCGCCAGCAGGGTGAGCAGCAGTTTTAGCCCGCCGAGCAGGGCCAGCCCCATGGCCCCGCCCAGCAGCGCCAGCACCACGGCTTCGAGCAGGAACAGCAATAAAATACGCCGCCGCGGGCAGCCCAGCGCCATCAGCAAGCCCACTTCAGGGATCCGCTCCTGCTGGGCGATGCTCATGATGCTGAAGATGCCGACCGCCCCGATCAGCAGCGAAATAATGCCGAGCCCGCCAACCGCCAGCTTGATGATGGAGAGTATCTTGTCGAGGCTGGTCAGCATGTCCTGCTGGGAGGTGAGGGTGAAATCCTCGGCGCCATGGCGGGCGATCAGCACGCGCCGGATCTGGGCGGTGATGTCGGCCTCCGTCTGCCCGGCGCGATAGATGACGTCGATCTCCTGCAGCCCCTCCTTGTTGAACAGCGCCTGGGCGTGGGCGGCGGGCAGATAGATCATGTCATCCAGATCAAAGCCGAGAAATTGCCCCTTGGGCGCCAGCACCCCGGCCACCCGAAAACGGCGATCACCAGCGCGCAATAGACTCCCAGGCGCATCGCCACCGGGAAACAGCTCAGCCGCCACCTTGGCCCCCAGCACCGCATAGGCTCGGGGCATGGCACTGTCGTCCGCGGGCAGAAAACGTCCCTGCACCAGGGTGAGTCGCCAGCCGGAGAGCGCCGCCGAGCCTGTGCCCAGAATAGCGGTACTGCGGGTCAGTCCGCGGCTGCGCACCTCCCCCTGCCCCTGCACCACAGGGAGCGCCGCCTCTACCCCTGCCAATCTGGCGAGGGCATCGGCATCCTCCAGCAGCAGGGGACGGCTGCTGGAGAGGATACCGGGGGGGCCGCCGGCAGTTTCGGTTTTGCCCGGGGTCACGGCGATCAACCGGGTGCCAAATTGGGAGAAGCTGTCGAGCAGATAGAGCCTGAGCCCCTCGCCGATGCCGGTGAGCAGGGTCACCGAGGCGATCCCGATGGCGATGCCGAGCGCCGACAGCAGGCTGCGACTGCGCCCAGCCAGCAAGGCGCGCCAGAGCCAGAATAGCAGATCAGCGGCGCGCATCAGCCACCGCTCCACTGCCCGCTGCGCAGGCTGCTGACCGGATCTTGCCGTGCCGCCCGGGAGGCGGGCAGCCAGCTAAAAAACAGCCCGGTCAGCACAGCCGCCGGTATGGTGCAGAAAGTAGCGAGCAGAGGGACCGCCGCCGGAAATCCGGGCCAAATCACTCCGGCGAGGGCAACCAGGGCATAGCCCAACACAGTGCCAAACAGCGCGCCACTGCCGCTCAACAGCAGCGCCTCCCACAAAAACAGCTGGCGGATCTGGCGACTGTCGGCCCCCAGCGCCTTGAGCAGGCCGATCTCGCCGGTGCGCTGGCGGGTGCTGATCAGCGCCAGATTCATCATCATGATGCCGGAGACCAGCAGGCTGATGGCGCCGATGCCGGCAACTGCCAGGGTGAGGGTCGAGAGAATGGTGGAGAAGGTAGCCAGCATGGCGTCACGGCGCACCACTGTCACATCGAGCACCCCATGGCGCCCCTGCATCAGCTGCTCCAGTCGCTTGACCAGCGGCGGCACCGCTTGCCCCGCCAGCGGCTGGATCAGTAGCCGAAACAGCCCCTCGGTGTTGAACAGCCGCATGGCGCTACCGACCGGGATCAGCGCCGCCTCGGCCATATCCATCCCCAGATTGCTGCTCTGGCTGGTGAAGACCCCCACCACCCGAAAGCGGCGATTGTCAAAACGCAGCCACTGTCCGACCGGATCGACCTGACCGAACAGCTCACGGGCCACCTTGGCCCCGAGCAGGACGGCCGGGCGATCCTCTGCGGCATCCCCCGGCAGCCAGCGGCCGGAGAGCAGCTCCAGCCCGTGGGTATCGCGCAGCCCGTTGCTGCTGCCAAGCAGCATGGTCTGGCGCAGCCGCGCCCCCTGTTTGGCCTCGGCAAAGCCCATCACTAGCGGCACCAGCCGCACGTTTGGCTGATGCTGGCCAAGGTAGTGCATATCATCGAGAGTGATCTGCCGCAGACTGTTGCCGGTAACCGGCGGCAGCCCGCCGGTGCTCCTTGCGGCCCGGGAACATCACCAGCAGATCCTTGCCAAGGGAGCTGAACTGGTCGGCCACATAGCGCCTCGCCCCCTCCCCCAGCGCGGTGAGCAGCAGCACCGAGGTGACGCTCAGACTCACCGCCAGGATCAACACCAGCGCTCGGGAGCGTTGACGCAGCAGGGCCACGGCGGCAAAGCGGATCACATCGGGTCGCCGCATTCAGCCACCGCCGCTATCAATGTTGATGCGGCCATCGTTCATCAGGATCCGCCTGCCCGCACGCTCACCGAGGCGCGGATCGTGGGTCACCACCACCAGCGTGATCCCCTGCTCCCGGTTGAGCCCCTCAAGCAGGGTAATAACCTCCTCCCCGGAGCGGGAGTCGAGATTGCCGGTGGGTTCGTCGGCCAGGATCAGCCGCGGCGCCATTGCCATGGCCCGGGCGATGGCTACCCGCTGACGCTGACCGCCGGAGAGTTCGGCAGGGCGGTGTCCGGCCCGGTTCTCCAGCCCCAGCTCCCCCAGCAACTGCTGACTGCGGCGATGGCGCTCGGCGGGGGCAATCCCGCACAACATCAGCGGCAGCTCGACGTTTTCACGGGCGGTGAGGCGGGAGATAAGGTGAAACGACTGGAACACAAAGCCGATACGATGGCCGCGCAGCTGGGCCAGCGCAGGTTCCGACAGGGTGGCGGTGTCCTCTCCCCCCAGCCAGTAGCGCCCCTCATCGGGCCGATCCAGCAGCCCCAGCACATTGAGCAGGGTCGATTTGCCGGAGCCCGAGGGGCCCATCACCGCCAGATACTCCCCCTCGGCAACTCGCAGAGAGACGCGATCGAGGGCGGCCACCTCGCTCCCCCCAGAGTGAAACGTCGGCTGACGGCCTCAAGGCGAATGAGATCACTCATCCGTCTGCTCCGTGGCGGCGCTGAAAGGGCCCTCCCCGACAATCTGTCCGGGCTGAGCTGCCAGCCGATCACCGGCAGCGAGCCCCTCGGCCACCTCAATCCAGTTCCAGTTCTCCACGCCCCAACGGGGCACCACCCGCACCAGCTTATCCCCTTCCAGCCGCAGCACACTGCCATCGTCGGCCCGGCTGCTGGCCGCTACCCGCAGCACATCGGTGGCGCGGGTCACCTCGACCTCAAGATCGGCGCTGTAGCCGATAAGCAGGGGCACATCGGTGGGCAGGGCCGTGAGCGCCGCCTCCACCTCGACGGTGCGGGCCTGTTTCTCCAGCTCCTTCACATAGGGGGCGATACGGGTGACGGTGGCGGCAAAATCGCGTCCGGGCATGGCGTCGAGCAGTACCCGGGCAGACTGACCCACCTTGAGGCGGGCAGCATCCACCTCATCGATGGGGGCTGAGACATAGAGACAGCGATCGTCGATGAGATCGATCACCGGGGGCATGGCTACTCCGGGCGGTGAGGGGGTCATGTATTCGCCCAGCTTGCTGTTGACCTCAGCCACCACTCCGGCAAACGGCGCCAGCAGGCGGTGCTCGCTCAAGCGGGCCTCTACCTGGGCGACCTGCGCCTCGTCGACCCGCTCCTGCTGACGGGATGCCTGACAGACATAGCGGCGGGTATCGGCCAGATTCTGGGCCTGCTCGGCGAGGGTGCGGGAGGTGAGGTTTTTGGCCAGCAAGGTGGCCAGCCGGTTGGCCTCCCGCTCGTAGTAGGCCGCCTCGCTGCAACGCTCCTCGCGCTGGGTCTTGCCAAGGGCCTGCTGGGCGCGGGCCCGGGCGAGATCGGCGTGAATGTCGTCACTCCAGAGGGTCAGCAGCAGATCTCCCTGCGCCACCCGCTCCCCAGCCTTGACGGCGATCTGCTCCACCACGCCGCCACCGGGCAGACTGAGTCCGGCCCGCTGACACGACTTGATGGTGCCAGCCCGGGTGTTGACCACGGTGACCAGCACATCCCCCCGCCCGACTTCAGCCAGCCTGATCGGCGTCGGCTGCGGTCGCCACCACCATGCCACAGCAGCCACCGCCACCACAACGCCACTTCCCCACCACAACCAACCTCTCTTCATCGCGCATCCTTTCGCTAGTGACTCCCGTCATGAGCGTCGGGAGAGCAGGGCATAATAGAGCAAGGGTATCACCACCAGGGTGAGCAAAGTGGAGACCAGGATCCCGAAAATCAGGCTGATGGCCAGTCCGTTGAAGATGGGATCATCGAGGATAAACAGAGCCCCGATCATCGCCGCCAGCGCCGTCAGCATGATGGGTTTGGCCCGCACCTGCGCCGCTTCGATCACCGCCTGCTCGAACGCCACTCCGGCGCTGCGCTGCTGCTCGATAAAGTCCACCAGCAGGATGCTATTGCGTACGATAATCCCGGCCAGGGCGATCATCCCGATCATCGAGGTGGCGGTAAACTGGGCCCCCAACAGGGCGTGGCCCGGCATCACCCCTATGATGGTGAGCGGAATGGGAGCCATGATGATGAGCGGCACCAGATAGGAGCGGAACTGGGCCACCACCAGCAGATAGATGAGGATCATCCCCACTCCGTAGGCTAGCCCCATGTCGCGGAAGGTCTCGTAGGTGATCTTCCACTCCCCGTCCCACAACAGCGCCACCTCTCCCAGTTTATCGGGCTGCTGTACGTAATATTGGGGCAGGTCGATATCGGCACCGGCGGCAAACATGCCGTAGAGCGGGCTGTCGGTATGGCCGCCCATGTCGGCCACCACCATCACCATGGGCTGCATGTTCTTGTGCATGATATAGCTGGGAGCCAGCTCATCACGGCGACTCACCAGCTCGGAGACCCGCACCAGCTGACCGCTCTGGCTGCGCACCTTGAGGGCCAGTACGCCCGCCAGATCCCGTTTGTCACCGGGAGCCAATTCGATACGGATCGGCACCGGATACTTGGCGCCGTGCCCCTGCAGCCAGCTGGCATCCTGATAACCCACCCCGCCATTGAGGGTGTTCACCAGATCCCCGAGATCGACCCCGAGCAGGGCCGCCTTGCTGCGATCCACCACCAGCCGCCACTTGGGCTGCGGGTCGGTCAGATAGATATCCACATCCACCAGATCCGCCGTGGCCACAAAACGGGCCTGTACGGCACGAGCGGCCGCTTCGCGGGCGGCCTGAGTCGGGCCATAGATCTCGGCAACGATGGGGGACCAGACCGGCGGGCCGGGCGGCACCTCAACGACTTTCAGGTTGCCCCCTGCCGCACTGGCGATGGCCTGCAGCGGCTCCCGAACCGACTGAGCAATCTGGTGACTGCTGCGATCCCGCTCATGCTTGTCCACCAGATTGACCTGAATATCCCCCACGTTGGCGCCGCTGCGGATAAAGTAGTGGCGCAACAGCCCGTTGAAATTGATGGGGGCGGCGGTGCCGGCGTAGATCTGGTAATCCTTCACCTCAGGCACTTTGGCAAGCTCTCGTCCGACCGCCAGCAGGGTGCGCTCGGTCTGCTCCAGGGTCGCCCCCTCCGGCATATCGAGCACCAGCTGAAATTCCGACTTGTTGTCAAAGGGAAGCATCTTGAGCACCACCCACTGCACCACCGGCATGGCGGTGGCGGCCCCGACCAGCAGCAACACCACCAGCCAGAGCTTGCGTCTGGCACGCTTGGCGCCATCACCAATCAGGAAAGGAGTCATCAGCCGGTGAAAAAGACCAGCCTTGGCCTCGCCGTGGGCACCGTGCACCTCACCCTTGAGCAAATGGCTCGCCAGCCAGGGGGAGAAGACAAAGGCCACCAGCAGGGAGATGAGCATCCCCATGCTGGCATTGATGGGGATGGGGCTCATGTAGGGGCCCATCAGGCCACTGACAAAGGCCATCGGCAGCAGGGCCGCGATAACGGTCAGGGTCGCCAGTATGGTCGGCCCTCCCACCTCATCCACCGCCCCCGGTATCAGATCCTTGAGCGCCCCCTTGCCCAAACCGCGATGGCGGTGGATGTTCTCCACCACGACTATGGCGTCATCCACCAGAATGCCGATGGAGAAGATCAGCGCAAACAGCGACACCCGGTTGAGGGTAAAGCCCCAGGCCCAGCTGGCAAACAGGGTCAGTGCCAGGGTGATAACGATGGCAACGCCCACCACCAGCGCCTCTCGCCAACCCATGCTCACCAGCACCAGAAGCACCACCGCTGTGGTGGCAAAAATCAGCTTGCCGATCAAGGTGTTGGATTTGGTCTCGGCGGTGACGCCGTAGTCCCGGGTCACCGTCACCTCGACCCCGGCAGGGATCAGTCGGTTCTGCAAACTTTCGACCCGCGCCTCCACCCGCTTGGCCACATCGACCGCATTCTGGCCCGGCTGCTTGCCGATGGCCAGGGTCACCGCCGGATAACTGGCCTGTCCCAGCCCCATCCGGCTGCGCTTGGTCGGGGTCTCCTGACCCAGAGAGACCTTGGCCACATCCCCCAGATAGACCGGCTTGCCGTCGTGCAGCCCCACCACCAGCTCTCTAGCCTCCTGCTCACTTTGCAGAAACTGCCCCACCTGCACCTTAATCTCACTGTTGCTCTGCTCGATAGCCTGTGTGGTGCCCACCTGATTGGCGGCCGCAAGTCGCTGGCTCAGCTCGCCCCAGCTGATGCCGTGGGCACTGAGGGCCGCCGGATCCGGCATCACCCGCAGCACGGCGCTCTGGCTGCCCAGCGTGTAGATATCGCGGGTACCGGGAATGCGCTTGAGTTCGGTCTCCAACTCATGGGCGACCCGGGTCAGCTCGGGTGCCCCCAGTTGCTTGCTCCCCTCTTTGCTCCATAAGGTCAGACTGACGATAGGGACATCATCGATCCCCCGGGGTTTTACCAGCGGCTGACCGACCCCGATCCCCTGTGGCAACCAGTCACGGTTGGAGTCGAGCTGGTTGTTGAGATCGACGATAGCCTGCTCGCGGCTCACCCCCACCTTGAACACCACCACCAGCAGGGCGCCATCGGGTTGGGAGAAAGAGTAGAGGGTATCAATTCCCTTTATCTGGGAGACCACCTGCTCGGCAGGGGTGGTGACGAGAGAGGCCACTTCAGCCGGAGTGGCTCCCGGGAAGGGAATGTAGACATCAGCGAAGGTGACATCAATCTGCGGCTCCTCCTCCTTAGGGGTCACCAGCACTGCAAACAGGCCGAGCAGCAGCCCCACCAGCGCCAGCAGCGGGGTGATAGCCGAGCCCTGAAACAGCGCAGCCAGCCGACCCGCGGGCCCCAGCCTCTCCTTGTTGCCGTTCAGCTCGCTACTCATGGGCCACCTCCTGCTGCTGCGCCCAGCCATCGGGAGCCAGCTTGTCACCGGCTTGCAGCCCGGCCAGGATCTCGCACTGCCCTTCAAAGCAATGGCCGACCCGCACCGGCGTCAGGGCCCAGCCAGCAGGCTGCTGCAGATAGACGCCGTTGAATTCCCCTTGCCGCAGCAGGGCGCGATCCGGCACCTGCAACACCTGACGCTCACCCTGCTTGAGCTGCACCTTGAGCCACATGCCGGGCAATACCCCGGCGGTTTGCGGCGGCAAGTCGAGGCGCAACCTGAAGGCGTGGCTCTGGCTGTCGGCATAATTGAAGCGGGTCAGTTTGACCGGGGGAACAAGCTTGCCATCCGGCAGCAGCACCTGCACATCCGCAGGCTCACGAGCCAGCGTCAGGGCGGATTGGGGCAACTCCACCTCCACCCGCAGTGTGTCTAGAGAGAAGCCGGAGAGCAGCGGGGTACCGGGGGCGACAGTCTCCCCCAGCTCTACCAGCCGTTTGGTCACCACTCCGGCGTAAGGGGCCAGAATGCGGGTATAACCGTAGGCCTCGCGGGCCTGAGTGAGGGCCGCATCGGCAGCGTTCACCTCGGCGCGGGCGGCGCGATCCGTCGCCTGGGCATTGTCGAGCTGGGCGCGGGTGATCACCCCCTTGGCAATCAGCGCCTGAAAACGGGCAAGCTGGCGCTCGGCTTCCACTTGCTGAGCCTGCGCCCGCGCCAGCCGCGCCTCGGCCCCCGTGACGGCGGCAAACTGCTCCTTGCCGCTGATCTCCAGCAGCGGCTGCCCCGCCTGCACCTGATCGTTCACATCCACCAGCATGCGGGAGACCCGGCCGCTGGTCTGGGCCGCCACCGTCCCCTGATTGATGGCACTGACGGTGCCATCCAGCGTCAGCCAGTCGGTCACCGCCTGTGGCGCCACTGTCAACAAGGGCTCTGGCTCCCCGTCCGCGGCAAAGGCCCGGGGGGATGTCATGGCCTGCGATGTCATCACCAACAAGGTGATCCCCAGCAACCGGATCTTTTCCATCATTACTCTCCTTCCCTGGCGTAATCTGTCACTTCACGGGATCAGGCGGTATGGGACTGGCGCACCTTATCTACTCCCCGAACTGGCGCCTTGGTCAGCACCCTGGCCAGCCCTCTGTCAAACAGCAAGATCCCGGCCACCATGGCCGCTATAAACAACATTATCATGGGCTGCCCGCTGGAAATGAGACTCAGAGCAGGCCCCGGGCAGATACCCACCAATCCCCAGCCGATGCCAAACAGCGCCGCCCCGCCGATCAGCCGGCGCTCCAGTCTGGGAGCCGGTACGGCGACGATGGGCTCCCCCAGCACACTCTGGCGACGGGGTTTCACCAGCAGAAAATAACCCGGCATAAAGACCAGCAGGGCCCCTCCCATCACGAAGGCGAGGCTGGGATCCCAGGCCCCGGCCAGATCGAGAAATCCGGTGACCCGGGCGGGATCCACCATGCCGGAGATGGCCATCCCCAGTCCAAACAACAGGCCAGCAAACAAGCTTGTCAGCAACTTCATGGCGAACAGCCTCTTACAACAGATGATGAGTAACGAAGACGGTGATAAAGCCCGCCGCCATAAAGGTCAGGGTAGCGACGATGGAGCGCAGGGAGAGCCGCCCCATGCCACAGATGCCGTGGCCGCTGGTGCAGCCATTGCCAAGACGGGTACCGACCCCGATCAGCAGACCGGCCAGTAGCACAACGGGCCAGCCGGGCAAGGTGGTGAATGCGGGCATGCTGGCCCAGCCCAAGGTCAGCGCCAACCAGGCACCCGCCCCCAGTCCCAGCAGAAACAGCACCCGCCAGGGCGCACGGTGTTGCAGCGCACCGGCCAGAATGCCGCTGATCCCGGCCACCCGGCCGTTGAACAACATCAGGATCAGGGCCGACAGCCCCGCCAGCATGCCACCGCCCAAAGAGAGCAGCCATTGGCTTTCCATCATCAAGATTCCTTATTTTCTGAGTGACAAAAATGGGTTTGCAGCGCTCCCAGCACATCGGCGGCCGCCTCACTCACCAGCGAGTAGTAGATCTGCTGGGAGACCTTGCGCGAACGGATCAGGCCGTAGCGCTTCAATACCGAAAGTTGCTGGGAAAAGGCCGACTGCCCGAGTTGGCTATGGGCCAGCAGCTCCCCGACCCCCTTCTCCCCCTCCACCAGCTGGCAGAGCACCATCAGGCGTTCGGGATGAGCCAACGCCTTGAGCAGGGAGGCGGCGGCTGTCGCATGTCTGTTCATCTCGTCGAATTGGCTCATAAGAGTAAATTAGCAATTGCTGATATTTGTTCTATTGTATAAAACAACACTAAATTAGCAACATCTAAAGTAGATAAGGAGAAGGACCATGACAGTAGATAACGGAGTCAGAATCGTCGCGGGTTGCATGTTGCTGCTCTCGCTGATCCTTACCATCTGGGTTCATCCGGGCTTTGTCTGGTTGAGTGCCTTTGTCGGGGTCAACCTGATCCAGAGCGCCTTCACCGGTTTCTGCCCGGCAGCGATGATCCTCAAACGGATAGGATTTAAATAACAGGGTCGGATGACCCAGGCTCATATGAGCGTGTAATAAACGCAGGAGGCTGAACATGGCAACGGTAATCGTCATCGGCGCGGGTCTCGGGGGCATGTCTGCCGCCTACGAACTCAAGGCCGAACTGGGCAAGCAGCATGAGGTGATCCTCATCAATGACAAGCCGGACTTTGAATTTACCCCCTCCAACCCCTGGATTGCCGTCCAGTGGCGGGAGCGCAAGGAGACCTCGATACCCATCGAACCCCATGTGAAGAAAAAGGGGATCCGCTTTATCCATGCCGCCCTGACCGAGCTGCAACCGGCGGCGCAGCAGCTCACCCTCTCCGATGGCCAGACCCTGCGTTACGACTTTCTGGCGATCTGTACCGGTCCGGCCCTAGCCTTTGACGAGGTGACGGGGGCTGGCCCCGAATCTGGTGGCACCACCAGCGTCTGTACGCTCTCCCACGCCGAAGAGTGCCGCCACAGCGTCAGTGCCCTGGTCGATGAGCCCGGCCCTGTGATTGTCGGCGCCATGCCGGGTGCCTCCTGCTTCGGCCCCGCCTACGAGTATGCGTTCATCCTCGATCGTCACCTGCGCGACAAGAAGGTGAGAAAAAATGTGCCCATGACCTTTGTCACCAGCGAGCCCTACATCGGCCATCTGGGTCTCAACAGCGTGGGCGACTCCAAGGGGATGCTGGAGAGCGAACTGCGAATGCGCGACGTGCAGTGGATCTGCAATGCCCGCACCGTGGCGGCACAAGATGGCCAGATGACGGTGGAGGAGCTGGACGATGAGGGCAACATCAAGCGCACCCACACCCTGCCCTACAAACATGCCATGATGCTGCCCGCCTTTGTCGGCATTGCGCCGCTGCGGGGCATTGAGGGGCTGGTCAATCCCCGCGGCTTTGTCATCGTCGACGAACACCAACGTAATCCCGCCTTCCCGCAGATTTACGCCGCCGGTGTCTGCATCGCCATTGCACCGCCGCACAAGACGCCGGTACCGACCGGGGTGCCCAAGACCGGCTACATGATTGAGGCGATGGTGCGCACCCTGAGCCACAACATCAAGGCGGAGCTCAGCGGCCAGCCGCCAGTGACCAAGGCAGTGTGGAATGCCATCTGTCTGGCAGACATGGGGGACACCGGTGCCGCCTTCGTCGCCATGCCGCAGATCCCGCCGCGCAACGTCGCCTGGTTCAAGAAAGGAAAGTGGGTCCATCTGGCCAAGATCGCCTTCGAGAAGTACTTTCTGCACAAGATGCAGGTGGGGGATACCGAGCCCATCTACGAAAAACTGATGCTCAAATACCTCGGCATCGACAAGACCGAATGACCCCGCAGACCCGGCCCTCGCCGGGTCTGCTTTTGGCGGCCCTGCACGGCAAAACGGGGCTTTCGATTATGTTTCAAGATGTTGCTGCGGGCAGCGCGGGGTTTACCCTGCCTGCCGCCTCGGCTATCATTCGAGCCTCTTATCAATAGCGGAGACCATCAGTGGGCAACTCATCAAGTGACAGTTGTAGACCGACCCTCATCGTCGGTACCAAGGTCGCGAGCTAGCCGCAGGTCTTTCTCTGCCGCATGCTCGCAACCCTGCGAGAAGCGGAAATCCACTCCCCTCTTCTCCCTTTTTACACTTGACGTCTGGTGACCTGTGGCCAACCGCCACGGTCGCCATGCCTGCATAGTTTCTGCTTCCCACAAGGAGGCTGCTATGCGTTTTATATCAATCAAACCGGCTGCGGATCGCGCGGTCGCAACAGGTTCTGTTGCTACCCGGGTTCACCCCCTGTTGAGCCGGCTCGGCCGTGGCATGCTGCCACGCTGGCTGGGCGGCAAACAGCGTCAACACCACTACCGGCTGCAGATCCGCTGTGAGGATCGCGCCGATATGGAGCAGGTGCTGGATATGGTGAACCACACCTTGCAACCGGCGGGGCTGCAACCGATGCAATCGATGAAGCCGGGTCGCGGCGGCGGGCGAGAGCTGGTGCTCAACCTGCAGTGCACCCCGCCCCAGCGCCGCTATCTGGTGCAGTTTGTTCATCAGGTCGGAGTAGCACATCCGGTGCGCTGGCAACTGCGCCCGCGCATCGACTGCGATCCCGAACTCAACTGACCGCACACCTGCGTTAACAACAGTGAAAGGGGCCAGCCACGCTGGCCCCGCTTGTTGCGTCCTCTCCGAGCGTCAGGGCATCTGATGATGCTCGCGCCCCGGGACGCCGCGTTTTGTTTGTCTGCTGGCCATCCGCGCAATCATCCCCTGATCCATCAGCCTCCCGGCGTTTCATCATGGATTGCGCCAAGCCAGCGCTTATCGGAAGGAGTACGCCATGAAGATGTGGCAACAAATTGACATGATCTCCCTGCTCGACACCCTGGCCAGCCTGCTGCTCGCCTTTGTGCTTGGCAGTCTGGTCGGGCTGGAGCGCCAGTACCGCCAACGTACCGCAGGCCTTCGCACCAACGTGCTGGTCGCCGTGGGAGCCGCCCTGTTCGTCAGTCTGGCCCAGCGTATCTATGACCTGCACGGCGGCAACTACAACGTGGTCCATGTGGTGGCCTATATCGTCTCCGGCATCGGCTTTCTCGGCGCCGGCGTCATCATGCGTGAATCCGGCAACATCCGCGGCATCAACACCGCGGCCACCCTGTGGGGTGTGGCAGCGGTCGGCGCCGCCTGTGGTGCAGGGCTCGCCATGGAGGCAATTCTGGGCGCCCTGTTCGTGCTGGCCGCCAACACCCTGCTGCGACCGCTGGTCAATCAGATCAACCGTCGCCCGGTGGACAATACCGACACCGAAGTCACCTACAAGGTGACGGCCCTGACCCAGCGCGAGCATCAAAAAGAGGTGCTGCACTGGCTGGAAGAGATGCTGGAGCAGGCCAACTACCCCCTGAGCGAGCTCGACATCGAGCCGTTTGGCGCGGGGGATCTGGAGATCTCGGCAGTGTTGCTGGCTACCTCCATCGATGGCGACGAGCTGGATGCCCTGATGCAAAAGCTGGCCATCCACCCCCATATCAAGCAGGTGTTCTGGCGCACCAGTACCACCGACTGAGCTGCAGGTCAGAGGAACGAGCCACCCGCCAACAGCAAAAAGCCCCGCCAGCAATGGCGGGGCTTTTTCATATGGATGGGCGAAGAGTGGCTAGCGGCGACTACGCCAGCGCACCCTGGGGGTGATCACCTGGGCGGTCTGCGCCGGGGGATTGCCCGCAATCAGTTGCTGCATCAGCTCGAAAGCGGCGAGGGCCAGCGCCGGACAATCCTGCGCCACCGAGTCGATACGCATGGGAATGCAGTCGAGCAGGTCATGATCATCGAAGGTACACAGGCGCATCCCTGTCTCCATCAGCCCCGCCTCGTTGAGGTAGCGCAGCACCCCCTCCAGCAGGGTGAAGGAGGCGGTGAAGAGCCCCCTTGGGGGCGCCCCCAGCTCGGCCACCAGCTCGGCCATCAGCTGATAACCGGAGCTCGGCTGATAGTCGCGATGACGCACCCGGGCTACATCGGCTTCAAAACCGGCGCGATGGAGCCCCAGCTCATAGCCCGCCAGCCGGTGACGACTGGGGGAGAGATCCAGCAGGCCGCCGAAGTAGTAGATCTGCTCGCCGCACTCGCTGGCCATGTCCCGCACCAACTCGGCGGTCGCCTTGCAGGCATCGGAGATCACCATGGGCAAGCGCGACTCGCCAATATGGCGGTCGAGCTGTACTACCGGCAGGCGGTCGTGGATGCGGGCATAGATGTCATCGCTGTGGCCGCTGGAGGCGACAATCAGCCCATCCACCTGACGGCTGATGAGGTTGTCCACCACCCGCTGCTCGAGGGCGGGATCATCCTCGGAGCAGGCGATCAGCAACTGGATGCCCGCCTCCCGGCAGTGAGCCTCGAGGGCGCGGGCGATGCGGGCAAAACCGAAGTTGGTGAGATCGGGGATCACCAACCCCCAGGTGTAGCTGCGGGTCTCGCGCAGGGAGCGGGCGTGAAAGCTAGGCAGGTAGTGACACTCCTCCGCCACCGCCTGAATGCGCTTGCGGGTATCGTCGGCAATCCGGTACTCCGCACTCTTCCCGTTGAGCACCAGACTGGCGGTTGCCTTGGACACCCCCGCCAGTTCGGCGATCTGGGCAATCGTGATCCGTTTCTTCTTCTCCACCTGGCCTCCCGGCTGACTAGAACCGGGCTATTGTACTAGGCACGCCGACAGCGGCCAGTGATTGAGGCAAATTTTGCAGCCATCATCGCCGTTACCTGATGAAAGTTGCGGCTTGTCCCCAGGGAAGTAGCGCGCCGACAGGCTGTGTCGCCCCTCATCGATGAAACACTCCAGACTGGAGCGATCGCACAGCACGGTGATCCGCCCGCCAGCCCATGGGCTGCTGCGGGTCTCCCACGCTCCGCTCTGCCAGTTCTGGCGCCGCAAGGTGAGGCGCCCCGGGTGCCACACCAGCTCGGCCACGGCACCGAACCAGAGGCTCCCCTCACCGCAGAGATCCAGATCGAGCCAGGCCGAGTCGATGGCCAGCCCCGGAAATTCGCCAAGCGTCCCCTCGAAACGGGTCAACTCTCCCTTCAATGCCGCGAGCTCGGCCACCGGCCGCTGGCAGAGCCACTCATCCTGCCAGAACAGCTCCCGCGGGCAGCTCATCTGGTGGAGCCAGCCGTGAGCGATCGTAGGCTGGCTCATCTCGTTCTCCTCCGGCAGCCCCAGCCAACCGAACAAGAGGCGGCGCCCCTGACTGTCTCGGGTGGTTTGCGGCGCATAGAACTCGAAGCCCCGATCCAGCTCGTGAAAAGCCCCGTGCTCGAAGCGCTCGCCGTCGAAGTTGCCCGCCAGCCAGCCGCACTGGTAGAGGTTGCGGTAATCCTCGCCTGCCGGGGCAATCCCCTGCGGGCAGCTGATCAGCACATGCTGATCCCCCAGCGGGAAGAGATCCGGGCACTCCAACATATAGCCAAACTCACCCAGCCCCCCTCGCCCGCTACCGGCGATGGGGCCCACCCGCTGCCAGCTTTGCAGGGTGTCGCCGCGATAGAGCAGCACTTCGCCCTTGTCATCCAGGGTGCGGGCCCCCAGCACCATCAGCCACTGCTGGCCGTCATGCCACACCTTGGGGTCGCGCACGTGGCCGCTGTAGCCTTCGGGCAGATCCAGCACAGGCCCCAGCTTGGCAAAACTACCCTCACAGTCGGCGCGGGCCAGACACTGATAGGCGGTACGACTGCCATCCGGGTATTTGACATTGCCGGTGTAGATAAGAGTCAGGCGCCCCTGCTCGTCGCTCACCGCCGAGCCCGAATAGCAGCCGTGGCTCTCATAGGCTTCGGTGGGCAACAGCGCCACCGGCTCGTGCTGCCAATGCAGCAGATCGGTGGAGGTGACATGGCCCCAGCCCTTGTTGCGATGCTCGCAGCCCAGCGGATTCCACTGGTAGAAAAGGTGGTAGCGCCCGTCGTGCTCGATAAAGCCGTTGGGATCGTTGAGCAGCCCCACCGGGGCTGCCAGATGCCAGCGGGGCCGATGGGGATCGGCCGCTGCCTTGAGCTGTCCGGCCAGCAGCGACCGGACAATCTGGTTAAGAAGATCGCTTTCCTTCATCACTCCACCTTGTACTTGAGCAGGTAGGAAGCGGCGAAAGCGGCGCCAAAGGCGATCACCAACCCGATGATGTAATGAATAAGGCTCATGGGCTGGACGATGGCCATGCCGGGAATACCGGTCAGCCCCACCGCCGTCATCCCCACCTTGGCCGCCACCACGTAGGCGCCGCCGCAGGCCCCGCCAAACAGACCGGCGAGGAAGGGTTTGATATAGCGCAGGTTGACACCAAAGATCGCCGCTTCCGTGATGCCCAGCAGGCACGACATGGCCGCCGGCACGGTAATGGCCTTGATCTTCACATCGCGGGTCTTGAAGTAGACCGCGAGGCAAGCCCCGCCCTGTGCCACGTTGGCCATGGCCCAGATGGGCAGCAGGAAGTTGACGCCAATTTGCGGATTGGCCAGCAATCCCGCCTCGATGGCGTGGAAGCTGTGGTGGATGCCGGTGATGACGATAAGCGAATAGGTGCCGCCGAACACCAGCCCCGCCAGCCAGCCCGCCTGCTCATAGAGGGCGCTCAGACCGAACGAGATGCCATCCCCCAGCACCCGCCCGGCGGGACCGATGAAGAGCAGCGCCACGAAGCCGGTGATGATGACGGTCAAAAACGGGGTGAGGATGAGATCCAGCGCATCCGGAATGCGCTTGCGCAGCTGTTTCTCCAGATGGGACATAAACCAGACCGCCAAGAGCACCGGGAAGACGGTGCCCTGATAGCCGATCATCGCCACATCCAGCCCGAAGAAGTCCATAGTCTTGAAGCCACCGGCCACGCCCCAGGCGTTGGTCAGCGCCGGATGGGTGAGGATGCCACCGAGGGTCGCCCCGAGATACGGATTGCCGCCAAACTCCCGCGCCGCCGTAAAGCCGATGAGGATCGGCAGTATGATAAAGGCCGCCGAGCTGAACATGTCGAGCATCACAAACAGGGCGCTGTCGGCATTGACCCAACCGTAGGTGCGCACCATGCCGAGCAGCCCCATCAGCAGACCCGAGGCGACGATGGCCGGAATGATCGGCACGAAGATGTTGGAAAGGGTTCGCGCCAGCCGCTGGGCCACGTTGAGCTTGGCCGCCGCCATGTCGGTCAGCTCCGCCTTGCTGGCGGTGCCGGTACCGGTCAGCGCCACAAACTCCGCATAGACCTTGTTGACCAGACCGGTGCCGAAGATCACCTGAATTTGGCCCGCGTTGCTAAAGCACCCCTTGACCCCCTCCAGCTTGTCGATGGCGGCCTTGTTCACCTTGCTGTCATCGGCCAGCACCAGCCGCAGCCGGGTGGCACAGTGGGCAGCGCTGACGATGTTCTCCTTGCCCCCGAGCAGGGGCACCAGATCCTTGGCTATCGCACTGATATTCATATTCTTCCTCTTATGACTCGCCACGCTGGCGAGTCCTTGTCACATGAGAGTAGGGGCTGTCGAGCCGGGCTTCTAGCCGCAGCTCAACAGCCGCTTGCGCCTGATCGCAAAAAGGCATCCAGTTCGGAGCGGGTCGGCAGCGCCGTCATGGCCCCCTTGGCGGTGGTGGCGAGCGCCCCGCAGCCGTGGGCCTGAGCCAGAATGGCGGGTAGCTCGGCCAGACTGGGCAGCGAGGTCCGCCCGGCCAGCGCCGCCAGCAGACCGGCGACGAAGGCATCTCCCGCCCCCGTGGTGTCGATGGGCGTCACTTTCTGCCCCACCCACTCCAGCAACTCGCCATCAAGGCGAGCCACTACCCCGGCCGCCCCTCTGGTCACCAGCACCAGCGCCGGGCCAGAGAGCGTCGCAAGCCCAGCGACCAATTCATCCTCGCCACTCAGCAGTTGCAGCTCCTCGATGGAGAGCTTGACCACATCCGCCTGCGCGATAGCTTCGCGCACCAGCGGCAGCATCTCGGCGGGGTTGCCCCACACCTCGGGGCGCAGGTTGGGGTCGAAGCAGACCCGCCCGCCTGCCGCCTTGATGGCCACCATGGCCTGCAGGCAGCTGGTGCGCACCGGCTCGTTGGCGAGCGCGATGGAGCAGGTGAGCAACCACTGATCGGCATCGAAGCGGGGCAACTCATCTGGGGTGAGGAACTGGTCGGCACTGGGGCGCACCATAAAGGTGAAGCTGCGCTCCCCCTCGTCATCCAGTGCCACCAGCACGGTAGAGGTGCGATGGTCAGGATCGAGCCGCAGCGCACCGATATCCACCCCCTCCCCGCGCAAGGTGTCGGCCATAAAGCGGCCGAACGGATCGGCACCGACCCGGCCGATAAAGGCCGCATCGCCACCCAGCCGTGCCACGCCAACCGCCACATTGGCGGGCGCGCCACCCGGACACTTGAGGTAGTGCAACGCCCCTTCCGGGATCAAGTCCACCACCGCATCCCCCATTACCCACACACGATTCGTCACCTTGCTACTCCACTGCTGCATCGGATCCACGGTCAAAGCCGAACTCTGTTCTGTTGGCTGGCATTATCAGCTAAACCGTTTTAGTCAACCAACAGATCTCGGCACCGGTTGCCATTTTTGTGATCGGGATAACGAACTAGAACCAGGTTTCCATCTGCACGCCAAAGTTCCACTCGCCACCGGCGGTGAAGTTGCTCTGGCCCATGGCATCGTCGCTGGCGTAGTTGTCGAGCTCGGAGGACCAGTCCATCCAACTGGCGAACACCCGCAGCTCGGGACGTTCAAAGAAACCGGCGGTCTGCGCCTTGAAGGTGGGGGCGAAGGTGAGCTTGGTGAAGTTGCCGTTCACCGCCTGGCGTCCCTTGTAGCCCTTGGGATCGAGATCCATGTATTGCCAGGCCGCCTCGTAGACCAACTCGACGTTCTGGCTCAGCACCTGCGCCACTCGGGTATTGAAGGTAAGCCAGCGGTACTCATCCCCTTTCACGTAGCGATCCTGACTCTGCTCGGCCAGCAGGGCCGGGGCAAAACGCCAGCGCGAGTTGAGATCGGTGGCGCCAAACACGGCGACCCGCACCGCATCGGCGTCCGGCAGCAGCTCGCTGTCAGAGCCCAGCCCCTTGACCTCGGCCCCCAGCCCATGACCGTACAGCACTGCCGCCTTGGCAAAACCGGGGTTGATGCCAAAGAAGCTCTCGCCGTGGTAGGCCAGCAGGGTGTGGGCCCCCTTGTCCCCCGCCTCGCTGCCCGCCCCCTTGTCATTGATGCGGGCGTCATTGTCCTTGGCCGAGAGGCCGTTCACCATCCACTGCCAATTACCGATGCGGTTGTTCATGGTGAGGATGTAGCTCTCGATATCGGAGAGACCGCTGGCGCTGATGTCGCCGTAATCGCGGCCATAGAGAGAGAAGTTGGCCTTCCAGCTGTCGGCCAGCTGCACGTCGTAGACACCGCCGCCGGTACCGGCCAGGAATACCACGTCGGAATCGAGCCAGTGGATGTCGAAGTTGTCGCGGTCAAAGCGCTTGCCCGCCCACAGCACCGCATTCTTGAAGGGGCCGTCGAAGCTCGCCAGATTGCCGATCTCGGCAAACACCTGACGGGTATTGAGGCTCGAATCACTGGCAGTCCAGTCGTTGCTGGTCTCCACCCCGTCTGCCAGCATCAGCTTGTAGCGGGCCCAGCTGCCATCCTCGAAGGTCTGGGTTTTCAGCAGGTTGGCCTCCATGTAGGTGTCATCCTCGTTGCCAAGGCGACCGACGGCCCCCCCCACCGAACCGGCTGGCGTGATGTAGGGGCCGCCGCGCCCACCATTGCCATTGCTGTTGACCAACAGGCCCGAGCGGGCATAGCCGTGAAACTCGAAGCCCTGGGCACCGACGGTCTTCTCATCCACCTTCTGGCTGCGGTTGTTGGCCACCTGAGCCTGCTCGCTGGCCGAACTCGCCTTCACTTCCGCCTGACTGGCACGGCTCTCTGCTGCCTCGGCTCTCGCTTCAGCCGCCTGTACCCGCGCCTCCAGCGCCGCCAGACGGGCCTCGATACCGCCATCCGCCGCCCACAGCGGGCTGATCATCCCCAATCCCAGCGCTACCGCCAGCGCCAACTTGCTCTTGAACATCATCATCTTCCTCACCTGTCATCTGTGGCCCGAACGGGCGCTGTTGTTATCGACAGCCAGAGCATAGCTAAACCAATTTAGCCAGCTCAATATGGCAACTAAACCGTTTCAGTAACAGTGTGAGCGGGATAACATTTGTACAGCAGGAATTGGCGGGAGTTGTGAGGAGGATCCCTCATCAGGATCCACTCAATAAGGCGGATCCTGGCGAAATGACAGGCAAAAAAGAGCCGGCACAAGGCCGGCTCTGTTTATTCGGGTCGCTGAAATCAGCTGGTCAGATCGTCGAAGAAGCGTTTCACCCCTTCGAAGAAGCCTTCCGATTTCGGCTTGTGGGTCTTGGCAGCGGCACCGCTGAAGGATTCGTCCAGCTGGCGCAACAGCTCTTTCTGCTGCTCGGTGAGGTTGACCGGCGTCTCGATCACCACCTTGCACATCAGATCCCCTACCTGACCGGAGCGTACTGACTTCACGCCCTTGCCGCGCATGCGGAACATCTTGCCGGTCTGGGTCTCCGGAGTGACCTTGAGCTTGACGCGGCCATCCAGGGTAGGCACTTCAATCTCGCCACCGAGGGCGGCGGCGGTGAAGCTGATGGGCACTTCGCAGTAGAGGTTGTTGCCGTCACGCACGAAGATCTCGTGCTCTTTGACGTGCACCTGTACGTAGAGATCCCCTGCCGGTGCCCCTGCTTCCCCCGCTTCCCCTTCGCCGGAGAGACGGATGCGATCGCCGGTATCGACGCCCGCCGGAATTTTCACCGACAGGGTCTTGGTGCGCTGGTAGCGACCTTCACCGTGGCACTTGCGGCACGGATCCTTGATGATCTTGCCGCGGCCGTGACAGTGCGGACACGCCTGCTGCACCGCGAAGAAGCCCTGACGCATCTGCACCTGGCCGGAGCCGTGGCAGGTCGGGCAGGTCTGGGCGCTGCTGCCGGTGTGGGCACCGGAGCCGTTACAGACTTCACAGTGAACCAGAGTCGGCACCTTGATCTCCTTGGAGACCCCGCGTACCGCCTCTTCCAGCGTCAGCTCCATGGTGTAACGCAGGTCGGAGCCACGGGCCGGGCCACGACGGGCACCACCACGGCCACCGCCGAAGATGTCACCGAATACGTCACCAAACATGTCGGCGAAGTCGGCACCGCCGCCAAAGCCACCGTGGCCACCGCCACCCTGGCTCGGGTCGACACCGGCATGGCCGTACTGGTCGTAACGGGCACGCAGGTTGGCATCGGTCAGGACCTCGTAGGCTTCCTTGACCTCTTTGAACTTCTCTTCGGATGCGGCATCACCCTGGTTACGATCCGGGTGATACTTCATGGCCAGGCGCTTGTACGCCTTCTTGATCTCGCGATCGTCGGCATCTTTCGCCACACCCAGTACTTCGTAGAAATCGCGCTTCGACATACTCATCCTGTGGTTACGCAGACGGGCGTTGGTTACCCAACGCCCGTGAATTCATTGACCAAGCCGATGGGCGAAGCGGACTTCGCCCATCTGGGTAGGGCTTACTTCTTGTCGTCTTTCACTTCTTCGAACTCGGCGTCGACTACGTCGTCGTCAGCCTTGGCAGAAGAGGAGGACTGACCGGCATCAGCACCGGCTGCACCCTGGGCCTGAGCCTGCTGCTGGGCAATTTCCATCAGCTTCTGGGACGCTTCCAGCAGAGCCTGCTGTTTGGCTTCGATAGCAGCCTTGTCGTCACCCTTGATGGCCGCTTCCAGCTCGCTCAGAGCAGCTTCGATCTTGGTCTTGTCGTCAGCAGGCAGGGCTTCACCGGCTTCGGTGATCTGCTTGCGTACGGAGTGGACCAGACCATCAGCCTGGTTGCGAGCCTGTACCAGCTCTTCAAACTTCTTGTCCTCGGCCGCGTTGGCTTCGGCTTCGCGTACCATGCGCTCGATCTCGTCATCAGACAGACCAGAGGAGGCCTGGATGGTGATCTTCTGCTCTTTGTTGGTCTCTTTGTCTTTCGCAGAGACGTGCAGGATACCGTTGGCATCGATGTCGAAGGTCACTTCGATCTGCGGCAGACCGCGCGGTGCCGGACGGATGCCTTCCAGGTTGAACTGGCCCAGAGACTTGTTGTCGCTGGCGCGCTTGCGCTCACCCTGCAGCACGTGAATGGTCACGGCAGACTGGTTGTCTTCTGCAGTGGAGAACACCTGAGACTTCTTGGTCGGAATGGTGGTGTTCTTCTCGATCAGCGCAGTCATCACGCTGCCCATGGTTTCGATACCCAGGGAGAGCGGGGTAACGTCCAGCAGCAGTACGTCGGTCTTGTCACCGGACAGTACGGCGCCCTGGATGGCAGCACCCATGGCCACGGCTTCGTCCGGGTTAACGTCTTTACGCGGCTCTTTGCCAAAGAACTCGGCAACGGTCTTCTGAACCAGCGGCATACGGGTCTGGCCACCAACCAGGATCACGTCGTCGATCTCGCCAACTGCCAGACCGGAGTCTTTCAGGGCAACACGAACCGGCTCCAGAGAGTCTTTCACCATGTCTTCTACCAGGGATTCCAGCTTGGCGCGGGTCACCTTGATGTTCATGTGCTTCGGACCGGTGGCATCTGCAGTGATGTACGGCAGGTTGACGTCGGTCTGCTGGGCAGAAGAGAGCTCGATCTTGGCTTTCTCGGCGGCATCTTTCAGACGCTGCAGAGCCAGCTGGTCGTTACGCAGGTCGATGCCTTGCTCACGCTTGAACTCGTCTACCAGATAGTTGATGACGCGGTTATCGAAGTCTTCACCACCCAGGTGGGTGTTACCGTTGGTCGCCAGTACTTCGAAGGTGGTTTCGCCTTCAACTTCGTCGATCTCGATGATGGAGATATCGAAAGTACCGCCACCCAGGTCATATACGGCAACCTTGCGCTCGCCCTTGACCTTGTTCACGCCGTAGGCGAAAGCTGCTGCAGTCGGTTCGTTGATGATGCGTTTTACATCCAGACCGGCGATGCGACCGGCATCCTTGGTAGCCTGACGCTGGGCGTCGTTGAAGTAGGCCGGAACAGTGATAACTGCTTCGGTTACCGGCTCACCCAGGTAGTCTTCGGCGGTCTTTTTCATCTTCTTCAGCACTTCGGCAGAGATCTGCGGCGGTGCCATTTTCTTACCCTTCACTTCAACCCAGGCGTCGCCGTTGTCAGCTTTGGCGATGGTGTACGGCATGATTTTCAGGTCACGCTGCACTTCTTCATCTTCAAAACGACGACCGATCAGACGCTTGATGGCGAACAGGGTGTTTTTCGGGTTGGTGATGGCCTGACGCTTGGCCGGCTGACCAACCAGGATCTCGCCATCATCGGCATAGGCAATGATGGACGGAGTAGTACGATCGCCTTCTGCGTTCTCGATCACGCGAGCAGTGTCGCCATCCAGAATAGCGACGCAGGAGTTGGTAGTACCCAGGTCAATACCGATGATTTTACCCATTTGACGAATCTCCAAATACTTTGAATAAACTGGCGAGGAACTCGCCTTAATGCGTTAACGGCTAGGTGGGGGCTGCCAATCTGGCTTTCAAGCTCCCGGCATCAAATTTTTTGTGCCGCCGCGGCCTTGCTACCTATATGGGGTCGCCAGACGCAGCTTCAAGCCCCAACCCTAAAAAACCACACCCTTTGTCATGGTTGCGCGGTCACGTTGAGCCGTAAAACCGGGCAAGATGAGCAGGTGCTGCACTGCGAAACAAAAAGCCCGCCATGGGGCGGGCTCGGGCACCCACAGCCAATCAGTCGACCGCTTTGGCGATCATCACCATGGCCGGACGGATCACCCGACCGTTGAGGTCATAGCCCTTCTGCATCACTGCAATGACGGTGTTCGGGGCCACATCGGCACTCGGCACCATGCTCATCGCCTGATGGGCGTTGGGGTCAAACGGCTGGTTGATCGGGTCGAGCGCCACCAGACCAAACTTGGCCACGCCGCTCTGCATGGATTTCAGGGTCAGCTCGACACCTTCGATCATCGGCTTGAGGGCTTCGTTCTCCTTGTCGGCCAGTTCGATGGCACGCTCAAGGTTGTCCAGCACCGGCAGCAGTTCGTTGGCGAACTTCTCCAAAGCAAACTTGTGCGCCTTCTCCACATCCAGCTCGGTACGACGGCGCAGGTTCTCCATCTCGGCGGCGGTACGCAGGGCGCGTTCACGCTCTTCCGCCGCTTTTTGGATGGCGGTTTCCAACTGCGCTTCCAGTTCGGCAATGCGGGCCTGCTCGGCTGTCACTTCACTGTCTACATCGGTCGGCTCGACTGGCTGGGCTTCCACTTGCTCCATCGCTTCAACCTTTTGCTCTTCGTGGTTCATGACATCTCCAATTCCGGGGTTACTTATGAGGGCCCTGACGTCTGGTTGAGCGACCGGACGACAACAGACCGACTATGTTGGCGCTATTATGGGGATGCATCCCCGGCTTTCAAGGGGTAAAGGGCAATCTGGGTTGCTGAATAGCCGCAACCGTCGGTTTATCCGGGTTGCCGCTCACCGTTTAACCAGTAGCCTCAAGGGGATAGCCACCTCCGTCACACGGGAGAGCGCCACAAGCGGAGCAAAGCACTGTATACTGGCCCGCAATACCCATCCCAGATCTGACTGACTATGGATTCTCCGTTCAAAACCATCGCCCTGATTGGCAAACCCCACCATGAGGGGGCCAACCAGACGCTGACCGGCCTGCATCAATACCTGACCGCCCGCGGCTTTCGGGTACTGGTGGAGAGCCGGGTCGCCCAGACCCTGAGCATCCTCGATGAAAACGTGATGGATCTGGTTCAGCTCGGCCAACAGGCCGATCTGGCCATCGTGGTCGGCGGCGACGGCAACATGCTGGGGGCGGCGCGGGTACTGTCGCGCTTCGATGTAGCAGTGATCGGGGTCAACCGGGGTAACCTCGGCTTTCTGACCGATCTCTCGCCGCAGGATTACCTGCTGCCACTGGAGCAGGTGCTCTCCGGCCACTACAAGAGCGAACACCGCTTCCTGCTGGAGGCCTCGGTCTATCGCCACGGCGAGCGCAAGTCGAGCAATCTGGCGGTCAACGAGGCGGTACTACACCCGGGCAAGATCGCCCATATGATCGAGTTCGAGGTCTATATCGATGGCAGCTTTATGTATAGCCAGCGCTCGGACGGCATCATTGTCGCCACTCCGACTGGCTCAACCGCCTACTCCCTGTCGGCAGGTGGCGCCATCCTCACCCCCAAGCTCAACGCCATCACGCTGGTGCCGATGTTCCCGCACACCCTCAGCAGTCGCCCCATCGTGCTCGATGCCGACAGCGAAGTACGGCTGCTGGTCTCGCCGGATAATCAGGACGATGCCATGCAGGTCAGCTGTGACGGTCAGGTGACCCTGGCGGTCCACCCAGGAGACGAGATACTCATCAAGAAGAGCCACCATCAGCTTCATCTGGTTCACCCGCTCGACTACAGCTACTTCCACGTGCTGCGCAACAAGCTCGGCTGGGGCAGCAAGCTGTTTTAATCGGCGCAGACCGACAACGGCATTGCCAGTAAGGGCGCCTGAATTGACGCCCTTCTCCTTTCTTTCATGACAAAGTTCCCTGCACTCTTATATCAGTACCGTGCGCCAATGGTCAGTACCGCATTTTCATAGCCATACCGTACTGGCGCGGCTTTCCTGTGTTAAAAATGACGGCGCCCTCTTTACTGTATATAAGACCAGTATATACTGGATGCATACACAGTAATGTTGACCTATACAGGATGAGACCATGCTGACCCAGCTGACCGTCAACAACTTCGCCATCGTCAAGTTTCTCGAACTCGATCTGCAACCGGGGATGACCTGCATCACAGGTGAGACCGGTGCCGGTAAATCCATCGCCATCGACGCTCTCGGTCTCTGCCTCGGAGAGCGGGCAGAAGCCGGCATGGTGCGACCCGATAGCGACAAAAGCGAGGTCAGCGCCCGCTTCCTGCTGGACAACAACCCGGCCGCCCGCGCCTGGCTCGCCACCAACGAACTGGAAAACGAAGGTGAGTGTATCGTGCGGCGAGTCATCTCCGCCGAGGGCCGCTCACGCAGCTATATCAACGGCGTGCCTGTCCCCCTCACCCAGCTCAAGAATCTGGGCCAGCTACTGGTCAACGTGCACGGTCAACATGCCCACCAGATGCTGCTCAAACCCGATTACCAGCTCGCTCTGCTCGACGGTTATGCCGGTCACCATCTGCTGCTCGACGAGGTGCGCCAGCACTATCAGCAGTGGCGCCAACTGCAAAACGAGCTGAACCGGCTCAAGGCCGAGCAGCAACAACGGGAGGCCCGCCGCCAGCTGATCGAGTACCAGGTGCAAGAGCTGGACGAATTTGCCCTGCAACCAGGGGAGTTCGAAGAGATAGAAGAGGAGCACCAGCGTCTCGCCAACGGCACAGAGCTGATGCAAGAGTGCGGGGCTTGCCTCGATCTGCTCTATGACAACGAAGAGACCACTATCGCAGGGCTGCTGCAATCGGCCGTCGATCGGGCCGAGGGGCTGGTCAGCATGGACAGCCGCCTCACCCCGGTACTGGAGATGCTGAACGAAGCGCTGATCGGGGTGCAGGAGAGCCACAGCGAACTTCGCAGCTACCTCGATCGGCTGGAGCTGGATCCCGAGCGTTTTAACGAGCTGGAGGCCCGCCTCTCCAAAGCCATCAATCTGGCACGCAAGCACCACGTCAAACCGGCCGATCTGGCTCAGTACCATCAGGAGCTGGCCTCGGATCTCGCCCGCCTCAACTCTGACGAAGAGCGGCTAGAGGGGATGGAAGATGAGCTGGCCGAGGCCCGTCAGGCTTTTGTCCAGGCCGCCGAAGCCCTGAGCCAGAGCCGTCAGCGCTATGCCCAGGAGCTGGGCGCCAAGGTAACCAGCAGCATGCACGAACTGGCAATGCCCGATGGCCGCTTTGCCATCGAGGTGCGCCCCGATGCCCAGAGCAGTCTGTCACCACTGGGTATAGATCGGGTGGAGTTCATGGTCACCACCAACCCGGGCCAACCGATCCAGCCGCTTGGCAAGGTGGCCTCCGGCGGTGAGCTGTCGCGCATCAGCCTCGCCATCGTGGTGATCAGCGCCCGCAAGGTCTCCACCCCGACCCTGATTTTCGACGAAGTGGATGTGGGGATCAGCGGCCCGACTGCCGCCGTGGTGGGTCGCCTGCTGCGCCAGCTCGGCGAGTCCACTCAGGTGATGGTGGTCACTCACTTGCCTCAGGTGGCAGGCAACGGCCACCAGCATATGGTGGTGAGCAAGCATACCGATGGCAAAACCACCGAAACCCGGATGGATGCACTCGACCAGAATGCCCGTCTCAATGAGCTGGCACGCCTGCTCGGTGGCGACCAGATCACCGACAACACCCTGGCCAATGCCCGCGAGCTGCTGCGCCGTTGAATCAGGCCAAAACGCCGATTTGCAGCGATGGCAACTGACAGGGCTGACCGAACATGCTGACTGCGCAGGCACGGACGAGTGCCATAGCCTGCACAGTCAGCAATAGCCAATAGCCAATAGCCAATAGCCAATAGCCAATAGCCAATAGCCAATAGCCAATAGCCAATAGCCAATAGCCAATAGCCAATAGCCAATAGCCAATAGCCAATAGCCAATAGCCAATAGCCAATAGCCAATAGCCAATAGCCAATAGCCAATTGTGAGAACAACAGACGCATCAGGATTACCGACCCAGATCAATAAAATGGCGAGTTAGGCGAAGCTGGCAGCAACATGGGCGTGGATCCGGTTGCCTTCATGTAGCGGATTTCGCATAGTGTTGCCCCCCTTTATGGGTATCCAATTGTGAGGCTTTGTCTATGATCCACGTTTTTGGTCACAAGAATCCTGATAGCGACAGTATCTGCAGTGCGCTGGTTATCACCGACTGGCTCAATGGCCAGGGCCGTCAGGCCACCCCATGGCGTCTGGGTGACCTGCGCACCGAAACCCGTTTTATTCTGGAGCAGGCTGGCGTCAGCGAACCCGAGTTGCTGACCAAAGATCTGACCGGTGAAGATGTCTGGCTGGTGGATTTCAGTGATCTGGAACAGGGCCCTGCCACACTGGCACAAGCCAATGTATTGGGTCTGGTGGATCACCACCGTCTCGGTACCCTGGTCACCCAGTCTCCGCTGGATGCCTGGATCCGGGCCGTCGGCTGCACCTGCACCATCGCCTTCGATCTGCTGAGCCAGCAAGGCACCGTAACCCGCAGCCAGGCTCGCCTGATGCTGGGCGCCATCATGAGCGACACCCTCTGTCTCACCTCGCCGACCACCACCGAGCAGGACAAGATCGCTTGTGAGCGTTTGGCACCGCTGGCAGAAGTATCGCTGGCCGAATTCGGCCAACAGTTGCTGATGGCGAAAACCGACCTGAGCGGCCTGACTCCGGCTCAACTGCTGCAGCAGGATGAGAAGGCATTCCAGGCGGAAGGTTGCAACTTCATCATGAGCCAGATCGAAGTGGGCAGCGAACAGCAGCTGGCCGAGCACCTGCCAGCCCTGCAGCAGGAGATGGCCCAGCGCGTGACGAGCGAAGGGCTCGACTTCTTCGTGCTGATGGTGACTGACCTGACGGCCGCAGCCAGCCGTATCTACTTTACGGAACACGCTAAAGTACCGGCAGAGTCCAGCTACCACCCGGGCTTTGTCAGCCGCAAGAAGCAGGGTCTGCCCTGGGTAATGGATCTGCTGGCCAAGGCCTGATCCTCCCTCGCCATCACCTATTCCAAAGCCCTGCCTCTGCGCAGGGCTTTTTCATCGCCACCGCCAGCCGCACTCCCCATCCTCTTGCTGATCATCTTGCTCACCCCTCCGGTCTCTCACGTACGCCTTCCACTGCTTATTGATAGTTAACGTCATAACTTTGCTTACATATTTGCGGCTGTTATTTATCAGGGCTTTGCTGCAGGATAATCGCCGCGCACAACCTTTTCCGTTTCCATTCAGGTGATCGATGAACATAACCCCCAAGCAGAGAACCCTGGCCATCACCATGCTGATCGCCGTGGTGCTCCTCGGCTGGCTGCTCTGGCCCAGTCAACCACCCAAGGCGATGCTGACCGCTCAGGTGACCCGCGAGGATATTGCCCAGACCGTGCTGGCCAGTGGCGTGTTGCAGGCCGTGGAGCAGGTGGATGTGGGGGCCCAGGTCTCCGGTCAGGTTACCAAGCTGGCCGTAGAGGCCGGTGATCAGGTCAAGCAGGGAGACCTGCTGGCCGAGATCGATCCCCTGATTGCCCAGAACAACCTCAAGACGGCCGAGGCGGAACTTGCCAGCAACCGCGCCCAGCTCAAGATCAAGCAAGCACAACTCAAACAGAACGAGCTCGCCTGGCGGCGCCAGCAACAGATGTTCAAGCAGGAGGCGAGCTCACGGGCCGATCTGGAGAGTGCCGAGGCACTGCTGGCGGTCACCCGCGCCGAACTGCAAAACAGCCAAGCCAATATCGACAATGCCCTGATCAAGGTTGATCGGGAATTCAGATAATAAGTGCGACACTCATGGATGAATGGCGAGAGGTGGCCAACTGCTGATTGGTGGTACCCTTCTGCTCGCCAAAGTAAAAGCAGTATCACCATGAGCTATCAGCAGTTGACCGAGGGGCAACGATACCAGTTATCGGTGCTTCGCGCACAGGGGATGTCCATCCTTGCCACCGCACGCGCCATTGGCGTTCATCGCTCCACCCTCTACCGGGAGCTGCGTCGTAACGCCGGGCCGCAGGGCTACCAGCCAGACAATGCGCATCAGCACGCCACCCACCGACGGGCCAGTGCGGCCAAATCTCGGCTATCTGCCGATGTCATCCAGTTTGTCGAGCTGACACTCGCCTGGTGGTGGAGCCCGGAGCAGATAAGCGCGGTGGGCAAGCAGATAGGCCTCATGGTGAGTCACGAGTGGATATACCGCCATGTGGCCGCCGACAAAGCCCGGGGTGGCCAGTTGTACCGCCATCTGCGCCAGGGCCACAAGCGCTACCGCAAGGGGGCGAGCAGCCTGCGTTCTCCCATCAAGGAAGCCCGCTCTATTGATGAACGGCCGGCTATCGTCGATAGCCGGGAGCGGCTCGGTGATTGGGAGGCGGACACGGTGCTGGGCAAGCAAGGCACAGGTGCACTGGTCACCCTGGTGGAGCGCAAGAGCCGGCTCTATCTGGTCAAGCGGGTCGCGAGCAAACAGGCTGGGGTGGTGCGGGATGCGATAATCGAGATGTTAACGCCCTACATCGAGCAGGTGCATACCATCACCTTTGACAACGGCGGCGAGTTTGCCGAACACAAGGCGATAGAGGAAGCGCTGGGTGCCGAGACTTACTTTGCGCACCCTTACTCTTCGTGGGAGCGCGGTCTGAACGAGAACAGCAATGGGCTGTTGAGGCAGTTTATCCCAAAGGGAACAGACCTGAGAGAGGTCACGGACGAGGATGTCAGGAGAGCGGAGCAGTGGCTCAACCTACGACCTCGGAAATGTCTCGGATTCAGGCAGCCTGTCAAGGTATTCGAAGAGTACCGTCAGGCGGCATAGGCGAGTGTCGCACTTCGAAGTTGAATTCGCGGATCGGGCCAAGACCGAGCTGGGCTACACCAAGATCCTGGCGCCGATGGATGGCACCGTCATCAGCATTGTGACCCGTCAGGGCCAGACCCTGGCGGCCAGCCAGACGGTGCCGACCGTGCTCAAGCTGGCCAACCTCGAGACCATGACGGTCAAGGCGCAGATCTCCGAAGCTGATGTCACCAAGGTCAAAGCCGGCATGCCGGTCTACTTCACCCTGATCGGCGATCCGGATACCCGCTATCAGGGTACGCTTCGCGCCGTGGAGTTAGCGCCCACCAACATCAACGATCAGGCCACCACAGGTACCACCACCAGCAATGCGGCTGTCTACTACTACGCCCTGTTCGATGTACCCAATCCCGCTCATACCCTGCGGGTAGCAATGACCACCCAGGTGACCATAGTGCTCGGCGAGCGCAAGCAGGTGCTCACTGTGCCGCAAACCGCCCTCGGCAAGTCGTTGGGTGACAACGAGTATGAAGTCACCGTGATCAAGGAAGATGAGACGACCGAAACCCGCCATATCAAGACCGGTATGAAGGATGAGATCCGCATTGAGGTGATCAGCGGGCTGAGCGAGAAGGAGGAGGTGCAGCTCAATCACGGAGCCCCCGCCGACAATGATGAGATGGCGGTGATGCTATGAGTGAGCCCCTGAACCAGCTGCCGTTGATCCAGCTGAAAGGGGTCGAGCGACGCTACCAGAGCGGCGACAGCGAAGTCACCGTGCTCCACCCTCTTGACCTCACCATCACGGCAGGAGAGATGATCGCCATTGTCGGCGCGTCCGGCTCTGGCAAGTCGACCCTGATGAACCTGTTGGGTTGTCTCGATAGCCCAAGCAGCGGCCAGTATCTGTTTCGCGGTCAGGACACCGCGACAATGGATGCGTTGGCGCTGGCCCGACTACGCTGCCACCACTTCGGCTTTATCTTTCAGCGCTACCACCTGCTGCCCCACCTCGATGCCGCCGCCAACGTGGAGATCCCCGCCGTCTATGCCGGCACCAGCCGCCCGGCTCGCCAGGCGCGCGCGCGTCAGCTGCTGGGCAGACTGGGTCTGGCCGATCGCAGCCACCATACCCCGGGCCAACTCTCTGGCGGTCAGCAGCAGCGGGTCAGTATCGCCCGGGCGCTGGCCAATGGTGGCGAAGTAATCCTCGCCGATGAACCGACCGGCGCACTGGATAGCCAGAGCGGCAAGGAGGTAATGGCGATCCTCAAGGAGCTACACGCTCAGGGCCATACCATCATTCTGGTCACCCACGATATGAACGTGGCCAGCCATGCCGACCGGATCATCACTATCAAGGATGGTCGGATTGAGCAAGATAGCGGCCCCTGCCAAACGCCCGTGTTGGCTCCAGCCACCGCCGTAGTCCCTAAAAAAATAGTGCCCACTAAAAGTGCCATAGGCCATGACTGGGATCGTTATCGGGAAGCGGGACGGATGGCGATCCATGCCATGCTCGCCCACCGGATGCGCACCTTCCTCACCATGCTCGGCATCATCATCGGCATCGCCGCCGTGGTGAGTGTGGTGGCGCTGGGGCAAGGGGCGCGCGCCAAGGTGATCGATCAGATCAATGCGATGGGCACCAACACCATCGAAATCTTCCCGGGTAAAGGATGGGGCGATGAGAAGATGGCCAGCATCCAGACCCTCAACAAGGGGGATCTCGATGCTCTGCTGGGGCAACCCTATCTTGCGGGCGCCAGCCCCGAGATCGGCAGCTCAGGCCAGTTGCGCTATCGCAACAAGACCAACAGCGGCAATGTGACCGGGGTCGGTAACGACTATTTCAAGGTGAAGGGGATGACGCTGGTCAGTGGTCGCTTACTGGAGTGGCAAGATATCCAGCAGCGTGCCGCCGTCGCCGTGGTGGACAAGAAGAGCATCACCAGCCTGCTTGGCAAGGAGGAGCCTGTCGGCAAGGTGGTACTGGTCGGCACCTTGCCGGTGCGGATTGTCGGTGTGGTCTCGCAGGAGACCGGCTTCGGCCCCACCAGCCAGTCGGTCAATATCTGGCTGCCCTACAGCGCGGTGATGAGTCGCCTCATCTCGCAGCACCACTTCAGCCAGATCACCATCCGAGTCAAGGACGGGGTACAACCGGCGCTGGCCGAGCAGGCGGTGATCGAGCTGATCACCAAGCGCCACGGGGTGAAGGATTTCTTCACCTTCAGCAGCGACAGCATCATCAAATCGGTGGAAAAAACCACCGCCACCATGACCCTGATGGTCTCGGCCATCGCAGTGATCTCGCTGATCGTCGGTGGGGTGGGCGTGATGAACATCATGCTGGTGTCGGTGGTAGAGCGCACCCGCGAGATCGGCATTCGCATGGCTGTGGGCGCCCGCCAGTCGGATATTCTGCAGCAGTTCCTGATTGAGGCTGTGATGGTGAGCCTGCTGGGGGGGATCTTCGGCGTCGGCCTCTCGCTAGGTATTGGCGCACTCTTTTCACTGCTGGTGGACTCCATCAAGATGCAGTTCTCGCTCTTCTCCATCCTGATGGCCTTTGGCTGCTCGTCACTCATCGGGATCCTGTTTGGTTACCTGCCGGCACGCAATGCGGCGCGGCTCGACCCTGTTGTCGCACTGGCGAGGGAATAACAATGCACAAACTCTCCTGGCTGGCTCTCTCTATGGCCCTCAGCGGCTGCAGTCAGCACAGCACCTATCAAAGACCCGAACTGGCGATCGCCCCCACATGGCAACAAGCAGAGGGCGCCCAACTGGCTGCGCAGGCAGGCCCCTGGTGGCGGGAATTTCATGATCCCCAGCTCGACAAACTGGTCGAGGCGGTACTGGCCGCCAACCCGGACATGCATGTGGCGGCCCTCAAGCTCAAAAGCGCCAGACTGGGCGCCGAGCAAGCCGATACCAACCTCACCCCCTCGGTCAATGGCACTATCGCAGCCAGTGGCAACAAGGATTTGAATACCGGCAAAGGCACCAACAGTCTGGGTCCCTCGCTGAGCCTCAGTTACGAAGTGGATTTGTGGGGCAAGCTCGCCTCGGTGCGAGATCAGGCAAGCTGGGAGGCGGCGGCAAGCGAGCAGGATCTCGCCAGCACCCGACTACTACTGATCGGCAATACCCTGGAGCAGTATTGGCAGCTCGGCTATCTCGGCTCTGCCATCACGCTCGGAGAACAGCAGTTAGCCAACCTGTCCCGAACCGAGCAGCTGACCCAGACCAAATACCAGGCTGGCGCCATCACTCGGCTCGATCTGGCGCAGGCACGCCAACTGTTGGCAGGAAAACAGGCTGAACTGGCCTCACTCAAGGCGCAGCGGGAGCAGGCTCGCAATGCCCTGCGTCTGTTGCTGGGCCGCAGCAGCGGGCCACTGGAGTATGCACCCGCTTCCCTTGCAAAGCAGACCATTCCTGAACTTGTGGTGGGTATTCCGGCTGATGTGCTGGCACGCCGCCCCGACGTCAAAGCGGCCGAATTGCGGCTGCGCAAGACGCTGGCAAAAGGGGACGAGATCCGCACCAGCTTCTACCCCAGCCTGACCCTGACCGGCAGCGCCAGCACCGCATCCGATAGATTGGCGCAGGTGCTGCAAAATCCGGTTGGTACGCTGGGAGCCAGCCTCGCCCTCCCCTTCCTTGAATACAACCGCACCCAGCTCGCCATCGAAAGCTCAGAGCTGGATTACCAAATCGCTGAAACCGAGTTTCGCAAACAGCTCTACACCGCACTGGTGGAGGTGGAAGACAATCTGGCCGCCCGCCACTATGGCCAGCAGCGACTCGATTATCTGCAGGAACAGCTGAGTTATGCCCGGGAGGCCGAACGACTGGCAAAGGCTCGCTTCCAGGCGGGCGCGACCGGTGTACAGGCTTGGCTTGATGAGCAGAACCGGCTGTGGGATGCCCAGCAGAGCCTGCTGGCCCAGCAAAAAGAGCAGCTCACCACCACTGCCAAAATCTATCGCGCCCTGGGTGGCAGCGATAGCGTGACTCCCCGATAGCGCTTCACCTGGCCATTCCCCACTCTGCCGGCAGAGTGGGGAATATCATCACCATAGACCGCACCGAATTCCCTCGCCCACACGGCAGCCGAACGCCATTGCTCATCATCAGAGGCAGTCATGGCAGCGCAGTCAATTACATGCATCGGCGACCCAGAATATCCCGTCTATACCTTGCGGCTATCTCTACACCTCACGCACCCTGACCGGAGATAACGGTTACCGGATATTCCATCAGCAAAGAGCTCGACTCTTGCCGAGCGGCGCCCCGTGAATCGTGAGATGCATTTCCGAAGCGCATATCTGCACGACGCATACAAATAGCGATATCACGCAGTTAATCCTGCACGACAAAATTAATCGCAAACAATGAGTGATATTGAGCAAAGCAACAGTAAAGTGAAACGACGGTAAAAAGGATACAAGCGAGGATGTAGATAACAGTGGGGAGAAGGGTCGGATTGGATAACCACGAGTAAAACGGCAAAAATAATGCCGCCCAAGGGCGGCATTATTCAATCTCTGAACCTGACGAATTAGATCAGGAAATCGTTCAGGTCTTTACCCAGTGCTACTTGAGCAGCAATGGCTTTAGGCATACGGCCTTGACCGGTCCAGGTTTTTTCCTGGCCATCTTCTTCGTACTTGTATTTAGCAGGACGCGGAGCACGCTTGCTCTTGGCAGCGCCAGTCGCAGCAGCCGGAGCTGCGGCAGTCGCCAGCAGCTCGCGAGGATCAATACCAGCCTGCTGCAGCATTTCGGTGAATTCATTCAGCTTGCGCTGACGCTCTTCCTGTTCAGCACGCTCCTGTTCAACAGAATCGGCGCGCTCTTGGTAAACCAGGTCAAACTTCTCTTTAGCTTCCAGCAGTTGCTCAAACGGCAGTTCACGAATAGCCGCACGCAGACTGCGAATGTTCAGCAGAACTTTCAGAAACTCGTTCATTATTTCCTCACAAAAAAGTCGGTTACAGGGATAACTGTTTCAGAATAGCATGGACAATTCCCAACAACATACAGTTTTTCTATATTAACGTTCTTTTTTTCTTAAATTTCACCATCAAGATCGAATGCTTGCCACTATCAATAACAAACCGGCTGGAGTGCAGCTCTTCTGGGTAGAGGGATGATTACCATCTTGTGTTCAAGAACATCGCTATTTCAAGACTCATTAATTTCCAGTTCAGCATCCAACAAATGAGCTCTGTAACCTTACTTATAAGCCTGAGCGCACATTTCTACCATACGTTCAACATCACGTGACAAGACTATGCCTATCTGTTTAGCAATGAACACGTCTAGAACCTCTCCCTTCACCCGATGATGAAGGGAATACTCCCAATTGACTATCAACCCCTTCAACGCCATCGACAAAATTACATATTAATCAATTGGTTGGAATCGCCACATGACATTTCAAATATGCCTTTCATAGCCCGTTTGACAGACGCATGCGTCCGAAAACAGACTGTTCAGATACTGGTTGTCCAGAAGGGAAAAAATAAAAAAGCCAGCCGTTTTTAAGGACTGGCTTTCTGTGTATCCAAATAGCACTATTTATTTTTGGTTATATTTTTGTCTGATTGGTCAACACCGGTAATCACTGCCTGTGAAGCAGACCCAGTTAAAAGGGGCTCGGTTGGATAGAGCTTAAGTGCTTCAGCTCGCATCGCATTGGCTTCCTCTGTACGACCCAATGCATTAAGCGCGATCACCATATTGGCGTATATGTTGACACGCGGTGTATGGCGTACGAATGCCTGCCCCCACTCCAGATAAGCTTCCAGTTCGGTCTTGTTATTTGTCTGCAAGCCCACCATCAGACGAACTGAGTTCACATCAAACTCGACTCGGGTCAACCAAGCCATGGGATTGACGATATCAAGTAGCAAGGTCGGCTCTTTATACCCACCCCGTTCATATTTGGTGACTACCCATGCGGTGTGAATTGCTGTGAGCATAAAGGGAACGACCAGCAGCGGGATAGCGATCGCCATAAATCGCAGTAACAGCCATGGGCGGCACTCCATATCCCACCATGATGAGAAACCCTGACTCGCTAGGTTGGTCTCCTCAATTTCGGTATCGATGATATAAATCAGCGTCAGCAACAGCCACCATAACACGATCGCATGGTAGAGAGGGTATTCCGTCTGGGTATGAAGCAATATTGGGGTAACCAAGGCAAGCAGCCCCATGGCATGCACCCAGCGCACACTCGCCAGACGCCATAATAATGCACCTCCCATGATCACCATGCCGACCATGGGTGCAATACCGCCCTCAACAGCCCAATAGAGAAACTCGTTGTGGGGGTGGTCAAGATTGTACTCAATCTGCACCATGGACGGATTCAGTGCTTTATCAGCCATGTAGTGATGGAGAAAAACAGATTCAAAACTGCCGTATCCCCATCCACTCCAAGGAGCCTGTGCAATCAGTTTTACCGCATAAGGCCAGTAAATAGAGCGCATACCGCCGGACTGATAGATCTCTAATCCGCGTTTTACTCCAGCCAGCCAATATTGCGATAACAGGCCAATCGCTACAGCCAAAATAACCAGACCCAATATCCGCCATAGCAAACGCTGTCGATAAAGCTGAGGCATCAGTAAGAACAGGGCTAGCAGACCGCCTAACTGCCCTACTCGGGATTGCAAAACAACGAGCAGCAGTGCTACAGATAGAATGACGCCATAGCGCAGCGCCATAAGTAATCGACCACCCTCTCTACGCAGTTCCAGCCAGATGGCAAGGGCAATCCCAGTCGCCATAAACGTCGCCATCACGTTTGGCTGTTGAAAAATCCCGTAAGGGCGATTGGCTTTGGTGTCATAGCCAATCCAGTTACCTGTCGTCAACAGGTAGAACTGCACCAGACCCAGCACGGCCTCCATCGAGATCGCAATCAGGATGAGATAGAGCAAGCGATCACGCTGCTGCCGATTAAAGCGCCATTGATAGAGTCCAAACAAAAACAGCAGACCAGCAAAAAGGCCCAGCAATCGGGGAATGGCATAATCCTTGAGTGCAAAACCTGGATAGAGCATCGGGAACAGCAGCAAGAGTGATCCTATACATAAACCCGCTTGTAATGTAGAAAAGACCAAACGCTGGCGTAACGTCACCTGCCACAATCCCAATCCAATAGCCAGCGAGGCAAACACCCATCCCCATGCGTTAAAGGGCAAATACAGCCCTGCACCACCTGGATTGTGCATAAAAAAGTGCATGCCGCACAGCCAATAAAGTACGCATAGCACCATCATGAGTCTTGTTAACATTCCCGCCCGGCTCCTTAGGCCCACCCGATATCCAGAGAAAGAGAATAAAAAAGGGGGCTAATCGCCCCCCTCTCGTTCGTTAGCAAACCCATTATGCCTCGTCGGGTCGACGAAATGCATGCTTGACCAACACAATACCCACCCCCAGCATGCCACCTAGCAGGGTGGCCAACACCACGATCAGCGGACGTTTTGGCTTGTCGCGGCTAAGAGGTTCATCTGGCGCGTCAAGATAGGAGAAAGGGCGAAATGCAATACCGTCCAAAGAGATGCTTTTTAAGCGTGCCATCTTCACCTGCAGAGATTGCAATGTGGGTTGATAAACCTCAAGGTCGATGGATTTCAGCAATGACAGCTTTTCTTCCAAACCTTTTGAACCCAGCGAAATGAGGAAACGATCTTGCGCGTTATAGTTTTCCAGTGGCGCGCTGACACCGGCCGCTTTGGCCACTTTGTTAGCCATCGCCAATTCTACTATTTCCTGTTGCAGGGTACGTTTTGTGTCCTCCTGCATGATCCGATACTCCGTGTTCATGCCATCCAACTGCAGATCACGCTGTTCAGCGAGTCGCTGTATCAACTGCTTTTGTTGCAATTTGATAATGTAGTCAATATACCCCTCCAACATTGCCAGCGACTTCTCGGAGGTGGGGGCAGCAAACTTGAGCTCAACACCCGGCGCCTCCCCCTTCTTGTCTACAGGCTGCGCCGTCACCGATTTACTCCAGTCGCGCAACCAACGCACCTGCGCCTTGCCATCCAGGCCATCGTTTTTTACCACCTCGGTGAATAAAGGGCTGGCTTTGAGATAATCACGGCGATTCTCGTAACTATTGAACTCACCAATAAACTCTTTGTAAAGATCTTCTCCGCTGGGAAAACCGACAAGACCCAATGCAGTTGCCTGCTTTGAGACTTTCCGCATCGGTGTCATGTCCTCCGGCTTAGGCGCAGCCACCACTGCCGAAGCGGACCACTGCTGGGGTGCCAACAGCGCATACGCAATACCGCCTAAAGAAAACATCAGGGTAACCAGCATAATAAGCAGCTTTTGGCGCCACAACACCAGCATCAACTCACGTAAATCGATCTCATCTGATGCCGGGGCTTGCACCCACTGGTTAGGAATAACCGGCGTTTTTTCGCTCATTTTTTCGCTCATTTTTCTTTCTCAAATATCCATATTGAAATGGCTGACAACAACTAGATAGCACTAAGGCATATCGATGAAATCGGGGGCCTGACGATCTTTATCAGATAGCAGCAAGGGAAATTGCTCAGATAACGGCCATGTTATCGCCAGTTGGGCGCTATCCCAGCGAATAGCCGCTTCATCACCCGGCAAATAATAATCGGTACACTTATAAAAAACATCTGCGCTGGCGCTGAGCACATAAAAGCCGTGAGCAAACCCCGGCGGGATCCACATCAGTTCACCCGACTGAGCATCCAGAATATGACCCACCCAATGACCATAGCTTGCCGAGGTTGGACGAATATCGACCGCCACATCAAAGATCCGGCCACTAAGCGCTTGCACCAATTTCCCTTGGGGATGAGTGCGTTGGTAATGCAGGCCGCGCAAGGTGCCGCCCAGCGAATGGCTCACATTGTCCTGGACAAACCGATGGCGACCGCAATGACCTTCAAACTCCGATTGACGAAAACACTCCCGAAAATAACCGCGCTGATCAGACCAGGTTTCGGGCGTCAATACCATTACCTCGGCCAGCGCCGTGGGGCTAAATATCATGGGGGGGATCCTGTCATTATGATTCCTTCAGGGGGAATGGTTGACATGAGTCATGCCAAAGCGAGGTGTCAGCAAACGCAGCAAATACTGACCATAATCACTTTTTGCCAGCCTCTGGGCCAACTCCTGCAACTGTTCATCCACGATCCAGCCCTGACGCCAGGCGATCTCTTCAGGGCAGGCCACTTTTAATCCCTGCCTTTTTTCCAGGGCCTGAATAAACTGCCCAGCTTCTTGCAAGCTATCTGGTGTGCCCGTATCCAGCCATGCACAACCCCGACCTAAAAAGGTGACCTTCAGTTGCCCCTGCGCCAGATAACGACGGTTGATGTCGGTGATCTCCAGCTCGCCCCGGGCCGAAGGGGTCAACTGTTTGGCAAGCTCGACGGCATGGGCATCAAAAAAATAGAGGCCAGTCACCGCATAATGGCTGGCCGGATTGGCTGGCTTCTCGGTAATTGCCAAGGCCTTGCCCTGCTCATCCAGGGTCAATACTCCGTAACGGGCCGGATCCTCGACCCGATAGGCAAACACCCTGGCCCCCTGCTCATCGGCCATCGCCTGCCGTAACTGCGCAGGCAACTCGGCACCATAAAACAGGTTATCACCCAGGATCAAACAAACAGGATCAGCGGCTAAAAAGGGCTCGGCAATCAGCAGCGCCTCTGCCACTCCCGCCGAGACCTGCTGCTCGGCATAAGAGAGCGTTAACCCCCATTGACTGCCATCCCCCAACAGTTGGCGAAAGCGTGGCAGATCGGCAGGGGTACTAATAATCAAGATCTCGCGGATCCCGGCCAGCATCAGCACCGACAAGGGGTAATAGATCATCGGTTTGTCATAGACAGGCAACAGCTGTTTGCTCACAGCCAAGGTCGCGGGATACAGCCGCGTCGCCGTGCCACCCGCCAGAATGATGCCTTTTCTCTTCGTTATTAGTGATTCGTTAGTCGTTAGTCGTTGTTCGCTATTGGTTGTTCGTTGTTCGAACATGTGTCTTAGCCTTTTATTTTTTATGCAATCCTGTGAGTAATGAACCCACCCACAAAACCTGTGCTGGCAGCGGTGAATCTTGTGACACGTAACCTAGCATCATTGCAATTTCAATTTGAGTATCAAGTTCAGATAGCGATCCACGGGCAATATCAAGAAAACGCGCAAACTCTTTACTACCACTACGCCCGGTCCCTTCAGCGATATTAGAGGGTATTGATACTGCAGCGCGGCGCATTTGACTGGTTAGACCAAACATCTCTTCACGGGGAAAACTTGCCGCGTTGTCATAAACCATCTTCACCAACTGCATAGCTTGTTGCCATGTATCTAACTGCTTGTGGGTAGCAATCATGTTGTGCGCCGCTTTTTGTTAGTCGTTAGTCGTTAGTCGTTAGTCGTTAGTCGTTAGTCGTTAGTCGTTAGTCGATTAAACAATAACCGTGAATCGTGAATCGATTAACCACTCACTTTCCCAAAATCTCATCCAACATCCGCTCTACACCGACCGTCCATTCCGGCAGCACCAGATCGAAGGTGCGCTGGAATTTGCCGGTATCCAGGCGGGAGTTATGGGGGCGTTTGGCCGGGGTAGGGAAAGCGCTGGTCGGCACGGCATTGAGTTGTGTCACCGCCAGTTCAACGCCAGCCTCTCTGGCTTTGGCAAACACCAGCTGGGCGTAGTCAAACCAGGTGGTGGTACCGGAGGCAATCAGATGGTATAGCCCGGCGACCTCGGGTTTGCACCGCGCCACGCGGAGAGCATGGGCGGTGCAATCGGCCAGCAACTCGGCGCCGGTCGGAGCGCCGAACTGGTCATTGATCACTGACATCTCGCTACGCTCTTTGCCAAAGCGCAGCATGGTCTTGGCAAAGTTGGCACCCCGAGCGGCGTAAACCCAGCTGGTGCGGAAGATCAGGTGACGGGAACAAAGCGCGGCCCCTTGCTCACCCGCAAGCTTGGTTTCGCCATAGACGTTGAGCGGGGCGGTTGCATCAGTTTCCACCCAGGGGCGCTCACCGCTGCCATCGAACACATAGTCGGTGGAGTAATGCACCAACCAGGCACCCAATGCTTCCGCTTCTTTGGCGATAGCAACCACACTGGTCGCGTTGAGCAGCTCGGCAAACTCCCGCTCGCTCTCCGCCTTGTCGACTGCGGTGTGGGCCGCGGCGTTGACAATCACGTCCGGCTTGACCAGACGTACCGTGTCAGCCACACCTGCCGGATTGCTGAAATCACCGCAATAGTCGCTGGAGTCAAAATCAACGGCAGTGATACGCCCGAGCGGCGCCAGTGCGCGCTGCAGCTCCCAGCCTACCTGGCCGTTTTTGCCAAACAGCAGAATATGCATCAGGCACGCTCCCCATCGTTCTGTTCAATCGCGGAATAGTGTTGCTCAATCCAGGATTGGTAGGCACCGCTCTTGACGTTGCTGACCCACTGCTGGTTATCCAGATACCACTGTACAGTTTTGCGAATGCCAGACTCGAAAGTTTCTTGCGGTTGCCAAGCAAGCTCGGCACTCATCTTGGTCGCATCGATGGCATAGCGGCGATCGTGGCCGGGGCGATCCGCCACATAGGTGATTTGCTCACGATAAGAGCCCGATTTTGGCACCATCTCGTCCAACAAATCGCAGATGGTGTATACCACCTCCAGATTCTGCTTCTCGTTATGACCGCCGATGTTGTAGGTCTCCCCGACCAAGCCGGTGGTCATCACCTTGTAGAGCGCACGCGCGTGATCTTCTACATAAAGCCAATCACGGATCTGGTCGCCCTTGCCATAGACCGGCAGCGGCTTGCCATCCAGCGCATTGAGGATCACCAGCGGGATCAGCTTCTCGGGGAAGTGGTAAGGACCGTAGTTGTTGGAGCAATTGGTGACGATGGTGGGCAGGCCGTAAGTACGGCGCCAGGCGCGCACCAGATGGTCGCTGGAAGCCTTGGAGGCAGAATAGGGGCTGCTGGGGGCGTAAGGAGTGGTTTCAGTAAAGAGCGGCAATGGCTCATTGGCAGCCACTTCATCCGGATGTGGCAGATCGCCAAACACCTCGTCGGTGGAGATATGGTGGAAGCGGAAGGCCGCCTTGCGTACCTCGTCCAGACCGTTCCAGTAAGCGCGAGCCGCTTCCAGCAACATATAGGTGCCAACGATATTGGTCTCGATAAAGTCAGCCGGCCCTGTGATGGAGCGGTCAACATGGCTCTCGGCGGCCAGATGCATCACAGCATCCGGCTGGTGCAAGGCAAACACCCGATCCAGCTCGGCACGATTGCAGATATCCACCTGCTCAAATGCATAACGCTCGCTTGACGATACATCGGCCAGGGATTCCAGATTGCCGGCATAGGTAAGTTTATCGAGATTGATGACTGCATCCTGAGTATCACGGATGATATGGCGCACCACAGCAGAGCCGATAAAGCCGGCACCGCCGGTCACGAGGATTTTCAACATATTCAATCTAGCATTTCCGCGATATAAGGCTGACTGACAAGACATGCTTGAAGACTACATCCTGACAAAACATTGCCCCTGATGAGGACAGAAGATTGCTTCGGCCCAAACAAGCTATTGATCCTCAACATGTTGCCCCTCTGTCCATCTATCAGTTCCATCATTCACACAAACACTGTGCATTACATAAAGCGTGCCGTTTAATGCATCGGCTGCGGGCTCTCTGAATTAAGAAAATCAATGTCCTCAACCACACTCAGGTTCGGTTCATGCGACAAAGTATTTTTTGCCTGCCATACCAGATCGCAGATCCCGTCGGTAGGATTAAAACCGGTTGGCATACTTAGCAGCAGGCTGCGGATCTGCTCATGATCGAAGCGGAAACACGCGCTATCGAGCTCGGCTAAAAACGCCCGTAGTTGTGGCCATGGCAACATCGACTCTGAGGCTTTCATAATCCGGGGATGGGCAGTGCCTTCAACCTGCTCACCAATTAGCAGCTCTTCAAACAGCTTCTCACCAGGGCGCAAGCCTGTGATCTTAACCTCGATATCACCAGTGGGGTATTTTTCGCTCTTGAGCTTCAGGCCACTCAGACGGATCATCCGGTGCGCCAAATCAATTATTTTGACAGGCTCCCCCATGTCCAGCACAAACACATCCCCCCCCTGCCCCATGGCGCCAGCCTGGATCACCAGCTGTGACGCTTCAGGAATGGTCATGAAATAACGAATGATGTCAGGGTGAGTCACAGTCAAAGGACCACCATTCCGGATCTGTTTACGAAACAGTGGCACAACAGAACCAGAAGAGCCCAGAACATTACCAAAACGCACCATGCAAAAACGGGTTTGCTGCTGTGCAGCAGCCAACGATTGCAGCACCAGTTCGGCTAATCGCTTGGTGGTACCCATAGTATTAGTGGGACGCACCGCCTTATCAGTCGAAATCAGCACAAAGGTTTCAACCTTAGCCCTGATAGCTGCCTGCGCACAATAAAGTGTGCCAAACACATTATTGCGCACCCCCTCCACCACGTTGTATTCAACCAGGGGGACATGCTTGTAAGCAGCAGCATGGTAAACCGTCTGGATTTGGAAGGTACTCATCACCGCTTGCAAGCGATGTTGCCGCTGCACCGACCCCAGCAATGGCACTATCTCAACCTGCAACCCTTCTTGCTGACTTATTTCTTGCAGCTCTTTATCAATGGCATACAGGCCATATTCAGACAGCTCAAACAACACCAGTTGCGCAGGCTTGCAACGGATGAGCTGGCGACACAATTCAGAGCCTATAGAACCGCCCGCCCCCGTTACCATCACTCGCTTGCCAGATATATTGGCATTGATCAATTCAGGGATCGGGGCAACTGCATCACGCCCCAACAAATCCTCAATACTGACCTCTTTAAGCTCATCGATATGAGCATTCCCCTCAACCAAATCTGCCATACCAGGAATAGAGAGAACCTCACATGGGCACTGTTCCAGCCGATTGATAACCGCTTGCCTGACACTACGCGAAGCACTAGGCATGGCCAACAAGATCTTTTTAATATCAAAGCGCTCGATCAACGCCTCGATTGCGTCATTACTGTAAACGTTTACCCCTTGGATCATTGTTTTAACCAACGCAGGATCATCATCGACAAACGCCACCGGCAGATACTCTCGCCCTTGATTCAACGCCAGTTGCAGCTGCCGCCCGGAAGACCCTGCACCATAAATCAGCACCGCCACCCGTTGCTGACCACTGCGCTGTACCAGCGCCCGGAAAAAAAGCCGCACACCACCGACCAGCAATACTGAAAAAGCAAAATAGATCACTGATACGGTTCGAGGAAGTTGCACCTCCATAAAAAATGCAAGCATAACCAAAGACATTGTTGAAAGTAGGACGCCAAGTGACACCGTCCACAACACCTTGAAACCGACATAGCGTAATACCGCGCGATACAGCCCCAACCGTATAAAGATTACGATGGTGATCGGCAGCAGTAACCCCAGCATTTGCCAGTGCTGCGCACTCTGCAACGGAATATTTACATCTAGCCGAACCCAATACCCCCCCCAAAAGGCCAAGGTTAGCAAGAACAGATCAGCACAGACACTGATCACCCGTTTATAAGCACGGGGGATAGCCAAGAAAGAGGTCAACATAATGGCATCATCTCGTTAATAACGATGAAGAAAATAAGGTAAAGCAACTTGGTGCAATACTATTTCGACCCAACTGCATCACCAGCACCGCTGCCGGTTACTGTCATGATAATATAACGAAAGTAGCTAGTTAAGGTGAGGGAATCGATCATCTGCCGATCTGTTTTGGCAAGCAACGCCGGGGTAGACATATCGATGTTTTGCACCTGAGCCAAACCGGTGATACCCGGCAATACCTCATACACCCCCAAGGCATCACGTTCGGCAATCAGCTCTTCCTGATTAAACAGATTAGGACGTGGACCTACCAGGCTCATCTCACCTTTAAGCACATTGATCAGTTGTGGCAGTTCATCGATTTTAGTCTTGCGTAAAAATGCCCCCAGTTTGGTAATAGAATTGGTACTCGCCAAGTGACTCGCCACAGACTGAGTATCGACTGACATGGTGCGAAACTTAATCAGGTTGAACGGCTTTTTATGTTTACCAACACGGGTTTGCACAAAAATCGGTGAGCCGGTATCAAACAGGCCGATGATGGTGACCACGAGTAATACTGGCCATAAAAAAAGCAAACCGAAAAAGGCGGCAAGGAAATCTAATAAACGGATCATTTTTTACCACTACTTTTTTTTGATTGCAGGAAGGCCTCAGCGGTTTTCTTAAAGCCATCTTGCATTGTTTGAGGAGGAGCCCAGTCAAGAGTTTCTTTTGTATGAGATATATCAACCTGTAACGAGCCAATCAATCTATCTACTACATCAGATTTGTTGAATAGTTTTCCGGCTAGTTTATAACACCAAATTGGAATAGGTAGTTGCCAAGTCGCTTTACCCAAGGAAATAGCCATTTCACGAACCATTTCAGACGTAGACACATCGTGATCATCTGAAACTAAGAAAACTTGATTCGCTGCTTTAGGATGGTCGATACACGTTATGATTAAATCGACTAAATTATCAACAGAAACTAGGCTTCGTTTGTTGTTAGTGATACAGCCGAATGGCAATGGAATACCTTTTGCAACCAATCGCATTAGTGAAGCAAAATTGGCTTTTACGCCAAAGCCATAAACAAGCGTCGGACGTATTATCACTATCTCCATACCCGTTTCTTGACCTAGAGCCAACAACTGTTCTTCTGCTTCAGATTTAGACATACCATAAGGGTCTTCAGGTAAACACTGATCAAAAGCAGTAAACGGCTCACCATTTGAAGTGGATGCACCATTTACCTTAATAGAACTTAAAAAGATGAAGCGTTTTACACCTGCTTCTGCAGCCTGACGTGCTAGGTTTAACGTACCTTCGGTGTTCACGGTGCGAAACTCAGCTAAAGGATCTGAAGATGAGTCATTCATTATGTTGACACGAGCGGCGCAATGAATAATGCAATGCACACCAGATAAGGCTTCATCCCATTGTGTATTTTTATCAATTTCTTGCACCTCAACACAAACGTCAAAATCTACTGAGTGCTTATCACGCACAGCAGACAAAACTTGATAATGGTTTATCATTGCTGCATTGAGTACATTTCCAACAAAGCCACTAGCACCTGTTAACAAAACTTTTGATTCTATTTTCATATTTCCAAAAGCTCTCTATAAATGGCCATATGTTGTTCAACGATTTTTTCGATTGCAAATACCTCTTCTGCCAATGCTCGGCCCGCTTGGCCCATTGATTTTCGTAAATTAGCATCCTGAACCAAAGTCTCAATTGCATCAGCGAGAGCGATAGCATTTTTTACAGGGACAAGAAAGCCTGTTTTTTCAGGTGTTATTGCATCTCTACACCCTGGTACATCAGTAGTCACAACCGGACGTCCACAAGCTGCTGCTTCAACCAAACTTTTTGGCAAACCCTCACGGTAAGAAGGCAAACAAATTATGTTGGCCTCACTATAATGTTTGCCGATGTTTTTTTGATAACCAAGTAGTTTCACACAACTAGAAGCAGCCCATTGATCTAATTCAGTTTGAGACACACTAGTAGGATTACCTAGATCAGGTGCTCCGATTAATTTCATCTCAACCGCAGTGTTACGCTCATTCAATATTTTAGCAGCTTCAATAAACTCAATTACTCCTTTATCCTTAAGCAAACGCGCAGCCATAACGACAACCGGAGTCCCTTCAGGTTCAGGTAGAAAAGGGTAATCCAAAAGATCAACACCAGACCCTCGAATCATTCTTACCTGATGTGTTTTTAACGTTTTTAAAGACAGAAGAATATCTCGATCGTCAGGGTTTTGAAAAATCACAGACAAACGCTTCTGATTAAATGCGAAGCGGTACATCAATATGACTAACCAACGACGTAAACGCGCAATAGCAGATTCAGCTAAAAAAACCGTACCCAAACCAGAAACTGCACTCACAACGGCTTCAACCCCTGTCAGTCGAGCTGCGATACCACCATATAGTACTGGCTTAATAGTAATAAGATGAACCAGTGACGGTTTTATCGTCTTAAATAATTTAATCAAACTAATTAGCGTTTTTAACTCATTCTGAGGATTTTGACCGCTTCTAGCAAAAGGTACAACATGATGAGTAAAACCAAGGGACTGGATAGATTGAACTTCCGGCCCCTCAGCAGTAGCCACATGAACACCATAACCCACTTTTTGAGCAGCGATAGCAATAGGTAATCTATGTGATAAAAAGAACTCTGGAGCATTGACTACAAAAAGGATATGTTGCATTTGGTTATTCAAAAGATATCAACCCACATTCTGTATATACCAAGGCATGGCTTTGGCAATACCCTCCATAATGCGGTATTCTGGCGCGTAACCTAATTTGCTAGCCGCTTTACCAATATCCGCCTGTGAATGACGAACATCGCCAGTACGGAAATCGCGATAAACTGCAGCTTTCTCATAGGGCTTACCGTTTTGGGCCAAGGCGGCCTGCAGTGCACGGTACAAATCATTCAACGTCGTGCGGTCGCCCACAGCGACGTTGTACACTTCGTTTTTGGTATCCTCAGCTGCCGTTGCCGCTAACAAGTTAGCCTGTACCGCATTTTCGATAAAGCAGAAGTCACGACTAGTTTCTCCATCACCATTGATGAAAACATCATCACCCAAGAGCATGGCGGCTGCCCATTTGGGTATAACTGCCGCATAGGCACCATTCGGATCTTGTCGCTTGCCAAACACATTAAAATACCGCAAACCTATGGCTTTAAAGCCATAGGTTTTGGCAAACACATCGGCATACAGCTCGTTTACATACTTGGTTACGGCATACGGTGACAATGGTTTACCGATATTTTCTTCAACTTTTGGCAACGCTGGGTGGTCACCATAAGTCGAACTACTAGCTGCGTAAGTAAAGCTTTTTACACCAGCATCCCGCGCCGCAACCAGCATATTCAAGAAGCCACTGATATTCGTGGCGTTAGTTGTGATTGGGTCATTAATGGAACGTGGCACAGAGCCTAAAGCCGCCTGGTGCAAAACGTAGTCCACCCCAGCACATGCCTTGTGGCAATCATCCAAATTACAGATATCACCTTCAATAAAGGTAAAACCTGCCCACTGTTCGGCTGTAACCAAACCTTTTACTTCATCCAAATTATGCTGATGACCGGTAGCAAAGTTATCCAACCCAACCACAGCCTGATTCAGCTTTAGTAATTGCTCTAATAAATTAGAACCAATAAAACCAGCAACGCCCGTAACCAACCACACTTTAGGCTGGATTGGTAATGCTTTCAGTAATTCACTGTAAACAGTCATTGTATTAATACGCTCCCTTAATGTTACAAACGCAAAAGTGTTACAGACGTAAATCAGCTGCAGAAGCCGGCAGCACATACTTAAGATCGTACAACACATGATCTGATTTGCCCAATGCACGTATTTTTTCAACACCCATTGCTGCAAACTCTTTATGGGCTACGGCCAGCACAATACCGTCATAATCTCCCACATCAGGTTCCGAAACCGGTGTAATACCGTACTCATGCTGAGCTTCTGTTGCGTTAATCCAGGGATCATAGCAATCAACGCTAACACCGTAGTCTTGCAGTTCGGCAATAATATCAACCACCTTGGTGTTACGCAGATCGGGGCAGTTTTCTTTAAAGGTTAAGCCCAACACCAACACACGCGAACCTTTAACGTGAATACGTTTATTCAGCATTGCCTTCACCAGCTGGCTAGCAACATAGGCACCCATGCCATCATTCAAGCGGCGGCCTGCCAGAATAATTTCAGGGTGATAGCCAATCGATTGAGCCTTATGGGTCAGATAGTAAGGATCTACGCCAATGCAATGACCACCGACCAAGCCAGGGCGGAAAGGTAAGAAATTCCATTTAGTACCAGCAGCTTTCAGCACTTCTTCGGTATCGATGCCGAGCTTGTTAAAAATAAGTGACAATTCGTTAATCAAGCCAATATTCACATCACGCTGAGTATTTTCAATTACCTTAGCGGCTTCCGCTACTTTAATGGAACTGGCTTTGTGTGTACCGGCCGTAATGATCGAGCGATACAGCTGATCGATGGTTTCTGCTACTTCCGGTGTAGAACCAGAGGTTACTTTCAGAATGGTAGTAACCCGGTGTTCTTTGTCGCCGGGGTTAATACGCTCTGGACTGTAACCGCAGAAGAAATCTTTGTTAAAGGTTAAGCCTGAGACCCTTTCCAACACAGGCACGCAGTCTTCCTCGGTTGCGCCAGGGTAAACAGTGGATTCATAAATAACGATATCGCCTTGCTTGAGCACTTTACCAATGGTTTCACTGGCTTTAATCAGCGGAGTAAGGTCAGGCTGTTTGTGTTCGTTAATTGGCGTTGGTACGGTCACAATGAAAACATTACATGGCTTTAAGTCATCAAGTGAGCTGCTGTAAGTCAGATGCTTGGCCTCAGCCAGATCCCGATCATCCACTTCCAATGTACTATCATGCCCCTTGCTTAATTCAGCCAAGCGAGCTGCATTAATATCAAAACCGAGAACGGGGTACTTTTTTCCAAACTCAACAGCGAGTGGCAGACCAACGTAGCCGAGACCGATAATGGCAATTTGTGTATTTTGCATAAAATTTAAACTCTAGCGGTAAAGTTAATATGGATTGAAACGTTATTAGACATCAATCAGTGAAGTATACAAATCGAAATAGCGATGACTGATCACATCCATGGTGAAATGTTCACGAATACGGTTGGCTGACGTTTGCCCTAGTACCTCTCTGTCTGTAGTAGAAAGAGATAGTATGGCATCAAGCTTATCAGCGAGTTGGCCTGGAGAGGCTGCAGGCACTACCCATTCGGGATTGTCTAACAGATAGGCAGCATCACCCACGTCCGTGGCAATACAGGGCAATCCCACAGCCATGGCTTCACCCAGTACATTGGGGAAGCCTTCGGTAACGGAGTGCAGGCAAAAAACATCACTTGCTTGCAGACAAGCAGGAACGTCATTGCGCTCACCCAAAAGATAAAAAGTATCTGCTTGCCCGGTTGCATTGATCAAGGCCATCAATTGGGAGTTAGAGTGCTCAAGGTCGCGCCCCACCAACATAAATCTAACATCACTGCGCTGTGTCGCGACCTTGCCTGCCGCCTCAATAAACGTTTTATGGTCTTTGACCGGGTTATAGCGCCCAACGGATACCACTAGCGTGCACGCTTTGCTTATGCCTAGCTCATCCCGAATGTGGGTGTCGTTACTACCTGTGGGCAACAACTTAGCAAGCTCAAACCCGTTGGGTATTACCTGCATTTTATTCGATGTATAGCCAATAGCTTCATGTACTTTCCGAGATGCATCTGCCGCACACACGATTACTCGTGGTAACCAACCTGATAATAAAGCACACAATTTACGGATAATCAGGGTAACTTTGCTTCCTCCTTTATTGATATCCGTACTACGAATACACCAAACGATTTGTCGCAATCCAATACTGCGCGCAGCAAGAGCCCCCAGCAAGTCTGCATGGTACATCCAGGTATGCACAACATCAGGCCGCAATTTTCTCAGTAACTTGCGCAATTTGAAAAATGTTACGGGGCCTTTCATGATTGAGGACATACCCAAGCAATAAACAGCAACACCTTGCTTAGTGAGCTGCTCACCCAATACGCCCATATCGGTTAGTGAAATGATGTTATGTTCAATATCTGGTCGTTCACGATGCGATTCAATCAAACGTTTAAGCATCAACTCGGCACCACCGACATTCAAGCCGATAATTATATGTGTAACTATCACTGCTTTTCTAACCACGCCTGAAACATCAAGATACCCCATAACTTGCGTGCATGATCACGCTTGCCTTGCAAATGATCAGACCAGACATGGCGAACAACTATAGAATTGAAGTAACCCTCTTGTTCTAAACGCTCTTTATTCAGCAGCGCCTCAGCCCAATCCCTTAAAGGGCCACGCAGCCATTGCCCCAAAGGCACTGAAAAACCTTTCTTGGGACGTTCAATCATTTCACGAGGTACATGACGATACAAAACCTCACGCAACACCCATTTACCGACACCACCACGTATTTTCATGTGCAAGGGTAATTTCCAGGCTAACTCCACAACCCGGTGATCCAGTAAAGGCACCCTAGTTTCCAGACTATTCGCCATTGCAGCACGATCAACTTTTACCAGAATGTCATCGATCATGTACTGACCGGCATCCATCGCCATCATCCAATGCTCAAAGCTGTCAGTTTTTGGCCACAGTTCGGTGCTATTGATCAATGTCGGATATTCTTTACCACCAATCACCAATTGCTCGGGGTGATCCCAGTGACTCATCAATACCTGATAAAACTGTTCTTTGTCTTTGGCAGGTAATACACGCAACAGCTTTTCAAGCTTATCAGGAAGTGGCAGACCAGATAACAAGCGACAAGCAATTTGCCGAAGTGGCAAAGGCAGCCGTTGTAATGTGGTCCACACCCCGGGTGCAAACTGATAAGGATTATAACCACCAAATAGCTCATCACCACCATCACCACTGAGTGCAACCGTAACATGTTGCTTTGCCATACGGCTAACCAAAAAAGTAGGTAACTGAGAACTATCGGCAAAAGGCTCGCAATAAATATCCGGTAAACGCGGTACTAAATCCAGCGCATCCTGAGCACTGACATAAAGCTCTGTGTGATCTGTACCTAAATGCTGCGCAACTTCCTTTGCATACTCGGCTTCGTTGTAGCCAGGCTCATCGAAACCAATGGCAAAAGTTCGTACAGGTTGTTTAGATTGCTGCTGCATCAAAGCGACAATAGTACTGCTATCAACCCCACCACTGAGAAATGCCCCCAAAGGTACATCAGATAGCATCTGCCCGCTTACCGCTTGGCTAAGTGTTTGCTCTAATAAATCCGTTGCTTGAGCATCCGTGCCATTGAACGGATTAGCCAAACCGCGTTCAATCGACTGATTCAGTTGCCAATATGCCTTGAGCTGAACGTCAGCACGCAGTTGCCCGTTTTTGATCTGCACATACTGGCCAGCAGGTAATTTTTCAATCCCCTTGTAAATCGTATAAGGTGCAGGAATATAGTTGTAGCGTAGCAACAGCGATAAAGCACCACGATCCACCTCTGCATTGAAATCTGTATGTGCTTTCAGGGCTTTAAGCTCAGAACCAAACAGCAACTTATCGCCACACCAGCCCCAATAAAGGGGTTTTTCACCTAAACGATCACGGGCTAGAGTTAATTGCTGCTCTTGCTTATCCCATAGCGCCAGCGCAAACATACCAACCGTCGCTTTTAACGTAGCTTCGATACCCCAGGCAATGAAACAAGCTAACAAGGTTTCTGTATCGGAATGGCCACGCCAAGAAGGTGCAAAACCTTGAGATCCAAGTTGATTACGTAAATCAAGGTGATTATAGATTTCACCATTAAAGGCAATAACAAAACGGTCACAGGCTGATGCCATAGGTTGGTGGCCTGCGGGTGATAAATCTACAATGGCCAAGCGAGTGTGGCCTAGGGCAATGCCTTGCTTTTCGTCACACCAAGCACCAGAGTCATCGGGGCCACGATGGTACAATGATGAACCAGAATTAAACATACTATAAAAACTGCCAGAATAATTTAAACACCCAAACAAGCCACACACTACACACTTCCTTTTCTGTTTGAATAATGAAGAAGAAAAACCATATAAAAGGGGAGCGCATACGCATAAAATGATATTTTAGACGCAAATAAAATCAAAATACCAACAAAACTCCAGTACCTATAAAAAAACAAGGCATAAATAAGCAAAAGCAAACAAGCGAAAAAAGCAATGCCACCAAAATTATACAAAATATAAAAAATCAAACCAGAGTCATTGTCAGCACCAGCAACAGTATAAGCAAATTCATTTACTCCAAGCCCACCAAATCCAAAAAGAAAACCTTCAAGGCTATAGAAATTAGATAGAGCTGTAGAAATATATTCAGATCGAAATCCTAGGCCCGTTTCCAAACCAAGACTAGCTCGCTCGTAAAATCTCCAGTAAAGATATGGTACAGAAAAACCAACCCCCAAACAAAGCGCAACAAACTTAAAAACAACACCAGATAACATAAAAAATGAAATAAAAATAAAAATAAAAAACACAATACCAAATGTACTTAAAGAAAACGCCAAGCTGAAAAGAGTAATATAATATACAGCCTTATTAAAACCACTATTTAATAATCCAGAATAAAGAGCTAGCATAGGTGCTATAAAACAGGCATAAGTACCAGGCTCTGAGAACAACCCTGAAGCTCTCATCAAATCAACACCCCAAGGTAACTGCCAAGTCCCACCTAAATTACGCGACTCCAAACCGAAAACAGATAAAATATTGAAATAACAGCCAAAAACATAATAAGAAACGAACTGAAAATAGAAAAAAAAACCATGTAAACAAAGAAACACTGTCAAAATACTTGGAATATCTTTTCTACTAATCAATCTTGGCAAAAAAACAAGAAGAACTATAAATGAAAAATAAACAAAAAAACGAACCGAATCAAATCCAGCGCCGAAAATCGCACCCAAAACTGAAATAAAAAACAATAGCAAAAAAAATATTAAATCTGGTAAGCATAAACCTACCCTAGGATTCCCATATAAAAAACCAACCAAAACAAAAGAAAACGCACCCAGTATCGTAAAAACAGGAACACCACCAATATAAACACTGAACAATGAAATCAAAAAAAGATTAAGTCCCTGTGCTATAACCAAGACGAATCCCCCTTATAATATATTTTTAGATTTCAACCAACCAAGTGGCAATGCGATCGGCAGTAAAACATAAAAAAGCACAGGCATAGCACTATCCCAAGCTATTTTATTTGACAAAATAGAATGACGAACATAACTAGAAATAAGCCTCAATGAATAAACAACATTGTATTTTAAATATTTTCGGTACGACACTATAACACATCGAACTGCCTCTCTTTTGTTATCAGGAAAAACAACTGTTTTTTTATACTTATTGCTGTATGAATCTGGGTTGTAAGTGTCATAAACCCTTAGTACGGTGTTAGTAAATATATAATCATGATGCATTGAAATTCTAGCCCAGCAGTAGCCATTGGTATAACCAGGCTTCATATTTTTAAAATAAAAACCCACTAACTCCGTTTTAGTAAACTGAAACAACTCGCTAGTAATTTTCTTTTTGAAACGAATATCACCTTCGTTTGCCTGAAAAGCATCATCAGGAAATTTTTCACCAATAAGCCTTCCTTTTTCATTAACACAGCGGCCACAAATGCCAGCTAGTTTTTCTTGATTTAATATATCATAATCATCAATTATTTTTTTTACATCGGCCAAAGCACTACAAACAAGCTCATCATCATGATCCAGGATACATACAAAACTACCCGTAGCCAGTAATGAAGCACTGTAGACACTCTTTGAACCAAAATGATTTTCTGCAAGGAATTCATACTTAACAACAAAAGGCGCTTCTTCAGCTAACTCAAGAATCAACTTCCGTGTTTCACCATTATCAGGCGACGCATCATCGATCAATATCCATTCAAAGTCTTTCTCTTTTTGCTTTAGCAAACTTTCGTACGTCCTACGCAAGGTTTTAACACTATTAAAACAGGGTGTAATTATTGAGAACAACATTTCAAATAGACCTCCTGCCAAAACTGGGAATCACGCGACGCCCATAAAAAACATACCAAGAAAAGTATGCCGATAATGTCAACATTGTAAAAAACACAAATATACCCAAACGCCCCCTAAAAATCGTTCCAGAGAACAATAATTTTGATAAAACCAAAAACAAAAACAATACAAAAATTGGCTTTACAACCCCTTCTACCACCCAACTAAGTGCTCTCCCTGGGATTAGCTTGTAGTGACTATAACTAACCCAAACTACAAGATAAAATAGATTTACAAACAACCAAACCAATGAAGCACCTATCGCACCAAACTCCATTGCGAAATACACAGATAACGGTACTAGCAAAAAAAGCATGATCAGATTACCCATAAGATGATATTTAAGCTCCCCATAGGCATTCTGTAAAATACTAGGAAATGCTGCTAATGATAAAAAACCACTTCCAAGAACATAAAATCTAAGAATTTCACTTGTTTTACTGGAAATAACTTCATCATTTGTCCACAGCATCAGAAATTGATTTGGATAGAAAGCAATCATAAGCGCAATAAAAAAAGGGAATACTGATATTATTTTTGCACCACTCTCATAAAGAATATAGAACTCTGCGTTCCTACCCTCTACATATAACCGTGTCAATCGTGGTTGAATGGCGCTCATAAGTGGAGCAGATAACAACATAATTCCACTGGAAACCATAACTGCAAGGATAAAGTAACCATACTCTGCCAACGGCAAAATGCCAGAAAGAATCAGCTTGTCGGTTTGTGTTACCAAAACCCATACCGATGACGTAAAGGCTATGGTTAATGCAAACTTCAGCACGGGTTTAACCGGCTGTATGCTCCAGCCGATAATATCGCTCTTTGTGATGTCAGGCTTAAGCTTGTTACTCATCAGGTACAACCCAAGCACTTCCACAATGGCCACCGCGAGTTGATGCCAGAAAAATACTGTTGGTGTAAAACCATACTGCCACATAGTGATAAATACCGCCGGAAAGCGTAGCGTAGCGATGATGGCATTTAAGCCACTCAACCACACTAAGCGTTCGGAACCGGTAATAACACCACGGAACAAGCCACCCAACCAACGCAGGGCAACACTGACGGCCATGATCTTCACGGCAACTACAACCACATTCATGCTAAGGGTTTCAACCTGAAGCCATTTGTAAGCTATGGGTTCTGCTAAGAGCCACAAAGCCGTACCACCAATGACTGCTATGCTGGCAAAAATGGTACTTAGTGCACGGAAGAGTTGTCGGTAGCGCAATGCCGACATAGAGCCACCATGATAGCGAGCCGTTTCACGTGCGATGGTTGGCGTTAAGCCTAAATCGAGCAGTGCAAACCATGCTTGCAGCATGGTAAAAAACCCCACCAAACCATAGGCTTCAGCCCCCATATATTTTATATAGAGTGGGAGAATTAAAATCCCAATGCCCGCTGCATATAGTTGGCTGGCGTAATTAGCAATTATATTCTTTTTAATAGCCATAAACCTTTAGCTCCAGCTCTTTAACGCCTCGTCCTCTATCTTTAATTCGCTTAGCTGGCACACCAGAGTATATCCCGTATTCTTTACAGCTTTTGTTGACAAAACTGAGTGCACCGATAGCGACACCTTCTTCCAGAGTTACTCCAGGCAAAACTACAGAACCAGAGCCGATAATGACATGTTTTCCGACGAAAACATCTGTATGCGTTACATGTGTAAGCTCAACCGGCACCATAGGATTTGTCATAAAGTCACCGCTATAGTCATCATTACTGCTGTAAATTGCAACGCGAGAGGATATATTTGAAAAGTCACTCAGTGATATTTTCCCTGCACCAATGAGTGAGCTATATACAGCAACATGAATATAATTGCCTATTTCTATACCACCAACACCCGCTGACAAAACACAAAAGTCGTCTATACGTACATTATTCCCAATACTAATATTTTGACAATTATAGAAGGATGCCTTATTGGATAATCTGACATTACTTCCTACTGTTCTAAATCCCATTCCTTTAATTTCAGCACTCGTAAGCAAGCCCATTAGATATCCCTGATTGTATCTACTACAAACTTAGCGGAGTCATCCATTCCAGTGTGAATCGGCAAACATAACACTTGATTAGCAGCATCTTCTGCAACACTCAAATTTTTCGCGTCAGCCGAACTGAAACCGGAGTACATTGGAAAGTGACTGATTAGCGGATAAAAATAACGACGGGCAAAAATATTGTTTTGCTTAAGTTTTTCGTACAATTCGTCACGGCTCAGTGGGTATTCTTCCGTCACCAGTACTGGAAAGTACGAATAGTTGCGTACGATTTCTGCAGTACTGATTAGAATTTTGATACCGGGAACATGTACTAAATGTTCTCTATAAAACTCATCCACAACCTGTCTAGCTGCTAACGCTATTTTAATATGCTTGAGTTGTAACAATCCAAAAGCAGCATTGACTTCGCTCATTTTTCCATTAATGCCAGCATCATTAATCGTTACCTCATCAATAATGCCAAAATTTTTAAGCTGGTTAATGTGATGCTTGGTTGCTTCATCGTGACAGATAATTGCACCGCCTTCAAAGGTATTAAACACCTTGGTGGCGTGAAAGCTGAGAACGCTTAAATCACCATGGCGCAGAATGCTACCGCCTTCGTCCTGCACACCAAAAGCATGAGCCGCATCGTACAATACCTTCAAACCATGTTTGTCAGCGATAGCCTGAATGGCCTGTACATCACAGCTATTGCCATAGCAGTGCACAGGCATAATGGCGGTGGTTTTTTCGCTGATTGCGGCTTCGATCTTAGCTGGGTCAAGATTCAGGGTTACTGGGTCTATATCCACGAAAATCGGCGTTAAGTTGTTCCACACCAAGGAGTTGGTGGTCGCAACAAACGAATACGGCGTGGTGATCACTTCACCGCTTAAGTCTAACGCCTGCAGTGCGGTTAACAGGGCATTGGTGCCGTTGTTAAACAGCACCACCTGATTTACACCCAAGTATTCTGCAAGCTCTTTCTCTAACTGCTGGTGCATCGGGCCACCATTAGTCAGCACTTTGTTTTGCCAGATCTGCTCCAGATACGGCACAAACTCCTCTATTGGAGGTAAATAAGGTTGTGTTACATAAATGGGTTTGTTACTCATACTTCACCGTTTGCAAGTGCTAACAGATATTGGCCATAGCTGTTTTTGTTCATTAATTTACCGGCTTGTTGCAACCGCTCTTTGCTCATCCACCCATTGTTGTAGGCAATCTCTTCTAGACATGCGACTTTGTAGCCTTGGCGTTTTTCAATGGTTTCTACAAATTGTGCGGCTTCGAGCATGCTTTCATGGGTTCCGGTATCAAGCCAAGCAAAACCACGACCGAGCATTTCCACATGCAAGTTACCTTGGTTAAGGTACATCTCATTTAAGGTGGTAATTTCCAGTTCACCACGGTGCGAAGGCTTAACCTGTTTGGCCTGCTTTACCACATCATTTGGGTAAAAATACAACCCAGTTACGGCGTAATGGCTCTTTGCTTTTGCTGGTTTTTCTTCAATGCTGATGGCTTTTTGGTCTTGATCAAATTCGACTACACCGAAGCGTTCGGGATCTTTAACTTGATAACCAAATACGGTGGCAGCCTCACCTATCTGTGCTTTGGTAACCGCCTTTTTCAACTTGGCGCTGAAATTTTGGCCATAAAAAATATTATCACCCAGCACCAAACATACGGCATCATTACCAATAAATTCTTCACCAATAATAAAGGCTTGAGCCAAGCCATCTGGGCTAGGTTGCACTGCATATTCCAGTGCTATTCCGAATTGGTTGCCATCACCCAGCAAGCGCTGAAACGCAGCTTGATCTTCAGGGGTGGTGATAATCAAAATTTCCCTGATACCAGCCAGCATCAATACTGACAGGGGGTAATAGATCATGGGTTTGTCGTAAACAGGAAGCAACTGCTTGGAAACCCCCATGGTAATGGGATAGAGACGGGTACCAGAACCACCAGCCAGAATAATGCCTTTCATTGATGTTTCTCCCCGTACTGCTGGTTGATCCAGGATTGGTAAGCACCGCTCTTCACGTTGCTGACCCACTGCTGGCTTTCCAGATACCACTGCACGGTTTTGCGAATGCCCGACTCGAAAGTCTCTTCTGGCTGCCAATCCAGCTCTCGGCTGATCTTGCTAGCATCGATGGCATAACGGCGATCGTGACCGGGACGATCCGCCACATAGGTGATTTGCTCACGATAAGAGCCCACCTTCGGCACCATCTCGTCTAGCAAATCGCAGATGGTGTGGACCACATCCAGATTCTGCTTCTCGTTGTGACCGCCGATGTTGTAGGTCTCCCCGACCAAGCCAGTGGTCACCACCTTGTAAAGCGCGCGAGCATGATCTTCCACATAGAGCCAATCACGGATCTGGTCACCTTTGCCGTAAACCGGCAGTGGCTTGCCATCCAGCGCATTCAAGATTACAAGCGGGATCAGCTTCTCGGGGAAGTGGTAGGGTCCATAGTTGTTGGAGCAATTTGTGACCAAGGTCGGCAAGCCGTAAGTTCGGCGCCAAGCGCGAACAAGATGGTCGCTGGAGGCCTTGGAGGCCGAATAGGGGCTGCTGGGGGCGTAAGGAGTGGTTTCGGTAAAGAGCGGCAGTGGCTTATTCCACAAGGGATGGTCGGCACTCACCTCATCCGGATGGGGCAGATCACCATATACCTCGTCTGTGGAGATATGGTGGAAGCGGAAAGCCGCTTTGCGTGTATCGTTCAATTCATTCCAGTAAGCGCGCGCCGCTTCCAGCAACATATAGGTGCCAACAATATTGGTTTCGATGAAATCGGCAGGCCCTGTGATGGAGCGATCAACATGGCTCTCGGCGGCCAGATGCATCACGGCATCCGGCTGGTGCAGGGCAAACACCCGATCCAGCTCGGCGCGATTGCAGATATCCACCAACTCAAACACATAACGCTCGCTTGACGATACATCGGCCAGGGATTCCAGATTGCCGGCATAGGTGAGTTTATCGAGATTGATAACGGAATCTTGGGTATCACGGATGATATGGCGCACCACAGCAGAGCCGATAAAACCAGCGCCACCGGTAACGAGAATTTTCATATTAATTATGCTCTTACGAGAAGCGGAGTTCAGTTAAAACGGATAGAACTAACTAATCAGGGGATAATATGACTGCTCAAAATTCATGCAGATATTAACAAAGAGGATGGCTACCGCATTGGGTTACAGCCCCCAGTTTGCTGCTTTTCACCACATTGCCCACGCTGTTGGTCATCATGTCCTCCAGCATTATTGTGTTTTTGGCGGTGTGGATAAGTTAAACAGTTGCTAATTGAAACTGCTTGCCACACCGAGTCAGCCCGATTTGATGCCGAATTCTATCCCGTTTCCCCCGAAGATGAACAGCTAAAAGTGTTTTGATAGGGGGTAAATTGAGGCCATTAAACGCACAATGCCAGTTTCATAACATCAGCTTCAAGTTGTTACTAATTTTCATCTGTTTCTCTTTTGAACAAAAAACAGGGCAACCCATGGGGTTGCCCTGCTTGATTGTCAGCCAAACCGGATCAGGCTGGCGATTTATTTAACTTTGTTCAAATTAACTAAACCTGCATGCCATCAGTCACCTTTTGACTCAACTGCTGCAGCCATGCGCGCCTCTTTGCTCTGGTGGCTGGTGAAGTAGCGCATCACCAGCACAAAGAAGAGCGGCACGAAGAAGATGGCCAGCACAGTGGCACTGATCATCCCCCCCATCACGCCGGTACCGATTGCATTACGGCTGCTGGCACCGGCGCCGGAGCTGATCACCAGCGGCAGCACCCCGAGGATAAAGGCGAGCGAGGTCATCAGGATCGGACGCAGACGCAGGCGTGCCGCCTCCACCACCGCCTCACCCAAGCCCATCCCCTTGTCGTAGAGCTCTTTGGCAAATTCCACGATCAAGATCGCGTTCTTCGCCGACAGGCCTATGGTGGTGAGCAGGCCCACCTGGAAGTAGACGTCGTTCTCTAGCCCGCGAAGGGTGGCAGCCACAATGGCCCCCAGAACCCCGAGCGGTACTACCAGCATCACCGAGAACGGAATGCTCCAGCTCTCGTAGAGAGCCGCCAGACAGAGGAACACCACCAACAAGGAGATGGCGTAGAGCGCAGGTGCCTGTGAACCGGCCTGACGCTCCTGGAAGGAGAGCCCGGTCCACTCGATGCCCACCCCTTCCGGTAGCTGTTTCACCATCTGCTCGATGGCGGCCATCGCATCACCGGTACTCTTGCCGGGCGCCGCCTCACCGACGATCTCCATCGCAGGTACGCCGTTGTAACGCTCCAGACGCGGCGAGCCAAAGCTCCACTCGGTGCTGGCAAAGGCAGAGAAGGGCACCATCTGACCCGCACTGTTGCGCACATACCAGAGTTTCAGATCTTCCGGGTTCATCCGGAAGGGGGCATCCGCCTGCATGTAGACCTTCTTGATCCGGCCACGGTCAACGAAATCATTGACGTAGGACGAGCCCCAAGCGGTAGCCAGGGTGTTGTTGATATCCGCGATGGATAGCCCCTGCGCCAGCGCCTTCTCGTAGTCGATCTTGATATCGAGCTGCGGCGTATCTTCCATCCCGTTCGGACGCACTCGCACCAGAGTGGGATCCTGCGCCGCCATGCCGAGCAGCTGGTTGCGTGCCGCCATCAGCTTGTCGTGACCGATACCGCCGCGATCCTGCAGGAAGAAGTCAAAACCGGTCGCCGTACCCAGCTCCGGGATCGGAGGCAGGTTAAAGGCGAACACTTGCGCCTCCTTGATGCTGAACAGATAGCCCATGGCGCGGCCGATGATGGCATTGGCGCTGCGATCCGGGCTCTTGCGCTCGCTCCAGTCCTTGAGCTTGATAAAGGCCATACCCGCGTTCTGGCCACTACCGGCGAAGCTGAAGCCGGATACGGTCAGCACAGAATCGACATTATCCTTCTCGTTTTTCAGGAAGTAGTCGCGCATGTCCGCCAGCACCACCTCGGTACGCTGCTTGGTGGCCCCCACCGGCAGTTGCACCATGGACATGATGACCCCCTGATCCTCTTCCGGCAGGAAGGAGGTGGGCATCCGCATAAAGAGCACTGCCAGTACCGCCAGCATGGCGCCGTAGATCAGGCTGTAGCGCACACCCTGCTTGATAACCTTGCGCACGCCGCTCTGATAGCGATTGGTACCCGCATCAAAGGCGCGGTTGAACCAGCCAAAGAAGCCGCGCTTGGCCCCAAACTCGCCATGTTTCATCGGCTTGAGCAGGGTGGCACAGAGCGCCGGAGTCAGGATCAGCGCCACCAGCACCGACAGCACCATGGCCGAGACGATGGTCAATGAGAACTGGCGATAGATGGCGCCGGTCGAGCCGCCGAAGAAGGCCATCGGCACGAACACGGCGGAGAGCACCAGGGCAATCCCCACCAGCGCGCCAGTGATCTGGGTCATCGACTTGCGGGTCGCTTCCAGCGGGGAGAGATCCTCCTCGCTCATCAGCCGCTCCACGTTCTCCACCACCACGATGGCGTCATCCACCAGCAGGCCGATGGCCAGCACCATACCGAACATGGTGAGGGTGTTGATGGAGAAGCCGAACGCCGCCATCACCCCGAAGGTACCGAGCAGCACCACAGGCACCGCAATGGTCGGGATCAGGGTGGCGCGGAAGTTCTGCAGGAACAGATACATGACGCAGAACACCAGGAAGATCGCCTCGATCAGGGTCTGCACCACCTCCTCGATGGAGATCTTCACAAACGGCGTGGTGTCGTAGGGGTAGACGATCTCCATGTTGGCCGGGAAGTAATCCGACAGTTCATTGAGCTTGGCACGCACCTTCTCGGCGGTATCCAGCGCGTTGGCGCCGGTCGCCAGCTTGATGGCGACTGCAGCGGTAGACTGACCGTTGTAGAGCGCATCGGCGTCATAGCTTTCGCCCGCCAGCTCGACCCGGGCCACATCTTTCAGCCGCACCTTGGAGCCATCCTGATTCACCCGCAGCAGGATATCGTTGAACTGCTCCACGGTAGAGAGACGAGTCTGCCCCATGATAGTCGCAGTGAACTGCTGATCTTCCACCGACGGAGTACCACCCAGCTTGCCGAACGCGACCTGGGCGTTCTGCGCCTTGATGGCTGCCTGCACATCCCCCGGGGTCATCTGCACCCGGTTGAGCTTGTTGGGATCGAGCCAGACCCGCATGGAGTACTGGCTGCCGAACAAGGTGATGTCCCCTACCCCGTCCAGACGACTCAGAGGCTCCTTGATGTTGGAGACCACATAATCCGCCAGATCGTCGTTGTTCATAGAGCCATCGCTAGAGATGAAGGCTGCGACCATCAGGAAGCTGCTGGAGGTCTTCTGTACCCGGATCCCCTGCTGCTGCACCTCTTGCGGCAGCAGCGACATCGCTTGCTGCAGCTTGTTCTGCACCTGCACCTGGGCAATATCGGGATCGGTCCCCGGCTGGAAGGTGAGGGTCACCGACACCCGCCCCGCGGAGTCAGACTGGGAGGACATGTAGAGCAGGTGATCCAGCCCGGTCATGTTCTGTTCGATGATCTGGGTCACCGAGTCTTCCACCGTTTTGGCGGATGCGCCCGGATAGCTGGCAGAAATACCGACAGCGGGTGGCGCAATGCTTGGATACTGGGCGACCGGCAACTTGATGATGGCCAGGCTGCCCGCCAGCATGATCACCAGCGCGATCACCCAGGCAAAAATGGGTCTGTCTATAAAAAATCGAGCCATGAAGCGACTACTCCATCCTACTTGTTGGCCGGGGTGTTGGACGCAGCTTGAGCAGACGCTGCATCAGCACCCTGCTCGGCGGGATTGACCACGGCGCCCGGTCGTACTTTCTGCAAGCCAGCCACGATCACCCGCTCGCCGGAGGTGAGCCCTGACTCCACCACCCAGTTGCTGCCGACGACCCGGCTCAGCTGCACGTTGCGCAGCTCCACCTTGTTGTCAGCGGTTACCACCATCACGGTGGCGCCACCATTGGGGGTGCGAGTCACCGCAGTTTGCGGCACCAGCAGCCCTTGCGCCCGCTCACCCTCTTGCAGGGTGGCGCGCATAAACATGCCGGGCAGCAGCAGCTGATGAGGGTTGGGCACAATCACCCGCAGGGTCACCATGCCGGAGGTCTCGTCTACGGTCACATCGGAGAACTGCAGCGAGCCCTCTTCGCCGTAAGTGGAGCCATCTTCCAGCTGGAAGGTCACCTTGGCCCCTTTCTGCTCGTCCTGGGTCAGCTTGCCCTCGGCGACCAGTCGCTTGAGGCGCAGCAGATCGGCGGTGGACTGACGCACATCCACATACATGGGATCAAGCTGCTGAATGGCAGTCAAGCTATCAGCCTGCTGGGCAGTCACCAGCGCCCCCTCGGTCACCGCGGATTTACCGATACGACCGCTGATGGGGGCTGTGATGCGGGTGTAACCGAGATTGATCTCGGCAGTACGCAAAGCCGCCTTGCTCGCCATGATCTCCGCCTGCGCCTGCTTCCAGCTGGCGTCGGCGTCGTCATAGTCCTGACGGCTGATGGATTTGACCTTGAGCAGCTCCTGATAGCGCTGCGCCTTGAGGCGGGCACTCTGCTCGTTAGCCTCGGCCTTGGCCAGATTGGCCTTGGCGCTGGCAACCGCCGCCTGATAGACAGCCGGATCGATCTGATAGAGCAGATCGCCCGCCTTCACATCGCTCCCCTCGGTAAAGAGGCGTTTGAGGATGATGCCGCTCACCTGCGGACGCACTTCGGCCACCCGCAACGGGGCACTGCGACCGGTCAACTCGGTGGTCAACATCAGCGGACCGCTCTGCAGGGTCACCACGTTGACCGCCGCGGGGGGCATGTCGCCCTGTCCCTGGGGTGCGCCCCCCTTGTCACCACAACCTGCCAGCAAGCCTGTAGCCAGCAAGGCAAGACCAACTGAACGAGCAAGAATATGTTTATGCATGAAACACCTGAGCCTTTGCCAGTCAATGAACAATCAGGGCCACACGGGCCCTGTTGGTAAATAGTCGAAAGATGAGGCAATATACATACATTCATAAATGTATGTAAGTGACTTTTTGCTTGCATGAGGCACAAATTTCGATGGCCAGACGAACCAAAGAAGAGGCGCAGCAAACCCGCTGCCACATCATGAGCACGGCGCTGGATCTGTTCTGCTCTCAGGGCCTGACCAAGACCAGCCTGACCGACATCGCCAGGGCGGCAGACCTGACCCGCGGGGCCATCTATTGGCACTTCAAGAACAAGGATGAACTCTTCATTTCGCTCTGGCAGGAGCTCTGCAGCCCCCTCGCCCACCAGCTCGATGCTTGCCTCAATCCAGATGAGCCGGATCCGCTGGGGCAACTGCGCCTCTTCTTCGAAGGGGTGCTCCACAGCTTCATTCACAATCCGGCCCAGCGGCAGATGTTCACCATCCTGTTCAATCTCGAATCGCTGGAGGGGGAAGCCATCTCACTGCGCGAACATATCCGCAGCCAGTCCGCCAACTTCTTTCGGGACCTGGAGACCACCCTGGCCAACGCGGTACAGCGGGGCCAACTGCCCGCCAACCTCAACCTGCAGCGCGCCGCTACCCTGCTCCACTGCACCCTGGATGGCTACATCATCAACTGGCTCCACTTTCCGGGGCGGATCGACCTGCAGGGCGAATCCGCCTTCCTGATAGAGAGCATGTTCACCATGCTGGCCCAGCCCCACGGGCCTGCCTGCGGCCGCTAACCGGCTCCGGCAACTTCCTCACATTCAAATCGGGGCCTGACCGCGCGCTTTGGCAGTCAGGCCCCGATTTGTTACCCTGTGCGCCCCCTGCTTGAGGTAACCCCTGTGCCACACTCTGACGCCACCCCCGCCTCCCGGCCATTTAACGACCAGCATGCCCGCGCTCGGGCTGCCTTTGTGGTGCGCCTTAAACCCGGTGCTCACCTGCTCAATGGTCAGTGCGGTATAGGGGAGGATCTGTGCTGGCTGCGTGCAGAAGGGTATGTGGTCACCGCCTGTGAAGCTGTGCTGACTGACGCCAAAGTCGCCTCGCAGCAATCCGGACAAGCGGTGCGGGTCTGCCCGCTGGTGAAGATGTACTCGGTGCTCCCTTACGATGGCATCTGGTTAAGCCGCCCTCTTGATAGCGACGCGGCCACCCTTGTCCCCCTGTTGCAACAGCTGGCGACCCTGCTCAAAGCGGGCGCCCCGCTCTGTTTCCCCCTACAGCCAAGCGGCGAAATGAGCCACGACCAGCAGCTCCCGCATCTTCAGCAAATCGTCACCACATCCGGGATAGCACTGCAACTGGCGCCGATGGAAGCCGTATCAGCCAGTACGTCAGATTCCTCAAGTCAACACGCCACCCAGTACGTCATGTTGCTGCGTGGCGATCATCAGGCCACCTAATGGGCTAATTCATCACGGATTTTCCCGTTCAACACCAAGCCGACAGCTAGTCGGCGATCCTGGCTTTCGACAATATTTAACTCGGCGTTAACGCAGAAAAGGCAGACATAACACGGCTTACGTGTTAAAAAGTGTGATTAATATCAAATTTTAATAACAAAACAGACAATACAACCAACTCCGGATTTCCTTATGAAACTTGTCCTGAAACTCATTGCTGGCATCCTTGCCGGTCTCTTGCTCGGTCTCTACGCCCCTGAGTGGGTGGCGCGCGTGCTGTTTACGGCCAAGACAGTGATAGGTCAGCTGATCACCTTCACCATTCCGCTCATCATTCTGTTCTTTATCATGAGCGGCATCGCCAGCCTGCCGAAAAACTCCGGCAAGCTGCTGGGCAAAACCGTGGCCCTCTCCTACTGCTCCACCATTCTGGCGGGGCTGTTCGCCTTTACCGTGGCGAGCCACCTTATCCCGCAGTTCACCACCGCCGCCGAGCCCACCACGGCCACGGCTATCAAGCTTGCCTCCTACGTCAATCTGGAGATCCCGCCGCTGTTTGGCGTGATGTCGGCACTGGCCGCCGCCTTCGTGTTCGGCATCGGCATCAGCGCCACCCAGGCCACCGATCTGCGCCGGGTCGCCGATCAGGGTCGTGACATCATCGACCGCCTGCTGGCCACGGTGATCATTCCGCTGCTGCCGTTCTACATCGCCGGCGTCTTTGTCGAGATGACGGTAGAAGGCACCGTATTCGCTACCCTGAAAACCTTCGGCGTGGTGCTGGTGATGGCCATCCTGATGCACTGGATCTGGCTATCCGTGCTGTTCGTTGGTACCGGTCTGGCCCTTGGCCGCTCACCGGCCCAGCTCATCAAGAACATGCTGCCCGCCTACTTCACCGCGCTGGGGACCATGTCGAGCGCCGCCACCATTCCGGTCGCTCTGCAATCGAGCAAGAACAACGGGGTGAGCGACGGCATCGCCAACTTCACTGTGCCCCTGTGCGCCACCATTCACCTCTGTGGCTCCACCATTACCCTGGTCACCTGCGCCACCGCGGTGATGTTCCTCTCCGAGCATCTGGCCATTCCGGGCATCGAGACCATGCTCCCCTTCATCATGATGCTGGGGGTGATCATGATCGCCGCACCGGGCGCGCCGGGTGGTGGCGTGATGTCGGCGCTGGGCCTGCTCACCTCCATGCTCGGTTTCGGTGAAGCCTCCATCGCCCTGATGATCGCCCTCTATCTGGCGCAAGACAGCTTCGGCACCGCCTGCAACGTCACCGGTGACGGCGTGATTGCCCTGTGGGCGGATCGCTTCGCCAACGGTAGCGAGAGCGCAGCCCCCGTGGCCGAGGCCGAACAGGCGTAAGCGCGTCGGGAAGGCAACCGCCATCCTCTGCAAAACCGCAGGCCCGAACCATGTTCGGGCCTGCGTCGTTTCTGCCACCTTCACAGTGTTTGTGCGTATCCCTCCTCCCCTCTTTACCCCCCCTCTGCCGTAAACAGCACTCGCGCTGCCCGCTGCATCAGACAAAATTATTGGCATATGCCACATATGAGCGTATAAATGGCTTATGCCAATTAGGAGCCACCATGCCAAGACCCAAGATTGCCCGCCAGATCTGTGGCCGCCCCGCCAACAGCTGCTTCAAACCCAACGGCCGCCCCATGCATCAGCTGGAACAGGTCACGCTGGCCCCTGACGAGTTCGAGGCACTGCGCCTCGTCGACCTTCAAGGAATGCAGCAGCAGGAGGCCGCCCTGGTGATGGGGGTTTCCCGCCAGACCCTGGCTAATATCCTGAAAAAAGGGCGCTACAAGGTGGTGGAGTGTCTGAGTCTGGGCAAGGCATTGATGATGCAACCCGCCGAGCCCGACCACCCAACCAGTGGAGAAGAGCCGACATGAATGCTGTCACAACCATGACCACCAACCCCTGCAACAGCGCCCTGATGCTGAGTCAGGGGTTGCTGGCTGGCCACTTTACCCGTGCCGAGCAGCTGCAAATTCTTAACCCCGAAGGGAACGTTATCGCCACCCTGCCCAATCCGGCCGCCGCCGAAGGCTGCCACGGCAAGCAAGCGCTGCTCGACGCCCTCGCCCATCATCAGGTAGGTCAGGTGGTGGTGCGCAATATCGGCGAGCGAATGCTGGGGCGCCTGCTGGCGGCCAATATCCGGGTGCTGCAGTGCCGCGCTGCCCGCCTGCCGCTGCCCGCGCTGCTGGCCCCCGCCAATCTGCAACCTCTTACCGAGGCCAGTCAGGGCCGTCCATCTCGCCGTCATCAGAGCAAGGCGACTATCCGTGCCATCCAGCCCGTCGGCACAGGCCACAGCCATGCGAATTGTCACGGTGGTTGCAACAGTGGCTCCGATCACTGTTGCGCCAGTAGTGGCAATCAGGCAGAGATCTCACGACAAGGCCATACTTGTTGCCACGGCAGTGAAGGCGCCAACCAGCAGGGCGGTTGCTGCCATCATCACTGATGCCATCGCCGTGCATGTCATCATCAAGGAGAAGAGATCATGTCCATCTGGTTGTTGAGCCTGCTCGCCTCGTTCGTGTTGATCCTGGCCATGGGCACCATCATCTGGTGGCGCCAATACCAGCTTGCCCAGAAGCGGGAAGATAAAGAGGTACGCCCCTGCGGCTGCTCCAGCGCCTGCGCGGATCACCTCTATCAGATCAGCGAGCCGACGCCCAAGCCATAACGTGCTGCGGGCGACGAGCCAAAACACAGCGACCATCCAATCTGACAAATACAAAGGGGACGCTCGCTGGCGTCCCCTTCTCTTGCTCTGCATCGTTGGCCCTCTTGCTTGTCCCTTAATCCCCCTTGCGCTGGCTTTGCCTCCCCCATCTCACTCAGCCGGTTTCGCCTCGTCCGTCTCCGGTGTAGTGGCCGGATCCTGATACTGCTGATAGATGGCATAAAACTCGGCCTTGTTGTGCAGGGCTGCGGCGACGCAGGCGGGATCAAACTGGCTGCCGGCATGCTCCTCCAGATAGGCAAACGCCGTCTCGAACGGCCATGCCTTCTTGTAGGGGCGCTCGCTGGTCAGGGCATCAAACACATCGGCGACCGTCACGATGCGCGCCGCCAGCGGGATCGCCTCCCCTGCCAGCCCCAGCGGATAGCCGGTGCCGTCAAAGCGTTCGTGATGGCTGGCGATGATATTGGTCAGCATGTCGGTGTGGTGAATACCGTCGAGGCCGAACTCGTTGATCATCAGGCTGATCATCTCCCGCCCCTTGCCGGGGTGGATCTTCATGATCTCGAACTCTTCCGGCGTCAGCTTGCCCGGCTTGAGCAAAATAGCGTCCGGCACCGCGATCTTGCCGATGTCGTGCAGCTCGGAGAAGAGGTAGATAAACTCCACCTCCTCATCGCTCAACCCGCAAGTCGGGGCCAGCGTCTTGGCAATCAGCCGGGAGTAGGCAGACATCCGGTGCAGATGGTTGGCGGTCTCCTCATCCCGATAACGGCTGAACTCCCGCGCCGTGGTCAGCGCGCCGCCAAGGGTCTGGATGGAGAAAAACTCCACCGCAATGATGGCCGAGAGCGCCTGGGCATAGGCCGACAGCTCGCTGCGGATCGGCTCCTCGAAATATCCCGGCTCCATGGCATCGCAAAACAGAAAGCCAAACAGCTTGCTGTTGAACAGCAGCGGCTCGGTATAGCTGGAGGCATAACCTGCCTCCAGCACCTTGCGGCTGTGCTCCGACGCAGAGCCACGCAGGGCATCCAGATTGCCGAGTACCCGGGGCTGCTTGTGCTCCGCCAGATAACTCAGGGAGGGGACATCGCTCAGCTTCACCTCATATTGCACCAGCGGCGAAGGCCCCTCGGTGCTGTGGGCAAAGGTCTTGAGCTGATCGGTATGGGGATCGTAAATCGCGATGGCCACCCGACTCAGCTTGTCAAAGCGCTGCCTGAGCGTGGCATGTACACTCTGCATTTTTTCGCCAAATGAACTTTCCATCGCCATCTCCAACGGGACCCCGTGATGGAAGTATAGTGACTCCCTTTGACGCTCTCCCCGCCACAGCGTCAAAATTGACAGAAAAATCAACAAAGCAGCTTCCCCACAACAAGCCTGCATGGCAGAGGCAATAGCCCTACCAAGGGCGCGCCATCAACGACTGCTGGTACAGCCCAATCTTGCCTGGTCGGAGATATTGTTCGGTTCTGCCATGCTGGCTGTATAGTTTTTGGTTAACCATTCCGGTAAAATCCGCGCCCTTAAAGAAGAGCCACCTAAGAGTGATTGAGCGATGTCCAACACAAAACAGGCCCCCAAAGTAGGATTCGTCTCCTTGGGTTGCCCCAAAAACCTGGTCGATTCAGAACGCATCCTGACCCAGCTGCGTACCGAAGGGTACGACGTGGTGCCCAGCTATGACGATGCCGAGCTGGTTGTCGTCAACACCTGTGGCTTTATCGACAGTGCCGTGCAGGAGTCGCTCGAAGCGATCGGCGAAGCGCTGGCCGAGAACGGCAAGGTGATCGTCACCGGCTGCCTTGGCGCCAAAGAGAATCAGATCCGCGAGATCCACCCCAAGGTGCTCGAGATCACCGGCCCCCACGCCTATGAAGAGGTACTGGGCCACGTCCACAAATATGTGGAGAAGCCGCAGCACAACCCCTTCACCAGTCTGGTACCGGCCCACGGCGTCAAGCTGACCCCGCGCCACTACGCCTATCTGAAGATTTCCGAAGGGTGCAACCACCGCTGCACCTTCTGCATCATCCCCTCCATGCGCGGGGATCTGGTGAGCCGCCCCATCGGCGACGTGCTGGCCGAAGCCAAGCGCCTGAAAGAGGCTGGCGTGAAGGAGCTGCTGGTGATCTCCCAGGACACCTCCGCCTACGGCGTCGATGTGAAGCACCGCACCGGTTTCTACGACGGCATGCCGGTCAAGACCAGCATGGTCGCCCTGTGCGAAGAGCTGGCCAAGCTCGATATCTGGGTACGTCTGCACTACGTCTACCCCTACCCGCATGTGGATGATGTCATCCCGCTGATGCGCGATGGCAAGATCCTGCCCTACCTTGATATTCCGTTGCAGCACGCCAGCCCGCGCATCCTCAAACTGATGAAGCGTCCGGGTTCAGTCGAGCGTACGCTGGAGCGGATCCAGAAGTGGCGCGAGCTCTGCCCGCAGATCACCCTGCGCTCCACCTTTATCGTCGGCTTCCCGGGCGAGACCGAGGAAGATTTCCAGATGCTGCTGGACTTTATCGACAAGGCGGAGCTGGATCGCGTCGGCTGCTTCAAATACAGCCCGGTCGAAGGGGCGCTGGCCAACGAGCTGCCGGATCCGGTACCGGAAGAGATTCAGGAAGAGCGCTTCCAGCGCTTTATGGAGCTGCAACAGCAGGTCTCCATCCGCAAGCTGGCCCGCAAAGTGGGTCAGGAGATGACCGTTATCATCGACGAAGTGGACGAAGAGGGTGCCACTGGCCGCTCCTTCGCCGATGCGCCGGAGATCGACGGTCTGGTCTACCTCAACGGCGAAACCGGCCTCAAGCCGGGGGACATGGTCAAGGTGCGGATCGACGAATCCGACGAATATGACCTGTGGGCCAGCCTGATCAGCTAATTGAGGCCTTACCAGCCAAATGAAAAAAGCGCCTGCGGGCGCTTTTTTATTGGTTCAATGTCGCAGGCAAAACCGCTGGCCTAGCTCAAATCATGGAGCGCCTTGCCAAGAGGCGGCGTGAGGCGCAAGTCAGAGAAGCACACCGCCAACCCCTGCCGCTCCGGCGTGCAGCACATCACCCCGATAAAGCAGCGCTCGCTTGGCGGGAACGGAGCGAGGCGCAGCAGCGGCCACACCTTGCCATCGGTGGAGTATTGCAAACGCAGGCAATCGGCCAGCCGGGTCAGCCGCAACCAGAAGCGGCGCGGATTGCCGGTGAAGATGCCGGTGGCCCAGTCAGAACGCGGATTGGTCAGCACGCTGCCGATCATCGGCTGGGCATCGTTGTACTCGATCCCCGCTTTCAGCCAGTGCGCCTCGTCTTGCAGCAGCATCAGCCCCGCCTGATCGTAGAGGGTGGTGAACTCCCCCTCGACGCAGACCTGAAAGGTAAACTCACCCGCCACCTCGCAGCCATAGACATGGCCGCTGTGGCGCTCGAAGCCATACCAGGTGCTGCGCCAAAAATCGGTCTGCTGGTCCGTTACCACCTGCAAACCGCCCTCGGTCTTGTGCCACTGGGCCGGTTCATTGAGCCAGCGCCACTGCGTCCCTTCCATCATCTCGTTCAACTCCTGTTGTCTCGCCAACTTGCCAGCCACGACCCGCTTACTTGCCCTGCTTGAAGAGGATGGCGGTGAAGTGGCTCTCTTTGGTGCGCGGGAAGTAGCGATCCTTGTAGCACTGCTTCTCACTGCTCTCGCAATGCACCCCGTTGCTCAGGGTGTAGCTGCCAAGGTCGGCGCCCTGCAGGTTCTTCTGCAAACGGCTGGCCGCCTGCTCTCCGAGATGGGCGCGGGTCAGGCCGATGGAGATCCCCTGCGGGTCGGCGCAATAGCCGCCTTTCTTGTCGCACACCACCTTGGCGGCGGGCGAGAACACGGCCGGAGCCGCGTGAACGCCCCCGATTAGCAGCAGCGCCACCAGCGCAGCCGAGCGTTTGAACATTTTGCTACCTTGATAAACCTTGCAAATCAGGGCGTTAATTTATCACTCCGCCCCCGTGATGGCCAATTGCCAGCCGCCCTATCCGCCGGTTGCAGTGCAAAGCCCAAACCGAGGGTTGGCGCCAAGCGGGCCGCCACCGCAGCAGGGCTAGCTTATCGGGGGGCGAACATGTGTAATAGCCGCCTGTATACGTCAGTCAAAGAGTCCGCCATGCAACTCAAACCCCTTCTTAAGGGGCGCTTTCAGCCCCACTGGCAGGCCAGCCATGACCTCATCGAACAGGTGGTCATCTCCTGCATCACGGAGCGGCGTCTGATCCCCGAGGGGGAGCCACTGATGCGTCAGGGGGAGCAATTGCGGGATCTGGTGCTGGTGCCAAGCGGCCGCATCGCCATGGGCCACACCGCCATGAATGGCCGCCGCTTTCAGCTCGGCACCCTGGAGTGCGACAACCAGCTCTTTGGCGAGATGGAGTTCTTCACCGGCTACCGCTGCCAGCTCGACATCATCGCCGAGGAGCCGCTGGAAGTGGCCCGCATCGACGGCGAGCAGCTGGAACAGGCGCTGGTCGCCCACCCCAAGGTGGCGCTCTTCTTTGCCACCGCCATTGCCATCGACTATCAGGACACGGTAGATATCTTCACCTGCCGCATGCTCTACCCCATCAGCTACAACATCGCCCTCGACCTCTATCACAGCCACTGCCACGACAACCCGGTGAGCGGCTTTCGCAAGGGGTATCAGGAGGCGGAACGCTTCGGCACGACCGACCGGGTCTACCGGCGGGCGGTGAAAGAGCTGATGGACAAGGGACTGGTGGAGCGCGGTGAGGAGGGGTTGCAGATCCGCGATCTGGCGGGGCTCAGGGCCTTTCTGGAGCAACCTTAAGTCGCAGGCATCAGTTGCCGGTTAAAGACAAAAAAGAGGGGCGGTTTATACCGCCCCTCCTGCCGTTTACTCTCCCGCTCAGGCCAGACAAGGCTGCGGCCGGGCCATGCGCAGCGATGCCACCAGCATGGCGAGGATCACGCCGTAGATAAGCGGGATGGCGTACATCACCGCCTGCAAGCCGATCACCTGCTCCAGCAGGGCGCTGATGGCCGGGCTGAACATGGCCCCCGCGCTGCCGCTGATGAGGATGTAGGAGACGTTCTTGCTCGATGCCTGCCGTACAAACGACACCCCGTAGGCGATAAAGGCGTTGTAAAGCGCGGCGCAGACAAAGCCGTAACCATAGGTGAGGTAAGGCAGCTGGCTCAGGTTGTCGGTGGTGACGATAAGTGCCGTCATCCCCATCGCCAGGGTGATGATCACCAGGAGGAAGGTGCGGATCGCAATGCGGGTCACAATGGCGGTCGAGACCAGCGCGCCAAGCAGGGCCGCCGTCCAGTACTGGGTGATGATATTTCCCGCCTCCTCGAAGGGGATGCCGAACTTGTTCTTCACGAACATGGGCGCCCAGGTGAGGAAGGTGTAGAGCGCCAGCATGCCGAGAAAAAGCCCCAGCCCGCCGCTGATGATGCCGAGGTTCCACTCCGAATGCTCGTTGCCGGCGCTCTCGCCGCCCGCCTCGCAACTGCGGAAGTTGGTCAGCACTGCCACCAGCATGGTCGCCAGCGCCACCACACCCACCGCCAGATAGCTCCAGCTCCACGCCATGGCGTGAGTCAGGGTGTAGGTAGTGATAAGCGGGAAGACCACCCCGGCCACGTTGAAGGTGGCATCCTGCACCACCAGCATGGTGCTCTGCATCCGCGCCTGCCAGACGCTCACCACCAGAGTCCCTGCAATGCAGAGCCCCACCCCGCCGCACAGGCCAATCACCGTCATGGCCGCCATCACCACATAGAGCGAGCCGGTCAGATGGAGCGAGGCCGCCGCCAACGCGATCAGGCCGTAGCAGAGCAGCGTCATCCGCTTGAGGCCCACCTTCTCGATAAGGAAGAAGGCGGCAATGGTGCCCGCCAGCGCCCCGCCGTTGAGCAGGGAGAAGATGGAGGCCACCTGATTGACGTCGGCGCCGAACTTGGCAGCGATGGGGTCGATCAGCATGCCGAACTGGGTCGCAAAACCGGCCATCACGAAGTTGGCCAGGAAGCTGATGGCAGTGAGGGAGAGCTTATTGTTCATATTGGATCTCTCTTGGGGTCAGGGTGCGTGCAGGGTTGGGCGGGCCGCGGCGCTTACAGCGCGGTGTGCAGCGCCAGTTCGATCATCTGGTTGAAGGAGAGTTGCCGCTCCTCGGCAGTAGTCTCTTCACCGGTCAGGCAGTGGTCGGAGACAGTCAGGATGGCGAGCGCCTCGATCCCCTGCTGATGGGCCAGCCCGTAGAGACCGGCCACCTCCATGTCGATGCCGAGCACGCCGAACTTCTCCAGCGCCGGAATGAGGTTTTCGTCCGGATCGTAATAGAGATCGCCGGTGAAGATATTGCCCACCTTGACCGGAATCGCCTTCTCCTGCGCCTTGGTAAAGGCCTTGTGCAGCAGGGCGAAGTCGGCCGAGGTCGCCATCTGGTAGCCGGCGCTGCGCTTGGCATTGGTCGGGGAGTCGGTGCCTGCCGCCTGCGCCAGAATGACGTCACGCATCTGCACGTGGCGCTGGGTCGCTCCCAGACTGCCGATGCGGATGATCCGCTTGACCCCGAAGTCGTTCACCAGCTCGTGGGCGTAGAGCACCATGGAGGGGATCCCCATGCCGTGGCCCATCACCGAGATGCGCTGACCGTTGTAATAGCCGGTGTAGCCCAGCATATTGCGCACATTGGTCACCTCGCGCGCATCGGTCAGAAAGGTCTCGGCGATATAGCGGGCCCGCAGCGGATCCCCGGCATGATGACGGTCTCGGCGAAATCGCCCGGGTTGGCATTGATATGAGCGGTCATTATTGTTGTGCTCCAGTTTGACTCGTGTGGATGAGGGCATCCTAGCCCCCGCCCCCTCGCCCCTTGCAGGACAAAAGTCCTGTTGCCCCGATCGAGATCCCAGTTCCGGCAACTTCTCCAGGGCCGCCCCGCTTGCCCCCCTTCACCGCCGCTTGTTGGCTCTTAATCAGCCCAGCCCTTGCTGCAAGCTCGCATCACCCGCTTAGCGATAACGCCCCTGCGCCCCAAAAAGCGCGGGGGGCCTGATGGCCCCCCGCAAACACACCGGATGAGAAAATGCCTTACTTGGCGGCGCTATCCTTCACGCACTTCTGGACAAAGCTGTTCTTGGCCGCGCCAGCCAGCTTTTTGTTGGCCGCCGGATCCATCGCCAGACTCGCCAAACCCAATAAAATCAAGGGCCATGCGGGTCAACTTGCCAACCGTGACAACACCGAACAAGAACAATAAGTCACCAACTAGTAACAATTCAGTCATTTTGGCTGGTATGGCCAGAGTCAAATAGCTTAACATACTCAAAGGATGCCTATTAATCAGTGATGGGCTATCACCCTCGCTGGTCAATGAAGCAAGTTGGAAGCTGTAATCCACGGGCGGTAGCGTGGGTTTTAAACAGTGATTGCTGCATTTCGTAGGTTGGCGCTGAGCCCAGCGAAGCCCAACACGCGAGCCCTCGGTTAGTTGCTTCCCATTTTATGCAACCGAACAAACCTGATATTTACCCCCGATACCAGAAAGGAGAACCATGCGCTATCGCCGAGCAACAACCAGCGGGGCATGTTGGTTCTTCACCGTCAACCTGGCTGACCGCAAGCAGAATCTGCTGGTACGTCATATCGACCTGCTGCGCGAAGTGATCCGCCACGTCAAACAGCAACACCCCTTCGAGATCATTGCCATGGTGGTGATGCCGGATCATCTCCATGCCATTTGGCAACTACCACCAGATGACAGTGACTATCCCATGCGCTGGTCTCTGATCAAGGCAGGCTTTTCACGATGCATTGCCAAAACAGAGCGGATACGGGAGAGCCGACTCAAAAAACGGGAACGAGGTATCTGGCAACGACGTTATTGGGAACATCTGATCCGGGATGACAAGGATCTGCAAGCCCATGTCGATTACATCCACTTCAATCCGGTCAAACATGGTTATTGTGCCAAATCGGTTGATTGGCCTTACTCCTCCATCCATCGCCATATCGCCGCAGGATGGATAGGGCCAGAGTGGGCCATTGATAGTGACTCGGGTCGGGAATAATCGGCTTGGAATGTGTTGTAGGTTGGTGCTGAGCGCAGCGAAGCCCAACAAACGGGAGATATGATTTCCCAAATAAGATCATTTTTGACCATATAGAATCGATAACCAAAATCAAATCTAGCTTTCTCGGTAAACGTTGGGCTTCACTTCGTTCAGCACCAACCTACGAGGGTTAGCCCAACATACGTGATGTAATCCACGGGCGGTAGCGTGAGACCTAGCCGATACAACATCACATGAATGACCAAAACAGTTCGAAGCAAAGCCACAACAATAATTCATTTGGAATATATTTTTCGAGAAACACCAAGCGTAACTTATACCTATTAAATTTAATACTGGAGTAAAAATGGTAAAGTCAATGAGGCTCAGAAATTTACGAAGCTTTCCTAATGAAGAGAGTATTGATTATATTGACTTAAAACCAATCACCGTCCTTGTGGGGAAAAATAGTAGTGGTAAAAGTAGTTTTATTAGAACTCTCCCACTTTTAAGACAATCTGTTGAAGCAAAAACAACTGGTCCAATACTATGGTATGGTTCATACGTTGATTTTGGAGCTTATTCAGAAGTAATTAAGAATAACTCTGAAGAGGACGTTATATTTTTCGATTTCAAAATTGATCTAACATCCATATCTAGAAGACAATTTCACTCATATGGATATTACTATAATTATGAGTTTTTTGGAAAGGACGAAAGTATTATACCTACTTGCGTAGAGTTAGGTGTATCTCATTTTAAAAATGAAACTTTTGCAAAACGTCTAAAAATAGAAATTGAAGGGCTTGAGTTTAACTTGGAGTTTGAAGAAAAAGAGAAGTGTTCGCTTATGATTAAAGGGGATGAAACACTATCTTTTGATAAATTAAATTATTCAAAAAACAACTATTTTATACCTAGATTAGGAACTATTGAAAAATATGAAAGAATGGTTCAAGGGTCTAGTGTAAAGTTCATAAAATTTAATGACTCCTATGTGTATAGTGTTATAACCAAAGGTTACATGGATAAGCTTCGTCCATTTTTCCATAGAAACACACAAGACGACACCATAATTAACGGAATAAGTAAAATAGGCGTCTGCAGAAGAACGGAAGTGGAGAATAGACTTCATCTTGCATTTCCAGAAAATAAGGTTTTTAGAGAAAACCTTAGAAACGAGAAAAACAAAAAAACAATATGCGAACTATTTTTTAAAGCATCGTTATATAGCTCGTTAAATGAAATAATTGAACGTATTAACTTGGAGCTTGAAAACTCATTCAAAAGCATAAGATATATTGCACCGCTACGAGCAACTGCGGAAAGATATTATAGACATCAGGATTTGCAGGTAGATGAAATAGACCATACAGGTTCAAACCTTGCTATGCTATTAAAATCACTTCCAGATCATGAAAAGAGGAATTTTTCTAGCTGGACATTGGAACATTTTGGTTTTTCCGTAAGAGCTGATGAGCAAGGTCTTCATTATGCAATAATGATTAAAACAGAGAATGATAGCAAAGAATATAACATAAATGATATGGGGTTTGGTTTCTCTCAAATTCTTCCCATTGTCGCTTCCATTTGGGTTGAAATTTATAGAAAAAGACATGTAAAAAACTCGAATAAACACATGATATTTGCAATAGAGCAACCAGAACTACACTTACATCCTGAGTATCAGGCAAGATTGGCCATCTTATTTGCAAAGGTAATTAGTTTTGCATCAAAAAATGACATAAATATAAAAATCATTTTTGAAACCCATAGTAAGACAATGATTGATGCACTTGGCGATTGTGTTGAGGATAAAATAATTCCTCACGAGGATATTAATATCGTTGTCTTTAATAAAGATAGCAACAATGATACCAGAGCTAAATTTTCTAACTTCTCAGAAGATGGATTTCTAGTTTCATGGCCAACTGGTTTTTTTGCTGGAAGGTAATGGCATGCTAATTGAAATTATTAACTTAGACGTATTAGCTGTCAACCCAGAAGATGATGAAAAAATATCAGCAATAAACCATTTAATGCATTCGCATGGCTATAGGCATCATATTGTTATTGCATCCAAAAAAATGATGCGAGACCTACTAGCTTCTGAGTATCTGTATGGTTTATCCCGAACCCATGCATCTGAAATATATGAGTCACTGAGCGAGTATTACAGCTATCTCACTAACATAAAATTCGTATTAAAAGTGGACTTTAGCTACGATGGTGATCCTATATATTCTGTATCACCAAATAATGTCAACGTAATGAGTGTGAGTTACAAATATTTCTCAGACCATACTAACTTGTGTTCAGCGAAAATGTTAGCAGAAGATATGTCTGACTATGAATTTTATAGTGAGATTGCTCGTTCAAGCTTAAATGGAACAAGTTTGAACTTACCGTTCAAACTTGATTTTAGAAATGGTGGTGGTAGCCAAATAAAAAAGAACTATTTGCACCTAAAAAGCAATGATGCGGTATGCTTATGCATCGTCGATACAGATAAAAAGCATCCAATGGGAAAAGAAGGCTCTACCTCAGCATCTTTCTCAACTTCCGAGAGAGTATTTAATTGCTCAGCATATGCAAAAATACTTGATGCACATGAGATAGAAAGTTTTATTCCGGAGTCGGTAATGGAGGATGTGATTGCGACAGAGGCAAACAATGAGGCGCGGATTGATTCATTAGACACATTAGCAAGACTCAATGCTATTGATAATAGAGTTAGACTATATTTCGACCATAAAAATGGACTTTCACTAAAAACTGCTATCAATCTAGACCGTACACATGGTGATTTTTGGCTACCAATTTTGGCTAACTTACCAAATTTTGCAGATAAAGACTGTTTAAACAACAAGTCATGCACTGAATGCAATGCTTGCCCCAAAATCCCTGGATATGGAGAAAACATACTTACAAGGTCTGTCGAACGCTTAAAAATAATGACCCCCCAAAAAAAAGCAGAGCATGTATCTCCCCAGTTAAATGAATACTGGTCAGACATAAAAGATTACGTTGTTTCATGGGGATGTCATCCGATAGGAAGAGTATCAAGAAGCTAAGGACGATAGAAAGTTCTTCAACAAAAGGACTTTTTCGACACCAGATAACTATTCCCCACGCTCTGAAAGAGGGTAGGGATCGTAAGTTATCCGGCTTATCGAGCAGCAGATCGAACTTGAGTCATCTTCTCCAATACAGAACATAAAAAATCCCCCGTTACCGGGGGATTTTTATTTCTATCGGTTATCTCAGCTTAGCGGCTTAACCCACCAAAAACGCCCTTAACCGGGCAAACTCCGCTGGCAAATTCACGGAGAGCAGCGGCAGCTCGGCGTGTTTGGCCAGCGGGCCGGGTAGCGGCACATCCAGATGCAGGATCTCATCCACCGACTCCTTGAACTTGGCGGGATGGGCGGTGCAGAGAAAGACCCCCACTTCATCCTCGGCCAGCTGTTCCCCCAGCAGATCCCAGGCAATGGCGCCGTGGGGTTCGCAGAGGTAATCCAGCTGGTGCAGGCGTTTGAGCGCATCGCGGGTCTGGGCGTCGTCACGCATGCCTGACCCTAAGGTCTCCAGCGCCCAGCCCTTGCGGCGGCACAGCTCTTCTACCCGCGGCCAGTTATTGGGGCGGCTGACATCCATGGCGTTGGAGAGGGTTGCCACTGTCTGGTGCGGCTCCCACTGGCCGGTTTTGAGGTAGCGCGGCACGGTATCGTTGGCGTTGGTGGCGGCGATAAAGCGCTTCACCGGCAGCCCCAACGCCTTGGCAATCAAACCTGCGGTGAGGTTGCCAAAGTTGCCGGACGGCACGCTGATGACCGCCTTGGCGCGATCGGCTTTCGGCAGCTGGGCCACCGCCTCGAAGTAGTAGCAAACCTGCGCCAGCAGACGGCTGATATTGATGGAGTTGGCGGAGTTGAGGCCAATGGCCTTTTTCAGCGCCTCGTCGTCAAAGGCCTGTTTTACCAGCGCCTGACAGGCATCGAAGTCGCCATCGATGGCGATGGTGCGGATATTGCCGCCAAGGGTGCAAAAGAGCTTCTCCTGCAGCGGGCTGATCTTGCCCTTGGGATAGAGGATCACCACTTCAATCCCCTCCAGCCCGTAGAAGGCGTGGGCCACGGCGGCGCCGGTGTCGCCGGAGGTGGCGGTGAGGATAGTGATCTTGTCATTTGTTCTGAACGCCGCGAGGCACTGAGCCATAAAGCGGCCGCCGAAATCCTTGAACGCCAGGGTCGGGCCGTGGAACAGTTCGAGGGCATAAGTGCCATCCTTGAGTTTCACCAGCGGCGCCGGGAAGGTGAAGGCGGCATTGACAAGCTCGCTCACCTTGGCGGCGGGCACTTCGTCCCCCAACAGGTGGCTCAGGATGCGGGCAGAGCGTTCGGCCAGCGGCAGATCCAGCAGGGCATCCACATCGGCGAGCGGTTCGAGTTGTTCGGGGAAGAAGAGCCCCTGTTCGCGACCCAAGCCCTGACGCACCGCCTGCGCAAAGCTCACCTGTTCGCTGTTGTCCTTGATGTTGTAGAGATTCATAGCTCGCTTCCTGTTACCCGTGCCCCGGCCATGTCCAGTTTGCAGACCCGGGCAAATCCATCTTCGTTCTGCACGAAATGTGCTTCCATCCAATCCTTCATCCGCTCGGCCTGCGCCAGATCCTTCATCACCACAAATACGGTGGGGCCGGAGCCGGAGATGCCGGTGGCCAGCGCCCCGTTCTGGGCGGCCTGGGCCCGCACCTCGGCAAAGCCTTCGATCAGCGCCGCGCGGTAGGGCTCGGCAATCACGTCTTTCAATACGCTGGCGGCCAATCCCTCCTGCCCGGTGTAGCTGGCGTGGACAAAGGCAGCCAGGCGGCGACCGTAGGTGAGGCAATCCTGACGGCGATATTGGGCCGGCAGAATGGCGCGGGCGGCAGCGGTAGAGACCACGGTACCCGGGTAGCAGACCACCCAGTACCACTGATCGAACACCGGAATACCCTGACTGATAACGCCGTGCTCTTCCAGCACCAGCTGCATGCCGCCGAGATAACAGGGGGCCACGTTGTCGTAGTGGACGGAGCCGGAGATCTTGCCTTCCATCTCACCCATCAGCAGCAGCATGTCGTGCTCGTCGAGAGGCGCGCCGTGAAAGGCGTTGAGCCCTTCAAGGGCCGCCACCACGCTGCAGGCACTCGACCCCAGACCCGAGCCGACCGGCAGGTTCTTCTCCAGCACCATTTCGAGGGGCTTGAGTTTCAGGCCGCGCTTCTCCAGCGCCTCGCCATAGGCGACCCAGCAGTCATGGAGGATATTCTTTTTCGGATCATCCGGCAGCTTGTGGGCGTAGCGGCCCACGGATGAGAGGGCGAACGGCACGTCAGCCGCTTTTACCTGCACCCGATCGCCGAGCAGAGAGCCATCCACGGGGGCGAGCGCCGCCCCCAGTACATCGAATCCCACGCTCAAGTTGGCGCTGGAGGCGGGCGCGTAGGCGACCACGCTACTGCTCTGGTACATGTCTGAACTCATGCTTATAGCTCCTGCTTCCAGTTCTGGGTGCGCAGCACGTCGGCAAAGACGCCCGCCGCGGTCACTTCGGTACCGGCGCCGTAGCCACGCAGCACCAGCGGGATCGGCTGGTAGTAGGTGGAGAAGAAGGCGAGCGCGTTCTCCCCGTCTTTGACCTTGAACAGCGGCTCGTCACCACCGACCGCCTTGATGGCGACCTTGCACTTGCCACCCTCGATGGAGCCCACATAGCGCAACACCTTACCTTCACGCTGGGCGGCGGCGAACTGGTCGCGGAACCAGCCGTCCGCTTCGGGCAGGCGGGCCATAAAGGCTTCCACGTCGCCGCTCACATCAAAGCCCGGCGGCAGCGCCTGCTCCACTTCCACATCGGAGAGCTCCAGCGCCATGCCCGCCTCGCGAGCCAGAATGAGCAGCTTGCGCGCCACATCCATGCCGTTGAGATCGTCGCGGGGATCCGGCTCGGTAAAGCCGTTACTGCGGGCAATCTTGGTGGCTTCAGAGAAGGCCATCCCTTCATCCAGCTTGCCGAAGATAAAGGAGAGTGAACCGGACAGAATGCCGTCGAAGGCACGCAGCTTGTCACCAGCCTTGATAAGGTTCTGCAGGTTCTCGATAACCGGCAGGCCAGCACCCACGTTGGTCTCGTACAGGAACTTGCGGCGAGTCTGGCGGGCAGTGCGGCGCAGCGCCTTGTAGTAATCGAGCGAGCCGGTGTTGGCCTTCTTGTTCGGAGTGACCACATGGAAACCGGCGGCGAGGAAGTCGGCATACTGGACGGCCACCGCCTCGGAGGAGGTGCAGTCGACGATCACCGGGTTGATGATGTGGCTATCTTCCACCAGCTTTTTCACCCCTTCCAGCGAGAAGCTGTCGCGGGCTTCCACCAGTTGTTCACGCCAGTTGGCGAGGTTCAGGCCATCCTTGTTGATCGCCATCTGGCGGCTGTTGGCGATGCCGACCACGCGAAGGCCAGTGCCCTGCTCGGCCAGTACCGGTTGCTGGCGGGCAATCTGATCAACCAGTGCCGCACCGACGCCGCCAACCCCGACCACAAAGAGATCGATAAACTGCTGGCTGCCAAAGAAGTTCTGGTGGCACGCCTTGATGGCTTCCGCCACCTTGCGATCCCGCACCACCGCCGAGATGGAGCGCTCGCTGGAGCCCTGCGCGATGGCGACGATATTGATGGAGGCTTGCGCCAGCGAGGTGAAGAAGCGGGCCGCCATCCCTTTGCTGGTGCGCATGCCGTCACCGATGAGGGAGATGATGGCCAGATCGCTGATGATATCCAGCGGCTCTAGCAGCTGGTTTTTGAATTCGAGCTCGAACTCGCGCTCCAGCACCTTGCGGGTCTTCTCCTGGTCGTAGCTGTGGATACAGAAGCTGACGCTGTACTCGGAAGATGACTGGGTGATCAGCACGATACTGACCCCGGCGCGGGAGACGGCGGAGAAGATGCGACCGGCCATGCCGACCATCCCCTTCATGCCGGGGCCGGAGACGTTGAACATGCACATGCCGGAGAGATCCGAGATGGCCTTCACTTTCAGGTCATCGTCGCCGCTCTCGGGGCCGATCAGGGTGCCCGGCCCCTGCGGATTGAAGCTGTTCTTGATGAGGCAGGGAATGTGGAACTGGGCCACCGGCGCGATGGTTTTCGGGTGCAGCACCTTGGCGCCGAAGTAGGAGAGCTCCATCGCCTCCTTGTAGGAGAGAGTTTTCAGCAGGTAGGCATCCGGCACCAGACGGGGGTCGCAGCTGTAGCAACCCTCGACGTCAGTCCAGATCTCGCAGCACTCGGCATCGACGCAGGCAGCCAGCACGGCGGCGGAGTAGTCGGAGCCGTTACGGCCCAGCAGCACGGTCTCGCCCTTATCGCTGCCGCCGGTAAAGCCCGGCATCAGGTAAAGACAGTCGCTACGCAGCCCCTTGGCGGCAAAGCGCAGGCGGGAGGCTTCGATATCGACGTGGGCTTCCAGATAGCCGCCGTCGGTGACCAGCAGCTCTTCCGGTACGATCAGCTCCAGATCCAGACCGCGCACCCGCAGCAGTTCGTGCATAAAGGCGATGGAGAGGTTCTCGCCACGGCTCAGAATGCGCGCCTGCACGTTGTCCGGGCAGAGTCCCAGCAGACGGATGCCCTGCATCAGGCGCTCAACCTGATCCAGCTCGGCGGTGAGACGGGCCAGCAGCGCCTTGTCATCGAGCGCCGGATAGGCCGCCTTCAACCCGGCCAGCAGTCGGGAGAAGATACCGTTGACTTCAAACAGGGTGGAACTGGCATCCATGCCGCGACTGGTCTGCTCCACCAGCGCCACCAGATGATTGGTCACCTTGGCAGGTGCAGAGAGCACCAGGGCTACCTGAGATTGGCCGTGGGTGTTGACCGCGATATCGGCCACCCGTAAAAAACGCTCTGCATCGGCCAGTGAAGACCCGCCAAATTTCAACACTCTCATCGCTTTCTCTCCCTGTAAATCTATGAAATTCAATCTAAAAACCAATCCAACAAAAAGGCCCGTACTGGGTGGGTACGGGCCTTTTCTGATTTCTGTGCTTGTTCGTCAGCGCATCAACCGGCCCCAGTGCCACCTGTGGTGGTACCGGTAATAATGGTGGTGGTGATGACGTTGGTGAATAACTGCATGACGAACACTCGTTGACGAAGCTGGCTTTTAGCAATACCGCGGCGGGCGCTGGGCTGTCAACTTAAACCTCTTTGCCAAGTTTGCGCGCAAGGTCTTTGCAGAGCAGGTGGAGCATGTTCAAATCCCGCTGCGGCAGCATGGGCACCCGGTCCATCACCCATTGATGCAGTTTTTCATCCTGCGAAACTCCGAGTTCACCCAGCAATTCTGCTGTTTTGCATTTAAGCACCCGAACCTGCCCGGCGTTATCAAAATTTTCTGCTACCGCAGCGCCGCCGTCGGCGTTCAGCTCATCCATCAGCTGACTCATCTCATAGGCGTAGAGCATGATCGCCTGCCCCAGATTGAGGGAGGGGTAGCTTACCTTGAGGGGCAGATAGCTGATGAGATCGACCTCGGCCAGCTGCTCGTTGGAGAGCCCCGACTCCTCGCAGCCAAAGACGATGGCCACCTTGTTGAGTGAAGGCTTGCTGCGGATCTGCTCGCGGATCTCCCCCGGCGTGAGGTAGTGCTGGTAGCGACCGCGCTCACGGGCAGTGGTGGCGATCACCAGATCCATGTCCGCCAGCGCCTCGGGCAGGGTATCGAACGCTTCGGCCTGAGTCAGGATCTCCTGAGCGCCGTGGGCCACCCAGCTCGCCTCCTCCTCTTCGTGTACCCGACTCGCCACCAGTCGCATGGCATCGAATCCCATGGTTTTCATGGCGCGGGCAGCTGCCCCCACGTTCGCAGGTCGGGCAGGTGCCACCAGGACAAAATAGAGCTTCATCGGGTTTCCTCACAGGCCGGACGGCCTCTCAAACAGACAGCAAAAAGTCGCTAAACCATCACCAAAACAGGGGCGCAATCTACCGTTTATCCCCGAAAATTGCCACTTGAACAGACGTTTGAATGTTGCGATAGTGGCCTGACGTGTGAACAAATTACACCCAATCCTTCGCGCTATCGGCCCGACAGATCACAAGGAAGAGAGAGATGCAGCAGCCATTGGAACAGGCCGTCGCCGAGACTATCTTGCAACGCTTCGAGTCGTTTTACAGCCGGTTTCTCGAGATAACCCAGGGCAGCAAGAGCCGCTTCGAGAACAGTGACTGGCTGGGGGTGCAGCTCGCCGGGCGCGAGCGAATTCGCCTCTATGACCACCATGTGGGGGCCACCGCCAGCTCCATCCGCCAGATGATGGGGGAGCACCACGCCACTCAGGAGCTGCTCAAACGGGTCAAAAGTGCCTTCAGCGATCTGCTGCCCCGCTGTGACAACTTTGAGGTGGCGGAGTCCTTCTTCAACTCCGTCTATCGGCGGATCTTTCGCCATCGCAATATCCGCGACGAGAACCTCTATATCCACCCCTTTGTCAGCCGTGGCGAAAAACCGGACCTGAGCGCCCTGCTGCGGATCTATCGCACCGATCTCGCCCATCTGCCGCAGACCTTGAGCCAGCTGCTCGGCGATTACAGCTTCACCCTCCCCTACGAGGACAAGCAGCGGGATATTGTCGACATCCACCGCCATCTTGCGGAGAACGGCCCACAAATCCTCCATGACGAGCCGTTTGCCATCGAGCTCCTCAAAGAGGTGTTCTACCGCAACAAGGGGGCCTATCTGGTGGGACTGATCCGGGCCCGGGATCAGGTCTTCCCCTTTATCCTGCCCCTGCTCAGCACCGGCCACAGCATCTATGTGGACACCGTCATCTTCGAGCCGGATCTCGCCTCCATCGTCTTTGGCTTCGCCCGCGCCTATTTCATGGTTTATGCCCGCGAACCAGCACTGTTTGTCGCCTTCCTGCGCCAGATCATGCCCCACAAGCCCGATTACGAGATCTACAACGCCATCGGTTGCCAGAAGCATGGCAAGACCGAGCTCTATCGCCACTACCGCCACCATCTGGCCCAGAGCCGGGATCAGTTCATCATTGCGCCGGGCATCAAGGGGATGGTGATGAGCGTGTTCACCCTCCCCTCCTACGATGTGGTGTTCAAGGTGATAAAAGACGAGTTCACTCCCCCGAAGGATGTGAGCCACGAGCAGGTGAAGGCAAAATACCGGCTGGTTAAACAGCACGATCGGGTGGGTCGGATGGCCGATACCCAGGAGTTCACCAACTTCGAGTTTCCGCTGGATCGCATCTCGCCCGAACTGCTGGCAGAACTCAAGACGGTGGCGCCGTCGGCCCTCACCATCACGGACGACAAGCTGGTGATCAAGCACCTCTACACCGAGCGCAAGATGATCCCCCTCAACCTCTATCTGGACAAGGCGGACGAGCAGCAGACCCGGCTCGCGCTGGAGGAGTACGGCAACGCCATCAAGCAGCTGGCGGCGGCCAACATCTTCCCGGGGGACATGCTGTTCAAGAACTTCGGCGTCACCCGCCACGGCCGGGTGGTGTTCTACGACTACGACGAGATCTGCTACATGACGGAGTGCAACTTCCGCCAGATCCCGCCGCCGCGCTACCCCGAGGATGAGTGGAGCGCCGAGCCCTGGTACTCGGTGGCCCCCAACGACATCTTCCCCGAGGAGTTCGCCACCTTCCTGCTGCAAAAGCCGCAGGTGCGCGAGATCATGTTGCAACTGCACAAGGAGATGTTCGACGCCAACTACTGGAAGATGCTGCAGAGCAACATCAAGGTGGGGGTGTTCGAGGATGTCTACCCCTACCGGCGCAAGAAGCGCTTCAAATACCAGCGCGGCGGCTGATCCCCCAGCGCCCGCGCACATCGCAGCAACGAAAACGGGGTGGCCAGTGCCACCCCGTTTTGCTGACCGCTTTGCGCCTTAACTGCCGCGACGGCGGATCACCCCCTCCTGCATGGTGCTCGCCACCAGCATGCCGTCACGGGTGAAGAACTGGCCACGTACCAGACCGCGACCGCTGCTGGCGCTCGGGCTGTCTACCACGTAGAGCAGCCAGTCGTCGAAGCGGAAATCCCGGTGGAACCACATGGAGTGATCGATGGTGGCCACCTGCATATCCGGCTCCCAGTACGACACCCCGTGGGGCTGCAACGAGGTGAGCAGGAAGTTGAAGTCGGAGGCGTAGGCCAGCAGGTATTTGTGCACCCGCAGATCGTCCGGCATCTGGCCATTGGCCTTGAACCAGACGTGGCGCACCGGATCCTGCACCGTCGGCCGAATAGGGTCGACCAGGGTCACAGGGCGCATCTCGATGGGCTGCTCGCAGAGGATCTTGTCCCGCAGGGAGGCCGGGATCAGGTTCTCGTAGGGGCGAACCAGCTCCAGCTCGCTCTTGAGCTCCTCCGGCGGAGTGATACCGGTGGGCATCTGCGCCTGATGCTCGAAGCCATCGGCCGGCACCTGAAACGAGGCGTTGAGATAGAAGATGGGCTTGCCGCCCTGAATCGCCTTGACCCGGCGGGTGGAGACGGTCTGGCCGTCACGGATATTCTCCACGTCATAGACGATGGGACGGGTCACATCCCCCGGACGCAGGAAGTAGGAGTGAAAACTGTGAACCTGACGGCCGGTCTCGACCGTCTGCTTGGCGGCTGACAAGGCCTGCCCCATTACCTGTCCGCCAAACACGGCCCGCAGACCGAGATCCTGGCTCTGGCCCCGAAACAGGCCCTCCTCGATTTTTTCCAGCGCCAGCAACGCCAGCAGCTCATCAAGTACCTTGCTCATCGTTCACTCCTCTGTCAGAGCCGCACAGGCTAACAAGCTCACCGGAGCAGAGCAACCGCCACAGCCCCTTCCGCCCGCCAAAGGGAACTTCAAGGGCCATACACCGCGACCAGCAGCATTTATCGAGTCTGTTTTTTCCGTGCCGAAACCGCTACGCTGTCAGCAATCGATAGAGGTGAGGTCACCCGCCATGCACATCCGTTATCCGGTCACGCCCTCTGCCACTTATCGCCCCCGCTCGTCCCTTCGCCTTCTTGCCACCCTGTTTGCTCTTTCGCTGCTCCCGGCCGCCACGGTGCAGAGTGCGGTAATTATCACCGGCGAATTACCCCCCTACTCTTCGGCGACGCTGGCCAATGGCGGCGAGCTGGCGAGCAAGGTGCTCACCACCCTCAAAGCGGCAGGCCACCCGGATCTGCGGGTCTCCTACCAGCCCTGGCCGAGGGGGCTTAAAAACATCGAGCTGGGCAACGCCATCGCCGCCTTCCCCTTTACCTGGACCAACGAGCGCAGCAACACCCTGCTGTTCAGTACCCCCATCGCCTTTGATATCCAGTCCTGGTACACCACGCCCGACAAGAAGGGACTGGAATCCCCGCCCTGGCAGCAGAAAACCGCCTGCGTGCCCAAGGGGTGGTTCTCCGATGCTATCGAGCGGGTGACCATCGAGCAGAAGCTGATCGTCAGAACCACCAACCGCCTCAACCAGTGTGTCGAACTGCTGAAAAAGGGCAAAGTCGATCTGGTGCCCATCAACGACACCTCGAAAAAGAACCTCTCGGAGGAGGACAACGCCGCCCTCTACCGCCTCTCGTTGTTTCGCCAGAACGTCACCTTCTATCTGGTCACCGCCCGCAATGAAGAGGGAGAGATGTTTATCCGCGACTTCAACAAAGAGTGGATGACACCGGCCAACTGAGGAGTGTGAGAGCAATCATTGCCATATGACCGGAGCCAGCCGGCAGCTGGAGGTCACCCGCTAGAGATGAAAAAGGCCCGCACCAGTTGGTGCGGGCCTTTGCTTGGCCGACTGCGCACTTGAACAGCGTGCAGTACGCAACGGGTTGTCGGCTTACTTGCTGCCGGTACCGGAGTTGCGGGTAGAGGCTTGCGGCTTGCGACGGGCGGTGGTGGCGCGAGCGCGCGGCTCTTTGCCCTGTATCTCATCGAAGCCCTGTTTACCGGCAAAGAGCCCGGTCTGCTCTCTACGCCTCTGCCAAAAAAGTGGGTGTCCCAGATTTCACAGGCGGCTGGCGTTGATATAGCCAGAACCGGTCATGGTGCTAAAGGTAAAGCTGCCCTCGGCCGCGATGCTGCTCTGCTTGCTCTGGTAGTGGTCGTTATCCTGCTGGCTGGTCAAGGTCAGGTTGCGGCCGATATCAGCCTTGACCTTGTCACCACTGACCTGCGCCCCCAGCAGGGTGGCATCCCGCCCTGATGTGAGGGTCAGGGTATCGCCCGCGGTGAGGATGGTCTCGGTATAGCGGCCCGAGTTGCCCAACTCTTTGCCCTTGGCGGCATTCATGTTGGCAAACACGCTGAGTTCGGTGCCCTCTTCGCGAACGCCCGATTACGCTGCGCTAATCGAGCCGATGGCCCTGCCCCCCCCCCTTTCACCTATTTCCAATTACGATTCATTAATCGAGCAAGCGGCCCTGAACATCATATATAAATTCAACACTCAGCTTCATTCTCTCTACAGCCAGACTAATTTCACAGCCTGACCAAATGCCTATGCCAGCAGTTAGTTCATTGGTGATAAAATATTTTCTAAGTTCCACCAATAATTCTGTCAAATCTCCCACGGCGCGACCATCAGGATCAAACCAGTTTAGCTTACCTGTATCATCAATATAATCAAACTCGTATTTACCTCCATCACCTTCAGGAAAAACCTCTGCTCTGACAACTATTGTTTTCGCATCTAATGGCCCAGCGTCGACTAAGAGCTGCCCAATTTTTTGATATATTTCTTGATCTGTCATTAGATACCACCTGGAGAGTTTTTAAAATCAATAATTGCTGGACGATCACAAAACGATTAGGACACCCACCTTTTGTAGCAAGCCACTATCGAACTGCTTGCAGGCATTATAAGGGTGTATGCATTCGAACTGATGCATGTAAAACTCGGCTGGCAGGAGAAATTTTCAGGTTTAGAAAGCAACAGCCCCTGCACAGCCATTTATTGGACTATGTGCAATACCCGGAGCTATCAGCAGGGTGGATGCAAAGCTATCACAGCCTTGGTTGATGGCATCGTCGCTGGCCACAGTGGCGGGCAAACTGCTGACATTGATATCTGTCTCCCACCACTCTGATCCCTTGTCGCCTGAACAGCGTCACCTGCTTCAACCAGCGAACAGCATCGAGTCCCAATCGTTCCAGAATGGGTCCAAATTGGGCCGGAATATGACCCCGCTTGTCGGGCCGAATAGCACGACCAGTCCAATCAACCAGCATCAGGTAGTCGCTGAAGGCATAAGGCAGCTCTTCAGGCTTACCCTGGCGGGCAAACGGCAGCAAAAGTGGTGGCAAAACCTCAGTAGTAGCAGGCGCGTCAAGGCGCTGTTTGATACTGGTGTATTCACTCTGCTCTGGCCGATCGGTCAACGCAGCTCGTATCGGATTGAGGTCAACATACGCCATACAGGCCAACAAGGCGGATTCGGTGAGCAAAGCCTGACTCTTGAAGCGCCCCTCCCAGAAATGGCCCCTGCAACCATCTTCCTGATTGGCCTGACGGGCCAGATTTTCATTGAGTAGCCGAATAAACCAACTTATGGAGTGAAGCCGCTCCCGCCATTGGGCCAGCAATTGCTGCACGACAGCCAGCTCAGGCTCGATCAACATCTCCCCCTGATACCAGCGCCTGACCAAATGCGGCCACTGGAATAGCGCCGCCCAGCGCTCAGCCACCTCCCGCTCACTCCAGTTGGCTGCGGTATCGGGCTCCACCTTGAGCACCAGATGATAATGATTGCTCATCACCGCATAAGCACAAATGCCAATTGCAAACAGCCGCGATAGTTGCCCCAACTTGTCGACCACCCACTGACGCCGATGCTCATAACTCTGGCCAGAATGGGCATCGTCACCACACAGAAAGGCTCGCCGCACACAGCGGCTGACCACATGGTAGTAAGGCGTATCCTGCAAGCTGATTTGACGTGAACGGGCAATGGTCATGGCACATCCCTCAACGGTGACCTCTTAAGTCAAGAACAGCCCTACGCCACTGTCAAAAAGGTGGGTGTCCCGGATTTCCTTCATAATAATTTCGTTATTGATTGAAATTTAATTTCACCTGTTCACCATGTCTATAAGACATAATTAATGATCTCCAATCCTCACCTCTAGAAATAGAATTCTCTTTAAGTTTAAGTATTATCCCAAACACTTCAGCATTATTAATATCCCTCTTTGCATCAGTAGTTACCACCCCTTCATTCTCCACAGTTAACACGGCATCTATATATCCATCGCCAATATCAACCTTATAAGAGAAAAAATCATACCCATCAACAATCCCTTCATCAAGAATTGTAAAAAGCCTGTTGGCCAAAGCAAAGTCTTCAGTTATCATTTTGATATACCCGGCGGTTTTCCGGCCTCATTTAAAAAGGTTCTTTCAGTAACAACACCATCGATTTTAAATGTCACTGTCAAAGCTGTCGGTCTAACTGACCCAGGGTTGTCTCTCACAAAAACCACCTTAGTCTGGCCCACAGCTTTACTCGGATCATCAAGTGCTCGTTTTATTTCATTTTCATAGAAAACCTTATATGCAGAATTGTTAAAATTCTTATCCTGAGGAAATAAATTATAACTATCGCATGTTCCACCCTGGCTACAGGCTTGAACATGTCCCCCGACATCACTATCAAGCCCCTGCTTTCCAGCAGCAGTTTGCCTAGAGTCTCGCGGCATCTTAACATTAGTAGGAGTAAATGTTAATTCCTCTACATAGCCATGAGAGTTAGTCTTAAAGGCATTACCGTTATCAAGCTCATATCTTGTATTAGGTTCCCTTGCAGAAGGGATATTCAATATATCATACTCCTTCGTTCCTTTTACGGCGCCAGAGCTATTAACCCTCACTACTTTATAGTTTTCAGAAGATAGATTTTTATCAGTGTGTCCCTTGGGGTTTATATTACCAACATGAGATCCCCCCCCAGAAGTTTTTATCTTGTTAGCTATAGCATAACCTATGCTTGCTGTTCCTCCTTTTAATACAGCAGAGCCACCTAGGCTATCAATAAGTTCTTTACTTTGCAGAGCAAGCTTGACCGATTCTGGTAATGCTTGATACAGAGCCTCTGCACTTGCCTGATTCTCAGCAACGACAAATTGTTGCAGTTGAGTTATTTCACTCTCACTCAGCTTAGAAATAAATGTGAAACGTTTGAGCCCTTCGACGATCCTCCGACCATCATCATTTTCTGCCTGTGCGGCATAAACACAACCGAGATTATGTGAACACTCTTTATTCGTGATCTCAGAACGTTGCTTATCACTCAGCTTTTTATATTTTTCATAAATAGGTTGCTTATCAGCCCCCGTTTTCTCTGCCTCCTCAAGCTCTCGTAACATGTTTAAAGCATCTTTGCCTGTCAGCAGATTATTCTCCACCACCGTCTTGCCGGTCTGGGCTCCGGCCAAGGCGCTGGCGGTGCTGTCTCCGGTCAAACCACCCGCCAATCCTGCCGCCAGAGTGGCCAAGGTAGAGACGGTCTCCTTCTCCCCCTCTGTCAACTGGCTGGCATCTTTGTGGTAAAGCTGGGTGGCCATCATACCCACCAGTTCGCCAGTGGCGGCGCCGGTTGCACCGACCATGGCGTTTTTGTTCTGGGCGGCGGCCAACGCTCCTTGTACCAGCGCGTGGGCCATCACACGGGACGGACCGTCATCAGTTTGCTGTTTGACCATTTGTGCAAGGTAGGGTGCCGCAGCCCCTGCGGCGGCCTGACTCAGGTCGCCCCCCGCCAAGCCTTGCAGTGCAGCGGTCGCGGCCTGCATGCCACGCTGGAAGTTGCTGCCTATCCCCCATTTTTCCTGCAGCGCCTTGTACTCTTTGCTGTTGGCGTACTCGGGGTCATCCTTGGCCTTCTGATTGGCTTTATCCAGATGATGGCTGACCACCATCTGGGTCGCCTGCTGCCCCACCTCGCCGATAAGCTGAGCCTCTTGCATCCGCTCAAGCTCTTTTTGCTTGTCGAAGATAGGAGAGAGACCGTTGGCCGCCTGGGTCGGGTCCCGGTGCAGGGTCACCAGATCCTGCTGCTGAGCCTTGCCGTCGCGGATATCTATGGTCCCGCCACTGATCGAGGCAAAGGAGGTCGAACTGGCGCTGCCACTGCTGTTGCTACCACCGAGCGACCCCATGGCTGCAATGCTGGAAAAACCCTTGGTGCTATCACCACTGCCACTGATCCCCACGCTCTGGCTCTCGACCTTGTAGTCGGCACGGTTGACCAGATCACTCCAACCCAGCGTGCCGGTCGAGAGCCGGTTTTTGCTCTCGTCTGCACTGCCGGCCAGCACGGCGCCGTTGAGCTGAGTGTGTTCACCCACCTGGATGGCGAAACCCTGCTTACCGGCGAAGATGCCGGTCTGCTCCATCACGCTCTCAAAGTCGCTGCGTATCTTCTGACGGCTGGCGTTGATATAGCCGGACCCCGTCATGGGACCAATTGTGAAGCTGCCACCGGCGGCGATGCTGCTCTGCTTGCTCTGGTAGTGGTCGTTATCCTGCTGGCTGGTCAGGGTCAGGTTGCGGCCGATATCGGCCGTTACCTTGTCACCACTGACCTGCGCGCCCAGCAGGGTGGCATCCCTCCCTGATTTAAGGGTCAGGGTATCGCCCGCGGTGAGGGTGGTTTCGGTATAACGATCAGAATCCCCGTTTTCCTTACCTTTGGCTGCATTCATGTTGGCGAAGATGCTGATCCCCGCGCTCCCCTGGGTGAACCCGAAGCTGATGCCGGCATTCCAGCCACTGCTGCTGTTGCTGCCGCGGGTGTCACTGCTGTTGACTGCTGATTGCAGCACCAGATCGCGCGCGGCACCCAGTGTCACATTATGCCCCTTGATGCTGCTGCCGATCATGACCAGATCGCCGGCACTGTTGGCGGCATCTCCCCTGGCCAGTATGGTCGCATCCCCACCAGCATTGAGCTCCGAGGTCAGGGCATTGGTTTCGCTACTTTGGTTATTGGATTGGCTGCGCTGGCTTCCCACCGAGATAGCAATCCCGACAAAGGAGGGGTCGGGTACACCGCCCGCATCAGCCATTGCCTGCATACCCTGCCAGGCCTGATAACCATTCATGGCAGCCTTGGTTCCCTGCAAGGCGACCAGTCGATCGTTGCTGCTCTCCTTGCTGGCCTTGACGGTGTCATAGGCACTCTGTACTGCCGTGACGGCGCCACCGGTCAAGGCCACTGTAAGCCCGCCGCTCTTGCTCTTGACCTCCTCCTTGCGGGTGACCTGCTGCTCGGCCGAGGAAATGGTGACATCTTTGCCCACCAGCAGCAGATCCTTGCCAGCGATGATGTCGCTGCCGCTGACCTGCAGCCGGTTGCCAGCTTGCAGCGTGACATCCCCTTGCACACTGCCAACGGTTGACCCCTCTCTGATCAGCGTGGTGCCCACCATGTCGCTGCTCTGCTGTTGCTTGCCGATGGTAAAGCCAATCCCGCCACTGCCCATCAGGCCAGAGCGCTTGGTTTCACGGAAATGGAGCTCGCGATTGAGCAGATCCACGGTATCAATGTTCAGGTCACGCCCGGCCAGCAGTGTTGCACCGAGATCCCCGACTACGTTACTACCCTTGACTGCCAGATCCTGTTGCGCCTTGAGCAACACATACTGGCCTCCCAGCTCGGTAGCCTGAGCCATGTGCTGCTCGCTGATATCGTGGGTAGTGGTGGTCTTCTTGCTAAAAGCCTTCTTCTTGCTCTCCCTGGTGTAGGATTCGCGATAATCCATCGCATCACCGGCTTCAAGCAGCAGATCGCGACCAGCCGTCACAGCGAGCTCACCTTCTGCCTGAACATTGGCCGCACGCATCGCGATATCGCTGCCCGCGCCCAGGGCGATGTTATCGGCATTCAGATTGACCCCAACCTCCTCACGCTGCCGGGCACTATCGTAACCGTTACGACGGGTGGTGTACTGGCTGGCTTCGTTATTGGCGGTCTTGAGCATGAGCTCATTGCCGGCAGTCAGAGAAGCATCCCCTTTGGCAGTGAGGGAAGAGGCCGAGATAGTAAGATCGCGATCTGCCGACAGGCGCAGAGCCCGGCCAGCATCAAGGGAGCTCATCAACTGCTCGACTCGGGAGAAACGGCTATTGCCCTCTTCCCACTTGCGTCTATCTTCCAGACTGCCAATGGTGATATCCCGCCCTGCATTGAGGGTCATATCCAGCCCAGCCAGCAGGTTACTGGCCGATAGCGAAATATCCTGCCCTGCCTGCAGCAGCAGGTTACCCGCAGATTCAATGCGGGCGATATCGCCGATATCGGTGCGGCTAAAGCGAGTCTGATCGCTCAATACATCGGAGAGAATGCCGTTGACATCCACATGGCGCTGGGCCGTCCGGGTTTCATTGCGCACCGAGCCATCCAGCGATGCAATGGCGACCTCCCCACCCTTGATAAGGCTTTGGTTGAGTATATCCCCTTTGGCGAGCAGCTCAAGCCGACCGCCAGCCTGGATTTGGCCTTGGTTGACCAGGGTAGTGCCGCTCTTGAGCGAGAGTGTGCCATCGGCCAACAGAGTGCCGCTGTTGTTGATGCCACCAGCAGTGAGATCGATATTGGCAGCCGTAATTATGCTACCGGAGAGATGGCGCTTGTCGGCCTCGGTCAGATAGAGCTTGGGCGCGAGCACGATTTTGCCCTGATACCAGACCGGCTCCCACCACACCATGCTGCGCCCCAGCTGGGCAACCTGAGCGGCACTTAACGTTACCCCCGGGGTCAGACCCAGATCACGGCGGTTTTGCGCCGCGTTATCAACCAGCCAGCGCATCTGGGCTAAATCCGAACCCATCTCGCCATTGATAAAGCGGCGGCCAGTTTGCGCCAGCACCGCATCGCGGATAACGCGGGTATCGAAAGCAGCATCGCCGAGCAGCTTGATATCTTTTTCCGGCGCAAAATTTACCTGCCCGAAGAAGTAACTGGAGCCGAGGAATTTGTCGACCTGGGTCAGAGTCGGGCTGGTTTCAATCTGTGGCTGGGTCGCCAGCGCAGGGATCGTTTGCTGGCCGGTTTGCACCGGGCCAGGCGCCGTTACTGCCACGGCCGAGACCACCGGCGCTTGCCAACCCGGTTGCAAGCTCTGTTGCCACTGACCTGCTGTGGTGACATGACCACTGTTTGACAGTGTCATTCCGCTTGGCAACTGCAGATCAGGGGCGTTGATCCCGCCACTTGTACGGCCCGGCAGCCCCCAATCAGTACCATTACCTGTTACCTGGGCAACGCCGCCACTGCCCGATACAGTATCGAAGGAGAGCGGTCCAGCCCCCTGCAACTGCTGCTGAAGCGCAGCATCAATGCGATCCATCATACCGTTACCGGCCTGACCCAGATTGGCCAGCAGCGGATTGACTTCAATCAGGTAGGGACTGTCGCTATTGCCGTTAATGGTAAAGAGCCCCTTGTCGCCGTTGGGCAACTGGAAGTCAGGCAAGGGCACGCCGTTGTCCGGGCCGACGGGTTTTAGCACCTGCGACAGATATTGGGCATCACCCTGCAAGCTGGGGGCGGCACCCGCACCCTGTGCCTGCGGCAAGGAAACGGAGGGGCGTTGGGTGGTGCTACTGACCGGGCCAGCATGGGCTTTGATCGTGACGTTATCGATCATCCCGGCAACGGTGCCGGTTAAATTACCACCAGCCGATATGGTTGATTTTACATCATTACTTTCAGTGTTAGACGTGATTATATCGACCAAATCAAAAAAGTATGAGTAACTATAATCTCTTTGTTCATGCACAACCATTTTTGTTTCTTTATAAATCGCAGATACATCCCCAAAAGAGTATGATTTATTGTAAATATTACCGACATGAAAAGTCATGTCTGTACCACTATAAATGCTGCTAGCATCGTTATTCAGGGATGTGGCATGTATACTTATGGCCTTTCTTGCATTAATAACTGACTGCGAAGAAGCACTCTTAATTTTCCCTCCAGACCCCACAGGAATTATTATAGTGTAAACGCTTTTGTTGTTACCGCGCTCAAAATTGTTAATGGTCTGCCCTGTACTTACATCCACCAGATCGTCAGGGGCACATCCCATACAAGAATAATACTCGCTTAATGCCACAGGGACTTTTCCCTTTAGCTCACCAATTTTACTTTCAGTTATTTCAAAAACAGCTCTTCTGTTCGTCACATTGTTCGCATACAAAAAAACATCTCCCTCTGCCGACTCAATAACACCAGAGGAATTTATCAAGCTACCATTTTTTATTTTAAACCCAGCATTTTGTTCAGCAATAATTGCACCGTATTCATTTGTAATATTGCTATTTGCCGTGAGGGCTTGGCTGCCGCCGCTATATACAGTCCCGCCATTAAACAGCGACTCACCCTGCCACCCCAGGTCACCCTGGCTGGCCAGCATACCGGTATTGCGCAGCTCACCCTGCGTATTGAGCGTCAGCCCTTGCCCACTCTGCACGCTGCCGCTGTTCTCCAGCCGCTGGGCACCCAGTTGCATGACACCATTGCTCACCAACGCACCGCGGTTATTAAGCTGACCGGTGACTCCCGCATTGAAACGCTGCCCTGCCCCCCACTGCCCCTGATGTTGCCAGTCCCCCTGCACCTGCAGGTCCAACGACCCCTTGGCGCTGAGGATGCCCTGGCTGGTCAGCGATGAACCCACCTTGAGTGCCAGGTCCCCGCCAGAGAGCCATTCACCGATGCCCGTTACCCGACCCGCATCCAGCGTCGCCTTCTGCCCCGCCAGAATCTTGCCCGGTGCATACAGCTCGCCGCTGCGCAGGGTCAGCTGTTGTCCGAACAGGGTGCCGCTGTTGGCCAGCCGCGCCAGTGGCGAGGCCTCCAGTAAATTGGCACTGATGAGGCCACTGTTGTCGAGCTGGCTGCCCTTGAGTAAGAGTTGGCCGGCCGAGGAGAGCTCACCGGCGTTGGTCAGCGTTGTGGCAGCGATGTCCCCCACATGCTGGCCGCGCAGAACAGCCCCCTGGCTGTTATCCAGTTGCCGGGTCGTCAGGTTCAGCGTGCCGCCCTGTACCCGCCCCCGGTTGAGCAGGGTGTCATGGGTCAGTGTCAGGGTATTGCCCAGCAAGGCACCACGATTGTCGAGCTGGCGACTGCTGATGGTGAGGCCATCCCCCTGCAGGGTGCCCCGGTTATCCAGCCGCGCACCGCTGATGCTGCCCTGGCCAGTCACCAAGATCACCCCATCATTTTGCAGCGCACCGCCGCTTTGCAGGCGAGTCGTTTCAACACGGCCCAACTGCTCGATGCGAGCAGCATTCATGGCCAGTTCGCCGCCGCTCAGCAGATTGCCGAGCTGGCTTATCAGGGTATTGGCATTGAGATCTACATTGCCTTTGGCGGCCAGGGTCCCCTTGAGGGTGAGCGCGGGCGCCGAGAGGGTTGCATTGCCATCGGCCTGCACTGTGCCTGCAAGGGTCGCTCCCTCGGTCAGCTCGGCGTTCAGTCCCCCGTTTGCCCGGGTTTTGCCACCTTGTTGCCAATAGCCGCTGCGCAAGAGCAGGTCACCGCCGGCCAGCAAGTCGCCCTGCTGCTCGAAGCGCGAGCCCTTGAGGCTCATGCCACGCGCCGACTGCCACAGCCCTTGTTGCGTCAGGGTAGCACCATCAAGGGACAGCGCTCCGCCCGACACTAGCTGGCTGTCCGCCTGACTGGTCAATGCCCCCCGACTGGTAAGCGTCAGGTTGCCGCCACTCACCAGCGAGCCCCCCAGCGTCATGGTATCGGCCTGAATGTCTGCCTCACCACGAATACGCCACGGGCCGGCCAGTTGCAGTTGGCCGGTACGTAGCTCAAGTACGCTGCCACTGCCGACGCCACCGCTTCCCTGCCAGCTGGCACTACGCAGCACAACCTGATTGCCTTGCAGTTGGCCATTATGCTGCACCGCCCCCCGGGCATTGACCGCCAGGTCGCCACGGCTGGTCAGTTTGCCGCGATTGGTCAGTGTGCCGGTATCCAGCAACACCCGCTCCCCTTGCAGGTCACCGTCCAGGGTGACGGACTCACCCTGCAGCGTCAGCGCACCATTGGTCACCGCACTGCCGCTGTACGCTAAATTCGCGCCTTGCCAGCTCAGATCACCCGCCGATGACAATGTCCCCTGGCTGGTCAATGTGCCCGCATGGAGTTGCAACTGGCCATTGCTGGCCGTGGTGCTGCCACTGCCCAGCGTGGCTTCGTTGGTGTTCAGAACAAGGTCTTTATTGGCCAACAGCTTGCCGCTGCTGCTCAACTGTGGGGCGTTGATGGTGAGGTCAGCACCGGCAAGCAACGTTCCACTGTTATCCAGTGCATCCAGTGTCAATGTCTGACCCAGGCCGCTGACCCACTGACCGCTGTTGAGCAGCCGATTGGCCATCAAGGTGATGCCCTGGTCCGATTGCCAGTGGCCCCTGTTAGTCAGGGTGCCGGTCTTCAGGTTCAGTGCATCCTTGCTGACCAGCGCACCACCGTTGTCGATGTCTGCCGCCGTCAGCGTTATCGCTTGCGCCGACACCTTGCCATCATTGCGCAGGGTATCGGCGACCTGCAGTGACAGTGAGCCACCGCTGGCCAATATCCCCTGTTGTGACAACCGGGTGGCTTCGATGTGCTGGGCCCCTCCCGCAACCGCACTACCCTGCAGCGTCATCTGGCCAGCCGTCAGCTGTTGCCCTGCTTTGGCCAACAATTGACTCTGCTGACCGGTTGTGAGGGTGGTTGCCGTCACCTGTTGATGGTCCCCTTTGAGGGTGCCATCCAGCGTCACTTGTTCACCACTCAAGGTGACATCTCGCGCGGCCGCCGTACCCGACATCACCAGAGTCTTGCCGCGCCACTGCAGTTGGTCGGCTGCCAGGTTGCCAGCCAGCGCTGCCTGCTCCGCCGTCACAACCAGCTCACCGTCGGCCTGGGTAAGGCCATTCAGATTCAGAAGTGAGGCCCCCAACTGCATGGGACCATTACTCAGCATGTCACCTTGCGAGTTCAGGGTCGCCGCCGTCAGATTTATCCCCTCCTTGCCAACCAATACACCACGGTTGTCCAGACGGGTGGCCGCCTTCATGGTCAATTGACGGGTACCCACATCCCCGCTGTTGAGCAAGGTATCGCCCCTCAGCGTGGCATGCCCGGCCAACAGCGCGCCCAGATTGCGCCACTGCGTCCCCTGCCAGTTAAACACCCCACCGCTCTCCATCCGACTTCGGTTTTCGAGCTGATTCACGGTCAGGTCAAGACCGGCGGCCCGCAAGGTGCCGCTGTTAACCAACTTGCGCCCTTTCACCTGCAAGGCACCGTCGCCCAACCACTGACCTTGCTGGGTCATCTCGTCGACCATCAGGGTTTGGCTGCCATTACCCAGCCAGATCCCTTGTTGCAGCAAGCGGTGGCCGGTCAGGTTCAACGGTCCCGCGGCAACCAGGGTCGCACCCTGCTCGTTGTGCCACTCAGTTACCTTAAAATTGGCCACCTGTTCGCTGGCCAGTCGCCCCTTGTTGGTGAGTCCATCAGCCTGCAATTGCCACTGCCCTGCCTGCCAGTCACCAGCCAACGCCAGTTGTTTACCTGTGCTTTGCAGCAACCCGCCAACTCGCCAGACGCCTGTCAGTTGCTGTATATCTCCCTGCAAGGTGAGTGCGCCACCGATGTTTGCATTGCCGCCCAGCGCCAGCAGTTTTGCGCCCAGCTGGACTGCCCCTTGGCTGACCAAACGCCCGGTCAAGGTGGCTTCTTCCGCCTGAAGCGTAATACCCTGTTTACCCTGCAACAGCCCGCCGTTTTGCAACTCTTTGGTTGTCAGAGAAAGCGTCTTCCCTGCCAGCTTGCCCTGATTGGTGAGGCGTTCCGTGGCGTCGAGTTGGTGGTCGCCACCGGCGATGACCGTGCCCTCGTTATCAAGCGTACGCCCTGTCAGCGCAAGACCCTCTCCCGCTTGCAGCCACCCCTGGTTGACCAGAGTATCGCTCTGCCAGTTGAGCTGCTGACCTATCAAATGCTGGCCACGACTGCCTCCCACTTGACTATGCAGCTGCGCCGCCTTCGCTTGGGTAGTACCATCCAGTTGTAGCTTGGTTGCATCGATACGCAGCTCTTGAGCGGCATTCATAGCCCCCTGTTGCTGGTACGCCTTGGCCACCACTGCCACATCACCTTTGGCTGCCACATCCCCAGCCAGGGTGATGTCATCACCTCTCAGGTTCAGCACGCCACCGGCACGCAGGGCACCGCCAGCCTCTTGAGTCAGCTTGTCACCACGCCAGATCAGCGCATTGTCGGTGGTCAATTCCCCATGCTGTTGCCAGTTGACCGCCGCAATATCAGCCTGGTTTGCCAGCAGCTTGCCACTGCTGGTAAGCGTCTTGGCATCCAGCTTGAGCTGCTTGCCGACTTCCAGCTCTCCGCTCACATCGGCCTGCTCGGCCTGTAGTTGCAGGTTGCCACCAACATGCTGAGTCCCGGACAGTGTCAACAAGGTCGCCCCCAGCGCCAGGTCAGCCCCGGTGCGCAGCTCGCCCCCTAGTTGTAATTTGTCGGCCGTTATCTGCGTGGATGACTTGCTTTCCAGCGCCCCCTTCAACAGAAGGCGGGACCCCGTTACCGCTACTTCATTGGCAAACAGGCCACCCGTGCTGTTCAGTTCGGCAAAAGTGAGCGCCAGCTTGCCGGCTGTCACAGCCGTGCCATTGTGGGTCAACCGCTCCCCGCTCAAATTCAGGGCCTGGCCGGCCTGCAGCCAGCCATTGCCATCCATTTGTTTGCTGTTCCAGTTCAGCGTATCGGTGGCCAAGATGCGCCCCTGCTGGGTCGCACGCTCACTGGTCAGGTTAATCGAGTCCCCTTGCACCAACCCAGCCAACGCCAGCTCATCGGCATCGATTCTCAGGGACTGCGCACTGACCAGCCGGCCATCCTGTGTCACCTGCTTGCCCTTGATGACCGTATTCTGGCCAGCACCAACCGTACCACCCAGTGCCAGCTGGTCGCCGTTCAGACTCACGTCATGGTTGGCCAGCAGCTCGCTCGCACTCCCCGTCGCAAGCCGTTGCCCTTCCCACGCAATACCTTCCCTACTGTGCAGCTTGCCTTCGCTCGTTGCCTCTTTGACCGCCAGCACCAGCGACTGCGCCTTCAGCACGCCATCGAAGTTGCCTCTCTCAGCCGTCACCCCGGCCTTGCCACCGACCAGACTCTGCCCGCTCAACTGCAGCAACCGGCTGCCCAGCTCCAGTTCACCGTCGGTCAGTTGCTGCCCCGTCAGAGCCAGATCATCCCCTGTCAGGCTCAACCGGGAGACCCCAAGCAAGGTACCGCTGCTGCGCAGCTGGCGACCGGCCAGCGTCGCCAGCTGACTGGCAATACGCCCTTCGTTGTCGAGGGTGTCGGCCTGCAACGTCAGGCTGTCGCCTCCCGCCAGAGTGCCCTGGTTCTGCAAGGCATCCCCCTTGAGCACCAGTTGTTTGTCCCCTTGCAGGGCGCCGCTGTTGACCAGTCGGCTACCCTGCCAGTTCAGGATCTGCCCTGCCTGCACCTCACCCCGGTTGGTCAGCACACCCGCCTGCAACTGCACCGCGTTGCCCTTCACCTTGCCCGCCACGGTCAGCTCATTAGCGTTAATATCCAGCGTCGGAGCACCAAGGCCCCCCCCCAGGCTCACCTGCTGCGCCTGCAGCTGGATGCGCTGACCTGCGTGACTTTTACCCTGCTCTCCCTGCTCCCAGCGCGTACCGGCTTGTATCGCCAGGTTGTTGCCCGCACTCAGCTCGCCGGCGTTATAGCCTCGCTCCCCGAGCACGACGCTCATCGCTTGCCCACTCTTCAACGCTCCCTGGTTATCCAGCGTCGTCGCATCGATAGTCAGATTCTGTGCTGCTAGGGTCGTGCCCTCATGACGCAGCGCACCCGCTGCCAACTTCACCGAAGAGCCCTGTACCTGGCCCGCCAGGCGCAATTGTTCAGCCTGCAGTGTCACGTCCTTTGCCGTAAGTGCCGACTGGGTGTCCAACTGTTGTGCCGTGGCATGGAGCGTCTCACCCTGCAACTCGCCTTCTCGCACCACCAGCTCATCGCTCGCCTGCAGCGCCAGAGTGCCACCACTGCTGACCCTGGTTCGCTGCAATTGCTGTGCCCCTGCCTTCAACGTGGCATCGCCTTTTGCCGCGATATCGGCATCTTGCGCCGTGAACTCACCGCCAGCGGCCAACTTCACTGCACCGCCGCTGTGGATCGTCCCCGTGGCCGCCAGATCTCCCTGACTGCTGACCTGCAGGTTACCGGCACTGCTGCTGTCACGCAGCCGCACGCGGCCATTGGCATCAAGGGTCAAATCTCCTTGTTTGGCCACCACGTTGGCCAGATTGACCCCCACCCCTTGTTCGGTCGAGACCAGCCGAATTTTGCCCGCGTACATGCCGCCCAGCGCGGCTGTGTCGATGGCCACTTCTGGAGCCGGGCCATTGCCAGCCTGAGCAACGATGTCCCCAGTCTGGCGGTCAACCTTGTTGGCACCCGCCACCACATTGACGGTCTGGCCATGCAGTGCGCCATTCAGCTGGACGGCGCGCGCCACCAAGTCGACCGATGCCTGTCTGGTCGCATCCAGTCCCTTGCCACCTACGGTCAGGGTGCCCTGTTTCACATCGAGTGCCTGCAACTGGCCTTGTGCATCCAGTACTGGCTTGCCGGTCGAGAGCGTCACATTGGGGGTATTGATGAAACCGCAGCCATCACAGGTGAGGCCATTGGGGTTGGCCACCACCACACCAGCCTGCTGACCAGCCACTTCCAGATAGCCTTGCAACTGCGACGGGTTGGCACCCACCACTTCGTTGATGATGAGATTGGCCGCTTGACCATTGAGGTGGGGGTTGTTTTGAATAAGCCCACCCAGCTGGGTTTGGGTCAGCTGTCCGGTGGCATTATTGAGAATGACGCCCGCCTGGCCAACGTTGAAATCATGATAGAGGTTGTGCGATAACCCGGCGCCGTTGGGGGTGGCAATGTCGACGATGGGCACTCCGTTACCGGCCTGATTGAGGGTGGTATTACCGGTCGCCACCGCAATGCCTTCAGCAAATGCCGGGTGAGCCGGTTGCAGTGCCAACAATCCACATAGCTGATACACCACGGCCCGACATACCAGAGAAAACCGCGGTTCACCTTGCTTCTTCATTGCGCTTGCATCCATCTCAACCATCTTCAATCGTCCATTCACGTCTTGATTGCCATCTCGCGACGCTCGACGCATCGCCATCCTATTGCTAGAACGCCACACTCGCCCGGTAGTAGAGCACCCAGGGATCTGCATTGAGCCAGGCGGGGGCGCTTAACGGAAAGCCCACGCTGACGTTGCCGGTAAAGTGGCGATAGCGTTGCTCCCACCCCACGGCGGTGCCCACCATGCCACGCCACTCATCCCCCTGATTGCCCATGTCCACTTGCCCCATATCCAGCGCCAGCCAGGTACGCCATTGACCGAGCCAGGTCGGGGTAGTTCCTTGCCAACTCAGCTCGTTTCTAAGGTATCCGCCCACATCCCCGCTGATACTCTGCTCTTTGAACCCGCGCACCGATGCCTCGCCGCCCAGCGACAAACGCTCCACGCTATAGAGCCGGGCAGGCGTCCATTGGGCATTGAAGGTCGAGAGCCATCCCCACTGACCACCCGCCGTGCTGTAGCTGCCAAACAGCCCCCATTTCTCAAACTGGGCCTGCGGCCACAAAGCCGAGCGGCCACGGTCGCGGTCCGCTCCGAACCAGTCGGTACCGAGCGTCAAGGCGGGGTTCAAGGTGAAAAAGTGACGCTCTACGCGCGTGGCAACATTAAGTCCAAGCCGCAGGGAAGAGAGCTGGTAGCTGCTGGTCTCGAGCAGTTTGTCCATGATGAAGTTGCGGCTCTGGCGATGAGTCACGCCCAGCACACCGGATATCTTGCTCTGCCCATCGCGATAGAGGGTTCGCGTGGCAGAGCCTGTCGTGGTGCGGGTATCACCGCGGCTTTCATAGACATAGCCGCGAGAGTCGATATCGTTACGGTAATCGCTAAATTGATAACCGGCATCAAACAACCAGTAGCCATAGGGCAAACTGAAACCGGCCTGCCAGTTGGTGGCGTTGTGGCTCGCTCGCCCATCAGTGCTACTGCCAGCTACCAAGGTCCATTGCTCGGCCAGTAACAACAGGTTGTCGGCAGTCAACGAAAATCTCCCCTGCTCCTCCCCTGTGCTCTGCTGACCACTGTTGTCGAACTCCAGCGCACCTTGTAGCGGTACACCCTTGGTGCCCTTCAAATTGACGATGGATTGACCAGGTGCACGACCCGGCTGGATATCAAGCTGATAAGAGAGCGAATGCAGGCGAGAAAGATGGTCTACCCCCTGCTCCAGATCACGCAGATTGAGCACCTGCCCGACCAGGCCCGGGAAGAGGGTACGAGTGATGGACTCCGGCTCGCCATTAACCACAATGGCTTCGATGCGCCCTTCGAGCACTGCAATGGTAAGCGTTCCTTTGGCTAAATCTTGCTCCGGCAGAAAGGCTCGGCTGGTGACGAACCCGGCAACCAGATACCACTGACTGACATCGCGAATAAGGGCATTTATGTGAGAGAGCCCCATGCAGCTATTGAGGTAAGGTGACGCCAGCCGGATTTGCTGGCTGGCAGACAGCTGCGACGCCCCCTCAAAGTGAATTTTGCTCACTTGGAAACAGGGGCCTTGGGCTTGTGGCGCTTGTTCGGTCGGTTCACTTGGCAGTGACAGAGGGCGAGCAACCTCCTCGCGCTGACGAGCCGCCTCTTCCAACAAGGCGCGCTGGCGCTGCTGAATCTCTTGCTGCTCTGCAGGAGGCAATGCTAAAGCAGGCTTAAGAAACAGCACCACCAGAAAAGCAAAAAAAACAAAACCTCCCGCAGATGCAGGAAGTGCAAAGTAGTTAAACATCGATTTAGATAGCCTGAACTTTATTTATTTTTTGTAGTTACGGGGCAAACCCGAACGACTCCATAAAGTTAATGATAATGGTTATCATATGCGCTATCAAGGCTAATTTATCAGCTTATACAACATGCTGTTGTGGCTAATTACCTAACAAACACGCGTCATAAAAAAGGCCCGCACCTGTTGGTGCGGGCCTTTGCTTGGCCGACTGTGCGCTATTTGATGGCACACAGTTCGCAACGGGTTGTCGGCTTACTTGCTGCCGGTGCCGGAGTTGCGGGTAGAGGCTTGCGGCTTGCGACGGGCGGTGGTGGCGCGAGCGCGCGGCTCTTTGCCCTGCATCTCTTTGTGACGCTGCACGGCGCGACGGATCTGGGCGGCCTGCTTGTGACGGCTGGTTTTGCCATCCTGCTGCAGATCGACCTTGGATTCGGTCTCCGGCGGCAGGTTGACCAGACCGCGAAGGTAGTTCACTTCCGGCAGTTTCAGCTCTTGCCAGCCGCCACGCGGGATGCCGCGGTCCAGCTTGACGTCGCCGTAGCGGATACGCATCAGGCGGCTCACCTGCACTTCCTGGGATTCCCACAGGCGGCGCACTTCACGGTTGCGACCTTCGGTCAGGGTGACGTTGAACCACTGGTTCAGACCCTCACCGCCAGCCGGTTTGATCTTGTTGAACTTGGCGGAGCCATCTTCCAGCTGCACGCCCTTGCGCAGACGCTGCAGCATGGCTTCGGTGATTTCGCCAAAGACACGTACCGCGTATTCCCGCTCCACTTCGTGGCTCGGGTGCATCAGACGGTTGGCGAGCTCACCGTCGGTGGTGAACAGCAACAGACCGGAGGTGTTGACGTCGAGGCGGCCGACCGCGATCCAGCGGGCACCTTCCATCTTGGGCAGACGATCAAACACGGTGGGACGACCTTCCGGATCGTGACGGGTACACATCTCCCCTTCCGGCTTGTGGTAAGCCAGTACGCGGCAGATCACTTCCTCTGCGGCACGGGTCTTGACCTGGTGACCATCCACCCGGATCACGGCGTTCACTTCGACGCGATCCCCCAGTGTGGCGACCTTGCCATCCACACTGACCCGACCTGCGGTGATCAGGGCCTCCATCTCACGACGGGAGCCGTGACCCGCGCGGGCCAACACTTTTTGCAGTTTTTCACTCATCGGGGTTACCTGATTGTTGATCGCTGCCCACTGGTAAAAGGGGCAACGGGGTTAACTGTAACAAACGCCGGTTGGAGCGTTTGCCGCAGTTGAAAAATGTATATCTCGGTGAAATCGGCACACTTGGGCGCCATTCACCGGGCATCGCTCTCCCCATCCACCGCAGAGGGCAACAGGGGTTGCAGCTCAGGATCCAGCTCGGGGAGCTGCTCCAGACTCTGCAAATTAAAGTAATCCAGAAACTCTCTGGTGGTGGCGAGCAGTTCGGGGCGACCCGCCACCTCTTTGTGGCCGATGCTGCGCACCCAGCCACGCTCTTTCAGGGTATTCACTATCTGGCTCGACACCGCCACCCGCGGATCGCTTCGATCTCGGCCCGGGTGATGGGTTGGCGATAGGCGATCAGGGTCAGCGTCTCCATCACGGCACGCGAATAGCGCGGCGCCCGCTCGCTCCAGAGCCGCGAGAGCTCTTCGGCATACTCCTGACGCGCCTGAAAGCGCCAGCCGGAGGCGACCTCTTTGAGCTCGACGCCCCGCGAGCTGTAATCTTGCCTGATCTCGGCCAACAGCAGCTGAACATAGCGACTGGTCACCGGATAATCGGCCAGCACGCTGCTTTTCAGCTCGCTGACATTGAGCGGACGACCGGCCACGAACAGCGCCGCTTCGATCAGGGTCTTGAGTCGTTCAGTGGGCAGCGCCACGGTTGCCCTCCTCGCTCTGCTCGGCCAATGCAAAATGGATAGGACCGAGTGGTTCAGCCTGCAGGATCCAGATCAGTTGCTCCTTGCACAGCTCCAGCAGGGCCAGAAACGTCACCAGTACCCCCATGCGACCCTCTTCGGCACGCAGCACCTGCTCAAGGCGCAGGGTCTGCCCCAGCGTGAGCATGGCGAGGATCTCCGCCATGCGCACCCGGGTCGGGATCTGTTCGCGGCGGATCTGGTGATGTTCGAAATGAGTCGCGCGTTTTACCACACTTTGCATGTAAAGGGCGAGCTCAACCAGCGAAACATCGGGCGCCAGTGGCTTGAGGGCGCCAAAATCGGGGGGCAAGGCGGCTGCGATATAAATCTCTCGCTCCACCCGTGGCAGCTCATTGACCTTCTCTGCACCTATCTTGTAGCGCTCGTACTCCTGCAGGCGGCGAATAAGGGTCACCCGCGGGTCTTCTCCCTCATCTTCATCCTCCAGCTCCGGCGCCTTGGGCAGCAGCAGGCGGGATTTGATCTCGGCCAGCCAGGCCGCCATCAGCAGATATTCGGCCGCCAGCTCAAGGTTGAGCCCCTGCATCAGCTCCACGTACTCCATGTACTGGGCGGTGATCTGCAGGATCGGCAGGTTGAGGATATCGAGTTGCTGGCGCCGGATCAGATAGAGCAGCAGATCCAGCGGCCCCTCGAAGGTATCGAGGAACACCTCCAGCGCATCGGGCGGGATGAACAGGTCCTGGGGCAGCTCGTGATAGGGCTGCCCCAGGACTTTCGCGATGGGTAGCGCGGAGCCAGCCCCCATCTCGGCAGCGGGGACTGTCACCGGTTCAGCGACATCACTCAAACGGGGTCGGGTCCCCGGCGCCGCGACGACGCAATACCGGCTCGTCGTCAGAGAAATCGACCACGGTGGTTGGCTGCTCGCCCAGATAACCGCCGTTGACCACCAGATCGACCTGCTTGCCCAGCTTGTCGAAGATCTCTTCCGGGTCGAACTCGGCCATCTCGGAGTCCGGCAGGATCAATGTGGTGGAGAGCAGCGGCTCGCCGAGTGCTTCCAACAGCGCCTGAGCAATCTTGTTGTCCGGCACCCGGATGCCGATGCTCTTCTTTTTCTCGTTCATCAGGCGGCGCGGCACCTCTTTGGTCGCCTTGAAGATGAAGGTGTAAGCGCCCGGGGTGTTGTTCTTGATCAGGCGAAACGCGCTGTTGTCGACCTTGGCGTAGGTGGAGATCTCGGAGAGATCGCGGCACACCAGGGTGAAGTCGTGGTTGGCGTCGAGGCGACGGATGCGGCAGATGCGCTCCAGCGCGCCCTTGTCACCCATCTGGCAACCCAGCGCATAACCGGAGTCGGTCGGATAGACGATGACGCCGCCGTTCTGGATGATCTGTACCGCCTGACCGATCAGACGGGCCTGGGGGTTTTCCGGATGTACGTAAAAATGCTGACTCATAGCTTGTTCTCGCAATGGGGGCAGCAATACCTGCCCGCTCGTATGGTCACGGATCAAAGACCCATGACACTACCTTAACCTGTTTGTGGCCGCTTCGCTGGTGCCGTTACCGGCTTGCCAGCAGCTCTACATGCTGTTCAGTGGTGAGCCCAAAGTGACCGGGATAGGCCAACCAGACTGTGGGAATCCCCTCTTGCCCGGTTTGTTCCCTATTTCGCTGGTGCCGTTACCGGCTCGCCAGCAGCTCGGCATGTTGCTCGGTGGTGAGCCCAAAGTGACCGGGATAGGCCAACCAGACGGGCATCCCCTCTTTGGGCAGCCAGAGGTGGCGGCCCAGCTCGGTCCAGTTGGAGGGGAAGTGAAAATCCGATCCCACCGAGATATAGAGGTCGTGATCCTTGGCCCACTGGCCCAGATTGGCCCGCTCCTGCGGACTCTGCTGGGGCAATGAGACCTCCATGGCATCGCCACCGGCCGCCTTGAAGGCCACCAGCAGCCGCTTGATCCACTTGGCGGTGAGATCGTAACGGCTCGGATGAGCCAGCACCGCCAGCCCGCCAGCGGCGTGAATGGCAGCGATGGCTTCGCTCATCTCGGGCCACTCGGCCGGGGCATAGCCTTTATTGCCACGGCTCAGGTACTTTTTGAATACCTTTTGCATGTTGTCGGCTACCCCGCGTGCCACCAGCACCCGGGCAAAGTGGGCGCGGGTCACGGCAGCATCACCGGCGAGCGCCTTGGCCTCTTCATAGGTGCCGGGGATGAGGCACTTCTCCAGACGACGCCCGATTTCCAGCGCACGCGCCTCACGGCGTGCCAGCTGACCGGCCAGAAAGTCGGTCAGCTGCGGATTTTTTTCATCCACCCCCAGCGCCACGATATGAATTTCGTGATGCTCCCAGCCGGTGGAGATCTCGACCCCGCTCACCAGTCGCAGCGGCAGTTGCTCGGCGTCGATGGTGCGGCGCATCTCATCAAGCCCGGCAAGGGTATCGTGGTCAGTAACTGCTAACACCTCGACCTGTTTTTCGGCAGCGCGGCGTACCAGTTCGGCTGGGCTCAGCACCCCGTCGGAGGCAGTGGTATGGCAGTGAAGATCGAATCTCATCAGGTTATTCCGCTCTCGTGGTCAGGTCACCATTCATGGCAAATCGGTGAAAGAAGGCTAAAAAGCGACTTGACTTGGCCGCGGCTTTATCGTTTTCTGTAGGCACTTCATTGCAAACATCTTTTTACAGGACTTTATCATGCAAACGACTTCCATCCTGACCATCTGGTGGTGGCACACTCCCTGATATGCGGGCGTGTGGTCGTTGCTGTATCTGTAATCTGACAGCAAATTAAGAACCCAAAGAAAAAGCCCGCTGACCCCAGCGGGCTTTTTTATTATCCGGCAAATGGACCTGTGATGAAACCGAGAATTCAGACAAGAACACTGACATGGCGATGGCGACCCTACTGAAACCGCCAAACCAACGTAATTTCCAAGGCATTTTTTCAAGGTATTCAACGTCATGAACATCGGTAAAACGCATCACACGCAAGGGAACGCACTATGACCGTCAATACGACTCGCTTGCCCCTGGGTGAATTCGATACCCTCAAGCTCAATGCCCCCTATGTGGCCGACCCGCTGGCACTCTATACCCAGCTCTGCCAGGGGCGCCCCAACAACCTGCTGCTGGAATCGGTCGAGATCGACTCCAAGGCGGGCAAGCAGAGCCTGCTGCTGGTCGATGCCTGCCTGCGCATCGAATGCCGGGGGCGCACTGTGCGGGTTCGCACCCTGAACGACAACGGCGCCCAGTTGCAGAGCTTGCTGGCCGAGCGTCTGCCCGCCGTCATCAGCCAGACACTGGTGGATGGCGAGTTGCAGCTCGATTTCCCGGCCTCCGATCGGGAGCAGGACGAAGATTCCCGCCTCAAGGGGAGCAGCGTGCTGGACGTGTTGCGCACCCTGCAGCGGGAACTCGATTGCCAGCTCGGCAAAGAAGCGCTGTTTATGGCGGGCAGCTTTGCCTACGACCTGATCGCCTCTTTTGAAGATCTGCCCGAAGTACCGGAGGGGAACAACGACTGCCCCGACTACTGCTTCTATGTGGCCGAAACCCTGATCACCATCGACCATATCGAGCGCACCACCCAGCTGATTGCCTGCATCTTTGGCGGCGACAGCGACGAGAGCCGGGTGGAGGACAGATACACCCGCCTGACCGAGCGACTCACCGACTTCAAACAGATTTGCCAGCAACCCCTCTGCGCCGAGCTGACCACCAAGCCCCTGACCGGTGGCATGAGCGTGGACAAGAGCGACAAGCAGTTCTGTGCCGAGGTGGAGAAGCTCAAGGGCTTTATCCGCCGTGGCGACATCTTTCAGGTGGTGCCGTCCCGCTGCTTCTCCCTGCCCTGCCCAAGCCCCCTGGCCGCCTATCGCCGCCTCAAGCAGACCAACCCCAGCCCCTACATGTTCTACGTGCAGGATGAGGGCTTCACCCTGTTTGGCGCCTCGCCGGAGAGCGCGGTGAAATTCTGCGCCGCCAGCCGCGATGTGGAGATGTACCCCATCGCCGGTACCCGCCGCCGCGGCTTCAACCCAGATGGCAGCATCAACCGGGATCTCGACGGCCGCATCGAGCTGGAGCTGCGTCAGGACGAAAAAGAGGTGGCCGAGCACCTGATGCTGGTGGATCTGGGCCGCAACGACATCGCCCGCATCTCGGAACCGGGTACCCGCTACGTCAAGGAGCTACTGAAGGTGGATCGCTACAGCCACGTGATGCACCTGGTCTCCAAGGTGGTCGGCACACTGCGCTCCGACCTTGACGCCCTGCACGCCTATCAGGCCTGCATGAACATGGGCACCCTCACAGGCGCCCCCAAGATCCGTGCCAGCGAGCTGATCCGCATGGTGGAAGGCAAGCGCCGCGGCAGCTACGGCGGCGCCGTCGGCTACATCAACGGTGCTGGCGAGATGGATACCTGCATCGTCATCCGCTCCGCTTTCGTGAAAGATGGCGTGGCCCATGTGCAGGCCGGTGCCGGGGTGGTCTATGACTCCAAGCCGCAAGCCGAAGCGGACGAAACCCGCGCCAAGGCGGCCGCCGTGCTGGCCGCCATCGCAGCCAGCCATGGCACCTCCCTGCAAGCCCTGAGCGCCCAGCAGGAGCAACATAAGGACGTGAGCCATGACTAATATCTTCCTGCTCGACAACTTCGATTCATTTACCTACAACCTCGTCGATCAGTTCCGCTCCCTCGGCTATCCGGTGCGGATCTACCGCAACAGCCTGCCGGCCAGCCGCATCATGAGCGAGATCGCCGCCTGCGAAGGGGACGCCGTGCTGGTGCTCTCGCCGGGGCCGGGTGCCCCCCATGAGGCGGGTTGCCTCATCGATCTGATCAAACTGGCCCGCGGTCAGGTACCCATCCTCGGCATCTGCCTCGGCCATCAGGCCCTGTGCGAAGCCTACGGCGGCACCGTCGGTGCGGCAGGCGAAATCGTCCACGGCAAGCGCTCCCTGATTGAGCACAACGGCCACGGCGCCTTCGCCGGTCTGCAAAGCCCCTTGCCGGTAGCCCGCTACCACTCGCTGGTCGCTACCTATGTACCGGCAGAGCTGACGGTGATTGCCCACTATCAGGGCATGCCCATGGCCATCGAGCAGCAGGATGAGCGGGTGCTGGGCTTTCAGTTCCACCCGGAATCCATCATGACCTCGGAAGGGGCCCGCCTGCTGACTCAGGCGCTCGCCCATATCACCCGTCCAGAAAGCAGCGTGCGGTAAGGTAAGGAGACCAACATGCATCATCATCTCAACACCCTCTATCAGGGTCAGTCTCTGAGCCGTGAAAGTACCCGCGACGCCTTCGGCCAGGTGGTACGTGGCGAAGTGGATCCCATCGTGCTCGCCAGTCTCTTGACCGCCCTCAAGATCAAGGGGGAGACCCCGGAGGAGATCGCCGGCGCCGCCGAGGCCCTCTTGGCAGAAGCGCGCGACTTCCCGCGTCCGGACTATGAATTTTGCGACATCGTCGGCACCGGTGGCGATGGCCTCAACACCATCAACGTCTCCACCACCTCGGCGCTGGTCGCCGCCGCCTGCGGCCTGAAAGTGGCCAAGCACGGCAACCGCTCGGTCTCGAGCAAGTCGGGGTCGAGCGATCTGCTGGACAAGATGGGCATCAAGCTCGACATGAGCCCAGCGCAGGCGCGCCGCTGTCTGGACGAGCTCGGCATCTGCTTCCTGTTCGCCCCCCAGTACCACGCCGGGGTGCGCCATGCCATGCCGGTACGCCAAGCCCTCAAGACCCGCACCCTGTTCAACGTACTGGGGCCGCTTATCAACCCCGCTCGCCCCACCTATCAGCTGATGGGGGTCTATGCCCCCGAGCTGGTGCGTCCCATCGCAGAAACCCTGCTGGCACTGGGGCTGAAAACCGGTATGGTGGTGCACGGTGCCGGGCTGGATGAAATTGCCATCCACGGCCCGACCCAGGTTGCCCAGATCCGTGACGGCGAGATCCGCGAGTTTCTGCTCACCCCGGCTGACTTTGGCCTCGAGACCTATCCGGTGAGCGCCATTCAGGGTGGGGAGCCTGAAGAGAACCGCGCCATCACCGCCGCCATTCTGGAAGGGCGGGGCACCCCGGCCCACAACGCCGCCATCGCCGCCAATGTGGCGCCGCTGCTGCTGATGGCGGGCAAAGCGAAAGATCTCAAGAGCGCGGCGGCCGAGGTGCTGGCGGTGCTGGCGAGCGGTAAAGCGGCTGAGCTCGCCGCCCGGCTGGCTACTCTGAGCCATCAGGAAGCGGGCCATCAGGAGGCATGATGTCAGCCACCACGTTGCACAACAGTCATTCAGAACGCCCGCAGGGCAAGAGCCAGTTTCGCAAGGATAACGAGATGTCAGACCTTATTGCCCCCCATGCTTTTCTGAACATGGCCTCCATCAGCCAGACCATTCTCGGCAAGATCGTGGCGGCCAAACAGGAGTGGGTTGCCGCCCGCAAGCTGGCACAGCCGCTGGAGAGCTTCCAGAGTGCGCTGACCCCCAGCGATCGGGATTTCGTAGGCGCCCTCAAGGCGGGCTCCACCCGCTTTATTCTGGAGTGCAAGAAGGCCTCCCCCTCCAAGGGGTTGATCCGCGACGATTTCAGCCCGGAGGCCATCGCCGACATCTATGGCAAATACGCCACCGCCATCTCGGTGCTGACCGACGAGAAGTTCTTTCAGGGGGATTTCGCCTTTTTGCCGCGGGTGCGCAGCCGCGTATCGCAGCCGGTGCTCTGCAAGGATTTCATGATTGACCCCTATCAGGTCTATCTGGCCCGCCACTATCAGGCGGACGCCATCCTCTTGATGCTCTCGGTGCTCACCGACGAGGGCTATCGCGCCCTGTTCGCGGTGGCCAAGGAGCTGGGTCTGGGCGTGCTCACCGAGGTGAGCAACGAGGAGGAGCTGACCCGCGCCATCGCGCTGGGGGCGCCGGTGATCGGTATCAACAACCGGGATCTGCGCGACTTGAGCGTCGATCTCAACCGCACCAAACAGCTGGCCAAAGATATTCCGAGCGATCGGGTGGTGATCAGCGAATCCGGCATCAACCACCGCGCTCAGGTGGCGGATCTGCGCCACCACGCCAAGGGCTTTCTGGTGGGCTCATCCCTGATGGCCGAGCCGGATCTGGAGGCTGCGGTGCGCAAGCTGGTACTGGGCCAGAACAAGGTGTGCGGCCTCACCCGCGCCGAGGATGCTGCCGCCGCCCATCAGGCGGGCGCGGTATTTGGGGGTCTTATCTTTGTGGCCAAAAGCCCGCGCTATGTGGACATCCCCGCCGCCCGCGCCGTGATGGCGGGCGCACCGCTCTCCTACGTCGGGGTATTTCGCAACGCCCAGCCCGCCACCATCGCCAAGACGGTGGAGGCGCTGGGGCTCGCCGCTGTCCAGCTGCACGGGGATGAGGATGCAGCCTATATCGATACTCTGCGCCCGCTGCTGCCAACTGGCTGCCAGATCTGGAAAGCGATTGGCATCACAAGCGGCGAGCCGCTGCCCGCCCTCGACTACCCGGCCGATCGCCTGCTGCTGGATACGAAAGTCGGCAGCCAGAGCGGCGGCACCGGTCAGGCGTTCGACTGGGCCATGCTGGCCAATCTCGATAAAGCCAGGCTGATGCTGGCGGGGGGCCTTAATCCCGACAACGCCCTGCAGGCGGCACAAGTGGGCTGCCTCGGCCTTGATTTCAACTCCGGGGTGGAGAGTGCCCCGGGCCAGAAGGATGCGCACAAGATTGCAGCCGCCTTCGGCGCATTGCGCAACCTGTAACGCAACCCTTTTTGATGTTTCGATTTAGCTAATACAAGGAAGAAGCCATGACCCTGCTCAACCCGTTTTTCGGTGAATTTGGCGGTATGTATGTACCCCAAATCCTTATCCCGGCCCTGCTCCAGCTGGAGAAGGCCTTCGTCGATGCCAAGGATGACCCGGCCTTTATCGCCGAGTTTCAGTCCCTGCTGACCGAGTATGCCGGTCGCCCGACTCCGCTCACCCTGACCCGCAATCTGACCAAGGGCACCAAGACCCGCCTCTATCTGAAGCGTGAAGATCTGCTGCACGGCGGCGCCCACAAGACCAACCAGGTGCTGGGTCAGGCGCTGCTGGCCAAGCGGATGGGCAAGAGCGAGATCATCGCCGAGACCGGTGCCGGTCAGCACGGCGTCGCCACCGCACTGGCCTGTGCCCTGCTCGGCCTCAAGTGCCGGGTCTATATGGGTGCCAAGGATTGCGAGCGCCAGAAGCCCAACGTCTTTCGCATGAAGCTGATGGGCGCCACCGTTATCCCGGTGCACTCCGGCTCCAGCACCCTCAAAGATGCCTGCAACGAGGCGCTGCGCGACTGGGCTGCCAACTACGAGTCGGCCCACTACCTGCTCGGCACCGCCGCGGGCCCACACCCCTTCCCCACTATCGTGCGGGAGTTCCAGAAGATGATCGGCGAAGAGGCCAAGGCCCAGTGCTTCGAGAAGGAGGAGCGACTGCCCGACGCAGTGATCGCCTGCGTCGGCGGCGGCTCGAATGCCATCGGCATGTTTGCCGACTTTATCGATGAGCCATCGGTGCGCCTTATCGGCGTCGAGCCGGGTGGTCACGGCATCGAGAGCGGCGAGCACGGTGCGCCACTCGGCCACGGCAGCAAGGGGGTCTTCTTTGGCATGCACTCCTACCTGATGCAGGACAATCAGGGCCAGATCCAGGAGTCCTACTCCGTCTCGGCGGGGCTCGATTTCCCCTCCGTCGGCCCGCAGCACGCCCACCTGGCCGCCATCGGCCGCGCCGAGTACCCCTCGGTGACCGACAAGGAGGCGCTGGACGCCTTCCAGGAGCTGGCCAAATCCGAAGGCATCATACCGGCGCTGGAGTCCTCCCACGCGCTGGCCCACGCCCTCAAAATGGCCCGCAGTGAACCGGAAAAAGAGCAGGTGCTTATCGTCAACCTCTCCGGCCGTGGCGACAAAGATATCTTCACCGTTGCCGACATTTTCGAGAAAGAAGGAACCTTGTCATGAACCGTTACGCACAACTCTTCTCCCGTCTGGACGCGGCCAATCAGGGCGCTTTTGTGCCGTTCGTGATGCTGGGTGACCCCACCCCCGAATTGTCGCTAGCCATCGTCGATGCGCTGGTCGCAGGGGGCGCCGATGCCCTCGAACTCGGCATTCCCTTCTCCGATCCGGTAGCGGATGGCCCCACCATTCAGGGCGCCGCCCTGCGCGCCTTTGCCAGCCACACCACCCCGGACGACTGTTTCGAGCTGCTTGGCCGCATCCGCGCCAAGTACCCGCAGCTGCCCATTGGCCTCTTGGTCTACGCCAACCTGGTCTATGTGCGCAAAATTGACGGCTTCTACGAGAAGTGCCAGCAGGCGGGTGTGGATTCGGTGCTGGTCGCCGACGTACCGGTGCAGATGTGCGCCCCCTACAAGGCGGCCGCCGACAAGTTCGGCATCGACAGCATCTTTATCGCCCCGCCCAATGGCGACGCCGAGACCCTGAAACAGGTGGCGGAGCTCGGCAATGGCTACACCTATCTGGTGAGCCGCGCCGGTGTCACCGGTGCCGAGACCAAGGCCGGCATGCCGGTGGAAGGTCTCATCAATACCCTGCGCGAGTTCAACGCTCCCCCCGCCCTGCTCGGCTTTGGCATCAGCGAACCGGCTCAGGTGCGTGAAGCGATTGCCGCGGGCGCCGCCGGTGCCATCTCCGGCTCCGCCGTGGTGAAGATCATCGAGACCCACCACCAGAACCCGGAACATATGCTCACTCGTCTGAAAGAGTTTGTGGAAGGGATGAAGGCCGCGACCAATCGATAAGGTCGGTTATGGGGTCAGCTGGTTGTGACCCTGATCTGCCAGTTCGCATAACCACGCCATAACCATGAGAAAGGGAGCCTGACCGGCTCCCTTTCTATTTCCTGCTTGTTGCCGCTCCCAGCGTCTTTTTCCCCTCTCCCCTTGGGAGAGGGTTGGGGTGAAGGGAAGCTACAGCAACCGAATTTGCTCAAATTGAATACTATTGATGACTAATTTATTGATCCAACACAGATTCCCGCCAAAACACGCTTCTCAACGCGCCACCAGCCCCCTTAAGATACCCGAATGACAATCAACCTCTCGGAAGAACGCCATGACAGCGATTGTTGCTATCTCGCAGGTTAACAGCAGCGAACTGGGGGCTGTCACTCAGGGGCGGTAGCGTGGTTTTTGTAGGTTGACGCAGCGTGTAGCAAAGCACAACAGATAAGCATTATTTCGCCAACCAGACCGGGACAAACAAGGATGTGGCAGATCCGTAAAACAGATTTACTGATATATTCGCGGTAAACGTTGGGCCTCACTTCGTTTAGCACCAAGCTATAATTGTTAGCTCAATATAATGGATGCCATCTATCTAATAATTATTTGATGACATCAAACGTAATTATAAATAATCATTATGGCCTCTGAAATAAAAGATACATCTGGAAAAACCTTATGCAAACTTGATGGAGCTGAAATAAAGGAGACTTCTGGAAAGATCATGTTCAAAATTACCAGTAGCGAAATTAAAACTTCAAATGGTAAAACACTTTATAGATTTACAGGGGATGAGACAAAGGAACCTAGCGGAAAAACTATTTACAAACTCACTGGTAAAATTCCATTACCAGTGTTATTCGCACTGAGTTTAATATGATGCGAGTTCTCTAGTTCATTTAAGTCTCACTCTTTAAACGGCTAACTAACAGTCATATAAACTCGGCAGACATCGAATGCTATTAGATAGATACTACAACCCAAGCAACACAGAAAAACTTTACCACTATTGCTCAGCCGAAACGCTTAACGCCATATGTTCGGGGAAAAAAATCAGATTCTGCGACATATTTTCGATGAATGACTTCATGGAAATGCATTGGGGTTATCAAGTTTGGGAACATGCAGCTACAGAATTAATCACAGAGCTAGGAAAAGAATTTATCGATAATGTCGATTTATTGCTTCATAACTCGGGAGCAATAGCACTGCCACTGGCATCTTGCTTCTCCAAGCATGGAGATACTTTAAGTCAGTGGCGCGCATATGGAAATGACGGCAAGGGGTACTCTATTGGATTTAATGCCGAATTATTGACCAAGCTCGCCGTCCGCCCTCTCCATGTCTTATACAACAACTCTGAGCAAATAAATGAAGTAAAAGCAATTATAAAAGCAATTCATGCAATCGAAGAATCAAAGGGAAATACTCGAGACAACGATTATATCGAAGCCATAACACAGCTTGCATTTGATCTTGCGGCATTTAAAAACCCCGCTTTCTCAGAAGAAAACGAGATTCGCTTAATACACTTGGTTAACTTCGAACCTAGCAACCGATCTCTGCGAATTGTTGATGCTGGCGGCACATCGCATGGAAAGTCCTTACCAGCCCAGACAATAAAATTCTTCATGCGTGATTCAGTTCCAGTCCCATATATCGACCTTGACTTCACTGACTCTGGAAATATAAATCCAATAGAAGAGATTATTTTAGGCCCTAAAAACAATGCCTTACCATCTGCTGTATCTATCTATCTCGAAACCTTAGGAATACCTAATGTAAAAGTTAAAAAATCTACAGCGTCCTACCGTTAATGATGGCTTATAACAAATAGTTCAAGCTGTTAGCTCGCTCATAGGAAAGGGTCACAGCCTGTCCCCTTAAAAAATATTAAGCTAAAATGGAACTGAAAATGACAAAAATATCAGAGAAAGACCTAACAAGAAACCTCCGTGTTTTTTTAGAGTCTGAACATCTAATTGACACAGCAACTTCCCACTTTAATGGGGATGATGAAGAAAAATCTGATATTGAGCTTGTGTTAATCTCCACGCTATGGCGAGGAGTTAATTCTAAAAAGTTATATATCGAAGCCAAATCTCACCATTCAAAAGACTCTCAAAACACAATCAATAAAATTTTCGGGCAACTTCTTAAAGAAACGGGAAAAAGAACCCTTGATAAAAATAGAGAATGCTTAGCAATACTATTTCCCTCTGAAAGTGCGAAATGGATTGATAATAAAGGTAAGACTGAAACTAGAATTGACGGCATTGAATATTATCGGAGAGGTTTCTCAAGAATAAACTCGCAAGTATTCATCAGTTTTGGTGAGTTAGTAGGAGCCAAGTATATTTTATCGTTCAATAGCAGCCTAAATGAATTGTATGTTTTCGAGTGGAGAACATTTTTAGAAAGCAATTCTACACCAATTCTAACCATAACAAATTCAAGTTCTCAAAAAAAATAAAGCTGTGCCAGTTTTTGAAGCATTACGCGTATAGGGGACGATGTCGCATTCTAAAGAAACCATTAATGAGTTTAGAGTTAGATATAAGCTCCCATAACAAAACAAAAATCTATTCATATAATTGGGGGTATTTTATTCTGTAAAGTTGGGATACCCACCTTTCTGAACAAGGCATAACATAGCCAACATTCAAAATGATGGATGTCCCAGCTCTGCTGCATCTCAGCCCCAAAAGTTGGCGTTGGAAGATTTGAGAAGTTGCATGACAGAAATCAGCCGAAAGACAATACAACTGGCCACTCTCTGCTTTTCCTTGTTTCTCTTAAGACTCGGATTTCGCGCCTTTGGCTATGACCTGCTTTATCACAATCCTAATGATCTCTACGGTATATCGGATTTAATTGAAATGGCGTTAGCTCTCATATATCTGGTGAGCTTGGGTCTCTGCATACTACATGCTCTGTGGATATTACTCCGACACTGGGTTCAAGGTGCCTTGGAGGCATCAGCCCAACTCGCTCTCTGTGCCGCCCAGTGGCATAGCTATGACTATCTTCATCACTTGGCCGCCAGTCTCAGCATTCCATAGGCGTCCTTCCCCACACCCGCCGTCCCATCAACACCAGCATCAATACAACCCCCGGCAGCCAGACCCAGTAGAGCTCGGAGAGGATCACCGCTTCACCTCGGGCAGTGAGATAGGCCTCCAGCTTGAAGGGGGCGACCCGGATCACCTGCCAGGGTGCAAAGAAGCGCTCATCCCGCCACGGCCAGAACCAGCCAACCCCCTTGCCGCCGGTGGTGAGGGAATCGAGCAGGCTGTGGGAGAGCAGAGAGACCAGCAGAAACGACCAGACAGTGGCGGCGCTGGCCCGAAATTGGCGATGAAACAACATGGCCAAGGTAGGCAGGGCAAAGGCAAACAGCAATGAGTGGGTAAAGCCGCGGTGGCCAAAGACATGGCCGTAGGCAACTCCCAGTTTAAAGGCGAGCACATCGGCATCGGGCAGCATGGCGATGGCAACCCCAGCCAGCAGCAGGCGGGGCGGGATAATCCGGCTGCCAAGCCCGAGTCCAAGGCAGAGAGGGACGGCGGCGTGAGTGACTATGGTGGGCATAGAATAAAGCTCCAACTGAAAACGTGAGCCTACCCTACCCCCGCTCGGTGAAGTGAAGGTGAAGTGCGCCCACTGTATTGGCTCGTTCGTTGTGTGTCGAACGCAGGCCCAATCAGCGTTGCCGCGTTAACTTGAAACGTTCATTTAACTGCGGCTGACATACAGAGCGGGATCGTGATAAGTAGTCTCTTCGATTCACATCACAGGGACAGTGGCAGCGATGAATGTATCAAAAAGCGTCGTGCGGATTGCGAGCGTTATCAGTCTTTGGTTAATGACAGGATGCATGGCAGAGGCCGCCTCTGCGCAGCCGCAGCAAGAGCCGTACGCGCTGATCTATAACGGGCCGGTTTCTGATGGGGATAGCACCAGAGCGATTGCTGATGTGGTCAAGCAGGTGGGCTTGCCGGTCAGGTATCTCTCCAATCTCGAGGCGCTGCCTGCAGAGCTCGATAATGCCAGGGTGTTTATCGTTGGCGGTACTGAGGACGATGTTGAGCCGCTCCTCAATGCCTTCACCGCGGACGCTCGTTCGGCGTTAAAAACCTATTTGCAGAATGGTGGCCGCTACCTCGGGATCTGTGGGGGGGCCTTTGTGGCATCCACCGGCTGGTCTGAAGAAGAGGGCTTTGTGCCGGCGCTGGGCCTTGTTCCTGCCACATCCGATGATTATGACGGCGACTTTAGCGCCAGGATCTTCCCGATCAGCTGGCTTGGTGAAGAGCGCCAGATGTATTACCAGGCCGGCCCGCAATTTACGCCGGTGCCAAGCCCCGAGCAGGTCAAGGTCATCGCCCATTTTCAAAACCATCAGATTGCCGCGCTGATCAGCTCATACGGGAAAGGCAAGGTGGCCGTTTCCGGGCCACACCCCGAAGCCCCCGAATCGTGGAAAGCCAACGCGGTGGACGGCGACCAGATGGAGTCGAATATTCATCTGGCTGCAGGACTCGTTAACGAGCTGCTCTCCGAAGAGCCCGTCACCCATTCGAAGTAGTCGCGCCCCTACGCCCTTGGATGTGACCCCATTGCTCGGCCCGGAAGTCAGGCCATCCAATCAGCCGCTATCCATAAAAAACCACCGACCTGCAAAAGGTCGGTGGTTTTTTTATCGGTGGTAGATAACGGGTAGCCGATACGAAGGGTTCGCTACCTCAACTTTCGCCCGGGAGCGAGCACTACTCTTCCTGCTCCTCCGGTTGTCTCTCCTCACCCCGTATCTGTAGCAGCTCCTCGACCCTGGCTTGCCACTTGTCGTGGGCCTGTTTGCGTTCCTGCTGCATAAATGCTTCTCGCATGGTGTCGATTTTCTGGTCAAGTGTTTCCATCAGAGTGTCTCCTTGTGTGACCGCGTAAAGACTGGCTGACGGCGCGTTGGCCAACCTGCTCCCCTAATCTGACACCGCTAATGCCGTTATTGCCCAATCAAATAATCGATTGGAAATGCTAAAACCAATCTAAAAATTCTTTTTCGTGTTTGTTCCACCACGCCAGCGCAAGGGAAACTGGCCGTTCCGAGCGGGATAATCCGGCGCACGATCAACATGTTGTTGAGTGTGGTCGTCCCCCTTTTCAGGGGAATGGGGCGCCGTTGCCCCATCCGTCCAGGGCGGGGTACCGGCAGATTTCCGGGGTGTTGCTGTGCCCATGATCACACAGTCACAACTCTCGCCCTCCGCTCACCGCGCCCCCGCTTTTTATCATCTAGAGTTACCGGGCAGTGCAAAGCTGCTGATTTATATACATTCGCCGCCAAGAGGGATCTTTTTTCATGACCGAGCATATCGATCTGCTACCTATCAACACGGATGATGAGCAGGACGCAGGCAACCGTTACCTCTACTACACCGAAGGGGATCTGGCCCGCATTCTTGCCAATCTGGAACAGCTGCGCCACGCGGTGTTTCCGGCCGCCATCGGAGAGAGTGAAACGGGCGCCACCGTACCCCACAACTTTCCGTCCGTCTGTCTGGTGGGGCTGGGACGCTGCGGCTCCAACATCGCGCAGGATGTAGCCTCGCTGGTCTACAACGCCCGCAGTTTTTATCTCAATGAGTTCAACAGTGAAGAGCAACGCAAGCGGGAGAAGGAGTTTGGCCCGGTAAGCTGGATCCGGCGCAACCTGCGGCTACCAAACAACGGTGCCCGGCCGGTCTTTCTGATCGAGCCCATGGTGATGCTGGGGGATCTGGACAAGGACATCGATGGCCGCATCCGCCACTCCAATCGCAGCGGCGAAGGTGGCTCCTTGCGTGACTACGCCAAGATGCGGGTGATGGACTTGTCGGAGATCCACGCGGGAGGCGCGGGTAACGCCCCCATCCTGGGTCAGTATCTGGCCAAGATCATCCTCAACAAGAGCCCCCACTACTTCGCCAACTCCGAGTGGCAGGCCATTCATACCTATCTGGTGGACTCCTGCGGCATCAAGGCCAACCAGTCCCGCCTCTATTTCTACATCTTCAGTGCCGGGGGCGGTACCGGCTCCGGCATGGCCTCCGAGTTCGGGCTGGCCCAGCAGTACTCCTACATGAGCAAGACCTTTTCACCCCCGTCAGAAGAGGAGGAGCACCTCTCCCTCGGGGAGCACTTTATGTTCGATCCCATCTTCACCAGCGGCATCTGCATCCTGCCCAATATCTGTGATCGGGGTATCGAGATCTCGGAAGCGCTGCACATCAACGCGGGGCGTTTGCTGTGCAAGTATCTGGCCGAGGAGTGGGACTTCTCCTATCACTTCGACAACGAGCAGGCGTGCGATGCCAGCATGCTCAAGCGGATCAGACCCTGGAATGCCATGATGCTGATCTCCAACGACATCATGCGCTACGCCGAAGAGAGCGACGATGGCGAGATCCAGCATGTTGACGTCAACACCATGGAGAAGTACGCCAATCAGTACATCTCACAGCAGATCTTCAACATCCTCACCGCCCAGGCCGTCACCACCGACTACGACGAGAACTACTTTCGCCGGGCGGGCATCGACATCAGCGAGACCATTCGGCTCGATGCCAACGACCTCTTTATGAGTCTGGCGGGGCCGGTGGCGGTAGCGTATGCCGAGTCCATCTCGCCCCCCGGCGGCCTGTTTGACAAGGAGGACGGGCTCAATGTGGACGATCTCTTCACCCGTTCCATCGAGCTGCCCCACTTCAACAAGATGACCCAAGCCATCGAGGGGATCAGTCTGCTGCCCATCGAGGCGGGCAACTATCGGGAGTATCTGGACGACTATGTGAAAAGTGGCCATGACCCGGCCCACCTCAACGAGCTGCACTTCTTCAAGAACTGCTCCTCTGTGGTGTCGATCATCTCCCTGCCCAAGGAGTACAAGCTCTCCTATATGGATCTCAACCGGCTCAAGTCTCACCTCAACGGGCTCTTCCCCAATACCACCCTCAAGCGCTATGCGCTGGTCATCGGGGCGTCGGCCAACATCTCCCTCACCACCCTGATCGTCAAGAGCCCCTGCCTGAGCGATGACTTCCTGACCCTGATCGTGGCCTTTATCAAGCGCTGTTTTGCCAAGGACCACTATCGCTTCGATGAGCATCTGGACAAGGCGGTGATCGAGATGATCAGCAATGAGGAGTGGAACGACACACTGCTCGACAGCATGCTCAACGAGTTCGAGAACCCGGCCAAGATCCTCGATACCAACTGGTACGCTATCAAGCCCATGTATGAGAAGAAATATCGGGAGCTTATCCGCGAGAAAGAGAAGTTCGTCTCCATCAACGATATTCGCCTCAGCCGCGACTCGGTGAAAAAGGCGCTGCTCTATCTGCGGGAGATCTATCGCCACCGGGTCAGCAAGACCCGGATCCTCTCCCTCAACCCACGGCTGGGGGAAGCGAACGCTCGCTAGCCCCCTGCCCATAAAGCAAAGCGCCCGCCCCACATGGGGCGGGCGCGTTTTTACTGGCGCAGCCTGGCTTTATCTCATCAGAGGGAGACAAAGATCCCGGCCAGGGTAGCGCTCATCAGGTTGGCCAGGGTCGCCGCCAACACCGCCTTGAAGCCCATATTGGCCACATCGTGACGGCGTTCCGGCGCCATGGTGCCGATGGAGCCGAGCTGCACCGCAATGGAGCCCAGATTGGCAAAACCACAGAGGGCGAAGGTGATGATGATCTGGGTGTGGGCGCTCAGACCTGCCTTGATATTGGCAAAATCCAGATAGGCAACGAACTCGTTCATGATCACCTTCTGACCAATAAGCGATCCTGCTGCCATCATCTCGCTGGCGGGCACGCCAATCAGCCAGGCCACCGGAGCAAACAGATAACCCAGCAACTGCTGCAGGGAGAGATCGGCCCAGCCGAACCACTCGCCTACGGTGGTGAGACCGGCGTTGATCATGGTGATGACGCTGACAAAGGCCAGCAGTATGGTGCCGATGGCCACGGCGATCTTCATGCCGCCCATGGCACCGCCTGCCAGCGCGTCGATGGCGTTGCTGTAATCGCTCTTGTCGAGGGTGATCTCGGTCTGATCACTCACCTGTTGCTGCTCCGGCACCAGCAGTTTGGCCATCAGCAGGCCACCCGGCGCCGCCATAAAGGAGGCGGCAATGAGGTATTTCAGATCCACCCCCAGACCGGCGTAACCACCCAGCACCGAGCCCGCCACCGAGGCCATGCCGCAGGTCATCACCGCAAAGAGCTCGGAGCGGGTCATACCGGCAAGGAAGGGGCGAATAAGCAGCGGCGACTCCCCTTGCGACAGGAAGATATTGCCGGTGGCCACCAGTGACTCGGCACGGCTGGTGCCGAGCAGGCGGTGAATGGCGCCGCCCAATACCCGGATCACCCACTGCATGATGCCGAAGTGGTAGAGCACGGCGATCAGCGCGCTGATAAAGATCACCAGCGGCAGCACCCGCACCGCGAAGATAAAGCCGTTGCTGGCGAGATCGCCAAACACGAAACGGATACCGCTGTCGGCGAAGCCGAGCAGGGCGGAGACGCCATTGCTCATGGCACCGAGCATGATTTGTCCGGGGGGGAAATAGAGCACCAGGGCAGCAAAACCGGTTTGCAGGGCGAGCGCACCCAGCACGGTTCGCCAGCGGATGGCTCGACGGTTTTCACTCGCCAGCCAGGCGATAAACATCAGGGCCAGCATACCGACCAGACTCAATAACAGTGTCATCTTGCACCTATGAAGAGAGGAGTTTCATATGGCAAGTCTGCAGACAGGCGTCGCGGGAGATCCGGCGGGAGAAGTGCCGACCCACGCGACACGCAGACCACAAACCTACAGGTTAGTGGCGGGTCCCATCCTGGGGTCATTCACGTTCCGGGTGACAGCATGTATCGGGTGACGCCAGCGCCGTCGCAGGGGGAGATGCGGCCGGGTGGCAGGTCGGGCGGCGATGGTACAGTGATCATCGTCACAGAAAAAGCGGTAAAACGATTGGCCGGAATAACTTTTTCAACTTGTTCACACAACGAAACAGGGCCAGCGTGAAGCTGGCCCTGTTTCAATCCGTACTTGAGCGTTCAGACGATTACTTGAGGCGCTTGCCGCTCGCGTCCACCACCTGCTCGCCATCTTCCTTGGCGAAGGCCCCTTTTTGCTGATCGGGCAGTATATCGAGCACCACCTCGGATGGGCGGCACAACTTGGTGCCGAGGGGCGTGACCACGATGGGTCGGTTGATGAGGATGGGGTGGGCCAGCATGGCATCGATCAGTTCATCATCGCTGAAACGATCTTCCGCCAGCCCGAGCGCCTCGTAGGGTGGCACGTTCTTGCGCAGCAGATCGCGCACCGGCATGTCCATGGCGGCGATCAGCGCCACCAGCTGGTCACGGGAGGGGGGCGTCTCCAGATAGTGGATGACTGTGGGTTCCACGCCGCTGTTGCGGATCAGCTCCAGGGTATTGCGGGAGGTACCACATTCCGGGTTGTGATAGATGGTGATTGCACTCATTTGCGTGTCTCTCATTAATCAAGTGAATAGAAAATGGATAGCATCAGTTCGCGGCCATCTGTTAACGGCCATCTGTTAACGGCCTTCAGTTAGCGGCTTAGCCCCGCTTCGTACCAGGGTTTGCTGGCGTTAACCACCCGCACTACCAGCAGCATGACCGGCACCTCGATCAGCACCCCGACCACGGTGGCGAGCGCCGCGCCGGAGTGAAAGCCGAACAGGCTGATGGCGGCGGCCACCGCCAGCTCGAAGAAGTTGGAGGCACCGATCAGGGCGGAAGGACAGGCGACCGAATGCTTCTCCCCCACCTTGCGATTGAGCCAGTAAGCCAACCCGGAGTTGAACAGCACCTGGATCAGAATGGGCACCGCCAACAGGGCGATGACCAGCGGCTGCTCGATGATGGCGTTGCCCTGAAAGGCGAACAGCAGCACCAGAGTGAGCAGCAGGGCCGCCACCGACCAGGGCTGGATGCGGGTCATAACGCCATCAAAATGGGCCTCACCCTTTTTCAGCAAGGCCTTGCGCAGCAGTTGGGCGATGATGACCGGAATGACGATATAGAGCACCACAGAGGTGAGCAGGGTATCCCACGGCACCACGATACTGGAGACCCCGAGCAGCAACGCCACCAGCGGCGCGAAAGCAAACACCATGATGAGGTCGTTCACCGCCACCTGCGACAGGGTGAAGTAGGGATCGCCGTTGGTGAGACGACTCCAGACAAACACCATGGCGGTGCAGGGTGCCGCCGCCAGCAGGATCAGTCCCGCCACATAGCTGTCGAGTTGATCTGCCGGCAGCCAGTCGGCAAACAGCACGCGGATAAAGAGCCAGCCGAGGAAGGCCATGGAGAAGGGCTTGACCAGCCAGTTGATAAAGAGGGTGACCCCAATGCCCTTCATGTGGCCCTTCACCTGATGCAGGGCGCCAAAATCGATCTTGAGCAGCATGGGGATGATCATCACCCAGATCAGCAGCCCCACCGGCAGGTTGACCTTGGCCACCTCCATGGCACCGATCGCCTTGAAGAGATCCGGCAACCCCTGCCCAAGCCCAATTCCCACCAGAATGCAGAGGGCGACCCAGGCGGTCAGATAACGTTCAAAAAAGCCGATGGCAGGCACGGCCTTGGCATCACATGTTGCAGACATCACAGCTCCCGATGCGGCGCAATTTCGCATCTTCTATTGGTTCAAAACACGGGTTTATAACAAGTAACGGCATATTCAAGCCGCCCCGGCAGCAGACCGGGGTGGCGACTCAATGGTGCTGGCAGAGGCGGCGCAGGGCATCGGGCCCTACCGGCTCCTCGGCGAGCAGCGGCACCACGGCGTAGCGGCTGGCATGTTGCTGCTCGACCGCTTCGATATGGGGCAACTGGCGCTCGGCCCGCAGTTGCAGCAGCGGTGAGCTGACCGCGGCTTGTTGCAAGCTGTGGTTGATGAGCCAGCCCCAGGGCTCGATGCCGGCCCGGCGCAGATCTGCCTGCAGATTGGCCGCCTCCTGCACTGGCGTCGGCTCGGGCAACGTCACAATCAACACCTTGGTCTGCTTGGGGTCCTGCAACTGCATCATGGGGGTGGTGAAGTGCAGCCCCTTGTTTCCCATCTGGCGAGCGATCTCCCTGTGGTAGGCGCCGGTGGCGTCGAGCAGCAGCAGGGTGTGGCCAGTGGGGGCAGTATCCATCACCACGAAGCGCTTGCCCGCCTCGCGAATAATGCGCGAGAAAGCCTGAAACACGGCAATCTCCTCGGTACAGGGGGAGCGCAAGTCCTCCTCCAGCAGTGCCCGCCCCTGCTCGTCCAGGGCCGCCCCCTTGGTGGCCAGCACCTGGGCGCGGTAACGCTCGGTCTCGGCGTGGGGGTCGATGCGGCTCACCTCAAGATGGGGCAAGCTACCTGCAAGCGTCTCGCTCAGGTGCGCGGCGGGATCCGAGGTGGTGAGGTGCACCGGCAGGCCGCGGCTCGCCAGCTCCACCGCCACGGCGGCCGCAAGCGTGGTTTTGCCCACCCCGCCCTTGCCCATCAGCATGATGAGGCCGTGACCATCGGCGGCCAGCTCGTCCACCAGCGAACTCAACTCAGGCTGGGCTTGCTTGACAGTGGAATGTGCGGTCGAGAATTGAGCGGCTCTTCCCTCTGATTGCAGCAGCAGACGCAAACTGTCGAGCCCCACCAGATTGGTGGCCAGCAGCGGGATATGATCCTGCGCCAGCCCCTTTATCCCCTGCGGCATCTGGGCGAGAGCCTGTTGCTCGCGCTGCCAGAGCGCCATTGCCAGCGGATCTCCGGCAATAGCCCCCTCGGGGAAGAGGCCATTGATCACCAGTTGCTGGTTCAACAAGCCGATGGCGGCCAGCTCCTCGTGGGTGCGAGCCACTTCCCGCAGAGTGGATTGCTGGGCCCGCGCCACCAGCACCAGACGGGTGCGGGTAGCATCTGCCAGAGCGGCGACCGCGTCGGCATACTGGCTGCGCTGCTTCTCCAGCCCCGCCAGCGGGCCGAGGCAGGAGGCATCCCCCTTGCCCTGCTCCAGAAATTCGCTCCAGGCGCCCGGCAGTTGCAGCAGCCGGATGGTGTGGCCGGTTGGCGCCGTATCAAAGACGATGTGGTCATACTCGGCCAGCAGCGTTTGGTCGGTCAGCAGGGCGGTGAATTCGTCAAAGGCGGCAATCTCGGTGGTGCAGGCTCCGGAGAGCTGCTCCTCGATGCTGCGCACCACGCTCTCGGGCAACTTGCCGCGCACCGGCCCGACAATCCGCTCCCGATAAGCTTTGGCCGCCGCGGGGGGATCTATCTCCAGCGCCGACAAACCGGGCACCGTGGCGATGGTGGTGACCCGATTGCCGATCTCGGTGGCAAACACCTGCCCCACGTTGGAGGCAGGGTCGGTGCTCACCAGCAGTACGCGCTTGCCAATATCACAGAGAGCCACCGCACTGGCGCAGGCCAGCGAAGTCTTGCCCACCCCGCCCTTGCCGGTGAAGAAGAGAAACGGCGGTGGATTAGTCAGAAAATGATACATAGCCTCTCCCGAATGGTACGTCGCGACTCAGCAGCAACCGCTGCCAGAGCAGCAGCCGCTCTTGACGATCCCCTTGATGGCCGCTTGTGGCGCAGGCAGCCCGGCATAAAGAGCCAACTCGCTGCGGCTCGGGTAACGGCCGGTCAACACCACCTGCCCCTCCACCAGCACCAGCGGCAACCCCTCCTCCCCGGCGTGGGTCAGAAAAGCGCTGACGGCAGGTGTCTCGGCAAATTGCATCGGCTGCTGGGCCAGATTGAAACGCTCGATGGCAACGCCCTGCTCTTTGGCCCAGGCGAGGTCGGCTGCGAAGGTGATCAGTGCCTGATCAACCTCGGTACCGCAGACACCGCTGGAGCAGCAGAGGGCGGGATCAAAAATCTGAATGGAGGACATGGCATTACTCCTTGTTGCAGCAGGGCTGCGCAGGCAGAACATGAGGGGAGCAGGCTGACTCGGCACGCATCACGCCGCACGCCTCGGGATGACCGGCACAGCACTCCTCGGTGAGGTAGGCGATCACATCCAGCATCAGGGGAATATTGGCGCGGTAGCGAAGAAAGCGCCCCTCCTGCTCCACCGACAGCAGACCGGTGTTGAGCATCGCCTTGAGGTGAAACGAGAGGGTATTGGGGGCAATATCGAGCTCGCTGGCCAGTTCACCGGCGACCCGCCCCTCCAGCCCGGCCTTCACCAGCAGCCGCCATACATCGAGCCGGATGCCGGATGCCAGCGATTCAAAGACCTTGGTGGCCATCTCTTTGTTCATCTTCACTCCCCTTGGTGCGACTTTTTATTTCAACTATACAAGAATTATTGAAATGATCAAGATACGTACCAAAGCGAAGATACGAGATTCTGGTATCAAACCGGGCTGACTGGAGAATCGACGAGTGAACAACCGTTGCGGACGACCACACAGGGTTCATTGCAGATAAACAGACGCCCTCCAGAGGGAGGGCGTATCAGACAGTCAGCGCTGTCGGGGCAATCAGACGAACGCGTGCCTTATTTGGTAGCAGGCATTGCGTTAAAGGTGAGCAGGGCCGCCTTGTTGGCATCGCTCAGAGTCAGCTGGTTGCCGTTGATGGAGTAGGTTGCCACCTTCTCCAGCTTTTGCAGGAACTCGGTCTCTTTGTTCATGGCGTCGCCGATGCACATCATGCGAGTTGAGCCCATGGCGCCCAGCGTCAAGACACCGTCACCCTGCTTGGTGATACCGCCAAAATAGCGGTTGCAGCCGCCCTTGCCCGCCACCTTGCCGTCGACCACTTGCAGGGTGAAGGTATCGCCGGTGGCGCCTTGCAGCTGCCAGCTGGATGCTTGCAGTTGAGCCATGCTGGAACCTGTTGCCATTGCGCAGCCTCCCAGTGCCAGCGCGGCCAGCAGAGTCAGTTTCTTGTTCATGGATTCACCTCTTAATGATTAGAGCCATCAATACGGCAGCCTGTTTATCATGGCTGGCGCCCATGCCAAAGGATTTTATTGTGATCTCCCTTCACTTTACTACCAGCTGGCATGTGCCATGCTTAGGCTCAGTTCCGGACCCAGGGAGGGGAAACGAATGGTCAAATCACTCATCATCACACTGCTTGCAACCTGCGCCAGCATGGCCGTACAGGCCGCCGACTGGGCAGTGGTTCAGCCGCAATCCAACCCGTCTCTCTATGTCAAAAGTTACTCGGGTGTGCTGCTCAATGACCATAGCCATCACAGCGACAGTTTTGATCTCTGGCTGGTCAATAGCGGCTATCAATATCCGGTGGTGGATGATGTGACCCTCTTTATGGAAGCGGGCCCGGCGGTGGCGGATCAGAATCGCACATCCGGTTTCAATATGAGTTCGGGGGTACGCTACCAGCTCTCTCCGGCATTCAATATCGGCAGCCAGATCAAGCATCTCGATCTCGACAAGGCCAGCACCCTGCTGGAGCTCAACTCCAGCCTGCTGCTGACCCCCAGACTCTCCCTCACCGCCAACTACGGGGTCAGCGCCATCACTGCCGATCAGGCGCTGAGCCTGGGGGTCGGTTTCAACTTCTGAATCAGATCAGCGGCGTGGCACTCACCACCACGCCGTTGCGATCCGCATAGACATAATCCCCTTCGTGGATGGTCACACCGGCAAAGCTGACCACGGCCCCCAGCTCTCCCAATCCCCGCTTCTCGGTCTTGACCGGACAGGCGGCCAGCGCCTTGACCCCGAGTGCCAGTGTCGCCAGGGTGCCCACATCCCGCGCCGCGCCGTGGATCAGGATCCCCTCCCACCCCTGCTCCACCGCCTTGACCGCCAGTTGATCGCCAAGCAGCGCACGGCGCAGCGAACCGCCGCCGTCGATCACCATCACCTTGCCGTGACCGGGGCGGGTCACCAGATCCCGCACCAGACTGTTGTCTTCATAACAGGAGAGCGTTACGGCGCGACCATAAAAGAGGGCCTTGCCGCCAAAATCCTGAAACACCGGGTCGGCCACTTGCAGCAAGTCGCCATGTTGATCGCAGAGGTCGGGCAGGAGATCCAGCATGATTTGATTCCTTTCAGATACATGAAGGTGTTTATTCTTTCATCAGGCAAGGTTTCTGGCAATCCAGAAGGATTCAATATTGCCCAGACAAACTGCTGATTTATCCGTCAATACCGGTATCAGCCAGAGCTGGCCACCCTCCACCCAGTAGAGAGCATTCTGGCCAAAACGGGCAGCCAGCTGACGGGCTTGTGGCAGAGATAGCGCCACCGCCAGCGATGACTCCTGCCAGCGTTCGTCCGGGTCAGCTCCCCAAAATGGCCCCACCACGGGCACCTGCAAATCCACGGTCAGATGGCGCCACAGCGCCCGTTCCCGCCGCATATTGCGTCGTTGTGTGACCCACTGGCTGGCCGGATTCCAGGCTGTGATGATGGCAAAGGCAGACCAGCCTGGTGGCTCAAATGGCGCGATAAAGCAGATTTTCTTGTAGTTTTCCCACAAATTCATGTCAATCACATGTTACATTCCATTACATTTTGTAGGGGCGAAAACCCGGTTCAGGCCAAGTATGATGCAGCTGTACCAGGGTTTGACCTATATCAAATCAGAGTTAAAAAGTTGCTATCTGACGGCAAAGAGTGTTGTTATGCTCCTGTTAACTGATAAAATGCGGCCACTTTCGTAATGGACGACCTTTCCAGGCTCTGCTCGACCAGACTTGTCGGGAACCTATAAGTGGCACAGGGATACTTGCCGGTACTGATGCCTAATTCGCGATATTCCGACCTGACTCTCATACCCAGGATGACGTAATAAATTTTCAGGATCAGTCAGGAAATCGGTTTGAAACGCCAAAGAGTGTTAAATTTAAGATAATTAACTGATAAGAATCTGGGAATACTCATGCAAACACCACACATTCTGATCGTCGAAGACGAGCTGGTCACACGCAATACCCTGAAAAGCATTTTTGAAGCCGAAGGCTACATCGTGCTCGAAGCCAACAACGGCGACGAAATGCATCAGGCCCTCACTTCCCACACCATCAATCTGGTGATCATGGACATCAACCTGCCGGGCAAGAACGGCCTGCTGCTGGCCCGTGAGCTGCGTGAGAACGACAACATCGCCCTGATGTTCCTGACCGGTCGTGACAACGAAGTGGACAAGATCCTGGGTCTGGAGATCGGCGCCGATGATTACATCACCAAGCCGTTCAATCCCCGTGAACTGACCATCCGTGCCCGCAACCTGCTGAGCCGCACCATGAACGTGGCTGCCGGTGGCGAAGAGAAGAAGCTGGTTGAGCGCTACCTGTTCAACGGCTGGGCGCTGGATATCAACAGCCGCGCACTGGTCAGCCCCACTGGCGACATGTTCAAGCTGCCGCGCTCCGAGTTCCGCGCCATGCTGCACTTCTGCGAAAACCCGGGCCAGATCCAGACCCGTGCCGAGCTGCTGAAGAAGATGACCGGCCGTGAGCTCAAACCCCACGACCGTACCGTCGATGTGACCATCCGTCGCATTCGCAAGCACTTCGAAAGCGTCAACGATACTCCGGAGATCATCGCCACCATCCACGGTGAAGGCTACCGTTTCTGTGGTGAGCTGGAGCAGGAATAAGCTCCCGCTACGCTGTTGATCTGAAAAGGCGCCTCGGGCGCCTTTTCTGTCTCTGCTGTTTGCCTTAAAGCTGAGAAACGGTAAGCGTGACGTCGAACGGCGCACAAGATAGATGAAAAACAAAAAGCCCACTCGCAGTAGTGGGCTTTTCGCTTTGAAGCTGGAGCGGGCAGCGGGAATCGAACCCGCATCATCAGCTTGGAAGGCTGAGGTAATAGCCATTATACAATGCCCGCCTGGCATCTGAAATTTGGAGCGGGTGATGGGAATCGAACCCACGTATGCAGCTTGGGAAGCTACCGTTCTACCATTGAACTACACCCGCGTCAGGGCTCCTACTATATGCATTTTGCCGCCGAGCGCAATGGCGCCTTTGCCACTTTTTTCAATAAATCAATCTGTTCGGACAAGGATTGAACAGACGGTTGCTTTTTCAAGCAAACATTTTCAACACAGATAATTTACAAGGTTGCCAAGGCCAAACGGCAAGGATAGTCTTGCGCCACTCGACGCGAGGATGGTGGTAATGGATAAAAAAACGCAAAAACGTCTCTATGGCTGGTTGCGCAAGCAATCGAGTCACGGTCGCCGCTGGATCACGATATCCATCGCTTTTGGCCTTGGCCAAGGCATTCTGATGGTGGCGCAAGCCTGGCTGCTGGCGACCCTGTTGCACGGCTTTATCATCGAAGGCTCAACGCCTGAGCAATCCATCACACTCTTTATTACCCTGCTGCTGGTGACGCTTGGCAAGGCCGCTCTGGCCTATGGCCGCGAAGTGGCCAGTTTCAAGGCGGGCAGCGCGGTGCGCCAGACCATCCGCCAGCTGGTACTCACTCGCTTGAGCCGTCTCGGCCCTGCCTATATCCAGCGCCGTCCGGCCGGTAGCTGGGCCAGCCTGTTGCTGGAACAGATTGAAAACATGCAGGATTTCTTCTCCCGCTATCTGCCGCAGATGGCCATCGCCGTCTTTATTCCGGTGGTCATTCTGGTGGCCGTGTTCCCGGTCAACTGGGCGGCTGGTCTGATCCTGCTGGGCACTGCCCCCCTCATCCCCATCTTTATGATCCTGGTGGGTGTGGGCGCCGCCGATGCCAACCGCCGCAATTTTCAGGCGCTGGCTCGCCTCTCCGGCCACTTCCTCGATCGCCTGAAGGGGCTGCGTACCCTGCAACTCTTTATGCGTACCCAGGCTGAAGGTGACGCCATTCGCGACGCCTCGGAAGATTTTCGCGAACGCACCATGGAGGTGCTGCGCCTGGCGTTTTTGAGCACCGCCGTGCTGGAGTTCTTCGCCGCCATCTCGGTAGCGCTGGTTGCCGTCTACTTCGGCTTCTCTTATATCGACCATCTGAACTTTGGTAGCTATGGGGTCAAGGTCACCCTCTTTACCGGCCTGTTCGTGCTGTTTCTCGCCCCCGAGTTCTACGCCCCGCTGCGGGAACTGGGTGCCCACTACCACGCCAAGGCGCAGGCCATCGGCGCTGCCGAGCAGCTGCTTGAATTCCTCGAAGCCGAGGTGAGCGAACCGGCCGCAGGCACAGCGCCGTTCCATGCCGACAGCCCGGTCAAGGTAGAAGCCAAAGCCCTTGAAGTGCTGAGCGCCGAAGGCAAGGTGCTGGTCGGCCCTATCGATTTCACCCTGGAAGCCGGTTCGCGCACCGCCCTCATCGGCGTCAGCGGCGCAGGCAAGAGCTCGCTGGTCAATGCCCTGCTCGGCTTTGCCCCCTATCGCGGTGAACTCAAGGTCAACGGGCAGGAGCTCGCCACTCTCGACATGAGCCAATGGCGCCTGCAACTGGGCTGGCTCTCGCAAAACCCGCAGCTGTTCCACGCCTCCTTGCGCGACAACCTGCTGCTGGCCAAGCCAACGGCCAGCGATGCCGAGCTGGAAGATGCCCTGAAACAGGCGCAGGCGTGGGAATTTGCCATGGAAAAGGGGCTCGACTATCCGGTCGGCGATCAGGCTGGCGGCCTCTCGGTCGGTCAGGCCCAGCGCCTCGCCCTGGCGCGCACCCTGCTCAAATCAACCCAGCTGATGGTGCTCGATGAACCGACCGCCAGTCTGGATCGCCACTCCGAACGCGCCATCATGACCACCCTTGAGCAGGCGATGGCTGGCCAGACCCTGCTGATGATCACCCACCGCCTCGACCAGCTTACCAAGATGGACAAGATAATGGTGCTGGCCCGCGGCCAGCTGGTGGAGCAAGGCAGCTTCCAGCAACTTAGTTCTGGGCAGGGGCATTTTGCCCGCCTGCTCTCCCAACGTTCCGGAGGTTCTCTCGATGAGTGATCTGTTGCCGTTTCTGCGCCTCTATCGCCAACACTGGCTCAGCCTCACCATTGGTTTGCTGCTGGCGCTGGTGACCCTGGCCGCCGGCATGGGGCTGCTCTCCCTCTCCGGCTGGTTCCTCTCCGCCGCCGCGGTGGCGGGAATGACAGTTGCGACGACCCATGCCTTTAACTACATGACCCCCGCGGGCGGGGTGCGCTTCTTCTCCATCGTCCGTACCGCCGGTCGCTGGGGTGAGCGGGTCGTGAGCCACGACGCCACCTTCCGGGTACTGACCCGGTTGCGGGTCTGGTTCTGGCAGAAACTCTCGCCGCTCTCCACCGGTACCCTGGCCGGTTTCCGTCAGGCGGATCTGCTCAACCGACTGGTGGCAGACATCGATGCGATGGACCACGTCTATCTGCGGCTGATCACCCCCATAGGCGCGGCCCTGCTCAGCACCGCCGGACTGGTCTTCTTCCTGTCGTTTTTTGACAGTCGCCTCGCCCTCACCCTGGGGGCCATTCTGCTGTTTGGCATGATTGCCCTGCCGCTGGTGTTCTACTTCCTCGGCCGTCGCCCCGGTCAGGCGCTGATTGCAGAAAAATCGACCCTGCGTACCCGGATGGTGGACTATCTGGATGGTCAGGCCGAGCTGCAGATGTTTGCCGCCGCCCCCAAGGCGCTGGTTGAGCTGCAACAAGCCGAACAGGCTCTGCTTGCCGCGCAGGCCCGGATGGCCAAGGTGAGCGGGCTGGCCAACTTCTCGGTGCAACTGCTGAGCGGCTGGACCCTGACCCTGATGCTCTGGCTGGCCGGTCATGGGGTGGCGGGTGCTGCGCCCGACCCCATTACCGCACTGATGGTCTTTGCCACCCTGGCAAGCTTCGAGGCACTGATGCCGCTGGCGGGGGCTTTCCAGCACCTATCCACCAGCCTCACCTCGGCACGCCGCCTGAACGAGATCCTGCAAGAGGCAAAAGCCCCTGTGTGGGGCGACGAGCAGACCCACGCTACCGCTGGCGCGCTGCAGATCAATGACCTCTATTTTGGCTACCCCGGCAACCCCCAGCCGGTGCTGCGTGGCTGCACCCTGCAGCTGCACGCCGGTGAGAAGCTGGCGCTGCTGGGCCAGACCGGCTGCGGCAAATCGACCCTGATGGGGCTGCTGACCCGGGAGTGGAGCCCGCAGGCTGGCAAGATCCTGCTGGGTGGCAAGCCGCTCACCGACTATAGCGAAGGGGCGCTGCGCGCCTCCATCTCGGTGGTGAGCCAGCGGGTGCATCTGTTTGCCGATACACTGAGGGGCAACCTCAAACTGGCCGCCCCGACCGCCACTGACGAGCAGTTGATTGCGGTGCTGACCCAGGTCGGACTGGCCAATCTGCTGGAAGATGAGGCGGGCCTCGACGCCTGGCTCGGTGACGGCGGCCGCCCCCTCTCCGGTGGTGAGCGTCGCCGTATCGGCATCGCCCGCGCCCTGCTGCACGATGCGCCGCTCTGGCTGCTGGACGAGCCGACCGAAGGGCTCGACAGCCAGACCGAGCGGGAGATCATGGATCTGCTGTTCCGGCTCGGGGCTGATCGCACCTTGCTGCTCATCTCCCACCGCCTGCTGGGGATGGAGCAGATGGACCGGATTGCCCTGATGGAAGAGGGACAGATCCGCCTCTGTGCCCCTCATGACGAGCTGCTGGCGGATGATTACTACCGCAGCCTCTATCAACGGCTGGCTCCTGTTTGATATCAGGCTGATATCAGCCTGATGGGGCTCACACCCTGACAACCGGGCGCAAAACGGGGCTGGTCGCCGCAGGCGGCTGGCCCCTATAATGTCCCCCTCATTATTCAACAAGATGCCGACATGGAGCGCCTGCGCATTTCTACTGTCCTCATCACCGACACAAGATACGAGACGATGAAACGCCTGATCCTGATGATGCCCCTGATTGCCTCCGGCTGTGCCAACTACGCCTTCAACAGCAATCTGGATAAAGAGAACTTCGACGAATACTTCAAACCCGGTAGCGTGCGCATCTATGAACAGGATGAGCTGGCTGACCTCAACTACCTCTACCTCGGCACCATCGAGGGTGAATCCTGCCAGGCCGATGCCAACCAGCCGGTGCCCAACGCCGGTGAAGCGCGCACCCTGGCCCGCCGCCGTGCCGCCGACATGGGTGGCAACGGCGTCACCATCGACAAGTGCGCCGAGTTCAGCGACACCCCGGGCTGCCTGAGACAGGTGATCTGCTACGGGCAGGCGCTGAAAGTGGCCGAAGAGAAGTAACCCGCTGTCATGACCCTCGCTATCGTTCGCCTTGGCAGCCCGCGCCTGCCCGATGAGGGGCTGCGGATCGGCACGGTGCGCCGCCCGCCCCGCGGCGTACCCAAGAGCGAATTTGCCAGCCAGCATTGGTACGATGTCTGGTTCCCCAATCTGGCCCCCAGCAGCGAGACCATGAAGCTGGGGCAGGCAGCCGAGACACCCGCCCAGTGGGCGGCGTTTGGCAAACAGTACAAGGCCGAGATGGCGCAACCTGCCGCCAGGCATGATCTGGCGCTGCTGGCCGCCCTCTCTCATACCACCAACCTCTCGGTGGGCTGTTACTGCGAGCAGGAGTCCCGCTGCCATCGCGCCATTTTGAAAGAGTTGCTGGTAGCCGCGGGGGCCGCCATTCGCTAACTCGGTGAGCGACAGCGATGGGATGGGGAATCGCGTCAGCCTCTATTCGGCAACCATCAGGCATGAATAGACAGAGAGGGCATCCCGCGGGATGCCCTCTCTCGTTGTATTCACACCTGCCGCGCCACGCTCGGTAGCAACGGCTCGATGCCCCCTCTCTTATTGCAGACTGGGCTCCAGCAACTGCTGCCGCAGCGAAGTCTCCTCGGCCTGAGTCATGGCATGTTCCGCCACCCCGGCGGCAGGCTCGATGGCCAGCCAGTGGGCAAGATCGGCGACGGTCTCCTCCAGCGGCCGGAAATTCAACCCCTTAACGATGGCCGCCTCAGCGCTTATAGAGCCGTAACCGGCAAACTCCGCCTGCGCGCAGGGCAGCAGGGTGGGATAGCTCTGCCAGGGCTCGATACCGGCCGCCATCAGGGTCGACCAGGGCAACCATTCAGGCTGGATGGGGCGAGCAGGCTGCAACCGGGCGCTCAGCCGCTCCAGCCAGTCACTCAGGGTAATACCGGATTTGAGCAAGTTGAATGTGCCCCCCAACTGCTGCTCGGCCGCGCGCAACACAAACTCGGCGCAGTCGCGCACATCGAGATACTGCAAGCGATCCTCGCCACTGCCCGGCAGCAACCAGGGCCCGCCCTGCTGCACCCGCTTAATCCACCAGGCCATGCGCCCGGTAGGATCATGGGGGCCACACAACACGCCCGGGCGCAGGATGCAAAGTCGCTCGCCCCAGCGGGCGCGATACGCCTGCTCGCACAACACCTTGAGGGGGCCATAGTCAGTGGGCATTTCCCCTTCGGGGATAGGGTGCAGCGGCGCCGACTCGTCCATCCCGGGCAGTGAGAAATCGCGATAGACGCTGATGGTGGAGATAAAGATCAGCCGTGCGCAGCGCTCGAGCAAGGCCGCCGAGAGGCTTGCCGCCTGCTCGGGGCGATAGCAGCAGGTGTCGATGACCAGATCCCACTGCAACCCGGCCCCTTGCAGGGCACTCAGGCTCTTGTCCCTGTCGCCGGTGAGCTGCACCAGATCGCGCCAGTCCGGATGCTGGTGCAGGCCGCGGTTGAACAGGGTCACTTCATGGCCCCAATCCAGTGCCAGCGCAGTGAGGTGGCGCCCCAAAAAGCCGGAGCCACCGATAATCAGCAGTTTCATCCCTCTCCCTCCCCCTTCGGCGCATGTGCGCACATTTCATCCTGACACGCCAGTTGCCTCCACCCTACGCAACTTGGCGCGCGGGCACAGCCCCCGACTGGCCGGGATGGGACAGGGATCACGGCAGCGCCACAGAAAAGGGCGTATCGAGGCCAAGCCTGCGTTTTGGGGCTGTCTGTGCTAAATTGCCGGGGTTTTCAGTCAGGATCCGCCATGAAGTTCGAAATCGACACCCTCGGGATCATCCGCTCTCCCTACAAGGAGAAGTTCGTCATCCCCCGCCAGCCCGGTCTGGTCAAATCGGCCCGCGCCCGCCTCGAGCTGCTCCCCCCTTACGATCAGCCGGATGTGCTGCGCGGCATCGAGCAGTTCTCCCATCTGTGGCTCAGCTTCGTCTTTCATCAGACCATGGCGCAGGGCTGGCACCCGACGGTGCGCCCGCCGCGCCTTGGCGGCAACGAGCGGGTCGGCGTCTTTGCCACTCGCTCCACCTTCCGCCCCAATCCGCTAGGGCTCTCGGTGGTCGAGCTGCACGGGATCGGCCGTGAGCGGGGCAAGCTGTGGCTGGAGCTGGGGGCGGTGGATCTGCTCGATGGCACCCCCATCGTCGATATCAAGCCTTATATTCCCTATGCCGACAGCCTGCCGGATGCCCGTGGTGGTTTTGCCCCCGACGCGCCCACCCCGCCGCTGGCGGTGAGCTTCAGTGCCGAGGCAGAGCAGCAGTTGCAACCCTGGCTCAAGGCCCATCCCGAGCTGCGCCAGCTGGTGAGCGAAGTGCTGGCACAAGATCCGCGCCCCGCCTACAAGAAGGGCAAGCCCGATGAGAAGGAGTACGGGGTGCGGCTGTTTGACTGCAACGTCCGTTTTCGCATCAGCGAGCCGGATTGCGTGGTGCTGGCCATCGAGCCCGCCTGAACCTGGGCGGGCCGACATCACTGATGCTATTTCACGCCTTCTTCACGTCACAAGGGGCTTAATGAGCCTGTAAATTGTGTGGCATTGATCAGACTATCCACCCGGTTGCCAGTGATACCATGCAGACAGCAGAGGGCATCTCCTCTCTGACTGATGCCAGCGGCAGGCTACCGATGTATAGCAAGCATGCTAGCTCTGCTATTGCCGCCAAAGGATCTGGCCTCGCCCCGACACGCTTGAGTGCGGGGATGCCACACGGATGTGACAGCACTTCGAAGGAACAAACCTATGCTGATGAACAGTGAACAACGTTATGGCACCCTGAATATCGGGCTGCACTGGCTGACCCTGTGGGCCATGATCGCCGTCTACGCCCTGATCGAATTTCGCGATATCTTCCCCAAAGGGGACCCTGGCCGGGATCTGATGAAGGAGTGGCACTTTATGCTGGGGCTGCTTATCTTCGCCCTGGTGTTTGTCAGACTGGCCCTGCGCTGGATGAGCCCGACACCCCGTATCGTGCCCGAGCTATCCCCGGTCATGCACAAGCTGGCAAAACTGGCCCACCTCGCCCTCTACGGTTTTCTGATTCTCACCCCGCTGTTTGGCTGGCTGCTGCTGAGCGCCGCGGGCAAGCCCATCCCCTTCTTCGGGCTTGAGCTGCCTGCCCTGCTCTCCCCAAGTCCGGATCTCAAGGGGCTGATCAAGGAGGTGCACGAGACCCTGGGTAATATCGGTTACGCCCTGATCGGCCTGCACACGGTGGCGGCCCTCTATCACCACCATATTCTCAAAGACAACACCCTCACCAATATGCTGCCGCCGCGCCGCAGCTAACGGGTGACAGATAAACGCAGAGGGGGCCGTTATGGCCCCCTCTCTGTTTTCCTGAACAACCGTCATCTGCACCGCTGGCAAATGGCATCACGCCTGCTTGGCCAGCTCCTCGGTCGGCTTGCCTTTCGGCTCGTGCGGCAGCTTTTTCACATTGTTCTTGCTCTCCAGCGGCTTGCTCCCGGACGAACTGTTTTCAGACAAGGCTTGCAACACGGGATCGGCCTTGCCGGCCACGGAGGGCTGGGACTGGCCAACAAAGTTGCCGCCTTTGCAGATGGAGAGACTGCCCCCCTTGAAGATCCCCTGCATCTTGCCGCTCTCCAGGATCTCCACCTCGGCGGAGGTACAGGTGCCTTCCAGCAGACCATTGATGATCACGTGGGGCGCACTCACCTCTCCCTCAACGCTACCGCCCTGCATGATGCGCAGCACACCACCGATGAGCTGGATGGTGCCATTGATCTGACCGCGCACCTCCAGATCCCCCTCCACCTGCAACTCGCCCTTGAAGCGGGCACCGGCTGCAATCACGGTGGCCCCCGCCGACGCAGTAGCCGCACCACCTTTGTTTCTTCCAAACATCCGAACTCTCTCCACCAACCACACAAGCAGAACCAGCGGCATCGGCGCCACTGGCCACAGAAAACAGGGCGACCCCAGCACGTAGAGCAGCAAGGCTGCCCCCCAGCAGAGCCAGACAATATAGAGGAGGTCGCTGCGCTCACGCTGTTGCAGTCGCGCCAGCAGCCTCCCGGCCATCTATCTCATCACATCAAACCTTTCGCAACATGGCTGCCGACCAGCATGCCATCGACAACCCGGACCATGGTTAAACGACCAGTTGGCGCGAACTCTGAAGTCCCGCTGATTCAGTCCCGATACAGCCGGGATGCATTAGGATTCGAATTGACTCGAAGCGACATACACTTTCTAATTGACAGCCTGGATCCCTATGACCGCTCACATCATGAAAATTCTGTTGGTCGAAGACGACAAGCTGCTCAATCACCACCTCTCCTCTCTGCTGACCGAAGCCGACAATCAGGTCTACAGCACCGACCAGGCCGGGATTGCACTGCACTACGCCGCCGACTATCCCATTGATGTGGCCATCATCGACCTCGGTCTGCCCGATATGGACGGCCTGCAACTGATCCGGCAACTGCGCGAACGGCAGATCCCCTTCCCCATCATTGTGCTGACCGCCCGTGGCAACTGGCAGGACAAGGTCGAAGGACTGGAAGCAGGTGCTGATGACTATCTGGTCAAACCGTTCCAGAAAGATGAGCTGCTGGCCCGACTCAATGCGCTGGTGCGCCGCAGCGCCGGTTTTATCTCGCCCAAGGTGAAGGCTGGTGATTACGAGCTGGATCTCTCCCGCAAGGAGCTGACCATCGCCGGAGAAGTGGCGGTGCTAACCAGCTTTGAATACCTCATTCTGGAGTACCTGATGCGCAATGCCCGTCAGGTGGTATCCAAGCAGCAACTGCTCGACCAGCTCTACGGCGACGGCGAGGGGGACCCCAACACCATCGAGGTGATGGTGAGCCGCCTGCGCAAGAAGCTGGATCCGGAAGGGACGATTCAACCCATCTCCACCATCCGGCGTCAGGGTTATATCTTCAACCTCTCCTGTAACTGATGCAGTTTCATCTGCCACGCCCCATCAAGATGATCCGCAGCTCACTGCACATCAAACTGCTGCTCAGCTCGCTGCTGGTGATCGCGCTGATCATGGGGTTTGCCGTCTACGCCCTCTATCTTGGCCACGTCGAGGAGCAGACCCAGAAGGCCAGCGCCCGGATGCAGGAGAACCTGGCCAAGCTGTTTTCCTCCACCGAGCCGGATGACAAGGGGTCGAACGTCGAGCTGGGGCGGATATCCCGTGGTGCGGGGGATCGCAACCTCGATACCCTGATCTGCCGCGCCGATGGCGATCTGGTCTGGTCGAGCCTCCATATGCCGGAGGTGATCAAGGCCAAACAGACCATTTGCGGCGATCTGATGAAGTATCTGGGGGGGATGGATCTCGACTACTTCTTCAAGAAGCACACCATCAAGAACGGCGAGAGCTACTTCGTCTACAGCCTGCGGTTTATCCGCAATCCCGGCAGCGGCACCACCGCCTACTACGTGGTGATGATCGACTCGGCCAAACGCTACCACGAAGAGTCCCGCACCTACCTCTACCAGACCGCCAAACAGGCACTGCTCGCCTATATGCTGCTGGCCGGGCTGCTGCTGCTCACCACCTTCTGGAGCCTCAGCTCCCTGCGCACCATCGCCCGTCAGATCGACGATATCTGGGCCGGCAAGCGCGATGACCTCTCGAGCGATTTTGAGCGGGAGCTGGCCCCGCTGACCGACTCCATCAACCAGCTGCTGGAGAACGAACGCCAGCAGACCCAGCGCTACCAGCACGCCCTCAACGATCTCGCCCACAGCCTGAAAACCCGGCTGGCGCTGATCCAGATCACCACCCGCGAAGTGAAGCTGGGGCGGGAGATCCACGACAACATCAACGAGCAGATCCTCACCATGGATCAGATGATCCAGTATCAGCTCAGACGGGCCGTGACCGGCCGCCAGCGCCTTGCCAGCAAGGGCACCGAGCCGGTGCCGCTGATTGAAAAACTGCTGGCCAGCCTGACCAAGGTTTATCGCCACAAGAAGCTGCAAACCCACTTCAAGTTCGACGATGACGCCCTCTTTCACGGCGAACAGGGCGACCTGATGGAGCTGATGGGTAACCTGCTCGACAACGCCTGCAAGTTTGCCATCAGCGAAGTGAAGGTGACGGTGCGCGTCATCTCGAGCGGCTGCGCATCGAAGTGGAAGATGATGGCCCGGGAATCGACCCAGCCAAATCGGAGCAGATCTTCCAGCGCGGCGTGCGGGCTGACAGCTCGCCGGGTCAGGGCATCGGACTGGCGGTGGTGACCGAAATCGTCCACAGCTATGGCGGCCAGATCCGGGTCGATGAATCCCCCCTCGGCGGCGCCCGCTTTACCCTGGATCTTCCCTGACACCAGATAGGCCCGACCACGGGCCCTCTGCCACCCGCTGCACTGCCCTACCCAGGGTTAAATACTCCTGCCTGACACCACCCAATTCAGCAATATGCTATCGAGATGCTTGAGATGTGAGGCATCTCGGTTAAGCTATGGCCGACTCGTTTGTTAACCATTTGATGGACCTGTAATCGCACTATGGAAAACATGTTTGAAAGATTGATGTACGCATCCCGCTGGATCATGGCCCCCATTTATCTTGGACTCAGCCTCATACTGCTGGCACTGGGAGTGAAATTCTTTCAGGAGATCCTCCATATCCTGCCCAACATACTGGAGATGAAAGAGGTGGATCTGGTGCTGGTCACACTGTCGCTGATCGATATCACCCTGGTGGGGGGACTTATCGTGATGGTGATGTTTTCCGGCTATGAGAACTTCGTCTCGCGCCTCGATGTCGGGGATGAGAGCGACAAACTGGTGTGGCTCGGCAAGCTCGATGCCGGCTCCCTGAAAAACAAGGTCGCCGCCTCCATTGTCGCCATCTCATCTATTCACCTGCTCAAGGTGTTTATGAATGCCGAAAATCTCCCCAACGACAAGATCAAGTGGTACCTGCTGATCCACATCACCTTTGTCCTCTCGGCATTCGCCATGGGCTACCTCGACAAGCTGACCCGCAAATAGTAGCCAGCCTGCGATAGACGATATGCCCGATAACACGACATGGATCGGGCATATCGTGCGACCACTCTTCACAGTCGAGGCCACTATGATCCGCCCATTATCCGCCACCGATCTGGATGCCGCCGTCGAGCTCTGGTATCAGGCATCGGTGCAAGCCCACGACTTTATTCCCACCGCCTTTTGGCATGAGCAACGGGCAGCGATGCGGGACATCTATCTGCCCGCCAGCCAGAGCTGGGTCTATGAGGAGGATGGACAGCTACTGGGCTTTATCTCCTGGTATCAGGGGTCTGTTGCCGCCCTGTTTATCTCCCCAACTCACCAATCACACGGGTTGGGTCGCCAACTGCTCGAACACCTCAAAGCCCAATATGACCGGCTCGAGTTGAAGGTCTACGCCGAAAATGAGCAGGCGCGGCGCTTCTATTCCCGCAACGGTTTTAAAGAGGGTGAGCAGCTGTTGTGCGAGCATAGCGGCCACCCCGAGCTGGTGATGCATTGGCAACGATAAGCGGGTCGCCCATAGCGATGGCGAGCACGCTTTGCCTGTTTTGTGGCCGCCTTGAATGCCATGGCGGCATTCTCTACAATGACCCACTTTTTATTCATTTCGGGTTATATCGATGAGCGATACCAGCACCAAACCGGCTCTGCCGGATCACCTCTCCTGCAATCCCCGCAGCCCTCACTATGTGGCCGCCTGCTTCGAGCACCCGATCGGTATTCGCCTGAACGGCAAAGAGCGCACCGATGTCGAGGAGTACTGCATCAGCGAAGGTTGGGTAAAGATCCCCTCCCCCAAAGCGCTGGATCGCCGTGGTCAGCCCATCCTGATCAAGCTCAAGGGCACCGTTGAAGCCTTCTACAGCTAAACAACGCGCTGCAGCGTGATAAACAAGGCCACCCTCGCGGTGGCCTTCTGTTTTTCGGCATTTGTGCTGGCATCTGCGCTCGCATCGTCGCCAGCACCAGACCATATTTCTCGCCGGGCAGCCCTTATACCCCCAACCGGTCGCGCAGGGTGTACCAGGCGGCGCCCGCGGCGGTAAAGGGTATACGGAACAGGCGGCCACCCGGGAAGGGGTAGTGCGGCAGTTTGGCAAAGGCATCGAAGCGCTCCGCCTGACCGCTCAGCACCTCGGAGAGCAGTTTGCCCGCCAGATGGGTGCAGGTGACGCCGTGGCCGCTGTAGCCCTGCATGTAGTAAATGTTGGGGCCGATGCGACCAAACTGCGGCAGCCGTGACAGGGTGAGCAGGAAGTTGCCGGTCCAGGTGTACTCCACCTTGACGTCGGCCAGCTGCGGGAAGGTCTTGAGCATCTTGGGGATGATCAGCCGCTCGATATCCGCCGGATCCCGCGCCCCATAGACCACGCCGCCGCCATAGAGCAGCCGGTGATCGCCGGAGGTACGATAGTAGTCGAGCAGGTAGTTGCAATCCTCCAGACAGTAGTTCTGCGGCAGCAGTGAACGGGCCCGCTCCTCTCCCAGCACTTCGGTGGCGATCACCTGGGTACCGCAGGGCATGCTCTTGCTGGCCAGTTCCGGCACCAGATTGCCGAGGTAGGCATTGCCCGCCACCACCACAAAGCGCGCCTTCACCGCCCCCTTGGCGGTCTTGATCAAGGCTGGCTGGCCCGGGGTGATGCTGGTGACGGCGGATTGCTCGAAGATCTGCCCCCCTGGATGCGGATGGCTTCCGCCTCCCCCAACGCCAGATTGAGGGGGTGGATATGGCCGCCGCTCTTGTCGAGCAGGGCGCCGACATAGCGATCGCTCGCGACCACCTCGCGCACCCCCTTGGCATCGAGCAGCTCCAGCTGGTCGTTGCCCCACTTCTGCCAGCGGGCATATTGGGATTTAAGCTCGTGCAGCTGCTTCTCGGTCTCGGCGGCAAAGACGCCCCCCTCCTGCAGATCGCACTGGATGTTGTAGCGCTTGATCCGCTCGCGGATGATCTGGCCCCCCTCAAACAGCATGGAACCGAGCAGCCTGGCCTGATCCGGCGGGCAGTTCGCTTCTATGGTGTCGATGTCGCGGCTGTAGGAGTTGACGATCTGGCCGCCGTTGCGGCCGCTGGCGCCAAAGCCGACTCGTGCGGCCTCCAGCACCACCACCTTGTAGCCCTTCTCTACCAGATGCAGCGCGCTGGAGAGGCCGGTATAACCCGCACCGATGACGCAGACATCGCACTCCAGCTGTTCGGTCAATGTCGGGTAGGGCGCGTGTTTATTGGCGCTGGCTGCATAATAACTGTTTACATGTTCGGTCATGATCCCTGTTTCCTTACCGGTTCGGTTGCCAAACTACTGTCAGGATTAAAAGCTCGCCGGGGTGTGGGCGCTGACGATGCGACAGGTCTCCCCCGACGGATTGCTGAAGCTGTGGGGCTCGCCGGTGTCGATCACATAGCTGTCGCCCGCCTCCAGCTGATAACTCTGGCCCGCCACTGTCAGGATCACCGACCCCTCCAGCACGGTGCCGACCTCCTCCCCCTGATGGGTCACCTGACCGCCGGTGTCGGTGCCGGGGGGGTAGGTCTCCAGCATAAAGCCGAGCTGGCGGCGGTTGTTGCCGTTGTGCACCAGCTTGAGGGAGACCCCCTGACTGCCCAGCTCGATCAGCTGATCCGCCTTGATCACCACCTCCGGAGTGCGGCTCTCCTCCTCGGCGAAAAAGCGCGACAGCGGCAGGCCATAGATGGTGAGCAGCTTTTGCAGGGAGGCGACCGAGGGGCTCACCTTGTCCTGCTCGATCATGCAGATGGCGCCATGAGTCAGGCCGCTCAACTCGGCCGCTCGCCGCTGGGAGAGCCCCAGCTGATGGCGCACCGCCGCCAGCCGTTCCCCCATGGTGCGCGCCCCGGCGTCAGCCGCACCCAATGGTCGAGCCACGCCCTCCCGGCTCTGTGGCCCGCTCATGACAAGCCCCCTGCTGCGCCATATCTGCATCCTTGCATCATCAGCCTCTCCTGCTTGCGCGTGATCGCATCGGATCAGGCGCAGCCCGTTTACCCTGCTGGTTAAAATAGCCGACCAGCTTTCCCTTGCCGTTCACTATGTTACACAGCGAAACCGTTCATTATTTTGCACACCTGATTTACCATCCCCCGGTCATCTGCCCACTTGCAGCCTGCAAGCAAACCGGAGAAAGCGCGCTACACAGCCCATTTTCTAGCATGGCGCCCCCCAGCAATTCAAATATATTTAACACTTGAAAAACATTTCAGCTCAAATTATGGTCTTCCTGTGCTTATTATTTTATACGGCAGCGGCGCAGGAAGGGTCGGCTCACTCCGGCAACCAGCTGCTCTGACCCACACTCGAGGCTTCTCATGTCAGGAACAACATCCCACTCCAGCTTGATCACATCCCGCGCCTATATAGATGGACAGTGGTGCGAGGCCGCCAGCGGCCGCACCTTCGAGGTCACCAACCCCGCCAGCGGGGCTGTCATTACCCAGGTGCCCGACATGGATGCCGAGGATACCCGCCGCGCCATCGCGGTCGCCCACGCGGCGCAACCCGCCTGGGCGGCACTGACTGCCAAGGAGCGCAGCAACAAGCTCTACGCCTGGTTTGCCGCCATCACAACCCACAGCGACGAGCTGGCCCGTATCATGACCTGCGAGCAGGGCAAGCCGCTGGCGGAAGCAAAGGGCGAGGTGACCTATGGCGCCAGCTTTATCCAGTGGTTCGCCGAGGAGGGCAAGCGCGCTTATGGCCGCACCATCCCGGGCTTTAGCGGCGATCGCCGGCTGGCCACCATCAAGCAGCCGGTGGGCGTGGTCGCCGCCATCACTCCGTGGAATTTCCCGATAGCCATGATCACCCGCAAAGCGGGCCCGGCGCTGGCAGCCGGTTGCACCATCGTCATCAAACCTGCCGCCGAGACGCCGCTCTGCGCGCTGGCGCTGGCGCTGCTTGCCGAGCAGGCAGGGATCCCCGCCGGTGTCATCAATATCGTCACCAGCCATCAGGCGAGCGCGGTGGGCAACGAGCTGTGCAGCAATCCGGTGGTGCGCAAGCTCTCCTTCACCGGCTCCACCCGCATCGGCAAACTGCTGATGCGCCAGTGCGCCGACACCATGAAGAAGCTGTCGCTGGAGCTGGGTGGCAACGCCCCCTTTATCGTCTTTGACGACGCCGACCTCGATGCCGCCGTGGCTGGGGCGCTCGCCTCCAAATACCGCAACGCCGGGCAGACCTGCGTCTGCGCCAACCGCATTCTGGTGCAGGCCAGTGTCTACGACGCCTTCGCCGAGAAGCTGACTGCCGCCGTCGCCGCCTTCAAGGTGGGAGATGGCATGGCGGAGGGCACCCAGATCGGCCCGCTCATCAACCCGGCTGCCGCCAGCAAGGTGGCCGATCTGGTGCAGCAATCGGTCGCCGCCGGTGCCGAAGTGCTGCTGGGGGGCGAAGCTCACCCCGCCGGTCCCCTTTTTTACCGCCCCACCATTCTGGGCAAGGTGGATAAAACCAACCCCATCCTGCAGGAGGAGATCTTCGGCCCGGTCGCCCCGCTGGTGTGCTTCGAGAGCGAAGCCGAAGCCATCGCCATTGCCAACGACACCCCTTATGGCCTGGCCGCCTACTTCTATGGCCGCGATATCGCCCGGGTGTGGCGCGTCGCCGAGCAGCTGGAGTACGGCATGGTCGGCATCAACGAGGGGATCATCTCCACCGAGCTGGCTCCCTTTGGCGGCATCAAGGAGTCGGGGTTGGGCCGGGAGGGTGCAGCCGAGGGGCTGGAGGAGTATCTGGAGACCAAATACCTCTGCTTTGGCGCCATTCGCTAGGGCAGCAACAGAGAGACAAGGCGCCGCCGATCTGGCTCGATGGGCTGATCGGCGGTGATGGGCGCCAAAACGCCTGCCACATTTTCAGGGAATATCGGGGGCTGCGGCCCCTCAGGGAGGAAAGATGAGTCAGTCAGAATCAAACAAAGCGTGGCAAGCGCGCCGCGAAGCAGCAGTGGTCAACGGCGTTGGCACCCTGCTGCCGGTCTTTATCGACCGGGCGCAAAATGCCGAGCTGTGGGATGTGGAGGGCAACCGCTACATCGACTTTGCCTCCGGCATCGCCGTGCTCAATACCGGCCACAACCACCCCAAAGTGGTGGCGGCGGTGCGCAAGCAGCTGGAAAAGTTCAGCCACACCTGCTTTCAGGTCACCCCCTACCCCGGCTATATCGAGCTTGCCGAGAAGCTCAACGCCCTGGTGCCCGGCCCGACGCCGAAACGCACCCTGTTTCTCTCCACCGGCGCCGAGGCGGTCGAGAACGCCATCAAGATTGCCCGCGCCCACACCGGCCGCAGCGGCACCATCGCCTTCAAGGGGGGCTTTCATGGCCGCACCATGATGGGGATGGCGCTCACCGGCAAGGTGGTGCCCTACAAGACCGGCTTTGGCCCCTTCCCGGGCGAGGTCTACCACATCCCCTTCCCCGCCGATTATCTCGGGGTGAGTGAAGAGGATGCCCTGCACGCCCTCGAGCTCTGCTTCAGCGCCGATATCGAGCCGAGCCGGGTGGCAGCCATCATCATCGAGCCGGTGCAGGGCGAAGGGGGCTTCTATCCCGCCTCCCCGAGCTTTATGCAGAAGCTGCGCAGCGTCTGCGACCAGCACGGTATTTTGCTCATCTGCGACGAGATCCAGAGCGGTTTTTGCCGCACCGGCAAGACCTTCGCCACCGAATATGCCGGCATCGAGCCGGACATCATGACCCTGGCCAAGAGTCTGGCGGGGGGCTTCCCTCTCTCGGCGGTGGTGGGCAAGGCGGAGATCATGAACGCGGCCAAACCGGGGGGCCTGGGTGGCACCTATGCCGGTTCCCCCATCGCCTGCGCCGCCGCGCTGGCGGTCTTGCAAGTGATCGACGAGGAAAAACTCAACCAGAAAGCGCTGGATCAGGGGGAGCAGATCAAGGCGGGGCTGGAACGCATAGCCGAGCGTTTTGACTGCATAGGTCAAATTCGCGGCCCCGGTGCCATGGTGGCCATGGAGCTGGTGAAACGCCGTGATGCCAGCCAGCCCGATCCCGACCTCACCAAACGTCTGGTGGCCGAGGCGGGCAAACGCGGTCTGGTCCTGCTCTCATGCGGGGTGCGCGCAAATGTCATCCGTTTTCTTGCCCCCCTGACAGCCCCTGCGGCAGTGATTGACGAGGGGCTGCAACTCCTTGAAAAATCACTGGAGGCCGTGCTGGCCTGACCAGCAGGAAAGTGACCACTCACCTGTGCAAATAAATGCAATTTTGCCCCCTTTTTTTCTTGTCAAGGGGGCCCTGCAAATGCACAATGCGCCGCCACTGAAAGAACCGATGTAAAACAATGGCATCGGTTCTTTTTTAGACAGTGAACAAACCCATAAACGAGGCCGGATCACCCCCGGGAAAGATAGCGAGATTGGCAGCAGTCTCCCGACACCAAGTCTAGTGAGGAACAACATGGGGCATCTCAATGCTTTCCAACCGGCCATGGCCGGTGTGCGCCGCCCTGGCGCCCTTGATTCCCGGGCCTCTCTCCCGGTTTCGTTGATGGACCGTGCCACTCTGGCACTGCATGAGGAACATGCATAATGGCGGCCCAGCAGGTTGGTCTGAAAAAGACCCTCAAACTGTGGCAGGTCGTGGTTATGGGACTGGCGTACCTCACCCCCATGGCGGTGTTCGACACCTTCGGCATCGTTACCGAGATCACCGAAGGCCATGTGCCGACCGCCTACCTGTTTGCTCTCATCGGCATGCTGTTCACTGCCCTGAGCTACGGCCATCTGGTGCGCAAGTTCCCGTCAGCCGGCTCTGCCTATACCTATGCCCAGAAGGTGTTTCACCCCTATGTCGGCTTTATGGTGGGCTGGACCTCCCTGCTCGACTACATGTTCATGCCGATGATCAACATGCTGCTGGCCAAGATCTATCTGGAAGCCCTCTTCCCGAACGTAGAGCCCTGGACCTATATCTTCGGTCTGGCGGCGGTGATGACCGCCCTCAACCTGCGCGGCATCAAGCTGGTGGCCAACTTCAACAGCCTGATCGTGGTAATGCAGTTCGGCATCATCGCCATCTTCATCGGACTGATCGCTTGGGGCGTTCACAACGGTGAAGGGTTGGGGACCGTGGTCAGCAGCCGTCCCTTCTTCTCCGAGCAGATCCAGGTGTCACCGCTGCTGATGGGGGCCTCCATCCTCTGTCTGTCGTTCCTCGGTTTTGACGCCATCAGTACCCTGTCGGAAGAGACCCCGGACGCGGATCGGGTGATCCCCCGCGCCATCGTGCTGACGGCGCTGATCGGCGGTGTGCTGTTTGTCACCACCTCCTACTTCCTGCAACTCTACTTCCCAGACATCTCCCGCTTCCAGCATCCGGATGCGGTACTGCCGGAGATCGCCCTCTATGTCGGCGGCAAGCTGTTCCAGGCGGTGGTGCTAGTCTGCACCACAGTAGCGGTGCTGGCCTCGGGGCTCGCCTCCCACGCCGGTGTATCGCGCCTGCTCTACGTGATGGGTCGTGATCGCGCCCTGCCCGCCCGCTTCTTCGGCTACATCCATCCGAAGTGGCAGACTCCGGCGTTCAACGTGCTGCTGGTCGGCCTGCTGGCCCTCTCTGCGGTGTCGCTGGATCTGGAGATGGCGCTGGCGCTGATCAACTTTGGCGCCCTGGTGGCCTTCACCTTCGTCAATCTGGCGGTGATTGCCCACTTCTATGTGAAGCTGGGCCGCAACAAGTGTCTCAAGGATCACCTGATGTACCTGCTGCTGCCGCTCTGTGGCGCCGCCTGCATCGGGGTACTGTGGCTCAACCTCGAGCCCTCCTCCTTCGAGCTGGGGCTGATCTGGGCGGCGCTGGGGGCCATCTACCTGTTCCTGCGCCTCACCGTGTTCCGCATCCCGCTGCATACCGCCGACAAGGTGGAGATTGCCCAGTAACCGCTGGCGCCTCTCCCCCCGATAGCGAACAAGGAGCCTGCGGGCTCCTTGTTGTTTTTGCGGTGCTCTGGTGGCCAGCTGCACGGGTTGCAAGAAATGCGGTTTCTGCAGGAAGTGTGACTGATTTCAAATAACTACCCAGCCGGGCTGCTCGCCGTGCCATGGCCCGAGCCGCGTTGCCTTCTATCCTCAGTCATTAATGTGAATGGATATGCAGCCACTCTTTTTCACTTCACCCCCTCCCATCCCCCGCCAGCCGGTAAGCTCGCAGGACTCGAGCCCGGGGGAACGCCGCCAAATATGATCAGGATCAATGTTGAGGCGCTATGCACCCTGCAGCCCCGATTTGCCGATTTTTCATACGCCATGACAGGGTTCTGTTCCCCCCGAAAAAGGGGGAGCGGCTCGGGGACGGCTGCAGGGGGCGAGTGACCACTTACCTGCCCCGTGCGTATGCAAAAAAATGCGTTAATCCGCCCTTTTTTGCTTGTCAAGGGGGCTGACCGAATGCACAATACGCCGCCAATAAAGGACCGATGTTCACTGCGACATCGGTTTTTGTATTTTTGAAGTGCAGTACAAACCCACCACAAGAGGCCGGAACGTTTCCGGAAGTGATATTCGAGATTGCCAAACAATCTCCCGACGTTGAGAGGATAACAATGGGGCGTTTTAATGCTTTCCTGCCGGTACAGCCCGGTATGCGCCTCCCCGGCGCCCTTGATGTACAGGCTTGCGAATCCATCGTATCCCTGCGCTCGTTGCAAGCACGTGCTGCGGCACTGATTGAGGAGAAAGCGTAATGGCATCGCAAAACGCCAAGCTGCTCAAGACCCTTACCCTGACACAAGTGATTGTGATGGGTCTGGCCTATCTGACCCCCATGGCTGTCTTCGACACCTTCGCCATCGTCGGTGACATCACCGACGGCCGGGTCGCCACCGCCTATCTGCTGGCTCTGGGTGGCATCCTGCTGACCGCTTTCAGCTACGGACATCTGGTACGCAAGTTCCCCTCTGCGGGCTCTGCCTATACCTATGCCCAGAAGGTGTTCAACCCCTACGTCGGTTTCATGGTCGGCTGGTCATCCCTGCTCGACTATATGTTCATGCCGATGATCAACATTCTGCTGGCCAAGATCTACCTGACCGCCATGTTCCCGGGCGTTGAGCCCTGGGTGTTCATCTTCGGTCTGGTGACCGTGATGACCTTCCTGAACCTGCGTGGCATCAATCTGGTAGCCAACTTCAACGGTCTGATCGTGGTGATCCAGCTGGCCATCATCACCCTCTTTATCGGCCTGATGGCGTGGGGCATCTACCACGGCGAAGGGGCTGGCACCCTGATGAGCAGCCGTCCGTTCCACTTCGAGTCAGCACAGCTGGTACCGCTCTTTACCGGTGCGACCATCCTCTGCTTCTCGTTCCTGGGCTTTGACGGTCTGAGTTCCCTCTCCGAAGAGACTCCGAACGCTGGCAAGGTGATCCCCAAGGCGATCGTGCTGACTGCCCTTATCGGCGGCATCATCTTCGTGGTGGTCTCTTACTGCCTGCAGCTCTACTTCCCGAGCCTCGCCCGCTTCCAGCATCCGGATGCGGTATTGCCGGAGATCGCCCTCTACGTTGGCGGCACCTTCTTCCAGTCCGTGGTTCTGGTCTGCACCACGGTCGCGGTACTGGCCTCCGGCATGGCGGCTCACGCCGGTGTGTCGCGCATCCTCTACGTGATGGGGCGTGACCGCATGATCCCGGAGCGGGTGTTTGGCTACATCCACCCGAAATACCGCACCCCGGCCATCAACGTGCTGATGGTGGGCGGTCTGGCCCTCTCCGCCGTGTCGTTTGATCTGGATACCGCGCTGGCGCTGGTCAACTTCGGCGCACTGGTGGCGTTCAGCTTCGTCAACCTGTCGGTGATCGGTCAGTTCTGGGTGCGCGAGAAGCGCAACAAGACCCTCAAGGATCACGTCATCTACCTGTTGATGCCGCTGCTCGGTGCCGCCACCATCGGCGCTCTGTGGATCAACCTGGAGCAGAGCTCGCTGGAGCTGGGCCTGATCTGGGCGGGCCTCGGCGCAACCTATCTGTTCCTGCGTCTGGCGGTGTTCCGTATCCCGTTCCGTCAGTACGAGGAAGCGGCTGACGCCTGATCCTTTGCGGATAACGGATAGACAGAAGGGGAGCCATGGCTCCCCTTTTGCTATTTGACGGGCTGAATATGGGGCTCGACTATTGCCACTCTCCCGCACTTGCTTGGTCGGCAAGGAACAGACAGGGCGGATGGCGTCACCAGCCATATTTCTCGCCATCCCCATCATCTATTAGCGAGCAAACCACCAAAGCAAGTCATAAAACCATCATAAAAGTGTCACCTTGTCATATTTCTGTCATTAACCACTGATTAAATGCGCGGGTCATCAACAACCCAAGACGGAACGACCGTCTCAAGAGGCTTTATGCAACACCATCACTCCTTGTCACAGCCGCCCGCGACCCGCGCCCTGTTCAACTGGATGAGTGTCATCGTACTGGTCTACCTGATCCTGGTTGCCGTGGGCGCCATCTCCCACGGCTTCAAAGATTTCTCCGGCGGCGCCGAGGGCGCAGCCCAGATCTTCGCCTTTGCCAACAACCCCTTTGTCGCCCTGCTGCTGGGTATTCTCGCTACCGCGCTGGTGCATCCTCCAGCACCGTCACCTCGGTGATCGTTGGTCTGGTGGCTGGCGGCCTGCCCATCGGCATGGCCATCCCCATGGTCATGGGTGCCAACCTCGGCACCACCATCACCAACACCATCGTCTCCATGGGCCATGTACGGGATCGCGCCGAGTTCCGCCGCGCCTTCGCCGCCGCCACCGTGCACGACTTTTTCAACCTGCTGGCGGTGTTCATCTTCCTGCCGCTGGAACTGATGTTCGGTCTGCTGCAACATAGCGCCGAGTGGCTGGCCAACCTGCTGGTAGGCTCCGCCAACATGTCGATGAAGGGCATGGATTTCATGAAGCCGCTGACCGCACCGGCCCAGCAGCTGATTGACAGTGCTGTTGCCTTCCTGCCGGGCAAGGGTGCCGCCATCGCGACCATCGTCATTGGTATCCTGCTGATCCTCGCCTGCGTCACGTATCTCGGCAAAGTGCTGCAACAGGTACTGGTTGGCCGCGCCAAAGAGGTGCTGCACAAGGCGCTGGGCCGTGGCCCGCTGACCGGCATTACCTCCGGTGCGCTGGTGACCATCATGGTGCAATCCTCCTCCACCACCACCAGCCTGATGATCCCGCTGGCCGGCGGCGGCGTGTTCAGCACCCGTCAGCTCTACCCCTTCACCCTGGGGGCCAATATCGGTACCACCATCACCGCCCTGCTGGCTGCCACCGCCATCAGCGGAGCCGGTGCCCAGCTGGCCCTGACCATCGCGCTGGTCCACGTGCTGTTCAACCTCTTTGCCGTGGTCATCATCTATGGCATCCCCTTCCTGCGCGACCTGCCGGTGCGCGCCGCCGAGGGGCTGGCCCGGGTAGGCAGCGAGAACAAGCTGCTGGCTCTGGGTTATGTGACGGGTCTCTTCTTCGCCCTGCCCGCCCTGATGATGGTGGCCGCCAAGTAAGCGCCGCCGCCATGACGAGGGGCGAGTCACCGACTCGCCCCTTTTTCCGTCTGCGTCTCCGAGCTTTGCCTGCCCGCTCACATCCTCCCGCCCTGTGGCTCGCCATCAGGGGCGGTGCGCGATAAGATGGCGCCCTCATTGCACTTTTTACATTTCATGGAACAGGAAAAACCGATGAAATTCATACTGATCGCGCTGCTGGTTGCCGGTGTCGCCTACTACTTCTACTCCAGCAGCAACAACAAGAAGCTGGCCGAAGATAATGTTCGCAAGGGGGCCGAGTTCCTCGCCAGCAACAAGGAGAAACCGCTGGTGACCACCACCGCCTCCGGCCTGCAGTACGAAGTGCTGACTCCGGGTACCGGCACCGTTCACCCCACCGCCACCAGCAAGGTGAAGGTGCACTACGAGGGCAAGCTGCTTGACGGCACCATCTTTGACAGCTCGGTCGCCCGTGGCGAGCCCATCGAGTTTGGCCTTAATCAGGTGATCAAGGGGTGGACCGAAGGGGTTCAGCTGATGGTAGAAGGGGAGAAGACCCGCTTCTATATCCCGGCCAACCTCGCCTACGGTGACCGCGCCGCCGGCAAAATTCCGCCGGGATCCGTACTGATCTTTGATGTGGAGCTGTTGGGTATCCAGTAAGCGCTCCGTCACGCTCCATCAACAACAAGGCCAGCATTATGCTGGCCTTGTTGTTATGGGAACCTTACTCCCCCTTGGCGATCCCTTCCCGGCGCGGATCCGCTGCACCAAACCAGCCGCCAGCGTTGCGCTCAACCCCCTGCAGGCCGGAGGTCTGCTCGTTCAGCACCACCTCATGTCCCCTCGCCTTCAATCCCTCGACCACCGACATGGGGGTGCGTCCCGCTTCCAGCTCGGTGGGGCCGTTGCGGCTGCCAAAGTTGGGCAGGTTGATAGCCTGTTGCAGGTTCAGGCCCCAATCCTGGGTGCCGAGCAGGGTCTTGCCCACGTAGTTGATGATGGCGGAGCCCCCCGGAGAGCCCAGCGTCATGGTTAGCTCGCCGCTTGGCTTGTCAAACACCAGCAGGGGTGACATGGAGGATCGGGGCCGCTTGCCCGGCTCCACCCGATTTGCCACCGGCAGACCGGCAGCATCCACCGAGGTGAAGGAGAAATCGGTGAGCTGGTTGTTGAGCAGGTAGCCGTTGACCATCTGACGCGATCCGAAACCATCCTCGATGGAGCTGGTCATGGAGATGGCCATCCCCGCCTTGTCGACGATCGAGACATGGCTGGTAGAGGGGAGTTCGGGGGTCGCATCCTTGCCGCGTGCCAGCGCCAGTGGCGGCGTACCGGGCTTGGCAATCCCCATGGAGTGCTGACCGACAAGCTTGCCCCGCTCGGCCAGATAGTCCTTGTCCAGCAACCCCAGCACCGGCACGCTGACAAAATCGCTGTCGGCGACGTACTGGTTGCGATCGGCGAAGGCCAGACGCGCCGCTTCACTGTAGAGGTGGATAGCCTCGCTGGAGGCAGCCAGCCCCCCCTCTTTCGTGGTGATCGGCTTGAGGGCCGCCATATCACGGCTCTCCAGCATGCCGAAGATCTGGCCGAGCGCCAGGGTGCCGGACGAGGGAGTGGGAAAGCCGCAGATCTTGCTCTGGCGATAGTCAAAGCAGAGGCCATCACGCACTTTGGCCTGATAGCTGGCCAGATCGGTGGCCGCCAGTACTCCGGGATTGGTGGGATGCTGGCGAACCTTGGCCACCATGGCATCCGCCAGCGGCCCCCGATAGAAGGCATCCGCCCCCTCTGTGGCCAGAGTGCGCAACACCCTGGCCAACGCTGGGTTGGTCAGCCGGGTGCCCGCCGTTTTGGGGCTGCCATCCGCCTGATAGAAGTAGGCACGCGCCTGCGGATCCCGTGCCAGATAGGGATCCTTGGCCAGCAATGTGGCCAGCCGTGGACTTATCACAAATCCTTGTTCTGCCAGCATGATGGCGGGCTCGAACAGCACAGCCCAGGGCAGCTTGCCATAACGCTGATGGGCCAGTGCCAGAGCGCGCAGGGTGCCGGGAACGCCGACCGAGCGGCCCCCCACCACCCCGTCATAAAACGCCAGCGGCTTGCCATCTTGCATAAACAGCTGGTCGGTGGCAGCAGTCGGCGCCGTCTCGCGGCCATCCACCGCACTCACCTTGCGGCCATCCCACACCAGCAGCAGCGTCCCGCCACCGATCCCGGAAGATTGCGGCTCCACCAGCGTCAATACCAGCTGCACCGCAATGGCAGCATCGACGGCACTGCCACCGGCATTGATGATCTGGTAGCCCGCATCCACCGCCAGCGGGTTGGCGGCCGCCACCATGAAGTCATGGCCCTGCCAACCCTGTTTGTCGGTCCAGCCACTGGCGGCTTCCGGCGCGATCAGGGTCTGGGCTGGCGGGGTGTAGTGAAAGCCGTTGTCACTGGCACAACCGGCCAGCAGGGCAAGGGCGACAGCCAGCCCCAGAGGTTTGCGCAACATGACACTCTCCTTGTCTGTTTTATGACCATGAAGAGGGACTATGTCACGATTGGCGCTGACAGCTCAAGTTATTGAACCAGATCAATATCTTACTCATCTATCAATAATGGCAATCCGCAATAGATATAAAAAAACCGCCCGAAGGCGGCTTTTACGATGGGATGGCAGAGGCCAAACAGGCGCAAGTCCGGTTAGATGGACTGCTCTTCGCCACCCAGGGCGGCAAACAGCGCCGGGATAAACTGGGACAGCTCGGCGGTCACCAGCGCGAAATCGGCATCCAGACGGGCGGCCGGATCTTCGCTGGTGACGTCGTCGTTCTGCTCGCGCAGCTCTTCGCTGAATTTCAGACGCTTGATGGAGAGATCATCCCCCAGCACGAAGCTGACGGTCTCGCCCCAGTTGAGGGCCAGCTTGGTCACCAGCTTGTCGTTGGCCAGGTGGTTCTTGATTTCATCCGTCATCAGATCCTGCTGCTTGCAGCGGATGATGCCGCCGTGCTCCATGGCACTGCGCAGCTCGGCTTCATCTTCCAGCGTGAAGGAGGCAGGCAGGTTGCCCTCGTTCAACCACTCGGTCATGGTGATCTCGGGCGGGTTCTTGAGAGCCACCGGCACCACAGGCAGGGAGCCGATGGATTTGCGCAACAGTGCCAGCAGATCATCCGCCTTCTTGGCAGAACCTGCGTCCACCACCATCAAATTGTCGGCCGGATTGATCCAGGCGAAGGTCTGGCTGGTACGACTGAAGGCACGGGGCAGCAGGGTGTGGAGGATCTCCTCTTTCAGCGCTTCCTTCTCTTTCTTCTTGAGGGCGCGACCCTGTTCGAACTCGATCGCCTCTACCTTCTCGGCCAGCATCTCCTTGACCACGGTACCGGGCAGCATCTTCTCCTCTTTGCGGGCGCAGATGAGGATGTGACCGGAGGCAGAGTGAGTCAGGGTTGAGCCGAATTTGCCAAGGGGCTTGACCCACCCGAAACGGGAGATGTCCTGACTGCCGCAAGGGGTGAAGGCACAGGCTTCCAGCTGGGTTTCCAGCAGATCCACGGTCAGGTCAAAGGGGCGGGTAAAGCGATAAATCTGCAGGTTTTTAAACCACATGGCGTCCTCGGTCTCTAGATTGTCCGGCGGGCATTGTACTAGAGAGGCGCTTTGTGATCAGCCAATCATTCTCGCTAAATAAAGGGCGATCGACCTCACAGGGTCTCATTTATGTCACCTGTTTGTTCATCAAGTTCTCCTAGACTGCGAAAGTAAATTGTTAATAAGGATGAAGGTATGTTGCGGCCCAGTCGCCCGGAAGACATGGAAGAGATCGTCGAAATCTGGTTGCTGGCCTCCCTGCAGGCCCACGATTTCGTCGATGCCTCCTGCTGGTGGCAGGCACAGGAGGATCTGCGTACCCGCTATCTCGATCGTGCCGCCATCTGGGTGTTCGAGGAGCGCGGCGATCTGCTCGGTTTCATGGCGATGGTGGACAACTATCTCGCCGCCCTCTTTGTGCGTCCCGACCGTCAGGGTCGCGGTGTCGGCCACGCCCTGCTGCAGGAGGCCAAGCGTCAGGGGGCGTCGCTCTACGCCTGGGTCTTCGTCGAGAACGATCAGGCGGTACGTTTCTATCGTCGCCACGGTTTCGTCATCAAGGGTGAAGAGTCCGATCCCCTCACCGGTCACCCCCAGTACAAGATGTGCTGCGAACCCGCATGAACTGATGACAGACCGCTGTTTTACTTGAAAAAAGCACGGGGCATCCTCATCTTGTCTCCATCGGGTGCCCTAGGCACCGTCCCTGCAACCGGGCTGCTTTCCAATGAAAATCCTCCATACCGCCGACTGGCATCTTGGCCATCAACTCCATGGTCATGACCGCCGTTTTGAACACGATGCCTTCCTCGACTGGCTGAGCGACACCCTCAAGGCGTGCGAGATCGACGCCCTGTTGGTGGCGGGCGATCTGTTTGATACCGCCAATCCGCCCGCCAGCGCCTGGCAACAACTCTACCGTTTTCTGGCGCGGCTGCGCGCCGAGATGCCCCACCTCAACATGGTGCTGATCGGCGGCAACCACGACTCTCCCTCCAAGCTGGATGCCCCCCACGAGCTGCTGCGCGCCTTTGATCTGCATCTGGTGGGCAGCATCAGTCGCGACAGTGAGGGCAAGCTCGAGGCCGACCGCCTGCTGGTACCGCTGCAAGACAAGGAGGGCAACATTGCCGCCTGGTGCGCCGCCGTGCCGTTCCTGCGCAGCAGCGATCTGCGGGTGGAGCCTTTGGAAGAAGGGCAGGACCGGCTGATCGAAGGGGTACGCCAAATCTACGCCGAGGTATTGGCCGAAGGGCGCGCCCGCTGCGGGGAGGGTCTGCCGCTCATCGCCATGGGCCATGCCTATCTGGCGGCGGGCCAGCTCTCGGAGCTGTCGGAGCGGCGGGTGCTCGGCGGCAACCAACACGCACTGCCTGCCGAACTCTTTGCCGGTGCCGACTACACGGCGCTCGGTCACCTCCATCTGGCCCAGAGCCCGGCCGAGGGGGTGCACTACAGCGGCTCGCCGCTGCCGCTTTCGCTGGCCGAAGCCAACTACAACCATCAGGTGCTGGAAGTGACCTTTTCAGAGGGGAAACTGGCCGGGCTGGAGCGGATCCCGGTACCCCGCGCGGTGGAGATGATCCGCCTGCCCCAGAGCAGCCTCGACGACGCACTCAAAGCCATCGCATCGCTCGAGCTGCCTGATTGTCCACAAGAGGCACAGCCTTTCCTCGAAGTACGGCTGCTGCTGCCCAAGCCAGAAGCCCGCATCCGCGAGCGTATTCTGGCGGCCATCGCAGACAAGCCGGTGCGTCTGGCCCGCATCAGCACCCAGTATCAGGGCTCGGGCGAAGGGCTGGCCGATGGTCGCGAGCGGCGCAGGCTCGATGAGCTCTCCCCCACCGAGGTATTTCGCCTCTGCTATCAGCGCCAGTTTGAAGGGGAGCCCGAGGCTGGGCTGGTTGCCTCGTTTGAAGAGATCCTGGAGCAGGTGAAGGAGTCAAACCAATGAAAATCTTGTCTCTGTCAGGTGAGAATCTGGCCAGTCTGACCGGCCCCTTCACCATCGACTTTACCCAGGGGGCGCTCGGCGCTGCAGGCCTGTTTGCCATCACCGGCAATACCGGTGCGGGCAAGAGCACATTGCTCGACGCCATTTGTCTGGCCTTATACGACGAGATGCCGCGCTTTATCGCCAATCGCAAGAACGTGGCCGAAGTGGGCCGCATGGATGACGAGGAAAAGCTCAAGGCCAACGACGTGCGCGGCATCCTCAGCCGCGGTCACGCCAGCGGCTTTGCCGAGGTGCAATTTCGCGGCTGTGATGGCCGCATCTGGCTGGCCCGCTGGGCGGTACGCCGGGCACGCAACCGCTCGGAAGGGCGCTTTCAGGCGCAGGAGCGCACCCTGACCGATGTGGCGTCGGGGCAGGTTTTCTCCGGCAGCAAGCGGGAGCTGCAGGATCGCATCGACGAGCTGGTGGGTCTCTCTTGGGAGCAGTTCCGCCGCGCGGTGATCCTGCCGCAGGGGGAATTTGCCGCCTTTCTCAAATCGGATGCCAACGAGCGCTCCGCCCTGCTCGAACGGATGACCGGCACCGAGCTCTACTCCGCCATCTCCATCCAGACCTATGAGCGGGCGCGGGAAGAGCAGCATAAGCTGGCCACCATAGCCCAGCGCCTCGGCGACGTGGCACAGATGGATGAAGCGACCCGCGAACAGTGGGTAAGCCAGCAGATGAGCCTCTCCACCACCCTCAAGCACGAGCAGCAGCAACAGCAGCTGATGCAGGATCTGCGCGACCTCAACAGCCGCATTGCCGCCCAGCTGCTGGGCTGCGCCGAGGGACAGGCGGCGCTCGATGCCGCCCTGCAGGCCCACAGCGCCGCTGCCCCCGAGCGCGACGAGTTTGCCCGTGCCGAGCAGGCCCAGGTGGCCCGCGCCGATCACGACGAGCTGGCCCGCCTCACTCTGGAAGTGCAGCAGCAGGAGAAGGTGATCGCAGAACTGGGGCCTGAGCTGGCCAAGCTCGAGGAGCAGACCCAGCAGAGTGCGCTGACCGAGCAGCAGCTGCTGGCGGAGAAGATCGCCGCCGAACGGGAATGGGGCGCCCTGCAACCCGAACTCAAGCGGGCGCAGGAGCTCGATACCCGTATCAGGGAGAAAGTGCAGCAGTTGCAGAAGATCCAGCAGGAGGGGGCACAGGAGCGAGAAGTGCAACTCACGCTGGAGCAGGGCTGGCGCGAGCAAAGCCGACAGGTGGAGCTGCTCAAGCAGCAGCACCAGCAGTGGGGCCTTTGGCTCGAAGAGCACAAAGAGCTGGCACCGGTAGCCCGCCAGTGGCAGCCCCTGCTCACCGCCATGCAGGATTGGGCCGAGGATGCCGACAAGCTGCAACAGCTGCTCACCCTGCGGGATCACAAGCTGCGCGCCCTGCAGCAGTTGCAGCGCCAGCTGGAGCAAGGCCAGCAGGAGCGAGACTATTGGCAACATGAACAAGCTCGGCTGCAACAGCAACAGAACGAGTTGCAGGAGCAGCAGTGGGAGAGCCGCCTCGCCAAGGCGCAGGAGCAGTGGCAGCAGCAAACCGAACAGCTGGGTCAGCTGCGCCAGCTGCTGGAGCTGGCCGATTACGGCCGCAACCACGGCGAGCAGCATACCCGCCTGCAACAGGAGATTGCCCAGCTGGAGCAGGCGCTGGGCAAGCTCGCCACCCTAAGCGAAGAGCTGGCCCCCGCCCGCGAGCGGCTCGCCCTGCAGCGGGATGAGGCGCGCCATGCGCTGGAGCAGTCCCGCGCCATCGCCAGCTTCGAGCAGTATCGCCATATCCTGAGCGATGGCGAACCTTGCCCGCTGTGCGGTTCCGGGGAGCACCCCTACAGCCAGAGCCAGCCGCAGGTGGCGGGGCTCCTAGGTCAGCTGGCGGAGCGGGTCAGAAGCCTCGAACTCGAATGGGAGCGGCTCAACCACCAATACATTCAGTGCGAGAGCGAGCGTCAGGAGCTGGCCCGCCAGCTGGCGGTGCGCCAGCAACATCTGCCAGAGCTGGAGGCACGCGCCGAGCAGCTGACCCAGCGCTGGCAACAGCTGGGGGGCGATACCCTGCTCGGCCATCCGCTGCCGCTGCGCCAGAGCCCCATCGAGTGGAACGAGCTGATGAGCACCCTGCTTGGCCGTGGCCAAGCGCTGGAGCAGGGGTTGGCCCAAAGCCAGCAGCAGCTGCGTCAGGCCCAGCTTGGCCAACAACAGCTGCAAGGGGTGCGTCAACAACTGAGCCAACTGGCTGCCCAGCACCAGCAGTTTGACCAGCAGTGGCAAGAGGCCGACCGCCAGCGCATCGCACTGGAAGGGGAAGTGAAGGGGATGGGCGAGCAGGAGGCGACCCTGCGCCAGCGCCTTGAGCAAGGCGCCCACCGCCTCGACGAGCAGATGGGCGGCCAACCGTGGCGCCAATGGCTCGGCAGCCAGCAGTGGCACGAGTGGCAGCGAGCCTGCGAAGCCTGGCTGCACGGCCAGAGCGAGTGGGAGCGTCTGGCCAGCGAGATCGCCAGCCTCACCCCGGCACTAAGTGCGCAGGAGGCACGCCTGCAGACCCAGCGCGAGCTGCTGCACAAACTCGAGCGGGACTACAAGGAGCACGAACAGCAACGGCAGGGGCTGCTCACCAGCCGCAGCGGTTGTCTCGGTGGCGAGGAGATCCCGCTGGTCGAGAGCCGCTGGCAACAGCGTCTGCAACAACTCGCCAGCGAACTGGAGCTGATGCAAAGCGGCGGCCGTGCTCTGCGGGAGCGGCAGACTGAACTCAAGACCCGCCTCACCCATGTGGAGCAGGAAAAGCAGACCAGCAGCCGCCGCAAGCGGGAGGTGCTAGGCCGCTGGGCCGCCCACGCCAGTACCCTTGGCATTGCCGAGTACGACCTTCGCCGCCTGCTCGCCATCAGCCCCGATGAACTCAAGGCTCGCCGCTCTGCCCTGCAAGGGTTGGAAGATGCCCTTGGCGAGGCGCGCACCCGCCTTGCCGAGCGGCAACGGGCGCTGGCACTGGAGGAGAGCAAGCGGGATCGCTATCGCGAGCATCACCCCGAGCTGGCTGCCCTGCCGGATGCAGAGCTGAGCGAGCAGCTGGTGGCGCTCGATGCCCGCTGTCGCGCCCTTGAAGAGCAGCTGTTCGAGTGCAAGAGCAAGCTGGCACAGGCCGAAGCAGCCGCTCTCAAGGCAGGCAGCCTGCAACAGGAGCTGGCCGCCCAGCAGGCGGTGGCCGACCACTGGCAGCAGCTGTGCGATCTGATCGGGCAGGCCAACGGCGCCAAGTTCCGCACCTTCGCCCAGAGCCTCACCCTCGAGCGTCTGCTGCTGGAGGCCAACGCCCAGCTCGCCGAGCTATCGCCGCGCTACCGGCTGGAGCGGGTACCCGGCACCGATCTGGCGCTACAAGTGGTGGATCTCGACATGGGGGACGAGGTGCGTTCGGTGGACTCCCTCTCCGGTGGCGAGAGTTTTCTGGTGTCGCTGGCGCTGGCGCTGGCCCTCTCCAGCCTCTCGTCACGGCAGACCCAGGTCGAGTCGCTGTTTATTGACGAAGGGTTTGGCACGCTCGATCCAGACAGTCTGGATCTGGCGCTTTCCAGCCTCGACTCCCTGCAGGCCGCCGGTCGCCAGATCGGGGTCATCTCCCACGTCCAGACGCTGGTGGAGCGGATCGGCGTGCAGATCAGGATCGAAGCCCTCGGCGGTGGCGAGAGCCGGGTAGTGGTCCCCTGAGTAGCATCAGCTCAATCACCAGTACCATCGGCTAAATCACTACACCGTAAATAACAAGACCCCGCCAATTGGCGGGGTCTTGTTGAGAGGCTATCAGCCGAAGCGGTAGGCGCCCATATAGAGGCTGCCGCCATCCCAGCTCTCGTGCAGCCGGGTCGGTGCCACACCATCGGCCGCCCCCAACGCCACAAAGAGCGGGCGCAGGTGGTCATCGTGGGGATGGGACTCCACTGCTCCGGGAGCCAGCCGACGATAATCGAGCAGCGCCAGCCGATCCTCGTCGGCCATCTTCTGCTCCAGCCAGTCGACAAACTGGCTGGCCCACTCCGGCACTGGCGAGCCTTCCGGTGCCAGCGCCCGCAGGTTGTGGGTAATGGCGCCAGAGGCGAGGATGCCAATCCCCTGACTGCGCAGCGCCCCCAATACCTCTCCCAGTTGCCACAACTGGGCCGGGGTGAAGCTGGCGGGAATGGAGATCTGCACCAGCGGGATCTCGCTGTTTGGGTCGATCAGGGAGAGCGGCGACCAGACCCCGTGATCCAGCTCGCGCCGCACCGGGGTGGAGGTCAGTCCGGCCAGTGCCAGCTGGTCGCTCACCCCTTGTTGCAGCCACTCGGGGCTGCTGGCAGGCCAGCGCATCCGGTAGAGGGGCTCGGGAAAGCCGTAAAAGTCGTACATCAAGGCCGGTTTGGGCTCGACGTTGATCTGCAACTCGCGGCTTAACCAGTGGGCGGAGATGACCACCAGCCCCTTGAGCTCACCCAGACGCAGGGTTCGCAGAAAGCGGGTGGCGGGTTGCTCACGCAGCACCAGATCCGGTGCGCCGTGAGAGATAAACCAGACGGGGGCGAGGGACATAAAGCGGACTCCAACAAAGTATCAAGGGGCGGTACCGGAGGGGATATCGCTGTTGGAATCGATTATCCCCCTGCCATGAAAGGTGGACAATCCAGCAAGATAGATAAGAACTATCAACTAATGGTTGATAATTTCACGCTTTCACGACCGATAAGCAGCAATAGATATCAAGGCTGAGGAGCATCCGGCAGCGATCGGGCTGCACGAAGCGCCATTCGGGTCGCTGCACTGTGATCCTGCCACTCTCGCCACGCCAATCCCTCGGCGGCCACCTCCCCTTTCACTGGGAGGGAGAAAATTGCCAGCAGTCGCGCATTATCAGGCCAGTAGCGGGCTGGCAGTGTCTGAACCAGCAGCAGGGCGGCGCCCAGCAAGAGCAGAGTCCATCCGGTTTCATGGCTGTTTTTCATCCCGACCTCCTTCACCCTTGCGCCAATGAACTAACATTTTTGCGCAAGCCGGTGACAAGACGGTGACAGCGGACGGGTGGTCATTTTACAACATCTGAACCTCAACCCGGCCAAACAACCACAGATGGCAACATTTGTATCCCTTAAGCCCGAACCTGTGGCCGTATGCTCTAAAATGTGACTCACAGGAAAACGTTATCCCTGAAAAGAAAACGTTATCTGGTCAAAACGTTGTTTCTGGATCATAAAAAGATTCCAAAAACTGGTGTATATTGCTCGGCGGAAATTCCTTAACCATGAAGATTGACATGAAAAAGACCAAAATTGTCTGCACCATCGGTCCGAAGACCGAATCCAAAGAAATGCTGGCCAAAATGCTGGACGCCGGCATGAACGTCATGCGCCTGAACTTCTCCCACGGTGACTACGCCGAGCACGGCAGCCGCATCAGCAACCTGCGCGCTGTGATGGCCGAGACCGGCAAGCACGCAGCTATCCTGCTGGACACCAAGGGTCCGGAAATCCGTACCATGAAGCTGGAAGGCGGCAACGACGTCGCGCTGGTCGCTGGCCAGACTTTCACCTTCACCACCGACCAGACCGTGGTTGGCAACAAAGACAAAGTGGCGGTGACCTATGCAGGTTTCGCCAACGATCTGCGCGTCGGCAACCGCATCCTGGTTGATGACGGCCTGATCGGTCTGGACGTTATCGAAATCACCGAGCGCGAAGTTATCTGTAAAGTGCTGAACAACGGTGACCTGGGCGAGAACAAAGGCGTTAACCTGCCGGGCGTCTCCATCAAGCTGCCGGCCCTGGCCGAGAAAGACAAGCGCGACCTGATCTTCGGTTGCGAGCAAGGCGTTGATTTCGTTGCTGCTTCTTTCATCCGTAAGAAAGAAGACGTTCTGGAAATCCGTGAGCACCTGAAAGCCCACGGCGGCGAGAACATCCAGATCATCTCCAAGATCGAAAACCAGGAAGGTCTGGACAACTTCGACGAGATCCTGGCTGTTTCCGACGGCATCATGGTTGCTCGTGGCGACATGGGTGTAGAGATCCCGGTTGAAGAGGTTATCTTCGCCCAGAAGATGATCATCGCCAAGTGCAACAAAGCCCGCAAAGTGGTTATCACTGCCACCCAGATGCTGGACTCCATGATCAAGAACCCGCGTCCGACCCGCGCCGAAGCTGGTGACGTGGCCAACGCCATCCTGGACGGTACCGACGCAGTGATGCTGTCCGGTGAATCCGCCAAGGGTAAGTACCCGCTGGAAGCCGTGACCATCATGGCCACCATCTGCGAGCGTACCGATGCCGTGATGCCGTCCAACCTGTCTGCTGCCAACGACAGCAACAAGCTGCGCATCACCGAAGCCGTATGTAAAGGCGCCGTAGAGACCTCCGAGAAGCTGGACGCCCCGCTGATCGTGGTCGCTACCGAAGGCGGTAAGTCTGCCAAGGCCATTCGCAAGTACTTCCCGAAAGCCTGGATCCTGGCTATCACCACCAACAAGAAAACTGCTGCCCAGCTGGTTCTGACCAAGGGTGTGGTTGCTCACGTGGTTGACAGCATCGCCTCTACCGACGATTTCTATCGCATCGGTAAAGAAGCCGCACTGGAAATCGGCATGGGTCTGAAAGGTGACGTAGTTGTGATGGTCTCCGGTGCTCTGGTACCGAGCGGCACCACCAACACCGCTTCTGTTCACGTTCTTTAATCAGAGCTGAACGAGTTGAAAACGGCGCCTGCGGGCGCCGTTTTTTTTGTCCCTCCCCCCTGCTTACCTGACAAGCCCGGTGTTAGAATCCACGCGAATTTAATCTATGCGGGAAATCTCCCGAATATCGCGTAATAACCCGGAAGTTATATGCCCTCAATACGTTTTAAAAGAGTCTCGGCCACACTGTTGCCGCTGCTCTGTCTCCTCGCCAGCCTCTGCGTCCCGCAAGCCATGGCGCAAGATGTCCCCTCTCGCAACGCAGTTCAGCGAGCGCTGGATGGTCTGGGTAAATCAGAAACCCTGACCGTCAGTCAGCAAGCGGATCAGAAGTTGCTGACCGAAACCCTCGGCCTGCTCGACAGCATCGACAAGGAAGAGGGGAAGGCCAAGACCCAGGCCCAGCGGATCCGCAACCTGCCCACCGAACTCAGAGAGATCAGTGCCAAGCTCGATGCCCTGACCAAGGGCAAGAGTGCCGAGCAGATCAAGAGCGAATACGCCAGCATGAGTCTGGCAGAGCTCGATAGCCGTCAGCCGGAAGTGCTGGCCAACATGCAGGCGGCCCAGGAGGCCCTCGGCGCCATCGGCAGCCAGCTCACCAGCTTGCAGACCCTGCCGGAGAGGGCCCAGGCCAGCATGAGCCGTGCCTACCAGCGCAGTCAGGAGATCCGTACCCGCCTCAACGCCGGTGAAAGCGTCTCCAGCGCCGAGAAGATGAAGCTCGGTGCCGAACTGGCCCTGCTCGACCTGCAACTGGCCCACCTGCAAAAGGAGCTGGATAACCGTACCAGCATGCAGGATCTGGCGATCAAGCAGCGCGACTACCAGAGTGCCCGTCTCGCCAGCGAAGAGCAGAAACTGCAGCTGTTGCAGGATCAGAGCAGCGCCAAGCGCCTCGGCGACACAGAGAAAACCGCCGAGCAGACCGGTGAACTGGTGGCGACCGAAGACAGCCCGCTGGTGCAAAAAGAGCAGGAGCTCAACCACCAGCTCAGCCAGCAGCTCATCGGTGCCACCACCAGCCTCAACTCGCTGGTACAGAAAAACCTGCAAGCCAAGAGCTGGCTGGAGCGCGGCATCCAGACCGAGCGCAACCTCAATGAACAGGTGCAGATGCTCAAGGGCAATCTGCTGCTGTCACGCATCCTCTATCAGCTCTACCAGCAGCTGGAAGCGGCGCCCACCATCGCCGTCAAAAACCTGGAAGAGCAGATCGCCGATCTGCATCTGGCCCAGTTTGAACTGAGCCAGCAGCGTGACCAGCTGTTCCAGAAGAACCTCTATCTGGACAATCTGATCGCCGGCAGCAAGGATCCGGTCAGCGAGGAGGACAAGGAGAGCCTTGCCAAGCTGCTCGACACCCGCATCAATCTGCTCGATCAGCTCAACCGCCAACTCGACAGCCAGCTCACCAACGCCATCAGCCTGCAGCTGACCCAGCAGCAGCTGGCGCGGGTCTATGCCTCTATCGAATTTACCCTGCAGCAACACATCTTCTGGGTAAGCAGCAACAAGCCCATCGACAGCAAGTGGTTTATCAGCTGGCCCGCCCAGGCCTACAAACAGGCCTCCGACTGGGTATTGAAACCGGACTGGAAACGCTGGCGCGAAGAGCTGCTGGGGATCTCTCTGCTCGCCTTCCCGCTGCTGCTGATCGGCGGCCTGCTGGTCTGGAAACGTCCGGCGCTGGTTGAGCGCGAGAAGAAGATCACCAAGGACCTTGGCCGTTTCCGTCAGGACAGCCAGTGGCACACCCCGCGCGCCCTGCTCTATACCGTGCTGCAACGCCTGCCGGGCAGCATGTTCATTCTGGCTGGCGGTCTGCTGCTCACCTACTGCGGTCTGCTCAGTCCCAAGCTGATGTTCCAAATCACCCTGAACCTCGCCCTCGGCTATCTGGTGTTCAGCGTCTATCTGGCGGTGATGCGCCCGGGTGGCATCGCCGAAACCCACTTCCGGATCCCGAAAGCGGAGCTGCAGGCCAAGCGCAACAGCATGCGCTACATCTGGTTGCCACTGCTGCCGCTCATCATGCTCGCGACCAAGGCGGTGGTTGAACCCTCCACCCTGGGCAACGACGTGATCGGCCAGGCCATGACCCTGACCCTGCTGGGGCTGGCCGCCTATCTGGTGTTCCCCATCTCCCGCGCCCGCATCAAGGGCGAGGCGAGCATGCAGAAGTCGCTGATCGCCATCGCCCTGGCGCTGGCGCTGGCGCCGGTGGCGCTGATCGTGCTGGCGGTGCTCGGTTACTACTACACCGCGCTGAAGCTGACCGGTCGCCTGATCGAATCCTTCTACCTCATCATCATCTGGAGCCTGGTCTACCGCACCGCCCTGCGTGGTCTGGAGCTGGCGGCCCGTCGTCTGGCCTACCGCCGTGCGGTGGCCAAGCGTGAGCACAAATCTTCGGAAGATGCGGAAGGGGGCGAGTCCATCGAAGAGCAGCCCATGGATCTGGAGGATGTCAGCCAGCAGTCCCTGCGTCTGACCCGTACCGTGCTGATGCTGATCTTCGGCGTCGCCTTCTACTGGCTCTGGTCCGATCTGGTCGCGGTCTTCTCCTACCTCGACAGCATGGTGCTGTGGCACCGCAGTGAAGGCACCGGCGCCAACGCCGTGCTGTTCCCCATCAGCCTCAGTGACGTGCTGATCGGCTTCCTGCTGCTCGGCGGTGCCTGGTCACTGGCGCGCAACCTGCCGGGCTTGCTGGAGGTGCTGGTGCTCTCCAAGCTCAATCTGGCTCAGGGTACCGCCTACGCTATCACCACCATGCTCAACTACGTGCTGATCGGCTTTGGCTCCCTCACCGCTCTCTCCATGATGGGCGTGCAGTGGGACAAGCTGCAGTGGGTAGCGGGTGGTCTGTCAGTCGGTATCGGTTTCGGCATGAAGGAGATCCTCTCCAACTTCGTCTCCGGCATCATCATCCTGTTCGAGCGTCCGGTGCGGATCGGTGACACCGTCACCATCGGCTCCTTCTCCGGTACCGTCTCTCGGATCCGCATTCGTGCCACCACCCTGACCGACTTCGACCGCAAAGAGGTGATCATCCCCAACCAGCAGCTGATGACAGAACGGCTCATCAACTGGTCGCTGAGTGACACCGTCACCCGGGTGATCGTGAGGGTGGGCGTGGCGTATGGCTCGGATCTGGAGCTGACCCGCACCCTGCTCAAACAGGCGGCCGACGAAAACAGTCGGGTGCTGAAAGACCCGGCCCCCATCGTCTACTTCCTCACCTTTGGCGCCAGCACCCTGGATCACGAGCTGCGCTTCTTCGTGAGCGAACTGGGGGATCGCAACCCGGCGGTGGACGAGCTGAACCGCAAGATCGACCAGCTGTTCCGCGAGAACGGCATCGAGATCGCCTTCAACCAGATGGATGTCTACATCAAGAACATGCAGGGCGAAGAGCAGAAGGTGGAGTCCAACTCCGCCGCTCTGCCGCCGCCCGCAGAAGATGGCAAGCAGCCAGCCTGATAGCGAACTGCATGAATCTGATGGCAACAGCCGCTCACCCTGGTGAGCGGCTTTTTTATGCCCTGTCTATGGCGATAGAGACAGTTATCCATTGCCAGCATCAGTGAAAACCACGCAACAGTGCGACCATCATCCTTGATAAAATATAAAGAGAAATAAAAGTCTAAAAACAAACACTTGCCCCACACCACTACTTACCGCATGGATGAAACCTGCGCCCTTCTCCCCTCACCGCGCCCCCCATACCGCGCTCGCTCCGGCTCCCGGACTTTTATAACTTTTTTTAATTTTATTTGAGTGTCCTCTTCATCCTGACCATTGCAAAGTGGCGCCATTCCAGCGCCGGGCCCTGTGACCACCGTCCGGCTGACACCGACTTGCTCATTTGATAATTGAAAGGATCCGAGAGATGAAACACCCCTTGATGGTAATGGGAATAGCCGCCTGTCTTGCATTGAGTGGCTGCCAGAATATGGATACCAAGAAAGTCCTGATAGGTGCAGCTGCGCTGGGTGCCATCGGCGCCGCTGGCTATTACGCCGGGAAAAAGCACAGCGATAACAAACACGAGCATGATGGCCAGCATGACGATAGCGATGACCAGCATATGGCCACCAGCAAGATGCCCCGTTACAGCTCGGGGGAAGCAGCCAGCAAATTCCATGTCTCCCCGCGCGATATCACCACCGAGTCGGCAGAAGAGAGTGGCCACAGATACAAGGTCTATGGCCAGTACGAGACCGACGATGATGCGGTCGACTTTACCTGCACCTTCAATCACGACGGTCGCTTCCTCTCGGTCGTTCGCAGCTGATTGGCCAGCGGTTACAGCCAATTCACCACCGACTCCCCATACAGGACACTCACGATGAAACAGCAACGCAGCATGATCGCCAGCCTCATTGCGCTGGCCTTGCTTGGCCTCGCTCCATGCGCCTGTGCCACCAGCGGCCACTCCGGGGTGGATCTGGCCAGTATGGATAACAGCGTGCGCGCGGCGGACGATCTGTTTCGCCACGTCAACGGCAACTGGCTGGCACAGACCCGGATACCGGATGACATGCCGGGGCAGACCATCGGCAATCTGCTGGCGGACAAGTCGCTGGAGGATCGCAAGGTGTTGCTGGAGGAGCTGCTCAAGCGCCCGCAACAAGCCGGAACCCCTCGCCAGCAGATAGCCGACCTCTACGCCAGCTATCTGGATCAGGCCGGGCGGGATGCCAAAGGGCTGACCCCCATTCAGCCACTACGTGACGAGATCATGGCCATCCATGATGGCGCCTCGCTGGCCACCTACTTTGCCCGGGTTAACAAGCTGGGGGGCGGCGCTCCCTTTGGTATCGGGTTCATGGCCGACAAGAAACAGCCTGACAGCTACGGGATCTATCTGCAGCAATCCGGTCTCGGTCTGCCGGGTCGGGAGTACTACCTGAAAGCAGATGCCGCCAGCAAGGCTCTGCGGGCCAGCTACGAGCAGTTCATTACCGCCCTGCTCAACCATGCCAGCGTCGAGGGGGCGAGCGAACAGGCCCATCGCATTCTGGCGCTGGAAACCCGCCTCGCCAGCCTGCAGTGGGACAGAGTCAAGCTGCGGGATGACAACCTCACCTACAACAAACTGCCCATCGCCCGCCTCAGTCAGTTGCTGCACACCCTGGATTGGCAACGCTACCTGACAGAGGCCGGTATCGCCGGGGAAACGGAGATCATCGTCAGTGAGCCGGACTATCTGGAGAAGCTGACCGCCGTGATGCAGGAGACCAGCATCGCGCAGTGGCAATCCTACTGCCTGTTCCATCTGCTACGCACTTATGCGCCCTATCTCGACAGCCAGAGCAATGCCCTGCACTTCGCTTTCTACGGCACGACCCTGAGCGGCATCCCCCGTCAGCGGGAGCCCTGGAAGCAGGCCATGGAGGTGCTGGACGACTATCTGGGTCAGGCGGTGGGCAAACTCTACGTGGAGCGCTACTTCCCGGCCGAAGCCAAGGCACAGATGGCGACCATGGTACGCAATCTGATCGCTGCCTATCGCCAGGAGATCGGTGGGCTCGACTGGATGTCTGCCCCGACCAAACAGCAGGCGCTGGCGAAACTGGAGAAGGTACGGGTCAAGATCGGCTATCCCGACCAGTGGCAGGATTACAGCGCAATCGAGATCCGTCCCGATGATCTGGTCGGCAATGTCCAGCGAGCGGCCACGGTGCGTTACAACGAGCACCTTGCCCGCCTCCATCAACCGGTGGATCGGGAGGAGTGGTTCGACAATCCGCAGACGGTGAACGCCTACTACAACCCGAACAACAACGAGATCGTCTTCCCGGCAGCCATACTTCAACCGCCCTACTTCGATCTGAAGGCGGATGATGCGGTCAACTATGGCGCCATCGGCGCGGTCATCGGTCACGAGCTGAGCCATGGTTTCGATGATCAGGGGGCCAAATTCGATGGCAGCGGTGCCTTGCACAACTGGTGGGCTCCGGCCGATCTCAAGGAGTTCACCGCCAGAGCGCAAAAACTGGCGAAACAGTACGACCGTTTCGAGCCAATCAAGGGGGAGCATGTCAACGGCCAGCTGACCCTTGGCGAGAACATCGGCGATCTCGGCGGCCTGACCATCGCCCACAAGGCGTACCGGCTCACCCTGGGCAACCGCCAGCCAGCGGTGCTCGATGGCTTCACCGGCGAGCAGCGTTTCTTTATCGGCTGGGCGCAGGTGTGGAAAGGAAAGTACCGGCCCGAGCTCGCGGCCGTTCTGCTCAAGACAGATCCCCACTCGCCGCTGGAGTACCGGGTCAATGGCGTCGTCGCGAATATGCCGGCCTTCTACAGTGCCTTTGCTATCAAGCCGGGAGACAAGCTCTATCTGCCACCTTCCGAGCGCGTGAAGATTTGGTGACCACCAGCAGGGGCCCTGGCCCGAAAAGCTCCAGCAGATGGACCACCTCCACCTGAGCTGAAGATGAGCGACACAGGGAGTGTCTGTTTTACCCCGCCTGGTTTTTCCCGACCCACATGTGCCTGACCATGTGGGTTTTTTTGACCCTTTTGCTCTGCCCCTTCTCCTCAACCTGCCCAGCTTTCACCCGATACGGCCACGGCAAACAACCCCGCCATTTTCTCGCCTTTGCCATTGGCTGAAAAACCGGCGGCGGAACCGCTATAAATCGGTTTACCACCAAACAGGTCTGACCTATGGTAAAGCATGTAAAAGATGCATCGTGGAGCCGCTTTTCCTATGAATGACCGAGAACTGCAACAGATCCTGTTTCGCTCCTTCGATGTGATCCCGCTGCCTATTCTGGTGTCCGAATCCATTGCCCGTCACGATGGCTGCTCACCCGACATGATCCCGCAGCGGCGCCACCGCTTCTTGAATAAAGCCTTTATTGAGCAGCTGGGCTACAACCTTGACGATCTGCCGGACATGGCCTCCTGGTTTCAGGTCGCCTACCCGGATGAAGGGTATCGCCGCACCATCATCGACTCCTGGCACTCCCAGGTGGAACAGAGCTTGTCTCAAGGGCTGGAGGTTGCCGAAATGCCTGCGCTGATCCGCTGCAAGAGCGGTCAGTCGCGCTGGTTTATCGTCACTGCCCAGCTGGGAGCCGATGCCATCCCGGATGGCCATATCGTCACCTTTCGCGATATCCACGACCTGCAGTGCATGGTGGAAGAGGTGAGCCGCCTCTCCTGCACCGATCCGCTCACCGAACTGACCAACCGGCGTGGCGCCCAGCAACAGTTGCAGGCCCTTTGGTTGCAGGGTGAGCCCCTCTCGGTGGTACTGGGAGATATCGACCATTTCAAGCAGGTCAATGACCGCTACGGTCACCCTGCGGGTGATGCCGCGCTGTGCGCCGTCGCCCACGCCATGGCGGGCCAGCTGTTGCCGGGGGAGAGTCTGGCACGTTGGGGCGGGGAGGAGTTCCTGCTGATCCTGCCTGGTTGCGATATTGAACAGGCAGCACGGCGCGCCGAACAGCTGCGCCAGCATGTCAGTTCCACCCACTTGCCATGGCAGGGGAAGCAGCTATCCCTCACCATCAGTCTGGGGTGTGCCAGCATGAAGGGGCAGGAGAGCATCGACTATCTGCTGATGATGGCCGACCGGGCCCTTTATCAGGCCAAGGATCAGGGCCGTAACCGGGTTGTCATCTCGACGGAATAGAGTGGTAACCAGAACGGAAAGCCGACTCGCAGCCATAAAAAAACCGAAGCACAAGGCTTCGGTTTTTTACTGCGCAACTGGCGTGAGCCAGCCGGGCATTACTTCTTGATACGGATAACCGGGGTCTCGCCTACAGTCACGGCACCAGTCATTTTGATCAGCTCTTTGATCTCGTCCATGTTGGAGATGACAACCGGAGTCAGGGTAGACTTGGCTTTCGCTTCCAGAACGGCCAGATCGAACTCGATGATGGTGTCGCCGCGCTTGACCTGTTGACCTTCCTGAGCGATACGCTTGAAGCCTTCGCCTTTCAGTTCAACGGTGTCGATACCGAAGTGAACGAACAGCTCGATACCGGAGTCGGATTCCAGAGAGAACGCGTGGTTGGTCTCGAAAATCTTGCCGATGGTACCATCGCACGGCGCAACCATCTTGTTGCCAGCCGGCTTGATGGCGATACCGTCACCAACGATCTTCTCGGCGAAGACAACGTCAGGCACATCTTCGATCGGCACGATTTCGCCAGACAGCGGAGCAAAGATTTCGATGCCGCCGGTGTCAGAGCTATCGTCGGAAACCAGTTTCTTCAGTTTATCAAACAGACCCATATAAAGCTCCTAGAGATGATTTGTCGCTGTTTGCAGCCGATCTTAGCAGACTGCTTTCTGCTTAATAAAGTTATCTACGCACGCTTCGATTTCAGCAGCGGTGGCAAAGCTCAGTGCTTGATCAGCCATTGCCTTCACATCTTCGAAGTTGGTGTTGCGGATAAGCTTCTTGATACGCGGTACAGAGATGGCGCTCATGGAGAACTCATCCAGACCCATACCCAGCAGCAGCAGGGTAGCGCGCTCGTCACCAGCCAGTTCACCACACATACCGGTCCACTTGCCTTCGGCGTGGGACGCATCGATAACCATCTTGATCAGGGTCAGGACGGAGGGTGACAGCGGGTTGTACATGGCGGAGATCATCTCGTTACCACGATCGACAGCCAGGGTGTACTGGGTCAGGTCGTTGGTACCGATACTGAAGAAATCCACTTCCTTGGCCAGATGATGAGCCATCACGGCAGCGGCCGGGGTCTCGATCATGATACCCACTTCGATGGATTCATCAAAGGCTTTGCCTTCGGCACGCAGTTCGGCTTTCAGCGTCTCTACGGTAGCTTTCAGGCTACGGAACTCTTCGACAGAGATGATCATCGGGAACATGATGCGCAGTTTGCCGAAGGCAGAGGCGCGCAGAATGGCCCGCAGCTGAGCGTGCATAATGTCTTCGCGGTCGAAGAAAATACGCACGGCACGCCAGCCCAGGAAGGGGTTCATCTCTTTCGGGAAATTCATGTAGGGCAGCTCTTTGTCGCCGCCAATGTCCATGGTACGCACGATGATCGGCTGATCCGGCATCGCTTCGGCCACTTCTTTGTAGGCTTTGAACTGCTCGTCTTCGGTCGGCAGCGCGTCACGGTCCATGAACAGGAACTCGGTACGGTACAGACCCACGCCTTCGGCGCCATTGCGGATGGCACCTTCGGTATCCTTGACGGTACCGATGTTGGCGCACACTTCGACCTGGTGACCATCCAGCGTGATGGCAGGTAGATCTTTCAGCTTGGCCAGCTCATCTTTCTCGGCCTGGAACTGAGCCTGGAACTTCTTGGCTTCGGTCAACTGTTCAGCGGTCGGATTGATGATGATCTGGTTGTTGATCGCATCCAGCACCAGCATGTCACCGTTCTTGACGCGCTCGGTGATGTCGTTGGTGCCTACCACGGCCGGCAGCTCCAGGGAGCGAGCCATGATGGAGGTGTGAGAGGTACGGCCACCGATATCGGTGACGAAACCCAGCACATATTTCAGATTGATTTGAGCGGTTTCAGACGGGGTCAGGTCTTTGGCGACCAGGATCACCTCTTCGTCGATGGTGCTCAGGTTGACAACGGCGATGCCCAGTACGTTCTTGACCAGACGGGTACCGATGTCACGGAAGTCGGTAGCGCGTTCGCGCAGATAAGGGTCATCCAGCTCGGCCATCATCTTGGCGTACTGTTCGATCACCTCATAGATGGCTTTGTCAGCGGAAGCCTTGTTGTCTTTGATGAAGGATTTGATATCCCCTTCCAGCTCCTCATCTTCGAGCAGCATGATGTGGCCTTCGAAGATGGCCTCTTTTTCCTCACCGAAGGTGCGACCGGCCATCTCTTTGATGGCTTCCAGCTGGGTAGCTGACTTGGTACGAGCTTCGAGGAAACGGTTGATCTCGGCATCAATCTGGTCAGCAGAGATTTTGCCCTGATTGATAACGATTTCATCTTCTTTCAGAAGAAGCGCCTTACCGAATGCGATACCGGGGGACGCAAGAATGCCAGATATCATAATCCTTCCTATTAAAACGACTGTGGGGGAGGAATCTAAAGCTGGATTACTCCAGCTCGTCCATCAGGGCAACCAGCTTCTCAACAGCTTGCTGAGCATCCGGGCCGTCAGCCTGGATAGTTACGTTGGTACCCTTGGTCAGGCCCAGGGTCTGCAGCTTGAACAGGCTCTTGGCGCTGGCGGACTTGCCACCGGAGACCACAGTGATCTCGCTTTGGAATTCTTTGGCTTCTTTCACGAACTGAGCTGCCGGACGGGTGTGCAGGCCGTTTTCAGCAGTAATAACAACAGACTTCTCGTACATGGTTTCACCCCATATTATTGATATTTTTTGGTGGATTGGTCGTTTTTGAAGCAACCTGACCCACCGTGTCAGTATGGATATGTTGTAAAGTAACGAAAGCAGACCCGCAATGGTTTAATCCAGGTCAAGTTTCTGTGCAGTAATCGGCGCGCTGGTTGGCAATTTTCAGTTATTGGGCTACAAGCCGCATCAGGACTGGCCTGAAATTATTTTATAACGAAAAATAACACTTTGTTACTTTGTGATACCCAGCCAGCAAACACCGCGTGACGCCGCACAGGATATGAGATTTAGAGCAGAATGTCTGCTTTTTTTCTCACTCCGGAACTTGTTATTTTACCCCAAAAAATAAGGATCAAGTGACACTAACAGGGGTTGAGTCTAGCCCATAAAGAAGCGGCGCTCCTGGGAGCGCCGCTGTTTTGAAAGATTCCGATCAGTTACTGCTGCAGCTCCTGCTCGCTGAACACCCCGGCAAACAGGGCGCTGGAGAGGTAACGCTCCGCCGCACTCGGCAGGATGACCACAATGGTTTTGCCCGCAAATTCCGGCAGCTCGGCCAGACGGCTGGCAGCCACAACCGCAGCACCGGAGCTGATACCGGCCAGGATCCCCTCCTCCTCCATCAGGCGACGGGCCATCTCGATGGCTTCATCGCTGGTCACCTTCTCCACCCGATCGATAAGGGAGAGGTCCAGGTTGCCCGGGATAAAGCCGGCGCCGATCCCCTGGATCTTGTGGGGGCCCGGTTTGATCTCTTCCCCGGCCAGCTTCTGGCTGATGACCGGCGACTCGGCCGGTTCGACCGCAACAGAGACCACCGCCTTGCCTTTCGTCTGCTTCAGATAGCGGGAGACACCGGTAATGGTACCGCCGGTACCGACCCCGGCCACGAACACATCCACTTCGCCGTCAGTGGCATCCCAAATCTCGGGGCCGGTGGTCTTTTCGTGGATCTCCGGGTTGGCCGGGTTTTCAAACTGTTGCAGCAACACATACTTGCCCGGCTCGGACTCGAGGATCTCGTTGGCCTTGGCAATGGCCCCCTTCATGCCAAGCGGCCCTTCGGTCAGCACCAGATTGGCACCGAGCGCCTTGAGCAGCTTGCGGCGCTCCAGGCTCATAGTGGCCGGCATGGTCAGGGTGATGGGATAGCCGCGAGCCGCCGCGACAAAGGCCAGAGCAATACCCGTGTTGCCGCTGGTGGGCTCGATGATCTCCTTACCCTTGGTCAGGATGCCGCGCTTCTCGGCATCCCAGATCAGGTTGGCACCGATCCGGCACTTGACGCTGAAGCTGGGGTTGCGGCTCTCGATCTTGGCCAGCACGCGACCTTTGGTAACACGGTTGAGACGAACCAGCGGGGTGTGACCGATAGTCTGGCTGTTGTCCTCAAAAATTTTGCTCATGGCGCTATCCCTGTGTTTGTTACGACGATGAAACAAGATTACCCTGTGGTTTCTGAATGAGAAGTGACTATTCGTTATAACCATATGGTATTACAACATATAGAGCTTATTCTCTCTGGCCCCTGACTCCAGGCGCCAATCGTCAAAGGAACCGACGTTATGGGATTTTCAGGAAGCAGCCAGTATCTCGCCTCCGATGCATTGAAGATGGCGGTCAATGCCGCCATCACCCTCGAAAAACCGCTGCTGATCAAAGGGGAGCCGGGCACCGGCAAGACGGTGCTGGCAGAAGCGGTCGCCGACCATCTTGGCACCGATCTCATTGCCTGGCATATCAAGTCCACCACCAAGGCTCAACAGGGTCTCTACGAATATGATGCGGTGGCCCGGCTGCGCGACTCCCAGCTCGGCGACCCCAGAGTGGCCGATATCAGCCACTACATTCGCCAGGGCAAACTGTGGCAGGCTTTTAGCGCCGAGCAGCGACCTGTGCTGCTGATCGACGAGATAGACAAAGCCGACATCGAATTCCCCAACGATCTGCTGCTGGAGCTGGACCGGATGGAGTTCGACGTCTACGAGACCGGCGAGCGAGTCAAGGCGCGCCAGCGGCCGGTGGTCATCATCACCTCCAACAACGAAAAAGAGCTGCCGGACGCCTTCCTGCGCCGCTGTTTCTTCCACTATATCCGCTTCCCCGACAAGGCCGAGATGCAGGCCATCGTCAAACTCCACTACCCCGACCTCAAGGAGAGCCTGCTTGGCGAAGCGATGGAGCTCTTCTTCGAGCTGCGCGAGGTAGAGGGGCTGCGCAAGAAACCCTCCACCTCAGAGCTGCTGGACTGGATCCGCCTGCTCTTGGCCGACGATATCGCCCCCGAGGCGATGCGCGCCCGCGAGCCAGGCAAGCTGGTGCCCGCGCTATATGGCGCCCTGCTCAAGACCGAGCAGGATTTGCATCTCTTCGAGAAGCTCGCCTTTCTGGCCCGGCGCGGCAGCTGACCCATGCTGATCGACTTTTTTACCCATCTGCGCCGCCACAAGCTCCCCTGCAGCCTGCGTGAGCTGCTGGACTTGCACGCCGCACTGGCGGCCCGGCTGGTCACCATCGATATGGACGAGTTCTACCAACTCTCCCGCTGCCTGCTGGTAAAAGACGAGGCTCACTACGATCGCTTCGATCGCGCCTTCGCCGAGTACTACGAGGGGCTGGAAGCCATTCTCCTGCTGCCGGAGAACCTGCCGGATGAGTGGCTGCGCAAGGAGTTCGAACGGCTGTTGAGCCCAGAGGAGAAGGCGCTGCTCAAATCCCTCGGCGGACTCGACAAGCTGCTGGAGACCCTCAACCAGCGATTACGCGAGCAGAAAGAGCGCCACGCCGGCGGCAACAAGTGGGTGGGGACTGGTGGCAGCAGCCCGTTTGGCCACGGCGGTTTTCACCCCGAGGGCGTTCGTATGGGTGGAGAGGGGCAGCACGGCAAGGCGGCCAAGGTGTGGGAGGCCCGTCACTATCGCAACTTCAGCGACGACTCACCGCTCGGCCAGCGTGCCATTCAGCTCGCGCTGCGCAAGCTCAGGCGCTGGGTGCGCAAAGGCAATCCCGACGAGCTGGATCTCGACGACACCATAAAAAGTTCGGCCCGCCAGGGCTGGCTCGATGTGAAGCTGCGGCCCGAGCGCCACAACGGGGTCAAACTGTTGGTCTTTTTCGATGTCGGAGGCTCCATGGATGCCCACGTGGCCGAGGTGCAGCGCCTCTTCTCCGCGTTGCGCCACGAGTTCAAGCATCTGGAGTACTTCTATTTTCACAACTGCCTCTACGACTTCGTCTGGAAGGATAACGCCCGCCGCTTTGAGGAGCGGTTCGATACCCTGCGGCTGCTGCGCACCTACGGCAGCGACTACCGGGTGATCCTGGTAGGTGATGCCACCATGGGCCCCTACGAGATCACCTGGCCCGGCGGCAGTGTCGAGCAGTGGAACGAGGAGTCGGGTCAGGTGTGGCTCACCCGATTGCAGCAACACTTTCCCAAACTGGTGTGGATCAACCCCACCCCGCGGCGGGAGTGGCTCTGGCACCCCTCCATCAAGCTAATGAATGACGTGGTTGGCGGGCGGATGCATCCGCTGACCCTGGCGGGTCTTGCTGCGGCGATCGATCAGCTGTAACCCTCTCACCCCTATAAACCGACAAGCCGGGAACGCACCCGGCGAGGAGCAAAGATGACCTCTATCGTGATCAGTGGCTCAGGCCTCTATACCCCACCCTTTGCCGTCAGCAATGAAGAGCTGGTGGCCGCCTTCAACCAGTATGTGGATCTCTACAACGAGGAGAATGCCTCCGCCATCGATGCCGGCCAGCACCCCGCCAAGCAGCACTCCAGCTGCGAATTCATCGAGAAGGCATCCGGCATCAAGAGCCGTTATCTGGTGAGTCGCGAAGGGGTGCTCAACCCCGACATCATGCAGCCGCTGCTGGCGGAACGGCCCGATGAGATGCCCTCCATCATGGTGGAGATGGCGGTGGCTGCCGCCGAGCAGGCACTGATCGCCGCCGGTCGCGAGCCGGGAGAGATCGATCTGGTGATCGTGGCCGCCTCCAACATGCCGCGCCCCTACCCGGCGCTGGCCATCGAGCTGCAGCACTATCTGGGGGCGAGCGGCATGGCCTTTGATATGAACGTGGCCTGCTCCTCCGCCACCTTCGGCATCAAGACAGCCGCAGACATGCTGGCGGCAGACACAGCCAAACTGGCGCTGGTAGTCAATCCGGAGATCTGTTCGGGGCATCTCAATTTTCGCGATCGTGATAGCCACTTTATCTTCGGCGATGCCTGCACCGCGGTGCTGCTGGAGCGGGAGGCCGATTGCAAGGTGGCCAATCCGTGGCAACTGGTAGCCAGCAAGCTGGTGACCCAGTACTCCAACAACATCCGCAACAACTTCGGCTTTTTGAACCGGCTGAGCCCGCGTACCCGCTACGGCGACGACAAGCTGTTTCGCCAGCAGGGGCGCAAGGTGTTCAAGGAGGTATTGCCGCTGGTGTGCGACCAGATAGCCAACCAGCTCGACGAGCAGGGCTGGCCTGCCGAGAGCCTGAACCGGCTCTGGCTCCATCAGGCCAACCTCACCATGAACCAGTTCATCAGTCGCAAGCTGCTGGGCCACGATGCCAGCCAGCAGGAGGCGCCGGTCATTCTTGATAGCTATGGTAATACCAGCTCGGCGGGTTCCATCATCGCGTTTCATCTGTACAATCGCGACCTTCCTGCGGGGGCCCTCGGCGTACTTTGCTCCTTTGGCGCTGGCTACTCCATCGGTAGCTTGCTGCTGCGGCGCCTGTAATGGCGGGCCTCCCGCCGACATAACAATAACCAGCAACATGGGTGGGAATATGCAGAGGATCACGGGGCGCTGCGCCCTGCACTACGGGGTAACCCTGTCACTATTTTGTCTCTATGGCTGGCAGGTTTGCCCGTTTCTCGAGAGTCTCACCCTGCCCCAACTGCTGGGGCCAACCCTGGTGACGTTCGCCATCATGTTCGCCGTGCGCAATTGGCTGCTCTCAAGGCGGCCCTTGGCGCGCAACGGGCTGGACGGGTTTGGACTGGAGGTGGGTTTCTATCTGCTGGGAGCACTGCTGCTCTCGGGCTACAACGCACTGGCTCACGACTTTCCGCTGGAGAGTCACCTCAAGGTGCTGCTGGGGATGACCACCCTCGGCTTTCTGGTGGCGGCCGATCTGACCCTGGAGCGAGATTGGCATCGGGCCAGAGCACGGCAAGCCGAGCAGAGCCTGGCACTGAGCCACCCGCTGGCCATGCCGCTGCCACGCAAGTTCACCCTCTTTACCCTAGCGACCCTCACCCTGCTGGGAGGCGTCTTCTTCTTGCTGTTCAACAAGGATCTGGAGTGGCTGGTGACGGTGGAGCGCAGTCTGCCGAGGGTCGATGCCCAGCACTACATCCTGTGGGAGATCGCCTTCGTGATGACGGTGACCTTCTGTTATCTCGCTCTCATTATTCACGGTTATGGTCGTAATCTCGGCCTCTCCCTGCGCCAGCAGACCCGCACCATGGCCAGAGTGCAGTGTGGTGACTTCGACGCCCGGGTGCCGGTCACCCGGGATGACGAGTTCGGCCTTATCGCCGCCAGCACCAATCAGATGATCGGTGAGCTGAAATCCCGCAGCGACGAGCTCAACCTGACCCGCGACGTGGCTATCCTTGGCCTCGCCTCGCTGGCGGAGACCCGGGACAACGAAACCGGCGCCCATATCATTCGCACCCAGCACTACGTCAAGGCGCTGGCGCAATACCTCAGTCGCAGCGATTGGGATCGCTATCCGCTCGATGACGCCACCATCGACCTGCTGTTCAAGTCGGCTCCCCTGCACGATGTGGGCAAGGTGGGCATTCCCGATGCCATCCTGCTCAAACCGGGCAAGCTGACCGACGAGGAGTTCGCCATCATGAAGCGCCACCCGCAGATCGGCGCCGATGCGCTGGCGAGCGCCGAGGCGCAGCTGGGCTCCAACTCCTTCTTGCGGCTGGCCCGGGAGATCTCCCTCACCCACCACGAAAAGTGGGATGGCAGCGGCTATCCGGCTGGGCTGGCGGGTGAGGACATTCCCCTCTCCGGGCGTTTGATGGCGGTAGCGGATGTCTACGATGCCCTCATCTCGAAACGGGTCTACAAACCTGCTTTCAGCCATGAGGAAGCGAAGGAAATCATCGTGAAGGGGAGCGGCAGCCATTTTGATCCCGGCATTGTCGCGGCGTTTCTCGCCTGTGAAACGCAGTTCAGAGAGATTGCCGCGCAGTTTCAGGATCACCACTGAGCAAGTACATGCCGACCAGCTTGCCCTGATGGCTGACAGGGCAACCGGTGTCATAAATTGTACACAAACAGGTCTGGCCATTGCCGGTTCAGCGCCATGCTGACAGCCTTTGCCACGCCGCGCCCATATTGATATTTCCCTTTATTTACAGCTATTTTTTGTCATTTTGTGATCCGGGTTCGTGCCAATGACGCAACCGGGATCACAAGATGGCAGGAAAAGGCCGCAATTTGCCCTCCGGCGCCAATGATGGCTTTCAATGAAAGCGAGGTTTGCTATCATCCGGAGACATTTTTCATCTGTCGCCGGCTACAAAAGAATACCCTCATGTACACACAGTTCTTCGGCCTCTCGGAACACCCGTTTTCCATCTCGCCCAATCCCAAGTACCTCTATATGAGCGAGCGCCACGGCGAAGCCCTTGCTCATCTCAACTATGGATTGCAGGATGGCGGCGGCTTTGTGCTGCTGACCGGCGAAGTGGGCACCGGCAAGACCACCGTCTCCCGCTGCCTGCTGCAACAGCTCCCCGCCGAGACCGAGATCGCCTATATCCTCAACCCCTCCCTGACCGAACGGGATCTGCTGGCTGCCATCTGCGACGAGTTTCAACTCCCCTATCCCGAAGATGCCGGGATCAAGCGGCTGTTCGACCTTATTCGCGATCACCTGCTGGCCAACCTGGCGGCAGGCAAGCGCAGCGTGGTACTGGTGGATGAGGCGCAGCACCTGCTGCCCGGCGTACTGGAGCAGCTGCGTCTGCTCACCAACCTCGAAACCGACGAACGAAAACTGCTGCAAGTGGTGCTGATCGGTCAGCCCGAGCTGCAACAGATGCTGCGCCAACCCCTGCTGCGTCAGCTGGCCCAGCGCATTACCGCCCGCTATCACCTGCTGCCGCTCTCTCATAGCGATGTGGATGCCTACGTCCGCTTCCGGCTGCAAGTCGCAGGCTGCGTACAACCCATCTTCACCCCGCGCGCCATCAAGACGCTTCATCGCCTGAGTGGCGGCATCCCCCGTTTCATCAACCTCATCTGCGACCGCGCTCTGATCGCCGCTTTCGCCCGTGGCAGCTACAAGATTGTCCACAGCGATATCAGCCAGGCAGCCTTCGAGGTCAATGGCGTGCGGGACGAAGGAAGCTGGGCCTCCGGTCTGATGGTGACGCTGGCGGGCGCCCTGCTGGTGGCCGCAGGCTGGTGGGGCTGGCAATTTTTCGGCGTGTTCCCCACCCGTCCGGTAGTCAAGGTCGAGGTGCCGGTCACCATCGACGAGACCGCCGAGCAGCAGGAGCAGCTGACCGAGGCGATCAATCAGGCCATCGACCCCGACAGCGCCATGCAGAATCTCTATCGGGTCTGGGGTTATGAACCGGAACCGTTCGAGGCAACCTGTGACAACGCACCCCGTGCCGGTCTGCGCTGCCAGGAGGGAGAGGCAAGCCTCGATGAGCTGCGCGCCCTGCAGTATCCCGCCATGATCACGCTCACTGACCAGACTGGCGGCCTCTACTATGCGACCCTGGTCAATCTGGGGCCGAACAAGGCCAGCCTGATGATAGGTGACCAGAGCTGGCAGGTGGATCGCCAGTGGCTCAGCGACAACTGGGGCGGCAGCTACACCCTGCTCTGGCGCATGCCGAAAGGGGGCGTCAGCCTGATCGCCAGCAATGCCGGTCAGACCCAGATCCAGTGGCTCGACAATGCCCTGAGCCGTGCGCTGCAGCAACCCGAGCGCAAGGTGCGCCGTTTCGATGGCGAGCTCAAGAACAAGCTACAGCAGTTCCAGCGAGATCAGGGGCTCACCCCTGATGGCATCGCGGGCAGCAACACCCTGCTGCGTCTCAACGCCCTCTCCGGTGAACCCATGCCCAGACTGGAGGAGGCCTCCTGATGTCTACCCTGCTCAAGGCGCTGCGCCGTGCGCAGCAACCGCAACTCTCCGCCCATATTCCGGCTATGGGCTTGCCCATACCCCGGGAAGAGGAGCGCAGCCCACGCCGCATCGGCTGGCTGCTGGCTCCCCTGGCCTTGCTGCTGGGGGTGGGCGCCAACTATGGCTGGCATCTGATCCACCTGCGCCCCATCGAGGAGAAGGTGGAGGTGAAAGAGGTGATCACCCCGCCCTTCGTGCGGGTCGAACCCAAGGCAATGGCTACCCGTCCGCTCCCCCCGCCCCTGCCGAAGCCGGTGGCCCAACCCAGAGCAGTGGCCAAAAACGAAGGGACCAGTCAGGAGAATGCCCCCGCGCTGAGTCTGGCCGAGCAGCTGATGAAAGCCCTCAATGAAACCCCATTGCAGGAGACGCCACACGCCGCCAGCCAGAACGTGCAACCAGCCCAGTTGATGGCGCTGGGCTCGGCACCCCAGTCGGTGCGCCAGCAGGTGCCGCAATTGAGCTACGGCTCTCATGTGTTCTCCTCCAACCCCGCCAAGCGGGCCGTAGTGCTCAATGGCCGGGAATACCGGGAAGGGAGCGAAATCGCCCCGGGAGTCGTGCTCGCCACCATTGACCAGCAATACATAGTGCTGCAGGTCGCCGGACAGAGCGTGACCCTCAAGGCGCTGCAGGATTGGCGAGAGTGAGTACGCACCGTACCCTGATGTTCACTGGCAAGCAGGATGCACCTCACCTGAGCGCCACTTTTGTTAGCATTCAAAGGTTTACGGTGTGATGAAATATCCATTTTTACGGTTTGGCGCGCCCCGACCCGTTGTGTCACAGCCACCGGCCGTACACAATACGCAGCCGCCCCAGAGCCTGGAATTTGTTGATTAATATGACGCTACGATTCAGGGATGACATTTTGACCATGCTGCTGGCCCAGTGCCGGCGGCTTCCCATGACCAGAGTCACCCAGGTGGCCTTTCTGGCGCTGCTGATCATGCTGGCCCAGCAGAGCGCCGCCCTCACCTGGCGTCTGCTCACCCTGGCAAGTCCGCAAACCAGCCAACCGTGGCAACCCTCCGCCGTGGCGGTCAGCGGCCAGCGCACCCCGCGCCTTGAACTAGGCGAGGTAAGCCGACTGGCGCTGTTTGGCAAAGCGATCCCCAAGGCGCAGGCCAAAGCCGCCGTGGCCGCCAATGCGCCGCGTACCCAACTCAATGCCCAGCTCAACGGGGTGTTGGCGAGCTCGGATCCCGCCAAATCCATCGCCATCATCGCCATGTCCGGCATCCAGAACTCCTACGGGATCGGTGACATGATTGACGGCACCCAGGCGCGGATCCGGCAGGTCTATCCGGATCGGGTGATCATCGAGCGGGATGGCCGCGACGAGACCCTGATGCTGGATGGCGAGGAGTATGGCAAGCCGCTGCCACAGACCAACGCAGCCCCCCTTGGCTCCCTGCGCAGCGAGCTGATGGCCGATCCGGGCAAGATCACCGATTACCTCAATATTTCACCGGTTCAGGTGGATGGCCGCATGACCGGCTATCGCCTCAATCCGGGCAGCAATCCTGAGTTTTTCAACCAGAGCGGGCTGCAGGCCAATGACCTGGCCATCAGCATCAACGGGCTGGATTTACGGGACAACATGCAAGCCATGCAGGCGATGCAGCAGATGGCTGGCGCAACGGAAATGACAGTGACCGTCGAGCGACAGGGCGAACAGTTCGACATCTATGTGCGCTTGTCAGAATAATGATTTGGAGTCGAACCAATAATGACCACTAAAGGGAAAAGCTGGCGTCTGGCCACTATCGCAGCGGCACTGATGATGGCGGGCTCAGCCTGGGCCACCGAATACTCTGCCAGTTTCAAGAACGCCGACATTGAAGAGTTCATCAATACGGTGGGCAAGAACCTCAATAAAACCATCATCATAGAGCCCTCGGTGCGCGGCAAGATCAACGTGCGCAGCTACGACCTGCTCAATGAGGAGCAGTACTACCAGTTCTTCCTGAGCGTGCTCGACGTCTACGGCTTTGCCGTGGTGCCGATGGACAACGGAGTGCTCAAGGTGCTGCGCTCGCGGGATGCCAAGACCTCCGCCATTCCGGTGGTGGATGGCAGCAACCCGGGCATGGGCGACGAGATGGTGACTCGGGTCGTGCCGGTGCGCAACGTCTCGGTCCGTGAACTGGCGCCACTGCTGCGCCAGCTCAACGACAACGCCGGTGGTGGCAACGTGGTGCACTACGAGCCCTCCAACGTGCTGCTGATCACCGGCCGCGCCGCCGTGGTCAACCGCCTGGTGGAGGTGGTGAACCGGGTCGACCGCGCAGGCGATCAGGATGTGGACATCATCAAGCTCAAGTTCGCCTCGGCGGGGGAAATGGTGCGGCTGGTGACCAACCTCAACAAGGATGGCAACCCGCAGGGCGGCACCGCCTCCCTGCTGCTCTCCCCCAAGGTGGTGGCCGACGAGCGCACCAACTCTGTGGTGGTGAGTGGTGAGCCGAAAGCGCGCGCCCGCATCATCCAGATGGTGCGCCAGCTCGACCGCGACCTGCAAAGCCAGGGCAACACCCGGGTCTTCTACCTCAAATATGGCAAGGCCAAAGATATGGTCGAGGTGCTCAAGGGCGTCAGCTCCAGCATCGAGGCCGACAAGAAGGGCGGCGGCGCAACCACAGGTGGCGCAAGCATCGGCGGTGGCAAGCTGGCCATCTCAGCCGACGAGACCACCAATGCGCTGGTCATCACCGCCCAGCCGGACGTGATGTCCGAACTGGAGCAGGTGGTGGCCAAGCTCGATATCCGCCGCGCCCAGGTGCTGGTGGAGGCGATCATCGTCGAAATAGCTGACAGCGATGGTCTGAACCTCGGGGTACAGTGGAATCATGCCGACTATGGTTCGATTCAATATCCAGATACCGGAGTCCCCATTACCTCGAAAGTCACAGCAGACAAACTCAAAGATAACGGGAATCCGGAACCCATTACCAAACTCATGTCGACCGTAAATGGCATGGCCGCCGGTTTCTATCACGGCGACTGGGCCATGCTGACGACAGCGCTGGCTTCCAATACCAAGAACGATATTCTCTCGACCCCGAGTATCGTCACCATGGACAACAAGGAAGCCTCTTTCAATGCAGGCAAGGAAGTACCTGTCCAGACCGGCACTCAAAGTTCGACCAGTAGTGACAGCGTCTTCAATACCATTGAGCGCAAAACGGTCGGAACCAAGTTAACCGTCACCCCTCAGATCAACGAAGGGGATTCGGTGCTGCTGAATATCGAGCAGGAGGTCTCCAGTGTTGGCAAACAGGCTGAAGGTACCTCAGGCCTGGGTCCAACATTTGATACCCGTACAGTGAAAAACTCGGTATTGGTGAAGAGCGGTGAAACAGTCGTGCTTGGCGGTTTGATGGATGAACAGACCAAAGAAGAAATCTCCAAGGTACCGCTGCTCGGTGATATCCCGGTGCTGGGTTATCTGTTCCGCTCTACCTCCAACACCACCTCCAAGCGCAACCTGATGGTCTTTATCCGGCCGACCATCTTGCGCGATGCGGACGTCTATACCGGTGTCTCCAGCAACAAGTACTCCCTGTTCCGCGCCGAGCAGCTCAATGCCGCCTCGCAGGAGGGGTATCTCACCTCCCCCGCCCGTCAGGTATTACCTGCCTATGGCCAGGATGTGATGGTGTCGCCCGAGCTGCAAAAAGAGATCCAGAAGCAGATCAACGAGATGCGGAGCAGACAGCAAAGCACTGTCGAGACCACCACCCCGTTTGTGCAGAGTAAGCCCTGATGAGTGCCTACCATCTGGATGGAAGCGCCGGGCCTGCGCCACTGCCCGAGCTCCCCTTTGTCTTTGCCCGCAATTTCGGGGTGATCCTGATTGAGCGGGAGGGCGCCCCCGTGCTGCAGTGCCGCCCCGGTGTCACCCCGCAGGCCCTGCTGGAGGTGCGGCGGGTCGCGGGTTGCAGCTTCGCGGTGGAGCAGCTCGATAACGAAGCCTTCGAAGAGCTGCTGATGGCCCACTACCAGCGCGACTCCTCCGAGGCGCGCCAGCTGATGGAAGATCTCGGCAACGAGATGGACTTCTTCGCCTTGGCCGAAGAGCTGCCGCAAAGTGAAGATCTGCTGGATGCCGATGACGACGCCCCCATCATTCGCCTCATCAACGCCATGTTGAGCGAGGCGATCAAGGAGGAGGCCTCCGATATCCATATCGAGACCTTCGAGCGGGCGCTGGTGATTCGTTTTCGCATCGACGGGGTACTGCGGGAGATCCTGCGCCCCCATCGCAAGCTGGCATCGCTCCTGGTCTCGCGGATCAAGGTCATGTCACGAATGGATATCGCCGAGAAGCGGGTACCGCAGGATGGCCGTATCTCGTTGCGTATCGGCGGCCGCGCCGTCGACGTGCGGGTCTCCACCATGCCGTCCAGCTACGGCGAGCGGGTGGTACTGCGTCTGCTCGACAAAAACAACGTGCGCCTCGAGCTCAAGCAGCTGGGGATGACCGCGGCCAACCGCACCATCATCAGCGAGCTTATTCGCAAGCCCCACGGCATTATTCTGGTCACCGGCCCGACCGGTTCAGGTAAATCCACCACCCTCTATGCGGCGCTCTCCGAGATCAACTCGCGGGATCGCAACATTTTGACGGTGGAAGATCCCATCGAATATGACCTCGAAGGGGTGGGCCAGACCCAGGTCAACAGCAAGGTAGACATGACCTTCGCCCGCGGCCTGCGCGCCATCCTGCGCCAGGATCCGGATGTGGTGATGGTGGGGGAAATCCGAGATCTGGAAACCGCCCAGATTGCGGTACAGGCATCGCTCACCGGTCATCTGGTGATGTCGACCCTGCACACCAACACCGCCATCGGCGCCATCACCCGGATGCGGGACATGGGGATCGAGCCCTTCCTGCTCTCCTCCTCCCTGCTGGCGGTGCTGGCCCAGCGGCTGGTGCGCACCCTCTGCCCCGATTGCCGCGCCTCGCGTCCGGCCACCGAGCAGGAGCGCCTCTCCATGGGGATCAAACTGGAGCCTGATCAGCATATCTGGCATGCGGTGGGCTGCGAGCAGTGCAACCACACCGGTTATCGCGGTCGGACCGGTATTCATGAGCTGGTAGTGGTCGATGAGGCGGTGCGCGAGGCAATCCACGGCGCCAGCGGCGAGATGGCCATCGAGCGGCTGATCCGCGGCCACACCCCCAGTATTCGCCGCGACGGCATCGACAAGGTGCTCAAGGGGCAGACCAGCCTCGAAGAGGTGCTGCGCGTGACCCGGGAAGATTGAGATGGCGGCATTCGAATACAAGGCCCTCGACGGCAAGGGGCGCAGCAAGAGCGGCGTGATGGAGGGCGATTCGGCCCGTCAGGTACGCCAGCTGCTGCGCGAGCAGGGGCTCACCCCGCTCGAGGTAAACGAGACCACCGAGAAGGCGAAACGGGAGGCGACCCGCTTCGCCCTGTTTCGTCGTGGCGCCTCCACCGCCGAGCTGGCCCTGATCACTCGCCAGCTGGCGACCCTGGTCGGTGCCGGCCTAACCATCGAAGAGGCGCTCAAAGCGGTGGCCGAGCAGTGCGAAAAAGCCCACTTGCGCAGTCTGGTGGCAACCGTGCGCAGCAAGGTAGTGGAGGGTTATTCGCTGGCCGACTCGCTGGGGGCTTTTCCCCATGTGTTCGACCAGTTGTTTCGCTCCATGGTAGCGGCCGGTGAAAAGTCGGGCCATCTGGAGAAGGTGCTCAACCGTCTCGCCGACTACACCGAGCAGCGCCAGCATATGCGCACCAAGCTGCTGCAGGCGATGATCTACCCCATCGTGCTCACCTGCGTCGCCATCGGGGTTATATCGATCCTGCTCACCGCCGTGGTGCCCAAGGTGGTGGCCCAGTTTGAACACATGGGCCAGCAGCTGCCGGGCACCACCCGTTTTCTCATCGGTACCAGCGAGCTGATGCAGGCCTATGGCCTCTGGTTCCTGCTGCTGCTCTTTATCGCCAGCTTTGTCTGGCGCTGGTGGCTCACCGACGAGAAGCGCCGTCGGCGCTGGCATCAGGTGCTGCTCGGCCTGCCGGTGATTGGCCGGGTCAGCCGCGGTCTCAACACCGCCCGCTTCGCCCGTACTTTAAGCATCCTCAACGCCAGTGCGGTGCCGCTGCTGGAGGGGATGAAGATCGCCGGTGAAGTGCTCTCCAACGACTTTGCCAGAATGCGCATTCTCGAGGCCGCCGAACGGGTGCGCGAGGGGACCAGTCTGCGCAAGTCGCTGACCGAGACCAAGATTTTCCCGCCCATGATGCTGCACATGATCGCCTCCGGCGAGCAGAGCGGCGAGCTCGACAGCATGCTGGAGCGGGCGGCAGACAACCAGGATCGGGAGTTTGAATCCCAGGTCAACATCGCCCTCGGGGTGTTCGAACCCATGCTGGTGGTCTCCATGGCCGGGGTGGTGCTGTTTATCGTGATGTCGATCCTGCAGCCGATCCTCGAGCTCAACAATATGGTGAATATGTAAGTTTCCGGTGTTCGGTGGCGCCGCTGGCGGCCCGTCGAACCCACCCAGTGATCACTCTCTGATGGGCCATCCCATCTCATTCGTTACGGAGCAACTCATGAACAAACGTCGTCAATCCGGTTTTACCCTGCTGGAAGTCATGGTGGTCATCGTGATCCTCGGCATTCTGGCCAGTCTGGTGGTGCCCAACCTGATGGGCAACAAGGAGAAAGCTGACCAGCAGAAAGCGGTCTCCGATATCGTGGCGCTGGAAAACGCCCTCGACATGTACAAGCTGGACAACAACCGCTACCCGACCACAGAACAGGGTCTGGACGCGCTGGTGACCAAGCCCTCAATCGATCCGGCGCCGCGCAGCTACCGCGATGGCGGCTACATCAAGCGCCTGCCGCAAGATCCCTGGGGCAACCCGTACCAGCTGCTGAGCCCGGGCCAGTTCGGCAAGATCGACATCTTCTCCATGGGTCTGGATGGCGAAGCCGGTACCGATGACGACATCGGCAACTGGAACCTGAAGGATTTCCAATAAGTGATGTGCCGCCAGCGCATTCACTCCGCCTTGCTGGAGCAGCCTGAATGAGGGCTGCGCCATCTGCTCGTCGCCAAGCCGGCTTTACCCTGCTGGAGGAGCTGCTCGTTGCCATGTTGATGGGTCGGCTTGAGGCTACCGCTATGCAGTTGAGGCTGGCGCCATGAAACAGAGTCGCCAGGCTGGTTTTACTCTGCTGGAAGTGTTGCTGGTCGCCATGCTGATGGGGCTGGTGGCCACCGCCGTCACCCTCAGCATGGGAGGCGCCAGAGGGGATAGGGAGCTGGACAAGCAGGCGCGTCGCCTGATGGCGACCCTGCAGCTGGCGCAGGAGTATGCGGTGATGGATGGTCGGCTGGTGGGCATTCGTATCGAGGATAACGGCTGGCAGTTTATGCAGCGTCAGGCCAAGGATCGCAAGTGGCTGGCCCTGACTGGCGACAAGCAGCTGGGGCCGGTACAACTGGCCGAGAACATGACGCTGGCGCTGGAGCTGGAAGGCTTTGGCTGGCAGCCCGATCCCGACGAGAAAACCGAACAGAAGCGCGACGAGAAGGAGCGCACGCCGCAGTTGCTCATCTTCCCGGGCGGTGAGCTGAGCCCGTTCGTGCTCACCTTCACCCAGCAGGATGAGGATGCCCACTACACCCGCATCGTCAAAGGGGACGAGTTCGGCCGCCTCACCCTGCTCACCGGCGATGAAGATGAAGAGGTGAGCGAATGAACGCTCGGGGCATGACACTACTCGAAGTCATGGTCGCACTGGCGGTCTTTGCCATCGCGGGTCTCGCGGTAATGAAAACCGCCAGCGAACACCTCTCGGCCCTGAACTATCTGGAGCAAAAGACCCTCGCCACCTGGGTGGTAGAGAACCAGCTGGTGCAACAGAAGCTCGAGAACAAGTGGCCAGGTGACAGCTGGATGGAAGGGGATGAGCAGATGGCGGGCAGCACCTGGTACTGGCGCTATCGCGGCGTCGCCACCGCCGACAACAACTTCCGGGCGCTCGATATGGAAGTGCGTACCGAGGCCAAGGCCGAGAACCCGGTCGCCATGATGCGGACCTATATCAGCCGATGACCCAGCACTCCGCCCGCACGCCTCGCCCCGTCCGCCATGCCGGTTTCACCCTGCTCGAAATGCTGGTGGCGATCGCCATCTTCGCCAGCCTCAGCATGGGCGCTTATCAGGTGCTTCAGGGGGTGCTCACCAGCGACGAGGTGGCCAAGCGCAAGGAGGCCCGCCTCAACGAACTGCAACTCGCCTTCACCCTGCTGGAGCGAGACATCACCCAGATGGTGCCGCGCAGCGGTCGCATCGAGGGGGAAAACAACAAGGTGCTGCTAGCGGCTTCCCGGTTCGGCCAGCAGAGCGATGACTGGGGCATGGCCTTTATGCGCAGTGGCTGGCTCAACCCGGACGGCATGCTGCCACGCTCCCATCTGCAGCGGGTCGGCTGGCGCCTCAAGGATCAGAAGCTGGAGCGCCTGAGCTACCTCTATCCAGATCCGGTGATCGGCACCGAGCCACGCATCCAGCCGGTGCTGGCGGGAGTCACGGCGTTTCGCCTCTACTTCTTCGACAAGGGCAACTGGAAGGAGGAGTGGACCCAGCGCAGCGTGCTGCCCCACGGGCTGGCAGTGGAGCTGGATCTCGAGGATTACGGCACCATTCGTCGTCAGTTCCTGATTGGCGCCGGTGGCCAGCGCGCCGAAGAGAACAGCCAGAGCAGCAACCCCGACCAGGGGGGCGGCAACAACAGCAATAACGGGAACAACGGCGGCAACGGCAATACCAATGGCGGTAATGGTGACAGCCAGAACGGAGGGGGCGCCAATGCGGGCTAATCTCGCCGCTCCCGGTCGCCAGCGCGGCATGGCGCTGCTGGTGGTGCTGCTGATCCTCTCGGTGATGGTGATCATCGCCAGCAATATGAGCGGCCGCCTGCAGCTTGAGCTGCGCCGCACCGCCAACATCACCACCGGCAAACAGGCGTGGTGGTATGCCCTCTCGGCAGAAGCGCTGGTGAGCAAGGTGCTGACGCAGGATTTCAAGGACAACCCCGAGGTGGTCAACCTCAGCCAGAACTGGGCCCGCAAGAACACTGTGTTTCCGGTGGACGATGGCCAGCTCAAGGGCGAGGTGACCGACCTGCAATCCTGCTTCAACCTCAACAGCCTGAGCGTGGCCTCCAAGGCGGGGAGCGGCGAGGAGCTGGCGCAGCAACCCTATCCGGTGCAGGTGTTTCGCGAACTGCTCAAGCAGCTGGCGATGGATGATTACGAGGCGGCCCAGCTCACCGATGCCATCCGTGACTGGACCGACAAGGATACTGTGCTGGTCTCCAGCCTTGGCGCAGAGGACGCCTATTACGAGGGGCTCAAGCCACCCTATCTGACCGCCAACCAGTGGATGCTGGGCAAGGATGAGCTGAGGGCGGTGCGCGGGGTGACGGCCAGGGTCTATGCCAAACTGGCCCCCTATGTCTGCACCCTGCCCAGCGACAAGTTGAAGATCAATATCAATACCCTTGCCCCCCAGCGCCCCGAGCTGCTGGTCGCCCTCTATCTGGGCACTATCGGGCTGGATGACGCCAAGCGGGTGCTGAACGAGCGGCCACAGAAGGGGTGGAAAGAGAGCAAGCTGATGACAGACATGCTCGCTCCGGTCGATTCGGTGAAAGGGCTGAAAGAGGCGCTGGTGGTCAAGAGCGACTTCTTCGAAGCCCGAGTCGTGGCAGAGGTCGGCGATAACCGGGCCTGGCTCGAAACCCTGTTCCAGCGGGGCAAGGACAATAAACTGGTGATGCTGCGCCGCCTCAGTAGCGGCGCCGAATAAACAGCGCACCTGCAGGCCATCGCCCGCGGGTACGAGAGATGTTGGATGCAGCCTGCGGGCTGCGCACCGGTTGCCAGGGCGCACAACGCCCTTTGCAAACCGGTATCGCAGGAGAGAGATGCGTGAGCGAAAGTCTGGTCATCCGACTGGGGACCAATAAACAACAACCCGTGGCCTGGCTGGTCTGGTCCGGTCAGGAGCAGGAGATCATCGCCTCCGGCACCCTGCCCTCGGCCGATGCTCTGGGCGAGCTGCAGGAGCGGGCCGGTGGCCGCCCCGTGGTCACCCTGGTGCCGGGCAGCGATCTGATCTTCCGGCGCGTCACCCTGCCGGGTCGCTACAACCGCCAGTCGGCGGCGGCCCTCCCCTACCTGCTGGAGGAGCAGATCGCCTCCGATGTGGACGAGCTCCATCTGGTGGTGCTGGCCCACGAAGGGCAACAGGTCGACCTGATGGCGGTGGATCGGCAGAAGATGGCCGAGTGGCTCGGCTGGCTCGATGCCGCTGGCCTCAAGAGCCTGCAACTGCTGCCCGATGTGCTGGCGCTGCCACAGGCCGCTGATGGCTGGTCTGCCCTGCAGCTCGGCAGCGAGTGGCTGGTACGCCAGGGCCCCTGTCAGGGGATCGTAGCCGACGAGCCGCTGCTGGCCATCTTGCTGGCAACCGAAGTAGAGCCGATCACCATCCACAGCCACACACCGGTGCCCGCCATTGCCGCCGCCAACTGGCAGGCGGCGGAGCCCGAGCTGCCCATGCTGCTGCTGGCCAAGGGGGCCCTCACCTGCCGGGCCAACCTGCTGACCGGCCCCTACCGGCCGCAGACCGAATATGCCCGCTACTGGTTGCAGTGGCGCAAGGTAGCCATCACCGCCGGTCTGTTGCTGCTGGTGGCCCTCGGCCAGCGCGGCGTGCAACTCTATCAGCTCACCGAGCAGGACAAGACGCTGAAAGCGGAGATCCGTGCCGTCTATACCCGCATCTTCCCGGGTGAGAGCCGCATCGTGAACGTGCGCAGCCAGATGAACCAGCATCTGCAACAGATGGGACAGGCCCCGCAAAACGGCGTGCTGCTGATGCTCACCGAGCTGGCCCCCACCTTTGCCGAAGTCCCCGGCCTGAAACCACAGGTGATGCGCTTTGATGCCAGTCGCCGCGAGCTGCGGCTGCAGGTGACCGCTCCCGGCTTCGCCGAGATCGAGCGGTTCCGTGAGCTGGCTGGCAAGCAATTCGAGGTACAGCAAGGCGAGGTGCGCAGCACCGAGGGCAAGGTAGAGGGCGCACTGGTGCTCAAGGGTAAATCATCATGATGGAAAAATTGCAGAGCTGGTGGCACGGCATCACAGCACGGGAACAGCGGCTGGTGGTCGCAGGCGGCGTTCTGCTGCTGGTCGGTCTCTTCTACTGGAGCGTCTGGCAGCCCATCGCCAACCGCATCGCAGAGCGGGAGCGGCAGGTGCAGAACCAGCAGCAGACCCTCGCCTGGCTCAAGGAGAAAGGTGAAGAGGTGCTGGCCATGCAGGGGGGTCAGGGGCGCCAGATAGACACCAGCGGCACCCTGGAAGGGGTGGTCAACCGCACCGCCTTCAACCACAAGATCAAGATTGCCCGGCTGCAACCCCAGGCGCAGGAGCTGCAAGTGTGGATCGACACGGTCCAGTTCGATGACTTGCTGCTCTGGCTCTCCACGCTGGTGGAGCAGCACGGCATTCAGGTTCAAATCATCGAGATCGCCCGCGAGGATCTGGCCCCGGGTCTGGTCAAGGTCAGACGTTTGCAGTTGAGTCGTCCACAATGAAAAAACGCATCCTGATTGCCAGCCTGTTTCTGGCCGCCTATCTGGTCTTCCTGCTGGCCACCCTGCCCGCAGCGCTGGTGGCGCGCCATCTGCCGCTGACTGCCAACGTTGCCAACCTGCTGAAACTGGAAGGGGTGAGCGGCACCCTCTGGAGTGGCCAGATTGCCCGACTGCAATATGCCAGCGAATCGGTGAACCAGCTGCGCTGGGATCTCAACGGCTGGTCGCTGCTGCGCTTCGCCCCCGAAGTGGCCATACGCTTTGGCGATCGCAACGGACTCAATGGTCAGGGTGTTGTCGGCTGGAATGGCGCCGCCTTCGGCCGGGATCTGACCCTCAACGCCCCCGCCCCCTGGTTGCTGAGCCGTGTGCCGATGCGCCTGCCGATCCCGCTCACCGTCAGCGGCCAGCTGCAGCTCAAAGTGGAGCAGTTTGCCCAGGGCAACCCTTGGTGTGACAACCTCTACGGCAACCTCGACTGGTACAACGCCAGCGCCGATACCCCGGCGGGCAAGCTGGATCTGGCCGACCCCGAGCTGAAACTCACCTGCCTCGACTCCAAAATGGTGGCCGAACTCAAGCAGGGCTCGGATGCGGTGCAGACCATGGGTCGCCTCGAGCTGCAACCCAATGGCCAGTACCTGTTCCAGGGCAGTCTGAAACCGGGCCCAGAACTGCCACCGCAGATGCAACAAGGGCTCCCCTTCCTCGGACAGCCCGACAGTCAAGGCCGCTTCCCCCTGCGCTATCAGGGGCGGATCTGACGCCATCCCCCGCCGACCCCGGAGCCACTCCGGGGTCAGCTTGTTTATCCCTTTGTGCCTTCTCCTCTCACTGCACTGACCCCCTCAGCCCTTACTCATTTAACTCTGACGTACAGCCACGTCCCCTGTAAGAGTGTCTGATCCCCCTCTCTTTCAACCCGCTCTGCGCAGCAACAACCAGCCTCACTCGTCAATCCACTTGCCGCAAATGGTCAATGAGCACACACCTTGCTCAAAAAGTGGCAACTCGCCATAGCAAAATTAAATATCAATAAGATTGCATCATTTGATAAATGTGAGCTATCACCCGTTATTGATCTTTTCCAGCCACATTACAGCCGCCCACAAAAGAATAAAAATAACTAACTGAAAAATAACGATTAAAAAAGAAAATCATCCTCTTCACGCCCCATTCAATCTCATTTCCTTTGTGCCACCCCATCAGAAATGTGAGCAACGGCAAAACAACAGGTCAACCAGAGACTATTGATAAAAACATCTAAATACCAGATGGAACCCAGAGACCGATACAATGAAGTCAATTTGAGATGATTGATTTGTCTTGATAACACAACAGGCAACCATCTCGACCGATCTGTTCATTTGGTTTTCAAGCGTTGAGGGAAGGTTTATGGAAAAGAAGCGTATCTACCTGTTTTGCTCTGCCGGGATGTCCACTTCACTGCTGGTTTCAAAGATGAAGGCGCAGGCGGAAAAATATGATGTGCCGGTGCTGATCGATGCCTATCCGGAGACCCTGGCTGGCGAGAAGGGACAGGATGCCGATTTGGTGCTGCTGGGCCCGCAAATCGCCTACATGCTGCCGGAGATCCAGCAGCAACTGCCGGGCAAGCCGGTCGAGGTGATCGACACCCTGCTCTATGGCAAGGTCGATGGCCTCGGCGTACTGAAGGCGGCGGTAGCCTCTATCAAGAAGAGCCTCGCGCAGTAAGGAGATCCCTGTGAGCAACATCATCGCATCGTTGGAGAAGGTCATACTGCCCATAGCCGTCAAGCTGGGCAAACAACCTCATGTCAACGCCATCAAGAACGGTTTTATCAAGCTGATGCCCCTGACGCTGGTCGGGGCCATGTTCGTTCTCATCAACAACGTCTTTCTGAGCTTTGGCGAAGGCTCCTTCTTCTACTCCATCGGCGTGCGGATCGATCCCGCCACCATCGCCACCCTTGATGGCCTCAAGAGCATCGGCGGCAACGTCTATAACGGCACCCTGGGCATCATGTCCCTGATGGCCCCCTTCTTTATTGGTCTGGCTCTGGCAGAAGAGCGCAAGACCGACCCCCTGGCCTCCGGTTTGCTGTCGGTTGCAGCCTTTATGACCGTCACGCCGTTCAGCGTGGGCGAAGCCTATGCGGTCGGCGCCAACTGGCTGGGCGGAGCCAACATCATCTCCGGCATGCTGATCGGTATCGCCGTGGCCGAAATGTTCGCCTTTATCGTCCGTCGCAACTGGGTCATCACCCTGCCAGACAGCGTTCCAACTTCTGTCTCCCGCTCCTTCTCGGCTTTGATCCCGGGCTTTATCATCCTCTCCATTATGGGGGTGATCTCCTACCTGCTGAACAATGCCGGCACCAACTTCCACCAGCTGATCATGGACAGTATCTCCACCCCGCTGGCCAATATGGGGGGTCTGGTGGGCTGGGTCTATGTGATCTTCTCCTCCTTCCTCTGGTTCTTCGGCGTACACGGCATGCTAGCGCTCACTGCGCTGGAGTCAGGCGTACTTTTCCCCTTCGCCCTGGAAAACGTCGCCCTCTACAACCAGTACGGCTCGGTCGAAGCTGCTCTGGAGGCAGGCAAGCAGTTCCACTTCTGGGCCAAGCCGATCACCGACTCCTTCGTCTTCCTTGGCGGCACCGGTGCCACGCTGGGCCTCATCATCGCCATCTTTATGGTCTCCCGTCGCGATGACTACCGTCAGGTCGCCAAGCTGGGTCTGCCCTCCGGCATGTTCCAGATCAACGAGCCCATCCTGTTCGGCTTGCCGGTCATCATGAACCCCATCCTGCTGGTGCCCTTCATCCTGGTGCACCCGGTACTGATGGGGATCACCATGGCGGCCTACTACGCCGGGATCATCCCGCCCATCACCAACATAGCGCCATGGACCATGCCGACCGGCCTGGGAGCCTTCTTCAACACCAACGGCAGCGTGGCCGCCTTCTGTCTGGCGATATTCAACCTGGGTGTCGCGACCATGATGTACATCCCCTTCGTGCTGATTGCCAACAAAGCGCAGAACGTCATCGATGAAGAAGAGGAGAGCGAAGAGGATATCGCTCTGGCTCTGAAGTTCTGATAACAGCCATTCCAATGACAGCAAGGGAGGAGCAAAACTCCTCCCCTAACAGCCTGGAGAAGTAACCCATGCAGTATCGTTTTCCGGATAACTTCTGGTGGGGCAGCGCCAGCTCGGCCCCGCAGATGGAAGGCGCCGCCAACCGCGGCGGCAAATCCGCCAATATCTTTGACTACTGGTTCTCCATCGAACCGCAGCGTTTCCACAACGGGGTCGGCCCGACCGACACTTCTACCTTCTATGACAACTTCGAGAGCGACATCAAGCTGCTCAAGCAGCTGGGGCACAACAGTTTTCGCACCTCCATCTCCTGGTCACGGCTGATCCCGGACGGGGTGGGCGAAATCAACCAGGAGGCGGTCAGCTTCTACAACGCCGTCTTTGACCGGCTGCTGGCCGAGGGGATCACCCCGCTTATCAACCTCTACCACTTCGACATGCCGATGTGCATGCAGGAGCGTGGCGGCTGGGAGAGCCGGGAAGTGGTGGCCGCCTATGTGCGCTACGCCACCCGCTGCTTCGACCTGTTTGGCGGTCGCATCAAGCACTGGTTCACCTTCAACGAGCCGATTGTGCCGGTCGAGTGCGGCTACCTTGGCCACTACCACTACCCCTGCGTGGTCGATTTTGGTAGGGCGGCCACCGTCGCCTACCACACCGCGCTGGCCCATGCCGGTGCCGTGCAGGCCTATCGCGCCTGCCAGCATGATGGCGAGATCGGCATCATCCTCAACCTGAGCCCGACCTATCCCCGCTCGCAGGATCCGGCAGATCTCGCCGCCTCCCGCATCGCGGATCTGCTGCTCAACAAGAGCTTCCTCGATCCGGCCCTGAAGGGGAGCTACGACCCCGAGCTGGTCGCGCTGCTAGAGCAGTATGACTTGCTGCCGCAGATCGAAGAGGGTGACAAGGCGCTGCTCGCCGCCGGCAAGGTGGATATCCTCGGTATCAACTACTACCAGCCGCGCCGGGTCAAGGCCAAAGAGGTGGCGTGGCAGGGTGTACCGCGCACGCCGGAAGATCTGTTCGACTACTCGAGATGCCGGGCCGCAAGATGAACCCCCACCGCGGCTGGGAGATTTACGAAAAAGGGATCTACGACATCCTCACCGACCTGCGAGTCAACTACGGCAACCTGCCCTGCTACATCTCGGAGAACGGCATGGGGGTCGAAGGGGAAGAGCGCTTTATCGGTCCCGAGGGACGGGTGGAGGATGACTACCGCATCCAGTTCATTCGCGAGCACCTCCAGTGGCTGCATCGCGCACTGGAAGAGGGCAGCGCCTGTCGCGGCTATCACCTGTGGACCTTTATCGACAACTGGTCGTGGCTCAACGCCTACAAGAACCGTTACGGCTTCGTCCGCCTCGATCTGGAGAGCCAGCAGCGCACCATCAAGAAGAGCGGCTACTGGTTTGCCGAGGTAGCGCGCAACCATGGTTTTAATTAACGGTTTCAATTAACGCATTTACGTAAGGAACGACACATGTTCGATCTGGACAACATCACTGAAGAGGCCACCACCAGCAACGATCTGGAAGAGGTGGTAATGGGGCTTATCATCAACTCCGGGCAGGCCCGCAGTCTCGCCTACACCGCGCTGAAAAAGGCCAAGGAGGGGGACCTGGCCGCCGCTCACCAGCTGATGGCCCAATCCCGCGAGGCGCTCAATGCCGCCCATCTGGTGCAGACCCAGCTGATCGAGGACGATCAGGGGGAAGGCAAGATCCCGGTCACCCTGGTGCTGGTCCATGCCCAGGATCACCTGATGACCTCCATGCTGGCCCGTGAGCTGATCAGCGAGCTGATCGAGCTGCACGCAAAGCTGCAGAACCAATAACCTCCGGACGGGGCGAGAGGCCCCGTCATCGGCCCGCAGATCAGGAAGCGACTCATGAGCGTTAAAACAATCCGGGAAACCGAACTGTTTAACAACAAACCATTCCACATGTTCATCTACAACAAACAGGTGAGCGGAACCGGTTTGCACCAGCACGACTACTACGAGTTTACCCTAGTACTGACCGGTCGTTACTATCAGGAGGTCAACGGCAAGCGGGTGCTGCTGGAGCGGGGGGACGTGGTGTTTATCCCGCTCGGCTCCCGCCATCAAAGCTTCTACGAGTTCGGCACCACCCGCATCTTCAACGTCGGGATCACCCGTACCTATTTTGACGAGCACTTCAAATACCTGCTGCCGGAACACTTCGTCGCCTCACAGGCCTATGCGCTCAAGAGCGAGTTCCTCAGCTACATCGAGTCGGTGCTGGTCTCCCCGGGCTTTAGGGAAGAGGCACTGACCGAATTTCTCGAAGTGGTGACCTACGCGGTAATGAACCGGCTGCGTCACTACAAGGACACCTCCGCCAGCGATGATCTTCCGCTCTGGCTCCATGAAACCGTGGAGCGGATGCACGATCGCCCCCTCTTTGCCGATGATGCGCTGGCCAACATGGTCTCCCTCTGTGGCAAGAGCCAGGAGTATCTGACCAGGGCCACCCGGCGTTACTACAACAAGACGCCGATGCAGATCATCAACGAGATCCGGATCAACTACGCCAAGATGCAGTTGGAGGTGACCAATAACTCGGTGGCCGATATCGCCTTCGAGACCGGCTACAACGACGTCAGCCTCTTTATCAAAAACTTCAAGAAGCTCACCTCGTTTACCCCGGGCAGTTACCGCAAATATCTCTATCCGAAATTCGAAAGTTCAGCCTGAGACCAGCGAGTTGCTGACCTAAACAACCCGGTTCAAGAGAACCAACCCATTGTCACCAGCCCCTGCCACAGAGGGCTGAGGCCCCTCTCACCCTGATGACAGAGCGGCCACCATCAAACCGATAAAGATCGATGAAGAGGGATTTATGAGCGAGAAGATCAAGGTAGTCACCATAGGCGGCGGCAGCAGCTACACCCCCGAGCTGGTCGATGGTTTCATCAAGCGCTACGCCGAGCTGCCCATCAGCGAGCTGTGGCTGGTGGATATCCCCGCTGGCGAAGAGAAACTGAACATCATCTTCGATCTCTGCCAGCGGATGATCCGCCAGGCGGGCATCCCCATGACCCTGCACAAGACCCTGGATCGCCGCGAGGCACTGGTGGGCGCCCACTTCGTCACTACTCAGCTGCGGGTCGGCCAGTTGCAGGCGCGGGAGAAGGATGAGCGCATCCCCTTGAGCCACGGCATGCTGGGGCAGGAGACCAACGGTGCAGGCGGCCTGTTTAAAGGGCTGCGTACCATTCCGGTCATCTTCGACATCATCCGCGACGTGGAAGCGCTTTGCCCGGATGCCTGGCTGATCAACTTCACCAATCCGGCCGGCATGGTGACCGAAGCGGTGCGCCGTCATACCAACTTCCGCCGCTTTATCGGGGTGTGCAACATTCCGGTCGGCATGCAGATGTTTGTGCGTGATGCCCTCAAACTGACCGAGCAGGATCACCTCTCCATGGATTTGTTCGGCCTCAATCATCTGGTCTTTATCGGCGATGTGCTGGTCAACGGCGAATCACGCTTTGACGAGCTGCTGGAAGGGGTCGCCGATGGCAGCCTGACCCGCGCCAGCTCGGTCAAAAACATTTTCGACCTGCCGTTCGAACCCGGTTTTATCCGCGGCTTGCGCCTGCTTCCCTGCTCCTACCTGCGTTACTACTTCAAGGAGAAAGAGATGCTGGGGATCGAGATGGGCGAGTTCTATAAAGGCGGCGCCCGGGCTCAAGTGGTGCAGCAGGTCGAGAAGAAACTGTTCGAGCTCTACCAGAATCCCGATCTGTGCGAAAAGCCCAAGGAGCTGGAGCTGCGTGGCGGCGCCTACTACTCCGATGCAGCCTGCGAAGTGATCAGCGCCATCTACAACGACAAGCAGAGCGAGCACTACGTCATCGTGCCCCATCAGGGCCATGTCACCAATATCCCGGCCGACTGGACGGTGGAGATGAGCTGCCTGATCGGCCGTGACGGCGCCATTCCCCATCCGCGCCTCACCCGCTTTGACGACAAGGTGAACGGGCTGGTGCACCTCATCAAGAGCTTCGAGATAGCCGCCGCCAAGGCTGCCATCAGTGGCGACTTCGATGACCTGCTGCTGGCGATGAACCTCAACCCGCTGATCCACTCCGACAACGATGCCCGCATCGTCGCCCGCGAGCTGCTGCTGGCCCACCGCGAACACCTGCCCAACTTCGCCGCCGCCATCGACGCCCTCGCCTGAGGCCAACACGCCCCGCCCGAACTGGCGGGGCGCTTAACCGCAAGGGAATCTTCATGAGCAAGAGATTGATCATCAACGCCGACGACTTCGGCCTCTGCCGCGCCCAGAACTACGGCATCGTAGATGCGTTCGAGCAAGGGGTCGTCAGCTCCACCAGCGCCATCGTCACCTCCCCCGCTATCGCACACGCCGCCTGGCTGGCCGAACGCCTCCCCGAATTGCCAGTCGGGCTGCACTTTATTCTCAGCTGGGGGAAGCCGCTCACGCCGCTCACCTCGCTGGTGAACGAACAGGGCGAGCTCAACAAGGGGATCTGGCACAAGAGCGAGGCGGGAGAGCTGGATCTGGCCGAGATATCCGGCGAGCTGGCGAGTCAGTATCAGCGTTTTGTCGCGATCTTCGGCAAGCAGCCGACCCATATCGACAGCCACCACCATGTTCATATGTTGCCGACTATCTACCCGCTGGTGGAGGCTTTCGCCAAAGCGCATGAACTGCCCCTTCGCATCGACCGGGACGAAATAGCCCGCCACGGCCTGACCGTCAACCACCCGCAAAGCTGCGATCGGTTCGACGACCGCTTCTACGGCGCGCAGCTGACCCAAAACAGCCTGCTACAACTGCTCGATGAGGCCAGTAAACAGGGGGCCCATTCGCTCGAGATCATGTGCCACCCCTCCTTTATCGATCTGGAGATGCAAGGCAGCTCCTACTGCCAGCCCCGCCTCAACGAACTGGCGATCCTGACCGACCCGTCCCTGCCCGCCCTTATCGCCGAGCGCGGCTACCGCCTCGCCAGCTATCGGGAGTGGCAATAGCCAGCATGCCATCAGGTGGACCGGTAAAAACCGCAGATACAAAAAAGCCCAAGCGGGTGACCGCTTGGGCTTTCTCTTTGAATATGGCGGAGGAGGTGCCCGCCGCAATCAAGTCCAATCAACTCCACGCAAACCCAACACACCATTTACTATCAGTAAGTTATAGCCAAGCATTGTCCAATCCATCCCAATCACATATTACCACTGCGCATGCTTGGTGGCATACTGCGTGGCATATTCAATTCTCAAGGAGGTTCCCTGATGGCAATCCTCACCGATACCAAAGCTCGTAACATCAAGCCGGAAGATAAACCCCTTGCTCACGGTGGCGTTACAGGCTTGACGCTACACCCTTCTACCGCCAAGGGCAGAGGCAAGTGGGTATTCCGCTATGTCAGCCCACTGACAAAGAAACGGCGGAATGCAGGCCTCGGGACTTACCCCGAGATATCCATCGCTGATGCAGCTCGAGACGCACAGGCAATGCGGGAACAGCTGGCGAATAACCTGGATCCGCTAGAGGTCCGACTGCAGGAGCAGAACAAGCCGAAGATCCCGACGTTGGAAGCATCTGCCAGATTGGTCTACGAAAGCTTGCTACCAGGTTGGAAGAACCCCAAACACGGTAAGCAATGGATCACCACATTGGAGCAATATGCCTTTCCTACCATTGGCGCTATCTCCATTGATGCGATAACCCCAGCTCATATCGCTTCAGTTCTTCAACCGATATGGCTGACGGTCCCGGAAACAGCAAGCCGTGTTAAGCAGCGCCTACACGCAGTGATGGCTTGGGCATGGGCTCACGGCTATACCTCCGCAAACCCGGTGGATGTGGTGGGTCACTTACTACCGGCTCAACCCAGCAAATCAGTGAGGGTTGAACACCAGCCCGCGATGCCTTGGCGTGATATCCCCGCCTTTGTGCAAAAGCATCTGCGAACAGCGCAACAGTACGATGTAACCCGCTCCATGCTGGAGTTCTTGATCCTGACGGCTTGCCGCTCAGGTGAAGTCAGAGCCATGAGGTGGTCAGAAGTAGACTTGGAAGCAAAGATCTGGACCCTACCGGCCGAGCGTATGAAAGCCAAGCAACAACATCGTGTTCCGTTATCTCTTCGTGCTGTCGAGATCCTGAAGGGGTTAAGGGGACTACATGACGAATTGGTATTCCCTTCTCCCAGAGACCAAGTACCACTCTCAGACACAGTGCTGACGATGTTTCTGAGAAGAGCTAAAGCGGAGAGCTGCACTCCTGGCAGAATGGCAACGGCTCATGGCTTTCGTTCCAGCTTTCGAGACTGGTGCAGCGAGCAGGGCTATGCGCGGGATCTCGCTGAACGAGCGTTAGCCCATACAGTGCAGAACAAGGTAGAAGCTGCGTACCACCGAACTGACTTGCTGGATCAGCGACGTCCAATGATGGATGCGTGGGCTAAGTTTGTATCTGGTAATTCACCAACTGAATAGGAAGGAAGCGGCCTTGGTGGGCCGCTTCCTTCTATGTTCTTTTTTTAGCTTTTCTTGGCAGGCGATAACATCTTGCCAAACCAGTGCTCAGAGAGTTTCTGCGCTTGTTTGACTTCTAGCTTGGTCATCACGGCCTCCAGATCATCACGTGCTTGCACGGCCTCCGGCATCCCTTCTGTGGCAGCCGGTGAGAGCCAAGCATAAGCATGCACCCGATTGCGCGGAGCCCCCAGGCCTTCCTCACGCAATGTCCCCATTCGGTATTGGGCTTGGCGGTCACCCTGCTGGGCCGCTAGGCGATACTGCTTGAGAGCCAGTGCGTAATCTTCTTTGCCGCCTTGTCCCAGACGCAGCATTTCACCATAGGTGTACTGCGCGAGAATGTGCCCTTGTTGAGCTGCCTTGGCATAACTGGTTCTGGCCTGCTCCAGTTCACCTTGTTTATGCTGTAGCTCCGCCAGCTCGAACAATGCCTTTGGTACACCACCGTCAGCAGCCCGAGTTAACCAGTGGATCTGCTGCTCGCGGTCCACCTGCTGCAAACTCAGTTGGTACTCGGCTTCATGGGAGCCGTGCCCAGCAGCCAGCTCCAGCCAGTAACGTCCCAAAGCAGGGTCGGCTGATACCTGCTCCCCGGTCAGATACGCCATGCCAAGCCAGAGTTCTGCCTCGGCAGAACCAGCGGTAGCAGCGCGTTGATAAGCATCGAAAGCATTGGTTGAGGCGGCCTGTTTGGCTTGCAGTAACAACGCATCCCGCTGCTGCTGGGCAGCAGCCTTGTCGTTCCAGCGCTGGGCGAGGTCTGGCCGTTTGACTACCCCTTTACCTTGCGCATAGCGTTCACCCAGCAGGTACTGGGCATCACGGTTACCCAGCTCTGCGGACCGCTCAAGCCACTTGATGGCATCCGTATCGGCCCCCGGTTGGGTGCTGTACCAGCGGGCCAGTACCAGCTGAGCGTCAGCATGATCCTGCTTAGCAGCCTGCTCGAACCAATCGAGGCAGTCACTCGCCAGCTTGCCTTGATGTTGCTCCTGGCACATCACCCCCAACCGATAGCTGGCGTTGGTGTTGCCAAGGCGCGCAGAGCGCTGCCACCACTGGTTGGCAAGCAGCGGATTTTTGGGCTCCCCGAGCCCGGCCTGATACCAGTCCCCCACTTGCCAGGCGGCGCTGGCGCGGATCTTTTTATCGGCTGCTAAAGGGCCAGACTGTTCAGCGGCCTGCTGCATCCAGTGCATGGCATTGGGGTAATCGGGCTTGCTCGCCAGGCGTTTGGCCAGCTCATACTGGGCTCGTCCATCCCCCTGCTTTGCCGCTTGGGATAACTCGGTGTCAGTACGTGGGGCAGTGGAAGAACAGGCTGCAAGCATGCTGGCTGCCAGTGCCAGCCATAAGGCTCGATGTGTCATGGGAAATTCTTCGCTGAATGAAAAAGTAACGGATGAGGTACTGCTGTATTACGGGCATAATCCGCTATGCTACGCATCCACCTGATGGGCATAAAGCTGATTCGGCGCCTTCCCTGGCCATTAACCTTGCCTGTCAGGTGGTCTGTTGCAGGTGATCCTGATAGACCTTCTGCCACTTGGTATGCTCAGCCTTATCGCCCTTGGCCTGCCAGAAAGCACAGATGCTCTCGGCCAATTCTGCGGCCATGGCATGGTCGTTATCACGACGACAAATCAGATACTGGGCCAGCCAGTTTTGGTACTGCTTCATTGATACCTCTTAAACCGCAATCCAAATCAATAGACCGGATCTGTATCCGTCTTGGGCTGGGCAGCCCTGTAGGCATCCATGATAGGAGCCCACGCTTCGCATGTTGGGATCGGGGTTTGAAGTCCAACGGAACGAAAACGTACGCTAAGACCAATACTCCAGTTCCGATGGCTGCCTGGGGGTATAGGTGTACGCCAGAACCGCCGCAATTTCCGTCACTCCACATCCAGTCCATCGAACAGCGCATTCCGAACGCCTATAGGGTAACGCGAGAAAAACAGCCGTTATCGACATAATAAATTGATTTTAAACGCGATAACAAGTTTGCGGGCGCGACCCGTCAAAAGGCGTGGTTGCTGCTAATGCTCTTGGCTAGACGTGCCTCTGTCGTGGCTATATGCATGGCTTCCCTATACCGACCTTTTGTGGTTACCCAATCCTGAACATGCAGTTCAAAAACCGTTCATGCTTCTTCGCTACACTGCCCACTCGTTTATCACTATCAGGAGCTAGAAAACAATGATGTTGTACCTCAAGAAGAGCCCCCTTGCCCTCGTCCTGCTTGTCGCCAGTGGCGCACTCAGCGCTGCCGAGATCACCAATAACAATATTACCGAGGCCGAGCTCAAGGCCGCGCAGGATGGCTGGGGCGCGGCGCTTATCAAGATAAGCGATGACTATCGCGCCGGTGGGATTGAACAGGCCAAGGCGACCGCCGAATCGGTCCTCGATAGCGCCTATGGCTACCAGCAGGGGCCGGTGCTCTTCAAACCGACCCTTGCCAGTGGCGAGCAGACCTTCCGCACCAACCGTGAGGGGGCACTGGCCTACTTTGTCGGCAACACCACCACCTACCCGACCGACAAAGGATTCGCCCTGAAAAACTGGCAGAGCTACCGCTATGACAATGCCGCCGTCTATATCAACGGCGACATGGCGCTGACCATGGGCAAGGTGCATCTGGTGGATCGCGACAACAAGGAGACCACGGTTGACAAGACCTGGGGCTTCAAGAAGGGGGATGATGGCAAGGTGCGCATCGTACTGCACCACTCCTCTCTCCCTTACGAGGAGTAATGGCGGCGCGCAGCGTTCTGCGCAACCATCAACACGCTCAACAAACAGCCCTGCCACACCGGCAGGGCCGTGTGTTTTGCACCCGCGCATGGGGTCGATGGCGGTCGTTTTGTGGCGGTGAGGTTCCGGGAGCAATGGAACAGCCAACTCACTTAAGCGGTTCGGGAATAGGTATTGGGGGGTAAGCCGGAACCGCCGAAATTTCCGTCACCTCGCGCACCCTGGCCATGGGGCCCTCTCTGGGACCGCGGTTTCTATGGTTGTGAATTCCAACGCTAATTAGTCCTCAACATTGATAAATTGGATCGGTTGTCCCCGGGTACAAAAGAGCCTTGTTAGATTGGCCCCTTGAAGATCCAGACACTTCGCCCCTCTTAATTTAAGAGGTAGTCTTGGAACTATGTTCAGTACTAGTCGCAACGAGAAGATGGTCGAAGTGTTAACAGGGGCTGAGCGCCGTCGACGCCGGACTCCGCAGGAAAAGATCTCCATCGTGCAGCAGACCTTTGAGCCCGGAATGACCGTCTCTCATGTCGCTCGCTTGCACGACGTCAACGCCAACCAGCTTTTCAAATGGCGTAAGCAATTCCAGGAAGGCTCTCTCAAGGCGATCACCGCCGGTGAGGATGTTGTTCCTGCCTCAGAGTTGGCTGCTGCCATCAAACAGATCCGAGAGCTCCAGCGTCTGCTCGGGAAGAAAACCATGGAGAACGAGATCCTCAAAGAAGCCGTGGAGTATGGTCGAGCAAAAAAATGGATTGCGCATGCGCCCTTGTTGCCGGGGGACGACGATTAAGTGCTGTGAGCCAGGCCCTTAATGTATCGCGTGCGCAGCTATCCGTTCGTGTTCATCGAAAACCAGGTTGGCAAGATGGTCGTCATCATCGCCAGCATGATGATGCTGCCTTACTTGGCCGGATCATGGAGGCGATGGCTGAGCTTCCCTCCTATGGCTATCGCCGAGTCTGCGCTGTTACGGCGTCAGTCAGAGGCAACACGACAGCCTGTGGTAAACGCCAAACGGGTATATCGCGTCATGCGCGATCATGGCCTGCTGCTGGAAAGAAAACCGGCTGCACCATTGACCCAGCGGGCACATAAGGGGCGTGTTGCCGTCAAAGAGAGCAATCGACGTTGGTGCTCAGATGGCTTCGAGTTTCGCTGTGATAACGGTGAAAAACTACGAGTCACGTTCGCCATGGACTGCTGTGACAGGGAAACCCTGGACTGGGCTGCCAGTACCGGGGGCTACGACAGTGACACGGTGCAAGATGTTATGCTGAGGTCTGTCGAACGTCGCTTCGGGGATTCGTTGCCGGCATCACCGGTGGAGTGGCTGACTGATAATGGCTAGGCGTATCGAGCCCATGAGACCCGCGCGTTTGCACGAGAAATCGGGTTGGAGCCCAGAACGACTGCGGTGAGAAGCCCACAGAGCAACGGTATAGCGGAGAGCTTCGTCAAGACGATGAAGCGAGACTATATCGAGATGATGCCGAAACCAGATAGCCGAACAACGGTAGGCAATTTGGCCATCGCGTTTGAGCATTATAACGAGCACCACCCGCACAGCGCCTTGGGATACCGTTCACCCCGAGAATTTCTGCGCAGTTGGGCATCACAACCCTAAGCGGGAAAAAGTGTCTGGATCTATGGGGTCAAATCCACCGACTGGAATAATGACCCCGTACTCGGCAAGTAATGCCCGTAGTTGGTTAGCCAGAGTGTATGGAGATGGTATTCACCTGACAGTTGCCCACAAAAGGGAGTGGTCATACGGCTTCAAACCGGATAACAAAACGGTACCCCTACCGTGTTATCCGGAGTCACCGTATGACCACCAACGAGAAAGTAGCACGTCGCAAACTCAGCCTGCTAGAGCTCGCCAAAGAGCTCAATAATGTCAGCAAAGCCTGCAAGCTCATCGGCTACAGCCGTCAGCAGTTCTACGAAATTCGCCGTAACTACCAGACCTATGGCGCAGAGGGATTGCTCGACAAATTGCCCGGGTGTAAAGGGGCTCATCCCAATCGGGTCGCTCCTGAGATTGAACAGGCCATCCTCAATTACTCCCTCACCAGACCAACTCATGGCCCGCTGCGGGTCGCCCAAGAACTGGCTCTGCAAGGCATCAATGTCAGTGCGGGTGGTGTGCGTGGCGTGTGGCAACGTCACGACTTGCTCTCCAAACACGACCGCTTGTTGCGCCTCGAGAAAACCCACCGGGAGCAGACCATTGAGCTCAATGACGAGCAGATCCGCCTGCTCGAGCGCTTCAGCCCCGAGTTTCGCGAACGCCAGATTGAGGTCCACTACACCGGAGAACTGGTGGCGGTTGACACCTTCTTCGTCGGCGCGCTCAAGGGGGTTGGCAAGGTGTATCTGCAAACCGTGCTGGACTGCTACAGTCGCCATGCCTGGGGACGGCTCTACACCAGCAAGCTGCCGGTGACCTCGGTTCATGTTCTCAATGAAACGGTACTGCCGTTCTTCGAAGCCCATGAGGCTCGGGTCTATACCATCCTGTCAGATAACGGGCGCGAGTTCTGTGGGCGCCCAGACCATCATCCCTACGAGCTGTTTCTGCAACTGGAGGGAATTGAACATCGGACAACCAAGGTACGCAGGCCGCAGAGCAACGGTTTTATCGAGCGACTGCATCGCACACTGCTGGAAGAACACTTCCGTATCAAGGGGAGAACGACCTGGTATGAGTCGGTAGAACAGATGCAGACAGACCTGGATAGCTACCTGGAACACTACAACACCCAGCGGCCACATCAGGGCAGGATGATGGAGGGTCAGACCCCCTACAGCATGTTCAAGAAGGGTCTGAAATTGATACCGAAGGAAGTGCGCACTAAAGTAGCGTAAACAAGACACCGGTTTGAGGCCGGTGTCAGGTGATAACTAGATCTGTACATCGCTCTGTAGTTTTAACTGATACGAAGTGGATCCATAGTCGGCAAGCTGTTTCACAAATAGCTAATGCATCGTTGGCATCATTCTTCTGGTGTCTTGCAAAGGCTTTGACATGCTGTGTAGGAATGAGTTTTACGTCATAGCCCATCGATATCAGTGTTCGTCCCCAGAAGTGAGATGTTGAGCAAGCTTCCATAGCAATCAGTGTTTGCGGTGGAAACTGGCGCAACGTGTGGAGCAGTTTCTGGCGAGATATTTTACGATTCCAGGCAACAGAACCATCAGCCATCCATACACACACCTGAAAAACAGACTTGGCAATATCGATACCAACTACTTTGATTGTGCTCATGTGGTGCTCTCCCAAGTTGAACGCAGTCAGCCTAAGTATGAAACTGACCGCGCTGGGTGGGGGCATCCATCTCATCACTACAATATGGATCTATGGGGTCAAATCCAGCGAAGGTGTAGCACTATTGGGATCAGTTATTTAGAAAACCAGGGGAGATTCAATTGTGCAAGATTCCATTTTTTGAATAAAAAGCGCCACCTGCTGGTGGCACTTTGATCGTCACGCTTAATTTTATTAATTATTGAGATGAGCAGACAGGTTTGAAATATGCTCCGGGCCTCTCTCAGGGACAGGTAGTTTAAGTTCAGCCAAACGTGATAGACCTTTTGAGCTGATACCACCGTTGTATAAGTAACCACCTGGATATACAGTCTTGACCTCACCCGGATTCCACGCCTTGAAGAAGCCTGACAAGTCATACCCGCTTAGGTAAGAACTGCAGACCATCAACAGATCACTACCTTGTAAATCCGTATCACGGCTAGAGCAATAGTTGGTACCATTGTGGTCACCAGTACCATCGCCACGGGCTTTACGATGCATAAGCTTAAACAGGTTCCAACCTTGGTCATCCCCAAAGATATTTGGCTTATCTTCAGGCCGATACCACTCATCGATAGAGAAGTGTTGCTCTGCCCATAATTTGAGCTGACCAAACATAACAAGACGCACTCCTGCATCTCCTTCGCTCCACAGATGGCCATTATAGGCAGACAGTAGCAGAGGCATTTTTTGAATTTCTAATTCAATACGACTCATCTTATTGCGGGGCTCTGGGCGCAACTCTTGCATATATAGAGCAAGCACGTTATTCGTTACCTCGGTTGCCCCCTCCATGATCAGTGGCAAAGATGCGAAGTTGTGACCAATTTCATGCCACAACAACCAGTCGTTATCCGGCTCCGTCGGAATCGTAGTTCTATCCACTTGGAAGCTAGTGTTTTGTACCGGGTAGCCAGAATGAGCAGAGCCAATGCTGACCTGAATATCATTGACGAAACGATGACGGTGGCCTGGCAAGGCATCATTTGTGAAGCGGCGGTGGTAGCCATACGCTTCAGTTTCATCACGTCCATAGAAGTTATTTATTTCTTCAGCGAAAAAATTCATCTTACGGACAAAATCAGGAATATCTGTGTTAGTGACGTTACTGACCGGGGTAGTGTAGATCAGATGACCTGTATCTATCTCAGCTAGCGGCACATCAATGTTGATAGGATGTTTCCAGCCACCATCCTGCCAGAATGACGCTTTCATCACACCACTGAAGCTATATTCACTAGTTGCGGCTATATCGTTAGAGGCTCGTGGTGAGATATAAATCAACCCGCCAAATGGCACCTTGAAACGAGTGTTTCCGCCATCGTGCTTAAAGCTTGTGCTGACCCGAGGTGGACGCCGTAGAGCTACTTCATGCTTGGCACGACCAGTGAGATCATCTACTAACGCCACAGTGATGGTCGCGGGCACACCGCCTGAGATGGTGGATTTGACCCCATAGATCCAGACACTTTTTCCCGCTTAGGGTTGTGATACCCGACTGCGCAGAAATTCCCGAGGTGAACGGTATCCCAAGGCGCTGTGCGGGTGGTGTTCGTTATAATGCTCAAACGCGATGGCCAAGTTGCCTACCGCTGTTCGGCTATCTGGTTTCGGCATCATCTCGATATAGTCTCGCTTCATCGTCTTGACGAAGCTCTCCGCTATACCGTTGCTCTGTGGGCTTCTCACCGCAGTCGTTCTGGGCTCCAACCCGATTTCTCGTGCAAACGCGCGGGTCTCATGGGCGCGATACGCCGAGCCATTATCAGTCAGCCACTCCACCGGTGATGCCGGCAACGCATCCCCGAAGCGTCGTTCGACAGACCTCAGCATGACATCTTGCACTGTGTCACTGTCGTAACCCCCGGTACTGGCAGCCCAGTCCAAGGTTTCCCTGTCACAGCAGTCCATGGCGAACGTGACTCGTAGTTTTTCACCGTTATCGCAGCGAAACTCGAAGCCATCTGAGCACCAACGTCGATTGCTCTCTTTGACGGCAACACGCCCCTTATGTGCCTGCTGGGCCAATGGTGCCGCCGGTTTTCTTTCCAGCAGCAGGCCATGATCGCGCATAACGCGATATACCCGTTTGGCGTTTACCACAGGCTGTCGTGTTGCCTCTGACTGACGCCGTAACAGCGCCCAGACTCGGCGATACCCATAGGAGGGAAGCTCAGCCATCGCTTCCATGATCCGGCCAAGTAAGGCAGCATCATCATGCTGGCGATGATGACGACCATCTTGCCAACCTGGTTTTCGATGAACACGAACGGATAGCTGCGCACGCGATACATTAAGGGCCTGGCTCACAGCACTTAATCGTCGTCCCCCGGCAACAAGGGCGCATGCGCAATCCATTTTTTTGCTCGACCATACTCCACGGCTTCTTTGAGGATCTCGTTCTCCATGGTCTTCTTCCCGAGCAGACGCTGGAGCTCTCGGATCTGCTTGATGGCAGCAGCCAACTCGGAGGCTGGAACAACATCCTCACCGGCGGTGATCGCCGTGAGAGACCCTTCCTGGAATTGCTTACGCCATTTGAAAAGCTGGTTGGCGTTGACGTCGTGCAAGCGAGCGACATGAGAGACGGTCATTCCGGGCTCAAAGGTCTGCTGCACGATGGAGATCTTTTCCTGCGGAGTCCGGCGTCGACGGCGCTCAGCCCCTGTTAACACTTCGACCATCTTCTCGTTGCGACTAGTACTGAACATAGTTCCAAGACTACCTCTTAAGTTAAGAGGGGCGAAGTGTCTGGATCTTCAAGGGGCCAATCTAGATGGTTACCTCACCATGTTGTGGTGCCCATAGTCCAGTTGATTGCATATTACCTGCAAGCCCGCTGACGGGGTTGTGATAAGTGTGCACGCTAACCGATGTGGATTCAGCATTGCTAGCTATAGGACGACCAGGATAGGTGGTCGTATCAACCTTGATATTGTGATCCCAATAGGCACGACCCAACATGATCCTCGTTAACGGTTTCTCTTGATAGTTAAGAGGATAGCTTGGATTTAACTCACCGTTTTCATGCAGCATCTTGTTGGTGATCAGCGATTTTTTAAGAGCCTCACCACAAGAAAAGTTCCCGCCATGTTGATCGTTAGTGTAGCAATTCAGATACTCAACTAGGGTTTTAAAACCCAATTCATCATTGATGTTGGCTTCATAACGATAAGGTTCATCATTCCACATCCAGACTGAGACGTTATCGTAGGTCTGTTGCAGGTCAGGTGCAGATAGACGAGTCCCTACTTTTCCCTTACTACGGTAGTATATTTCATGCTGATGCAACTTGTTGAGATTAGTCCCAAGATCGGCAGCTTTGACCATAGCATTGATCACCTCTTCACCAAGGGAATAACGAGTGAAAGTTGGGCGCTGATAATTACCGACTGAGGTTATGCCATGACCATCACGGACATCGATACAGCCGATCTCATATTGATAGCTATCACTACAGACCTTGGCATTGGGGAATGCGGATTGCAGTTCAGAAATAGCAGCTTTTTTTCGGCACTATCCTTTACTTGAATAAAAGCGTCTTTTGTAATGATGGAGGTTGAACCATCATCGTTATTTTTAATGACTTCATACTTTGCAACCGTCACCTTCGGGATCTTGTGCCATGTCAGACTACCATCTTGATTGACAGTGACATATTCACTGGTAAGTTCTTTAGGATCAATCAGCTCCAAGGTTACCAAATCATGTGTAGTAGAGCCTCTCGCATTGGGTGTAATGTTACCTTGGCAATAATAACTATTTCCACAATAAGCTTGGAGGGTAATACCCTTTGCCACGTTGTGGCCACCTAATGCGATACCTGCGCTATCTGCCAATTTAGCGATTGGCTCCGGGTTGAGCTCAGAGATTGCATCCATAAATACAATGCTACCACCACGATTAACATAACTAATTAAGTCGTCTACATCATCTGCAGTCAAAGTTGGACGTTGAATATCAGACAATGTTCTGACTTCTTGGCCATCACCTATACCTATAATATCATAAGACTGTAATAATAGTACGGGTAAACTAATGGGATCCAGCATTGCATAACCACCACTGCTTAACTGTGTGGTGGTTATATTAAATCGAGGGTCCACAAAGAAGGGGTACATCAATGAAGAGAGATCTATTGATTGATGGCCATGGTCAAATTTGAGGGCGCGTGCAATATTGGTGCCCAGTTTTAATGGTTGCCCTCCTCTTTGATAGTCAGAATGAAGAAAGGTAAAAAGGTTACGCATAAAGCGTTCCATATTTCCTTTATCATGCATCGGCGATTGAGTTGGATCGCTGATTGCAGTTGAACTACTGTCGTTATAGTAACATTGATTATTTTTGATACGGAGAGACTTTGATGCCCAATAACTATCAGGGCAGGATAGTACAGAAGGGTACATGACGTTCCCCATAAAGACCACTTTACCCTTACCTATCTCACCCGTACTGATCCCTGGTAAATCAAAGCTTATATTATCGGCGCTGACCAAAGAAGGCCGACTCAGTGGCAAGCGGGCCGACATACGCGGTTCTTTCAATAAATTTCCATCAAGAAGGTAAGGGGCTGCATTTGCCTGCCAAGCTTGCTCTTCACCCGCTTTAATCCAGAAATTTTTATCGCTTCGAGGCATCAATAAGGGGGAGGCTCGGTTAGAGAGCGGTAGATTACGCATCAATTGCGCATAACCGGATGCCCCATAAAAAGAGCCAATATTATGAAAGATGTGGAATTCGTCTACACCGGAATAGATCGCTGCCAACTCGGTCGTAGCTCTTGAGATCCATTCAAAGTGACAGGAGTTCGATAGAAACGGAAGCTTGTTGGTTGAGCAAGCTCTTTATCGATTTGCGCTGCCAAACCGTACTCAAACTGCGAGGTAAATTCATTTGGTGTGCTAAAGTTGGTATCTTCAAGCTTTGCACCATTGGGTAAGCCGATATTTATAATTTCATTAATGGAATTTGGATAGAGAGCAAATACTTTATGGACCTTGTCTGTAAATACCCAGCCATCTCCAGTAAAAGTGGCATAGCGTTCAGTCAGAGCCTGTATATTCTGTTTAATCAGTTTATTATCACTGACATCAGTAAGTTTATGAGTTAATTGATTACCCTGAACCTCACCAAAGACAAAGGTATCGATACCAAAGGTAATGGTTTCCCCCCACAGATGCTCCATTGCACCATCAACACCAGTCACTCCCCGTGATGATGCAGTAAAATAGGCTACACCAGAAATCGGATGGCCATTAGCGTCAGTCAAATGACTGGTGATCGATGTTTGCGCCTCAGCGGATGGCTGATAACGATAGGTAGTCTCGGCATTGGCTGAAATAAAACTGCCAGGCTTATTGAGATTGTTGCTAGCACCTGGGGTCACAGCCGGAACAACAGAGGTATCAACGTGAGAGCTCGGTCCTTTATCAACCTTATTAGTTTGTTCTTCTTGCGAGCCTGCGAGATAGATTTGGATATCCTTGTCATCAATAGGCTTGCCATAGAGAGGTTCGATCAGACTGCTGTAAGCCGCCAACAGAGTGATTTTGTTGTCCCCAGGTAACACATCAACGCTAGCAAGCAATGCTATCGCTCCTTGACGTGTTTTGTCAGTACTTAGACTCGGATTATTGATTACATCAAAGACTGTTAGCCCTTCATTTTCGCTCAACAAGTCTGGTTCAGTTGTTGCGGGAATTCAGATAATAAGTGCGACACTCATGGATGAATGGCGAGAGGTGGCCAACTGCTGATTGGTGGTACCCTTCTGCTCGCCAAAGTAAAAGCAGTATCACCATGAGCTATCAGCAGTTGACCGAGGGGCAACGATACCAGTTATCGGTGCTTCGCGCACAGGGGATGTCCATCCTTGCCACCGCACGCGCCATTGGCGTTCATCGCTCCACCCTCTACCGGGAGCTGCGTCGTAACGCCGGGCCGCAGGGCTACCAGCCAGACAATGCGCATCAGCACGCCACCCACCGACGGGCCAGTGCGGCCAAATCTCGGCTATCTGCCGATGTCATCCAGTTTGTCGAGCTGACACTCGCCTGGTGGTGGAGCCCGGAGCAGATAAGCGCGGTGGGCAAGCAGATAGGCCTCATGGTGAGTCACGAGTGGATATACCGCCATGTGGCCGCCGACAAAGCCCGGGGTGGCCAGTTGTACCGCCATCTGCGCCAGGGCCACAAGCGCTACCGCAAGGGGGCGAGCAGCCTGCGTTCTCCCATCAAGGAAGCCCGCTCTATTGATGAACGGCCGGCTATCGTCGATAGCCGGGAGCGGCTCGGTGATTGGGAGGCGGACACGGTGCTGGGCAAGCAAGGCACAGGTGCACTGGTCACCCTGGTGGAGCGCAAGAGCCGGCTCTATCTGGTCAAGCGGGTCGCGAGCAAACAGGCTGGGGTGGTGCGGGATGCGATAATCGAGATGTTAACGCCCTACATCGAGCAGGTGCATACCATCACCTTTGACAACGGCGGCGAGTTTGCCGAACACAAGGCGATAGAGGAAGCGCTGGGTGCCGAGACTTACTTTGCGCACCCTTACTCTTCGTGGGAGCGCGGTCTGAACGAGAACAGCAATGGGCTGTTGAGGCAGTTTATCCCAAAGGGAACAGACCTGAGAGAGGTCACGGACGAGGATGTCAGGAGAGCGGAGCAGTGGCTCAACCTACGACCTCGGAAATGTCTCGGATTCAGGCAGCCTGTCAAGGTATTCGAAGAGTACCGTCAGGCGGCATAGGCGAGTGTCGCACTTCGAAGTTGAATTCGCGTTGTACTGATATTAAGCAACTGTACCGCACCAAAATCACAGGTGATTGTTTCACCTAGACGATAACTAAATTGGCCAAATTCATCCAATTGTTGACCAACGCAGGTCACGTCACCCAGTACAGGCAGAGAGCCCGCACTAATACTACCTCGCAGCATGGTTGGAAATGGAACAGGATCGGGACCTTCTCCATCTCCGGTGGAGTTATCTGGCGTTGATTCTAACCCTGGTATGATCACCCCATCCGGGCCTTCTCCAGGGGTTGCTGGTTGCTCCTGCGCTACAGGTGGAAAAGTAACGCTATCCATTTCACCACGACAACCTATTAACAATAGGAACGTGAGAGATACTAATTTTAATTTACAATTCACATTAATGCCTTTAAATATATCCAAGTTTATATTTGATTGTTTTTTGAAGTTAATAACTCTTCAAGCAAACCCACTCTCATTGGCATGTATAATCCGTAACCTTGCATTAGTTTTATGTCTATTGACTTCAAATAAGCTATCTCATTTTCATGCTCAACCCCCTCCGCAACAATTTTAATGCCTATATCATCACAATATCTTTTCACTGCTAGTAGCAATGATTGCTTTTTTTTATTTGAATTTATTCCAGAGATAAGCCTTCTATCTATCTTTATACAATCAAACTCACCTGCATTAAGTGCCTCAAAAAATGAAAACCCAGCACCAAAGTCATCTAAGCTTAGTTTTATTCCCATTTTTTTTAGGTGTTCAACTGTGTTATTGAAAATTGTCGGTTCAGTAATAGGCTCACTCTCCGTCACTTCTATAATAATATAGTTAAAATATTTTTTATTATTTATAGACTCCAATGTTGCTATCAGTTGATTTCCACTCATAAGTTGTGATGGTACGACATTCAATGCAACAGGAATACTAAACCGATCTATAACTAAAGTTGACAGTGCTAGCATCCTACTAAACAAAGCATCCCATTGTTGATGGTATGCACATGCATTGATAACAAATTTTGTATCAATAGCTGGGTGACGAACTAAAGCTTCCACATATTTAATACAACTATTTTCCACATCGATTACTGGTTGATATACAGCATAGCACTGATCTAATAAATCACGTAATTCTGTTATTGAAAATTGGGGAGGCTTAAATTCTGACATGTGACATGAATAATGCATGGGCTTCCGACTGCCAAGTTTTTTTGCTGTAAACATAGCCGAGTCTGCCATTTGGAATAAGTTGTCTTTCACATCAGAATCTTGAGGATATCGACAGCATCCAATCGATAATGAAAGCGGCAGTTCATGCTTACCGATTATGACTTCTTGTTGATTCAGTAAAGACAATCGAATACAGATATCTTCATAATCGCTTTGAAATGTAATGAATGAAAACTCATCGCCACCAATTCTCCCAATAAGTGAATTTTCCCCAAGTGTTATAGAAATTTTTTCCCCCACTTTGCACAAGAAAGTATCTCCAACTATATGCCCTAATGTGTCATTAATCATTTTAAACTTATTAACATCAACATAGCCTAATAAAAATTCCTTTTTACTAAAAATCGCCGCATCACATGCATTTAGAAAACCACGTCGATTAAGCAACCCTGTCAAATGGTCTGTTTCACTATCATGTAAAAGTTGTTTTACTTTTACTGCTAGAGCAGATTCCATCTTGAATTTTATTTGAATTAATATACTTAGCGCATTAAAAACAACGAGGAGCATTACCAATATATACTGTTCTGACAATGGCACTTTTCTCGTAAAAAATGAAAATGTAAATAAAGTAACACAAATTAAGTTGCACGTAAAACTTGTTTTATCGGACGGCTTAATTAATATCAAAACAGCACAAAATATTAATGCCCAATGAGTTAAATCTCTAATATCGTAAAGACTGAACCAGTTGGTAATAGTCATCAGGAATGAGGAGAATATGCTAACTGCAATTGTTGTCTTGATACAGTATAGGGAGAATTTTTTTTGTTTATCCTTTTCCGATATTAAGCGTGACCCAAAGTAGACCATAACCCAAGCGATGAGATTACAAGTGATAAACTCAATTATTAATTTTGAACTAAATAATCCTAGCAGCACAGGAATAAAAATAGCTAAAGCATCCATTATTATAGCTATAACAACACTCAACCAAAAAAAATTGATATTTCCATAATTATCTTTCTCTTTAAAAGAGAATTTATGTGATATCAAGAGATGGGCCCACCAGGATCCCCAACAAAAACAATGCTGTTTACTATATATCCTAATGTATGTAAAAAATTGCCTTTTTCGTAGGCGTAAATTATTAAGTTTACACCTGTTGTTGATAATAAAAAAACAAACCATGAGGAGGTTTTATTTTGACTATATGCTAAAATAAAGAGCAATGAGAACGCATTTGGCAACCACACCACACTATAAGTATCATTGACACTAGCCCAGAGCTGAAAAAAAATTGTACAAAAGCAAGCATACGCAAATAGCCACAATATCACCCCCCCCCCCTTTCTGGTGAAGAGAATGTAGTGGAAAAAAAACTGATTTTTTCATTTACGTTTACTCATGCGTATTAATTGGGGGCGCTCAAGATAATATCCTTTAAGAGCATAATATGGTGTTTTTTTTGAAAGTTCATACTGAGAACGGCTTTGAATTTTATCGACAATTATATTAGCACCAAATTTTTCAACCATCTCAAAGCACACATCCAAAAATCTATTGGCGTCATTAAGGTACATTGGGGGGTTTGCTAGACGAATATAGCGATATAGTCCTGAAGTGACATGGCATCGTCGAATATCTTCATATTCCCATTCATATCCGCCTAGACACGAATAAACACCATTTTCACTGAGTTGATGAATTGCATCAGTGACTCGATTGCTCGACAAAAGAAGACGTTCATGAACATCTATTATCAATTCAGAATTATGAACCCTTAAACTTTTTGCAGTTTCAATAATTGAAGGAACAATTTCATTTAATATTCTAGCCTCAACTTTAAAGAATAAAAAAGTTGGCTTTATAGCCCCATTAGAAATTAATGTTTCTATTGTTATCAATTGCTCTCGAGTAAGATTGCACAACACTTCTTGATTACATTCCGAATAAAAATGCAATGGGGAGGATGTACTAGGATGGAATGTAATTTCAGCTCCATTCTTTTCTACTCCATTAAATAATGATTGTGAATAAATTCGGTGTGAGTGAGACAGGTAAAAATTAGATCTTGGTATTTCTCCAGATAAAACATGTAGCTCCTGAGTCCTGGCCGTGTTAGTTTTCATAGTTCTACTCCATATCATTATTATATTTCATTATATATAAAATAAAGCCATCAATAAACCACAGAAAAGCACATGAACTCATATCATCTATGTGATATATTCTATTGCGGAGTCACTCAAAACCAGAAGGCGGACGTATGAAGTCATTTAACATCAATAACTTAAGAGTAATAAAGCGCATTGCTCAAGAGCAAAACATAAGTGCTGCCGCAACTAAAATGGGAAGCTCACAAGCTAACTTTAGTCGAATTTTAAGTCATTTCGAAGAACAGTTGGGACTCAAAATATTCCATCGCTCAACTCGTTCATTAACTAAGACCGACTTTGGTAAGGTTTTATTACACCGTATAGATAATTTATTGCAATCTCATGATGATATTGTTGATTTTATTGAGAGTTATAAAAGAAATCCTTATGGGAATATAAAACTAGCAGCACCAGCAATTGCGATCTCATTTTTTACTCGACACATAATGCCATCAATTGCGATTGAACATCCAGACATATCAATATCTTTTATTACAGTAAATTCCGCTTCATTATTATTTAATGATTCTTGTGGACTTATGCCTTCAGACTGGGACATTTATTTCTCGCTACATCAGCCAAAAGACGAAACCCTTGTCGCCCGCCCAGTCTCAATGTTTAGCATGGGAATGTTTGCTAGCCCTAAATATCTTGCATCACATCCAATTGAACATCCACAAGACCTGATATCACATAAATGTATATTATTGGAAATATTAGGGCGCCAAGAAAACATCTGGAGATATAGAGACCCACTTACCAATGATATTCTAAGTATATTAGTGACAGGGAGTTATACTTGTGATCAGATACAACCTGCAATTGAGTTGGCACGTAACGGACTTGGTGTTTTACATGCACCATTATATTCAGTCATGGATGAACTTGATGCTGGAGCATTAATTCCATGTTTTAGTGGGAGATATCATGTTGAGCATCCTCATTACTTAATTTACCGTAAGAGAAACTACCAACCGCATAGAATCAATGTAGTTATTGACTCTATTATCAATTTTTTTGATAAAAAAACTTCTTATTAAGATAACTTCGTTATTGTCGGCCGTTGAAATTAGCACCGCGGCGGTTTGAGAGCCGGCGCCAAATTACTCGCGCAGACGCCGGGCATGTTGATGGGCCAAGGGATCCAACATTCCATAGAGCTTTTCAACTTCGTCTGCCGATAGCAACCAGCGCTTGACCAGCAGGCACAAGGTCGTTGTTAAGGTATGCAGGAGTTCAGTAATACCCAAGACCTTTCTCGTACGTATCCCTTTGCACAGTCAGCGGGCTTGCTTTTCCAGAGTCATTCACGAATATCCTGGGGGGTATGCTCTGAGTTGATTCATTGCCAGCGCGTTGGCTTTGACGGGGCGTTAATGGGATGGTCGCCCCTACCAAAACGACATCTGAAATGCCAAAGTGGCGAATGTAAGTTCCCACTGATGAGAGAGGCGACCACCATGAAGGCTACGACTATCGGCATCGATCTGGCAAAACATATCTTCCAATTACATAGCGTTGATCAACATGGTAAGACGGTCCTCAAGCGACAGTTGAAGCGGGATCAGATTCTCTCATTCTTTAGCAATCTTCCTCCTAGCCTGATCGGCATGGAGGCAGTGCCCATTACTGGACCAATAAACTTCAAGGAATTGGGCATACCGTCAAACTGATGACGCCGCAGTTCGTGAAGACCAAAAAGAACGATGCTGCGGATGCAGTAACTATCTGCGAAGCCGTGACCCGACCCAATATGCGGTTTGTGCCAATAAAAATGGCGAGCAGTTAGCCGTGTTGTCGCTACATCGCACAAGGCAAGGGTTCGTCAAAGCCAGAACGGCACAAGCAAATCAGGGGGCTGCTGGCTGAACAAGGCATTATTGTCCCTAAAGGTATTGCACACATTAACCCGCGATTAGCCGAGATCCTGGAGGACGCAGAGAACGACCTACCCGGAACTTATCGTCAATTAATTGAGCGTTTAGGGGAACACCTCAAAGAACTCACCAAGCAGGTGAATGAACTGGAAGAACAGATCTGGTGTTGGCGCAAAGGAAAACTCGGCAAGCTAGAAGCTGGCTAAAATGCCGGGTATCGGTCCGCTCACCGCCAGCGCGCTGGTTGCTACCATCGGCGATGCCAAACAGTTTCAGAACGGCCGGCAGTTGGCAGCCTGGCTGGGGGGGGGGCCCAAGCAACATTCCAGCGGTGGCAAGCCAACACTGCTGGGGATCAGCAAGCGCGGCGATACTTATCTGCGCACCCTACTAATCCATGGCGCCCGCGCGGTGCTGCGGGTGGTGAAGAGCAAGGCACAACACGCAGGTAGTTGGCTGGAGGGGGTTATGGCGCGGCGCAATCATAATGTGGCGGCGGTAGCACAGGCCAATAAGACGGCCCGCATCGTCTGGACTCTACTAGCCAATGATCGAGAATTTGATGCGCAATACGGCACAGGTACAATCCTAGGCTGTGTTCTTAAAGTGATGAATATATAATCTCAAATATTCTCAACAGCTTAAGACCTATGCAGTGTCCCGTCGTTACTAGTTGACCGATGCACAATGGGGGCTTATCGAGCCCCTTTTTCTATGCCGCGCATAAGCGGACGCCCTACTCGTGAGCCATGCCAAGTGCTTGATGGCATTCTCTGGATTCTTCATACCGGCGCACCTTGGCGAGATCTGCCAGAACGTTTCGGCCCATGGAGCTCGGTCTACAACACCTTTCGACGTTGGCTGAGTACAGGTCGTATCGATGCCATCCTTGCTGCGTTGCAACTGCATCTCAATGATGCGTATTCCGGCGAAGTTGAACAGCCATTCCGGCCAACGTGAACACCCTGATCCTTAACGCGCTCACGTCATCCCGTTTCTAACTCGACTGTTCAGATTGGGTCAACTCACTTCTCCTCTTTCTCATCGATTCTCCCTTCAGTGACAGCCGGTGAGCGTTGTGCATCAGCCGGTCCAGGATCGCATCTGCCAAGGTGTTGTCACCCAAGCTCGCGTACCACTCTTCAGTTGGCAGCTGACTGACTACTACCGTCGAGTATTTCCCGTACCGATCATCCATGATCTCCAGCAGGGCGTTGCGCTGCTCGGCATTCACCGCTTCCAGTCCCCAGTCATCGAGGACCAGTAGCTCTATCCTGGCCAGTTGACCCAGCAGTCTGGCGTAACTGCCATCTACCTTGGCCTGGCTCAGTTCAAGCAGCAGACGTGGCAGCCGGTAGTAACGAGTGCTATGCCCTTGCTGACAGGCTTGGTAGCCCAGCGCACAAGCCAGGTAGGTTTTTCCACAGCCACAGGGGCCGGTAATGAGCAGGTTCTGGCCTCGGCGCTGCCACTCTCCTTGGGCCAGGTTTGCAACCTGTGACCGCTCCAGGTTGCGTGCAGACTGGTAGTCCACCTCTTGCACCGTGGCTTGGAGTTTGAGCCGCGCCTGCTTGACTAGCCGAGCTTGTTTACGTTGCTCCCGGCTCAGTTGTTCGTGTTCGACCAGCAGGCTTAGACGCTCGATGAAGGGCAGCCCTTCGTAGGTACTGGCCTGTTCCAGTTGTTGTTGCACTGCATCCGCCATGCCGGTCAGTTTCAGGTTTCTCAGGCGGGTCAGGGTTTGTTGGGTCATGGGGCGTATCCTCTTTAGTGGAAGCTCTGGGGGCCACGGATGTTCTCGTGCTCTTGCGGTAACTCTGGGTAGCTCAGCGGGCTTTCGGGCAGTTGGTCGCGGCCACTGGTCAGCACCGACTTGAGCTGTTTGAGTCGCACCAGTCCTTCCCGATTAGCCAACTGACAGCAGGCCTCGACCCGTGATGGCGGATACTCCCGGCTAAGACTCAGTAGCCCCAGGCAGAGTCGGTATGCCTGCTCGACATGGGCTTTCTCTTCCAGCCGTTCGCTCACCCAGCACAAGGTGCCCGGTCCGATATCAGCAGCCCACTGCTTGAGACGGCCTGGCGTCCAGCGTTGCTGCTTGCTGTGGCGTTCCGGCATGTGCTCCGGGATCGTGCTCATCCCCGGGATGGTTTTACGCGGATGGCTCGCGACCAGCTGTTGCTGGTGATAGACCTGAAGCAAAGTGTCGCCAGCATGGAGCTCCAGTTGCTGGCCCACATACTGGTGTGGCACCGAGTAGTGGTGCTGCTCATAGCTGACGTGATAGTCGATGTTGACCTTGACCGTTTTGATGGCGACATAGCGATAGGGATGCACCGGCAGTGGTCCCAGCGCCGGGCGGTCCAACTGCTCAAACGCCTCGCGCCGGTTACCGGGCAGTTGCTTGAACGGGCGCTCGTTGAGTTCGTCCAGCAAGGCCCGGATGCACTGGTTGAGCTCGGCCAGCGAGAAAAAGGTCTGGTGGCGCAAGCGGGCGAGGATCCAGCGCTCGACGATCTGCACACCCACCTCAGCCTTGGCTTTATCCTTGGGCTTGTAAGGGCGAGCTGGCATCACTGCCACCTGATAGTGCTCGGCCAACTGCTGGTAGCTGGGGTTGAGCTCGGGATCGTATCGGCAAGCCTTGCTGACACCGCTTTTGAGGTTGTCGGGGATCAGCAGTGCCGGTGTACCGCCGAAAAACTCAAAGGCACGGACATGGCTTTGCAACCAGTCCGGCAGTGACTGTGACCAGGTAGCCTCGGCAAAGGTGTAGTTGGACGCACCAAGCACGGCGACAAAGATCTGGGCCTGACGGACCTCCCCCGTGGAGGGCGAGGCGATGGGCACCGTGGGCCCGCAGTAGTCGATAAAGAGCTTTTCCCCCGCCTTGTGGATCTGGCGCATGGAGCGCTTTTGCAACTGACACCAGGATTTGTAACGGTCGCAGAACTGGGAGTAGCTGTAACAGCTGTTGGGATAGCGCTGGGTGTACTCCTCCCAGAGCAGTTGTTTGGAGACCCCCTTACGCTTGAGCTCCTGATGGACAGAGGGCCAATCCGGTACAACATGGCGGGCCGAGATGGTGGTATCGGCCTGCGGATAGAACAGGGCCGCCAGTTGGCCATCATCAAGCTGGCTAGGTAAGGGCCAGGTCAGGCCGAGCGTCTGGGCACTTTTGAGGAGTTTCTGGATGGAGCCAACGCTGACCTTGGTGCAGCAACTTATCTGGCGAACAGAGAGGTCAGCTTCCAGCCGCAGTCGCAGCACTTCACGAATTTTACGCATTGCAATCCTCTTGGCAGACATAGGCTCTTCCCTGGCAAAAGGGAGAGCGTATCAAAGGTTGTTAAATCAATGCGTTAAGGATGATTCCGGTGAATGTGAACAGTGATTCCGGGATGTTGAACACTGTTTCCGGAAAGGAGGAGCAAAGTGTTCAGGTTGAGCCGGAATGAGCGTTCACATTGGTCCGGAAATGGTGTTCACGTTGAACCGGAATCGGTGTTCATGATCGGCCGGAATATGCACAACCCCCATCAAGCTCAATCTGATTGGAGAATTTCCTATTCATGTACTCGATGAACAGCTGCAAGGCGTCATGCGTCAGATCCAACAGCAGACGCAAGCTCCCCTTGGGCTGATTGCCTCGTCCGTACTCAGTGCAATGGGACTGGCTTGCCAAGATCTGGTGGATGTCAGTCCTAAAGCAGGCCTTATTCACCCAGTCTCCCTGTTTTTTATTACAAAGGCTGACTCGGGTGAACGAAAAACAGCGGTTGACGAGCTGGTGATGAAGCCTTTTCGCAAACTGGAACTAATGGCAGAACAGCAATATCGTGATGCGCATTCACAATACACGATCGAGCTTAGTGTTTGGGAAGAAGAGCAAAAGGCATGCAAGAAGGCGTTGCATAAAGCGATTCTGGCGAAAGAAGACGCCTCGCTTGAAAAACAGGCATTAAGAGATGTGGAGGCGGCAAAGCCTTCACTTCCATCGAATAAGAAGTGGCTTCTGAATGATGTGACGAGTGCAGCCATCAAACATGCCATTAGCGCCTATGGTCACACTATTGGTGTCTTCTCGGATGAGTCCGCACATCTTTTTGCCAGTGATTTCATGCGCGAGACCTCTGTACTGAACTCTTTGTGGGGGGCAAAACCAATTTCGGCTCTGCGAGTATCTACTCAGGGGGAGACAACGATCGGGGATTACCGATTTAGCCTTTCCCTGATGGTCCAGGGGCCGCTCTTTGAACGGTTCCTTGAGCGTCAAGGTGAGCAGGCTCGCGGGTCGGGTTTTTTCGCGCGTTGTTTGTTGTCTGAGCCCCATTCAACCCAGGGATCTCGATTTATCGGTGATGAGTTGTCGCCAGGTGGTGTCAATGCCATCTATCTGAACAACTTCATACCTGACTGTAGAAAAACTGCTGAAGGCATCCCAGATGCGTCGTGAATTGAGTAAGCCCAGAGTGTGCTTGACACTTTCGCCAGAAGCTCGTGCTCGCTGGTTCGCAATGGCAAATAACGTTGAAAGCAACATTGGTCCCTTCGGTGAATGGCGTGAGTACCGGGATTTTGCTTCTAAATTCATGGAGCATGCTTCAAGAATTGCCGCAGTCTTGCACTGCTTTACTGAACGTAGTCGAGTCATCTCTGATGTGAGCATGCATGCAGCAATAGTTATTGTTGATTGGTACTTCCAACATTTCATTCAACAATTTAAAGAACGTACAGTTCCAGATGACATGCGCGAGGCGAATGAGCTGGATCGTTGGCTGGAAAGCAATCTGCATCGTAGCAATAATGGTACATTCAAGAAAAATGATATTCGCAAGTTTGGTCCGAACTGTATCCGTAACAAAGGAAAGTTGGAACGGGCACTGAATGCACTTGTTAATCGCATGGCAGTGACCCTGTACCAATTTAATTGCACGAGTTATGTCAACTATTACCTGCCAGGGCAAAGACGGTTACTTGTGTAACAGCAAGTATTTTAATACGTGGCATCTGACACATTTCATATGTAGCTATAGAGTTGCTTATATAGCAATAAGCATATTCATAGCCAGCGGAGACAATGTCAAGCGTCTACATAGCTAGCAGTGACTCACAAGAACCACTCTGGGTTAGATGATTGCGTGAGTGCAGAGAAGGGGGTGATAGACACTAACTATACAAATCAAAAATAACTCTCACAGAGCATTTTCTCTGGTGAAATTAAGGTGTATTTGAATGTTTTATTCAAAATAATCTGGCGCCATTGAATCATGAATATTGGTTTTTAATGTTATTTGTTTCTACCCTAACTCATTGCTTAATAGAAATATAAACAACCACCTGACTGGTTATCCAATCATTAATGATAGTTTCGAGTACAGGCGTAATCAACAAGATGAAGCCTGTAACCAGATTTACGAGTAGGACATGACTACATGTCCTCGCTCATCAGTAACATCAAAATATGGAACTAGGAATTAGCATGCCTAAGTATAACCACATTGATATCGATGCTATCCCAATACAGCATAAAACAGCGAAGGGATTATGTGTGAAAAACGCAATTCCTATAACAAGAGCGTTGCGTGAAATGCTGGCTCAATCTGTTCATTATCAGCAGTTATTCAAATTTATCGACAAACTGGAACAGATGGATATCTACCCTACTCTATTTTCAGCTGAAATTCTGGGGTGGATGTACCCTCTGACTAATGAGGGGAGAGAACTATCAGACATAGTCACGCTTGCTATGCAGATATACAAGCATCAGGAGTGTTTTAATTTGCATCCCAAGTTGGCTTGCTTGTGTAATTTCGTCGTTAAGCATCAACTTCGTGAGATGATCATGAATGGTGGTGCCTGCCCAGATACGCAAGATAGTCTGGACTTCAGGTATCAGCAGTTGATGTCGGAATTGAAGTCAGAAGCCATTCAGGGCAAGTGCTACGCCTTCATGAAGGGAGCGCAAAGGAATACATCATCACTACGTCGCTACGTGAATGGGTTGTTTGTGCGATATGCTCGTCTTTTGGTACTGCGGGTTGATTTGTACTACCAAGCGGAGTTCTTGGATGAGCTTTCTATTGAAGAGATCATCAAGCACAAAAATGCGCTGTTTAAAAATCGTCGCAAGGGGGCATTGGCTGCCAATTGGGTGGGGTATGTTTGTCGTTTGGAGTTTGCACCTCAAACAGGCTTTCATTTTCACTTGGCAATTTTTATGAACGGTGCTCACTTCCAGCGTGATGTTTACTACGCAGCGGCCATCATTAAGGAATGGTTGCGTATCACGGGTAACCGGGGCAGAGGGCATAATTGCAATCAGAAAAAGGCTGAGTATCGGGAGTGCGGGATTGGCATGGTTGGGCATGCCGACAAGACGAAACGAGGCTATTTACAAAAAGCCCTTGCTTATCTGACCAAATCAGAGCCTGCCGCCAGGCTGAAGCTCAAGGAGCACCGCACCTTCTTCAAAGGCAACTTGCCCAAGCACGTTACAGCACGAGGTAGGCCTCGATTGAAAAAGCAAGAGTGCTAGACCCATCACCTAGCGTACAAATCAACCCATACACCTTTTTAGGTCATACAGTCGACACCATGGTATGAGGTGTTCAATAATAATATTACATCTGGACACAGTGTGTTCAGCTTTTGGTAAGCTGGTAAGCCTAACATGGCTGATGTATCGACCATCAGTTACTCTGCAAACCATCCTCCAGAAGGAACAAACAACACCGTGAATCAAATGTCCTACCTACTAATGCTCCTCTGCCTAATGACCACTCCAGCTTTTGCTGCCTCTACATTTAGCTTTGAACGGTATGATGTGAAAAGCAACCAGCTTTATATGTATCTAGTGAGTCCGACCACGCAGGCGGATGTTTTGTTGCAGGTTGGTGAAGAGATACGCAGCCTGAAGAACGCCAAGTTGGAAGGCCTATTCATGCTCAATGTTCAGGTTCCTTGTGAGCAATTGGCTGCTGGCGCGACGCTTTATTGGGCGACCGGACGTTCGTTGTTACATGCCCCAATTCCTCCCCAGAGCTGCCAACTTCCCCGTGAGGTTATCCCTATCACCGTCTTTGACAAACAAGGCGAGTGTTGGCTGGATATCGGTGGTAATACCTTGTGGCGAGCCGCGATCGAGATGAGTAAGCTAAACAAAGCGACCGTTTACCAGAATATGTATGCCCTTTTTCTGGCTAATCGCACAGCCTTCTCCGGTGAAGACATCAACCGCCTTAAAAACCCTTTGCTGCGATGCCCACCAGATCAACTGATTGAGCAAATTTCCCCTCAAGATGCCCATCGCTTGTTTAAGGAGATGTTGGAGTTTAAAAAGCAATCCTAGGTAGAGGATACATTTGTGGGATGATCCTTGGCTGTCTGTGTAGCCTGATAAATCGCAATGTACATGCCAATGTAAATGGGACCCACCTGGGGTAAAACTGGTAGCTACAACGGCCAAGTGGGAGAAGTGATGGCGTATGTTAGCGCCATAAACAAGCTGAATACCCTTGGTCTACCTGTCAGAAAGCCCCGAGTCTAGCGGTAACCAGGAGCTGGGGAAGTCATGACTTGTTCGTTGATTTGGGCAATAATGTCGCATTCATTACAACTTTGATATATTTCATATGCATTAAAAAGGATGCAATTACTCATTAATTTATGATTAAATAGCGATGAGTTTATTTGCTTCCATATGAGAAATGGACGGCAAATAGTTACCTAAATAAAGATAAAGGTGAGCAAAAAAGGTTTATATGATGAAAAAAACTTCTAAATAGCTGTTCAGAATAGTATAACAGTGCACTCGTACAGCTTCTACAAATGACATGGAACACGCATCGGGCGCTAAGCCTTGTCACTTCAGGCTTGCTCCCCAGATTGCACAAATACCTTACGCCACAAGGCTTCCGGCCAGATGTAGCACTATTAGGAACAGTTGTTTATATAGTAACAGGTGATTTATGAAGAAGGTTATTTTTAATTTTATTCTATTTTTCTCTGCAAACGGTTTTGCGACAGAGTTTTCAAATAGTCAGACGCTCGATACAGGCGCTCTTGTTGGGCCTGATTCTCGCATGAATTGTGATGTCATGGAGGTTCCAGCCTGTAAACCGCCAGCTCCACATGAAGGTATGTATGATACAACTTCGAATGCGTTGCCGACTAAGTTGATTATGAAGAATAAAGGCGCATATAACGTACGATACACGGTTGTATATCGTGATTATAATGGGGGGCCTCGGAGGGAGTTTAAGAGCGCTTCTTTACCTATAGGTCAGACCTATAGTATTACAATGCCAGGCAGAGCATATTACGCCTATATTAGGGCAGAATATCACAATGGATTTTGGTGGTCAAAATTGTACCAACGTGGGGTGTGCTATTTCAACAATAAATGGACATCTTATGATGATACAATGAACATTTTTCAAATTGACAACTGGGGCGCAACCATTAGTCCGAAATGGAACGCCATACAACCCCAAAATACATATTATAATGGGGTTGCTGAATATTTAGGTTGCGCTGGTAGTAATTAAAAGTAAGTCTGTGGGGGTTTAACTAAATAGCGGCGTTGTTTCCCAAATAAACCATCAAGCCTTAACCATCCCCTCATATGAGCGAGGCGTGGCGCGGCTTCTGAGGTATGATCGCCATCCTTGACCAGCTAATACCCAACAGACTATCCCCATGTTTAACCACGAACTAATCCTCAACCACATCGACGATATATTTGGACAGGACATGCATGCTAAGCGTGTTCTTTCCCTCGCCAATGCTACCCTCGGGGTTATCGAGTCAGGTTCACTGGCCATCCACGCCATCGGTAGTGGCCTCTCCTTGGCCAACGGTCTCGAACGTAAACATGCGGTTAAACAGGTGGATCGCCTGCTCACTAACACCAAGCTCAATGTCTGGAGCCTCTTTGACGATTGGGTGCCCTATGTGGTCGGTGAACGTACCGAGATCGTAGTCTCCATGGACTGGACCGAATTCGATGCCGATGATCACAGTACCTTGGTTATCAGCCTGCAAACCAACCACGGTCGCAGTACTCCGCTGCTGTGGAAAACCCATCGGAAATCGTTGCTCAAAGGGCAACGCAATGCCCATGAGAAAGAGCTGCTCACCAAGCTCAAGCAGACGTTGCCAGAGGGTATCTTCGTGACGGTAGTAGCTGACCGCGGCTTTGGTTACATGGAGCTGTTCGAACGCCTGGAGCAAGAGCTAGGCTTTGCTTATCTCATTAGATTTAAAGGAAATGTTTTGGTTGGTTACCCTGGTGTAGAGCAGGTTCCAGCTCGGGACTGGCTAACGCCGACCGGGCGCACCCGAACCCTCAAAGCGGTGGAGCTAACTGGGCAGCGACAGCCTGTCGAACGGGTCTATTGTTGTCATAAGAGTGGCATGAAAGACGCGTGGTTTCTGGCCAGTAACCGGACCGACCTGAGCGCCGCCAAGGCGTTGCAACTATACGGCCAGCGCTGGGGTATCGAGACCAGTTTTCGTGATATCAAAGATTACAAATTCGGCATGGGTATGGGAGATGTGCACATCAGTAATCCGGTCCGGCGCGACCGACTGTTTTTATTCAGTGCCCTGGCCATCGTCTTGCTGACGCTGCTGGGTAAGGCTGGAGACAGTGTCGGTCTAGAGAGAACGATCAAGGTCAATACCAGCAAGAGCCGAACCTATTCGTTCTTTCGGCAAGGGGTCATCTATTACCAGTTGCTACCTAAAATGAAAGAAGCCAATGCGGTCTTGTTGATGGATAAATTTATCTACTACCTGAAGCAACACCGCTTATATACCCGCACACTTGGAATTATTTGAGTCTCTAAAAATGAGGGGATCTCTGAGCCATCAAGCAGCAACTGCCCCAGCCCCTGGTGACCGCTACACTCGGGGCTTTCTGACAGGTAGACCAAGGGTATTCAGCTTGTTTATGGCGCTAACATACGCCATGACTTCTCCCACTTGGCCGTTGTAGTTACGCAGACTGATTTTCCCCGCCAGCAATTGCTTGAGCCGATACATCGCCGTCTCTGCCAGCGAGCGACGGTGATACCCCGATATCTTCTTCCAGTGCGCCAGCCCTTCCTTGCCTATTACCAGCACAGCCTCATTTCTTGGATGCCCCTTTTTCCACAGCCCAGCGTTCTTGCGGGGCGGGATACAGGCTGTCGCCCCTTTGCGCGAGATAAGCCGATGGCTGGCTTTGCTGTCATAGGCACCATCAGCATAAACATGTCCCAGCTTACGCCGCAGAGGGTTGAGCAAGGTGGGCAACACCTCGGCATCATGGACATTTTCCAGTGAGACTTCCGCCGCCACGATATCGTGGGTCACCGGGTCTACCGCCAGATGCAACTTGCGCCACACTCGCCGCTTCTCCGAACCGTGTTTTCTGACCTTCCACTCGCCTTCCCCAAACACCTTCAGCCCGGTTGAGTCGATAACCAAGTCGGTAATACGTTCCTTTGGGGGCTGTCGATAAGCCACAGTCACCGAGCGTGCTCGCTTGCTGACGCAGCTATAGTCCGGTGCGCACAACGGTACATTCATCAACTCGAACAGGGAGTCTAGTAGTCCCTGAGTGGCCCGTAGAGTGAGGTTGAAAATCCCCTTGAGCATCAGGAAGGTACAGATGGTCTGGTCGGTGTAAAGCTGGCTGCGACCTCGGCGCCCATGATGGTCGTGGTGAAACCAGCTGTTCATGGCTTCGGCATCAACCGAGAAGGTGAGTGAACCACGGTTAATCAAAGACTTGTTGTATGTAGGCCAGTTGGTGATGGGGTGAAGCGACGTGCCCATGATGCAAACTTGAAGAGGATGGCGGTGATCAGATCTCCGAGTCCTCAGTAAGTTCCCTTCAAACTGCATCGATTTAGGCAACAACGCCGTGTATGAGTTATCGTGATAGTATCATCATAGTGAGCATCAACGTCCTCGTACTCTATTTGTAGTGGTCAACTAAATCCGGACACTTGGTTAGGCCGTTCTTCTGCTTTTGCTGGCGGTATCCCATTATTGTGGTGATGTGGACGCCGCCAGTTGTAGTAATCCATCAGGTAATAACTGATCTCTCGCTTCGCTTCTCGCAAGCTCATATATCCCAGAGCCGGGAGCCACTCTGACTTCAGGCTCCTGAACAGTCGCTCCATCGGGGCGTTGACGCTCCTATGTCAACAAGCTCGCGCTGAGTCAGCTAAATCGGCCCAGAGCAAAGGGTAGAGTTCCCTGACGATATAGCGCTTCAAACAACGCTGGATCTCTTTCGAAGATAAGCCTTGGGCACTACGTCGTGCGACGTAAGATTGGGTTTGTGGATCTCCCCGCATCCGGACCATTGCAATCGTCCATAACGCATTGTTTGCTGCACGGTTACCACCTCGGTTTAAGCGATGTCGTACGGTCTTTCCCGAGGATGCGGGTAAAGGATTAACCCCACAAAGTGCCGCGAGCGATGCTTCATTTCTTAACCGTTCCGGGTTATCGCCAGCCGTTGACAGCAGCACTGCTGCGGTTTGAGGGCCGACGCCAAATTGCTCGCGCAGACGGCGAGCATGTTGATGGGTCAAGGCATCCAACATGGCATCAAGTTTTTCAACTTCGTCTGCCAATAGCAACCAACGCTTGGCCAGCAGGCACAGGGTAGTAGTTAACGTATGCAGGAATTCTGTGCTACCCAATGACCTCACTCGTGCACATCCCTTTGCACAGTCAGCGGGTTTGCTCTTCCAGAGCCGTTCACGAACATCCTGGGGGGCACTGACAAGCAGCGCTCTTAGTTGATTCATTGCCTGCGTTTTGGCTTTGACAGCGCTGCGTCTGGCCACTGATACCACACGCATCATTTCTGCCGCACCTGACTGGGTCTTTGCTATCGCGGTAGCACTACCAGAAAGCACTGATCGCGCAGCATTTTCAGCATCGGTAGGATCCGATTTCCCCTGGAGCCTGCGTTTGGAGCGGTCAGGGCGATTAACTTCGAAGACCTCAACACCATGCTTACGCAGTACACAGGCCAAGCCAGCCCCGTACGTGCCTGTGCCTTCAACGCCTGCTCTCTTCAAGCATCCGAAAGAGTTTGCCCAAGTCACGAGTCTCTCATATCCGCTGATATTGGTCGTGACCATCAAGCATCCCAACTGGTGTCCTTGTGCGTTAAGCAAAACCCCAACATGGGTATCCAGATGGGTGTCTACACCAAGGATAACTTCAGCTTTGTTTCTGGAATTGTTCATGGCTCATTCCTCCAAGGAATATGCACTACCAACCCCATACGCAGGACAGGACACTCAAGATGCAGCACAAGGCTCCTATTAGGTCACAGACGCTGGGCCCAGCAATGCCAGGGAACATCAGCATCCAATCGACAGGTCAACGCAAAGGCATTATGTTCGCCAATCCCAGCACGGGTCAGATTGGGCTGATGTTCTTGAGCATAATGAACTGAGTATCCCAGCAGTTACCACGACGGCTCATGCTCTGGGTCATACGATAGCTGCCACAATCGTAGCCGAAATGCCCGGCTGCCATATTGGCTGCCCTGGACGCCCTTGTGACTGCTCCCCGCCGCAAGCGGCGAGGCTTCCCACTTCTTAGGCCGCTACTGCCGAATTGGCAGATTTACGCTGGCCTCCATGGGTAGAAACGACGTGTCCCGCCGCTTTTAATTCCAATATGCCTTGCTGTCGGATGTTCATGGCCGCGTTGATATCCCGGTCATGCTCCGCATTACATGCTGGGCAAGCCCAACTGCGCTGATGCAATGGCATTTCAGGCATCTTGTGCCCGCAGCAGCTGCACAGTTTCGAGCTGGCAAACCATTGGTCTAGCTTGACCACGTGTCTCCCCTGCGCCTCTGCTTTGTACTCCAGCTTCATGATAAATCCATGCCAGCCCGCATCTCCTATGGCTCTGGCTAGGTTGTGATTCTTCATCATGTTCGCTGATTTCAATGTCTCTACGATGACCGCTTGGTTTTCGTCAACCATCGTTCGGGAGAGTTTGTGCTGAAAATCGGCGCGGGCGTTGGCTACACGTTCGTGCAGGGCGGCCAGCTGTATCCGTGCCTTCGCTCGGTTGGCGCTGCCTCTTTTTTTGCGAGATAACGATTTTTGCTTGCGCCGCAGATTGCGGCTGGCATTGATAAGGTGACGCGGGTTGTCGATCTTCTTGCCGTTGGACGCGATGAGATAGTGAGACAGCCCCATGTCGCAGCCTGTCACATCTGTGATGAGTGTCGGCTTGGCGGGCGCTTCGCAGCCATCATCACTGAGAATTGACGCGTAGTATTTCCCTGTCGGGCCACGGCTGATCGTGATGCTAGAGATTGTTCCTTTGATGTCCCTGTGGAGCACTGCTTTGATCGGCGTCATCTTCGGTAGCTGGATAGCATCGGCCAGTACCTTCCCGTTGGGGTGGTAGCTCGATTGCCTGCCCCGTTTGCTCTTGAAAGTCGGCATCCGAGCCTTGAGCTTAGGGTTGAAAAAGTTGGCAAATGCTTTGTCCAGATTGATCACTGCCTGTTGCAAGGCGAGGGAATCGTACTCTTTGAGCCAGGCATATTTGCGCGATTTTTTTGCCACCGCTAGTAGCGGTTTCAAGTCACGCTTGGGCTTCAGGGATACACCACGGCGCTTGAACATGTGCCGTTGAATACGAAGAGCCTTGTTGTACGCAAACCGCACAGCTCCGAACTGGGCATTTAAAAATGTAGCCTGTTCGTTTGTTGGGTAAAGGCGTACTTTAGTAGCTCTTTTCACGGTCACTGCTCACTGATAAAGTTCAGGCACTATATGCTTTAATTCGAGACATTTCAAATGAGTGAGCACAACATTGATTTCACTGGCTATCTGCGCAAACGTCATTCCGTCAGCAAGCTGGTTGTGCATTTAATCTTCACCACAAAGTACCGCCGCAAACTGCTCGACGGCACCATGATCGAACAGATGCGCCACGCGTTTTTGTCCGCAGCCGAGAAGTTGGAGGTGGAGATTTTGGAGATGGATGGAGAAGCCGATCACGTTCATCTTCTCGTTGCTTATCCGCCCAAGCTGTCCATCAGCGTGCTGGTCAACAATTTAAAGTCAATCAGCAGCCGCCATGTGCGGATTTTGAATACGCATCTACGGAAACAGAGCAATAGTGGGATGCTGTGGTCACGCTCTTACTTTGCCTGTAGCGCAGGAGGGGCCACTATCGAAACGCTGAAGGCGTATGTGGCATCGCAGAAAACACCAGATTAGCTCCCCTTATATCCCCGCCCGATTGGGCGAGGGTTTACGGGGCATTTGCTAAGAGTCAAGTCGTTATTTGAGTGCTGTTGATCAACCGGTTTTGATTTCGTAGGAGCGTATAGACCTCACGCGAGATATAACGTTTTAAGCAACGTAGCGCTTCCATTTTTGAGTGACCCTCAGCTACCCGTTTGGCCACATATTCTTGTGTTTTCGTATCGGTACGCAATCGCCCTATTGCGATAATATGCAGAGCACTATTGGCGGCACGATCACCACCACGATTAAGTCTGTGACGGTTTGTTTTACCGGAAGATACGGGGACTGGGCTGACGCCACATAAAGCCGCGAAGCCAGACTCAGAGGTCAGGCGCTGAGGATTATCACCAGCAGTGATCAACAGTTGCGAAGCACATTCGTACCCTACAGCTTTGCGCCTGATAAGCTCTGGTGCCAGCTCATCGACAATCGACGTTATCATAACGTCCAGATCGGCTATTTCGTCATGTAATTCCAGATATCTTCGAGCCAGTGATTTCAGTGCAATACGATAGGCATCCTGAACATTGCGGTAGGCGGTAACATCGGGTCGCCACGAGGCCAGTGTGCGGATCAAATGCATCCTCGTGAGGTGACGGATCTGGTCACGTAACTCATCAGGAGCTGACACGATATTCATCTGGATCATTTGTAGTGCAATGCGTCGGGCAGCGACAGCTGTTTTACGGCAGACTTTCAGGACGCGAAGCGCTTCAATCATTCCGCTACGTGTTTTGGGCGTGACGGTGCGTATGCGGGAGAAAGCGGCGTGGGCAGCACTTTCGGCATCGATCGTATCGCTTTTACCACGTTTACGACGTTCCATTTTATCCGGTACGGTGACCTCCAGTACCTCGATCTCTGAACTCTGGAGGTAACGCAGCAAGCCTGCGCCATAGGAACCAGTACATTCAACGCCGATGCGCTCAATCGTACCAAAAGATGCCATCCAGGCCAGCATTTGTCGGTATCCTTGGCGTGTTGCCGCGAAGAACTCACTCCCCAAAACGCGGTTGTTTTGATCAACTACAGCCGCGACATGTAAATCTTTATGCGTATCAACGCCCCCAACAACGGACGGTGATTGAGCGGATTTTGTCTTTGCCATAAGTCATTTCCTGCTTCGGAAACTATCCGTCATTTCTCCTGACGATAACCCGGACAGGACAGTAAAGAGACAAGCCGTCAGGCCCTTCTTGAGTCACGCGCATCGGTGAGGAGATGCCTCGCATGAAATACTTCCCGGTAACCGACGGGTCCAGGGAAAGACACATTTCTGGTCGTTCAGAGTGAGAGTCAGGAAACCGGGTAGTCTTCACTGCATCAGTGATCTTACCAGTCAGGCAAAACAGCAAGCATGGTGATGAAAACTGACAGTGACATTATTACTGTCAGAGTGAAATAGCACGCCGGATGGGCAACCCCGCTGCTGATAGGCTATCTCCAGTGCTTTGATGGCCAGCTCGGCATCTGGTTTATCTGACATCGCCCAGCCCACGACCCGCCGGGTGTGCAGGTCAAGCACTGCTGCCAGGTAATGCCAACGACCACCTGCCCAGACGTAGGTAATATCGCCACACCACACCTGATTAGGTTGCCGGACATCAAATTCTCGGGCCAGCAGATTGGGAATGTCCGGTCGTTCAGACCGAGCGACCTGATAGCGATGAGCACCCGGTTGCTTGGATACCAGACCGGCTTCCTTCATCAGGTTACGTACTTTGAATCGACCAATCTGATACCCCAACTCCCTCATCATCGACATCAAGGCGCGGCTGCCCGCAGAGTTCCGGCTTTCTTTGAACAAACGGCGCAACTCACAGCGCTGTTGCATACGTTCACGGTTAATCGTCCGCCTGCGAGCCAGATAATCGTAAAAAAGAGGTGGGAACATCGAAGGCGCAGCAGACCAGAGTGATGGGGGCTTGATCCCTTAATCGGTCTATCAGCGCGTACGTGTGAACTCGTCCGCCATCAAGAGAGCAGTAGCCTTCCTAAGAAACACCCTCGATTGCCTGTAGGGTAAAACCAAATTCGGCGGCCCGACGGTGCAATCCCTTGACCACCCGATGGCGGTACTGCTGCTCGTAGTGATCGGCGCCAGGATCCTGATATTCCATACCAAAACGCATGGCGTTATAGAACAAGACCGCAATCTTGCGGGCCGTGGCGGTGACCGCCTTCGCTTTGCCGATGCGCGCTGACAACCGTCGGTAGAATACCCCCAGCGCTGTATTTGTTCTGCCGATGGTTATCGCTGCCAGTCGTAGGTGGGTGGTGACTCGATTCTTGGTCTTGCGAGTATGAGCTGACATCACCTTGCCACCACTGATCCGGCAGCCCGGAGCCAGTGTCAGCCATGAGGTGAAGTGTTGGGCCGTTCGCCAGCGACTCAGATCCGTTCCACACTCGGCCACCAGACGCAGTGCCAGGTAAGGGCCAATGCCATGGATCTGGGTCAGATCGATACCGACCAGTTGATAGAGCAAGGTGCGGACATCAAAGTTGAGTGCGTTCGGCTGCCGGGTACGGTGGCGAGGCTTGGGTAGCGCTTCGCTGGGACGGGGCTTGCCACGAGAGAGTTGTTGCAAGCTTTGGGCAATCTGCTCATCACAGAGAGAAATCTGGGCCTGGTAGGCGTCATACATGGCCAGTGCCTGACTCAAGGCAAACACATGCTCGGGCTGGTAATTGCCAACCAGCGCACGTTGGATGGTTTCGACACTCGACTGACATCGCAGGTCTCGCATGGCGGCGAGCATCGTGGCATTTCGCTCTCCAGCGACAATGGCACGGATGATCCGCATACCGGTGGCGCCGGTGATGTCACTCACCACATGCTGCAATTGCAGGTTCATGTGAGTTAGCGCCTTCTGCATGTGCTGGATATGGGCCGCAGCGTAATCGAGGTGACGTTCACGCAGCCGCAGATAACTGCGCAGCGCGGCGAGCTCCCGCTCAGGATGGAAGCTGGCGCGCAGTAGACCGCAAGCATGCAGGCGCTGGATCCATTGCGCATCGTTGACGTCGTTTTTGCGTCCAGGTACGGCCCGGGCATCCCGGGCGTTAGCCAAGATGACCTGTAAGCCATGGGTCTCCAGGATCTCGTACACGGGTATCCAGTACACGCCAGATGATCCGAGTTAACTTATTTGCCATGGCGACAGTGGCTTTCAAGAAGCCACGCCAAGCAGAAAGCTCACGGCCGCTGGAAAACTGGGTGGCATCAACCTCACTGACCACCGCAGCGGCAATCAGTGGCCCGACACCAGGAATGGTCAATAAGTGGTGATAGGCAACCTGCTGGCTGGACAGTTCAGCTAGTTCCTTATCCAAGACATCAATCCGTTCAGTGAGCATCTGCATATCTTCTCGTAACAGGCTCAGTAGTCGGCGAAGCGTGAAGGTTATCGTATTGTCTCCGTCTTCAAGCACCTCTGGCAGTTGTTGTTGCAGGCGTTGTAACCCGGCTGGAATAATGACCCCGTACTCGGCAAGTAATGCCCGTAGTTGGTTAGCCAGAGCGGTTCGCTGCTCAACTATGAGCTGGCGAGCACTACGTAACGCCTTGATATCTTGTCGCTCTGTAGTTTTAACTGATACGAAGTGGATCCATAGTCGGCAAGCTGTTTCACAAATAGCTAATGCATCGTTGGCATCATTCTTCTGGTGTCTTGCAAAGGCTTTGACATGCTGTGTAGGAATGAGTTTTACGTCATAGCCCATCGATATCAGTGTTCGTCCCCAGAAGTGAGATGTTGAGCAAGCTTCCATAGCAATCAGTGTTTGCGGTGGAAACTGGCGCAACGTGTGGAGCAGTTTCTGGCGAGATATTTTACGATTCCAGGCAACAGAACCATCAGCCATCCATACACACACCTGAAAAACAGACTTAGCAATATCGATTCCAACTACTTTGATCGTGTTCATGTGGTGCTCCCCCAAGTTGAACGCTGTGAGCCTAAGTATGAAACTGACAGTGCTGGGTGGGGGCGTCCATCACGTCACTACATCATAACGCTTTTTATATGTATGTTATTTGTTTTTTTTGGTGGGGGGTTAATCGTAAAGCGATTAGCATCTGGGTGAAAGTTATTTACAGTTAGGTAGAGGAGAACTGTCGCTCAAGTAAAAAGTGGGTTAATAATTATCGTTTATATCACGGAGGGGGATATTCTTGCTGCAGAACTAGTAATGATGTCAGAGATTGCGATGGTAAATCTTTTAACATTCTCTTTCAAGTAGGAAATCCTAAGAGCGGACTTGTCAGGAGTCATCGGGGAAAATCCAGTCAAAGTAGAAATGCCGCATCCATAAAAGTCATTTTTTGATTCGGAAAAACTGTAACTAACAACTATATGAAGAGGGTTTAATTGTCATGAAAAAAAGAATTATCTGTACTGCAACTCTACTGGCTTTGCTCTCTTATGGCACAGCTTACGCCAACAGTGAAAGTTATCTTCGAGCTGGCACCCAGGAACTCAACATCCAAGGCTTGGTTGACTTTGATGCAGAGGACAGCTACGCCGTGGACCTTAATGCTAAATACGGCTACTTTGTCAAAGACAACTGGGAGCTCGGTACAAATATCATCACAGACTTAAGTAAGAGCTATAAGTCTGTTGGCATTGGACTGTTTACAGAATACAACTTTACCAATGGCACTAATTTTGTCCCCTATGTAGGTCTTGCGACAGAACTAATTCGAGCAGATTACAACAAGGATGACAATCTAAATACCAAATCATTTGATGCCACAGCAGTGAACTTCAAAGCAGCTCTTGGTATGAAGTACTTTGTCAGCAGAAACGTTGCACTCTCTGCAGAAGCCAACTACAACATAGCCACAGACAATCTCAAAGTCTCTGGTGGGGATGCAAAGGATTCTTTTTCTAGGTTTCTTATTGGAACCAGCTTTTACTTCTAAATGGCTGTACAGATCTAGTTATCACCTGACACCGGCCTCAAACCGGTGTCTTGTTTACGCTACTTTAGAGCGCACTTCCTTCGGTATCAATTTCAGACCCTTTTTGAACATGCTGTAAGGGGTCTGCCCCTCCATCATCCTGCCCTGATGTGGCCGCTGGGTGTTGTAGTGCTCCAGGTAGCTATCCAGGTCTGTCTGCATCTGCTCTACCGACTCATACCAGGTCGTCCTCCCCTTGATACGGAAGTGTTCATCCAGCAAGGTTCGATGCAGCCGCTCGATAAAGCCGTTGCTCTGCGGCCTGCGCACCTTGGTGGTTCGGTGCTCAATCCCCTCCAGTTGCAGGAACAGCTCGTAGGGATGGTGGTCAGGTCGTCTACAGAACTCGCGCCCGTTGTCCGACAGGATGATATAGACCCGTGCCTCGTGGGCCTCGAAAAACGGCAGCACCGTTTCATTGAGCACATGAACCGAGGTTACCGGCAGCTTGCTCGTGTAGAGCCGTCCCCAGGCGTGGCTGCTATAGCAGTCCAGTACGGTTTGTAGATACACCTTGCCAACCCCCTTGAGCGCGCCGACGAAGAAGGTGTCGACCGCCACCAGTTCCCCGGTGTAGTGGACCTCAATCTGACGTTCGCGAAACTCGGGGCTGAAGCGCTCGAGCAGGCGAATTTGCTCGTTATTGAGCTCAATGGTCTGCTCACTGTGAGTTTTCTCGAGGCGCAGCAAGCGGTCGTGTTTGGAGAGCAAGTCGTGACGTTGCCACACGCCACGCACGCCGCCGGCACTGACATTGATGCCTTGCAGAGCCAGTTCTTGGGCGACCCGCAGCGGGCCATGAGTTGGTCTGGTGAGGGAGTAATCGAGTATGGCCTGTTCAATCTCGGGAGCGACCCGATTGGGATGAGCCCCTTTACAGCCGGGCAATTTGTCGAGCAATCCCTCGGCGCCATAGGTCTGGTAATTACGGCTAATTTCGTAGAACTGCTGACGGCTGTAGCCTATGAGCTTGCAGGCTTTGCTGACGTTATTGAGCTCTTTGGCGAGCTCTAGCAGGCTGAGTTTGCGACGTGCTACTTTCTCGTTGGTGGTCATATGGTGACTCCAGATAACACGGTAGGGGTACCGTTTTGTTATCCGGTTTGAAGCCGTATGACCACTCCCTTTTGTGGGCACTGTCAGGTGAATGCCATCTCCATACACATGAAAAAATCTTGGATCACGTTGACGGCCATCCTGCTGTGCAATAACTCGCGAGCCTATGGCGAGGCCGGTCGCTGGAGCAGTGGCTGGGGTCAGGGCACCAGCGAATACACGGCGGTGGTCAATGAGCAGAACCATCTCTATATCGCCTGTAGTGACACCCGCAAGGTCAGCATGGCGGCTACCGTTCAGGGCAAGGAGTATGGCTCTTATGCTGGGCAGGCTTTCTCCATCATCGTCGATGGCAGCCAATACGACGCGCCCTATGAGACTGCTTGTGGGGGAAGCTGCGTAAGGCCAAGTCGATCCGCATTTTGACTGCTGACGGTAAGCAGCTCGCACTGCCGAACAAAGAGGTGGCCTCTGTGCTGCCCGCCACCAATACCCCCGAGTTTGACTGCTTGATGTGGGACCAATAGTTCACACCCATTCCATCCCAGAGGAGGCATTTGCCTCCTCTTTTCATTTCCGCCATTCACCCACCCGTGAAGGAGACACACTATGCCACCCTGCATTCCCCCCGAATGCGAGCCATTCGATCACTCTGGCTTTTGGCACAAACTCTGGGCCTTTGCCAAACGGGCCGGTCGGCCTTTTATCGAGACCTGTCTGTTGCTCTACTACACCAGCCAGAAGGATGATCTGCCGCTTTGGGCCAAGCTCCTGATTTACAGTGCGCTGGCCTACTTTATCTCGCCCATTGATGCCATCCCGGATGTGTTGCCGATGGGGCTCACCGATGACATCGCGGTACTAAGTGCAGCACTCGCCAGCATTACCGCCTTTATTGACGCCCAGATCCGTGCCCGTGCAGCCAGAAAAATGCGCGAGCTGTTCGGCGACGCTTAACCCCTTCAAGGAGAACGCCATGACCATTCCCTTTTTCCGGGACGGCTTTGCCCTGCCCGTTGCCCAAGCGCTGCTCACGTTACTCAGTCAGGAGGTAGCCCATCTCGGCCTCAACCTCGAGCGCCTGACCCAACTCACCTTCAACTTTCATAATCCCGGCTTCAGCGTCGAACAAGGCGGTGTGCATCCAGTTGAGATCCGTCTAATCCGTGGGCTCGATGGCTGGCTGTTCGATTACGTCACCGACTTCAGCGACCAGGGGCAGGGCCAAGATGTCGAGCTCTGCAAGGAGCTCGATTTCAATTTCCTCGATGAAGAGCACACCATGGTTGGCTGGGGTCCGCTACAGCTGGCTGAGGCGCGGGAGCTGTTCGACATCTGGCAGAGCAACTTCATTGCCTACTGCCGGTTGGAATGCTTCAGCGTCACTGTCGCAGGAGAGTAGGGGTTATAGATGAGTTTCACCTCGGGGTCGTCACGCCTCTATCTCACACTTCCAGTAGAGTAAAACCGGCCTGGTGACTCTGTTTCATGATGCCAGCCTCAACTGCATAGCTGTGGCCTCAAGCCACCCCATCAACATGGCAACCAGCAGCACTTCCAGCAGGGTAAAGCCGGATTGGCGATGAAATGAGAGAGACCGCTTCATGGAGTCAGCTCACAAGGAGTGCGGTGGCGACATATCACTTATTGGAAATCCTTCAGGTTCCAGTTGCCGATGTCGTCATCGGTACCGGCTTCGCCATCCAGACCCATGGAGAAGATATCGATCTTGCCGAACTGGCCCGGGCTCAGCAGCTGGTACGGGTTGCCCCAGGGATCTTGCGGCAGGCGCTTGATGTAGCCGCCATCGCGGTAGCTGCGCGGCGCCGGATCGATGGAGGGCTTGGTCACCAGTGCATCCAGACCCTGTTCGGTGGTCGGGTAGCGGTTGTTGTCCAGCTTGTACATGTCGAGGGCGTTTTCCAGCGCCACGATATCGGAGACCGCTTTCTGCTGGTCAGCTTTCTCCTTGTTGCCCATCAGGTTGGGCACCACCAGACTGGCCAGAATGCCGAGGATCACGATGACCACCATGACTTCCAGCAGGGTAAAACCGGATTGACGACGTTTGTTCATGAGTTGCTCCGTAACGAATGAGATGGGATGGCCCATCAGAGAGTGATCACTGGGTGGGTTCGACGGGCCGCCAGCGGCGCCACCAAACACCGGAAACTTACATATTCACCATATTGTTGAGCTCGAGGATCGGCTGCAGGATCGACATCACGATAAACAGCACCACCCCGGCCATGGAGACCACCAGCATGGGTTCGAACACCCCGAGGGCGATATTGACCTGAGATTCAAACTCCCGATCCTGGTTGTCTGCCGCCCGCTCCAGCATGCTGTCGAGCTCACCGCTCTGCTCGCCGGAGGCGATCATGTGCAGCATCATGGGCGGGAAAATCTTGGTCTCGGTCAGCGACTTGCGCAGACTGGTCCCCTCGCGCACCCGTTCGGCGGCCTCGAGAATGCGCATTCTGGCAAAGTCGTTGGAGAGCACTTCGCCGGAGATCTTCATCCCCTCCAGCAGCGGCACCGCGCTGGCGTTGAGGATGCTTAAAGTACGGGCGAAGCGGGCGGTGTTGAGACCGCGACTGACCCGGCCAATCACCGGCAGACCGAGCAGTACCTGATGCCAGCGTCGGCGACGCTTTTCATCGGTGAGCCACCAGCGCCAGACAAAGCTGCCAAGGAAGATCAGCAGCAGAAACCAGAGGCCGTAGGCTTGCATCAGCTCGCTGGTACCGATGAGAAAACGGGTGGTGCCCGGCAGTTGCTGGCCCATGTGTTCAAACTGGGCCACCACCTTGGGTACCACGGCGGTAAGCAGGATCGAGATAACCCCGATGGCGACACAGGTGAGCACTATGGGGTAGATCATCGCCTGCAGCAGCTTGGTGCGCATGTGCTGGCGCTGCTCGGTGTAGTCGGCGAGGCGGTTGAGCACTTTTTCCAGATGGCCCGATTTTTCACCGGCCGCCACCATGGAGCGAAACAGCTGGTCGAACACATCGGGAAAAGCCCCCAGCGAGTCGGCCAGCGAATAACCTTCCACTACCTTGCTGCGCACGGTTGCCACCAGAGAGCGCAAGTGGGCCTTTTCGCACTGCTCGGCCACCGCCTTGAGCGCCTCTTCGATGGTGAGACCGGCGCCCACCAGAGTGGCCAGCTGGCGAGTGATCAGGGCCAGCTCGGCAGTGCTGGCACCACGACGAAACAGGGCGAAGCGGGTCGCTTCCCGTTTCGCCTTCTCGGTGGTCTCGTTCACCTCGAGGGGGGTGAGCCCCTGTTCACGCAGCAGCTGGCGTACCTGACGGGCCGAGTCACCCTCCATCACGCCGCTCTTGCTACGCCCCTTGTTGTCGAGGGCCTTGTATTCGAATGCCGCCATCTCAATCTTCCCGGGTCACGCGCAGTACCTCTTCGAGGCTGGTCTGCCCTTTGAGCACCTTGTCGATACCGTCGCGGCGGATGCTGGGGGTGTGGCCGCGGATCAGCCGCTCGATGGCGAGCTCGCCGCTGGCACTGTGAATGGCTTCACGCACCGCTTCGTCGATCACCACCAGCTCGTGGATGCCGGTCCGGCCACGGTAGCCGGTGTGGTTGCACAGCTCGCAGCCGACCGGGCGCCACACCTGCTGATCGGGGGCGCACTTCCGCTCAATCAGGATCACCCCGAAGTTGCGGGCAAAGACAAAGGGGAGCTCGTACAATGGCGCAGGCCCGACACTTCCATCCAGATGGTAGGCACTCATCAGGGCTTACTCTGCACAAACGGGGTGGTGGTCTCGACAGTGTTCTGCTGTCTGCTCCGCATCTCGTTGATCTGCTTCTGGGTCTCTTTTTGCAGCTCGGGCGACACCATCACATCCTGGCCATAGCCAGGCAATACCTGACGGGCGGGGGAGGTGAGATACCCCTCCTGCGAGGCGGCATTGAGCTGCTCGGCGCGGAACAGGGAGTACTTGTTGCTGGAGATACCGGTATAGACGTCCGCATCACGCAAGATGGTTGGCCGGATAAAGACCATCAGGTTGCGCTTGGAGGTAGTGTTGGAGGTAGAGCGGAACAGATAACCCAGCACCGGGATATCGCCCAACAAGGGCACCTTGGAGACCTGCTCCTTGGTCTGTTCGTCCATCAAACCGCCCAGCACCACGGTTTCGCCGCTTTTGACCAGTACCGCGTTCTTGACGGTACGGGTGTCGAAGGTGGGGCCAAGGTTGGCAGTACCGGTCGCCTGGGTCTGGGCGACGCTGGAGACCTCCTGCTCGATATTGAGCAGCACCGAATCCCCTTCGTTGATCTGCGGGGTCACCACCAGCTTGGTGCCCACCGTCTTGCGTTCGATGGTGTTGAACACCTGATCGCTGGTGGTGGAGCTTTGCGAACCGCTCTGGACCGGGACCTCCTGGCAGACGTTGAAGGAGGCCTCCTTGTTATCCATGGTGACGATACTCGGAGTGGAGAGGATATCGTTCTTGGTATTGGAGGCCAGCGCTGTGGCCAGCATGGCCCAGTCGCCGTGATAGAAACCGGCGGTTATGCCGTTGAACTCATTCAGCAGACCGGCAGCGGTGTCGGTCTTGCCATTCTGGTAATCCTTGCCCACCGCGATGGCACTGCCGAGGGGTAGACCTGAGTTGCTGAACTGGGTGCCGCCGCCGTTGGCATTGCCCCACTGGACGCCAAGGGTAAGGCCGTCGCCATCCTGCATCTCGACGATGATCGCCTCCACCAGCACCTGGGCGCGGCGGATATCGAGCTTGGCCACCACCTGCTCCAGTTCCACCATCACATCCGGCTGGGCGGTGATGACCAGCGCATTGGTGGCCTCGTCGGCAGAGATGGCCAGCTTGCCACCGCCGATGCTGGCGCCACCTGTGGTTGCGCCGCCGCCCTTCTTGTCGGCCTCGATGCTGGAGCTGACCCCCTTGAGCACGTCCACCATGTCCTTGGCCTTGCCATATTTGAGGTAGAAGACTCGGGTATTGCTCTGACTCTGCAGGTCGCGGTCGAGCTGGCGCACCATCTGGATGATGCGGGCGCGCGCTTTCGGCTCACCGCTCACCACCACAGAGTTGGTACGCTCGTCTGCCACCACCTTGGGCGACAGCAACAGGGACGCGGTGCCGCCCTGGGGGTTGCCATCCTTGTTGAGGTTGGTCACCAGCCGCACCATTTCACCCGCCGAGGCAAACTTGAGCTTGATGATGTCCACATCCTGATCGCCTGCGCGGTCGACCCGGTTCACCACCTCTACCAGACGATTGACCACGGCGGCGCGGCCGGTGATGAGCAGCACATTGGAGGGCTCGTAGTGCACCACGTTGCCACCACCGGCGTTGTCGTTGAGCTGGCGCAGCAACGGCGCCAGTTCACGGACCGAGACGTTGCGCACCGGCACGACCCGGGTCACCATCTCGTCGCCCATGCCCGGGTTGCTGCCATCCACCACCGGAATGGCGGAGGTCTTGGCATCCCGCGATGCGCAGCACCTTGAGCACTCCGTTGTCCATCGGCACCACGGCAAAGCCGTAGACGTCGAGCACGCTCAGGAAGAACTGGTAGTACTGCTCCTCATTGAGTAGGTCGTAGCTGCGCACATTGATCTTGCCGCGCACCGAGGGCTCTATGATGATGGTTTTATTGAGGTTCTTGCCCACCGTATTGATGAACTCTTCAATGTCGGCGTTCTTGAAACTGGCAGAGTATTCGGTGGCCCAGGCTGAGCCCGCCATCATCAGTGCCGCTGCGATAGTGGCCAGACGCCAGCTTTTCCCTTTAGTGGTCATTATTGGTACGACTCCAAATCATTATTCTGACAAGCGCACATAGATGTCGAACTGTTCGCCCTGTCGCTCGACGGTCACTGTCATTTCCGTTGCGCCAGCCATCTGCTGCATCGCCTGCATGGCTTGCATGTTGTCCCGTAAATCCAGCCCGTTGATGCTGATGGCCAGGTCATTGGCCTGCAGCCCGCTCTGGTTGAAAAACTCAGGATTGCTGCCCGGATTGAGGCGATAGCCGGTCATGCGGCCATCCACCTGAACCGGTGAAATATTGAGGTAATCGGTGATCTTGCCCGGATCGGCCATCAGCTCGCTGCGCAGGGAGCCAAGGGGGGTGGTGTTGGTCTGCGGCAGCGGCTTGCCATACTCCTCGCCATCCAGCATCAGGGTCTCGTCGCGGCCATCCCGCTCGATGATCACCCGATCCGGATAGACCTGCCGGATCCGCGCCTGGGTGCCGTCAATCATGTCACCGACCCCGTAGGAGTTCTGGATGCCGGACATGGCGATGATAGCGATGGATTTGGCGGGATCCGAGCTTGCCAACACCCCGTTGAGCTGGGCATTGAGCTGGGTACGCGGCGCATTGGCGGCCACGGCGGCTTTGGCCTGTGCCTTGGGGATCGCCTTGCCAAACAGCGCCAGTCGGCTTACCTCGCCCAGTTCAAGGCGCGGGTTGCTCTGGCCGCTGACCGCCACTGCGGAGGGTTGCCACGGTTGGCTGGTTTGCGGGCTTGCCAGGGTGAGCAGACGCCAGGTGAGGGCGGCGCTCTGCTGGGCCAGCATGATCAGCAGCGCCAGAAAGGCCACCTGGGTGACTCTGGTCATGGGAAGCCGCCGGCACTGGGCCAGCAGCATGGTCAAGATGTCATCCCTGAATCGTAGCGTCATATTAACCAACAAATTCCAGGCGCTGGAGCGGCGGCGTATAGTGTACGGCTGCGTGCTGTGACACAACGGGTCGGGGCCCACAAAAGCGTAAAGATGGATATTTCATCGCACCACAAACCTTTGAATGCTCATAAAAGTGGCACTCAGGCGAGGTGCATCCTGCTTGCCAGCGATCTTCAGACTGGGCTTGCTTGGCTCCAAATTGACCATGTTCGCATAGCAGAGGCCACCAGTCTGGTCAGTGAGCGTGATCATGGCGGGACACTGCAGGGCACGCAGCTCGTCAAGGCTTATCTCTCCCTCCTGACAGCGCAGACCGGCACGGGGGGCGTTATCGCAGGTTGCTTCGAACGGTTCCGGTTCATAACCCCAGACCCGATAGAGATTCTGCATGGCGCTGTCGGGGTCGATGGCCTGATTGATCGCCTCGGTCAGCTGCTCCTGCGGCTCAGTGGTTTCGTCGATGGTGACCGGTACCTCGACCTTGACTACCGGACGGGTGGGGAACACGCCGAAAAATTGCCAGCCCCACCAGCCTGCGACCACCAGCAGGGCGCCCGCCAGCGTCACCATCATACCGGAGGCCCAGCTCCCTTCGTCCCGAACGCCATTGACCTCGAAGGCGGTCTGGCTGATATCGCTGTGGACAATCTTGTAGCTGCCACAGGCGAAAGCGGCGATCAGGGCGCGGTCACAGATGAGGTTGATGAAACGGGGGATGCCGCCACTCAGGCGATGGAACGTCTTGATGGCACATGGGGTGCAGATGGGTTGTACGCAGCCTGTAACTTGCAGCCGGAAGCGGGCGTAGGCATCTACATCGCTGTGGGAGAGCGGCAACAGGAGCACCATCTGCAGCAGTTTTCGTTCGCCAGTTTCGGGGTTGGTGAGCAGACGCAGCTGCTCAAGTACGCCGGGCAGTTACACAAAGCCGCCGTCATCCTGCAATCCATATTTGAGAAGAGCGCTTCACCGTTACGCTCGCTCATATAGAGGTACTTGGGATTGGGCGAAATGGATAAAGGTGGTTTCGATAGGCTCAAGAACTGTGTACGCACATAAGGGGATTATTTTTTGACTGATACCACAAATCAACATATTAAAGATATGCCTCTTGAAACCGTTCATCATTAGCTAACCTAGACAATGGCAACGTCACTATTGCCAGCCTGTGGATATGCTTGCTTGAAAATAGAATTGAAGGGGTATTTTCTCTTGTGTTTTTCCACTAATTAACTTTGATGTATCTAACGTAACTAAAACACGCACCGACACACACTGTGGTTATAAACAAGGTTCAATTAAAATTACCGAACAGAATAAATGATAACAAATGTGAGCACCATAAAAACACAAAACTTTGCCTACCGATAATAAATCCCCAGGAGCAATGTTCCCCCAGGGATGAGGCACTGATGGAACAAGGAAATAAAGTGCCTAAATATGAAGCAGACTACGTTGGATAGGTTATTATGAAATCACATTGCAATAGTTCCACAAGTTAATTACAGAACTATTTCCGCAATAAGGTTAATATAATCACGGTATCTGCCAGATGTGAGTGATTGATTATTTTCGCTCACTTTATAGTCGATAACTAAATAACCATTGATGTTGCTATCTCTTATCGGGTTGAGCACTATTGGTGTCATAACACCATTTCTCACTAAAACAGTTTCAGTCCCACCGTAACCAACTTTTATTTGGTAGGGTATTGAGCTGATAACCGCTCCCCCAGAAGAGGATATCTCTTGCATAGAAAAATCACCACTAAGAGAAGATGCTGATATAGAAATCTTAGTGCTAGGAGTAAATTTTCCAACTAAAGAAAATATCACTCTACTCACTCCCACAAAATAATTACTACCGTTCTCTTCTATTTTTCTAGAATCTAGGGTGTAACTATTTCCAGAAGGAAAATCAATGCCACTAAAATAAGGATGGACATTGAACGCCAACTCAATAGTAGTATTGGGTGTAAAACGGTTACCTACGCGAGCCTGCCAAGTTATTGGCGCTGTGGTTACCTGCCCTTTATAGAGGTCTGCTGGGACGGCCCCGTTAAATATAGGGGTCATGTCTATAATAAATCTCCTCTTCTCACCAATGAAAGGTACTGTGTTATTAAAAAAATCTACGTCATCCGTCTGGCCAGTACAATTTTTATTTATCACATTGTCAGAAGACATGACTAATTTTACTGGGTCCTGCACTACAAAATTGCTAGGAGTTATTACGCATCCATTCTGACTATGTAGTTTCCAATAACCTTTATTTGATTGATTAGAATTTATTATTACATCTGTAATCTTTCCATTCAATATGATTTTTTTCTTATATTTCTCTCCCACCATTTCAATAGAGAATAGGTTGCCATTTACGACCATTCTCCCTTGCTGATTCCCAACGCTAGACATTACGAAGTTGTGAAATTCAGGGAAATCATCATTATATACAATACTTTTTAATGACTGATTGTAAATAGGCACAGAGCCAGATAGAGTGACATTATTATCTATTATGTCAGCATAAATACTAACCCTGTGATCACCAGCAGCATAAGCATAGAAACTAAGGAAGTGAAAAATACTAAATATCAGAATTTGTTTTAGCCTCATGCTCATCCCTTAGAAACTAGTATGGTTATGTTACCCTGACATGTACCTCCCACTCTTCTCACTTGAGGGAGAAATTCGCTCTTTATGAAGGGGGAAGTTGCAATGATATTAACATCTGCTGAAAACCAATCTTTTGTTACCATATACCAATGATTTAATGGCAATTGGTACGCTCCATTTATTTCATTACCATTTACTCTGTAGATATATTCTGTCATTTGAAGCATGTGAGCATTGAAGTTTTTATCTACAATCATGCCATCAAAATCGCAGTAAAAAAAATCATCTATAACACTAACATTCACATCTGTTGGCTTATCCGCAGTCAGTCTTAAGCCTATAGGTATATTATTAAGGCGATACCATGATTCATTCCACGATATAAGCTGATTTAATGGCGTAATATTATTAACTTCGATAGGCGTCGACAATGGGTGATCTAAATCAATTATAGTTTCAATGCCTATGGAATCACTTGTGATCTTCTTTCTATCTGAACTAATTGTTGCTGAGTTCACAACAAAAGAACAACAAAGCAGAAAGAGCATTAATAGATTATCTATTTTCACATGAGACCTCCGATAACTTACCTAAATTGGAGCTCCTGAACTCTTCACTTAAATCCATGCACTTTCCACCTGCATACTCAAGAGTTACAACCCCTTCATTGAAGGCTCTCAACTTATAAAGATTTCTATCTAATTTATCCAGAGCAATACACGCATCACCTACACACTTCAATTCACTTTCGAACGCATCAACGTAAATGAAATTTTGACTAACTTTCTTTGCTGAAGCTGTTACACGAATAGCTTTTCCAGGTATCAAATCAGAAGTTTTTTTGTACTTATCTAACTCATCAGAGAATACATAATCACCTGAGTTCATCTTACCACTCACTATATAACGATCAAAGCTACTTACAGGTATTACGTTGTTATCTGGCTCTATAAATACAAGCCGGCCATTGGATAGAGATTTATAATTCATGCTGACATTCTTCAAAACTTCATTATCTAGAATAATAAAGCTATCTCCGTAGGATTTCATCGGATTAATCAAGTTGATGCTGTTAGTGGATAGTACCTGTGTCGAATTGAACTGTGCGCCATAGCCAATCGAACGAGAACCATCATTTTCGTAAAGACTGGTTCTAAAAATCGAGTTAAATGCCGAACCAGTGTAGTTAATTCCACTATTGATACTTCTGTTGTTTTCTTGATCTACTGAGGCGTCAAGATTGTAAGATACACTTTTTGTAACATTTCCATTGTGGCTCAGAGATAACCTAGAGGCCCATTTTTCATTACTGTAAGATGAATGTAGAGAAGTACCGACACGCATTCCCAATTGAACGCTTAGTCCAATTGTAAAAATGTCATCTTGGCCTCTTCTATCGTATCCAGTAGTAAAATACATATTATTATATATAGGTGCACTATATCTAACCCCATATGATTCATTTCTTCCATAAGACGATGAATAATTATTGGCATAAGTATAAGTTAGAATATTAGTGTCACCTATAACATGGTTGTATCCAACATTGATCGATCTTGATATTTCATCTTCTCTTTGTTCTATGCTATTTACATTACCATTCTCTTCGAGGAATTGAGCGTTAAAACCTCCCGCACTAACAGAAATTTTTTTCCTTTCTACTCCCGCCCCTTTTGAATATTCTGGAGAGAAACTAAACCAATCCCTTCTGTATTCGGAACCAATACTAATAATTTCTTTTTCATCAATCCCATCAAAAGAACCATAAGCTACCAAATTTTCGGCCAACGGAATAGATATGCCAACCCCGTAAGCTTTTTTTCTTTCATCTTTAGCTTCACCAAAATTTGCATATATCTCGATCTCATCCCCAAAATCTGCAGAGTCATTAAAGATCAGCGTAGTGACATCATGTATAGTCCCACCGCTATCATCTTGAATTAGAATCTCTGCTTGATAGGCCCCTCTTGGAAGGTCCTGATAATTAATTTTATTTACTCCTGCGGAGACATAGCGCTTCAAAATTTCCTTTCCATCTCTTGTTATAGTGATCATCGATGGTACCGGAGTAAAAAAAGAATAGCTCTTGTCACTTTTAGCTAAACTAAGCTCTTCCGAAGTGCCTAAAATAACGCCTTGAAAAAGGGCATCAGCAAAGAATGACTTTGAGTGAGCATAGTTAAAATACTGACCGTAGCCAGTTCTACCAACTTGAACTTTCTTGTTTTCATAATACCAATTATAGTTAGCATCATTCAGTTTATTTAAACCGTTCTGCATATCGAAATTATAATAAAAGAACCCATTTCCGAATCCAGCATTACCTTCATTTTTAAAAAGATAGTTATCGTATGTGGGATTTTTGTTGTAAAAAAAGGACATGGTATTTTTTATAACATTTTCACCATGAATGGAAAGATATTCACCTTTAGATTGTAAAGAGTCTATCCATTCTGCATTAACAAAAAGCCTCACACGTTTTTGATAAAAATCGATCACAATAGAAAATTCTTCCGTTCTGATTATACATTCAGAACGGAAACCGATACAGTCTGGATCAGACTCCATCCCAGAAGATAGTCTATCCGCTATTTTTTCTGGGTTCTTGATGCTATTCAGTCTAAGGAATTGTACAAAATCATCTCGATTTGAAAGCTTAAATGAACTTCGGTTAAGACGACCATAGAAAATACCTTCAGCGACAGCAGGTATTTCCAATGAGACCTTAGTTTCCTCTTGACTCACTTGACTTGCATATACTGATTTGGATAGAGCAATTCCACTAGCCAAGTACTGTTGCGCATAAACTTCATCAAATCTCTCACCATGAATATTAGCTACCGAAATTGGAACTATATCCGTATCTTTTGCTAAGCTTATGAAAGAAAATAAAGGCAACAGCCCAAAAAAAATAACCAAGCTAATGTATGATCTTTTCAATTCCATAACCTATTAAACTCAGAAAGTTATTTCTTTACGCTCTTTTTGAAGAGAGTTTGAATATTTAACATTAACAATTCCTTTCGACACACTAGGTATGTCAATTTCCTTAGTTAACCCTGACAATATAAACATGCTAGCCTTGCAGTTATCATCTCCAGATTGACACCATTCTATATCAACAGAAAGATGTTTATTGGTATTATTTGAGAGAGATATTTTTTTCTCAGATACCCTTTTTCCTGTCAACACGCCAACCATATCATCTTCACCTGGAAGTAAATACCACACTTTATAACCGACACTAATCTTAACCTGTTTATTGAAAGTTGCCATTGTATCGGGGATGAAAGAAATACCAACCAAAACATCGTTCTTGTTCGATTGTAATAACTTGACTACCGAAACTCTTTCCGCCCCCTTAGGGTCTATGATTATATTTGCTGGTGTGGTATATATTGGCCAACTCATAAAATCTTTCGGTTCTAATGCACGTTCAGAGGCCATGCCATTCTTGACTTCCATGACGGATAGCCTAGTAGATATGAATGACATTTCATCTGATGGATTTTTTAGTGTAATATAACTTTCCCTTTCGTTATGGACCTTAAACATACTGTCAACGGTGAATGACGTAGCATCGAAGGAGGAAAGAAACAATAAACCTAACAATATTTTTTTTTTCATATAGTTTTAACCTCCCCGCCCCTTTATTTCTGGGGGCGGGGTGAAAATAAGATTAAGTCAAATCAACACCAAACATTACTTGAGTACTGAAGCCAATCTGATTACCCTCAACAAAAGATCCAGCACCTATCTTCGCAGCCATGGATACGTTAACAGAAGTCTGCTTCTGGTCAGCACTTGTGAAACCAGTTTTAATATCGGCTGCATTTGCTGCACCAGCTAACATAGCTTTGTTATTTACGATAATAGCAATCTGATCTACAGCCGGAGTTGTGTTATAGGACAGGGTGAGCTGCTTGGAAGCAACGAGACCAGAGCTATTCGGGGTGGCAACCAACCATGCTTCAACTCCATTCAGTGTACTAGAGTCGAGAGTTGGAACGATGTAGAAAGATACATCCTTAGTGGATGTTACGGTTAGATCACCACTGCTGGAGTCCAAACTGAAGCCCAGCGGAACTGGTGTAGAGCTAGGTACATAATCAGCCCCGGTACCATCAATAAACTTGAAGTCACCTGGAGTAGGAGGAGTGACAACAGGGATTTGACCAGACCAAGAGAAGTTTAAAGGGTTTGCCATCGCAATACCTGACGTCATTACCAGCGCTGCAGCTAGAAGAGTTTTTTTCATGATATAAACCTTTTTATTAGTTCACTTATACCTTTGTTTGAGTAACAATTTGAAGTTCATTTCTCATATGACAACAAACATACTCCACATACATTTAATCCTAAACCGATGAGCAATGGCATCCCTTTAAATGTATATGACATATATCAAAGCTGTAATGAATAGCATTTTTAAACTGGATTTCCCCCAGTTCGGCGTTGTTGCCCAAATCAGCCAGTAAGTCATGACTTACCCAGCCCCTGGTGACCGCTACACTCGAGGCTTTCTGACAGGTAGACCAATGGTATTCATAGATGGTCGCCCCGGTTTGCCAAGCCTTCAATCGATGACGGTGAGTTAGGTTGAGATTGCAGCCATAGATCCGGACTGTGATCGAGGCTAGTGCCTCTGTCCCTGATGGAATTCGCTGACTGGCTCCTCTATCAGCTTGTCGCTCTCGAAAGGGCTTTGAATACCTCGGGTTTTGCCAGTCAAAGTCTGACCTGTCTCGCCATCACGTCATGATTGCCTGTGCAATCGGTGGTTCATTTTCTGCCTTTGCTATTGTCCTGTCATTACGCCGCTAGGCTGTGTTCTCAAAATGCTGGTTTTCTGTCCACTAATAGTTCCCGTAAGTAACGAACGCAGAAAGCCAGCTTGATAAAAGCAGCAAAACTTCCCGCCAGCTTTTCATACCTCGTTGAGAATCGGCGAAACTTCTTCAGCCATCCGAAGCACCGTTCGATCACATTTCTCCTACGATAACGAGCTTTGTCTAACACCAGTGGACGTCCCTTATGGTGTCGTTGCTGGTCGCTGCGTTGCGGGATAACCGCTTTTATCTTTCTGCGCCGAAGTTCTGCCCGCAGAGCCCTGCTGCTATAGGCCTTATCTGCGGCAAGATGCGTTGGCCGAGTGCGATAATGGCCTGATGAAGTCGGGATCCTTACCATGGCCAACGCACTTGTCGCATATCTGATTTCCGCTGATTGCCCCGGCGAAAGGCAGAACCCCAGCGGTAAACCATTACCATCAGTGACCAAGTGAATTTTGCTGCCAAAACCACCACGAGAGCGACCAAGAGCTTGATTCACCGGAGTCTTTTTTTACGAGCTCTGGCTGCATCTTTGGATGCCCTGACATTGGAGCCGTCAATGCACCACAGGTCGAAGTCGATAAGCCCTTCTTCATTTGCATATTCCGGCCGATCATGAACACCGATTCCGGTTCAACGTGAACACCATTTCCGGACCAATGTGAACGCTCATTCCGGCTCAACCTGAACACTTTGCTCCTCCTTTCCGGAAACAGTGTTCAACATCCCGGAATCACTGTTCACATTCACCGGAATCATCCTTAACGCATTGATTTAACAACCTTTGATACGCTCTCCCTTTTGCCAGGGAAGAGCCTATGTCTGCCAAGAGGATTGCAATGCGTAAAATTCGTGAAGTGCTGCGACTGCGGCTGGAAGCTGACCTCTCTGTTCGCCAGATAAGTTGCTGCACCAAGGTCAGCGTTGGCTCCATCCAGAAACTCCTCAAAAGTGCCCAGACGCTCGGTCTGACCTGGCCCTTACCTATCGAGCTTGATGATGGCCGACTGGCGGCCCTGTTCTATCCGCAGGCCGATACCACCATCTCGGCCCGCCATGTTGTGCCGGATTGGCCCTCTGTCCATCAGGAGCTCAAGCGCAAGGGGGTCTCCAAACAGCTGCTCTGGGAGGAGTACACCCAGCGCTATCCCAATAGCTGTTACAGCTACTCCCAGTTCTGTGACCGTTACAAGTCCTGGTGTCAGTTGCAAAAGCGCTCCATGCGCCAGTTCCACAAGGCGGGGGAAAAGCTCTTTATCGACTACTGCGGGCCCACGGTGCCCATCGTGTCGCCGACTACGGGTGAGGTCCGTCAGGCACAAGTCTTTGTCGCCGTGCTCGGTGCGTCCAACTACACCTTTGCCGAGGCCACCTGGTCACAGTCACTGCCGGACTGGCTGCAAAGCCATGTCCGTGCCTTTGAGTTTTTCGGCGGGACACCGGCACTGCTGATCCCCGACAACCTCAAGAGCGGTGTCAGCAAGGCTTGCCGATACGATCCCGAGCTCAACCCCAGCTACCAGCAGTTGGCCGAGCACTATCAGGTGGCGGTGATGCCAGCTCGTCCTTACAAGCCCAAGGACAAGGCCAAGGCGGAGGTGGGTGTGCAGATCGTCGAGCGCTGGATCCTGGCCCGTCTACGCCATCAGACCTTCTTCTCGCTTGCCGATCTCAACCAGTGCATCCGTGCCTTGCTGGACGAACTCAACGAGCGCCCGTTCAAGCAACTGCCCGGTAACCGGCGCGAGGCGTTTGAGCAGTTGGACCGCCCGGCGCTGGGACCACTGCCGGTGCATCCCTATCGCTATGTCGCCATCAAAACGGTCAAGGTCAACATCGACTATCACGTCAGCTATGAGCAGCACCACTACTCGGTGCCACACCAGTATGTGGGCCAGCAACTGGAGCTCCATGCTGGCGACACTTTGCTTCAGGTCTATCACCAGCAACAGCTGGTCGCGAGCCATCCGCGTAAAACCATCCCGGGGATGAGCACGATCCCGGAGCACATGCCGGAACGCCACAGCAAGCAGCAACGCTGGACGCCAGGCCGTCTCAAGCAGTGGGCTGCTGATATCGGACCGGGCACCTTGTGCTGGGTGAGCGAACGGCTGGAAGAGAAAGCCCATGTCGAGCAGGCATACCGACTCTGCCTGGGGCTACTGAGTCTTAGCCGGGAGTATCCGCCATCACGGGTCGAGGCCTGCTGTCAGTTGGCTAATCGGGAAGGACTGGTGCGACTCAAACAGCTCAAGTCGGTGCTGACCAGTGGCCGCGACCAACTGCCCGAAAGCCCGCTGAGCTACCCAGAGTTACCGCAAGAGCACGAGAACATCCGTGGCCCCCAGAGCTTCCACTAAAGAGGATACGCCCCATGACCCAACAAACCCTGACCCGCCTGAGAAACCTGAAACTGACCGGCATGGCGGATGCAGTGCAACAACAACTGGAACAGGCCAGTACCTACGAAGGGCTGCCCTTCATCGAGCGTCTAAGCCTGCTGGTCGAACACGAACAACTGAGCCGGGAGCAACGTAAACAAGCTCGGCTAGTCAAGCAGGCGCGGCTCAAACTCCAAGCCACGGTGCAAGAGGTGGACTACCAGTCTGCACGCAACCTGGAGCGGTCACAGGTTGCAAACCTGGCCCAAGGAGAGTGGCAGCGCCGAGGCCAGAACCTGCTCATTACCGGCCCCTGTGGCTGTGGAAAAACCTACCTGGCTTGTGCGCTGGGCTACCAAGCCTGTCAGCAAGGGCATAGCACTCGTTACTACCGGCTGCCACGTCTGCTGCTTGAACTGAGCCAGGCCAAGGTAGATGGCAGTTACGCCAGACTGCTGGGTCAACTGGCCAGGATAGAGCTACTGGTCCTCGATGACTGGGGACTGGAAGCGGTGAATGCCGAGCAGCGCAACGCCCTGCTGGAGATCATGGATGATCGGTACGGGAAATACTCGACGGTAGTAGTCAGTCAGCTGCCAACTGAAGAGTGGTACGCGAGCTTGGGTGACAACACCTTGGCAGATGCGATCCTGGACCGGCTGATGCACAACGCTCACCGGCTGTCACTGAAGGGAGAATCGATGAGAAAGAGGAGAAGTGAGTTGACCCAATCTGAACAGTCGAGTTAGAAACGGGATGACGTGAGCGCGTTAAGGATCAGGGTGTTCACGTTGGCCGGAATGGCTGTTCAACTTCGCCGGAATACGCACAAGGGGCCGGATTTAGTGGACTACCACAGCTTTACATCTTGCGGACAATCACTGTAAAGTTTATTCAAATATTAAACAATGGATTAATTTATTGCTGCACCATATGTAGCCAGCTTGTTTTGTAATTGATGATAATGAGGAGTTTTGATGTTTTTTTTAGGTTGTTAGGTTTTTTTGTGTGTGCAGTATTCCTGACTGCATGTGGTGATGGGAATGGTTCAGACAGTCCATCTCGACCTGAGTTATCGACACTCGAACGCATCGATATAGTGGCCTCTCCAGTTGTTACAAAGGGAACAAGCGCGCTGATGCTTGCAAAAGGGAACAGACAGCCGTTTATCGCGACAGGCCATTATTCAGATGGTTCTGCACAGGAAATAACTTCATCGGTAGCTTGGACGACAAGCACGCCAATGGCTGCGATCATTAGCTCAGCTGGCCTACTGCTCGGTATTGACGTTGGATCGACTACTGTGACAGCTAACAAAAATGGCATCACGAGCAATCCGATCACCGTTACGGTGACTGACGCAACAATTATTGCTATTCAGGTAACATCGGCTTCCGCCTCGGTAGCAAGAGGGCAAACCCAACAACTGACCGCCACCGCCACATACAGCGATTATACCTCCGCAGATATCAGTGACACGGTAGACTGGTTTCCCGTTGATGCTACTACTGCCAGTGTTACACCTGCCGGTCTGCTGACCGGTATAGAGTCTGGGGCAACCACAGTGACAGCCGGCCAAGATGGCATCACCAGTAATCCTGTTACAGTGACGGTGACCGGCGCGGTAATGACCTCTATTCAGGTAACACCTGATCCCATATCAGTTGCAAATGGGCAAACCCAGCAACTGACCGCGACAGCCACTTACAGTGATAATACCCATGGGGATATCAGCAAGAGTGTAACCTGGTGGTTAGGCTCCGCATTGGTCACTCCTGCCAGCGTCACTCCTGCAGGTCTGCTGACCGGTATAGAGTCTGGGGTAACCACAGTTATAGCCAGCCAAGATGGCATCACAAGTAATCCCGTTACAGCCACAGTGACTGGTGCGGTTGTTACCTCGATTGATGCATCGATTAGAAATATTGCTGATGTGATACCACTAGGAGAAAACCATCAACTGAGCGCCATCGCTACTTACAGTGATAATACCCGCGGCGATATTAGCAATGACGTATCTTGGTTGATCGCTGATGCGGCCATCGCAACGGTCACGCCTACAGGTATGCTTAGGGGCATAAAGAAGGGAAGTACCACCTTTACCGCCAGCTTTAGTGGCATCACTAGTACGCCGTTTAGTTTTGTAGTAGGTGATGCATCCATAACAGATATTCAGGTAACGCCTAATCCCATATCAGTTGCAAATGGGCAAACCCAGCAACTGACCGCGACAGCCACTTACAGTGATAATACTCATGGTGATATCAGCAACGACGTATCTTGGTCTTCTGCTGATGTTTCCATCGCAACGGTCACGCCTACAGGTCTACTGATGGGTATTAAACTTGGTGGTACCACGACGGTGAAAGCATCCAGAGATACCATCGAGAGCAATAGCGTAAGCGTGATGGTTGGGCACCCTTCACTCATCGTACCTGGTGTCGGGGAGTTTTCCATTCCGGTGGTTCCGAGTAGTTTAAATATGAACTTTAGCGATGCAGTTTCTTATTGTTCTAATTTTTCAATTGATGGGAAGGCTTGGCGTGTACCAACTGCAGATGAGTTAACTGCACTAGGCGCGGCCCACCTAGACGAAATGAATAAAAATTGGAAAACAGACGTCTATTATTGGTCATCTACCGACACAAACGATCCAAGGTGGCCCGGTTATAAACTTGGAGCTTACTTCTTAATCTCCACTCCAGATGATATATGCTTTGATCCGAGATCCCCTATTGAACGGGATGGAGTGACCTGTATTCGGTAATGATTTTACTATTTTTATCTTAAATTTTTATGGGCGATCTACAAGCGCTTGCTGAACTCCTTCATCGGGACAGGTCGCCCATAGAAATATCCTTGCAGGTAGTCAACATTGCGCACTTTCAGATAATCCGCTTGAGCCTGATTTTCGACACCCTCCGCCACTAGTTGTAAGTCCAGCCTGCTCGCTAGATCAATCACGTTTTCAACAATGTGGCTGGAGAGTGCATCAGTGCTTATCATGCCGACAAAACTCTGATCAATCTTGAGTACATCAACTTGGAACTGCTGCAGATAGGTGAGGCTGGAGTGACCGGTACCAAAGTCGTCGATGGCGATCATCACTCCCAATTGGTGCAATTCGGTAAACAGTTGTTCAGTTACCTCATTCGCTACAATTAGATTCCGCTCAGTCAGCTCCAGCACTAACTTGATGGGATTATCCTTGAATGCTTGGATAAAAGCTCTGCAATCGGCCACCAGACTGAGATCCTTACAGTGACTAGCGCAAATATTGAAACTGAAATGAAAGCCAACAGGTAGTTTACTGACTTGGGGGGAAAAATAGTCACGAACCTGGGCCATCAACTGGCTGGTCATGGGCACAATCAGGCCGCTGTCTTCTGCCAACGAGATGAAACGATCCGGTGAGATCATCCCCTGCCTTGGGTGTTGCCAGCGCATTAACACCTCGCAGCCATGCAACCGCTCATCATCACAGGTCACCACAGGTTGCAGGTATGGAATAAATTCCTGCTGCGACAGAGCCCGTTTCAACTCTTCTGTGGGGGTAGTACTGCGACCCATCAGCCAGAAGGTGCCAAATCCAACCAAGAATGCCAACAATGGGAAAAGGATTATCATATTTCTGGAATATCGCCAGGCGTGGTTTAGATAGTCATTATTCGTTACGATTGTGGCTACTTTATAAGGGTAATTGGCTGAAGATAGAGCCATGTATCCTAACGTTGCAGGAGAGGGTGCTGCCTCTACCTTGCCAGAACCAAGCAGAGCCCTATCCCCTATAACCAAGACAATTAGTGAGCTTGTTCTGGCAATATCTAGAACGTTGCGCAAGTAATAGCCGTCAACACCAACCAGCACACTCCCCTTGCCCGTCTTATGGTGCAAAAGAATTAGCGGGCGATCTGGTGTCGTCACATTACCACTGAGTAATCTCAGCTTGCCGTCTACATAGTTGTCAGGTTCGAAGGGTCCATCATACTCGCCATGTAGGGAAGTACAGTAGATACGACGATCGATGGCCAGATTGGCTGAACGAATGTCGGGAATCTTCAGCACCTGTTCTCGCAGCAGCATGGCAGTCTCCGGCGAGCAGGGATAACCGCTTAAGCCTTCTACATTGGCGGCAGCCTGGCTAGCATGACCCAAGATGCGATCAAACATCAGCTTGGCTTGCTGCAAATGTGACTCAGAATCCTGCCGTAGCTCAGAAACGGTTTGCCAGGTAATGGTAACCCCCCCCCATAGCAGGAGTGTGATGCCTACCAACAGTGCCGCAAAAATCCTTTTGTAGAGCTGGCGAAGTTTCAAATAACGAAATGGCATTGATCTCTCTTTAGATACGAAGATAAGTCGTAAGATTAGTCAGCTCGCGAAACGGACATTACAATCTGGTGCTGACAACGTTTCCAGACTCAATACTGAGTGAATCGTCTCTGGTTTTCTAGACTTTCTTAGATGGTTGCCCGGTTTGCCAAGCCCTCAATCCATATGTAGTGATGTGATGGCCCCCCACTCAGTGCGGTCAGTCTCATACTTAGGCTGACTGCGTTCGACTGGGGAGAGCACCACATGAACACAATCAAAATAGCTGGAACACAAAAAGGCCACACCCTATTGGTATGACCTTATCGATTCAGATGAGAAAGTCATCCAATTGACGACCTTGCGCCAGTTGCTGGACCAGGAACTTGGGTGTACGGCCCTGACCGGTCCAGGTTTTTTCGACGCCATTTTCAACGTAACGGTATTTCGGGGGACGGGGTGCTCGTTTAGCTTTGGCTGCATTCGCAGCAACTGGAGTGCTGCCCACCAACTCAGTCGGGTCAATGCCAGCTTGAGCCAACATCGCTTGGAACTCTGCCAGCTTTTGTCGGTGCTCAGCATTGGCTGCTTGCTCTTTTTCTGCCTGCTCTAAACGCTCCAGATAAATCGCTTCAATCTTCTCGTGGGCTTCTTTGACTTGTTCCAAGGCTCAGAGATCCCCTCATTTTTAGAGACTCAAATAATTCCAAGTGTGCGGGTATATAAGCGGTGTTGCTTCAGGTAGTAGATAAATTTATCCATCAACAAGACCGCATTGGCTTCTTTCATTTTAGGTAGCAACTGGTAATAGATGACCCCTTGCCGAAAGAACGAATAGGTTCGGCTCTTGCTGGTATTGACCTTGATCGTTCTCTCTAGACCGACACTGTCTCCAGCCTTACCCAGCAGCGTCAGCAAGACGATGGCCAGGGCACTGAATAAAAACAGTCGGTCGCGCCGGACCGGATTACTGATGTGCACATCTCCCATACCCATGCCGAATTTGTAATCTTTGATATCACGAAAACTGGTCTCGATACCCCAGCGCTGGCCGTATAGTTGCAACGCCTTGGCGGCGCTCAGGTCGGTCCGGTTACTGGCCAGAAACCACGCGTCTTTCATGCCACTCTTATGACAACAATAGACCCGTTCGACAGGCTGTCGCTGCCCAGTTAGCTCCACCGCTTTGAGGGTTCGGGTGCGCCCGGTCGGCGTTAGCCAGTCCCGAGCTGGAACCTGCTCTACACCAGGGTAACCAACCAAAACATTTCCTTTAAATCTAATGAGATAAGCAAAGCCTAGCTCTTGCTCCAGGCGTTCGAACAGCTCCATGTAACCAAAGCCGCGGTCAGCTACTACCGTCACGAAGATACCCTCTGGCAACGTCTGCTTGAGCTTGGTGAGCAGCTCTTTCTCATGGGCATTGCGTTGCCCTTTGAGCAACGATTTCCGATGGGTTTTCCACAGCAGCGGAGTACTGCGACCGTGGTTGGTTTGCAGGCTGATAACCAAGGTACTGTGATCATCGGCATCGAATTCGGTCCAGTCCATGGAGACTACGATCTCGGTACGTTCACCGACCACATAGGGCACCCAATCGTCAAAGAGGCTCCAGACATTGAGCTTGGTGTTAGTGAGCAGGCGATCCACCTGTTTAACCGCATGTTTACGTTCGAGACCGTTGGCCAAGGAGAGGCCACTACCGATGGCGTGGATGGCCAGTGAACCTGACTCGATAACCCCGAGGGTAGCATTGGCGAGGGAAAGAACACGCTTAGCATGCATGTCCTGTCCAAATATATCGTCGATGTGGTTGAGGATTAGTTCGTGGTTAAACATGGGGATAGTCTGTTGGGTATTAGCTGGTCAAGGATGGCGATCATACCTCAGAAGCCGCGCCACGCCTCGCTCATATGAGGGGATGGTTAAGGTTCCAAGGACAATTCGCGCAGTGCTGCCCGTAGACTACGGATGTTCAAAAGTACTTTCAGAAATTCATTCATTAATTGGCTCTCATGCAACAGATTGGGGGGCAAAAAAATAACTGACTTCCTCGTTACACTATGTCAATGGTCCAGTTATGTCATCTGTGAATGCCGAATAGAGTACGAGGACGTTGATGCTCACTATGATGATACTATCACGATAACTCATACACCATAAACACCAGTTGTTCTAAACATAAATAAATAATGTTTATAGCAATCAGGATTGTGATATATCCCTGATAACTTCCCAATCTCGATGCCTGGATACACATTGCATTATGGGGCCTTACCAGCCCCTACCGTGGATTAATATATTACCCCATCGTTCACCCTTAACGCTGTGACCGCTGCTTCAGGGTGCTTGGTGAGGATGCCATGAATGCGATTAAGTCCTTTGGCTCAAGTCCCGCCGATTGCAGTTGCTCTTTGACGTGAGCAATCACCGCCCGCTTGACCATTTTCTCACGCTCACTCTGGGCCTCTTCCTCCATACGCTCCAGCGTAATGGATTCAATAAGCTCGCTTAATGTAAACAATTCTTCAGATGAAAACAGCTTCACCATTTCACGCAATACCAGCGGCTGGCGCAGGTCATTTACCTTGATGTTCATACATACCTCGATGTTGTTAAAAAATACAGCGCACTAGGCGTGCCAGACCGACTAAACTTGGCTGCTGCCAAAGTTGCGCAGGCCATCATCCATGATTTTTGTTCTCGTTTTACAAAGATACGCCAAACGGATCAGGAAGTTATTAAAGTGCTCAGGCTTCAAGTCCATGGAGCGCTTGTTAAATACGTAGCTGCCATTGGGTGCGAAATGTACCAGGTGTTTATGGTCAGGATATGCAAGCCCCAAGGCACTGCACCAAGCCTTCTGTATCCTGGTTCCCATATTCTCGCCATCCGAGTTTTGATAGCTCCCCAAATATCCGTAGATATCTTTATTGAAGAACAACACCAGATGATAGTGTGCATACTTGCTGGTATCACGCTCTCGGACCCAGATATACAATGGATAGCCTGGCTTACCAGACTTTCCTTTACGTTGTAAGTCTGCCTTAATGCGGCTGTTCAGTGCAGCTATAAAGCGGGTGATCACCTTTGGATCATTACGCTGAAAGCACAGTGGTATATCACATTGCTCGTCAATTACATCATTCGCACAACGAAGGTCAACGCGCAAAGCGAATACTCGCCCAAATGTGGCAATGGCTGACTGAACCACATCCAGGCTCTTTTTGAGGTGGTGGGAAGATATCCCACCATAACAACGCTGTGCTTCTGCTAGCAGGTTATTAAATTCTGATTTTAGTAAGTTTTTATAATTCGGATGTTCCATGAGCGGTCCTTGCAATAGCATAGACTACACCATGCCATTGTTTAGCTATGCATTGCCAATGTGCCAATTTAAATGAACATGGTGATTTGGTATATTTGGGGTGCGTCTGATTTGGTTTGTTTGGGGTATAACATATACCGAATCTAACACCACAAATATTCCAAGGGATTTCTCACAACTTTTTCTTTAGAGTGACCGAGAACACCGTCGACTTTTCTCATGTGGTCACTCTGAAGTTAGATTACCAACCGGCGTTGATATGGTTGGATATATCCCACATAGCTTATTTCTTTCCCTTTTTCCTTTTCTTTGAACACCACAACCGCTCCACGTAAAACCAGCGTGCTCAATGCCCGATCAAGTTTCACGGTATTGCGGATGCAATTTGGACACCGTTGGCGAACGTCTTTTTTCCGGAAGACCCCGTTCTCGCTGAGGTGCAAGTTCTCACCCAGCCAGCGATCAAGTTTATTCACCTGGTGTATGTCATCCGGTACTGAACGCGCTTTAAACTGTTGGACGAAATGCTGGAAGTACCACTCAACGATCAGGATTGCGGCATGCATGGTTACGTCAGAGATCACCTGACCGCTCGCCGTAAAGGTGTGCAAGACTGCGGCTATCCGCGAGACATGCTCCATGAATTTCGAGGCAAAGTCCCGGAACTCGCGCCATACCCCCATGACACCAATCTTACCTTCGATGAGGTTCGCCATCTCGAACCATTTGGCACGCGCTTCCGGTGAAAGCGTCAAACATACCCGAGGCTTCCCAGCCTCGCGGCGCAACTGTGCATAATCAAGCAATTTCTCAACCTTCAGGTGGAAGTTACTCAGATAGGCCGCATGGAATTGGGCTCCAAAATCATTTTCCGATAACTCAGCAGTCATAAATCGCGAGCCTTGCGTGGAGCTCGGTTCACACAACAAACAGCGGGCAAAAAAACCAGACTCGCGAGCCTGCTCTCCTTGGCGGTCGAGAAACCGCTCAAACAGCTGACCCTGGACCATCAGGGAAAGGCTAAAACGGTAATCACTAATCGTCGTCGCCCCCTGAGTCGATACGCGCATAGCAGAAATCGGCTTTGCCCCCCACAACGAGTTCAATACAGACGTCTCGCGCATGAAGTCACTTGAAAAAAGATGTGCGGCTTCATCCGAAAACACGCCAATAGAGCGACCATAGGCGTCAATGGCATGTTTGATGGCTGCGCTCGTCACATCATTGAGCAGCCACTTTTGGTTCAAGGGAAGAGAAGGCTTGGCGGCCTCCACGTCTCGCAAGGCCTGTTTGAGTGTCGAGGTATCGCCTTGCTCCAAAATGGCTTTGCTCAACGCGGCCTTGTGTGCTTTTTGTTCTGTTTGCCAGAGACTGAGCTCGATTGTGTGCGTTTCAAGCTCATCACGGTAATGCTGCTCGGCAAGTTGTTCCCGTGTACGAAAGGGCTTCATGACCAACTCGTCCACGGCCGTTTTGCGCTCACCAGAGTCAGCCTTGGTAATAAAGAACAGTGATACCGGGTGAATAAGGCCCGCTTTAGGGCTGACATCGACCAAGTCTTGGCAGGCAAGCCCCATTGCCCCCAATACCGACGAGGCAATCAGCCCTACCGGGGCTTGAGTTTGCATGTGGATCTGGCGCATGACTCCTTGCAGGTGCTCATCAAGCACATGCACAGGAAATTCGCCTATCAGGTTGAGCGTTTGCATTGTTCGGTCTCCTTTGTTGTTAGACGGGTGTATTAGTTGATACGTGAAATGAGCCATTGGTCTACCGACGAGAGCAACCACCCCACCGAGGACGCCCCCAAGCGCAATGGCTTGGGAAACTCGGGGTCGTAGCCCTTCGATTTGGGATTCAGCTTGTTGTAGATCGTCGAACGAGACAGCCCCACAATGCGAGTTAGTTCCTTGATGCGCACGACTCGACGCCGCGTCTCACGATCCCAGTAGTGCCCCTTGTCTTGTAAGTTCATGATCTATCTCCTCTTTGGTTTGGAATGGGTGCAGCTTAACGGCTGCCAAAATATGAAAACGCCGAAAATGTGCAGAGATATGGCGCTAACTCCGTCGTCCTCTTCTCGACCGCTCCTGCAAAAGAAAAGGTCATGCTATGGTCGGCCTGGATGCTGCTTGCCTTTCCCTTTGCAGATAGGACAGGTGCAAGATAGCGAGGAAGGAAAGTCCAAAACGCAGAAAATATGCAGAGGAATGAAAAACGTGCCACAACCAACAACCGCCATGCCGATACCAGATAGCCACAGCCTAGATGAGTTCGTGACATTTATGTATGACGCTTTTGGACTCAGAGACGGCCGCCAGCATCGGCTTCAAGAATTGAAAAGCATTGATGCACTGACCATCATGGTGAAGCGAATGGTCAAAGGTCTTGCCACACATCTGATGGGCGAAGACGGCGCCAGCACCAATCAACATGACTTGGACAAACTCCAGGTTATGTTTGATTTCATGAACCTGATGGTGCTGCATTTCAATAGAACTGAGGTGTTCCATGAGCAGCCCAAGTCTCAGATCTATGCCATGTTTCTACGTGATGTGCAGTTGCCTTTCATGAGGCAAGGGATCGCCATGATCACCAACCAAGCCACGCCTCTCTTTCACTCCCCAGCCGACAGGAATACATTTCGCTCAGGCAGCTTGATGACTCACCTGCTGTATATGCTGAGCCCTGAATACTTGCGAGATGCAGAGACCCACGTTGACGCATGGTTCAGCACCCAAAAGGCGTTGTTGGGTCATGGCGTGGGAACCGACTTTAAAAAAGCGCTCAGGGGATATAAAGGAAAGTCATCCAATATCAGCATTAAAACCATCAATAAACGTTGTGTGGAGTTAGATGAGGATAATACTGCTGTTATTGCCGCAAAGTTTCCCTCGACAAAAGAGATAAGAGCATTTTGGTATAGTGCTCGGGTTACAATATACCTATCAAAACGCCTGAATTTTGCTGAATGTCCACATGATACATTCACCGAGTTAAAGGATCATTGTCTCGTTTTATTGGAAAATTCACTGGCATCTGATGTGCCAGTACTACACGCCGATGATCTCAATGCGCCTTTTGAGAAACTGTCTATCGCGCTGACCAAGTCCAGCCAACTAACACGCCACGAGCTTAGCGTGATCGCTGATACCGTTTCTGCCAATTCACGATACAATGTCGTAGCATCACAAGACATCATTCAACAACCAATCATTAAATTTTGCTATGACTTCAACGCGGTCATATCTCTTATTGCTGATGGAGACCCTCCACAAGCCTATGAACGTACAATCGCCACACTCAATGACAGTAGGCAGGTGTCAGTAGGGCGATTACAAGGCATTTTGACTCAGATTGGGTTGGCACTCGGGATCCTGCTAAAAAATACTGTCATAAAGAACCGTGAATATGAACACCATGCCAAAGTTGCATTCTTGTTTGGTAGTTATGGCTTTTCACTAGAAAAGCACAATCATGATCCTTTTCAGACTGTCACTGACAGTATGTTCTCCATGCCATCGTTACTGTATGCACTTTCCTCTATTCAAACCTATGCTGAGGTTCTGGAAAGTATTGAGGTGCTTTCACTCAAGAAAAAGATCTCGATGATGGTCCCATTTCCAAAAAAGTTAGAAATGGCGCTGAAGGCACTCTATGGCAAGCATCCAAATTTGGATGCAACACCTACCAAAGCAATACATGAGGTACTGCAACCCTTTATGAAGGGCAACTGCATCCCTTATATACCGAAGTCGACACTTTATCGTTGCCTTTGTGAAATACATTCACTTATTGAATTTTGGCCATCATGGGTGATGGACATTTCAGTCTATGTTCGACGTTTTAGTCAAGAGCCCGTCGAGTTAAAAAGAAAAGTGTTACGTTCGATAGACCGTTACAGGTATAACGAGGATGTCAGAAACAACGAGGTTTCGAGCATCATCTTTAATGTACAGTTGACCCGTGAAGGGCAGCAATCAATAGAGGGGACTGTTACCTTACCGCTTGAAAATGGACAAGATAACGCTTACTCTAAAGAGGACTTAGTCAAGGAGGTTCATAAATTGATGAACAAGCAGAATACCGCCCAGTCTGACTGAGTACTCACTGCCACCCCCACTGCATTTTTGCTACTTTTGCTAAAATAGCAACGAGTAGCGCCCCAAAAGGTCCTCGCTTGAGGACTTTTTTTTGTTTTGTGCTTTAGCGATAAAAGCCATTCAAAATAATTTCAAACCTATATTCCATTCATGATTTAACATCTGAATGGAAATTTAAATATGGCTCACCTTATTGAATCCATGGCCTACACTGGCCAAACCCCTTGGCATGGTTTGGGTAATCTATTACCAGCAAAGCAGTCTTTAGATATCTGGCAGCAAGCTGCCGGGATGGACTGGACCATCGAACAAAGCGATGTGCTCTACAATGTCACCTCTGATGCGCTGCATATCCGCCCCTTTACGATGAGTAAAGTCCTTTACCGCTCCGATACGCTGGCTCCGCTCTCGGTAGTCTCCAAACGTTACAATGTGGTACAGCCTCACGAGGTATTGCATTTCTATCAGGATCTGGTGCAAGCCGGTGGGTTTGAATTAGAAACAGCAGGCGTATTAAAAGGAGGGCGGAAGTTGTGGGCATTGGCCAAGACGGGTCAGGACATGAGACTAAACGGCGGCGACACCGTGAAATCCTATTTATTACTGGCGACCAGTTGTGATGGCACCCTCTGTACCACAGCTCAATTTACCTCTCTGCGGGTGGTTTGTAATAATACATTACAGATGGCACTCAATGATAAATTCGATGCCATTAAAGTGCCCCACTCAACTAAATTCAACCCGGAACATGTCAAAGAGGTGCTAGGTCTTGGTTTAGCAAACTGGGACCTGTTTCAACGTAATATACATGAACTGAGTCATCGGTCGGTGTCTCCAACTGAAGCAATTGAATTTTTCAGTGATTTGATTAATGATCCAACAGATGATGATGGCAACATTGTACTGAGTCGTCCGACCCTAAAATTACAAGAACTATACCAAGGAACAGGGATGGGCTCAGACCTTGTCAGTGCCAAAAATACGGCTTGGGGCTTAGTCAATGCCGTCACGGAATATGTCGATCATCATCGTCGTGCTCGCAGTCAGGATAATCGGCTTGATTCCGCTTGGTTCGGCCAAGGTGCTCAACTCAAAACTCTCGCACTTAATCGGGCGCTCACATTGCTGCAATAGTGTTGTTCACATCTCCAAAATGACAACAACTCTCCTGGCTGGTTTTCACCAGCCAGGAGAGTTGAGCCATATAAAGTATCGTGCTGATAAAACGAAAAGTGCGATCACATTATCACTCTATGTCCCTATTCAACCAGACAGGCTGACAGCAATGACTATTGCTGTCACAGAACAACACATCCTTGGGTTCTGCTGCTGGCATTGAGTCAATAGCGCAGGCCCTAGAGACACGCCCCGATACGCCCTAAATAGGCACTGTTTTCAAGTCAATAGGCTTGGTTTAAGGCTTTTGACTTGTGCCGTCATTGTACCCTGCCCTAACCAGTTCCAACCACAAAATTAATCTGTAGGTTGTGTTTAAAAAAAATGAGTGAGGCTTGGAATATGAAATGGTTAATTGTATTGCCTGGTTTGCTTATTTCATCCAGCGTAGCCTTTGCCTATGGCGAGGCCGGACGCTGGAGCAGTGGCTGGGGTCAGGGCACCAGCGAATACACGGCGGTGGTCAACGAGCAGAACCATCTCTATATCGCCTGTAGTGACACCTGCAAGGTCAGCATGACGGCCACCGTGCAGGGCAAGGAGTTCGGCTCTTATGCTGGGCAGGCTTTCTCCATCGTCGTCGATGGCAGCCAATACGATGCGCCCTATGAGACCGAGTCCCGTGTCGGTGAGAACAATTTCTTCGACATGTGGGGCAAGCTACGCAAGGCCAAGTCGATCACAATTTTGACGGCTGACGGCAAGCAGCTCGCACTGCCGACCCAAGAGGTGGCATCAGTTCTGCCCGCCACCAATACCCCCGAGTTTGACTGCTTGATGTGGGACCAATAGGTCACACCCATTCCCATCCAAGAGGAGGCATTTGCCTCCTCTTTTTATTTCTGCTATTCACCCACCCGTGAAGGAGACGCACTATGCCACCCTGCATTCCCCCTGAATGCGAACCGTTCGATCACCAAGGCTTTTGGCACAAACTCTGGGCCTTTGCCAAACGTGCCGGTCGACCCTTTATCGAGACCTGCCTGTTGCTCTACTACACCAGCCAGAAGGATGACCTGCCACTTTGGGCCAAGCTGCTGATCTACAGTGCGCTGGCCTACTTTATCTCCCCCATCGATGCCATCCCGGATGTGCTACCGATGGGGCTCGCTGATGACATTGCGGTGCTGAGTGCCGCACTCGCCAGTATTACTGCCTTCATTGATGACCAAATCCGTGCCCGTGTTGCCAGAAAAATGCGAGACCTGTTCGGCGACGCTTAACCCCTTCAAGGAGTACACCATGACCATTCCCTTTTTCCGGGACGGCTTTGCCCTGCCCGTTGCTCAAGCGTTGCTGGCTCTGCTCGACCAGGAAGTCACCAAAACAGAGCTCAATCTGGAACGCTTAACCCAACTGACCTTCAACTTTCGCAATCCCGGCTACACCCCTGAGCAAGGAGGCGTGCACCCAGTCGAGCTCCGCCTAATACGCGGCCTTGATGGCTGGCTGTTCGATTATGTCACCGACTTCAGCTACCAGGGGCTTGGTCAGGATGCCGAGATCAGCAAGGAGCTTGATTTCAACTTCCTCGATGGGGAGCACTATCTGCAGGGATGGGGGCCACTGCCTCCAACAGAAGCCCGGGAACTCTTTTACATGTGGCAAGGCGCTTTCCTCACCTACGCGCAGTTGGGCTTTTTTACCGTCACCGTCAATGGTGATTGAGAAGCACAGATGCCCAAACAACCGATTGCCGTTGAACTTGAAGCCATCAATCGAGAGGGGGAAACGCAGGTGGTACGTGACAGTGGCCTGACCGTGCAGAACTACAGCGTTTATCTGCGGGCGGTAGAGGCCAGTGGCCTTGCCCTGGCTACCTGGGTAGCTGACTACGACACCATAGGACCTGCATACGAGCTGGCCGAGCGGCTGAGCCTCGCACTGGCTATCCCGTTGAACATGTTGGTCCCCGAACCGCTGATGCCGCTGAAACGAGAACCCACCGCCACAGCTGGTACCATCACCACAACCAACTGAACTACCCTTACTCTGAATCAACAACCTCTCTGCATTTGACCTCGGCACGCCTCGCGCTGCCGGGGTCTTTCTTTTTCAGGAGTCCCAACATGCGTTACCACAAACTGAAAGCTGGGGAATGCCCCGGCACCTATGTCGTCACCGAACCAGTGACCGAGCAAGACCTGCTGCGCATCGCCAACCAGATTGCCCGCAAACGCCTGGCCAAAGGCACCGCTATCACCAGTACCACTGAGGCCGCCGAACGGTTACAAACCTTGCTGCAGGACCGGGAGCACGAAGTGTTTGGTGCACTGTTCCTCGACTCCCAACATCGTGTACTGGCCTTTGAGGAGCTATTTCGCGGCACTCTCGACAGTGCCAGCATCTACCCACGGGAAGTGGTCAAGCGGGCCTTGCTACTCAACTGCGGGGCCATCATCGCCGTCCACAATCACCCCAGCGGTGACCCGGAACCCAGTCAATCTGACCGGGTCTTTACCCAAGCCCTCAAAGAGGCCTTGGCGCTGGTGGATGTGCGACTGCTCGACCATCTGGTAGTTGGCGCTGAGGGCATGGTATCCCTGGCCGAAAGAGGTCAGCTATGAGCCTTACTCCAGACAAAACACACCTCACTGCCCTCGATATCATCCTCGAATTGCGTTGCTGGCTTGCTGACAACGTCGAGATGCAGGCCGAGCCCGCCATCGTGGCTCACCTGCCGAGCGGCTACCAACTCACCCAGAGCGATTGTGTCGAGGCCATCGATGCGCTGCTGCATCATCTGCGCCGTTAGCCAATCCAAGAAGGACACGCACCATGCGATTACCCAATCCCTATGCCCTTGAGGAAACCCTGGGCAAGCTACGCCATGGCCTGACAACCGCCTGCAACGAGGATGCGCTGACGTTGCTGGAAAAGGCCGTCACCAAGGCCCGTGACGACGAGGGTTATGCCAAGTAGTTTGAAGAGACCTTGCTGCGGGGATCCACCATCGAGATCCGCGAGTGCCTCAGTTGTTTTGGCGACTACTTCGAATGCTCCAGCGACACACCGCCCTATTACCCGCACCACGACGCCGTCAACGGCATTGATTGTGCGCTCTACGCCATCCTGTTCGATGCGGCTTACCAAGACGCAGCGCGGGCACAGCAATAACATGCATGACGATCGCCGAATAACATGCATACCGATCACATTTCCACCAGATAACCTGGATCATCAAACCAGGATCATCAGGTCCAACACCATGATCCGGATATCCCGACACAACCCCCAAGGCCACCTCACCAAGGTGGCCTTGTTCATTTCAAGGATTCATCCACATGTCTGCTTTTATGATCGACCGCAAGGATTACCTGGCCTTTGCCGTGCAGTTGCACCGCTTTTGCAACGCACCCATGCCACCTCATTACACCCTTGAGTTGCTGCGCACCCTCTGGTGGAACCCGCCAGTAGATACGACCAGTACCTGGACGTGGCGAATAGACAGGCTGGTACGGTTGATGATGCTCGCCAACCACCGTGCAGTCTGGCGTCGCTATCAGCTGGGGCGTCAGCAGGAGCGTAAGGAGTCACGCCAACATGCCTCTACCAAGCTAAGTCTATTTAAACCTGCCCACCATTACCACCAGACACCACTCACCGATACCGAGCTGGTGGCTCTGTACAAATTCACCTGCTGCGCCCTGTACCAATCGAGTGAATGGACCGGGAGCCCAAAGCAGGCACCTCGGTTGGTAAAGGTAATACAGCAGTTGCAGCAGGCCATGGCGCAAGACGTGCTGACCCGCCTGTCACTGTGGGAGCAAGCCCCCTGGGGGGAGATGCGATGAATCTCTCCACCACCCTGACCATGACGAGTTCACAGCCGGACAGCACAGCCGTGCTAGCCCAACGTATCGCCGAGGACATGGCACACCTGCATCACCGTCTGCGTGATGGGGCCAGTGATGAACTGGGCATCAGCATCAGTTACCTGGTCGAAAAATTTGCGGTGTTGGCAGCGGCTTACCGTGCACCTGCAGAAATGGAGAAACATCCATGATTGAGTTCAATGACAGCTTTAGCCAGGCCGCCGTGGCAGAGGCCATGTGTGCCCATCCGGGACTCGCCAAGCTCATCAGTCAGCAGTTGATGCTGCCTAGCTTTGCCTATGCCCACGATGTGGAGGGACGGCGTATTGGCGGCCCGCTGGTTGCACCCAACCCGGTACTGCACAAGACCACGCTCTTTGTCAGCCCACGAGATATGCGTGAACACCTGCCACGAGAGATTCACTTCGCCCGCTTTCGCTGCGCCTGTAATGCAGCGGGTCAACCGGTCGGCGAGTGGCAACGGGTGATTGTTGGAGCCTACGTCAACCACGGCAGTAACGACACGCCGGATTGGAGTAGTCATACCTGAGTCACGGCCACCAGTACAAACAAGACCTCATGCAGCCCCTCACACCGAGGGGCTGTTTGCATTTTAAGGACCCCACTCATGCACGACCTGAGTGATTACAAAACCCTGACCGCTCGGCAGATAACCACAGCCATCGGTCAGCTCAACCACAGCACCGCGCCGAAGATAATGACCCACCTGGCATTACGGGCCAGGCAGCCGCAACCGCTCGGTAATGGCCGTAGCAGAGCCAAGGCCCTCAAGCTGCTGCGCCGGGTCAAGAAGGCTCACAAGGTAGGTAGTATCCCGTTCGAGCTCACCGCAACGGGTTGCCGCATCGACCGGGGGAGCCATCAGGCTGACCGCTACTACTACGACCGCACGCTACTGGCCCAGGGCTGGCAGCAGTACGACACCGAGGAAGACGCCTGGTATTTCGGCATCTGGATTCACACCGAGAAGCTGGAGACCTTTACCTACGCCGAGGGGGATACCAGCCATGTAATTGCACCGAACGTCGAGGCGTTTCGTGCTGAATTGGCGCGGCTCTACCAGTACCACCCGCAAGCCCCGGCGTTTATCAGTATCGACCCGGAAGCGGGCGTTGTAACCCGCCACTTTGAAGCCAAACCGGAGGTGTGAAATAGCCAAGAACATCACCATCAAGGTGCCGGGCAAGCACCCGCAAACCGGCGAGCTCACCACCTTTGAGCTAAAGGGCCAACGCATGGATATCGACATCGGCGGCCAAGCTGTTCCCTTCCTCATTCACGGCAGGGGCGTCGGTACGTCGCTCACCCACATCCCGAGCGGCTATCGCATCGCGCTGCTCGGCGGCTGGCTGACCGCTCGTTACGCAATCCCTGAGAATAAGCCCAGCAGAACGGCCTGCGCCCAGATGGCCATAGACCGACTGGTAGCCCAGTACGGCTCGCTGCACCTGCTGGACCGTCTTAATTGCAAGCTGGTTATCAATCAGCTGTAACGCACAGCCCAGACAACAAGGAACGATGCAATGACCAACCCCCTCCCTGCAACACCTGACTCACTGGCAGGCCATTCGGTAATGCAGATGCTGGATGTCGCCATGAGTTCTATCATCGGCGATTACGATGACGCAGACCTGGTGCCGGAATGGCAATGGGTCAAGCAAATGGCCTCCCATGAACATGTCGGTGTGAAAGATGACTCCGCCTATGAGTACACCTTGAATCTGGCCATGGAGCTCGATGCCATCCCGCCAGCACTGCAACCCTTGCTCACTGCTGCCCAGCAGACCGGTGTGAACTACATCCTGTTTTACAACGGCTAGCCACCGCGACCATCTCATCGCTCATCAACAAACAACATAAAGGGCCAGCCCTCACAGGCTGGCCCTTTGCATCATTGGAGTCACCGAACATGACCCGTCTTATCACCGGGCTCGAGGTGCATCGCTATGCCCCCGAGCTCAACAAGCTGCACCTGCGTAACCGGCAGACGTTACCCGCTCCCGGCATCACCACCATCAAAGAGGCCAAAGCCCGTCTGTTTGGCAGCTGGCAGCCAGGGCATCAGGTGACCATCACCGTGAGCCATCCCGATTACGTCAATCTTTCACGGCTCTACCGGGGGCGACTGGCATGCCTGACAGCGCTCCCAGAGCACCTGACCAGACTACGCCAGCGCCACAACGTGCCAGGCACCATCATCCACACCCACCTGAGGTACCGCTAATTATGACCACAACCCATCCCACATGCTCTGCTACACAGCAACCAGAGGCCCCAGCTCTCACACCGTTCCCCAGCATCAGCTGGGGTCTGCCGCGTGATATCTCTCCACGCTTTGGCGCTCGTCTGATACAGAGCCGCTACCGGCTCGATTTTCTATCCGATCGTGCCAGTCTGAGCGGTGAGTGGAGTGAGGTGCAGATAGCCAAGCTGCTGACCGGCGAACTGGATGCCCAACGTCAGCACTGTATCACTATCCAGCACGGTGGTTTTACCTGCGAAGCCGATACCCTTGGTAGCCACAGCTATGTCTATGTGGCGCTTTACCCAGCTATCACTTTTTAGGAAGAAGGGGGAAGACTGGGCAAGCAGCCTTCCCACCATTTTTAGATGTTAACCAGATGGCGCCAGTTACCTGAATGTGGGTCATTTTTCCGGTATGATGCACATCATTTTCATTAGAAGTTCCGCCTCCTGGCTTGCGGGGCGACACACAGGAATCACAGTATGACAAGCATTCAACAACGCGCCGCCCTGCAACGTCAGATCTGGGCCATTGCCAACGAGGTTCGCGGTGCTGTCGATGGGTGGGATTTTAAGCAATATGTACTGGGAGCCCTGTTCTACCGCTTTATCAGCGAGAACTTTGCCAGCTACATCGAAGGCGGTGACGACAGCGTCAACTACGCAGCACTACCCGATAGCGTGATCACACCAGAAATCAAAGAGGATGCCATCAAGACCAAGGGCTACTTTATCCGCCCCAGCGATCTCTTCGCCAACGTGGCCAAAAATGCCAATAGCAATGAAAGCCTCAATACCGATCTTGCGCATATCTTTGCCGACATTGAAGCGTCGGCTAGCGGTTACCCGTCAGAGCGAGACATCAAAGGACTGTTCGCTGACTTCGATACCACAAGCAACCGCTTGGGTAACACGGTAAAAGATAAAAACGCCCGTTTAGCAGCAGTGCTTAATGGCGTGGCCAAGCTGGATCTTGGTGATTTTGAAGAGAATGATATCGATCTCTTCGGCGACGCCTACGAGTTCCTTATCTCTAACTATGCCGCCAACGCTGGTAAATCCGGTGGCGAGTTCTTCACCCCCCAGCATGTATCCAAGCTGATCGCCCAGCTCGCCATGCATGGCCAGAGTAGCGTCAACAAAATTTACGACCCGGCTTGCGGCTCCGGCTCGCTGCTCTTGCAAGCCAAGAAGCATTTCGACGCCCACATCATCGAAGACGGCTTCTTCGGGCAAGAGCTCAACCACACCACTTACAACCTGGCGCGGATGAACATGTTCTTGCACAACATCAACTACGACAAGTTCAACATCCAACTAGGCGATACGCTGCGCGAACCCCACTTTGGCGACGACAAGCCGTTCGATGCCATCGTCTCCAACCCACCCTATTCGGTAAAGTGGGTAGGTTCGAACGACCCGACCCTGATCAACGATGAGCGCTTTGCCCCGGCTGGCGTACTCGCCCCCAAATCCAAAGCCGATTTTGCCTTCGTGCTGCATGCGCTCAGCTACCTCTCCGCCAAAGGCCGCGCCGCCATCGTCTGCTTCCCCGGCATCTTCTACCGTGGCGGGGCCGAGCAAAAGATCCGGCAATATCTGGTGGACAACAACTATGTGGAAACGGTGGTCTCGCTGGCACCCAATCTGTTTTACGGCACCACCATCGCCGTGAACATTCTGGTATTGGCCAAAAACAAAAAAGAGACAACCATCCAGTTTATCGATGCCAGCGGTCCGGACTATTTCAAAAAAGAGACTAATAACAACGTGCTGCTGGACAGGCACATCGAGCAAATCATGGAGGTGTTCGACAGCAAGGCCAATGTCGATCACTTCGCCAAATCGGTGCCCCTTGAGCAAGTTGCCACCAACGATTACAACCTCTCCGTCAGCAGCTATGTCGAAGCGAAAGACAACCGTGAAGTGGTGGATATCAGCCAGCTCAATATCGAACTGAACACCACGGTTGCCAACATTGATAAACTGCGCAAAGAAATTGATACCATTGTTGCCAAAATCGAAGGGACGACGATTGAAGAAATACCGACCGAGGGCATGGAAAGCGAAGGAGAGGTAGTATGATGTTAGAAAATAAATTAAACATCACCAATCAGGTTGAACTGGCCAAAGCTGAGGAGAAAATCAGTAAGCAAAAGGCTAAGCAACTTTTCGACTCTGGCGACATTAACAAGGCTGATGTGGGAACGTTTTCCGGGCTTAGCTTTATTCATGGCTATCTGTTTGGTGACATCTATCACTTCGCTGGTAACATCCGTGACGTCAATATCGCCAAGGGTAATTTTCGTTTTGCACCACTGATGTATTTGGACGTATCGCTAAAGCATATCGATGGCATGCCACAAAGTACCTTTGATGAAATTATCGAAAAATATGTCGAAATGAACATCGCCCACCCATTTCGTGAAGGCAATGGCCGTGCTACGCGTATCTGGCTAGACCTGATGCTCAAAGCCGCGCTTAAACAAGTAGTGGATTGGAACTTGGTGGATAAGGAAGAGTATCTTTCTGCGATGCAGCGCAGCGTAGTGAAAGACCTGGAAATAAAGGCGCTGCTTAAACAAGCGCTCACCCATCAGATTGATGACCGTGCCTTGTTCATGAAGGGCATTGATGTCAGCTATTACTACGAAGGTTATAGCGAATTCAAGACGGAGGAGCTGTAATCATGAGTAATGCTGGCTTTATGGAAAAGTTGCTCGATGGCGCGAATGTTGAATGGAAGCGTTTGGGGGATGTGGCTCGTATCAAAAACGGCAAGGATCACAAAGCACTTGGCGAAGGTGAATTTCCTGTTTTTGGCTCAGGTGGCATTATGCGATACGCCGACACTTACGCCTACAACAAGCCTTCGGTTTTGATTCCAAGGAAAGGTTCGCTCGGCAATCTGTTCTTCGTTGATATCCCATTTTGGAATGTTGACACCATTTTCTACACGGAAATTGACGAGACACAGATTCGCCCAAAATTCCTTTACTATTTCTTGACGACAGCAGGCCTTGGCGAAATGAACCAAGCGGGCGGCGTGCCCAGTCAAACTCAATCAGTCTTGAACGAACTAAAAATCCCTATCCCCTGCCCGGACAACCCTGAAAGATCGCTGGAAATCCAGGCTGAAATCGTTCGTATACTGGACACTTTCACCGAGCTTACCAACGAGCTTACCAACGAGCTTACCAACGAGCTTACTGCCCGTAAAAAGCAATACAACCACTATCGCGACCAGTTGTTGAGTTTTGACGACGGGGAAGTAGAGTGGAAGTCGTTGCTTGATGCTTGCGATTACGTAGATTATCGAGGGAAAACGCCAACAAAAACCCAGGATGGAATATTCTTGGTGACGGCTAAAAATATTCGAATGGGATACATCGACTATGATGCTTCACAAGAGTTTATTTCAGAGAGTGATTATTCTGTTGTAATGAGACGAGGATTACCCAAGATCGGAGATGTTCTAATTACAACCGAAGCTCCTTGTGGTTTCATCGCTCAAGTTGACCGAGAAAATATAGCGTTAGCTCAGCGAGTTATCAAATACAGAAGCAAAGATAAGCGTTTATTAAACTCGTTTTTAAAACACTATTTACTGGGTGGTCAGTTTCAGAAAAAATTATTGCGGGCTGCTACAGGTTCAACAGTCAAAGGCATTAAAGGTAGTAAGTTGCATCAGTTGACCATCCCTATCCCAAGTGAGGTAGAACAAGCCCGCATCGTCGCCATCCTCGACAAATTCGACGCCCTCACCAATTCCATCACCGAGGGCTTACCCCGCGAAATCGAGCTGCGCCAGAAGCAGTACGAGCATTATCGCGATTTGCTGCTGAGCTTCCCCAAGCCGGATGCGATAGAGGTATAACATGGGCAAAACGCTGACCGAAATCGCCCAGCAGCTAAAAGACGCCAACAAGAAGGTGCAACTTATCTACGCCTTCAACGGTACGGGCAAAACGCGCCTGTCGCGAGAGTTCAAGCAACTGATTGCGCCCAAAGCCAATGACGACGAGGGCGATGGGGAAGCCGACGCACTCGAGTTGTCACGCAACAAGATCCTCTATTACAACGCCTTCACCGAAGACCTGTTCTATTGGGATAACGACTTGGCGGGTGATGCCGAGTACAAGCTGAAGATCCAACCCAATGCTTATACCAGCTGGCTGCTGACGCTACTCAAGGATCTGGGTCAGGATGGAAATATCGTTCATTATTTCCAGCGTTATGCGAACGACAAGCTAACGCCGCATTTTAGTGCCGATTTTGACGAAGTCACCTTCTCCCTGGAGCGCGGCAACGAAGAGCATTCCCCGCACATCAAGCTTTCCAAAGGCGAAGAGAGCAATTTCATCTGGAGTGTTTTCTACACCCTGCTGGATCAGGCGGTGACGATTCTCAATGTTGCCGAGCCGGGCGAGCGCGAGACCAGCGCCTTTGACCAGCTGGAGTATGTGTTCATTGACGACCCCGTCAGCTCTCTCGATGAAAACCATTTGATTGAACTGGCTGTCAATCTAGCCAGCTTGATCAAATTAAGCCCGTCCAATCTGAGGTTCATCGTCTCTACGCACAGCCCACTGTTCTACAACGTGCTGTTCAATGAACTGAATGGCAAGGCCTGCTACATGCTGGCGCGGTTTGAAGACGGCAGCTTTGCCCTCACTGAAAAACAGGGCGACTCCAACAAGAGCTTTTCCTACCATCTGCACCTGAAGCAGGTCATTGAGCAGGCGATTGCGGACAACAGGGTTGAACGGTTTCATTTCACCTTGCTGCGAAACCTCTACGAGAAAACAGCCAGCTTTTTGGGTTACCCCAAATGGTCAGAACTCTTGCCGGATGACAAGCAACTTTATCTAAGCAGAATAATTAATTTCACAAGCCACAACACGCTATCGAACGAAGCCGTTGCAGAGCCAACGCAAGCTGAGAAAGCGATTGTCAAATTGTTGCTCGAGCATTTGAAGAGCAACTTTGGCTACTGGCAGCAGGAGCACCAAAATGGCTGATTATAAAACCATCGCAGAATCCAACAAATTTATCGTGCTGGATAAATACACTAAGGAATGGTCGGTTGCTGAAAGTTATCAGAGCGAAAGTGATCTGGAGCACGAGCTAATTGAGGATCTTGCCAATCAAGGTTATGAGTTCCTGCCCACCCTGAATAACCCTGCTGCCATGCTCGCCAATGTACGGGAACAGCTGCAAACGCTCAATAACGTAGCGTTTCTTGATGGCGAATGGCAGCGTTTTGTTGAGACCTTCCTCGATAAGCCCAGCGACAGCATCGTCGATAAAACCCGCAAGATCCACGATGACTATATCCATGACTTCGTTTTTGATGATGGCCGAATTAAAAACATATACCTGCTGGATAAGAAGAACACCGTCCGCAACAAGGTACAGGTGATCAAGCAGTTTGAACAAACCGGCAGCCTTGCCAATCGCTATGATGTGACGATCCTGGTGAACGGTCTGCCACTGGTACAGATCGAGCTTAAAAAACGTGGTGTGGCGATCCGCGAAGCATTTAATCAGGTCCACCGCTACAGCAAAGAAAGCTTTAACAGTAAGCACTCTTTGTTCAAATATTTACAGCTATTTGTCATCTCCAACGGCACCGATAGTCGCTATTTTGCCAATACCACGACACGCAATAAAAACAGCTTCGACTTCACCATGAATTGGGCGAAGTCGGACAACGCGCTTATCAAGGATCTGAAGGACTTTACTGCAACCTTCTTTCAGAAACACACATTGCTCAATGTGCTGCTGCATTACTCGGTGTTCGACATCAGCAACACCTTGCTGGTGATGCGCCCTTACCAGATTGCCGCCACCGAGCGCATTCTGTGGAAGATCAACAGTGCATATCAGACAAAGAACTGGAGTAATACCGAAAGCGGCGGCTATATCTGGCACACCACAGGTTCAGGCAAAACCTTGACCAGTTTTAAGGCGGCGCGGCTGGCCACCGAGCTGGCGTTTATCGACAAGGTATTTTTCGTGGTGGACCGTAAAGATCTGGATTACCAGACCATGAGGGAGTACCAGCGCTTTTCACCCGATAGCGTCAATGGCTCAGACAGCACAGCGGGCCTGAAGCGCAATCTGGACAAGGATGACAACAAGATCATCGTCACGACCATCCAGAAGCTCAACAATTTGATAAAGAGCGAAACTGACTTGCCGATTTACGGCAAGCAGGTGGTCTTTATTTTCGATGAATGCCATCGCAGCCAGTTTGGCGAGGCACAGAAAAACCTGAAGAAAAAGTTCAAGAAGTTCTACCAGTTTGGCTTTACCGGCACGCCCATCTTCCCGCAGAACGCGCTGGGCGCAGACACCACCGCCAGTGTGTTTGGTCGCGAGTTGCACTCTTATGTCATCACCGATGCTATTCGCGATGAAAAAGTGCTCAAGTTCAAGGTGGACTACAACGATGTGCGCCCGAAGTTTAAAGCAATTGAAACAGAGAAAGATGAGAAAAAGCTGAGCGCGGCGGAAAACCAGCAGGCCTTGCTACATCCGGATCGCATTCGTGAGATCACCCAGTACATCCTGAATAACTTCCGGCAAAAGACCCATCGCCTGCAAGCGAACGCCAAAGGCTTTAATGCCATGTTTGCGGTGAGCAGCGTAGAGGCAGCCAAGCTCTACTACGAGTCGTTCAAGGCGTTGCAGAAAAAGAGCAATAAGCCCCTTAAAGTTGCCACCATCTTTTCGTTCGCCGCCAATGAAGAGCAGGATGCAGTGGGCGACATCGAAGATGAGAGCTTTGATGTCTCTGCCATGAATAGCAGTGCCAAGGAGTTTTTAAACGCAGCAATCGCAGACTATAACGCACTGTTTAAAACCAATTTCAGCGTGGACAGCAATGGTTTTCAGAACTATTACCGTGACTTGGCCAAACAGGTTAAGGCCAAGGAGATCGACCTGCTGATCGTGGTGGGTATGTTCCTGACCGGCTTTGATGCCCCCACGCTAAACACTCTCTTTGTAGACAAGAACTTGCGCTACCACGGACTGATGCAGGCTTACTCGCGCACCAACCGCATTTTTGACGCTACCAAAACCTTCGGCAATATCGTCACCTTCCGCGACCTGGAGCAGGCGACCATCGACGCCATCACCCTGTTCGGTGACAAGAACACCAAGAACGTGGTGCTGGAAAAGAGCTACAAGGAGTACATGGAAGGCTTTACCGACCTCGTAACCGGTCAAGCACGGCGCGGCTTTATGGATGTGGTGAGCGAGCTGGAGCAGCGTTTTCCTGATCCTGCGGCCATTGAGAAAGAGGCCGACAAGAAAGCGTTCGCGAAACTCTTTGGCGAGTATCTACGCGTAGAGAACTTGCTACAAAACTATGACGAGTTTGCCAGCCTGAAGGCCCTGCAAAGCGTAGATATGAGCGACCCTGAAGCGGTAGAAGCATTCAAAGCTGAACACTATCTGGATGATGCAAAACTGGCCGAGTTGCAGACCATTCGCCTGCCTGCTGAGCGCACGATCCAAGACTACCGTTCTACTTACAATGACATCCGAGATTGGCAGCGTCGGCAAAAATCGGCAGAGGAACAAGACAAATCCACCATCGATTGGGATGACATCGTCTTTGAGGTGGACTTGCTCAAATCCCAGGAGATCAACCTCGATTACATACTTGAGCTGATCTATGAGCACAACAAGAAAACCAGAAGCAAAGCCGAGCTGGTTGACGAAGTACGCCGTTTGATACGCGCAAGCCTTGGCAATCGAGCCAAGGAGAGCCTGCTGGTCGATTTTATCAATCAAACCGACTTGGATCAGATTGGTGATGCCGCTAGCGTCATCGAAGCTTTCTACGCGTTTGCTCAGGCTGAGCAACGACGAGAAGCCGATGAGCTGATCAGCTCTGAAAATCTGAATGTAGAAGCGGCAAAGCGCTATATCATCACTTCGCTCAAGCGCGAATTCGCCAGCGAAAACGGCACCGAGCTCAATTCACTGTTGCCCAAGATGAGCCCGCTAAACCCGCAATATCTGACCAAAAAACAGAGCGTTTTCCAGAAGATCGCCGCTTTTATCGAGAAATTTAAAGGGGTGGGTGGTGACATCTAGTCAATATTCGACTCCATGCCAAAACGGATGGATTACTGGAGTTGGTAAAAATGCAATCGTTTGAAATTTTGAGTGATGAAGAGTTCGATGAACTGGAAGCGCTGCTGGAGCGCTATGGCAGTGAAAACAGCATAGCCTCAATGTCTATGCTCGATGGTTTTTTAACAGCTGTGGTCTCTGGCCCTCACCTCATCATGCCGAGTACCTGGCTCCACACGATCTGGGGTGGTGAGCAGGATCAACCCGAGTGGCAAAGCGAAGCCGAACTGGAACGCTTTATCGATCTGGTTATGCGCCACAGCAACGACATTGCGACCACGCTGACCTATGCGGCAGAAGACTATTTCCCGGTGGCACCGGAGTTTGAACGACATGGTGAGTGGGTTCCGCTGATCCACGACTGGTGTGGTGGTTACCTGGGGGCGATTGAATTGGCACCATGGCCAACGCTACCGGCTCCGGAAGCTGCTGCACTGGCGATGATAGCTGAACCGCTGGAGAAGATGCCTACATCGTTGGAAGCGCTCAGCAATGAACACTTGCAAGAGCAAGCCACCAAGGCCCGCTTTGCTGCTCGTATCCTGCACGCCCACTTTTTGGCGCAACGAAGTGAACGTCCGGAGCGCTCTCAACCAGTAGTTGCTCCCATCAAGATTGGCCGCAACGAGCCGTGCCCCTGTGGCAGCGGCAAGAAGTACAAGCAGTGCTGTTTGCACTGACCAACAACATAGATAGCAAGAGAGGGCCGCTGGCCCTCTCTTGCTTTGGTTAAACTGAAGGAGTAATGACGATGACCTGTCCAAAGAGATGCTATCGAGGAGCAGGACAGCCAACACCTAATGGCATACTCACTGGCATACCAAAAATCGCAGATACAAAAAAGCCCAACCGAATCAATCAGTTGGGCCATGTATATGGCGGAGGAGGTGGGATTTGAACCCACGGATGGTCGCCCATCGCCGGTTTTCAAGACCGGTGCATTCAGCCGCTCTGCCACCCCTCCGAACGGCGTGCATACTACGCTAAGCCCTTGTTCATATGCAATACATATTTCCTGTGGGATAGTGTGCGGGAGCAAAATGGCAGGTGGCTTGAAATTGTTCCTCGTCATCCCTATTTGTTCTACATACAATGCGTAAACATGCAGTAACAAACAGCGATAACGAGGCGGCTGCTCGCCGTCTCACCCGGACATCAAGAGGACACCCAAGATGGATACCCGTTCTATCTACACTGGCACCCAAAGTGCCGTACGCGATACCAACAAGGTGCTGCGTAACACCTATATGCTGCTCTCCCTCACTCTGGGCTTCTCTGCCGTGGTGGCGGGGGTCGCTACCGTGATGAACATGCCGCCGCTGCACTGGGCCGTGTTCCTGATCGGTGTCTACGGTCTGATGTTCCTGACCGAGAAGAATCGCAACAACGGCATGGGTCTGGTCTTCACCTTCGCCCTGACCGGTCTGCTGGGCTATAGCCTGGGCCCCATCATCAACATGTACATGAACAATGGTGGTGGCGAGATCGTGATGACCGCCCTTGGCGGCACCGCGCTCACCTTCTTCGGTCTGTCGGCCTATGCCCTGACCACCAAGCGTGACCTCTCTTTCATCGGCGGCATGCTGTTCGTCGGTTTCTGGGTACTGCTGGTGGCCATGATTGCCAACATCTTCCTGCAGATGAGCGCCCTGAGCCTGGCTCTGTCCGCCATGTTCATGCTCTTCTCCTCCGGTGCCATCCTGCTGACTACCCAGCAGATCGTGCGCGGCGGCGAGACCAACTACATCTCCGCCACCGTCACCCTGTATGTCTCCATCTACAACATCTTCCTGAGCTTGCTGAGCCTGCTTGGCGGCAACCGCAACTAATCATAAACCCCGCTTCGGCGGGGTTTTTATTGGCTCCTCTTTCTGTCAGGATAAGTTGTAAATCAAGGATATGAAGCGAAGTGGCCCTGATTTGGATCAGGGCCACTTCGCGCTTGGCGGGTTACTATCTCGCTCTCGTTTCGATCAAGGGTTTCACCTGTCTCATGCCGATGGATCTCTCTGGCCTGCTGCGCCGACTGCTGATTGATAGTCACATCGATTTTGCTTCGCTCAAGGGTGGTGCCTAGCATGCCCATGGAATTCTCCGGTTTGTTACGCCGACTGCTGACCGATAGTCACATCTACTTCGCTCTCAAGGTGCTGCTGGCCATTCTCGGTCTGCTCGCCTTCACCCTGGCCACCGGCAATATCCAGCTCACCGTGCTGCTCTCCCTCGGGGTTGTGGCGGGCGCCATCGCCGAAACCGACGACAGCCTGTGGGGACGGCTCAAGAACCTCGCCATGACGCTGATCTGCTTCATGTTTGCGTCCCTGTGCGTGCAGTTTCTCTACCCCACCCCCTGGCTGTTTGCCATCGGGCTCGCCAGCTCCACCTTTATCTTCGTGATGGTGGGGGCGCTCGGCGCCCGCTACGCCACCATCAGCTTCGGCTCGCTGCTGATCGCCATCTACACCATGCTGGGGGCCGCCAAGGCGCCAGATCTCTTCTATCAGCCGCTGGCCCTCGGCGCTGGTGCCCTCTGGTACGGGCTGGTCTCGTTTATCTGGCTCTGGCTGCTGCCCTACAAGACCCTGCACGAGCAGCTGGCCCAGAGCTACTTCGCCCTTGGTCGCTACCTGCTGGAAAAATCCCGCTTCTTCCCGGCGGACGAGCACGGCGCCCAGGCCATTCGCCACAATCTGGCCCAGCTCAACATCAATCTGGTGAGCGCGCTGACCCTCACCAAATCGGCCCTCAATGCCCGCCTGAGCCGCCGCCATCCGGCGAGCCCCGAGCTTGCCAGCCTGCTGCGCCTCTATCTGCTGGCGCTGGAAATTCACGAGCGCGCCACCTCCAGCCACTACCCCTACAGCCGACTGGAAGCGGAGCTCAAGCAGGGCATCGTACTGGAAGGATTTCAGGAGGTGTTCCTGCAGCTCTCCGAGGCGTGCCAGCGGCTCGGTTACGCCATTCTGGTGCACAAGCCCTACGCCCATAACAAGCGCATTCACTGGACGCTGGAGGCCCTCGGCGATCAGCTGGAGTTCACCAATCTCAAGCAGCACTACCCGAAAACCTTGCTGACGCCGATGAAGTTCCTGCGCCGCAATCTGGCCAGCATCAACCAGCTGCTGGGCAGCGCCGAAGTGCTGCAAAACCCCGAGCAGCCGGAGCAGGAGCTGCCCGCGCTGGCGCGCCCGCCCCGCCTGCCGCTGCTGGCCCAGCTCAAGCAGCACCTCACCTTGCACTCCATGGTGTTTCGCCATGCGCTGCGTTTGTCACTCGGGCTGGTGATCGGCTACGGCATACTGCAAGCCTTTGATCTGGAAAAGGGCTACTGGATTTTGCTGACCGTGCTGTTTGTCTGCCAACCCAGCTACAGCGCCACCCGCCGCCGACTGGTGCAGCGGATGCTCGGCACCTTCGCTGGCATTCTGGTGGGCATTCCGGTGCTCTGGCTCTTCCCCGAGCTGCACGTTCAGCTGGTGGTGATGGGGCTGGCGGCCTTCCTGTTTTTCACCCAGGTGCGCAACAACTACAGCGCCGCGGTCTGCTTTATCACCCTCTATGTGTTGATGGCGTTCAACCTGCTTGATGGCATCGGCTTTGCCATTCTGGGGCCGCGGCTGCTCGATACCCTGCTCGGCTGCCTGATCTCCTACGGGCTGGTGGCCTGGCTCTGGCCGGACTGGCAGTACAAGCGGCTGCCGACGCTTATCGCCAATTCGCTGTCGGCCAACGCCCGCTACCTATCGGCGGTGCTGGCAAGCCTCAAGCAGCAGCGGGACGAGTCCATCGACTATCGGGTGGCGCGCAAGAGCGCCCATCTGGCGGACAGCGAGCTGGCTACCGCCTGGCAGAGCATGCTGGTGGAGCCGCAAAAGCGCCGCCGCTTCCTCGATCTCTGCTTTACCCTCACCTGGCGCAACCACGCCCTGCTCTCCTACATCTCAGCGCTGGGGGCCCATCGCGACAAGCTGGAGGCCATCAGCGGGCTGGATGAGGTGCGCCACCACATCTGCCACACCCTGGAGCAGGCCGCTGGCCATCTGGCAGGCAACCCCTCCAGCTCCATCGGCGGTCAGTGTCCGGTGATAAGTCCGGATAGCAGCGAGGAGCAGCTGATGCTGACCCAGCAGCTCAACCTGATCAGCGAGCTGGCGGATCAGCTGCTGCATCTGGCCAACGAGAGCCGGTTGCTCACCGGGGATCAAGGCGCTACCATGCCCGCCCAATCCTGATAGCCCCATTAGCGAGGAGCCCTCATGTCTGCGTCCGAAAAACATCAGCTGGAATTCAACGGCCAACTCATCGAGACCGATGCCAAGGGCTACCTGCTCAACAGCAACGACTGGAGCGAGGAGCTGGCGCTGGTGCTGGCCGCGCAGGAGGGGATCGAGCTGGAGGAGCCGCACTGGGAAGTGGTGCGCTTTGTGCGCGCCTTCTATCTGGAGTTCAACACCTCCCCCGCCATCCGCGCGCTGGTCAAGGCGATGGAGAAGCAGTACGGCCCCGAGAAGGGCAACAGCCGCTACCTCTACAAGCTGTTCCCGGAAGGACCCGCCAAGCAGGCAACCAAGATTGGCGGCCTGCCCAAGCCGGTGAAGTGCATCTGATCCCATGCATCTCATCCCATAACAACGGGGGCCGCAACTGCGGCCCCCGTTGTGTTTGGTGCGCTATCGTCGCGCACCTCGTATTCACATCCCTCAGGCTTCCAGCCAGACTTATCCCCGCTTGTCAGCCAGAGCCACCAACTGCTCCGCCAGCCGGTGACCGTGCAGGTAGGAGGCGATCAGCTCGCTATCAGCTTTGCCCGATTCAATCTGCTGATACCAGTGCGCCAGCATGGCGGCAAAGCCGCGCTGGGCCAGCACCGGCTGCCAGTCGCTGGGGCTAAGCATCTGCACCTGCTTGTCGCGGGCGATGCTGCCGCGAGTGCAGTTCTCAAGGTGCAGGGAGAGATTGTCGCCATAGGCATCGATGCGCTCCTCGGTGATCCCGGCGCTGCGGTTCATGCTGCCGCTGATGGCGCGATCGCCGCTCCGCCAGCTGACGCTCACCCCGGCCAGCAAGCTGTTGTCCTTCGTATCCGGTCGCAAGACCGCATGAAAGTCGCCGCCCGGCACGCCGCCATAGAAGCAGAGGCTGTCGAGCACATGGATAAAGTCGTCGAACATAAAATCCCGCGCCAGCCCCGGCAGGGCGAAGCGATGTTTCTGCCAGTTAAGCTCGGTGAGCGGCTGGGCGCGGGCCTCGGCCATGGCGGGCAGATAGCGGCGGTTAAAGCCGGTAAAGAGGGGGCAATCTTGCGCGATGGCGAGGTTGGCCAGCGCCTCGGCCTCGGCCAGATTGTCGCACAGGGGCTTGTCGACAAAGGTTGGGATCCCTGCGCGCAAACACTGCTCGGCCAGCTCGCGGTGAACGGCGGTGGCGGCGTGGATCATCACGGCATCGGGACAGCTGGCCAGCATGGCCGCCACATCGGTAAAACACTCGGCGACCCGATACTGGCGGGCGAGCTTTTCCAGCACCGCTGGATTGCGGGTGCAGAGCAGCGGGGTAACCCGCTCATCGCTCGCCAGCAGCGGCAGATAGGCTTTTTGGGCGATATCCCCCAGACCAATCATGGCAATGCGCATCTCAACTCCTTTTCACTCGATAACGGGACAAGCGGATAACTGCCCGCACCATCGCAGGATTTGTCCCGCAGATCCAGCCTGCCGTTAGCGCACTGGCTGGCGTGTGCAGCTCTCGGCAAACGGTGGCGTTATCCGGGCATGGCAAGATCGCTGACCGACTTGATCACCTCGGCCAGCCACTCGATAGCGAGATTGCCCTGACTTTTGCGGTGTCTGCCGACCACCACCTCGAACTGCTGCGGCGCCCCGGCGAGCTCCACGGTGCGAAAATCGCCGAGGGCGGCGATGGCCGACGGAATGCAGGCCGCCACGTCATTGACCGACATAAAAGCTTGCAGCGAGGTGTAACAGGGGAGCGTCGCCACCGCCGCGCTGGCAACCTGCTGCGGGCTCATCTGCCCTTCGAAATTGCCGACGCTGTTGGCAAACTGCACAAAGGGGATGGCCGCCAGATCCTGCGGGGTGTTGTCCGGAAGATATCGGGAGTCGCGGCGCAGCACGCAGCAGTAGTGATCCCGACGCAGGGTGGAACGCAGCAACCCCGGGTCGAGATAGGCATCAAAGCCAATCACCAGATCGACCTCGCCGCTGGCCAGCGCCTCCAGATGCGCTTCGGCCTGAAAGTCCACCACATCGAGCCGGATGGAGGGCGCCTGAGTGCGCAGGGCGCTCGCCAACCTTGGAATAATGGCGAGCTGGGCATACTCATTGGCCATCACCCTGAAGGTGCGCTGGTTGCTGGCGGGATCAAAGGGGGCGGCTACAAAGACCCCGTCGATATCGGCCAGGATCTGCTCGAACTTGTCAGCCAGCTCGCAGGCGTAATCGGTCGGCTGCAACCCGGCGCTTTGGCGGATAAAAAGCTCGGCGGGAAAAAGATCGCGCAGCTTTTTCAGATGGCTGCTCACCCCCTGCTGGGAGATCTCCAGCAGCTCGGCCACCCGCGACACACTCTTGTATCTCACCAGCAGCACCAGCACCCGCATCTGCCTGATATCGATCTTCTCCACCCTTACCTCACCAATTAAAGTTGTATCACATACAAACCACCCATGATTTACATTGTATCAGTGGCTCTCTAACCTTGCAGCTCTTCCAGCAAAGCGAGGTTAACGATGAAAACTGTCATTCTGATTGGTGCTCAGGGGAAAATGGGGCAAGCCGCCCTCAGTGGTCTGGGCAAGCACAAGGTCATTACTGCCAGCCGCTCCGGCGAGGGGTGTGATTTTCAGGTGGATATCACCAGCAGAGAGTCTATCGAGCGGCTCTACCAAAACGTGGGTTCCTTCGATGCGGTGGTCAATACCGCAGGATTTTGCGAATACGCCCCCTTTGGCGAGATGAGCGACGAGCAGTGGCAAACCACCATCCAGAGCAAGCTGATGGGGCAGATAAATCTGGTCAATATCGGCCTCAACTACATCAACCAGGGTGGCTCCTTCACCCTGATCTCCGGCATTCTCAATATCAAGCCGATCCCGCTGGCCATTGCCGATGCCACCACCAGCGGCGCCATCGATACCTTTGTCCAGTGCGTGGCCCACGAGCTGCCCCGCGGCATTCGCATCAATGTGGTCAACCCGACCGTACTGGAAGAGGCGTGGGACGTATATGGCGAGATGATGCCGGGCTTCCAGCCGGTGCCGGGCGCCCTGGTCGGCAAGGCGTTTGAGCGCTCCGTCGATGGTTTTATTAGCGGCCAGGTGCTCTATGTCGATGCCTGATCCGGTTCAGGTGTGACCCCACTGCCTTGGTAATTCCTTGTCGATGTTTTTCCTCTTCCCCGAAAGCGCCAGCTCTCGGGGCTTTTTGCATGGAGGAACCGGAGTAGCGACAGAACATGATTTCATTTCGACGACAACCCACAGATTTATGTCATCCGGGTCACTGTCAGAGTGGCCTCGTTTGGCTTACTATGGCGCTCTTGTTCCTGTTGCCGAGCAAAGGGACTATTTCAGGCCATTTGCAGGAATGGATTACCGCTGACCAACGCCCTGTTTGGCCGCAGCTTATTGGCGCGGCCACTATTGCCTGTGCGCCATCGGCGCCTATAAAACGCGTTATTTATGGATCTATAACGATGAAATCATCAATTGCACTCAAAGCCTTGTCGCCCTATATATTCGCAATATTGTCAGTTGGGCTGATATCCAGCGGATATCATGCGCTGCCGATCTATTGCGGCCTGGCCATTGTCGTCTATCCGGTGCTGGTTGCCATGCTGGCGGACGAGTGGGAAAAACAGGGGCTGGTCTATCGCGAATCGACCCAGGTCGAGGTTGATGTCAATGTGCGCGGGATCCTTATCAAAGAGCAGAGACGGCATCTGGAGAATCTCTATTTTGTCTCGCCGGAAATAATGCAGACCAAACTCACCAGCCTAGCCCGCCTCAAACTGCTGCTCTGCGGCGCCATGTTTGCCGTGTCACTGTATGAACTCGCGCAGCAGGCCGAGGCTCAATTTGCACTACCCGCCGTCAATCTGATGGATATCAATCTGCTGGATATATCCGGCCTGATGCTCGGCCTTGGTGGGGTACTGTTTCTCGGCCACTGCGCGAGAAAAAGCCTCTCCCTCTATGGAACCTGTCGCCATAAAAACTATCTGGTGCAGAGTCATAACGAACCCGGCGTCCAGCTCTATAGCGCAGCCATTTCTACCAAGGCGGCAAACCTGCAAGTGACCCATACCCGCATGTTCGATGCCTTATTGGCGTGGTATTGAGCAACCCTTAATTGGCAACCTTTAATTGCCCCCCTTGGATCAAGATGGCGGGGCAGGAGGTAAGACAATAAGGCCCCATCCCAACAACGCTCACTGACCACTCAGCCGTGATAGGCGCAGTGGTTGGTTGAGCCTCTATTGCCCTCCCTATAGCCATCCTCTATCCCTCCCCTTGCTTACTGCTTTATCAGAAGTCATCAGCCTGTCATCTGGCTGACATCCCGCGGTCATTTTCAAGCCATAGAGTTTTTCACTTATTTTTCATATGGATAGATAAGGAACATCATGACTTTCCCGCGCTCTTCTTATGTGGCTTTGGCCGTCTCGCTGGTCTTGCTTGGTGGCTGCCAGTCAGAGAACGAATCGTCTGCCGACAGCCAGGGCAAAACGGCCTATCAATACAGCACCAAAGCGGTCTACAGCCCGCAGCAGCAGGCGGAGAGCTACGAGCCAGCGCCTCAGGGGTTCAGCCCGGTCTTTACCGAGATGGTGGCGCGCCACGGCTCGCGCTCCCTCTCCAGCCCGAAATATGACGTGCTGACCAAGCTGGTCTGGGAAGAGGCACAGCGTCAGGGGGCGCTCACCACCCTCGGGCAGGGGCTGGGAGGCAAGGTCGATCTGGTGACGGCCGCCAACCAGAAACTGGGCTATGGCCTGCTCTCGGCGCTGGGCAAGGAGGAGCACGCCAATCTCGCTACCCGGCTGGCGGCACGGCTGCCGACCCTGCTCAACAGCAGCGAGCCCCACTGCATCAAGGTGGTCACCTCGGGCAAGGACAGGGCCAACGAAAGCGCCTTCTACTTTATGGAGAGCCTCAAGCGCAACGTGAGCTATGTCAGCGACTCGGCGCAGTGCTACCTCACGCAGAATGACCCCTCGAAGATCGACAAAAAGCTGGTCAACAAGTTCGAGCTCTACTTCCACAAGACCACGCCCGAGGGGGATTACGCCCGCTACCTGCCCGCCTATGAGAGCTACCAGCGCTTTATCGGTGACGAGGATACCGAGATCGCCCCGGCCCCCGAGCTGGCCAGGGCGCTGGATCAGCTTAAAAACCTGAGCAAGACCAAAGAGATGGCCCGCAGCATGCTGGAGCGTATCTACAGCAAGGGCTTTGTCGACTATCTGGCGGGCGGCGTCGAGTTTGTCGCCGTCAACCCGGAGGATGGCGGCATGACCTATGTGCGCGACGAAGTGGATGCCGCCCTGATGCTCTACAACCTCTTTATCATCGGCCCCGGCATGATCCGCGAAGCACAGGCACAGGGCAACGAACCCTGGGAGCTGGAGCAGTTCCTCACCCCGGAGGAGTCTGCCTGGTTCTCCTACCTCTCTGATGCGGAAGATTTCTACGAGAAGGGGCCGAGCTTTGCCAACCAGAGCGCCCCCTACGCCATTGCCCAGCCGCTGCTCGACGGCCTGTTTGGCGAGGTGCAGCGTCAGGTGGTGGAGGGTGAGCAGAGCCGACGGGCCACCCTGCGCTTTGCCCACGCCGAAGCCATTATCCCCCTCGCCGCCCTGATGAAGCTGGAAGGGAGCCGTCAGGGGGCCAGCCCGGATCAGCTGTTCAGCCAGCAGAACAACGAGTGGCGCGGCGGCTGGGTCTCCCCCTATACCGCCAATATTCAGTGGGATATCTACCAGAACGGGCAGCGGCAGGTGCTGGTCAAGATGCTCTATAACGAAAAGGAGATCGCCTTTAAAACCGGCTGCCAGCCCTACCGAAGCGGCAGCCACTACTACGACTTCGAGGAGCTCAAGCGCTGCTACGGCTATAACGGCTAACCCTTCGCGCGCCGGATATGGCAATCACCAGGGGCGGCCAGCAGGTCGCCCCAATCCACTCCCCTTCCCTGCTTGTCAAAGCGAGATATGGCTATCAAGCCGCCTTCCGGCTCCATTTGCTGATCAAGCTCAAAAAACGATTAATTTCTGATAGTTAAGTCATTTTAAGGCTCGCCTCGGCAGTTTCGTTTGGCTTACCATAGCCATCCAGAACCTGTTGAGCTGCGATGGGTTGCTGCCCTCGTTGGTCAATGGAGCATATTGGAAGCTGTAATCCACGGGCGGTAGCGTGGGATTTGGTGACGTTACACCCCACAGAGGAAAGTGGAAGTCCCACATTTCATTGAAAATCGTCATCAAAAGGATTTTGATATGGACTTGTGCTGAGATTAATGTCAATTAAAAATTGATAGTCAATGCAATATACATTATTTACACCTTAATTTATCCAATCAAGTTTAAAGCTCGATCACTGTTAATATGGACATAACTAAAATAGGAGTTTTACTTTAAATGTTTATTCAAAATTTAGATAAAAAACAACAATCCGCATTACTCTATCTAGCTAAAGAAATTATAAATGCAGATAATAAACTCCATAACAATGAAGCCAGTATATATACTCTATTAGAGAGTCAGGTTCATACTTCCGTCGCCCCAGAAAGTATAAAAATAGATGAGCTAAATGTACTATTTGAATCGAACATATCAAAAATCTCGCTATTGCTTGAGTTAATCGCTGTTGCTCATGCCGATGGTGATTACCACAACGATGAAAATGTGCTCATTCGGAAATACGCGAAAACACTTAATATATCTGAAGAAAAACTTTCAATGCTTGAGCGTTGGGTATCAAAACAACTTTCTCTTTCCATAGAAGCTCAAGAACTATTGAATCAATAAGGAGAACGCAATGCCATTACCATTTATTTTGGCAGGTGCAGCTGTCGCCGCTGCTTGTTATGGTGTTAAAAAGGGTATTGATGCCAAAGGTGATTTGGATGATGCAACGCATTATAATAATAAGGCCAAAAACTCAGCATCTGAGTTTGAAACAAAACTTGTAAAACAAAAAAAAGATACAATGAGTATACTTGAAGAATATGGAGCATTAAAAATAAATGGAACGGAATCAGTCCTGAATTTTCAATCGTTGTTTAGTGTCACAGACCAAAGGTCAATTAACAACAACTTCAAAGATTCCAAACGCATTGTAATAACAAAAGAAGAAGAAATTGCAATACTAAAAAAAATTGGCGTAATAGATACAAATTTGACTATTACTCAGGCAGAGCAAAAAATTATAATGGGCAACCTAGAGTTGAACAAGCTAAGCGAAGGCTTAAAGTCTGTCGCGGCCGGGTCGTTAGCTGGAGTTGCTGCTGGTGGTGGTGCATATTTAGGTGTTGGGTCATTAGCTACAGCCTCAACGGGCACCGCAATTAGCGGTCTTTCTGGTGCTGCAGCAACTAATGCAACTTTAGCTTGGTTAGGTGGCGGTTCATTAGCTTCGGGTGGTTTTGGGATGGCTGGCGGTACAATGGTACTTGGAGGCTTAGTGGCTGGCCCATTGCTCGCTATTGGGGGTTCAGTTCTCGCCTATAAAGCCGCAGAAGCAAAGGATGAGGCTTATTCACAATATTGTAAAATACTCACCCAAATAAAAAAGGGTGAAATTATAGTGTCAAAACTAGCAGCTATTGAAGCTCATACATCTCTGTGCAATTGTACGTTTAATAAATTATTGAATAAATTTAAACTTACCCTTATGCCAAAGTTAAATGCCTTCGCCAATAAAAATATACATTATAAAGATATGGATGACGAAGCAAAGGGCTGTGTCATGACAAGTTATGCAATGGCTTATCTTCTAAAAGATTTCATCGCAGAAGGCACTATTAACGAAGTTGGTGACGATGTGAACCCCAGAAGTATAGAGCTACTAGAATGTCAGAAAGTTAAAGATTTCTGTTAATCAACTACTGGAGAGGACTCAGTCCTCTCCTTATTTTTTTGGATAATTTATGCAACATAGGCAAGACTTTTTTACTGAAATTCCTCTAGCAGAGTTACTTAAACAGCCAGCACCACAAGTGGATTCATTATTCCCAGCCGTAACTAAGAATTTCAACTCTTTCAGTGAGATACTTGAAGCACATGATATAGCTCTGAATGAAATTTCAGCCAGAGAAATAGAACTTGACAAGCAGTTATCTAAAATTGAAGAAGACGTTAAAATTGGTTCGGAATGTGATAAGTGGGATTATATTTTTGCTGCATCTTCGGGGGTGTTAGCAGGACTTATTGACTCATTTTTTGTTTGTTCTCCAAATGATTCCAAGCTATTAACGCAGGCTGATTCCATAATGGACTCTCTGGTTGAAAACTTCGCAAAACTCAATGGCTGGGAAGGCGCAAAAAATGGGTCAGATTCAACCAAGAGTGCAATTGCATTTTTAGAGCGGACTTTCAAAGTAAATTATGATCATCAGCATGGGAAAATAGTGAATGATTTTATGAGGATGACACCTTCCAATCATCATCTAAAGTCACTAGCACACTCCCCAAGCCCTATCGGGCTGATTTTTTCAATCATTGATCAGTTTAGAGGTACAGCAACTTTTATAGATAATGGCCAGCTCATTACTGTTACTGCAGAAAGTAAGCTTCAGGGAAATACAGTTTTATCAAAAATTTTCTGCGCATTTATTAACTGGATAGGCCACATAATGTCTGATATCTCTGGCTCCTCGGGTGGCAAGAGTCGTGGCACAGGTGTACCTATTCCATTTTATGAACTGCTACAGATTATCAATCTCGGTAGTTTTGAACATAAGGATGAGCAATTATCATTTGCAGATATCTCTGTAAAGGTATTTGAGCAAGGTTATGATGCTCGCTTCGGCATGGTGCAAGCCATTCCGGTTTTCATGGTAGAATTGTTTACGAGAGTTTTCTGTATTATCAGAAACCGCTATCAACATGGGCATTCATGGTCTGAGTGCTTGAGTTTCATTAAGCTTGACACAAACACTAGATTAAGAAAAATGTTACTCATTGGCCACGGTACATTGTGCTTGATTGATGCCGGTGATGCATTCATTCGTAACCCAGAATGTAATTGGGTTAGTTTCTTTAGTCGTATGAATTTTGTGGCTTGGATGCGATTTTCATACTTAGGAATGAGGCATGCTTATTCAGTTTTAAATTGCGACATAGAAATCTATCGTTTTAAATTAAGAGCTAATGCACACAATAAATATATCGATGATGTTATAAACATTTCTAATAAATTCTTCGCTGAAAACAATGATAAAATAAAGATCTACTTTATTGAGCAACGCGCTGTATTAGATGGGCTACTTGGTACGTTTGAACATAATATAGAGGTCAAAGACTATCAAGCTGCAACGAATACATTAAATAATATTGGTGCTGAATTTAATTTCGAGTCGAAATTTTCAAGCCTGGACGATTTTGAATCATTCATGATGGGTGATTAAAAATGCCAGTCAAAAAAAGAAAAAGATTTCCATGTGACTCTTGCGGCATTTGCTGCCAGAACGTCCACTTAAGTGAAGAAACAAGCCATTTAGACAGAGGAGATGGAACATGTGTGAACTTTAGTGATTCAACTCGGCTGTGTAGTATCTATGAATCAAGACCACTTATTTGTCGCATTGAAGATTATTATAATGAACATTTATCACATTCCTATGAATGGGATGCGTTCATTGAAATTAACATTTCTATTTGTGAAAAATTTAAAAATGAAAATTATTAATACACAAGGTAATCAACTCTAGCCACCTTAGTCTTGAGAAAAATGAGATATAGCATAAATCACTAGTTTCTCGTTCAGCATAAGCTGCTCAATATCAAATACTGCAGAGAAAAAGGCGACCATCCGGTCGCCTTTTTTATTTAAATCGCTTTCCAGTCAGGAAAACTTACCGCGCCGGTCGCTTGGCACCATTTCCTTTGGCCGCAGGCTTGCCGCCCTGAGTGGCGGGTTTGGCTCCCGGCTTGGCAGAGCCCGCGCGGGTCGGGGTTTTACCCTTATGGGCGGGTTTTCCGGCAGGTTTGCTTTTACCAGCATTCTTGCCTTCGCCCTGTGCGGCCGGTTTGCCATTAGCCGCCCCTTTCTGCAGTTGGGAACCCACCGGCTTGCCGCCGGTCGGTTTGTTGCCTGTGCCGTTGCCGCGCTGATGGGCAATGTTACTGTGGCGAGTCAGGGCCGGTTTCAGCCCCTTGCCGCTGGCGGCGTGTTCGTTGCGCCGCTCATTCCTACCTTCTGGCGGCACCAGACAGCCGGGGCCATTGCCAATCAGGTGGCCCTTGCCCATGGCGAGCAGGGCTTCGCGGATCATCGGCCAGCCAGCGGGATCGTGGTAGCGCAGCAGCGCCTTGTGCAGGCGGCGACGGCGCTCGCCCTTGGCGACAAACACATCGCCACCGGTGCGGCTCACCTTGTTTAACGGGTTTTTCTCCGTGTAATACATGGTGGTGGCGTTGGCGAGCGGCGACGGGTAGAAGTTCTGCACCTGATCGAGCTTGAAGCGGTTCTCTTTGACCCAGAGCGCCAGATTGATCATGTCTTCATCCGTGGTGCCCGGGTGGGCGGAGATGAAGTAGGGGATCAGATACTGCTGCTTGCCCGCCTCTTTGGAGTATTTGTCGAACAGCTCCTTGAACTGGTAGTAGCTGCCCATGCCCGGCTTCATCATCTTGGAGAGCGGCCCCTCCTCGGTGTGTTCCGGCGCGATCTTGAGGTAGCCGCCGACGTGGTACTTGGCCAGCTCCTTGATATAGCGGGGGTCTTCCACCGCGATGTCGTAACGCACGCCGGAGGCAATGAGGATCTTCTTGATCCCCTTGAGGTCGCGCGCCTTGCGATAGAGGTTGATGGTCGGGCTGTGGTCGGTGTCCATGTGCGGGCAGATGGTGGGCCAGACACAGGAGGCGCGACGGCAGGTCTGCTCGGCCTTGGGGCTCTTGCAACGCAGCTTGTACATGTTGGCGGTGGGGCCGCCGAGATCCGAGATGACGCCGGTAAAGCCCGGCACCTTGTCGCGGATATCTTCGATCTCTTTCAAGATCGACTCTTCCGAGCGGCTCTGGATGATGCGCCCTTCGTGCTCGGTGATGGAGCAGAAGGAGCAGCCGCCAAAGCAGCCGCGCATGATGTTGACCGAGGTCTTGATCATCTCGAAGGCCGGGATCTTCTCGTTGCCATAGGCCGGGTGCGGCACCCGCTGGTAGGGCAGGCCGAATACGCCGTCCATCTCCTCGGTTTCCAGCGGGAAGGCGGGCGGGTTGACCCAGACGATGCGATCGCCGTGGGCCTGCGACAGGGCACGGGCACAGCCGGGGTTGGTCTCGTGGTGCAGAATGCGCGAGGCGTGGGCGTAGAGCACCTTGTCCTCTTTCACCCGCTCGAACGCCGGCAGCTTCACATAGGTTTTTTCCCACGGCTTGGGCTTGGCCGGCTGCACCAGCACGGGCTGTGCTTCCTGCGCGGCAGGGGCCGATTCGGTCGCATCGTCAGAGCATGGGGCCCCTTCCATATAGGGGTTCATGATGGGATCGATACGGCCAATCTGGTCGAGCTTGCTCGAATCCACCCCTTTCCAGCCCGGCAGCGGCTCCTTGCGGATGACGGCAGTGCCGCGAATATCTTGCATGGTGTCGATGGTCTCCCCCGCTGCGATGCGGTGAGCCACTTCCACCAGCGGCCGCTCGGCGTTGCCGTAGATGAGGATATCGGCCTTGGCATCGAGCAGGATGGAGCGGCGGATAGTCTCGGACCAGTAGTCGTAGTGGGCGATGCGGCGCAGGGATGCCTCGATGCCGCCAATGACGACGGGGACCTCCTTGAAGGCCTCCTTGCAGCGCTGGGTATAGACCAGGGTGGCGCGATCCGGCCGCTTGCCGCCCACATCCCCCGGGGTGTAGGCGTCGTCGTGGCGCAGCTTTTTGTCGGAGGTGTAGCGGTTGATCATGGAGTCCATGTTGCCCGCGGTGACCCCGAAGAAGAGGTTCGGTTTGCCCAGACGCATAAAGTCATCCTTCGATGACCAGTCCGGCTGGGCGATGATGCCGACCCGAAAGCCCTGCGCCTCCAGCATGCGGCCGATCACCGCCATGCCGAAGCTCGGGTGATCCACGTAGGCATCCCCCGTCACCAGAATGACATCGCAGCTGTCCCAACCGAGCTTGTCCATCTCTTTGCGGGACATGGGCAGGAAGGGCGCCGTGCCGTAGCACTCGGCCCAATAGCGGGGATAGGAGAAAAGGTTGGGTACCGGCTGCATTTTGAACACCTGGAAAAATTCGGGTCGCGCATTATACCGGTTGCGGCCAAGGGGAGCGATGGCTTTTTGTCCCTATAGATCCTGCGGAATAGGCCGCCGCCCGCAATAGCAAGGGCGCCCGCAGGCGCCCTTGTGATGATGAGGCTGATTTACTGGCCTCCGTCAGGATTGAGGTCAGAGCGCCGGAGGCTGCGACTCCCCTGCCCCCTTGGCGGCCAGCGCTTCGTCTACCTGCTGATCCCGCGCCCCTGTCATGCCAGCGTGACGGGCGATCAGATGGTAGATGGCGGGCACCACCAGCAGGGTAACCAGGGTCGCCAGCGACAGCCCGAAGAAGACCACAGTCCCCACCGCCATCCGGCTCTCGTAGCCAGCCCCCATGGAGAGCATCAGCGGCACAGCGCCGATAATGGCGGTCAGCGAGGTCATCAGGATGGGGCGCAAGCGGCGCACCGAGCCTTTGATTATCGCCTCCTCGAACCCTTCGCCGCGCTGGCGCAGCTGGTTGATGAACTCGACGATGAGGATGCCGTTTTTGGTCACCATGCCAATCAGCATGATCATGCCGATCTGGCTGTAGATGCTCATCTCCTGCCCCGTCAGCCAAAGGCCAAGCAGGCCGCCGAAGATGCCGAGTGGCACCGTCACCATCACCACCGCCGGGGTCAGGGTGCTCTCGAACTGGGCCACCAGCACCAGATAGACCACCAGCAGGGCGAGGCCAAAGACCAGCACCATCTCCCCCTGATTGTCGCGGTAATCCTTGGAATCACCGGCGTAATCCACCGTCATGCCGGTGGGCAGGTTGGCGTTGGCCCAGCCATCGAGGAAATCGAGGGCCTCACCCAGGGTGTGGTCGGGGTGCACGTCGGCAGTCAGGGTAATCGCTTTTTGCCGCTGGTAGTGGTTGAGGCGGTTGGCGGTCGCCACCTGCTTGACGGTGGCCAGAGTCGAGAGACTGACCATCTCGCCATTGGCCGCCTTCAGGTAGATGCGACCGAGATCCGAGATGCCGTTGAACTCGGTCTGGTTGCCGCGCAGGTAGACGTCATACTCCTCGCCCCTGTCCACATAGGTGGTCTTGCTCGCCCCGCCCAGCAGGGTCTGCAAGCTGTTGGCCACGGTGGAGACCGGAATGCCGAGCTGGCTGGCGCTGTCGCGATTGATGGTCACCTGCAGCTCGGGGGTCTTCTCGGCGTAGTCGAGATCCGGGCTCAGCATCAGGCCGCTGCCCTGCGCTGCCTGTTGCAGCGCCAACCCTTGCTGGTAGAGCTCGGCATAGTCGTTACCCTGCAGCACGAACTGCACCGGCGCGGTGGAGCCACCCCGGAAGCCGGGCTGGAAGGTGCGGATCATCACATCGGGAATGCCGGATAGCTTGGCACCCAGCGAGCGGGAGAACTCGGTGGCGGTGACGTCGCGCTCCGCCCAGTCGGTGAGCTGGATAATCACCATACCGGTCTGATCGCCGCCACGACCAAAGGCAGGGGTACTGAAGCTCAGCGCCTGCACTACCCCTTTGCCCAGCATCGGCATGATGGCGGACTCCACCTGCTGCATGTTGCGCTTCATCCGCTCGATGCTGGTCCCCTCTGCCCCCTTGACGAAGACATAGATGACGCCGCGATCCTCGGTCGGGGTAAGGCTGGTCGGCAGTTGGGTAAAGAGGGCACCGATACCGCCCAGACAGAGCAGCAGCACCAGCGGCGTCCAGCGGGAGCGACGCAGCACCCATGCCAGCAGGTGGCGATAGTGCCCCTCCAGCCAGCCGAGCCCGCGATCGAGCCCGGCTGTCAGCCGGTTCGGTTTATCCAGCGGGCGCATCAACCAGGAGCCCATGGCCGGGGTTAGAGTCAGCGCCACCAGCGAGGAGCAGAGCACCGCCAAGGAGAGCAATATCGCAAACTCGGTAAAGAGCCGCCCCACCATGCCATCCATAAAGGCGATGGGGACAAACACCATCACCAGCACGGCGGTGGTAGCGATGACCGCAAAGCCCACCTCGCGGGTGCCGTGCCAGGCGGCCAGCAGGGGCGGTTCACCCCGCTGCAGATGGTGGTGGATGTTCTCCACCACCACGATGGCATCATCCACCACCAGGCCGATGGCGAGAATAAGGGCCAGCAGGGTGATGAGGTTGATGGAAAAGCCGAAATACCAGGCGCCGATAAAGGCGGAGATGAGCGATACCGGCACCGTAATGGCCGGAATGAGCGTGGTGCGCCCCTGGCCGAGGAACAGATAGAGCACCGCCACCACCAGCACGGCGCAGATGGCCAGGGTCTCGTACACCTCGTCGATGGCCTGCTTGATAAAGATGGTGGAGTCGTAATCCACCTCGAGCTTGGCCCCCTCCGGCAGGAAGCGCTGCATCTCGCCGAGTTTCTTCTCGATCCCCTGTGCCACGGCCAGCGGGTTGGCGGTGGACTGGGCGACGATGCCGATACCCAGACTCTCTTCGCCGTTGCGCTGATAGGCGCTGTCTTCGTTCTTGGCTCCCACCTCCACGTCGGCGATATCGGCCAGATAGACGCTCTGGCCGTTGGCGGCAGTGGTGACTTGCAGTTGTTGGAAATCTTCCGCTGTGTGGTAAAGCCGGGCGATCTGCACCGCCATGGTCATGGAGTTGTTGCGGATCTCCCCCCCCGGCAGCTCGATATTCTCCCGCTTGAGGGCCTCTTCCACATCGCTCACCGTGATGCCACGGGCCGCCATATCCGCAGGCCGCAGCCGCACATACATCACCTGGGTGAGATCGCCGGAGAGCGCCACTTCGCTCACCCCGTCCACCAGACTCAGGGGGTCGACCAGCACCCGGTTGGCGTAGTCGGTCATGGCGGTGCGATCCATCTGGCTGCTGCTGAAGTTGAGCCAGATCGCCACATCGCCGTTGCCGCTGTCCTTGGTCACCAGCGGCTCGTCCACATCATCGGGTAGCCGGGGCCGCGCGCGGGAGAGAGCATCGCGCACATCGGAAATCCCCTCCACCATGTTCCAGCCGAGCTTGAACTCGACGGTGATCATCGAGCGCCCCTTGCGGGTCATGGAGTTGATGTTCTTGATGCCGCTGATGCCGGAAAGTTGATCCTCGATGGGCTTGGTGACCTGGCTCTCCATCACCGCGGGGGCCGCCCCCTCATAGGTGGTGGTGATGGAGACCGAGGGGATCTGCACATCGGGCATCTCCCGCACCGTCAATTTGCTGAAGGCGACCAGACCAAACACGGTCAGCAAGGCGCTGAGCACCACCGCCACCAGCGGGCGGCGAACTGAGATATCGGAGAGCCACATCAGCCGTTCACCTCGGCCAGATCACGCACCTGCACCCCATCACGCAGATTGACCAGCCCCTCGACCACGATGCGATCGCCGACCTTGAGCCCCTCGGTGACCCAGACAGTCTCCCCTTCGGTTTCGCCGAGTACCACAGGCACCCGCTTGACCCGGCCATCGGCCTCGAGACGGTAAACAAAGCGCTGCTCACCGGCGTACTCCACCGACTGGGCGGGGATCAGGGTGAGCTGCTGGGCAGGCAGTGCCAGCTCCACATTGAGCAGCATGCCCGGGCGCAACTGGCCGTTGCCATTGGGGATCATCACCCGCGCCTTGATGTTCTGGGTATCGTTGGAGACGCGGCTGTCGAGGGTGGTGAGGGTGCCGTTGAATTGCTGATCCGGCCAGGCAGTGCTGGTGGCGGTGACCGCCATGCCGGGTCGCAGCAGGGAGAGGTAACGCTCCGGCACCGCCAGATCGAGGCGCAATTTGTCGAGTTCATCGAGATGCAACAGGGTATCGCCGCTGTTGACCAGCGCCCCTTCGCTCAGATCAATCAGGCTCACGGTACCGGCAAAGGGCGCCTGCAGGGTACGCAGGGAGAGCTCGTAACGGGCGGCATCGAGGCGTGCCTGCACCTGGGCCACGGTGGCCTCCTGCCCCTCCAGCTCGGATTGGGTCACGGCGCCACGGGCCACCAGCTTGCGCATATCCCCCAGCTTGCGGTTCTCGTCGCGCAGACTGGCGCTCTGCTCGGCCAGCTCCGCCTGCTGCTTGCCCGCATCGAGCGCGATCAGGGTCTCCCCCTTCGCCACGCTCTGACCAGATTGCACCGCAATCTTGACGATGCGACCGGTCACCTCGGGGCTGATGATGACGGAGCGATTGGCCGCCAGCTTACCCACCAGCTTGAGGGTCGGCTCGGCCAGACTCTGTTTGACGGTTTGAGTGCGGATATTGACCTGTCTGGTCGGTGCTTTGGCGGCGGGTTCGCTGTGACGCAGCGCCCAGACGCCGGCAACCACGATTAGAAGAAGGCCCAAGCCGAGCCAGATACGCATTTTCATCGAACAGTCCATGAAGAGTGAGAGGGTAAATCCAGATTGGGGCCATTTTAGCCCCAGACTATGCCGTGACTATGTATAAATGTGACAAAACGTAACAAGAGCGGGATAAGCTCACTCTGTTTCAGGCCGCGCCGTTTGTTTTCACGCCACATCGCATACACTAACGACAATTTCCTTCGCAACCCGACTGACTGCCTATGCCCAAAATGTCTGACCACCGCTTTCTCACACGCCTGACCTGGCTCCTGTTCGCCGTGGTCATCCTGCTGATTGGTCTGACCTTGCGGCAAAGCCTGAAACAGATAGAACGACTCTACCAGAGCGATACCCTCAACAGCGCCATCTACCTGCGGGATCGGTTCAAACAGACCGAAGTGTTTCTGGAGGCGATGCGCGGGCAGGCCGAAGAGCGGCTGCGCAGCGACCCCCAGTCGGTGCTCACCCGCCAGCTCTATAGCCATATCGAGGTACTGCCAGAGGGGCTGGCCCTCGACAAACTCCCCGGTGATTTGCCAGCCGGACTGGCGGGCAACCTCACCGGTGACGGCCCGCTGCCGCCCCCCGGCAGTGCGCGGGAAGCGCAACTTCATTTGGCCCTGAGGCTCTCGCCCTTGCTGGCCACTGCCAGCCAGCGCCTGGGCAGCGAGATCGCCTGGGCCTACTTCACCGGCGTGGACAACTTTATCTACCTCTATCCCTGGATCCCCTCCAGCCAGTTTCGCTTTGCCCGCAGCATCTATGACAAGCACTACTGGCAGGATGCGCTGATGTCACCCAACCCAAGCCGGGACACCATTCTCTCCCGCCCCTACGAAGATTTTGCCGGACTGGGCACCATGGTCACCATGTCCCAGCCTCTCTACAAGGACGGCTCGCTGGTAGGGATGATCAGCATGGACATCCTGCTTTCACGCTTGCAATCGCAGCTCAATCAACTGGCACCAGCACTGGGTGAGTATCTGCTGCTCAATCAGTACCATCAGGTGCTGGCCAGCAGCGCACACCAGCCCGTGGTGCCGCAAGACCCCGAGCCGACCGACGAATACCAGTGGCGGCAAGGGGCATTGCAGCTGACCATGGCAATCCCCGATACCCCGTTGCGACTGGTGCACAACGTCACCCTGCTGCCGCTGGTGTGGGCCATGCTCTGCCAGTCCACGCCGACCCTGCTCGCCATCCTCTTTATGCTGCTGGCCGCCCTCTCCAACCTGAGATCCCATCGCCTCAACCAGCGGCTCAATTATCTCTCCTGCCACGATGCCCTCACCGGCGCCTTCAACCGCCACTATCTGGTGCTGCTGGAACAGGCGGGAGAGCTGTCCCGGTTGCAAGCGGGGATCCTGATGTTCGATGCGGATCACTTCAAACGGGTCAATGACAACTTCGGCCATGCCGTCGGTGATATCGTGCTGATCCGGCTGGTGCAGATCTGCCAGCAGCAGATTAGGCCCACTGATCGCCTGATCCGCTGGGGGGGCGAAGAATTTCTGCTGCTGATTGGCCGCGCTGATGCAACTCAGCTCGGCGAGCTGGCGGAGCGGCTGAGAAAAGCGGTGGCAGATCACGGCTGGGCCGCCATCGAACCCGGGTTGGAGGTCACCATCAGCCTCGGCTATCTGCCCCACCAGGAGAGCCTTCCCCTGCACGAAGCGGTACGCCGCGCCGATGTGGCGCTCTATCAGGCCAAGGCCAACGGCCGCAACCGCAGCGAAAGATGGCAGGGTGACGCCTCCTGACTCTCGGAGTAAGCTGAGCCCTCAACCCCTTTTTTGGAGGACTGTCGTGCCACGTAAACCCCGCGTAGGGCTCGCTCTCGGGAGCGGCGCCGCCAGAGGATGGGCCCATATCGGCGTCATCCGCGCCCTTGAACGTCTCGGCATCAAACCGGATTTGATCGCTGGCTGCTCCATCGGCAGCTTTGTCGGTGCCGCCTATGCCGCCGGAGAACTGGATCGGCTGGAAACCTGGGTGCGCGGCTTTACCCGCCTGCAGGTGGTCAGCCTGCTCGACCCGGCCCTCTCCGGCGGGCTGTTTCGCGGCGAAAAGGTATTTGGCCTTGCCGCCAGCCATCTGGGGGATCCCGATCTCGAGAACCTGCCCATCCCCTTCGCCTGCATCGCCACCGAACTCGATACCGGCCGCGAGATCTGGCTGCAACAGGGCCCGCTGCGCCAGTCGGTGCGCGCCTCCTGCGGCATGCCGGGGATCCTCACCCCGACCCGGATCAACGACCGCTGGCTGGTCGATGGTGCAGTAGTCAATCCGGTGCCCATTTCGCTGGCCCGCGCCATGGGGGCCGAGGTGGTGATTGCGGTCAACCTCAACACCGATATGCACCAACCCTGGACCGACGAGCCGGATCAACCCGGCAGCGGCGGCCTGCTCAGCCAGTGGCTCAATCGCGGTGAGTCTGCGCCAGCCACCCCGGGTCTGTGGAGCGTGATGAGTGGCTCCATCAACATCATGCAGGAGCGGATCACCCGCGCCCGGATGGCAGGTGACCCGCCGGAGATCCAGCTCTGCCCGCGCCTTGGCAGCTTCTCCATCATGGATTTTCATCGCGCCAGCGATGCCATCAACGAGGGGGAAGCCTGTGTCGAGCGCAACCTCGATCAGCTCAAGGATGAACTGGGCCGCCTCGGGTTGCTGGGCAGTTAGTTATCTACTTGCTGAGGTTTACACATGAAAAAGCTCCATTCGGCGCTTTTTTTTTCAACTCACTTACCCGGTCACTCCTTACGGTAGAAGAGCAACCCGAGCAGAATCACCCCCACAGAGACCAACAGATAGAGTCCCAGACTGGGATTGGTGATACCGCCATACAGAATGATGAGCGCGCCCAGGGTGGCGCAGGTCGGGATCACAAACCGCTTTATCCAGCCCAACTCGGTAAAGGTGCGCATGTACCAGACATAGAGGAACAGATAGAGGCCATAAATCAGCACGATCGGCATCTCGTCCAGGGCGATGTAACGACCGAATGTCTCGTTGATGCTGCAGTACCACAGCACTGAGTAGATCACCGACAACAACGCTGCCGCGAGGGCCGAGTTGATTGGCATATGGTGATGCGGTTCGATACGGCTCATCCACTTGGGGGCTGGACCCTGATTGCGGATCGCCAGCGAGTAGGGAATGCGCATGGTCGCCAGCACCAGACCATTGAGGGTTCCGAGGCAGGAGATAATCACGAACACGGTCAAAATGGTCGAGGCAGTCCCGCCAAACAGGCTGGTTGTCGCGAGATTAACCGCGTTATCCCCTTGCGCCACTATCTCGTCCGTCGGCAAGACGCTGGCGATCCCCAGAAAATAGGTGACGTAGACCACAAAGACTATCAGGGTGCCAATCACCAGCGCTCTGGGCAGATTCTTCTTGGAATCGCGAATTTCGCTGTTGATGGTCACGGCGGCAATCCACCCCTCATAAGCGAAGGCGGTGGCAACCACGGCCGTGGCCAGCGTGCCTCCGGTGCTTCCTATCCCATCCATTGCCTGCACAAAGTTGGTCACGGTGACGCCATTGAGCAAGCCTGAAATGGTGCCCACAATGGCAACCAGGATCAGCGGGATCAACTTGATCAGGGTAGAGCCCACTTGCAGCTTGCCCGCCAGGACCGGGGTGTAGAAGTTGATCAGATAGGTGACCGTCATATAGACAGCCGCCAGTATCCAGGTCGCACCAGAGTTGGTCGGATTATCACTGCCGAGCAAGATCATGGTGTACAGAGCGGCGACCCAGGCAAGGATGGCGGAAAGAGGGGCGTAATAGAGTACGCCTTTAAACCACCCCACCAGATAACCAAACATTTTGCCGTATGCCGCTTCGGCATAATCGACGATACCGTTGGACTTTTCGATCCGCTGGGCAAACTCGGCAAACACCAGCGCGCCGAAGATCATCGAAAATGCCCCCAGCGCCCATGCCAGCAGCGCAATGGCCAGATTACCGCCAGTCAGACGCAGTACATCATCGGCCTTGAAGAAGACTCCGGAGCCGATCACCACGCCGACCACCATCGCAATGGCAGTCATCAGGCCATAGCGTTTATCCAACTCATTACTGCTCATACCCATACTCCATACGATTGCTCATATCATCCTGAATGTAATAGTGTTCGGGTGGCCAGATACCACCAGGGGGCCCACTTTTCGGGGCCGCTTATTCTCGTTGGCCTGCATGGATAATTCAAAGCGTGTTAGATCAAAATATCGATCGGCAACCCAAAAAAATACCGCCCGAAGGCGGCATTTCTATTCACATCGATGATCACGCCTTGGCGAGGTCATCCGGGCCAATCTGGCCGATTTCGGCGACTTTCTTGTCTGCCAGCAGCCAGAGGGTGAACTTGTGCAGATCCGGGTGGTGCGCCAGGGCAACCAGGAAGGCGCCCCCAACTTCACGGTAACCCAGCTCGTAGTTTTTCAGCGTGGTGGGAGGAACACCCAGCAAATCTGCAAACTTCGGACGGCTCAAACCGACCGCTTCACGGATCTGACGGATCTTCTTGCCAACAGTGACGATATTTGAATTCATAATGTTCCATACTCCGTTTGGCGGATTTACTCCGCCTTTTATTTTTCGCGACGACTCGTAGTCAAGTGTATCAGTTTTGTTCGGACTCGTTATGGTCGAGCCTCTATCTTATGAGCGCCTTTCGGCGACAACCCTTGCCTTCAAGGGGGGATGGTAATCGCTCAGCCGCCTCAGGTAAACAGTCTCGAAAAGAAACCTTTATTGTGGCCCCCCCAATAACTCGTATAATCCGCCGGATACCCATTAAGAGGAATAAGTATGGCGTTTCCCGGCATTATCTCTCGCCTGCACCCCGTATCCAGCACAGAAGAACTGGCACAACAGCGCCTGCAAGGTGAACAATATCGTGCCGAAGCATTCTGGCTTCCGGCCTTGATGTCCAGCCACGCCAGCGAGCTGCTGGCCGCCCTGCCGGAGAGCTGCAGCCTGTTTCTTGAACAGGCATGCCCGGACCTGGCCCTGCGCAGCCACGACGGCACCCTGCATAACAATGAACAGCTCATCACGGTAAATGGTCAGGCGATTGCGCTGGCAACCACCCCGGGTGATGGTGGTCTGGTGCCCGAATCGGGCATGTGCGAGATGGCCGACTGGCTGGAGGCGGGACACCGCCACTTCATCTGTTCAGCTGCGGTTCAGCCTGTGGCTCGCGCCATCCTCAACATCTGGCCCCTTGACCCCTATCTGGCCCGACATTTCTTGATGACATTTACCCCCCTGCTGCAGAGCGCAACCCAGGCAGATTACCTTGCGGTCTTTGCCGCCAGAGCGAATCCTGCCAGCCCGCATAGCGATTGGGTTCAGGCTTATATGAAGCTGGAGAAGAAACTGCACAGGGCCTATCTGGATCACTAATTAATCAAAATAAACAGCCAGTTAAGGGCACGACACAATTTGCCACAAGGCTCATTTGTGAGCTTGATCATGTTTTAAAATCGGCATAGAGTGCGCCTCGTCATCGGAATGACATCAGTTGCCTGGCAGTGGTTTCTCACGCATTGCGTGCCATGCCAACGCACTCGACACACCAGGAGAGTGTGCAACCCGGTTCTGCCGGGTCATCTGCCAGACTCGACGCCAGCCGTACGGCGGAGCCTGCAGCTTACATAAATTACAAAGTGTGAAGCACGTGAATAACGTGCGATCTCAACGAGGATTTTTTTATGATGAAAATGGCTCCTTCCATGATCGCCATCGCCATGGCTGCTCTGGGTGCTACCGCTGCTCACGCCGCTGACGACATCTACTTCGGTGCCGGTGTCGGTGCTGCTCACTTCAACGGTCTGAACAAGATCGATGGCGGCGGTTACGCTGGTACTGAAGATGCAGCTGCAGCCAACGCCTTCGTTGGTTACAACTTCACCGAGAACTTCGGTACCGAGTTCGGTTACCAGTACGCTGGTCGTGGCAACATTGAAGGTGAGCGTTACGAGAACCAGGGTGCCACCCTGTCCGGAATCGCTCGTCTGCCGGTTGGCAACGACTTCTCCCTGTTCGCTGAAGGCGGCGCCTACTGGGCTCACACCGACGGTCTGGGCATCAGCGACACTAAAGTTTCCCCGCTGGCCGGTGCCGGTGTGACTTACAAAGTAAGTGACGCGCTGGATCTGCAAGCTCGCTACCGCTACATGTGGGACGTGGCTGACCTGAACGTTGACGGCACCCATTACAAGTCCAACCAGAGCGTTGCGACTCTGGAAGCGGTATACCACCCGTTCCGTACTTCCTACGTAGCTCCGGTAGCTGCTCCGGTTGTTGAAGAAGCTCCGGCTCCTGCTCCGCAAGTGGTAGAGAAGAACTTCGCCCTGAACTCAGACGTGCTGTTTGCCTTCGGCAAAGACACCCTGAAGCCGGAAGGCGTTGCAGCCCTGAACGGTCTGTATCAGCAAATCGTTGAATTCCAGCCGAAAGATGGCAACGCTGTTGTTGTTGGTTACACCGACCGTATCGGTTCCGACGCTTACAACCAGAAGCTGTCTGAAGCCCGTGCCCGTACCGTTGCCAACTTCCTGGTGAGCAAAGGTATGGCTGCCAGCAAAGTTGCCATCGAAGGTCGTGGCGAAGCCAACCCGGTTACCGGCACCAAGTGCAACGGCGTAACCGCTAAAGCTCAACTGATCTCCTGCCTGGCTCCGGATCGTCGCGTAGAAGTTCGCGTATCTGGCGTACAAGAAGTTCAGCAATAATCTGACCTCGTTCAGATAGTGCGAAAAAAAGGGATGCTGCGGCATCCCTTTTTGTTTGTCTCATTCTCGCTTGAATCCCTCAGTTCCCCCTCCCTGCGCTTGCCTGCCCCGCCCCGAAAGCATAAAGTAGTTGCGCCTGTAAGGTATTGGATAAGCACGAAAAAGCGCTTCTTGTCCGGTCTGTTGTCCATGACGCCACTGCATCATGAGAGTCCCAAGCCTTCGCTATCCACTTTGCTGGCGATTTTTCGCAGCAATAAAAACAAGTGCATTGCCCGACGCGGGCTAACACAACGAGGATAAACCGATGAAACTCAAAATGGCTCCTACCCTGATTGCACTGGCGCTGGCCGCCGCAGGCACCACGGCACAAGCCGCCGATGACTGGTACACCGGTATCGGTGCTGGCTGGGCCTATGCCCACAATCTGGATGATTTTGGCAAAGACACTGACAAAGACGCCACCGCACTGAGTCTGTTCGGCGGTTACAACTTCAATGACTACTACGCAGCTGAACTGGGCTACCTCTACGCCGGTAAAGCGGGCGTTGACGGTGCCGATTTCAAAACCCAGGGTGCCACCCTCTCCGGTATCGCCCGCCTGCCGCTCGGCGACATCTTCTCGGTATTTGCTGAAGGTGGTGCCTACTTCAATCACGTCAACGGCAATGGCAACAGCGACAACGGCACTGCACCGCTGGCGGGTCTGGGCCTGACTGCCAAGCTCTCCGACCTTATCGATGTGCAAGCACGCTACCGCTATCTGTGGAATCTGGGTGACGAGCAGAAAACCTGGGAGAGCGACATGAGCGTCGCGACCCTGGAGCTGGTGATGCACCCGAACCGTACCTCTTATGTTGCCCCGGTTGCCGCCCCTGCGCCTGAGCCGGTTCCCGAGCCGGTACTGGTCGACAAGAACTTCGCCCTGAGCTCTGACGTGCTGTTTGCCTTTGGCAAATCCACCCTCAAGCCAGAAGGTGTCGCAGCGCTGAACACCCTGTATCAGCAGATCGTTGATGTTCAGCCGAAAGATGGCAGCGCCGTGGTCGTCGGTTACACCGACCGTATCGGCTCTGACGCCTACAACCTAAAACTCTCCGAAGCGCGTGCCCGTACCGTAGCCGACTTCCTGGTTGGCAAAGGTCTGCCGGCTGGCAAAGTTGCCATCGAAGGTCGCGGTGAAGCCAATCCGGTCACCGGTACCCAGTGCAACAGCGTCAAGGGCAAGGCTCAGCTGATCTCCTGCCTGGCACCGGATCGCCGCGTAGAAGTACGCGTCACCGGCGTGCAGCAAGTACAACAGTAATCCTGCAGTCCGACATAACAAGGAGGCCACCTGGCCTCCTTTTTCTTGCCGCTTATTTCACCCACTTTGTAACCCTCTATTGCCCCCTTCCTCTTCCCGTCTCGCGCCCTAGTTCACGGCGTGTCGCCCCCCATACCTCTTTGGTGGTTAAAAACAGCCCGTCACCTATACATAAGTGTGGGGTTTGGCCAGCAGGCAACCCCACTACACCAAACATCGACGAGGATACGCGATGAACATAAGAGTAAAACCTGTGTGGATTGCACTGGCATTGGCGAGCACAGGCGCACAAGCGGAACCGGTGCACGACTGGTATGCCGGGGTTGGCGGTGGCTGGGCCATTGCCCACAATCTGAATGATTTCAGTCAGGATGTCGGCAAGGATGCGACTGCGCTCTCCCTGTTTGGCGGCTACAACTTCACGGAAAATCTGGGGGCCGAGATTGACTATCTCTCCACCGGTGACTGGGATATCAGCGGCCATGACTTCAACAGCAAGGGAGCCACGCTATCAGTCATTGGCCGCCTGCCGCTCAGCGAGATGTTCTCGCTCTTTGCCGAGGGTGGTGGCTATATCTATCACGTCGAATCGGTCAATGGCGGGGACGACAACCTGGCGCCGCTGGCGGGTCTGGGTGTGACGGCCCGGCTCCATGACTGGGTCGATCTGCAGGCACGCTACCGTTACATAGTGCGCGTTGGCGATGATCCGGATAACGGCAAAGCCAACAGCGGCACCCTGCGCTGGGTCAGCGACATCAGCACCGCCACGCTGGAACTGGTGATCCACCCGAACCGCAGCCAACCCAAAGAAGCGGCCCCCACGCCCGCCCCGGTCGTGGTTCCCCCGCCACCGGCCGAACCGGAGGTGGTGGATCAGACCTTCAACCTCAGTTCCGATGTGCTGTTCGCCTTTGGCAAAGCGGACCTCAAACAGGAGGGGATGAGCGCGCTGGACGATCTCTACCAGCAGATCGTCGACGTGCAGCCCAAGGATGGCAGTGCAGTCGTGATGGGGTATACCGACCGCATCGGCTCGGATACCAACAATCAGAGGTTGTCAGAAGCTCGGGCCCAAACCGTTGCCGACTTTCTGATCAGCAAGGGATTGCCTGCCGACAAGGTGAGCATCCAGGGCAATGGCGCGAGCAATCCGGTCACCGGCAACCAGTGTGATGCCATCAAGGCGAAGGCGGCGCTCATCGACTGCCTTGGGCCGGATCGCCGGGTCGAGGTGCGCGTCACCGGCGTACAGGGCGGCAGCGAGTAGTTGATCTTGAGGCGATAACCATGTCAGACGTGCAGTAAAAAGGGATGCCGAGGCATCCCTTTTGCTTTGCATCTTCTCGCAGAAATCAGAACGAGGTGCGGCGGTAGCGGCGATATTCGGGATGCCAGAAGTTGGCGTCGATGGCCTGATCGATCACCTCGTCCGGGGTCTGCACCGCCTTGCCCTGCAGCATGGCGGTCTTGGCCACCATCTTGGCGATGTAGCGGGAGACCTGATGGATATCCGCCAGATCCGGCAGCAGGGAGCCCTCCTCCCCTTTCACCAGCGGCGAGCACTCCGCCAGCGCGCGACTGGCCGACATCAACATGGCGTCGGTCACCCGGGTGGCGCCGGAGGCGATGACGCCAAGGCCGATCCCCGGGAAGATGAAGGAGTTGTTGCACTGGGCGATGACGTAGCGCTTGCCCTTGTGCTCCACCGGTGCAAACGGACTGCCGGTGGCCACCAGCGCCTGACCGTCGGTCCAGCGGATAAGGTCTGCCGGCGTCGCCTCGACCCGTGAGGTAGGGTTGGAGAGCGGGAAGATGATGGGACGGGCACAGTGCTTGTGCATGGTCTTGACCACCTCTTCGGTGAACAGCCCCGGCTGACCGGAGACCCCTATCAGGATGTCCGGGCGACCATGCTCCATCACCTCCAGCAGGGAGATGTTGTCACCCACCGGCCAGTCGGCGATGCGCTCCACCGGTTGGGAGAGACGGCGCTGGAAGTCGAGCTGGTTGGGGATCTTGTCGGTGATAAGACCGAAGCGATCCACCATAAAGACCCGGCTGCGGGCCTGGGCATCGGTCAGCCCCTCGGCCTTCATCTGCGCCACGATCTGCTCGGCAATGCCGCAACCGGCGCTGCCCGCGCCGAGGAAGGCAACCCGCTTCTCGGAGAGCTTGGCGCCGGAGGCCTTGCAGGCGGCGATGAGGCTGCCCAGTGTCACCGCCGCGGTACCCTGAATATCGTCGTTGAAGCAGCAGAGCTCGTTCTTGTAGCGGTTGAGCAGCGGCATGGCGTTGTTCTGGGCGAAATCCTCGAACTGCAGCAGGATATCGGGCCAGCGGCGCTTGACCGCCTGAATGAAGGCATCGACAAACTCGGCGTACTCATCCCCCGAGATACGCGGATTGCGCCACCCCATATAGAAGGGGTCATTCAGCAGTTGCTGGTTGTTGGTGCCCACATCCAGCACCACCGGCAGGCAGTAGGCGGGCGAAATGCCGCCACAGGCGGTGTAGAGGGAGAGCTTGCCGATGGGAATGCCCATGCCGCCGATACCCTGGTCACCCAGACCCAGGATCCGCTCGCCATCGGTCACCACGATCACCTTGACGTTCTGCTTGGTGGCGTTTTGAAGCATGTCATCGATCCTGTCCTTGTCCGGATAGGAGATAAACAGGCCACGGGCGCGGCGATAGATGTTGGAGAACTCCTCGCACGCCTTGCCCACCGTCGGGGTGTAGATGATCGGCAGCATCTCGGTCAGGTGGTTGTGCAGCAGACGGTAGAACAGTGTCTCGTTGGTATCCTGGATGTTGCGCAGGTAGATGTGCTTGTCCATGTCGTTGCCAAACGCCATGAACTGGCGATAGGCGCGCTCGGCCTGCTCTTCGATGGTCTCGATATTCTGGGGCAACAGACCTTCTAGGTTGAAGTTGCTGCGCTCTTCGCTGGTGAAGGCGCTGCCCTTGTTGAGCAAAGGGGTCTCCAGCAGGGCGGGACCGGCGTAGGGAATGTAGAGAGGACGTTTCTGGTTATTATCTTCAAACATGGATCTTGGTACCTAAACGGTTAGCTAGACGCAGGGACCCGCCGATCCTAGGGGCTTGTCTCATTAATTTCAAAGAGTTTGCACATCCGTTGCAAAAGGTTTGCGACCCAGTCGACGAAAGGCGCCGGGGGTCTGACCAGTCAGACGACGAAAGCGGTTGGCAAAGTTGGCCCCATCGCTGTAACCGACCCGGGCCGCCAGCTCGCCAAGTGGCCAGTTGGTATAGAGCAGCAGCTGGCGCGCCTTGTTCATTCTGAGCTCGGTCACCCTCGCCATCGGCCCCATACCGAACGCTTGCTGACAGAGCCGGTGCAGATGGGGAACGGAGCAGGCCATCTGTCGGGCCAGCAGGGCGACACTCCAGGGTTCGTCCAGGCGCGCCTCCACCCGGCGAAACAGTGCCTGCAATCTGAGTTCAGGGGTGCCACGCACCTCCCCTTGCAGGGTGCGCTCCAGCAGCGCCAGCAACAGGCTGAGCAGTTGGGGTTGCAGCGAAGAGCGAATCCCCTCCCCCTGCATCAGGCTGAGCAGATGGTAGAGCTGATCGCCGCCATCTCCTTGCCAGATACGGTGACCAAGGCGATGCAGGTGCTGCCAGCGCGGCACGTCATCGAGCAAAATCCAGCTGATCTGCCAGCTTTCGCCAATCAGCTTGAGACCGCCAGGCACGGCGGCGGGCAGGAAAATCAGCGACCCGGCCGGAATGGCTTGCTCCCCCTCGTCGGTGAGCAGCGCCCCCCCCTCATCGTGACTCACCATCAGAATGTGAAACTCGGGGCGATTGCGGCGGATCAGGTAGTGATCCCGCACCCGGGAGAGGCCGGTCAGGAAGATCCCTGCCTCACCGAGCAGGGGCAGCCCTTCACGTCCCAACATCTGCTCTTCACAGGCTGGCGCTATCTCCAGACACTCGCTGGCAAATGGCATAACACCTCAACAGGATAGTTTTACACAAGAAAACCGAGAGCTACTCACAGTGAGAAGAGCCTCGCCAGCCCCTATCATACCCCTGACAAACCTTGCTTTTCTCATACCCGGTTAACAACTATGAATTATTGGCAAGCGATTTTAAAACAAACCACCGATCGCGAGTTCATGACCCGATTGTGGCGGCTGGCCCTGCCTGTCTCGCTGCAATCCATGATGTTCTCCCTGCTCGGCCTCATCGATATCATGATGGTGAGCCAGCTTGGCACCACGGCTGTGGCGGCGGTCGGCTTGGGTAACCGGGTCTTCTTCTTCAATCTGCTGGTGATAGCGGGCCTCGCGGGCGGGGTCTCGGTATTGGCAGCACAATACTTCGGGCGCGGGGAGATGGCCGGGGTGCGCCGCTCCCTGGCGCTGGCCATAGTGGGCGCCCTGCTGGTCACCCTGCCCTTTGCCTTCATCTATGTGTTATCACCGGGCAGCGTACTCGGCTTTGCCAGTCAGGATCCGGCACTGCGAGCTCTGGCGGATCAATTCTTGATGATCACCGGCGCCACCATCCTCTGTACCGCCATCGTAGTGCCGCTGGAATCAGCCCTGCGCTCGGTCGGCAATGCCGCCGCGCCGACCCGCATCGGCATTATCGCCATCATCGCCAACGTCATCCTCAACTACGCCCTCATCTTCGGTCACTTCGGCTTCGAGGCGATGGGGGTGGCCGGTTCGGCCTGGGGCACCACCATTTCCCGGCTGCTGCAGACAGCCCTGCTGCTGCTCTACGTAAAGCGCTATGAGGCGCGCCTGATCCCGCGCGCACCAGACTGGCTGGCCGCCTTCAAGCGCAAGGAGGTGGTGCGCTTTACCCTGATCGCCCTGCCGCTGCTGTTCCACGACGGCCTCTGGGCCTTCGGCATGCTAATTTACGGCTTTCTCTATGCCCATCTTGGCACCGATTCGCTGGCCATCATGACCACCCTCGGCACCCTGGAGAGCATCCTTATCTCCCTCTTCTTCGGACTGGCGGTGGCCTGCTCCACCCTGCTCGGTCACCGGCTCGGGGCCGAGGAGTACGAGGTCGCCTGGCAGCACTCCCAGCTGTTCCTGCTGCTGGCACCGATTGGCGCGCTACTGGTGGGGATCATCGTCTGGCTGCTGCAAGCCAACCTGCTGCAGTGGGTCGGCAACCTGCCCCCCGAGCTGATGACGGAAGCGGGACAGGTGCTCGGCATCATGTGCCTCGGGATGCTGCTCAAGGTGTTCAACATGGTGGGGATCATCGGGGTGCTGCGCTCTGGCGGTGATGTGAACTACAGCATCTTTATCGATATTGTCGGCATGTGGTGCATCGGCATCCCGCTCGCCTGGGTGGCGGTCACGCTACTCGGCTGGCCCCTCTCCTGGGTGGTGGCGGTGGTATTGCTTGAGGAACTCAGCAAGGTGCTGCTGGTGCAGCGCCGTATTCGCCAGCGCTGCTGGTTGAAGAATCTGGTGATCGGATAAACAGCCACAAATCGGGGTCATATCAATGACAGAAAAACCCTGTTTGCAGTATGCTGGGCGCCTCTTCAATCAGAGGCAGGGATCCACGATTTCCCTGTCCAGTAGTCGTTTAAGGAGACGAGCATGCAACCACAGAAAGAGCTGATCACCGAGACGGCCCTGCTTGAGATGGCCAACAAGATCATCAAGGAGCATGAAGACTTCATCCACGGTATGCGCGCCGATTCGGTGGAGCAGAAGGGAGATATTCTGGTGTTCAAGGGGGAGTATTTCCTGGCCGAGGACGGCACCCCGACCGGCAAGACCATGGCGGTCTTCAACATGTTCAAGCTGCTGGCTCAGCAGCTCTCCGGCAAGTACAAGCTGGCCTGATCGCACCAGCACATTGCCAACAGGATGCCGCCCTCAGGCGGCATCTGTTTTTGCGCGGTTCTGACCCTCGACCACCACGCAGTTGCGTCCCGCCATCTTGGCCTGATAGAGACACTCGTCGGCACGGTTGATCAGAATATCGATGGTGTCATCGGAACGAGCCATGGCAATCCCGATACTTACCGTCACCTCCAGCAATTCGTCCGAGGTGGGACTCTTCACCAGCCGCGCCTCGACGGCAATGCGCAGCCGCTCGGCCATTTTGCTCGCCAGTGCCGGATCGGCGCAGTTGTGCATCAGGATGGCAAACTCTTCGCCGCCATAGCGCCCCAGCACCATATCAGGCTCAAGCTGCTCCCCCAGGGTGGTAGCCACCTCCTTGAGCACCGCATCCCCCGCCAGATGGCCGTAGATATCGTTGATCCGCTTGAAGCGATCGAGATCCAGCAGCATCACCGCAAAGGGCTTCTTCTTGAGTTGCAGCCGGATTCTGGCCTGCTCCAGCTGCTTCATCAGCAGGCGGCGGTTCATCATGCCGGTCAGCTCATCGGTGGTCGATTCCCGATATAGCCGCAGCAGCATGTTGAGTTGGCCGCACTGCACCCAGCAACTGGCCATGGTAAACATGCCGAGCACCCACACCTGATTCAGGGTGGCCTGACTCCAGATGCTCTGGCCCACCAGCAGCCAATGGCCCAGCAGCATGGTCACCAGCACCACGCCTGCCAGTTGCAAGCCGAGGGAGAGGGGGATGGGGAAGATGGCAAACAGGGTGATCAGCAGATAGGGAAAGGCCGCATAGCCCGCCTGCAACTCCTGTCCGGCGCCAAAGCTGTTCAGGCAGAAGAGGGAGAAGAGCATCATCACGGCCATCAGGTAGCCAAGGGCCAGCTTCATCCGCTCCCGCTTGAAGTGGATGAGGTACGAGAGCGGAATAAGTGGCGAGAGCGCCAGAGTGCAGAAGATCCTGGCCTGGAACAGCTGCTCGAAATGAACGGCGGGCAAGGTCAACCAATCCACCACGGCCCAGGCGGGCAATCCGAGCATCAGCAGACAGGTCAGCAGGCGCAAACGCACCGTCATAAAGCCCATGCGAGTACGAGTAAAGTCTTCGGAGTGAACCCTCGCACTCCAGAACTCTGACAACTTGAGCATCCAGAGTCTCCACGATGAATACTGAGGGCTCATTCTACACCTACAAAGTGGTAAAATTGTCATTAACGGAGAGAATAAAAAGGAGAGGTCGGTCACACAAACCGACAGATGATAATCGCAGCGCGCAAACGTTTCAACCCGTCAAAAAATAAACCTTTATTTGCATAATTAGCGCTGGTCAGCCTCATTTCAATCACTACAATAGCGCCCAATTTTCTCCCCCTCCCCACACAATTCGAGGTACTTATGGAACAGGCTGCTGTCACACGCGCCAATCGAGAGGCACATCCACCCAGGCGAGCCCATAGCGAACTGGTCTATGGCATAGAGGATGTCCCGCCTCTGCCCCAGACGCTGTTCGCCGCCCTGCAGCATATGCTCGCCATGTTTGTCGCCATCATTACCCCGCCCCTGATTATCGCCAATGCCCTCGGCCTCCCTGCCGCCGACACCCGTTATATCGTCTCCATGTCGCTGGTCATGTCCGGCATCGCCTCCTTCATTCAAACCCGCCGCTTCGGCCCCATCGGTTCCGGCCTGCTCTCGGTACAGGGCACCAGCTTCAACTTCCTCGGCCCCATCATCGCCTCAGGCCTCGCCCTCAAACAGGCCGCCATGCCCACCGAGGATCTGTTGGGCACATTGTTTGGCACCATGATGGTTGCCGCACTCACCATAGTGGTGATGAGCCGCTTCCTCCATCTGGTGAAACGGATCATCACCCCGCTGGTGACCGGCATAGTGGTGCTGCTGATCGGCCTGACCCTGATCAAAGTGGGCCTGATCAGCATGGGCGGCGGCTATGCAGCCCTCTCTGATGGCAGCTTCGCCAGTCACACCAACCTCTTCCTCTCCCTGCTGGTACTCGGCCTTATCGTGTTGCTGCAGCGCAGTCGCAATCCCTGGCTGCGCCTCTCAGCCATCATGATCGCCATGCTGGCGGGCTATGCCGTGGCGCTGTTGCTGGGTAAAGTGAGCGCCCCCACCTTCGACGGCCCGCTGATGATGGTGCCCATTCCGCTCCACTACGGCCTCGGCTTTGACTGGCAGCTGTTCGTGCCGCTCGCCATCATCTTCGTGGTGACGGCGCTCGAAGCGATCGGCGACATGACCGCCACCTCGGATATCTCCGGCGAGCCACTGGAAGGGCCTGTCTATATGGAACGGATCAAAGGCGGCGTGCTGGCCGATGGTGCCAACTCCATGCTGGCAGCGGTGTTCTCCACCTTCCCCATGTCCACCTTCGCCCAGAATAACGGCGTTATTCAGCTGACCGGCGTCGCCAGCCGTCACGTCGGGCTCTTTATCGCCGCCATGCTGGCCCTGCTCGGCCTGTTCCCGGCGGTCGCCAGTCTGGTGCAGCAGATCCCGGAACCCGTGCTGGGGGGTGCCACTATCGTGATGTTCGGCACCATCGCCGCCGCTGGCGTGCGCATCATTGCCCGCGAGGAGCTGGATCGCCGCGCCCTGATGATCCTGGCGGTGTCGCTGGCCATGGGGCTGGGAGTCGCGCAGGTGCCGGAAGTGCTGCAACACCTGCCGGAGCTGGCCAAGAGCGTGCTCTCCTACGGTGTCGCTACCGGTGGCATTACCGCCATCGTGCTCAACCTGTTGCTACCCAAGCGCGAAGCGCGCCACTCCTGAGACACAGCCTACCGATAGCAAATAGCCCCGCACTGCGGGGCTTTACCTTGCCAGTCGCCACGGGTAGTGTGCTGGGCAGCCTTTTTTGAGGATGCCGCCATGCCCTATCGCCTGCTCTCCCCCCTCTCCAATACCGCTTCACCCGCACAGATACTGGCGCAAGAGCAGCACTGGCTGCGCGACTGTGCCCATGACGGCCAGCCCCGCGCTCACCTCTGGCAGGCGCCCCAATGCCTGATTGTCACTCGCAAAGATACCCGCCTCCCCCATTACGAAGCCGCCTGCCAGCAACTTGCAGCTGAAGGCTGGCCGGTACATGTGCGCGACAGCGGCGGCACCGCCGTGCCCCACGGGGCGGGGATCCTCAACCTATCCCTGCTGCTGCCTCGTACCACCGCAGATCTCGCCCACTACTACCGGCTGCTGGGGGCGCCGCTGCTGACCCTGTTGGCGGAGTACGGCCTTGAGGGAAGCTATGACTTCGTGCCCGGCTCCTTTTGCGATGGTCAGTACAATCTGGTGATCGGAGGACGCAAGATCACCGGCACTGCCCAGCGCTGGCTGGCGCCGGGGCAGGATCACCAGGGCGCCGTGCTGGCACAAGCCATGCTGCTGGTGGCGGGTGATGTGGATGAGGGAACCAGAATGGCGAGCCGCTTCTACGAGCTGGCGGGCGGCGAACTGCGTTTTATGGCGAGAACCTCCACCACGCTGGCAAGCTGCATCGATTGGCGCGGTAGCGATCAGGCACTGGTAGAGAAAGTGCGAGCACGTCTGGATAGCCTGCTGAGCGAGGGGCTATCCCCCTCATCCTGACCTTATCCCGAAGGGAGAGGGAAAGTCCCCGTCCATAGACACAGCGCACAAAAAAGCCACGACCGGAGTCGTGGCTTGTTCTTTTCAAGGGGAGCGTGAAACGGGCCGAGGCGCTCAGGCCGTCTGCGGCTCCGGTTCAGCTTCGCTATCCAGATCCCGGCTAAAGTAGGCGCGGGTCTCGGCGATCACCACATGGCGCAGGCCAATCAGGCCGATGAGGTTGGGCACCGCCATCAGGCCGTTAACGATATCGGCAAGGAGCCAAATCATGTCCAGATGGAGGAAAGCACCGCTCGCAACCAGCGCCAGATAGACCAGACGATAGGGCTTGATCGCCTTCACCCCGAACAGGTATTCGGTGCAGCGCTCGCCGTAGTAGTTCCAGCCAAGGATGGTGGTAAAGGCGAAGAACAGCAGGCCAATGCTCACCAGATACTGGCCAACATGGGCATCAAGCCCCTGGGCAAAGGCCAGACTGGTCATGGCCGCACCGCTTGCGTCGCCGCTCCACACGCCGGTCACCACCAGGGTCAGGCCGGTCATGGTGCAGATGATGATGGTGTCGATGAAGGTACCTGTCATGGAGACCAGCCCCTGCTCCACGCACGAATCGGTCTTGGCCGCCGCCGCAGCGATGGGTGCAGAGCCCAGACCTGACTCGTTGGAGAAGACCCCGCGCGCCACCCCGGACTGAATGGCCAGCATGATGCTGGCACCGACGAAGCCGCCGGTCGCCGCATGGCCGGTGAAGGCACTCTCGATAACCAGCATGACGGCATCGGGCAGGGCGCTGGCGTTGTTCACCAGCACGCCCAGACAGGCGACGATGTAGAAGATGGCCATGAAGGGCACCACCTTGCTCGACACGCTGGAGATGGACTTGATCCCTCCCAGGGTCACCAGCGCCACGATCAGGGTCAGCACCACGGCGGTCGCTTCACGGGGCACCGAGAAGGAGAGGCTCATGGCGTCGGAGATGGCATTGACCTGCGGGAAGGTACCGATCCCGAAGAAAGCCACGCCGATGCCGAACAGGGCAAACAACTTGGCCAGCGGCTTGGAGCCGAGCCCCTTCTCCAGATAGTACATGGGGCCACCCGCCATCTGGCCGTTGGCATCCTGCTCGCGGTATTTGACCGCCAGCAGACACTCGGCGTACTTGGTGGCCATGCCGAACAGCGCCGCCATCCACATCCAGAACAGGGCACCGGGGCCGCCGAGCTTGATGGCGGTAGCCACCCCTACGATGTTGCCGGTACCGATGGTGGCAGAGAGAGCGGTACAGAGGGCGCCGAAGCTGGAGACATCCCCCTGCTTGCCCTGCCCCTGATCGCGACCAAAGACCAGCCGCAGAGCGAGCGGCAAGCGCACCACCTGAAGCAGACCCAGACGCAGGGTGAGATAGATACCGGTCCCGACCAGCAGGATCAGCAGGGGTGGCCCCCAGATAAAGCTATCGATGGCGGTTAACGCCGATTGAATTGATGACATGCATCCTCCTTAAGAAACAGAAATTAAGGAGGAGAAGGATGATCTTCCCATAGGTGTCGCGATCGGCCAGAGGCGATCGGATGCGGGCCAAGCCCAGGTACAACCATCCCATCCCCTCTGTCCTTTTGCCTGAGAGTTTCCGGCGCCAACCTGCCCTTGCGGGTAGTCATGGTGCCTTGCTCCTTCGGCGCCCGATTTAACGGGTCTCTCCAGAGTATCGTCCAGTAGCAGTCCACACCGGTTGCCCGGTACCTGAAAGATTCACTTCTTCGGTGGATGGTTGCCCATCGCTCTCCTGCTACCTTCATCCGAACTAGTTTGGATTAGGAAGTCGGCATGTTAATCCAAAAAATGTGAGCTGTCTCGCACTTGGCCGCCCCCATTTATATTTTTTTAGTGACCACCAGAACCGCAGCAAGAATGTTAAATGTTAGTTAACTATCAACAAGTTAGGCGCTCACGGATCAAATGTGGCCCAAACGGGAAAAATGGCGGATAGAGAACAGTGATCCCTCTCGTTTCGCCAAGAAAATCTTGCCGACATATCCAATCAAAATGCTTGCACACAGAATCAATAAGCCGATAATCCGCTGCATAACCAAGCACTTTGCCATCAATTTATGCACTGTGTTCGGTTGGTCCCACCGGACCGCTCGCCTGACCCGGCCGTCGCCGGTTCAATCGCATATGGCTTGGGCATATCACGCCCCCTAAGGATGACCAAAAGAGAATGAACGAGACCCTGGTTGCAAAAGATGTGGTCGCACAAGATTACCGTCAGCTGGTTGAACAATTCGGCTCCCCCCTGCTGCTGCTCGACAAGGCAGCCGTCCGCAAACAGTATCGGGCCCTGGCCGCCGCCCTGCCCGATGTACGATTGCACTATGCACTCAAACCCCTGCCCCATGAGGCGGTGGTCTCTGTCTTGAAGGAAGAGGGGGCCTGTTTCGATCTGGCCACCAATGGCGAAGTGGATCTGGTGCGCAGTCAGGGGGTTCGCCCGGGGCGTTGCATTCATACCCATCCCATCAAGCGCGACAGCGATATCCGTTACGCGCTGGAGTTTGGCTGCACCGTGTTTGTCTATGACAACCCGCTGGAGCTGGAAAAGTTCATTCCCTACAAGGACGAAGTGAAACTGCTGCTGCGGGTCAGCTTCCCCAACCCCGAGACCAAGGTCGATCTCTCCAAGAAGTTCGGCTGCACTCCGGAGCAGGCGCTGCCGCTGTTGCAACTGGCCCACGCCAAGGGGATCAAGGTGATGGGGCTGTCGTTCCACGTCGGCTCGCAGGTACCTCATGCCCGTCGCCATGTACAGGCCATCGACGCCTGCCGCGAGATCATGGAGCAGGCCTGGGCGCTCGGGCTCAAGCCCTGGGTGCTGGATATCGGCGGCGGTTTCCCGGTCGACTATGAAGGGGGCGAGTTCGATATCGACGGCTTCTGCGCCCCGATCCGCGAAGCGCTGGCCAAGTTGCCCGCTACCGTGCAGAAGATTGCCGAACCGGGCCGCTTTATCAGCGCGCCGGCCATGACTTCGGTTTCAAGCGTGATGGGCAAGGCCCACCGTGGCGACAAGATCTGGTACTACCTGGATGACGGTCTCTACGGCAGCTACAACGGCCAGCTCTATGACCACGTCACCTATCCGGTGAGCACGCCTTATGCCAGTGGCGAGCAGCACAATTCGGTGCTCTCCGGCCCCACCTGCGACAGCGTGGATGTGATCCGTGATGGCATCATGCTGCCGGACCTGGCTATCGGCGAACTGGTGGTTGGCAAGGTGATGGGCGCCTACACTTGGGCCTCCGCCTCCACCTTCAACTTCTTCCCCAAGGCCAGCATCCTCATTCTGGACAGCAGCCAGAAGGGGCAGAAGCTGGTGGCAGTAGCCTGAGCACACCGCTCGCTCGCCAACAGGTTCACTGGGCAAGACAAGAGGGGGAAGCTTGCGCTTCCCCCTCTCTCATTTCACCAACCCCTATCAGATAAACTGACTGGTCAGCAGCCAGCCGGTGTAGGCGACGAAGCAGGTCAGCAGCACGCCCCCCTCCAACCGGTTGATGCGGCCCTGCCCCTTGCGGCCCAGACACATCACCAGCAGCAGCAGGGTCAGCCCCATCATGATGCTCCAGTCACGGGTGAGCACCTCCGGCGCCACATCGAGCGGGTGGATGCCCGCCGCAATCCCCACCACCGCCAGGGTGTTGAACAGGTTGGAGCCGAGCACGTTGCCAAGGGCCAGATCATGCTCGTTCTTGCGAATGGCGATCAGCGACGAGGCCAGCTCCGGCAGGGAGGTTCCCACCGCGACTATGGTGAGACCAATCACCAGATCGCTGATACCAAGTGCCTGAGCGATGGTCACCGCCCCCAGACCAGCAGACGGGAAGCACCAATCAGCAGCACCAGCCCGACCACCAGCCAGAAGATGGCACTCTTGAGGGACATCCCCTCGCTCTCGATATCCTCGGCGGTCTCGGTATCCAGCGCATCTCCCTTGCCATTCATGCCAGCCCAGATGGACCACCCCATCAGGGCAATGAAGACGGCCCCCAGAATGACCGCATCCATCCGGCCCAGATGACCATCAATCAGCAGGGCGCCGGAGAGCAGGGTAATACCGAGCAGGATCGGGATCTCCTTGCGCACTACCTGAGAGGCCACCGCGATAGGGCTGATCAGTGCCGTCAGACCCAGGATCAGCGCGATATTGGTGATGTTGGAGCCATAGGCATTGCCGAGCGCCAACCCGGGATTGCCCTGGGACGCCGCCAGCGCCGAGACCACCATCTCCGGGGCCGAGGTACCAAAACCGATGATCACCATGCCGATCAGCAGCGGCGGCATCCCCGCATAACGGGCGGTGGCAGCGGCACCGTCGACAAACTTGTCTGCACTCCAGACCAGCAGCGCCAGTCCGGCAATCAGGGCAACAAAAGCCAGGGTCATAGGATCTTCATCTCTTGTTATCTGCAACGAAGCGCCAGCCCAAACGGGCAGGCACCATGGGAAAGTGGCGCCAGTGTAGCTGTGCCACCTCCCATTTCAAGGGGAAATCAAACCGTGATTAACATTTCACAGTGCAGCCAGCAGGCTCGCGGCATCGGAGACCTCGAACTTGCCCGGCGCCTCCACAAACAGCTGCTCGACCACACCATCGTTGGCGATCAACGCAAAGCGCTGGGCACGGATGCCGCCAAAGGCGCCGGTATCCTTGGCCAGGCCCAGTGCCCGGGTCCAGCTGCCATCGCCATCTGCCAGCATGGTGATCGCCTCGGCATTCTGGGCCGTCTGCCAGGCACGCATCACGAAAGCGTCGTTGACCGACAGACAACAGATGGCATCCACCCCTTTGGCCATAAACTGATCGGCCAACACCACATAACCAGGCAGATGAGCATTGGAGCAGGTGGGAGTAAAGGCGCCGGGTACCGCAAACAGCACCACTTTTTTACCGGCGAACAGCGTCTGGCCATCCCGCAGCTGCTTGCCCTCGGCGGTGATAAAGGTAAATTCGCCCGCAGGCAGCGGTTGTCCTACAGCAATCATGATTTCTCGTCCTGAGTCGTGATGGGAAGTCGCCAGTTTATCCCAGAGTGACGAGGCCGCCTAACAGCGGCTCTGAGCCTGACCATGGATAGCTGCAGGCATTTTCCCCTTGGGCAGACTACTCTTGAGCTGGTTTCACGGCGCCAGGAGGCCCCATGCAACACTATTACGATGGTCTGGAAATTCGTCCCCCCGCCATGCGCGAACAGCAGCAACTGGACCAGCTCAATCATCAGCTTACCCATGTCAGTCAATATTGCGCCGGTTACTCCAGCGCCTATCGCCAGTGCCGCCTCGAGGATCTGGCAGAGCTGGCCACCCTGCCACTGCTCGACAGCAAAGAGCTCTTTGCCGCTCAGCAGGCTCATCCCCCCTTTGCCGGTCTCACCGGCCGTCCGGCCAGTCAGGCGCTGCGGGTCTTCTCCTGTCCGGGCCAGCTGGCCATCCCCGAATATGCGGGGGCAGACTGGTGGGGCGCCGCCCGGGCGCTGTTTGCCGCCGGTTTCAAGGCGGGGGAAGTGATGCTCAACGGCCACGACTATCACGCCGGCCCCACCGCCTTTATCTTCGATAACGGCGCCCGCCAACTGGGGGCTCCAGTGGTACCCTGCGGCCCCCACGATACCCAGCGCCAGCTGGAGGCACTACTGCGCTATCAACCCACCGGCTATGTAGGCCCGCTGGTGACCCTGCTCGACCTGCTGGAAGCGGCCGAAGCGGCGGAGATCCCGAGCGACTCGCTGCGCCGTGCCCTACTGTGCGAAGCCACCCATCCCGAAACGGCACCACTGCGCGCCATTCACGGCATTGCGGCCCTCAACTGTCTGGTGTGGCAGGATGTGGGGGTGGTGGCCTACGAGAGTCAGCCCGGTCAGGGCTTTATCGTCAACGAGAGCTGCATCGTCGAAATCATCGATCCCGCCAGCGGCAATCCCGTGAGTGGCGACGAGACCGGCCAGCTGGTGGTGACCCGGCTCGATCTGGAGTATCCATTGCTGCGGCTAGCCACCGACTGGCAAGGGCACTGGCTCGCCAAGCCGAGCGCTTGCGGGCGCACCAACCGACGCCTCAAGCTGGTGTAGCAGACCAACTAAATGCACAAAGGCAGACGGGCAGCCATCAGGCTGCCCGTCTTGTCTCTGGAGAAGAGGATATATGAAGTTGGTCAGCGCCTCGCCTGCCAGGTGGCGATGGCGAGCAGGGAGTCGGGGGTAAATTCGCTGGCACGCTCGGCGATCTCGGCCAGGCTCATCCAGTGCACCGCGCTCACCTCTTCGGCCTGCAACTGCAGCGGCCCCTGATAACGGCAACTGAAGAGGCCACCCCAGACCCGGTAGCCCTCCCCTTCCGCATAAAAGCTGCCAAAGCCCTGCAGGGGAACATCCATAATCCCCAGCTCTTCGGCCAGCTCGCGGCGGGCGGAGAGCTCCATCTCCTCACCGGTGGTGACCACGCCACCGGCGCAGGCATCCAGCATGCCGGGGCAGAAATCCTTGCTGAGGGTGCGCCGCTGCACCAGGATCCGATCCGCGTCGTCGAGCACCAGAATATAGCTGGCACGATGGCAGAGATTCTCCCGCCGCACCTTGGCTCGCTCGGCCACGCCAATCACCCGGTTATCCTCGTCCACCACATCAACCCATTCCACGCACAGGCCCTTTTATTTGTTCCATTCAAGCCCGCAGTATATCGGTGCGGTGGTTTGTCATGGCACAACTTTTTCGATGACGCCGTCAATTTGCCGAACTCACTGGCAAAATAAGGATTCATACAAATCTTTATAAACCGTCATATCAGTGTCATCGACCGACACCATAGTGTGCCCTGTCCAGGCAATCAGGGAACCGTGTGATGAAGGTATTCAAGCAGTTATCCCCACGGCAGATCGCTCGCTACATCAAGAGCTTTCATCGAGGCTATTTTGCCATCGAGTCGCTGGGGACATTTGAATTCAACGCGGGCAGGATCAGCCTCCATGGCCTGACCTGCCGCCAGCGGCTAAGACTGGCTCGCCAGATCAATCTGGCTGTCAGACAACTTGGTCACCGCGACCCCTTGCCGGACATGTGAGTCAAAGGGTCTTGCCCTACTGTCTGTTGTGCATCCATGCTTTGCCCGCCGGCTACTGGCCGCGCGGGCCGTTTTCGATATCGGTAATGATGCCGTTGCGCACCGTCACAAAGCGCATGAACTCGTTCTTGCCGAAGTTGTAGGTCCAGCGTTCACCATATTTGACCTGCACCATGTTGCCAAACTGGTTCTCCTCGTTGCGGTTGAGCTCTTCACGCAACATCGGCTCACCGCACTTAAGCAGCATCTCGGCGGTGGTGTCTCCCTCGGTGATCAGGGCGTTCTTGCAGCGCATGGCATCAGCACTGGCCGGAATGCTCAGCAGCAACAGGGCCAGCCCCGCTACTTTCTTCATCTTCTTGCTCATCGGGTTCTCCTTATCCTCTTTAATGAGTCGCAGTATGCCTGTTCCCGTTTCTGAAAAAACCAGTAAAAAGCGCAAAAGAGCCGCCCTTTTCTCCTTTCCAGCCCGCTGGTCGCGACAAATGCTGTCTATCACATAACCCAAAAACAAACGGCGACCCGAGGGTCGCCGTTTGCATCAAGCCAGCAGGATCACAGGATGTCCAGCAGCTCGACTTCAAATACCAGTGCAGAGTAGGGCGGGATGGAACCGGCACCACGGGCACCGTAGGCCAGATCGTGGGGGATGTAAAGCTTCCACTTGGAACCAACCGGCATCAGCTGCAGCGCTTCAACCCAGCCAGCGATCACGCCGGTCACCGGGAATTCAGCCGGCTGGCCGCGAGCGACGGAGCTGTCGAATACGCCACCGTGGGTGAAGGTACCGTGGTAGTGCACACGCACGGACTGACCGGCTACCGGAACGGCACCGTTGCCTTCTACCAGCACTTCGTACTGCAGACCGGAGTCGGTCACCTTCACTTCAGCGCGCTTGGCGTTATCAGCCATGAAGGCTTCGCCGTCAGCAGCGGCGGCCTTGGCGGCGGCTTCCTGCTCTTCTTGCATACGCGCAGTGATCACCTGGAAGGCATCATTGATATCGTCACGGCTGACCGCGAACTCCAGACCATTCAGAGCATCTGCCAGACCTTGTTGCAGGGCCGGGATATCCAGACCGGCGAAGGCTTGCTGCGCCAGCTGATCACCCATGTTGCGGCCGATGCCATAGCTGGCCTTCTGTTCGATAGAGTCGTATTGGGACATTGAGATGTTGCTCCAGATCCATGTAGTAAAGAGGCGGGATAATATCAGACTTTTGGCCGGGGTGCTGCCGGGGGCGCCCCTGATTTCCCCGTCAGTGGGAGGAACTTCACACAAGATGCGGATGAACGCCGCCCAACGGCGGCGATCTGCTTAACCGCGATCCAGCAAGGCTCTGACCGCAGCCACCTTGGCGCCATCGGTGATATTGACCCGACCATCATCCGAAGTGCCCATATTCACTCCGTGCGGCACCATGCCACCGCGCCAGCCCATGCCGGACATATGCACTTCGCTCACTCCGGTGAACTCGATGATGGTACGCACATTGTCGGCATTGACCCCGGCCCCCGGCATCAGGCTGGCACGCCCCGCCAGCGCCTGCTGCATCTCTTGCAGGGTTTCCAACCCAGCCAACGCGGTCGGCGCATGGCCCGAGCTCAGAATGCGTTCGCAACCGGCCGCGACTATGGTCTCCAGATCGAGGCGCCAGTCGGAGGAGAGGTCGATGGCGCGATGGAAGGTGACTCCCAACGGGCCTGCTGCATCCACCAGCTGTTTGAGCTTGGCGGCAGGCACCCGCCCCTCCTCATCCAGCAAACCGACCACCACCCCTTGCAAACCGGCAGAGCGTGCCGCCGCGATATCTTGCAGCATCATCTCGAACTCGCCGTCGTTGAAGCAAAAATCCCCGGCACGCGGGCGGATCATGGCATAAACCGGCACGGTGGCGTGGCGGGCTGCCTGCTGCATAAAACCGTAGGAGGGGGTCAGGCCGCCCAGACCCAGCGCAGAGCAGAGCTCGATGCGATCCGCCCCGGATTGCTGGGCAGTAAACAGGGATTCCAGGTTGTCGATACAGATTTCAAGACGGGTCATGAGGACTCCTTTTTCGGGGAGATCAGACCCCACATCTGATCTCATAGATTGAGCAAGGCTGCGCCACGCACACCACCTGCACCGCCGAAGCGGGCCTGGCGGATCTCGGGCAGGGCGACCCCGGGCAACAAGTGACCGGGCAGACGCAGCGGCAGCTGTTCATAGAGGGTGGGCAGGCCGCTCAGGCCGCCCCCCAATACCACTACCTCGGGATCAATTACCGAAATGGCGGCGGCAAGCCCGGCGGCCATGATCTCCAGCCAGCAGTCGACCGTCTCGACCGCATGGGGTTCATGGGCCTCGAAGCGCCCCACAATCTGGTGACCCGTGGCGCGCTGGCCATGGAAATGGTGATAGAGACGCTCCAGACCGGTGCCGGAGGCATAGGTTTCAAAACAGACCAGACGGCCGCAACCGCAACGGGGACGGGGCAACTCGGGGTACTTCATCAGCATGGTCGCGGGCAGTGGGTAATGACCAATCTCGCCAGCCAGCCAGTTGCGCCCCTGAATAAGCTTGCCCGCCAGATAGACGGCGCCGCCGATGCCGGTGCCGATGGTGACGCCGAGCGCACTGCCTGCGCCGTCGGCTGCCCCTTGATGCACTTCGGACCAGAGGAAGCAGTTGGCGTCGTTATCCACCTTGACCGGACGCTCCAGCAGCTCGGCCAGATCGGCGCCCAGATGGCGACCATTGATGGAGGGCAGATTGGCCGCCACTATGCTGTGATCCTGGCTGTTGATGACACCAGGGAAACCAATGCCGACCGAGCCCCGCGCGCCGAAGCGGGCATCCGCCTGCTCGACCCGGGAGCGGATCAGCTGCTGCAGCCCCTCATAATCATTGCCCGGGGTGCTCATGCGCTCCTCGTGGCAGAGGTTCAATGCACCGTCATAGACCGCAAAGGCGATCTTGGTGCCACCGATATCAAAGCCGTAATACATGCCAGCACTCCCTTGTCAGCCCGTGTTTATCCAACTCTGTCCAGGGGGGACATTGTATTAATTCGCAAAAAAAATAAAGTGACCGAAGGCGAAAAACGGGAGAGTGATCAGAGCAAACGGCTCATTTGTCGCTGCAGGCAGGGCTGCCCGAGGCTTATCAGGGTGCGCTCCTCGCCGTCAAAGACGAAGCCGCGGCGCAGGTAGAACCCCTCGCCGATGTGGTTGCCATCGAGCAGCCACAATTTGACGCTATGGCAACCGGCGCGGCGCATCTGCATCGCCACCGCCTGCCACAGCCGTTTGCCATAGCCTTGTCGCCAGTGGTCGGGATGGAGGTAAAAAGCGCGGATCAGGGCATGGCTCTGTCCCGCTTCCTGCTGTGGTTGCCAATAGAGCAGGCCAATCACCACCTCATCGAGACAAAGCAGCATGGGCCTTGGGCCCGGCTCGGCCAGACGGCTCTGCCAGATCTGCAGATGGGCGGTGACGTCCAGCTGCTCCAGCAGGTCGGCACCGAGCACCTGGCCATAGGCAGCGAGCCAGCTGGCTCGCTGCATCACCGTCATGGCGGCGGCATCGTCGCTGCGCGCCATGCGCAGGCTTATGCCTTGCATTGGGGCACCAGACCGTTGGCGCGGGCCTGCTCATAGAGCGGCAGCACTTGCGCCTGTTGCGCCTGCAACTCGGCGATCCGGTTCTCGTTACTCGGGTGGGTGGAGAGCAGTTGCGGCGGGGTGTTGCCACCGGCGGCGGCACTCATGTTTTGCCACAGGGGGATCGCCTCGGCCGGATTGAACCCGGCGCGCGCCATCAGCTCAAGCCCCAGCCGATCCGCTTCGCTCTCCTGAGTACGGCCATAGGGCAACATCACCCCCACCTCGACCCCGAGGCCAAGGGCGGCCATGGTGGCGCCGCGATACTCGCTGGTGCCCATGGCAATGTCCGCAGCCGCCAGACCGATCCCCGCCAGCTGGCTGCGCGAGAGTCGTTCGTTGGAGTGCTGGGCCAGTACGTGAGTCAGCTCGTGACCAATGACGGTCGCCAACTGATCCTGATTCTTGGCCACCTTGAGCAGGCCGCTGTAGACCCCGATCTTGCCGCCGGGCAGGGCGAAGGCGTTGACCTGTTTGGAGTCAAACACCACCACTTCCCAGTTGGTGATGCCATAGCTGGCCGGCACCTGGGCGGTCACCGCCTTGGCGACACAGGAGACATAGGCGTTGAGTTTGGCATCCTTGCTCACCTTCTCCTGCTTCTTCATCTGCTCGAAGGAGTCGGCGCCCAGCTGGTTCATCTGCTGGGGAGAGTAGAGCAGCATCTGGCTGCGGCCGGTCGGCGACTGGGCGCAGGCGACCAGCAGGGAACTACAGAGGGCTACCATGCCAAACTTGGTGAGGGACGCAATCATGAAGGGATCCTTTGCCATAACGTTGCCCTATTCTCGGAAATGCCGCCCTGCTAAGCAAGGGAGCCAGCCCCCGGCTGGCGGAAAAATATCCATCCAGCGCTATTAACAAAACTGACAGCCGACAAAAACAAAACGAGCCCGCTTGGGGCTCGTTTTATCAGGGCATGCTGACTGCAGGCAGTTACATGATACCCAGCTTTTTCAGGTCAGCCTGAACCACCTTGGCCGGTACCGGCACGTAGCCATCTTTGGCAACGATGTTCTGGCCTGCTTTGGAGAGCATCATCTTGACGAACTCTTGCTCCATCGGGGAGAGCGGCTTGTTCGGATGCTTGTTCACGTAAACGTACAGGAAGCGTGACAGCGGATACTTGCCGGTAATGGCGTTATCGGAGGTCGCTTCGATGAAGGTCTTGCCATCTTTGGAGAGCGGTACTGCACGCACGCCGGAGGTGACATAACCGATACCGGAGTAGCCGATGCCGTTCAGGGAGGCAGAAACAGACTGCACCACGGAGGCAGAACCCGGCTGCTCGTTCACGCCGCTCTTGAAGTCGCCGTTACACAGGGCGTGCTCCTTGAAGTAACCGTAGGTACCGGATACGGAGTTGCGACCGAACAGTTGCAGATCCTTGCTGGACCAGTTGCCGTCCAGACCCAGATCAGACCACTTGGTGGCAGCCTTGGCTTCGCCGCACTTGAGGGTGCTGGAGAAGATGGCGTCGATCTGCGGCATGGTCAGCCCCTTGATGGGGTTGTCCTTGTTGACGAACACCGCCAGGGCATCGACTGCAACGCGGATGGCAGTCGGCTTGTAGCCGTAACGCTTCTCGAATGCTTCCTCTTCACCGGCCTTCATGGCACGGCTCATCGGACCGAACTGGGCAACACCTTCGGTCAGGGCAGTCGGGGCGGTAGAAGAACCGGCGGCCTGGATCTGCACGTTGACGTTGGGGTACAAACGCTTAAATTCTTCGGCCCACAGGGTCATCATGTTGGCCAGGGTGTCCGAGCCGACAGAGGACAGGTTGCCCGAAATGCCGCTGGTCGGTGTGTAATCCGGCAGGTCTTTATCCACACCGGCAGCCAGGGCGCTGACAGAAAACAGGGTTGCTGCGGTGAATCCGATTACACCAGCCAGTTTGTTGAGTTTCATCCAATCTCTCCAAAGTTACAGAAGGTCCGTTCTTAAGACGGCGCCAGTATCTGACCTGGCAGTGACAAATTTATGGATTTAATGTGACACTTTAATGACATGGCGACAGATTTGAACAAATGAAAAGAGGGCCCGTTCAAAGGCCCTCTTTTTGCAGCTAACTCATTGCCATAAAAGACTATTTAATCACCACCATGCGGCTCGGGATAAGAAAGCTGAAGCGGCTGCCAAGGCCGACCCGGCTCTCGATATCGAGCTGGCAGTCATGATGACTGAGGGCATGCTTGACGATGGCAAGGCCCAAGCCTGAGCCGCCGGTGTGGCGCGAGCGGGCCTTGTCGACCCGATAGAACCGCTCGGTCAGCCGCGCCAGATGCTCGGGGGCAATCCCCTCCCCTTCATCGCTCACGGCAAACAGCGCCATCGCCCCCTGCTTGCGCCACTCCACGGTAATTTTTCGCCCCGCAGGGGTGTAGTGAATGGCGTTGTAGACCAGGTTGGAGACAGCACTGCGCAGCTGCTCCTGATCCCCGCGTACCAGAAGATTGGGCTGCACCACAAATTCGAGCTGGTGGGCCCGTTCGCCCGAGAGCGCTCGCGCCTCCTGCTCAAGCAGCCCCAGCATGGCAGGCATGTCCACCAGATGGGAGAGATCCACGGTCGGGGCCGCCTCAATACGGGAGAGGGTGAGCAGCTGATTGACCAGATTATCCATCCGGATGGTCTGCTCCATCATCACCCGATGCGCCTTGGCCCACATGGCGGGCGGGGGCGGCTCCTCGGTCATCTCCAGATAGCCCTTGAGCACGGTCAGCGGGGTGCGCAGCTCGTGGGAGACGTTGGAAACGAAGTGCTTGCGGGTCTTCTCGAGACTGCGCAAGCGGGTGACATCGCGCACCACCAGCATCGCCTGATCCGAGGCGTAGGGCATGATGCGAAACTCGAGAAACTTCTCCTCGTTGACCGGGGAGTGCATCTCGAGGGGCTCGTCATATGCCCCCTTGCCCAGATAGGCGTTAAAGGCAGGATTGCGAATGAGGTTGCCGATATGCTGGCCAGCATCCTCCGGCCAGCGAAAACCGAGCAGTTGCTCCGCCAGCCGGTTGCACCAGAGGATGCTGCCATCGGTGCGAAACACCACGGCGGCATCGGGCAGCGCCTCGGCCCCCTCCCGGAAGCGGCGGATCAGCCCCGCCAGCTCGCGGCGCCGGGCTCGGTGACGCTGCTGCAGCTTGTAGATACCGTTGAAGATGTACTCCCAGCTGCCACTGCCGCTGGGGGGCACCAGGCTGCGGTCGTGCCACAGCCAGTCAGAGAGCCGCTTCTGGAAGCGATAGTGCCAGCCCAGATGCAACACGGCCGCCACCAGCAGGCAGAGGGCAAGATGATCAATCAACCAGCCAACCAATGCGAAGGGGGCGTAGAAAAACGCCATTCGCCACAACTGTCGCCGCCAGGCGTAAGGTTGCAACATAACTGCCTCTAGAGACGGGTTGAGAAGCGGTATCCGGCTCCACGCACCGTCTGGATCAATCTGTCGTGCCCTGTCTCTTCAATCGCCTTGCGCAGGCGACGAATATGCACATCCACGGTTCTGTCCTCGACGTACACATTGGTACCCCAGACATTGTTGAGCAGCTGTTCACGGCTGTAGACCCGCTCGGGGTGAGTCATGAAGAAGTGAAGCAACTTGAATTCGGTCGGCCCCATGTCGAGCGCCTTCTCTTCGGCACTGACCCGGTGGGAGACAGGATCGAGTTTCAGCCCCTGCACCTCGATCACCTCGTCTACCGAGGTGGGCGACACGCGGCGCATCACCGCATGGAGGCGAGCGGTCAGCTCCTTGGGCGAGAACGGCTTGGTGATGTAGTCGTCGGCTCCGGCCTCCAGACCACGCACCTTGTCCTCCTCTTCACCGCGAGCGGTGAGCATCACCACCGGGATCTGGCGCGTCACCTCATCCTGCTTGAGCTGCTTGATAAACTGGATGCCACTGCCGCCCGGCATCATCCAGTCGAGCACGATGAGTTCGGGGTAGGGTTCGCGCACCTTCGCCAGTCCATCGGCGTAATCTTCCGCTTCAATCGTCTCATATCCCTTCTGCTCCAACACGAAGCAGAGCATTTCGCGGATCGGTGCTTCGTCCTCGACCACCAGAATTCGCTTAGCCATTCCCTTCTCTCTCCTCTGTGAAGATGGGTGCGCCAATTATTAGAATTTTCTGTGACACTTTTATGACTTTATGACAGGCGGGATGATAAACGTTTTCAGATTCAGTTGGCAGCAGTACGTTGCAACAAGTCCCACCGGTTGCCGCTGATATCCTCAAACACCACCACGATGCCATATGGTTCATCGCGGGGCTGTTCACAAAAATGAACACCGTACGCCTGCATGCGCTGGTAATCCCCCCAGAAATCAGTGGTCTCGAGGAACAGAAATACCCGGCCACCGCCCTGCTGGCCGATGGCGGCCTGCTGCTGCGCATTGGCCGCTTGTGCCAGCAGCAACGCGGAACCGGGGGTGCCTTTGGGGGCAACCCGTACCCAGCGCTTGCCCGGTTTGCCCGGTTCATCGAGCCGAGTGTCCTCCAAAAGCGCAAAGCCAAGACCCTCGGTAAAAAAGCGAATGGCCTGATCGTAATCAGCCACCAGCAGGGTCAGCGCCCCTATGTGTTGTGTCATAACTGCTTGCTCATGTTGAAAGCGATATTGGAATAAAGCACACGGCATCTCGACGCATCGCTGTCAGTGGCTCGCAACCCGGTTGCGACCCTGCGTCTTGGCTTGATAGAGCGCCTCGTCGGCACGTTTGAGCACCTGATCCGGCGACTCACCCGCCCGCTCGGCCACTCCGAACGAGGCGGTCACCCGTAACCCGGACGGCCAGTGGATATCAGCCTCCAGGGTGGCGCGCAGCCGCTCAGCCAGCGCACAGGCCCGTAGCTCATCGTAGTGAAGGCAGACCAGCACGAACTCCTCACCGCCCCAGCGCACCAAATGGCAGAGCGCATCACAATGGCGCAGGATCTCGCTGACCAGATGCTTGAGCACCTCATCACCCACCGGGTGACCGTGGATGTCGTTGATCTGTTTGAAGTGGTCAACGTCGATATAGATGAAGGAAAACGGCAGATCAGCGATATCGGCCAGCAGCCGCTCACCACCAAGCCGGTTGAAAGCACCGGTCAGCGGATCATAACAGGCCTCCTCACGAGTGCGGCGATTCTCTTCGCTCAGGGTACGGTTCAGCACCTCCACCTCAAGCTTGGCCTGATGAGCATGCAACAAACGCTGCTTCATGGCGAGGTGGTTTACCAGAAAGACCGCACAGCCATAGATGAACCAGACAAACAGGATCAACCGGTAGAAAAGGGTAGGCTCAAGCCAGTTGCCATGAAACTGCAGCTCCTCGATCACCACACCATACTCACCCGGCGACATATATGACCCCGCAGCAATCTCGATGGCGTAGACCCGGCTCAGATCAGGCCCCTGCAACTGTAACGGCACCTTATAGCGCTTGATCCACCAGGTTGCCGGAGTAAACACGTCGAGAGGCACCTCGTGGTCCTTGCCGTAATCGGCAGGGCGAAAGATGATTTCGTTGAATTTGGATTGCAACGGGTCATCCATCTTGTCGAAAAGCGGATTGTAGTTGCGCAGGTAGAAACGCCAATCCTGCTCCTCGCCCCCCGTCACGCTCAAGCGGATATGGAGAGTGTTAAATCGAGCAAGATTGATACCCTTTTCGCGCGCGGTCAGGGTGAGAACCAGACCACAGCTGGGATAACTCTCGGGGCTCGCAGTCAGTACACACTTTACGCCGGGATTACCATCGGCCGAGGGATGGTAACTCACCGCTCCCGGTGCAGCATCCACCGCCTTCAACACGTTTACCGAGAGCGGCCACTCCTTGATATCAAGCACCCGCTCGGGGCCAAACTCGAACAGCAGGATGGAGCAGCCAGTCAGCGCCAGCAAATACCAGAACAGCAACTCGGCAAAACGGGAACTGGAAGCGATCATGCTGACCCCATCGTATCAATAGGAATACCCGTGCAACTGGAACAGGCGGTGGCCTCGGATAGCACGCGATAACAAGCCACTATGATAACCCCATGAATCACAAGAAACATGCCACTTATCAAGGAGTTCACAGCTATCTGTCACGTTTTTCAAGCGCAGTGCCAACCCGCACTGTCGATTGCTGGCGATAACGCTGGGGGGAGCAGCCGAGCTCCCGGTTGAACATAGCGATAAAGGCCGAGGTGGAGCCGTAACCGAGCCGCCAGCTGATCTCCTGAATGGGCATGTCGCCCTTGAGCCAGGCCAGCGCCTTGAGCAGCCGCAACCGCGCCCGCCACTGACCGAAGCTCATCCCCAGCTCCCGCAGGCAGCGCCGCGCCAGGGTACGCTCTGTGGTGTGCAGTTGTCCGGCCCACTGAGCCAGAGTACGGGGATCGGCAGGATCGCTGTGTAACGCCGCCAGCATGGGAGCCAACAGCTTGTCCTGACTCATCGGCAGGTAGCTCTCCTGACAGCGGGTGCGCGCCAGTCGCTCCACCAGCAACTCGGCCTGACGCTGATCCCACTCATCCGCCATATGGCTCACCCGCCGTTCGCAAAAGTCGCTCAGCAGGGCGCGGATCAGCGGGGTGAGCAGCAGCAATCTGGGCTCTGGCGGCAGCTTGGCCGCCAGCTCGTGGCTGACGTAGATGGAGGTGTAGTCGAGGGTCTGCTCGTTGTAGGAGGTGTGCTCGAGATCCGCCGGCACCCAGATAAGATAGTCGGCAGGGGCCACCAGTCGCTGATCCCCCAGCTCTATCTCCATGATCCCCAGACTGATCATGTTGAGCTGGCCCCAGGGGTGGGAGTGCAGCACGGTCGCGCTGTCGGCCAGCATCTGCTGGTAACTGAAAAAGAGCGGATTGGGAGCGGGCAGAACGACATCTACCGGCTGAAACTGGTGAGTGGCCATTAGCGCCCCTTGTCAGCGAGAGATAGGAGCAGGCGTGATGCAACGCCCTGTTGGCTCGGTCTCCGGCACAGGCCAAAAGCAGCCATCAGTTGCGAGCAAACGCAGCCCGTGTGGGCCGGAATAAGGTACATCAGAAAGAGTTGTCTTTTCTGCTGGGTCATCTGTCTGTTTTACGCTACTTAATAATATAAAGACAAGGGTAGACTTGGCCCCCTGTTAATAAGGAGCCTCTGATGCGAATCTTTTCCCCTCTTCTCTTTCCGCTGATGGCGGTGCTGATCTGGGCTACCAATATCGTGGTTTCCAAGGCGGCTGCCAGCGTGCTCGACCCCGCGGCTATCTCCTTCTATCGCTGGGTGATTGCCGCCCTGGCGCTGACCCCTTTCTGCCTGCCCGCCCTTTGGCGGCGACGCAGTGAGGTTCGCCCCTGGCTCGGCAAGCTGCTGGTGCTGGCGGCGCTCGGTATGGTGCTCTATCAGTGTCTGGCCTACTACGCCGCCCACTGCACCTCGGCCACCAATATGGGGGTGATCGGCTCCCTCATTCCGCTGCTCACCCTGCTGCAAGGGGCGCTCTTCTTCGGCCAGCGTCCCGGCAAACAGGCACTGTTCGGCATGAGTCTCTCCCTGTTCGGGGTGCTCTGGCTGCTTGGCAAGGGCGAACCGCTTGCCCTGCTCCACAACGGCATCAACCCGGGGGATGGCATGATGTTGTTGGGCTCCGCCAGCTACGCCCTTTACGGCCTCTTGATCCGCCGCTGGCACCTGCCGTTTGGCCCCTGGCTAAACCTCTACATGCAGATCCTGCTGGCGGTACTGTTGCTGGTGCCACTCGCCCTCAGCGCCGACTCGATGGCAGTGCCGGCCGAAGGGTGGGGACTGGTGCTCTTCGCCGGGCTCGCCTCCTCCCTGCTGGCGGCTTACTGCTGGATGCGCGGCCTCGCCTGCATGGGGGCAGAGCGCACCTCGGTCTTTATGAACCTGATGCCGCTCTGTACGGCGCTGATCGCCGTCGTCGGCCTGGGCGAGCCAATCCACGGCTATCACCTGCTGGGTGGCGGGCTGATCCTGGGCGGGGTGATGGCCTCCCAGCTGAAGGGGCGTGTGCCGGTAGCCGAACGGGAAGCCGCCTGAGAACCAACATCGTCCGGAAACAACAAGGGAGCCCATGGCTCCCTTGTTGTTTCTGCAATACACGCCAGTGCGCATCTCAACCGGCCCGGCGCCAGCGGTAGCGCCGCTCCGGCCGCCCCCGCTGACCGTAGTTGAGATCTACATCCACCCGATCTTCCGACTCCAGATACTCCAGATAGCGGCGCGCCGTGGTGCGGCTGAGGGAGAGTCGCAGCGCCACCGTGTCGGTGGAGAAGACGTTCTCCGGCTCGCCCGCCAGCAGATCCAGCACCTGACGCAGGGTGATGCTGTCGATCCCCTTGGGAGTGACGCGCATCTCCTTGATCTGGGAGCGCCCCCCCTTGCCCAGCAACTTATCGAGATCTTCCTGCTCCAGCCGACCCCGCTCGCACAGACGGCTGTGCAGTTGCAGGATCTCGTCCAGACTCTGCTGGATGCGAAACAGCCGCAATGGTTTGATGACGTAGTCATGAACCCCCAGATTGAGGGCCTGCTGGATGGTCTCCACATCCCGCGAGGCGGTCACCATGATGACATAGGCTTCGCGGTTGTGGCTGCGCAGGCGGCTCACCCACTCAAGGCCGGAGCCATCGGGCAGGGAGACATCCACCAGCAGCAGTTGGGGCACCACACCGGCCATCATGGCATCGGCCTGGGCCAGGGTGCCGGCCCGCCCCAGCAGGGAGAAACCGGATGTCGCCGCCACCAGTTCTGACAAGATGGCACCGATCCGATCGTCATCTTCAATAACAAGCGTGATTATTGGGTCCATGGCTCACATTAATTGGTTTTTATTCAAGTAGATACCAAACAGGGTGGTCTGCTCGGCGGTTCGCCGCCATTCTATCACACCCTCGTGCCGACCCACGGTCTCCTTGACCAGGAACAGACCCACTCCGTGATCGCCGCTCTGGCGACTCACCCCGTAATCGAACAGGTGATCGGCCAGCTCCTCATCGACCCCCTCGCCGCTATCCTCCACCTCGATCACAAGTCGCCGCCCCACATCGCACAGGGACAGCAGCACCCGGGGCGGCCGCTGCTGGCGATTGCGCCAGGCCGCCTGCAGACCGTTGTCCAGCAGGTTGCCAATGAGGGTAATGAGATCGGCCGAGACCGAGGCCGGATACTCCGCCAGCGCCGAATCGGGATCGAGCTCCAGGGTCACCCCCAGCTCGCGGGCCCGGCTGAACTTGCCGAGAATAAGCCCCGCCACCGGCTTGTTGTCGATCAGCCGCAGCAGCTCCTGCAGCATGGTCTGGCACGCTTCGTTCTCCTGCTGGATCAGCTCCACCGCCTGATCCACATGGCCCAGCTGCAACAGGCCGGAGAGGCTGCTCAGCTTGTTGGCGAACTCGTGGCTCTGCATCCGCAGCATCTCGGCATACTGGCGCAGGTGGGTCACCTGCACCCCCAGACTGGCGGCCACCTCCGGACGGCTGAAGATCAGCAGCCGCCCCGGCGCCTTGCCCTGCACCGCCTGCCAGCGGCCGACGAAGGACTCCCCCTGAATGGTGAAGCTCACTTCCCCCCCTCCTGCTCCAGACAGGGGGCAAGGGGCGGCACCAGCTCCGCCAGCGACTGTCCCTGCAGGGCGTGGCGCCCGGTAACCGGCAGCCGCAGCTGATAGCTGGCGGTGCTGTTGATCATATTGATATTGCCGCGGCCATCGAGGGCGATCACCCCTTCGGTGATGTGCTCCAGCACCAGATCCTGCAGGGTGAAGCGGCGCACGATCGCCTCCGGCTCCAGATCGAGCAGGGTCTTGCGCAGCAGGTATTGTACCCAGAGTGCCAGCAGCAGGCCGCACCCCAGCACCGCTACTATGGCGCAGATGAGCAGGGCCACCCGCTCCATATAGATGCCCTCCACCTGCTGCATCAGGTAGCCCACCACCACGGCCCCCATGACGCGCCCATCCCCGCCCACCACCGGGGAGAAGCAGCGGATCGCCGGCCCCATGGTACCCCGATCCTTGGAGCAATAGCTGCGCCGCTCCTGCAGCGCGGGCCAGATATCCTCGCCGCGAAACTTCTGTCCCACCAGCTCGGGGTTGGGGTGGCTGAGGCGGCGACCATGCTCATCGGTCACCACCATATATGTTGCGTCGGTGCGGTTGCAGACCGCCTCCACGTAGTCGCGCAGGGTAGGATCACTCCCCTGACGCAGAGCTTCGACCACCCGGGTATCCGCCGCCATGACCCGTGCCAGATCGCTTCCCTTATCCTGCAGATTGCTCTCCAACAGATGACGGATAAAGAGGGCCAGCAGGCTGCCCAGAATGAGGATCAGCAGCAGGGAGAGCCCGAGAGAAAGGGTGACCAACTGGTGGCGAAGTTTCATGCACATACCTTAAAACGTCAGGACGCAGCCCAATAGTGCGGATGCCACCAGGTCTGGTCAATCAAAGGTGCCGGATCGCCGACAAAATCGGCCAATCCTTCCTCGCGGGCACTGAGCGCCACCGCTCTGGCCACGGCGCGGGCCACCTCTCCCACCTGCTCGATGGGGGGCAACAGCCGGCCCGCCACCAGCGGATAGGCGCCGACTGCCCGCACCGCGGCCAGCAACATGCCATCGCTGATGCGGCGCGCCTTGACCGCGCAGGCTCCGAGACCGATCCCCGGGAAGACATAGACGTTGTTGCACTGAGAGACCACCCGCCGCTCACCCGCCACAGTCACCGGCGCAAAGGGGCTGCCGGTGGCAAGCAGAGCGCGGCCATCTGTGGCGGCCCACACCTGCTCGGGGGTGGCCTCGGCGCTGCGGGTCGGGTTGGAGAGTGGCAGGATCACCGGCTGCGCGCACACCTCCCCCATCGCCTGCAACACCTCGCCAGTAAAGAGGCCGCCCTGACCGCTCACACCAATCAAGACCGCCGGGCGCACCTGGCGGATGGTCTCCAGCAGCGAACTGCGCCCCTCCTCCACGGCACGGGCAAATGGCTGTTGGGCGTGGGTCAAATTGGGACGATCGCTGCAGACCACTCCGTCCTGATCAAACAGCCAGACGCCGTCGTGACTCCCCGCCAGCTGGGCCAGCATGGCGGCGATGCCGCAACCGGCAGAACCCGCGCCGACGATCAGCACCGGGGCATCGCACAGGGCGGTCCCCGCCTGTTGCAACCCGGCCAGCACGCAGGCAGAAGCCACTGCCGCCGTGCCCTGAATATCGTCGTTGAACATGCAGAGTTCGTCGCGATAGCGGGCCAGCAGATTGGCGGCATGCTTGCCGGCAAAGTCTTCAAACTGCAGCACCACCTGCGGCCAGCGCTTGCGAATGGCGGCTACCACCTTGTCCATGAAGTGGTAATAGCTCTCGCCGTCAATGCGCGGGGATTGCCAGCCGAGGTAGGAGTCATCCTCCAGCAGCTCGGGGTTGTTGGTGCCTACATCGACACAGAGCGGCAGGGTGCGCGCCGGATTGATGCCGCCAGCAGCGGAGTAGAGCGCCAGCTTGCCGATACAGATCCCCATGCCGCCGATACCGAGATCGCCAAGCCCCAGCACTCGCTCGCCGTCGGAGATGACGATCACGTCCACCTCCTGCTCCACTGACTCGAGGATGTCATCGAGATCGTCCCTGTCATGCCAGGAGAGATAGAGCCCGTGGCTGCGCAAATAGAGATCGCTGTGGCGCTGACACGCCTCCCCCACCACCGGGGTGTAGATGATCGGCAGCAGCTCCGGCAGGTGGTGGCGTACCAGATCGTAGAAGAGCACCGGGTTGTCCTCCTGCAGCTGGCGCAGCAGCAGATGCTGGTCAAACGGACTCTGCATGGCGCTGACCAACCGGTAGATCCGGCGCCGCTGCTGGGAGAGGGACTCCTCCTTGTGGGGAATACGCCCCCGCACGCCCTGACGCTTGCGCTCGGCATAGGGCAGGCTGGTGCCCATCATGATGTCGTTCATCTTGTTTGTTCCTTAATCCGGTATCAGGCGAACAGGGAGATAAGGGCGGTGGCCAGGATCAGCATCACGGCGCCGCCAAGACGGGAGGAGATCTGGGCAAAGGGCATCAGCTTCATCCGCTGGGCCGCCGAGAGCACGGCTACATCGCCGGTGCCGCCCATGTTGGCCATGCAAAGCCCGCCGGTGATGGCCGCCTCGATGGGATAGAAACCGATCATCCGACCCACCAGCGCCGCGCCGAGGGCGCCACCGATTACGGTGACCATGACCAGCACGAAGTAGCTGATGGAGAAGGCGCTGATCAGTTCAGGAATACTGGTGTAGGCGACACCGATCCCCACCAGCAGGGAGGGGGTGAGGTTGCTCACCACAAACTGATACCAGTCGGCCGCCGCCTGTTCATAACGGCGCGGCAGCAGGCCGCTCACCTTGATAAAGGCTACCGCCAAAATCATCAGGGCGAAGGGGTGCATGGGGATAAAGTTGCCAAGCAGGGAACCCAGCACAAACATGCTGGAGCTGATAAAGAGCCCCATACCCAGACTCTGCAAGGTCGGCGCTTCGGCCTGCTCATCGGCAATGCTCTGGCTACTCTCTTTAACCATCAGCTTGCCGTTGCCAGTCAGGGAGGGGTAACGGCGACCGAGCCGCGCCAGCAGGGAGCCCACCAGAATGGCCAGGGTATTGGCGATCACCACCGCTGGCACCATCCGTGACAACAGATCGGCACTGGACATCTGCATCGGGCCGGAGAGGATCTCTACCAACGGCACCGCGCCAGCCCCCATGCCGCCGCCCATGATGGGCAGGCCGATCAGCAGCACCGCATTCTTAAAGCCATACCCCATCAGGGAGCCGACCAGCCCCACGCTCAGCAGTGCTAGTGCGACGCCGCCAAGAATGACCGGCAGGTAGCGCATGGCGGCATTTTTCAGCAAAGCGCCGCTCATACCGAACACCGAACCGGTCACCAGACTGGCGATAAAGAAGTTGAGAAAGCCCCCCTCCTTCATGAAGTTGGTGATGACCTGCCCCGCCTGCACCGGCAGCAGCTGATATTCGAACAGGGCGGCGCCGCCGAAGATGGCGAGGATGGTGCCGCCCCCCAGGTATTCACGGATCGGCATGATCCGCTCACCCAGCTCGGTCAGCAGGGTGCCCAGCACAAACATCAGTGCCAGTGCACCGACCATGCCCAGCGGCAACGAGCCATTCCAGCCGGAAAAGAGAACGCAGGTCGCCAGCCCCAGAAATATAAAGAGCGGCATACCGGCAATTTGTTGGCCGCCCATAAAGGCGGCCTTTTCTTGTGTGGTTTGTAGGGGTGAGAGGTTTTTCATTGTTATGTACTCTGCGTGTGATTGTGGCCGCTACTTTATTGATCCCCCTCTCCCCTGTCGGTTAGCCAGATTGCAAAGCCATATAAAAACATTAAAAACTTAAACATCATGGTGCCGCCAGCGTGCGCTGCACAATAGAACACCAGACATACAATACCCGACCAAGTCAGGAAATAGGGCGATCAAACGAGCGAGCCCAATGGCGGATATTTGGGTGATCAGCAGTAATAACGATGCGATGATCTCCCCCCCTTAGGGGAAATAACAGGGCCAGAGGACCAGCTCTGCAACCATTTATCGCCACAGCTCCTGTGAGTGATAATCAGCGGGCAATCTCATCGCCATAACGCGAGTGCTACGGCGTGCCACATCAGGGTTTGAGTCGGCGTGCAGGAAGCACGCACGATGAAAAATGGTGAGAAGAAAGATGCAAAAATGGGAGATTGAAATAGTGATGAGTCAAGCCAGCGAATACCAGAGCACTGGCTTGAACTCACAAGGATCACACACGGTCAGGTCTATTCTGCCAACAGCAATGGAATATTGGCGGGGTCAAAATCATGACTGATATCGGTACTTCTGATAGCGCCTTCCCGATTCACGCCATGGTGTGACTCTGCACCATATTCTCCATCACTCAACAGCGTTTCAATTGCCAGATACACACATCCACTGTCATATCCATCCACAACCCGTTTCCCCCTTGTTTTATAACCCCATCAATATTAGCGGATAAAAAAAGAGCTGCTCGCTGAAGCTGAAAATTTCATGAAAATAACCACCGGATATCCTCCATTCACGGCGCAATATCCGAATCGGCAAGAGAGCCTCGAGTGGATCAGCCCCGAGAATAATATCAGGGGCTCGAATGCTGCTCGCCCTCACCAACGAAAGATCCGACCAGAAACATGATCCGCATCACACTATTTACTTAGCCTGCTAAACAAGTATGATACTTAGCAGGCTAAGTAGATTGAGGATGAGAAGATGACGGATCTGGAAAGGTTGCGCGAGCTGTCGCTCGCCGAGCAGATAGCGCGGATGCACCGGCTATGGCGTACTGCCGCCGACCTGGAGCTGGCCCCCCTTGGCCTCACCCATCCCCGCTGGACTGCGCTCTGGAAACTCTCCCGCATGGGGAACCATGTCAGCCAGAAGACCCTGGCCGAAGCCCTCGAAATAGAACTGCCATCCCTGATGCGCACCCTGGGCCAGCTGGAAGAGCAGGGACTGATTGAGCGCCACTGCTGCAGTCAGGACAAGCGGGCCCGCATCGTCTGCGTGACCCCGGCTGGCAAGACTCTGCTCGATCAGATCGCCGACCGCATCATGAATATCCGCCGGGAGCTGCTGGGGGGCATCGACGAGCAGACCCTGCAACTGTTTGAAGCCACGGTGCAGCGGATCTCGGCCAACGCCCTCAGCAAAATTGAACAACATCACGACCGACAAGCCGGAGGCGATACAAGCCCTCCCGAGACCGACACAGAGAGAGAATAAAATGACCCCGGATCAACAATTTACCCGCTGGATCAAATGGTCCATGGCTGGCTTTGCCACCTTGTTTGCCTATTTTCTGATAGCCGACCTGCTGATGCCCCTCACCCCTCAGGCGATGGCGACCCGGGTAGTCACCAAGCTGGCCCCCCAGGTGAGCGGCAAGGTGATCGAGGTCGCTGTTCACAACAACCAGCAGGTCAAGAAGGGGGATCTGCTGTTCAGGCTGGATCCGGCCCCTTTTGAACTGGCAGTGGAGCAGGCCCGCCTTGCGCTGGCGCAGGCAGAGCAGCAGAACAGTGAACTGGATGCCGCCCTGACCGCCGCCGTTGCCGAGATCAACGCCAAGGAGACCCTGGCCAGCCAGAAGTGGCGCGAGGCTGAGCGGATCGATGCGCTGTACCAACGTCACATGGTTTCGCTGCAACAAAAAGATGAAGCTGACAGCGCCCTGCGAAGCGCCCAGGCCAACCTGCGCGCCAGTCAGGCCAAACTGGCCCAGATCAAGGCCAGTCGTGGCGTGACCGGTGAGGATAATCTGTTGCTGCGCCAGGCCCACAACAAGCTGGCGCAAGCGCAGCTGGCCCTCTCTTACAGCCAGGTCCACGCGGATCAGGATGGCACCATCACCAACCTGCAGCTCAAGCCGGGCAGTATCGCCAGCGCCGGCAGCCCGCTGCTGGCACTGGTGTCGGAACAGGTGGACGTCATTGCCGATTTTCGGGAGAAGAGCCTGCGCCATGTTGGCGAGCAAACCCGCGCACTGGTGGCCTTCGATGGCGAGCCGGGTCAGCTCTATCCTGCCCGGGTAAGCAGTCTGGATGCAGGAGTGAGTGCCGGTCAGTTTGATGCCAACGGTCGACTGGCCGCACCGGTGGAGTCTGATCGCTGGGTACGGGATGCCCAGCGGATGCGGCTGCACCTCGAGCTGGACCAGCTCCCCGATCATCTGCCAGCCGGGGCGCGGGCCACGGTGCAACTGCTGCCGGACAATGCCCTGACCGCCATGCTGGCACGGGGCCAGATCCACCTGCTCAGCCTGCTCCATTATGTCTACTAACCACGCCACTCACCCGTCGGCCAATACCGCCCCAGCCCACCCCGCCGGTGGTGCTGCCACCCACCTCTGGTATCGGCCCCTCACCGGCAACGAGCTGCGCCAGTGCCTGCGCATCGCCTTTGGCTGCACCACGGGCTTTCTGCTCTGCAAGCTGTTTGGCTGGAATTACGGGGTCTTCTATACGGTCACGCCAGTGCTGCTGCTGGGGATGGTGCCGGTGATGAATGGCCATGCCGCACGCCAGCTGATCGCGGCTGCGGTGGTCTGTGGGGTGGAGGTCGGGCTGCTGGGGGGACTGTTTGGCAGCCATCCGGCGCTGATGACCCCTATCGCCTTCATGCTGTTTCTCTACCGTTTCGCCGCCATGTCGCGGGGCAGCCTGTTTCTGTTCGGGGCCAACGGGGTGCTGAGCCTCAGCATCATGCTGCACTTTGCCAGCTATCCGCAGACCGACCTCAACGACCTGATCCTCAACAATATCTGGGCGAGCGTGCTGTCGGTGCTGATCGCTTACCTGATGACCATGCTGATCCCGGATGTGGAGGCCAGACCCAAGCCCGCCTCAGCCCCCAAGGCGCCGCACCGGATGCGCCATGAAGCCCTGCTGGGTGCCACAGTGGCCACCCTGTCATTTCTGGTATTTCAGGTGTTTGACCTGCGCGACTCCATGTCTGCCCAGGCCACAACCCTGCTGGTGTTGTTCCCCATGCACTGGAACGGTGCGCTGAGTTATGCCCGCAAACGGGCGATGGGCACCTTGCTGGGGGTCACCTTCGGCCTGCTCGGCCAGTTGCTGCTCTATGACTGGTCAGGGCAACTGCTGCTGGTCGCCCCGCTGCTGTGGCTCGGTGCCATGCTGTTCAGCCATGCCCATGTCAAGGAGGCAGGCGGCTCCGGGGTCGGCTTTGGCGCCCTCACCACCCTCGGCATCCTGTTTGGCCAGTACCTCACTCCGGGCAACGATCTGGTGTTCAGCGCCCTCTACCGGGTCAGCAGCATACTGTTTGCCATCGTGGTCACCCTGCTGGCCTGCTACCTCGTCCATCGGCTGCTCAATCGCTTCGAGGCGACCCGCTTCGGTTATTGATTTCCTGTTGTAAGCACTGTTGTCAGCCCATGGATGAGCTCTCTTTCGCCCCGTCGCCTGCCGGGGCGTTTTTTCTCTCGCTCGTTGACTTCCCTCACCAATACTCCTGCCACTACAAGTCAGCGCAGAAGTGTGGCTATGCTTGTAAGGCTGCTGTCGATGAGGTGTACCTATGGTCGCGTTGTTAAAAAAATGGCTGGTTTGTCTGATGCTGTTGGCTACCAGCCCGCTCGGGGCCACCCCGCTTGTCATTGGTGCCGAAGATGACTGGGCCCCCTACTGCGAGCGCGACAAGGACAATGAGGATGACCAGCCCCGCGGACTGGCGCCTGAGCTGGTCAAGGCGGTGTTCGCCGCCGAAGGGATCGAGATTGTCTTTCGCACCCTCCCCTTCGCCCGCTGCATGCACGATGCGAAAAGCGGCAAACTTGCGGGGTGCTTCAACGCTACCATCACCGAAGAGAACCGCTACCAGTACCACTGGCACGATACCCCCATGTTCGAGGAGGATCTTGCCATCTTCGCCCTTGCCAGCGACCCGCAACGGGATCTCAAGCTCACCTCGCTGGAGGGCAAGCGGGTGGGCATCACTCTCGGCTACACCTACCCCACCGATTTTATGGAGAACCCCAGGATCACCCGCTTTCAGGCCAAATCCGATGCCCAGACCCTCGAGATGCTGGTACGTGGCCGAGTCGACTACATCCTGATGAACGGCATGCCGGGCTACCTCAAGATCCAGCAGAAGCAGCTGACCGGCAAGGTGGTCAAGGTTGGCAAGCTCTCCACCGATGGCTTCTGGCTCGCCTTCTCCCGCCGCCACCCGCAAGGAGAAGCGCTGGCCAAACAGTTCGAGCAGGGGCTGCAGAAGATCAAAAACAACGGCATCTATGAGACGCTGATCCGCCAGTTTGAAACCAGACTTGGCCTCTACTGATGGCGATACCTTCCTGATTGCACCCTCTCATACTCGCGCGGTATGCCGGACAGCCAGCGACGCACCGAATGGCCGTGCGGATTGCACAATAACGGCAACCTGTTAGGCTCACGCCCGTATGACACCAATGGAGCTGTAATCATGAATAAGGTACATATGATGGCTGCTGGTGCGTTGGCCCTCGGCCTGCTCGCCGGCTGCAATCAGGGCAATACCCTCTCAGTCACTGGTGGCGAACCGGTCAGTTATCAGTGCGAGCAGGGCAAGAAGGTGCAGGTGCGCTACTTCTCTCTCTCCGACGAAAGCCTTAGCTTTATCAAGCTGTCACTGCCGGACGGCAAGGATTACACCCTGCCTCAGGCCGTCTCGGCCTCCGGCGCCCGCTATACGGACGAACATGAGGCCGTCTGGTGGAACAAGGGGGATGAGGGCTTTGTCGAGCTGCGGGATCAGGATGGCGAGTGGCAGACCGCCTACAACGACTGCAAACAGCAATAAACGTGACCCCGGCCTGGCCGGGGTCTCTCTTTCTTTGGCATCAGAGTGGTAGGGGATCAATTGATCTCGATTTCGAAGCGGTTGGTCACCTCGACCGGTATGGCATCCGGGTTGCCCTCTGCCGGGCTGTAGCGGATCCGCGAGAGGGTCGCCAGCGCGCTCTGTTCCAGCTCGCCGGGGGGCTCGGCCGCCACCACTTCCGGCTTGACCGGCGTGCCGCTGGCGTCGATTTGATAGCGCACTTCCACATACCCCTTGACCGGTTTGGCCGGCAGGGCGGGCTCGTCATTGCCAAGCCATGACCACTGCTTCTCCTGAACCCAGTAGCTGGACAACTGCTCGAGAGGGATAGCGATCGGAGCGCGCTCGTGCGCTACCTCCTGACGAGATGAGCACCCCAGCAACAGTGTCACTGCCAGACCTGACCATACTGCGACTTTCCACTTCATGTAACGCTCCTTGTTCTCTGCCGGTGCTTGTTGCCGGACTGCAGGGCGCTCAACGCGGCCCGCTTGGTCAGTCACCCATCCTAACGAAAAAGTATTCGTATGAACATTAACAAAAGGGCCAACCCCGAGAGGTTGGCCCTTTTATCGTCAATAAGCTCACTAACCATACGCTGGCATCAGCCGCGCTTGTCGCTCACCACCAACCAGAGCGCATGGACCATGCCCGGCAGACCGCCCATCAGGGTCAGCACTATGTTGATTAAAAAGTGCAGGCTAAAGCCCACCTGGATAAACGCGCACACAGGGGGCAGGAAAATGGCCAGCAGGATCTTGAGCAGATTGTTCATCTCGGCTCTCCTTTTCAAAAATGTCGTCAGGATTGGAATGGGCTAACCATAAACATCCCGGACTTCAACTGCAAACCAGACAGGGAATTCGCTCACCCGCATCACGCCAGGCGTTGAGGTCGTGGATCTGCTGATTGCTGCTGCCACGCAAGAGCAGGCCCGGGTCTGCCAACTCCTTTTCATACTTGCCATCCACCAGCACATCCAGCAAGGCCACCAGCTCGCGCTGGGCCTCTGACAGCTCGCCGAGCCGGTAGCCGGTCCAGCACCAGATATCCTTGCCCGGACACTCGGCGCGTACCCGTTTCACCAGCGCCAGCACGTGGGGCACGTTGGCCGGGTGGAGCGGATCGCCGCCGGAGAGCGACAGACCTCGCCGTTTGATGCGGCTGTCGTTGAGATCCGCAATGATGCGATCGCTCATCGCCTCACCGAATGGCTGGCCGCCATCAAGCCGCCAGGTGCTCTGGTTGTAGCAACCCGGGCACTGATGCTCGCAGCCCGAGACAAACAGGGTGGCACGGGTGCCGGGGCCGTTGATCACATCGACCGGGTAGTATTGGTGGTAGTGCATCATCTCTCTCTATTACGGCCCCCTCATCCCCGCCCCTTCTCCCGCGAGGGGAGAAGGAAGCAAAGCAGCGCAAACTGTACATCGGCCGGTTCCCTCTCCCCTTGGGAGAGGGCTAGGGTGAGGGCTTGGCTTACATATGTTTGACGCGGCGCTTCACCTCTTCCTGCTTGCCCGCATTGAAGGGGCGCGCATCCGGGCTGCCGAGGTAGCCGCAGACACGGCGGGTCACCGACACCTTGGCCGGGTCATGGTTACCGCAGCGCGGGCAGGTAAAGCCCTTGGAGGTGCACTCGAATTCGCCGGTAAAGCCGCAGTCGTAGCACTCGTCGATGGGGGTGTTGGTACCGTAGTAAGGCACCTTGTCATAGCTGTAATCCCAGACGTTTTCGAGTGCTTCCAGATTGTGCTGGATGTTGGGGTACTCGCCGTAGCAGATGAAGCCACCGCTGGCGATGGGCGGATAGGGTGCCTCGAAGTCCAGCTTGTCGTACGGGTTGACCTGCTTCTCCACATCGAGGTGGAAGCTGTTGGTGTAGTAACCCTTGTCGGTCACGCCGGATACCACGCCAAACTCCTTGGCGTCGATGCGGCAGAAACGGGTGCAGAGGTTCTCGCTCGGGGTGGAGTAGAGGCTGAAGCCGTAGCCAGTCTCCTCTTTCCACTCGTCAATGGCTGCCCTGAGACGGGCGATAATGGCGATCGCCTTCTGTTGCAGCTCGGCGCTGTCAAACAGGTGCACCTTGTCACCAAACAGGGCGTTGATAGTCTCGTGAACCCCGATATAACCGAGGGAAATGGAGGCACGACCGTTCTTGAAGATCTCGCTGACGTTGTCGTCCGCCTTGAGGCGCACGCCGCAAGCCCCTTCCATATAGAGGATCGGAGCAACCCGTGCTTTCACCCCGTCCAGACGGGTGATGCGGTACATCAGCGCCTTCTTGGCAACCCGCAGGGAGGCATCGAGACGATCCCAGAAGTCCGCTTCGTCACGGGATTTCAGGGCAATGCGCGGCAGGTTGAGGCTCACCACCCCCAGGTTGTTGCGACCTTCGTGGATCAGCTCGCCATTCTCCTCGTAGGCACCGAGGAAGGAGCGGCAACCCATGGGAGTCTTGAAGGAGCCGGTCACTTTCACGACCTGGTCGTAGTTGAGGATGTCCGGATACATCCGCTTGGAGGCACACTCCAGCGCCAGCTGCTTGATGTCGTAGTTGGGATCGCCCTGCTTGTGGTTGAGGCCATCCTTGATGGCGAACACCAGTTTCGGGAACACAGCGGTCTTCTTGTTCTTGCCAAGACCAGCGATACGGTTGCTGAGGATGGCGCGCTGGATCATCCGCGACTCCCATCTGTCCCCCAAGCCAAAGCCGAAGGTGACGAACGGCGTCTGACCGTTGGCGGTGTGCAGGGTGTTGACCTCGTACTCCAGTGACTGGAAGGCGTCGTAGCACTCTTTCTCGGTGCGAGCCATGGCGTAGGCTTCCACATCGGCAATGCCCCACTCTTCGGCCACTTCACGGTGTTTCTGCCAGCTGATGGTCACATAGGGGGCCAGCACTTCGTCGATGCGGTTGATGGTGGTGCCGCCATAGATGTGGCTCGCCACCTGGGCGATGATCTGGGCGGTCACCGCCGTGGCGGTGCTGATGGATTTCGGGGTATCGATCTCCGCATTGCCCATCTTGAAGCCGTGGGTCAGCATCCCTTTCAGATCGATCAACATGCAGTTGAACATCGGGAAGAAAGGCGAGTAGTCGAGATCGTGGAAGTGCAGATCACCGCTCTCATGAGCCTGAACCACATCACGGGGCAGCATGTGGCTGGTGGCATAGTGCTTGGCGACGATACCGGCCAGCAGGTCGCGCTGGGTCGGGATCACCTTGGAGTCTTTGTTGGCATTCTCGTTGAGCAGGGCGGCGTTGGTCTGCTCGACCAGACCGCGGATCTCCTGCGCCAGACGGCCGCGCGCCTCGCGGGCCTGATCCCTGTCGTGGCGATATTCGATATAGGCACGGGCGATGGCCTTGTCGTCGGAAGCCATCAGGTGGTTTTCGACCCGGTTCTGGATCTCGTGGATATCAACTTCACCACGCCCTTCCAGCTCCTGACTCACCGCATTGGCAATGCGGGAGGCCAGTGCCGGATTGGCCTGATTGACCGCTTCCGCCGCTCGGCTGACCGCCTCTGCAATCAGCTGGGCATTGAATGGTGCGCGACATCCGTCACGTTTGATCACAACCGGTTTCATGGATTTTCCCCGTTAAAAGGCCAGGCATTTGCCTCTGGCTCACCCTTGTTGGGCCCCCCTCCCGGCATCTCGTCCTGGACGCAAATAAATTCAGCCGAGGCTTGACAAGCCTGGGCTGAAGATAGGAAGGGAACAGCTTATACACAGCTTAATAACACAACATATAGGGATTAAAAACGAATGCGTCCCTATATGTGGTGTCTATTAGGCACCAAAGCGCAGCCTCATTTCTTGATCCAGAACAGGTTTTTCAGCGAGCGGGACAGTTCACGACCAACCAAAAGGAGCCCCATTCAAATCCAATCTCAAGCGGGGTGCGGGCTGGCGTCCGATCCGCCCACCCGAAAAAAATCGCCCCCCACCGCACCGGTTTCGAGATGACAGCGCCAACCAAAACAGCCCATACTGAACAAGAACTCTCTCCCCCTCGACAAGGGACAACCCATGCGCACCTCTCTGCTGTTGCTACTGTTATCCACCCTCTCACTGCCGCTCTGGGCTGCCAACATTCTGGTGATCAGCAGCTACCATCCCGAATACCTGTGGGACCAAAGCTACAACAAAGGGCTGCTCGATGGCTTGCAGGGGGAGCACAAGATCACTCACTTCTATATGGACACCAAACGCCATCCACGGGAGAAGTTCGACGAGATCGCCCAGCAAGCCATCGCCTTTTATCTGAAGAGCAAACCGGATCTGGTGGTACTGGGGGATGACAACGCCATCAACTATCTGGCCAACGAGATCGCCTCGCTGGGCACTCCAGTGGTATTTCTTGGCATGAACGAGAACCCGCGCCTCAAAGGCTTTGTCGGCCACCCCAAGATCACCGGCGTGCTGGAGCGCCCCCTGCTCAAACGCAACATCAGCGAAATAAGTCAGATGATGGGGGGGCTCGACAAGGCGCTGGTATTGTTTGATTCCAGCAATGTGGCCCTCACTGCCATTGAGGATGAATTCAAGACCCAGACCGAGCTGCGGGTCGGTCAGACCAGGATCAACAGCCAGCTGATGGGGGATTACAGCCTCTGGCAGGAGGCGGTGCTCAACGCCAAGAAGAACGGCTATCAGGCAATCTTCCTCGGCCTCTACCACACGCTGGTCGATGACAATGGCAAGCATGTGAGCGAAAAGACGGTGTTGGAGTGGACCAGCGCCAACACGCCGGTGCCGCTCTTCTGTTTCTGGGAGTTTACCGTCGGCAAGGGGATGGCCATCGGTGGGCTGGTGCTGGACGGCCACGATCAGGGGATACAGGCAGCCAGCCTCATCAACACCATACTGGCGGGCACCCTGCCCCGTACCATCTCCCCGCGCGCGGCCCTGCGCGGCGAATATGTCTTCAGCAAGAGCGAGCTGGCCCGCTGGCAGCTCACCGTGCCCGACAAATGGCGTCACAAGATCCTCTGGCGTGAGTGACCGCCGAAACAAAAAAAGAGAACCCGGCAATGCCGGGTTCTCTTTTATCGAGTGCTGCGGTTAGCAGGCTTGGTGAGGGCGATCAGCCCTGCAACGCCTGTTTCAGCTCCTCTTCGGTCCAGATGGTAATACCAAGCTCCTGCGCCTTGGTCAGCTTGGAACCGGCCGCTTCCCCCGCGACCAGCACATCGGTCTTGGCAGATACCGAACCCGCCACCTTGGCTCCCAGCGCCTGCAATGCCGCCTTGGCGTCGTTGCGCGACAAGGTGGTCAGCGTACCGGTCAGCACGAAGGTCTTGCCGGCAAAGGGTTGCTCCGCGGCCTCTTTCTTCTCGATAGCCGGCCAGTGGATGCCGGCAGCCAGCAGAGCCTCCAACACCTCCACGTTGTGCGGCTGACGCAGGAAGTAGTAGACATGCTTGGCCACCACATCGCCCACATCGGCCACTTCGAGCAGCTGCTCCACCGAGGCTGCGCGCAGGGCATCCAGGGTGAGGAAGTGGTTGGCAAGGTTGAGCGCAGTCGCCTCCCCCACTTCGCGGATCCCCAGGGCAAACAGGAAACGCGGCAGGGTGGTGCTGCGCGCTGCATCGATGGCGGCTACCAGATTGAGGGCCGATTTTTGCCCCATCCGCTCAAGACCTGCCAGCTGGATGGCATTGAGGCTGAACAGATCGGCAGGAGTCTTCACCAGTCCCTTGTCTACCAGCTGCTCGACAATCTTGTCGCCAAGGCCGTCCACATCCATGGCGCGACGGGCGGCGAAGTGCTTGATCGCCTCCTTACGCTGCGCCTCGCAAAACAGGCCACCGGAGCAGCGGGCAACTGCCTCTCCTTCCAGCCGCTCCACCGCAGAACCACACACCGGACACTCGGCCGGGAAGAGGATCGCGCGGGCGTCGCTTGGGCGTTGCGCCTCCACCACGGCGACGATCTGCGGGATCACATCCCCTGCCCGACGCACGATCACGGTATCGCCAATCATCACGCCGAGGCGCTCAATCTCGTCAGCATTGTGCAAGGTGGCGTTGGAGACGGTCACGCCGCCGACAAACACAGGTTTGAGCTTGGCGACCGGGGTCACGGCGCCGGTGCGGCCGACCTGAAACTCGACGTTCTCAAGCTCTGTCATCTCCTCCTGCGCTGGGAACTTGTGGGCGGTCGCCCAGCGCGGGGCGCGGGCCACAAAGCCCAGCTCCTCTTGCAGGGCGATAGCATCCACCTTGTAGACCACGCCGTCGATCTCGTAAGGAAGCTCGCCACGGCGGGCCAGAATGTCGTCATGGAATGCCTGACAACCGGCAGCCCCCTCTTTGAGCTTCACCTCGGGACTAAGCGGCAGCCCCCACTCCTTGAGCTGATTGAGGCGACCAAAGTGAGAGTCACCGAGCAGCTCGCCGCCAACACCGACACCGTAAGCGTAAAAGCTCAGGGGACGGCTGGCAGTGATACGTGAATCGAGCTGACGCAGACTGCCGGCGGCGGCGTTACGCGGGTTGACGAACACCTTCTCGCCTGCGGCCAGCGCCTTGGCATTCATCGCCTCGAAACCAGCCTTGGGCATAAAGACTTCGCCACGCACCTCAAGCCGCTCGGGCCAACCAGAGCCCCGCAATGCGAGCGGAATGGCCTTGATGGTACGTACGTTCTCGGTGATCTCCTCACCGGTAGCGCCATCGCCCCGGGTCGCGGCCTGCACCAGCTGACCATTTACATAGAGCAGGCTCACCGCCAGGCCATCAAGCTTGGGCTCGCAGCAGAAGGTGAAACGCACGTCACGCTTGAGGCGATCGCTCATGCGCTGTTCGAACGCCTGCAACTCTTCGCTGCTAAAGACGTTATCCAGACTGAGCATGGGGATCTCGTGGCGCACCTGACTGAACGCCGTCAGCGGCTGGCCGCCGACCCGCACGCTGGGTGACGCCGGTGTTTTCAGCTCGGGATGCTCGGCCTCCAGCGCAATCAGTTCGCGCATCAGGCGATCGTATTCGGCATCCGGCACTGTGGGGTTATCCAGCACATAGTACTGGTGACCATATTCGGTAAGCAGTTCACACAATTGACGGTGGCGGGAGAGGGTGTCGCTCATGAAAAAGTCTCGAAGTGTGATTGAACGTACGGCCGGGGTAGAAACAAAAATGCGGTACCAGGGTACCGCACTTTTTCTTCACTCGACCCGCATGGCGTATTAGTCGCGGCTGGCCTCGTAGGCAGCCAGCTCGTGACGGTAACGGGCAATGGTCTCGTCGCTCAGCGGGCTGCGATCCATATCTGTCAGCATGGCATCGAGATCGCTGGCCAGCTGATCGGCAGCCTGCAGCATGTCCTCGAAGGCAAACGCGGCATTGCTGCGCAGCGGCAGTTGCATGAACAGGGAGACACCCGGCGTGGTGAACTGTTCCATCCGGTACGGATTGAAGGTGCCTGGCTTGACCATGTTGATCATGGAGAAGAGCACTTCACCCTTACCGTTGAGATCTTCGTGACGGTGGAAAATATCCATCTCGCCAAACTTGAAGCCCAACGCCATCAGGGATGAGAGCAGGGTCGCACCTTGCAAGTCGTGACCAGGACGGCCCATCAGGTTGATGACATAGACATCCTGCCAGATCTTCTCGACCGGCTGGGGCGCCATGCGCGGCTCTTCCACCACAGGTGCAGGTGCCACATAGGCCGGCTCTTCATAAACAGGCTCGGGAGCCACATGACGGGGCTGCGGCTGATATTCCGGCTCGGGTGCACGCACCGGTTCGGCACGAACGGTGTCGGCAGTACGGACTGTCTCTGCACGGGCACCAAAAGTCGGGGCGGTCGCATAGGCGGGCTCGACCAGCGGCTCGTCGTCCAGCGACTGCATCATGGGCTCGCGCTGGGGACGGGAACGGTAGACCGGGGTACGACGATTGACCTGAGCAGGTTTGCGCACCGGCGCGGCAGGCGCCTCGTCGATCTCCTCGGGCAGCGGTTCGTCGAATGTTTCCTCTTCATAGACAGGAGGCGGCGGAACCGGGCGGGCAGCAGGCTTGCGCACTACGGGCGGCGGCAGATCGTCCTCGTCATCTTCATCATCAAAGGCGGGGACGGCAGGGCGACGACCGAGTTCCGGCTGGCGGCTCTCTTCACTGCGCAGCTTGGGCTCGGCACGACGGCCACCACTGACCACGCGTACCTGGCCGATGCCATCGCTGTCGAAGGCGTCGTTATCACGATCCCGCGACTTGGAGTCCATCCGTCCAATCGGTTTCTCTTTGATCGGTGCCTGACGATTCTTTTTGTTGCTCCACAACCCGTGAATGAGCAATGCCGCAATAGCAATACCGCCCAGGGCAACCAAGATGTAACGCAATTCCTGCATTAGCTGCTTCTCTTTCTAGTTTTGCTCAGCCAAAGCGACGGCTTCACCGATATCGACCGACACAATGCGAGAAACTCCGGGCTCTTGCATTGTGACGCCAACCAGCTGCTCAGCCATCTCCATGGAGACCTTATTATGACTGATGTAAACGAACTGTACTGTGCTCGACATCTCTTTGACAAGAGAACAGAAGCGACCGACGTTCACTTCATCGAGCGGTGCATCCACCTCATCCAGCAGACAAAAAGGTGCTGGGTTGAGTCTGAAGATGGCAAAAACCAGCGCAAGCGCGGTTAACGCCTTCTCCCCCCCGGAAAGCAGGGCAATGGTAGCATTCTTCTTACCCGGAGGTCTCGCCATGATGCTCACTCCGGCCTCCAAAAGATCATCGGAGGTAAGCTCAAGCCAGGCACTGCCCCCACCGAACACTTTTGGAAACAGGGATTTTAAATCTTCGTTGACCTTATCGAAAGTGTCCCGGAACCGTATTTGTGTCTCTTTATCAATTCTTTTAATGGCTTGGCTCAAGGTTTCCAGCGCTTGCTCGAGATCCTGACACTGATTTTCAAGGTAGGTTGCCCGGGTTTTCGCCTCTTCGTACTCCTCCAGCGCCGCCAGGTTGATGGCGCCGAGCGCCTCCACTTGCGCCTCCAGGGTCTGGATCTCCTGCCGCAGCTTGCTGCGATCAGCGGCGATAAGCACCGCCTGATCGAGATCTACCAGTCGAACCCCCAGCTCTTCGAACTGCTCGTGCAGCCCTTGTCGACGGGTGAGGTTGCGTTCGCGCTCAAGGCGCAGGGTTGCCAGCTTCTCTTGCAACGTCACCAGCTGCTTGTGATCGGCACTTCTGGCCTGTTCCAGCTCACCGAGCTGGCGCTCCAGCTCCGCAAGCCGTTGATGGCAGGCGAGCTGCTGCGCCTCCAGATTGCGCTGCTCGGCCAGCAGGGGCGCCAGATCCGGCACGGCCTCGCTATCCGGCCCTTTCAGCCCAGCCAGCTCCAGCCCGAGCCTCGCCAACTCCTCTTCACCCAGGGTAATGAGTTGGCGCAAATTGCCCAACTCCAGTTGCAAACGCTGGCAGGCCGCTTGTTGCTGCTCGCGGCGCGCACGGGCCTCGTCGACCGCCCGCTCGCTGCGGGTCAGCAGCTCCTGAGCGAGCTGCAACCCTTGCGTCAGCGGCTCCCCCTGCTCCTGCAACTCGGCAAGGCGCGCCTCATCGAGTTCCAGTTGTTCACGGGCGCTGGCCAGTCGCTCTGCCTCTTCGGCCTGCTCCTGATCGAGCCGGATCAGCTCTTCGCCGAGCTGACCGAGCCGCTGCAACCGCTCCTGCCGCTGACCCTGTTGCAGACTCCAGGCTTCGCGCAGTTGTTGCCATTTCTGCTCTTGCTCGCGCAAGGTTCGCTGCGACAACTCCTGCGCACTGGCAAGCTGGGCACGCCGGGCATCGGCAGCCACAAGTTGCTCGCTCAGCTGTGCCAGCCCCTCGGCAACCCTCTCCTGCTCGGTATGCAACCGCTCACGCTCACCGAGCAGTGCCATGGTGCCGAGCGCCGCGCCCTGCCCCAGATCTGCCCAGTTTGGCCCCAGCCAGTCGCCAGCAGGAGTCAGTACCGACTCACCGGCCGCAAGGCTTGGCTGGCGGGCCAATGCGGCCTCCCGGCTCTCCACCAGCCAGATGGCATTGAGGAAGGCGGGAATGTGCTCACCGCCCAGTTGCGCCGCCAGCGTACCGGCAACCGCCGGTTGCGCCGGGCCAATCCAGAGTCCCTCTTGCGCCAGATTGCACTCGTCCGCCGGCGTTGCGGTGAGCCAGCGACCCAGCACCTTGTCGAGCGCCTGTGCCCATTCGGGAGCAACCTGCAGTCGATCCGCCAGGGTCGCCCCTTCCATCTGCTCGCCGAGGATTTGATCCAGCGTCGCCAGCCGCGCCTCCAGTTCCCGCTGCAGGCTCAACTGCTGGCCATACTGCTGCTTGAGTTGTTCATGGGCGTCGACCGCCTGCGCCAGCTGCTCGGTCAGCTCGCCATTAGCCGCCCGCGTCAGCTCCAGCTCACCACTCAGGGCATCGAGGGCCGGTTGTAGGTCATCGGCCTCTGCGCCGAGGGGGCCAGCGCGTTCATCTTCCAGCTTGAGGCGCGCCAGCCGGGTCTTGGCTTGCAGCTCCTGCAGGCCACCCAACCGGGTGCGAGTCTGGTTGAGCTGTCCCTGCAACCCGGCCAATTGTTGTTGCCACTGCTGCTGGCGCAGGCGGGCCTGCTCCAGCTGCTCGCTGGCCTGCTGGCGGGCCTCCTGCTGCTCGGTGAGCAACTGCTCACACTGCTCCAGCCGAGCGCTCTCCTGCTCGGCGCGCAATACCCCTTCGGTCAGTTGATCCTGCTGGCTGGCAAGCTTCGCCTTGCGGGTGGCGATCCGCTCACCGAGCGCCTCTGCACGGGCCTGCCAGTCGCGCCCCAGTTCACTCTGGTGCAGTTGCTGTTGCTCGAGACGGGCGATGGCCTGCCCGCCGAGAAAAATCTGTTGCTGACGGCTCGCCTGCTCGGCTTGCGCCTCTTGTCTGGCGACCGACAGGGTGACGTGGCGCCCCTCATCGGCGGTGCGCTTGGCATCGAGCGCCGCCAGCGCCTGCTCGGCCTGCGCCAGTTCGGTTTTGGCCTCGCCAAGGCGCGTCTCCAGCGCCCACAACTCGGAGCCAATCAACTCGGCACGAGCAGCGCGCGAACGACTCTTGAGCTGTTTGTAGCGCTCGGCGGTTTCGGCCTGGGCTTTGAGGTGGTCAAGGCGCGAACCCAGCTCGCCGCGAATATCGCCGAGGCGCTCCAGATTCTCCTGAGTGTGGCGAATGCGCTGCTCGGTCTCGCGGCGCCGCTCCTTGTAGCGGGAAACCCCGGCGGCTTCTTCCATAAAGAGCTTGAGATCGGCAGGACGCGACTCCACCAGTCGGCTGACGGTGCCCTGTTCGATGATGGCGTAGCTGCGGGGGCCAAGACCGGTGCCGAGGAAGAGGTCGGTCACATCCTTGCGGCGGCACTTCTGGCCGTTGATCTGATAGTGGTTGGAGCCGTCGCGCAGCACTTCGCGGCGCACCGAGATCTCGGTAAAGCGGCCGAACTCGCCGGGCACCCGGTTATGGGGATTGTCGAACACCAGCTCGACCGAGGCGCGCCCATGCGCACTGCGGTTGATAGAGCCGTTGAAGATGACATCGGTCATGTTCTCGCCGCGCAGATGGCGGGCGGAGCTCTCCCCCAGCACCCAGCGCACCGCGTCGATGACGTTGGATTTGCCACAGCCATTGGGGCCCACCACGGCGGTCATGTCTGCCGACAGTTCGATGCGGGTCGGCTCGACGAACGACTTGAAGCCGGCGAGTTTGATCAGTTTCAGACGCATGGCGACCTGTATCAGTGGCTAAATAAAGAGGATGCGGGCAGGTGACTTTACCAAATCCAGACCCGGCTTTGTTTGTAATATGCAGGCATCATCCCCATTCAATGCCTGATTTTCAGTCGCCACGGCACGAAATAAGGAATAGTCGGCGACTTTACCAAATCAAAGGCTTGTTTGTAATATGCTGGCAGTTCTCCCATGCATAGATGGAGCTCACATGAGCCAATCACCCCATATGGTCAAAGATTCAATCAGCGGTGCAGACTACTTTCTGCGCGGTTTTTCCCTCATTCGCCAACCGGGCATCCGCACCTTTGTGCTGATCCCCCTGCTGGTCAACTTCGTGCTGTTTGCCGGGGCCTTCTATGCCCTGCTGCTGCAACTGGACGGCCTGTTCGCCTGGCTCCATCAGCAGATCCCCGCCAGGCTCGACTGGCTGGACTATCTGCTGTGGCCCATCGCGCTCATCACCATCCTGGTGGTCTTCTCCTTTATCTTTAGCTCGGTTGCCAACTGGGTAGCCGCCCCCTTCAACGGCCTGCTGGCGGAGAAGGTGGAGCAGATCCTCACCGGTCAGCCCGCCAATGACAGCGGCATGCTGGATATCGTCAAGGATGTGCCACGCACCTTCGGCCGCGAATGGACCAAGCTGAAGTATTACCTGCCCAAGGCCATCGGCTGCCTGATCCTGTTTCTGATCCCGGTGGTGGGCCAGACCCTGGCGCCGGTGCTCTGGTTCCTGTTCAGCGCCTGGATGATGGCGATCCAGTATGTGGATTATCCGTTCGACAACCACAAGATCGACTTCATCACCATGCGCGATGCCTTGAAGCAGCGCCGCGGCAAGTGCCTCAGCTTCGGCGCTCTGGTGACCCTCTTCTCCGCCATTCCGGTGGTGAACCTCTTCGTGATGCCAGTCGCCATCTGTGGTGCCACCGCCATGTGGGTCGATCACTACCGGCAGGAGCAGTTGGGGCGCTAACCCTTGAACATTGATTAGAAAAAGGCACCCGAAACGGTGCCTTTTTCGCATTTAGCATGAATTAAATTAATGCATGCATTCGATAGCTTGTCCCATATGACACGAGTTGGTAGGATTCTGGCCTTTCTCGTTCCCTGGGATATCTCATGTTACATGCACTCTTCTTGGTTGGCTTGGTGGCCGAAGGGATGACCGGCGCGCTGGCCGCGGGTCGGCGACGGATGGATCTGTTTGGTGTGGTGATCATCGCCTCGGCGACGGCCATCGGTGGTGGCACCATTCGCGATGTGCTGCTGGGCCACTATCCGCTGCTCTGGATTGAACATCCGGAATACGTGCTGCTGGTTGCCGCAGCTGCGATGGCGGGTGTGGTCTCCGCCCCCCTGATGCGCTACCTCGGCAAGCTGTTCATGGCCCTCGATGCCCTGGGACTGGTGGTCTTCTCTATCTTCGGTGCGGCCCGAGCGCTGGATATGGGCCACGGCGCCGGTATTGCCTGCATCATGGCGGTAGTGACCGGGGTCTTTGGCGGGGTGCTGCGGGATCTGCTCTGCCAGCGGATTCCACTGGTATTTCGTCGCGAGCTCTATGCAGCCATTTCGCTGATCACCGCAGCCCTCTACTGTCTGGCGCTGGATCAGGGCTTGCCGACCAACTGGGCAGCGTTCGGTTCCATCGGGATCGGCTTTGTGCTGCGGCTGCTGGCTGTTCGCTTCAAGTGGGGTCTGCCCACCTTCAACTACCAGTACGCGACCCACTGAGTACGCCAGCTTCTGGCGAGGCGGGTTGGATTGCGAGCAACAAAAAAGCGCCCGAGCGGCGCTTTTTTCATGGACGGTCTGCAACTCAGTTAATCCCTTCCGAGCTGAAGAAGGTCGCCTTGTCGGCGATAAAGCGGATCTTGATGTTCTTCCCTTCCCCGCCCCAGAGGCAGCTGGTGGTGCCCAGCGCATCATCACAGCGCTCCGCCTTGCCCAGAATGGTGCTGGCCTCGGCGTAGCTCATCCCCATCTTCAACTGGTCGTAATTTTCACGGTTGAGCTTGCTGCAACCGGTCAACAACAGGGCGATCAGGCCGCCAATCACTATCTTTTTCATCGCTATCTCCTCTCTGGTGGGAAGAGCTTGGCAGTTGCCAACCCCTTTACCAGCTGCGCACCGGGCCGGTATCGAGGTGAACGAAGTTATCACGGGGATAGTAACCAACCCCACCCACCTTGAGCTGGAGCGCCGCCTTGCGCAGATGGGCCAGCTGTACGCCGGGGATCCGCACATCCACCGCCTGCCCCAAGGTGTGGTAGCTGTGCTTGGCCACGCCGCGGCTCTTGTGGCGCTTCTGACGATTGGTCGCCGGGGCGCGATAGCCGGAGATCAGCTGAATTTCACTGCGCCGACCCAGCTTGTGCTGCAACAGAAACAGTTGATCAAAAAGCTTCTTGTCGATGTTGAACACTTCATTGCGCCGGTAATCGCGGAAGATGTGGTTGAGCTCGGCCAACCCGTCGCTCAGATAGTGGCCATTTTCCCAATAGCTGGCGCGCACCCGCTCGCCGGTATTGAGATTGAAGAAACTGAGTTCACGCCCGGTGGTACTGCGGCTGGCCAGTGCAGGGAAGGTGATCAGCGAGCTGCCCAGCAGGCAACCGGCTCCCAACAACAGGCGACGTCGACTTATCTCTTGTTCCAGCATAAGGGGTTCGTCCATCGCAGATTCAAGCGAAAATAGTTGAATAAGATCACTGATTGAATGTGATACAGGCGCTTGAAACTACCCTCCGGCGGGGGGCCCTGTCAAACCTCAATCGCCCATAGAAAAGCCCGGCACAGGCCGGGCTTTTCACTCTGTGGCAGGGATCACAGCAGGCGGCTCAGGAAGCTGACCCGATCAAATCCGTAGATGTCGTTGCGCAGTTGCTGGCGACCATTTTCGTCGATCCAGCTGCTCCAGTAGACGGTAAAGACCGGGATCGGCGTGGTGAGCGGCAACCATTTGGTCTGGCTCTCCTTGAGGATATTGGCTACCTTGTCCGGCTGATAGCGGGAATCTGCCAACAACAGCTCGGCCAGATCGTCGGCATGTTCCACCCGGATGCAGCCCGAACTGAAGGCGCGCGCCCCCTGTTCGAACAACGCCTTGCGCGGGGTGGAATGCAGATAGATGGCATCATTGTTGGGCAGGTAGAACTTGTAGCGCCCCAGAGCATTATGATCCCCCGGCTTTTGCCGCAGGCGATAGGGGAAACCGGCGGCCAGCGCCTGATGCCACCCCTCTTCGGTGAACTGGACCGGATTGCCCTCGCTGTCGATCACCTCGAACTGCTCGCGACTCAAGTACGCGGGATCCCGACCCAGCTTGGGCAGGATGTCCTTGCTCAGGATGGAGCGCGGCACATGCCAGGAGGGATTGAGCACGATGGAGCGAATTTCACTGGCCAGAATGGGGGTGGCCCGCTGCTCCTTGCCGACGATGACCCGGCTGGTAAACACCTCGTTGCCGGACTCCACCACGCTCAGACGGTAGTCGGGAATATTGACCAGCACGTAGCGGCCACCGGCGAGTTGATCCACCAGATCGCGACGCCACAGGTTACGCAGCAGCAGGCTGGCGCGCACTTGCGGGCCGGTATTGAGCCAGGAGCGGGTCTGACGACCGATAATGCCGTCCGCGGTGAGACCGTGACGACGCTGGAACTGCTTGATGGCCTGCTCGGTATCACCATCGTAAATCTGATCACCATGGCTCGGGGCGCTGTCGCCCAGCTCGTTGAGCATGGCGCGGATTTGGCCGAGCTCGGCGGAGCTCTCTCCGGCACGCAGGGTCGGCATATCGAGGGTTGGCCACTTGCTGGCCATCGGCATCGCCAGCAGTTTGTGCACCTTGGCCCGCACCGCCTCGTATTCCGCCACCTGAGGGCGCAGGGATTTCACCTGGGTGAGTAGGTCATCATCGCTGGGTTGGGTCACTACAGGGCGGTTCAAATCGAGCTTGAGAGTCTTCATCTGCTCACGAGAGACCAGATCCATCCCCCGCCAGGCGTGCTGGAAACGACTGAGCTTGGCAAAAATGTCGTCATAGATGGCGCCACGCTTGTCTGCAGGGGTGGCCTGTAGACGCTTCCACAGCGTGAAAAAATCGGGATGCAGCTGGGCAAGCACAGCCTCTTGCAACTGCTGCTCCAGCTCGACACGGGCCTGTTCGGCCTGACTGCCCTGATACCAGTCGTGTCCGGTTTCACTGGCCGCCACCACAACTTGTGCTTCGGTCGCATGTACCGCGCCAGCGGGCAAACATCCCAGCCACACCAGATTGGCAAGGGCCAGCCAATACTTCATCCCCATGGGTACCTCAAAACGGTTTGTTCACTCTGTCAGGCCTGACAAGCAGACCCGATGCTCAGGCCGCTCATGATGCGTGAACGGCCAATACTTTGCTAGCGCCCGGGGGCATAACGCTGCCAGATAATGTCATACGCATCTGTCTCCTTGAACCGCGCCAACGCCTGATTAAATTGTTGCAAGAACTGCGGCGAAAAGCTGCGCTTGCCCAACATAAAGAAGCTCGGCGATTCAGATACCACCATGGGATGGCTGGTGAACAGACCGCTCATCCCCTCCTTGTTAAGGGCGCTGGGGGTAGCCAGCATGTCACCAAGGAAACCGTCGATCCGGCCGCGGGCCAGCTTCTCATAATTCTGCTGATCGCTCACCGCACTCACCTGTTTGGCATAGCGACCGAGCAGCGACATCACTTCATCACCATAGAAGTACTCTTTGGTGACCCCGAGGGAGTAACCACTGGCCAGCCAGCTCGCCAGATCCTGCTCGGGATAGTGGCTGCCCTTGCGGAGCCACAGCAAGGTGCGCCCCGGGTTGTAGGAGTCGGAAAACCAGGCATAACGAGCGCGCTCATCATTGATATTTGCCTCCATCGCCATGTCTATCTCGCCATACTCCATCTCGTGCAGTACCCGCTTCCAGGGCAGCTCCACATAGTTGACCTTGCAGTGCATGGAAGTGAGCACAGCCGTCAGCACCTCGGCGGCATAACCGCGCACCTCTTGCGGTGAGTCGGCTTCGTAATAATGGTAGGGGGGCCAGTTATCGTAACCGACCTGAATGGGCTCGGGACACAGGGCCCTGGCCAATGCCATTGGCGCCCATAATCCAAGCAGCAGACAGCAAGAGAGCCACTTCATATGTCATCCTTGACGAATAGGTGAGTCATCATAAATCGCCCCCTGCAAAATGGCGATAGAGGCCAGATGACTATCGCATCCGCTAGAAAATGACGCAGCAAAGCGCTTCTATTTACCAATTGCCCTGCCGGAGCGCCACTGGCAACCTGTGCCCCGCCAGGCCTGTTTAACCGGGAAACAGCAACGTTTGGAACAGGGGTAAAAAGGGGTTAATATGTGACCAAATATTTTTTTGTGATCCACTATGCTTTTTTTGCAATTGGATTAGCATATGCGCGACATCGGCCTACCCATTCTGTCAGGCATAGAGAGTGATATGACGTACAAAAAGTTCGGTTTTTTGACTGCCATTCTGGCGTTAAGCGGTTTTTATCTTTACACCCTCTATCTGGCTGCTCACCCCAACGTGAGCCTGGCCTACAAACTCTATTATCTGGAAGGCAAGACCCGCTTCTGGGAACACAACTCCAGCATGACCTATCAGCCGGGTAACGAGCTCAATCTGACCAAGCCAAGCCGCTTCCTCTCCAGCGAAGGCTGGGCCAAGAAGCCGAGCGATGAAGGTACCCTGCTCAGCGGTCAGGGCGGTCTCTACTTTGTGCTGCCCAAGCAAGCGGCCAATCCGGATCAGCTGACCGTACAAGCCCGCATCAACAGCCCGGAAGCCGGTGCCCTGTTGAAAGTGGCGCTGGGTCACGACTTCACCACCACGGTGAAACTGGCCAAAGCAGGCATCAACGAAATCCGCCTCAGTCTGCCCGGTGACTCGCTCACGGCAGATCCCAAGCGCCCCAATTTTCTGGCGCTCTCGGCACCTACTCCCATCAATGTGCAGTCGGTACGTTTGACCGTAGCCCAGTGATCCTTGCCCCGAATACCATTTTATAAAAACAACTATCCCAAATAAGGACGTTCTTATGTCGTATCCAGATTTTCGACTCTCTCTGGTCGTTCCCGTTTACAACGAGGAAGAGAGCATCGATGCCTTCATCAACGCGATAGACAACGAACTGGCCCCGCTGAAAGACCAGCTTGAAATTGTATTCGTCAACGATGGCAGCCGTGACCGCACCCGTGAAGTGGTCGAGCAGGCCATCGCCCGTGACCCGCGCGTGACCCTGGTCAACCTGGCACGCAACTTCGGTAAAGAAGCCGCCCTGACCGCCGGTCTGCATCAGGCCAAAGGGGATGCCATCGTGCCGATGGACGTGGATCTGCAAGATCCTCCTGCCCTGATCCTGGAGTTCGTAAAACTGTGGCAGACCGGTGACTATGACACCGTCTACGGCATCCGCGTCGATCGCAGTGCCGATACCCCGATGAAGCGCCTGACTGCCGGTGGCTTCTACCGCTTCTTCAATGCGCTCTCCACCAGCACCAAGCTGCCGGAGAACGCAGGTGACTTCCGCCTGATCGACCGTCGCGTGGTCGAGGCGATCAAGCTGCTGCCCGAGCGCAACCGCTTCATGAAGGGTCTGTTTGCCTGGGCCGGTTTCCGTGCCGTTGGCGTCCCCTACGAGCGCCCGGCCCGTCACGCCGGTGAAACCAAGTTCAACTACTGGAAACTGTGGAACTTCGCCCTCGACGGTCTGCTCAGCTTCTCCAGCTGGCCGCTGCGGGTCTGGAGCTATGTGGGTGTCGGCGTCTCCTTCGTCGCCTTCCTCTACATCCTCAAGATCGTGACCCAGGTGGTTTTCTTCGGCATCGACGTGCCCGGTTACGCCTCCCTGATGTCCGTAGTGCTGTTCCTCGGCGGTATCCAGCTGCTGTCGCTCGGCATCATCGGCGAGTACATCGGCCGCATGTTCGTGGAAGTGAAACAGCGCCCGGTCTACCTCATTGAAGGGGTCTATGGCCAGTATGCCAAGCAGGATGCGACCAAACCGCGGAGCGCTGACAGCAACCCGCAAGAGCAGCAGGAGCAGGCGCCTCAATGATCTCCCGCGAGGAATTCTGGCGGCTGGTACGTTTCGGTTTTGTCGGCGGGGGGGCTACCCTCGTCGACCTTGGCACCTCCATCGCACTGTTTCATACCTGGCCCACCATCTCGGAGCACCTGGTTACCACGCTGGCTTTTGCCATCGCGTTCTGGTTCTCCTTCTTTGGTCACCGCTACATCACCTTCCAGAAGCAGGGAGCCGCCAGCAAGTTTCTGCTGGTCGCCCTCTTCTCGCTGGCGGTGCGTAACCTGATCCTGAGCGGCCTGCTGTTTGCGGGGCTCTCCGGTCTGCTGCCGGTGGTCATCGCCACCCTGACCGTTACCGTCCTCACTTACGTTCTCTCTCGCGTCTGGGTTTTTGCCTGATGAATGATATGACCAATACTGCCCCGCTAACCGGGGATGCACTCCCCTATCGCCCGTCACTGCGCATCAGCGGCCGTGACTGGCTGATGATCATCGCCGCCTTCATGCTGAGCCGGGTGGCGCTGTATGGCATGGGCTACTTCGGGGTCCAGCTCTATGGCTCCCCCGACATAGGCCCGCTGCAGGCCTATTGCCAGTTCGACTGCGTCTGGTTCCAGCGCATCATCGAAAATGGCTACGATCTCTACCCGCGCTGGCTGAGCAAGGGCAATGCGGCCAACTGGGCCTTTATGCCGCTCTACCCGATGGTCTCCGGTGCCATCTCCAACCTGTTCAATGTCGAGAGCCTGATCGGCCTCATCATTGTTACCAATATCTCCTTCTTCGCCAGCCTGCCGCTGATGCTGTTGGTGTTGCGTCAGCTCAAGCTGGGGGACGATACCGCCCGCTTCGGCGTCTGGCTGCTCGCCTTCTCCCCCTTCTCAGCCTACTTCGTCTCCGGTTATACCGAGTCGACCTTTATGGCGCTGATGCTGGGGATGTTCCTGTTCGCCTATCGGGAGCAGTGGCTGATGGTGGCCGTGCTGGGGGTCTGTATCTCCGCCACCCGCAACCTGGGGGTGATGATGGTCTTCCCGGTACTGATCCTGGCGCTGCAAGCCTACGGCTGGCGGGAATTTTTCCGCTTCACCGAGCGCGCCTTCAAGGTGGTCTTCACCCTCTGGATGATCCCGTTTGGCCTGTTTGCCTACATGGTCTATCTCTATCACCTAACCGGCGATGCCTTCGCCTTCAAGCACATTCAGGTGGCCTGGGGTCGCTACATGGACAGCCCGCTGGACTGGTGGCTGAGCGGTTTCGAGCTGGGCGGCCGCAAGGCTTACCTCTCCATCATGGTGATCTTCGGCTGGTGCCTGAACGGTTACCTGTTCAGCCAGAAACGCTGGGCGGAAGCGACCCTGATGTTCATCTGCTGCACCATCCCGCTGATGACCGGCCTCAACGCCATGCCGCGCTACATGTTCGGGCTCTACCCGACCCTGCTAGCCATCATTCTGCTGACCCATCGCTGGCCAGCCATCCGCCCGGCGGTGCTCTGCATCAGCGGCATGGTGGCCTCCTTCATCGCGGTGGCCTTCGTCAACTTCAAGTTCTTCACCGTCTGATGTGACGACGATTCCTGCAATGCCAAATGCCGGTCACCTGACCGGCATTTTTTATGGGCGCTATTTATATCGACAGAGATTCCCACCACCTCCCCGTCACACTTTCCTTGGCTTGAAAACGTAACCATTTGAACTAATGTCACAAATCGGCATTTTGCCGATCCAAGGCGCGCTTTGCTGCTCCTAGAATGGGCCCTTGTCCGAACTGCCCTGTTCAAGGAATGGCTTATGCGTCGTGCTCATCACTTATCCCCTCTCTGGCTCGCCCTGCTGGCCGCCCCTCTGTTCACCCAACAGGCGCTGGCCGCTCCCGAGGTTCGCCTCTATGTGGATGGTCAACCGGTCGCGACCCCGATCGCGCTGGACAAGGGCACGGTGGAGCTGACTCACCCTCTTGCCAAGGGGAGCCACCAGATCCGCATAAGCGACGCAGGAAACAGTTGCGGCACCAGCTTTGGCCCGAGCGAGAGCAAGCCGCTCCCCTTCGGCACCGCCCAGCCCATGGACAAATGCAGCAAGGATCAGAGCTTTACCCTGCGGGTGATGCTGGCCGGGGAGTATCAGTTCACCTTCAACCCGGATACCCCCAGCCTCAAGGTGCTGCGGGCGACCAAAAAGAGCGAGTTCAAGCGCCAGCCGCCGACAGAGCCCTGCATCAGCTGGGATGGCGGCCCGGTCACTGTGTCCCTGACAGGGGTCTGGCCCGACGGTACCCGACTGAGGGATGCCTACTCGAAACAGGAGGCGGTGGTCAAACAGGGCAAACTGACCCTGACCCCGAGTAAAGAGAGCGGCGGCCTGCTGCTGCTCGAACCGGTCAAGGCAGCCAAGCCAGTACCGTTCAGCTGGGATCAGGCGAGCGTCTATTTCCTGCTGACCGATCGCTTTCACAATGGCGACCCCGCCAACGACCACAGCTTCGGCCGCCAGAAGGATGGTCAGGATGAGGTGGCCACCTGGCACGGCGGCGACTTCAAGGGGCTGACCGAGAAGCTCGACTACATCAAGAGCCTCGGCATGAACGCCATCTGGATCACCCCCATGGTGGAGCAGGTTCACGGCTTTATCGGCGGTGGTGAGCAGGGCAACTTCCCCTTCTATGCCTATCACGGCTACTGGGCGCTCGACTTCACCAAGATTGACCCCAACTACGGCGATGAAGAGAGCCTGAAAACCCTGGTGGACGAGGCCCACAAACGCGGCATGCGGATCATCCTCGACGTGGTGATGAACCATGCCGGTTACGCCACCCTCGCCGATCTGCAGGATCTGGGGCTCACCGAACTGACCCAGAATACAGCCAAGCTGCCGACCGTCTGGAACCAGTGGCGCCCGAGCGGTGGCCTCAACTGGCATGGTTACAACCAGTTCATCGACTATCAATCACCCGCGTGGAACAAGTGGTGGAGTGGTGACTGGGTGCGCGCCGGTCTGCCCGGCTACCCGCAGCCCGGCACCGACGATGTGACCGGTTCGGTAGCGGGGCTGCCGGACTTTCTGACCGAATCGGCCAAACCGGCAGGGCTGCCGCCATTGCTGGCCGCGAAAAAAGACACCCTCGCCAAGGCGCTACCCAACGCCACCGTAAGTGACTACCTGATCGCCTGGCACACCGACTGGGTGCGCCGCTTTGGCATCGACGGCTTCCGCGCCGACACCGTCAAGCATCTGGAGCCCGAGGTGTGGGCCAAGCTCAAGCAGGCGGGCACCGCTGCACTCAAGGAGTGGAAGACCAACAACCCGGGCAAGGCCCTCGACGATCAGCCCTTCTACATGGTGGGCGAGGTGTGGGATCACGGGGTCGCCAAGGATTTCTGGTATCAGAACGGTTTCGATTCACTGATCAACTTCGACTATCAGCGCGAGTTTGCCCTGCCCCAGGCCCAGTGCATGGCCAGCGCCGAGCCCACCTATGCCAGCTACGCCAGCCGCATCAATCAGGATCCCGAGTTCAACGTGTTGAGCTACATCAGCTCCCACGACACCAAGCTGTTCTTTGGAGACTATCAGGATGTGCCGCTACAGCGCCGGGTCGCCAACAGCTTTATGCTGCTGCCAGGCGGCATCCAGCTCTACTACGGCGACGAGTCCGGCCGCGGGCTGGCCAAGGATGGCGGAGTGTTCGATCAAGGCTTGCGCTCGGACATGAACTGGCAGGAGCTGGCCAGCGGAGAGAAGGCTGAGCTGGTCAAGCACTGGCAGCAACTGGGCCAGTTCCGCGCCGCCCATCCTGCCATTGCGGCAGGCAGTCACCAGAAACTCTCGGATGCCCCCTACGCCTTCGTGCGGGAGAAGGGGGATGACAAGGTGGTGGTGGTCTTTGCCGGTCGGCAGAAGTAACTCTTGAGCCACATTCACCAGCAACAGAGAGGGGAGCCACTGGCTCCCCTCTCTCGTTTATCTATCTGCCAAGGTTCACTGTGACTGGCGCGCCGCCACCGGCCACTGCAAGCGCGCCTTGACCAACATCTCTTGCCACAGGGGCCAGGCCAGCAGCGCCTGCTGATAGGCTCCAGCCTGACCGGGCAACAGGATGCCGTAGCTGGCCAGCCGATAGGCCATCACCGCATAGAAGGCATCGACAATGCCCGCCTCGCCAAAGTAGAAGGGGCCCCGCGCCTGCGACCAGATCTCCTGCAAGCGAGCCAGCTCACCGACCGCCTCCACCGGGGGATCGATACGGGTTGGCGCCCCAAGAAAGAAGGGGAGCAGAGAACGGATCTGCCGAAATCCCGCGTGCAACTCGGCGCAGAGGCTGCGAGCCAGTGCCCGCTCGGCCAGCGAAACCGGATAGAGCTGACGGTCGGGACAGAGCTCGTGTACATATTCGGCGATGGCCAGCGAGTCGTGAACCCGCAAGCCATCGTGTTCGAGCCAGGGCACCAGACCGGCCGGTGCCAGCCGCTTGAGCCGCGCCAGCGACTTGGCATCCTCCAGATCGAACACCTGCTCCTGCCACGCCAGCCCGCTCATGGCGAGCACTAGTGCCGCCCGCATCGCCCAGGTGGAGCCGGTGCCCACCGCCAATACCAAGGAACCCATCTGTTGCCTCCTGCATGAGTTGCCTGCGACCGGCCTGTCTGCCCTTGATGGCAAAACATCCGATGGTCGCTTCACATTTGCGCACCGGCGGGTTTGACCCTCTTGGTGAGCGATGCTAGTTTGATTTTTCAAAACAATCAGTTAGCAACAATGTGAGCCATTAACCGAAATATGGACAGCCAATTTACCATCGTCATCGCAGATGACCACCCCCTGTTTCGGGGCGCCCTTTACCAAGCGGTGCACATGGCCATCAACGATGCTCAATTGCTGGAAGCGGACTCCATCGACAGCCTGACCAGCCTGCTCGGCGAGCACCCCGAAGTTGACCTGTTGCTGCTCGATCTCAAGATGCCGGGAGCCAATGGCTTCGAGGGGCTGGCCCACCTGCGCGGCCAGTATCCCGACCTGCCCATAGTGGTGGTCTCCGCCTCGGAAGATGCGGCCATCATCCAGCAGGTATTGCGGCTCGGGGCGCTCGGCTTCATTCCCAAATCGGTACCGATGAAGGAGCTGGTCAACGCCCTCAATACGGTGATCGGGGGGGATAACTGGGTGCCGGAAGGCATCTCGCTCCATCCCGAATCGGAAGATGGCCCCGATTTCGCCAGCAAGCTGGCCAGCCTCACCCCCCAGCAATACAAGGTGCTGATCATGCTGCGCGATGGCAGCCTCAACAAACAGATCGCCTGGGAGCTCAACGTCTCCGAGGCCACCATCAAGGCCCATATCACCGCCATCTTCAGAAAACTGGGCGTCAAGAACCGAACTCAGGCGGTTATCGCCCTGCAACAGCTCGATATCAAGGAGAGCTGACCCCCGCGCGCAGTGACACGCGGGAGACGACATAGCCAGCCATGCTGGCTATTTATTGCTCGACAATTAGCACGATCGTACTTTATGCTGCCAGCGCCAACGAGGAGAGAGTGATGAGCAAGGGGCGCCTGACCCGGGAAAACATTTTGCAGACTGCCTTTGAGCAGGCGAGCCAGCAAGGGCTGGAGAGCCTGACCATCGGCTCGCTGGCCAGCGCCTGCGAGATGTCGAAAAGCGGCCTGTTTGCCCACTTTCAATCCCGAGACAATCTGCAGATCGCCGTGCTGGAGTACGCCGCCGAGGTGTTTCGGCTACGGGTGATCCAGCCGGTACGCCAGCAGGAGCACCAGAGCCAGCACGACAAGCTGATCGCCCTGCTGCGCGCCTGGCAGGCGTGGAACCACTGCTTTGCCGGACGCTGCATGTTCCTCGATGCCTGGACCTCGGTGCAGGATAGCCATGAGCAAGAGAGCCCCGTGCAACAAGCCGCCCGGCAACTGGTGCGCTTCTGGCTCGACTATCTGGCCCGTCAGGTAGTGCAGGGTCAGGCCGCAGGCGAGTGGCGACGGGAGATGGATCCCTGGCGCGCCGTTTACCGCCTCTATGGCCTCTATCTGGCGGATCAGGTGTTCAACGATCTCGAACTGTGTCAGGATCCGGCCCGCCACTTCTGGCCCGAAGTGGACGCTCTGCTGAGCAGCTGGCGCTGATGTTTTGGCATCCGTTCAACACGAATTTTTAAAAACCGACAAAAAAGCACGACCGTTCGCACATAAAAACCACAGGATGACCATGAGCAGCAAGATCTACTTCAACACCCGCCGCTTCAGCCCGAGCAAATGGCTGCTGGGGATCGGCACCCGGTTGCACCACAGACTCGCCCCCAGTCATGCCAAGCGCACCGCCAGCAAGTTGCTGCTCACCCCCCAGCGCAACCAGCGGGATGGCAGCGAACCTGCCGGTCTGGTGAAGCAGGCCGTCCATACAAGCGAAGGGGTATTGATGAGCTATCGGCTCGGTCAGGGACCACTGTGGCTGCTGATGCACGGCTGGTCCGGCAGCGCCAGCCAGTTCTATCCGCTGATGAGCCATATCGCCGCGCAGGGGTTCACCGCCATTGCCTACGATCATCCGGCCCACGGCCAGAGCGCGGGCAACACTGGCCACCTACCCCGTTTCGTGCGCGCCTTCGACGAGCTGGCGACCAAGCTGGCCAACGAAGCAGGCCCGCTGCACGGGGTCATCGCCCACAGCATGGGAGGCGCCGTCACCCTCTCCAGCCGTCAGGCGGGTATCGATACCCTGCCGCTGCTGTTGATTTCGCCGGTGCTCGACTATGTGCCCCAGCTCTACGGCATGGTGGCGCGCTCCGGCTACTCCATCCGGTTGTTCGATGCGGTGGTCAAGGAGATTGAGCAGGAGTACCAGCACCCCTTGAGCACGGTTGATCCGCTGGGCCGACTCGCCAGTCGCAGCGGCGCGGCGATGATAGTACACGACGAGGAGGACAGATTTGCCCCGCACGGCGATTCCTTGCGGGCCAGTCAGGATGGTCATACCCGGCTGGTGAGCACCCGGGGTCTGGGCCACGGTCGCATCCTCGCCAGCGCCCCGGTATTCGCCGCCTTCGATCAGCTGGCGCGGCCGGAAAATCCTCACCGCGCCCTTTGACATGGGGCCATGAAAAAAACGGGCAAGCGCCCGTTTTTATATTTGATACAGCGCCTTATAGTTAACTTGTCAGTGGGAACATTCTTGTCAGAACACGATAAGGCGCCAGCATATGGCCAGACCCAATACAGCGTTGTTGCTCACCGGTGGTGGTGCTCGCGCCGCCTATCAGGTCGGCGCCCTCAAGGCGATTGCGGAGCTCTACCCGCGCAATCTCGGCATCCCTTTTCCCATCCTCTGTGGCACCTCGGCGGGGGCCATCAATGTCACCGCGCTCGCCTGCTACGCCTCCTGCTTCCATCTGGGGGTGCGCAAGCTGGAGTGGGTCTGGCGCCGCTTCGAGACTCACCACATCTTCGATTTTCACCCGGGGCGCCTGCTGTGGCGGTTGATGTATGAAGGGTCGGCAGGGCTGATCAATCCCCACACCAACCACGCCTTTCACCTCTTTGACAACGCGCCGCTGCACCGCCTGCTGGATCAGCTCATCGACTATCACCGCATCGATGACAACATCCTCTACGGCAGTCTGGAGGCGCTGGCCATCACGGCGTCGGATTACGATGACGGCCTATCCACCACCTTCTTTCAGGGTCGGGCCGACCACCATCCTTGGGAGCGGGCCAGACGGCGCGGGGTGCGCACCGTGCTTACATCTGAGCACCTGCTCGCCTCCTCGGCGCTCCCCTTCGTCTTTCCAGCCACCCGGATCGGCGAGAAGTTCTACGGCGACGGATCCATCCACCAGCTGAGCCCGCTCAGCCCCGCCATCCATCTGGGGGCGGAGCGGATCCTGCTGATCACGCTAGATCCGCCTGAGCACTCGGCGCCGACCCATCATCACGGCCATCTCACCAGTTCCAATATCGCCAGCCATCTGCTCGATACGGTCTTTACCGATACCCTCAACTCCGATCTGGAGCGGCTATGGCGCATCAACCAGACTCTGGATCTTATCCCTGAGCGGGAGCGCAATCGCCTCAAGCTGAAGCGGGTGGAGACCTGCGTGCTAAAACCGAGTCAGGATCTCGACACAATCGCACTGGCCTACCTGCGCAAACTGCCGCTAAAGTTGCGCCGGCTATTGCGGGTGCTGGGTGTGAAGGGGGATGAGACCAGCAGTCTGGCCAGCTTTTTGATGTTCTATCCGGGTTATTGTCAGCAGCTGATCAAGCTGGGCTATCAGGACACCCTGAGGGAGCGGGAACGGGTCGTCGCCTTCCTCGATATCGAAGGGCTGCCAAAAGAGCGGGAGTAAAGGGCGCGGCCGATGAGTGCGAGGGGACTCAGCGCCCCTCCAGCAAACGCTGCTCCGCCTGCTCCATCGCCACCACGGTACCAAACAGGATCAGCCGATCGCCAGCCGCCAGCACCAGCTCGGGTCTGGGCTCCAGACTCTGATCCCCGCGCTGCACCTCCTTGATCCGCACCTCATCAAGCGGCAGCTCGCGCACTTCACGGCCTACCGCCCACGCCTGATCGTGCAGCAACAGGGGATGGAGGCGTTCAAGCAGCTGATCTGCCTCCAGATTGCTGGCACTCTGATCCCCCCAGTAGAAGCCGTGCAGGAAGCGATACTGGCTGCTGCGCTCCAGCTCCATCCGACGGATCACCCGGCCAATTGGGATATCGCAATTGAGCAGCAGGTGGGAGACCAGCATCAGGGCCCCCTCCTGGGATTCGGGGATCACCTCAAACGCCCCCGCCTGCTTGTACTGCTCCAGAAAGCTGTCATCGCGGGTACGCACCAGCACCTTGAGATCCCCCGCCAATTCGCGGATCAGTGCCAGCATCGCCTCCACCCGCTTGCGATCATCGAAGGTGATGATCACCAGCCGTGCCCGCAACAACCCGGCGGCCAGCAGAATATCGCGGCGGCTGGCATCGCCGAAGGCCACCTGCTCCCCCGCCAGCTTGGCCTCGCTCACCCGCTCCGGGTCAAGATCGAGGGCCAGAAAGGGGATCTCCTCGATCTTGAGAAAGCGGGCACAGGTCTGCCCGGCCCGGCCAAAGCCGGCGATGATGACATGCTGGTTTTTGCTCAGGCCCGACTGAGCGACTTCGGAGCGGGTCAGCAGCGCCGGGTCGGTCAGGCTACGGGCCAGCGAATGGGCCTGGGTCACCAGCCAGGGGGTCATGGCGATGGAGATGATGCCGATGCCGATAAGCAGGGAGACCAGTTGCTGATCCAGCAAGCCGTGGTGGAGCGCCAGCGCCAGCAGCACGAAGCCGAACTCCCCCACCTGACTCAGCATGATGCCGGCGGCCATGCTGTCACGCTTGCGCTCCCCCATCAGCCGCCCGGCCAGCAGTACCAGCAGGGATTTGCACAGCACCAGCAGCACCACGCAGATCAGCACCTGCCACCAAGCCCGCGCCACCAGCTCCCACTCCATGGCCATGCCGATGGTGATAAAGAAGAGACCCATCAGCACGTCGCGAAAGGGCTTGATGTCCACCTCAAGCTGATGACGGTAGTGGGACTCCCCCAGCATCATCCCCGCCAGAAACGCCCCCAGCGCCATCGACAGCCCCAGCGAATGGGTCATGTAGGCGGCCAGCAGCGCCACCAGCAGGGCGCTCAGCACAAAAAGCTCGTCGGAGCGGGCCCGCGCCACCTCGTGAAACAGCAGCGGCAGCAACCACTTACCGACCGCCAGCAGAGTGAAGAGGGCAAACAGCCCCTTGAGGGTGGCCCAGGCGATCTCGGCGGCCAGGGCGCTCCCTTGCACTTCCGGCTGGGCGAGGATCGGGATCATCACCAGCAGGGGCACCACCGCCAGATCCTGAAACAGCAGCACGCTCACCCCCAGCTGGGCGCGGCGGGTGTGGAGCTGCTTCTGCTCGCCGAGCTGCTTGATCACCACAGCCGTGGAGGAGAGTGCCAACGTTCCCGCCACCACCAGCGACTGGGCCAGACCCAGCCCCCACCACCAGCCGATGGCGAAGAAGAGCAGTGACGTGAGCAGCACCTGCAACATCCCCACCCCCAGCACCAACCGACGCATCGCCAGTAATTTCGGCAGGGAGAACTCCAGCCCCAGCGAGAACATCAGAAAGACGATCCCCAGCTCGGCAATGGTCTGCATGATCGACTGGCCGGTGATCACCGCCAGCCCGTGGGGGCCGAGCAAGACGCCGGCAATCAGGTAGGCGAGGATGACCGGCAAGCCGAGGCGCCGGAAAGTTGCCACCAGCAGGACGGCGGCGAACAGCAGGATCAACAGATCGGTGTACAAATTTTCCTCTCCTTTTATCGACTTAAGCTTAGTCAGCCGATCTGGCGGGCAGGAAAGATATATTGGGCATGCCAATTGCAGGGAGGAGACAGTAGTCAGGTGTTACAGGTGGAAGACCATGGAAAATACGTCGTCACTTAATGGCTTTAGCCATGGCATCGAGCAGTGGGTTCGCCAGATGGAGCGGCTCACGCCGTTGCCCAGCGTTGAACGCAACCAGTTGCTCGAGCAGTTGTTGGGGCAGAGCGATCTCGGCGGTCTGCTGACAACTTTTGCCGATCGTGCGGCAAGAATTGTCAGGATCCACGGTCTCTACCTCGATTGTGGCCAGCCCCATGTGCTGATCCAGCACCCGCCGCTGGCCACCCTCAACCTGCACAACTATCCGTTCGAGCTGCGCGGCCAGCACGGCCAGCTGCTCGGCCAACTTCACTACGAGCTGGAACATCCGCTGAGCGGCAGTCAGCAACGGGCACTGATGCAATACCATCAGCTGCTCTGCCTGCTGCTCCCCCTCTATCTGCGGCTGGAAAAACTGGATCAGCTGGTCCGGCTCGATCACCTGACCGGCCTTGGCAACCGCTCCTACTTTGACGAGGCCATCGGCCGCGCCATCGAGCAGCACAGCCGAGAGCCCCACGGTCTGGTGCTGGTGCTGCTGGATCTCGATCGCTTCAAGCAGATCAATGACACCTGGGGCCATCCGGTGGGGGATCTGGTGCTGAGCCGCTTCGCCCAGCTGCTCAAGGGGTGTATCCGCAGCACGGATCAAGCCTTCCGGCTCGGGGGAGATGAATTTGCCCTGCTGCTGCAACCGGCCGAACCCGAGGCGTGGCGCCCGGTCTGGCTGCGACTGCAGCATATGTTGATGACCAACAAGGAGCTCAGCACCTTCTCGGTCGGATGCAGCCTTGGCGCCGCCAGCTGGCAATCCGGGGTCGATGTGCCGAGCCTCTACGAGGCGGCCGACAGTCACCTCTACGCCCGCAAAAAAGCCGGCAAGGCCAGCCCTAACGAATAATCCCGAACTCTTCTTTGCTCCGGCACATGCGCGCCATGTGACCGGAGCTTCTTTTTTTGGGGCTAATCCCCCCTCACACCGAGATCACCTCAGGCAAGATCCTGCTCGGGCAAAACCGGAGCTGCACCGCCCCCCTGCCAGTGACAGACCAGCCCGGCCCCCTGCGCCATAAAACCGTCGCAGACAAAGAGCCCCACCACCGCCGCTACCTGCTCGCCATAGTAGAGGATGGGGATGCGCCCCCGCTGCCACGAAGGCACGCCATACTCCTGCAGCAGCTTCTTCATCCGCCGACTGCCGCTTCGCCCCACCGGTTTGAGGGGGATCCCGGGCGCCACCTGAAAACGCACCGAGAGAGGCTCATCCGCTCGGGGGGAACGCAGCCGATCCTCGCCGTGCTCCGCAATGCGCACCACCAGCTCACCCAACCCGTCCGGCAGGGTCAGCGGCTCACCCACGGTCAACGGCAATACCTGATGGCAAGGTTGCAGATCAGGGCTCACCAGATAGAGCCGCTCCTGAAAACGGCGGCAGCTCTGGCGCCCCCAGTTGAGCTGGGGATTGGCATCGCCGCGCGCCAGCGCTACCTCCTGCCAGAGCCGGGCAAGCTGCTCACGGGATGGCATCTCCCCCCCTGACGGCGGATCCAGTAGCGCAGCAGGTTGTTGCGCCGGGTGGGTGAAAGGGCGTGCAGCGGGCCGATATGGAGCGCCTCCCCCTCGCCCGCCAGCTGCCAGTCACTCTCTGCCAGTTCATCCAGCAGCGCCTCCTGCTCGGCGCACAGAGCCATGCTGCGCGCCGCGGTCTGGGCCATGGCGGGCCAGCGCGCCTTGAGCTGGGGGATAAGCGTCTGGCGCAAAAAGTTGCGGTCATAACTCACGTCCTGATTGCTCTCATCCTCCACCCAGCCAAAGGGGAGGCTCGCCGCCGCCTCGGCCAGCTCGGCACGACTCATATCGAGCAGCGGCCGCAGCAGCAGACCGCCAGCAAAGGGCTGGCTTGGCAGGATCCCCGCCAGTCCACGCAGACCGGCGCCGCGCTTGAGGGCCAGCAGCAGGGTCTCCAGCTGATCGTCCTGATGGTGGGCGGTGAGCAGCCACTCCCCCTCCCGCATCCTAGCTGTCAGTCGCTGGTAACGGGCGGTGCGGGCCTGCGCCTCCAGACTCTCGCCATTGCCGCGGATCAGGGTCACCCGCTCGACCAGCAGCTCCACCGCCAATTGCTGACACACAGCTTCACAATGAGCGACCCACTCATCGGCATGGGGACTGAGGCCGTGGTGCACGTGCAGGGCGCGAAGCGGCAGGCTGTGCTGGCGGGCATACTGCGCCGCCAGCACCAGCAGCAGGGTGGAGTCGAGGCCGCCACTGAAGGCCACCAGCAGACCGGTGGAACCTTCCGGCGCTGGCATAGTCAGACAAAAGCGAGAATAAAGATGAGAAATCATAGGCTTCCCCAAAACGGACCGGCCGATCTTAGCAGAGTCGGGCTTATCAAGCTGCAACCCTGCTGCTAGAGTGAGGCTCGCCCGCCCTCTCCACCAGGCTGACCGCAAGGCGGTCGCACAACCGGTTGGAGCAAGGAAGATGGGCAGGGAAGCAAACAACCCGAATTGGAATCAAACAAGATGAACAATAAGAAAAGCTTACTGGCTGGCCTGATTGGACTGGCCCTGCTGGCTGGCTGCAGTCAGGCACCGCAAGACGCCCCCAAACACTCCGGGCTGGCGCTGGCCAATATGGACACCCAGGTCAAACCCGGCGATGACTTCTTCCGCTACGTCAATGGCAAGTGGCTCGCCACCGCCAAGATCCCCGACGATCGTCCCGCCGATGGCGCCTTCTACATGCTGCGGGACAAATCCCTCGCCGATGTACGGGTGCTGGTCGAGGAGCTGGCCAAGCAGGAGGCAGCCACCGACACGCCGACCCAGCAGATCCGCGATCTCTACGCCAGCTATCTGGATCAGGCAGGCCGTGACGCCAAGGGGCTCACCCCGCTGGCACCGGCGCTGGCCGATATCGACCGGATCGGTGATCAGGCTGCGCTGGCCCGCGCCTTTGCCCAGTCGGGCCGCATGGGCGGCGGCGCACCGTTCGGCATCTGGATCGACGCCGATGCCAAGTCCCCCGACCGCTATGCGGTCTACCTCTATCAAGGTGGACTGGGGCTGCCGGATCGGGACTACTACCTCAAGCAGGATCCCGACAGCCAGGCCCTGCGCCAGAAGTACCAGCAGCACATCGCCGCCATGCTGAGCCGCCTCGGAGAGTCTGACCCGAGCGGCAAGGCCAAGCGGATTCTGGCCCTCGAAACCCGGCTCGCCACCATCCAGTGGGACAACGTCGCGCTGCGGGATCGGGAGAAGAACTACAACAAGCGCCCCGTCAGCGAACTGGCACGGCTCGCCCCCCATCTCGACTGGCAGGCTTATCTCAATGCCGCGGGCATCGCTGGCCAGCCGGAGCTCATCATCGGTCAGCCGACCTATCTGAGCGCGCTGGATCAGGTGATGGCCCAGACCCCCATCGCCGACTGGCAGGCCTACCTCAAGTGGCAACTGCTGACCGACTACGCCCCCTATCTCGACAGCGAGACCGACCGCGCCAACTTTGCCTTCTACGGCACCACATTGAGCGGCACGCCCAAGCAGCGCGCCAGCTGGGAGCGGGCACTCGGGGTGCTGAACGATCATCTGGGTGAAGCAGTCGGCCAGCTCTATGTGGCCCGCTACTTCCCGCCAGCAGCAAAGGAGCGGATGGAGCAGCTGGTTGAGAACCTGCGCACCGCCTACGGTCAGAGCATCAAGGAGCTCGACTGGATGTCGCCCGAGACCAAGGCGCAGGCACTCGAGAAGCTGGCCAAGTTCCGCCCCAAGATCGGCTACCCCGACAAGTGGAAGGATTACAGCGCCATCACCATCAAACCGGATGATCTGGTGGGCAACCTGCAACGCTCGCAAGCCTTTGAATACGCAGACAGTCTGGCGCGCCTCGGCAAGCCGGTGGACCGGGACGAGTGGCACATGTCGCCGCAGACGGTGAACGCCTACTACAACCCGAGCAACAACGAGATCGTCTTCCCGGCGGCCATTTTGCAGCCCCCCTTCTTCGACATGACGGCGGATGATGCGGTCAACTACGGCGCCATCGGCGGGGTCATTGGCCACGAGATGGGCCACGGTTTTGATGATCAGGGGGCCAAATCCGACGGTGACGGCATGATGCGCGACTGGTGGACACCGCAAGATCTCAAGGAGTTCCGCTTCCGCACCAGCCGTCTGGTGGCCCAGTACAACCGCTTCGAGCCCATCAACGGCCAGTTCGTCAACGGCCAGTTCACTCTGGGTGAGAACATCGGCGATCTGGCGGTCTCACCATCGCCCACAAAGCCTACGAGCTGTCACTGGATGGCAAGGAGGCGCCGGTGCTGGATGGCTTCACCGGCGAACAGCGCTTCTTCCTCGGTTGGGCACAGGTGTGGAAGGGGATGTATCGCCCCGAGCTGATGCAGATGCTGCTGCGCTCCGACCCCCACTCGCCCCCCGAGTACCGGGTCAACGGCGTGGTGCCGAACATTCCCGCCTTCTACGAGGCATTCAACATCCAGCCGGGTGACAAGCTCTATCTGCCGCCCCAGAAGCGGGTGAAGATCTGGTAACAGCATCACGGCGGGCTCCCCGGGAGCCCGCACTCAAGAGACAGCAAGAGGTTGCAAGATGAACAGAGCATTGATGATGGCAGGGCTGCTGACCCTGCCGCTGGCGGCACAAGCCGAAGAGGGATTTAGCAAGCAACTGACCCTCCCCTCCGGGCAGGTGATCCGGGTGGCGCAGGGGGTGGGTGAGCCCGCCTCCATCGGCAGCTATGACGTGCGGCTCTATTCGGGCCAGAACGCCAAATTTCCACTGGATGAGTTTCAGGATGGCAAGGTGATGGCCCGCAACGGCTTTATCAGGGAGCTGAAACTGGTCGACTTGAATGGCGACAAGCAGCCCGAGCTGGTGGTCATCATCGAGAGCGCCGGTAGCGGCAGCTATCAGGATGCCGATGCCTACACCGTCAGCCCGCAAGGGGAGCTGGAGATCTTTAATCAGGTCAAGGAGCTGGAGCCCAAAGAGGATGTGGTCAAGGCGCTCAAAAGCCCGCAAGACTAAGCCCTCTCCCGACATCTGTGTCTAGTCCTGAAATAGGTTTACACATTTTCAACTAGCATTTCTCTACTCAGAACCCCCTATGTGCCGCATCGGGGGTTCTGTATTTCAACGCATGATGCGGCCGCTCCTCGTTGTAAATATCCACCGCTTCACGCACCATTTCCCGCGCTTGCGTCAAATCCTGCGGGCTTTGCAACAATAACTCTCCTTTCAAAATCCCGTTCACCCGCTCCGCCAACGCATTCTGGTAACAGTCATACCCATCCGTCATCGAGCATTTCACCCCGTACCGTTCATGTAGTGACTGATACAGCCCAGAGCAATACTGCACGCCGCGGTCTGAGTGATGGATAAGTTCACCGCTGCCACGCCGTTGCTTCAGCGCTTTCTTGAACGCCATCGCAACCGACTCCGCGTGCATTCCTTCGTGCACGTGATGGCCCACTATCTTGCGTGAGTAGGCATCCGTCACCAGGCTCAGGTACAGCGGCCCGCTCCTGGCGGGCAGATAGGTGATGTCAGCGACCCAGACCTGCTCCGGGGCCACCGGTGTGACCTGCTCTGACCCCGCCTTGAGCAAGTTGGGATGACGGTAGAAACGGTGAAAACTGTGGGTGGTCTTGTGATACGCCCGTCTGGGTGGCACCAGCAGGCGGTGCTCGGCCAATATCTGAAACAGCCTGTCACGCCCGACCTTGAGCCCGCCATCATCCTGACCCTGGAGCAGATAATGCAGCTTGCGAGTGCCGACCCGCGGTTGTCGCAGTCGAACCTGACGCACAAAGCGCACCACCTGTAGCCCTTGTGCATGGCGCTCGTCGGCAACCCGATTGCGCTTGTAGTAAGCCTGCCGGCTTATCCCCAGAAACAGGCAAGCCCTGACAATGGTCAGCCTCTCGACTTGCCGCTGCGAGAGGACTTGCCGGGTCGCTTTTTTACGATGGAGACGCCGTAGTCATTCTTCAGTACATCGACGACGGCCTCAAAGAACTGAGCCTTCTGACTCATCAGCGCCAGCTGCTGCTCGAGTTCCTTGATGCGCTGTTCGGGCGTCTGGTTGTCGGGGTCAGGCATGGTGATGCTCCTGCCGGCACGTACAGAAGCCCCCTGGCTCCAATCTTGCCGACCATGTTTACGCAACCATACCAGAACGGTGGAGCGGCCCTGAATGCCATAACGCACCTGAGCCTGTTTATAGGTGAGCTCGCCTTTTTCAATCTGCTCGACCAGCGCCAGTTTAAAAGTCAGCGAGTAATCGCGCTGTGTCCGTTTCACACCTTGTCCCATCGGGCTCTCCATTTATTGGGGGGAAAGGTGTAAACCATATTCAGGACGGGACACTGACATATAAAAAGCCCTGATGATCAGGGCTTTGTTGTTTCTGCTGTTGGCGCAAACAGCTCAGAGGCGGGTCGCCCGGATGGAGACCTGCGGCAGCGCCATCTCATGCTGGGCCGCCACCAGTTGCAGCTCGTAGGCCCCCGCCAGCCAGGTGCGAGCCAGCACGGCATCCACGCTGGCGTTGGTAAGTTCGAACGCAGCTACCGGGGTACAACCGGCCAGCAGATTGGCCAGCATGGTGGCGCTCAGCAGATCCCCCACCCCGATGGGGTGGCGAGCAAAAGGGTAGAGCGGGCGGGAGAGATGAAAGGTTCCCTCCTCGCACACCAGCAACATCTCGAAGCGGTCCATGGCAAAGCCGGCCTTGCCCAGATGCTTGACCATCACCAGCTTGACCCCTTGCGCGCGCAGTTGCTGGCACGCCTCGATGGCCTCCGGCACATTGCGGATATCGCGGCCGGTGAGCTGTTCCAGCTCCAGCAGATTGGGGGCCAACATATCGGCGCAGGCCAGTGCCCGGTTTTTCAGAAAATCGGCGACGCCGGGTGCCACTATGCACCCCTTGTCGGGATGACCCATCACGGGGTCACAAAAATAGAGGGCGGCCGGATTGAGCGCCTTGAGCCGGGCCACCGCCGCCAGGATCTCCTCCCCCTGTTCGGCCGAGCCGAGGTAGCCGCTCAAGATCGCATCGCACTCGGCCAGCACGCCGATCTCCGCCAGGCCGTTTACCAGCTGACGGATATGGCCGCCGGGCATCACCATCCCCTGCCAGCCTTCGCGGTATTGGGTGTGGTTGGAGAACTGCACCGTGTTCATCGGCCACACCTCGATCCCGAGGCGACGCATGGGAAAAACGGCGGCGCTGTTGCCGGCACAGCCAAAGACTACGTGGGATTGAATGGAGAGCACTCGCTTCATGGTTGGCGACTCACGCAATAAGAACAGGAATTCCGGAGGGAAAAACGGGCCTTGCGGCCCGTTGTTGTCACTTTCGACTGTTGTCACTGTCGATTAACGCAGCACCTTGACGGTGTAGCTGCCATCGGCCTGACGATAGAGGCCGTGGATATCGGTCTCGAAGCCCGGGTAGTGGGCACCGATCTCGCACAGCATCTCGAGGAACTCGAGCACCGGCAGAGAATCCTGGGTCACCATCTCGCCCGGCAGTACCAACGGAACTCCCGGCGGGTACGGCAGGATCATGTTGGCGCTGATGCGGTCAACCATGTCACGCAACGGCACCTCTTCCAGATTGCCCGCCAGCTCTTGCTGCCATGCAGCATGCGGGGTCATCTTCATCTCCGGCAGCACGTCGAACGCCTTGAACATCAGCTCCGGCAGACGGTATTTGCAGGTCAGATCGTGGATGCTCTGGGCCAGCTCCTGAATGCGCATCCCTTCGTAGAAGCTCGGATCTTCACGATAGAGGCTCGGCAGGATGTTCTTGATGGTCAGGTTCAGGTCATAACCACGCTTGAACTCGGTCAGGGCGCGCAGCAGTTGCATCGCCTTGGACTGATCGATACCGATGGAGAAGAGGAACAGCATGTTGTAAGGGCCGGTCTTCTCGACCACGATGCCGCGCTCGTCCAGGAACTTGGAGACCAGAGAGGCAGGGATGCCCTTCTCCAGCAGCTGGCCGTCACGGCCCATACCCGGAGTCAGCAGGGTAACCTTGATCGGATCCAGGTACATGTGGTTGTCATCGATGTCCTTGAAGCCGTGCCAGTCATCTTTCGGATCCAGCTTCCAGCACTCGACGGTGTCGATGTTGTCCGGCTGCCATACGTCGAAGAACCAGCCTTCGCTCTGATCACGCAGACGCTTGATCTCTTTGCGGAAGGAGATGGCGCGATCGATGGAGTCCTTGATCAGACGCTTGCCGGTGTTGCCACGCATCATGGCAGCAGAGATCTCGGTCGATGCCACGATGCCGTATTGCGGCGAGGTGGAGGTGTGCATCATGAAGGCTTCGTTGAAGGTCTCTTCCTCCACGTCACCCTTGATGTGGATCATCGAGGCCTGGGAGAAGGCTGCCAGCAGCTTGTGGGTGGACTGGGTTTCGTAGAACACCTTGCCCGGCATCGCTTCGCCGCTCATGCCGCACTTGCCTTCATAGATCGGGCTGAAGTTGGTGTAAGGCACCCAGGCACTGTCGAAGTGGATGTAAGGGGTATCCAGACTCTCCTTGATGAAGCCGGTGTTGTAGAGCAGGCCATCATAGGTGGAGTTGGTGACGACGGCGTAACGGGGAGCCTGGGCACCCGGTGTCGCGGCAACCTTGGCAGCGATGGTGTCGCGGCTGAATTCGCTCTGCGGGATACCGCCCAGAATGCCGTAGGCGTTGCGGGTCGGACGGAAGTAGATCGGCGTCACGTCGTTCATCATCATCAGGTGAGTGAGCGACTTGTGGCAGTTGCGGTCAACCAGCACAGTGCTGCCCGCCGGTGCGGAGAACATGCCGACGATCTTGTTGGCGGTGGAGGTGCCGTTGGTAACGATGTAGGAGCGATCGGCGTTGAAAGTACGGGCGATGTACTCTTCGGCTTCCTTGTGCGGACCGGAGTGATCCAGCAGGGACCCCAGCTCCGGCATGGAGATGGAGACATCAGCCTTGAACGCGTTCGGGCCGTAGAAGTCGTAGAAGATGCTGCCGGCCGGGCTCATCTGGAAGGCGGTACCGCCCATGTGACCCGGAGTACAGAAGGTGTATTTACCCTCTTCCACGTACTTGAACAGTGCCTTGGTGAACGGCGGCAGGATCGCGTCCTGATACTCCTGAGTGGCCTGACCCATCTTGAGGGCGATGTCATCGGCCATGCCGAGACGGTACTCGAAGAAGTGGACGTTCAGACGCAGGTCGGTCAGGTGAATGTCCAGGGTGGACTGGTCGTTAGCGAAGGCGAAGATCGGCAGCTTCTCGTTGCGATCGTGGATCTCCTTGCACAGACCCAGGGAGTATTTGTCCCAGTCGAAGATGGCGCCGCAAACGCGGGGGTTCTTCTCAATCAGTTTCAGCAGGTCGGCGACGTCGACCGGATAAACAACCTCGAAACCCTTGCGCTCGAGGGAGGCTTGCAGCTGGCGAATGGGCTCTTCTTTAAAGAAAACGCCCAGGTGGTTGAGGATGGCAATGATATTCATCTTGATGCTCCACACGTAAAGGGGCGCTCTCCATCAGGGATGGTGAGTGAAGAGCGCTCGGAAGATAAAAGGGGGAATTAGTTGCTGGGTTGCTCGTTGAGCAGGGCGTCGTGCTGACGCAGACCCTGTTTTTTGGCGTAGAACATCAGGATGATGAGCGACACCACGAAGGTAGCGGTGAGGTTGGAACCCTTGGCACCCATCAGGGCCACCAGACAGAAGACACAGGCCACACCGGAGAAGATCATCGCGCCGATGCTGCGGGAGGTCATGCCCTCGAAGCGGATCAGGTTAATGCTGGAGTAGAAGTAGGGCAGCATGGTCAGCAGCACTGCATCTGTGGTCAGCACGTTGAAGAGATCGGCAGCGTGGGCGGACTGGGAGGTGAAGGCGGTCAGGCCAACCATCAGGGCAGTCATCTTGAGGGAGCCCAGGATCAGACCCTTCTTGGCCACACCGTTCTTGTCCACTTCGCCATAGATTTTCGGGAAGTTGCCGTCGTTGGCGGCACGCTTGCCCGCCTCGCCCACCAGCATCATCCAGGAACCGAGCGAGGTGAAGCAGGCCAGAGCGGTGAAGGCAGAGACGAACGGTGCAGACCAGCTACCGAAGATGGCGGAAGAGGCCATGGCAAACGGGGCGCCGGAGGCAGCCACTTCACCGGCCGGGAACATGCCGCTGATCACCTGGGTAGAGAGGATGTAGATAATACCGGCGATACCGGTACCCAGCATGGTAGCGAGCGGTACGGTACGCTTGGGGTTCTTCACCATGCCGGAAGAGACGGCGGCAGATTCAACACCGACGAAGGACCAGAGGCAGATCAGCACGGCGCTGATGACCGCATGCAGGTCGCTGCCGCTGGTGGTGTTCCAGTTCTGGCTGTAGACGGTGGCATCAAAATGACCCCAACCCATCACCGCAGTACCGACAACCGGCAGCAGGATCAGCACCAGACCCAGGGTACAGAGTCGGCTAACCCAGCTACCGCCAAGCAGGTTGACGAAGGTGAAGATCCAGACGGCAGCGATGGTGGCAGCGGCGGCCGGAATTGGGCTATTGAGAATGGGGAAGAAGACCGAGAGGTAGGAGACACCGGTAATGGCGATGGCCAAGTTACCGATCCAGTTGGCGTGGTAATAAAGCACACCGGTCTGGAAACCGAACACCGGAGAGATCTCGCCAGCGTAAGCAATGGGGCCACCCTCTTGCGGGTTCTTGGTAGCAAGGCGGGCGAAGACAAAGGCGAGGCCCATGGCGCCTACCAGACAGATTGCCCAGCTAAAGACAGAGATGGAGCCGATGGTGGCCAGTGCCGAAGGCAGCAGCGCGATGCCACTCCCCATCATGTTGCCGGCCACCACACCTGTACAGGCGATAAGGCCAATCTTCTTGCTCGTATCTAGGGACATAAGATCTCCGGTTCTATAAAAGGTCGGGTCGTCACATACACATTTGGCGGAACGCCCCGCCAAAGAATGGGCACAGACTAGGCCTCTCATCCCCGGAAAACATAAAGACCAGCTAACGGATAAAAATATGAGCCAACTTTTTTCGCCGCCTCGTCGATTTCGATAAAAACCATTTAAAAACAGTTAATTGACATCCGCCCACACAGCCATCTTGATAAAACCTTGATATCCTTTCGCCCCGTTTTTGCCCCTTGATAACCCCCTTATCTCGCCGTCTTGATATTTTTGGCCAGATAAACCCGGGATAAAGCAGCTCCCATTGCGCCCCCTGCCCTTGCGGCCATTTGGAAGCCCTGCGGATCATCACCCTGAGTGGCCGCTCACCTCCTGTTCGCCCCTCCGCTCGGCTCATCACAATCCAAACTCAGAGGTAAAGCGCAACGGCGATAACCGGTAAGCAATGAAAATGGGTCGAGACAGACAGCTTATCCCGCCACCAACAATGAGCAGATGTCACAAGCTGCGTGCGCGGCGTAAAGCCGAGCAAACTCGAGTGCAGCGAATGCCGCGTGCAAGGCAAAGGCAAGTGGGGATAGTGGGGAGCTGCGGGGGATAAATCATGACGCACCAGAGCGACTATCCCCGGTGGCAAACAAGCAGGATTGAAACAAGCAGAAACAGCACAGGCCGCCCGAAGGCAGCCTGTGGATGGGGTCGGCAACCGCACCGACCGGGGGAAAGCCAAACTGCGGTGTTAAAAGAGCTTCACCTTGCTCTGACCCAGCGCATTGAACAGAGCCGGGGTGAGGCTCTCCATATTGCTGTAAAAACCGAGCTGCTGGCAGAGCAGATAGGTCTGCTCGGTCGCCTCCATCAGGAAGGCCTGACTGTAGGCATCACCCGCCGCCTCGGGACGACCGTCCAGCTCCGCCAGCTTGCCCTGCAGTATGTAGTAGAGCACCGAGCGGCCGCGACTCGCCGCCTTCTCCAGCAAATAGTTGGCCTGCTGTTGCTGGCCGTTGAGGATCGCCTGCAGGGTCAACGCCTCCCACACCCGGGCTGGCAGGGCGCCGCTGTTTTGCACCACGCTGGCGAGATGGGTGCCAATCCCCTGCAGTCGCTCGCTCTCGGATTTGCCCGCCAGGGTGGCCAGCGCCTCGCCAGCCAGATAGCGCTCCGCCAACAGCAGCGGCTGATCCGGATGGGCAATCAGCGCCTGCTCCAGTAGATCGATGCCCCGCTTGAGGGCGACCGGATCCCGGCTGTTGATGTAGTACTGCGCCTCCATCATCGCCATCAGGGAGGCATCATCGGTCGGCCAGCCCATTCCCGGCTCGGCATCGGGCTGGTCGAGGGCACGCAGCAGATCCTGGCTGCTCGCCTGCAACACGCCGTGCACACTGTGGCGACTGAGCTGGTACTGATGGCTGAACAGCACCCGGTTGGTGTTGATATTGCGATACTCCAGATCGAGATAGGTGCCACGGGGCTGGCGGGTGACCCGCACGCTCAGCTCCTTGCCGGGCATGATGCCCCCCATCAGAGTGGTGGCGCCGTACTGCACCCGCAGCGGCGTCGCCACCGCCACCTCCCCCATCAGGGCGCGGGTAATGCCATCGGCGAGGCGCACGTTCTCGTTGTTGTCATCCATGCCGGAGTGGAAGCGGAACACCAGCAGATTGGGATCCAGCATGGCATGCACTTGGGGGCTGGTGTGCTGGTAGCTGAGCATGCTGACAATGGCGATCAGCACGATGGCAACGAAGATATCGAAACTCACCATCTTCCAGCGGCTGCGGGCATCCTTGGCATGGGTGGAGATGGCGCGGGTCAGGGGCCCGGCGGGAAAAGGGGCGACATTGGGCTGTGCATCATCATCCTGAAGAGCCGCAGGCGGGCTCAGATCGGAGAGAGTCGGGTTGTCGGAGAGAGCGGTATTGACCGCGGGCGCGGGCTGCTCGTCCGCCATCACCACGGAAACCACCTGCAGCGGTCGCACCGGTGCCACCAGCTTGTAGCCGCGCTTGGGCACGGTGACGATATAGTCGGTCGCATCGGTGCGACCATCTTTGAGGATCTTGCGCAGTTCGAAGATGGACTGGGTCACAACCTGATCGGTCACCTCGGCGCCATCCCACACCTCGTTGATCAGGGCATCGCGGCCAAACACGGTGCCGGCATTGTGGGCCAGAAACCGCAACAGATTGACCAGTCTGGGTTCGAGGTAGACCTCGCGGTCGGGGCGACACAACATGTTGTCGTCAACGCTCAGGGTCCAGTCGTGGATCTCAAAAACCGATTCGCTCATGATTCACTCGCTGCAGATGGTGACAATGCACGATGAGAGAGACGCAAAACCCGGGCTGACTGAACGGAACAAGGCGCTATCACCACAGGTGACAGATAAAAAGAGAACCGAAGCAATCACATCTCTGAGAGTCAGTCTGGCCAAGCCATCCTGTTTACGTCTGAAGGGCATCCTTGCGGGCATTCCGACCACCGGGATCGGAAGAGATCACTTTAAGCAAAACGGGAGCTGGATCCCACTTTTTTTGGCTATAAATCGCCGTTGAGTTGATCCGACACCGCACTTTTCGGCAAATAGCGTGCCAACTAGTATTCATATGAACATCCCATATGCCGGAATCAAAAAGCCCTGAACATCAGGGCTTTCTCATTTCTTCGACCATCGGGGAGACGTTACTTCGCTACCGGAAGCACATTCTGCTGACGACTGCGGCGCAGATGACGCCGCCACAACGAGAAGCAGCCGTAGCCAAGACTCAGCACCACCGCATAGAGCACCTGAGTGGCGAGCGCCACCAGCACCAGAGCGCAGAGCAGCACGCTTATCCCTGCCAGCCCCTTGCCCACCCCGCCGAGCAGACGCCAGCCCGCCGCCATGCAGAGCAGGTAGACCAGCACGAAATTGCCGTTGGCGTAGCGGATCAGCTCATCGAGCGGCAGTCGCAGCCAGATGATTAGGGTGATGCAGATCAGACAGATGGCGAGCACCAGACCGAGCGCCCGCAGCGGCGCGCCGCGCGCGGTGAGCACAGCCAGCGAGGGGGGCAACTTGCCTTCCCGCGCCATGCTCCAGATCAGCCGGGCAAAGCCCTGAATGTAGATATTGATGCTGGCAAAGCAGGAGAGATAACCGAGCACCGCCACCAGCCACTTGGCGGTGGGGCCGAACAGCAGCGCCAGCAGGGAGGGGATAGCGGTGGCGTTTTTCGCCTCATCGCCGTAGAGGCCATATTTGAGCACCACCAGCGAGTGTACCCAGTAGATGAGCCCCGCCAGCAGTACCCCGCCGAGCAGGGCAATGGGGTAGTCCCGCTCCGGTCGCTTGAACTCCTCCCCCATGTGGGCGAAGGCTTCCAGCCCGACAAAACACCAGAACATCACCGCCAGCGCGGTAGCCATAGGGGGCCACTCGTCCGCGCTCGGTAGCGGCCGGGCCGCATCGCGCCAGCTCACCTCCCCCTTGAACCAGATAAGCAGGGTCAGCCCCAAAATGGCGAGCGCAATCAGCAGTTGCAGATTGCCGGAGGAGCGCGCCCCGCGCAGCCCCAGCAGGAATACCCCGAGCAGGGTGAGCAGCTGGATGGCCCAGAGGGTCCACTCCCCCATCTCGAACAGGGCATGCCAGAAGCCGGCGGCAATCATCAGGGCGGCAGGCAGCCCCACCGGCAGCACAGCCAGAAACAGGAAGGCGGAGAAGCGCTCGGCGCCGTTGCCAAAGGCGAGGCCGATCAGATGCGGCGCACCGCCCGCATGGGGATAGCGGCGGCCGAGGCGAGCGAAGGTAAAGGCGATGGGCAGCACCAGCGCAATCAGCAGCAACCAGGCCCAGAGCGAGGCCCCGCCCGCCAGCGAGGCGGCGGTCGCCGGTACCACGAAGATCCCGGTGCCGAGCAGCGAAGTGGCGAGCAGCCCCATCCCCTGCCAGAGCCCGAGATCCTTTTTCAACCCAGACATATCCTTTTGTCCCGACTAGAAAAACATCCCGCCATGTTAGGCCTCCACCGCCCCTTTGTTAAGCACGATGGTTAAGCGCGGTGGCGAGAATATGCAGCCTTTTATTCAGGCTCGGGCCCAGCTTGCAGGGATTCGGCCAGAAAATCCCCCAGCAGGGTGATCTTGAGCACCTGCCGCCGCGCCGCCGGATAGATGAAATAGAGGGTTTTGGCCGGGCTCTGATAGCGACCAAGCAGCGGCAGCAAACGCCCCGAAGCGATATGCTCACGCACCTGTTCGGCCGGCTGCAAGGTGATGCCAGCCCCCGAGAGCGCAGCCGTCAACAAGGCTGGCCAGTGATTGATGCGCAGGCGCGAGGCGACCCGTACCTCCTCGCTCTGACCATCCTCACCAACAAACTGCCAGCGCTCGTGTTCGCCCCAGTTGCCGTGCAGACACTGGTGGCGAGCGAGATCGGCCGGATGACGGGGTACGCCGTGGCGATTGAGGTAGTCGGGGGCCGCGCAGAGGCGGTAGTGCTGGGTCAGCAGCGGACGGGCGATCAGCGCCTCATCCTGCGGGCGCAGGGTGCGGATGGCGGCATCGAACCCCTCCTCCACCAGATCGACCCAGCGGGGGGTGAGCTGCAGATCCAGATCCAGCTTGGGGTAGCGGTCGAGAAAAGCGGGCAGCAGCGGCACCAGCCGGTGGTGGCCAAAGCTGAGGGGGGCGGCGATGCGCAGCCGTCCGGCCGGCTCGGCCAGCAGATTCTGGGTGAGCGACTCGGTCAGCGCCATCTCCTCCTGTACCCGCTGGCAGCGAGCCAAAAACAGCTGGCCCAGCTCGGTGAGAGTCTGCTGGCGGGTGGTCTTGTGAAACAGCTTGCCCCCCAGCCACAGCTCCAGTCCCAGCACATGCTTGCCCACCATCTGGGCGCTGATCCCCTCTTCGCTCGCCACCGCGCTGTAGGAGCCAAGATCCACCACCCGGGTGAAGATACGCATGCTGGTCAATCGGTCCACAACAGCTCCTTTGTTCGTTCCTGAGTAACACGACCCGCTACCGAGCCCTGATTCACAACCAAAAGTTTAGTAAGAAATGGATTTTAGCCAATTTATTCAACTTTTGGTTACCAATACAGTGATGCCATCCCTCCCCCACAGGATAAATTCTCATGAAAAGCACCTATCTGGCCGCCCTGCTGGTCGGTCTGCTGGCTACCGGTGTCAGTCAGGCTGCCGAGAGCAGCTTTATCAGCAACCACGACCATGCCCCAGCCTCAGCAACTCAAGCCCGGCCCGATATCTTTCGGGTCAGCCTGCTCGGCACCGGCACTCCGGTGCCCCAGATCAGCCGGGGCGGCTACAGCACTCTGATCGAGGCGGGCAACCAGAAGCTGGTGTTCGATTTTGGCCGCAACTCCGCCACTCGCCTGTGGCAGCTGCATATCCCCATCGGCCGGGTCAACGCCTTCTTCCTCACCCACTTTCACTCCGACCACACCAACGGGCTGGCGGATCTCTGGCTGACCGGCTGGCTGCAACAGGCCTATGGCCAGCGCCACGCGCCGATGGAACTCTACGGCCCCAAAGGCACCACAGCTCTCGCCCGTGGCTTGCAGCAGGCCTACGCCACCGACATCGCCACCCGGGTCAAGGATGAGGGAACGCCGCTGGATGGGGTGGAGATCAACAGCCACGAGGTCACCGCCGGGGTGGTCTACGACCAGGACGGGGTCAAGGTGACTGCCTTTGACAACGACCACGGGGTCAACATCAAGCCATCATTCGGCTATCGCATCGACTACCACGGCCACAGCGTGGTGCTCTCCGGCGATACCCGCTACAGCCCCGAAGTAGTGAAGCAGGCCAAAGGGGCCGATCTGCTGGTGCACTGCGTCTCCATGACCTCTGCCGAGCAGATGAAGGCCAACCCCGGCTACAAGGCGATCGCCGGTCACCTCGCCTCCCCTGAGCAGGCGGCCCGGGTAATGAACGAAGCCAAACCGGCGCTGACCGTGTTCAGCCATATCGGCCTCAACGGCAAGATCAGGGTCAAAGATCTGGCGCAGGATCTACGCGCCCGCTACTCGGGCCCCTTTGTCATCGGCAACGACCTGATGCAGATTGATCTGCCCACCACGGCCTCCGGCAAGGGCTATGCCCTCTGGCAGTCGGAGAATATCGACAATAAATAGCTGGCACGGATGCCGGTCAGCCATGGCCGGCATCCGCAATCGACACCGGGGGCTATCTTTAAGGGGTGTTTGACCACAAGGAGTTATCTCTATGAGCCTGAAATGGAAGCACCTCGCCCTGGCCACTCTTCCCTTGTTCGGCATGACGGCCGCGCAGGCGGCGGTGTTGACCAGCCTTGAATGGCCCCCTTACACCAGCGCCAGCCTCCCTGAGCAGGGCAAGAGCAGTCAGGTGGTGACCGCAGCCTTTGCCCTGGCTGGCGACCCGCTGACCATCAAGTTCTATCCCTGGCAGCGGGCCGTGGACGAGGCAACCAACAACCCCGAGGTACTGGGTTATTTCCCCGAGTATCTCGACCCCAAGAGCAGTTGCCTCTTCTCCGACCCCATAGGTAACGGCCCCCTCGGCTTTGCCCAGCGAGCCGATCAGCCGGTCACCTGGCAGAGCCTTGATGACCTCAAGGGCAAGAAAATTGGTGTCGTCACCGGCTATGTGAATACCACCGAGTTCGACGAAAAAGTGGCCAGCAAGGCGCTCTCGGCTGACGCCACCAGCTCGGACAGCCTGAACCTGCTCAAGCTCGGCAACGGTCGGCTCGATCTGGCGGTTATCGACCAGAATGTGATGACCTATCTGCTGGAGAGCGATCCCCAACTCAAGGACGTTGCCGCCAACCTCGGCTTCAACGGCAAGATCCTCGAGGACAAGTCCCTCCACGTCTGCTTTACCAACTCCGCCAAGGGGAAAGAGGCACGGGACAAATTCAACAAGGCGCTGGCCAGTGACGAGGTGAAGAAGCTGATGAAGTAGCGATACCGCATCCGCTCAGCGCCCCAAACACCCATAAAAAAAGCCGCCTCTTGCGAGGCGGCTTCTTCATTCAACTTGGTAACCGGAGTTATCAGGCAATCAGCTTGTAGATGATACCGGACATGGCGATCAGGCCGATGATGGTCACGAAGCCGTTGCTGATGTTGCCAGCGTATTTGCGCATGGCCGGAACCTTGGTGATGGCGTACATCGGCATCAGGAACAGCAGCATTGCAATGATCGGGCCGCCCAGGTCTTCAATCATGCCGAGGATGCTCGGGTTGATGGTGGCGATGGCCCAGGTGGTCAGGATCATGAACACGGCAGTGACTTTGTTCAGTTGCTTGGTGTCAACGTTCTTGCCCTTCTCGCGCAGCGCCTTGGCCATCAGGCCGTTCATGCCTTCTTGCGCACCCAGGTAGTGACCCAGGAAGGATTTGCTGATGGCAACCATGGCGATCAGCGGAGCCACAGTACCGATAACCGGGTTATCGAAGTGGTTGGCCAGGTAGGACAGGATGGAGATGTTCTGTTCTTTGGCAGCAGCCAGGTCAGCCGGGGAGAGGCTCAGTACGCAGCTGAATACGAAGAACATAACGGTCATTACCATCATGACGTGGGCGCCCAGCAGGATGTTGCTGCACTTCTTCTCGGCACCTTCACCGTAACGACCTTTGTTGTCCACCGCGAAGGAGGAGATGATCGGGGAGTGGTTGAAGGAGAACACCATTACCGGGATAGCCAGCCACAGGGTCTTGATGAAGTCACCGTTGAAGGCGTCGGACAGGGCCGGAGCTTCAGTGATGATGGCACCGTTCCAGTGCGGGATCAGGTAGAACGCCAGACCCATCAGGGTGAGCACGAACGGGAATACCAGCACGCTCATCGCCTTGACGATAACCTGGCCGCCCAGGCGAACAACCGCCATCAGACCGAGGATAAGGGCCAGTGACAGAACGGCACGGGGAGGTGCAGACATGCCCAGCTGGTGAACAATCACGCTCTCGACGGTGTTGGTGATGGCGACTGAATACATCAGCACGATCGGGTAGATGGCAAAGAAGTAGAGCAGGGTGATGAATTTGCCTGCGGTCTTGCCGAAGTGCTCTTCTACTACTTCAGTGATGTCGCCATCACGGGTAGAGCCAGACAGCACGAAGCGGGTCAGACCACGGTGAGCAAAGAAAGTCAGCGGCAGCGCCAGGATCAACATGGCAACCAGCGGCCACAGGCCACCGACACCGGCGTTGATTGGCAGGAAGAGCACACCGGCACCGATCGCGGTACCGTACAGACCCAGCATCCAGACCACATCGGCCTTGTTGACGCCGCGGGAGGTGTTGCTGGCTAAACGACCATCAGCTGCAATATTCATGTCAGACATACGTTGTTCCTGTCATCTAGGAAAATGGGATTCTTGTTTGGTCGGGCCTTGGCCCGGTTCCATCTCCCTGGAACGCCTGCTGTCCGTCCTTGATATTAACCTCTCGCCCCCCGGCAACCTGGCCATCACTCCTTGTGACAACAGGATTGCAACAAACAACAGTGCGAGATTTTGACCCTGAGGGTCGGCGCCCGTCTCACTTAACAACCGATTAACGTGCGCCACTCTTGATGGGCTGACTTTAATTAAATGCCCTTATTAATCACAGCGTTTTTTTGAATTAATCAACCAAAGTTTGATTTTGGTCGCCTTTCGGACGACCAAGATCACACTCAAAGCGCCTTATTGTGAGTTTTTTTTAACAATTCAACTTAGTTTCACTGGAATCAATGGCCTGCGAGCAGCTACATATTTGCAACAAGCCACCCGTTTAGCGCGGATTGTGTGCAGCACGGCCTTGGCGTACCCTTGTGACTCACGCCTTTTTGTTGATTGATGATGACCATTACCCGTACCGATCTCGCCGAACTGGCAGTGTTTGCCGCCGTCGCCCGTCACCGCAGTTTCAGCAAGGCCGCCCTCGAACTCGGGGTCTCCGCCTCCGCCCTCAGCCATAGCCTGAAGGGGCTGGAAGCCCGTCTGGGGGTGCGGCTGCTCAACCGCAGCACCCGCGCCGTGGTGCCGACCGAAGCGGGCCAGCGGCTGCTCAAGCAGCTGCTCCCCACCCTCAATACCCTGGAAGAGGCGCTTTGCGAGCTGGCCCGCAACAGCGATGAACCGGTGGGAAGGCTCAAGCTCTGCGCCCCCCGCGGCGCCATCGACAGTCTGCTGGCACCTGTGCTGATCGACTATCTGGCCCGTTATCCGCGGATGCAGGTGGAGGTAGTGGAGCAGGAGCTGATGCCCCGGCTGATTGAAGATGGCTACGATGCCGCGCTCTTTTATGGGGATCTGCTGCCCAAGGAGATGATCGGCATCCCCCTCGGCCCGCCCCAGCGCTATCTTGTGGTGGGCTCCCCGGCCTATCTGGCGGAGCACGGCGCGCCGGAGCACCCGAGCGAGCTGAGCCGCCACGCCTGCATCGGCTATCGCCTCACTCCGCACCATCACTATCGCTGGGCCTTTGCCGCCGACGGCACCATGCTGGAGATTGAAGTGACCGGGCCGCTCACCACCAGCACCCCGGCCCTCTATCTGGGCGCCGCCGAGGCGGGGCTGGGGCTCGCCTACTGTCTGGAAGAGGAGGTAAGCCAAAAGGTCGCGGAAGGGAAACTGCTCACCGTGCTGGAGCCCTGGTGCCCTACCTTTGCCGGCTTTTACCTCTTCTATCCCAGTCGGCATCAACTGGGCAGCGGCCTGCGCATCCTGATCGACATGCTCAAGGCGCACTACCAAAACCCCGGATTAGTGAGTAATACTCAGCAATTCATCAAGTGAAACCCTGATTATCACCAAATAAGTATTAATCTAGACTAGCTGTTCGATAATCGAACTCCCCGAGAGAACAGATATGTCTGCCTATTTAACACTGCGGCAACGGGCCATGACCCGTCGCTTCTGGGCTTACGCCCTCCCCTCCATTCTTGCCATGCTGGTCTCGGGGGCCTACTACCTCATCGACGGCATCTTCGTCGGCCACTATGTCGGCGCCGCTGGCCTCGCCGGGATCAACCTGGTCTATCCGGTCATCATGGTGCTGATCGGTCTGGCCGCCATGATCAGCATGGGGGCGGCCACCGCCATCTCCTTCCAGCAAGGGGCGAAAAACGACAAGCTGGCCCGTCAGGCGCTGGTCAACGCCCTCTGGCTGCTGGCCGGTCTCGGGGTAGTTGCGCCGGTGCTGCTCTATTACACCCACACCGATATCCTGCTGGGGCTGGGGATTGAACAGGGCACCGAGACCTGGAAACAGGCGAGTGACTACCTCACCTGGATTGGCGGCGGTACCCTGCTGCTGGCCAGCAATCTGGCGGTTCCCTATCTGCTGCGCAACGATGGCCGCCCGAAACTGGCCATGGTGCTGGTGAGCAGCGGCGCCGTGCTCAATATCATCCTCAACTACATCATGGTGGGTCGGTTGGGGCTGGGACTGATCGGTACTGCGCAAGCCACCCTGATGGCAGAGGGTGCGGTGAGCCTGATCGGTCTTGGCTACTTCTTTACCCCCTGGGCGCGGCTTCGCCTCAGCTGGCGGGATCTGGTGCCCAACCTCCCCGCCATGCCGCACCTGCTCTTTACCGGTCTGCCGAGCCTGATTGCCCAGTTCAACCTCGGGCTGCTCTTGATGCTGCACAACAGCCAGCTGATGGTGTATGGCAATGTGAAGGATCTGGCGGGTTTTACCGTAGCCGGTTACACCGAAGCGGTCTTTATCGTCATTCTGCAGGGGCTGGCGTTTGGCATTCAGCCGCTCATCAGCAAGGCAGCGGGGGCCAAGCGCCATCGCAACCTCAAGTACCTGATGGAGATGGGGCTCAAGTTCACCTTTATCTACGGCATGCTGGTGTGGCTCACCATCCAGCTGCTGCCGGGACAGGTCGCCATGCTCTATACCGGCGACAAGGATCCCGAGCTGCTGGCCGCCGCCATCAGCAGTCTGACCCTCAACCTCGGCGCCATTCCGCTGGAGGGGATCATCATGTTCGGCATCGTGCTGCTGCAATCCATGGCGCGTACCCGTCAGGCGCTGGTCATCTCCATCGCCAAAACCGTGTTGCTGCTGCCACTCATCTTCCTGCTGCCGCAACTGTGGGGTCGTGATGGGGTGTTGATGGCCCAGCCCGCGACCGTGCTGCTGCTCACCCTGCCGCTCTGCTGGCTGCTGTGGCGCGAGTGGCTGCGCCTGAAGATGGCCTGCGCACCAAAAGCCAAACAGCGCCCACAACCGGCCCGCGCACGCGCCGCCGTCCAGCTGGCCCGTTAAGGCCACCCATCCCGCGTAGCAATAAAAAACCGGCATCCCCTGATGCCGGTTTTTGCTATATGGATGGGTCTGCCTGCTCTTACACAGGGATTCAGGCCAGCACTGCTGCCCACACTTATGCCAATACTTCTGGCCTGAGCTGGGCCATCAGCCCCGGGTTGTCGGAGTAATCCACCGGGATCGCCACCACAGCAGGCCCCTCCACCGCCAGCGCAGCCCGCAGGGTGGCACGCAGCTCGTCGGCCGAACGCACCGCGAAACCGGCCGCCCCGAACGATTCGGCATAGCGTTTGAAGTCGATGGGGCCAAAAGAGACGCCGGAGGTGCGGCAATACTTCTGCTGCTCCTGCATCGCGACCATGTTGTAGCCGTTATCGACCCAGATGATGTGGACGATATTGCTCTTGAGCCGCACCGCCGTCTCCAGCTCCATGCTCGACTGCATAAAGCTGCCATCCCCCGATACCGAAATCACCTTCTCACCCGGCCTCACCAGCGCCGCGCCGATAGCCCACGGCAGGGCGACCCCCATGGTCTGCTGACCGTTGGAGATCAGGACCTGACGAGCACGGAAGCTGTAGAGGTAACGGGCAATCCAGATATGGAAGCTGCCCATATCGACACAGAGGGTCATGTCATCGCGCACCAGATCCTGCAACTCACGGACGATACGCAAGGGGTGAACCGGATTGCCGTGCAGCTCATCGGCCCGCATTGCCAGTCGCAGTCGCTGCTGGCGCACCCCTTGCAGCAACCGATCCACCTCGGGGGGACGGATTTTCGGATTGCCCATGATGCGGGTCAGCTGCAACAGGTTGGCCCGGATCGACCCCACCAGCTCGGCGGTCGGGCAGTAGCTGCTGTCGATATCGGCAGGCAGCACGTCGATATGGAGGATGCGCCGCTCCCGATCGCCATTCCACAGCACGGGGTCGTACTCGATGGGGCTGTAGCCGATGCAGATCACCAGATCGGCCCCCGCCAGCAGCTGATCCCCCGGCTGGTTGTTGAAGAGCCCGACCCGTCCGGCAAAGTCATCGAAGTGGCAGCTGTCCACCACCCCGGCAGCCTGATAGGTACCGGTCACCGGCAGCCGCGCCTTGTCGAGGAAGGCGCGCACTGCCTCGGCATTTTCCGGCCGGCTCGCCATCAGGCCGAGCAGCACCACCGGATTCTCGGCGTTGCGCAGCAGGGTCAATGCCTGCTCCATATTCTGCTCATCGGCGCAGCCCGGCTCCGGCACCTCGCGGGGCACCAGCACATTGCCCTGCACCGGCTTGTTGATGATGTCCATCGGCAGGCTGACAAACGCCGCCCCCGGCCGTCCCAGCTCGGCGGCGCGAAAGGCGTTGGCCATCACTTCCGAGATTGCCGCCCCGCTGTTGACCTGGGCACTGAACTTGGTGACCGGACGGCAGAGGTTGACCGTATCCATGCTCTGATGAGTGAGCTTGAGGCCGTCGGCACGGCGCACCGCACCGCCCAGCGCCACCATGGGGTCCCCTTCCGAGGTGGCAGTCGCCAGCCCGGTAATAAGGTTGGAGCAACCGGGGCCCGAGGTGACCAGCGCCACCCCCGCCTTGCCGGTAAGGCGCCCCACGGCGGCCGCCATAAAGGCGGCGTTGGCCTCGTGGCGCACCACTATGGTCTCGATGGGGGAGTCCTCCAGCGCATCGAACACCCGGTCAATCTTGGCACCGGGAATACCGAACACCTGCTTGACCCCTTGCGCCTCCAGATGACGAACCACCAGCTCGGCACCGCACTTCCACTGTCTGTTTTCCATGATATTGCTCCTTGTCTATCAGCCTTCGGCTGCCTGAATGGCGCGATCGAGATCGGCGGGGTTGAGGTCGGCCTGCCGGAAAGCGGGATCCGATGGCAGGGCCAGATTGAGGTGACGCACCACAGAAAGTCGCAGGGTGCCGTGGGCCATGGTGTAGTCAAGCAGATGACCGCCCCCCTTGCGATCGGCGGTGATCATATGTTCGTGAAAGCCCGCCACATTGACCCCCTGCACGAACGGCGGGCAGCGAAATCCCACCAGAGTCCCCGCCACCGCGGCAAAGCGGAACAGCGGCTGCTGTTCGATGGCCTCCAGCATGGGGCGATAGGGCGGCTCCTGACGCGGCACGGTACGTACCTTGGCCGTTTCAAACTGGCCGTCGAGGCGCAGGGCGACAAAGACGTTGTCGGATCCCACCAGCCGATCCACCCACTGATGGATCTCGTCACGGCTGAGGGGGTGATCGAAGCGACGCTCCAGGCAGGGACGAAAATGGGTCATCACCGCGAAAGGGGTCTTCTGATCGGCGCGGGCAGGACGGGCAGAGCCATCGGAACGTAACTGGTGGATCTGCCGCTCGAAGGCAATCAGCTCGCCATCAAGGTGGTTGAAGGTGCCGAGGCCAAAATCACCGTGGCGCAGCAGCTCGCTCATGGTGGTCTCCCCTTCGTACACCCCGGCCAGCAGGGCGCTCATCAGGGAGCTCTGGTAGATCTCCCCCCCTCATGCTGCCTGCGCCAACGGGAAAACTGTTGGCTCACCTCCAGGGCACAGCTGCACCCGGCACTGTCAGATGTTGCAATATGTTCCATTCGAATTTCACCTCTGGCGTGAATCCTGTTAGCGTTCGGACCCAATAGTGACTTGGTTCACATTTCAACACCAATACACAGACCCCATGACTTTGAGACTCAATTGATATGGAACTTCGTACTCTTCGTTACTTTATGGCTGTGGTTGAAAAGCAGAATTTCACCCGGGCCGCCGAATCACTGAATATGTCCCAGCCGCCGCTGAGTCAGCAGATCCGCAAGCTGGAGGAGACACTGGGGACGCCACTGCTGCGTCGTTTGACCCGCAGTATCGAGTTGACAGAAGCGGGCGCCAGTCTCTATCGGGATGCCAACGAGATCCTGGAGCTGGCGGATGCAGCAAAGCAGAAGGTCAAACGGATTGCACGGGGTGAGCAGGGGGCGCTGCGTATCGGGTTTGCGGGCTCAACCGTGCTTCACCCCGCAGTGCTGCGGCTGCTGCACGACTACAGGGAGCACTACCCGGAGGTCGCATTGACCCCGCAGGAGGGAAGCATGCCAGCACTGGTGGAGGCCGTACGCACGGATCGGCTGGATGCCGCCATCCTGCGTTTGCCCTGCAGCAACAGCGAGGGCCTTGCCCATCATCTGATCGAGCGGGAGCCACTGCTGATCGCCCTGCCAGCCAACCATCCGCTGGCCAAGCCGGGCCCCTTGCCACTGACCAGCCTGAAGGACGAGAGTTTTATTCTGTTTCCCCACGCCATCGGGCCCGGGCTCTATGACGGCATCGTGGGCCTCTGTCGGGAGGCGGGGTTCGAACCGATACTGGGGCCCGAATGCCCGCAGGTGATCTCCACCGTCGGCATGGTGCAGGCGGGCTTTGGCGTGACCCTGGTGCCAAGCTCGGTGGCGGCGCTGCGCCCGCTCGGGGTCAGCTATCACCCCATTGCAGGCAACGGCATGATGACCAGCATCAGCCTGGCAACCCGCCCCCACCCCGGCAGTGCCGTGCTCAGACACTTTGTGGCCCAGATACGACAAGGCCTCCAGAAGGAGGCCTTGGTCAACAAGCTTGAGCCGGCCTGATGGCGGGCTTGCCTGATGTGACTGCTTATTTGACAGTGCTGCTTATTTGACCGTCACTCGGGCAAACTTGCGCTTGCCGACCTGATAGACGGCGGTACCGGCACCTATGAGTGCCTTGCCATCTTCCAGCTTCTCGCCATCCACCTTGACCGCGCCCTGCTTGATCATCCGCAGCGCTTCAGAGGTAGTGGCCACCAGATCGGCCTCTTTGAGCAGGTTGGCAATGGCCAGCCCGTCGCCTTCCAGCGCCAGTTCGACTTCCGGCATCTCGTCCGGAATGGCGTTCTTGGAGAAGCGCTGGGTGAAATCTTCGTGGGCCGCTTCTGCCGCCGCTGCATCGTGATAGCGGGCAATGATCTCTTTGGCCAGCCAGATCTTCACATCACGCGGGTTGAGGGTGCCAGCCGCGATGCCAGCCTTGAACTCTGTAATTTCAGCCAGCGGACGGAAGGAGAGCAGCTCGTAGTAGTTCCACATCAGATCGTCGGTGATGGACATGATCTTGCCAAACATCTCGCCCGGCGCATCGTGCACACCGATGTAGTTGTTGGCAGACTTGGACATCTTCTTGACGCCGTCCAGGCCCACCAGCAGCGGCATCATCAGCACGCACTGGGTGGCCATGCCAGCATCTTTTTGCAGCTCGCGGCCCATCAGCAGGTTGAACTTCTGATCGGTACCGCCGAGCTCGACATCCGCCTTCAGCGCAACCGAGTCATAGCCTTGCAGCAGCGGATAGAGGAATTCGTGAATAGCGATGGATTGGCCGCCGGTGTAACGCTTTTTGAAGTCGTCACGCTCCATCATGCGGGCCACCGTCTGTTTGGCTGCCAGCTTGATCATACCGGTCGCGCCCAGTTCGCTCAGCCAGGTCGAGTTGTACTCGATGCGGGTCTTCTTGGGATCGAGGATCTTGAACGCCTGCTCGGCATAGGTGAGGGCGTTGTGCTTGATCGCCTCTTCGGAGAGCGGCGGGCGGGTGCTGTTCTTGCCGGAGGGATCCCCCACCATGGCAGTGAAATCGCCAATCAGCAGGATGATCTCATGGCCCAGATCCTGGAAGGTCTTCAGCTTGTTGAGGATCACGGTATGACCCAGGTGAATGTCGGGAGCGGTCGGGTCCATACCCAACTTGATGCGCAGCGGGCGCCCCTCCTTCAACTTGGCAACCAGTTCCTCTTCAACCAGAATTTCTTCCGCTCCGCGCTTGATCTCGGCTAGCGCCACCTCGAGCTGGGACATTTTTTGACTCTCCATCACGATTCCACAGGGCCAAACATATTACTGGAATGGCGGGCCAATTGGAAAGGCTGTAAAATCCGCCCATTCTGCCCGACTTCATCTGCATCTCATGGTTATTTGGCACGCCTTCAACGCACTCCCTCACTGGCACCGCAAGATGGTACTTATCCTCAGCATCATGATCATGATGTTGGCGGCCTGGCCAAGCGAACAAGCCGTTGCAACCCGGGTTGATGACAACGGCAACGAGATTGCCCTGCGCACAACTACTGGCGGCAGCGAGCTGGACGATGACCTGGCCACCGATGCAGTGGCGCCCGCGCTCTCGCCCGAAACCCCACCCAAGCCGCGCTATATTACCAAACAGGTGAAGGTGCGCCGGGGCGACAACATGGGGGTGATCTTCCAGCGCATTGGCCTGAGCAGCACCGATCTGCACCTGATCGATCAGCTTGAGGGCAGCGACCCCCTGCGCATGCTGCAACCGGGACAGGAGCTCACCTTCAAGCTCACCGAGAACGGCGAGCTGCACAGCCTCTACTACCCCCACAGTCTGGAGCAGGCGCTCAAGGTGAGCCGCAAAGATGAGCTGTTTGTCGCCCGCAACGTCAAGATCGCCCTCGACACCCGCGAACAGGTGAGCAAAGGCGAGATCCGCTCCAGCTTCTGGGGCGCCGCTGTGGAGGCGGGCATGACTGAAGATCAGATCATGGACTTGGCCACCATCTTCGGCTGGGACATCGACTTTGCCCAGGATCTGCAGCCAGGAGACAGCTTCCGGGTGGTCTATGAGGACAAGTTCCGCGATGACGAGCGGGTTGCCTCCGGCGATATTCTGGCCGCCGAGTTCGTCAACCAGGGCACCGCCTACCGCGCCGTGCTCAATGACGATGGCAACTACTACACCCCGGAAGGCAAGGCGATGCGCAAGAGCTTTTTGCGGGCACCGGTCAACTTCAAATACATCAGCTCCAACTTTAACCCGCGTCGCCTCCATCCGGTCACCGGCAAGATCCGCCCCCATAACGGCATCGATTATGTGGCACCTGTGGGTACCCCCATCATGGCGGCGGGCTCAGGCAGTGTGGTCGCCGCCGGTTACAACCAGTTCAACGGCAACTACGTCTTTATCAAGCATGCTGGCAACTATGTGACCAAATACCTGCACCTCTCCAAGCGCACCGTCAACAAGGGGCAGCGGGTGAAGCAGGGGCAGACTATCGGCACCCTGGGTGGCACCGGCCGTGTCACCGGCCCTCACCTGCATTATGAATTTGTGGTGGGCGGCATTCACAAAAACCCGCGCACTCTCACGCTGCCGCAGGCAGAAACCCTGACTGGCCGCGAGCTGGCCAACTTCAAAAAACTGGCGATGCCGCAACTGGCCAAGCTCGATAGCCCGGAGCTGCAACTGGCCCAGAACAAACGCGAGAGCCGCGGCAACTAAGCCTTCCGGGCTGGCGGTGCAGCAGCGCCATCAGCCCTTTTTTATTTTGCCTGCGCATGGCTCTGCGCCATGTTGCATCGGTGTCGGGAAGCGAACTATCCCGGCCAGCAAGTGAGGAGTCGCCATGATTGAGCGCTATATCGGATTGATGTCTGGCACCAGCATGGATGGCATAGATGCCGTATTGGTGGTGATCGACGGGGATGCACTGCGGGTCGAAGCGGCCCTCAGCCACCCCTGGCCCACTGCCCACGAGCTGCATACCCTCTGCACCCCGAGCGACAACGAGATCGATCGCATGGGGGTGGCCGACAATCTGGTGGCACGCGAATTTGCCGCTGCCACCCACGCGCTGCTGGCCAAGGCGGGCCTCACGCCCGCCGATATTCGAGCCATCGGCAGCCACGGCCAGACCATCCGCCATCGCCCCCAGCTCGGGTTTACCCTGCAGATCGGCAACGCCGCCCTGCTGGCCGCCCTGACCGGCATCGACGTTATCGCCGATTTTCGCACCATGGATATGGCCCTCGGCGGTCAGGGGGCGCCGCTGGTGCCCGCTTTCCATCAGGCGCTCTTTGCCAAGCCTGGCGCCCTGCGGGTGGTACTGAACCTCGGCGGCATCGCCAATATCTCGGTGCTGCCGGGTCACGCCAACGGGGTCTATGGCTTCGATACCGGCCCGGCCAACACCCTGCTAGACGGCTGGTATCGCCGCCATCACCCCAAGGGGGCCGGTTACGATGCTGGCGGCAAGTGGGCAGCCAGCGGCCAGCTCATTCCCGAACTGCTGGAAAAGCTCTTGGCTCACCCCTACTTTGCCGCCCCCGCCCCCAAGAGCACCGGGCGGGAGATGTTCACCCTAGCGTGGCTCGATGGCGAGCTGGCAGGCACTTCATACGCCCCCGTGGATGTGCAGCGCACCCTGCAGGCCCTCACCTGCCACAGCATCGCTCGCCAGCTGCCCGCGCTGGCAGACCCGCACACCCGGCCCGAGCTCTATGTCTGTGGCGGCGGCGCCCATAACAGCCCACTGCTGGCGGAGCTGGCCAGTCTGCTGCCTGCATGGCGCATCGCCAACACTGCCGAGCTGGGGCTTGCCCCCGACTGGGTGGAAGGCGCGGCCTTTGCCTGGCTGGCCATGTGCTTTGTTCACCGCAAGCCGGGCAACCTGCCCGCCGTCACCGGCGCCAGCCGTCCGGCCGTGCTGGGTGCGCTTTATCCCGCCTGAGGGATGACAACGGGGCTGCGTATCAGTGTGCCCCTTTGAACAGACGCACAACCTGTTGTCGGATCGGCGCAAACAGCGGCGGTTTAGGCGGTTCCAGATTGATTTGGCCTCGTCCGGCGCGGGTCTCGCAACGCAGCAGACTCTGGATGTAGTGGTGATGGGAGCGATGGATCAGCTGTGAAGCCTGATATGCCCACTGTCTGGGCACACCCCACAGAGTGCTGGCAATCGCACCGACGATGCAGAAGAACGCGGGCTCCTGCATTCCCATCCGGCTGGCGTTCTCCAACGCCTCCTTGAGGGAGTGGGAGTGGGCAATACAGGTCATGACATTGACCATGAAGGCGTCGTAATCATCCTCCCCACCCTTGCCAACGCGCGCCGTCAGGGTCGCTGCAGGGTGATAACCGAACTGATGGCCGATATTTTCCAACACCGCATTTCGCTGGCGGATCACCTTGCCATAAAACATCAGCATCACCATGCAGTCGATCGCCTTGCACAGTGCCTCGTAGTGGGAATGGCTCTTCTTGGGACGCGGCGCCGTGGCGAGGGCCAGCTCTTCAGAGATAGCCAGCAGTCCCACAGGCACGGCGGTGCTGACAAACGAGAAATCAATCGACAGCTCCAGCCCCTCCTCCCCTTCCATGCGGGCCACAATCACATGTTCGCCAAACAGCCGACGCTGGCGCTCGATAAAGGCGCCAAAGACCAGATCACGAAACTGCTTTTGCGGATAAGGGGTATCGAGCAGGCTCTCGATGGTCATGATGGCGGCGGATACCCGGCCGCGCAGTCGATAATCGGCAGGAATGGGAAAGCTCTTTCCCAGGCGAGGAGGTAACCGCTGCCCAGATGTTTGACAATACATATCGCCCAGAACGAAACCCAGCATAAATCCTCCACAGTCAGGTAATGATGATCGCGATGCGATCTCGCTTGCCAATCCTGGGCAATGGCCTGCCGGTGCATCGATGCACTCCGTCAGGGCTCCTTGATTACCTTATTAATCATACGATTAATAGCGAGTGGAAAAAGCGACCAGACTCGCAATCACGCCACTAATTAACAGTTTCATCAGGAAACCATAAAACGCGGTCGATAAATCCATTTTTTGACGCATTCTCCTTTAAAAACAGCACATTGAACTTTATGCCTGCGAAATCACCTGAACTGTTCCCGGGCTCTGAAAACCATCCCAATCATCACAACCAGCCACAGATAAGAGGGAGATCAGACATACTCGCTAAAAAGTGGAAAAAGCGATGACGAGGGGCAACCCCACCCATCGGGGGATGCAACCAGGGTGAAGATAAGCGGATTGCCACCACATCCCCTCATCCAACGCCAGCTCTCATCCAGCACCACTGCTCCCGAAAACCGTCACGCCAACGCCATGCTCCCCACTCCTGTGCAGCAGGAGCAGATCCGCCGTGCAAATTCATGGCATAGAATGTTATGGCGCTAATAACAGATCCAGGCTGCCAGCAAGGCGTCATCGAGTATGCCGGAATAATCGTTAACAGAGAGGAATGCAAAAGCCGTGAATTATATTCCAGAGGTATCTTTAATAAGGTGGATATGCATATTCACGGGGATTTTCATAGCCCCTTAAAAGAACTGAAAAAAGATATCCATGCACCATAATATGCATTATTTGCACATCGGCGCATAATATTAACCCTTTATTCACACGCAAATATCCCAAAGAGGAGAGGAGCAAACCCAGTCAGGGCAAGGCTGTCCGCCGGTTCGGCATCATTTGTGCACAAATTGGCTACGATTTCGGGTGAATTGAATAGCAATATGATTAAATTTGCGCCCATTGAGCCATCTCATAGAAATGCAATCAGCGGTTTGCAACCCCTGATAGCCACTCATAGAATCGCAGCGTCTGAAATATCTACCCTGTTCTCTTCTCCCTTATTCCTCTCAGTAATTGAGTGGATCACAAATAATAACCGGGGATACCGCCGCTGGCGCAGTGGCCGTGGCGCACAACAAGATGGGGTAAACCTGTACCTGAATGAACAACAAATATTAAAAAGAGGCATATCTATGAGTGGCACCATCATCAAGTCAGCAAGAAATACCCCCCATGCACCCCAGGATCTGGGCCCCAGCACCCAAACGGTGGCGTTTTCTCATTACAACAATATCTCCGCCCAGCTGCCGGTCGATCCCGCCACCGGCAAGATGGTGAGTGGCGATGTCACCGCGCAGGCCAGACAGTGCCTGAGCAACCTCAAGGCGATCATCGAGAGCATCGGCCATGTGATGGACGATATGGTGAAAGCGACCATCTTCCTGAAAGAGATGGCGGATCTTGAGGCGGTCAACGCCGTCTATCGCGAATTCTTCCCGGGCTATCTGCCGACCCGCACCACCCTTGCCGTCGCCGCCCTGCCGCTGGGCGCGCTGGTGCAGATCGATGCCATCATCTCCAACGGCGAAGGCACCTTCCCGCAAGATCCTTGCCCGCTGATTAAACTGGCCCGCAACAGTGACAAGGCGCCGCACAATCCGCTCTCCACCCATACCGTGGCCTTCTCCCACTACAACAATATCGGCGCGCAGCTGCCGGTCGATGCCGCCTCGGGCCAACTGGTCGCCGGTGGCATCAAGGAGCAGGCGGGCCAGTGCCTGCGCAATATCAAGGCGGTGCTGGAGAGCATCGACGTGCCGTTTGACGATATCGTCAAGGTCACCGTCTATCTGACCGATCTGGCCGATCTGGAAGCCGTCAACGAGGTCTACACCACCTTCTTCCCCGACTCCGCCATTGCCCGCGCCGTCGCCTATCTGCCTGCCCGCTCGGTAGTCAGTGCCGCCGCCCTGCCCATGGGGGCGCTAGTGCAGATGGATGCGGTCATCTCCCACGGTGACGGCACCCCGCCGCAGCTAGTGGAAGACAGACACAATCTGGTGATCCGCCCGCGCAATACCGGCAAGGCACCGCGCAGCCCGCTGCAAACCCAGACCGTCGCCTTCTCCCACTACAACCATCTATCTGCACTGCTGCCAATTGACCCCGCCACCGGCAAGATCCTGGCCGGTTGCGTGCGCGAGCAGACCGCCCAGTGCCTGAGCCATATCAAGGCGATTGTGGAGAGCATCGGCCATGTGATGGACGATATCGTCAAGGTCAATATCCAGCTCGCCGATATCGCCGATCTGGCCGAGGTGGATGCCATCTATACCAAATACTTCCCGGATTATCTGCCTGCCCGCACCGTAATCGGGGTCAGTGAGCTGCCCGCTGGCGCCTTGGTGCAAATTGATGCGGTAATGTCCAACGCCGAAAGCACCCCGCCGCAGGTGTGAGGATTACGATAAATAAAAAGAGACCGGCTATATGCCGGTCTCTTTTTAGGTAACACAAAGGGATAAATTTTATGTGAACGACTTAAAGAGCGTGAAGTTCCGATGACACTTCGTGTAACGAACCTGATGCACTCGATGGCTGCTAAAGATAGTGCTTAAGTTCTACCTCACGACTCTTGAACAACTGATAATCAATGATCGTGCGCCCTTTGGCTGCAGTAAACCACTGCACACCCACTTCATCTGAGTATCTAAACTCCAATCTGAATTCATATTTTTTACTAATCGCAAAACCAATAAGTGCACCAATCAAAAACGTGACTATCGGCAGCAACGTCGTTACCACCTGACCATTCTCATCTGTCGGAATAATGATAAACAAGATGCTGGATGTAATGGCGCCTATGATTGCCATATTGAGTAGTTTATCTTTCAAAGAGAGCGTCCGGACTTGTACATCGGATATTTTATCCAGGTCATAACTGTCTTTGTTGACCCACAACTTTTTTGCTGATGGATCGATTGAAATAGAACAAGACATGGGAAAACTCCATCCTGATTACATATAAAATGATACTTTTGTAATTAAAACGCCCCTGTCGCAAACGGGGCCAGCAACAAAGAAAGTACCATATGAAGCCACACATAACAGTAAATACAAAAGAAAAGACGATCGCGATCAACCTATCACGCTGACATCACACCTTGTCAGCACCACGGCTGTCGCTCAGATGTACCAAATTCCATAAAAAACGCCCCCCATCTTGCGATGGAGGGCGTTTTATTTTCCGGCTATTGGGCCAGAGTGGCCCAATGGTCAGCTATTACAGGGACTCTGCGGTCGCAACCACGTTTTCCACGGTAAAGCCGAATTCCTTGAACAGCAGCTCGGCCGGTGCGGACTCACCGAAGGTGGTCATACCGATGATCTTGCCGCCGAAACCGACGTACTTGTACCAGTAGTCAGCGATACCCGCTTCGATGGCCACGCGCTTGGTGACAGAAGACGGCAGGACGGACTCTTTGTACTCGGCAGACTGGGCGTCGAACACGTCGGTAGACGGCAGAGAGACCACGCGCACGGCACGGCCCTTGGCAGTCAGCTGCTCATAGGCGGCAACGGCCAGTTCCACTTCGGAACCGGTGGCGATCAGGATCAGCTCCGGCGTACCGGCGCAATCCTTCAGCACGTAGCCACCCTTGGCGGTGTCGGCCAGCTGCTGGGCGGTACGGTCCATCTGGGCCAGGTTCTGACGAGAGAAGATCAGAGAGGTCGGGCCGTCGGTACGCTCGATGGCGTGTTTCCAGGCGATGGCAGATTCAACCTGGTCACACGGACGCCAGGTGCTCATGTTCGGAGTCAGACGCAGGGAGGCGATCTGCTCAACCGGCTGGTGAGTCGGGCCATCCTCACCCAGACCGATGGAGTCGTGGGTGTAAACGAAGATGGCGCGCTGCTTCATCAGGGCGGCCATGCGCAGGGCGTTGCGGGCGTACTCCATAAACATCAGGAAGGTAGCGCCGTAGGGGATGAAACCACCGTGCAGAGCGATACCGTTCATGATGGCGGACATGCCGAACTCGCGTACACCGTAGTGGATGTAGTTGCCGGAGGCATCGTCGTTGGTCAGGGACTTGGAGCCGGACCACATGGTCAGGTTGGACGGAGCCAGGTCGGCAGAGCCGCCCATGAACTCCGGCAGCAGCTTGCCGAACGCTTCCAGAGAGTTCTGGGACGCTTTACGGGTCGCAATCTTGGCCGGGTTGGCTTGCAGGGTTTCGATGATCTTGGCGGATTCAGCAGCCCAGTTGGCCGGCAGTTCGCCAGCGGTGCGGCGCTTGAATTCGGCAGCCAGAGTCGGGTGAGCGGCTTCATAGGCGGCGAACTTGGCAGCCCAGTCGGCTTCCAGTGCAGCACCCTTCTCCTGAGCGTTCCACTCGGCAGCGATATCGGCCGGGATAACGAACGGCGCGTGGTCCCACTTCAGGAAGGCACGAGCAGCGGCGATCTCGTCGTTGCCCAGCGGTGAGCCGTGGCAGTCGTGAGAACCGGATTTGTTCGGGGAGCCGTAACCGATGATGGTGCGGCAGCAGATCAGAGTCGGCTTGCCGGTCTCGGCCTTGGCGGCTTCGATGGCGGCATTGATATCTTCCGGGCTGTGACCGTCAACAGCCGGGATAACGTGCCAGCCGTAGGCTTCGAAACGCTTGACGGTGTCGTCGGTGAACCAACCTTCTACGTGACCGTCGATGGAGATACCGTTGTCATCCCAGAACGCGATCAGTTTGCCCAGTTGCAGGGTACCTGCCAGGGAGCACGCTTCGTGGGAGATACCTTCCATCAGGCAGCCGTCGCCCATAAAGGCGTAAGTGTAGTGGTCAACGATGTCGTGGCCCGGCTGGTTGAACTGCTCAGCCATGGCTTTTTCGGCGATCGCCATACCCACGGCGTTGGTGATGCCCTGACCCAGCGGGCCAGTGGTGGTTTCAACGCCCGGTGCATAGCCGTACTCCGGGTGACCCGGGGTGCGAGAGTGCAGTTGGCGGAAGTTTTTCAGATCGTCGATGGAGAGGTCATAACCGGAGAGGTGCAGCAGGGAGTACAGCAGCATGGAGCCGTGGCCGTTGGAGAGAATGAAACGGTCGCGGTCGGCCCACTTGGGGTTGTTCGGGTTATGTCTGAGGTGGCTACGCCACAGCACTTCGGCGATATCCGCCATTCCCATGGGGGCGCCCGGGTGACCGGAGTTGGCTTTTTGAACGGCATCCATACTCAATGCACGAATGGCATTGGCAAGCTCTTTACGAGAAGGCATCTGAATCTCCTGCGATTGCTTCATTTGATGGCCAAGATTAAGGCGCGTTATTGTCCCAGCAGGGCGCGCGGCGTGCAAATATTATCTGGATGAATAAAGTGGCTTTGGGAGGACAATCGCTTTTCTTGCCCTCTATTGACCAAAGCAACCAGAGAAAAACGTTTGACTTCCATCCCTTTCGGGATAGGAGAGCACCGCTTGTGACCCATTGGACACTGCGCGACAAAATAGTGCTGGCAATCGGGGGGGGCGCTAATTAAAATAGACGTCCAGATGTAGATACCTCTACACCATCCTATTCATCCGGTTATTGCTGTGGCGATAACCCAGACAAGCTGAGACTCATATCATGGCAAAGCTGTTTACTTCCGAGTCGGTCTCCGAAGGCCATCCCGACAAGATTGCGGACCAGATCTCCGATGCGGTACTGGACGCCATCCTCAAGCAAGATACCAAGGCACGCGTTGCCTGCGAGACCCTGGTCAAGACCGGTATGGTCATGGTGGCCGGCGAAGTAACCACCTCTGCCTGGGTTGATATCGAAGAGATCGTGCGTGATACCGTACGTGAAATCGGCTACACCCACTCCGACATGGGCTTCGATGCTGACTCCTGCGCCGTGCTGAACGCCATCGGCAAGCAGTCCCCGGATATCAACCAGGGCGTTGACCGCAGCGATCCGCTGGAGCAGGGCGCTGGCGACCAGGGCCTGATGTTCGGCTACGCCACCAACGAAACCGACGTGCTGATGCCGGCCCCCATCACCTACTCTCACCTGCTGGTGAAGCGTCAGGCTGAAGTGCGCAAGAACGGCACCCTGCCGTGGCTGCGTCCGGATGCCAAGAGCCAGCTGACCTTCGCCTACGACGACGCAGGCAAGATCATCGGTGTCGATGCAGTTGTTCTGTCTACCCAACACGCCGAATCCATCAGCCACAAGGATCTGGTTGAGGCGGTACGCGAAGAGATCATCAAGCCTGTGCTGCCGGCCGAGTGGGTCAACAAAGACACCAAATACTTCATCAACCCGACCGGCCGTTTCGTTATCGGCGGCCCGATGGGTGACTGCGGTCTGACCGGTCGCAAGATCATCGTCGACACCTACGGCGGCATGGCTCGTCACGGTGGTGGCGCCTTCTCCGGTAAGGATCCGTCCAAGGTTGACCGCTCCGCTGCTTACGCCGCCCGTTACGTTGCCAAAAACATCGTTGCCGCCGGTCTGGCCGATCGCTGTGAAATCCAGATCTCCTACGCCATCGGCGTGGCCGAGCCGACCTCCATCAGCGTCGAAACCTTCGGTACTGCCAAGGTCGCCGAGGAGCTGCTGGTCAAGCTGGTACGCGAGCACTTCGAACTGCGCCCGTATGGTCTGATCGAAATGCTGGATCTGAAGCGCCCGATCTATCAGGCCACTGCCGCCTACGGTCACTTCGGTCGCGACGAGTTCCCGTGGGAGCAGACCGACAAGGCCGAACTGCTGCGTTCTGCCGCTGGCCTGTAAGGCTCGCTGTTGTGATAAAAGGGGAGCCTGGCTCCCCTTTTGCTTATCAGCTATCTGACGAGATGTTGATGTCTGCCACCCCTGCCCAGCTTGTCGCCCTGCTGCAACAACGCGTAGAAGCCTGCTTTGTGCAGGCCGAGGCGCGCCTTGGCCGCACCTTCCCCCGCCCGCGGATCTACTGCAATATGCGGGGCCGGGCGGCGGGATCGGCGCGGCTGCAAACCTGGGAGCTACGCTTCAATCCCGCCCTCTATCAGGCCAACCAGCAGGCGTTTCTGGATGAGGTGGTGCCCCACGAGGTGGCCCATCTGCTGGTTTACGCCCTGTGGGGTGAAGGGCGCGGCAAAAACAGGGTCTTGCCCCACGGCCGCCAGTGGCAATCGGTGATGCGGGAGGTATTCGGCCTTGAGCCCAGAACCACCCACAGCTTCGATCTGGCGGTTTTGGCCCAGCGCACCGTGCCCTATCGCTGCCTCTGCCAGCAGCATCAACTGTCGATACGCCGCCACAACAAGGTGGTGCGTGGCGAAGCCCGCTATCACTGTCGTCGCTGCAAGCAGCCGCTGGAGCGGGAACGGCCGGAGCCAGAGCAGTAAGCCAGCTTGTGTCGCGCCCCTGTGGTAGGGTGCCCGCCATCGTTCGTCAATCACCCCGTTTGCAAGGAATCCCATGCGTTTCATCTCCTCCCTCGCCCTGACCCTGCTGGCCGGTTTGCCGCTGCTCAGCGCCCCCCTGCACGCCCAGACCTTTCGCGAAGCCAAGCAGGATCTGGTGAAGCTCTATCGCAGCCAGCCTGCGGTCACCACCTTCTACTGCGGCTGCGACATCGACTATCAGGGCAAATCGATGCGCCCGGATCTCGCCAGTTGCGGCTATGAGCCGCGCAAGCAGGCCAAGCGCGCTGCCCGCATCGAGTGGGAACACGTGGTCCCCGCCTGGGAGTTCGGCCACCAGCTGCAGTGCTGGCAGGATGGCGGTCGCAAGAACTGCGAAAAAGCGAGCCCCGAGTTCAACAAGATGGAGGGGGACATGCACAACCTCTTCCCCGCCATCGGCGAGGTGAATGGCGATCGAGCCAACTACCGCTTCTCCGACTGGAACGGCAAGCCGGATCAGTACGGCCAGTGCCAGATGCTGGTGGATTTCAAGGATCGTCGGGTGCAGCCGCCCAAGGGGCCGGTACGGGGTCAGATCGCCCGCGCCTACCTCTACATGAGCCAGCAGTATGGGCTGCGTCTGGCAGCGCAACAGCGTAAACTGTTCGAAGCCTGGGATCGCCAATACCCGGCAGAGGGCTGGGAGTGCGAGCGCAACCGCCGCATCGGCAAGCTGCAGGGCAATACCAATCCCTTTATTGAAAAGCAGTGCCAATAACCCCATTTGACCTGGGAGGGGGATTGCCCCTCCTAATCATGAAGCCCTTCCCCACTGCCGCGTGAGCCTTGCTCGCCGCCTCGCAGCAGGATATGAAGGGTTTCCAAGCAAGAGACTGACAAGCAGCCATGCGCATTCCACGTATCTATGAACCGGCCACCCTGCAAGTTGGCCAGACCATCGCCCTGTCGGAAGACGGCGCCAACCATATCGGCCGGGTACTGCGCATGCAGCCGGGCCAGCAGCTCGAGCTGTTCAATGGCGATGGCAATCAATATCCCGCCACCATCGCCAACGTCGGCAAGAAGTCGGTAGACGTGACCATCGACAGTTGTGACGCCCAATCGGTGGAGTCACCGCTGGCCATTCATCTGGGTCAGGTGATCAGCCGTGGCGACAAGATGGACTTCACCATCCAGAAATCGGTGGAGCTGGGCGTCACCTGCATCACCCCGCTCTTCTCCGAGCGCTGCGGCGTCAAGCTGCCGGCCGATCGGCTGGAGAAGAAGCGCGAGCAGTGGCAGAAGGTGGTGATCAGCGCCTGCGAACAGTGCGGCCGCAACGTGGTGCCAGAAGTGCGCATGCCGATGGAGCTGGACGCCTGGCTGGCGGAAGAGACCAAAGAGCTCAAGCTCAACCTGCACCCGCGCGCCGAGTACAGCATCAACACCCTGCCCGTTCCCGAGCACGGTGTGCGCCTGCTGATTGGCCCGGAAGGGGGCTTGTCGAGCGACGAGATCGCCCGTACCGTGCAGGAAGATTTCAAAGAGATGCTGCTGGGGCCGCGGGTGCTGCGTACCGAAACTGCCGCCCTGACGGCGATTACTGCGCTGCAGTGCCGCTTTGGCGATCTCGCTTGATACTATCGGCCGCATCAATCAGCCCCATGGCTGCATCGACGCAGCCGCAAGCGGCCGATTACGCTGCGCTAATCGACCCTACAACCCTATCGAGCCATTAAAAAGGAACAGCGGATGACCATTAAACTCGGCATCGTGATGGACCCCATCTCGGCCATCAACATCAAGAAAGATTCCAGCTTTGCCATGCTCGAAGAGGCGCAAAAGCGCGGCTATGAGCTCTTCTATCTGGAGATGAAGGATCTCTACATGGAAGCCGGTCGTGCCCTTGGTACCATGCGCCCGCTGACCGTCAAATATGACTATGCCGACTGGTACACCCTGGGCGAGGTGGTGGATCAGCCCCTCTCCAACCTCGATGTGATCCTGATGCGCAAGGATCCGCCGTTCGACACCGAATTTATCTATGCCACCTACATGCTGGAGCGAGCCGAGGATGAGGGTTGCCTTATCGTCAACAAGCCGCAGAGCCTGCGCGACGCCAACGAGAAGCTCTACACCGCCTGGTTTGCCGAGCATACCCCGACCACGCTGGTGACACGCCGCGCCGACAAGCTGCGCGCCTTCCACGCGAAGCATAAGGACGTGATCCTCAAGCCGCTGGACGGCATGGGCGGCGCCTCCATCTTCCGCATGAAGGAAGATGACGCCAACGTCGGCGTGATTATCGAAACCCTGACCGCCCACGGCAGCCAGTACTGCATGGCGCAGACCTATCTGCCCGCCATCAAGGATGGCGACAAGCGGGTGCTGGTGGTGGACGGTGAACCGGTACCCTACTGCCTCGCCCGCATTCCGGCGCAAGGTGAGACCCGTGGCAATCTGGCAGCCGGTGGCCGTGGTGAAGCGCGCCCCCTGAGCGAAGCCGACTGGGCCATCGCCCGTGCGGTGGGCCCGACGTTGAAAGAGAAGGGCCTCATCTTCGTCGGTCTCGACATCATCGGCGATCGGCTGACCGAGATTAACGTCACCAGCCCGACCTGCATTCGCGAGATTGAAGCCGCCTTCGATGTGCACATCACCGGCATGTTGATGGATGCCATCGAGCGTCGGCTGGGCAAATAATCGCCAGGCAGGCTAAACCGGCCTGTTCAGGGGTAACCCGCCCCCGACAAGCCCCAAAACAGAGAGGGTGGCCCAGCGCCACCCTCTCTGTTTCAAGGCGATCCGGAAAGGGGCGGGATCTCGCCCAGCCCAAAAAGCGGTTTTTCCCATGGGGATCAACTGCCATAATTGACCTCAAATACCTTTGCACTATTTGGCCTCTATGCAAACACTGCAAAATCACTTCCTGCTTGCCATGCCAAGCCTGACGGATCCCTACTTCGAGCGCTCGCTGGTCTATCTGTGCGAGCACAACGAAGAGGGCGCCATGGGACTGGTCGTCAACATTCCGGTCGAGATGTCGCTGGAAACCATGCTGACCCAGCTCCAGCTCAATCCGCCCAACAACCCGGAACTCAAGCAGCCGGTGCTGCAAGGGGGGCCGGTTCACGCCGATCGCGGCTTCGTGCTGCACAGCTTCCGACCCGGCTTCAACTCCACCCTGCAGGTGGGGGATGAGATGATGGTGACCACCTCCAAGGATATTCTGGAAACTCTGGGTACAAGCGAGGCCCCTGCCCATTGGCTGGTGGCCCTTGGCTATGCCGGCTGGAGCGCCGGGCAGCTGGAGCAGGAGCTGGTGGATGGCGCCTGGCTGGTGATCCCCCCCAATCCGGCTCTGGTGTTCAAGACCCCCATTCACAAACGTTGGCAGCAAGCTGCCGCCAGCATAGGGGTGAACCCGGTTCACCTCTCCAGCGATATCGGCCACAGCTGATCGGCTGGCCCGCTCCGCTCTCTATTTCGAGGATTTATCAGTTATGTCATCACGCAGCATCATGGGCTTTGACTATGGCACCAAGAGCATTGGCGTCGCCATCGGTCAGGAGCTGACTGGCACAGCCCAGCCTCTGCGCGCCCTCAAGGCCAACGACGGCATCCCCAACTGGGACGAGATTGAGAAGCTGCTCAAGGAGTGGCAACCGGACCTGCTGGTGGTCGGCCTGCCGCTGAACATGGATGGCACCGATCAGGAGATCACGGTACGGGCCCGCAAATTCGGCAACCGGCTGCATGGCCGTTTCGGCAAGCCGGTGGAGTTCAAGGATGAACGACTCACCACCACAGATGCCCGCGCCCGCCTGTTTGAGCGAGGCGGCTATCGCGCACTGGAAAAAGGCAGTGTGGACGGGGTATCAGCGCAGCTGATCGTCGAAGCCTGGATGGAAGAGCAGTACAACTAGACCATCAACAGCAAGGCAAGGGTCGCCGCCCTTGCCTTGTCTCGCATTATCCCCTCATTACGCCTGTGATTGTCCCGCCACCAGCCCTTCGGCTTCGGTCGGCGTCGCATTCATCATCCGGTTGAGCCAGGGCACCATCAGCCCCATCACCACCGCAATCAGCAGGGTCGCCATCCCGATCTTGCCAAACACGCCGGTGTAAATAGGCAAAGTTTGCAGCGGATCCGTCATTCCTTGCGGCACGGCGGTAAAGGTCGCCACATAGCCCCCCAGCAGGGACGCCATCGCCTGAGTCAGGAACCACATTCCGAGAATGAAGCCCATCAGCCGTTGCGGCACCAGCGCAGCCACCATCGCCAGCCCCAGCGCACTGATCATCAGCTCGCCCAGACTCTGGAACAGGTAGATAAGCACCATAAACCAGGGGGAGGTAAGCCCCTGCTCATCGGCAAACCACCAGCCGGATGCCGCCGCCGTCAGAAAGCCCAGCGAGCAGAAGAACATCCCGAGAGTGAACTTGAGCGGCATGGTGAGATCTCGCCCCTTGCTGCCCATTCGGGTATAGATCATCGCGAGTACCGGGCTACCCACCACCACCCAGAATGGGTTGAGCGCCTGGAAGCTGATTGGGTTGACGCTCATGCCCAGCATCTCGTGGTGCATGTTGTTGATGGCAAAGAAGTTCAGAGAAGTCGGCATCTGGGCGTAAAGCACATAGAAGAGCACCGCCTCCAGCATCAGCACGAAGGCCACATACATCTTGTTGCGGCCCACAGTGTCGAGCCTGAACGCCTCGCGAAAGAAGAAGATCACCACGGCGATGGTTACCGTCATCAGCACCATGTTGGCGATCACCACGTGGTGCATCAACCAGGCGCAAAAGAAGACCATGGCTACCGAGCCCAATATAACCAGCAGCAGCTTGCTGTAATTCAGTGGCAGGTGATCCGGCGCTGAGCCAATATCCTTGACCATATTGCGGCAGGCAAAGAAAGTAAGCAGCGCAATAACCAGCCCTACCCCGCACAGGTTATAAGTCACGGTATAGCCGTAGTGATCGGCAATTACCGGCGCGAGCGAGAGGGAAATAAGGGAGCCGATATTGATCGACATATAGAACAGGGTAAACGCCCCATCCAGCCGCGGATCTTTTGGCTGGTAGCATTTTGACAGCAGGCTTGCCGGATTGGCCTTGAACAGGCAGTTACCGACTGCAATGGTGCCCAGCGCATAGAAAATCAGGTCGGGATTGTAGATCGACAGGCCGGTCATAAAATAACCGATCACCAACACGATAGCCCCGAGCACCATGGTGCGCTTGGTGCCGAGCACATGGTCGCCGACATAGCCACCGACCGAGATCAGACCATATACCAGCGCCGAGAAAGCACCGAAGGTAATAAAGGATTGCTCTTGGGAAAAACCCAGTTGTTGCACAAAGAAAACCGCCAATATCCCCTGCACGCCGTAATAACCGAAGCGCTCCCAGAGTTCGACGAAAAATATCATAAAGAAGGGTTTGGGTTGTTGTAACAACCCGGTCGGTGCTGTTGCTGGACACATATCAACCTGCCTTTGCTGAGATTTATTTTTATTAATCTGGTGGTGGCTACCGCACTATTTTTTGCCCCGCCATTGCCATAACGGGGAGCACAGTCAGCCTGCCAATCTGGCTATTTTCGGGTGCACGGGTCCCGTTCGATGAAAGGTGTTTTTCATCTAGCCGGTTTCAATTACGGGTTATCGGGGGATGGTGAGTGGCGTCCCCCAGTACAGTTACCGGCTCCGGGTTCTACCTTTGCTGCATCCCTTCACTCAAGCCGGTTTATCAACCTTGATGCTTATTCCCCTCTGCTCCGTCACTCATGGCTGGTGGCCAGATAGCCGGGGCATGACACGGCCACAGACGACCTGTGGGGCTGGCTCATTCCGCGCTCTACTGGCTATAACACTACACAGGCGCTATCTAACCCCACCATTCCAAGGGGTGTCATGCTATATCACTGCAAATATAGGAACTTAATGGTCGATCACACTTTAAAATTGACCATTGGTGAAGTTTTCTAATGAAACCACATGAATTTTTTTCGTGAAAAGAGCTTCACTCGAGACGTGCAACCAACGCCAATCTGTGCATAAAGAGAGTTGAATGGCACACAGCTTGAACCCGAACTCGGCACTTAAGTCGTGCCAAAGCCCACTCATCCGGGCGATACGACAACAAAAAGCCGGAGCAGATGGCTCCGGCTGATAGATGTGCACCGTCACGCTCACATTAGCGTGGCGATTCGTCGTTGTAGAGTCGCCGGATCTCGTTGCGCAGCCACATCACCTTGGCATCCTGATTGTGCCGTTTGTGCCACAGCAGGATGAAGGCGATCTCCAGCTGGGCGTAGAGCTTCTCGGGGAGCGGCAGCGGCATGGCGAGCAGATTGCCGTGATGCCGACTGGCATAACCACCGCAGTAGGACGGGCCACCGCAATCAGTTCGTGGCTCGACTGGGAGGCAATATGCAGCGCCTGCTCGAAGCTGGAGACCATGATGGGCACCTCCCGCTTCAGCCCCTCGTCCTCCAGCAGGCTGTCGAGGGCCCAGGTATCGTTCGCTTCCCACACCATGCTGATCTGGGGGCAGGCCAAAAAATTCTCCAGCGACCACTTCTGCTCGAGCAAGGGGTGATCCTTGCGCAGGAACACCACCGGGCGATCGGTGAACAGCACCTCATGATCGATGTAATAAGGCAAGCGGTTGACCTTGGCCAGGGAGCGGCCATGGGTCTCGCGGGCGCAGAAGCCGAGATCTGCATCGCCGTTGACGATGTCGTTGAGGGAGTGGTGATCCCACCCCAGCATCCTGACCACCGAGTTGGGGTACTTCTGGTAGATGGTCATGGGCAGATCGCTCAGGAAGCTGATGTAGAAGGGGGACTCCATCACCAGCGTGAAGCGGGCACCGTCTGGGATCGCCTCGCTATTGAGCGAGGTGATGCTGTCGGTGAGCTGGAACCAGACCTTCAGGTCCTCCTCCAGGGTCAGGGAGAGGTTGGTGGGCTGCAACCCCTGCCGCACCCGCACAAACAGGGGGTCGTCAAACCACTCCCGCAATTTGGCCAGAGACTTGCTCACCGCCGACGGAGTGACACAGAGCTTTTTGGCCGCCCCTGCCACACTGCGCTCCTGCATCAGGTACTTGAACACCACCAGCAGGTTCAAATCGAGTTCACCCAGATTGCGCATATTCCCTCTCATCTTCCATCAGCCCTGCGACCGCGCTTCACGAAGCGCGAGCCATGGTAACAGCCCTTTGACAGCCAGGTAACTGAGCAATGCCAGCAGCAGGGCGCAGATCAGCATCTCGGACGGAGTAAAGCCAAGTTGACCCAGCAGCCAGATATAGAGGCCGGAGAGGCTGATCTGCATGATGCAGAGCACCGCGCTGGCAAAGGCCACGTTATGCTGACAACCATCGAGCGCCTCCCCCATCGCCACCCCGAAGCCACAGGAGAAGCCGACACAGACCAGCGCAAACCCCGGCAGCAGCAGATGGATATCGCCCCCCGTCTGCCAGCTGCCGATCAGTGAGCACGCCGCCAGCAGATAGGAGAGATGAGACACCGCCAGCACCTTCTGTTTGCCCAGCCAGCGCAACAGCAACGGCGTCAGGAAGGAGGTGGACATACTCACGCCAGCCATCACCATCATCACGATGGAGTACTGCTCGGTAGTGAAGCCAAACTCCTTCATCAGGATCAGCGGCGAGACGCTGACATAGACCAGAATGGCGGTCACGCTGGCACTGGTCAGCAGGGAGAGCAGCATAAAGCGCGGCGAGCGCAGCAGGGCAAAAGGCAGCGCCGCGCCACTGCCCGGTTGGCGGGCTGGACGGGTTTCCTTGAGCAGCAGCAGGTTGACCAGACCGCTGATGGCCGCCACCAGCGCCATCGCCATGAAGATCCCGCGCCAGTCAAAATGGGACAGGATGAGGTAACCGAGCACCGGCGCCAACACCGGGATCACGCAGATCACCCCGTTGATCATCGAGAGCGCCATCGCCAGCCGCTCCTGACTCAGCACGTCCCGCAGCACGGTAAAGGTCATGATATAGAGCGCTCCAGCCCCGACCCCCTGCCAGAAACGGCCGAAATAGAACTGGTTGATCCCCTCGGCATGGCCCGCCACCAGCGAGGCGATGACAAAAATCAGCGCCCCCCCGAGCACCACCCAGCGCCGCCCGTAGCGATCGGCAATCATCCCGCCCAGCAGCACGGTGGCCGCCATACCGAACAGATAGATAGAGAAGGCGGTGTGGATCTGCGCCTCGCTCGCCTGCAGGGCATCGGCAATCTGGGGCACAGCGACCAGATAGAGATCGATCCCGACCGGATAGAGGATGATCATCAGAAAAGTGCACAACAGGAATACAGGCATGGATGCTCCATAACAGATTGGCGTGCCGATGCCTGCCAGATCACAGCGACAGGCGAACAGTGGCGGGGCCAAGGTGGTGACAAAGCTAGCAACGCAGCGCGTCGCAATGGGGCAACTATATGGGCGCCCAGCGCCCTCACCTAGTGAAGAGATGGCGATCGGTACATTCCAATCAGGAAATATTCTATTAAGTTGCGTGCCTAAGCGGCCATATTGAATCGACCAGAGGCCGTAATAAACCGGGTCACCTCCCGCTCATAGCCATCCCTGCGCTGCACTTTTACCGCCCGTCTGTTATCCGCCTTCGCCCTTGCGGGCGTATAAGCTGTAGGTGCGACGCAATACAGGGAATGTGTATGAAGGGAATGAAGAGAGAAGAGCAGATTGCCGGGCTGCTGGCAGCACTGGAGCAAGTCATTCTGGGCAAGCCGCTGCAACTGAAAATCGCGCTGGTGACCCTGCTGGCGCGCGGTCATCTACTGATCGAGGATCTGCCCGGCATGGGCAAGACCACCCTGGCCCACGCGCTGGCACAGGTACTGGGGCTGGCATGCAGGCGGATGCAGTTCACCGCCGATCTGCTCCCCGCCGACCTGCTGGGGTTGCAGATCTTTGACCCCCAGCAGCAAACATTTCGCTTTCACCCCGGCCCCATCTTCACCCAGGTACTGCTGGCGGACGAGATCAACCGTGCCAGCCCCAAGGTGCAGAGCGCCCTGCTGGAGGCGATGGCCGAGGGCAAGGTGAGCATCGAGGGCCACACGCACCCACTCCCCGATCCATTTTTCGTCATCGCCACCCAGAACCCGGCGGATCAGGCGGGCACCTATCCACTGCCAGAGTCCCAACTCGACCGCTTCGCCGTGCGACTCTCGCTGGGTTTTCCGCCGCGAGAGGCGGAGCGCCAGTTGCTGCGGGGCAGCCAGCCGACGGACCCTTTGCCCGCCATGCTGAATGCCGCCGAGCTGACTGCCCTGCAAGCGGAAGGTGATGCTATCCATGTTTCCGATGCCACCCTCGACTACCTGCTGGCGCTGGTGCACCAGAGCCGCTTTGATGGGGATCTGCCACAGCCCCTCTCCCCCCGGGCAGCCCAGACCTTGCTGACGGTGAGCCGGGCCTGGGCGCTGGTAGCCGGGCGGCGCTTTGTCACGGTGGAGGATGTACAGGCAGTCTTCCCCTATGTGGCCGAGCATCGGCTGCGGGGCAGCTTTGGCGTGCAACACGGCGAAGCATGTCCCCTGAGCCAGCGATTGCTGGCCAGAGTCGATCCGGACAATCCCTGATGAGCAAATTGCTAAACCGTTGGCAGCAGTGGCGAGCCCGCTGGCAACGACGCTGGCTCGACCGCCGCATTCCCCCGGCCAGCCAGATCACGCTGGGTACCCGCAGCCTCTTTATCCTCCCCACCCGCATGGGGCTGCTCTATCTGCTGGTGCTGCTCGCCATCTATCTGCTCGGCACCAACTACCAGAACAATCTGGTGCTGCTGGTGGCCTACTGTCTCGGCAGCCTGTTTATGGCCGCCATGTGGCTCACCCACCGCAACTTGCTGGGGCTGGCGCTGTTGGGGGGCCCGCCAGTGCTGGGGGAAGCGGGTAGCCTGCTTCCTATCCGTATCTTGGTGCAGAGCCCGCGCCCGGTGCAGGCACTTCACTTTAGCCTCAACGAAGGCGCCCTCTGGCTGGCACAGACCGACGCTGTGCCCAGCACAATTATCCTGCCAGTATCGGGCTCTCGCCGCGGGGCACTGCCCCTTGGTCGATTGCGGGTCGAGAGCCGCTACCCCCTCGGTCTGTTTCGCTGCTGGTCCCTGCTGGACTTGCAGCTGGAGGGCTGGCTCTCCCCCAAACCGGCGTTCGGAGCGTTAAGAGGGGAGCATGCGACCCAAAGCGAGGGTTATCAGGGCCAACCTGCTCCAGCCACTCTCGGTGACTTTGATACCCTGCGGACACATCAGGCCGGTGAACCACTGAGCCGGGTCGCCTGGAAGCAACTTGCTCAGGGGCGCGGCCTGCTGACCAAACAGTTCCATGAACCACAGCAGGATGACACTCACCTCACATTGCAGCGGGTCGCAGGCGGGGATCTGGAGCAGCGGCTGTCGGTGCTGGCCTGGTGGTGCGCCGATTACGGCAAGCGGGGCATCCCCTTTACCCTGACACTGGTAAACCAGACGCTTGGGCCCGATAGCGGCGCCGCCTTTGTGCAGCGCTGCCTGCTGGCACTGGCCCGATTCGATGCCACACCACCGAAGAGCACGCCCGATGCGGCTCGATAACCGCCGCCTATTGCCACTCATCGCCCTGCAACAGTTGCTGCTGGTCGCGGCGCTCTGGCCCCAGTTGCAGCTCTGGGTGGTGGCGGTAAGCGCCGCTACCCTTGGCGTCCGGGCCATGATGCTGTGGCGCGGCTGGCCGCCCCTGCCTGCCCGCTGGTTGGCGCTGCTGGCCATCACTACTGTGCTGTTGCTGGGACTACAGTGGCGTGGCTTGGGCACCCTGCCCGCCCTGATCAATCTGCTCTGGCTCGGCTATAGCCTGAAGATGATCGAGGTTCGGCGCGAGCGGGATATCGAGCAGGTGCTGCTGCTCGCCTTCTTTCTGATCGCGCTGGCGCTGGTGCAGCGACAGAGCATCGGCTGGACGGTCGGAATGACAGTGGCGCTCTGGCTGGCAGTAACCACGCTGGTGGCCGCCATCGCCCCCGAACAGAAACGGCCTTGGCGCAGTGCGGGTGGTACCCTGCTGCTGGCGCTTCCTTTGCTCATCACTCTGTTTTTGCTGCTGCCAAGGCTGCCGCCCCTCTGGCAGATGCCCACCACCAGTCGCGCCCTGTCGGGGCTCTCGGAAGAGCTGGCCCCCGGCGATATCAGCGAACTGGTCAACTCCTCGGAACTGGCGTTTCGGGTCACTTTTGCCAATGGCCCGCCCCCGGCCCGCGAGCGCTACTTTCCGGTGATGCGCCAAGAAGTTTTCGATGGCCAGCGCTGGTTGCTGAGCCCCGAGGTCAAAGCATGGCAGCAGACAGTGCCGGTGCAGACCGGGCTGACCCTTCTGGCATCTTCTTCTCAGACTAAGACTCAACTGGCAGATAGCCCGTTGCCAGCCGGGAGCTACGAGGTGATCGCCGAGCCCCAGCGCCACCGCTGGGCCTTTGCCCTGAGTGAACCGCGTCTGCTGGCGGGCCCTGTGCTGCTTACCCCTCTCGACACCCTCTATCGTCAGGGGAGCGGCGAGGTGGCGATCCGCTATCGCATTGGCCGCGGCGAAGCGCTGCCCGAGGACGACAGCCAAGCCCCCCAGCGCAACCTGCAACTGCCAGCCGGAGGCAACCCGAGAGCGCGCGCCCATGGCCAAGGGCTGGCCGCACGCCATCCGGATCGCGCAGTGCTGGTCGCCGCCCTGCTCGCGCAGTTTCGCAGCCAATCCTATTACTACACCCTGACCCCGCCACGACTTGGCCGTGACGGGGTGGATGGATTTCTGTTCGATACCAAGCAGGGCTTTTGCGGCCACTACGCCATGGCGACCGCTTTCGTGCTGCGCGCCGCCGGTATTCCGGCACGGCTGGTCACCGGTTATCTCGGCGGCGAGTGGAATCCCACGGGCAACTATCTGGCGGTACACCAGTTCGATGCTCACGCCTGGGTGGAGTATCTCGATGAAGGGGGAACATGGCGGCGAATCGACCCCACGGCGGCAGTGGCACCGGAGCGCATTGAAGGCGGCGTGAGGGAGGCGCTGAGCGACGAGTTTACCGCCGCCGACCCGCTTGCTTTGCAGCGTTATCGCAACTGGGCTCTGCTCAATCAACTGCGCTGGTGGGGCAACAATATCGACTACCAGTGGAGTCGCTGGGTGATTGGTTACGATGCGGGCCAGCTCTGGCAGCAAATCAGTCTGCGCTGGCCTGCACTGGCGGGGCACACACCCTGGTTGATCCTCGCCAGCCTGATGCTGGTCGCCCTGCTGGTGAGCATGCCCCTGCTGTTGCCCGCCCGCCTGCCGCCAGAGCGGCGCATCTGGCAGCCCCTGCTCAAACGGGGCAAACGCAGCGGCTACCCACCCCAGCCAGCCGAGAGCATGGGGGCATGGTGCGAGCGGCTGGCACGGCTGCGTCCCGACCTTGCCCACTCCCTGCTAAAGAGTGCGTGGCTCTATCGACTCTGGCGTTATGCCCCCCTCAGCGAACGGCAACAAGGGCGCTGCTGGCACCAGTTGCGACGGCGTATCAGGCAACTCGTTCGGCGCTGGGATCAACAGCCAACGAGTGCACCATAAAAGAAGGGGGGAGCCACCGGCTCCCCCTTCAGGTTTTAATCAAGAGGTTTGACTCACCGCTTGTTATTTTTTGGTCGAATTGTCCCAAATTCCCTCTTCCAGCTGGGAGCGGATCTCGGGGTATTTGTTGGCATCGAAGGTGGGCACCTTGCCCAGCCGGAGCTGGTCGTTGTAATCCTTCGCCAGCTTGATGGCAACGCTGGAGAGCAGCAGGATCGCCACCAGGTTGACGATGGCCATCAGCCCCATGGAGACATCCGCCATCGCCCACACGATCGGCAACTCACCCACGGCGCCGAACATCACCATCCCCAGTACGAACACCCGGAACAGCATCAGGCCGCCCTTGTGGTTGTGCTCGAGGAACACCAGATTGGTCTCGGCATAGGAGTAGTTCGCCACGATAGAGGTGAAGGCAAAGAAGAAGATGGCCGCCGCGATAAAGATGTTGCCACCGCTGCCAATCTGGGAGGAGAGCGCCCGCTGGGTCAGCTCGACACCGGTCACCCCGGAACCCGGCTCGAACTGACCGGACATCAGGATGATGGCGGCGGTACAGCTGCAGATGACGATAGTGTCCATAAAGACCCCCAGCATCTGCACATAACCCTGGGAGGCCGGGTGCGGCGGATAGGGAGTGGCAGTCGCCGCAGCGTTGGGCGCAGAGCCCATCCCCGCTTCGTTGGAGAAGAGACCGCGCTTGATACCGTTGATCATCGCCTGGGAGATGGCATAACCGAGCGCACCCGAGCCTGCCTGCTCAATCCCGAAGGCGGACTTGATGATCAGCATGAAGACATGGGGCAACTCGGTGATGTTCATCGCCACGATCACCAGCGCCAGCAGGATGTAGGCCAGTGCCATAAAGGGCACCACCAGCTCGGCAAAACGCGCGATGCCACGAATGCCACCGAAGATAATCAGGCCGGAGAGCGCCACCAGCGCCAGACCGCTGACCCAGTCAGGAATGCCAAACGCCACCTTCATCGCCAAACTGATGGAGTTGGCCTGCACCGCGTTGAACACCAGACCAAACGCCAGGATCAGGCAGAGCGAGAAGACCACCCCCATCCAGCGCATGCCAAGGCCTTTCTCCATGTAGTAGGCCGGGCCACCACGGTAGTTGCCATCCTCATCCTTGACCTTATAGAGCTGGGCCAGGGTGCTTTCGACGAAGGCGGTCGCCATGCCGATAAAGGCAATCAGCCACATCCAGAAGATGGCACCGGGGCCACCCAGATAGATAGCGACAGCCACACCGGCCAGGTTGCCGGTGCCGACTCGGGCGGCAAGGCTGGTACAGAGTGCCTGGAAGGAGGAGATGCCTGCGTTGTCCGATTTACGGCTGTTTTTCAGCACGGAAAACATGTGGCCAAAGTGACGGATCTGGATAAAACCCAGGCGGAAGGTGAAAAAGATCCCGACCCCGATGAGCAGGTAGATGAGCACGGCTCCCCACATCAGGTCGTTTAGCATCGCAATCAAGGTGTCCATAATTCTCTCGTTGTTATTCACATCCATGGCCAGTCTGCGCTGACCGTTTTCTGTCTGTCGTTTAATTAGCGTTTCGCTAAAGGGGCGGAATCTAGCACAGCGGGAGAGCCCGGAATAGTGATCCCGGTCACGCGAGACACAAAAAACGAACGGTAAAAGCCCATAAAGCTCCATTTAAATCGCAAACTTTCAACAAACTCAATAATTCAATCAGACAGGCCACCATTAAGCCCCATAAGAGAACCATTTTGATATATCCCTGATGAGCTATGCGAAAACGCAAACGCTTGCATGAAATGGCTTTCAAATGGCGACATTTCGCCAAACGTTTTCGCTGTAATTAAATTTCAAGTACGTAGCGAGATAATTTATGTGATCGATGACACAAATATGGATATTGGCTAAAAAAGTTCAGCTGAAAGCAAATCGGAGCGAGGTCGGAAGGAAATGTAAAAAACCTTACTAATCATATAGTTTCAAGCCATAAAACGGGATAACTCAACAGCCTGAATGTTTAACAACCAAGCGCCCCTATTGCAGGATGCAGCACATCAGTATTAATTAGGCAGGCAATGACGATGGGCCGCCCCCATCGCGCTTTTCTGAGCCTGAGGCACCAAGATCCTGTAATTTTATTTCAGAACCACCGTCTCAAGCCCGCAACCCAGGGATTACTCCCTCATTAAGAGATGATATTCGCTATGGCCGATAAATTAACCCAGCTGAAAGCCCTGACCACTGTTGTTGCCGACACCGGTGATATCGAAGCCATCAAACGCTATCAGCCCATCGATGCCACCACCAACCCCTCTCTGGTTCTGAAGGCCTCCGAGATCCCCGAGTACGCTCCGCTGATCGAAGACGCCATCAAGTGGGCCAAAGCCCAGAGCCAGGACAAGGCACAGCAAATCATCGACGCGGGCGACAAGCTGGCCGTCAACATCGGTCTGGAAGTGCTGAAGATCGTTCCGGGCCGTATCTCTACCGAAGTGGATGCCCGTCTCTCCTTCGATACCGAAGCCAGCATCGCCAAGGCCCGCAAACTGATCCGTCTTTACAACGAAGCCGGCATCAGCAACGACCGCATTCTGATCAAGCTGGCCTCCACCTGGGAAGGGATCGTGCCGCCGAGGTACTGGAGAAAGAGGGTATCCAGTGCAACCTGACCCTGCTGTTCTCCTTCGCCCAAGCCCGTGCCTGTGCCGAAGCCGGTGCCTTCCTGATCTCCCCGTTCGTGGGTCGCATCCTCGACTGGTACAAGGCCAAGCACAACCGTGACTACACCGCCAGCGAAGATCCGGGCGTGGTCTCCGTCACCTCCATCTACAACTACTACAAGCAGCACGACTACCCGACCGTCGTGATGGGCGCCAGCTTCCGCAACACCGGCGAGATCCTGGAACTGGCCGGTTGCGACCGCCTGACCATCGGCCCGGCCCTGCTGGAAGAGCTGAGCAAGACCGAAGGGGCCGTAGTACGCAAACTGGACTACACCGGTGAGCGCAAGGCCAAACCGACTCCGATGACCGAAGCCGAATTCCGCTGGGAACTGAACCAGGACGCCATGGCTCACGAGAAGCTGGGCGAAGGCATCCGCATGTTTGCCATCGACCAGGGCAAGCTGGAAACCATGTTGGCAAGCCGCCTGTAATCGGTTCTTTTTTCTGATAAAAACCGGGCCCCTACCAAGGGGCCCGGTTTTTTTTCATGGGCTTTTTTAGCGCTGTCATAGAGTCGTCACGAAAACGTTTTAATTTCAGATTCGTTATGTTATACGGGTGGTGAAAACGATAAAAACCAAGGAGGGAGCCATGGAAATGTTCAACTTCGATTATGACGAGGTGGTTGAACTCGGTTCGCGTAGCCGCGGGACAACGGGAAAAAAACGTAAATGGCGTGAAATCGAGGCGTTGAAAGACAAACATCGCCTGCAGAAGGAGCTGCAATCCATCGATATCGCCTATGAAGGTCTTACAGACGAGATTGAACTGTAATACCGCCAGACACCTGTAAAAGCGCTCCGCACAGCCGGGGCGCTTTTTTATGCCGCAATCGGATGATCAAGCGTCTTGTCATGCCACCGCTAGTGATGCCACAGGATGCTGCAGGCTAATGACAACCCTCACGAACAGCGTGGCATACCAACCCTGCCCCTTACCCGCGAAGAGTGAGCAGCGCCGTTTCAGGGCGCGTTGGGGCAATCACCGCAAGACAGGTCTTCAGCAATAAAAAACCCCCGTCGCTGACGGGGGCCTGAATACTCGGGGCTGACGGCTGCGCTTAGCAGTAGCCATAACCCAGCAGACGCTGGTAGCGCTGCTCCAGCAGTTGCTCGGTATCGAGCGGACGCAAGGCGTCCAGATCCTGCTTGATGCGAGCCTTGAGGTTTTTGGCCATCTTCTCCACATCGCGGTGGGCACCGCCGAGGGGCTCGTCGATCACATGGTCGATCAACTTGAGCTCTTTCAGACGCTGGGCAGTGATACCCATCGCTTCGGCAGCTACGGAGGCCTTGTCGGCGCTCTTCCACAGGATGGAGGCACACCCTTCCGGCGAGATGACGGAGTAGGTGGAGTACTGCAGCATGTTGACGCGATCACCCACGCCGATTGCCAGCGCACCACCGGAACCGCCCTCACCGATCACGGTGCAGACCACCGGCACAGTCAGACCGGCCATCACCTTCAGATTGCGGGCAATCGCTTCGGACTGGCCACGCTCTTCGGCACCGACGCCGGGGTAGGCGCCCGGGGTGTCGATAAAGGTGATTATCGGCATCTTGAAGCGCTCGGCCATCTCCATCAGACGCAGGGCCTTGCGGTACCCTTCCGGACGCGGCATGCCGAAGTTGCGCTTGATCTTCTCTTTGGTCTCGCGACCCTTCTGGTGACCAATCACCATCACCGGCTCGCCGTCGAGACGGGCGATGCCGCCGACGATAGCCTTGTCATCGGCATAGGCGCGATCGCCAGCCAACTCGTCGAAATCGGTGAAGATATGCTCGATATAGTCAAAGGTGTAGGGGCGCTGGGGATGACGCGCCATCTGGGATACCTGCCAGGCACCCAGATCACCGAAGATCTTCTTGGTCAGCTCTTCGTTTTTCTTCTCCAGCCGGCGGATCTCGTCTTTCAGATCCACGGCGTGATTGCCTTCACTCACATGTTTGAGTTCATCAATCTGCGCCTGCAACTCGGCAATCGGCTGTTCAAAATCCAGAAAAAGACTCATAGGGCCTTAGAACCTCTAATCAAAAACCAATTCAACCCGCTCTCGTCCAAGCAGGACTCGCAAGTCATCTATCAGTTGATCGGTGGGCGTCACCCGCCACTCGGTACCGAGCGTCAATCGCACCCGGGAGCCGGGGCGACGATAGTTTACCTGAACCGGACAGACTCCGGCACGGGCGGGCTCCAAAATCTCGCACAAACGCGGGAAAAAGCGATCATCAATCCGCTGTTCATCGAGGGAGATGCGGATTGCTCTGGCAAAACGCTCCCTCGCATCGTTGATATCCAGTAATTCTCGAGCCGACATTTTAAGGCCACCGGAGAAGTCATCAAAGCTGACCTGTCCAGAAACCACCAAAATGCGGTCTTTTTGCATCAATTCTTCATATTTTTCCAGCGCTTCACTGAACAGGGTCACATCGAGGCGACCGGAACGGTCGTCCAGGGTGAAGATCCCCATCTTGTTGCCACGCTTGGTCACCATGCTGCGGGCCGCAATCACCAGCCCCGCCGCCGTGGTTACGGTATCGCGGGAGGTGGGATGCAGATCGCACAGGCGACCCGAGGTATAACGACGCAATTCGCTGCTGTACTGGTTGATGGGGTGGCCGGTGAGATAGAGCCCGAGGGTCTCGCGCTCCCCTTCCAGCCATACCTTGTCAGGCCAGTGCGGCACGTTGGCAAACGCCTTCTTGACGTCGTCAATCTCTTCGGTGAGCACGCCGAACATGTCGACCTGCCCCACCGCCTGCGCCTTGGCGTGCTGCTCGGCGGCACGCATCGCCTCCTCCAGCGTTGCCATCAGGGCGGCGCGGTGGGGGCCGAGCCGATCCATGGCCCCGGAGAGGATCAGCTTCTCCATCACCCGCTTGTTGAGCTTCTTGATATCGACCCGGTTACAGAAGTCGAACAGATCGCGGAATGGGCCGTCCTGATCCCGGGCGCTGAGAATAGCGTCGATGGGGCCTTCACCGACCCCTTTCACCGCCCCGATCCCGTAGACGATATGGCCATCTTCGTTGACCGAGAAGCGATAGCGGCCGGTGTTCACATCCGGCGGGATGACGGTGAGCCCCATCCGCTGGCACTCATCCACCAGGGTCACGATCTTGTCGGTGTTGTCCATATCGGCGGTCATGACCGCCGCCATGAACTCGGCCGGGAAGTGGGTCTTGAGCCAGAGGGTCTGGTAGGAGACCAACGCATAGGCGGCAGAGTGGGATTTGTTAAAGCCGTAGCCCGCAAACTTCTCCACCAGATCGAAGATCTTCATCGCCAGTTCGCCGTCGACGCCATTCTTGACGGCACCCTCCTCGAAACCGGCTCGCTGCTTGGCCATCTCCTCGGGCTTTTTCTTACCCATCGCCCTGCGCAGCATATCCGCGCCACCCAGCGTATAACCCGCCAGGGTCTGGGCAATCTGCATCACCTGCTCCTGATAGAGGATGATGCCGTAGGTCGGTTCCAGAATCGGTTTCAGGCTCTCGTGCTGCCACTTCTCGTCCGGATAGGAGATCGCTTCATTACCGTGCTTGCGGTCGATGAAGTTATCCACCATGCCTGACTGGAGCGGGCCCGGTCGGAACAGGGCCACCAGTGCGATCATGTCTTCGAAGCAGTCGGGGCGCAGTCGCTTGATGAGATCCTTCATACCGCGGGATTCCAGCTGGAATACCGCCGTGGTCTCGTAGCGCTGCAGCAGGTCGAACGACTTCTTGTCATCGATAGGGATGGCGGCGATATCCACCGGCGGCTTGCCCTCTTTGGCAAGACGCGGGTTGATCATGCCGAGCGCCCAGTCGATGATGGTGAGGGTCCGCAGCCCCAGGAAGTCGAACTTCACCAGACCGGCGTACTCCACGTCGTTCTTATCGAACTGGGTAACCGGGTGATGGCCCTCATCATCGCAGTAGAGCGGCGCAAAGTCGGTGATCTTGGTGGGTGCGATCACCACGCCACCGGCGTGTTTACCGGCGTTGCGCACCACCCCTTCCAGGCGGCGGGCCATGTCGATGAGGTCTTTGACCTCCTCATCCTGCTCGTAGAGCTCGGGCAGCTTGGGCTCGGCCTCGAATGCCTTGGCAAGCGTCATGCCCGGATCCGGCGGGATCAGCTTGGAGATACGATCCACAAAGCCGTAAGCGTGGCCCAGCACCCGGCCCACGTCCCGCACTACCGCCTTGGCCGCCATGCTACCGAAGGTGATGATCTGGGAGACCGCATCCCGGCCATACATGTCGGAGACGTGCTCGATCACCTCATCCCGTCGGTCCATGCAGAAGTCGACGTCGAAGTCGGGCATGGATACCCGCTCGGGGTTCAGGAAACGTTCGAACAGCAGGTCAAATTCCAGCGGGTCGAGGTCGGTGATCTTGAGGGCGTAGGCCACCAGAGAGCCCGCCCCCGAGCCCCGGCCAGGGCCAACGGGAATGCCGTTGTCCTTGGACCACTGGATAAACTCCATCACGATGAGGAAGTAACCCGGGAAGCCCATCTGGTTAATCACTTTCAGCTCGATGTCGAGACGCTCGTCATACTCGGGACGACGCTCGGCCCGCACTTGCGGATCCGGGAACAGGAACTCGAGACGCTCCTCCAGACCCTCTTTCGACTTGGCCACCAGAAAATCTTCGGTAGTCATGTCGCCGGTCGGGAAGTTGGGCAGGAAGTATTCGCCGAGACGCACCGTCACGTTGCAGCGCTTGGCGATCTCCACCGTGTTTTCCAGCGCTTCGGGAATGTCGGCAAACAGCTCCGCCATCTCCTCCTGACTGCGCAGGTACTGCTGGGGGCTGTAGCGACGGGGGCGACGTTTGTCCATCAGGGTATAGCCATCGTGGATGGCAACCCGGATCTCGTGGGCGTCGAAGTCATCGGCGTTGAGGAACACCACCTCGTTGGTGGCGACCACCGGCAGCTCGAACTCGGTGGCGATGGCCACCGCCATGTGCAGGTAGACCTCTTCGTCGGGTCGACCGGTACGCAGCAGTTCGAGGTAGTAGGCATCGGGGAAGTGGGTCTGATAGAAGGCGACGCACTGCTCGGTCATCTGCCGGTTGCCCTTGAGCAGGAACTTGCCCACATCCCCCTCGCGCCCGCCGGAGAGGACGATCACCCCCTTGGCATGCTCGGCGAGCCAGCTCTTGTCGATAACCGGCCGCCCCTGTACGTGGCCGCGCTGGTAACCGCGGGAAATAAGTAGGGTGATGTTCTGGTAGCCGTCGTTATCCATGGCGAGCAGGGTGAGACGGAACTGCTCGTCGCCGAGCTCATCGCTCTGCACCCAGAAGTCGGCCCCGACGATAGGTTTGATCCCCTTGCCGTGGGCGGCGCCATAGAAGCGCACCAGACCGCACATGTTCATCTGATCGGTCAGCGCCAGCGCCGGCATGTTGTTGGCCGCCGCCGCCCCGACGATGGGGTTGATCTTCTGCAGGCCATCGACCATGGAGAAGTCGGAGTGGACTCGCAGGTGGATAAAACGGGGTTCAGCCATCGTCATCTCCTCTCGCTGCTCAAACTAAATGGCATGGTCTACTCGATCCCCAGTGCGCGGCGCACCGGTTTGAAGCTCTTGCGATATTCGGGCAACGGGCCGCGCTCGGCCAGAATGGCGAGATGCTCCGCAGTCGGATAGCCCTTGTGGCGGGCAAAACCATACTCGGGATGACGGCTGTCCAGCTCGGTCATCTCCGCATCGCGGGTTACTTTGGCGAGGATCGAGGCGGCACTGATGGCGGCCACCAGACTGTCGCCCTTGACCACAGCGTGCGCTTCCATCGGCAGCGCCGGACAGCGGTTACCATCGATAAAGACCAACTCGGGGGTGACCTTCAGTCCCGCCACGGCGCGCTGCATCGCCAGCATGGTGGCATGCAGGATGTTGAGCTCGTCGATCTCCTCCGGGCTGGCGCGACCGATGGCCCAGGCGAGCGCCTTCTCTTTGATCTCGTCAAACAGGGCGAGGCGCTTCTTCTCGGAGAGCTTCTTGGAGTCGTTGAGCCCCGCGATCGGATTGGCGGGATCGAGAATGACCGCAGCGGTGACCACGTCACCCACCAAGGGGCCACGGCCCACTTCGTCCACACCGGCAACCAGCTTGTCGTCAGGAATATCGATCATCATCTTTTAGCCTTGAATCAAAACAGGCCCCGTGGGGCCTGACAGGGGTCGACTGGCGCGGCATCACCGCTCGGAAAACGGATTAACGGGCTGCGCGGCGCAATCGACGGTCCGAAATAGCGTTATCTGCCAAGCAGATCCGCCACCGCATCGGCGGCCTGAGAGTCGGCATTGCAGCGGATCAGCTGGTGCAGCTCGGTGAAGGTGTTGACCAGCGCACTGTTGTCGTGCTCGAAGTACTTGCTCACCTCTTCCACCAGATTCTCCGCGGTGCACTCGTGCTGGATGAGTTCCGGCACCAGCATACGACCGGCGAGCAGGTTGGGCAGAGAGACAAATTCGGTCTTTACCAGTCGCTGGGCCAGCCAATAGCTGAAGGGCTTGAGCTTGTAGCCCACCACCATCGGCTTTTTCACCAGCATGGCTTCGAGCGCCGCGGTGCCGGAGGCCAGCATCACCACGTCGGCGGCGATCATCGCCTCGCGGCCCAGCCCTTCCAGCAGCACCATGTCGAGACCCGGCGCCACCTCGGCCTTGATGGCCATAAACTGCTCACGCCGTTTCTGGTTGACCAACGGCACGATGAAGCCGAGATCCGGATAGCGCACCGTCAGGTGTTTGCACGCCTCGAGAAACAGGGGGGACATAAAGCCCACTTCTGCGGTGCGGCTGCCCGGCAGCACCGCCAGCCAGCGGCGATTGGCATCGATACCGAGATTGCGACGCACGGCAGCCTGATCCGGCACCAATGGAATATCATCCGCCATGGTGTGACCGACAAAACGGCAAGGGGCGTCGAAGCGGTCGTAGAAGGCTTTCTCGAACGGCAGGAAGGCGAGCACCATGTCGGTAGCGGCCTTGATCTTGTGAATGCGGTTCTGGCGCCAGGCCCACACAGAGGGGCTGACATAGTGAACCGTCTTGATACCGGCGCGGCGCAGTTTCAGCTCCACTCCGATATTGAAATCCGGTGCATCCACGCCGATGAAGATATCGGGCGGATTGGCAATAAAGTGGCGCAGCAGTTCGCGACGAACCTTGAGGATGCGCGGCAGACGGCCAAGCACCTCGGTAATCCCCATGACGGAGAGCTCTTCCATCTCGAACAGGGCCTTGACGCCGAGGGCCTGCATCCGCGGCCCGGCGATCCCTTCGAACTGCGCATCCGGGTAGCGGGCTTGCAGCTCGCGCACCAGACCGGCAGCCAGAATGTCGCCGGAGACTTCTCCGGCAACGATACCGATACGAACCGGATCAGGCACGGATGATCCCGCGCTCGTTATCTTTGAGGAAGTCCACATAGAGCTGGACGGCCGGTTCGGCTTGCGCCATCTCGATCAGCACCGGCAGCACCTCTTCGATGGTCTTGCCGGAGCGGAAGATCTCTTTGTAGGCACGCTTGACGGCGGAGATCGCCTCAGCGCTGAAACCGCGGCGACGCAGACCTTCGGAGTTGACCCCGAACGGCTTGGCGTAGTTGCCGGCGGCCATCACGTAAGGCGGCACGTCCTTGTTCAGGGCGGCGCAGCCACCGACGAAGGCGTGGGAGCCGACGCGGCCAAACTGGTGAATGGCGGAGAGACCACCAAAGATCACGAAGTCACCGATCACCACGTGGCCCGCCAGGGTCGCGTTGTTGGCGAAGATGCAGTTGTCACCGATGATGCAATCGTGGGCAACGTGAACGTTGACCATGAACAGGTTGCCGCTGCCCACCTTGGTCAGGGATTGATCCTGAATGGTGCCACGGTGGAAAGTGCAGTTCTCGCGAATGACGTTGTTGTCGCCAATCTCGAGGAAGGTGCGCTCACCGGCGTACTTCTTGTCCTGGCAATCCTCACCGATGGAGGTGTGCTGGAAGATCTTGTTGCCGCGACCAATCTTGGTCGGGCCCTTGATCACCACATGGGAACCTACCCAGGTGTTGTCACCGATTTCCACCTCGGTGCCGATGACAGAAAAGGGGCCGATTTCAACCCCTTTACCGATCACGGCAGACTCATGGACGATGGCAGTATCGTGAATGATGGCAGTCTGGTCGATCACGTGTGTTAAACCTCGCGTTTGGCGCACATCAGCTCGGCGGTACAGACCACTTCACCGTCGACGGTAGCGACACCGGTGAACTTGGCAATACCGCGACGCTCTTTCAGGAACTCCACGTCCAGCACCAGTTGGTCACCGGGGCCGACCGGGCGCTTGAAGCGAGCGTTGTCGATTGAGGCAAAATAATAGAGTTCGTTGGGAGACGGCTTGCCCACCATGGTAAAGGCCAGGATACCGGTGGCCTGTGCCATCGCTTCCAGGATCAGTACGCCAGGGAACACCGGCTTGGCCGGGAAGTGCCCCTGGAAGATCGGCTCGTTGAACGAGACGTTCTTGATGGCGCGCAGGGTTTTGCGCTCATCGCTGATCTCGTAGTCGTCTACACGATCCACCATCAGAAACGGATAACGGTGGGGCAGCAGATCCATGATTTCCTGGATACCCAGGCTCTTCTTTTCAGTAGTCAAAACAGTACCCTATACCAATCGTGATTATTCTTGATCCAGCTTCTTCTCAAGCTTGCTTAACCGCTTGTGCATCTCTTCGATACGCATCACCCGGGCGGCGGTCTTGCGCCACTCTTTATTGGTTTGCAGAGGGATGCCGGAAGAGTAGACACCGGGCTCGGTAATGGGTCGCATCACCATGGCCATACCGGTAACGGTGGCCTGGTCGCAGATCTCCATATGCCCGTTAAAGACGGAAGCGCCGCCAATGATACAGTATTTGCCGACCTTGAGACTACCAGCCATCACGGTGGAGCCCGCCACGGCGGTGCCGTAACCGATCTCCACGTTGTGGGCGATCTGGCACTGGTTGTCGATGATGACGTTGTCAGCGATGCGGGTATCTTCCAGCGCACCGCGGTCAATGGTGGTACAGGCACCGATCTCGACCCGGTTGCCAATGGTCACACCGCCGAGCTGGGGGATCTTGATCCACTCGCCACGCTCGTTGGCATAACCGAAACCATCGGCGCCGATCACTGTGCCGGATTGAACCAGACAGTCGGTGCCCATGGTCACATTGTGATAGAGGGTGACGTTGGCCCATAGCCGGGAGCGGGCTCCCAGCCGGGTATTTTTGCCAACAAAACAGCCCGGGCCAATGCGTACATCGTCACCCAGCACGACGCCGGATTCGATCACTGCATTGGCGCCGATGGCCACTCTCTCGCCCAGTTGCACGTCAGCCGCGATAACGGCGCTCGGATGAATATCCGTGGCCGGCTGCGGGGTAGTGTCCAGCAGTTGGGCTACCCGGGCAAAGCCCACATAGGGGTCTTTGAGCACCAGGGCATTGGTGGGACAAAATGGCAGATCCGCTTCGGTAATGAGCACGGCGGTCGCCTTGCTCTGCTCCAGATAGTGCCGGTACTTTTTGTTGGACAGGAAGGTGATATCCCCCTCCCCGGCCTTTTCCAGTGTCGCTACCTTGCGGATTTCCAGGGTTCCGTCGCCATGGACCTGGGCCCCCAGTTGCTGGGCCAGCTGTGCGAGAGTGAATGCCATCAATTAGTTGCTCTTGCTTACCTGAGAAATAACCTGGCCGGAGATGTCCAGCTTGCTGGCGGCATACGGGGCGGCATTGCGCTCCAGCACCAGATCGTAACCATTGCTCTTGGCGATGGAATCGATGGCAGCCTGCACCTTGGTCAGGATCTTGTTGCGCTCTTCGGACTGACGGCGACCGTTGTCCTGCTCAAAGGCTTGACGCTTCTGGTTGAACTCCATCTGCAGCTTGGCCAGCTTCTCCTGGTTCTGCTTCTTCTGCTCGGCGCTCATGAAGGCTTCATCCTTGCGGAACTTCTCGACCAGCTTCTGGCCTTCCTGTTCCAGCTTCTGCAGCTCACGCATACGCGGCTCGAATTCACCTTTCAGCTTGGCTGCAACGGCTTCACGCTGGGGCAGCTTTTGGAAGACTTCGCCCATATCCACCACGGCGATTTTGGTCTCAGCGAAGGCAGAACCCATGCCGGCAGCCATCAGTGCAAAGCTCAAACCAGCTACTTTCAACGCTTTATTCACACTTACTCCTTGTTCCCTCATGGCGAGGGCTACCTGATTTACCCGATTATGCAAGCGGCGTTAGGACCGTCTTGTTACCTGGTGAGGCACGCATACCGCGCGTCCCATCATTGAAGACCCCCACCGCATGGGTGGGGGTAAAACTCTGCTTAGAAAGTACGGCCGATGTTGAAGGAGAAGACTTCGGTGCGATCCCCTTCGTATTTCTTGATCGGCTTGGCCAGGGCGAACACCAGTGGCCCCATCGGCGAGAGCCACTGCAGGGAGACACCGGCAGAGACCCGGATATTGCCCGGGTTGGAGTAGTCCTGGCTCAGATAGTTGCAATCAGAACCGGCGGCGCAAGGATATGCTCCGTTGGCAAAATCGGTGCTCCAGACGGTACCTGCGTCCATAAAGACAGTGGAACGGATCTGCGGACGATAGGTCTCGGAGACAAACGGGGTCGGGAAGACCAGCTCCAGTGAGGCGACGGCCAGAGCGTTACCGCCCACCGAGGTGTCGGAACCTTCGTAGTAGCCAGTTTCACACGGCTGAGAACCCGTGCAACTGCCAGCACCCGGCTTGTTGTAGGTCTTGTAGATCGCCTTGGGACCAATGGTGTTGCTCTTGAAGCCACGTACCGTATCGAAACCACCGGCATAGTAGTTCTCGAAGAACGGCAGCATGGAGTCATCGCCATAGCCGTTACCGTAGGAGACACGACCCTTGCCGATCATTACCCAGCTGTGATCCGCATCGAGCGGGAAGTAGTGGGCATCTTCGGCAGAGAGCTTGTAGTACTGCAGCTCCATGCCCGGTACGGTCACCTTGGCGTTGATACGCTGACGATCGCCAGAAGTCGGGAACATCCCCTTGTTCAGGGTAGAGCGGGTCCAGCCAGCGGTGACATCAACGGTCACGAAATCGAGGTTGGAACCATCCTGTGAATAGGCATTCCAGAACTGATCCATCTGTACCGACTGGCGGTTATCATTCCACTGATCCCAGCAGTAGGTATTGCCATCAGTATCCGGATTGTCCTTCAGACACTCCTGATAGTTCTGGGCATTGAATGACGGACGACTCAGCTTGGTGCTCTCGATACCGGTACTGAAGTCGAGACGGTTGAACTCATTGACCGGGAAGCCGCTGGAGAGACGGAAACCGATGGTTTCGTTCTCGTAATCAACGATATCGGCATCATCGGCGCGGAACTGGTTGTAGTAGACACGACCACCCAGGCTGACACCATCCACTGTGAAGTAGGGGTCGTTGTAGCTCAGGTCAACGTTCTTGGAGTAGTCGTTGGTGCTGGCGTTGATGGAGACCTTTTTACCGGTACCCATAAAGTTGTCCTGGGAGATCCCTGCCTGCAGGCTCAGACCTGACTCGGTGCCGTAACCGATACCGGCGTTGATGGAGCCTGCTGGCTGCTCCTTGACCTTGAAGTCGAGGTCAACCAGGTCATCGTTGCCCGGCACCCGCTTGGTGTCCACTTCGACGCTCTCGAAATAGCCAAGGCGGTTGAGACGGCTCTTGGACTGCTCGATGTTGTCGGAGGAGAGCCAGGTGCCCTCCATCTGGCGCATCTCGCGACGCAGCACCTGGTCTTCGGTGGTGGCGTTACCGCTGAAGTTGATATTGCGCACATAGACACGGGGGCCAGGCTCAACGTTGACGATCAGCTCCACTTCCTTGGTTTTGTCATTGATCTGCGGGAAGGTGACCACTTTCGGATAGGCGTAGCCGTAACGGCCGAGGAACTTGGAGAGCACCTCTTCGGTATGGGTCACCTGACTGGCGGAGTAGGTGCTGCCGGCAGCGATCGGGATCAACCCCTTCATCTCGCCACCGCGGTCGATCAGGTCACCCTTGAGCTGGACACCGGAGACCTTGTACTGATCCCCTTCCTTGATGTTGAGGGTGACGTAGACACCCTTCTTGTCGGGGGTCATGGAGACCTGGGTAGACTCCTGCTGGAAGCGGATATAGCCGCGGTCCATGTAGTAGGAGCGCAGGGTTTCGATATCACCGGCCAGCTTCTGCTTCTGATAGCGCTGATCCGCGGTGAAGTTCCACCAGGGCACTTCGTCGCGCAGGGAGAGCTGGGCAATCAGCTTCTCTTCAGGGAAGACGCTGTTGCCGACGATGTTGATCTGCTGGATCTTGGCCGCTTCCCCTTCCACGAAGGTGAACTTGAGGTCGACCCGGTTGCGCGGCAACGGGGTGACGATGGCCTTGACCTTGGCGGAATATTTACCCACGCCATAGTAGAAATCTTCCAGCCCCTTCTCGAGGGAGGTGAGCACGGTGCGATCCAGCGGATCGCCCACACGGATACCGGAGGACTCCAGACTCTGGGTCAGTTGCTCCTCTTTGATATCCTTGTTGCCGGCAAACTCGATGCTGGAGATGGTTGGACGCTCCTTGACCATCACTTGCAGCACCTGGCCGTCACGGTAAACCTTCACATCCTCGAAGTTACCCGAGGCATAGAGCTTTTTGATGGCGCTGGCCAGAGCCACGGAATCGACGGTATCACCGACCCGGATCGGCAGGTTCAACAGTGCGGCACCCAGGGTCACCCGTTGCAGACCTTCGACCTGGATATCTTGCACCACAAAAGAGGCAGGGGCCGCCTGGGCCAGGAAACTGGCACCCAGCAGGCAACTCAACACCAATGCTTTTTTAACAGCCATTTTGTTCTTATGTGTCCTTGTTGATGCTCTGGCCTCAGAGGCGAGCGAAATCGTTAAACAGCGCAATGCCCATCAATAACATCAGAATGGCGGCACCGATCCTGAAACCCACTTCCTGTATTTTCTCTGATACCGGCTTGCCGGTGACCGCTTCGATCAGGAAATAGACCAGATGGCCACCATCGAGCACCGGCAGGGGGAACAGATTGATAATCCCCAGGTTGACGCTGATGAGCGCCAGAAAACTCAAGAAATAGACCAGACCATAGTCGGCACTGCTGCCGGCGCCCTTGGCAATGGAGATGGGGCCGCTCAGGTTGTCCAGCGACACGATGCCACCGATCAATTTGCCAATCATGTCAAAGGTGAGCGTGATCAGGCTCCAGGTTTTGTCCGCGCCATGCCACAGCGCCTGCAAAGGCCCATACTGTAACAGAATTCGATATTCATCCGGTAATGGAACCAGTTGCGGCGAGAGACCGACGAATCCTACCAGCTTGCCCTGCACCTTGCGGCTATCCGGGGTCAGGGTCACGTTGAGATCACTGTTGTTGCGCTCAACCACCACTTGCAGGGGTTCGCCCGGAGCCTGCTGCACCAGCTCGACAAACTGCGCCCACGCAGTAATAGGCTGATCGCCGACCTGTTTGATACGGTCACCAACCTGCAGCCCCGCCTTTTCACTGGTACTCTTGGCCACCACGGCAGCCACGACGGGCAGCACTTTGCCACTCAGGGGGACGATCCCCAAGCTGCCGATGGGCGACTCTTTATCCGGATCGAAGGTCCAGCCGGTCAGCGACAAGGTTTTATCGGTGGCATAGCTGGTATTGGGTGCCTGCACCTTGAGAGTCACAGCATCGTCACCCAGATGGCTGATAAGGGCGTAAGTGACGCTCTCCCAGTCACCGGTCTGCTCATCGCCGACCCCGACAATCTCCATCCCCGGCAGCACACCCGCCTCGGCTACGATGGATGCCGGACGCACTTCACCGATCACCGGCTTGACGCTCGGCACCCCGATGATAAACATCAGCCAGAGGGCAAACAGGGCAAACACGAAGTTGGCCATGGGACCTGCGGCAACAATCGCCATCCGCGCCCAGACACTCTTGTGGTTGAAGGCATACTGCTCGTCACCGGGCTTGAGTTCATCGACCCGGCCATCGAGCATCTTGACGTAGCCACCGAGGGGGATCAGCGCCAGCACATATTCGGTGCCATCTTTACCCATCCGGCGCCAGATCGCCTTGCCAAAACCGATGGAGAAGCGCTCAACCTTGACGCCACAACGACGGGCCACCCAGAAGTGACCAAACTCGTGCACCGCGACCAGCAGGCCCAGCGCAACAATAAAGGCACCGATATTCCACAACACACCGCCCATCAGCCAAGCTCCTCAATCAAAGTGTGAGCACGGGCTCTTGCCGCACCGTCCAGGGCAAACAGATCATCGAGGGAGCCAACGGCGCTGCTCTCCAGCGCCAGCATCACGGCCTCGTTGATCCGGGCAATATCCATAAAGCCGATGCGCCCGGCCAGGAAGGCGGCAACCGCCTCCTCGTTGGCAGCATTAAGCGCAGTAGTCGTCGCTTGTCCCTTCTGGCAGGCATTTATGGCCAGCGCCAGACAGGGGTAGCGATCGTAATCAGGCCGGATAAAGCTGAACTCTCCGACACTAAAGAAATCCAAAGGTTCCACACCGGAAGGGATGCGATTGGGATAAGCCAGCGCATGGGCGATGGGGGTACACATATCCGGATTGCCAAGCTGGGCCAGCACGGAGCCATCCTTGTACTGCACCATGGAGTGGATCACCGACTGGGGGTGGATCACTACCTGGATCTGTTCGGGCGCCGCATTGAACAACCAGCGCGCCTCAATGTACTCCAGCCCCTTGTTGATCATGGTGGCGGAGTCGACCGAAATCTTGGCCCCCATCGACCAGTTGGGATGCGCGATGGCCTGCGCCGGCGTCACCTTCGCCAGCTCGCTGATCTCGGTGTAACGGAACGGGCCGCCAGAACCGGTCAGCAAAATCTTGCTGATCCCCGCCGCAGCCAGATCGCAAAAACCGGGCTGGCGCTGCACGGCGGTCGGCAGACACTGGAAGATGGCATTGTGTTCACTGTCGATGGGCAACAGCTCGGCGCCATGTTCGCGCACGGCTTCCATGAAGAAAGCACCGGACATCACCAGCGCCTCCTTGTTGGCCAGCAAAATACGCTTGCCGGCACGTACCGCGGCCATGGTCGGGGCCAGACCGGCCGCCCCCACAATGGCGGCCATCACGCTATGGGCATCGGGGTGAGCGGCCACATCGCAAAGGGCTGCTGCACCAGACATGACCTGGGTCGCACTGCCGTGCGCTTTCAGACGGGCTGCCAGTTCACGGGCGGCATCCTCATCGACCATCACGGCAAAACGGGGGGAGAATTCGAGGCAGTCCCGCAACATGGCATCCACGTTGCGGGCGGCGGTCAACGCCAACACTTGCCAACTGCCCGGGTTATGGCGCAGCACTTTCAAGGTACTCTGACCAATGGAGCCGGAGGCTCCCAGAATAACCAGTGACTTGTGCATCAAAACTCCTGACTGAGTAGCAGATAACTGAGCAGAAATACCGGCAGGGCGGCGGTCAGGCTGTCGATCCGGTCGAGAATACCGCCATGACCCGGCAGCAGGGTGCCGGAATCCTTGATGCCCGCCTCGCGCTTGAACATGCTTTCGGTCAGATCGCCGAGTACGGATGCAAGCACCGCCAGCAGAGAGCAAAACAGCACTGTGATCATCTTGGCAGGAACAAATCCCATCGACCAGGTGACACCGATGGCCAGCAGGCTGGAGGTAAAGAGGCCGCCACACATTCCTTCGATGGTTTTGCCCGGACTCACAGCCGGTGCCAGCTTGTGCTTACCGAACGCCTTGCCGAAAAAATACGCGCCAGAATCTGCCGCCCAGACCAGTCCCATCACGAACAACAGGATCCAGGCCCCCATCATGGGGTCATGGTAAAAGTTGTAACCACGGATGGCGACCAGCGACCAGAAGAAGGGAACCAGGGTCACCAGACCAAACAGCGACTTGAGCCAGATAGACTCTTTCCACAGCCTGGCGCTTTGGGGATAACGCAACACCAGCAGCAGACCCAGCAACCACCAGCTTACCGCGGTCCAGAGCACGCCCATCACGAGGGGGTGCAGGTGGGGCGTCCAGAGTTGCTCCACCGGCAGCCAAAAGAGGCTGGCACCGAGCAACAGACAAAATACGATGGGTAACCATTGCTGCGGAGCAGCAGAGACAAACCCACTCCATTCGCGACTGGCCAACAAAAACACCAGCGCAGCCAACAGGGCAAAAAATTTCAATGGCAGAAAGAAGAGCGCCCCCAACACCAGGGGGATCAACATCAAAGCAGTAATAATTCGTTGTTTTAGCAAAAGAAACCTCTCTCTTGGGAGCGGGGTTTAGCCGGTCTGCTGCTCGGCGATCAATTCCCGTATCTGTTCACCCGTGCAACCGAAGCGACGCTCGCGGGCAACGAAAGAGGCGACAGCCTCACTGAACTCGGCCTCGTTGAAATCGGGCCACAATACCGGGGTAAAATAGAGCTCGGCATAGGCGAGCTGCCATAACACAAAGTTGCTGATGCGATGATCGCCACCGGTGCGGATCAACAGGTCCACGGGTGGCAGATCGGCCATGCAAACCTCACGGGTCAACATGGATTCATCAATGTCGTCAGCGGCCAGTTCACCGGCAGCCACTGCTTTAGCCAGCTTGCGGGCCGCCTGGGCGATATCCCACTGGCCGCCATAGTTGGCCGCAATGTTCAGGGTCAACCCCTTGTTATTGGCGGTCAAGGCTTCCGCCTTGGCGATTTTGGCCTGCAACCGCTCACTAAAGCGAGCAGTATCGCCAATCACCTTGAGCCGGATCCCGTTGTTGTGCAGTTTCTGCACCTCACGACCCAGCACTGTGATGAACAGTTCCATCAAGGCACTGACCTCCCCTTCCGGGCGGCGCCAGTTCTCGCTGGAGAATGCAAACAGGGTCAATGCCTCGATCTTGGCACGCGCAGCAAAGGTAACGGCCTCGCGCACTGACTTGACGCCCGCCTTGTGGCCATAAACCCGCATCTTGCCGCGGTTCTGGGCCCAGCGACCGTTACCATCCATGATGATGGCGACGTGACGGGGTAAAGACGAGTTGGCACAATCACCCAACGCAGCCAAAAGCGACATGTAATTCTCCCACAAAGACAAAAGCGCCGTGCAGGGGCACTACACGGCGCTCGTAATATACCTTTCAGACGGTTAGATTTCCATTAGCTCCTTCTCCTTTACGGCAAGGGCCTCATCGACCAGCTTGATGTAGGAGTCGGTCAGTTTCTGGATCTCTTCCTGGGCGCGACGGTCATCGTCTTCGGAGATCTCTTTGTCCTTCAGCAGCGCTTTCAGGTCGGCGTTGGCGTCACGACGGATGTTGCGCACGGCAACACGAGCGTTTTCCGCTTCGGCACGGACGATCTTGGTCAGGTCGCGACGGCGCTCTTCGGTCAGCGGCGGCAGCGGCACGCGCAGGGTCTGGCCATTGCTGGATGGGTTCAGGCCCAGATCGGAGGTCAGGATCGCCTTCTCTACCGCCTGGATCATGGAGCGGTCAAAAATGGAGATGGAGAGGGTGCGAGCATCTTCTGCCACGACGTTGGCCAACTGTTTCAGCGGAGTGGCAGCACCGTAATACTCAACCTGGATGCCATCGAGCAGGCTCGGGTGAGCGCGGCCGGTACGGATCTTGGACATTTGAGTCTTGAGCGCTTCTACGCTCTTGCCCATACGGTCCTTGGCGTCGTTTTTAATCTCGTTGATCACAGTGGTTTTCCTTTTGGCGAACGAGCCGCTACACGGCCCGTGTCTATCTAATTTACTGACGTGATGGATAGGATAAGAGCGCCAGGTGGCTCACTTTTATCTTATTTACCAACGTGGTGGATCAGAGTGCCTTCCGGTTCACCCATGACAACCCGGCGCAGGGCACCCGGTTTGTTCATGTTGAACACGCGGATCGGCAGATCATGGTCACGTGCCAGGGTAAAGGCAGCAAGATCCATCACCTTGAGCTCTTTTTCAAGAACTTCATCATAACTCAGTTCATGATACAGCACGGCATCCGGATTCTTGACCGGATCTTCGTTGTATACACCATCAACCTTGGTGGCTTTGAGCACCACGTCAGCTTCGATCTCGATCCCGCGCAGGCAAGCTGCCGAGTCGGTAGTAAAGAAGGGATTGCCAGTACCGGCAGAGAAGATAACGACTTTGCCAGCACGCAGCTGGCTGATTGCCTCGGCCCAGCTGTAGGAGTCGCAGACGCCTTGCAGGGAGATGGCAGACATCAGACGGGCATTCACATAAGCACGATGCAGGGCATCACGCATGGCCAGACCGTTCATCACGGTTGCCAACATACCCATGTGGTCGCCCACCACGCGGTTCATGCCCGCTTTGGCAAGACCGGCACCACGGAACAGGTTGCCGCCACCGATGACCAGACCGACCTGAACACCCAACTCAACCAGTTCTTTGATCTCTTGGGCCATCCGCTCCAGCACCGCCGGATCAATGCCGAAACCCTCGGATCCTTGCAGGGCTTCACCACTCAACTTCAGAAGAACACGTCTGTATGCAGGTTTGGGATTGGTACTCATGTCACTGATTCCTGGTCATATAAAGACCGCGACATAAGTCGCGGTCTGGGGAAACGGAAAAACCGGTTCGATTAGGCCTTTTGAGCGGCCGCGATTTGGGCTGCAACTTCAGCAGCGAAATCGGTCTCTTGCTTCTCGATGCCTTCGCCCACTTCGAAACGGGTGAAGGAGACAACGTCAGCGCCTTCTTTCTTCAGCAGTTCGGCAACGGTCATGGAAGGATCTTTCACGAACGGTTGACCAGTCAGGGAAACCTCACCGGTGAACTTCTTCATGCGGCCTTCAACCATCTTCTCGGCGATCTCTTTCGGCTTGCCGGAGTTGATGGCGATGTCGATCTGGATTTCGCGCTCTTTGGCAACGACTTCAGCAGATACGTCTTCAGGCTTGACGAATTGCGGGCTGTTGGCAGCAACGTGCATGGCCAGATCTTTGGCCAGCTCGGCAGAACCACCGGTCAGCTTGGTGATAACACCGATGCGGGAACCGTGAACGTAGGTACCCAGGTTGTCACCTTCAACCAGCATCACGCGACGCAGGTTCATGTTCTCACCGATCTTGGCGATCAGGTTGGTGATGGTCAGCTCGACGGATTCGCCGTTACCGAAGTCAGCGGCTTTCAGCGCGTCAACGTCAGCAATTTTCTGGGTCGCAGCGATGTCAGCGATCTTCTGGCCCATTGCCATGAAGCTGGCATCTTTGGCGACGAAGTCGGTTTCGCTGTTCAGCTCGATCATGACGGCAACGTTGCCTTCGGTGCGAGCAAAGATAACGCCTTCAGCGGCGATACGGCCAGCTTTCTTGGCGGCTTTGGCCTGACCGGATTTACGCATGTTCTCGATGGCCAGCTCGATATCACCAGCAGCTTCTTCCAGTGCTTTTTTGCAATCCATCATGCCAGCGGCAGTGCGCTCGCGCAGTTCTTTTACCAGGGCGGCAGTAACGTTAGCCATGTCCAGTATCCTCGGTCTTGAATTGACAAGAAACAGGGGCCACAAGGGCCCCTGCTAACCAATTACATCAGCTTGGTTAATAAGGGCTTTACAGTCCTTATCAATTACTCAGCTTCAACGAAGCCATCTTGTTCGGCTTGAACAACGATGTCCTGAGCGCGAGCTTCCAGTACGGTGTCAGCAGCAGCATTCAGGTACAGCTGTACGGCACGGATAGCGTCGTCGTTACCCGGGATGACATAGTCAACGCCGTCCGGGTTGGAGTTGGTATCAACGATGGAAACTACCGGGATACCCAGGTTATTGGCTTCTTTGATAGCGATATGCTCGTGGTCGGCATCGACAACGAACAGAACGTCAGGCAGGCCGCCCATGTTCTTGATACCACCCAGGCTCTTCTCCAGCTTTTCCATTTCGCGAGTACGCATCAGCGCCTCTTTCTTGGTCAGCTTGTCGAAGGTACCGTCCTGGCTCTGGGTTTCCAGATCTTTCAGGCGCTTGATAGACTGACGAACGGTTTTCCAGTTGGTCAGCATACCGCCCAGCCAGCGGTGGTTTACATAGAACTGGTCGCAACGCTCAGCGGCTTCTTTTACGGCTTCAGACGCGGCACGCTTGGTACCAACGAACAGTACCTTGCCTTTCTTGGCAGCTACGGAGCTGATGAAGTTCATGGCATCGTCAAACATCGGAACGGTTTTTTCCAGGTTGATGATGTGAACTTTGCTGCGGGCACCGAAGATGTAGGATTTCATTTTCGGGTTCCAGTAACGAGTCTGGTGACCGAAGTGAACGCCGGCTTGCAGCATGTCGCGCATAGAAACTTTAGCCATTTTATACCTCTGTATTGGGGTTAGGCCTCCACACATCCCATATAACCGACCCGTTAAGGCACCCCGGCATATGTGTCGATGTGTGTGTGTTGTTTAAGTAAGGGTGATGAAATCGGGACGCAAGTTCCCCATTCCGGCGCGCTTTATACCATAACTTTGATCAGGACACCACCGGCCGACACCCTAAACAGGTGTAAATATGGATCCCGCCAGAGGATGCTGCGACGCTGATTTGACGTTGTGATGACAATCACACTGGAAGTACGAGGGGGTTGCGGATAAAATTTTGCCCTGATTGCAAACGCATCTATTTTTCATTACCTGTCCTGTCTGCCCTCGCAGGCCCAGCGGCAGGCCGCAAGAGAGATCCCATGTCCATTAAAATCAAGACACCGGAAGAGATTGAAAAGATGCGCGTTGCCGGCCAATTGGCCGCCGATGTGCTGGTCATGATTGCGCCCCATGTCAAAGCTGGCGTCACCACTGACGAACTGAACACCCTCTGCCACGACTATATTGTCGACGTACAACAGGCGGTTCCAGCTCCGCTCAACTACCACGGCTTCCCCAAATCCATCTGCACCTCGGTGAACGATGTGATCTGCCACGGTATCCCGAATCACAAGAAGCTGCGTGATGGCGATATCATCAACCTGGATATCACCGTCATCAAGGATGGCTACCACGGCGATACCTCGGCCATGTTCATCGTGGGTGAGACCACCCCGCTGCGCCGCCAGCTCTGCAAGGTTGCGCAAGAGAGCCTCTACGCTGCCATCAAGAAGGTGCGTCCGGGTGCCTGCATTACCGAGATTGGCGCAGTGATCCAGCCCATCGTCGAGAAGGCCGGTTTCTCCGTGGTTCGTGACTACTGCGGCCACGGCATCGGTGCCGAGTTCCACGAAGAGCCGCAGATCCTCCACTACCGCAACAGTGGCAAGCTGGAGCTGAAAGCGGGCATGTGCTTCACCATCGAGCCCATGGTCAACAGCAAGAAGTATCACTGCAAGGTCAATCCGAAGGATGGCTGGACCGTGACAACCAAGGATGGCGGCGACTCCGCCCAGTGGGAACACACCCTGCTGGTGACCGAGGATGGCTGCGAAGTGCTCACCCTGCGCCCCGATGATACTATCGACCGCTTCATCAAACACAGCTAACATCGAACCCCGGCCCTGAACTTGCAAAGCGCCGGGGTTTTTACTTCTGTTTCAGCCGTTTGCCTGCCACTGTGTGTGAGATGCCATGGACGCCAGCCTGCTTTCCCCCATTTGTTACCCGATGACCAGCTCACTCGCGACAACTGCAAAGAGTACCTGAGCCGCTTTCTCGGCTGGCTGCACGCCCGTTTCGACGCTGGTGACAACATCATCGAGCTGGTCGCCACCCGCTCAGAATACATGGATCAGCTGCTCTGCCGGCTGTGGCAGAAGTTTGGCTTCGACAAGAGCGATTTGACCCTGATCGCGGTAGGGGGCTATGGCCGCGGTGAGCTGCACCCCCACTCCGATATCGACCTGCTGATCCTCTATGATGGCGATGAACTGGACGAGGTGCTGGGACTGCGGATCGGTGAGTTCATCACCTTGCTGTGGGATCTCAAGCTAGAGGTGGGTCAGGCGGTGCGCAACGTGGCGGAGTGTCTCGAGCAGGGGCGCGCCGATATTACGGTCGCCACCAACCTGATCGAAGCGCGCTACATCACAGGTCGCCAGGAGGGCTTTCGGCAACTAAAAGAGGCCACCGGCCCCCAGCACTTCTGGCCGAGTGAAGCCTTCTTTCGCGCCAAGCGCCAGGAGCAGGCGGAGCGCCATCAGCAGTTTCTCGGCACCGCCTACAAGCTGGAGCCCGATCTCAAGAGCAATCCAGGCGGCCTGCGCGACATTCAAACCCTCGCCTGGGTCGCCCGCCGCCACTTCGGCGCCACTACCTTGTTCGAGATGACCAGCCACGGCTTTCTCAACCGCGCCGAGTACCGCGAACTGCTCGACTGCCAGAATTTTCTCTGGAAGGTGCGTTTCGCCCTGCATATGGCCATCAACAAGGGAGATAACCGCCTGCTGTTCGATCGCCAGCGCACCGTGGCCCAGATGCTGGGGTTCGAAGGGGAAGGCAACACTCCGGTCGAGCAGATGATGAAGCGCTTCTACCAGACGGTGCGGCGGGTCTCCGAGCTCAACGAGATGCTGCTGCAGCTGTTTGACGAGGCGATCCTCGGCAACACCGCCATGGATGTGCGCCGCCTCTCCGACGAGTTCCAGCTCCGTGGCCGCCTCATCGATGCGGTGGATGCGGAGCTGTTTAGCCGTGAACCGGCCGCCATCCTGCGCCTCTTCTATCAGATGGCCCAGCATCCCGAGATTGCGGGCATCCACTCGGCCACCCTGCGCCAGCTGCGCGAGGCACGCCGCAAACTCAACTGCTGGTTGCAGGACTTGCCTGACTGCCGTCGCCTCTTTATGGCGCTGCTGCGCCACCCCAACGGCATCGGTCTGCCGCTCACCCTGATGCACAAATACGGCATCCTCGCCGCCTATCTGCCGCAATGGAACCTCATCGTCGGCCAGATGCAGTTCGACATGTTCCACGCCTACACGGTGGATGAGCACACCCATCGGCTGCTCAAGAACATTCACCAGTTCCCCAATCCGGCCAGTCGCCAAAGCCACCCACTCTGCCACGAGGTCTTCACCCGGCTGCGCAAACCGGAGCTGCTCAGCATCGCCGCCCTGTTCCACGACATCGCCAAAGGGCGGCGCGGCGATCACTCGGAACTCGGCGCCGTCGATGCGCTGGAGTTCTGCCAGCTGCACGGTCTGGATCGCTACGAGAGCCGACTGGTCGCCTGGCTGGTGCGCCACCATCTGCTGATGTCGGTCACCGCCCAGCGCCGCGATATCTACGATCCCGACGTGGTCACCGACTTTGCCCAGAAGGTGCGCGACGAGCAGCATCTCGATCTGCTCTACTGCCTCACCGTGGCCGATATCTGCGCCACCAATGACACCCTGTGGAACGACTGGAAGGGCACCCTGCTGCGGGAGCTCTACTTCGCGACCCAGAAGGCGCTGCGCCAGGGGCTGGAGAACCCGCCCGACATGCGGCTGCGCATTCGCGAAAACCAGCGTCAGGCCAAGCAACTGCTGGCACAACGGGATGTATCGGAAGAGGCAATCAACCTGCTCTGGGCCGATTTCAAGGCCGACTACTTCCTGCGTCACAGCCCGGAGCAGATCGCCTGGCACTGCCGCCATATCATCGAGCATGGCGACAATCCGGCACCGCTGGTGATCATCGGCAAACACCCGACCCGCGGTGGCAGCGAGGTATTTATCTACTGCCGCGACACGCCGAACCTGTTTGCCACCGTCGCCTCGGCGCTGGATCAGAAGAACCTCAACATCCACGACGCCCAGATCATGAACTCGCGCAGCAACTATGTGCTCGATACCTTCGTGGTACTGGAGCCGAGCGGCGAGCCCATCAGCCCCAACCGCACAGCCACCATCAAGAAAGCGCTGGAGAAGGCGCTGCAGGAGCCTGGCAAGCTGGTGCTGCGCAATAAGCCGCTGTCGCGGCGCCACCGCCAGTTCAGCGTACCGACCCGGGTAGTCTTCCTGCCTCATAAAGGGGAGAGCCGTCACACCCTGATGGAGCTGACTGCCCTCGATACCCCCGGCCTGCTGGCGCGCATCGGTGCGGTTTTCCAGCAGTGCGGGCTGTCGCTGCACGCCGCCAAAATCGCCACTTTCGGTGAGAGGGTCGAGGACTTTTTCAGCCTGACCAGCCTCAATGGCGAGCCATTGACCGCCGAGCAGCAGCTGCAGCTGGAAGAGCGACTGGTACACCAGCTCAATCCCCAACAGTCGGTGCTGGATTAAACGAAGAGTGATTCGAAAGAGGCTGGTTGTCGGGCGTTTTTTGCCATGCCAAACAACTGGTTGGCGCACACCGGATGAAGAAATGGCCACTGGCCGGAAGAATTCCGGTCAACCCCTTAAAAACAGTCGGAAAAGTGTGATACAACAAACAGAATTTTTTAAAGGAAACCTGTCATGACCGAGTTGCAACAGATCATTGAAGCGGCCTTCGAGCGCCGCGACACCATTACTCCGGGCTCCGTGGATAGCGCCACCAAGTCCGCCATCCTGCAAGCCATCGACCTGCTGGACTCCGGCAAGGCGCGGGTTGCAGAGAAGATCGCCGGTGAGTGGGTTGTCCATCAGTGGTTGAAGAAAGCGGTACTGCTCTACTTCCGCATCAACGACAACGGCATCATCAAGGGCGACGACGCCCAGTACTACGACAAGGTTCCCCTCAAGTTCTCCAACTACACCGCCGAGCAGTTCAAGGAAGCGGGTGTGCGCGTGGTGCCGCCGGCAACTGCCCGCAAAGGCTCCTTTATCGCCCCCAATACCGTGCTGATGCCCTCCTACGTCAACATCGGCGCCTTCGTTGACGAAGGTACCATGGTCGATACTTGGGCCACTGTCGGCTCTTGCGCCCAGATCGGTAAAAACGTGCACCTCTCCGGCGGCGTCGGCATTGGTGGCGTACTGGAGCCGCTGCAGGCCAACCCGACCATCATCGAAGACAACTGCTTTATCGGTGCCCGCTCCGAAGTGGTTGAAGGGGTCATCGTTGAGGAAGGTTCCGTCATCTCCATGGGCGTCTTTATCGGCCAGTCCACCCGCATCTACGACCGCGAAACCGGCGAAATCCACTACGGCCGCGTACCGGCTGGCTCTGTAGTCGTCTCCGGCTCCCTGCCCTCCAAGTGCGGCAAATACAGCCTCTACGCGGCGGTGATCGTCAAGAAGGTCGATGCCAAGACCCGTGCCAAAGTCGGCATCAACGCCCTGCTGCGCTCCATCGACGAGTAATCAGCATTGCTGTGATGAAAGGGCGCCTGATGGCGCCCTTTTCATTTTGGCGCCCCTGTCACAGGCAAGCCATGAGGCATCGGTTAAGATGGATGGGACAGGATCGTTTCAAACCGAGGAAGCCTGATGTACGAGAATCTGAAGAGCCTGGGGATCCAGGATCCCGCCTCCGTCGACAGCTACACCCTGCGCCAGGAGGCCAACCACGACATCCTCAAGATCTACTTCAAGAAGCAGAAGGGCGAGTTCTTCGCCAAGAGTGTCAAATTCAAGTATCCCCGCCAGCGCAAGACCATGCTGGTCGACTCCGGTACCCATGAGTACAAGGATGTCACCGAGATCAATGCCAACCTCAAATATGTGGTGGATGAGCTGGACAACCTGACCCAGGGCGTCCATCAGCAAGCCGACCCGGACATCAAGCAGAAGATCCTGCGCGACCTGCGCCATCTGGAAAAAGTGGTGCAGAACAAGATCAGCGAAATCGAGCGGGATCTGGAGAAACTCTAATCCCCCCGACTCGACAAAAGAGCGCCCAGGTGGCGCTCTTTTTATTGGCTGATTACTGGATGACTTTATCTGGCGATAGGTTGATCTGGTGATGGTGCGATAAGGCGAGCGAGACACAACGCCAACATAGGGCATCCCGTTACATATCGCCCCTTGGGCAACGAGACTCCTGCCGAGCTCGATCTGCTGTGACTCGCACGATCCATAACCAGAAATAGCAAGAGGGAGGCTTTCGCCTCCCTCTTCAAACACGCTGATATTCAGGCAACAGGATTAGTTGCTCTTCATCCAGATGTCCATGTCGGTTTTCAGGTTGTCAGACTTGGTACCGAAGATGGCTTGAACGCCGGAACCAGCCACTACCACACCGGCAGCACCCAGTTTCTTCAGACCAGCCTGGTCAACCTTGGCAACATCTTTCACACCAACACGCAGACGGGTGATGCAGGCATCCAGAGAAGCGATGTTCTCTTTACCACCGAAGGCGGCAACCAGAGCAGCAGACATTTCGTCTTTGCCTTGGCCAACGGTCTCTTCAGCAGTCTCGTCTTCACGACCCGGGGTTTTCAGGTTCATGGCACGGATAACGAAGCTGAATACGACGTAGTAGATAGCAGCGTAAACCAGACCCAGACCTACCAGCAGCAGCATGTTGTCGGCACGCGGCGATTGCACCACGAAGTCGATGAAGCCGTTGGAGAAGGTGTGACCGTGTACGATACCCAGAGAGTTGGTCAGCACATAAGCCAGGCCAGCCAGTACAGCGTGAATTGCGTACAGAACCGGAGCGATGAACAGGAAGGAGAATTCAATCGGCTCGGTGATACCGGTCAGGAAAGAGGTCAGGGCTGCAGAGGCCATGATACCAACGATCTTGGCGCGGTTTTCCGGCTTGGCAGCGTGAGCGATGGCGAACGCAGCAGCAGGCAGACCGAACATTTTGAACAGATAGCCACCAGCCAGCTGACCGAAGCCGTTACCGGCAGCGCGGGACGCGTCATCAGCAGTCAGGAAGCAGGTCATGATACCGTGAACAGTTTCACCGGCACCGTTGACACAGGTACCAGCCTGATAGAAGAACGGTACGTTCCAGATGTGGTGCAGACCGAACGGGATCAGGGAGCGCTCAACCACGCCGTAGATACCGAAGGCCAGTACCGGGTTCTGGTTGGCAGCCCAGTCAGAGAAGGCACCGATGGCGCCACCCACTGGCGGCCAAATCACGGACAGGATCACACCCAGACCGATGGAGAGGAAACCGGTGATGATGGGTACGGCACGTTTGCCCGCGAAGAAGCCCAGGTACTCTGGCAGCTGGATCTTGTAGAAGCGGTTGAACGCCCAAGCAGCGATACCACCGGCCAGGATACCACCCAGCACGCCGGTTTCGATGGTTTCAACACCCATCACAGGTGCCATGACCTTCAGGGTTGCGACCATGATGCCGTAGCCAACGATGGCTGACAGACCGGATACACCGTCGTTATTGGTAAAGCCAAGAGCAACACCCACTGCGAACAGCAGGGCCATCTGGCCAAATACAGAACCACCGGCTTGCTCCATCAATTGGGAGACAATTTCCGGCATCCAGCTGAAGTGGGCAGCACCCACCCCCAGCAGAATACCTGCGACTGGCAAGACTGATACTGGCAGCATCAGCGCCTTACCAACCTTTTGCAGATTAGAGAAAGCATTTTTGAACATTGTGTGCGCTCCTGAATGGATTGTCGTCCCTGAACGATCTATCTGGATGAAATAAGGACTGATTCATTCAGATATCTTCGAGTCGGGCTTGTTTATTTTGACCATCAGAATATAACCCGGCGGGTCATAAATTGCTGCTTTCGAAGGCGGGGGAATATTGAATTTGGAGGGAAGATCACAACTTGTTTAGCGGCTAAAAAACGCATCTAATATAAGTTAATAATCCGCATTATCACTCTATTACAAAGACATATAAATAGCAGTTTCACTTTGTATTTTAATAATGCCGTTTACATCAAACGGCAACTCATTGTAACCAAATGTAACGGCGTGATTTTTATTTATTACAGTCTACCGATTAAAAAGGCCTCCAACAAGGGAGGCCTCAATAAATATATCTGACCAGTAAATGGTCGTATTATTCTATTTTTGCGACCGCTTGACCGCATCAATAAACACGCTTTTTGCCTTGGTTGAACCAGCCCGCTCGGCCTCGTTCACCAGCTTCATCGCCTTGTCGATATCCCCCGCCTTGACTGCTTTTTCGATCTGGCTCTGATAGAAGGCTTCAGTTTCACTCAGCATGGCAGGTGCTGAAGTTGATGCTGGTAACACGATGGCACTTTTGCTATTGCCTACGGTAGGCTGAGGTGAGGGAGTGATGGACTGGTTTTGCACTGCACCTAATGACATTACCTGCCCTGAACTCAAGAGCTGGCCAGATGAACGCACCGACAGAGCTAAATTACCAGACATGCTGTGTGAGAACACAGGATCAGCTTCTACCGGCTCGGCCAAGCCAGTCTCCTTTGCCCATTTTCTTGCCGCAGACATTACCTTAGTCTCACCCTGACGACTTTTGGGGTCCGCCTTGATAATCATAAACTCAGCCTGCTGGCCAGATGACGCTTGGTCTAAGGTAATATGGCTATCCAGGGAAATGCGACGACCGATGCTGCCATAAACAAGCTGGAATTGCTCAGCATTGACTTCTTTTATAACTCTTAGATTTTTGTCTAAAAAAAGCACACTTGGCAACATAATGCTATCAGTGAAATAAGACTTAAGCGTGATATCTATTTGGCTACGCTGCTTGGGCAGCTGAAAGGCTTTGAAGTAAGACTTGCCATCATTGAAGTCAAATACAGGCGAAGAAGAATCCAAGACTACTTCCAGAGAGCTGTCATCATCTGGCAATGCATCAAGGGGCATCTGAGCAAAATCCGTGCAACATGCGGGAGACGCCATCAAGGTAGCGAATCCAGAATCCGGAATTGACTGTGAGCTATGACTGGCACATCCACCCAACAGCAGAACTCCAGCCACGATCACTGCCACTTTCGTGTTACGTCTCATAATAGCTATTCCTTTAAATCAAGAAGCGACGCATGAACATGCGCCGCTTCTTTTACTGTTAGCTGAGAATCAGCTTAGAACCACACTTCAGCTTCAACACCATAGAACACTTGGCTCTTCTTGTTATTATCAATGCCAATGTTACCAGCAAATTGTTCATCATCTGCGCTCACCCAAGATACGAAAGGCTTGATTTGCGGGCGACCTTAACCATCCCCTCATATGAGCGAGGCGTGGCGCGGCTTCTGAGGTATGATCGCCATCCTTGACCAGCTAATACCCAACAGACTATCCCCATGTTTAACCACGAACTAATCCTCAACCACATCGACGATATATTTGGACAGGACATGCATGCTAAGCGTGTTCTTTCCCTCGCCAATGCTACCCTCGGGGTTATCGAGTCAGGTTCACTGGCCATCCACGCCATCGGTAGTGGCCTCTCCTTGGCCAACGGTCTCGAACGTAAACATGCGGTTAAACAGGTGGATCGCCTGCTCACTAACACCAAGCTCAATGTCTGGAGCCTCTTTGACGATTGGGTGCCCTATGTGGTCGGTGAACGTACCGAGATCGTAGTCTCCATGGACTGGACCGAATTCGATGCCGATGATCACAGTACCTTGGTTATCAGCCTGCAAACCAACCACGGTCGCAGTACTCCGCTGCTGTGGAAAACCCATCGGAAATCGTTGCTCAAAGGGCAACGCAATGCCCATGAGAAAGAGCTGCTCACCAAGCTCAAGCAGACGTTGCCAGAGGGTATCTTCGTGACGGTAGTAGCTGACCGCGGCTTTGGTTACATGGAGCTGTTCGAACGCCTGGAGCAAGAGCTAGGCTTTGCTTATCTCATTAGATTTAAAGGAAATGTTTTGGTTGGTTACCCTGGTGTAGAGCAGGTTCCAGCTCGGGACTGGCTAACGCCGACCGGGCGCACCCGAACCCTCAAAGCGGTGGAGCTAACTGGGCAGCGACAGCCTGTCGAACGGGTCTATTGTTGTCATAAGAGTGGCATGAAAGACGCGTGGTTTCTGGCCAGTAACCGGACCGACCTGAGCGCCGCCAAGGCGTTGCAACTATACGGCCAGCGCTGGGGTATCGAGACCAGTTTTCGTGATATCAAAGATTACAAATTCGGCATGGGTATGGGAGATGTGCACATCAGTAATCCGGTCCGGCGCGACCGACTGTTTTTATTCAGTGCCCTGGCCATCGTCTTGCTGACGCTGCTGGGTAAGGCTGGAGACAGTGTCGGTCTAGAGAGAACGATCAAGGTCAATACCAGCAAGAGCCGAACCTATTCGTTCTTTCGGCAAGGGGTCATCTATTACCAGTTGCTACCTAAAATGAAAGAAGCCAATGCGGTCTTGTTGATGGATAAATTTATCTACTACCTGAAGCAACACCGCTTATATACCCGCACACTTGGAATTATTTGAGTCTCTAAAAATGAGGGGATCTCTGAGGCGGGCGACCCCAGTAGTCAGCATCAACGGTAAAGGCTACAGCGGCTTCCAGAGCGTAATACTTAGCAGTAGTATCGCTATTGTCTACGTCAGAACCAAACCAATTGGCAGCACCACCGGTGGCCTTCTCATTTTTCTCTACAGAATAAGAGCCGGTAAAGATAGCACGCAAATTATCATTGATTTTATAAGATGGTTGCACTGCCGCAACAAAACGAGATACGTCTAAGTCACCATCCCAACCGACATGTTGCGGTGCCCAGTAAGTGACCTCAGTGCCGATTTGCAGGCGGGGAGTCACGTCAGCCACCCCGTAAGAGGTCAAAAACAGCGCCTTGGAGTCTTTACCAAAGCCACCGTTCCAGGAACCGAAGTTAACCCCACGATTGGAGGCCATACCTTCGCCATAAGCGATAGCCGTTTTGGACCAACCTTTAAAACCATAATAATCACGGTTATAGGCAATAGAGGCACCAACACCGGTATCAGCATTGATGGTGTATTTTCCGGTCACCGGATCTCTGTTTGATGCGGCATCAGCATCGGTATTAGATTGCTTCATCCCCTTCAAATCGAAGTCGAAAGTGCCACCAAGAGCTTGCAGACCATAATAATAAATATTCAGTGACGTAGCGGTGCGATTTTCACCGGTTTTGCCGAAGTCATGGCTATTACGAACTTGGCCTGCATCATCAGCTGATACCACGGCCATACCAAAACCACCATTCTGGAAACCAGCACCGACACCGGAAGATTGTTTCCAGAACTCTTTGGTCAAGATCCCTTGTTCACGGTTCAAATAACGTTGACCTGCCCAAATCTTGGTATCCTTATCAAGGAAATCAAAACCAGCCAGCTCCACATAGGCTTCTTTCATTTCAAATTGGGCATCATCACGCTTTGTCTGCAGTGAGCCTTCTGAGGAAACAAAATAGCCTGTGTCACCTGCATTCTGGTTACCATATTCGGCACGAGTGACAAACTCACCCTTTACACCATTTTTTCCTTCAAATTTCTTTTTTACAGACAACTCGACCTGGTTGGCATTTTCATCCATAGAGGTCACAGTACGGTAGTCCTGTTTCCCCAAGGTGTTCATTTTGCTGGCGCCATCGCCATTCCATTGACCACCCAGACGACCATAACCATGTACTTCCCAACCATTATCTGCGTCAGCAGCAACAACAACACCGGAAGAGAGCGCCATACTTACTGCGGCAGCTATCGGAAGCCATTTTGCATTCATTGTCATTTTCCTTTTCCCGCTGAGGATGAGTGATGTCCTAATAATCAAGGCTTAGCCAGTAGATATATCCAAGTGACAAGCAGGTGCGATTATATGGAGCATGCCATCTGGGTGATATGACAACACTCACAAAATGAACGCCCATTGCCAAACCACAACAAAAAGCACATAAAAAACCCTCAAAAACGACAAACCAGCAGAAATAAAGCCCCAGAAAGCAAATTTAAAGCAATAAGAAACCACTTGAAAGCGATACCAACAAAAATATAAGCCATCAAGAAATGTCTCATTAGCTCCACAATTCTTTAAAAACATGATTGAAATCGCTTTCAGCGATTGAACTATTTAGAAAGAACTATGCACATATTTCCACACGAAAGAGGACTCAAAAGAGAAAAAAATAAAACAACAACAGAGATAATTTCTGGGAACATATGAGAAATGACAGTTCACAAATAACAATCCCCTGCCGGTTAAGGATCAGGGGATTGATATGGCTCTATTTCAGAGAATATTCAGGGCTGAATATCCCACTTTTTCAGCCAGCTGAGTGCCACCTGTTCGGATTCATCGTGCACGGTGGCATCCAGCTCCAGCGGGGGCATCACTCGCGTGGCGCCCAGCTCTTGCAGCAATCCGTCTAGCCGACGGCCCGCGCCACAAAAATGGTCATAGCTGCTGTCGCCCATGGCAATCAGGGCATACCGCAGCCCCTTGAGCCAGGGCGCCTTGTCAGCCAGCTCGCTGGCAAAGGGCTGCAGATTGGGAGGAATGTCACCCTGCCCTGTGGTGGCACTGACCAGCAATAAAAAACGGCCGGGGTCGATGTCCGCCAGCCGTGCTTCTTCGTGCAGAGAACAGTGATGCCCCTTGCGTTCCAGCTCATCTGCCAAGGTCTCGGCCACCAGCATGGCTGCGCCATAGACAGTTCCTACCACGATATCGATCTGCGCCATTCTCCTCTCCCTGCTTGAGTCACTCTTTTGAGCAACTCTATCAGCAAGCTGGCGTCAGATGCCACCGGTTCAAGGCTGAGGATCAGGCGCTTAGTAGTCGCTCTCGCTAGCGGGCCAGCCCAGCTCGGCAAACAGACGCAGCACATCCTGACCGAGCGGCGCCTGGATCCGCATCGGCACCTTGAGCACCGGATGGGTAAAGCTCAGGATGCGGGCCACCAGCAGCAGCCGTTCGCAGCCAAAGTGCTCGCGAAAGAAACGGTTGTGGCGGCCATCCCCGTGGGTGGTATCCCCGACAATGGGGTGGAACAGGTGATCCATATGACGGCGCAGCTGATGCTTGCGGCCGGTCTTCGGGAACAATCTGACCAGACTGTAACGACTGGTGGGGTGCTTCTTGGAGACCGCGTGGGGCAGCTCGACCTGATGCAGGCGACGGAAGGTGGTGACGGCATCCTGCGCCGGGCGATCCGGGTTGCTCATGGCATCGGCAATCTTGTCCAGCTGCTCCTTGAGGGGATAGTCGATCACCCCCTGCTCGGGCGCCCAGCCACGCACCAATGCCAGATACTCCTTGTGCACCTGACGTTGGGTGAAGGCTTCGGTGAGTGCGCGGGCAATCACCGGATCGAGCGCAAACAGCAGCACACCGGAGGTGGGTCGGTCGAGGCGATGCACCGGATAGACATGGCGACCGCCGATGAGATCCCGGGTCATCTGCATGGCAAAACGGGTCTCGCCCTTGTCGAGCCAACTGCGATGCACCAGCAGACCGGACGGCTTGTTGACCGCCACCAGCCACTCATCCTGATAGAGCAGAGTCAGCTTCAAGTCACTCTCTTCTCGGGTTTGATCTGGCATCATTGTTCGATCACTTTGCCGGACAGCAGCAGATCGAAGCGGGCGATCAGGCGCAGCAGCGCTTCTGCCTCGGCCAGATCCTCTTTGTAGACTTCGCTGGCCATGGGATAGAGGGAGACGCTGGTGGGCAGCGGCGCCTGCAACATCACCAGCTGCTCCATGCGCGGGATCAGCACGAACTGTAGCCACTGATCAAAGCTCAGGGTATCGACACAAAAAGGCAGGGTGCTTGCCAGGGCTTCGTCACCGGGATGGTCAGCTTGCCAGCGCTCGAGGCGCTGCAACTCGGCGGTGAGTTCCCCCAACAGGCCAGCTACCAGCAAATATTGATTCATCTCGCTCTCTTCCTCATAACCACAGATTGATCCGCTGACCCGACAGGGTCAGCCAGGATGCCGGTACATTCGGTCGCGCAGCACCGGCGATTCAGCCGGCTCGTCGACATACACGGCAGCCAGCGCGGCCTGCCGCCGTTAAAAAAGGGCGATACTATACACCTCCCCCCGCATGGCTGCCATGTTGATATCTGCCGCAACACGCGTCTGCTGCCACTGGCTATCCTCGGCAAGGGCCTTATAATCGGCCCGCATCACCATTAGCCGGATCTCACCATGTCTGCGACGCCTACTGCCATCAATACCTTGACCGAATTTCTGACTCAGGCTGGCACCCAGTTCCAGCTGTTTGACATGGGCCGCCAGGTGCGGCCACTGGCAAGCGATACTTTTGTGCGCATCGAACAGCAGCAAGAGCCCTATCCCTGGCCGCTGCAACAGCACGCTTGGCTCGGCGTACACTTCTTCCAGCCGAACGAGTCTCGCCACTACCTCTGGTTCCTCAAATTCGCCCTCGATGAGCGCGGCCTGCTGATGTCAAATGGTCCCAAACTGTTCATGGATCAGGTGGTGGAGACTCTGGGCTACAAGCTCACCGGCGATCTGGACGAGGAAAAAGCCCAGCGCTTGGCCGACAATCCCTACACCTTCCGCCCGGCGGAGGCAAAAATGGCCAGTCTGCACGCCAAGCTGGCGCGCCAGCTGGAACAGGCCCCTTCCGCCTATTACGATGCCCTCTGCCACTATCTGGCCACCCCCAACGACACCGGTTGGCAGACGCTGGGGCTGCAGGGCTTTGCCGACCTTGCGGAGCGGCTGCATGATGAGCGCAATCTGGCGCTGATCTGCAAGGCGCTGCCCAAACTGCCGCAGGAACCGCTCTATGCCCTCTGCCAGAGCCTTGAAAACGCCCCACTGCCGCCTGCAGTACAAGGCGCCCTGCTCGAGCGGATCGGCAAGGAGCAGGAGTGCGCCGCCCCCAACCCTGAGACCCTGGCCTACCTCTGCCGCGCCATGGCCTCCTGCCCCGGCAGCACTTTGCGCACCAACAAGCTGCTGACCCTGCTGCAAACCCAGCCGAGCCCGGCACTGCTGCTCGCCATCGCTGGCCGGCTCTGGCCCGATCTGAAAGATGCCAATCTGCTCAGCCACTATCTGGAACAACTGGCACTGCAACCGACCCAGTTCTTCAATCAGGTTTTTGCCGAGTTGGTCACTTTACCGGCCCTGCGCAATGATATGCTGGCCAGACTGCGTGACCCCGAGCGCAGCGATGCGCTGGGCAAGGCCATCGGCCGTCTGTTCGCCTCGACCTGACCCCTCGCCTCACCCTCACGCCACGAGGCAACACGGCGGGAAATAGAAAAGGAGATCGGGAGTGCCGAGCAGGACTCCCGGTTATCGACATCACGATAAGGAAGCCCGCCTATGGGAGAGATGCTCGGAATTTTGTTGCTGATTGCGATTGCTGGCCTGTTCTGGCTGCAACGCCAACAGGCAGAAGTGGCCTGGCAATACATGCGCCGCTACTGCCAGCACCATGACCTGCAACTGCTGTCACTGGCTCACCATCGGCGGGAGCTGGCACATAATCCCCTGCGGCTGCTGACCCACTATCAGTTTGAATTTTCCAGCGATGGTGAGAGCCACTATCAGGGCACCCTCAAGATGCAGGGGCTGCACATCGTAGGCGTTGATCTGCCACCCCATCGCATCCCCTCAGCCTGATCTCCAATCTCGTCTCTGCGCCCGATGGCTGTGCCTGTCTATAATCTCAGGGATTAAACAAAGGGAGAGACGAGATGGAACCCCTTGTCCACGATCTGCCAGCCCTGTTTGCCCAGCTCGGGATGGCCAACGACGAGCTGAGCCTGCACCGCTTTGTGCACGACCATCACCTCGACAATGAAACCCTGCTGCCGGAGGCCGGTTTCTGGAACGCCGCCCAGGCCAGCTTTCTGCGCGATGCCCTGTGGAACGACTCCGACTGGTGTGAAGCGATCGACCAGCTCGATGTGATGTTGCGCCAGCCCCGCTAGCCGCCCACCCCTTTCCTCCCCAGCCGGCTTTGGTTAAGATCCCGCCCCGATATCGATCCCCCCTTCTCACCCAGAGCATGCTTATGTCCGCCCACGAGATCATCCGAATTGCCAACGAGCTGGCCGCCAAGGGCCTGACGCCCACCACTGCCATGATCAAGGCCCGCCTCACTCAGCCCGTGCCGATGGCCGAGCTGCTGAAAGTGCTGAGCCAGTGGAAGCAGCAGCCCGTCGCGACCGCTGAGAGCGAGATCCTGCCAGAGGCTGTGCCTCAGCCAGCGCCGGAGCTCACCCTGCAGCAACTCGCCGAACAGCTCGCGCGCATCGAACAGAAGGTGGATCGCCTGACCGACCTGCTCCTCCAACAGGGGCAAGGCTGAACCATGTATATCGTCGAACTCTGCTTTGAGTGTTACCGCGATACCTCCCTTGGCGACGCCGAGCGGGCCATCGTCAACTACCTCGACATGCTGCGTTATCAGGGCCAGATCCTCGGGCGGGAGTTCCCCACCAGTATGCACGACGGCTATTTCGTCAGTCGGGTGGTCTGCCCGGAGCAGGATAGCCTGCACCCCGATAACCAGAGCGATCAGGTCAAGCTGGCGGAGCAGCAGCTCAATCAGGCCGGGCTGCTGGCGCCGAAACTCCAGCTGCAGGGGGCGGATCTGCTCTCCGACAGCACAGATCCTTGCGGCCAGCAGGGCGAGCGGCCGAGCTGGATGATGCTCTACACCAGCTTTTTGCATACCTGCTCGCCGCTGCGCTGTGGCGACCACTTCGCCCCCATTCCGCTCTACCAACTGCCCGCGGTCGCCAACGGCGATCAGAAGCAGATCATCAAGTGGCAGGAGGATTGGGAGGCGTGCGATCAGTTGCAGATGAACGGCTCCATCGCCGAACATGCGGCGCTGCACGAAATCGGCGAAGTGGGCAGCCGCCTCTACCGGCGCGGCAGCGATCTGGCCAAACGGTTGGAAGTGCTGAGCGGCATCCCCACCTACTACTACCTCTACCGGGTGGGCGGGTTGAGCGCTGCCGAAGAGAAGGCGCGCCCCTGCCCCAGCTGTGGCGGTGAGTGGGCGCTGGCAGAGCCGCTGCACGAGATCTTCGACTTCAAGTGCGACAGCTGCCGTCTGGTCTCCAACCTCTCCTGGGATTTCAAGGATTAAGCGCGTTCCCTGTACACGATGCCATAAAAAAGAGCCTTGCCGCATGGCAAGGCTCTTTTCGTTCCGATGAGTAACCTTGGCTCGAGCAGGTGCTATTGCGGCAACGTCTCCAGCCGTTCCAAAAACGCTGGCAAGGAGGACGCCAACGTCAGACGGCGACCAGAATCGAGCCACTCCAGCCACACCTGACCACTCTCGTTATCCAGCGAGATGAGCGTCATCTCGTTGCGGGTGGTGGCAATAAAGATGGAGGGGGCTCGTTTTAGCTTGCGCAACATCAGCAGATGGCCGATGAGGTTCTCCTTGAGCAGATCGAGATCCGCGTCGTTCCATGGCAAGATCAGTTCAAGGCGCAGCCCCTTGAAGAGGCAGGGGATGGGGCGGCTGAACCAGTGCCCGAACAGGGCAATGGCGCTGGGATGAATTGTCAGCTCAAGGGCATCGGCCATGGCCGTAAAATCGGCGGGCTCGGAGCGATAGTGAGGACGCCAGGCCACCCGACCATCGGCGGGCTCACCAAGCTGGCAGGGGGAACGCCAGTCCGCCTCCCACTCGCACAGGGGCAGGCCTCGTCTGGCCTCGCCATCCCGTTGCCAGCGGGCAAAAAAGTGCTCCAGGGCAGACAAAACTTGATCCGACATCGAAAATCCCCACAATTGCTGGCAAAGTCCGCTATTGCACCACCAAACTCGGTAACAGACAAGGTTGCCAGCCGACCTTGCGACCCGAGAAACAACAGAACCTGGGATACAGAGAGGCCGACGCCCAAGCCAAACGGCTGCGACCATCCGGCCCAGCAATGGCCTGTTTCATTCCACTCATCATGAGCACATTACGTGAGCAACCCTGTGAGCAAACAAGATAGATACGCCGGGGCCAGCGCCCTGACCGGCCTGAGCCTGGGCCAGCAATCCGATTACATCAGCCAGTACACCCCCTCCCTGCTGCAGCCGGTTCCCCGCAGCCTGAACCGGGATGATCTCCAGCTGGGCGATGATCTGCCCTTTAGCGGTTGCGATGTCTGGACCCTCTATGAGCTCTCCTGGCTCAACGCCAAGGGCAAGCCGATGGTAGCGGTGGGGGAAGTGACCATTCCTGCCACCAGTGCGAACCTGATCGAATCCAAATCCTTCAAGCTCTACCTCAACTCCTTCAACCAGACCCGTTGCGACTCTATCGAGGCAGTCGCCGCCATGCTGACCAAGGATCTGAGTGCCTGTGCGGGGGAGACCGTCAAGGTGATCCTGTTCCCCCTCGACAAGGCGCCGCACCAGATTGCCCAGCTGCCCGGCGAGTGCATCGATGAGCAGGATATCGAGGTAGACAATTACGAGTTTGATGCGTCCCTGCTGCAAGGTGCAGCCGGTAGCGATCAGGTAGAAGAGACCCTGCACAGCCACCTGCTCAAATCCAACTGTCTGGTGACCAGCCAGCCCGACTGGGGCTCTGTGGTGATCCGCTACAAGGGGCCGAAACTCGATCGGGAGAAGCTGCTGCTGCGCTATCTCATCTCGTTTCGCCAGCACAACGAGTTCCACGAGCAGTGCATCGAGCGGATCTTTATCGACCTCAAGCACTATTGCCAGCCTGAGCAGTTGACCGTCTATGCCCGCTATACCCGCCGCGGCGGCCTCGACATCAACCCGTTCCGCTCCGATTTCGAAGCCGTGCCCGCCAACCTGCGTCTGATCCGCCAATAAAGTCGAGCTGCGACAGAGAGGGCAGGTACGCTGCCCTCCATGACTGGCAAAAGGCTTCAATTGATGCTTTACGCAGCAGGGATAAGGGGGCTGGATAATAAAATCCAGACGAAACCCACTTGCCGGCCACCAGCAAACCACAGTAAACGCTGGACTCGCAGGGGGGGGCTTGGATAACATGCCAACACCTCTGCGCCGTCCTTAATCCAATGAATCAACTGTTTTTTCTGGCCATGATGATGTCCTCCCTGTCAGCTCCGAATCTGGATCTGGACAAGGAGCAACTCTCTATCGATCTGCAACAAGCGCAATCGATGGTACTGACCGATCCTGCCAGATGCGTCCAGATCACCACCGCCTTCCTGACGCGCGCAGCCAATAATCCCCAGCAAATCATCAGCAATCGCCAGGAGTTCGGTTATCGCGAGCCCATCCTGAGTTACAGCACGGCGGCCCAGACTATAGGCGCCCACCTGCTCAAAGGGGAGTGTCTGCTGCAACTGGGCCAATATCAGGCCACCCAGCAAGCGCTCGACAAGGCGATGGCGCTGGCAGACAAAGAGCGACAACCGGAACTCAAGGCCCACGGCCTCTATCTCAAGATCCGCAGTCAGGCCCTCAAACCGGATAACCAGAGCACCAGCCGTGCCCTGATGGATCAACTGGACGAACAGCTGGCCGTCCCCACGCTCAAGCAGAGCCAGCTCCAGATTTATGGCCGCCTGCAACGCACCAGCTACGACATCGAGAACCAGCACTTCGATGATGCCAAGGCCCACTTGGCAGATGCGCGGATCTGGGCCGCCAAGACCCCCAATCCTCTCGCCAGTGCCTGGGTCAGCGCCATCAGCGGCGACCTCTATCGCGCGCTGCAGCAGCCGCAACTGGCGCTTGGGGAATATATCGATGCCCAGCAACAGGCCAAAAGCCTCAATGACCCGCTCTTTCTCGGCCTGCTGTCGAACCAGATAGTGAAACTCTACCAGCAGGAGCAGGAGCCACAGAAAGCGCTGCAGTATGCCAATGAGGCGGCCAACTACTTCCACTCCATCGGCAACCCCTCCCTGCTGTGCGACTCCCTGATGGTGCTGGCGCGACTCAACCGCGAGCAGGGCGACCTAAATATGGCGCTGGTCTACTTCTTCAATGCGCTGGATCTGCTCGATGAGGGGAGCAACCGACCGCAAGCCTCCCTGCTCAAATACGAAATCGGCAAAACCTACCTGCAAAGCGGCAACCTCTCGCTGGCCAGCAACTACCTCAATGCGGCCCGTCAGTCCCACGAGCTGAACGATGCCAAAGAGCCGCTGATCGATACCCTGTTGCTGCTCGGCGAGCTCTATCTGAAGAAGCAGGAGGCCGCCATCGCCATCCTGCAGTTGGAGAACGCCCGCGCGCTGGCCAATCAGCTCGGTGATACCCGCCGTCAGTACGAGGTATTCCGCCTGTTGTCGCTGGCCTATGAGCAGAAGGGGTATCTGCGCCAGGCCCTCGACAGCTACAAGCGCTTCCACCGTCTTGGCGAGGAGGTGCGCCAGCAGGAGCAGGCTATGGAGCAGGCGGCGATCCGCGACAACTATGTCCAGGTCGAGCGGGTGCAACATATCAAAGAGCTGGAGCAGCGACTTAACAACAGCCAGCATCAGCAGGAGCGCTATCTCTGGTCGAGTATCACCACCAGCCTGCTGCTGGCGCTTTTTATCTACCTCTTCTTCACCCTCTGGCTCAAGCTGCGTACTGCCCGCCTGCAACTGAAACGGACCAATGAGGCCCTGCTGATCGAGCCACGTTCGGGGCTAGCCAACTGGCAGCGTCTGATGAACCGCTGGCCGAGGGAGATGGCAAAGCGCCAGCTGAAATCGGATCGCTGGTACCTCAGTGAACAGCCCTCCAGCGAGTTCGATGACAAGCTGCACTATCTGCTGTTCCGGGTGCCCTTTCTGGTCAACACGCTGGAGCGCCACGGCTATCAGGCCAGCAGAGAAATCGAGCAGGCCTTTGGTGCCTATATGGACACCCTGACCCCGCAAGATGGCCGTATCTATGACTTGCGTGAAGGACACATGCTCTATGTGGTGCCACAGCGCCACGTCACCAACCTGCATCAACTGGCGGGAGACCTGCTGACCGCCATCGCCGCCTTCCCTTGCAACTATCCGCTGGATCGCCGGATCAGCCTCGGGATTGTCAGTCACCCCTTCCTGCCGAAAGCGGCGACCGCGCTCGATCACAATGGCCTGTTTGACCTCTGCTATCTCGCCCTGTCGGGAGCCATTCAGCTCAGTGAAAAATGCCAGCAAAACGCCTGGTTGGAGCTCGCGGCGATCGATTGCCAACAAGCGGCATTTTTTAATGGAGATGTGTGGCAATGCGGCCTGATGGCAATTGACAAGGGACTGGTAAAAGTCAATTCTTCTCATGAAAAGCAATGGGTTAATTGGCCCAGCCTTGCAAGGAAGCCGGCAGCCGATAACCACCAGGAAATAATGTAGATAACAGGCGAGGATCGAAACCAGGTTCGACCACTGTTGCTATCCAACACCAAAAACAATAATGACAACAGGGCGACCTGATAATGAATGACATCGCTGCCGTAGCAGGACAATTGGCAAGACTCAGGGAATCCCTTCAGCAGAAACAGCTGGAACTCGACGGCGTGCTGTCGTTTTCCGATGCAGAGCGTGCTCGCGGCATCCAGTTTATCAACAAGTTGATGCTCTCCTGCCGTGGCTTCGACCGCGAGCTGGACAATCGCTTCGCCAAGCTCAAGCAGAAACTGGATAACAATCCCGCATTTACCTCGCTGGACGCCGACCTGCTGGCCATTGAAAAATTGCTGCAGCAGCACAGCAATGCGCTGGAAGAGTCGATCACCCTGACTCAAACTGCCATCGATCTTGGTTCCAAACAGCTGAAAACCATCAAGGGCTTCCCGGAAGAGACCCGCAAGTCCCTCAAGGAATTTCTGGCAAGTCCGGTCGGTTACGGCATTGCCGACCACCAGAAGAAGGTGATCAAGCTGCTGGAGTTCTACCAGCAGGCGATCAAGATCCAGCTGCTGCCAAGCCAACCCCTGTTGGCACCTTCAGGTGCAACTCAACAAGAAAGCGATACTGCCAGCAACGATGGCCAGCCCGATGTAGACCCGTTTGATCTAAAGGATCACGCTCGCATCGCTGATGAGCTGCAGCGGCTTATCACCGAACTCGACTTTGCCGGCGCCATCGGCGAGAGCCTGAGCGACATTCGCCGCCAACTGCTGATCGGGCTCAACCCTGCCCTGCTGGCGGAAACCTGCCTGCAGGTGATCGAGCTCATCATCGAAGGCACCCGTGAGGAGCGTAAAGCCTCTCGCGCCTTCCTCAGCTCCCTCAACGAGAGCCTGTCCGCAGTACATGTCGGCTTTACCGAATCCCTCGATGAGGGGCGCGCGCTGCAAAACGAAACCCGAGAGACCCGCGAGGCGCTGGTCAACGAGTTGCAGGCGATCGATCACTCCCTGGCCAGCCATAACTCCATCGATGCGCTCAAGCGCGCCATCTCCGGCCATATGGGCGCCATCAACCTGCTGCTTCAAGAACGGGAAAGTACCGCAGCACGGGAACGTCACCTGCTCACCCGCCTCTCCACCATGGAGTCCAAGCTGCGCTTGATGAAGGAGGAGACCGCCGAGTACAAGAAGCGGCTGACCATTCAAAAACACAAGCTGTTCCTCGACAGCCTGACCCAGGTACACAACCGGGCCGCCCTCGATGAACGGCTGGAGCAGGAATACAAACGTTGGCTTCGTTACCGCACTCCGCTCTGCATGGCGATCATCGACATCGATCATTTCAAGAACATCAATGACAACTACGGCCATATGGCGGGTGACAAGGCACTGAAAGTGGTCGCCAAAGCGCTGCAGAGCGCGCTGCGTGACACCGACTTCATCGCCCGTTTTGGTGGGGAAGAGTTCGTGGTGTTGCTGCCCAACATCAACCCGGACAAGTTCCAGAAGCCGCTGGAGACCCTGCGCCAGACCATCAAGAGCATCCCGTTCCGTTTTCGCGATGCCAAGGTGGAGATCACCATCTCCATCGGCGCAACCCTGTTCAAGGATGGGGATAACCCGTCAGATGTGTTTGAACGGGCGGACAAGGCACTCTACCACTCCAAGCACACCGGTCGGGATCAAGTGACACTGGCCTGACAAGCGGCTAAAAAAACAGCGAACAGTCGTCGCCCTATTTCCCTCCACCCTCTGTTACCACTACTATCGATCTCAGGGGATGCAACATAGCGTCCCCTTTTCTCCCCAGGGAAAAACAGAACGATAACAAGTGAGTAAAGGGGAACCTATGATTACGCACATCAATCCCGTCGGCAGCATGGATTTGCTGTCACAGCTTGAGGTGGATCGCCTCAAGCAGACTGCCTCCAGCGATATATATCAACTGTTTCGCAACTGCTCGCTGGCAGTGCTCAATTCCGGTAGCCATACCGACAGCTCCAAGGAGATTCTGGAGCGCTTCAAATCGTTCGATATTCATGTGATCCGGCGCGAGCGCGGGGTCAAGCTGGAACTGTTCAATGCCCCCGAGCACGCCTTTGTCGATGGCGAGATCATTCGCGGCATTCAGGAGCACCTCTTCTCGGTGCTGCGCGACATTCTCTATGTCTCCAATCAGCTCGAGTCCAACCGCCAGGTCAATCTGACCAACTCCACTCATATCTCCAACGTGGTGTTCGCCATTCTGCGCAACGCCAAGGTGATCCTGCCCGGCGCCGATCCCAACCTGATCGTCTGCTGGGGTGGCCACTCCATCAACGAGATCGAATACCAGTACACCCGCGCCGTGGGCAGCGAACTGGGCTTGCGTGAGCTGAACATCTGTACCGGCTGTGGCCCTGGCGCCATGGAGGGCCCGATGAAGGGGGCCGCCGTTGGCCATGCTAAACAGCGGGTGCGCAACGGGCGCTACATCGGCCTGACCGAGCCCTCCATCATTGCGGCCGAACCGCCCAACCCCATCGTCAACGAGCTGGTGATCCTGCCGGATATCGAGAAGCGGCTGGAAGCCTTCGTGCGTCTGGGCCATGGCATCATCATCTTCCCGGGCGGGGTCGGCACAGCCGAAGAGCTGCTCTATCTGCTCGGCATCATGATGCATCCGGCCAACGAGCGGCAGCCGATGCCTATCATCCTGACCGGCCCGAAAGAGAGCGCCGACTACTTCCGTGCCATCGACGACTTCATCAAGGCGACCCTCGGTGAACCGGCGACCAAGCTCTACCGGATCATTGTCGGTGATGCGCCGGAAGTGGCCCGAGTGATGAAAGAGGCGATGCCGAAAATCCGCGAATACCGCAAATCGGTCGGCGATGCCTACTCCTTCAACTGGTCCCTCAAGATTGAGCCGGAGTTCCAGCTCCCCTTCGAGCCGGATCACGCCAGCATGGCCAGTCTGGATCTGCACCGCAACCAGCCGCCCCAGTTGCTGGCCGCCAACCTGCGTCGAGCCTTCTCCGGTATCGTCGCCGGCAACGTCAAGGAAGGGGGCATTCGCGCCATCGAGAAGAAGGGCCCCTTCAAGTTGCACGGCGACAAGGAGCTGATGCACCTGATGGACAAACTGCTGGAAAGCTTCGTCAAGCAGCAGCGGATGAAGCTGCCGGGCAGCCAGTATGTGCCCTGCTACGAAATCGTCCGCTAGGATACAGATACATCATCGACATAGGGGCGCATCGGCGCCCCTCTTTATTGGCTCAATGCCTTCCCGACAGCCATCAATCCCCCATAAGGCAAGCGGTTTGTTACAATGGGGCGTCCCGACCGCCAAGAGTGCCCCATGTCAACTATCCGGCCACACCTGCTCATCATCGATGCCCTCAACCTCATTCGCCGTCTGCACGCGGTACAGGCCCAGCAGGCACTGCCCCCTGCCCAGGCGCTGGTTGCAACCCGCGCCAACCTTATCAATACCTGCCGCAAGCTGCTGGCCAATAGCGAGCCGACCCATGTCATTGCCGTGTTTGATGGCGAGGTGCATAGCTGGCGCAAGGAGGTCTATCCGGCCTACAAGGAGGGGCGAACCCCCATGCCCCCCGAACTGCGTGAGGGGTTGACGACCCTGCAGGACGCCTTCTGGGAGTGCGGTGTCGATGCACTGCTCTCCGAGACCGATGAAGCGGATGACCTTATCGCCACCCTCGCCAGTGGCATCGCCAGCCATGGCCATCAGGCGACCATCATCTCCACCGACAAGGGGTTCTGCCAACTGCTCTGCCCACAGATCCGGGTGCGCGACTACTTCAACAAACGCTGGCTGGATGCGGCCTTCGTCCAGCAGCAATATGGGGTAGCCCCTGCTCAGCTGGTCGACTTCTGGGCCCTGACCGGTATCAGCGGTTCCAATATCAAGGGGGTTCCGGGGATCGGCCCCAAGACCGCCACCCAGCTGTTGCAGCAATATGGCAATCTGGCAGCCATGCTCGAAGCCTGTCAGCAAGAGGACGCCGCCAAGCCACTGCTCAAGCTGCGCCAACATAAGGATGAAGCCCTGCTGGCCCAGCGGCTGGTGCACTTGCAGCGGGATATTCCGCTGGGATTCAACCTGCGGGACATCCGCTACCCGCCCCAGCCGAACTGAAGTGCCGAACAAAAATGCAGGCAAGGGCGTGAACCATGACGAGACTCACCCTCGCTGTTGATAAAAGTGAGTAGAATGTAAAGGAATGTGGTTGGTTTGCTGAGTAAATGCTATAAAGCAGCCCCATCCTCCCCTATACCCTGGAAGTGGAACCCTCTCATGTCCAAAAGAAAAATTACCGTGATCCCCGGCGACGGCATCGGCCCCAGCATCATTGAATCAGCCATCCAGATCCTGACCCATGCGGGCTGTGACTTTGAGTACGAATACGCTGATGCGGGTCTGGTTGCCCTCGAGAAGCATGGCGAGCTGCTGCCCCAGGCTACCCTGGATCTGATTGAGAAGAACAAGGTGAGCCTGAAAGGGCCATTGACCACACCGGTCGGCGGCGGTTTTACCTCCATCAACGTCTCCCTGCGCAAGAAGTTCAACCTCTACGCCAACGTGCGTCCGGTCATCTCCTTCAAGGGCACCAGAAGCCGTTACGACAACATCGACATCATCACGGTGCGTGAAAACACCGAAGGGATGTACTCGGGTGCAGGTCAGAAGCGCAGCGATGACAACAAGAGTGCCGAGGCGATGAGCATCATCACCCGCGAAGGGGCCGAGCGCATCGTCAAGTTTGCCTTCGAGCTGGCTCGTCAGGAAGGGCGCAAGAAGGTCACCATCATCCACAAGGCGAACATCCTCAAGTCAACCTCCGGCCTGTTCCTCGAAGTGGCACGTGACATCGCCAGCCACTACCCGGATATCCAGAGCGAAGAGATGATCGTCGATGCCGCCTGCATGAACCTGGTGATGTACCCAGAGCGTTTCGATGTCATGGTCACCACCAACCTGTTCGGCGACATCCTCTCGGATCTTTGCGCCGGTCTGGTCGGCGGTCTCGGCATGGCGCCCGGCGCCAACATTGGCGATGGCGCGGCCATCTTCGAAGCTGTCCACGGCTCTGCGCCTGACATAGCTGGCAAGAATATCGCCAACCCGACCTCGGTGATCCTTGCCTCCATCCAGATGCTGGAATACCTCGGCATGCAGGATAAAGCAGAGCGGATACGCGAGGCAGTACGAGCCACCATCGAATCCGGTGATCGGGTCACCCGCGATCTGGGTGGCACGGCTTCCACCAGCGAATTCACCCAGGCCATCATCGATCGCCTGTGAGTTAATTCATTGATTTTAAAAGGGAGCTTCGGCTCCCTTTTTTATGTTTCCGAATCCTTTGCCACTCCCCGAACAGCAACTATGTTCAATAGAGAAAAAGAACAGGGAGTGTTTTTCATGAAGGGATACGGGTGCTATCTGGTGTCGGGCCTGATGCTGGTGTGTGGTACTGCCAGTGCTTTCGAGCAGGATCAACAGACCCAAACCGCCAAACTGCCACAGCAGGAAAAACGGACTGCCACCGAGGTATGGCGCTCGAGCCTGAATACCAACGACCTGCTCAAGGCACCCAAACCCCTGTCGTTTGGTATTGAAGTCTCCACCGACAACTTTGGCAATCAAAAGATCACCTCCTACCCGCAGCTCAATCTGACCCCGGAAAAGAGCGTCAGTCTATCGATTGAACGCTTCAGACCCAAGGTCAAATTCAAAGCCGGTGGACTGCATACGGCAATCAGACTGAGAGGGGATGGCATCAAAATGCAGTTCAATCCGGTCGACAAAACCATCCCGCTGCAGATCGAGATCAAGGTGACTGACGACGAATCCTCCCTGCGCCTCGATTACCGTTTCTGATTTTTCGAGCCCTGAATAGCAAAAGACCGACAGGTTTCCCTGTCGGTCTTGGCTTTTATCGTTCTACCTGAACGCTTACATCACGCCTTAGGCTCGAGTTTGGAGACCCAGTACTTGTTGTAAACATGCACGGTGATCTCTTCCCGATCGTGATAGAGCTGCTTGGCCTGGATCACGAACGCGTTGTCGATCTCCTTGAGCATCTCGCGCAACACCTCGATATTGTGTACCGATTCAGCATAACGCTTCTTCATCGGCAACTTGAGGTTGAACATCGCCTCCTGGCAGTCGCCCTCACGGAACCAGTCCGCAATCATATGAACGACCCGCGCCGGTTTATCGACCATGTCGCACACCAGCCAGTAGGTGTTTTTCTTGCTCGGACGCCAGACGAAACCGTCATCCCGGATATGCTTGACCTGGCCGGTATCCATCAGGGATTGGGCCATCATGCCGTTGTCAACCGCCGTCACCATCATGCCACGACGCACCAGCTGATAGGTCCAGCCACCCGGGCAGGCGCCCAGATCCACTGCCTTCATGCCTGAGCAGAGACGCACATCCCACTCTTCCCGCGGCACGAACACGTAAAACGCCTCCTCCAGCTTGAGGCTGGAGCGGCTCGGCGCATCGGCCGGGAAGCGCAGGCGCGGGATCCCCATGTGGAATCCGGAGTTATTGAACGAATAGGAGTAACCCAGCAACACGTGATCATTGGCCATGAAGAAGGCGTGGAACACCGGACGGTTCGGCGTCTCCTTCTTGGTCAGGATCTCGTTGCTGCGCAGCGCCTGACGAAGCGGCACGGTGAACTTGCGGCAGAAGGCTGACAGCTCTTTCGCTTCGTTGGTATCCGCGGTTTCAACCCGCAGATCGCCGCAAATGGTGTAGTCACTCACCGCCTCAAGTATGGGGGAGATCCTGTCCGCGACATCCAGATCCTTCAGCTCATGGGTGACCACCAGCATCTGGCGGATGAAGATGAGCTCCCGGAACGGCAGCTTGCGAGCCAGCAGGTCCGCCTGCTCCTCGTCATACAGTTCGAAGATCACATAACCGCTGTCGTCCTTGACCCGGGCGAAACCGTAGCACTGCATGTTACCGGCACGCTCGGTGATCTCTGCAGCCGCCTCTTTCTCAAAACCGGGGCGGCAATAAAGCAGCAGATTATTCATTTTTTCCTCCAAGACGACAGCCGGCCCAAATCAAAGCCGCCCATCCCAACATAAAACAGAGGCCACCGGCCGGGGTAATCAACCCCAGCCCCTTGCTGCCAAGCAGCACCATGGCGTAAATACTGCCGGAGAATCCGATGATCCCCAGCACAAAAGCGGTGCCAGCCAGGTGGATCACCCTGCTGCACACACCACACCAGCCCAGAACCAGCAGGGCCAATGCGTGAAAAAACTGATATTGCACGGCAGTATTGAATGCCGCCAGACGCTCGGGCGTAATGCCGGTCGCCGCCAATCCATGGGCGCCATAAGCCCCCAGCATGGTGGCCGTCAACCCGAAGAGACCAGCCAGTATCAGCCAATGTCGATGGATCTGCATCCTCACTCTCCCTCTCTCATCACGGCTGGCAATCAAACCAACCCTCTCGTGCTATCCATGTCGAGCCACAAAATGGCTGATGGCCGCCGCTGCATGCTGCATATTCTCCTGCTCACTCACGCCACTGGCTTTACGCGGTTTGAAACCATGATCACCATCGGTCAACCAATGGACCGATACGGCGGGTGAGAAGGGGAAATCGGCCAGTTCGGCACGACTACCGAAGGTGTCGCGCTCCCCCTGCAACAGCAGGGTTGGCACTGCAATATGCTTGAGTACCTCGCCTCGCCAGCTGTCGGGCTTGGCCGGAGGGTGGAAAGGATACCCGAGAATGAGCAATCCTGCAGCATTCATCTCACCCTCGCCTTCGCTATACAGTTCCGCCGCCATCCGCCCGCCCATCGACTTGCCCGCCAGAAACAGCCGTGGATGGGCAAACTCGCGGATCATGTCGCGCCAATGGGCTAGCAGTACAGGTGCTCTGTCCGGCGGACGGCGCTTGCCATTCTGTGTTCGCTTGGTCATGTAGGGAAAGTTGAAGCGCACCACTTCGATGTCGGGGCCAGCCAGCAGGCGTGACAACTCGGCAAGAAAAACATGCTCCATCCCGGCGCCTGCCCCGTGGGCCAGCAAAATGCGAACGGGGGCATCAACTGCCCCCTCGCGGATCACATCAGGCATCGGCGAGCCTTGCTCTGCGACGCGCCTCTTCCTGCTCCACCAGCTCCAGCATCCAGTCGCGGAAGGCAACGATCTTGCCCTGATCCGACTGTTGCTCCTGGCACACCAGATAGAAGGCATTTTTGCTCACCAGCACCTGCTCGAACGGGCAGATAAGGCGGCCAGCCTCAATCTCGGGTTGTGCCAGCACACTGTGGCCAAGCGCCACCCCCTGGCCGTGGATCGCCGCCTGGATCACCATGGTTGAGTGGCTGAAGATGGGCCCCTGATTGACGTTGGGTGCATCGATATCGAGCTGGCGGAACCAGGCCTTCCAGTCGCGGCGGGAGGTATCGTGCAGCAGGGTATGAAGAGTCAAATCTTGCGGCGTACGCAGCGGTTTGGGCCCGGTCAGCAGCAAGGGGGAACAGACGGGGATCAGGTATTCGGTATGCAGCTTGTCACTACGCAGACCAGGCCAGTTGCCGCGCCCGTAGTAGATGGCCACATCCACATCATCGGTGAGCGACCCTTCATCGAGATCGACCGCCTTGATCCGCACATCGATATCGGGGTGACGCTCGCTGAACTTGACCAGCCGCGGCACCAGCCACTGGATGGCAAAACTCGGCTGCAAACTGACAGTCAACGCCCCCTTGGCACTGCGGGCCAGCAGCTTGTCGGTCGCCTCAGAGATGGAGGCAAAGATGTCCTTGATATCCAGGAAATAGCCCTGCCCCTCTTCGGTCAGCAACAAGGAGCGATTTTTGCGGCGGAACAGCTTGATGCCAAGATACTCCTCCAGCGCCTTGATCTGGTGACTGATGGCAGCCTGAGTCACAAACAACTCTTCTGCTGCGCGGGTAAAGCTTAAGTGACGAGCCGCTGCTTCAAAGGCCTTGAGGGCATTGAGCGGGGGTAAACGACGAGACATGACACCAGCCGACGATGAGTTTTTCTAATGGGGCGCATTATAATTTGTCGGTTGCGGGTCGACCAGTGAATAAACATAATTCGCCCAGCAATCAGTCGTCATATGGCTCACATTTTCTACTACGTGTTGGTTTACATGTGTTTTTAGTGAGTCTTTCGACTGCGATTGTGGTGTTGTGTTTCTTCCTCTGCGGGAAGAGGGGCTCAAATCTCACCGGTTTGACCCAGTCTGTCATCTGAATGTGTTTGGCGCCTCCAGCTGGATGGCGCCTTTTTTCATCCCTTCTATACCTTGAACTGCCCCACCAGCTGCTGCTGTTTATCCGCCAGCGCAGAGAGCTCGCGACCATTTTCGGCGGAGGTCGCCGCCTCGGCCCGAATGGTGTGGCTCACATCGCGAATGTTGCTGACGTTGCGGTTGATCTCGTCCGCCACCCGGCTCTGCTCCTGCGCCGCCCGGGCAATCTGCTCATTCATCTGATGGATGGTGGAGACTGACTGGATAATCTGCTCCAGTACCTGCACCGAGAGATCCACCTTGGCGAGGGTCTCGTCAGCCTGTCCATGACCATCGCGGATCGCCTTGACCACGGCGCCGGTACCGGATTGCAGTTGGCTGATCAGGGTCTGGATCTCGACGATGGCATTCTGGGTGCGACCGGCCAGATTGCGCACCTCATCGGCCACCACGGCAAAGCCACGGCCCTGCTCACCGGCCCGCGCCGCTTCAATAGCCGCATTCAGCGCCAGCAAGTTGGTCTGCTCGGCAATTCCCTGGATCACGATAAGAATGTCATTGATGTTGTCGCTGTTGGCGGAGAGCCGCTCCACCACCGGCTGGGCATCGTTGATAATGGTCATCAGCTTGCGCATCGCCTCCTGGGTGTCGGCAACGACATATTTGCCCTCTTGCGCCGCGGCATCAGTGGTGTTGGCAGCCGCCACCGCCGAGCCGGCATTACCGGAGACCTGCAACGCCGTGGCGCTCAGCTCTTCAAATGCCGTTGCCACCAGATCGATCTCCTGATACTGGGCCTGCATGCCACTGCTGGTGCGCTCAGCCACTTGCGCTGCTCGCTCGGCACTGTTGCGCGTACCGGAGACGGTATCAATCACCTGACTGATGGTGGATTGCAACTTGTTGAGGAAGCTGTTGAACCACTTGGCCAGCTCGCCGATCTCGTCTTGCCGCTGGATCTCGATACGCTGGGTCAAATCCCCCTCGCCGCTGGCGATATCCTTGAGACGGGCAACTACGGCGCGGATGGGTGCCACAATCTGGCGCGCCATCAACCAGATAAAACTCAGGGCAACCAGCGAGATCAGCACTCCGATCGACAGCTGCGAGACCACGCTGCGATTGGCCTCACTGGCCAGCTCATCTTGCAGTTGCTGGGCCGAGGCCAGTACTACGGCCCGTGGCAATTCAATGTAGATGCCCCATTTACGGTCGGTGCCACGCATGGATACCGGGACAAAGGTCTGCAACAGGGCGCCGTCGCTGCTCCAGCGAGTCAGCTCCTGCCCCTGACTGAGCCAGCCTTTCAGCTCGCTGGCCAGCCCCTGATACTTCTGATCCAACCCGCGCCCCATGGTCACATCGAACTCATCGGCTCCCGCCACGCGCCCCTCGTGACTGACCAGCAATATTCTGCCCTTGCCCTCATAGAGCTCCTTGTCCATGGTGCTGACCAGACTCTGCAAAGTGGCCAGCGAGATATCGACCCCGACCATCCCCAGCAAGGTCTCCTGCTCCAGCAGCGGGACCGTCACCGAGGTCATCAATATCTGTTTATCGCCCACATCGTCCAGATAGGGCTCCAGCAGGCAGAGGGCACGGGTGCGAATACTGCAGCGATACCACTCGTTTTCGATTCCACCCGCCTCGGTCGGGCTCTCATCGGCCAGTACATCCTCATTCTGCACTTCCGGCTCAATCTTGCCGTTGTCATAGGCCCAGTAACTGGAAAAACGCCCCTTGTCGTTGGAACCCAGCGCCGTTGAGCCCTGATAGTTGCTGTCTTCCCCATCCAGCTGATCAGGCTCGAACACCGCGTAGACACCAAGCAGATTGGTCGATGAGGCAACGGCATCGTGCAGTTGCTGATTGACGGCGCTGCGCAGCGCCTCCGAATGGACAAAGTTCTCGGCCGCATTCTTGCGCTGGAACAACACGCTCTCCGCCAGCAAACTGGCGCGGAAATAGGCCTCATCGAGATAGCTGGTCAGCTTGGCCGCCTGCTCCGAGCCCATCGCCTTCATCCAGTTCTCGGCCGACTGCTGCGCCTCATGCATGGTGGCTTGCCGCACCTGCTGTTGCATCTTGTTCGCGTTGTAAATCGAAGAGGCAACCAGAGCGGCGGCTGTCACCAACAGACAGCAACCGGCGATCAGGGTAATCCGACCCTGGACAGAAAGAGCGCTCATGCCAATATTCCTACGTCATACAGATATGGATAGATTATCGACTTTATAAACAAAAACTTAACTCTCTACAGCAAATCCAGCGAGAGTTGATTAACTTCACCCTCTTTTGGCAAACCCACCACCAAGCCCAGCAGGCGAACCGAACGCCCTTGCGCCCGCTGTAACCCCTCTTTGAGCAGGGGAACGAACAAGGCTGGCTGATAGCCACCCTGACTGCGATAGACAGTGGTCTGGTGGAAATCGGCAAACTTGAGCTTGATTCCCTGCCCCATCACCTGCTCGGCAGGGCACGCCAGCTGAAATCGCCGCTCAAGCTCCGGCAGCAGTTGCTGCAATACCGTCAAACAGGCGGCTTCGTCACAAACATCGCTCGCCAGGGTGGTCTCCACCCCGATGGTTTTGCGGATCCGGTGCGCCTGCACCGGCTGTTCATCCAGCCCCCAGATCCGGGTCGTCAACATCTCCCCCAGCTTGCCAAAACGACTGCACAGCTCTTGTGCCGACAAGGCCCGCGCATCCTCACAGGTGTAGAGCCCCTGCGCCTCCAGCCGCTCGGCGGTCTTGCGCCCCACCCCGGGCAGTTTGCCGAGGGGCAACTGGCAGACAAATTCGGCCACTTCGTCGGGACGAATGACAAACAGACCATCGGGTTTGCGCTGCTCCGAGGCGAGCTTGGCGAGAAACTTGTTGGGGGCCACTCCGGCCGAGGCGGTCAACCCCAGTTCGGAGACGATGGCTTGCCGGATCTCTTGCGCCATCAGGGTAGCGCTGCCGCCACAGCAGCGGCTGTGGGTCACGTCTAGGTAAGCCTCATCCAGCGACAGCGGTTCAACCTGATCGGTATAGCGCAGGAAAATTGCTCTGAGCTGACGGGAGATATCCTTGTACACCGCCATTCGCCCGGGGATCAGTACCAACGGCGGGCAGAGTTTTTTCGCCAGCGCGCTCGGCATGGCGGAGCGCACCCCGAACCGGCGCGCCACATAGTTGCAGGTCGAGATGACACCACGCCGCTCGGAGGACCCACCGATGGCAAGCGGCACCTCCCGCAAGGCCGGATTGTCCCGCATCTCCACCGCGGCAAAAAAACAGTCCATGTCGATATGGATGAACTTGCGCATACCACTGTATAAATAAACAGACACAGCATCATCTTACCCCAAGGATAACCGCAGCTCTATCTCTCTCGTTGCGGCTAAAATAGTAGACTCCAAGGAGACCTTTACTACCACAATTACAAGGAGCGTTCGGGATGAAATATCTTTGGCTGGGACTCTGTTTGCTGCCGTTGACCGGCATCGGCAAGAACAACCCGACGGCAGAGTGCCGCTGGCTCTACGACCGGATTGAGATACTGGAACAGGCCATCAAGAAAGGGGACAAGCTCGGCACAGAGCAAGAGTTGTCACGCTGGCGTGAAGAGTTTCGCAAGAAGAAGTGCAAACAGTACGACTACTGAGCCGGACAAGATGGCGTGACCGACAACGGCAGATAACAAACGGGCCCCGATCAAGATGAGCGGGGCCCGTTTTTCAAAGCATGGCTAGCTGTATTCAGCAACAGAGTGCGCTCAAGGCAGCACCATAGGGCCAGCCACGGCGGTAGCCACATCATCCCCGCGCAGCACCCGAACCAGTTCGAGCGTAAACTCGATGGCGCTGCCCGGCCCCTGACTGGTAATCAGGCGATGAGCCTCATCCCTGACGACCCGCTCATGTGACAACTGCGATGTCGACAGTCGGGACTGAAAGCCGGGATGACAGGTGACGATGGCATCACCCAGCAGAGCGTGATGTTGCAACACCACCACAGGGGCGGCGCAGATGGCAGCGCGCCAGCGACCAAAAGCGGCCTGCTCTTTGAGCCGTTCGATGGCCAGCGGGGTATCGCGGATCACTTCGCTGCCGGGCAGACCGCCAGGCACCACGATGGCTTCAAACTCCCGACTAATCAGCTCGTCGATATGACAATCGGCCACCAGCTGTACCCCGCGCGATGCTTTCACCTGCCGGGATCCAGCAGGGCAACAAGAGGCCAGCACCACCTCGATGCTGGCGCGCACCAGGGTATCGACAATGGCGACCGTCTCTATCTCTTCCGACCCAGGGGCCACCAGCACCAGTACACTCACGTTCGCCTCCTTGCAGCTTGCTCTGCCATGTAAAAGATCAGACGGCCTGACTCTTCTCTTTAATCGCCTGATAGAGACCCTGATTGACCGGTACGGCAATGCCATGCCGGGCAGCCTTGGCCAGCAGGAAGCCGGTGATGGCCTCAATCTCGGTCTCGCGTCCCAGCTCCATATCCTGATGCATGGAGGAGTAATTGTCAGCGGTCAGTTCCACCACTGTCATCACCCGACGCTGCAACTCCTCTGCCGTGGTTGCAACTCCTTCGGCGCACATCACATCCGCCACTTCCACGCAGATCTGCTGCAGGGCATCGGCAAAACGGGGGCCAGCCAGCTCGCCATTTTTCAGCTTGTAGAGGGCCGTCAGGGGATTGATGGCACAGTTGATGGCCAGCTTTTGCCACTGGCGTGCCACTATCTGCTCATCCCAGCCAGCCTGCCCCAGTGCCAACGCCAGCTCGTCCGCGAGCGCGGCATGGGACTTGGCGGCATCGTTGATCGGGCCAAGCCAGGTTTCCCCCTTGCCAGTATGACGGAAGACAAAATGGCCGCACTGCATGGCGCCATGGCTGGTGACACCGGCAATCACCGGGTTATGCGGGAACATCTGGACCACCTTCTCGGCAATCCCCATCCCGTTGTGCAGCAGTACGATCGGCACGCCAGCATCCAGATTGCCAGCCAGTGGAGCTAGGGCGCCAACCACCTGACTGGCCTTGGTCATCACCAGCAAACGCTGGATCTTGCCGGGTTTGCTGACAAACCCGCGCTCGATATTGAGCAGCTGGACCTGCCCCTCCAGCGAGGTGAAATCGATCCCCGGATGGAGCGTGGACTTATGATGTTCGCGCAACAAGACACGGGTAGATTGACCACTCTGGGTCAGCAGGGAGGCAAAAACGCCGCCGAGGGCGCCACAACCCAACAGTGACCACTTCGGAGTAACGGGTGGAATAACGGGCTGTCGGGAATTTTTTAATCCGCTTGGCATGGTGTGACTCTGTCAGGGTAAGGGTTGCAATCCTCTCAACCTGTTACCGGGGATAAATGAAGATGTCGCTGATGGACACTAACGGGTCCACCTATCCTGTGCGCAGGGGATTCTAGCAGAGCAACCCCATCAAAATCAGCAAATTTGCCCGTTTTCTGGTAGATTTGCCCCCCGATAACGCAACATGAGGAGCTCCGGCTATGCCGTCATTCGATATTGTCTCTGAAGTCAAAATGAACGAGGTGTTGAACGCAGTCGACAACGCCAATCGTGAACTGGCCACCCGTTTCGATTTTCGTGGGGTAGAAGCCAGCTTCGAGTTGAACAAGGAAGAGGTAAAACTGGAAGCCGATGCTGATTTCCAGCTCAAGCAGATGGTCGAAATCCTGCGCGGCGCCCTGCTCAAGCGCAACATCGAAAACAGCTCCATGGAAGTGGGTGACTCCGTTCACTCCGGCAAGCGTTTCCACCTGACCGTCAAATTCAAGCAGGGGATCGAGAAAGAGATCGCCAAGAAGCTGGTCAAGCTGATCAAGGACTCCAAAATCAAGGTACAGGTCGCCATCCAGGGTGATGAAGTACGTGTCACCGGCAAGAAGCGTGACGATCTGCAAGAGACCATGGCACTGGTCCGAGGCGCCGAACTGGGTCAGCCGATGCAGTTCCAGAATTTCCGCGACTAAATAATGCTGTTGCGTGGCGCCGCTACCGAGCGCGTCACGCATAGCGCGAAAATAAAAAACCGGAGCCAAGGCTCCGGTTTTTTGTCCCCCAAGTTTGATTAGAACTTGTAGGTAACAGAGAAGTAGTGACCGAAACCGGTAGACTTACTGACATCGTTGTTGTCAATACCGTAGATTTCGTTGAAGTACTTCAGACCGTAACCAACGGCGTAACGGTCTGAGTGCCAGTAGATACCGTGGAAAGTACCCAAACCATCAGAATGGCTAGGCTCTTTCATGCCCCAGGTGTAATCCAGATAACCTTGGTAGGAGACGAAGCTGCCGTTGGAGAAGGTATAGAAAGGTTTGAACCAGTTCATGGAGAACTGCTGACCATTCCAACCTTCACCAGCAACATCAATTTTAACACCCTTATCGTTAATAGAACCTGACTCATTAACATGACGTTTGTACAGGTTCATACCAACTTTGCCAAACCATGGCACTTGTACGTCAGCACCCAGACCGACCATGGATTCAAACAATCCGTGCGGACCACCTACGCTGAACAGAGAGGCAACATAAACTTCCTGCACCGGACCAAAAGAGAGATCCTGACCCGTCAGGGCATCCAGAGACACACGCGGAGCAAACTTCATGTAGAGGTTGTCACCATCGTGCTTGTCGCTGTGCTTGGAATCAAAGATATCGAAGACGTCAACATAACCGTACAGATCGAAGATGCCGGAACGACCGCCAAACTCCATTTCGAAGTAGGTATCGTTGTAGCTACCATCTTCGGTAAAAATCGGACGCTGATCGATGGTGTGCATGATATTGAACTGCATCCACTTGTAGTCATTCTTGTGGATATCACCGCTGTAGTCAGCAGCGAAGGCCGGGGTAGCGGCAGCAGCCAGCAGACCGGCAGCGATCAGAGTCTTGGTAAATTTGGCCATTTTATTGGTCTCTTGTGCGTTAGTTGAGGTTTTCCGTAGCCTGCCCACAAGGAGCGAGAGGGATTCTAATCAAATAAAATTGGGGGTGAAACAACTTCTCGGGAACTTTATCCGGAAGTGTGAATCTAATCACCCCCGATTCTACGCAAACGCTTGCTATTTGTCAGCCGTTGAGAGCAACTCACTCCCTTTTCTGGCGACAAGCACAATCAACAACAACACGGGCAAGCCCAATACACTGGTTCCGACAAAGAAAGCACTGTAGCCAATCAGCTCCACAACCTGCCCGGAAAAACCGGCCAGCAACTTGGGTAGCAGCAACATTACCGAGCTGAACAGGGCGTACTGAGTGGCCGAAAATGCCACATTGGTGAGGCTGGAGAGATAGGTCACGAAGGCCGCGGTCGCGATACCGGCACTGAGGTTGTCGAGAGAAATGATCAGGGTCAGCAGTTCCAGATTGTGACCAACCTGATTGAGCAGGGCAAACAACAGGTTGGTGCTGGCGGTGAGCAGCGCCCCCAAGAACAGGATGCGCAGCGTACCGAAGCGCATCACCAGCACGCCCCCCAGCGCCGCCCCCACTAGCGTCATGATGACACCAAACACTTTGGTAATGGTGGCAACCTCAGTTTTGCTGAACTGCATATCCACATAGAAGCTGTTGGACATCACCCCCATCACCACATCGGCAACCCGATAGCAGGCGATCAGAGCCAGGATCAGCAGCGCCGAGCTACCATAGCGACGAAAGAAGTCGGCGAACGGACACCAGACGGCCTCATAGGCCCAGGCCCCCGCACTCGCCAGCAGTGCAGGCCACCCTTTTTCCAGGAGCTGCGCCTTGCGTTCGGCCTGTTGTTTGCCCTGCTCGGCCAGATCGATTTCCGGCTCGTGGCAAAACAGCGTGGTGATGACCCCGAGTGACATCAGACCCGCCATCACCAGATAGGTAATCTGCCAGCCACGATAGTCATAGCCGCTGTTGCTGCCAAACCAGGCTGCCAGCGCCAGCGCACCGGCGCCCGCCATGATCATCGCCAGTCGGTAGCCAGTCATGTAGGAGGCAGCCATCGCCGCCTGTAGCCGCTCGGGGGCGGATTCGATGCGATAGGCGTCGATGACGATATCCTGCGTGGCCGAGGCAAAGGCCACCAGCAGGGCAAACATCGCCAGCTGGGCCAGCTCGGTCTTGGGATCGCAGAACGCCATGCCGACCAGCGCTGCGGCAATCAGCAGTTGGGAGAAGAACATCCAGCTGCGGCGACGCCCCAGCAGCGTGGAGAGCAACGGCAGCGGCATGCGATCCACCAGCGGCGACCACAGCCATTTAAAGCCATAGGCGAGCGCCACCCAGCTCATATAGCCGATATCGGTCAGGCTGACATCGGCCTCGCGCAACCAGAATGAGAGGGTACCGAACACCAGCAGCAGCGGCAGACCCGATGAAAAACCCATGGCAAAGAGAATAAACACCCGAAATTCGAGATAGACGGCGAGGGACTCTCTCCAGCTTGGTTTGCGGACCATATTCAACTACCTGACGACATTGGGAAAGTGCGTCATTTTGGCAGGTTGAAGGCAGATAGCCAAGGCGAGCAAAGAGATAGGTAAAAGAAGCCCAGAGAAAGAAAAGGCCCATCCCGAACGGGATGAGCCTTGCATTGTGGCCTAACAAGAGCGAGGTAACGTACTGTGTCCGGCGAGGGTTACTTGCCGACGTTCTTGTCGACTTTCTTGTCTGCCGGGGCTTCTGCCAGCAAAATCACCCTCTTCAAAATGATGGGGCTGGTCGGCACATCGTTGGCACGCAAAATGGGGCTGTAACCGGTCTGCACCTTAGCCAGCTTATCCAGCACCGCCATCCCCTGCACTACCTGACCAAATACCGTGTAACCGGCACTGCCATCGGCATTGAGGTTGTTGTTGTCGACCAGATTGAAATAGAACTGACGGGTAGCGCTGTCGACCGCCTGGGTACGGGCCATGGCGATGGTGCCGCGCTTGTTGGGCAGACCACCGCGCGACTCGTTGACCACCGGCTCATAGGTAGGCAGTTGCTGGAACTGCTGGTTGTAGCCCCCACCCTGCACCACGAAATCCTGGATCACCCGGTGGAAGATGCTGCCATCGTAGCTGCCATCAGCCACGTAGCGCAGGAAGTTCTTCACCGTCTGTGGCGCCTGCTTGGACGCCAGCTCCACCACGATATTGCCGTGGTTGGTCTCCATTCTGACTTTCGGCCCCGCGAACGCCAGCGGGGCGATCAGCATGGTCAGCAACCAGAGTTTTTTCATCATCAGACCCCTGCTCCGTTCGGTTGACCTTTCAGGTAACCGCGCAGCGCGTCATCAGCCATGATCTGCTGCAGCACGCTACCCAGTTGCAGGTTCAGTGTAGACTCCAGGTCCGCCATGCTTGGCTCGCTTGGGCCCTCCTTGCTGGAGGACATGTTGAACTGCTTGGTCAGACGGCTGCCCTGGAAATCGGCGATCACCTGCAGGCTGACGCGAGATTTGGTGACATAGGTAAAGGTCTTCTCCTCCACATTGACCGCGGCACTGGAGATCACCAACGTCAGGTTGGTGGTGCCACTGTTGCCCACTTCGAGACCCTGGCTGCGCAGCCCTTCGGCCAGCCGCTCGGCCATCAGCAGATTGAGCGGACGCTCGCTGTTGACCAGCACCGGCGCCTTCTCTTTATGTTTGATGGAGAAGACATAGGCCGCCTCACGCTTGTCTACCCCTTCCATGGTGATGCGATTGCCAGAGTAATATTGCTGGTTGGCGGGGATCACCTGCGGATTGAGCAGCGCCGTCTCTGGCCAATGAGTGGCACACCCGCCCAGCATCAGGGCGGCCAGCAGCAAGAGTGACTTTTTCATCATGGTTTCCTTTGGCTTTAGCGTTTGATGGCTTTCAAAATAACGAATTTGCTGTTCGACGCAACGACTTGTGCGTTGGCAAACAAGCGCTTGAGTTTGTTGTGATAGTCCAGATGACGGTTGCCTACTATCCAGAGTTCCCCCCCTTGAGGCAACACCCGGTGCGCATCGCTGAACATCTGCCAGGCAATATGATCGGTGATCGCCTGCAGCTGATGGAAAGGAGGGTTGCAGAGGATCCGATCCGCCGAACCGGCCGCCACCCCGTCGAGACAGTTGTTGACCATAAAGCGGGCGCGCGGCAGTGCATCGGGCAGATTGTGCTCGACGTTGAGCTGTGCCGAGGCGACCGCCATGTAGGATTCATCGATAAAGGTCACCTCCACCTCGCTGTCTTTGGCGAGCAGCGACAGACCCAGCACCCCGTTGCCACAGCCCAGATCGATCACCTTGCGGGCACTGTGGATGGGCAGGTTGTCCAGCATAAAACGGGCACCAATATCGAGACTGGTGCGCGAGAAGACGTTGGCATGGTTGTGGATGAGCATGCCACTCCCCTCCAGCGGCCAAACAGTCGGGAAGGGGTTGGCCAGCGCGGGACATTCAGCCTGCGGCTCGCAGTGAATGAGGCGCGCCTTCTTCCAGGCCAGCGAGGTACGGGTAGGCCCCAAATACTTCTCGAACAACTTGAGGGTGGAGGTATGAATATCCTTCGCCTTGCCGGCAGCAATAACGCGGGTTGCCGGTGTCACCACCGCACGCAATGCCAGCAGTTGCTGCTCCAATAGAGCCTGATATTTGGAGACCTTGATCACCACCAGCGCAGGGGCATCGGGCAGCGGCGCCAGCGCATCCTGCAAGCGGATCCCGCCTGCATCCAGCCCGTTTTCGGCCAGATTGGCCAGGGTCGCCCGCTCACTGATGTAGGAGTCGGTGACGCAGTAGGGGGAGTGCGGATGCAGATAGGCGGCCAGCGCGCCAAAACCGTCATTCATGATGATGACGGGGCCCGCCTGCTCGAGGGGAGACTCCGCCAGGGTATTGATCAGGTATTCGTCAGCCGCATCCCAGGCTTGCAGGGTCTCCTGACTCTGGCGCGGATAGCGGTAGAGCGTGAGCTGGTAATGGGGAGTGTCGAGAAGGGTTTGCATAGGAAGAGTCCAACCTCGGCTTGATTCGTGTATACAGGCGCCAGGGGCGACGCAAAGTGGCGCTATTCTAGCGAGGAGCAGGAATTTCACCAGTTCGATGCGCATCAAGGGGGCAACTGACGGGTGATTTCCCTCTTCCGGGGGCTTATTCCATCCCGCGACTGCCGATAGAATGGCCCGACATTCACTCTGGAAGCCGATCCGATGACCATCCAACAACTGATTGAAGCCAAGCTGACCGCCGCCCTCTCCCCCACCGTGCTGGAGGTGATCAACGAGAGCCACATGCACCGTGTGGAACCGGGATCTGAGAGCCACTTCAAGGTGGTGATCGTCAGCGAGCAATTTGCAGGGCAGCGGCTGCTGGCCCGTCATCGTCAGGTCAATGCTGTGCTGGCCGACGAGCTGGCCGGTGCCGTTCATGCACTGGCACTGCATACCTACACAGAGACCGAGTGGCGGGGAAAAGGCCACGCCCCGCGCACCCCGAGCTGCGTTGGCAAACCGTCACTCTCCTGAAAGCGGTTGTACCACAGGATTCCCCTCGAGAACCTGCCAACAAAAATTAAACAAATTTCCCCCATTGGCCCCGAAAAGGCTACATCCAAGGGGGTATATTTCGGCATCAAGGCTTTTTGTTGATAGTGGAGACAAAGACAAATACCCCCATCGAGGTATCGAAATAAAAAAACCTTTAAAACCACTACTTACAAGGTGTCGGGGCCTTATTCATTGCAGGTTAATTTTGTGATGGCACGGGGATTTTGCCCATTTGGCATGGCAGAAAATGCACCTTAAGTGGTAAACTCAAGCGCTTTTGAGTGAGCCTGCATGTTGAATAATTGTTGAGCCTGCCCACCTGGCGCAACCACAACATCGACTCATTCAACCACCCGTCGTGATGTATTTCTCGGCGCTAACCAACCTCTCCCGTAACGGTAGTGCAAGTAAGTATGATTACAATCAAAAGAGGACTGGACATCCCCGTGCTGGGTGCGCCAGAGCAAGTAATCTACGATGGCCCCGCCATCACCCGTGTTGCGACACTGGGCGAGGAGTTTGTGGGGATGCGACCTACTATGTTCGTCAAAGTAGGTGATCGCGTCATCAAAGGTCAGGATCTTTTTGAAGACAAGAAGAATCCGGGCGTTAAATTCACAGCTCCTGCCACCGGTGTGGTTTCAGAGATCAACCGTGGTGCCAAACGTGTTCTCCAGTCTGTGGTCATCGACCTCGACGGTTCCGATGAACAGGTGACGTTTGAGCATTTTGCCTCTGCCGAGCTGGCCAAGCTCGAGCGCAGCAAGGTGCAAGAGATCCTGGTCGCATCAGGTCAGTGGACTGCGTTGCGTACCCGTCCGTTCAGCAAAGTCCCCGCGGTAGCGTCTGCCCCGCGCGCCATCTTTGTGACTGCAATGGACACCAACCCGCTGGCAGCCGATGCCGAGCTGATTATCAAGGAACAGCCGCAGGCCTTCCTCGATGGTCTGGCCGTATTGACCCGCCTGACCGACGGCGCCGTCTACGTCTGTAAAGGCGAAGGCAGTCTGCCCCACTCTCCGCTGGCTCAGGTCAAGGAAGAGATCTTCGTTGGTCCGCACCCTGCCGGTCTGCCGGGTACCCATATCCACTTCCTGGATCCGGTCAGCAGCACCAAGGTGCAGTGGCACATCAACTATCAGGATGTGATTGCATTCGGCAAGCTGTTCACCACCGGTCAGATCTTCACTGACAAGGTGATCGCGCTGGCTGGCCCGAACGTGCTCAAGCCGCGTCTGCTGCGTACCCGTCTGGGCGCCTGCATCAGTCAGCTCACCAATAATGAGCTGCGTGCCGACGAAAACCGTATCATCTCCGGTTCTATCCTGAGTGGTGCCAAAGCCGAAGGTGTTCACGACTACCTGGGCCGCTACCACAATCAGGTTTGCGTGCTGGGTGAAGGTCGCGAGAAAGAGTTCCTGGGCTGGATCAACCCCAGCGCCAACAAGTTCTCTATCACCCGTACCACCCTCTCTCATCTGATGAAGGGCAAGCTGATCAACTTCACCACCACTACCAACGGTAGTGACCGTTCCATGGTGCCTATCGGCAACTATGAGCGGGTGATGCCACTCGACATCCTGCCGACCCTGCTGCTGCGGGACATGGTCTCCGGCGATACCGACGGTGCGCAAGCACTGGGCTGCCTGGAGCTGGATGAGGAAGATTTGGCGCTCTGTACCTTTGTCTGCCCCGGCAAGACAGAGTACGGCCCGATCTTGCGTGAGTGCCTGACCAAGATTGAACTGGAAGGTTAAGCGATGAGTTTCAAGCAACTTCTTGAAAATATGGAACACCACTTCGAACCGGGTGGAAAGTACGCCAAGTACTATGCCCTGTTCGAAGCGGCGTACACCCTGTTCTATACCCCGGGTAGCGTTACCCGCAACGCCTCCCACGTTCGTGATGCGCTCGATCTGAAGCGCATGATGATCATGGTGTGGCTGGCCGTGTTCCCGGCCATGTTCTGGGGCATGTACAACGTTGGTAACCAGGCGATTGCCGCCATTGCCCACATGGGCTCGGCTGCTGGTGCCAGCAGCTGGCAATATGCCCTGGCTACCATGCTGGGCGCCTCCCTCGATCCGGCTGTTGCCGGTATCGGCAGCAAGATGCTGATTGGCGCCACCCACTTCTTCCCGATCTACATCACAGTCTTCTTTGTCGGTGGTTTCTGGGAAGTGCTGTTCGCCATGGTGCGCAAACACGAGATCAACGAAGGCTTCTTCGTAACCTCCATCCTGTTTGCCCTGATCGTGCCGCCCGAGCTGCCACTGTGGCAAGCTGCGCTGGGTATCACCTTCGGTGTGGTGATGGCCAAAGAGGTGTTCGGTGGTACCGGCAAGAACTTCCTGAACCCGGCGCTGGCTGGTCGTGCGTTCCTGTTCTTTGCCTACCCGGGCCAGATCTCCGGTGACGCCGTGTGGGTTGCCGTTGACGGTTTCTCCGGCGCGACTGCCCTGAGCCAGTGGGCCCAAGGCGGCCAGATGGCGCTGATCAACGGTGCAACCGGCCAGGCTATCAGCTGGATGGACGCTTTCCTGGGTAACCTGCCGGGTTCCATCGGTGAAGTCTCTACCCTGATGATCCTGCTGGGTGCGGCCATGATCGTCTACATGCGCATCGCCTCCTGGCGCATCATCGCCGGCGTGATGATCGGTATGATCGCCACCTCCCTGCTGTTCAACGTCATCGGTTCCGATACCAACCCCATGTTCAACATGCCGTGGCACTGGCATCTGGTACTGGGTGGCTTCGCCTTCGGTATGGCCTTCATGGCGACCGACCCTGTCTCCGCAGCCTTTACCAACAAAGGCAAGTGGTGGTATGGCGCCCTGATCGGCGTAATGGTCGTGCTGGTTCGCGTGGTCAACCCTGCGTTCCCGGAAGGCATGATGCTGGCCATTCTGTTTGCGAACCTGTTTGCTCCCCTGTTTGACCACTTCGTCGCTCAGGCAAACATCAAGCGGAGGATTGCTCGTGGCGTTTAATAAAGATTCAACCCTCGGCACCGTCAGCGTGGTCACCGGCCTCTGTCTGGCCTGTTCCATCGTGGTATCCGTTGCCGCTGTGGGCCTGCGTTCTACCCAGCAGGAAAACAAGGCGCTGGACAAGCAGAGCAACATTCTCGCCGTAGCCGGTGTGGATGTAAGCGAAGTGGCCAAGCGCGACCTGGCCAAACTGTATGGCGAGAAGATCGAAGCGCGTCTGGTGGATCTGGCGACCGGTGACTTTGTTGACGGCGATGCCGACAACTTCGACACCAAGCAGGCAGCCAAAGATCCGGCCCGCAGCATCCGTCTTGCCGCCGCTGACGACAAGGCCAGCCTGCGTCAGATCTCCAAGCAGATCCCGGTATTCTTCGCCAAGGATGCCGAAGGCAAGATCGACAGCATCATCCTGCCCATCTATGGTCAGGGTCTGTGGTCGACCATGTATGCCTTCGTCGCCGTTGCTGCTGATGGCCAGACCATCAAGGGCATCACCTACTATGACCACGGTGAAACACCGGGTCTGGGTGGCGAGATCGAAAACCCGGCCTGGCAGGCGCTGTTCAAGGACAAGAAACTGTTCGACCAGAATGGCATGCCGGCGCTGCGCGTCATCAAGGGCCATGCTCCGGCGGGCTCCGAGCACGAGATCGATGGTCTCTCCGGTGCCACTCTGACCGGTAACGGTGTACAGCATACCTTCGACTTCTGGATGGGTCCCAAGGGCTTTGGTCCTTTCCTGGCCAAGGTTCGTGCAGGAGAAATCAACAATGGCTGACAAGAGCGAAATGAAGAAGTTGCTGTTGACGCCTGTGCTGGGCAACAACCCCATCGCCTTGCAGGTGCTGGGTGTCTGTTCTGCACTGGCGGTTACCAGCCAGATGAAAACTGCGTTTGTAATGACCCTCGCGGTCATGGCGGTCACCGCCTTCTCAAACCTGTTCATCTCCCTGATCCGCAACCAGATTCCGAACAGCGTCCGGATCATCGTGCAGATGGCGATCATCGCCTCACTGGTTATCGTGGTTGACCAGGTGCTCAAGGCGTACGCCTATGACATCTCCAAGCAACTGTCGGTCTTCGTGGGTCTGATCATCACCAACTGTATCGTAATGGGCCGCGCCGAAGCGTACGCCATGAAGAGTGCCCCGCTACCCTCCTTCCTGGATGGTATCGGCAACGGTCTGGGCTATGGTGCCATTCTGCTGAGTGTCGCGACCGTGCGTGAACTGCTGGGCTCCGGCACCTGGTTCGGCATCGAGCTGCTGCCGCTGGTGAACAACGGTGGCTGGTATGTGCCCAACGGCCTGCTGCTGCTGCCGCCGAGTGCATTCTTCATCATTGGTCTGATCATTTGGGGCGTACGCACCAAGGATCCCAAGCAGGTGGAGGCGAAGGATTAAGGTATGGAACACTATCTGAGTCTGTTGATTAAATCGATCTTCATCGAAAACCTGGCACTCTCCTTCTTCCTGGGGATGTGTACCTTCCTGGCGGTGTCCAAGAAGGTAAAGACCTCCATGGGTCTGGGTATTGCCGTTATTGTGGTGCAGACCATCGCGGTTCCTGCCAACAACCTGATCTACAACTACGTGCTTAAAGATGGCGCTCTGGTATCCGGTCTGGATCTGAGCTTCCTGAGCTTCATCACCTTCATCGGTGTGATTGCAGCACTGGTACAGATCCTGGAGATGGCGCTGGACAAGTACTTCCCGGCACTCTACAACGCGCTGGGTATCTTCCTGCCGCTCATCACCGTGAACTGCGCCATCTTCGGTGGCGTCTCCTTCATGGTGCAGCGTGACTACAACTTCATGGAGTCTGTGGTCTACGGTGTGGGTTCAGGGGCAGGCTGGATGCTGGCGATCGTTGCGCTGGCTGGTATCCGCGAGAAGATGAAGTACTCCGATGTTCCGGAAGGCCTGCGCGGTCTGGGCATCACCTTCATCACCGCCGGTCTGATGGCGCTGGGCTTCATGTCCTTCTCTGGTATCTCCCTGTAATCGGCTTTCCTGCAATCAGAAAGGAACGATAGATGGAAATTATTTTGGGTGTGGTCATGTTTACCGTGATCCTGCTGGCACTGGTGGCAGTCATTCTGTTCGCCAAGTCCAAGCTGGTGACCGCGGGCGACGTGACAATCAGCATCAATGGTGACCCGGCCAAGGCTGTGACCAGCCCGGCCGGTGGCAAGCTGCTCGGCGTGCTGGCTGGCAGCGGTATCTTCGTCTCCTCCGCCTGTGGCGGCGGTGGCTCCTGCGGCCAGTGCAAGGTACGGGTGAAATCCGGTGGCGGCGACATTCTGCCGACCGAACTGGATCACATCAGCAAGGGCGAAGCCCGTCATGGCGAGCGTCTGGCCTGTCAGGTTACCGTTCGCTCCGACATGGATATCGAACTGCCGGAAGAGATCTTCGGGGTGAAGAAGTGGGAATGTACTGTTATCTCCAACGATAACAAGGCCACCTTCATCAAGGAGCTCAAGCTGCAGATCCCCGATGGCGAAAGCGTGCCGTTCCGCGCCGGTGGTTATATCCAGATTGAAGCCCCGGCTCACCACGTGCACTACAAGAACTTCGATATTCCCGAGGAGTATCGCGGTGACTGGGATCGCTTCAAGATTTTTGAGCTGGAGTCCAAGGTCGATGAGCCAATCATCCGTGCCTACTCCATGGCCAACTATCCGGAAGAGTTCGGCATCATCATGCTGAACGTGCGTATCGCGACCCCGCCGCCCAGCAACTGGACTGCCCCTCCGGGACAGATGTCCTCCTACATCTTCAGCCTGAAGGCTGGCGACAAGGTGACCATCTCCGGTCCGTTCGGTGAGTTCTTCGCCAAAGACACCGATGCCGAAATGGTATTTATCGGTGGTGGTGCAGGTATGGCGCCGATGCGTTCCCATATCTTCGACCAGCTGCGTCGCCTGAAGTCCAAGCGCAAGATGAGCTTCTGGTACGGTGCCCGTTCCAAGCGCGAAATGTTCTATGTCGAAGACTTTGACATGCTCGCCGCCGAGAACGAGAACTTCACCTGGAACGTCGCCCTGTCTGATCCGCAACCGGAAGACAACTGGGACGGCTACACCGGCTTCATCCACAACGTGCTCTACGAGAACTATCTCAAGAACCACGAAGCACCGGAAGATTGCGAGTTCTACATGTGTGGACCTCCGGTGATGAACGCTGCCGTCATCAACATGCTCAAAGACTTGGGCGTTGAAGACGAAAACATCCTGTTGGATGACTTTGGTGGTTAATCCATGCACAGTGTTGTAAAGACCTGGCTAGCCTTCGGGCTAGCCTTTTTCTTGACTGGGTGCGGTCAGGAGACGGTCCAATCCAAGCCGGAGATCCACATCACCGGTAGCACCATGGGCACTTACTACTCCATCAAGGTGGCGGACAGCGCCATCACCGATCCAGCCAAATTGCAGGCCGAGGTCGATGTCTTGCTGGAGCGGGTCAACGATCAGATGTCGACCTATCGCCCCGATTCCGAACTGTCACGCTTCAACCAGAGCCGTGACAACAAACCGGTAGTGGTCTCCCGCGATACCGCACGGGTCGTCACAGAGGCCATTCACATTGGCCGTGAGAGCCAGGGGGCGCTGGACGTCACCGTTGGCCCCTTGGTCAATCTGTGGGGCTTTGGCCCGGACAAGAAGCCGACCAAGGTCCCTTCCGACGAGCTGATCACCCAGACTCGCCAGAAGACCGGTCTGGGCAACCTGCACGTCATCACCTCGGTGGATGCCGACACCCTGCAAAAAGACATTCCGGATCTCTACGTCGATCTCTCCGCCATCGCCAAGGGCTTTGGTGTGGACAAGGTAGCCGAGTATCTGGAGTCACTGGGTGCGCGTAACTATCTGGTGGAGATTGGCGGCGAGCTGCGGATCAATGGCGTCAACGGCAAGGGGCACCCCTGGCGCGTGGCCATCGAGAAGCCCACCGCAGGCACCGGCACGGTGCAAGAGGTGATCGTGCCCGGTGACAACGGGGTGGCCACCTCCGGCGATTACCGCAACTACTATGAACTGGATGGTCAGCGCTTCTCCCACACCATAGATCCGCGCAGCGGCAAGCCGATCCAGCACCGTCTGGTGTCGGTCACCGTGATCCACCCCTCCTGCATGACCGCAGACGGGCTGGCCACCGTGTTTATGGTGATGGGGACCGCGAAGAGCCTGGCCTATGCCAACGAGCGCGGCTTGGCGATCTTCGTGATCACCAAGACGGACAACGGCTTTGAAGAGGCTTACTCCGATGCCTTCAAGCCCTATCTGGTCAAGAAGTAAGAGGTAGAGATGCAGATTTTTCTGATCACCTTCGGGGTATTCATGCTGGTGATAGCCGCCATGGCTATCGGTTATATCTTCCAGAAGAAGACCATCTCCGGCTCCTGTGGCGGTCTGGGTAGCGTCGGCATCGAGAAGGAGTGCGACTGCCCCGAACCTTGCGACAATCGCAAGAAGAAGATGGCCAAGGAAGAGGCCCGTCGCAAGATGCTGGAGGAGAACCGGATCATCTGATCTGCCTGCCTTGCGATAGACAAGAGCGCGCCATCGGCGCGCTTTTTTTATTGGCTTTCACACAGAGCACACCGGTCAGGATGTTCGCTCGATGTAGAGGATCACCTCACCCAGATGGATGCCGAACTTGCTGATCTCGGCACGATTGATCAGACGATCTTCGTCCAGCAGATACATCCAGTCATCGAAGCTCACCCGCACGACCTCGCCATCCGGCAGCGCCAGATCGAGCTGATAACGCCAGTTGAGGGCGAACCCTTCGCTTTTACCCACCGCCTCTCCCACCACATCGGAAGCAGTACCTCGCCAGTGACCGTCAACCCCCTTGCTCAGATACCAGGTACGGGTCTGCTGGCGGCCATCATCAAAGTAGAACTGCTCGAACAGCTCTCCCTTGCCATCCTTCCAACGACCCACCATCTCGACCCGAAAGCGACTGGTCACTTCGCCGCTGCGGTCGGTCACCAGGCCGTGAGCCACCATTTTGCCGTTGAAGAAACGGGCGAGATCCCAGTTTGGCCCCTGCCCACGATAGTCATCGAGACTGGCACCACAGCCGCTCAGCAGCAAAAAAGGGAGCAGCAGCAACCAGCGGTATGCACGATAGAAGGACATCAAAGACTCCATGTTCAGGGTTGGCCACGCAGGCGGCGGGTAAGGGCGGGATCGCGGCTGTTGTCAGCCAGCCAGATGGCGAGAAAAGCGGCCGAGAATTGCGGATCGGCCAGGGTGCCGAGGGGTTTTTCCTGCCACCAGAAGTGGCCTGTCCCGCCCTTGTCGACATAGAAGGTGAGCTTGTCGCCTGCCTGCACATCGGGCCAGAGTGCAGCGAGCTGGCCAAGCCAGCGCTGACGCTCGGCGTCAGAGCCAAGACCGAGCCGCTGCCACTCGGCGGCGGTGGCGCTCAGCAGATCTTCCCGCTCGATGGATCTGGCATAGGTGAGGGTCAGGGCCTGCGGATAGTGACCGGGCTGGTAGTGCCCGCTCGCACTGTAGAGGGTGGCATCGTAGAGCTTGAACCAGAGCCAGTTCATCTCCCCCTGCCCGACCGGGCGCAGCTGCTGCCAGGGGGCGGCAGAAGCCTGCACCGCGGTTGCAGCCAAGAGCGTAAACGCCAGCAGCAGCGGGTTAATTCCACCCCATATGCCAGTGGTTGGGGTCTTCCAGTTCATGCCAGTCCATCTCCTGTTCCTGCAGGGTGTTGATATCCTGCATCACCACCTGCACCAGCTGCCCCTGCGCATCCCGCTGGCAGGCAACCACCAGATAGAAGCGATCAGTCAGCTCATGCTGGCTCTCTTTGGTCCATTTGGAAAACAGCAACGAGTCGGTCGAAAAGGTGTTTGTCATGACTCACCCTCCAGCTTGACCATTACCCACAGGAGTACGGGTAACCACCACATCCAGATCACTGCCAGCAGCGCCGTGCTGATCCAGATGCCCCAGGGTAAGTTTACTGCCCCCATGGCGGCCCCCGCCACATAGGAGGAGGCACCGCCAAATACGCCAAACAGCGCCTGCTGCCAGCGAGGCAAGCGCAGCAGCCAGCGCATACCGTGGGCCAGCGTCAGGGCAAAACCGAGCCAGAGCAGCACCAGCCAGAGGGGAAAACCGGACGGGAAACGGAACAGGCCGAGCTGCCAGAGCAGGGCATCCAGCAGACAGCCGACGACCGCGATGGGAAGCAGCCGCCAGTCACGCTGGCGGCTGGGTGAGAAGAGAAAATGCAGCAGCAACATTGCCAGCAGCGGGCCCGGCTGCTGCCACTTCACCGCCAGCAACCAGTAGAGGTTGAACCCCAGCAGGTGAGCCCACTGCCACATGGTCAGTGACCGCTTACTGGCACATCACCCGACCAGCCAGCAGGCCCCGGCTTGGCGGCCTCCAGCTGCACCAGACTGATGGTGCGCTCCCAGAATCCCCCCTCGCAATAGGCGAAGTAGAAGTGCCACAACCGGATGAAATCCTGGCTGTAACCGAGCTTGGGCAGCTCGGGCGCCAGCGCCAGAAAGCGATCGCACCAGTGAGCCAGGGTACGGGCATAGTGATGGCCGTGATCGTGCAACCGAACCAGCTGCATGTCGGTCTCCCGCGCCAGCAACCCCGCCATCTGGGAGACGCTCGGCAGGCAGCCACCGGGGAAGATGTAGCGCTGGATGAAATCGACTCCGCGCAGATACTGGGCATGGCGCTGATCGGCGATGGTGATGGCCTGAATCAGCAGGCGGCCACCGGGCTTGAGCAGCCGTGACAACTGACGGAAATAGTCGGGCAGGAAGGCGTGGCCTACCGCCTCGATCATCTCGATGGAGACCAGCTTGTCATAGGTGCCCTCCAGCTTGCGGTAATCCTCCAGCAGCAAGGTGATGCGATCCCCCAGCCCCTCCCGTGCAATCCACTCCTTGGCATAGTCATGCTGGGCCCGGGAGATGGTAGTGGTGGTCACCCGGCAGCCATAGTGGCGGGCGGCATAGACGGCGAGGCCGCCCCAGCCGGTGCCGATCTCCAACAGATGATCGTCAGGCCCCAGCGCCAGCCGCTCGCAGATGGTGCGCAGCTTGGCCTGCTGTCCCTCTTCCAGCGTGGCCTCGGCACTCGGATAGATGGCGCTCGAGTACTGCATATGGCTGTCGAGAAACCCCTGATAGAGGGTATTGCCGAGATCGTAGTGGGCGGCGATGTTGGAGCGCGAACCTGTCAGGGTATTGCGGTTGAGCCAGTGGCGCACCTTGTTGAACGGGAAACTGAGCCAGCCGAGGCGCCGCTCGAGGGAGTCGAGCAGGGTCAGGTTGCGGGCCAGCAGCCGCACCAGCGCCACCGGGTCCGGGCTGGTCCAGAGCCCCTCCACCCAGGTTTCCCCGGCGGCAATGCTGCCCCCCAGCAACAGGCGACGATAGAAGGCAGGATCTTGCACCACCAGTTCGGCATGCAGATCGGTACCCGCGACGCCAAAGCTGTGGCGCTCACCGCCATCCCGCAGCAGCAGCTGGCCATGTTCTAGGCGACCCAGCAGATTGAGCAGCAGTTGTCTTGCCCCCTTGTCGATGAAAGAGGCAGAGAGGGTTGATTGAGCAAGTTCCATTAGCGGCTCTCCGGATGGGTAAATATCGGGGTTCGTTTGATAAAAAGACGCAGGGCCTGCCAGTAGATCCCGAGCAGCACCTTCATGGTCATCCATGGCCAGCGGGCCAGCAGGGCCACCAGCCCCTCGCGCGACAAGGGTTCGCGAGTGAGCGCCAGGGTGGCGTCAAACAGCTTGGCTTCACCGGATACGGGGTGACTCTCGATATGGATCAGAGTCTCCTGCGCGGGCGGCCTGATCCGCCAGTGATAACGCATCGCCAGCCCCATAAAGGGGGAGACGTGAAAATCCTTGTCATGGGGCGCCAGCGCCACCAGATCCAGCAGGTAGTAGTGACGCTCGTTCCAGGGGGTGTTCGACACCTCTGCCAGCAGATAGCGCGCCTCGCCCTGCCGGTAGCAGAAGTAGAAGTTGACCGGGCTGAAGTAGAACCCCAAACAGCGCACATTACCGAGAAGCAGTACCCGCCCCTCGGGCTCGGCATCGCCACCCAGCTCGCTCACCTTCTGCCACACCGCCTGCTTGAGGCTTCCCTCACTCCCCTTGAGATAGTCGTCGCGGTGAAACGAGAGCAGCCCCGAGCGCTCCACCCCGAACCAGCGCCCCTGATCGAGCTGTGGCAGTTCGTCGAGATCCAGTCCCAGCATAAAAAGGCTGTAGGAGAAGGCGTGAGCCCGCGGTGCAAAACGGCGGTGGCGCACCGAGCCCTGCCAGATGGCGCTGGTGACGCCAGCCAGTTCGTCGGCATGCTCATGTTCGGTGGCCACGGTGGCGCCGTTCATAGCTCGGCTCCGAAGCGCCTGGCGACATCCAGCGCGCTGCGCACCCCATCCTCATGGAAGCCGTTGTACCAGTAGGCACCGCAGAAGTGGGTGTGCTGCTGGCCGCAGATCTCCGCGCGCCGCTGCTGGGCGGCAATAGAGGCCTGATTGAACACCGGATGGTGATAGACGAAGCGGCGCAACACCTTGCTCTCATCCACCTTGCCCTTGGGGTTGAGACTGACGCAGAAAGGCTCCGGCGAGTTCACCCCCTGCAGGATGTTCATGTTGTAGCTCACCAGCGGCCGCGCCTCATCGTTGCCATCGAGCTGATAGTTCCAGCTGGCCCATGCCTTGCGGCGGGTGGGCAGGCAGCGCGCATCGGTATGGAGCCAGACATCGTTGGCCTGATAGGGCATATCGCCGAGAATAGCCTGCTCCCGCTCGCCGGGGTCCGCCAGCAGCGCCAGCGCCTGATCGCTGTGGCAGGCGAAGATCACCTCGTCAAACCGCTCCTCGCCGTAACTGCTCTGGATCACCACGCCATCCGCTTCCCGTCGCACACTCTGCACCGGACAGGCGAGGCGGATCTGCGGCTGCCAGCCCGCGGTAAGGGGGCCGATATATTCCCGCGAGCCACCCGGGATCACGTACCACTGGGGGCGATTGGCCACATCCAGCAGGCCGTGGTTGGCAAAAAAGCGCAGGAAGAAGCCAAGGGGGAAGGCGCGCATATCGGCCAGGGTCGATGACCAGATTGCCGCCCCCATCGGCAAGATGTAGTGGCGGGCGAAGTAGTCGCTAAACTCCCCCGCCTGCAGAAAGTCCCCCAGCGTCAGCTCGGGGCCAGCCCCCTGATGCTGACCATCCGCCAGCCAGGCCCGTGCCTCCCGATTGAATCGCAAGATCTCGGCGACGAAGCCGTAGAAACGGGGGCTCAACAGATTGCTGCGCTGGGCAAACAGGGTGTCGAGGTTGTGACCGTTATACTCCAGCCCCTCCGGGCTCTTTACCGAGAAGCTCATCTCGGCCGGTTGCCGCGCCATGCCGATCCGCGCCAGCAACTTCAAGAAGTTGGGGTAGGTGCGATCATTGAAGACAATAAAGCCGGTGTCGATGGCATAGCTGCGGCCCGCCTGATGCACATCGACGGTGGCGGTGTGACCGCCCAGAGTCGGCGCCGCCTCAAACAGGGTAATGTCATGGAGTTTGTGGAGCAGAAAACCGGCGGTGAGCCCCGAGATCCCTGAACCGACGATGGCGATCTTTTTCTTCATTAATGGCTTCCTTTCGATACGAGTGCGCGGCCAAGGCGCAGCCAGAGCCCCACCGGCAGCGCACCAAGCAGGCGCAGCAACCAGATGAAACGGCGGGGAAAGTGGATCTGGTGACGACCAGCGGTCAGCCCGTCCATGATGGCGCGGGAGGCCTGCTCCACCGTCACCAGACAGGGCATGGGAAAATCATTTTTGGCGGTGAGCGGCGTCTGGACAAAGCCGGGGCGGATCAGGGTCACCCCGATCCCTTTGCTGGCCAAATCGAGGCGCAAGGTATCCGCCAGATAGTCGAGGGCTGCCTTGGAAGCGCCATAAGCCTCGGCCCCCAGCAGCACCAGCCAGCTCACCGACGAGCTGACGATGGCAAGGCGCGATCCCGCCCCGAGCAGCGGCAAGAAGGCGGCCAGTGCATGACCGGTGGCGGTCAGATTGGTGTCGATCACCCGGGCAAACAGCTCGCTGTCAAACCCCTCAGCCACATCCATGTACTCGCAGTTGCCTGCGTTGAGGATCAGCAGATCGAGGAATGGCAGCGTAGCAGCCACCCCGCTCATAGCGGCCAGATCCCGGGCATCAAATTGTAACGGTGTGACGCCATCCAGCCCCAGCGCCTGCAGCCGTTCGCCATCGCGGCCACAACCCCAAACCTGCCAGCCTGCCCGCCGGTAATCCAGCGCTAACTGGCGACCGATGCCGGAAGTCGCGCCTGTAATAAGCACCCGGCCGCTCATGCGCCAAGCCTCATCTTGATGGTGCGCACCACGGGCCCAAGCAGCGGCAACTGCTCGTAGAGCATGGCGCCCAGGTCAAAATAGTCCCGGTGCTGGCACACCTTGCCCGCCTCGTCGAATTCGAGGCGGGTGACCCCCTCCACCGTCACCGGCTCACCACCACGCAATCTGGGGTGAGAGAAGGTCATGGTCCAGCCGAGCCAGGCCTGCGGCCCTTGCTGCTGCTGACTGGTGATGACGAAACGACAGTAGGCGAGGCGCTGATAGAGGGCGGCAAAATAGTCGCCAAGGGCCGCCAGCCCCTCAATGCGGTGGGCCGGATCGGTAAAGACCACCTGTTCGGCATAGACCTCGGGCAATCGATGCAACTGCTGTTTGTCCAGTTGCTGATAGAGGCCAATAAAGCGGGCCAGCGGCTCGTTCATGCTATTTCTCCAGAGAGCGAAACATCTCGATGGCTCTCACCCGGGCAACGGCGTGATCCACCATGGGTGCCGGATAATCCTGTCGCCCCTTGAGTCGCAGCCAGTCGTGGGGCTGATGCACATAAGCGGCGGGAATATCGGCCAGTTCAGTTACCCAGGTACGGATAAACTCCCCTTGTGGATCAAATCGTTGCCCCTGAGTGGTGGGGTTGAAGACCCGAAAGTAGGGCGCCGCATCGGCGCCGGTGCCCGCCGCCCACTGCCAGCCGCCGTTGTTGGCCGCCAGATCTCCATCGATGAGCCGACTCATGAAGTAATCCTCCCCGAGCCGCCAGTGGATATGGAGATCCTTGGTGAGAAAGCTCGCCACTATCATTCGCAGCCGGTTGTGCATCCAACCGGTAGCGTTGAGACAGCGCATCGCTGCATCGACGATGGGGTAGCCGGTGCGCCCCTCGCTCCAGGCGGCGAAGGCATCCGGGTCCCAGCTCCACGGCAAGGCTGCCGTCTCGGGTTTGAAGGGGTGATTCATGGAGAGGGTCGGGATCAGCACCAGCAGGTGGCGATAGAACTCGCGCCAGACCAGCTCATTGAGCCAGACAAAGCCGGGCTGGGCCTTGGACTGGGGCCGATAGCCAAGCCGCGGCTGAAGCGCCGCCACACACTGACGAGGACTGATGATGCCCGCCGCCAGATAGGGGGAGAGCACGGACGTGCCCGCGATGGCAGGAAAATCGCGGGTCTCGCCATAGTCGAGCACTGCCTGCTCCAGAAAAATGTTCAAACGACGCAGAGCTTCCGCCTCCCCCACTGGCCAACGCGGATCAACCGTCAGCTCGCCGAGCCCTTCATCAACCCACGCCCGCTCGGCCAGCGGCTGCCACGGTAGCGGCTCACCACGGCGCGCAGGAGCGCGATGAATGACAAACCCATCCTCGTCAAGGGCCTTGAGCCAGGCTCGGCTGAAGGGGGTGAACACCTTGAACATCTCACCCGAGCCGGTCAGCACCCGCCCCGGCGGCAATACGCAACAGCCGTTGAACCAGTGACAGCTCACCGCCTGCTCAGCCAGCGCGGCGCTGACGGCATGGTCGCGGCGCTGCTCATCGAGCTCGATAGCCTGATTGGCATAGAGCTGGGTCACCCCCAGCTCGCGGCAGAGGTCTGCCAACGCTGCGGGCGCCTCGGCAAAGGTCTCCACTCGCAGCAGATGGAGCGGGATGCCGAGGGCCGCCAGCTCGCGGCCCAATTCATCTACCTGCGCCAACATAAAGCGCTGACGGATGGGGGCCATTTTGTGCTGCCGCCATTGGGTAGGAGAGATGATAAAGAGCGCGGCGACCGGTTCATCACCGGCGCAGGCATGGCGTAGCGCCGGGTTGTCGGCAAGGCGCAGATCATTGCGAAACCAGACCAGTTTCATGATTTTTTCCTCCCGCGTCCGCTTGTGCCAGCAGCATTTGGGGCATCCGCCATCAGCTCGGCAAGGCTCGCCTGCCAGCAGTGTGCTTTAAGCCACTCATCGTCGTAGAGGCGCCCCAGCTCACCAAACAGGCGCGTGCCTACGGGCCACCCGGCGGCCAGCTCCTGTTTGCCAAGCCCGGCCCCCAGCAGCACCAGCCAGGGAGTGGCTGCACGTCCTTCCAGCAGGCTGGCATGGCGCGGCTCCACCGCCCCCAGCAGTTGCACCTCATAGCCCTGACCGATCAGCTCGTAGGCGGCCCAGACCAGATCGAGGGGGCCCACCTGTCCCCAGCTCGCCAGCGTGATCGGCACGCCCTTCTCCTGCTCGATCAGGTGGCGGGCGAAGCGGGTATGCAGCCAGCCCAGCCACACCTGTTGCAACAACTCGCCATCGGGCCGCTCGCGCCACAGCCCCAACAGCCGCTCCACCAGCGGTTGCAGTACCCGGCTGCGCACCAGCTCGAACGGGTAACTCGCCAGCAGGTCGTTAAGCTCGGACTCCGCCTTGCGCTGGTTGAAGGCAAGCAGCGCCTGACTGAACTGCTCCAGAGTTTGCTGCCAGTGATCGCTCACCGGCGCGGAATGGGGTTCGCTCAAGAGCCCCTTCACCTGCCCGATACTCACTCCCCGCTCCAGCCAGCTCAGGATCTCGCCGATCTGGCGAATATCCTGCTCGCTGTAGAGGCGGTGGCCCTTTTCGGTACGGGCCGGCTGCACCAGACCGTAGCGGCGCTGCCAGGCGCGCAGGGTCACGGCGTTAACGCCGGTGAGACGGGAGACCTCGCGAATGGGGTAGATCCCCTCATCAGCGAGAGGAGCAACTTCTTGCGGTAAATCAGACATGACAACGTCCATCAAACAGAGGGGTAAGGCTCCCCGGCGCAAACCATGCGCCGGGGCAACAGAACGGATTCAGAGCCCGTAACGCAATTTCAGCGTATCGGGGTGCGGATTGAGATAAACCTGCTCGGCGAGATAGGGATTGGGGTACTCGCGCAGGTAGTGGCGGATCAGGGTGAGCGGCACCAGCAAGGGGAAGATACCGGTGCGGTACTTGTCGATGGTATCGGCAAGCTCCTGCTTCTGGGCCGGGGTCAGCACCCGCTTGAAGTAGCCCTGCAGGTGCATCAGCACATTGGTGTGGCTGCGACGGTTGGCCCGCAGGGTCAGCGCCGTCATCAATCCCTTGATGTAGTTGTCGGCCACCTCCTGCAAATTGGTGGACTTGCCCAGATTGCCGAGCAGCTTGCCAAGCGCCCGGTAGTGGGTGGTGGCGTGGGAGAGCACCAGATACTTGTAGCGGGAGTGGAAGCGGATTAACGCAGAGGCGGTAATGCCGCGGGCGCAGAGTTGCTGCCAGTCATGGTAGGCGAAGACCCGCAGCACGAAGTTCTCCCGCAGGATGGGGTCGCACAGGCGGCCATCCTCTTCCACCGGCAACAAGGGGTTGGCCTCCATCAACGCCTTGGCAAAGAGGCCAATCCCCTCCTTGGCGCTCCCCTCGTTGTTGGCGCCATAGACCTTGACCCGCTCCATGCCACAGCTGGGTGATTTGGCACAGAGGATATAACCAGAGATAAAGTCGAGCTGGCGCGCTTTCTGCTCGCTAAAAGCAATCAGCTTTTCGGTGACATCGAAGCTGCCGTTGCTCGCCTCGGCGCGGATCTCGCCGTTGCGCTTGACCAGCCGGATGGCGGCGCGAGGCGCCCCCAGACCAATGGCCATCTCGGGACAAACGGGGTGATAGTCAAAGTGAGCGCCAAGATCCCGTTCGCAGAAGCTGGAGCGCTTGTGGCCCCCATCGAAACGTACCTCTTGTCCCAGCAGGCAGGCACTGATACCGACTTTAATCTTGTACATGATGACGCTCCTTGTATAAGCATTGATTCAGTTATAGCAGTTATACAAAAAAATGAAAGTTGTATAACTATTTGCGACTGATACGACACAAGGAGAAAAAAGGGATCACCAGAAAAAGAAAAAACCCATGGCGAACGCCATGGGTAAAAAACAAGACACTACGGACTACGGGAAGGAAAATTAGAAGCTGTACTTCACACCCAGGCTGGAGATGGAACCTTTTTGTAGATCCCAGTTGCGATAGGTGTAATCGGCAGTCAGCGCCCAGTTCTGGTTGAGCTTGTAGGCACCGCCCACCTTGAAGTCGTGCATATCGTCGGTCATGTTGGCGTAGCGATAAGCGGTGGAGAGCTCGACATTGCCGATGTCATAGCGCAGACCCACTTCACCGTACATGCTGCCGCTATCTTTGCGAGCAACAGCATCCCACCCTTTGTTAGCGATATCGCTGGCAAGTTCACGCTCCAGCATGTAGCCGGTCACACCGGTTTCACCGTAGAGGTTCAGACCCGTGCTCAGCGGAGTAAAGACACCGACACCGATGCTGGAGATCGACATGCTGTCGTTGCCGTTGCTGCGAGAGGTGTATTCAGTGCTGCCGCGACCATAGAAATTGGACCCGAAGCTCTTGGAGAGATCCAGGCTCAGACCGCCAAAATCACGGGTTCCTTTGCTGTCATTGCTGAAGGTACCGCTGAGATAGTCGGATTTGGTGTGCGCCCAGGTGGCGGAACCCTTGGCGTAGCTGAAGGCATCCTGCGCCATGACGGAAGTAGAGGCAAACCCGGCCAGAACCAGAAGAGAGACAGTTGCTTTTTTCATGATGATAACTCCATGTGATTGGGCCCGTTGCTAGCGAGCTGGTATGGAGTCATTGTGCGATCAGGTTCCCGGCTTGCCGAGCTGCAAGCTGTTGCAGAACCATGTCAGATGTAAGCAGATATTGCAGGGGGTGTCAGCGGCAACAAGTTGCCGGCCCACACGGTTTGCATGGGCCGGAACAACGCCAAATCAGCGGAAGACCACTTCGTCAATTTCGACCCGCACCAGCGGCTGACCGGTCAATCCGGCAGGACGGGGGATCTCGAGGGCCAGCGACGGGCGGGCTTGCCCCTTGCGCAGATAGGTTTCCGGCAGACGATTCTCGGCAACCCAGAAGCGGGCCTCCTGACGGCTCAGCTGCACCCCGTCAGCACTGAACAGGGTCACCATGCCACGCACCCCGACCACATTGCGGGTACCGGTATTGCTCACCATAAAGGTCAGCACCAGCGGGTCAGATCCCTCGATCTTGTCGAGCTTGACCACCACACCATCGCGCGCCATCTGGGCAAGCAGGTCCGGATTGGCCTTGGCCTGATCGGTCAGCACCGGAGCAGCGACGGCCACCACGGCCCCAGCCTTCCCATCAGCAGCCACGCCCTGTACGGACTCGGCCGGTTTGACCACCAGATACTCCCAGGTGAAGTCGTCGTTGAGCTGAACCTGCCGACCATCGGGCAGCGTCACCTGAGAAAGAGGGGCAGCCTGCACCAGTACGGGGGAGAGGCACAGGGCAATCAGCAGACGGGAGAAGGGTTTCATAGGGCGAAGCTCGGTAACGGGTGAAAGGGCGACAGTATAAACAGTCCCGTCGCCCCTTGCCTATGACAGCACTCACGTTCTGGTACCCGCATCGCTTGCCCGCAGGCTAGATGGCGAGATCGTGCCGCTCTTTCTGTGCCATATCCAGGGTCACCAGATCGAACTTGCTCCCCTTGAGGGCGGACAGAATATCCGATTGCATATCAAAGGCCTGCGCACGCTGATGCTCGGGCAGACGCACCCGGGCCAGGGTGGTGGAGCAGTCGCACAGGGTATGGAAAAAGACCTGTGCCTCGTCCAGCCCCATGTCGGCCAGCATCTGCTCTGCCTGATCCACCATTCGCAGATAACGCTGCTCAAGCTGCCGTGGATTGGTGAAGCGATTGCTGAGGCAACCGTTGCTCCCCTTGCCCCAACGACCGAGCTGACGCTTGTTGAAGCCGTAACGATAATCGCGGCGCATCAATCCGTTGTCGGCAAAAAACCAGATTGAGTTGGCAGGCAGAGACCCGAACTGGGCAAGATAATCATCACGCTCCTCCACCGCTGCCGGAACCAGCAACGGCAGATGAGCCCATTCCGGACGAGTCTGCACATACTCACCAATGCGGCGAACCGGGTCGATCAGCCCTTCAATATTTGGCAGGCGATCGCAAAAGACGATCTCGTCACTCTTGATGACCCAGTGATCGATGTCATAACGCTGGCAATAACGGCGGGCTCGGGCCACTTCGCTGCGACTGCGGGTCGGATTATCGAGGGTAATTGCGTGGATTTTCACACCGGCAGCGCGGCACAGCTCGATGCTGTAGCAGGATTCCAACCGTCCCGAAAAAGAGACAACCAGCTCGTCAAAACTTGCCAGTCGCTCAATCAGCAGCTGTTCCCTGGCTTGAAAAGAGTGATCATATCCCTGATTCAGTACAACTACATTGGCACCCATTAAACAGCTCCGGATGATGAACAGGTGCAGTATTGTGCGGCAAACAAACTGAATAGACCCTTAAAGAGTCTGGTTAAAATTAAAACTTGATGATTATTTCCTGTGATTCTGCTGCTAAATCTTCATTTTGGGCGTCATAAATTCGTAATCTTGCTTGGTGAACCCGATGGGCTCGCAAGAAACCCTGCGCCTGATCCAGCGAGGTGAAGGTCAAGCGCCCTCCCTCACTGTCGGTCAGGCAGAGGCACTCCCCTTCTGCCTCAACACAGAGCTGATAACCGCTGCCATCCTTGCAGGCGATGATCAGGGTCGCCTCGGGATAGTGACTGAGCCAATTGCGAAACCGGCCATGCTCCATAGTGCTCCTAGAGGGGCATCACCCCCTGCCGGTGGCGGGCAAACAGCCCAGCTCACCCAGTTGCTGACGACAACTTGCCGCGTCGGTAAAGACGATCCCCCTGATACCGAGGGCCTCGGCGGCCGCAATGTTGGCGGGACTGTCATCGATGAAGATGCACTCTGCCGGTTTCAGATCGAACGACACCAGCAGATAGCGATAGATATCCGGCTCCGGCTTCATCATCCGCACCCGCGCCGACACCACCTTGCCGCTAAAGAAGCGCCAGAAATCCTGATGCAGCTCCAGCCAGTCGATACTGGCATGACCCATGTTGGAGAGGGCATACAGGGTGTGCCCCGCCCCGTGCAGCTCGGCTATCAGGGTTAGCATAGCGGGATCTGGCAGCAGGGAAGCGGGAACTGCCTGTAAAATGGCCAGATTCTCCGCCGTCGAGAGGCCGGTGCGCGCTTGCGCTTCCCGGGCCATGGTGTGGAGCGACATGGTGCCTCTGTCTACCTCCAGCCAATCCGGGTGGTTAAAGAGCTGCTCGGCCAACTGTTCGGCCCCTTGCGGACCACGCACGGAACGCACTATGCCTACCGGATCCCAGCTCACCACCACCCGTCCCAGATCGAAAATAATCGCCATCGTCTTTACCTCCCCCACTGGGTTTCAGTCATAAAAACAGAGTCAATAGAACATCATTCATACGCCATTTTCTTAACCGGATACCCTGCCCCCATCCCCGCCCGCGGGCAAGTTTTACTTGCATCAGACCGGCAAATCCCTTAATGGTTATGACGTTACTTCAAGGACACACCTATGCACGCACCATTCTTCTTTGCTTTCTCGTTTACCCGGCCCGCTTGAGGGAAGGCCTGTCGTCGTGTGAACAGAAAGCAAAGACGAATCGAGCCTCCCCTAGCGGAGGTTTTTTTTTGCATTAATATCAATCGATTACTTGGATAGGGAACAATCATGGCAACGCTCGACGAGATCAGACAAGACATCACCCGGTTGGATCAGGAGCTGCTTGCCCTGCTGGCGAAACGCAAGACCCTCAGCATCGAGGTCGCCCGTGCCAAGCAAGCCAACCCGCGCCCCATTCGTGACCACCAGCGGGAGCAGGAGCTGCTGGTCGCCCTGATCCAGAAAGGGCGCGTGCTTGGGTTGGATGCCCAGTACATCACTCGCATCTATCACACCATCATCGAAGACTCTGTGCTCTCCCAGCAGGCCTATCTGCAGAGCCTGCTCAACCCGGAGCAGCAGGAGCCGATGACCAGCGTCGCCTATCTGGGGCCGCGCGGTTCCTACTCCAGCCTGGCCGCCCGCAAATATCTGGCCCGCTACAAGGATCAGGTGATCGAGGTGAACTGCCAGAACTTCCGCGAAGTGCTGGATGCCGTGGAGTCAGGCCGCGCCGCCTTCGGTGTGCTGCCCATCGAGAACACCAGCTCGGGCTCCATCAACGAAGTCTATGACGTGATGCAGCACACCAGCCTCTCCATCGTCGGCGAGCTAACCTACCCCATCGAGCACTGCATACTCACCGCCGTACCGACCGAGCTTGGCCGCATCAAGACCTTCTATGCCCACCCGCAGGTGTTCCAGCAGTGCTCCCACTATCTGAGCAAGCTGGAAGGGGCGCGTCACGAGATCTGCGACTCCTCCTCCAGCGCCATGATGAAGGTGAAAGAGCTGGCCAGCCCGGAGGCCGCCGCCATCGGCAGCGCCGCCGGTGGCGAACTGTATGGTCTGGACGTGCTGGCCGAGCAGCTCGCCAACCAGAAAGAGAACTACAGCCGCTTTATCGTGGTGGCACGCAAGCCCATCGACGTGGCGCCGCAGATCCCGGCCAAGACAACCCTCATCATGTCCACCTCCCAGAAGCCGGGTTCGCTGGTCGAGGCGTTGCTGGTACTGCGCAGCCACGAGATCAACATGACCAAGCTCGAATCCCGTCCGGTGCAGGGCAACCCGTGGGAAGAGATGTTCTACCTCGATGTCTCCGCCAACCTGCAGACCCCGGCGATGCAGGCCGCACTGGTGGAGCTGACCAAGATCACCCGCTATATCAAGGTGCTTGGCTGCTACCCGAGCGAGGATGTGAAACCCACCGCAGTGCCGCCGGTGCTGATGGGGAGCTAACCAGCCCACAACGACAAAAGGCGAGCACCCTGCTCGCCTTTTGTTTTGATGCCGGTTTTCACGGCAAGCCCATCAACTCAGAACTGACCGGCCATCAGCTGGTTGATGTTGTAGAGGGCACGGGTATCGAGCTCCATCTCGGTGGCATAGGTATTGCCGCGCGGATAAGAGGCAACCACCCGGGCACCACGCACCACACCAGCGACCGACACATCCAGCGAGTTGGAGGTCTGGGTCAAGTCGCGGTAGCTGCTCTGACCGCGCACCTGCTGACCATTGAGCTGCTCTGCCAGCTCGCGATAAGCATCCATCTTGGAAGCGCGAATGGCTTGCAGCATCTTCTCCGACTGAGAGGGGCCGGGCTGGATGTCGATCACCGCATACCCCACCGCCTTGAGCACCGGAAAATCATCGGGCTTGCCACCCTGGGTGTAATCCACCACCCGGTTGTAGCTGCAACCGGTGAGCAAGAGTGCCAACAGGCAACCAAACAGGATCTTCATGACTCGCTCCTCACGGGGTCAGGTTGACCAGATGACCGCCCGGCCGGGCCTGACTGTCACGCATCAGATAACCGCGATTGATCGATGCCCGACCAAACGAGTTGTTGGCACCGAACAGATATTTTTGCGGGATCAGGCTCTGGGCCGTGGTCTCCACCATCTTGGTGCGCATGTCGATAACGCGGGCGTTGACCAGGATCCCCTTGCTATTGCGGCTGAAGGTGCCGACCAGAATGCGGGAGATCGGCAAACGGGAGGAGAGCTCCTTATAGTTTCGGCTCAGCACGAAGTCCCCCTGTGGCGTCACCTTGATGCTGCCGGTCAGCTTGAAGTCCACCACCACCTCGCCACGACGGTTGAGCTCGTAGATAAAGCTCTCCTCAATCTGCTGCCCCATCCAGTTGGTATCCTGCAGGGTATCGAGATCGACGAAAGAGGCCACCGCGATGGGCTCGGTCAGGGTGGTCAGCGATTTGCGCTCCATCAGCTGATCGGTCATGCGCGCCACCAGCCAGTTGAGTTCCATCCCCTGCGCCGCCTGGCGGGGGTCACCCTGATCCCGATTGATAGGGTCGGAGCCACACCCGGTCAATGCCAGGGCAAGCGCCAACGCCGTGATGAGTTTGTTCATGGATACCTTTCCTGTATCTGCACCTGACTTATTATCGGACGCGCCGGACAAAGCTTGAGCCGGGAATGAGGCATGATTCTTGCTTTTTAATGGACATAGTCAGCGCCAACGTGCGCTGCCACTTGGAACGTGTTGTGATCCATGTCGGCCAGCAGGCGTCATTTCCTCAAAATGGCTCGGCTGCCCGCCAACTCAAGGTATCTGCTATGAAATTACCGCTGCTGTTGACCCTGCTGCTGGCCAGCCTGAGCGCCCGCGCCGAGCTTATCGAAGCGCAGGGCAGCGCCGCCATTCTGGGGGGCGATGAGGTCTATGCCCGCGAACAGGCGACCCGCGACGCCCTGCGTCAGGCGCTGCTGGCCAGCGGCGCGGCCGTTTCCAGCGTGCAGCGTCTGGAAAATGGCAGCCTGCGATCCGAGCAGATCCAGATCCGCTCCGGCGGCGACATTCGCCAGTACCGCCTCAAACGGGAAGAAGTGCGCAACGGCCGCATGTACATCACCCTGGTGGCCGACATTCAGGCCGAGCGCCAGATCTGCCAGACCCAGCACTTCGCCAAGGATTTGACACTGGTGAGGCTGCGGATGCGCTATCCGGATCAGGCAAGCTATGGCGCCATGGACGACATGCCGGAAAACCTCTCGCGGCGGCTATTCGAAACTCTCGCCAATGCGTCGCAAGGGGTCGCGGTGCGCCAGTGGCTGGATGAAAACCTGCGCATCGATCCGCTCCATCTGCAACAGGGGGATCGCAGTGCTCTGGAAGAGATCAAGGCGCTCAGCCTGCGTACCGACAGCCAATACCTGGTGCTTGGCAGCATCGACGATCTCTCCATAGAGCCGCAGGGCAACCAGCTGACCAGCTGGTATGAGGATCCGGTGCGCAACTTTCGCATGCAGCTCTACCTGTTTGATGGCATCAACGGCACTCTGGTCAACCGTAAGGTCTACGAAGGGCGCGCCACCTGGACCTTTGGCAAGCGGGAGCAAGTGGGCAGCAGCAGCGGCCAGTTCTGGCAGTCAAGTTATGGCCAGGAGGTCAACTACCAGTTGCAACAGGCGGCTCAGGATCTGGTAGCCCAGCTCACCTGCGCCCCGGTCACCGCCAGGGTGGTCGGCCAGAACGAACGCGGCCCCTACATCAATCTGGGGCGGCGCAACGGCGTCAAACTCGGCGACCAGTTCAGGATCCAGCACAACGCCGACTTCATCGACTCCTACGGCAAGTCCCGCATGATGCGCAACCCAGTCGACGGCCTGTTCGAGGTAGTGCAGGTATTCGACGATGGCGCCATCATCAGCAGCCAGAACAAATATTCGCCGTTTAACATCCAGAATGGGGATTTGGCAGTATTGGAATAAAAATCAAGGGTTTAAAAGGGAGTTGCTTCTTGTATAATGCCCGCCACACAGCTCCCGTAGCTCAGCAGGATAGAGCGGTCCCCTCCTAAGGGACAGGCCACTGGTTCGACTCCAGTCGGGAGCGCCATATAAAACAAGGGGTTGGCATCGTGATGATGCCAACCCCTTGGTCGTTTTTGGCCCCGTACCCCTCTCCGTACCCCTCCAATGCAGTTCATTGCACAACACCATCATGCTGTAACGCCACTCTTAAAAAATGAGAATTGAATGGTAAATACATCCTATTCAATAAACTTTCAAACCTATATCACCCCCATGAGTTAGCAGGCTGAATGTCTGCATTTCACTATTCCTGGAGGAGATATGGCTCACCTGATTGACACCATGGCCTACACCGGCCAAACCCCTTGGCATGGCCTTGGCAATGTTTTGCCCCCGCAACAATCTCTCGATATCTGGTTACAGGCAGCCGGGATGGATTGGACCATCGAGCAGGGCGACGTGATGTTTAACGTCGCCTCCGATGCGTTGCATATTCGCCCCTACAGCGACAGCAAGGTGCTTTATCGCTCCGATACCCTCGCCCCCCTGTCGGTGGTCTCAAGTCGTTACAACGTGGTACAGCCTCACGAGGTGCTGCACTTCTATCAAGACTTGGTGGAAGCCGGTGGTTTTGAGCTGGAAACAGCAGGCTCGCTCAAAGGCGGCCGCAAGCTGTGGGCACTGGCTAAAACCGGTCAGGACCTCAAACTCAAAGGCAATGACTTGGTAAAGTCCTATCTGCTGCTGGCGACCAGTTGCGACGGCACACTCTGCACCACGGCGCAGTTCACCTCGCTGCGGGTGGTCTGCAATAACACCCTGCAGATGGCACTGCGCGGTGCTACCGGAGCCATCAAGGTGCCCCACTCCACTCAGTTCGATGCCGCTGCAGTCAAAGAGTCGCTTGGGCTCGGGCTCTCTCATTGGGATGAGTTCAAGGCACAGACCAAGGCGCTGGCACAACGGCCCGTGTCCCCCGAAGAGGCGCTGCGCTTTTTCAGCGACCTGTTGGCGCAACCGCTGGATGAGGAGAACATCATTCTCACCAAGCCGGTACAACGCCTGCATGAGCTCTATCAGGGTGCGGGTATGGGTTCAGAGCTTGCCAGTTCCCGCAATACCGCCTGGGGGCTGGTCAATGCGGTAACGGAATACGTGGATCACCACCGCCGTGCCCGCAGCCAAGATCACCGGCTTGATTCCGCTTGGTTCGGTCAGGGTGCCCAACTCAAATCCCAAGCCTTGAATCAGGCACTCACTCTACTGCAGTAATTCCGCTTCTCCATTCAAACCGCATAACGACCTCACCCGGACTGGCACAAGCCAATCCGGGCGTCGCCATTTATGCCGTCAACAAGGACTAGTCATGAAAGCAAAAGCCAAATACGGCCAAGCCCTGCGGCTGGCCTCTACTACCCAATTAACCCGCGAGCAGTGGCTCGCTATCCGCAAACTCGGCATTGGCTCCTCCGATGCCGCCGTGGCAGTGGGGCTCTCTCCCTACAAATGTCCGCTCAGCCTGTGGTTGGAGAAGACTGGTCGTAAGGAGCCGGAAGATATCTCCCACAAAGAAGCGGTGCTGTGGGGCATTGAGCTAGAGCCGGTCTTGGCGCAGGTCTATGCCAAACGCACCGGCTACAAGGTGCGCCGGGTCAATGCGGTGCTGCAACACCCCGAGCATCCTTTCATGCTCGCCAACCTCGACCGGGAGGTAATCGGCCATCCCGATGGGCCGGGCATTCTGGAGATCAAGACCGCCAGCTATCACAGCGCCCCCCAGTGGGAGGAAGGGGTGCCGGTGGCTTACCAGTGTCAGGTACTGCATCAACTGGCCGTCACCGGCCATGCCTGGGCCGAAGTGGCAGTGCTGATCGGCGGCCAGGATTTTCGGATTTATCGCATCGAGCGCGATGAGGAGAAGATCCAGGATCTCACCGAGCGGGAAGCGCAGTTCTGGCAGATGGTGCAACAAGATCAGCAACCTGAACCTGACGGCTCCAGCGATGCCGCCAATGCCCTGAGTTAGCTCTTTCCCCGCGATGATGGTCAGACGCTGGATCTCTCGGATTCTCCCGAGTTCAACCAGCTGTTTGGGGAGCTACTGCGCTTACGTCAGCAAAAGGAAGCTGTCGAGCAACAAGAGTCACAACTCAAACAGCGGCTGCAAGCCACCTTGGGTGAAGCGACAGCCGGGTTGTTTGCCGATGGCAAGAACACCTGGAAGCGCAGTAAAGACCGGCTAGCACCGGATCTGGATAAGCTCGGTCAGGATCATCCCGACCTGCTCACCCGTTACGTCAAACCGGTACCCGGCGTGCGCCGTTTCACCATTCAACCCTTGAGGCAAACACCATGATCAAAGGACTGGCGATCACCCCGCCCGTGATCGGGCGGATCTGCATCGGCAAGCTGGTGCAAAAACAGGATAAGTGGGTGCCGGAGAAGGACGACAGCTTCACCCTCACCACCCAGGTACAACAAAAAGGGGGATGGTTGCTCCATCCCCTGCATCAACACTACTCATCGCAAAAGAATAACCAAGGGCAGGAGCAGACCAAGATCCGCGCCATTCCGGTGCGGGTGCTGTTCAACGACAGCGACTTGAATCTACGGGCGGAATACAGCGCGTTTGACCGGCAAACCGGCAGGCCGCTCTGTGTCGGGAATGGGGAGGTGGCAAGACGTGTAGGGGCACAAGGCATGGAGGAGGTCAGCTGCCCTGGACCTGAGCGCTGCGCCTTTGCAGGCCAACAGGGTTGCAAGCTGTACGGACGACTGAACCTGTTTGTGGAGGGGCAAGGGGATGAGTTGGGTAGCTTTATCTTCCGCACCACCGGCTACAACTCGGTGCGCACTCTGGCTGCTCGGCTGAAGTACCTGGAGGCTTTGAGCGGGGGCCATACCCGCTATCTGCCGCTCACCCTACGGTTGCGGGCCAAGAGCACTACCCAGTCCTACCGCACACCGGTCTACTACGTGGATTTAACCTTGCGGGAGGAAACCAACCTGACCGAGGCAGTCAGGCAAGCACAAGAGGCGGCACTGCGTGACCAGGAGGCGGGTCTCGCCATCGACCAGATGGAGCAGGTCGCGCGTGAATTGCTGCGTAACGGCCAGTTTGAAGATATCGATGAAGAGGTGCCGATGCTGTTGGAGGAGTTCTATCCCGAAGCCAACAGCGACGAGACGGCGAATGGTAACGCTGGTGTGGAGGCGACTACTTCGCATGCCGCACCGCAAAGCCAAGCAACCAGAACGCCGCAGAGGCCGCAACCAAGAAGGAGTCCACTCACCAACAAATTGGGGAAAGGGAACCCATCCCCTCCCCAGTGAATGGCGGGTGATCAGCGGGGACGCGCCAACCGCTCCACCAACCGTTCTACCGTTTCCAGCAACAGGGTTCGGTCAGCATCATCGAGCCGAGCCAGTTGCTGGCTCAGCACAATGCCCTGCTCGGTCGGGCGGTTACTGGTCTCACGCAGAAAGTCGGCTAGCTCACAACCAAACAGTTGAGCGAGCTCCGCCAGCCGCACCACGGTCGGCACCACAATTCCCCGCTCCATTCGAGAGACGGCTTCCATCCCGATATTGAGGTGTTCAGCCACATGCTCTTGCGTGAATCCGGCTTGAGTACGCTTGTGGCTGATCGCCTTGCCAACGCTCTTGGCTAACAGCTCAAGGTTGATATCTGTCATGGGTCCTCCAGTCAACCTCTATGGTTGACCATGGACCCATTGACGATAAGGACTCAAAAGGTAGACTAAAGACTTAATGAGTCCATAAACGGCAATTGGCGCTGATTTGACACAGATGCGAGGCCCTCAACCAATAAACCAGCGTGACCAACTCGCAACAGGTGGGCTCCATAAGACCCTTTTACTAAACGACCAAGGAAACAAAACATGGAAAGACTGACTTATGAAGATCTAGGTACTGACAAGCTGGCCTCACTGATCCGTGCACGAAAATCTTTCGAAGTCGTGGGGCTATCTGGGCGTATGAGCGCCGCTGTGACAAAACTTGAAAACAGCATCGAACCTGCCGGGCTGAAATGCCGGGTGTATACCAAGGGCCGGATCGCCGCAGCAGGGGCCAGTGTCTTTGGCGGTATTACCGGTCTAGCCGGGATCGCATCTGCCGTCACCATCGCGGCACATAATCTCGCCACTTACAATCCAGACTATGAAATCGTTAAGCACTTGGTGGATAACTCACTCAGCGTGCTTTACAAAAAATAACCACGTTAATGGCTCATCTAAATCCTTGAGCCTTTAGGAGTCACAGGGATGAAAAAACTCTTCATTACCTCAACAGCACTGCTGCTGTGCGGCAACGCCATGGCGTATGGCGAGGCCGGACGCTGGAGCAGTGGCTGGGGTCAGGGCACCAGCGAATACACGGCGGTGGTCAACGAGCAGAACCATCTCTATATCGCCTGTAGTGACACCCGCAAGGTCAGCATGACGGCCACCGTGCAGGGCAAGGAGTACGGCTCTTATGCTGGGCAGGCTTTCACCATCATCGTCGATGGCAGCCAATATGATGCGCCCTATGAGACCGAGTCCCGTGTCGGTGAGAACAATTTCTTCGACATGTGGGGCAAGCTACGTAAGGCAAAGTCGATCCGCATTTTGACGGCTGATGGCAAGCAGCTCGCACTGCCGACCCAAGAGGTCGCATCTGTTCTGCCAGCCACCAACACACCCGAGTTTGACTGCTTGATGTGGGACCAATAGGTCACACCCATTCCCATCCAAGAGGAGGCATTTGCCTCCTCTTTTTATTTCTACCATTCACCCACTCTTGAAGGAGACACACTATGCCCCCCTGCATTCCCCCTGAATGCGAGCAGTTCGATCACCCAGGTTTTTGGCACAAACTCTGGGCCTTTGCCAAACGTGCCGGTCGGCCCTTTATCGAGACCTGCTTGTTGCTCTACTACACCAGCCAGAAGGATGATCTGCCGCTTTGGGCCAAACTGCTGATCTATAGTGCGCTGGCCTACTTTATATCGCCCATTGATGCGATCCCGGATGTGTTGCCGATGGGACTCGCCGATGACATCGCGGTACTGAGTGCAGCTCTCGCCAGCATTGCCGCCTTTATTGATGAACAGATCCGTGCCCGAGTGGCCAGAAAAATGCGCGAGCTGTTCGGCCAAGATTAACCTCCACAAGGAGTACACCATGACCATTCCCTTTTTCCGGGACGGCTTTGCCCTGCCCGTTGCACAAGCATTGCTGGTTCTGCTCGACCAAGAAGTCGCTAACACCGAGCTCAATCTTGAGCGCTTAACCCAACTGACTTTCAACTTTCGTAACCCCGGCTACAGTGCCGAGCAAGGCGGCGTGCACCCAGTCGAGATCCGCCTGATCCGTGGGCTCGATGGCTGGCTGTTCGATTACGTCACCGATTTCAGTTATCAGGGGCTGGGCCAGGATGCCGAGCTCTGCAAAGAGCTCGATTTCAACTTCCTCGATGGGGAACACACCATGTTGGGCTGGGGACCACTGCGGCTGGCAGAAGCGCGGGAGCTGTTCGATATCTGGCAGAGCAACTTCATTGCCTACTGCCGGTTGGAGTGTTTCAGCGTCACGGTCGCAGGAGATTAGGAGGACACGATGAGCCAAGAATTAGCGCTCTCCCACTACTCACGTCAGTGGCTGGGACGAGTAGCCACCAGTGCAAAGCTAACCCCCACTCACAGTGGCCAGCGCTGGCTGCTAAACCTGACACCGGATAGCCCACACATCCGCACAGTCACCCTGCAAGTCCGTTGGTCTGGTGCGCAGTGGCAATTGCTCTCCCTCAGCAATGCTGATGACGGGCGCACTATGAGCCAGCCGAGAGATGAGATCTGTATCGACCCTAAACACAGCTGTTTCTGGCGTTGCCAAGAAGGACCAGTCTCACTCACCGATCAGCCTCGCGTGCTTGCAAGCTTCCTGGCTGACCTGCAGCGCATCTGCATCCACCGCGGCTATGCCGTGGAGAGTGACCCCATCGCCGAGAAGGAGAGCGAAGATGATTAACGCCGTGATCGCCATCGAGCTGGAGGGTTATCTTGAGCACGATGGTCAGATTGGATCACCGCTGGCTAACCCAGCTAGGCACCCTACTAGCCACCAGTTACCACATTCCGCTGCACGACTACACCCCGCACACCTTGGCGGCCTGAACACTGCCAACCAAGCCTGTGGTCACACTCCATTCAGTAACCCATTAACCAAATAGCTCGCCTACCCTGCCGCATCCAACGCGGTGGGGCGATGGTGTATGGAGCCTAATCATGTTGCATCACAAACTGATCGCTGGGGAGCTCCCCGGCACCTATCTCGTCACTGAGTTGATTAACGAAGAGGAGCTGTTGACTATCGCCAACCAGATCGCCCGTCAGAAACTGGCCAAGGGAGAAGCTATTACCGACAAACACTTGGCACAGCATGCACTACAAACCCTGTTGCAGAGCAGAGAGCATGAAGTATTTGCCATGCTGTTCTTGGACAACCAGCATCGGATCTTGGCATATGAGGAGCTGTTTCGCGGTACGCTAAGCAGTGCCTCCGTCTACCCACGGGAAGTAGTTAAACGTGCGTTGGCGCTCAATGCTGCAGCTCTGATGCTGGTGCATAACCACCCCTCCGGCCCCCCGGAACCCAGTAGAGCGGATATCGAGATCACCCAAAGATTGCAAAGCGCCTTGGCACTGGTGGATATCCGCACCCTGGATCATCTAGTTGTGGGCGGCGAAGGCATCGTGTCGCTGGCAGAGAGAGGGGTACTTGCCTAACGAATAAGGGCTCAGCCAAGCTATCCTTCGGCCTTGCTGAACCCTTTTCTTTTTATTTTTTCAGGTGAGGCGCACCAATGATCCTAGATTGGCCCTTTGAATATCCAGATCCTATCTAACCACATCACCGCCTCACATCCATTATTAATCCACGCGCCCGCGGAGGGGCGCGACACTTAACCCCAGTGAGGCGACAAGCCTTGCCCTGTTTCAATCCACGCGCCCGTGGGGGGGCGCGACGTTGTCAGCGGTACCTTGAGTAACAAACGGGTTAGTTTCAATCCACGCGCCCGCGGAGGGCGCGACAAGCCCCCACACCCCAGCCCACAAACCCCAACTTGTTTCAATCCACGCGCCCGCAGGGGGCGCGACCCGCTGTCGGCTACTGCTCCAAGTACGTGGCTAAGTTTCAATCCACGCGCCCACGGGGGGCGCGACCTCGTTCTGCACCGCATCGGTAATATGCATGATGTTTCAATCCACGCGCCCACAGGGGGCGCGACTCGTGGCCACCGCCGCCCCCTTCACCGGCAAGGATGTTTCAATCCACGCGCCCGCGGGGGCGCGACACCCATGTGAGGGGCGATGACCACAGCCATCATTTGGTTTCAATCCACGCGCCCGCGGAGGGCACGACGTCAAGCCGTCCATCACCATCACCTACAACTGGTTTCAATCCACGCGCCCGTGGGGGGCGCGACATCACCCCCTTAGCTATGTCCCTATCGTCCCGGTGTTTCAATCCACGCGCCCGCAGGGGGCGCGACCACGCATCGTCGCCACACCAGGCCTGGATCTGGGTGTTTCAATCCACGCGCCCGTGGGGGGCGCGACTAGCGTACCCTTCCAGAATGCCGCACTTGTAGTCGTTTCAATCCACGCGCCCGCGGGGGGCGCGACATCTGCAGCGCCGGTTCCTGGTGGCCACCCTCTGGTTTCAATCCACGCGCCCGCAGGGGGCGCGACCTGAATGAGCTTCACCGAGTCCTGCATCACCTGGTTTCAATCCACGCGCCCGCGGGGGGCGCGACGGACGTGCTGGCTGCTAACTGGGGGAGCGCGAAGTTTCAATCCACGCGCCCGCAGGGGGCGCGACCTGTTACATCCTCTGGCGTGACGGTCGGCAACGCGTTTCAATCCACGCGCCCGCGGGGGGCGCGACTTCTGCGGCACACCTTCGCCAGCCACTTCATGATGTTTCAATCCACGCGCCCGCGGGGGGGCGCGACCAAAAGCCCCCGAGAAGGGCGGCCTCGATACGCAGTTTCAATCCACGCGCCCGCAGGGGGCGCGACCAGGGAGATTGCGCATAATGTTCGGGGTTATGTTGTTTCAATCCACGCGCCCGTGGGGGGCGCGACCTTTTCCCACAAAGGTTCTTTTTGCGATAACGTGGTTTCAATCCACGCGCCCGTGGGGGGCGCGACCGAAGTTCACTTCGCTCCGAGTAGCCGAGAAGCGGTTTCAATCCACGCGCCCGTGGGGGGCGCGACCGAGTGGAAACGGCTTGGACACGTAAAGGTAAGGTTTCAATCCACGCGCCCGTGGGGGGCGCGACCGATGCCATCCTGAACGCTACATCATGGGTAGTAGTTTCAATCCACGCGCCCGTGGGGGGCGCGACTGGCCTTGGCGTTCTCCAGCTGCCCAATCAGGGAGTTTCAATCCACGCGCCCGTGGGGGGCGCGACAAAAGCCGAAAATACATGTAGGTGCCAAGGGCAGTTTCAATCCACGCGCCCGTGGGGGGCGCGACAATTAACTGGGCAGATGTCTCAAACAACTGTAAAGTTTCAATCCACGCGCCCGTGGGGGGCGCGACCCGTGCGCGTTCACTACGGCATCCCCGAGACCATGTTTCAATCCACGCGCCCGTGGGGGGCGCGACTTGGCGGCATTCGTCCCTGCTACTGCATTCCGTGTGTTTCAATCCACGCGCCCGTGGGGGGCGCGACGGGAACTCGATGGTTTCATCGTCATAGAGGTAGTGTTTCAATCCACGCGCCCGTGGGGGGCGCGACCTGCGCCGTTCCCCATGATTGCCCCGCTCAAGAGGTTTCAATCCACGCGCCCGTGGGGGGCGCGACGTTACTACGGCGACACCATGATCATGGTGACCAAGTTTCAATCCACGCGCCCGTGGGGGGCGCGACATCACCAAGCCGATGATCCGCCGCTTCTACAACTGGTTTCAATCCACGCGCCCGTGGGGGGCGCGACACCGGCCAAATACCCCTTTTAACCACCATGATGTTGTTTCAATCCACGCGCCCGTGGGGGGCGCGACGATTACAGGATCCTTGAGCGTGGCCAAGTGCGGGGTTTCAATCCACGCGCCCGTGGGGGGCGCGACGACAGCGCGGAATTCAATCGCCTCTTTTGAAAAGTTTCAATCCACGCGCCCGTGGGGGGCGCGACCACAAGCCCAGCTCGAAGAGACCATGCGAAAAGAGGTTTCAATCCACGCGCCCGTGGGGGGCGCGACGCCCGCATGAACTCGCCGCGCACATCGTAGATACGGTTTCAATCCACGCGCCCGTGGGGGGCGCGACATGTGCAGGTATTCGCCCGTTTCGGTGGCGGTGATGTTTCAATCCACGCGCCCGTGGGGGGCGCGACTTGGCCACTCATCCTCGCCAGACTCCACAAAGGTGTTTCAATCCACGCGCCCGTGGGGGGCGCGACTTGGGGTTCTGATATGCCAGTATGGGCTGTGACAGGTTTCAATCCACGCGCCCGTGGGGGGCGCGACATAAAAGCCATGTTAGTGAAGAGATACAGACGGGGTTTCAATCCACGCGCCCGTGGGGGGCGCGACGGGTCGTACTTCCCTACCCCATCCGCCATCTTAGAGTTTCAATCCACGCGCCCGTGGGGGGCGCGACCATTGTTGGTGTGGTACTCATCGCCGTCTTTGGTGTTTCAATCCACGCGCCCGTGGGGGGCGCGACTGGTGCTCGTGATGGTGCTGGTCGTCCCAAGGGGGTTTCAATCCACGCGCCCGTGGGGGGCGCGACTGTCGATCAGTTCGAGCCGCTGACGGGTCATTTGTGTTTCAATCCACGCGCCCGTGGGGGGCGCGACTGCAGATCGAGTACGTCGACAACTCCTATGCGGGTGTTTCAATCCACGCGCCCGTGGGGGGCGCGACGCGTACTGACGACGGCACGGAGATAACCATCGCTGTTTCAATCCACGCGCCCGTGGGGGGCGCGACTAGGGCGCTGCCAAAAGACCCGACGACCTTTGTTAAGTTTCAATCCACGCGCCCGTGGGGGGCGCGACGCGATATCCTTGGCCGTTCGGCCACGAAGCAGGTTTCAATCCACGCGCCCGTGGGGGGCGCGACCGTCTTCTTGCAAAGACAGAAACCGCCTATCGGAAAACGGTATTCTGCGCCAACCCATGTCAGTTGGATCACAAATAGACGATCCCGAAAGGCGGCCTTTCAATATATCGCTATTTATCAATTAGTTAAAAAATGCCAATATTCCGGATTTTTAATGAGCACTAGCGGTTGGCGTTCAGATAATCAGGTCACTCTTGAAGATATCTAGGGCGCGTTTGGCACCATGATGCTCCACCTTGCTGCGCCACTCCTTTCCGAGACGATAAAAACGCAGGCTATCGACATCCGGATCATAGGTCTTTAACAGTTGATCCCGAAACCGCACCCACTGATCTGGTTCCACTTCGCATTCAAACACCGAGTACTGTACGCGCACACCATAGTCCAGACAGATTTTTGCCAGATGGCGCAGACGCCGAGGCCCGTCAGGATCTTCCAGAGAAACATCGTAGGTTACCAATATCATCATGGCTGTACTACCTCACCGATGTACATAGGGCGGATATTCCACCAAATCACCGCGCAGATGTTGCGCAAGCAACATGGCCTGCACATGCGGCAGCAGGCCGACGGCTACTTTTTCACCCAAGAACGGATGGGTAACTTCTTCCTGCTTTCTGGCTTGCCAGCTCTGTAACAACAACCGCCGGGTATCTTCCTTCATGGCAACTCCGCCCAGCATATCGGTTGTAAAATCACCCACCTTGACCTGCTGACGATTGATCAGGGTCAACACCAATCGATCCACTATCGGCGCCCGAAACTCCTCCAGCAAGTCCAACGCCAAGCTATCCCTTCCCGGCCGTTCTTCGTGCAAGAACCCCACTTGTGGATCCAGACCCACGCCCTGCAGCGCGCCACTGATCTCTTTCGAAAGCACGGAATACATAAATGACAACATGGCATTGACGGGATCCTTGGGGGGACGCCGAGTCCGGCCATCAAAAACGAACCCCGTTTGCGAGTTGATCAGCTGACTGAATACCCCGAAATAATGACGGGCCGCTTCCCCTTCAAAACCAAGGATCCGCTCCGGATCGCTCTGGCTTTTCAACTCGGCCACGATCTGCCGTAACCGATGCGCCGCTGCAGAGACATCCGGATTTGAACCATATGTTCGAAGATGCCGTTGCAGCACTACCCGCGAGGAGTGCACCTTTGCCACGACAATGTTGCGGGCAATATGGTTTTCACGACTATCCACGCAATCCGCGCGGCGAAACTGGGCGCGCCGCAGCAAGACATTCCCGGTTTGTTTGCCCACCACCCGGGCCTGAAAACGGCCGAAGGCATCGTAAAACGCCAGCTGTGTGCCATTTTCACCACAAAAGCCCATCAACTGCGGCGACACCAGCACATTGCCAAAGCAAAAGATGTTACCCACCGAATGAATGGGTATCTGCAACAATTTTTTGCGTTGCCCCTCGACCGTCTGCTCCACCAGCAGCGTTTCCCGCTCCTTGTGCAGATAGGCGCCATCGCGAGTGATATAGAGGCTGTTTTGCAATTTTTTCACTCGTCGCCCTCCTGCATTGAGAATAGATCCGCTACGTAAGCCACTGAGCGATCCCTTGCCTGATATTCCGGCTGACACCACTCCCACAATGAACAGGCCTGGCAATGCTTGCCCGGCTTCACATGTGGGATCTCACCCGATTTCAGCAATAAGGCGACCTGCGCGATGACCTGATGCGTCCGCTCCCGCAGTGCCGCATCCAGCACCACTTCTGTCCGATGCCGTATCTGCCAGTACCAGAGCGCACCCCGCTGTATAAACTGGCCGGTCATCTCCTCCAGACACAGCGCCTGGGCACACAACTGGATAGCATCGGCATCATGGCTCTTGGGTTTGCCACGCTTGTATTCCACAGGTAGCAGCTCCCCGCTGACCAGATCCTTTTCCAGCAGATCAAGCTTGCCGGTCAGACCAAGACGGAGGGCACTGACCAGTACCCCACGCTCATAACGCACGCCCTTGCGCGTCTCCGGCTCACCCTGATCCACACGCTGATGCAGCAATAGCCCCTGCGCTGTCAGCCAGTTTTCAGCCCAGACTTGACCGTTATGAATCAGGGCACATTGCCTTGGGCAAAACGCATAGTGCTGCAAAGCAGAAAGTGGGATCAGGCGGGGATCGTCCATTGTTTTCACCAAGTGACATCATCTGAGGCAATGACAATCAAAAGCCTTCGATAATTTCCGGTACCAAACCGTCAAGGGATTCGACTGATATTGTCCCATCGGCATTCACAACCAGAGATCGATGTACTTTAGCCGATGAGTATTGACCGGCTTTACAATTGTGTTTCCACCAAATCACCTTGACGACTTCCATGCTGCCCTCTGGCCGTGCAGATGATGCATCGTTCTCGAAAAGCCGGGGCAGCACAGACTTGAAGATGTCAGCATCCGCATCACTGAAGCCGGTTTTTTCGGCCAATTGAGGGTTGATACTGCCATAGCACTCATAAATGCTCATGCCATCAACGCGATGCTTCATCCCCATTGTGTCAGAACCACGCTTACTGCCATCACCTTCACCATTCACGCTCTTGGTGATCTGGGTGCTGGTGATACTGACCGGCTCCTTGCTGAAAGCCGACTGCACCGTCACCGGGCCCCGGACTGGTATAGAAACACCGCTGGCGTCAGCGTCTTTGCCAAAGGCAAAAACCTGACCGAAGGCGCGGACATCGAACCACTTGGCACAAGCCTTCTTGGCTGCATCGTCCTTCTTGGTTTTCTTCGGGTTCCAGTTGTCTTTACCCAAGCCATTCAGACTGGACTCGGCACGATTACGCAGACTGGTTTCGTCATCCGTTTTGCGATCATCCGATTGCACAAAGATGGATTGACCTGCCTCTTGCAGCCGATCACGCAACTTGCGTTTGATACAAACATCGGTGATCTCACCAAAGCCACCGTAATCGGTGCGCGGGCGATTGCCATTGAGCGGATCACCATTGGGATTGGCATTCTTCACGCGCAGAACCAGGGCGTAGTCGATCTTGTTTTGTAATGTGCTCATAGGTGGCTCCTTAGCCGGCTACGGTTTCTTCGGTGGATTGTTCTTCGGCACTAGCGGCATCGCCAGAGCGCAGCGCTTGCCGCTGGCAGTGATACCCCAGGAGAAATTCGCCAGTAAGTTGCGAGTCTTTGGTGAAGTCCTCACTCTGGAAAAGCCCCATTACTTCATCCAGCAATTTTTCCATGGCATACAAGAAACCCGCCCTTTGGGTGCGCAAACGGGTCTTGTAGGATGAAAGTGACAGCTCTATCGTTTTCCATGTGGAATAGGGCCGGTCAGCAAAGCGCTGCATCAACCGCGCAGCCATGGTGTCACGCTTTTCACCAGCTACGAACAGCGCCCGGCTTTCAATATTTTCGGCCACAGCCAACAGGCGACCATAGAGATAATCGCGGGTAATTCGGTCTTGCTCTAGTGCCATTTGGTAATTCCTTTGTTTGTTATGCCCCCTGAAAAGCGCACAGGCGATACCCAAGCACTTTTCCCATTCCCAATGCTCTTTGAAACCAACCCGATTGCTGGCACGTCGTGTTGTCGTCTCAACGAGATCCCGCGGCAGTTGCGAACCATCAATAATGCAAGGTAACAGTCTCTCGACAGTGGCTTTGCTCAGCTTGTCATCCAGCCTGCGACCATAAGCCGCTTCGGCAATATCTCGTGGCGCGGGCGCGCCTATGAACTTCCTGTCCTTACCGAAATACTGTGGCCATGCGCTATTTGCATGCCAAGCCTCGATACGATTCAGGAATTCAGAGCCTTTCAACTCGCGGTAGAAGGTGATACCCATGCGTCCAGGTGTCGCTGAGTCAATGCCCATGACAACGATATCGGTACTGGGCTCAAGCTTGGTGCCGTAGCCTGCTATTGCGCGTTTAAGCCGCAGAGCAAACGACTGGGCTGTGTCGGCATGGCCAGTGGCCATTGAGGTTTCGACAGGCTCAATACCGAAAAGATCCAGAGTGCTGGCAAAAGGATCTGGTACAGGCTGCCCCGTCACGGCCCAGCTCACAATCACTTGCTCGCTATTGCGCGAACCTTGTCGTGGGATCAGCCAGCGCAACGCGTTGTGTGCTTTTTGTGTGACCTCAAATCCCACCGAAACGGCCTCATCAGCGCCGAGAAATCTGCCCCTAAATGTGTAGCCAGCCGTGTCGTTTGATGAAATCAGCTTGGCCTTGTCACCGCCATGCCTGAGTTTTGCGGGGTGCTGAACGGCCAGTGCCATTTCAGTACCGGCTGCCATGCAGTATCCCCGCATGCTCTGCGTACTTTGGTAATGCTTGACCCAAGCAGAGATCAGTTCCGCATCTTCCCATGTGGCCGACACAGGATTGCCGATTTCTTCGACGCGCCAGCGAACAAAAGCATCTTCAGGCGTTTGTGTCGCCTGGATCACTTTAAAAATGGCAGGGGCAGCATCTTTGTCACCCTGCCAAGATTTCATCAGCATGCCATCAGAATGGATCGGAAGAACTCCTGCTGAAACCAGATCAGAAACCAAGGTTCCGCGTTCCAAATACTTAAGAACTGCTTTTAGCTTGGGATGGGAATATGGCGATTCTGCCCATGCCCGCAAATCCTTTAAGAGCGAAACGTGTGGCTCATCCGGTTTGGCTGCGAATCCGGAAGTGACCTTCCCGCCGAACCGTAGAAAATCCCCGGCGACATATTGCAGTTTGTCCGCGAAAGGGTGATTGACTGGCTTGGATCCAGCACGCCCACCAGACGACTCAGTACAAGGAATCATCGTGGTCGCAGCTCCCTTGTCTATAACAGATGCCCTTCTGAAAACGCCGTCTTGATCCAGGACAACTTCGATTTGCACCTGTTGTGTGGTATGACAAATCGGCATCAAAGGTTCAGCACCCTCCGGCTCCCTACCTACGCAAGCATCGTAAGTTTCATACAGCTTCTGAATCCAGCTCATGCCTGCTTCTCCAGTTCAACCCATTCCTCATCTGCCGCACGCACTGTTTCACTCAACCCAAAAGTCTTCACGCTCATCGCCCGCACGCGCTTTCTAACGGAACATTGCTCAGGCCGGTCGAAGCGGATCACGCCGTCACGCATCACGATACGGGCGAAGCGCGCATGGAGCGCATCACCACCGACTTCGTCGGGGTAGTCGAAACCATGAAACATCAGGCCCAGCGCCAACTCGCCAGCACTATCTAGTTCACTGGCTCCCGATCCAAATTCACAGGGTTCGACATAGCCCTGGCAGTCACGAGTGCCAAGGAAAATATCCTGCCGACCGCCGCGCTCCAGCATGCGTCGGGCGATGTTGTGGTGCTTGTGCTCGTTGCGGTCGGCTTCGAGTTCAGGGCGCGCTGTATTCCATTCGAAATGGGCGCGAACTTGATACTCCACATCGGCCAAAAAGGTGTAGATCGCCAGCGTATTCCCGCCACTGTACTCCTGCGGCTTAGTGCCCTTGGTCTGGGTGCGGATGCGCTTCATCACGCGCACTTCGTCGATGACCCAGACCAGCGTCGGCTTCCAGTAGATGGATTTACAGATGCCTTTCAGTGCTTCATACGTCGGCACCTGGTACGAAAACTTCTCGCCACCTACCTTGGTGAGTGGATCGGTGAACAGGGCATAACGCCCCCACACCCTGAATTCAATGCTGTTGCGATGCTCAGTCGACATAAAGCGCCTCCATCGTGGATACGGGTTCGGTTGAGATCCCGAACTGTGGGCTGTAATAACGAGGATCGAGGGTCAGGATACGAGCCTGTTTGTTGGGGTCGGCCGAATGAACGGCCCCAGCCTTCACGAGTTGCTCAAACACGTTGGGGAAGACGTTGACCGTAAATTGCTGAGCGCGGCGTAGCAGCGGCACATCCAATTCCACGTCAAAAGAGGCATGCAACTTCGCGATGATATCTATACCTTCCGGGCCATAGGGCACAACGACTCCTTGCGTTGGAGCGTCGATGGCCTTAAAGGCTTTGGCTGCCGCCATGAAAGACTGATTCAGCATACGCTCAGGCGTTTTTCCGTATTTGCGACGGCAGTCGGCATCGGCTCCCGAGTTTTCAGCCAACAGGTTAGCGATGGAGTCATCACGCCCCAGTGCAGAGGCCGAGACACTGTAGTCCATTTCTTTCTGACGCTCGAAAAAGTAGTACTGATAGAAGTCGCTCAGTGCCGCAGGCCCGAACAGGTTGTCGGCGTAACGTGCGGGGACAACGGCATAGTCATCCAGCAGCCGCAATGCGACGTCGCGCCCCTTGGCAATGTCCGGCAACCAGGTCAGTTTTTCGTCTTCGGGTCGAGGGTTGACGATATGGACAATGCCTGGCTCTGGCCGACCATTTCGATTGCAGCGGCCGGCCGCTTGCGCAATAGAATCCAGACCTGCGAGATAGCGGATGACCACACCAAAATCGACATCCACGCCCGCCTCGATCAGTTGCGTGCCGACGCACAGGGTCGGTAAGCCTTCCGCCAGACGAGCCCGAACGTTGGCAAGCTCATCCTTACGATGGGCCGGGCACATATCGGTGCTGAGATGGAAAGCCTGTCCCTGCTCTAGCTGCGTGTGGCAGAGCTCGAAGACTTCTTGCGCGGCACGCTTGGTATTAACGATGACAAGGCTGCTGCCTGCACGCCTCAGCTCATCCAGCGCGAGCTGTGCTACCTCAACCACGCTCCAGCCACCCGGTTTACGTTGGTCGCGCACATCGACGCGCTTCAGATCGGCAAAGAGCTTGTGCACATCCGGCATGATTTCGTGCTGTGCCGCCAGCCGGATCGCACCTTTTTCCACAGCCACCTTGTGAAGCAATGGTTGCGTGGCGGTGCAAAGCACAACGGTGCTATTGCACTGTTCGGTAAGAAAGTTGATGGCGTTATTGAATAGGTGGGTGCATTTGATGGGCAGGGTCTGCACTTCATCGAAGATCAGCACTGTATTGGCGAGCTGGTGCATGCGCCGGGCGCCACGGGTTCCTGCCCCGAACAAGGCCTCCAGAAGTTGCACCATGGTGGTGTAAACCACGGGGGCGTCCCAGTTCTCGCACAGGATCTTCTCGCGCCAAGTCTGTTGCTCAGGCGTGACGCTGCTGTGATGTTCCAGCACTATTTTCCCGTGATCTTCCGGTGCATCTGCAGGTTCAAGGATGTCACGAACGACTTGCGCATTCTGCTCGATGATCGATGTGAAGGGGATAACATAGATGATCCGATCAAGCTTGCGCTGTTGTGCGTGATGGAGCGCAAAACGCAGGCTGGCTAGCGTTTTGCCACCACCCGTTGGAACGGTCAGCGTATAGGTACCGCCGGGCCGTGTTGCGGCATCAAGGCAGTGCTGCGAAATGTCCCTGCGCAAATGGTCGATAGGCCGTGTGGGTAACATGGCCGAGAGCTTGCGTTCCAACCGAGTAATCAACGCTGGCCATTTGGCGTAGTCGCCGTTCGGACGGAACAGTTTGACTCGCTGGTGTTCGAAATCGGCGGTGTCTATCCGGTCTGCGTCGATCAGGCAACTGAACAGGTAGCGCACTGCCAGCCCGATTTGTTGGTGGGCGTTTCGGAGCTTCCCTTTGTGGGGCTCACGGTTTTTGGCAAAGATGTTGCCGATGCTGTTGCGCAGTTCTGTAAACAGTTCGGGCATACCCAGCAGTTCATCGATCCGCGCCATGATCTCGGTATCAGCGGCGCGACACACTTCATCCAGGTGTGTCTTGTCCTTAGCCTTGTTCATTCGACGGGAGAAGTTGTCTTCACCTTCCACATCCAAGCAATCAATCAGGCCGGAGTGATGCGATGCCACGCAAAGGGCAAGTACTTGAGCAAAGAGGGACTCCAGCCCCCCCCTTTCGGACAAAGCTCGCCAAATGTACTGCGCTCCTGCGCTAGAGTGATCTACTTTGCCACGCTGGGCATCAGCATCCACATAGTCATCTTCGTCACAATTCACTAGACCAAGTGCGGATTGGATATAATCCTGAAACTCTTGGCTGTACTTGCCAATGTCATGCAATAACCCAATCAACTCACCTGCCAGAGCAATATTCAACTTCCCGGCAAATCCGGCAGCTAGTAACCCCACGCTCCACAGATGTTCACCGACCAAATGCGTTGTATTGTCACGCTTTCGGTAATGAGCCATCGCTGGTTTAACAGTCAGAGGATCCATTGACTGCCTCTTGTTAAAAAGGGATTGCTCGCTATGCATGGGATCCTCATGATCTACAAATAACTACTCGTTGCTGAAGCTGTTGATTAAAAAGAACAAGTTTCTAGTGAGGCCATCATACAGAGTATTCATTACATCCTAAACGGGTGTATAAATGCACATGTCGCATTTTGGAGCACATATGCCCGCCAACGAACTCACCTGGGATCAAACCCTGCGCTTTCGCCTGTTGGAGATCGTGTTGCAATGGGAAGGACGGCTGACCACCAATCACCTGACAACCGCCTTCAATATCGGCCGCCAGCAAGCCTCGCGAGACATCAATCGCTATATGAGTGACTACGCCCCTGAAGGGCTGGCCTATGACCGACGCCTGAAAGGGTACAAACCTACCGCGCAATTTGTGCCCCGCTTTAGTGAAGGCAAGGTGGACGAATACCTGATGCTGTTGCACCGTGAAAAGCAGCACCAACGCCAACATGAAGCGGGGCTGTTGACCCTGCCGCTGATGGATTTGCGCTACGGCCATATCGAGATCCTGGATGTGCCCAACCGCCATATCGACCCCAAGATTGTGCGGGGTCTGGTGCAAGCGGCTCGCGGTCAGTTGCGGGTCGATGTCGATTACGTATCCCTCAGCTCAGAGGAGCAGAGCGGCCGCAATATCGTGCCCCATACCCTGGTCTATGACGGGATCCGCTGGCACGTTCGCGCTTACTGCGAGAAGAAAGGGGTGTATCTGGATTTTGTGATGAGCCGGTTTCGTGGGGAACCTGAGCTACTGGATACCTCCCCTCACGGCCGGGATAAGGATCTTGAGTGGAACACCCAGGTCACTGCGGTGGTCATACCCAATCCAACCCTCAGCGCAGGACAACAGGCCATCATTGCCAGTGACTATGCCATGCCAGATGGCAAACTACTGCTCAACCAGCGCATCCCTTTGATGCATTACGTGCTGGAGCGCATGCAAGTGAGTTATAACGGCGATCATGAACAGCATCCGCTGCTCTACCCGCTGGTGCTGGCAAACCGGGACGAGTTGGTAGCCAAGGGCTGCATCTTCAAGCTACGAAGCCCGGATTTGCGCGAGAATTAAGGTACTTAGGGTGTTCCCAGAATAAAAACATGGCTACAGGAAGGCTAGCCCCGCTTGTACCTACTTACTTGCTCAAGAAAGTAGCTGCTCAGCTCACCCTTATGCTGGCTTGCTTCGCTTTCTGCGCTGGCCAAGTGACCGTTGCGCTCCTTCCATACCGCATATGCGGCGGCCTTCTCGACCTCGACCCGTTCTTGCTGCTCTTTCGGTAGGGCACACAGATTGTGACTCATACTGACCTCTTTGTTATTTGTTGGCGTCATGGTACGCCATCACTGGCATGCGGGACTTGCGCTGGTTCAAAGGTGGTGCGCTATAATGCCTGTATATAAATACAGGCGTTGTTACCATGAAGCTGTTAACCCCAGACCCATCACCCGCCGATGTGACCATCCCGCTGTTCTTGCACCGCGCCTCTTGCGGCTTTCCCAGCCCAGCCAGCGACTATCTGGAAGGGAAGTTGGACCTCAACTCCCACTGCGTGGCGCACCCTGCAGCAACCTTCTATCTGCGTGCCGAGGGGGAGAGCATGACCGGGGTCGGCATCTTTCCCGGTGACTTGCTGGTGGTCGATAAGAGCCTCACCCCGCGCCATGGTGATGTGGTGATTGCACTACTCGATGGCGGCTTCACGGTAAAGACCTTGCAGCTCAAGCCGAGGTTGCGGCTGTTGCCAGCCAATCCGGCGTTCGCGCCTATCGACCCTTGTATGAGCCTCTCTTTGGAGTTGTTCGGAGTGGTCACCCATGTGATTGGCAATCTGAGGCAGCGTGATGGCTATAGCGCTCGTTGATGTAAACAACTTCTACGCCAGCTGTGAGCGGCTGTTTCGCCCTGAGCTGCGTGGCCGCCCGATCGTGGTGCTCTCCAACAACGATGGATGCGTGGTGTCGCGCAGCCCTGAAGCCAAGGCGATGGGTATCAAGATGGCCGGGCCCTACTTCAAGATCCGCGAGCAGTTGGAGGCGCATGGCGGTGTGGCATTCAGCTCCAACTACGCGCTCTATGGAGACATGTCTGGCAGGGTGATGAGCACGTTGGAGACCATGGCCCCCGAGCTTGAGGTCTACTCCATCGATGAAGCGTTCATGGCGTTGTCGGAGTCGTTTGCCGGGGACCTGACAGCTTATGGACAACAGATCCGGCAGCGAGTGTGGCAGTGGACCGGCCTAACGGTAGGGGTCGGGATCGGCCCCACCAAGACCCTCGCCAAGCTGGCCAACTATGCAGCCAAGAAGTGGCCTGCCACTGGCGGTGTTGTGGATTTGCGTGACGAGCTGCGCCGCGCCCGGCTGATGGCGATTACCCCGGTGGATGAGGTGTGGGGCATAGGACGGCGCTTGGGGGCCAAGTTGGTGGCACAAGGCATCAACACCGTGGCTGACTTAGTGGCCAGTGATGCCAAAGGGTTGCGCGCCCAATACGGCGTGGTGGTCGAGCGGATCGTACAGGAGCTGCGTGGCTTGCCTTGCGCAGAGCTGACCGTTGAACCGGTGGCGAAGCAGCAGATCCTCTCGAGCCGTTCCTTTGGTGAGCGCGTGACAGAGCGTGGGGAAATGGCCCAAGCGTTGTCAGGCTTTATGGCTCGCGCAGCCGAGAAGTTGCGGGCCGAGGGGATGTGTTGCCAGCGGGTGCACCTGTTCGTGCGGAGCAGCCCCTTTGACGAACGTGCGCCTTACTACAGTGAGCAGGCTGGCGTTCGGCTGGTCTGCCCTAGCGATGATACCCGGTTGCTGCTGCAGCAAGTGAACGTGCTGCTACCGCAGATTTGGCGCGACGGTTACCGCTATCAGAAAGGCGGGGTCATGCTGAGCGAATTCACTCCCAAGGGGCAGCAACAGGCCGATCTGTTTGCCCCGCAGTCCGCTCAATCGGATGCGCTGATGGCAGTGATGGACCAGATCAAAGCCAAGGGATTGGGGCGAGTAGGCTTTGCCAGCCAAGGCATGGGGTCAGCTGAGTGGATGATGCGACAAGAGCACCTGAGCCCCTGTTATACCACCCGCTGGGAGGACCTGCCGGTAGCGAGGTAGTCCCTGAGTTCGCAGACCTGAGGTTGAGTCAACCCAAGTGATGACACTAGGTTGCTGTAGATCAAAACCGTCGCTTGCCATAAACGCATCCTCAGTTCAGTCGGGACGCCTGATTCACCAAGGGTGCCATTACATTAACCGCTCACCTCGAAAGATCCCCCTAAAGATAAACCACGTTGAGCACGCTGACTCGACATTAGTCCCGTAATTTAATTACGCAATATAAAAACAACATCGACTAAATACCCACCCCAAGCCACTGCTTTATAGGTGACAAATAAAAAATAATAACTTAACACCTCTGATCAATATGCTTTATTTGTGACGGATGTTCAATTTTTAACATTTTACAGCGATTGAACTCACTGCAACTTACTGATTCTGGTTAGTGACAAAAAACACACGTTAAGGTGGTGTGATTTATTTGCATCTAAATTGCTTCTCTTTAGTGTGCTTTTAGTGGTTAACTTACCACATTACTCAATGGAAACGAAAAATTAACAATATCAGTTACATAAATAAACGTTTTTGTGCGTAGCTCACAGTTTTTGAGCGATGGAGGGATTTCGTATATTGCAAATTTTATATTGGCACAGCTAGGTAGGATGAATACCAGCACTCTCCCCCTACGTCCAAAAAGGTGAGCCAAGGTGAAACATTCCATTTTCAAAGTCGGTGCACTCTCTCTGGCAATGCTATCTGCCGGCGTGATGGCCAAAGAGTACGAGATCGTTAACGTAGTGAAGGTGTCCGGGATCCCATGGTTCAACCAGATGAACAAAGGGATTGAGCTGGCGGCTAATGACTTAGGGGTGAATGCCCGTCAAGTAGGACCTTCAACGCCAGATCCTGCTCAGCAGGTAAAAATAATTGAAGATTTAATTGCCAAAGGTGTTGATGCAATCACTGTTGTCCCTAACGACGTTACAGTATTAGAACCTGTATTTAAGAAAGCTCGAGAAAAAGGGATTGTAGTATTAACTCACGAGTCTCCTGATAAGCACAACGCCGACTGGGACATCGAGACCTTGGACAACACCGTATATGCCAAGGCAACAATGGATGAACTAGCCAAGCATATGGGTAAAAAAGGAGGCTATGTAGTGTATGTCGGCTCCTTGACTGTACCACTGCATAACAACTGGGCAGACCTCGCCATTGCGTACCAGAAACAGGTTTATCCTGAGATGCATGAGGTGACTAGCCGTATGCCTGTCGCCGAAAGTGTGGATGCTTCTTATGCCACGACTAATGACTTAATGAAAGCTCACCCAGATATGAAGGGGATTGTTTCTTACGGTTCTTTAGGGCTGATCGGTGCCGGTGAGGCGCTCAAAAAGAAACGCGCCAAAGATAAGATAAGCGCGGTAGGTATCTTGATGCCAAGCCAAGCGGCTCCTTATCTGATCCGTGGGGAAATTGATAAAGGTTTCTTATGGGATCCTGCAGATGCTGGTTATGCATTAGTTTCCGTTGCCAAAATGATGCTTGATGGTAAAGAAATTAAAGGTGGGCTAGAAATCCAGAATCTGGGCAAGGCTGAAGTAAACGCAGAGACTAAAGTCATCAAATTTAACAAGATCTTAGAAGTAGATAAAACTAACGCAAGCAGCTTGGGATTCTAAGTCCACTATCCCTTATGGTGAGTCAGTATAACTCTACACCTGACTCACCATTTTTAGAGGCCTGTGGCCGCACATCTGGTTACCTGGCAGGATATTTATGTCCAACGAATTCATTACCCTCAAAAACGTCTCAAAACATTTTGGTTCTGTAAAAGCTCTGAGCAATGTAAATATCAGCTTCAATCGTGGCGAAGTACACTGTTTGGCAGGAAAAAATGGCTGTGGCAAGAGCACTCTATTCAAGGTTATCTCTGGCGTTCACGCGCCAGAAAAAGGCGCCAGTATAATTATCGAGGGTAAGTCATACAGTCGTCTAACTCCCCAAGAGTCGCTCGAACATGGGGTTCAGGTTATTTATCAAGATCTATCTCTTTTCCCGAACCTTACTGTATTTGAGAACATCGCTATGCAGGACCACATTCCGTGGTACAAGGGGTTTGTCAGTACAGTTCGGCTAAAGGAGATTGCCAAACGCGCAATGAAAATAGTGGGGGTTGACCTGCCACTGGATAAACGGGTGGAACAACTCTCTATCGCACAGTGCCAGTTGGTCGCCATCTGTCGTGCCATGGCTGCTGATGCAAAACTTGTGATCATGGATGAACCTACCGCCTCACTGACCCGTAGCGAAGTGAACAACCTTATAAAGGTTGTGGTGGATCTTAAATCCAGAGGGATTACCGTCGTTTTTGTAAGCCACAAGCTCGATGAGGTGATGGAGATCTCTGATCGAATTACAGTTATCCGTGATGGCGAAACTGTTGGGACCTTCGGTGCTGATGAGGTGAATAGCGATGAATTGGCTTTTCTGATGACTGGCCAACGCTTCGAGTTCACGCCTATAGGTGACTTCACTGCCAAAGCAGATGACAGTGATATCCGTCTATCAATAAACCAACTGTCAAAAAAAGGGCAATATCACAATATCGATCTCACATTGCGCGCAGGGGAAATCGTCTCTATTACCGGCCTTTTAGGCTCGGGGCGTAGCGAACTGTGTCTCTCACTATTTGGCATGACTCGTCCTGATAGTGGCACTATTGCCGTCAACGGAGAACCGGTTTGTTTCAACAACAACCGGGATGCAATTGCCAAGGGGATCGGCTATGTGTCCGAAGATCGTATGTCTACAGGACTGGTGATGGCCCAAAGCATCGCCGATAATACCACTGCAACAGTTCTATCCAAGCTATCAAACAACGGTTTACTAGATCATGACAAAGCCAAATCCTTGGTCAGTAGACTCATCACTTCCCTGGCGATTAAAGTCGCAGATCCCGCACTGCCTGTTACCAGCCTTTCTGGCGGGAATGCACAGCGTATCGCTATTGCTAAGTGGATTGCTGCAGATCCTCAGATACTGATCTTGGATTCACCGACAGTCGGTGTCGATATCGCTAATAAGGAGAGTATCTATCAAATTGCCAAAGATCTGGCTGCTCAAGGCATGGCAATACTAATGGTCAGCGATGAAATCCCCGAGGTTTATTACAACAGCCACAGAGTTATTGTGATGAAAGAAGGTTATTTTACTCATGAGTTTAAACCCTCCTGCTGTACCGAATTAGAAATTATGGAGGCGGTTAATGCTTAATATTAAAAATTATATCAAGCACCACGAGTTTTATCTGGCACTGCTGATCATTGTGTTGATTATTGGCCTGAGTGCCACGACAACAGACTTTATGACTCTGGGTAATATTTTTGATATGACGGTCAGCTCAGCCATTCTTTGCATCATGGCTTGTGGATTGTTTGTTGTTTTGATCGCAGGAGGAATTGATATTTCTTTCCCTGCAACTGCAGCTATTTCCCAGTATGTGATGGCCAGCTATATCCTCGCCAATGGCGGAAATTTCGTTATAGCCTTTGCTATCGCAGCAGCAGTTGGGATAGCGCTGGGCATCCTTAACGCGACCTTAGTTTATCGGCTCAAGGTCCCCGCAATTATCATCACTATAGCAATGCTAAATGTCTATTTTGGCTTGCTGATTTACTTCAGTAATGGCGAATGGCTCTATGGTTTTCCTGACTGGTTTATGGAAGGGGCTGAAGTGCTTAGTTTTAGCGGTAGTGATGGCTATGATTATGGACTTAACCTCCCAATCATGGTGCTGCTTGCCTCCGTAGCATTGACCTCTTTGCTTATGAATAAAACCCGAATTGGTCGCCAGATCTATGCGATGGGTGGTAATAGTGATGCGGCTGGTCGCGTTGGCATCAATTTGTTCGGTCTTAATTTGTTTGTTTATGGCTATATGGGCGCCTTGGCTGGCATTGCTGCTGTGGTACAGACCCAAATTACGCAGTCAGTAGCACCTAACTCGCTAATGGGGTTTGAGTTAACTGTATTGGCCGCAGTGGTATTGGGTGGGGCCAGCATGACTGGCGGAAAAGGCTCCTTGCTCGGCGTTATCCTGGGCGTGGCATTGCTGGCGATCCTCAAGAATGGGTTAACGCTCTTGGGTGTACCTTCCTACTGGCATACGGTGGTCACAGGTCTAATCATCCTTTTGAGTATCAGCATTACTGCACTGAATGAAAAACAGCAAGCGAAGCAGGAGGCTTGATGGACACGCTAATTAATACCTTAAAACTGCCGACTGACAGAAACATCCGCTACTTACTGGTGATCATGGTTGCCATTCTGGTTCTGATGGCTGTTAGTTCAGGTAGTGCCTTTTTTTCCTTGGCAAATCTACAGTCCATGTCATCCCAAATGCCACTGCTGGGCATACTGGCACTGGCTATGATGGTGTGTATGCTGACCGGAGGGATCAACCTCTCAATTATCGCAACCACGAATGCTTGCGCATTAGTGATGGCCAGCGTAATCACCCAAAGCCCAGACAGCTATTTAGTACTGATAACCGCACTGGCTGCAGGTTTCGCTACCGCGGTTGTAGTAGGACTGGCCAATGGTTTCCTGATTGCCTATGTGGGCGTCTCTCCTATCCTTGCCACTCTGGGCATGATGACCTTTATCAACGGCCTGAACGTGCTGATCTCCGGAGGCAGCGTGATCTCCGGATTCCCTGATGCTTTGTTGGCACTGGGCAATGGAAATGTGCTCGGGGTTCCCATGCCACTGGTGTTGTTTGGCCTGTTTGCCTTGGGACTGTGGGCAATGCTGGAACACACCCCTCTGGGCAGGGCGATTTATCTGATCGGCTCCAATGAAAAAGCCAGCCGCTTTTCCGGCATCAATACCCAAAAATCCCTGATGTATGTCTATATGGTCTCTTCGATCCTGTGCTGGGTGGCAGCCCTGATCATGATGGCCAAGTTTAACTCTGCCAAAGCAGGCTATGGCGAATCATACCTGCTAGTCGCCATCCTTGCCTCCGTACTGGGGGGGATCAATCCAGATGGGGGATTTGGTCGCATTATCGGCATCTGCCTGGCCTTGGCTGTATTACAGACTCTCGAGAGTGGTCTCAACCTGCTTGGGGTGTCCAGTTATCTGACCATGGCACTGTGGGGGGGCATCCTCATTCTTTTCATCGCCCTGCAAAAATACAAAGCATAGGAACCAATTATGAGCAGTTTTTTTATCGGTGTGGACGTCGGTAGCGGCAGTGCTCGGGCTGGAGTATTTGATATTTATGGCCGTAAGGTGGGTGAGGCTAAACGCAATATTCAGATCTTCAAACCCAAGGCTAATTTCGTTGAACAGTCGTCCGATGATATTTGGCAATGTGTCTGTATGGCAGTGCGTGACGCAGTCTCCCAAGCCAACATTGAACCTATTCAGGTCAAAGGAGTTGGTTTCGATGCCACTTGCTCCCTGGTAGTCCTGGACCAGCAAGGCCATCCACTGACAGTAAGTCCTACTGGTCGTCGCGAACAGAACATCATTATGTGGATGGATCATCGTGCCATCGCTCAAGCTGACCGAATCAACGCCGGTAAGCACTCGGTACTTGCCTTCGTCGGGAATACCATCTCCCCCGAAATGCAGACACCAAAGTTGTTGTGGCTGAAAGAAAATATGTCATCCACTTGGTCAAAGGCTGGCTATTTCTTCGATCTGCCCGATTTTCTCACTTGGAAGGCCACTGGCGATAATAGTCGCTCCTTATGCTCAACAGTATGCAAATGGACCTACAGAGGGCATGAAGGAAAATGGGATAAAGGATTCTTTGAATCTATCGGCCTAGCGGATTTGCTACAACATGACGCCCGTTCCATTGGCTCTGACATTCTTCCTATGGGACAGCCCGTGGGTAACGGCCTGACACGACAGGCGGCCCAAGAGTTGGGGCTGGTGATCGGCACCCGGGTTGGCACCTCCATCATTGATGCTCATGCTGGTGGTATCGGCGTTTTGGGGGCTGCTGGAATGACTGGGGAGGCTGCTGACTTTAATAAACGTCTGGCATTGATCGGGGGCACCTCTTCTTGCCACATGGCAGTATCTAAAACGGCACGTTTTATCGACGGTATTTGGGGTGCCTATTACAGTGCAATGATCCCGGGTTATTGGCTCAATGAGGGCGGTCAGTCTGCTACCGGTGCGCTCATCGACCACATGATTACCGCTCATCCCTATCATGAGCAGGCCCTCACACAAGCCGAAGCCGCAGGCCTAACTATCTATGAACTGTTGAATGACCAACTGCTTAGTCTTGCTGGCAACAAGGAGGACATTGCCTTCCTGACCAAGGACCGCCATGTCTTGCCCTATTTCCATGGAAACCGCTCACCCCGAGCTAACCCGCATCTGACGGGGTCCATGACGGGGTTAACTATGAACCGGACTCTCGAGGATATGGCACTGCAATATCTGGCCACCATTCAAGCCATTGCCTTAGGTACACGACACATCATTGAAGTCAAAAATGCAGCTGGGTACGAGATCGATACCATCATGGGTTGCGGTGGTGGCACCAAAAACCCGGTATTCATCCAAGAGCACGCAAATGCGACTGGCTGTGCCATGTTGCTACCTGAAGAAAGTGAAGCTGTATTGTTGGGCTCAGCCATGTTGGGGGCTGTTGCGGCAGGCTTTTATACCGATATCCTCAGAGATCCCCTCATTTTTAGAGACTCAAATAATTCCAAGTGTGCGGGTATATAAGCGGTGTTGCTTCAGGTAGTAGATAAATTTATCCATCAACAAGACCGCATTGGCTTCTTTCATTTTAGGTAGCAACTGGTAATAGATGACCCCTTGCCGAAAGAACGAATAGGTTCGGCTCTTGCTGGTATTGACCTTGATCGTTCTCTCTAGACCGACACTGTCTCCAGCCTTACCCAGCAGCGTCAGCAAGACGATGGCCAGGGCACTGAATAAAAACAGTCGGTCGCGCCGGACCGGATTACTGATGTGCACATCTCCCATACCCATGCCGAATTTGTAATCTTTGATATCACGAAAACTGGTCTCGATACCCCAGCGCTGGCCGTATAGTTGCAACGCCTTGGCGGCGCTCAGGTCGGTCCGGTTACTGGCCAGAAACCACGCGTCTTTCATGCCACTCTTATGACAACAATAGACCCGTTCGACAGGCTGTCGCTGCCCAGTTAGCTCCACCGCTTTGAGGGTTCGGGTGCGCCCGGTCGGCGTTAGCCAGTCCCGAGCTGGAACCTGCTCTACACCAGGGTAACCAACCAAAACATTTCCTTTAAATCTAATGAGATAAGCAAAGCCTAGCTCTTGCTCCAGGCGTTCGAACAGCTCCATGTAACCAAAGCCGCGGTCAGCTACTACCGTCACGAAGATACCCTCTGGCAACGTCTGCTTGAGCTTGGTGAGCAGCTCTTTCTCATGGGCATTGCGTTGCCCTTTGAGCAACGATTTCCGATGGGTTTTCCACAGCAGCGGAGTACTGCGACCGTGGTTGGTTTGCAGGCTGATAACCAAGGTACTGTGATCATCGGCATCGAATTCGGTCCAGTCCATGGAGACTACGATCTCGGTACGTTCACCGACCACATAGGGCACCCAATCGTCAAAGAGGCTCCAGACATTGAGCTTGGTGTTAGTGAGCAGGCGATCCACCTGTTTAACCGCATGTTTACGTTCGAGACCGTTGGCCAAGGAGAGGCCACTACCGATGGCGTGGATGGCCAGTGAACCTGACTCGATAACCCCGAGGGTAGCATTGGCGAGGGAAAGAACACGCTTAGCATGCATGTCCTGTCCAAATATATCGTCGATGTGGTTGAGGATTAGTTCGTGGTTAAACATGGGGATAGTCTGTTGGGTATTAGCTGGTCAAGGATGGCGATCATACCTCAGAAGCCGCGCCACGCCTCGCTCATATGAGGGGATGGTTAAGACCGATATCCCTGACGCTATGAATGGAATGAGCCGTATCGGCAAGACCGTTACGCCGCAGGCTACCAAGATCAAGCGTTATTACGATGCCAAGTACAGCGTGTTCCAGCAGATGTATGAAGATGATCGTCACTATAAATCGATGATGGCCGACTTCTGAGGAACACCCACGTAAAGCTAAGCAGCAAAGCGGTATCTGCCACTTTGCTGCTTTTATACTTTTATGCTGACAACCCTGTCATCTACAGTAGTTTTTACCACTTGCTATCTATATCGCCTTTACAACTGCGGGCATTAATGGATGCACGGCATCCGTAGCCGAGAGAGGCAACGATGAACCATTCTTGGTCAAATACAGTTTCGCAACCACATATTCAATGTAATAAACACGATATAGCTCACACTAATCAACTTTGGAATTTCATATTATTATTTATATTCAAAAACTTAATATAGCTTAATTTTTATTTATTTGGACAGGCCGTAGCCAAATTTTTAACTTGTAAAATGGTGTGCTTATGTATGCAAAATATGTCGAAAAACCGCTTTATTTGTTAATTGCCGATTGGATGATGGCTGAGAAACGCTGGATCACGGCAAAGGAGATTTCCCGTCATTTTGATATGGAGCACTGCAAAGCGATTAATACACTCTCCTATATTCTGTCAGAAGTGGGAGAAATTGTTTGTGAGGTTAAGATGATCCCCAATCAGATTGCAGGTCGGGGCTGTCAGTGCCAGCGGCTGGTGAAAGTTGTTAGTATTGATTCTCATTTATACAGCCGCTTGAATCATAAGTCTCAGGAACAAAAAGTAAATGTGGCAAAAACGCCACGACTATCTGCCGTCCCCCCAACAGAGCTAAACCGTGAGCAGAAATGGCAAATGATGCTCTCCAAGAGCATGCGACGATAACGTTGATTTGCCGGATAAGCGTAAGCGCCATCCGGCATAAATCACTATGCTGATTTTGGCTTTACGTCCGTCGTGCCTTTCTGACGCGGGCGATTTTCTTCGACCTGCGTTAAGGGCTGCGTTTCGTGTAGACCTGTCCGGCATCGGATTGCAAGCCCCTGATACTCTTTAGTGTTTAACCGTTTCCAGTGCAGTTCCAAGTCCGTGACTTCACGCAGTACGCGAGCTGGTGAGCCAACCAGCAACTGCCTTGCCTCTCCCTGAAATGCAGCTTTGACAAAGCTCATGGCGGCGACAATGCTCTCTTCGCCAATCACTGCACCATCCATAATGACGCTATTCATGCCAACCAGCGCATCCCTGCCAACCACGCAACCATGTAGGATTGCGCCATGCCCGATGTGTCCATTTTCGTGTACGATGGTGTCAGTATCGCAGTAGCCGTGCATTATACAGCCATCCTGCAGATTTGAACCCGCTTCCAGGATCAGGCGACCATAGTCACCGCGCAATGACGCGTGCGGACCAATATAAACACCGGCCCCCACAATGACATCGCCAATCAGCACGGCACTGGGATGGACATAGGCATCCGGATGTACCACCGGAATCAGGCCTTCAAAGGCGTAATAGCTCATGAGATATCAGCGTCCTTTCCACACTGGATCGCGTTTTTCGGCAAACGCCTGCGGACCTTCAAGCGCATCTTCCGAGTGCAGCACTGCCGGGTAATGTTTCAGCGCGCCGCTCCGGATGAAACGGTAACCTTCTTCTACCGGCATTTCGCTGGTTGCACGGTAAATCTCTTTCAGCGCAGCGATAGCCAGCGGGGCGCTATTCACCAACTGCTGCGCCAGTTCGTGGGCGCTGTCCATCAGTTCAGACTGGCTGACGACACGGTTCACAATCCCCCAGCGCAGCGCTTCTTCGGCGCTCATCCGTCTGCCGGTCATCACCATTTCGTTGACGATAGCAGGCGGCAACAGTTTGGGCAGGCGCAGTACGCCGCCGCTGTCTGGCACGATACCGAGTTTCGCTTCCGGTAACGCAAAGCTGGCGTTTTCCGCGCAGACGATAAAGTCTGCCGCCAGTGCCAGCTCGAATCCGCCGCCGAAAGCATAGCCGTTTACTGCCGCAATGACCGGCTTGTCGAGGTCGAAAATCTCGGTTAAACCGGCAAAGCCGCCGGGACCAAAGTCGGCATCCGGCGCTTCACCTTCTGCCGCCGCTTTTAAGTCCCAGCCTGCGGAAAAGAATTTCTCACCGCTGCCGGTGATGATCGCTACGCGCAAGTCCGGATCGTCACGAAAATTAAGAAAAGCCTCGCCCATGGCAAAACTGGTTTTGGCGTCAATGGCATTCGCTTTTGGGCGATCTAATGTAATTTCCAGAATCGGGCCGTTGCGGGTCAGATGTAATGATTCACTCATAGTTCATCTCCAAAAAAAAAATAGGTTTACCGGCAGGAGTAATTCCTGCAAGTGAGTTTATTTCAGATTTTTTTTGATTATTTTCCCTGAACAATTACGCGGCAGATCGGCTCTTATCTCCATAAAAGAGGGAACCTTAAATTTCGCCATATTGCATTCGCAGAAACTGAAGAATTCCATCTCGCTTAATGTTTCACCTTCATTCAGGACGATGAATGCTTTAATTGCTTCATCGCGGATAGCGTCTTTAATACCGACAATGACAATGTCCTGAATTTTAGGATGAGCAGAGATAATATTTTCCAGTTCGACACAGGAAACATTTTCCCCACCGCGTTTAATCATGTTGCAGCGGCGGTCGACAAAATAGAAAAAGCCCTCTTCATCTTGGTAACCGGAATCACCGGTATGTAACCACCCCTCAGGTTCCAGCGCTTTGGCGGTGGCTTGCGGCTGTGCGTAGTACTCTTTAAAAATCGTTTTTCCAGGTACACCTTTAATACAGATTTCGCCAATTTCTCCTGCAGGCAAAGGACGGTTTTGATCGTCGCGGATTTCGGCTTCATAGCTAAAGCCCACGCGACCAATGGAGGGCCAGCGCCGCTTGTCCCCTGGGCGATCGCCAATAATACCCACGATGGTTTCGGTCATACCGTAGGAGGTCAGCAGCCTGACGCCAAAGCGTGCGATAAAGTCGTCTTTTTCCTGTTCCGATAAATTGAGATAGAACATCACTTCGCGCAGATTGTGCTGTTTGTCCGTTGGGCTTGCGGGTTGCACCATCAGCGTGCGGATCATCATCGGAATGCACTCCGTCACCGTCGCCTGATATTTGCGCACCTGATCCCAAAATGCCCTGGCGCTGTACTTCTCTAACAGCACAAAAGTGCAGCCAGCGGAGAATGCGGGCATTGCAGCCGTACACTGACAGTCGATATGAAAAGCAGGCATCACCGTCATGTATACGTCATCATCACGCAGTGCGATTTGCCAAGCAGAGTAGTAGCCCGCAAAACGCAGGTTGTAGTGGGTAATAACCACCCCTTTAGGCCGTGAGGTAGTGCCCGAAGTAAACAGAATTTCCGCCGTATCGTCAGTGGATAACGCTGGCGTATAGCACAGCGTGGCCGACTGGCGAGCTTGCTGTTGGGTAAAGTGACTCACTCCGTCATCAACCGGAAGCTGCTCGCCAATCAGACAGATGTGATTAAGAGGTGTGGTATTTTCCTGTTTTATCTGGCGGTACATAGGATAAAACTGGGCGCTGGTAACCAGCAAGCTGACCTGACTGTTTTGCAAGATCCAGGCGCTTTCTTCCCCCAGCAAGCGGGCATTAATCGGTACCATCACGGCGCCAATTTTTGCCAGTCCAAACCAGCAAAAAATGAATTCTGGGCAGTTATCCAGATGCAATGCAACCTTATCGGCTTTGCATATACCCAATGAATGGAAAAGATTTGCCGTGCGGTTAATCTCTTCATTAAGTGAGGCATAGCTAAACTGTCGAACGTTTCCTTCGCAGGATTCGAAAATAAGCGCCGTTTTATCTCCGTACACCCCTGCCAAGTCGTCCCACATCTGACGTAAGTTTTGTCCGCCAACGATATCCATTTTATCTTATCCGCTTAAATCAGGCGTGAGCGCCAACCAGCAAAGCCGATCAGCGCATCGCGTTTATTCCTCAACTCTGGCCAGGCCTTTGCCGACCAGCTCATTTATGTCTGCTTCGCTATAACCAATATTTTTCAGAATGGCGGCGGTATCCATGCCGTGTGATGGCATGCCACGCCAGATTTTCCCCGGGTTGTTTTTAAATTTCGGCATGATGTTTGGCCCTTTGCAGGTGCGACCGTCCATCGTTTGCCACTGAGTGATAGATTCACGGGCAACGTACTGCGGGTTGCCTTCCAGTTCTGGAATCGTCAGAACTTTCGCGCAGGCGATATTCAACTCCGCAAAGCGCGCCTGGACTTCGACGATGGTGTGCGTTGCCAGCCAGGCATCCAGTTTCTCTTCGACTAACGGACCGTATGGACATTCAACGCGATGGATAAGCTGCGTGCCTTCCGGGACTTCAGGCGTACCGAGGATGTGCGCCAGACCAATATCCTTGAAGCATTCGTTGATTTGCGTAATACCGACCAACTCCATCACGATGTAACCGTCAGCGCATTTATACAGACCGCAACCGGCGTAGTAGGGGTCTTTGCCTTTGGTCATACGTGGGCAAATTTCACCGCCGTTGAAGTAATCCATCATGAAGTACTGGCCCATACGCAGCATCACTTCGTACATGGCAATATCAATACTTTCACCTTTACCTGTTTCGCGCACTTTATACAGTGCAGCCAGGGCCGAGGTGGTAGCGGTCATGCCTGAGAAGTAATCGGCGGTGTACGGGAAGGCTGGCATCGGCTGGTCAACGTCACCGTTTTGAATCAGATAGCCGCTGAACGCCTGGGCGATGGTGTTGTACGCCGGAAGATTGGTGTACTCCTCGGTACCAAACTGGCCGAAGCCGGAAAGGTGGGCGATAACCAATTTCGGATTATGTTCCCATAGTACTTCATCGGTGATACCTCGGCGGGCAAAGGCCGGGCCCTTACTTGCTTCAATAAAAATATCGGTGGTTTCCATTAGCTTCAGAAACGCTTCCCGGCCTTCATCTTTGAAAATATTGAGCGACAGGGCGTGCAGGTTGCGGCGTGAGAGCTGCGGGTAGTTGGGCTGCACGCGGATGGTATCGGCCCAGGCGACGTTTTCAATCCAGATAACCTCAGCGCCCCATTCGGCAAACATCTGCCCGGCGAACGGTCCGGCGATTTCGATCCCTGAAAAGACAACCCGAACCCCGGCAAGTGGCCCAAACGCAGGCATAGGTAAATGGTCCATAATTTAGCTCCTGGCAGTTAGTTGTAGGCCGGATAAGCGAAGCGTTATCCGGCATCCCACTTAGCGGTATTGCTTGAGTACCGCACGACCCAACGTCAGGATCTGCATTTCGTCAGAGCCACCGGAAACACGGTCAACGCGCAGGTCACGCCAGAAGCGCGTGATGCGATGATTGCCCGCGATGCCCACACCGCCTAGTACCTGCATGGCGGTGTCTACCACCTCAAACGCGGCATTAGCGCAGAAATATTTGCACATGGCCGCATCACCCGAGGTAATGGTGCCCTTATCTGCTTTCCACGCGGCTTCCAGCAGCATGTTTTTCATGGAGTTCAGTTTGATCGCCATATGCGCAAACTTCTCCTGAATCAACTGGAAACGGCCGATAGTTTCGCCAAACTGGACGCGCTGATTAGCGTAGCGCGCGGCGTCTTCAAAAGCGCACATTGCGGTACCGTAGTTGGTCAGAGCGACGAGGAAGCGTTCGTGGTCAAACTCTTCTTTCACGCGGTTGAAACCATTCCCTTCCCGACCGAACATGTCTTTTTCATCCAGCTCAACGTCATCAAAGGTGATTTCACAGCAGCTATCCATGCGCAGACCGAGTTTCTCCAGCTTATTGACCTTGATACCGGCCTTACTCATGTCAACAAACCACTCGGTATAAACAGGTTTATCCGGCGATGCACCATCTCGTGCCATGACCACGATATACGGGGTGTAGGCACTACTGGTGATAAAACACTTACTGCCATTAAGATAAACCTTACCATCTTTGCGTATATAAGTAGTTTTCAGACTGCCAACATCCGATCCTGCTCCCGGTTCGGTAATTGCGGAGTTCCACATCTGCTTACCGGTTCCCTGGAACGCCATGATTTTATCAATTTGTTCCTGGGTGCCTTCACGCAGGAAAGTGTTAAAACCGCCCGGTAACTGGTACAGCACATAAGTTGGGGCGCCCAGGCGACCTAACTCCATCCAGACGGCGGCAACGGTGACAAATCCCGCTTCCAGACCACCGTGTTCTTCCGGGATCAGCAGGCTATCGATACCCATATCCGCCAGCGCTTTCACAAAACGTTCTGGGTAGACGCTGTCACGATCGCACTCGGCAAAATAAGCTTCCCAGTTCTCACTGGCCATCAGTTCACGAATACCGGCGACAAACAGTTCCTGCTCGTCATTTAAGTTGAAATCCATCTTTCAGCCTCTTGATCAATTGAGTTAATGAGAATTACTTGTCCTTCCAGTGCACTTTGGCGTCTTTAATAAAGGACAGCGTGACCATGATGTTGACGAAGAACAGCGGGCATCCTCCGGCAATAATCGCCGTCTGGATGGGCTTCAACCCGCCCAGTGCCAGCAGAACAATACCGATGACGCCCACCAGTACCGACCAGCCGATACGTACCAGCAGCGGCGGTTCTTCACCGTCGCGAACTTCGCGGCAAGTGGACATCGCCAGGGTGTATGAACAGGCGTTAATCAGTGTGACGGTGGCAATAAAGCAGAGGATAAAGAATCCCCACATGGTGGCGGTGCTGAATGGCAAGGCGGCCCAGGTTTCGATAATGGCGCGCGCCACGCCGTGCTGCTCAATCAGTTGCGGGATGTTGAGAATATTTTTGTCCATCAACAGCAGCGTGTTGCTGCCAAGGACAGTCCAAAGGATCCAGGTAGAAGCCGTAAGGCCCAGCACCATACCGAAGCACAGTTCACGTACGGTACGACCGCGAGAAATACGGGCGAGGAAGATACTCATCTGGATGGCGTAAATTACCCACCATGCCCAGTAGAAGACGGTCCAGCCCTGCGGGAAGCCGCCTTTGCCGATAGCATCGGTATAGAACAGCATGCGCGGCAAATACATCATCAGCATCCCGACGGAGTCGGTGAAGTAGTTCATGATGAAGCTGGCGCCACTGACGATAAATACCCAGCCCAGCATCAGGAAGCTCAGGTAGCTACGAATGTCGCTGGCGATCTTCACCCCTTTTTGCAGACCGCAGGCTACGCATATGGCATTAAGAATGATCCAGCAGGTAATGATGATGGCATCTAATTGCAGCGTGTGCGGAATGCCGAACAGGTACTGGATACACTCGGTGACCAGAGGTGTAGCCAGACCGAGGCTGGTACCCATCGCGAAGATCAGCGCAACCAGGTAGAAGTTATCAACGATCGTACCAAATAACCCTTTTGCGTGTTTCTCGCCAACCAACGGCACCAGCGTGGAGCTGGGACGGATGACCTCCATCTTGCGTACAAAGAAGAAGTAGGCGAAGGCAACAGAAAGGAAACTATAGGTTGCCCACGGCAGCGGTCCCCAGTGGAAAAGGCTGTACGCCAGACCTAGCTCCTTCGCGCCTGTAGAGTTAGGGGCGAGAGCAAACGGCGGGGTAGAGATATAGTAGTAAATCTCGATAGAACCCCAGAAAAGCACGGCAGCCGATGTACAAGAGGCGAACATCATAAAAATCCAGCTGGCGGTGCTAAACTCCGGTTTTTCGTCACCTAATTTCTTTTTGGCGTACGGACCAAAGACCAGCCAGAACCAGCCGCCTAGCATGATGACCATGTACCATTCAAATGCCCAACCCCAGACATTGGTGACGTAACTGAATACCGCATTAATAACCACGTTAGCGGCATCAAGATCTCTTACTGTTAACCAGCAGAGTATTCCTACAATTATTAACGGAGGAAAAAAACCTTCGGTTCAATTCCTGATTTTCTCTTTTCATTTTTCATAAGTGAATTCCAGTGTAAAAATGAAATATATTTGTCACGTAGTGCGCACATTTTATTTTGTTAGTGATTTGTTGATAAAGCTCAACCTCTAGAAGCTCCTCAATTAGTAACTAATAATGGGTATTCACTTCCGATGATTCCGTTATCTAAGTCACACTTTCCAATGCTGAGCGCCCTAGCCAAAAAGAATAAAAATACCATTCATAATCAAACACTTAAAGCAAAACACCCCACTACCAGCGGTGACTAACGTTCAATATTGCTTGCTAGCTCAACAATATTGAAAAATCCCTTTTTTGACATATTTATTTCAGTATTGGTGACATGCGTAACATTATTGAAAGTTAAGGATATCTATGTGTGACATTTTCAACATTGGTGATTATTGTTTTATTTACTAATTAAAGTGCGTGTTATCTGTATTTAACACAGCCGACATAAATACGTTTCCTTCATGACTTCTGGAGATGCAATGAAGATAATTACTTGCTACAAATTCGTACCTGATGAACAGGATATTACGATTAATAAGGCTGATGGTTCCCTAGATTTCAGCAAAGCGGATGGAAAAATCAGCCAGTACGATCTGAATGCGATCGAGACTGCTTGTCAGTTAAAGCAGCTGTCAGGAGAGGCTCAGGTTGTCGCCATGAGTGTTGGCGGCAAAGCGCTGACTAATGCAAAAGGGCGCAAAGATGTACTCTCCCGTGGCCCTGATGCACTGATTGTTGTTATAGACGATCAATTTGAGCAGGCGTTGCCGCAACAGACTGCCGCCGCACTGACTGCCGCCGCGCAAAAATCAGGTTTCGATCTGCTTATCTGTGGTGACGGCTCTTCCGATCTTTATGCTCAGCAGGTTGGTCTGCTAGTGGGCGAAGCGCTTAACGTTCCAGCGATTAACGGCGTGAGCAAGATCCTCTCTCTTACTGACAGCACTCTGACGGTAGAACGTGAACTGGAAGATGAAGTCGAAACCCTTAGCATCCCGCTTCCGGCTGTGATCGCGGTCTCAACCGATATCAACACCCCACAAATACCTTCCATGAAAGCCATTCTTGGCGCAGCGAAAAAACCGGTTCAGGTCTGGTCACCTGCAGACATTGGGCTGAACAGCACGCCGGTGTATTCCGAACAACAGATTGCAGCACCGAAGCAGCGCGAACGTCAGCGCGTTGTTATTGAAGGTGATGGTGATGATCAGATTGCTGCATTTGTCGAGAATCTTCGCAAAATCATTTAATTATCAGGGGATGTTATGAACAAATTTTCCAGTATCTGGGTATTCAGCGATACCCCTTCTCGTCTGCCGGAACTGATGAATGGTGCGCAGGCTTTGGGTGAAAAAGTTAACACGTTTGTGCTGAGCGAAACGGACAGCGTGGCGGCATCTCATCTGGGGGCAGATCATGTCTGGTTGCTCAGCGGTAAACCAGAAGATCGTATGGTCGAAGACTACGCCGATGTGATGGCCGAGACCATTCGTCAGCACAGCGAGGGCGGCGCGGTGCTGCTGCCGAATACACGTCGGGGCAAATTGTTGGCTGCAAAGCTGGGCTTTCGCTTGTCGGCTGCGATCTCAAACGACGCTAGCGCAGTAGCGCTGCAGGACGAAAAAGCGGCGGTCAAACATATGGTCTACGGCGGCCTGGCGATGGGGGTAGAAACCATCGTTTCGCCGTTTGCCGTGATCACGCTCAGCTGCGGGACGTTTGATGCGCAACAACCGGATACCGCCCGCAGCGGCGAGATGCACACCGTGCAGTGGCAGGCTTCGGCCGTTGCCGTAACCCGTACGACAACTCAGGCACGCCAGAGCAATAGCATCAACCTTGACAAAGCCCGTCTGGTGGTCAGCGTGGGACGCGGTATCGGTAGCAAAGAAAATATCTCGCTGGCCGAAGCGCTGTGCCAGACGATTGGAGCCGAGCTGGCTTGCTCCCGTCCGGTGGCGGAAAACGAGAAGTGGATGGAGCACGAGCGCTACGTCGGCATCTCCAATCTGATGCTCAAGCCTGAACTGTATCTGGCCGTGGGGATCTCCGGGCAGATCCAACATATGGTCGGAGCCAATGGCGCTCAGACAATTTTCGCCATAAACAAAGATAAAAATGCTCCGATCTTCCAGTATGCGGATTTTGGCATCGTTGGCGATGCACTGAAGATCCTGCCGGCGCTGACAGCTGCCTTAGCTCGTTAAACCATTCCGGGCAGGATGCGAAGGTATCCTGCCGCTCACAGGAGTACGTATGTCCGAAGATATCTTTGATGCCATCATCGTGGGTGCAGGTCTGGCTGGTTCGGTTGCGGCACTGGTGCTGGCTCGGGAAGGAGCACAGGTGCTGGTTATTGAGCGAGGCAACTCTGCTGGCGCGAAGAATGTCACCGGTGGGCGCATGTATGCTCATAGCCTGGAGCGCCTTATTCCAGGTTTTGCTAAGCTGGCCCCCATTGAACGCATGATCACCCACGAAAAACTCGCCTTTATGACCGATACAGGGGCGATGACCATTGACTATTGCAATGGTGAAGACACTGCATCGTCGCAGGTTTCTTATTCCGTCTTACGCAGTAAATTTGACGCCTGGCTGATGGAGCAGGCGGAAGAGGCGGGAGCTCAGCTCATCACCGGTATTCGCGTGGATAACGTTGTGCAGCGCGATGGCAAAGTTGTGGGCGTGGAAGCCGATGGCGATATTCTGGAAGCCAAAGTGGTGATCCTCGCTGACGGGGTGAATTCTCTGTTAGCTGAAAAACTGGGCATGGCAAAGCGCATTGAGGCATCGCATGTTGCCGTCGGCGTGAAAGAGCTAATCGAATTGCCGAAATCGGTGATTGAAGATCGTTTCCAGTTACAGGGGAACGAAGGTGCTGCCTGTCTGTTTGCCGGTTCACCAACAGATGGTTTGATGGGCGGAGGCTTTCTCTATACGAATGAAACAACCCTTTCTCTAGGACTGGTCTGCGGTCTTCATCATTTGAAGGACGCTAAAAAGTCGATCCCGCAAATGCTGGAAGATTTCAAACAGCATCCGGCGGTAGCCCCGCTGATCGCCGGTGGCAAGCTGGTAGAATATGCCGCGCACGTCGTACCGGAAGCTGGTATCAACATGCAGCCAGAACTGGTGGGTAACGGCGTACTGGTTGCCGGTGACGCTGCCGGAATGTGTATGAACCTCGGCTTTACCATCCGTGGTATGGATCTCGCAATATCCGCAGGCGAAGCGGCGGCGAAAACGGTACTTTCCGCGATGAAGCGCGACGACTTTAGCAAGCTGTCGCTAGGTGAATACCGTCAGCATCTGGACGACGGTCCGATGCGCGATATGCGCATGTATCAGAAGTTACCTGCTTTTCTTGATAACCCACGCATGTTTACCGCCTATCCCGAAATGGCGGTCAGTATCGCGCGCGACCTGTTCACCGTGGATGGTTCCGCTCCAGTGCCAATGCGCAAAAAAATCCTGCGCCATGCGAAAAAAGTGGGCTTCATCAACCTGATGAAAGATGGCCTGAAAGGAGTGACCGTATTATGACATCTCCCGTCAATGTGGACGTCAAACTGGGCGTCAATAAGTTCAATGTGGATGAAGACTGCCCGCATATTATTCTCAAAACCGCTCCTGATAAACAGGCGCTAGCGATACTGATTAAAGCCTGCCCAGCTGGACTTTATAAAAAGCAGGATGACGGTAGCGTGCGTTTTGATTACGCCGGATGCCTTGAGTGCGGAACGTGCCGAATTCTCGGACTCGATACGGCGCTGGAAAAATGGGAATACCCGCGTGGGACGTTTGGTGTGGAGTTCCGCTACGGATAATAAGTACAAATTTGTGCACCCGTAGGCCGAGTAAGATGCTGTAGCGTCGCCATCCGGCAATCATGTGGCACCAATGCCGGATGACAGCATAAACGCCTTATCCGGCCTACATATGACGCTTTGCCCGTGTTGAAACAGGAAGTCGCTATGCAGCAGCCCAGGAACTTTGACGACATCAAATTTACCTCTATTCACCGCCGGATAATGCTGTGGGGAAGCGGTGGGCCGTTTCTGGATGGTTATGTGCTGGTGATGATTGGCGTGGCGCTGGAACAGCTCACGCCAGCGTTGAAACTGGATGCGGAGTGGATTGGTCTGCTGGGAGCCGGTACGCTCGCCGGTCTATTTGTAGGAACGTCGCTGTTTGGCTACATTTCCGATAAGGTCGGACGACGTAAAATGTTTATCGTCGATATTATCGCTATTGGCGTGATATCGGCGGTAACCATGTTTGTCTCCTCGCCCGTTGAGCTGTTGGTGATGCGCGTGCTGATCGGCATTGTGATTGGTGCCGATTACCCCATCGCTACCTCGATGATTACCGAGTTCTCCAATACCCGCCAGCGCGCTTTCTCCATCGGTTTTATCGCCGCTATGTGGTATGTCGGCGCCACCTGTGCCGATCTGGTCGGTTACTGGTTGTATGATGTTGAGGGCGGATGGCGCTGGATGTTGGGCAGCGCGGTGATCCCCTGCATTTTGATCCTGATTGGGCGTTTTGATCTTCCTGAATCACCGCGCTGGCTACTGCGTAAAGGCCGGGTGAAAGAGTGTGAAGCGATGATGATTAAACTGTTTGGCGAACCGGTGGTATTCGACGAAGAAGCGCCGCAGGAGACGCATTTCCTTCAGCTATTTAATCGCCGCCATTTCCCGTTTGTACTGTTTGTCGCCGCTATCTGGACCTGTCAGGTGATCCCGATGTTCGCTATTTATACCTTTGGTCCGCAGATTGTTGGGCTACTGGGGCTCGGTGCCGGAAAAAGCGCCGCGTTAGGCAACGTGGTAATAAGCTTGTGCTTTATGCTGGGGTGTATTCCTCCCATGTTCTGGCTCAATAGCGCGGGCCGGCGGCCGTTGTTGATTGGCAGCTTTACTATGATGACGCTGACACTGGCCGTGTTGGGGTTAATCCCTGATATGGGCGCGTGGCTGGTGGTGCTGGCCTTTGCTGTATACGCATTTTTCTCTGGTGGGCCAGGAAACCTGCAGTGGCTATACCCTAACGAACTGTTCCCCACCGATATTCGTGCGTCTGCCGTCGGGGTGATTATGTCGTTAAGCCGCATCGGCACCATTGTTTCAACCTGGGCACTGCCAGTGTTCATCACTAAATACGGGATCAGCAATGTGATGCTGATGGGGGCGGGAATTTCGCTAATTGGCCTGCTCGTGTCCATCGCTTTCGCACCGGAAACACGAGGACTAGCGCTGGCACAAACCAGTCAAATGACGATCAGCGTTAATACTTGCTGGACCAGCTAGATTGGCCCCTTGAAGATCCAGACACTTCGCCCCTCTTAACTTAAGAGGTAGTCTTGGAACTATGTTCAGTACTAGTCGCAACGAGAAGATGGTCGAAGTGTTAACAGGGGCTGAGCGCCGTCGACGCCGGACTCCGCAGGAAAAGATCTCCATCGTGCAGCAGACCTTTGAGCCCGGAATGACCGTCTCTCATGTCGCTCGCTTGCACGACGTCAACGCCAACCAGCTTTTCAAATGGCGTAAGCAATTCCAGGAAGGGTCTCTCACGGCGATCACCGCCGGTGAGGATGTTGTTCCAGCCTCCGAGTTGGCTGCTGCCATCAAGCAGATCCGAGAGCTCCAGCGTCTGCTCGGGAAGAAGACCATGGAGAACGAGATCCTCAAAGAAGCCGTGGAGTATGGTCGAGCAAAAAAATGGATTGCGCATGCGCCCTTGTTGCCGGGGGACGACGATTAAGTGCTGTGAGCCAGGCCCTTAATGTATCGCGTGCGCAGCTATCCGTTCGTGTTCATCGAAAACCAGGTTGGCAAGATGGTCGTCATCATCGCCAGCATGATGATGCTGCCTTACTTGGCCGGATCATGGAAGCGATGGCTGAGCTTCCCTCCTATGGGTATCGCCGAGTCTGGGCGCTGTTACGGCGTCAGTCAGAGGCAACACGACAGCCTGTGGTAAACGCCAAACGGGTATATCGCGTTATGCGCGATCATGGCCTGCTGCTGGAAAGAAAACCGGCGGCACCATTGGCCCAGCAGGCACATAAGGGGCGTGTTGCCGTCAAAGAGAGCAATCGACGTTGGTGCTCAGATGGCTTCGAGTTTCGCTGCGATAACGGTGAAAAACTACGAGTCACGTTCGCCATGGACTGCTGTGACAGGGAAACCTTGGACTGGGCTGCCAGTACCGGGGGTTACGACAGTGACACAGTGCAAGATGTCATGCTGAGGTCTGTCGAACGACGCTTCGGGGATGCGTTGCCGGCATCACCGGTGGAGTGGCTGACTGATAATGGCTCGGCGTATCGCGCCCATGAGACCCGCGCGTTTGCACGAGAAATCGGGTTGGAGCCCAGAACGACTGCGGTGAGAAGCCCACAGAGCAACGGTATAGCGGAGAGCTTCGTCAAGACGATGAAGCGAGACTATATCGAGATGATGCCGAAACCAGATAGCCGAACAGCGGTAGGCAACTTGGCCATCGCGTTTGAGCATTATAACGAACACCACCCGCACAGCGCCTTGGGATACCGTTCACCTCGGGAATTTCTGCGCAGTCGGGTATCACAACCCTAAGCGGGAAAAAGTGTCTGGATCTATGGGGTCAAATCCACCAGCAACCTCCGATTCCGATAATGGAGGCGTGGGCTCAATTTGCATCTGGCAATTTGCCAGCTGCATAAGAAGGGGGCGGCCTTGTTTGCCCAGACCTGTATCCACCTCCCACTCAACTTCGCTCACCGCAATCGCGATCCCCTATCACACTGTTACAGCACTCGCAGAAAAGTCCAGCAGGTGGTGAGGTAGTCTTGAGCTAGTCAGAAGCAGATCTGAACGGTTAAGCATCAGGATTCAATACCTCCCAACGCCCACTCTTGCGCGGCCCCACGAAGCGTAATCGTCCTTCTTTAACGAGAGCAGATGCGGAACGTTCTACCGTGCGTGCAGATTTACCTATGCGCTCGGCGACTTCCGCTAACGTTAGATGGGGCTCAAGCCTCTACACATTCACGATCAGCTCAGGCGTTTTCAACCGACATTTTTGCCGACACATTTACCGACATTCTTGTTTCGACATCTGGCTGGTCGCTAATGGCTTGCGCAAGAGCATCGCGCAGTGCTTCCAGTAGAAAGAGAATGAACTCGGTACAATCACTACGACTATCAGCCTGACTTAGCTGCTGATAGTAGTGCTCTTGCAGAGCCTTGATCACCGTCTGCCACAAACGTCCCATCCGACCATTTCCATCCACAAAGGGATGAATAAACTCCAACTCATAATGCAAAGCTCAGGACGCGATCAGCGAATGAGCCTCGGTCTCAGCCAGCCAAGTCAATAGTTGCCCCATCTGACGAGGGACCTAGCTCACAGAGCGGGATCCATATGCACCAACCGCTCACCTCGATAGATACCTACACCACTGCTACACCAGTGACCCGCATCATCACAGAGTCCACGTATCAGGAGTCCATGAGCACCGAGTAGATCATCAGCTGAAGCAGGATCCCAATCAGGCATTGCCTCATAAGCAGCAAACACATTACGGACCTCCTGGATCTAACGAGGAAGCCCAAGTACCGTCTTCCCCTCAATCACAGCAGGTGACTGCTGTTGTGTTCAATAGCAAGCGAAGCTTGGATGGTGCGGATCCGATTCTCTCGACGCAGCATCGGCACCTGGGAGCTCTAAGCAAACCGCTACTGCCCCACCAACTCGGCGATTTCCGCCACCCGGCTCAACAGGGCATGGGTCAAGGTGAAGGGAGGGGAATAGGCTGCCATGAATTACTCCAGCTGATGCAATAACAAATGAGGGATTAGCTTAACAGATCCGGGAGTAGAAACTCCCGATTTGAATTTGAATGGCCGAGCGTCCCCGCTAGGGCCAGTGAATTAAGTGTGAACATTACCTTATCAGTTGACTACGCCCGTAATTACGTTCACCTCGTACTTTTGAGCGTAACTTAAATAAATATGCTGTCCTCTCCAAGAATTTATAAAATTTCTCATTATGCAGGTCAGCATCTCGGCGATCAAATCGATACTCTGCATCATCAGGGAAATGCACCAAAGACGCATAATCAGGGTATGCGAGCCTCAATGCACTACACCAAGCTTTACGGATACGCGTAGCCATGTTATCTCCATCGAAATTAGAGTAATCCCCAAGATGACCGTAATCATCTCGGTTAAATAGTAGCACCACGTGATAATGAGGGTGCTGGCTCGTTACTTGCTCCTTCACCCAGATAAATCCAAAGAAGAATGGTTTACCCGTCTTACCCTTACGGTGACGTGCCGCCTGTATTTGGCTTTTTAGTGAAGCTATAAAGCGCTTAATAACCTTTTCCTCCTCTACCTCCGGTGGAAAACTTGTCGGCATGTCCGGATCATCCATAACTGGTATCTGGGGAAAGCGTAGGTCAACACGCACTGCAAACACTCGTGGGTGTTTATTCAAGAAGTTAGCGATTACCTCCACGGATGTTTTCAACTGTTCAAAAGATATTGAACCATACTTAGCCTCAGCCACAACTCGTAAGTTTTCTAGCTCGTCGGCTATTAAATGATACCCGACTTTTGATTTCATATAAGTTCCTATAGCACGCATGGAATACCTATACCCGTTGGTTAGATACTCAGGTGACTTCACTTATCGTAATTAATGAGGATTGCTACGTAAAACTTTACGGACAACTGATACTGTTCTCTCTTATCAAACCACTAGGTTGATATACCAACCTGCATTTAGCACTCTGTGCATTACATATACTTTGCTATGCAGATCTATAGAGCTAATGGCTTATATCTGATGTACAAGCCTGATGTGCATCTGATTGGTATACACGATGTGTATATATCACATGTTCTCGTTCACATACCCTTTGATACACTCTGATGGTGTATCACTCTCACCCTCGATATATCTCCTACCCCCTCTACCTTGTTATACACCTTGTGTGTATAGTAATACTATTACCGAACTGAGCGATATTCTAAATCGCCTAGAAAATCGTGGTTATTTTCTATAGGTTCTCGATAATATCGAGCATTAAGACAAAGAAGTTACTCTGAACTTAGCTCGATACCTCCTATCTAGCGGATACCCTCGAATCAATCCATTCTATTACGTCACTCTGCTTCCAAGCGACTGCACGAGCCCCTAAAGGAACGGCACTAGGAAATGCCCCCTTGCTCATCAAGCGATAAATTGTCGCTTTGGATAAGGTAGTCATTTCGATGACTTCTTTCAGCTTAATCAACTTCATGTTATCTCTCCGTTATGGCTTCATAACGAAGGACCTCATGTGAAAAATTACCATCCGAAGAAAACCACTATCTAACCGACCTAATCTCAACCTCATTAATTCACACAGTTAATTTACTCCCTCCCACAACTGAATAATGAAACCCAGCCTCCACTGAATTTTGCGATAAACTCATGAAGAAAAAAACTTTACTGACACACAGTAATTCATAGCACACCAAACAAGATCTGGAGCCAAACCACCAGATACATCGGGAGCTTAAAGCCAGACACCCCAGACACTGATTGACCCAGCCCGCACCAGGCCAAACATAAAAAACACGTGAAATGCATCACAAAATCCCACAAAAAAACACTCATAAAACACACAATAAAAACTACAATGTAGTTTTAAGTTATTGGGGTGAAAATATGGCGGTCTGGGCGGATGGAAAAGTTATCAGAACACAGTTACTCGACAGATACTTCGTTGATTACCTTTGGTATAGAACATGTGAAATAAATGCGTATTCAGTATACATAATTCCTACAACTGAGAATCTTGAAAACGAACTATCAAGAGCCAGCTTAGAACCTAACGCCCAAAAATTCATGTCTGAAAATAATATTAGAGACGATTCACCACTTAACCTCGACCGATTTATAGAAATACTCCACAAAGAATATTCCCAAAATTGCATTTCCAATAATGACCTCTCTTGGATAGATGATAAAAACACTCGATTGCTTTGTTACATTTGGCGAACCTTAAGTCATTTAATACTCGAAAGCACTCCTAATGGAATATTTAACTATAATTTAAAAATTAACCTGGGTAAAACTGTACAGCAAAATAATATTCAAAGAGTTGTGAGAGTAAACGAAATCACAAACAAAAATATAAGTGTATTTTTAATCGCCTGCTGTATAAATAGACTTAAAGTTGACAAGGTTAATAAATTGCAGATATTAGAAAACATAAAAGAATCGTCTTCATATGCTATAGATAATCAAGAAGTTACGCATTGGCTAAAAAAAGATGAAAAGCAAAAAATCCCTTGGATGTATGATTACTTGCGTGGTACTAGGTCAGATTATATTCCGCTAGTACCTCGTGGCTCAATTGGAGTTCGAGATGATATTATTTCATTTTTTGATGTGACGCGCACATTCAATGAGGATAGCTCAAAACTTATTGCGCTCACCATGAAAAAAACATGGAGCCAGAGAAAATACCGAGATAAAAACAAAGATAAGAAACAATACAGTATAAACATGAGCCAAGATATTGGCGATATTCTTGATAAACTTAGCTTAGCTAGAAATGAAAATAAAAATAAAATCGTTGAGGCGCTGATCAGGGCTGAGTACGAGAAAATTGCGAGAACTTGAATTCCACAATTGAATAGATATAAAAATTGAATTATCCACCAGTTTTTATTTAATTTAAACCATTGAGGGCAATTTAGAGATTATTAATGTTAATTCAGTGTAAATAAAATCAATATGGACTAAACTATTAAATAGTTTAGTCCATCACTCAGCATTATCATAGCCACTTATTTTCTATTAAAACTCACTTTCACAACGTTCTTGAATTCTGCTTCAGCAGCAGGATCTTGCATCACCTCATCGGCTACCAGTCGGCCCCAATTAATCCATACAAGGCGGGTTTTCTCGGTATGCCGTGAACGATGGTAAGTTCTAATCAGTTTATTAATAGGAGTGTGATTCAAGCAAAGCTCAATCACTCTTTCCTCAATATCTAGTCTTTCCGCCCAGTTAGTAGCCGCACTACGCCGTAAATCATGGACAGTAAATGGTTCCATATCAGCTAAACATCTGGCAATGAATCGTCTTAGCGCTCGTGTAATTGAGTCGACTAAAATTGGCTCTATTTCATCATTTTTTGGACGATCAGATTCGAATACGAAATCACCATTGGCATACTGCCCCTGTTCCTCAATTACTGATCTTGCTTGAGGAGAAATAAAGACTGTATGAGCTCTACCATTTTTTGTTTCTGGTATGGTCCATATATCATCCTTGATCTGTGAAAAACGCATATTGGCGACTTCACTACGCCGACATCCGGTCAGTATCAATAGCTTGATCGCATTCGCTGCAGGCAGAGAAATAGTGGCATGGCGAGAAACGCCCCGTCCCCCAGCAGCCAGGCTGCCGCCGCTCCCCAAGTCCTCATCAATGGCCTTCCATAACCTGCGCAATTCGGGGACAGTCAGCCAACGCTCTCTTGGAGCCCCTGCGCTGGCGCCAAAATCTTTTGGCCGTAATAGCCTTGCCGGGTTAGCTTCAATCAGGCAGTGAACCACCGCATAATCCAACATCTGATTCAACGTTCCCAACCCCTTACGGGTTTCGTCTTTTGTTGCGCGCCTAGTTATCTCTAACGCTTGTGCCAAGTGGGCACGAGTCAGATCGATTAAGCGAATATTGCCCAGGGTCTTCTTGAGATGACGATTCCAACGATCCTGATGACATTGGAGGGTTTTGGGTTTGACGACCTGAGCAACACGTTGCGCATCGAGCCATCGTCCGAGTAACTCATCCATCGTCAGAGCCGTTTCATTTTTAGCCTTTTCTTGTGCCGCAAACTTGGTGGGGTCAATGCCCCGCTTCACAAGCTGCACGGCTTTCCCATGCTCCTCTCTAGCTTTAGCCAGAGTCAGGGCAGGATAACTCCCCAGCAACAATTCGCCTTCACTACCACCAATCTTGAAGCGATATACAAAACGCTTGAGGCCACTTTCACGGATTTCTATCTTGAGCCCACCACCATGCTTCGATTGAATCGCATAGCGCTTAACTTTAACACCTTCAACTGGCTTGAGTGACGAGACCTCCAAGTCTTTACTTATCGCCATCCGTACCCCTCCTCGTACCCCTCCAACGCAGTGCATTGGAGTGAGACTTCATGAAACCACTGGATACAAACATATTAAGTAACATGCTGTTTTTAATCAAAATATAATCTCAGATAAAACCAACTGATTCTATATGAAACTAATAACATCTAGACTCCTAAGGGACAGGCCACTGGTTCGACTCCAGTCGGGAGCGCCATACAAAACAAGGGGTTGGCATCATCACGATGCCAACCCCTTGGTCGTTTTTGGCGACAATGAATCCGACCATCCAACCGTAATGACCCTCTCCTTTCTGCGTTCAGAGCATGCGCTCTCTGATAGACTGCTTCTCTTCGGCTTGTCTTTGAGGCCAAGCCCTGTTTCATCTTGCAAAGGAGTGTTGGATGTCCGGATGTTCCTGGTGGGATAGATCCACCGGTTTTGCACTGCTGACCATTGTGCTGTGGGCCTCGCTGGCGGCGCTGACGTCACGGGTCACCAGCGTGTCACCACTGGTGCTGGTCGGGCTGGTGCTGTTTTTCTGCGGGGTCGGGGCCTTGCCGTTCTGGCGCCAGTGGCGTGCTCGCCCTATTACCTGGCTGGTGACGGTTACGGCATTGCTGCTCTACCATCTGCTGCTCTTTATGAGCTTTCGCCATGCCCCGGTGCTGGAGGCCAACCTCATCAACTACCTCTGGCCGCTCTGCATCATTCTGTTCACCCCGCTGTTGTTGCCCGGCCATCCACTCCATGCCCGTCACCTGCTGGCTGGCGCCTTTGGTCTGGCGGGTTCCATGCTGGTGATGGTCAACGGCGAGCTACAACTGCAGCAGGCCTATCTGCCGGGATACCTGTTGGCGCTCGGTGCCGCTGTCGTCTGGGGGGCCTATTCAGTGCTGTCACGCCGTCTGCCACCGGCACCTGCAGTGGTCACTGCGGCAGCCTGTCTGCCCGCAGGTTTGCTGGCGCTGCTGCTTGCCCGTCTGCTGGAGGGGCCCCTGCCACTCGCGCAGATCCCCACCAGTGACTGGAGCCTCATCATCGGGCTGGCGCTGGGCCCGATGGGGGCGGCCTTTGTGACCTGGTATCTGGCACTGCGAGACGGCGATCCACGCCGGATCGGTGCCCTTGCCTACCTGACACCGCTGCTGAGTACTTTGCTGTTAGTGGCATTGAACGGAGAAGAGCTGACCTCGCGCCATCTGCTGGCCGGTGCACTTATCATGGGCGGCGCCCTGCTCGGTATGCTGGGCCAACGCAACAGAGCACTGGCATCCCCAGCCAGTTAAGTCGGTAAAATAGGGCCACCTGACCATGCTGTCATAAAAACGCCATCATCCCTGTTTAGGCTCGGGCCACGCTCCCCCATGGTCTGTGCTGACAGGAATTACCCCGTGAAAATCGCCCATTACGCCACCCTCTCCTCCCTTGTTTTGTTACTGGTCGCGGGAGGACAGACGCTGGCCCTCTACCACGGCTGGCAGCAGCTTGCCCGTACCAATCAGGCCCAGCATCAGCACGAGACGCTGCAACAACTGGTGACAGTGACCCTGCAAAACAGCCTGCGTGACTACCTCAACAGCGGCGATCCGCAACAACTGACAGCTGCGGAGAAGATCCGCCAGCAAGCGCTTTCCTCGCTGACCGCTCAGGATGATGCCGTGGCGGCCCCGCTCAGGCAGCAACTCGAGCAGATGGCGCAGCGCATCGCGCACGACTATCAGGCCGCAGGCAAGCTCTCGGGCAACAGCCAGCTGCTACTGCAAAATGCGGAGAGTGAGCTGGGCAGCCAGGCCATGGCGCTGATCCGCTATGGGGAGCAAGGCGCCAGCACGGAACAATCTGCCGCAGCACAGCAATATCGCCGCGGTGCAACCGAGATCCTGGCGAGCCTGCCGCGCCTCGCCCATTTGCGCCAAAGCTATATGGAGCAGGGCAATGAAAAGCTGCTCGAAGGGATCCGCTTCGAGCTGGAGGCACTGCAAAAACAGGCGCAAGCGCTGCAAGCCTTGCCGCTGCTCGGCCTGTATGAAGAGGCGCCCGCCGATGAATTCACGCTGGGGGAGCCGGTACGCAAGGAGCTGGGAGATCAACCGCGCAGCGAATTACGCTCGCTGCTGGGTCGCTATCCGCAGGAATTGGCCAACAGCCGCACGGCGCTTCAGCAACAACAGGCTGGCCGCCAGACCGTGCAGCAAGACATCATGGCGATGTTGCAAGCGACCAGACAGATGGGGGAACAACTTGCCCACGAACGGCAAGCCGTCAATCAGGAGCTGGCCACCATCCTCGGCACGCTGGCGCTCTGTCTGGTGATAGTCGCCCTGCTGTTTGCGCTGGTGCAACGACGCTGGCTGCTCGCCCCCTTGTTGCGACTGCGCGGAGCCTTTCTGCAGCTCGATCAGACAGGGCAGGCCGAGCCGTTGCCTACCGGGCGCGATCGCAACGAGCTGGCCGATATTGTTGCCAGCTACAATCGGCTGATCGGTCGTCTGCAACTGGACCAACAACAAAAAGAGGGGCAGCTATCAGCGGTATCCCTCAGTCTGCAAGGGATGGTCAGTCAGGTTGACGAGATCCACCACAGCACCCGCACCACCGAACAGGTGGTCGACGAGAGCGGCCAGATGATGGATGAGCTGAACCAGCTGGCCGGAGAGGTCCATCAGGTCGCCGCCAACATCGCCCAGCATGCCCACCATAACGAACAGGCGATGAGCCAGAGCGAAGATCTGGTGGGGAGCATGCTGCACGCCACTCATCAGACCGGACTGGCGATTGACGAGAGCGATGAGGCGCTGCAAGCCCTCACCCGCTCGGTTGCTGATGTGACGGCCATTGTCGATGTGATCGGTCATATCGCTCAGCAGACCAACTTGCTGGCCCTCAACGCCGCCATCGAAGCGGCCCGCGCAGGGGAACAGGGACGCGGTTTTGCGGTGGTCGCCGATGAAGTGCGCCACCTCTCGGCCAATACCCAGCAATCCCTCAACCAGATCACCGATATTCTGGGGCGCCTGACCCAATCCGGCGAACAACTTGGCACTGTACTGAACCGGATCACCAGCGAATCAAGCCGCCAGCGAGCGCAGGCGGAACAACTGCGCCAGACCACCCAGGCAGTGAGGGAGATCGCCCGCAACACCGCAGTGATCGCCCTGCAGGGGGCCGACAACGCCAAAAGTCAGGAACACAAGCTGGCCAGTTTTGCCGATCTGATCGCCCGTATCCATCAGCATGCCCGTCAGGTGAGTCAGCTCTCGGTGCAGGTCTCGTCCCATATCCACCATCAGGCGCAGCAGATCCCCCGCATCCTCGGCCAGCAAGGCTGACCCCTATTCGCCCCACATCTTTGCCAGATCACTTTCCCTCAACCAGAGGGAAAGTTTTTTTGTAGCACAAAATTATCTGTTATCGGCAGGTTAACTGACACCTCTTCCCCCGTACCGGATGAAAACCCGCACTGGCGCTGGCCGCAGCCTCAAGAAAACGCTCTCATCACCGTGATACCTGCCATGAGGCTGTTTACGACCTTGCCCATGATTATTTGCACTCGGTCATACTTTTGAAACGTTGAGGGAACTTTTCATTGATATTTCGCACCGCGAACGTACTCTTGGGGTTGTCCGATAGCCAAGAATCGGAACATAAAAAAACAACATGTGATGATCAGGACTGCCAACTACAGATGTGCCAAGACATCCGGGTTGCAGGTAGCCAAGACAAGATTTTTTGCCCTTCGGGGTGTTGATTGCAATACCGATAATCGAGCGGAAGGCACACAGCCAACTGCCGAAAAAAAAAGCTAAGTCCATAAAATCAGGAGCTATCTTATGTTCAATAAATCCGCACTGGCTGTTGTCATTGCTTCAGCTTTCGCACTGCCTGCTCATGCAGATATCAAGAATGTCGACATCTATGGCCAGATCGCAATCTCTGCCTGGACTGGTGCTGACTGGGCAACCGTTGATGCCAATGGCGGATACGAGAACCCCATCAAGATCGAAAATGAATCTCGCATCGGTTTCCGTGGCAGCAAGGATTTTGCCAACGGCCCCAAGTTTATCTGGCAAATCGAATCCGGCAACGTCGGTGAGTCTGGCGGTGACGGCAAGCTGGGGGTGCGCGATACCTTCGGTGGTTTCGAGTGGGAAGGGATAGGTAAAGTTCGCGCAGGCCGTATGCTAACACCGCTCTATGAAGTGCTTGACTGGCCGTACAGCAGTATCTCTACCGGTAAAGTGATGGACTGGCGCGGCGACATCATCGGTGGTGGTAACTACGATCGTCAATCCAACATGATCCGCTTTGACTCCGCCAACCATAGCGGCTTCAGCTACAACCTGGCGCTGGGCCGTGGTAACAATACCAATGATGCGAGCTCCAACTTCTATGGCTTGGGCGCCCACTACAATACCGGTCCGCTGACTCTGCACGCGACCTATGAAAAAGGTACTGACCGCAAAATCGGAGAGGGCGCGTTTCATGGAACGCAGAAGCTCGCTAAGATCGATGAAAATAATGAGAATACAGCTAATGCACTCCTGACGCATACTAGCGGAACAGGCGACTCAAATGCCTATCTGCTGGGCTTCGAGCTCAACTTTGACAATGGCCTCGGTTTCTACGGTGCCTATAAGCGCCTGACCGCCGATTATTCCGACATGGACCTGAATGTTATCGGTGTAGGCACCACGACGCTGAACGGTATGTCACAAGATAGCTACACCCTGGCCACTGTATACAATACCGGTCTGTGGCAGTTCAAACTCGCCTATGCCGCCAACCTGAAGCCTGAATTTGAAACAGCGGCTGGCGACTTTAAGGCGAGCGAGTTCAGCGACTCCATCATCTCCGGTCAAGCCATGTACTTCCTGGATGACTCGGCCGTTGCCTATGTTCGTCCTTACTATCTGCAGCGCCGTGGTCTGTCAGTGGTACAAGATGGTGATAAAGAGTTTGGTCTAGGCATGGGCGTAGAATACTACTTCTAAACCCTGGCTTGTGTTCCCTGTATTTAATGCCTACTTGGCGGGCCCTTACAGGGCCCGCCTTTTTAGTTGTGATGAAGACAAGAGGTAAACCAGAAATGAAAAAGACCATTATGGCAGCATTAATCGCCACACTACCCTCTGTCAGTCAGGCTGCAGTCAATCTGGAAATAGGCAGAGGGGTAGAACTCGTTGCGGTCAATGGTATTCCGGTTGACTCCCCGCTGTTTATTGGCAAGGTAGACAATCAATCTTTGCCCGACGGAGACAATCAAATTGCGATTAAAATCTCTCAATTAGTCAAAGATAAAAACAATACAAAAAAATATAACTCTCATGTACATGTATTGACATTTAATGCTGCAAACCAAGAGATATCGGTAGAAGCACCGAGGTTGCAAACATGGGAGCGAGGAGAGGCGTTTGACAAACAACCACAATGGAAACTCTCGTCATCCGGCAACACCGTTTCATACAAACTTGGTGAGCTGGTCTCTATGACCAATATGTCCGTGCTTCGTAATTTTGGCGAAGAGCTTGACGCATTTAACCGTAGCAACCAACCAGCAGCGCTACCTCAACTGGCAGGAGCAATGCAGGGTAATGTGAAAAACGTATATGACTTGCCGACACAAGGCAGCAACGTGATTCCTGCAGCAGTAGCCACAAAACCCATTCAGCCTTCCGATATCAGTGGCTCAGCTTCCCAACAAGCGCGATTCTGGTTTGACAAAATGACCCCAACCGAGAAACGCGATTTTATCTCTTGGGCAGCGCAAAACCTGTAAGAAGTACTGTTTATCACACTTAGCCCGCTTTTATGCGGGCTTTTGTTTCATGTATCCTCAAGCGATACATCGTATAGAGATTTCCCATCATGCCCCGTTTTGTTCTGATCACCGGTTGTTCCAGCGGTATTGGCCTCGCCGCCGCACAGGCGCTCGGGCAGCACGGTTTTACCGTGATCGCTTCGGCACGCAAGGCGGAAGATGTGGCCCGTCTGCAGCAACAGGGATTGCTGGCAGTACAACTGGATCTGGCGGACCCTGCTTCCATCGAACTGGGCGCCAGTGCGGCGCTCCATCTGGCAGGCGGGCGCCTCTATGGCTTGTTCAACAATGGCGCTTATGGCCAACCCGGGGCGCTGGAAGATCTGCCCACCGAGGCGCTCAGGGAACAGTTCAATACCAACCTGTTTGGCTGGCACCATCTGATCCGTCAGGTGCTGCCGCCGATGCTGGAGGCCAAAGAGGGGCGGATAGTGCAGAACAGCTCGGTTCTGGGGCTGGTTGCCATGAAGTATCGCGGCGCCTACAACGCCAGCAAGTTTGCGCTGGAAGGTTATAGCGACACTCTGCGCCTTGAACTGGCGGGTAGCGGGGTACATATCAGCCTGATTGAACCGGGCCCCATCGATACCCGTTTTCGTGCCAATGCCCGCAGCGCCTTCTTGCGGCACATCGATCCGGCCCAAAGCCGTCATCAGTCGGCCTACCGCCAGACCCTGACGCGGCTGGAAAAAGAGGGGGCCACCAGCGGCTTTACCCTCCCAAGCGAAGCCTGCATCCCGCCGCTGCTCCATGCGCTGACCCACGCCCATCCCAAGGCGCGCTATCCGGTGACCACTCCAACCCGGCTGTTTGCCTTCCTGCGACGGGTATTGCCCACTCGCTGGCTCGATAAACTGCTGGCCAAATCGGCCTGATCCCGTGATGGGCGACAAGCATCCTGCCGCCCAAGTGGCGTTAGCCGGGTAGCGGCGTCACCCGACCCGCCAACCTGGTTTGTCCCCCTCTTCAATAGTGCTCACCGTTGCTGTAGTAGGCGCTCTTGGCCAGAGGGATCACCTGCACCACCACATAGGTCTGCTCCCCCAGCACCCGTTTCAAATGGCGCGTGATAAGGCGCGCGGCAGCGTCCTGCATCTCCTGCGGCCGCTCGAACCAGTGCAGCTCAACAAACGGAAAACCCGTCTCTGGCTCGCCGTTGCGTATCCAGCAGCTATCAATCCGCTCCATGGTGACAAACTCCGGCTTGCCGCCGGTCAGCTCGCAAAGCTCGGCCAGCAGCGGGCCGCTCACCTGTTGCAGGGTCTCGAGCGCCACGGCGCGAAAACGAAGATGGGGCATGGCAAACCTCTTGGTTATCTGAAATGAGGACTTATCATAGGAGTTATTGTCAGCAAGAGAAGTCACCCGGCGCATATTAAGGATCCCCATGAGATTTCATCGCACCCTCTTTGCCTTCCTGCTCTGCCTGCTGCTACCGCTGCACGCCTTTGCCGATCCCGCCTTCTATCGGGTGAGCAAGGGCAACCAGCAACACTGGCTGCTGGGCTCCATCCATGCGGGCAAGCTTTCCCTATATCCTCTGCCCGAGCCGGTGGAACGGGCCTGGCTGCAGAGTCGCGCACTGGTGATGGAGGTGGACATGAACAGCATCACGCCGGATCAGTGGCAACAGACCGCCTCCCTCACCCGACTGGTGGATGGCAAACCGCTCAAGGATCATCTGCCTGCCGAGCTCTATCAGCGCACCCTGATGGCGGGGTCCCGCTATGGCATCGACGAGGCGACCCTCGCCACCCTGCGCCCCTGGTTTGCCGCCATTACCCTGACCCAGGCCGCCATGGCCCGTTCCGACTTCAAGAGTAAACTCGGGATAGACCAGCACTTTGCCACCCGGGCCGCCAAAGAGGGCAAACCGGTGGTGGGCTTTGAAACCCTGCTGGAACAGCTCGGTTATCTGGCCAGCGTGGGTGACAACCAGACCCTGATGCTCGCCAGCACCTTGGATGAGCTACCGATGCTGGAGAGTGGTTTCGCCGCCGTAATGAAGGCGTGGCAGCAGGGGGATGAGGCGACGCTGATCAATCTGCTCAAGGAGGAGATGGCCCCGCCCGCGCTACAGAGCTGGATGGAGCAGACCCTGCTGGCCGAGCGCAACCACAACTGGCTGAAGAAATGGTCCACCCTGCCCAACGAGAGCTTTATCGTGGTAGGCGCCCTGCACCTTTACGGCGAACAGGGGTTGCTGGCGTTGCTGGAGCAGCAGGGGTGGCGCATTACCCCGCTCACCACACCGGGCCCTGTGCAGGCTCGGTAGCAAGGAGTCCAGTGAGAACGATCACAGAACGCACTGGTTATTAAACAACCTGCAAGGGAGTTGATCGGGATCATCCCGGACGGGGCAAAGAGGTATTTATCATGCCTGTCATCAACCGGGTGACAGGAGCAATAAAATGGACTTTTGGCTGGACCTGATGTTTGGCAACAGCGTGGGATTGATGTCGATGCTGGTGATTATCGGCACCTTCTTGCTCATCAGCTCTTACGCGGCCTACTTCATCTACAAGGTGATGCACTCGCAACCGCCTCATTCACAGCAACCCCATTCTCAACAGCCCAAAGAGGGCAAGTAATCCTCTGACCACAGGCGGCAGCTCACACTGACCGCCTGTGCTGTTTTATGGTTCGCGACTGTGATTCCCGGGCCTGGCTGCACCAGTGTCCATGCCGGGAGCCCCTTATCCCCTCCCCCTTTCCCCGTTTTCTGTGCCGGTTACGACCGTTATAATGGCCCCCACTTTTTCTTATGGGGAGCCTGCCGTGTCTCATAACGACGAACTCTCGCTATTTATGAATGAAGTGGCCGACGTGCGGCCCATTCGCAGCGACAACATCCATCCCCATGCGGCCAAATCCGCCCCGACCGAGGCGCAGCTCGCTCGCCGTCAGGCTGCCACCGCCGAGCAACTCGCCCTCGACCACCTCACCATGGAGGCCATCGAGATGCGCGATCCGCACGAAATCATCGGCTTCAAGCGCGATGGGGTGCAGGAGGGGGTCTACAAGAAGCTGCGGCTCGGCAAATACGAGCTGCAGGCGAGCCTGGATTTGCACCAGAAAACCCTCAACGAAGCGCGCCAGACGCTGGTGCAGTTCATTGCGGATTGTGAAGTCCGGGATATCCGCTGCCTGCTGATCCTGCACGGCAAGGGGGAGCGCAGCACCCCGCGTGCCCTGCTGAAAAGCTATGTGAGCGCCTGGTTGCCGCAACTGCCCGCCGTCATGGCGATCCACAGTGCCGAGCGTCGCCACGGCGGCAGCGGTGCCCTCTATGTGCTGCTGCGCAAAAGCGAACGCAAAAAAGCGGAAAACCGCGAACGGCACCAGAAGCGGCTCGGCTAATCCGCGTTTCGCCCCCACGCCTTTGGCCCGCCTGCGTGAAGGTGGTCAACTATACAGCGGCGGTGTTAGCATCGATCGGCCCCGATCATGCCAGGTACGGGGCGGCATACCATCAGGGACGATAACAAGGACAATCCCATGTCATATCAAAAGCTTGAACAACATCAGCAGCAGATCCACCGCTTTAGCCACCTCGCCGCCATCTGCGGTTGGGATCAGGCGGCCATGATGCCGGAAGGGGGCAATGATGCCCGCGCCGAAGCGATGGCCGAACTCGGTCTGCTGATCCACCAGAAGCGCACCGCTCCCGAGCTGGGCGACTGGATTGCCAAGGCTGAGAGTGAGCCGCTGGATGAAGTGCAACGGGCCAACCTCGGCGAAATCAAGCGCCAGTGGCAAGATGCCAGCCTGCTGCCCGGTGAGCTGGTCGAAGCGCTGTCGCTGGCTGGCAGCAAGTGCGAGCACGCCTGGCGCAGCCAGCGCAAGAACAACGACTGGGCCGGCTTTGCTCCCAATCTCGAGGAGGTGGTGAAACTCTCCCGTGAAGTGGCGCAACTGCGGGCCGATGCGCTTGGCGTGCGCCCCTACGACGCCATGCTGGCCCTCTATGAGCCGGGCATGACCAGCGCGCGGCTCGATCAGATCTTCGGCGATCTCGCCAGCTGGCTGCCGGCTCTTATCCAGACCGTGAGTGAACAGCAGAAGGGCGATGCCCTGTTGCTGCCGCAAGGCCCCTTCCCCATACCGACCCAGCAAGCGCTCGGTCAGGAGGTAATGGGACTGCTCGGCTTTGATTTCGCCCACGGCCGGCTCGATGTGAGCAGCCACCCCTTCTGCGGCGGCGTGCCGACCGACGTGCGGATCACCACCCGCTATAACGAGCAGGAGTTTGTCTCCAGCCTGATGGGCATAGTGCACGAAACCGGTCACGCCCGTTACGAGCAGGGGCTGCCGCGTCATCTGCTGGGTCAGCCCGTAGCCGAAGCGCGCTCCATGGCGATCCACGAGAGCCAGAGCCTGTTTTGCGAGATGCAGCTGGGGCATCATCCGGCCTTCCTCGCGCTGCTGGCACCACGCATTCGTCACCACTTCGGCGAGCAGGCGGCGTTTGCGCCGGACAATCTGGCCAAGCTCTACAGCCGGGTCGAGCCGGGCTTTATCCGGGTCGATGCGGACGAGGTGACCTATCCGGCCCACGTTATTCTGCGCTACGAGCTGGAGCGCGATCTGGTGGAAGGAAAGATCGAGGTGGCCGACATCCCCGAGCTGTGGGATGCCAAGATGCAGCAGTGGCTGGGACTCTCCACCAAGGGCAACTACCGCAATGGCTGCATGCAGGATATTCACTGGACCGACGGCTCGTTCGGCTACTTCCCGAGCTACACCCTGGGTGCCATGTATGCCGCCCAGCTGCGCTTTGCCCTCGAAAAAGAGCTGGGCAGCATGGGGGAGGTGATCGCGGCGGGCCGCCTGCCGGAGATCTTCGGCTGGCTCGGGCGCAACATCTGGTCACAGGGGAGCCTGCACAGCACCGACGAGCTGGTGCGCCGTGCCACCGGTGAAGCGCTCAATCCACACTGGCTGCGCCAGCATCTGGAACAGCGCTACCTGAAGTAATGAGCGCAGTAAGCTAACAGCAGAACGGGGCCCTTTTTAGTTGACCACTACAGGGCCCCGTTTTTATGGCGGTTCATTTTTATGGCGGTGCATGGCACAGCACACCGTCACAGCAATGCTGCACAAAGAGAGGATTCAGAGAGGATCAGGGGAACCCAGCAACTCGCGCAGTTGCAGGATATTGCCCTCCGGGTCGAAGGCGTTGCGCACCACAAAGCCGGGCCCCGTCCACTGCTGTGGCAGCAAACCGCCGCCGAGATCCGCCGCCTTCGCTTCTGCCCAGGCGAGGCTGGAGACGGTGAAGAACAGCTTGATGGCCCCCTCTTCCCGCAGTTCCGGCGGCCGCTTGATAACGACCTGCCCGGCATAAGGCTCTGGAATGGCGTGGATCAGCAGCTGGATATCGCTGTTTTCCAGCACCACCAACTGCTCATCCTGACAGCAGACCACCATCTGCAGCAAGGTACGATAAAAGTGGGTCAGCAGGCCCGGATCCTTGGCATAGATCAGGGCACCGGCGCGAGCGGGGCCTGGCATGGAGCTCTCCTCAACAGTGAACGGCTGGGTGGACAGATCTCCACCTTCTCACAGTTGCGCGCCCCGTTCGATCCTTTTTAGCGGCTCGCCAGCCTCACTGCACAAAGTGCCACTGCCGCAGTGCCAATCTCGGAGGCGGCCCCTGATCGTCCCCCAGATCTGCCATGCCCAGCGCCTCGTCGTAGTGCACACCGCCAGCGCCGCTCTCGGTCAGATGCTTGGCACGCACCGCCCCGTACAGACCGCCACTTCCGCTGATCTTCATCTCGGTCAACGGGGCATAGAGGGCGGCATAGAGCGGGGTATTGCCCGACAGCTTGACCCCATCCTTGCCACTATACGCGGAATAGATGGAGATAGCGGGCGTACCGCCAGCGGTCAACCCCTGTTTGGCTGCCGTCACCTCGGCACCGGCCCCGAGATCAACCTTGCCGCTGACGATCAGGGTCAGACTGCTCCCCTCGCTCACCGTCAACTGGTTGCTGCCAGTCATGGTGAAATCATTGTCGATCAGCAGCACCACATCCCCCTTGATGGTGAGACTGGCATCGGCCCTCATATTGAGGCTGTCGAGCTGATAAATGGTCTGCTCCTTGCCAAACAACTCCCCCTTGCCGGGGAGCGGTAGCTCGGGCTTGTGCTGATTGCTGCTGGTGACCGAGCCAGTGGCAGGATCCGTGGTCAGCACCATCTGCTGGGTGGCGCCCAGAGTCAGCGGGCCATTGATGGGCAGTGTGGCAGGGGGGAATGATTTGGGCAGCGCGACCACATTGAGCGGGTCACACACCTGCCCGGCCACCGGCGGCAACCTGGGATCGTTGCGATACTCGGGATCCAGATACTTCTGGTTCTCCTGATCTTTAAAAAAACCAGCACCACCATAACTGAGTTTGCCGCTGTCGATGCTGGTACCCCAGTCCATGGAAACATTGCCATTGACCGCCACCTGACCACCGATGCGCCCCCCTTTCAGGGTCAAACTACCGCCACCTTTCACATTGCCGGAGACCCGGACAATCTTGTCCGAAGAGGGGGAGATAATGACGTCGCTCCCGGCATTCACGTTGCCGGAGATGGGAGAAGATCCGTTCAGGGTCACGGAGCCGGTCGCCCGTACATCGCCCCAAATTGGCGAATTGCCGTCGAGCACTACATTGGCCTTGTCACTGACGGTCGCCACCTTGGCATTCTGGTTAATGTTGGTGCCGCCATATTTGCCCTTGCGCGAGTCATAGCTGTCGATAAAACCGCTACCGGAAAGGCTTAGCCCTTCACACGCCACCACCGAATCCTGAAAGATGAGATTGCCGGGCTCGCGCTTGAGAGCAAACAGCGCGTTGAGGCTGGCATTGCCCTCCAGATAGCGGCCATGGCTCTGCAACGCCAGCTTGCTGCCTGTGGAGGCATCCAGCTGATCGATGCTGAAGCGGCTGCCCGCCATGGCTCCTTCGCCATTGCTTGGCACCTTCTGCACCAGTTGAGCCCACTCTATCCGCGGTTCGGCGCCAAGCGCCTGATGCAGGGCTCGATAACTCTCGTTCATCCCCTGCTCGGCACTGAGCTGCGCATTGATCTTCTTGTGAAAATTGCCGCTCAGGCGAGCCTGCAACTGGTTCTCCTGAATGCTGGTAAACACCAGCAGACTCGACAGCAGGCTCACCACCAGCACCACCAGCAGTACGGCTCCCCGCTGCCCCTGCAATCCCTTGTTCATCCCGCTCCCCCTGCTGTGGCGTTGGCACCGGATGTGGCCAACGCTGCTGCCCAGACCGCCTTGCGGCGGGCCACCTGCACCTCTACTCCCGGTGCCAGATAGCTCGGCAGCCCTTCGGGAAAGATGCGGATATTGACCAACGCACCCTGCTGGCCGAATTCAAGATCCTGAAGATGGGCCAGCAACAGGCGCGGACCATCTCCGTCATCGCAACTGAGCACCGGCGGTGTGAAGCGGTACTGCTCGGTAAAATCGGCGGTTTTCTGGTTGCCAAGGCAGGAGAGCACCTGACTGCCCCCCTCTACCTTGAAGGCCAGCGTCAGGCGATCAGGGGTGACCGCTATCAGCTGATCCGCCTGCTTGATGCTGTTGGTAAAGGTGAGAGTGGCAAAGCGCAACACCTCGTTCGCCTGCTCCAGCGCCTTGCTCTGCTCGACCGTGCTCTTGATCGGGGCGTAACCGGCAAAAATCGCCAGCATCAGCATCAGACCGAGCACCATGGAGATCATCAGCTCGACGAGACTGACGCCTCGTTGCCGTGAGGGGACGCTCAGCATAAAGGCGGAAATCCTGCGTTCAACTCCACCCGCTTGGCGCCGGAGACCCGCTCATCCTGCCACTCGATAGCGACCACAAAGTTGTCGCTATAACGGTTCGGCAGCACCAGCCGGTGGCCATCCTGCAGGATGAAGCGGGCAAGAAAATCGGCCTGGGTGAACCGCTCGGGCTTGCGCTGCACTTCACACAGCGAGCTCCAGATCTGCTCCACGCTGTTGCTCGCCTCGATCGTGGCCAGCGTGCTCTGCAAGCTGTAATGCGCCTGCTGCAACGAGACCACCTGCCCCTTGGCGAGACCGAGAAACACCATCACCGCCAACACCATGGAAACCATGATCTCCACCAGATTGAAGCCCTGCTGGCGGGCAAGTGCGGCGTGTCTCATGAGCAGCTCCCTTGCAGCAGCTGGCCGCTCGGGGCAACGCAGAGCACCCGCTGCTCACCGAGGCGATTGGCCAGAATGATCTCGGCGTGGCTGCTGCTGCCGGTTGGCGCGATCTGGATGGGGTCAAACGGCTTGATCACTATTCCGCCAGCAGGTGCTGCCGCCTGACGCAGCAACTTGCTGTCAGCCATCACCTCCCAGCCACCGTTCTCGGTGCCCTGCAGTACCACCGGCAGGGTCAGCTTGACCGCTTCGCTGCGGGCAAAGCGGTAGGCTGAAGCGAGTTCGGTCGCACTACGATCGAGCCGTTCGGCCGCGAGGCGCTGACTCATGGAGGGCAACCCGACCAATAGCAAGATGGCGGCGATGCCGACCGTGATCATCAACTCAATCAGAGTAAATCCGCGCACATTCATCTTATGATCCCCAGCAGTCATGGCGATTGGCCGCGCGATAACCGGTCTGATCGAGGGTCAGTGTGCCGCACTCATCCTGTTGACGCGTCGTTGGAATGGCTTTGAGCAGGTAGTCGCCAGCATCTTGCTGGCTATAGCTGAACTGGTAGAAATCCGTGTTGGAAGGGGTGGCAAACGTGTCGGGATAACGGCCCTGTTGGGTATAGATACGTTCGAGGGCGAGCGCCTGCTCCAGCAATTGCTGCTGCGCTTCGTAACGACGTCCCTGTTGCAGATAACCCTGATACGCTGGCAACGCGATGGCCGCGAGAATGCTGACAACCGTCATGGCGATCAACAACTCGATCAGACTAAACCCACGGCAATGGGGCCATGCCTTACAGTCGTTCACTTATCATCCTTGGCAAGTGTTGTTATTGGTCGGCCCTGGGCCGCAAATGCGATGACTTAATAATCATAAAAAATTAACTGACTCGATTGAACAACACAAAATCGCCACACTCAATGTAAAAAAGATAGTTATGTGATCTGTTATTAATTTTTAAGCAGTTTTCGCCGCCACTAATCTCGCTAAGCAAATAAAGCTAGGCCAATCGTGCCTACGACCCGTCCGTTATGCCCCCTTCTGTCGAGCCGCGACATATGAATAACAGCGTGACGAAGAGTGAAACCCGGCCGTGCAATGAAAGAGCAAAAAAACCTTTGGCCAATTTTTGCTATCCCTGTCCGTTTCTGGCTAGTTGTGTAAACCCACCAGGTTGTTCACAGATTGAAGACGACTGATGGGGGGCTGGTAGCCCAGACTGGCATGAGGACGATGCCAGTTGTACTCATGCAACCACGGTTGCAAGTGCTCTGCCCGTTGCTCTGACGAGTCATAGCTCCGTGCATAAGCCCACTCACGCAGGGCGGTCTGAATGAAGCGCTCTGCTTTGCCATTGGTTTGTGGTGTGTAAGGCTTGGTGCGCAGATGCTTGAGCCCCAGCCGACGACACAGCTTCTGGAAGCGTTTCGACCGGTAACAGGCTCCATTGTCCGTGAGTAGCCGACTGAAACAAATGCCGAGCCCGGCGTAGTAGCGAAGTGCCTGTAACAGCGCCAGGCAGGCACTGCGTCCCGTTTCATCAGGATGCAGAGCGCTGAACGCCACACGGGAGTGGTCATCAATCGCCACATGAACACACTCCCACCCTGCGCCGCGTGAGTCCTTGCTGCGGTCGCCGGTGATACGATGGCCGGGACGGTGGAAACGCCCCAACTTTTTGATGTCCAGATGCAGCAAGTCACCCGGTTTCTCATGTTCATAGCGTTGTACTGGAACAGCTGGGGCCAGATTGGCCAATCGATGAAGTCCCATGCGCTGCAAGATGCGGGCGACAGTACTGTGCCCTATGCCCAGATATTGGCTGATGTGCCGATAGGTCCGTCGCTGCTTGCGCAGTTCGATAATCCTCTGCTGGCGCTGGTCATCAATGGCATGAGGGCAAGATGCGGGTCGAGAAGAGCGATTGTACAAACCATCAGGTCCCTCCTGGCGATATCGAGTGAGCCACTTGTAAGCGGTGCGGATACTGACCCCGGCAGCGTGAGCGGCCTCTTCAACGCGCAGGCCCTGCTCAAGGATACGCTGGACAAGAAGCTGTCGACCAAAGACGGTTAATCGGGCATTTTTATGATTGTTCACTCGGGCACCTCGGATGATTGGTTTGGTTGGTGCCTCCAATTCTCCGGGAATGCCCCGAGTGAACAACCTACAGAGAGATCACAGCTAGTCACAGCCCCCGAGCCCCCTTACTCTCTTGCCATCTATTCCAGCAAAGCCGCCAACACCATGAGTGCAAAGCCCAGCCCAGAGTCGTCACCGGATGAGGTGATCAACACCCTCAGCCGCGAGCAGTGTCACGCCGCACGGCTCGCCCGCGATGCTCGCTTCGATGGCCGCTTCTTTACCGGCGTGCTCTCGACCGGCATCTACTGCCGGCCTGTCTGCCCGGCACGGCCACCGCACGAGCACAATGTGCGCTACTTCCAAAGCGCCGCGGCCGCCGAGCAGTATGGGCTGCGACCCTGCCTGAGCTGGCCCCCGCCGCCCGTGGCGATCTGCCGGTTGAACTGGCACGTCTGCTGGCGCGCATCGATCGCGGCGAGCTGGCTGAGGGCACGCTCGCCAAACTGGCCGCTGAGGCCGGGATCAGCGAACGCACCCTGCGCCGCCAGTTCGAGCAGCACCTCGGCGCCTCGCCAAAACAGGTGGAGCAGACGCGCCGCCTGCTACTCGCTAAACGGCTGCTAACTGAAACTGGGCTGCCCATTACCGACATCGCGTTTGCCGCCGGCTTTGCCAGCATCCGCCGCTTCAACGACGCCTGGCTGAACGCCTACGGGCTGGCCCCACGCACCCTGCGCCAACAAGAGGATCATGCGCCAGAGCACATGAGTGCGCAGCCGCGCGGCGCAACCCTGACGCTGCAACTGCCCTACCGCCCCCCGTATGACGTGGCGGCCATGCTGGCGTTCTACCGGCTGCGGGCAATCCCGGGGCTGGAGCGGGTAGATGGCGAGGTGTATGAGCGGCGCTATCGGGTCGGCGATCAGGTCGCGCTGGTGCGTATCGCGCAAGGCAAGGGGCACAGCCTGCAGCTTACTGTCCATGACCTGCCGCTCGCGGCGCTGCCCGATCTGCTCTATCGGGTGCGCCGGATGTGGGATCTCGATGCCGACATGCAGCGGATCGGTGATCTGCTCGGTCAGGATCCGCTGCTCGCCCGCTTGCAGGCGCGCTGGCCCGGTGTACGGCTGCCGGGTGGCTGGGACGAATACGAGGTGATGCTGCGCGCCATCGTCGGCCAGCAGGTCTCGGTCAAGGGGGCCATCACCATACTCGGGCGACTGGTGGCCCGCACCGAGGCGCAATTCGGGGTGGCGCAACTGCCGCCCCCCATCCAGTTGTGCGAACTCGCTCTCGACGGCATCGGCATGCCCGGCAGCCGTATTCGAACCCTGCGGGGCGTGGCACAGGTGCTGGCCAGCGGCGAGCTGACCCTCACGACAGCCAGTGACGAGCAGTTGCTGGCGCTGCCGGGCATAGGCCCCTGGACTGTCTCTTACTGGCGGCTGCGCTGCGGGCTAGATACCGATGCCTTCCCCGCTTCCGATCTGGTGCTGCAAAAGGCACTCGGCGGCGGCACCAAGCTGCCGGTAAAAGAGGTGTTGGCGCAAAGCGCAGCATGGCAGCCGTGGCGCAGCTATGCGGCCAGCTGGCTGTGGCATGCCATGAGTGAAGCGCCCGATTTGCTACTCCGTGCCACTGGCAACGAACAACAGCCAGATACCCAACAACAGGAGATAACACCATGATCCGCTACGATATTCTGCCGACCCGCTGCGGCGATCTGCTGGTCGCCATCAATGAATCCGGTCTGGTGCACGTGGACTTTGTGGCGGGCCTGCGGGCACTGCCCGATATGAGTGGCTGGCAACAAGATCACGAAGCGCTGGCTCCCTTCCTCGCCGAATTTGACGCCTATTTTGCCGGTCGCTTGCAGCGCTTCTCCCTGCCCCTTGCCGCCCGTGGCACCGCCTTTCAGCAGGCGGTATGGCAAGCATTGTGCGACATCCCATACGGCGAGACCCGCAGCTACAGCGATATCGCTCGCACCATCGGCAAACCCGATGCGGTGCGGGCCGTGGGCGCGGCGAATGGCCGCAATCCGCTCTCGATCATCGTCCCCTGCCATCGGGTGATCGGCCAAAACGGCAGCCTGACCGGCTATGCGGGGGGATTGGAGATCAAAAAAGCGCTGCTGGCGCTGGAGAGGGGCAATTAAAGGAGGGTAGGCAGAGAACCTGCGATAAAAAACTGCCCCTTTCCGGATGGAGAAAGGGGCTCATTGATCAGCGTTTCAGGCTGCCCATCACATGCATTTCGCAGCGGTTGCAGTCAAAACGCAGGCGGAAGGTGTCTTTGCCCATTTTGAGTTCCAGCGGCTCGGCCTTGAGACCTGGCACCTCGTTCGGGCAGAGGTTCTGGCTATAGCGGATGCAATGCTTGGTGATCATCAGCACCACTTCCCGCTCCTCCTTGTTCGCCTCATAGGCGGGAGCAATCCGCTCCACCCCGTGTTCGCGGAAGAACTGCTCGGCCGCGCTGTTCAGCACATTGCCAAGGTAGGAGAGACGGTGCTGGGGATAGCTGATATCCCGCAGGGCGATGCGTCGCTCGGGGCGCTGGTAGCTGGCCACGCGAGCCGCCTCCAGCGCGGCGATGCCGTCCCGGCGCAAGCCGTTGAGCTGTGATGCGGCGATAAATAGCGGGTGAGTGAATGCCAACTCAATCTTGCGCGCCACAAACAGGGTATTGCCGAGCTTGCCAAGTTGATCCCGCGCCTGTTGCAGCGCCCGCTCCGGATTGTCGGCAGGTTGTTTGTCACAGGGAAGCGTCACCACGGCACTGATGCCCTGCTCGTCGGTGAGCGTGAGGCTCACGCCCTCATCGCACTCTGCCAGCACCATATCGACCCGGATACGGCGATCCGCGCTCGCCTTCTCCAGCATCTTGCTGAACGCCTGATCGTGGTTGCGGTAGATTTCTGTCCCCACCTTCAGCCCCGGCATGCGTTCTGACAGGAGTAACTGCTTACCTTCGACTTTGTTGAGACGCATCCCCACCAGCTCGTTATTCGGCTTGAAGAAGCCCAGACCGTCGCCGTTGTTGAGGGTGACCTGTTTGCCGTCAATCTCGATACCGTCACGGGTCACCTTGGTGACACGCCCCAGCGGTTCGCCCACATATTTCGGGCTTTTGGTGGAGTCGATACCCTGCTGGCGACCATGGAGGAAGTAGTCTGTGCTGCCGCGGTTGAAACTTTTCTTGGGGTCAGGCGTGAAGCTGTAGCTGCAACGACCCGCCGAGGCGGCGACCAGATCGGAGCGGCTATCCAGAATGGCGTCCAGCTTCTGGCGATACCAGGCGGTGACGTTCTTGACGTAGTCGAGCCCCTTGAGGCGCCCTTCAATCTTGAAGGAGCGGATCCCCGCCTCGATCAAGGCCTCCAGGTTGTCAGTCTGATCCATATCCTTGAGTGACAACAGGTGGCTGTCGGCCACCAGCACTTCGCCATCCGGCTTTTGCAGCGAGCAGGGCAGACGGCAGAGCTGGGCACACTCGCCACGGTTGGCACTGCGGCCGGTACGGGCATGGCTGATGTTGCACTGGCCGCTGTAGGAGACACAGAGCGCGCCGTGGATAAAGAACTCCAGCTGCACATTGGTCGCCGCGCTGATCTCGCGGATCTGCGCAAGAGACAGTTCGCGCGCCAGCACCACCTGAGAGAAACCCACATCCTGCAGAAACTTCACCTTCTCCGGCGTGCGGTTGTCGGTCTGGGTACTGGCATGGAGCGCGATGGGAGGCAAATCCAGCGCCAGCAGCCCCATATCCTGGACGATGAGCGCATCGGCACCGGCTTCATAAATTTGGTGGGTCAGGCGCCGGGCCTGCTCCAGCTCGTGATCGTGCAGCAGGGTGTTGAAGGCGACAAAGACCTGGGCTCCGAAGCGATGGGCGTGGCGCGCCAGCGCTTCGATATCCTCAATGGTGTTGCCCGCAGCGCTGCGGGCGCCAAAGGCAGGGCCGCCCATGTAGACGGCATCGGCGCCATGGTTGATGGCTTCGATGCCGTAGGCGAGGTTCTTGGCCGGAGCCAGCAGCTCCAACCGGTTGTTATGGCTTAACGGGTGCTTGTTCTGGTGCATGGTCTCGGGATCAGGGCGGACAGCAAATGGGCGCTACTCTAGCCCATTTGCTGTCCGCATGCCTTGATCCCGCTTAAGGTATCCGCAAAATGCAGGATTAGATAACCACCTTGAGTGCCAGTCCCAGCAGCACCAAGCCACTCACTTTATCGATCACAAAGGATTTGGCTTTAAGCCACGCCAGTACAGGCCCGCGCGAGAGTACCAGCGCCACCAGCACGTACCAGACTGCGTCGATCCCGCCAGCGGTGAGCATCATGATGCCCCCTTCGCTCCAGCCGGTATCGGCCCGCACAAACTGGCTGAACAGTGCGATGAAGAAAACCGCCAGCTGGGGGTTGAGGAAGGCCACCATAAAACCTTCAAAGGCCCCTTGCCGACCACGCAGCTGGTGAACTTCTTCACTCGCATCACCACTGGCTGGTTTTGCCAGCAGGGCTTTCACCCCAAGCCAGGCAAGAAATGCGGCGCCACCGTAGCGGATCAGATCAAACAGGATCGGAGTCTGGGTGATCAAAATGGAGAGGCCAAGTGCGGTGACCAGCGCATAGATACCAACCCCGAAGCCGTGGCCGAGCGCGGTGGCGACGCCGTGCCCTTGCCCGCCCAGCACCGTGTTGCGGATGATCAGCGCCAGACTCGGCCCCGGGCTGATGGCGCCCATCACGCAGATTGCGGCCAGTGCCAGCCAACTCGTCAGTTCCATGCTTTTCCTCTTTTGTGTTCGATATGATGACCTGCACTCAGGGTACGGGCTGAGCCATTATGCCAGTAGTGAAAGTTATGAATAGAACCCATAACCCATGGCTATAGCGCGACATAACTGACTGGGGCTAACCACCGAAATCGAGCAGCTTGCGACTCTCGCCGACGGTGCGTTGCAGGTGATCCCGCAGGAAGGGGTAGGCCAGCTCGCGAAACCAGCGGTGGGCCGGATCCTGATGGTGGCGCTGATGCCACAGCAGATGATACTGCTGGTCGCGGGTAGCAAAGGGCAGATCGACAAAGGTGAGCTCATGGCCGCAGGAAAGCTGCCAGGCGATATGGGCCGGGGTGGTCATCAGGCAATCGGTGCGCAGCAACACCTCCACTGCCGCCTGAAAGAAGGGGACTCTGGCAAACCAGCGCCGACTCAGTCCCTGCGGCGCCAATACCTGCTCCACCGGGCTGTCCTTGTCGCCACCGCCACTCACCTGCAGGTGAGGCCAGGCGAGATAGTCATCGAGACTCAGCGTCTTGCCTGCCAACGGGTGATGACGTCCTATCAGCACCGCCAGCCGATCTTCCCCCTGATGCAGACCTCGGATCTGCTCCGGTACCTGCTCGGTGATGGTAGAGACCAGATCCAGCTCGGACTGCCACAACTGCGGCAGCTGACGCTTGTCCCACAGGCTGTACTCCAGCGCCGCCAACGGCGCCTCTTTGGCGAGCGCGGCACAGATATCGGGCAGGATATGCTGGGCCACATAATCGGAGGAGGCGAGCCGAAATACCCGCTCGCAGCGGCTAGGGTCAAACCCGGGGGCCTCGTAGAGCCGCTCCAGCGCACCGAGAGAATCCGCCAGCTGGGCGGCCAGCGCTTCGGCACGCGGCGTCAGCAGCCAGCGTTGCCCCTCCCGCACCAGCAACTCGTCATCAAACTCGTTGCGCAACTGGGCAAGCTGCTTGCTGATGGAGGGCTGACTCAGGTGCAGCAGCTCGGCGGCGCGGCTGATATTACGGGTCTCCAGCAGCACCTTGAGGGTCGGCAACAAGTTGAGATTGGCTCTGAGCAAGGAGATCCCCTCATCGGTGGTGAAACACTTATCTTAGGGCAGAGGAGTCCCGCGTTTTAAGCAAAATTTCCAGCCATGCTCAGCACGTTGCAGCCCTTTGCGACCAGATGGCACAGCTGAGCCCCCCGCACATAACCATGACCACAAGATGACAGTGGTTGTCTCGTACGGCATAATTGCACGATTTTCCGCCCGCGGGCGATCCACTTTGAGAAGCGGTAACAAGATGAAATACGCCAATATCACCGGCTGGGGCAAATGCCTGCCTCCCTCTGTGCTGACCAACGACGACCTCAGCACCATCATGGATACGTCAGACGAGTGGATCTATCCGCGCACCGGCATCAAGGCCCGCCGGATCTCCCATGTCAGCACCTCGGATCTCGCCACCCTGGCCGGTCGCCGCGCGCTGGCTTGTGCCGGTCTGGAAGCCAGCGATCTCGATGGCATCATCCTGGCCACCGCCACCCCGGACAACCTGCTGCCAAGTGCCGCCTCTGCGGTGCAGAAGAAACTGGGTGCCGTCAATGCAGCCGTGTTTGACCTCAATGCTGCCTGCACCGGTTTTGTCTACTCCCTCTCCGTCGCAACCTCGCTGGTGCAGACCGGCATGATGAAGAAGGTGCTGGTGATTGGTGCCGAGCGCCTCACCTACCTGCTGGACTGGGCGCGCCGCGATACTGCCGTGCTGTTTGGCGATGGTGCCGGTGCCGTGGTAATCGAGGCGAGTGAGCTGGAGTGTGGCCTGATCGCCAACAAGCTCGGCTGTGACAGCGAAGCGCGGGAGATCCTGCATGTGCCGAACTTCGGTACCGATCGGGTGCGTTTTGCCGACATCGATGGTCTGTTCACCTTCAACTTCGAAGGGCCGGAGATCTTCAAACGCGCCGTGCGCGGCATGGGGGAAGCCACCAGCACAGTGCTGGCGCAGGCCGGTATTGCGCCGGAGCAGGTCGACCTGATCGTCCCCCATCAGGCCAATATCCGCATCATCGAGACCCTCGCCAAGCGGATGAATGCGCCGATGGAGAAGGTGATGGTCAACATCGAAAACTACGGCAACACCTCCGCCGCCACTGTGCCCATCGCCCTGTGTGAAGCGCTGGAGCAGGGCCGTGTCCAGCCGAACTCCTATCTGCTGACCGCCGCTTTCGGTGCCGGCCTGACCTGGGGGGCCGCCATCATCAAGTGGGGCGATCGCGTCACCCCCATCAAGGCGTGCGATGCCGAACTGCCCCCGTGCGACAAGAGCGCACTGGAGCTCATCGCCCACGCCGTGGAAGGTTGCCAGAAGGCTCACGCCAACGAGGCGTGAGCCTCATCAGGAGCCTGAATCCTCAGGCTCCCTCTCTCCTTTTCATCCCCACCAAGCTTTGCCCCCCACTTCGCAAGCCGCTTGATACGGCAATCGCTGATACAAACAACTCCGATTTGCAGCCAATTAATTTTTTTCCGCTAACCTTATTGTGCCAACTATAAATAAAGAAAAGAGCGTCAAGGGGCACCATGACTGTTTCGGTCCTGCGCCTTTACCTCTTACCAAATAATTGCACAGGGATAAGCTACGTATGGCACAACACAAAAGTGGCGTGAACACACCGCTTTGGGAACCGGTTTGCTGGATTTGCTGCATCGGGCTTGCTCTGCTCAGCTGCCTGTTGCTGCAGCTCGCCGATGCGCTGTCACCTCTCTACCTGCTGCTCAATGTGCTGGTTGGTATTGCCGCCGCGCTCTGGACATCGAGTCACTTCCACCAGCACACACACCGACATCGTGCAGGAGAGGAACAAACCGTCGCGACCGGTCCTCTCGCCCACTCCATCATCGGGCTCGAACAGGTGTGTGAGAAGGCTCTACCAATCTGGTCCCAGCAAATTGAAAGCTCTCGTCAACAAACCGAAGCCGCGATGATTGACCTGACTCAACGCTTCAGCGGCTTGGCCAACAAGCTGGAAGAAGCAGTCAATGCTTCTCATCTGGCAGCCGGAGAACTGGGTGATGCCAATTCCCGTGGCATGGCAGGAGTTTTGAGCGAGAGCCAACAGCAGCTCAATGAGGTAGTGGCAATCCTGCACTCCGCCCAGGCCAATCGGGACGCAATGCTGGGTGAGATAAAAAGCCTGACCACCTACACCATAGAGCTCAACACCATGGCCATGGATGTGGCCAAAATCGCCTCCCAGACCAACCTGCTGGCCCTCAACGCCGCCATTGAAGCAGCTCGTGCAGGGGAAGCAGGCCGTGGCTTTGCTGTGGTCGCTGATGAAGTGCGCAACCTCTCCCGCCTCTCCAGCGAAACCGCCCAGAAGATGACCGACAAGGTAGACACCATCAATACTGCTATCGGCCGCGCCTTCCAGATTGCCGAAAATGCTGCCGCACGGGATCACGCCTCGGCGCTCAATTCGGAGCAAACAATCGAACAGGTACTGCCGTTTTCGCCATGCCACTGACAGCCTGGCGGAATCCGCCTCCCTGCTGCAAAACGAGAGCACCGATATCCATCGCGAAATCTCCAGCGTCATTGTCTCGCTGCAATTTCAAGACAGAGTCAGCCAGATCCTCAGCCACGTCAGACAAAACATGGAGAGCCTCTCCAGCCATCTGGTTGCTTCGGAGCAGAGCAGCAATGCGACAGGGCCAATCCAGATCGATGCCAATCGCTGGCTGGCAGAGATGGAGCTCTCATACGCCACCGACGAACAGCGCAATATTCACCATGGTCGCACCACCCGTACAGTCAACGCGCAACCAAGCAGCGCCGACATCACATTTTTCTAGGAGAGAGATATGGGCAAAACGATCCTGATCGTGGATGACTCGGCAACTATTCGCCAAGTCGTGGGCATGACCCTCAAGGGAGCCGGTTATGAGGTCATGGAAGCCTCTGACGGCAAAGATGCGCTCAACAAACTAGATGGCAAGAAGATCAACCTGATCATCAGTGACGTCAACATGCCGAACATGGATGGCATCACCTTCGTCAAAGAGGCCAAAAAGCTGGCCAACTACAAATTTACCCCTGTCATCATGCTGACCACCGAGTCTCAGGACAGCAAGAAGCAGGAGGGACAAGCCGCAGGAGCCAAAGCTTGGGTGGTCAAACCCTTCCAGCCCGAACAGATGCTGGCCGCAGTCGCCAAGCTCATCATGCCGTGATCCGGAGCGCATCATGCAACTACAGAGTGAGCTACTCGACAACAAGGTAGTGGTGACCATGCCGGACGAGATCACCATTTATACAGTCAGCGAGCTGAAAGATGCTCTCTCACCCTTATTGCATCAGGGGAACGAACTGGAGCTGAATCTGGCAGCGGTATCCGAGATAGACAGCGCCGGGCTGCAATTGCTGCTGGCAGCGAAGAAAACCGCTCTGCAGCAAGGCTCCTCCCTGGCACTGGTCTGGCACAGCCATGTTGTGCTTGAACTGCTGGAGCTCTGCCAGCTCTCGGCCTTTTTTGGCGACCCCACCCTCATCACCCATGGCGAACGGCCCTGAGCCACCATGACAAGGAGTCACCGTGAGCATCGATCTTGATCAGGCTTTACAAACCTATATCGCCGAGGCACGCGAGTTGCTTGAAGAGATGGAGTCAGCCCTTCTATCACTGGAATCTGACCCTGACAATAGCGAGCTGATTGGTGCCATCTTCCGTGCTGCTCATACCATCAAGGGGTCAGCTGGCCTGTTTGGTCTGCAACCAATCGTCGGGTTTACCCATATCGTCGAGGATCTGCTCGACCAGATCCGCAATCAGCAGCTCACCGTCACCTCTCCTCTGATCAAGGATCTGCTGGAGAGCTGTGACCACATCCAGACGCTCATCAGTGTCGTTGCAGAACAGGGCAGCACGTTAAGCGATAGCGATGCCAACCAGGATGAACGGCTGAGGCTCACCCTCACCCGTCATCAGTGCGTCCCCCATGCCACGCTGCCAGATACTGTACATACGCCGGAACCCAAGATCGAAAAAGAGGGAGGAATTACCAGCTCCGCCTCCCTGTGGCATATCTCCCTGCGTTTTGGCCCCGATGTGCTGCGCAATGGCATGGATCCGGCCGCATTTCTGCGCTATCTCGGCACCCTCGGAACCATATGTTCAGTGGAGACAATCCATCAGGCGCTACCGGATTGGGAACAGTTCGATCCGGAGAATTGCTACCTCGGCTACGAGATAGACTTCGACTCGCAGGCAGACAAGGCGGCCATCAGCGATGTCTTTGAATTTGTCAGAGATGACTGCCAGATCACCATCTTGCCACCCCACAGCAAGATCGCCGAGTTCATCAACCTGATCGAGTCGCTGCCGGAAGATAGCGCCATGCTGGGGCAGTTGTTGGTCAACACCGGCGCCCTCACCGCAGAGGAGTTAGCCAGCGGTCTGCAGGCACAACAAGCGACCCCGGCAGAACAAGCGCCCAAACTCGGGGAGATCCTGATTGCGCAGGGTGCTGTCAACGAAGCCGTCGTCGATGCCGCCCTGAAAAAACAGAACCAGACCAAGGAGAGCAAGAGCAAAGAGGGCCGTTACGTCAGGGTGCATGCCGACAAGCTGGACGATCTAATCAATCTGGTCGGGGAGTTGGTAGTCGCCAGTTCAGGAGCCAATCTGCTGGCCCAACGCACCCGCGAAAGCCAACTGCAGGAAGCCACCTCGGTCATTGCCATGCTGGTGGAAGAGATCCGCGACAGTGCACTGCGCCTGCGCATGGTGCCTATCGGCGATACCTTCAACCGCTTCCAGCGGGTGGTGCGCGATGTCAGTCAGGAACTGAACAAGGATATCACTCTGGTGATCTCCGGAGCCGAGACTGAACTGGACAAGTCGGTGGTAGAGAAGATCGGCGATCCGCTGATGCATCTGGTCAGAAACTCGATGGATCATGGCATTGAATCGGCAGAGCAACGGCTGCTGGCAGGAAAACCCCCCCGTGGCACCCTGAATCTCAATGCCTATCACGACTCCAACAGTATCGTCATCGAAATTCGGGATGACGGTGCAGGTCTCAACAAAGCCAGGATCCAGCAAAAAGCCATCGAGCGCGGTCTGATCAACCCAACCACCACGCTGACGGATCAGGAGATATACAACCTGATCTTCGAGCCGGGGTTCTCTACCGCCGAGGCGATAACCAACCTCTCCGGTCGCGGGGTTGGCATGGATGTCGTCAAACGCAACATCACTGCCCTACGTGGCACGGTCGATCTGGACAGCATCCCGGGAAAAGGAACCCGTGTGCAGATCCGCCTGCCGCTTACCCTTGCCATCATCGACGGCTTCCTGGTGCGAGTCTGCGATACCCACTACGTCATTCCCCTCGATATGGTGATCGAGTGCGTTGAATTGACCCAGAGTGCACTGTCCGACACCCAGGGTCGCAATTACATCAATTTGCGTGGCGAGGTGCTGCCCTTTATCCGCCTGCAACACTACTTCGATACCAATGGCAGCAAGGGGCGGCGCGAGAACATTGTCGTGGTCAGCCACGCAGGCAAAAAATCCGGACTGGTGGTGGATGAACTGCTGGGAGAATTCCAGACCGTCATCAAACCGTTGGGAAAATTGTTCCAGCGCCTGCAGGGCATCAGTGGCTCAACCATTCTGGGGGGGGGAGAGGTCGCCCTGATCCTCGACATTCCTTCGCTGATCCAGCACGCAATAACTCAGGAATCCTGTCAGCTCAACAGGTTGACAGTGTCGCGCAACCTGCCTCAATCCAGCATCAACTGAGGGGACCATCATGTTAAAAAATTCCACCATCAAATTGCGTCTTATTGTACTGCTCTGCATGCTCTGCCTACTGCTGCTGGCCGTTGGCAGCCTCGGGTTATACAACATGCAGAGCAGCAATACCGGGTTGCAGCGCGTTTACAACGACAGGGTGGTTCCCCTCAAGCAGCTGAAGACCATCTCCGACAGCTATGCCGTCTCGATCATCGACAACCTCAACAAGGCCAATGCGGGGCTGATCCCGGCAGAAGAGGCTTTGAAGCAGATACAACAGGCCCAGCAGACAATCAAAAACGAGTGGCATCACTACCAGTCCACCACTCTCACACCAGATGAACAGCGTTTGTCAGCCGAGGCGACAACCCTGTTCAACGCGGCCGATACCGATATTGGCAAGCTGGAGAAATACCTCGCCACCCAGCACGGCATGATTACTGGCATGCTGAACAATTTTGACGGTGCCCTCTATGGCTCCATCGACCCTATAGGCAACAAAATCACCGAGCTGGTCAACCTGCAGCTCAATGTGGCCAAGTCGGAATATACCGCAGCGCAATCTTGGTATGACGTGATGCTGATAACCATGGCGGTGGTTATCGCGGTCGGCATCGCACTCGCAGCCTGGTTTGGCACCCTGCTAATCAAAAGCATCATCACCCCCATCGAACAGGCTCTGCGCGTGGCCAATAGTCTGGCCGATGGCAATCTAGATGTATCGATCCAGATAGAGTCCAACGATGAAGCGGGTCAGCTCTTGAGGGCGATGGATAACATGGTCAAGAAACTGGGAGCCTTGATCACGGATATCGAAACGCTGGTCACCGCCGCTGTCGAACAGGGCGACTTCAGCCACAAGATTGCGCTGGAGGATCGTCAAGGATATATCAAGCGGGTATCCGAGCTGCTGAATCGCCTCTCCCATGTGACAGATACCAGCCTGGAAGATGTGATGCGCATCGCCACCGCGCTCTCCAAAGGGGATCTGACCCAACGGATCGATGAGCCCTACCCAGGTATTTTTGGCCAGACCAAAGACGGCCTCAACCGGACCATCACTGCGCTGACCAATATCATCGAAGAGGTACGCAACGCCGCCGACAACCTGACCAATGCCTCCAATCAGGTGAGCAATACGGCGCAGGCATTGAGCCAGGCCACCAGCGAGCAAGCAGCCAGCGTTGAAGAGACCAGCGCCTCTATCGAGCAGATGAGCGCCAGCATCAATCAGAACACCGAGAACGCCAAGATCACCGACAGCATGGCCAGCAACTCGGTGCTGGAGGCAACCGAAGGGGGCCAATCCGTTCAACAGACGGTGACCGCCATGCAGCAAATCGCCAAGAAAGTCAGCATCATCGACGACATTGCCTACCAGACCAACCTGCTTGCCCTAAACGCCGCCATCGAGGCGGCTCGCGCCGGAGAGCATGGCAAAGGCTTCGCGGTGGTTGCTGCCGAGGTAAGAAAACTGGCAGAGCGCAGCCAGATCGCAGCGCAGGAGATTGGTGAACTCTCTTCCGACAGCGTCAGCAAGGCAGAGCGGGCTGGCAACCTGCTGGAGAGGATCGTCCCCTCCATTCGCAAAACCTCTGATCTGGTACAAGAGATCAATGCTGCCTCAGGCGAGCAGGCCAGTGCTGCCAACCAGATCAGTCTGGCCATGAACCAGCTTAACCAGGTGACACAGCAGAATGCGGCCAGCAGCGAGGAGCTGGCAGCCACAGCCGAAGAGATGAGCTCGCAAGCCAGCGAACTGCAGCAAACCATGGCCTTTTTTGCTCTGGAGAAAAGTGCGCAGCTCAACATCAGGCCCCATGAAACCGGCCACAAGGGCATGCCTCCCAGAGGCAGTTTCATCGCCCCCCCACAACGGGCCAGCCAGCCCAATCAACCATCATCCCATTCCATTGATGACGCGGATTTTGTCCGCTTTTAACCGGAGGCGACCATGCATACATCCACCGACATCACGGTGCCATCAGCGGCCGCTGACGAGAGCAGTGGCGATGCCCAGTACCTGACATTTCTGATCAACAACGAGATGTTCGCCATCAATATTCTGGGGGTCAAAGAGATCATCGAATACGGCAATATCACTCCGGTTCCGATGATGCCGGGTTTTATTCGCGGCGTAATCAACCTCAGAGGAGCGGTAGTGTCGGTCGTAGACTTGAATGCCCGCTTTGGCAATGCACCTTCGGTCATCACTCGCCGCAGTTGCATCGTCATTATTGAGGGGGTGGCCCCGCAGGGCGATGAACCTTTAGGTCAGGATATTGGCGTTGTGGTGGATTCCGTATCGGAAGTACTGGGTATCCCACAAGCAGATATCGAGCCCCCACCCAGTTTTGGTGCCCGCATCCGGGCCGATTTCATCAGCGGCATGGGCAAGGTCAACGGCAAATTCGTCATCCTCATCGATACCGGGAAAGTGTTGTCACTCGATGAGATGGCTCAACTCAACGAACTGGCCCAGCCACAGGCAAGGTTGCCACAAGGCAACCTGCAACCCTCCTGAAAAGGCCTCCATACTCCACGACATGCAGCATAAGGAAACGCTCATGACCCAATCACTCTTAGGAAAACTCTTCGGGGACAATGCCACCGAAGTGAGGCAGCGGACCCAGTTACTCGACGCAATCGGCCAGCTGCAACACGCAGTCTTGGCAGAGCAGGTTCCAGCACCACTCGATCTTTCCGGTATGGACAGTCCCTTTCGTGAAGTAGGACATGCCATCAACGAGGTGGTCACCTTGCTCAGTGACAAGCTGGAACAGAGCCGCAACGACATTAAAAAGAACCAGGTACTGCTCCATGAGAACCAATTGGTTCGCAAAGCCCTCGACTGCGCCAGTACCAACGTGATGATTGCCGATACCAACCTCGACATTATCTATATGAACGAGGCAGTGACCGGCATGCTCAATCAGGCTGAGACCGACATCAAGAAAGAGCTCTACAGCTTCAACGCCAATCAGCTGATGGGCGCCAACATCGACAGCTTTCATAAAAATCCCGGCCATCAGCGCGCCATGCTGGCCAAACTCAACAGCACCTACCGCACCCAGATACAGCTGGGGGGGCGCACCTTCTCCCTGATCGCCAATCCGGTCTTCAACGATACCGGAGAACGGTTGGGATCCGTGGTCGAATGGGCCGACAGAACCAAGGAAGTGATGATAGAGAAAGAGATGTCCGACATTGTGCAGGCCGTGATTAATGGCGAGCTGCACCGCAGGATGGAACTTGCTGGCAAGAGCGGCTTCTTTCAGGCGATGGGAGAAGGGATCAACCAGATTGCAGAAGTGATCGACAGCACCCTCAACGACGTCATCCGGGTCGTGCAATGTTTGGCAAAAGGGGATCTGACCCAACAGATTGAGGCGGACTACCCCGGTGTGTTTGGCACCACCAAGGATGCGCTCAACAAGACCATCGCTTCGCTCACCAACATCGTCACCGAAGTGCGCGGCGCCTCTGACAACCTCTCCAGTGCCGCCGAGCAGGTAAGCGCGACCGCCCAGTCGATCAGCCAATCTAGCAGTGAACAGGCCTCCAGCATGGAGGAGACCAGCGCCTCCATCGAACAGATGAGCGCCAGCATCAACCAGAATACCGACAATGCCCAGGTCACCGATGGCATGGCCAGCAAGGCAGCCAAAGAGGCCGTAGAGGGAGGAGAAGCGGTCAAACTGACTGTGGATGCCATGAAGCAGATCGCCAGACGGATTGGCATCATCGATGACATCGCCTACCAAACCAATCTGTTGGCTCTCAACGCAGCTATCGAAGCGGCGCGGGCAGGCGATCACGGCAAAGGCTTTGCCGTAGTGGCGGCGGAGGTGCGCAAACTGGCCGAACGCAGCCAGGTTGCAGCACAGGAGATTGGCGAGCTGGCCTCCAGCAGTGTCGAGATGGCGGAAAAAGCAGGTCGTTTGTTGGATCAGATGGTTCCTTCAATCAACAAGACCTCGGATCTGGTGCAGGAGATCAGTGCCGCTTCGGTTGAGCAATCCACCGGTGTCAGCCAGATCAACCAGGCCATGAACCAGCTGAGTCAGGTTACCCAGCAGAACGCTTCTTGCAGCGAAGAGCTGGCTGCCACAGCAGAAGAGATGAGCAGCCAGGCTGAACAGCTGCAACTGGCCATGGAGTTCTTTACCTTGGAGGCCCACGCCAAAGAAGGTAAAGCAGCCAGCTCGCATCTTCACCCCAATACCCGAGGTCGCTTTATGAACGAGAGCACTGCCAACAGTCGGGAACGAGCCGCCACAGTGCAACGCCCCATCGGCGATGGCGATTTTGTCCGGTTCTAGTCACGGGAGAGGCGTTGCCTCTCCCATCTCCGACAACACAGGTAGAGGAACAGTTTTTTGTATCAAACCCAGCTGCATGATGATGAGTTCTCCCGTTTCCAACGCTGGCTTCATCAAACGGCGGGGATAGAGCTGTCTCCGGCCAAGAAGGCGCTGGTAGCCAGCCGCCTGGCGAAGCGACTCTGCCACTATGAGCTGGATAGTTATGACGACTACTTCCAGCTCATCATGAACGATCGCAGCAGCGAACTGCAGCTGGCGCTCGATCTCCTTACCACCAACGAAACCTACTTTTTCAGGGAGCCCAAACACTTCGAGTTTCTGACACGGGAGATAGTCTCAGCGCTCCCGCCCGAGCAACCATTGCGGGTCTGGAGCGCTGCCAGCTCATCCGGCGAGGAGCCCTACAGTCTGGCCATGACCCTCGCGGAAAAACGCAGTACCTTCAACTGGGAGATCCTGGCCTCCGATATCTCGTCCCGGGTGCTGGAACAGGCGATGAGCGGTCGCTACCCCATCGAGCGGGCGCAAAATATTCCACTGCCCTTTTTGATGAAATATTGCCTCAAGGGTGTGGGCCTGCAGGAGGGCATCTTCATCATCGATCGCAAGTTGCGGGACAAGGTGCAGTTCATGCAGATCAACCTCAATCAGGATCTGCCGGACATCGGCATGTTTGACGTCATCTTCATCAGAAACGTGATGATCTACTTCAACAAGGAGACCAAAGGGCAAGTATTGCAGCGGCTGGTACCCAGACTCAAACCCGGTGGCTACCTGCTGGTGAGCCACGCCGAGAGCCTGCATGGCCTGCACCACGGCCTGCAGCTTGTCTCGCCTTCCATCTATCAGAAGAGATAAGTCATGACTCGGGAGGTGATCCTGCAACCGGGAGAGCTCTTTTTTGGCAAGGAGGATGTGGTGGTCAGAACCGTACTGGGCTCCTGTATTGCCATCACCTTGTGGCATCCGGAGCAGAAACAGGGAGGAATGTGTCACTACATGCTGCCAAGTCGGCGCAATCCCTCTACCAAGCTGGATGGGCGCTATGCCGATGAGGCCCTCGCCTTGCTGCTGCAAGCGGCCAGTCACTATCCCGCCCCTATCCATGAATATGAGGCCAAGTTGTTCGGGGGTGGCAACATGTTTACCGAGCCTCAATACGCACAGAGCGACAACAATGTCGCCGCCAAAAATATTCAGGCAGCCTGGCAGCTGACCCGACACCTTGGCCTTGATATCAAGGCTCATCATCTTGGCCATAGCGGCCACCGAAGCTTGCTCTTTGAGCTCAGCAACGGCAGTGTCTGGCTCCGCCATCATCGTCTGCCACATCAACGGGAGTCGCGAGAATGAAGCAGATCCGGGTCATGCTGGTGGATGATTCCGCCGTGGTCAGACAGGTATTGCAAGCGGTGCTGGAGCAGGAGCCCGATATCCGGGTGATCGCCACAGCATCGGATCCCCTGTTTGCCCAGGAAAAACTGAAGAAAGAGTGGCCTGACGTCATCGTGCTCGATGTGGAGATGCCCCGTATGGATGGCATCACCTTTCTCACCAAGATCATGGCAGAGCATCCAACCCCGGTGGTGATCTGCTCCTCCCTCACCGAAAAGGGGGCCGAGACAACCTTGCAGGCAATGGCTGCCGGCGCGGTGGACATCATCACCAAGCCGACCATGGGGATAAAAAGCTTTCTGCAAGAATCTGCCCACGACCTGGCCATGGCGGTACGTGCCGCGGCCCAGGCCAACCTCAAGCGCGTGGGCAAGCCCTCCTCTGTACCAGTCAGCACCAAACTCAACGCGGATGCTATGCTGGCGCCCAACCAGCACGCCATGGCACAAACCACAGAGCGGCTCATCGCCATCGGCACCTCAACCGGCGGCACCCAGGCACTGGAAGCCGTGCTGACTGCCTTGCCCCGGGTCAGCCCCGGCATTGTCATCGTGCAGCACATGCCAGAGAAATTTACCGCTATGTTTGCCGAGCGGTTGAACGGGGTCTGCCAGATAGAAGTGCGGGAGGCGAGAAACAATGACCGGGTGATCCCTGGGCTGGCGCTGATTGCCCCCGGAGGCAAGCATATGCTGCTCAAACGCAGCGGTGCCTACTATCATGTCGAGGTGGTCGACGGGCCGCTTATCAACCGCCATCGCCCCTCGGTGGATGTGCTGTTTCGCTCTGTCGCCAAATATGCCGGCAAGAATGCCACCGGCATCATCATGACCGGCATGGGGGATGATGGTGCCCGGGGATTGCGCGAGATGCTGGATGCGGGTGCCAACACCTATGCCCAGGATGAGGCCTCCTGCGTGGTCTTCGGCATGCCCAAGGAGGCGATCAAGCTGGGAGCCGCCCGCCATGTGCTCCCCTTGCAAGAGATGCAGTACGCCATCCTCGGCAAGTTAGTATCATGACGCACCGCTGTCAGGTAATGCCAACGACCACCTGCACAGACATAGCTGATATCGCTACACCTGATTGGGTTGCGGAACATCAAATTCGCGGGCCAGCAGCTTGGGAATGTCCAGTCGTTCAGACTGTACCACCTAAAATGGTGTCCGGGATGATTAGACCACTACACTCGCCTTTTTCAATCTGCTCGACCAGCGCCAGTTTAAAAGTCAGCGAGTAATTGCGCTGCGTCCGTTTCACACCTTGTCCCATCGGGTTCTCCATTTATTGGGAGGAAAGGTGTAAACCATATTCAGGACGGGACAAATCAATCCAAAAAAGCGAACAACAATGTCATTAAGGCTTAACTGACTTACATTTGAGTCGAGAAGCTTCTTTTTGGCTGTGTTACGATTCGGACTGGTAAGTATCAGGCCGGAGCACTCTCCTGCGCAGACGGCGCAAAGGGGCGCAGCCGAAGGAAGAACACCGGCAAGACCACCAGCACCATCAGTAAGAAGATGCCGCCGCCGAGAGGCTCGAACAGCACGCCGCAAAGTGCCATCAGGGCCGCCACCGTCATGCCGAGGCCAAGGGCCGCATAGAGCGCCTGAGTCGGGATCAACTGCTCGGCCGGTAGCTGACGGGTCATAAAGCGCACCGCCCCCAGATGGCTCATACCGAACGTCACCGAGTGGAGCAATTGCCCCAGCACCAGCACCCACAACTCGGTCGAGGCACCCAGCAATACCCAGCGCACCACACAACCGATGGCACCGGCGATAAAGAGACTCTGCGCGCCAAAGCGCTGCAAGAAACGCTTGTCGGCGGCGAACATGCAGATCTCGGCCACCACCCCGATCGCCCATAGGTAACCGATGATGGTGCCGCTATACCCTTGCGCCTTCCAGTAGATGGCACTGAAACCGTAATAGGCGGCGTGGCTCCCCTGCAGCAGAGCGGTCAGCAGCAGGAAGCGACGCACCGGCGCGCTGCGCAGGGTTGCCAGCAAGGACGCCTTGGCGCGCTCGCCCTGACTATCCTGTGGCGCCGGATAGAGCGGCAGCCAGCTGAGCAGCAGCATCAGCGCCAGCCCCGCCACCATGGTGTGCAAAATCCAGTCACTACCGAAGTTGCCCACCAGCGCCCCCACCAGGGTAGAGGCAACGATAAAGGCAAAGGAGCCGCACAGCCGCACCTTGCCGTAATCGAGGTGCGCCTGCACCACCATGCGGGTCGCCAGCGCCTCTCCCACCGGCATCAGGGTCGGATAGATAAAGTTCGCCAGCAGGGTCAAGCCCACCAGCCACCAGAGGTTATGACTGAGATAGAAGCCGAGAAACGCCAGCAAACTGAGCAGGGAGAGCAACCGGGTAACCGACAACAGATGGCCCGCCCCCTTGATCTGCCCCATCACCATCAGGTTGCCGGCAAAGCGGATCGCCATCCCCGCCCCCAGCAGGAGACCAATCATCTCGGCGCTGACGCCCACCCCCTCCAGCCAGAGCGACCAGAACGGCAAGTAAGCACCGTAGACAAAATAGAAGGCGCCGAAAAAGAGCGCTAACCAGGAAAACGCGGGCATAGATCCTCTGCAACCGGATGACGGGAGCGGAATGATAACCCATCCACCCCGCAGATCCCGATGGAAACCCTGCGCAGAAAACGAAAAAACTTCAATAAAATTGAACTATTACCGAAGAGGTGGGGTCTACCTGGTAACACCTCCTCCTGGTTAGTGTTGCAATCCTTCCACCCGCCCATGGCGGGTTTTCTTTTTTAGGCAAACATTTGCTGTGCTCCATCGTCACAACATGGCGGCGACAAAAAAGGGGCCGAAGCCCCTTTGATCATCTGCGTCTGTTGTTTGCTCTTTAGAATACGTATTTGACCCGTGCACTCAGGTTGCGGCCCGGTTCAGTAAAGGTACTAATATCAGTTCTGACTTCTTTCCCTGCGAGACGATTATATGTGGCGTATTCCCGATCAAACAGATTGAAGACCCCAACGTTGAGTTGCAACTCAGGCAAAAGATTAAACTGAGCGTACATATCCACCGCCCCCCAACCCGCAGACTTAATAAGCTCCTTACCGTCCTTATCCTTACCGTCCTTACCGACCTTATCCATATCATCAGCAAAGCGAAGGGCGGTATTGAAATTCCAGAGTGCTTGTTCAAAACGTACACCGACATTCCCACTAAGAGGGTTCAGTGATTCAACATAGCTCCCATTTTGATCTTTTCCATTGATGTATGACAGAGCACCCCAAGTATATATATTATCATCGAACCAGTAACCAAGTTTCAACTCAGCCCCATTTGTATTGACTTTCTTCACGTTGACATACTTAGTCACCATTGTCATACCTGTGTGACCAAAGGATGATGTGTTTTCTTTATCAATAAAATCTTTATATTTTGTCCTGAACACAGAAATATCATAGTCAAAGGTATCTGACTGACCGCGAGCTCCGAGATCAATACCATCACTACTTTCTGGACGTAAATCAGGGTTAGGGATAAAGATATGAGTAAAACCTGGTGCACTATAACTACCAGATGCTAAAGACTCACTATATGTTGGAGCCCGGAAACCATGGCTATATTGAGAATATATATTCACCAGTTCATGGGCCTTATATACAAGGCCAAGCTTTGGAGATAGTTCACCTTCCTTGATCTCTCCAAATGATGATTTATCGTTACTGGAAGTAGCTTGCAGTTCATAATGATCATACCGCATGCCCGGAGTTAGCAGCCATTTATCATTAATCTGGATATTATCAAAGAACCACACCGCAGCACGCAGCGTATCGCTATCCGGAAAGAGACTTCGGTTCGCGATTGCACCACTCGGGTAACTGGTTTTTGTCTTTTCACGTTCTGTGGTTAATTTTTCATACTCAAGACCCCAAACAATATTGTTTGCCCCAAAATGCTTGTCAAACTGCAGCTGTGCGCCCAAGGCATTCTGTAAAAACGTACTATTCTCTGAACTTCCATTTGCTGTATTGCCAGTATTTTTATTATTGCCCTGGTCAAATTTACTGATGTAAACCTTCGAAGAAACTCGATCTGTTAGCATTGAGCTAATTTTAAGCTGGTGATCCAACATGATGCGATAGTTTTCACTTTTCTCATCTTTAAGTCTCAAATCTTTAGCGTTATCAAACGGATCAGATTCTTTATCCTGATCGTAATAATCAAATGTCAGCTGCGCCTGCTGTACTGCTGATATATGCCATTTGCTTTTGAGCAGAACGGAACGGTCAACAATATCAAAGTCATACAAACTTGATTTATAGTTCTGTTTGACGCCGCCATTACGCTCTGTATAGCGTAATAGATGCTCAAAATCACCGGTACGCAATGCGGTTGTAAAACCGCCCATCCATTGCCCATTTTCGGAGGCATAACCACTGGTCACATCAACATAGCTGTTTTTATTACGCAAAAAATCCGATGCATCTTTGGTCGTAATCGCAATAACCCCACCGATAGCATCTGAGCCATACGCAGTTGAAGCAGGTCCTTTAACAATTTCAACCTGCTTGATCATGTCAGTATCGAAGTAGTTCTGTCCTACACCACCTTCGCCATAAGCATCGTTTTGACGAACACCATCGCTCACCACTTTGACGCGATTTCCACCCATACCACGCAATGAGAAGGTCTGACCATCAGTCGCACTATGGCTACCGCCATTCACGGTCACACCGGGTTCGTAGCGGAACAAGTCGGCCACATTGGTGACGACCTGCTCTTCAATCTGCTTGGCGGTGATCACCGAGATGGGGCCGGAGACATCTTCCAGTTTTTGCTCCATCCGTGAGCCGCTGACGACCACGACTTCATCCGCCTTCTGGGTGGCAGCAAAGACCTGGGAAGAGAGACCGGCTGCCACGGCGAGGGCAACCAGAGAAAGTGCGTTATGATGGGTCACAGCGAATCCTTATTGAGAACTGTTATCAAACAGGCCGCATATTACCCGGCTCCCGACAAAGATCAACAAGAAACGAAATCATTCTCATTTGTTTTGAACCAAATTGGTTTTACACTGTCGCCCTGTGTTGCCCTTATTCTCTATTAGCCCCCGAGATGCACCGGCATCCGGGCATATCAGCCGTGAGATCCCATGATTAGACGACTTCCCCTGCTCGCCCTGCCGCTGCTGCTGGCAGCCTGTGCCACCCCCACCCAACCGACCCAGTCATCACAGTTGCAGACGCTCTATGACTACCGGCTAAGCAGCGAGGGAGACGCAGACCTGACGCTGGAGCAGGCAATCGCGCGCATTGCCGACGCAGACATCATTCTGGTGGGTGAGCTGCACAGCCATCCCGCCGTGCATCTGTTGCAATCGCGCCTGCTGAGCGGACTCTACACCGCAGGTCTGCAGCACGGTCGGCCATTGACCCTCTCCATGGAGCAGTTCAGCCGTGCCGATCAGAAGACGCTGGATGCCTATCTGACGAACCAGATTGGTGAAGCGGCCTTGATCCGCGAAGGCAACGCCTGGCCCAACTATCCAAGCGACTACCGCCCGCTGGTAGAGTTTGCTAAAGCGCACCAGATGCCGGTGATCGCCGCCAACGCCCCCAAGCCGCTGGTGAGCTGTGTCGGTCAGGAGGGGGCTGAGTGGCTAGACAAACTGCCCGCGTCGCGCCGCAGCCAGCTGGCCCGCCAACTGACGCTGGGGGATGATCCCTATCGCCAGAAATTTATGGCTTCCATGCACCACGGCGATGCCGACAGCAACGCCCTCCGCTTCGCCGCCCAGACCAGCTGGGATGACACCATGGCCGAGAGCATGGTGGATTATCTCGCCAAGCACCCGGGCCAGCAGATCATGCATATCGCCGGCAATTTCCACGTCGAGGGGGGGCTTGGACTCGCCAGTCGCATCGCCAGCCGCAATCCTGCCCTCAAGGTAGCGCTGGTCGTGCCCCGCACAGATGAGACCTCTGTTGCAGATCCCGCAGCCGATGTGCAGGTAACCATCATGCCGCTGCCTAAACGCTGGCAAAACAGTGACGAGATGAAGCAAGATATGGGCGCGCTGCATCAATCCCGCAGTCGTGACTGCAGCCAGTGGCTGCAACCCTAATCTTCCAGGAAACGGCGGGTAAAATATGGATGTGTTACTGATCATCGATGTGCAGCAAGGCTTGTTCAACGAGCCCCGTTACCGCCAGGAGCAGGTGCTGGCCAATATCAACCGGGCTGCGGCCCATGTCAGGCAGCAACAGGGACGGGTCATCTATATCCAGCATGACTCGCCCCCCGGTACTGAACTGGAACCGGGCACACCGGGTTGGCAGTTGCACAGTGCGCTGCAACCGGCCAAGGGAGAGAGCCGGGTGCGCAAAACGGCCTGTGACAGCTTTCTCGACACCGAGCTCGCCTTCCTGCTGGCCGAGCAGCCGGTCGATCGACTCATTCTCTGTGGCTGCGCCACCGATTTTTGCGTCGACACCACAGTGCGCAGTGCTGCCTCCCATGGGTACGAGGTGCTGGTGTTGAGCGATGGTCACACCACCGCCGATCGCCCCCACCTTAGCGCGGCCCACATCACCGAGCACCATCACTGGATGTGGCGCCACCTCAGCCTGCCGGAGGGGCGCAGTGTCACCCTGCTCACCACCGACGAGCTGCTGGCAGTAACACCCGCCCTGCAGCCGTGCTAATCTGCGAGCCTCGCCTCGTTTCTCACTGGAGTCTGTCGTGCGCCTGTTGTCTGCCACCCTGTTGTTGATTGTTCCCCTGCTGTCGGCCTGCTCCAGCTTGCCCGGCCAGAAGTATGACGGGCCGGAACCCCTGTTTCTGACCCACATCAACGAGGAGGGGAGTAAACGCTTCACCTTTGAAGCCGCGCCCAACGACACCTTGCCGCGCGGCCTCTCGGCGGCCCAGAGCCAGCGGCTGCTGGAACAGCGGGAGGCGTTACAGGAGAACCTGCTGACCGAGACCCTGGCGACCAAGCAGTATTGCCGCCAGGGCTACATAGTGCTGAGCCAGACCTCCTGGAAGGTGCGGGGAGAGTGCAACGAAACGGCCACCGACGCCGATCGTCGCGCTTTTCCCAACAAGGCCAGCTGGCAGGATTGATCAGGCCGGATGAGATAACGCAATAAAAACGGGCAGCCAATTGGCTGCCCGTTTTGTTATGACGGCTGTCGTGGTTGACAGAGATTATCAGACAGGCGCATCGGCCGGGCTGGTGAGCTCGGCACCGTTGTCGATGCGCTTGTGCCCTTCCACCAGATGGACGAAATCCACCAGCTCGTCACCGGAAACCGCGAACGCCTGTCCGAAGCCCTTGACGAACAGCCCCTGTTCCGGCTTGAGGCGGAACAGTTTGAAATCCTTGAGGTTGGAGAGACCCTTGATGATCTCGCCAAAACGCCCCTCCAGCGCAGCGACCGCCTTGCTCCAGCGGGCGTCGTCACGGGCCACCACTTCAGCCACCGCATCGAAGGTCAAGCGCTTGCGGGCAAACAGCTCGCGGGCACCGCTCTCATCCTCGATCAGCATCAAGGATACCCGGGGCACCTGTTGCAGGTTGCGGGCGTGGCGGGCGATCTCGGAGATCAGCACATAGTAGCCATCTTCCTGCAGCACAAACGGGGCATAGCTGGCGTTGGGATTGCCTTCGCCATCGACGGTGGCGAGCTGCAGGGTGCGGCAGCTGTCGCGAAATTCGCGGATCTCCGGTTGCAAGCGGTTCTGCAGACGCTCCTGACGTTCACTCATGCTTTGACTTCCTCTTGAGAGTTGTGGCGCAGCGCCATAAAACGGGTGACCTGATCGTCCAGCAACTGGCGTTTCTCGTCGCGACCCAGATAGACCTTGAAAATGCAGCGGCCGGAGTGACCGAAGAACTGGAAGGAGTGCCCCTCCTTGCCCATGAACAGCTTGCTGACCAGCGCAATCCCCGCCACGTTGTCGAGCTTGAGATGACCATGCAGCTCACCGTCGCGGCCCATCAGGTTGTAGTAGCCGCGTGCGTCCTTGCCTTTCGGGAAGGGGGCTTTTACCTCGAAGATGGAACCTTCTGATTCGACGATGGTGGTCACCGGGCCCCAGTCGGCCAGATCTTCCAGCAGACCTTGTGCGCGATCGGCGGGCAGCAGGGTCACCAGCTCGGCGGGCAGATGGCGAACCACCTCCCATTCGCTGATGGCAAGCTGGGCCGCCAGGGTGGACGGATGAACGCCGGGATCCTGCTCCAGCAGCGCGTGAATGCGTTGTGCAATGCTCATGTTTTCTCCCTCTGCGGGACCATACTGTCCCGCTGTTTATCATGGCGGCTACTCTAATAAAGCACCGAAACCAATGCAATTGATAATTGCTATCATTATCAGTGCATTTTTTCCAAAGCCTTGATATTCTCGGCGGCACACCCGTTTCATTCACCCCTTCGGAGGTTAGCATGGGCCGTCGTCTTGCCCTCGCCATCACCCTGCTCTGCAGTTCACTCTCTTCCTTCTCTGCCGTTGCCGCCGACGGACAGAAAGAGCGTATCGTCAGTATCGGCCCGGCCACTACAGAACTCATTCTGGCCCTTGGCGGTGAATCGAGCCTGATCGCCACCGATGTCAGCAGCCCCTTGCCAAAAGGGTTGCCCAAGGTGGGTTATCACCGGGCACTGGCCGCCGAAGGGATCCTGAGCCTATCCCCCACCCGACTGGTGGGCAGCGACGAGATGGGCCCGGCCCCGACCCTGGATCAGCTGCGTCGTGCCGGGGTCAAGGTGGAGGTGCTGGATACCGCGCCGACCCTCGCCAACCTCAATCAGCGTATCGACACCCTCTCCAGCCTGCTGGGCGATAAAGCCGCTGGCGATCGCCTGAAGGCAGAGATCCAGGCTCAGACCGATCAGCTGGCGGCGCAAGCCAAACAGAACAAACCGCTCAAGGTCGCCTTCCTGCTGCTGCACAAGGGGCAACCCACCAGCATCGCCGGGGGGGACACCACAGCCAGCGCGCTGATCTCGCTGGCAGGCGGCATCAATCCGGTCGCCGAGTTGCGCAACTACAAGCCGGTATCCGCCGAATCCCTCATCGAGATGCAGCCCGATCTGGTACTGGTCAGCGGTCGTGACTGGCAGCAATATGCCGATCCGGCCAAGGTGCTGGCAGAAGTGCCCGCCCTGGCCACCACCCCGGCTGGCAAGCGCAACGCCATTCACGCCATCGACGGCCACGCCCTGCAAGGGGGCCTGAGCCTCAACTCCTTGCAACAGGCGAACCAGATCGCCCAGTGGATCAAGCAGGGGTCATGATGCGGTTACCCCTCTCCTGGCTGCTGGCCTTTACCACGGCCGCACTGGCACTGTTGCTGCTCGGTTCGCTGGCAACCGGCCCCATGACCCTCACCCTGGGCGAGAGTCTGCGGGCGCTGTTTGCCGGGCAGGAGAGCGGGATTGAGTCGCACAAACTGCTGATCGTGCAGGAAATTCGCCTGCCGAGAACCCTGCTCTGCATCGCAGTGGGGGGGATTCTCGGGCTCTGTGGCGCCGTGATGCAGGGGCTGTTTCGCAACCCCCTGGCTGACCCCGGCATCATAGGTGTCTCCGGCGGTGCGGCGCTCGGCGCGGCGCTCGCCATCGTGCTGCTGGCCCCCCTCGGCCAGCAGCTGCAAGCCTCCATAGGGGTTGGTCTGCTGCCACTGCTCGCCTTTCTCGGCGGCGCGCTCACCACCACTCTGGTCTATCTGCTCGGCACCCGTGAGGGGGGTACCTCGGTCACCGTCATGCTACTGGCCGGGGTCGCCATCACTGCGCTCTCCGGTGCAGTGATCGGCCTGCTCACCTATCTGGCGGACGATCAGATGCTGCGCAACCTGAGCCTGTGGCAGATGGGAACGCTGGCGGCAGGCAAACCGGCCGATGTGGCACTGGCACTGCTCACCCTGGCGGCCCTGCTGTGGCTCTTTATGCGCGATGCCAATCCCCTCAATGCCCTGCTGCTGGGTGAAGGGGAGGCTCGTCATCTGGGGGTCAATGTGCAATCCCTCAAGCGCCGCCTGATTCTGCTCACCGCAGCGGGCGTCGGGGTGGCGGTGGCGGTATCGGGGATGATCGGCTTCGTCGGGCTGGTGGTGCCCCATCTGGTGCGCCTGCTGGCAGGCCCCAACCACGTCAGGTTGCTGCCGCTCTCGGCCCTGCTTGGCGCCGCCCTGCTGCTGGCAGCCGATATGCTGGCACGCACCCTGCTGGCCCCTGCCGAGCTGCCGGTGGGCATCATCACCGCCCTGCTCGGCGCCCCCTTCTTCATCTGGCTGCTGGTAAAAGGCCGCCGCGCCCTGTGATACGGACTGTTATGCAACCACTCTCATCCTCACTCTCCGCTCCCCTGTTAAGCTGCACCCGACTCAGCCTGCGCCGTGGCCAGCGCCAGATCCTGGATGGGCTCGATCTTAGTCTCGAGAGCGGCACCCTCACCGCGCTGCTCGGCCCCAACGGGGCGGGCAAGAGCTCGCTGCTCAAGTGCCTGACCGGCGAGCTGGAATATGAGGGCTCCATCACCCTGTTTGGCGCGGATCGCCAGCAGTGGGACAGCAGCCAGCTTGCCCACCGGCTCGGGGTATTGCCGCAAAGCTCCTCACTCAACTTCCCCTTTCTCTGCGAAGAAGTGGTCGCCATGGGGCGCTTGCCCCACAGTGAACCGGCGGCGCGGCGTGACGAGATTGTGGCGGCGGCCATGACCCATGCCGGGGTCGATCATCTGGCCAAACGGCTCTATCCCGGGCTCTCCGGCGGCGAGCGGCAGCGGGTGCAGTTTGCCCGGGTGCTGGCGCAGATCTGGCAGGCCCCCTCTCCGACCGAGCAAGCCGAGCAACCCCGCCTGCTGCTGCTCGACGAGCCTACCTCGGCACTGGATCTGAAATACCAGCATCAACTGCTCACCATGGCGCGCGCCCTAGCCAGCCGCAATACAGCTGTGCTGGTGGTGCTGCACGACCTCAATCTGGCGGCGCGCTATGCCGACCGGCTGGTGATGCTGGAGCGGGGCAAGCTGATGGCCGATGGCACGCCTGCCGAGGTGCTGACCCCCGAGCTGATCGCCCGGCTCTATGACTATCCGGCACAGGTGATCCACCACCCCGAGAGCGGCCTGCCGATGGTGGTGTAGTCATTCTTTCTGATGCGAGATGCTCGATCGAACCACTGCAACCCTATAATGGCAGCCTGTTAACCGACGCAGGTGTCACCATGATTCGCTTTGCCACGTTTAATGTCGCTTTTGATCGCTCTGCTGCCGGTATGCTGACCGGTGAGCTGGCGCTGACCCGCACCGAGCAGGATGCCCTGCTGGCCCGCCTCGCCGAAGGGAGCCTGAGCGGCGCCACGGAAACCAAAGCCAAGAACGTGCAGCAGATCCGCAACGTGGCGGAGATCATCCAGCGCACCCGTCCGGATGTGTTCCTGCTCAACGAGTTCGACAACGACGGCAAAGGCGAGAGCACCGCCGATCTGAAAGCCTTCAACGACAACTATCTGGCTCACGCCCAGCACGCAGAGGTGACGGCCATCAGCTATCCGGTGATGCAGAACTTCGCCACCAACACCGGCCTGATGAGCGGTTATGACCTCAATCTGGATGGCAAGGTCAACAGCGGCCCCGACGATGCCTGGGGCTTTGGCAACTACCACGGCCAGTACGCCTTTGCGGTGATGTCCAAATACCCCATCGACACCAAGCAGATCCGCACCTTCCAGCACTTCAAGTGGAAGGATATGCCGGGCGAGCAGAACCCCATCATCGATGACTGCAACAATCCCAAGGTCAAGATCCCGGCCAGCCGCCAGTGTGGCGATGCCTGGTATTCAGACGCAGCCTGGCAGCAGTACCCGCTCTCCTCCAAGAACCACGCCGATGTGCCGGTACGCATCAAGACCGAGAAGGGTGAAGAGGTGATCCACTTCCTGATCTCCCACCCGACCCCGCCAATCTTTGCCAACGCGGCACGCCACACCGTCAAACACAACCGCGCCGAGATCGCCTTCTGGAACGACTACGTCAAGGGTCTCAACTACATGACCGATGACAAGGGCACCAAGGGTGGGCTGGCCAAAAACGCCAAGTTCGTCATCGCCGGCGATCTCAACGCCGATCCGCTCACCGGTGACGGCGACCTGACCGCCATTCAGGATCTGCTAAACAACCCGCTGATGAATCAGGCCATCACCAATGGCACCCTGATCCCGGTCAGCGAAGGGGGACCGGAGTGTGTCAGCAAAGGGGCCGACTGCAAACGTAACCTCAATCGCCCCAACCCGGAACGGATCACCAACTCCAGCGTGCTACAGCTGGATCACGTCATCCCCTCCGCCAACCTCAACGCGGTCAAGAGCGGCGTCTTCTGGCCTGCCAGCTTCGAGGCCGGTTATCACCTGGTCTATGATGCGAAACTCGGCATCGCCAAGGGAGTCAGCTCGGATCACCGCATGGTGTGGGTCGATCTCAAACTCGATTGAGCCACCCACTGACTGCCAATTCGGGGGCCTCTTGGCCCCCTTTTTGTTGCCGCCATCTCGCCACTTCTGCCGCTGGCTCAAGCGCCATGCTGAGTAACCAGACAGTTACCGCCTGCCACGGCGGCAGACGATTCGGCAAATCGTGCGCTACGCCACCATTCCGATAACCCTGCCTTGCAAGGGGATATGGGGTTTGCTAATACTCCGCGTCCATTAAATGACCAATCATTACCGGGGCAACGAGCCGTGGCATTTGAACAATTCACTCTGGTGATCTCGCTGTTCCAGCAGCTCTGCGTCTATCTGGTGATCGCCTGGCTGCTCTCCAAGACACCGCTGTTCATGCCGCTGACTCAGGTGACCCTGAGCTGGCCCCACAAGATCCTCTGCTACCTCATCTTCTCCGGCTTCTGCGTCATGGGCACCTACTTTGGCCTGAGGGTCGAGGACTCTATCGCCAATACCCGCGCCATCGGCGCCGTGCTGGGCGGCATTGTCGGCGGCCCGGCCGTGGGACTGCTGGTGGGGCTGACCGGCGGCATTCACCGCTACTCACTGGGGGGCTTTACCGCGCTGGCCTGCACCTTCTCCACCATCGCCGAAGGGCTGCTCGGCGGGCTGGTGCACCGCCACTTCGTCGCCCGCCACCGGCTTGATCTGCTGTTCAGCCCCTGGGTGGTGGGCTCGGTGGCCCTGGTCGCCGAGCTGATGCAGATGGGGATCATATTGCTGGTGGCTCGCCCTCTCGATGACGCCATCCACCTCATCGAGAACATCATCGCCCCCATGCTGGTGGCCAATACGCTGGGGGCCGCCATGTTCATGAGGATGATCCTCGATCACCGCGCCATGCTGGAGAAGTACTCGGTTGCCTTCTCCGCCCGCGCCCTCAAGATCGCCGAGCGGGCGATGCGGGTGCTGGACAAGGGCTTCACTCAGGAGGCGTGCCAGCAGATGGCGCGCATTCTCTACGAGGAGACCGGGGTGGGCGCGGTGGCCATCACCGATCGGGAGAAGCTGCTCGCCTTTATCGGCATCGGCGAGGATCACCACCTGCCGGGCACCGCCATCAACTCCCGGCACACCTTCAAGGCGATCCAGCACAACGAGGTGGTCTATGCCGACGGCAACCTCATCCCCTACAGCTGCACTATCCATCCCGGCTGCAAACTCGGCTCCTCGCTGGTCATTCCGCTGCGGGGGGAAGAGGGCTCCGTGGTGGGCACCATCAAGCTCTACGAGCCCAAGCGCAAGTTCTTCTCCTCCATCAACCGCACCCTGGGAGAGGGGATCGCCCGGCTGCTCTCCGGCCAGATCCTGGCGGGCAAATACAACGAGCAGAAGCGGCTGCTGGCCCAGTCGGAGATAAAGCTGTTGCAGGCGCAGATCAACCCGCACTTCCTGTTCAACGCCCTCAACACCCTGTCGGCGGTGATCCGGCGCGATCCCGAAAGCGCCCGTACCCTGGTGCACAACCTCTCCACCTTCTTTCGCAAGAACCTCAAACGACAGGGGGACGAGGTGACCCTGGCCGACGAGCTGGAACACGTGAACGCCTACCTGCACATCGAGCAGGCCCGTTTCGCCGAGCACCTGAGCGTGCAGATCGACATTCCAGAGCCGCTGCTGGAGTACCGGCTGCCCACCTTCTCCCTGCAACCCATCGTCGAGAACGCGGTCAAGCACGGCATCTCCCAAATGTTTGAACCCGGCCTGCTGACCCTGACCGCCCGGGTTGAGGCCCAGCGGGTGGTGCTGGAGGTGTGCGACAACGCCGGGCTCTATCAGACGAAGCAGGAGGGGAGCGGCCTTGGCATGAACATAGTGGATCGGCGCATCAAGGCCCGTTACGGCGCCGAATACGGGGTCGCCATCGACTGTGTCCCCCATCAATCAACCCGGGTGAAGATCACCCTTCCCCTGCAGGAGAGCCCATGCTGACCGCCCTGATCGTTGACGATGAACCCCTCGCCCGCGAGGAGCTGCGCCTGCTGCTGGAGCAGGCAGGCAATATCCGCCTGCTGGGAGAGTGCGCCCACGCCATGGAGGCGCTGCCCGCCATCCATCGCCTCAAACCCGACCTGCTGTTTCTCGACATCCAGATGCCGCGCATCAACGGGCTGGAGCTGGTGAGCATGCTGGACCCGGACTTGCGCCCCCACATCGTCTTCATCACCGCCTACGACGAGTTTGCCCTGCGCGCGTTTGAAGAGAACGCCCTCGACTACCTGCTCAAGCCGGTCACGGCAGAGCGGATGAACAAGGCGCTGGAGCGCATCCAGCGGCTGCTTTCACCAAAAGGTGAGCTGGCGAGCCAACCGCTGCCGGATCCGTCCCGCATCGCCCAGCCCCTGCGCAGCATTCCTTGCACTGGTTACAACCGCATTCTGCTGTTGCCCCTTGGCGAGGTGGAGTTCATCCACAGCGATCTCACCGGCAACCGGGTGATCAGCGGCCAGCAGCAGGGCACTACCGAGCTGACCCTGCGCACCCTGGAGGAGAAGACCGGCTTCGTGCGCTGTCACCGCCAGTACCTGCTCAACCCGGGCCAGATCCGCGAAATCCTGCTGCTGGAGGGCGGACTGGCGGAGGTGGTGACCCAGGGCGGCCACAAGGTGCCGGTGAGCCGCCGCTACCTCAAACCCCTCAAGGAGCTGCTCGATATTCCCTGATGGGGCGGGGCGCTTCACCCCGCTCCTGCTCTGCCAGCTACAACTCACCCTTTTACCACGGCCGTCGGCCCCCGCCAAACCACTTGGGGTCGCTTTTCAGCCACTCGCGGGCAGAACCCGGCCACTGACCTTTTCTTCGCTCCCCTTTCCCCACCGCATGGGTAGAGTGCAGCCTGAGCCCGGCCAGACTGGCCACAGGAAAAGGAAACTCCCCCATGCAACACGCAATCACTTTTGTCATTGCGGCCCTCTGCATCCTCGCCATCGCATATCGCCTCTACGGCGTGTTCTTTGTGCGCAAGGTGCTGCAGGCTGACGACAAGCAAGTCACCCCCTCCCACCAGCTGGAAGATGGCAAGAACTATGTGCCGACCAACAAGTGGGTCAACTTCGGTCAACACTTTGCCGCCATCGCCGCCGCTGGCCCGCTGGTCGGCCCGGTTCTGGCGGCCCAGTACGGCTACCTGCCGAGCTTTCTCTGGCTGCTGATCGGCTGTGTCATCGGCGGCGCGGTACACGACACCGTGGTGCTGTTCGCCTCCATGAAGCATCAGGGCAAGTCCCTCTCCGAGGTGGCCAAGGCCGAACTCGGCCCCATCGCCGGCTGGTGTACGGGGCTCGCGATGCTGTTCATCATCACCATCACCATGGCGGGTCTCTCCATGGTGGTGGTACACGCACTGGAGCGTAACGCCTGGGGCGTGTTCGCGGTGTTCATGACCATCCCCATTTCCATGGTGGTGGGAATTTGGCACAAGCTGACCGGCAACCTGCAAGCCGCCTCCTGGGTCGGCTTTGCCGCCGTGCTGGCCTGCGTCTTCTTTGGCCCCTACGTGCAGGAGAGCGCCTTCGGTGCCTGGCTGACCCTGCGTGCCGAGACCATCAGTCTGGCGCTGCCCATCTACGCCTTCTTCGCTACCGCGCTGCCGGTCTGGCTGCTGCTCACCCCGCGCGGCTACATCTCCAGCTTTATGAAGATCGGCGTGTTCGGCGCGCTGGTGATCGGCGTTATCTGCATCAACCCGGAGATCCAGTTCCCCGCCATGACCCAGTTTGTCCACGGCGGCGGCCCGGTACTGGGTGGCCCGGTCTGGCCCTTTATCTCTATCACCATCGCCTGTGGCGCCATCTCAGGCTTCCACGCCTTTATCGGCTCAGGCACCACCCCGAAACTGGTGGACAAGTGGAATGACATTCTGCCGGTCGCCTTCGGTGCCATGCTGGCCGAGTGCGTGGTGGGCGTGATGGCGCTGATCGCCGCCACTGCCCTGCACCCGGCTGACTACTTCGCCATCAACGCCACCCCGGAGGCCTTCGCCAAACTGGGGATGCAGGTGGTGGATCTGCCGTTCCTCTCCCAGGAGATCGGTATGGATCTGAACGGCCGCACCGGCGGCGCCGTCACCCTGGCGGTGGGCATGTCCTACATCTTCACCAAGGTGCCCTGGTTCAGTAACCTCGCCTCCTACTTCTTCCAGTTCGTGGTGATGTTCGAAGCAGTCTTTATCTTAACCGCCGTCGACTCCGGCACCCGGGTCTCCCGTTACCTGATCCAGGACTTCTTCGGCGAGTTCTACCCGCCCCTCAAGCGCATCGACTGGATGCCGGGCGCCATCGGGGCCAGCGTGCTCGCCTGTGTGATGTGGGGGTATCTGCTGATGTCCGGTGATATTGGATCTGTGTGGGCGCTATTCGGGGTCTCAAACCAGCTGATGGCCTCGGTGGGCCTGATCATCGGTGCCACCATCATCTTGCGACTGGCCAGCAAGCGCCGCTACATGCTGACCTGCCTGATCCCGCTGGCCTATCTGTTCGTCACCGTCAACTACGCCGGTTACTGGATGATGAGCAACGTCTACTTCAACGCCGCGGCCAAGGGCTACAACCCGATGAACGGCATCATCTCCCTCATCATGCTGGTGCTGGGAATGCTGATCCTGCTCTCCGCCCTGCGCAAATGGAGCGAGCTGTGGAAGCTGCGCCAGCAGCCCTCCTACAAGGTGGTTGAAGCGACCGCCTCCTGATGGGCGAGTGGCTTTTCCCCTGACATGACCCCGCTGCGGCGGGGTCTTTTATTGGCGATGGCAGCGAGCGGAGCGCTGCTTATTAATCCACCAGCTGGCATTGAGTTATCCATCCATAACGCCTCCATAGCCGTTGAATGGGCCTCGCGATCACAGAACCACCGCGCCAATGGTGGTAGCATGCCCGCTCTTGCCATCCGGCCGCACGGCGGATCCGGTGGCCCTCCCTCCTCCGCTTTCACTTTTTGAGGAACGATTTGATGGAACTGCTTCTGCTTAGCAACGGTAAAGCCAACGAATGTCCGGGTCTGCTCGGCTGGGCCCGGGATCGGGTTCAAAGCCTGCTGGCCCTCAAACAGGTCAAACGCATCCTGCTCATCCCCTACGCGGTGATCCGCAGCGACTGGGATGCCCGTGCCAACGAACTTACCGAGAGCCTCGGGATCGAGGCCATCAGCATTCACCACTTCGATGATCCGGTCGCGGCCGTCAATCAGGCCGACGCCATCTTTATCAGTGGCGGCAACACCTGGCGCCTCAACCAGATGCTGCATGAAAACGGCCTGATCGTGCCGATCCAGCGTGCCGTGCGCGAACGAGGCATCCCCTATGTGGGCTGGAGCGCCGGTTGCAACGTGGCGACTCCGAGCATCCGCACCACCAACGATATGCCGGTTTGCAACGCCGCCGTGCTGCCCGCGCTGGGCCTGTTCCCGCTGCAAATCAACCCGCACTATCTGGATGCCAGCATCAGCGGACACATGGGCGAAACCCGCGACGAGCGTCTGGCCGAGTTCTGCGCCATCAACCCGAGCGAATATGTGGTGGCTCTGCGCGAAGCGAGCCTGCTGCAGATCAGCGGCGATACCGTTGAGTACTGGAGCGCCCGCGATCAGGACTTCAAGATCTTCAAACACGGTCAGGAGCCGCAAGCCTTTATGGATGCCGCCCCGCTGGCCGAGCTGACCCCCTTCAAGGTCGGCTGAGCCACGAAGAGCTCTTCACCACTGGCAGGCGGATAGCTCGCGAAACCGCAAAAACGAAAAAAGAGGGATGGCTCAATGCCATCCCTCTTTTTTATCGTCATCTTTCAGCTGGTTGCAGCCTGATTACTCACCCTGCAGGGTCACCAGCACCTTGCGGGCACCACCATCGACGCGATGCTCGCCAAGCCAGATCCCCTGCCAGGTGCCGAGCGCCAACTGACCATCGCGAACTGGCAGCAGCAGGCTCACCCCGAGCAGGGAGGATTTGATGTGGGCGGGCATGTCATCCGCCCCCTCATAGGTGTGGCGATAGTAGGGGGCATCTTCCGGCGCCAGCCGGTGCAGATGGGCCTCCATATCGCTGCGCACGCTGGGGTCGCAATTCTCGTTGAGGGTGAGCGAGGCGGAGGTGTGTTGCAGTAGCAGGTGGGCCATGCCGATCCGGTAATCCGCCAGCATCGGCAACTTGGCCACCAGCTCGTCCGTCACCAGATGAAAGCCCCGCGAACGGGGCTTCAACGTCAGCAGGCACTGCTGCCACATCAGACGTACTCCATAAAGACGCGGGAGGTGAGTTTGGTGATGAGTTCGTAGGGGATGGTGCCAATCTCGTCGGCCACCCGCTCTACCGGCAGCCCCTCGCCCCACAGTACCGCTTCGTCGCCGGGCTTGTCGGTGGCGCCGGGCCCAAGATCCACCGTGCTCATATCCATGGAGACACGCCCCACCAGCGGCACGATGCGGCCGTTGATCAGCACGGAAGTGCCATTGGGCGCCATGCGCGGATAACCGTCACCGTAGCCGATGGCGATCACCCCGAGTCGGGTATCGCGATCCGACACCCAGTTGGCGCCATAGCCCACCGGCTCGCCCGCCTTGTGATCCCGCACCGCAATCAGCTGGGTCTTCAAGGTCATCACCGGCTGCAGGTCGTAATCGGCCGCCACCGTGTTGGGGAAAGGCGACACGCCATAGAGGATGACACCGGGGCGAACCCAGTCGCAGTGGGAGTCTGGCCAGGCCAGAATGCCCGCCGAGTTGGCCATGGCCCGCTCGCCCGCCAACGGTGCGGTCAACTTGCTGAACAAGTCGATCTGCTCGCGGGTAGTGGGCTGCTCCAGCTCATCGGAACGGCTGAAGTGGGTCATGATGTTGAACGGCTGCACCACGTTCTTGCACTTGCCGAGTCGTTCGATAAAAGCGGGCATCTCGTCGGCACGCACCCCGAGGCGGTGCATGCCAGTGTCGAGCTTGAGCCAGGCCACCACGGGGGCTGGCAGCTCGACCTGCTCCAGCGCTTCGAGCTGCTCCCAGGTGTGAACCGCCGTCTGCAGATTGTTGGCCGCCAGCACCGGCAGGTCGTCGGCGGAGAAGAAGCCCTCCAGCAGCACGATGGGTTTGACCACGGCGCAGGAGCGCAGCATCAGCGCCTCTTCGATGCGGGCCACCGCGTAGGCATCCGCATCCACCAGGGTGCGGGCGACCGGCAGCAGTCCGTGGCCATAGGCGTTGGCCTTGACCACAGCGATGATCTTGCAAGCGGGAGCGTGGCGCTTGACCACAGCGAGGTTGTGGCGCAAGGCCGCAGTGTTGATTTGGGCAGTAGCCGCTTTCATGGTTTTCCCTTACGAGGGCACAAATGGTCTCCCCCTCATCGGGCCGAAGACCGCCACTCACTTATCGTCGTCGAAGGCCGGACCGGCATAATTGTCGAACCGGGAAAACAGGCTCTGACGGGCTGCCTTGCAGTGAATGGCAAGCGGGTCAGAGCGGTGGTGGCAATCCTGACCACAGGATTGCCATGATTGTTACTTATCAATAATCGTCGTCAAACGCCGGACCAGCGTAGTTGTCGAACCGGGAGAACTGACCCTGGAAGGTGAGGCGCACCCGGCCGATAGGGCCGTTACGCTGCTTGCCGATGATAATCTCGGCAATCCCCTTGTCCGGGCTGTCATCGTGATAAACCTCATCACGATAGATAAACATGATCAAATCCGCATCCTGCTCGATGGAGCCCGATTCACGAAGGTCCGAGTTGACCGGGCGCTTGTCGGCCCGCTGTTCCAGGCTTCGGTTCAGCTGGGAGAGCGCCACCACCGGGCACTGCAGCTCTTTCGCCAAGGCCTTGAGGGAGCGGGAGATCTCGCCGATCTCCAGGGTACGGTTGTCAGAGAGCGCCGGCACCCGCATCAGCTGCAGGTAGTCCACCATGATCATGGATAGGCCACCGTGCTCGCGCGCCACCCGACGGGCACGGGAGCGCACATCGGTCGGGGTGAGGCCGGAGGCGTCATCGATATACATCTTGCCCTTTTCCAGCAGCAATCCCATGGTGGAGGAGAGGCGTGCCCAATCCTCGTCGTCGAGCTGACCGGTACGCACCTTGGTCTGATCGATGCGACCGACCGAGGCGAGCATACGCATGATGATCTGCTCGGAGGGCATCTCCAGCGAGAAGATAAGCACCGGCTTGTCGGCGGTGAGGGCCGCATGCTCGCACAGGTTCATGGCAAAGGTGGTCTTGCCCATGGAGGGACGGGCCGCCACGATGATCAAGTCCGAACGCTGCAAACCGGCGGTCATCTTGTCGAGATCGTTGTAACCGCTCGATACCCCGGTCACCCCGTTGTGGGGGGTCTTGAACAGCTCTTCAATCTTGTCGACAGTCTGCTCGAGGATCAGCTTCAGGGGCTGGGGCCCCTCGTTGGCGCTAGTGCGCTGCTCGGCAATCTTGAATACCTTGCTCTCGGCAAGATCCAGCAGATCGCCGGAGGTACGGCCCTGTGGCTCGTAGCCTGCTTCGACTATCTCGTTGGCGACCGAGATCATCTCCCGCACCACCGCTCGCTCGCGCACGATTTCGGCGTAGGCGTTGATGTTGGCGGCACTCGGGGTGTTCTTGGCGATCTCCACCAGATAGGCGAAGCCACCCGCCTCTTCCAGCTGTTCGGAGCGTTCCAGCTCCTCCTGCAGGGTGATGAGGTCGATGGGGTTGCCCGCGTTGGAGAGGCGGGTCATGGCCTGGAAGATCAACCGGTGCGGACGGCTGTAGAAATCCTGATCGATCACCCGTTCGGCAACCCGATCCCAGGCATCGTTATCCAGCATCAGGCCGCCCAATACGGACTGTTCGGCCTCAAAAGAGTGGGGAGGAACTTTCAGCTGTTGTGTCTTGGCGTCTTTTTTCGCCGTCACTTGCTCTGCCATACACATAAAAACCGCAGCGGGAAGGGGACGGGAATTTTACAAAAGAAAGCCAACTACGGCGAGCCCTATCTGGCGGCTCATACCATCATAAAGGGCCAAACCAGAGTCTGCTCTACCTTGACCATTTTGATTTTGCTTCGCATTTTGCGCTCCTTGCGACTCAATCTTCTGCTTTTCATCCGGTTTACTCCTCTTGTTTGACGCCGCATCGCGGCAACCTCGTTCATGAATAATTCATGCCAGAGGTGATATTGATGAATACAAGCTGCGACACAATTAGGGACAGGCAGCCTGCCATGCGCCTTGCTGAGCTTGCCAAAGCGGAGCATGCCCCACCCACAGACGAGAGTGAAAAGAGTCAAAATGAAAAAGATGCTGACCCTGTTTGCCGTGATCCTGGCCATTGGCCTGGGGGCACCTCACGCCGAAGCCAAGAAGTTTGGCGGCGGCAAATCCTTTGGTAAAAGTTACAAAACTGCGCCGGCACAGCCTGCGGCCAAACCGGTCGACAACAAGAATCCGACACTGAATGCCCAGACTCCGCCGAAAAAGAGCGGCATGATGGGTGGCCTGCTGGGCGGCCTGCTGGCTGGCGGCCTGTTTGCCTACCTGCTGGGCAGCGGTGCCTTTGAAGGTCTGCAAGGAATGGACTTCCTGCTGATCGCCCTGCTGGCGCTGGGTGCCGTCTTCCTGATCCGTACCCTGCGCAAGGGCAAGGTCGCGACGCCACAGCCACAACAGGCGGCCTATGCGGGCTATCAGCCACCGCAATCCGCGGCCCCGCAGCAATTTGAGCAGAGCAACAGCGCCCCGCAAGCCACCGGCTTTGCCGACAGCGACGTGCCGTTCCGCCTGCCGCCGGGCTTTGACATGAACGGCTTCCTGGCCGGTGCCCGCGATCACTATCGCACCCTGCAAGAGGCGTGGAACAAGAACGATCTGGAAAAAGTGCGCGAATACGTCAGCCCCGAGCTGTTTGAACAGCTCAAAGCCGAGCGCGCCGAACTGACTGGCGACCAGCACACAGAAGTAATGTATGTCGACACCCAGCTGGTACGCGCCGACTACGGCAGCGACTGGGCTCAGGTGAGCGTGCGCTTCAGCGGCCGCTACATGGACCGTCAGGAGCAGGTCGAAGAAGACATCAAAGAGGTGTGGCACCTCGAGCGCGATCTGGCCAAGAACAATGCCCCCTGGCATATCGTCGGTATCGAGCAGCTGTAAGGTTTAGATTGTCACTACGCAAGAGGCGGCCAACGGGCCGCCTCTTTTCATTTCATCCCCTCACATGACCTGATACAGGCGAGTGCTATCGTTATTGATGATTGAAAAGTTGTAACCGCTCCCCAAACAACGACAAAGGGCAGCCACCGGCTGCCCTTTGGGATCATATCTGGGGGCTATGCGCCCCGCTGACGGAATCAGTTACACCCTTCGGTAGAGGCTGAGTTCAGGTAGCTCACCTCATTGCCTGGCTGATAATCGGCCACGTTGATGGTCTTCTTGATCTCGATGTACTCCTTCAGCACAGCAGCATCCACCAACCCGGCGTTGATGGTATCGATCTTCGGATAGCCGTCACCACCGGAGGCGCTGAAGCTCGGGATCGCGAAGCTGTAGGTTGCTGCCGGATCAAACGCCTTGCCACCGATACTGGTGATATTGACGCTCTTGGCCTGACAATCCACCGCCATGTTGATACCGCCAAACTGGGCATAACCACCGGTATTGCGGGTCTTGCTTGCCACCTGGCCCAGATAGGTCGCCAGCTCGCTTCCCTTCATGACCGCCTTGTTGACCGTGTTGCCAAACGGGTGCACCAGCAGCACGCTGCGGTAAGTGATATCACCGGCCGGGATGCTGTCACGCACGCCGCCTGAGTTGACGATACCAAAGTCGACACCCAGCTTGCTGCTGGTCGCCGTGGTGATGAGGCGACCCAGGTTGGTCTGCTTGTTGCGAACCGAGTTGCGATCACCAACCAGCAAGCCATCTGCCGAGCCAATGACGACATTCAGCTCTTGCTGACCTTTCTCCTGATAACCCAGCAGGGTGTTATACAGCTCGGGATCCTTGGTGATCTCGTCCTGTACGAACTGCATCTTGGTCGGGTCCTTGGTTACGGCGCCGTTAGCATCGATCGCCTCACCCTTGGCGTTGCGCTTGATGAGGTTAACCGGGATCAGGTCATAGCTGGTCAGGGTCAACTTGCCATTCTGGTACTCAAACTGGGCACGGCCCACATACTTGCCCCACTCGTGGGCCTGCATGATCCAGGTGCCGTTTTGCTGGTCCGGTTGGCAGTTATCACCCGGTTTGAAATTGGCGTACTTGTTGGTGGTGCCCGGTTCCATACAGACCGGATTCTGGGAGTGGCCACCAATGATGGCATCCAGAGTCCCTGCCGGCAGTGCACGAGCCATCTCTACATCGCCCGGCGCATTGCTGCCGTGCTGACCATTCTCGTAATGGCCCATGTGAGTGATGGCGAAGACCAGATTGGCCTCCTTGTTGCTGCGGATCTGCTGGCCCAGTTTGGCCGCCTCGCTGGTCGGATCGCGGAACTCCAGGGTCTGCACGTTGTTGGGATCAACCAGCTGGGCGGTATCCTCGGTGGTCAGACCCAGTACGGCGACCTTGAGACCGCTCTCCAGCTTGAACACCTTGTAGGGGTCAAAGTAGTGCTTACCGCTGGCCTTGTAATAGATGTTGGCCGAGAGCATGGGGAACTGGGCCCACTTGCGCTGCTTCTCCAGCACGCTGAGAGGGTTGTCGAATTCATGGTTGCCCACCGCCATGGCATCGTAGCGAATGTTGTTCATCGCCATGAAGTCAGGCTCGGCATCCTGCAGATCGGACTCCGGCACGCCGGTATTCACATCACCACCGGAGAGAACCAGTACGTCACTGCCAGCAGCCTTGGCATCCGCACGCAGCTGTTCGACCAGAGTCTTCTGAGCAGCCATACCGTACTCATTTTCAGCGTTGTGCCAGAAACGGCCGTGGGTATCGTTGGTGTGCAGGATGGTGAGTTTGCAGACATTTTCGGTGCAGGGTGCAACGCTGTCGTTTTTGGAGATATTGCAGCCTGTCAGTGCCGCCAGCACGGCCAGGGCCAGGGCCAGGGCCACGCTGCCTTTGATAACGTTATTATTCATTTCCATATCACCTTGATTGTTTTGTTATTTAGTGACCCTATCCAGCAGGTCGGGCCCAAATATAACAAACAACGAAGAAGAAATTTTCATCAGCGCCCCACAAATGTTGTTAATTGTGATCGATGGCCAAACTTACCCTTTGCTACTGATTTTTAAATGCTTTTATTGAGGTGTCTCTCATTTGTAGCCATGTCTGGCCAAGCCCCACGAAACACGGTTTTGTGGCATACTCCCTCCCCCATGCCCGAGGAGTGTGTTGATGACCAAGTACGACAAGATTTCCCCCGAGACCCAGCAGGAGGCGATGAAAATTGCCCGTGCCAACCAGAAGCCGGGGCAGACCAAGGAGCAGACCCAGCTTATCGCGCAAGGGATCCAGAAAGGCATCGACGAGTACAAGAAGCAGATGAAGGCGCGGGCCCGTGAAGCGAGCCGCCAGAAAAAATTGCAGGCCAAAGCCAGGCAGCCACAGGGCGCGCCCCAAACCGAAGAGCAAGACGCTCAGCTGGAGCTGGTTGAAGTAAGCCATCAGCATCCCCTGCCCTGGATCTTGCTGGTGCTGAGCTGGCTGGGATTTGCAGCAGCCTGGTTCTGGTTGCATTAAGACGCGCTAGCAAACCTTTATCCGGGATCCTCTTCACAGCCCGGGCCCGGGCTGCTGGTGATTACCTGCGAAGAGTGATTAAATTCCGCGCCTCTTGCACCGGACAACCGGTTTTTTGACGATCAGTTTTCAGGAAAGATGTTATGAACCCCGCTCCGCTCTATCTGCTGGCCCCTTTTGTTCTGTTCCTTGTGACCATGCTGCTCTATCGCATTTCGCCGCTGCGGGCGGTCGCCGCCGGTGGGGTACGCTGGTTTATCCTGCCGGCCTTCACCCTGTTTATTTTGCTGATCATCATCAATGGAGCCGCCGATCCCACCCTGCGCGATCCGGCATTCCACTGGTTGATGCCGGGCCTTGGCTTTGCCCTGAGCCTGTTTCCGGCCCTGCCCAAGGCGCTGGTGCCACGGCTCGCCATCAAGGAGGGGGCCTTTGCCGCCCTCGGTCTGATGCTGATGAGCCTGGCTATGGTCTACTAAGCAACTGGCCACAGCCGTTAACATGACTCAAGGGGCGCTCTGTGACGGGCGCCCCTTGTACAAACAATGGCCTGCAGGCATCTTGGTGACAGGATAACCAGCAAGGAGGCCAAATGGACAATCCGCCCGATTTCATGGCGCTGTGGGATTATCAGGATCCCGCCGCCAGCGCCCTGCGTTTTCACACCCTTCTTCCCGAAGCGCGCACCGCCGACGACCTGCAACTCGAACTGGAGTTGCTGACCCAAATTGCCCGTACCCATTCGCTACAGCGCCAGTTTGCCGAAGCCCACCAGCTGCTCGACGAGATAGCGCCTCGCCTCACCGACACAACCCCCAGAGCGCGGATCCGGGCTCTGCTGGAACGAGGCCGCACCTTTAACTCGGCGGGCGACAAAGCCAGTGCCAAACCGCTGTTTGAACAAGCCTGGCAATGGGGGCTCAAGGAGAAAGAAACCTATCTCGCCATCGACGCCGCTCACATGATCGCCATCGCCGCACCACTGGAAGAGCAGAGCCGCTGGCATCAACTGGCGATGGAGCTGGCGGAACGCAGCAGTGACGAGAAGGTGCGTGGCTGGCTGGCCCCCCTTTACAACAATCAGGGCTGGACCCTGTTCGAATTGGGCCGCTTTGATGAGGCGAAAATCCAGCAGCAGAAGTGTCTGGCCTGGCATCTGCAACATAACCAGCCGGCCAAGGCGTTTATCGCTCGCTGGAGTCTGGCTCGCCTGACCCGGGCCCAGGGTCAGCACCAGCAGGCGCAGGCAGAGCTGCACCAACTCAAGGCCGATATGGCCGAGGCAGGCGAACCTGAGGATGGTTATCTGTTCGAGGAGCTGGGGGAGAATGCCTTGGTGCTGGACGATCCGCTGGCCGCGGAATACTTCTCCCGAGCCTGGTTTCTGTTGTCGCAGGACCGCTGGTTCAGCGCCAACGAGGGGGAGCGATTGGCCCGCCTCAAGCGCCTCGCCAAACTCTGATCCCCAAAATAGCAAGGGCGGCACGCTAGCCGCCCTCTCTGCTGGCAAGATGGTTCAGGCCCGATTGGACTCCTCCCACCCCTGCTTTTTACGGTAAATGGTGGAGGGGCTGATCTCGAGCAGGGCCGCCGCCTTGGGAATATTGCCGTCACAGCTGGCGATGGCCTGTTCGATCACCTCTTTTTCCACCAGCCAGAGCGGACGAATTGGCCCGTTAGCCACGCCGGTGGCGGCCGGAGCCGATACCACCGCTGCCGCAATCGCAGCCGGCAACTGGGGACGAACTCCATTGAGTGGTGGCGGCAGAATATCCGGGCTCACCAGCTCCTTGTCATTGAGCACCACGATATTGCGCACCACGTTTTGCAGCTCGCGTACGTTGCCAGGCCAGGGGTAGTCAAGCAGCACTCGCGCCGCCTCGACATCAAAATCCTTGAAGCGTTTGTTCTCCTCCTTGGCGTAGCTCTGCAACAGGGTACGCGCCAGCAGCAGGATATCCTCACCCCGCTCCCGCAGTGGCGGCAGGGTAAGCGGAATGACGTGGAGCCGATAGTAGAGATCCTCGCGAAAACGGCCCGCTTTCACCTCCACCAGCGGATCCCGGTTGGTGGCGCAGATAAAGCGCACATCCACCGTCTCGAGCTTGCCGCTGCCGACCCGCTGCACTGTGCCGGTCTGGATGAAGCGCAGCAGCTTGCTCTGCAGATCCAGGTCCATCTCGCAGATCTCGTCGAGAAACAGGGTACCGCCATCGGCCAGACTGGCTGCCCCTTTGCGATCCCCCTGGGCGCCGGTAAAGGAGCCCTTCACATGACCAAAGATCTCGCTCTCCATCAAATCGTGGGGAATGGCGGCGCAGTTGAGGGCAATAAAGGGCTGTTCGCTGCGGGGACTGCACTGGTGAATCGCCTCGGCACACACCTCTTTGCCGGTGCCGCTCTCACCAGTGATAAAGACGGTCGCCTTGCTGGGCGCCGCGCTCTCGATGATGCGATAGACCGCCTGCATCGACATGGAGGCGCCGATAAAACCGAAGAAGGAGCTACGCTCGAAGTTTTCTCGATAGTGGGCAACCAGCGAGCTCAACTGCTGGTGTTTCAAGGCATTGCGAACGGTGGCGCAGAGCCGCTTGCTGTCAAACGGCTTGGTCAGAAAATCGAAGGCACCGAGGCGCATCGCCTCCACCGCCACATCCACCGAGCCATGGGCGGTGATCACTACCACAGAGCAAGGCAACTGCTGTTCGGTGATCATCTGCAGAATATCCATACCGGACATATCCGGCAGCTCCAGATCCAGCAGCACCACGGGGGGAGGACTTGCCAGCAACTGCGCCAACGCTTGCTGACCACAGTCGGCCAGCACCACCTCATACCCCTCTTGGCGCAGGTACTGTTCATAGACCACCGCCAGACTACGGGTATCTTCCACCAGCAGGACACGCGATTTATTTTCAGCCACTGGACTCATCCTTGTATTTGATTCTGCGATCTATTTTGCCTTATTTTCGCGCGCAAACCCAACGCCAAGACAGCTCTGTTATCCCGCGATTGCATGGAATACACAAGTAAAAACGGCTCCTTAAGGAGCCGTTTTTAACTACAAGAAGGGATTACTTCTTGGCATCGTCTGCGGTCGGCTTCTCGATAGCCAGCAGCTCAACGTCAAACACCAGCACGGCATTCGCCGGGATGGAGCCTGCACCGTGCTCGCCATAGGCCAGCTTGGACGGCAGGAAGAACTTGAACTTGGAGCCAACCGGCATCAGCTGCACACCTTCAGTCCAACCCGGGATAACCTGGTTGAGCGGGAAGGTAGCCGGCTCGCCGCGATCGACGGAGCTGTCGAACTTGGTGCCGTCGGTCAGGGTACCGGTGTAGTGAACCTTGACGATGTCGGTTGATTTCGGCTTGGCGCCAGTGCCCATCTTCTCGACCACGTATTGCAGGCCGGATTCAGTGCTCTTCACACCCTCTTTCTTGGCGTTGGCAGCCAGGAACTCTTCGCCCTTCTTCAGATTCTCAACGGCATCTTTCTCGGCCTTGGCCTTGGTCAGCTCGTTGATCTTGGCGTCGTAATCCTGCAGTACCTTCTGGATCTCTTCATCAGTCATCTTGGCTTCTTTGCCCAGACCGTCAGTCACCCCTTTCAGGATCACGGCGTTGTCCAGTTTGATGCCCAGTTCCTGCTGACGCTCCAGGGTATTGGCGATGTAACGACCCATGGAGAGGCCAATTGCGTAGCCAGATTGCTCTTCAAAGCTCTTGGCTTCAGCCTTGGTCGCCTCTGCCGGCTTGCTGGCTTCTGCCTTCACTTCGGCGGTATTGGCCGCAGCAGGCTTCTCGTCTTTTTGGCAAGCAGTCAGACCGACGGCAACGGCCGCCGCCAACAGGGACACCTTCAGAAATTTGTTCATCAGTTTCTCCAAACTCCAAATACCGCTCTCGGTTCCATCGTGAAATGAGAGGTTTATCGTGATAAGCGCCTTATACTAACGCCGTGATCGCAGGTAACAAAAGCGTGAGACCGCAAAAATGATAAAAAGTGCCATTTATCTGGTGAGCCTCTGTTTAATGCTCACCGGTTGCGAGCAGAGCTCCCAACCCAACCAGCAAATGACCCTCGCCAGCACGGGTCTGCTGACCGCAGATCTCTCCAGTGATGGCAAGCAAGCCATCGTCTCCAGCATAAGCCAGGGCATCATCGTCTGGGATCTGGAACAGAACCGTCAACGCTGGCGCTGGAAGCAATCCGACTCTGCGGAAGATCTGGTATTCATTACCCGCTTTTCCGAAGGCAACAGCCATGCCGTCACCGCCACCCCAGACACCTTTGCTACCTGGCGGCTGAACGACGGGCAATCACAAGGCTACTACTCACTTCCTGAATCCAGGCTGAGGGACATCGCGCTCTCTGCCGACGGTCGTTATGTGCTGATAGGTCGGGAAGATGGCAAGGCCGAGTGGCTCGATACCCGAAGCGGTCGTCGCCTGCAGTTTCTGGGGCACACCGAACAGGTCAATACGGTGGATCTCTCCGCCAACGGTCGCTACGCCCTGACCGGCGGCAACGACTACAGCGCCTATCTGTGGGATACCCGTAGCGGGCAGGTGATCTGGCGGTTCAACCATGGTGGCCGGGTGATCATGGCCAGACTGGAGCCGAGCGGCCGCTACGCCTTCACCGCCGACAGCAGCCGGGCCAGCATCTGGGATCTGAAAACCGGCAAGGAGGTGAGTCAGCTGCAATATGATCACCGCTTCGAGGTCTACACCAGCGCCCGCTTTGCCAACGATGGCAAGTGGCTCATCACCGGCGCCCCTTCCCGTCAGCTCTCCCTGTGGCAAGTGAGCGATGGTGCCCTGCTGCAGAGCTGGCGCGTCTCGCCGCAACCCAAGGTGAAACCGCCCAGCGCAGTGGTCTACGGCGTCGCTTTGCGCGACAATAGCCACCTTGTCAGTGCCAGCTCCAGTGGTCTGGCCGAAATCTGGACAATCAAGTAAGGACCCGAAGGCCCATGAGTCAGCAACTTAACGATCGCATCGAAACCCTGGAAACCCGTCTCGCCTATGCGGAGTACACCATAGAGCAGCTCAACGACGAGGTAACCACCCAGGGCCGTGAACTCGATCGGCTCAAATACCAGATCCAGCTGCTGATCGACAAACTGCAAAGCGTACAACCCAGCCAGATTGCCAGCATGGCCGAAGAGACCCCGCCGCCGCACTACTGATCCGGCGCCATCTCTGGTCAGGCAACATGGCTTGGCATCACTTTCAGCCAATAAAAAACCCGCGATAATCGCGGGTTTTTTATTATCGGCATGGCCGTGATCAGTGGTGATGGCCCTTGCCACCACAACCGCCGCCACCGCAGCAGCCGCCGTGACCATGGTCGTCACCGTGGTCGTGGCCATGCTCGTGACCGTGGCCAGCACCGCCGCAGCAACCGCCGTGGCCGTGATCCTCATCGTGGTCGTGACCATGACCGCCACAGCAGCCGCCGTGATCGTGGTCATGACCGTGATCGTGACCGCAACCACCGGCACCGTGAACGTGGCCGTGAGCCAGCTCTTCGGCAGTGGCGGCACGCACATCCTTGATCTCGACCTTGAAGCCCAGAGTCACGCCAGCCAGCGGATGGTTGCCATCCACCTTGACGAACTCTTCGGACACTTCAACCACGGTCACAGGACGGTGACCATCGTCGGTTTCAGCCACAAAAGTATCCCCTTCGGAAACTTCCATGCCGTCGAACAGCTCGCCCGGTACTTCTTGTACCAGGGTCTCATCATATTCGCCGTAGGCCTGGCTCGGTGCCAGAGTCACTTCGAAGGCTTCACCTACCGCGCGACCTTCCAGCTCGGCTTCCAGGCCTGAGACCAGGTAACGGGTGCCGTGCAGATAGACCAGCGGCTCTTTGCCGACAGTGCTGTCGATGACTTCACCGTGCTCGTCGGTGACTGTGTATTCCAGCGTAACCACGCTCAGAGGAGCTACTTTCATGTCAGGATCCTGCGGATAGAAAAAAACGGGCTCAGAATACCCTAAAAAGCGGGCCGCGCATATGGCGTGCGGCGCCACGGAGTGACGAAAAAAACGGCAACAGCGTCAGCAAAGAGACCCTCATTCCATCCGCCGTTCCCTTATCAGGGGCGAAACACCCCGATCACCTCTTCCGCTTCGCGAGTCTGCTTGTCGACCTCGGCAGGCGTTTGTACCTGGGTATCGCCACAGGCGACGCAGGTCACCTTCTCGACTCCATGCTCCAGATACAGCATCATGTTGTCCAATTTGCCGCACGCCGGGCAGACCGCACCGGCAATGAAGCGTTTTTTACGTCTGGTTTCCATATTTGTTACCTCCAGGCAGCATCATATCAGGGTTTTTACATGCATCACGCCATCGAGTATCACCATTTTTCCTGCCATGGCCTGCACGCCGGCAACCGCAAACGAACTCCGGTCGGGCAGTTGTTGCGGATCACCCGGGGCGCCGCGCTGCTGAGACTGGGCCAACATGAGCTGTTGCTGCCGGCAGGCAGCAGCTTCTGGCTCTGCGCCGATGCCCTCGCGGCCTTCAGCCCCCTCAGCGGTTGCGAGTACGATCAGCTGAATGTCTCTTTGCGCGTGGCTCAGCCGCAGCAGGCTGGCTGGCTGCAAGCCACTCCGCTGCTCGATGCCCTGCTCGACTCTCTGGCTCTGTGGCAACGTCCGAAAGAGTGGCAAGGGGCCTACGGTCAGCGACTGCAGGTGATCCTGGATGAGCTGCAACAGTGTGCCATCAGCCAGCAGGGTCACGGTGAGCTGCAAGCCTGCTGGCAAGCACTGGCCAATGGCCAACAGGAGTCTCTGCAACAGTGGGCACAACAAGCCGATGCGCCGGTGGAAGGGACTGCATTGCAACAACAGTGGCAACTGCTGCAGGCGCTCAGATTGCTCAAGGGCGGCAGCAAGCCCGCGCAGGTGGCCAGCAAGCTGGGTTATGCCGATGAGGCCGCATTGCAAGCGGCCTGCCAGCAGTGGGGCGTTGGCGAGGATGGAGATCAATAACCGGACGCCGGTGTGAATGCGCGAACTAAATTGGCTGAATGAGTCCAGTTTTTTGCCAGATGGTCGTTAACAAGGAAGGGCCATTCACCCCGTAATCCTTTATGCTAGAGGCCTGAAGTGACTGCCAACGTTTCGACCAACAGGACATCTGCCATGACGAGCAAAGCCAATCAATCCCAGGGCATGTTGCTGTTTCACCTTTCAGCCAAACAATCCTTTGCCATCGGTACCCTCAAGGTGAAGGAGATAGTGCCCTACACCCAGCTGACGGCAATGCCCCACTCGCACCCGACCGTGTTGGGGGCCGCCAATATGCGCGGCTCCACCATTCCGGTGATCGACATGGCGATGGCGGTGGGCTATCGCCCCATTAGCAAGGAGGAGATGCCCCACTGCTTCATCATCATTACCGACTGCCGCCGCACCCTGGTGGGCTTTCTGGTACGGGGCATCGATAAAATCACCGAGTGCAACTGGCGCGATATCGAATCGCCCCCCGCCTCCCTCGGCCACAATGTCTTCGTAACCGGTGTGACCCGGGTCAATGACCAGCTGATCCAGCTGCTGGATGTTGAGCTGATCCTCTCCCGGGTCTATCCGGACGATCCGAGCCACCTCTATCCGGTACTGACCGATGTGCAGCGGGAACGGATCAAGCCGATGCGGATCCTGCTGGTCGATGACTCTTCGGTCGCTCGCCGTCAGCTGATGGCCGCGCTGGACTACATCAATATCCCCTATGAGGTCTGCACCAATGGCAAGGATGCACTGACCCTGATGCAGACGCGGGCGAGCCAGAAGACCCCGATCGACATTCTGGTGAGCGATATCGAGATGCCGGGACTTGATGGCTACGAGCTGGCCTTCGAGGTGCAGAGCGATAGCAAACTGGCGGGGGCCTACATCATCCTGCACACTTCGCTCTCCAGCGAGATCAGTGTGGAGCGGGCCCATCAGGTGGGAGCCCATGAGGCGCTGACCAAGTTCGAGGCCAACGAGCTGATCCAGGCCATGCTGCGCGGCGCCGAACATCACGATCGCCTGCTGAAATAAGCCAATGACTGGCGGGAGGAACACGCCTCCCGTCCTCCTTATCTTCGACCCAGACCGACTGACCCCATGCTGACCGAGAGCCACTTCCACGCCCCCTGGTGGGCACGCAATCCTCATCTGCAGACCATATTGCCCAAATGGCTGCGCCGCACCCCTGCCCGTTTTGTGGCGGAGCGGTTTGAACTGCAGGATGGGGACTTTGTCGACCTCGCCTGGAGCGGGGAAGTCAGCCTTGATGAACGGCCGCTGATAGTGGTGTTTCACGGGCTGGAGGGAAGCATTCACTCCCACTATGCCAAGGGATTGTTCGCCCACCTGCAGCAAGAGGGCAGAGAGGCTGTGCTGATGCACTTTCGCGGTTGCAGCGGTGAGCCCAATCGCCACCTGCAGGCCTATCACTCCGGCGCCATCGGTGATGCGCAGGAGCTGATTGCCGAGCTGAGCCAGCGCTTCCCGGGCAAACCACTGATCGCCATCGGCTTTTCACTGGGTGGCAATATGCTGGTCAATCTGCTGGCGCGGGGCTGTCCTGCGGCATTGAAAGCGGCGGTGGTGGTCTCGGCCCCGCTGCAACTGGCGAGCTGCGCCGAGCGGGTCAATCAGGGCTTCTCGAAGGTCTATCAGAACTATCTGCTGCGCACCATGCGCCGCAACCTGCTCAGCAAAATCAGCCAGCAGCAGAAAGCGAGTGAACGCTGGCAACCTCGACAAGTGGAGCAGATTGCCACCCTGCGCGATTTTGACGAGCTGGTTACCGCGCCGCTGCACGGCTTTCACAGCGCCAGCCACTACTACCAGAGCTGCTCCGGACTACCGCTGCTGGCTCAGATTCCAATCCCTACCCTTATCCTGCACGCCGCCGACGATCCCTTTATGTCACACGCGGTCATTCCCCGGCCGGAGCAACTCTCGCCCACGGTGCGCTATGAGTTGAGCCAGCGTGGCGGCCATGTCGGCTTTCTGCACGGCACGCCCTGGCGGCCACGGTTTTGGCTGGATGAGCGGATCAGTCACTGGATTACCGAACAGAGTCACTCCGCAACACAGAACTGATTGCGTCCCGACTCCTTGGCCCGATAGAGCGCCTGATCGGCCCGCTCCAGCAACTGGCTCGCCCCTTCGCCGGAGACATTGCTGGCAATCCCCTGACTCACCGTCACCCAGGGGGCAACATCGGACGCCAGATGCTCCAGCCGCAGGCTGGCCAAGCCATCTTGCAGCCGCTGCGCCACGCTGGCCGCCGCCTGACGGTCGGTATTGGGCAGCAGCAGCACAAACTCCTCTCCGCCATAGCGGGCAACCAGATCAGATGGCGTGCGTACCGCACGGTTGAGCGCTTGTGCCACCTCCTTGAGACACATATCCCCCACCTGATGGCCGTAGTGGTCGTTGAAGCGCTTGAAATAGTCCACATCGATCAGAATGAGCGATAGCGGAGCGCCGCTCTCCTGGCTATGGGCCAACGCGCGATCCAGCTCGATATTGAAATGCCGCCGGTTGGCGACACCGGTCAGAGGATCTTGCTTGGCGAGCTGATCAAGTTGGCGCAGCAGCGTCAGATTTTCATGCTCCCGCATGATCGCCAACTCAAACCAGCGGTGCAGCATGCGGCGGCCGACCTCCAGCGCAATCACGCCAAACAACACGCCAAGCAGGTAGATCTGGGGAAAATCGACGCGTAAAAAGAGTTCCAACCCCACTCCCACCGTCATCGGGCCCAAGAGATAGCCATAAAACACCTTGCGATCGGGATAAAACGCGATGAGCGCAGCCAGCAGGTTGAGCCGCATGATCCCGTTGGCATAGCTGACCCCTCCCCGCAGCTCCACCTGACCAATCGTATAGATATGCAGCGTCCAGAGTCCGCCCCATAACACCATCACCAGCGCAGCCATCCGTAACCAGAGGCGATCCTGCAGATGGTCACAAAACAGGCTGACAACAGGTAGCAGCAATAGCACCACCATGACCAGGGCCAACTCACTCTGAAAGCGCCAGGGCAAGCTGTCATCACTGGCGAGCCCGACCTGGCTGTAAACCTCGTAGCGTATCGAAAGAAACAATACCACCAGCCAGTTCAACAACCAGAACCACACCATGCCTCGGGCAATCGCCTCTCGACGTGCGCTGTCCAGATGCTCAGTCAGGGTTAACGGCGCGCTGCGCTGCGCTGCGCTTCAGACAACATCTCTCAGACTCCGGTGAAAAGGTAAAAAGTGATTGCATTCGCGGGATTCAACACAACAATAGCCTGACGATCACCTCTTTTGCTGTGAGACCTTTATGATCATTCCCTGGCAAGAACTGGACGGCGACACCCTGACCAACCTGATCGAACACTTTGTGTTGCAGGAGGGAACCGAATATGGAGAGCAGGATGTACCGCTTGGCGTCAAAGTCGATGCAGTGAGAGAACAATTACAGCAAGGCAAAGCTGTCATCGTCTATAGCGAGCTGCACGAATCGGTGAATATCGTGATGAAAGACCGCTTCATCGAGCAGTCTTGACCCAACCGCAATCCGGACCTTATAACGGAATTCCCAAGGAAGAGAGAATCCCATGTCGGCCAAGCACCCCATTATTGCTGTTACCGGTTCGTCCGGTGCCGGCACCTCCACCTCCACCAACGCCTTTCGCTCCATGTTCCATCAACTGGGATATACCGCGGCTGTGGTGGAAGGTGACAGTTTTCACCGCTACACCCGACCGGAAATGGATGTAGCGATCCGCAAGGCGCGCGAGCAGGGGCGTCATATCAGCTATTTTGGCCCTGAGGCCAATGACTTCGGCCTGCTGGAGAGCTTTTTTCAGGGCTATGGGCAGGATGGCAATGGCCAGTATCGCCGCTACCTGCACAGCTTTGACGAGGCGGTGCCCTTCAACCAGATGCCCGGCACCTTCACCCCCTGGCAGCATCTGCCCAGCAATACAGATCTGCTGTTTTATGAAGGGCTGCACGGCGGTGTGGTCACCGAGGATCACAATGTGGCGCGCCACGTGGATTTTCTGATCGGCGTAGTGCCCATCGTCAACCTGGAGTGGATCCAGAAGCTCATTCGCGATACTTCGGAGCGAGGGCATTCCCGCGAGGCGGTGACCGACTCCATCGTTCGCTCCATGGATGACTACATCAACTTCATCACCCCGCAGTTCTCGCGCACCCATATCAACTTCCAACGGGTGCCGACGGTGGATACCTCCAACCCCTTCAGCGCCAAGGTGATCCCGAGTCTGGACGAGAGTATGCTGGTGATCCGGTTTCGCGGTATCAAGCAGGTGGATTTCCCCTACCTGCTGTCGATGATCGACGGCTCATTCATGTCGCGGATGAACACCATAGTGGTGCCGGGCGGCAAGATGGGCTTTGCGATGGAGCTGATCCTGCGCCCGCTCATCCAGCAATTGATCGAAACCGGCAAAATAACCTGATTCAAAGGAGTTCACGATGCGGCTTGCTTATCTCTCTGTGGCACTGCTCGCCCAGCTTGGCGGTTGCAGCAGCGGGCCGGCGGCCCCCACGCTGGAGTCCGGCACCATGCTGGTTCGTCCGATGGGCAACTGGACCTATGGTGCAACCCCGCGCTACGCCCTGGCCGAACAGTATCAATTTGCCGGTGAGTTGGCGGAAGGGTGGCTGGAGCCGATGCAGCAGGCGGTAAGCCGGGAGCTCAATGGCAAGGGGTGGCAGAGTGCACCGCTTGACGAGGCGGATCTGTGGGTCGCCATCGGCGTCGCGGGCGGCAAGGATATGAGTGACGGCGAGATTTTCGCCCGTCTTGGCATGACGCCCGGGGTATATGCCTCGGCCAACCAGCGCAAAGGGTCGCTGGCCATCGTGCTGCTCGATCGCAAAACCCAGAAAGCGGTCTGGAGCAGCATCATCCAGCTGACCAGCGATGTAAGCATTGCAGACAGCCAGCGTCAGGCTCTCAGCCAGCAGCTCGCGGCCGAGCTACTCAATCGCGTCCCCACCAACTAGCGCTTGTTTAGTGATAACGGATGGATAGAAAAACGGCTTGCCTCCCGGTAAGCCGTTTTTTGTGGTCTCAACCTCTTGACCCAATCCGGCCTAGGCCAGACCCGGGTATAAAGCCGCACACCTTCAGCTATCTGTGGTCACTTATTTAAGTGTACAGGTCAGCAGTGTGACCCCTTTCTGAGTGAGGAGGGCCTGTTTGTCCTGATTCCAGAAGGTGGTGACGCTGTCGGAATATTTGGCGCCAGATTCAGACTCAACGCGCGCCAGCTTGTGGTAAACCCCGGCATAGGGGAACTGCACCATGTCAGCCTGGGCATCATAGGTAACGGCCAGCATCTCTTCGCCACACTGGTATTGGCTGTATTGATACTGGGTAGGTTGCGGGCTGCTGCACGCCGCTAGGCCCAAAAGGGGAAGCAGAGCGATCAATTTTTTCATTGCACTTTCCTTATGTAATGGCTTTATGTCATGGCCTTGTGCAGTGGCCTTACGTAACGGCCTTATGCCAGGGTACCAACGAAACTGTCGTTATCAAGCTTCAACAATTTGATAACTATGGGTAATTTGTACCGCTTTTTCCAACATCAGGGAAACAGAACAGTATTTTTCCATCGACAGATCGACCGCTCTGGCCACCTGCTTCTCCGCCAATCCCTTGCCCGTCACCACGAAGTGCAGATTAATCTTCTCGAAAACCCGGGGCACGCTATCGACTCGTTCGCCACTGACATCGACATGGCATGCGGTCACCGACTGGCGCGCTTTTTCGAGGATGGAGACCACATCAATGGAGCTGCAGCCACCGACCGCCAGCAGGATCATCTCCATCGGGCTGGCCCCCTCACCGGGGTTGGCACCATCCAGGATCACCTTGTGACCGGATTCACTCTCACCCACAAACTTCATCCCTTCCACCCAGCTGACCTTGGCTTTCATCTCGCACTCTCTCCTGTTAATCATGATGATGGATCCCTAGCATAACCCAGTCGCTTATCTCTGCCGAACAGGGGGAGTTGGGATGGAAATAGATCAAAATCAACATCTCCGACCTCTATCTTCCCTAGAATGGCCGAAGCGGCGCAGCAGGCATTACTCAAAGGGCTCTGTCAAAAGCCCGCAAAGCCTTGTCAGCACAGGCAAAGGCTCTTATCCTACTGCGACCAATACAAGGAATGGCAAGATTGGCAGCTTGCCCGGACGCACAAGTCCATAAAAAGACACTACAGAGGAATTCTCATGGTCATTGGCAAACCGCAAAGCGATCCCACCCTGGAATGGTTCTTGTCGCACTGCCACATTCATAAGTATCCCGCCAAGAGCACCCTGATCCATGCGGGTGAAAAAGCGGAGACCCTCTACTACATCGTCAAGGGCACTGTGGCCGTCTTGATCAAGGACGATGAGGGCAAAGAGATGATCCTCTCCTATCTGAACCAGGGTGATTTCCTGGGCGAGATGGGGATGTTCGAGGAGAACGAGAACCCCGAGCGCTCCGCCTGGGTTCGCGCGAAAGGCTCTTGCGAAGTGGCAGAGATCTCCTACAAGAAGTTCCGCCAGCTGATCCAGGTCAACCCGGACATTCTGATGCGTCTCTCTGGCCAGATGGCCAAGCGCCTGCAACACACCAGCCAGAAAGTGGGTAACCTCGCCTTCCTGGATGTGACCGGCCGGATCGCCCAGACCCTGCTCAACCTGGCCAAACAGCCGGATGCCATGACCCACCCGGATGGCATGCAGATCAAGATCACCCGTCAGGAGATCGGCCAGATCGTCGGCTGCTCTCGTGAAACCGTGGGCCGCATCCTGAAGATGCTGGAAGAGCAGGAGCTCATCTCTGCCCACGGCAAGACCATTGTGGTATTTGGCACTCGCTGATGACCCGTCCGCAGGCCTGACTGAGGCCTTGGGATAAAAAAGGCTGCTACGGCAGCCTTTTTTGATCCTCTCCCCTATAATCCCGAACGCCCTTCACTGTTCCGGCATTCGCCCAGAGAGTTACTATGCACCTTCAATGTCCCCGCTGCCGCAGTCCGCTCCATCTTCATGAAGCCTCCCAGGGGCGCTATTGCGACAACAAGCATCACTTCGATCCGGCACCGGAAGGTTATCTGGATCTCATCCCCGGCAAGAAAAACCCCAAAGACAGCGACAGCCGTGCCCTGATGCGCGCCAAGCACCATTTCCTGGAAGCCGGCCACCAATTGCCGCTGGTTGAGGCCATGGCCGGCCTGCTCGCTCCGCTGGCCCCACAAGAGCTGATCCATCTTGGGTGCGGTGAAGGCTACTACTGCCGCGCGCTGGCAGAGCGCCTGCCCGGCTGGCAGTTTGCCGGGGTTGATATCGCCAAGAACACCATCTTTGCCGCCAAAAAAGCGCAGCCGGACGGCCAGTTTGTCATTGCCGATCCCGCTCGCGCGCCGTTGCAACCGGGTTCTGCTCAGGTGCTGCTGGTCAACGATCTCAAGGTCAAGACCGAGCAGCTGGTCAGCTGGCTGGCCCCCGGTGGCTATCTGCTCTATCTGCAGCCAGGCCCGCGCCATCAGTGGCAATTGCGGGTCAGCCTCAATCCGGTGAGCATGGAACACCCCCTCAGCTGGCCAACCCTCGGCGGTCTCAATCCGATGGCTCAACAGCGCTGCCAGTTCAGCCTCACCATGGATCAGGCCATGCGCAGCTTTATTCTGGAGACCAGCCGTCTTGGCTGGCGGGCAACCGGTGAGCAGCGTCACGCTTTCGCTCAACAGGGCCCGAATGAACTGGAACAGGATCTGCTGCTGACCCTGTGGCAAAAGCCCCTCTGATCACTGGGGGGAGCCTTGCAAGGCTCCCCCCCCCCCCCCGTTTTTCCCGCCCCGCCCCATTCTCCCCTGCGTGATCTAGCTCACAACTTGAGCCATCGACCTTGTTGCTCAGAACAGCCTTGATGTCAAAAAAGTCACTAGAAAATAATTCATTGAATTTAATCTCTTTTTATCTTGTCAAAAACCGTCACACCCAGTCTTGATAACGACCTCGTCACCTCAATTAAACAACGATGGATTCAGGCCCAGTCAAGGTTGGGACGCCTACCGTGTGGCTATCGGACCATTTCCGATTTCACAGAACCGACAACAAGTTCGGAAGTGTTTACATCAGAGGAATAACGCATATGAAGAAGTCTGCACTGACTATTGCCATCTCCAGCCTGCTGCTGGCGAGCGGCGCCCATGCTGCTACCGTTTACAACCAGAACGATACCAAGCTGGAAATCGGCGGCCGTGCACAAGGTGCTTACTACGGCACTGACAACAACGGTGCCGAAGGTGACCAGAGCTACTTCCGTCTGCACGTTGCTGGCGAGACCAAGATTGCTCCCGAGATGAAGGCGTTCGGCTTTGCCGAGTACAACCTGCCGACTTCCGGTTCTGACAACGACGAGCTGCGTTATGCCTATGCCGGCATCAAGCACGACCGTTTCGGCGCATTCAGCTATGGTCGTCAGGATGGTCTGTTCACCAAGGCCGTCAACAACTATACCGACGTGCTGCCCGAGTGGGGCGGTGACGGCCTGGGTAAAGGTACCGAAGTATTTGGTACCGGTCGTACCAATTCCGTGGCCAAATACATGTTCAATCAGGATGGTCTGACCCTGGGTGCTCAGTTCACCGGCAAAAATGACCCGCAGAACTCCGGTCGTTCCGACACCACCGTCGAACTGGCTAATGGCGATAAAGACACCTGGAACAAGAAAGGTTCCGATGAAGGCTTTGCTGTCGCGGCCTCCTATGACTTCGATATGGGTCTGGGCCTGTCCGCTGCCTACAACCAGGCTGGCAAGACCGATGGTCAAGGCAAATATGCCGCCTTCGGTGGCGACAACGATGCCAAACTGTACGGCTTCGGTGTCAAATATTCCGCCGGTGACCTCTACCTGGCCGCCACCTATGCACACAGTGAAGATCATATCTTCGTGAAGGGCGGTTACGCCGAGAAGAGCGATGGTTACGAAGCCGTAGCCCAGTACACCATCGGCAAGTTCAAGCCGTCTCTGGCTTACGTGCGTAATGACGTGAAGAACGACACCAACGGCGTCAAGTTCGATGACACCCTGACCGAGTACGTCTCTATCGGTGCTTGGTACAACATCACCAAGAACTTCAATGCCTATGTGGATTACCAGCTGAACCTGTTGGACGATGATACTAACAGCACCAGCAAGCTGGGTCGCAACACTGACGACACTGTCGCTGTTGCTCTGCAGTACAACTTCTAAGTAATTGGAAGTCAGTTATACCCTGTGAAACCAATGTCTACTGTTTGAATTACTTCCGGCCGCTCTGCGGCCGGTTTTTTTATTGCGCCTTTTCAGCACCTTGCATATAACTATCGAGCGAATTGATGGCAATCTCCGCGCCATTGGCAGGGAGTGACAAGGAGATATTCACGGATGAGACAAGTACGCGGACAGATAGAGTGGCAATGCGGGTGGCTGCTGTTGCCACTGCTGTTGATATCGCTCATCTGGAGCAGCTCGGCAGATGCCAGCGGGGATCAGAACCTTTATCGCCAGCTGGGCCTGGCAGGCAAGCTGGATAAACAGACATTTCGTCAGGCACTCAACAGTTATCAAACCGTGCGCCACAAACGCAAAGCCATTCTCACCATCATCGATTACAGCAAGCCATCCACCCAGCGCAGGCTGTTTGTCATCGACTTGAAACGTCACAAGCTGCTCTATCACACCTGGGTCAGCCATGGCCGCAACTCCGGCGAACTGGCCGCAGAGCGTTTCTCCAACCAGCTCAACTCCCGCCAAAGCTCCCTCGGTGTCTACCGCACCGCTGAAACCTATCTGGGCAAGCATGGCTACTCCCTGCGGCTGGACGGACTCAGCCTCGGCAAGAACAGCAATGCCCGCAAACGCGCCATTGTGATGCATGGCGCCACTTATGCCAGCCCGACCCATCTGCGCAAATATGACAAGCTGGGCCGCAGCTGGGGTTGCCCGGCCCTGCCCAAGGAGCAGGCCAGAGCCATCATAGATACCATCAAGGGGGGCAGCGTCATCTATGCCCACGGCTAGCGGGCACAGCAGCAGAAAACGCAAGGCCAGCAATCGCTGGCCTTGTTTGTTACGCTTTTCACGCTAAACGGGGCGCGTTATTGGCGCACCACCAGTACCGGGCAGGGTGCATGACGCACCACAGACTCGGCGACACTGCCTACCAGCAGATGGCTGATGCCGGAGCGGCCGTGACTGCCCATCACGATCAGCTCCACCTCATCATCCTTGGCTTGAATCACGATCTCGTCAGCAGCGCGGCCAAAGCGAATATCAAAGGTGGCAGGGATCGGCAGCGTCGCCACCAGCTCTTTGAGCTGGGCTTTGGCCTGACGCTCCATCTCGTGGGTGATCTCGACTGCCGTCATATGCAGGATTTTGTAGCTGTCAAAACCGTGCAGTTGATCGACCACGTGGATCAGCTTGAGCTGGGCCTGATGGCTCTGCGCCATGAATACGGCATAGTCGAGTACCGCACGGGACATTTGGGAAAAATCGACCGGACAGAGCAGAGTCTTGATCGATGGCATAATGCAGTCTCCTCTCCTGATTGGGGTACTATTGAATCTTTTCATCATCATAACAACCCGACCGAAAATAACCCTCGACCCTGTCGCAAAATGGAGATGCGAGATTTTTTCTACGTCCTGTCACGATCAATGCCATGGTATAAAGTAGGGTATCCGTTTTCCCTTTGCTCCAACGAGACCAGCGCTGACCATGTTACGCATCTGTCTGTTACTCTGTTGTTTGTGCACGGTGGTTAATTGCCGGGCAGATTCTATTGAGGTTTATTGCGATGACTGGCCAGGCTTTTGCCAACAAGATGGCAAAGGCATTTATCTCGATCTGGTTCGCGCCATCTACCAACCCCACGGTTATCAGGTAACCCCCCATATCGTGCCCTATAAACGCGCTCTCGCTGTGATTGCCAAAAAAGGAGGCGATATGGCGATGGGGGTATACCGCGATGAAGTCACCGGTGTCCGACAACCTCGCTATCCCGCATCAGCAGATGACCTGACCGTGTTCATGCTCAAAAAATGGCAGCTTCAGTGGCAGGGGGAAAAAAGCCTGGAAGGGCAAAAAGTGATATGGCGGCGAGGCTGGGCATTCGACAAGTACATTCACGTCACCATGCAGTGGCATGAGATTGACAGCGATGAGATGGCCTTGCAACTGCTAGATAAAGAGCGCTATCGCTATTACCTGACTGCCGGCGTGCTCTATGCGAGTGAGGTTCCCTCCAACCTGCATCGCACCTTCCTGCGCTGGATCCGAACCTATCCGATCTTTGCCGACACCCCCCAGGGCAACCGGATGTTGCAGCTCTGGGATAAGGGAATGATTGAGCTGATCCGCAGTGGCGATCTGGCAGAGATCTATAAACGCTATCAGCTCTATGACTACTATCAGGGTTTTATCAAAGAGCTGGAGCAGAAAGTAGCTGCCAGCCCTGCAGCTGGATGATAGCGTTTCGCTAATTACGCTCCCCTCATTGCCTTGGCCAAGCGGTCATAGAGGATCACATTGACCGAGGCGGCCAGATTCATGCAGCCCTGAGTCGGCACATAGACCACATCTTTCACCGCCCCGTAGAGGGCGGGATCGAGCGTGCCATCCTCCGGCCCGAAGATATAAAAAGCGCGTTCCGGATGGACATAGTCGGGAAGCGGCGTCGCGCCATCGATCAGATCGACCACCACGGGCACGCATCCCTGCGGGATAAACGCCATCAGGTCATCAACCCCGAGCAACGGGATCTTCTCCACCATCTGCTTGGTATCGGTGGCAAAACGGCGCGCCAGCTCGAAACGGTTGCCGGTGTAGTAAACCTCATCCACCCCGTAGCAACCCGCAGCCCGCATCACGGAGCCGACATTTTCCGGAGACTTGGGATTGACCAGCCCCACACAGCAGAATGCACTCTTTTCCATCATCTCTCCTCATCTTGCAGCGGCCATTATAAGCCGTTGCAGGGCCACCGACCCGTTAAAAGTCCCCTCCCCGGATTAACCGCTTACCAACCCATCTTCAATGTCGATTTTTTGTGCGCAAGCCGACAAATTTTGTACAAGCCGATAGCCAGCAAACGTTTCCCAGCAATAATAGACAAACGTTTGCAAATGGATGTTTGTCTATGACTGAGCGTGAACAAGAGATCCTCGCCCTGCTGCGTCAGGATCCCATGATTGCCCAGCAGGAGCTGGCCGATTGCCTCGGCATTAGCCGCTCCGCGCTGGCCAGCCACATCTCAAGCCTGATCCGGCAGGGGTATGTGCAAGGCAGAGGTTATGTACTGCGAGAGGGTCCCTACGTGGTGGTGATCGGCGGGGCCAATATGGATATCTGCGGCACCAGCCACGACAACCTGCTGCTCGGCGACTCCAATCCTGGCAAGGTGCGCACCTCGGCCGGTGGTGTTGGCCGCAATATCGCCGAGAATCTGGCGCGGCTCGGCAGTGATACCCGGCTGCTGACCGCAGTCGGCAACGACCAGTATGGCCACCATCTATTGGAAGTGAGCCAGCGGGCTGGCGTCGATGTGCGCCAGACTCTGGTGCTCGATGGCCACACTACCTCCTGTTATCTCAGCCTGCATGATGGTAGCGGCGAAATGAGCTGTGCCATCAACGACATGGCAATCATAGAGCAGCTCACGCCTGCCCGCCTGACACCCCTCACAGGCTTTCTCGGCGGTGCCCAGCTTTGGGTGCTCGACACCAATCTGGCCATCCACACCCTCGACTGGCTGTTTGAACGGCAAGGTGATCACGCCATCTTTGTCGATACCGTTTCGGTGGCCAAGGTGGAGAAGATCCGCCCCTGGCTCGGCAAGATCCACACCCTCAAACCCAATCGCAGCGAAGCCGAGCAGCTGTGCGGCATGACCATCGCCGGGCCCGAAACCTGGCCCATGGTGGCTGCCTGGTTCCACCGCGCCGGGGTCAAGCGACTGTTCCTCAGTCTGGGTGAACAGGGGATCTTCTACAGCGACGGCGAGCAGCAGGGCCACCTGCCGGTGCTGGGCAGTCCGGTGCTCAACGTCACCGGCGGCGGGGACGCATTTATGGCTGGTCTCGCCCACGCCTGGCTGCAACAGCTCGACATTGCCCAAACCACCCGCTTTGCCCTGGGCTGCGCCGCCCTCACCGTCAATTGTTCCGATACCGTTTTTTCCGGTCTCTGCAAGACCGCCGTTGACCGCATACTGGAGGAGTACTCATGCTGAACGCTTACCTCGATATCCAACCGGAAGTGGCTGCCGCACTGGCCGCTGGCAAACCGGTGGTCGCCCTCGAATCCACCATCATCTCCCACGGCATGCCCTATCCGCAGAACGTGGAGACGGCCCGTCAGGTTGAACAGGTGGTGCGTGATAACGGCGCAATTCCGGCCACCATCGCCATCCTCGACGGCCGCCTCAAGGTGGGTCTGGATGCCGGTGCGCTGGAAGCGCTCGGCCGGGCAGGCCACAGCGTGACCAAGTGCAGCCGCCGCGACATTCCGTTCGTACTGGCGCGCAAGGGAATGGGAGCCACCACGGTCGCCTCCACCATGATCATCGCCGCCATGGCGAGGATCCGGGTCTTTGCCACCGGTGGCATTGGCGGGGTACATCGCGGCGCGCAGGAGACCTTCGATATCTCAGCCGATCTGCAGGAGCTGGCACAAACGCCGGTGGCCGTAGTCTGTGCGGGGGCCAAGTCGATCCTCGATATCGGGCTGACGCTGGAATATCTGGAGACGCAAGGAGTGCCGGTGATCGGCTATCAGACCGAAGAGCTGCCCGCCTTCTACACCCGCGAGAGCGGCTTCAAGGTCGATTATCGCCTCGATACTCCGGCGGCCATCGCCGAGGCGCTTAGCCTCAAGTGGGAGCTGGGACTGGCAGGCGGCGCCGTGGTGGCCAACCCCATCCCGACCGCACACGCCATGCCGAAAGCCGATATCGACGCAGCCATTGCCCAAGCGCTCCATGAAGCGGACGAGCAGGGGATCAAGGGCAAGGCGTCTACCCCCTTCCTGCTGGCCCGCGTCTGCGAGCTGACCGGTGGCAACTCGCTCGCCGCCAACATCCAGCTGGTGCTGAACAACGCGGCGCTCGGCGCCCGCATCGCCGCCAGCCTGTGATCGCTCGCCGATACCTCGCTATGTAAAAGAGGGCCTCGCGGCCCTCTTGTTGTTTTTGCTATCTGCAGCGCTATTGCAACTCTGTGTTATTGCAGCACCACGCGCCCATTGAGCGGTTGCACCGGCCGGTTGTTGGGGTGGTGCATCACCACCTTGAAGGCGTCGATCTGGGCCTGACTGACCTCGACCGGCTGCTTCATCACCAGCCAGCGCACTCCTTCCGAGCAGGGAGGCGTAGTAAGGGAACCGCTGAAGCGATAGTAGTCACGATTCTCGGGCAGCAGTTGCTCAGCAGAGAGCGGCGCATTGAGGGCCTGGGTCTCCCCCACCTTGGCAGGTAGTTCACCCCAGGCAGCCGCCAGCGCCGGATTGGCCTTGCCAGCCTCGAACATCACCGCCACCACGGCGATCTCTCCCTTGTCACTGACGTGCACCAGATGCCCTTCCAGCGGATAGGATTTACCCTCGATGAGGTTTTCGCTCGGGGCGTGGAAGTGGAACTGCTTGAGCTCAAACCTGGTGCCATCGAGTTGCAAAGTGCTGCCCGGGGCATAACCGACCTGCACGGTATGACCGTTGTTGACCACTGTGTTGCCACCCGCCTGATAGTGGAGTACCAGCGGGGCCAGTTTGGCCTCGACCAATCCGCTCAGGTCAACCGGCGACTGATTGCTGCCCGCACACTGGCCAAACTCAGGGGTCAGCTTGGCCCAGTGGGCAGGCCCCGCCTCACCGCTATATTCCCAATGGGGGGTGGCAGCAAACACGACAGGGCACAGCAACAGGGAGCAGGCCAACAGAGACTTTCTCATCATACATCCTTATCTTGATTGAAAAGCACGACCATCGCCTCCCCCGGATTGCGGGGCATGCAGAGATGGCATATCTGATACGCGGGATACAGAACATCAGAGCGACTTTCTAATGGTAACGAGCACGGGTTGGTCAATCGGTTTGACCGCGGCTCAATACAGAGTCGTTTGGCAAGTATATGGTGAGGGATCGACAGAGACAGTGAAAGAGGGGGAAATTAATCAGCCTGCTATCCACTCATCGTCTGGCGGATACGGGTCAAGGTTCAGGGTGTCACGCTTTCATAACAACCATCCATCACAACCATCGCGGGAGTCCGGGCTCTCGCGATGGTTGACGATAACGGCAATTAACGGTCGCGATTCAACGCGATCAGACGATCAAGAATCGCTTCACCATCGGCACGCAAACCGTTGTGCTCATACTCATTGGTGATCCAGGCGCGACTGTTGCCAAGGCCACGCAGGGTTTCGCGACTGTAGTCAAACTCCACATACATATCCTCGGCATAGACGGCGCAGGCTACCGGCACCTGGTTGCGGGCCAGCTGGGCCGGGTCATAGAGCGCCCCCCAGTCCGCCTTGTTGGCCAGCAGATGGGCCGCCTCTTTCAGGGGCAGTAACTCGCGGAACTGCTCGAACATCCAGGGGTAAACCATCTCGCCGGTGAAGGCGAAATCCTTGCCGGGTGCCCAGTTCACCGCCGGGAATTCCACTCTGACCCGATCCGCCGCCCAGCGAGTCGCCTTCCCTTCGGCGTAGATAGCCTCGTGCAGGATGGCAAACAGCGGGTTGGTGTTGAATGGCTGCATGCTCTGCACCTGATAGAGAAAGGCCGGGCTCAGCTTGTCGCCGATAAAGGCCTCTTCCAGCAGATAGTAGAGCTCCTCGAAGGCACCCGTGGCGCCGAGATCCAGCCCTTGCTGCTGGAACTGCTCCACCGTCAGGCGCTGGCCGTTGGGCAGCCGCACATCGTGCTGGTACAGATGGTTGGCCAGCCGGTTGGCAATCCCCTGAGCGTGGGGGAAGCGGGCGAAGAAGGCGCGGTTCTTGTCAGCAACCCGCTGATAGGTGGCGTGGTAAACCTCCTCGGCACTGCGGCCGATCGGCGCGATGCCGCCGGTAATATAGACCTCCCGCAGACTGTCGGGGAAAAGCGAGAGATAGGTCAGACAACAAAAACCGCCAAAACTTTGCCCCAGCAGGCTCCAGCGATGCTTGGGGCTCAGCTCCTGCCGGATGAACTCGGCATCTTGTACTATGCTGTCGGCGCGAAAATGGCTGAGATAATCCGCCTGCTCGGCGGGCGTCATGTTGGCCAGACTATGCCCGTGGATGGGGCTCGACATCCCGGTGCCACGCTGATCCAGCAACAGCACTCTGTACTCCTGCAAGGCCCGCTTGAGCCAACCACTGTTAGCCGTCGGGCGCGGCGCCCCGAATCCCGGCCCCCCTTGCAGAAACAGCAGCCAGGGCAGCTCCTCATCGAGCTTTTCTTTGCGGCAGAGGGTTCGGGCAAACAGGGTAATGCTGTCACCATCCGGCTCATCATGATCGAGGGGAACGGTAAAAAAGTGCGGCTCGCAATGAATGCCGTCCAGTACATAGCTCAAGGGGCTGTTCATCTGGGATCTCTCCGTCAGGATGGGAACATCATTGACCCCATCATATCCCCGCCCTGCCCCGGGGTCACTCCGGTCTTCCAAAATGTTAACAATGGCTTAAAGGTCGAAACATCACCAGACAAGGAGCTCTTCAACGGTGCTGAATTAATTGTTTTGCGGGGGAGATTGACGACATGGCCCCATTCAACAAAGATGGCTCGCCTGCACAGGAGTGCAGCCATTCAGGCCGACAAAATGGATAAGGGAATGTGATGAAACCGAAGTGGATCAGGGCCAGAAAAAGAGAGAAGAAGCCATGCCCTGGCAGCATGTTGCAGACCGGAATGCTGCTGTTCAGTGCCACCTGTGGCGCGACGCTCTTTCTGGCCGCATGCAACAGCAACTAGAAATGAAAAAGCCCGCTCGATTGAGCGGGCTTTTCGAATTTGGCTCCTCCTACTGGACTTGAACCAGTGACATACGGATTAACAGTCCGCCGTTCTACCGACTGAACTAAGGAGGAATTGTGGTGCCCAGAGACGGAATCGAACCGCCGACACGGGGATTTTCAATCCCCTGCTCTACCGACTGAGCTATCTGGGCAACGGCGCGCATTAAACCCTTTCCAGCGCAGAGTGTCAACCATGATGGCACGATAAAAAGCGCGTTCGCTCAACAACCGAACGAAGCGGCCATTTATTATCCATTTCAGTCCTGTTTGTCGTACTTGCTGGCCTCTAACCCCCTGCAGGCTGCGCCAACATGATGGAAATTCGAGGTTCAGTGGGTCCGCCGCATTGAGCCGAATCCACTCTGCGAGTATGCTTTGCCGCAATGATACCGCCTGGAGGCAACATGAGTCTGAATATGCAAGAGTGGCGTGATGAGACCACCGAGATCGTCAACGAACTGCTGGCCGATGGCAGCAATCCCGATGCGGATTACGACATCGAGCACCACTTCGCCTGCCAGGATTTCGACCGTCTGGAAAAAGCAGCGGTTGACCTGTTCAAGGCCGGTTTTGAAGTGACCGATGCCGAAGAGATGGAGCTGGATGACGGCGCCACCATCTTCTGCTTCGATGCCACCATCGAGTGCAAACTGAATGTCGAAGCGATCGTCGCCGATATCGCCAAGATGCTACCCATCCTGGAAAAATACGGGGTGGATTACGATGGCTGGGGCACCTACTTCCAGGATTGATCCTGCCTCCATCGTAAAACAACAAGGCCACCTTGCGGTGGCCTTGTTGTTTCTGACGATCTTTCACGCCAGATAGCTGGCAGCAAACTCCGCCGGCGGCAGTGGGCGACTGAACAGATAGCCCTGTAGCCGATCACACCCCGCCTCGGTCAGCCACAGCTGCTGCTCGGGCGTTTCCACCCCTTCGGCAGTGATCCGGATCCCGAGCTCATGGCCCAACCCGATGACTGAACGCACGATAGCGGTGGTCGCGCTATTGCTGGCCAACCCCTGAGTGAAGCTGCGATCCAGCTTGAGGGTCGCCACCTGCAAACGCGGCAGATAGGCCAGCGAACAGTAACCGGTACCAAAGTCGTCGATGGCCAGCTGAAAACCGGCGGCAATCAGGTTGTCGAGGTTGGTCTCAATCTCGTCGGCGTTCTCCATCAGTACCCCTTCGGTGATCTCCAGCTCCAGTTGACTGGCCTTGAGACCATGGCGAGCGATGCAGGCTGAGACCCGCTCACAGAGCGCCGGATCACGGAACTGCAGCGGCGAGAGGTTGATGGAGAGCACCATATCCGGCTGCGCAGTTTGCCACTGCGCCAGCTGGGCACAGCCCTGCTCCAGCATCAACTGACCCAGTTGACCGATGATCCCCATCTCTTCCGCCAACGGAATGAATTCGTCGGGGGAGATCATCCCAAGCTCGGGATGGGGCCAGCGACAGAGCAGCTCGGCGCCATGCAGCCGGTGAGTGCGGGTACAGATGATGGGCTGATAGACGGCAACCAGCTGGGCGGACTTGATAGCGAGCGGCAACTGGGCGGCGATCAGCTGACGCCGCTTGAGCCGAGCATGCAGCTCGGGATCAAACAGGGTGCAGTACTGTTGCTGCCGTTTGCCCTGCGCCAGCGCAGCCTCGGCATGACTGAGCAACCGCTCGGCATCGCTTGCCCGCCCCTGGGCCAGCCCCAGAAACACCGGGATCTGGATGCGATGATCTTCCACCTGATAGTGCTCCATCAACTGCTGCTGCAGATGCTGGCTCCACCCCTGCAATGGCTCGTTGAAGTCGGGTAACAACAGGCTGAAGTCATCGGCAGCGACCCGACAGAGCAGGGAACGCGGCGGTACCAACTGCTGCAACCGCTTGGCCACCTGGCTCAGCAAGCGGTCGGCAATCCGGATCCCGAAGCGATCGTTGATCTCACGAAAATGGTGCAGATCGACCAGCACCAATGTGGCACTGCGTCCCCCAAGATGGCGGCTGGTCTGCAAGAACCGGGAGAGTTTGAGCAGTCCGGTCAGACTGTCGTAGTGCTGCTCCTGCTGCAACTGCGCCTGAGTGGTGCGCAGGCCGGTGATGTCACGCCCCAGCGTCAGGATCCCGAGAGAATGACCATCACCATCGGGGACATCGACCCGGGTGATCTCCATGTGTCGCCCCTGCCCGCTGGCATCCAGCAGACAACACTCGCCGTGGCCCATCCCCTGCGGTGCCGCCAACCGGAACGGTAGCTGCTGACCCAGCACCTCATCCGCCCCCAGGCCGATAAAGTCGAGAAACGCCTGATTGCACTCCAGCAACACCCCGTTGTGATCATCGAAACGGATCAGATCAGGAATGGCATCGAGCAGAAAACGCTGCAACAACTGCTGCTTTTTGACCGTCTGTTCCAGGCTTTTGCGCTGGGCAATCTCGTTAACCACGCCGAACACTGCGCAAGCTTCCCCCTGCGGAGTGTAAAGAGGCACCTTGTGCACCTCCATCCAGCAGGTATTCCCGCCCCGGTTGCAATGAAGCTGCTGATACAGCATCGGCACGCCTCCGGCAAGCAGCTGCTCATCCTCACTGCGAAAGAGATCGCCCCATGGCATCTCTGCATCTATCTTGCCGACTACCTCGGCAGGCGACTCCAGCTTGGCTTCACGGGCGAACTCACGATTGGCGAACAGGTAACGCCCATGACTATCTCGACAGAAGATACTCATTGGCAATTGGTCGATGATCTGCTGCAGCAGATCCGGGGTGAGCATGTTGGTCACAGGGGCGCTTATGGAGGAATTTCGAGCAAATCTATGATAGCAAACCAATTTTGTAAAGCACCCCGATCACCTCCCCATAACACCGAACACTGGATGGTTGCTGACAGAGATTGTCGCTCCGGCGATAATAGGCGCCGGTTGGCCAATGGCCTGGTGATATGGACGAGAGAAACAAGATGAAAAAGATTATGGGGAGCGCATTGGCGCTGCTGCTGGTTGGTTGTGCTGGTGACAATAACGGCGGTGAGGAGTATCGCTACAACCCGCCAATTGCCAAGGCAACCAACAACACTCAGGAAATGGCGATCCCGGTGGATCTGGTGTGGGCTCGCGCCGAGAAGTGGTTCACCGATCACGGCCTCACCATCGAAAACAGCCAGCGTGGCTCCGGCCTGATGACCGCCAACGTCAACCAGTCAGCCGACGGGCTGGAGTGGCTGGACTGCGGCACCATGGGTTCCAAAGTTGCACTGGGCAACCCGAACCTGCAGATCAACCTGATCATCACCCAGAGCGGCAACAGCAGCGTGGCCACCGTCAACGTCAAGGGCAACACCGAACTGTTCTTCGTTGAATCCTCAGGCGAGCGCGTACCGGCCCCGTCCATCAAGCCGGTCTGTGTCTCCCGCGGTACCCTGGAGCAGAGCCTGTTCGCCACCCTCGGCAACTGATTTCGCTTCCCTGCAAAGATAAAAAAAGCGGCAGATTGCTCTGCCGCTTTTGCTTTTCTACTGTTTGCTCGTTTTAGCCATGAGGCTTGTCGATCTCCAGCATATTGTTCAACAACATATAGTCGATGACCTGGCTGGCTTGGCTCTTATCCGTATATGTATTGCCTGTCAGTGAGGCAAAAGAGTGCCCTTCCAATACAATTGTTTGCATCAAATTATGTTGAGAAGTGTCGTCTCTTACTTCCAAACGAACCTTACCGCTCTCTTCAAAGATGGAGAGCAGCCCTTTCAGAGATGCCTCGCTCTTGCTTCCATCAGAATCAAGCAGGTCACTCAGGTCAATGACATCCTTCTGATTCAAGTCGACGGTATTATTGGCCGTCTTGTTAAAATCAGTAATGACATCAGTGGCTGGATTGTTGGCACTGGCATCCCCTTTGTTCCACACGAAGATATCGGTCCCTTCCCCACCAGTCAGGATATCGTTACCCAAACCGCCGCTCAGAATATCGTTCCCGGCACCACCATCCAGCTTGTCGCTGCCAGTTCCGCCATAAAGGATATCCTTGCCATCATTCCCATAGAGCTCATCGTTGCCACCTTGGCCGAACAGGATATCGTCACCAAGACCACCGTACAGCTTGTCGTTACCACCTCGGGTGTCTTGTGGTTGAACCAGCTCTTCATGATGAGTCACAATATAGTTGTAAATCGCCACCTCGCTGGGCGCACTGCCTTCCTTGAGCGTCAAGAACGCCTTGAGACCATCCAGACCTTGTCCATCGACCCAATCCGCAGGCTTGGCCGGATACCATCGCCCCCCATGGCAGGTGATCGGTGTTGATGCTGTCGCCAAACAGGATGTCATTACCCTCACCACCGAGCACGTTATCACTCCCCACCTCTGCAGGTGTATTGGTCACCGATCCCTTGGTTAACACGGCTTCCAGCTGATGAGCCTGGGTGATGATGTCTACCTCGCCGATCGGGAAATAAAGGGTCTTGGTGGCTTGGTCTCTCACATAGATAAGTGTGTCACGGTCAGACCCACTCTCCTTAAGTGAGAATGCAATACGATACATCCCCTCACCTAACAGAGGACTATTGATATCCCCCTTGACCTCCGACACATCACTCGCCCGCACCCAGCTCCCATTATCCCAGCGCTCAAACCAATAGCTGGCCTTGTCTCCCCAATTGATCCGGGAGTCGACACCCAGTTTGAAACTCGCCTGTTCACCTTCGAGCACCTGTAGCGTCGGCGTGTAGTGGACCGTCTCTTTCTGACCTCTTGGGTCTTTGTTGTCGGTCAATTTGAACCAACCTGGCATGTAATCGCGGCCACCATTGCCGTTCATGTCCCAACCATAGAATAAATCGGCTGTTACCGATTCTTTGCTGCCCCCAAGGCCCAGCGTTCCTGTGTTATCGAAGAACTCCAGCGTATCCTGCTTGACGGCGGTGCCGATGCCGATAGCCCTGACACTGCTCTGGTCAGACAGGGTCGCAAACTCTCTCAGTGCATCACTCATGCTGCTCGTCGGCTCCCCGTCGGTAAGGAAGAAAGTCTGATTCTCGAACACCTTCCCCGAACCAGCGCCAGGCGACGTATTAAACCATTTGGATGCCTCGCGGAAGGCATCGTCATAATCGGTACCACCGCCGGCCACCAATTTGCCAATCTCATTCTGCAAGCTGGTCAATTTGGCCAGATTGAGATCGGGGATCTCCAGTAGGCTAGTGGCATCGCTGTTGAACCCTATCAACTTGATGTTCACAGTCCCATCATGCACGGCCAGCTGAGCAACCAGCTTTTGCAGGGCCTCGATTACTAGCGACATCTTCGATGGGTTGCCACTCATCGCCGTACGGCCATCCAGCCCTTCTGACATGCTGCCGGAGGTATCGATAACCAATGCAATGTTGTAGTTCTTGCCAGGAGTCACATTGCTCTTCATTCCACCAATGTCCCCCACGAGAACGTCATCACCGGCCCCTCCCTCGACCCGGTTATCACTATTGGGGTTGTCCGCAGCCTTACCGAAGAAGCCAAGTTCCAGCGTGGTGCTGACTGGTTCTCCCACTGTGTGACCACTGCTGCTGTACTCCTGCGAGCCAGCAATCACAGTCAACTTCAATGTTGGGGAGCCCACCGGCAGTTCGAGTTGCAGCGAGGCCTTACCCTCTGCGTCAAGCGCCGACGCTGGCAGAACCCAGCTACCATCGGCCTGCTTGCTACCTTGTGACAGGGTGGCGCCATCCGGCAGCCCCTTAATCAACACATTGGTGAATCGCTCACTACCATCTGAGTCAATCAGATCAACGTCGATGTTCAGCTTGACGAGGTCCGCCGACTTCACCAGCGTACCGTTCTCAAACTGGTACTTGCCATCGCTCAGGTAGACAGTTTCCACGCTGTAGAAATCATGCATAGCAGGCTTACCCGTCACGGGATCCCGATATTCCAGTCGGAAATCAAACGAATCCGAGGGGCCAGGTGTAACCAACTTGAGCTGGCCCATGCTTCCCGGCAAATAGGCGGTATCTTGCCCTGCATCACCGTAGTAGGCGGTTGTTGCCTTCAGGCTTTGAGAGATCAGCTTGTCATTGCCGTCCCCGCCGATCAGAGTGATAGAGGCACTGGAAATCTTCCCGCCCATCAACACATCGTTGCCGGCTCCCCCCATGAGATAATCCTGCACACTCGCGCCACCAATGATGGTGTCATCACCCTCACCGCCATTAGCCAAGAAGGCAGTTCCGCTCCCAAACTTGATGATATCGTTACCACCATTGCCATCCACCCACTGCCCGCCGTGGCCAACCAGATAATCGTTACCGCTTGTCGCATTCATATCGGGTTGCTTGCCAGCAATCAGATTCTCTGCCGCAGTCACAAGCTCTGCCCCCAAACCACCGCCAGGAAGCAACGCCGCCTTGAGCTGCACACCATCGCAGACAGGTTTGATATCGATCACGAACTTGCCAGCTGAACTGTCACTCTGGCCATCGGTCACAGTAAAATCGAAGGCGGCATAATCAGGCTGACGATTGCCCAACTCACCACCATCCTGCGTTTGAGAAACTGAGTTACTGGCCTCATGCGGATCAGGCAGGAACTGCAGATTGCCCGCGACGATTTCGGCTTGGGAAATTGTCAGCCCGACAGCCAACAGCTCCGGCGTCACGACAGAGCCATTGAACAGCAACTTCCCGTCTGCCGGCAGCGAGGTGATCTTGATCGATAGCTGCGTCGCAGGTGTATCAGCATCGCTTGCCTTGAAGTCGCTCCACTTCAAAGTAAGCGGCATATCTTCTTCTCCATGGGCATAACCACCCGAGGTAGTAGGGGCAGCCAGAACAAGAGCTGTGTCACTGCCAGGCAGGGACTCGTTGCCCGCCTTGTCTGTCTGAGTGGCACTCACACTCAGTGACTTGCCATCCGCCGGGGTAGTCTCGGTCCAGCTGATGGTGCCGTTGTCATAGGTAAAGCCAGTCGCCGGCTGGCCATTGGCCAGCTGCAGCACCCCGCTCACCAGCTTCAGCTCGACGGTGCTGGTGACATCGCCATTGCTGATGGTCAGACTCACTTTGCCACCCGCGGTCAGCTCGGTGTGATTGACCTCGGCCTTCACCTGTACGCCCTCACCACCACCAATGATCTCATCTTTGCTCAGCAGGCCGTCATCCGGAGTGCTGTCATCCACGATGGTCACTTTCGGCGTACCAGTCGCAGTCACATCGACGCTGCCGTCGTCCGTCGCCTTGCCGGTGTTACCCGCCGGGTCGGTCACGCTGGCATCCGCCTTGTAGCTACCTTCCGCCAGCGGTTTGGTCACATCCACGCTGTAGTTGCCATCCTTGTCGACGGTTGCCGTCAGCGTCTGCTTGTCACCCTTGGCATCAGTCACCACGATGGTAACAGTGCTACCTTCTGCCGCATCAGTCTTGCCTGTGATTGTCGGGGTGGTGTCGTTGGTATTGTCCGGCGCATTCACGCTGATGGTCGGCGCCGTGACATCCACGATCGCCGTGTCACTGCCAGGCAGGGACTCGTTGCCCGCCTTGTCTGTCTGAGTGGCACTCACACTCAGTGACTTGCCATCCGCCGGGGTAGTCTCGGTCCAGCTGATGGTGCCGTTGTCATAGGTAAAGCCAGTCGCCGGCTGGCCATTGGCCAGCTGCAGCACCCCGCTCACCAGCTTCAGCTCGACGGTGCTGGTGACATCGCCATTGCTGATGGTCAGACTCACTTTGCCACCCGCGGTCAGCTCGGTGTGATTGACCTCGGCCTTCACCTGTACGCCCTCACCACCACCAATGATCTCATCTTTGCTCAGCAGGCCGTCATCCGGAGTGCTGTCATCCACGATGGTCACTTTCGGCGCACCAGTCGCAGTCACATCGACGCTGCCGTCGTCCGTCGCCGTTCCGGTATTCCCCGCAGGATCTGTCACTGTGGCTGTTACGGTATAAGAGCCTTCAGCCAAAGGGGTCACCACATCCACGGTGAAGGTACCGCTGGGTGTGACAATCGCGGTCAGGGTTTGTTGATTACCGTTTGCATCGGTGACCAGCAAGGTCACAGTGCTGCCAACGGGAGCATCCGTAGTTCCGGTCAGGGTCGGAGTGGTGTCATTGGTGTTATCTGGCGCAACTACGGAAATGGTGGGCGGGGTCAGGTCAAATACTTCATCTTCGCCAGCAGCACCAAGCGGTAGTTCACCATTGGCGTTGTAGGTGGTATCGAAGGTGGCTTCAGCAATGGTTGCGGAACCGGTACGGTCGATGGTGACAAAACCGCCGTTACCACTGGCACCGGCGACGCCCCCAATACCGCCACCACCGGCAGCAGGTGCACCGCCTGCGGCAGAGGCTTCAAAGGCCTGGGTCGGGTCCGCGCCGCCCAAGATCGCCTGTTGCAGGGCATTAATATCATCAGGAGTACCTGCAGCGCCGTTTTGCGCCAGCTGGGGAGCATCTCCCTCTTCGGCAGGCTCACTCTGTTCGCTGGCTGGTTGCACATTGAACGACTGTCCACCGCCCATGAAACTGGCGCCATCCGGCGACATGATCACCGCCCCTTTCGGCAGCACATCACCTTCAGCCAACAGCTTCCGGCTGCCATCAGCGGCAACCAGATAAATTTGTCCTTTAAGTTGGGTTACGGTTATGCCCTGTTCCAAGGTAACGGCATTGGTGATCATGTTCTCTCCTGAATCCTGATTTGAATGCAATAAGCCACAGCCTACTTTGCAGACTGAGGGGAAAAATAACCAGCTCGAAAATTCGAAAGGATAGACCGATTTGAGGCTGAACTGTTCAGCCAGACAGAAGTGTGTAAAACGAGGTTGCGATAATGGTAAAAACCAAAATTATCAATAAATTACAGAATGATGACGAGAGCATGACAAGGCATGCTCCCGTCAGGATTAACCCTAGGCTCCCGCCCAGAGGATGATAGCCAGCAACTGTGGCGAGATGATCCGCAGGAACATCACCAGCGGGTAGACAGTGGCATATGAAAGCGCACTGGCGCCACTGGTCGGGTGCATGGCGTTGGCAAAGGCCAGCGCGGGGGGATCTGTCATGGAGCCGGCCAGCAAACCGCACATGGTCAGATAATTCATCTTGCCGTAGAGGCGCGCCAACACACCGACCACCAGCAGCGGGATCAGGGTGATCGCCATGCCGTAGAGCATCCAGGCCGGGCCATCACCATTGATCAGGGTATCGACGAAGCCGGCACCGGACTTGAAGCCGACCACCGCCAGAAACAGCACGATCCCGATCTCCCGCAGCGCCAGGTTGGCACTGGGGGGCATGAACCAGTAGAGCTTGCCGATGCTGCCAATCCGCGACAGGATCAGCGCCACCACCAGCGGCCCCCCCGCCAGACCCAATTTGAGAGCGGCCGGGAAACCGGGCAGATAGAAGGGGATGGAGCCGAGCAATACGCCGAGGCCAATCCCGATAAATACCGGCAACATCTGCACCTGTTGCAGTTTTTGCTGCACGTTGCCGACCACATTGGTCACCGCTTCGATGGCATCGAGGCGCCCCACCAGGTTGAGAATATCGCCAAACTGCAGGCTGGTCTGACTGGTCGGCACCAGTTCGATACCAGCCCGGTTGAGGCGCGAGATCACCACGTCATAGCGTTGTTTGATATCCAGATCGCGGATCTTCTTGCCAAGAACCTGCTCGTTGGTCACCACAACCCGCTCGACACGCAGATCGGTGCCGCGGGTCGAGAGCGAAGTCTCCACCTCCTCCCCCAACACCAGCAACACCTTGTGCAGCGCGTGGCGCTCACCCACCAGATGCAGCAAGTCACCCAGTTCGATACGGGATTCCGGCCGTGGTACCATCAGCTCGTCGCCACGCTTGAGCCGTGAACAGATGACATCGGACTCGTCGAGACTCGGGATCTCGCTCAGCATCAGGCCGTGCATGTTGGGGTTGCGCACCGCGATGTTGATGGTCTGCAAGCTCTCCTTGGTTTTACCGGTTTGTAGCTCGAACTGGGCGGCTTCATCGTCGATCTTGATGCGAAAGAAGACCCTGACCAGCCACATGGTGAGCAGAATGCCACAGATACCAAACGGATAGGCAACCGCATATCCCATCCCCATCAGGCCGGTAGAACCGGGCGCGGCGCCCAGCTCGGCCAGGATCTGCTGGCCCGCACCGAGGGATGGCGTATTGGTGACGGCACCGGAGAAGACCCCCAGAATGACCGGCAACGGCACATCGAAAAATTGATGCAAGCCAGCGGCCACCACGCAGCCAAGGATGACCAGCAAGGCGGCAAAGGCGTTGAGTTTGAGACCCGAACTGCGCAATGACGAGAAGAAACCCGGCCCGACCTGGATGCCGATGGTATAGACAAACAGGATCAGGCCAAATTCTTGAATAAAGTGAAGCGTTTGTGCATCCAGCGCGAGATCGGAGGCGCCTGCAAAGTGACCTACTATGATGCCGCCGAACAGCACCCCCCCTATTCCCAAGCCAACGCCATAGACTCGCCAGTTTCCCAGCCAGAGTCCTAGCACTGCCACCAGCGACAACATGCTGATGGAAAGCGCGATTTCACTCATTTCGTGCATCCTTTGCGAATTGAACTGGCCCTAGCTTGTCAGCAAACGCTGATGCCAACTGTGTGATACCGCACGAATTTATCCTTTTACGCGCTAAAAATACCAATTAAGGGCTAGTTGCAAGACGTTAGGCGACGTAGCCGTAAATGGCCATAAAGTGACAAACGCTGCCACCCAGCACAAAGATATGCCAGATGGCGTGGTTATAGGGGATCTGCTTGGCCACATAGAAGATGACCCCGAGACTGTAGATAAGGCCGCCGAGCCCGAGCAGCAACAGCCCCTCACCGGCCAGATGGATATAGAGCTGGTAGATGACCACCAGCGACAGCCAACCCAGCATCAGGTAGGTAAAGAGCGACAACTTCTTGAAGCGGTTGATAAATACCAGCTTGAACACCACGCCAGCCAGCGCCAGGGCCCAGATCACCACCATCAACCCCTTGGCCAGCGGCGTGTCGAGTGCAACCAGCAGGAAGGGGGTATAGGTGCCGGCAATCAGCAGATAGATGGCGCAGTGATCAAACACCTTGCACCAGCGTCTGGCCCGCCCTGACCCCATGCTGTGGTAGAGGGTCGAGGCGAGATAGAGCAGCACCAGACTGCCGCCATAAAGGCTGTAACTCACCAGCGCCTGCGTGTCCTGCCCCCATCCCTTGATGAGCAACAGCACCAGCCCGACAATCCCCAGCAACAATCCCGCACCGTGGCTCAGCCGGTTTGCCAGCTCCTCCCGGGGGGAGTAATCCATCACACCACTCATAACATCGACTCCACAATAACTGTGGCTCACTCTACCCAGCGCCATTTCGGAGTACAAGTGTTCGCTTAAAAAATGGAGTGGCTGTCACCTGCCAACCTTTGGTGTATGCTCTGCCGCCGATGCCCAAGACAAGCGGCATAGACACCTACCCCGGTGACCTGGTCTGGAGAACCTGATGAAGTTGACTGAGCTGTTTGCACAAGCGGATCCCGCCTTTGGCGAGGCGATGAACACCTTGCTGGAGAGCTTTCACCACTCCGACGACAGTCAGGCCCCCTACCAGCGCGACCTGTTCACCCACCAGCTCGATCAATCCCGCATGCCTGCAGTCGGCCAACCTATCGAGGAGTATCTGGCGCGGCTGGCTACTCTGGTGCCCGGAGCCTCACACCTCACCTCGCCACGCTACATGGGCCACATGACGGCGCCACTGCCGGCCTATACCGCCGAGCTGTCACGCCTGCTGGTGATGCTGAACCAGAATCCGATGAAGATGGAGTCCTCCCGCCTGCTCAGCTTTCTGGAGCGGGAGGTGCTGGCCAAGCTGCACCGCCTCATCTATGGCAGGGATGATGCCTTCTACGGCGAGCAGATGCATGCCAAGGATGCCGCCCTCGGCGTCATGACCAGCGGTGGCACCATCGCCAACGTCACGGCACTGTGGCTGGCTCGCAACCGCGCCTGTGGCGACAACCTGTTCGCCCTCTATGAGCAGGGCTATCGCGGCGCCGTCATTCTAGGCTCCCGGCTGATGCACTACTCCTTCGACAAGGGGATGGATCTGCTGGGACTGGGTGCCCGCAGCGTCTGGCGCCTTGAGACCGACGAACAGAACCGGCTCAGTCTGGCTGCGCTGGAGCTGGCGCTCAGCCAGTGTAAAGAGCAGAAATTGAAGGTACTGGCGCTGGTCGGCGTGGCGGGCAGTACCGACTTTGGCTCCATCGACCCCCTGCCGGAGCTGGCCGCCATCGCCGAGCGCGAGCAGATCCACTTCCACGTGGATGCTGCCTGGGGCGGCCCGACCCTCTTCTCCCCCCGCTATCAAGGTCTGCTAGCCGGGATCGAGCGAGCCGATACCGTCACCCTCGATGGCCACAAGCAACTGCTGGTGCCGCTTGGTACCGGCATGCTGCTCTGCCGCCAGCCGGACCTGATGATGGCGGTCAAGCGAGAGGCGCCCTACGCCATTCGCGCCACCTCGTTCGATCAGGGTCGCTTTACCCTGGAGGGCACCCGCCCGGCCAATGCCCTCTATCTGGATGCCGCTTTCCAGCTCTTCGGCCAGCAAGGCTATGCCGAGCTTATCGAAGCCAACTACGACCGAGCCAGATTGATGGCCGAGCTCATCGAAAGCGACCCCGCCTTCGAGTTGATGTCTGCTCCGGTAATGAACCTGCTCTCCTATCGCTGCATCCCGCCCCATCTGCAGGGCAAGGTGCTGGACGAAGCGGCCAACGAGCAGATCAACGCCTTCAACGTGGCGCTACAAAAAGCCCAGCGGGCCGAGGGGCACAGCTTTGTCTCCCGCACCCAGCGCGCTGTGTTGCGCTACGGCGCCCCACCGCTCACCCTGCTGCGCGCCGTGCTGCTCAACCCGCTTATCGAAGAGCGCCATATCCGTGAACTGCTGGCCGATCAGCAGCGACTGGGGATCTCGATTGCACGCCAACTGTTTGGTGACGGCGCGGAACCGGCGTAAAAATGAGCGGTCTTATTCATTTGCCGTTGTCCGCCGTGCAGGTAGACTGGGCGAAATTTGCAGGCCATTTTTGAGGACTAGGCGCCAACAATGAAGCAATTTATTGAATTTATTCCACTTATCGTTTTCTTCGCGGTCTACAAGTTCTACGACATCTACATGGCTACCGGCGCACTGGTGGTGGTCACCGGTCTGCAGCTCGCCTATAGCTGGATCCGCTATCGCAAGGTCGAGAAGATGCAGCTCTTTACCTTCCTGCTGGTCGGCTTCTTCGGTGGCCTCACCGTCTTCTTCCACGATGACACCTTCATCAAGTGGAAAGTGACCGTCATCAACGTGCTGTTCGCACTGGGTCTGCTTATCAGCCGCTACGGCTTTGGCAAGAATCTGATCAAACAGATGCTGGCCAAGGAGCTGCAAGCACCCGATAAGGTCTGGGACACAGTCAATCTCGGCTGGGTCGGCTTCTTTACCGTCTGTGGCCTGCTCAACCTCTACGTGGCGTTCAACCTGCCGCAAGAGATGTGGGTCAACTTCAAGGTGTTCGGCCTGCTAGGGATGACGCTGGTCTTTACCCTGCTCAGCGGTGTCTACCTCTACCGCCATATTCCGGCTGATCAAAAAGAGCAGCTGAAAAAATAACCCTCATCAGAAAAGGATTGTCTCATGTGGTATCTCATCTACTCCGAAGATGTTCAGGGCAGCCTGCCGCTGCGCAAGCAGGTTCGCCCCGCCCATCTGGCTCGCCTGCAAGCCCTGCAGGATGAGGGTCGCCTGCTGACAGCCGGCCCCAACCCGGCCATCGATGCCGAGGATCCGGCCGATGCCGGCTTTACCGGCAGCACTGTCATCGCCGAGTTTGCCTCGCAGGCGGACGCCCAGGCCTGGGCCGATGCCGATCCCTATGTGGCAGCTGGCGTCTATGCCAAAGTGACCATCAAGCCGTTCAAGAAGGTCTTCTGACCCGAAGCGAATAGCGAAATAAAAAAGGCCGGACTGGAAGTTCACTCCAGTCCGGCCTTTTTGCATCCCGGTATCTCGTTTATGCCCTAGCCACAAACCAGGGGTTGAGGATATCTGGCTTGTTGTAGACAAGGGGTGAACCGTCGAGTTGGGTGACGCTGCCCCCCGCCCCCTCCAGCACCGCCTGCGCCGCACCGGTATCCCACTCGCAGGTGGGGGCGAGGCGCGGATAGAGCTCGGCGCCCCCCTCGGCGATGATGCAGAACTTGAGCGAACTGCCCATGGAGACCAGCTCGATCTCACCAAAGGGAACCAAGAAATCGAGGGTCTCCTGAGACAGGTGGTTGCGACTTCCTACCACCCGCCACGCTTCTCCTTCACGATGGGGCCGGGTCTGGATTGGCTCGCGCTTGCCATCGACGATGCGCCAGGCGCCTACTCCTTTGCCGCCATACCAGAGTTTGTCCAGCACAGGGGCATAGACCAATCCCCAGCGCGGCGTCCCCTCTTCAATCAGCGCGATATTGACGGTGAACTCGCCGTTGCGGGAGACAAACTCCTTGGTGCCATCGAGGGGATCCACCAGCCAGTAGCGTGACCAGCCGTGGCGCGCCGCCATCACCTCGGCCCCCGACTCCTCCGACAGCGCAGGGATGTCGGGAGTCAGCCGTGCCAACGCCTGCACTATCACCTCGTGAGCCCCCTTGTCGGCCGCGGTCAGCGGACTCTCGTCGCTCTTGTACTCCACCGCGAAGGGCTGGCTGTAGATGGCCATGATGGCCGCTCCCGCCGCGCGAGCGACAGGTTCAAGTTCGGTGATATCGGGGTGGTACATAACAGGCTCGTCCAGTGAATGAGAAACCCAGTCTATCGCGTTTGTCATCAACCGCTTATAGCTGATTGCACTGGATTATATTGCCCCTGCTTCTCCTGCCCCTTGCTGCCATCGGCTGGTACCAACAGCACTTCGATACCGACATTGCGCAGGCCGGAAAGGATATCGACAGGCACGGCATCGTCGGTGATCAGGGTGTGAATACGCAGGGTATCGATGATCTTGTGCAGGCTGCGCCGGCCAAACTTGCTGGAGTCGGTGACCACCACAATCCGCTCGGCCACCTGACACATGCAGCGGTTGAGGCGTGCTTCGTCCTCATGATGGGTGCTGACGCCGCGATCCAGGTCGATGCCATCCACCCCGAGAAACAGTATGTCAAAGTGGTAGTTTTGCAGGGACTGCTCCGCTTGCGCACCGTAGAAGGAGAGCGACTTGCGGCGCAGATGTCCACCCGTCATCAGCAGCTCCACCCCTTCTGCTTCGAGCAGTTCATTCGCCACGTTCATGCCGTTGGTCATCACCAGGATCTCCTGGTGTCCCTTCAGATGGCGCGCCACCTCTAGCGTTGTTGTCCCCGAATCGAGGATAAGACGACAGCCGGAGGGCACCAGGGTCGCCGCAAGCGCACCGATCCGCTGTTTCACCGGTGTATTGAGCACGCTCTTGTCGGCAATGGTGCGCTCCGGCACCGTCTGGCCAGGCTCGCACAGTAGGGCGCCGCCGTAGGCACGCACGGCCACCCCCTGCTTCTCCAGAAAGGCCAGATCGTTGCGGATGGTCACGGTAGAGACCTGATAGTGACTCGCCAGCTCGTTGACCTGAACGCTGCCATTGCTGCGCAGCTGCTGAATAATCCGCTCCCGCCGCTCGCTGGTTCCGAGCGCACCTTTTTCGCTTGTTTGCATAGTTCTTCTGCCGGAATGCTGTAGTGAAAGATCGCTTTCACTTCGTTACGTTTGCATATTAACGCTCAGCGAAGGTGCCAAATCAAGCCTTCATTACGCTTTATCACCACGCTCCCCATCTTTCCCCACCATTCAAATACTTTCGATATCTTTCTTTTTGTGATCTCTTTCAAGAACTGACGACTCTTTTATTTCGTTTTCTTTTGCTCGCCACTACCGTAAAGAAAAGAAATCGAAAGAACCTTTCCATCCGCAGCAACCAAGGAACATCAAAATGAAATCCATGCTGGCACTGGTCGAAAGACATAAACAGGGAGAACAGACCGGGATCTACGCCGTCTGCTCCGCTCACCCGCTGGTGCTGGAGGCCGCGCTGCGGCTGGCCGCCGAAGGAGATGAGCTGCTGCTGGTCGAGGCCACATCCAATCAGGTGGATCAGTTTGGCGGCTATACCGGCATGACCCCCGCCGACTTTCGCGATCGCCTCTACGAGCTGGCGGCACAGTGTCACTTTCCGGCGCAGCGCCTCATTCTGGGGGGCGACCATCTGGGCCCCAACCGCTGGCAGGGGGAACCGGCCGGGCAGGCCATGGCCCATGCCGGGGATCTCATCGCCAGCTATGTCGCGGCCGGGTTCAAGAAGATCCACCTCGACTGCAGCATGTCCTGTCAGGGCGATCCCGTTCCCCTGACCGATGAGCTGGTCGCTGAAAGGGCGGCACGACTGGCGCAGATCGCCGAGCAAACCTGTCTGGCCACTTTTGGCGAGAGCGATCTGGTCTATGTGATTGGCACCGAGGTGCCGGTGCCGGGCGGTGCCCATGAAGACTTGGCCGAGCTGGCGGTCACCACGCCGGAGGCGGCACGCCACACCCTCGAGGCCCATCAACAGGCCTTCAACAAGGCGGGGCTGGCCCATATCTGGCCGAGGGTGATCGGTCTGGTGGTGCAACCCGGCGTCGAGTTTGACCATACCCGCGTCATCGATTACCGGCCCGAAAAAGCGGCTCCCCTTAGCCGGATGATCGAAGCCTATCCCCACATGGTGTTCGAGGCCCACTCCACCGATTACCAGACTCCCGAGGCTTACCGCCAGCTGGTACGCGACCACTTTGCCATTCTCAAAGTCGGCCCAGCCCTCACCTTCGCCCTGCGCGAAGCGCTGTTTGCCCTTGCCGCCATCGAGGAGGAACTGGTGGTTGCCAAGGCCTGTTCAGGTCTGCGCAAGGTGATGGAAGAGACCATGCTGGAGCGCCCCGACTTCTGGCGCAGCCACTATCAGGGCAGTGCCAACGAGTGCCGGCTGGCCCGTGGCTACAGCTATTCGGATCGCATTCGCTACTACTGGCCCGATAGCCGGGTCGATGAGTGCTACGCCAGATTGCTGGCCAATCTGGCGGCGGAGCCCATCCCCTTGCCACTGCTGAGCCAGCATCTGCCCCTGCAGTATCGCAAGGTGCGTCAGGGCACGCTCTCGGCCAATCCCCATGACCTCATTCTCGATCAGGTGCAGGAGGTGCTGCGGCACTACGCCAGCGCCTGCACTGCGGCCTCTCGCCGCCATTCCCAGCTCGACCCCGTTGTATAAGGAGTTGCAGACATGATCCTTGGTTATCCAGAAGAGATGTTGCGCAGTGCCAATGGCCTGGCGACTGCCCGTGAAATTCGCCAGCAACCCGCCACCTGGCGCGAGACCCTCGCCATGGTCGAGGAGTGCCGTCCAGCATTGACCCGTTTTCTGACCCCCCTGCTCGCCCGGCAAGAGCTGCGCATTATCCTGACCGGGGCTGGCACCTCCGCCTTTGCCGGTCGGGCGCTCGCCCCCTATCTCTCGGCCCACCTGCATGCCCGGGTCGAGGCGATCGCCACCACGGATATCGTCACCGACCCGGCCGAGTATCTGGCCGAAGATTGCCCTACCCTGCTTATCTCCTTTGCCCGCTCCGGCAACAGCCCCGAGAGCGTGGCGGCGGTCGAACTGGCCAGCCAGCTGCTCAGCCACTGCCACCATCTGGTGCTGACCTGCAACAGTGAAGGGGCGCTCTATCGCCGCTGCCAGCAAGATGCCCACTCTCTGGCCCTGCTGATGCCACCCCAGACCAATGATCGCAGCTTCGCCATGACCAGCAGCCTGACCAGCATGATGCTGAGCTGCCTGTCTCTCTTCCTGCCAGAGCGGTTCAACCGCCAGAGCTGCGAGCAACTGGTCACCACCAGCGACGCCATTCTGGAGCAGGTTGTGCAGCGCTTACCGACATGGAATGAGCAGTTGCCCGAACGGGTCATCTATCTTGGCAGCGGTAGTCTGCAAGGGGTGGCGCAGGAGGCGGCCCTCAAACTGCTGGAGCTGACCGCAGGCCGTCTGGTCGCCATGTTCGACTCTCCCACCGGTTTTCGCCACGGCCCGAAATCGGTCGTCAACGAGCAGACGCTCATCGTGCTGCTCATCTCCAACGACCCTTACACCCGGCAATACGATCTGGATCTGCTGCGCGAGCTGCGAAGCGATGGCAAGGCCGCCCGGGTGATCGCCATCGCCGACCAGCACCATCCCGCCATCGAGGAGGGGGAGCACATCTATTTGCCCGCCACCCTGCATGGCGACGATGCCCAGCTCGCCTTCTGCTACCTGCTCTATGCCCAGTACTACGCCTTCCATACTTCGCTGGGACTGGGGATCAGCCCGGACAATCCCTGCCCCACCGGTCAGGTCAACCGGGTCGTACAGGGGGTCAATATCTATCCGTTCCACCAAGAAGGAGTGCTGTGATGCCCAATATCGTATTGAGCCGGATCGATGAGCGTCTGATCCACGGTCAGGTCGGTGTCCAGTGGGTCGGCTTTGCCGGTGCCAATCTGGTGCTGGTCGCCAACGACGAAGTGGCAGAGGACCCCATCCAGCAGAACCTGATGGAGATGGTACTGGCCGAAGGCATTGCGGTGCGGTTCTGGCCGCTCCAGAAGGTGATCGACAACATCCACAAGGCGGCAGATCGCCAGAAGATCCTGCTGGTCTGCAAAAACCCTACCGATTTCAACACCCTGGTTCAGGGAGGTGTCCCCATCTCCCGGATCAACGTCGGCAACATGCATTACGCCGACGGCAAGCGTCAAATCCACAAGACCGTATCCGTGGACGAACAGGACATCACCGCATTTCGCGCCCTGCGGGACGCCCGTGTCGAGTGCTATGTCCAGGGCGTGCCGACCGAACCGGCACAGGACATTTTCAATTTGCTCTGATTAAGGACAATTGTGATGGAAATCAGTTTGTTACAAGGTCTGCTGCTTGGCATCCTGGCGTTTTTCGCCGGACTCGACCTGTTCAACGGTCTGACCCACTTCCACCGTCCCGTGGTGCTGGGGCCGCTGGTTGGCCTCATCCTCGGCGACCTGCCTACCGGCATTCTGGTGGGCGGTACCCTGGAGCTGGTCTGGATGGGGCTGGCCCCGCTGGCGGGGGCGCAACCGCCCAACGTCATTATCGGCACCATAGTCGGCGCCACCTTCGCCATCACCACCGGGGTCAAGCCGGATGTGGCGGTCGGGGTTGCCGTTCCCTTCGCCGTGGCCGTGCAGATGGGGATCACCTTCCTCTTCTCGGTGATGTCGGGGGTGATGTCCCGCTGCGATCGCATGGCCGAAGCGGCTGACGTGCGCGGTATCGAGCGGGTCAACTACCTGGCACTGCTGGCTCTGGGCACTTTCTACTTCCTCTGTGCCTTCCTGCCCACCTACTTCGGGGCCGAACATGCCAAGGCGGCCATCGACGTGCTACCTGCCCGCCTCATCGACGGCCTCGGCGTTGCTGGCGGCATCATGCCCGCCATCGGTTTTGCCGTGCTGCTCAAGATCATGATGAAGAACGTCTATATCCCCTACTTCATCCTCGGTTTCGTCGCTGCCGCCTGGCTCCAGTTGCCGGTGCTGGCCATCGCAGCCGCCGCGCTGGCCATGGCCCTGATCGACTTCATGCGCACCACCACCCCGCAAGCTCGTCCTGTTCAGGAGGAAACCGAAGATGGCATCTAACAACACAGCTGCGCGGATCATCTCCAGCGCCGAACCGCACAATACCCGGCCACAATCCGAAGACACCTATGAAGATCAGCAGCTTGGCGCCGAGCTGACCAAGCAGGATATAAACCGCTTTGCCTGGCGATCCCTGCTGCTGCAGGCCTCCTTCAACTATGAGCGGATGCAGGCCTCCGGCTGGCTCTATGGGTTGCTGCCGGCACTGCAGAAGATCCACACCAATCCGCGGGACCTTTCGCAGGCTATGAAAGGGCACATGGGCTTCTTCAACACCCACCCCTTCTTGGTCACCTTCGTGATGGGGATCGTGCTGGCGATGGAGCGCTCCAAACAGAACGTCAACAGCATCCAGAGCACCAAGATTGCCGTCGGTGCACCGCTCGGCGGGATCGGCGATGCCATGTTCTGGCTCACCCTGCTCCCCATCTGCGGCGGCATAGGGGCAGATCTAGCGCTGCAAGGCTCCATCATGGGTGCCGTGGTCTTCTTCCTGCTGTTCAACGTGGTCCACTTCGGCCTGCGTTTTGGTCTGGCGCACTACGCCTACCGCATGGGGGTGGCGGCCATTCCGGTCATCAAGGCCAATACCCGCAAGGTGGGGCATGCTGCCTCCATCGTCGGTATGACGGTGATCGGCGCGCTGGTCGCCACCTATGTGCGTCTTGGCACCACGCTGGAGATCACTGCCGGTGATGCAGTCGTCAAACTGCAGGCGGATGTGCTCGACAAGCTGATGCCCGCCTTCCTGCCGCTGCTCTACACCCTGGCGATGTACGCCCTGATCCGCAAAGGCTGGAGCCCGCTGCGACTCATCGTCATCACGGTGGTACTCGGTATCGTCGGCAAGTTCGCCGGTTTCCTCTAATCCGGAGCCGGCAGCAAGCCGGCCCCCTTTGCAGTAAAGGAACAGACTATGTTGGGCATCATCATTTGTGGTCATGGCGGTTTCGCCAGCGGTCTGGAGCGCGCCATGCAGCAGATCCTCGGCGAACAGGAAGCGGTTATCGCCATCGACTTTCCCGAGAGCTCCACCACCGCCCTGCTACAGGCACAGTGCGAAGCGGCGCTGGCAGAGGTCGACAAGGGGGATGGCGTGGTCTTCCTGACCGACCTGCTCGGTGGCACCCCGTTTCGGGTCGCCTCAACCCTCTCACTGCACCAACCTGAGCGGGAGGTTATTACCGGTACCAACCTGCAACTGCTGCTGGAAATGGCGCTGGAGCGCGATGGCCTCAGCGCCCGTGAATTCCGCCGGCAAGCGCTCGATTGTGGCCACCGGGGGCTCACCTCACTGGCGGATGAGATGAGCAAAGAGCGTCAGGCAGATGCCGCTCTCGTCGAGGAGGGCATCTGATGGCCTCACGGATCCGTGCCCGTCGCCTGCTGACCGACCAGGGTTGGCTGGAACATCAGGAGCTGACCCATGAAGGGGGCATCATCACCGCCATCGCTCCCATCACGGATGGCGATCCGGCGCGGGATGTCGAGCTGCTGGTGCCCGCGCTGATCGACGGTCATGTCCACGGCGGTGCCGGTGTCGATGTCATGGATAGCGATGGCAATGCCTTGGCTACCTTGTCGATGGCCAAGGCGGCAGAAGGGGTCGGCGCTTTTCTTGCCACCACGGTCACCGCCCCACTCCCCGAGATAGAGCAAGCCCTTGCTCGGATTGCCGATAGCGTTGTCCGCGGCATGCCGGGCGCCGAGCTGCTCGGCTGCTATCTGGAAGGCCCCTACTTCACTCCGGACAACAAGGGCGCCCACGATCAGGCGCTGTTTCGGGAGCTGGATATTGCCGAACTGAACCATCTGCAACGGCTGGCGCGCGGCAGCCTGAAGGTGGTCGCACTGGCACCGGAAAAGTCCAATGCCATCGCAGCCATTCACCATCTTGCCGCAAACGGCGTGCGGGTAATGCTGGGCCACTCGGCGGCGGATCACGACACCACCATGGCGGCGCTGGCAGCGGGCGCCTCCGGGCTGGTGCACTGCTTCAACGGCATGCGCGGTCTGCACCACCGCGAACCCGGCATGGTCGGTGCAGGTCTTGTCCATCCCGCTGCCTGGCTAGAGTTGATCGCCGATGGCCATCATCTCCACCCGAGCGTGCTCAAGCTCTGTCACTGCTGCGCTGGCCAGCGCCTGCTGCTGGTTACCGATGCGATGCGCGCCGCCGGTATGCCCGACGGTCACTATCTGCTTGGCAACTATCGGGTCGAGATGAAAGAGGGGGTGGTGCGCACCGAGGCCGGTGGCCTGGCTGGTAGCACCCTCACGTTGCTCGATGCCGTGCGCAACATGGTGCAGCTGGCGAACGTACCGCTCGATGAAGCCATCGCAATGGCCTCGCTGGCACCAGCAAAGATGCTCGGCATTGCCGATCGCCTCGGTTCACTGGCAGTTGGCAAACAGGCCAACCTGCTCGCTCTCACCACTGAACTCAATCAACAACACATCTGGGTGGCTGGCCGGGAGATAAACCCGACTCAGCTCTCCTCCCTTTTCTCAGGATCTCGCGTCAATCAGGACGCTCAGGAGTCACTATGTATCTGATCTCTTCCCATGAAATGCTCAAAGATGCCCAGCGCCGCGGCTACGCCGTACCGGCTTTCAACATCCACAACCTGGAAACCGTGCAGGTGGTGGCTCGCACCGCCGCTCGCATGCGCTCTCCGGTGATTTTGGCTGGCACCCCTGGTACCTATCGCCATGCTGGGGTCGAGTATCTGGTCTCCATCTGTCAGGCCGCGGCCCATGAGTACCGTATCCCGCTGGTGCTGCATCTGGATCACCACGAAGACGAGCAGGACATCCACAACAAGGTCGAAGCGGGTATTCGCTCCGCCATGATCGATGCCTCGCACTTTCCGTTTGAAGAGAACATCGAGAAGGTGCGCAGCGTGGTGACCTTCTGCCACCGCATGGGGGCTAGCGTCGAAGCGGAGCTGGGTCAGCTGGGCGGTCAGGAGGATGACCTCATCGTCGATGCCGCTCATGCCAAATTTACCGACCCGCTCAAGGCGGCCGAGTTTGTCCGCCGTACCGGTATCGACTCGCTGGCGGTGGCCATCGGCACCGCCCACGGCCTCTACAAGGAGGAGCCCCGTCTGGACTTTGCGCGCCTCGCCGCCATTCGCGAGCAGGTAGATATTCCGCTGGTGCTGCACGGCGCCTCCGGCGTACCGGAAGCCGATGTGCGCCGCTGCATCGAACTCGGGATCTGCAAGGTCAACGTAGCGACCGAACTGAAGATCGCCTTCGCCGATGCGATGAAAGCCTTCCTTGGCTCTCATCCGGATGCCAGCGACCCGCGCCAGTATCTGGTGCCCGCCATGGCCGCCATGGAGGAAGTAGTCGAGGCGAAAATCCGTATGTGTATGAGCAATAACAAGATTTGATAACAATAAAATTACGGTAACAGGTCTGGGAGATAATAATGATGGCTCGCGCATCCTTGCGAAATAAGGTATGGGAATTTGCCCAGAGTTTGGGGAAAACATTTATGTTTCCCGTCTCTCTGATGGCATTCATGGGATTACTGCTGGGAGTGGGATCATCCATTACCAGCCCCTCCACCATAGATAATTTTCCTTTTCTTGGTGGGGAATATACCCAGCTCGTCTTCAATCTGCTGGCAACCGTAGGCAGCTTCGGCTTCACCTATCTGCCCATCATGTTTGCCATCGGCATTCCGATGGGATTGACCGAAAAGAACAAGGGTGTCGCGGCCTATTCCGGTTTCGTCGGCTATATGGCGATGAATATCGGGATCAACTTCTATCTCGCCAGTACCAATCAACTGGCTTCGCCGGAAAATATCAAACTGGCGGGGCAAGCCATGGTGATGGGGGTTCAGACCCTCTCCATGGGGGTGCTGGGTGGCATAGTGTCAGGGATCGTGACCTACTTCATCCATCGCCGTTTCTATAACCTCAAACTGCACGACGCCTTCTCGTTCTTCAGCGGCTTGCGCTCCGTGCCCATTATCACTGTGCTGGTCATGTCACTGATCGGTCTGGCCATGCCGCTCTTCTGGCACTATGTGGCGCTCGGTATTACTGCGGTCGGCAACATGATCATCTCTGCCGGCTCTTTTGGCGCCTTCCTCTACGGAGTGGCCATCAACCTGCTCAAACCGCTCGGTCTGCACCACATCATGCTGGCCATGGTGCGCTTCACCCCGGCAGGAGGCACCGAGCTGGTCAATGGCGAAACCATTTCCGGCGCTCTCAATATCTTCTTCGCCCAGTTGAAAGCGGGTGAACCCATCAGCCCGGCAGCAACCGCCTTCCTGTCGCAAGGGTTTATGCCGACCTTTATATTCGGTCTGCCTGCCGCAGCGTTAGCCATGTATATGGCAGCCACGCCCGGCAATCGAACCAGAATCAAGAGCCTGATTATCTCCGGGGTACTAGTCTCTATCGTGACCGGTATTTCCGAACCCATCGAATTCCTGTTTCTGTTTGTCGCGCCGGTACTCTATCTGTTCCATGTCTTTATGACCGGCGCCGCGCTCTTTGTAGTGGCCATGTGTGGCGTCACCATCGGCAATACCGATGGCAGTGCACTCGACCTGCTTATTTTCGGCATCATGCAGGGCTGGCAAACCAAGTGGTATCTGATAATTCCCATTGGCCTCATCTGGTCTGCCATCTATTTCACCGTCTTCTATTGGTACATCAAGAAATATGACATCAAGACCCCCGGCAGGGATGAGGTCGATGATATCCAGATTGCGAAACATGACCCAGCCGTGATCCTGAGTGCCCTCGGTGGCAAGGAAAATATCGTCAGCCTGGACAACTGCGTTACCCGGCTGAGACTGGTGGTACACGATATGGGCAAGCTGCAGGAAAAGATCCTGAAACAGGCTGGCGCCCTCTCCGTCGTCAAGATCGACGAGCACAGCGTGCAGGTCATCATTGGCACTCAGGTTCAAACCGTGAAGGATAATCTCGATGCTCTCCTGTAAAGATCGGGAGGCCCTGCGCCTCCCAACCCCCTCTGCCGACTTGCAATCCTCCCGTTTCGACGAGCTGGCAGATCGCATCAGCGACAAATGCCGCAAGTGGGATATGAAAGTGATCGAGAGCCGCTTTGGCCCCGTTCCCGCCGACAGCATTCCCATGTGGATTGCCGATATGGATTTCAAATCGCCGCCGGCTGTGGCTCGCAAGTTCAGCGAAATCATCAGCTGGGGCACCTTCAGCTACACCCACTGCATCGATGATTTCTACGAGGCGGTCATCAACTTCCAGGCCCGCCACCACAAGGTCGCGGTGGAACGGGAGTGGATCACCCTCTCCTATGGTACCGTCTCCACCCTGCACTACACGGTGCAGGCATTCTGCCAGCCGGGTGACAGCATCATCATGAACACCCCTGTCTATGATCCCTTTGCCAAGGCGGCCGAAAGGCAGGGGGTCAAGGTTGTCGCCAACCCGTTAGCCCTGAACAAAGGACGATACCGGATCGATCTGGCGAAGCTGGAGGAGCAGATCATTAGCCACAAGCCCAAAATCTATTTTCTCTGCTCGCCCCATAACCCGTCGGGCAGGATCTGGAGTCAGGCCGAGCTGGAAGCCGTTGCCGACATCTGCCTGCGCCATCAGGTGTTGATGATGGTCGATGAAGTGCATGCAGAGCACATCATCCATGGCGAGTTCGTCTCCTTTCTGGCACTGGAGGAGCGTTACTGCAACAACATGATGCTGATGAGCTCGCCCAACAAGGCATTCAATCTGGGCGGATTGAAAACCTCCTACAGCATCATTCCAAATCCGCAGATAAGAAACCGCTTCAGAGCGCGCCTTGAGCAGAACTCCATCACCTCTCCCAATGTGTTCGGGCTCTGGGGAATTATCACCGCCTATAACGAGTGCGATGCATGGCTGGCCGAATTGAATCTCTATCTGAGAGAGAACTACGCCCTGCTGGCGCGCTACTTCAGGGAGAATCTGCCCGACTTCCAAGTCATGCCGATGGATGCCTCCTATCTGGTCTGGGTCAATACCAAAGGGAGCGGAATGAGCGCAAGCGAGGTGACCCGCAGGTGGGCAGTCGAAGCGGGGGTCATCATCGAAGATGGCTCCCACTACGTCAGCGATGGCGAAGAGTATGTGCGGATCAACATAGGCACCTCCCGCCAGCTGCTCGGCGAGGCGCTGCAACGTCTGGGAAGATGGGCGCAGCAGCAGGTCTGACGACTGCGATATTCCCATCGGCAGAAACAACAAAAGGGACGCCATGGCGTCCCTTTTGTTTCATATGGCCACTGTGCGTTGCCAGTGCCCGAAGCATCAGATCCCCTGACGAGCTTCCTGCATCAGCAGGCGCATATCGCTTACGGCCTTGGCCAGACCATCGAAGGCGGCACGGCCAATGATGGCGTGGCCGATGTTGAGCTCATAGAGCTCGGGGATGGCGGCGATGGCCTTGACGTTGTGGTAGTGCAGGCCGTGACCGGCATTGACCTTCAAGCCCTTGCCAGCGGCATAGGAGGCACCGGCGGCGATGCGCTTGAACTCGGCGTTGCGCTCGGCATCGGTGGTGGCATCGGCGTAACGGCCGGTGTGGATCTCGATAAAGGGGGCGCCACTCTCGGCAGCCGCATCGATCTGGATGGGATCGGCGTCGATAAAGAGGGATACCTGGGCACCCACAGCAGAGAGGCGGGCAACGGCATCAGTCACCTTGTCCAGCTGACCGGCCACGTCCAGACCGCCCTCGGTGGTCACTTCGGTGCGCTTCTCCGGCACCAGACAGACGAAGTGGGGCTTGATGCGGCAGGCGATGCCGATCATCTCTTCGGTCACTGCCATCTCCAGGTTCATTCTGGTCTGGATAGTCTGGCGCAGGATCTCCACATCGCGGTCGGTGATGTGGCGACGATCTTCACGCAGATGCACGGTAATGCCATCGGCACCGGCCTGCTCGGCCACGAACGCGGCCTGTACCGGATCCGGATACTGGGTGCCACGGGCGTTGCGCAGAGTCGCGATATGGTCGATGTTCACACCCAGATAGATTTCACTCATTGAGAACTCCTTGAAAGGCTTCATCTGTTGACTGCGCGGTCAGCGAATCACACCGCGCCAATATCCGTATGTCTGTAATCTGTGTCAGCCTTGCATACTGGCTTTGCGTTTTAAAAACAGCTCCCGGCTCTTTAGCTGGCGCTTGCCCAGATAGGGTTGCAGTGCCAATCGGCTGAAACGTTTGGCCGCCTGCAGCAAGGGAGGGGTATCGAAACGTCCCTCGGCAAAGGCGAGCAGGTGGGCACCGAGAAACAGGGTACGGGGATCCGGCGCCCGCTCGCAAGCAACAAAGCCCAATTCACGCTCGAAGCCATAGAGCAGGGTCGGCTCGATGGGCGACTCGTCGTCCGCCGTGTATTCGAAATCCACCGCATAACCGAGCGCCTGCAACAGCAGGAACTCGAAGCGACGCAGCGGCAGCTCCGGCGTCTCGCCGTCGGCCAGCGCCATGATGGCACGGGCATAGGCATCGAACACTTCGGGGAACGGGGTGTGCGCTTCCAGCAGGTAGTAGACCAACTCGTTGAGATAGAGGCCGTAGAAGAGGCGATCGCCACCGAGACGCAGGGAGTGATCCGGGCATTCGACCTGGGTGAGGTTCTTGAGATCCCCCTTGCCGCGCCAGGCGATGGTGAGCAGGGTAAAGGGTTGCAGCAGCCCCTTGAGAGGGGAGCGTGGCCCGCGAGAACCGCGAGCCACCAGAGTAAATCGGCCACTATCCTGGGTGAAGACCTCGACCAGCTGGCTGGTCTCCCGATAGGGCCGACTGTGGATGACGAAAGCCGGGGTCAGCAATCAGTCGTCGCCATACCCGAGGCTGCGCAGGGCGCGCTCATCGTCAGCCCAACCGGATTTGACCTTGACCCACAGCTCGAGGTGCACCTTGTTCTGGAACAGACGTTCCATATCGAGGCGCGCTTCGGTGCCTATGGTCTTGATCTTCTCGCCCTTGTTGCCGATGACCATCTTCTTCTGGCCATCGCGCTCGACCAGGATCAGGCCGTGGATGTGGTAGAGACCGTTCTCTTCCACCTTGAAGCGCTCGATCTCCACCGTCACCGAGTAGGGCAGCTCCTCACCGGTAAAGCGCATCAGCTTCTCGCGGATGATTTCGGAGGCCATAAAGCGGGACGAGCGGTCGGTCACGTAATCTTCCGGGAAGAAATGGACGTTTTCCGGCAGCAGATCCTTGGCCCACTCGCGGATCTTCTCCACGTTGGTGCCCTTTTCGGCACTGATGGGCAGAATATGGGCGAAGTTCATCTGTTGGCCCAGCCACTCGAGGTGAGGCAGCAGATCTTCTTTCTCTTTGACGTTGTCGATCTTGTTGACCGCCAGCACCACCGGGCACTTGAGATTGCGCAGCTTGCCCAGCACCATCTCGTCGTCTTTGGTCCAGTGGGTACCGTCGACCATGAACACCACCATGGCCACATCACCCAGCGAACTGGTGGCGGCACGGTTCATCAGGCGGTTGATGGCCCGTTTCTCTTCAATGTGCAGACCCGGGGTATCCACATAAATGGTCTGGTAGTTATCCTCGGTGTCGATCCCCAAAATCCGGTGACGGGTGGTCTGGGGCTTCTTCGAGGTAATGCTGACCTTCTGGCCAAGCAGCTTGTTGAGCAGGGTGGACTTGCCCACATTCGGGCGGCCCACGATGGCGACAAAGCCGCAATAGGTAGTATCTGTCATGACAGTTTTTCCAATGCCTGTTGTGTTGAAAGACCGCGGCCTCTTGCATCAATAGCAGTCATGACAGTCTTTCCAATGCTTGCTGCGCCGCGGCCTGTTCGGCCTTGCGACGGCTGGTGCCGACCCCGACGAGGGGACCATCCAGACCTTCCACGTCACACTGGACGGTGAACTCCTGGTTGTGGGCCTCGCCCTTGACGTTGGTCACGGTGTAGGTCGGCAGGGATTTGCGGCTTCCCTGCAAAATTTCTTGCAGACGGGTCTTGGGATCTTTCTGCTCGATGCCCGGCTTGATCTCTTCCAGGCGGCTGGCATACCAGCTCAGCAGCAGTGTCCGCACCGTCTCAAGATTGGTATCCAGATAGACGGCACCGATCACCGCCTCGACCGTGTCGGCCAGAATGGATTCGCGGCGAAAACCGCCGCTCTTGAGTTCGCCGGGGCCGAGGATCAGGTGATCCCCGAGATCAAACTCCCGGCCCAGTTCGGCCAGGGTCTTCTCGCGCACCAGGGTGGCGCGCATCCGGCTGAGATCCCCTTCCGCCGCTTGCGGGAAGCGGTGGAACAGATCGTCGGCAATCACCAGACTCAAAATGGAGTCCCCCAGAAATTCCAGTCGCTCATTGTGACGGGAACCGGCGCTGCGGTGAGTCAGCGCCCGGGTCAGCAGTTCCAGATCCGCAAAAACATGCCCGAGACGGGACTGCAGTCTGTTCATCTTGATATTCATTTACTTGATTCCGCCAATGCGGTTGAAGCGCACACCTGTCGGTACCCAACTTGGCAGCAGGGAGCCTTCTTCGCGCTCGAATTCAAAACTTATCCAGATAGCGACCGCCTTGCCGACCAGATTCTGCTCGGGCACAAAGCCCCAGAAGCGGCTGTCGGTGCTGTTGTCGCGGTTGTCGCCCATCACGAAATACTGGCCTTCCGGTACGACCCACTCGTCGGGGTAGGTGCCGGGCTGGCGATAGTAACGGCCAACCATGTCGGGCATCAGCGGATTGCGCAGGGTCTCGTGGGAGACATCGCCCAACTGCTCGGTATAGCGGTCAAGGGGGATCCCCATCTGGGTAAATTCGCCTCTTTGTTCAAACTTGACGTCGAGCTTCTTGAAGCCCGGGCACGTTTTCCCTTCCTGCTCTTCGCACTTGGGCCGGATCATCAGCTCCTTGTTGCGATAGATGACCCTATCACCCGGCATGCCGACCACCCGCTTGATGTAGTCAACGCGCGGTTCAAGGGGATACTTGAACACCACCACGTCGCCACGTTTGGGCTCGCCAGTCTCGAGGAACTTGGTGTTGGTCACCGGGTCCCGCAGGCCATAGGCAAATTTTTCCACCAGGATGAAGTCGCCCACCAGCAGGGTTGGCATCATGGAACCTGACGGGATCTGGAACGGTTCAAAAATGAACGAACGCAGGATCAGCACAAAGGTGATGACCGGGAAGACCCCGGCGGTCTGCTCAATCCAGACCGGCACGGGGGCCACCTTGGCCAAGGTCTTCTCATCCAAGTGGGCACCGCCATGGGCACGAGCCACGGCAATCTTGGCGGCGCGCTGCTTGGACCAAATCATCTTGTCCAGACACCAGATGACACCGGTGATCGCGCAGACCACCACCAGGATCAGGGAAAACGTGCTTGCCATCTATTAATCCTTTCCGACGTGGAGAATCGCGAGGAAGGCTTCCTGCGGCACGTCGACACGGCCGAGGGACTTCATCCGCTTCTTACCTTCTTTCTGCTTGTTCAGCAGTTTCTTCTTACGACTCACGTCACCACCGTAGCACTTGGCGGTTACGTCTTTACGCAGAGCCTTGACGGTGCTGCGAGCGATGATCTGGTTGCCGATGGCCGCCTGAATCGCGATATCGAACATCTGGCGCGGGATCAGCTCGCGCATCTTCTCCACCACCTGACGACCGCGATACTGGGCGTTGTCCTTGTGGGTGATGATGGCCAGGGCATCGACGCGCTCACCGTTGATCATGATATCCAGACGGACCATGTCGGAGGTTTCGAAACGCTTGAAGCCGTAGTCCAGCGAGGCGTAACCGCGACTGGTGGATTTCAGGCGGTCGAAGAAGTCGAGCACCACTTCCGCCATCGGGATTTCATAGGTCAGTGCCACCTGCTTGCCGTGGTAGACCATGTTGGTCTGCACGCCACGCTTCTCGATACAGAGGGTGATCACGTTGCCCATGTACTCCTGCGGCAGCAGGATATGACACTCGGCGATCGGCTCGCGCATCTCCTTGATGCTGGTGATGGCAGGCATCTGGGCCGGGCTGTCGATATGGATGGTGGAGCCGTCGGTCAGCTCGATCTCGTACACTACGGTCGGCGCCGTGGTGATCAGATCCAGATCGTATTCACGCTCCAGACGCTCCTGAATGATCTCCATGTGCAGCATACCGAGGAAGCCGCAACGGAAGCCGAAGCCCAGCGCAGTGGAGCTCTCTGGTTCGAAGAACAGGGAGGCATCGTTCAGGGAGAGCTTGTCGAGGGCGTCACGGAACGACTCATAGTCATCGCTGGAGATGGGGAACAGACCCGCATAAACCTGCGGCTTCACCTTCTTGAAGCCAGCCAGCGCCTTGTCGGCACCGTTCTTGGCCTGAGTCAGGGTATCGCCCACCGGCGCGCCGTGGATGTCCTTGATACCGCAGACAACCCAACCTACCTCGCCGCAACCCAGCCCCTGGGTATCCACCTGCTTGGGCGTGAAGATACCGATACGATCGACACCCCACACCTGACCGGTGCTCATCACCTTGATCTTGTCGTTCTTCTTCAGGGAACCGTTCTTGATCCGCACCAAAGAGACAACCCCCAGATAAGAGTCGAACCAGGAGTCGATGATCAGCGCCTGCAGTGGGGCATCCGGGTCACCTTCCGGTGCCGGGATCTTGGCAACGATCTCTTCCAGCACCAGATCAACCCCCAGACCGGTCTTGGCGGAGCAGCGCACCGCATCGACTGCGTCGATACCGACGATGTCTTCGATCTCCTCGGCAACCCGCTCGGGTTCTGCGGCCGGCAGGTCAATCTTGTTCAGCACCGGCACCACTTCCAGATCCATTTCCATGGCGGTATAGCAGTTGGCCAGAGTCTGTGCCTCAACCCCCTGGCCGGCATCCACCACCAGCAGCGCCCCTTCACAGGCCGCCAAAGAGCGGGAGACCTCGTAGGAGAAATCCACGTGGCCCGGGGTGTCGATAAAGTTCAGCTGGTAGGTGTTACCGTCTTGTGCCTGGTAGTTCAGGGTCACACTCTGTGCTTTGATAGTAATGCCGCGCTCGCGCTCCAGATCCATGGAGTCAAGCACCTGAGCCTGCATCTCGCGGTCGGACAAGCCACCGCAAGTCTGGATCAGACGGTCCGACAGGGTCGATTTACCGTGGTCGATGTGCGCAATAATCGAAAAGTTACGAATGTGTTTCATCGAGCAAGAGTCACTCAAAATTGGTTAAGGTCAGTTATGGAGGCGCGATTTTACTGGATAACCCGGCTGACGGCCATTCTTTAGTCGCCAGCGCCAGTGAAATAGCGCCTGTTCAGTCAGGGGAGGATGCGGACAGGGACGACAACGCCGAGCATCTGCGGGCCGTAGCGCCCCTGATCCAGGCGGTTGGAAAAGTAACGAACCAGTAAAAAGCCCAGCACGCCCCCCAGCAGGCAGCAGAGAATGGTAATCCCCTCCCCGCCCGAGAGCAGCGGTGCCAGCCAGAGCTGCCCCAGCAAGGCGCCGGCCAACAGACAAAACAGCGGCAGCACATAGACCAGCGCCGCCCCGCGCAGCAGACTCTCTTGCGGGATACCGAGCCTCACTTGCTGGCCAACCCGCACCTCGGCGGTCAGCCTGACCCGCAAGCGGGGAGCTTTCAGGGGAAATGCCTTGGCCACGGTGCCGGTACCGCAGTTGGATTGCTGCTGACAACCACTGCAGGCGGAGCGACGCTCGCACTCCACCCAGGCATGGTCACCCTCAATGGCCACCACGGTCGCCAGCTCTTCACTCATCTCATTCACGGCAACACCTCGGGTTCACACAATCAGGGGATCTGACCACGACTCGCCACGGTCGGCAAGCGGGGAACAACCCCGCATCCCCCGTTACTGCACCGCTTCGTTGCGGGCCAGCGGCTGGACCGACTCGGCGATGCGCTTGGCGGTTTCGGCAGGCACCTCGCCGACCACGGTGATCTCGACCCCCGCCTCGTTGACATAGCTCACCAGCGAAGTCGCCCCCTGGCGGATCAGCTGCTGGCGCACCGCCTGCTTGGGATCGACCCGGGAGACGTAGACCGAGAGATCCACCAGCCCGTCGGAGAGCATCATGTAGTCCACCGGCATACTGGTGGTCACCAGCTGGTGCCGATCTTGCGACAGCACCTTGAAGCCATCGGGCAACCAGGTGATCTGCCAGTTCAACTGCTGTTGCGGCGCCGGATAGGCATCCTCCAGCGCCAGCGCCGGAGGCTGCTTGCTGTTGGCCAGCTTCACCAGCCAGGGGGCCGGTTTGCTCTGCAGATCCAGCTCGACACCGAGCACCTGCTCCACCAGATTGCCTTCCCGCTCGACCATGTCGATCCGCAACAGCAAGTGGCACTGCTCGTCAATCCAGAGCACGAAACCATATTTATCGGCCTCTTTAGGCACCAGCCTCACCACCTGTGCCACCACACCGGCGACCCGGCTGCGACCGGCCAGCACTGGATCATAGCTCTCCAGCACCTGCGCCAGCGGCATCTTCACCAGGGTCGACCAGATGCCGGGGAAGCGGGCATCCTTCAGGGTGTAGGGATCGTGGCTGTTTTCAAAAAAGGTGTATTCATTCTGGCGCTGGAGATACTCGATCGCCTTGCCGTCGAGGTAACTGAGGTGGGCCACTTCCTTGCCGTTGATCACGGCATGGCTGATCCGGATCGGTTCAAGACGCCCCTGACGGGCCTTGACCATGGACAACTCGAAATTCTGTTGCTGCACGGCACTCTGCATCTGCTGCAACAAGGCCTCGGCCGACTTATCGTCGGCCGAGGCCTTGGCACTAATCAGCAGGAGAGAGGCCAGCAAAATACGGCTGGACTGGCGCACGTTTGTATCCCTGACAATTCGTTATTGTTGGATCTGTCTGTCTTGCAACAGGCGCTGCTGCAACTGGTGGTCACGCAGGAAGGCGTTGATCCGCTCCCGCTGCTCCTGCATCTGCTGTTCGGTCAGCCCCTGCTGACGGGCACGGGCGCCATCCTGTTGCGGATAGTGAACACTCACCGGCGCCGCACTGCCACCGATTGGAATGGTATTGAGCACCGGATTGGCCGGAACGCCATCCTGCCCCTGATACTGCTGCACCCCGAAGATAACGGCAGCGGCCACGGATGCCGCAATGGCATATTGACCCAGCTGCTGACCGACACGGCGGAACAACGGAACCACATTAGAATCTGTCTTGACCGGTGCAACGGCAGGTTGCAGCACGGGAGCCGTCTCGACCGGCTTGGGTGCCAGTATGGTGGGCTCATCCTCCAGCGCAGCCATAATGCTGTCACTGAGATCCAGTTGCAGATTGACCGGCAGGTCACCCCGCATGGCATCGCCGATCAGGTGGTAACGACCCCAGGTATCTTGCAAGTCGGAGTCCATCTCCAGCTCGTTCAGTACCTCTGCGTCACTCAGGTCACCATCCATCAGGGCAGAGATTTGCTCTTTATTTGCCATAAGTTAACCCGTCTTTCCCCAGTTAATTCTCGATCAAAGGTTGCAGCTTTTTATCGATTGCTTCCCTCGCCCGGAAGATACGGGATCTAACCGTACCCACTGGGCAATCCATGATTTCGGCAATCTCTTCGTAGCTCAGCCCTTCCAGTTCGCGAAGGGTGATAGCTGTCCTCAGGTCTTCCGGCAATGCCTCAATGGCTGAAAACACGGTGCGTTTGATCTCGTCAGTCAGCGCCAGGTTTTCGGGGGTTGAGACCTCTTGCAAGGCTTCACCACCACCATAAGACTCCGCTTCGTCAGCCTCCACATCACTGCTAGGCGGCCTGCGCCCCTGGGAGGTGAGATAATTCTTCGCCGTGTTCACGGCAATTCGGTACAACCAGGTATAAAAAGCACTTTCGCCACGGAATGTCGGCAATGCACGGTAGGCTTTTATAAAGGCCTCTTGCGCCACATCGGGCACATCACCGGGATTGTTGACATACCTGGCAACCAGGTTGACCACCTTATGCTGGTATTTTTTTACCAACAGGTTGAAAGCTGCTTTATCGCCGCGCTGGACCCGTTCAACCAGCTGTTCGTCCAGTAGATTCTGGTCGCTCATCAGAGCCGTAAAACCCCCATCAGGTTATCGTTTTTCTTTTCCGGCCCTTCCTAAGCGCACAAGTTCAGACAGGGAGAATCAGAGAAAGTTCGCTTCAATTGAAAAAAATGTGATGCAGGCTGCATCCTCGCCCTCGCTTGGGCTACCATGGTGCCAGTTCTTAATCCAGGCCAATGATACTTATGAAAGCAAGTGTTGAATACCTTTGCGATGTACTGATCATTGGCAGCGGTGCCGCTGGTTTGTCCCTCGCGTTGCGATTGGCAGACCACGCCAAAGTCCTGGTTCTGAGCAAGGGGCCCATCAGTGAAGGGGCCACTTTCTATGCGCAAGGAGGCATCGCTGCCGTTTTCGACGAAACCGACAGCATCGAATCCCACGTGAGCGACACGCTCAACGCAGGTGCCGGGTTGTGTGACCCGGCAGTGGTGGAGTTCACCGCTCGCCATGCCCGCGAGTCCATCCAGTGGCTCATTCAGCAAGGGGTCCCCTTCGATCAGGAGGAGAACGCCGACGGCGAGTCCCAGTACCACCTCACCCGCGAAGGAGGCCACAGCCATCGCCGCATCTTCCACGCGGCGGACGCCACCGGCAAGGCGGTGCAGCTCACCCTGATCGATCAGGTGCGCGCTCACCCCAATATCCAGCTGATGGAGCGCTTCAACGCGGTCGACCTCATCACCACCCGCAAGCTCAACCTGCCGGGCAACAAGGTGCTGGGCGCCTACGTCTGGAACCGCAACGCCGAGCAGGTCGAGGTGATCCGTGCCCGTTTCGTGGCACTGGCCACCGGTGGTGCCTCCAAGGTCTACCAGTACACCTCCAACCCGGATGTGAGCTCTGGCGATGGCATCGCCATGGCATGGAGGGCCGGCTGCCGGGTGGCGAACCTGGAGTTCAACCAGTTCCACCCCACCAGCCTGTTCCACCCGGACGACCCCAACTTCCTGCTGACCGAAGCGCTGCGTGGCGAGGGAGCCTATCTGCGCCGCCCGGACGGCAGCCGCTTTATGCCGGAGTTTGACGAGCGGGCCGAGCTGGCGCCGCGGGATATCGTCGCCCGCGCCATCGACCACGAGATGAAGCGGCTCGGGGCGGATTGCATGTATCTGGATATCAGCCACAAACCGGCCGATTTCATCATCAAGCACTTCCCGACCATTTATGAGCGCTGCCTTGCAGTCGGAATCGACATCACCAAGGAGCCGATGCCCATCGTGCCGGCCGCCCACTACACCTGTGGTGGCGTGATGATCGACAACAACGGCCAGACCGATATCCCCGGCCTCTACGCCATCGGCGAAGTGACCTACACCGGTCTGCACGGCGCCAACCGCATGGCCTCCAACTCCCTGCTGGAATGCGTGGTCTATGCCCATCAGGCGGGTGCCGACATTCTGGCCAAGCTGCCGATGAGTGTGGAGCCGCCGCGCCTGCCGGTGTGGGACGAGAGCAAGGTGGAAGATTCCGACGAACTGGTGGTGATCCAGCACAACTGGCACGAACTGCGGTTGATGATGTGGGACTACGTGGGGATAGTGCGTACCAACAAACGTCTGGCCCGCGCCAAGCGCCGCATCGACCTGCTCAAGCAGGAGGTGCAGGAGTACTACGCCAACTTCCGCGTCTCCAACAACCTGCTGGAGCTGCGCAACCTGCTGCAGGTGGCCGAGCTTATCGTCAACTGCGCCCTGCAGCGCAAGGAGTCGCGCGGCCTGCACTACAACCTGGATCATCCGGATATGCTGCCGGACTCCAAACCGACCGTGCTGACCCCGGAGCGGGATTAATCCCCCTTCCTGCCAAGCGTTGCAGCAATCAGTGACCCCGCCCCGGCGGGGTCACTTGTTTTCAACCGCTTTTCAGCCACAAAAAGAGTACCGTAATCAGCCACATGGCAGCGGCTTATCGCAATAACTCAGCGCCTGGTTATCAGGGAAGCAGGCGTCAACGTCGGGACGGCAGAAAGTGGATGGCTCGCGCCAGCAGGCGGTAATGTTCGGGGGGAAGGGCGTCGGAGAAGAGCCACAGTTGCCGTGGCGACGCCGATTCAGAGCCTTCCGGCTCGGGACAAAGCGCTAGCCTGAGCACGCCGGGCAGAATACGGCTTTTCTTGCCGAGCTGATAGCGGCGACCTTGCCACTGTAGCCACTGGCCATCCCAGACAAGCTCGAACGGGAGCTCGACGAGGGAGCGCCAGCTCAACCAGAGCGCCGCCAGCCAGACGGGCAGCAACAGCGCCCACTGCCAACCGGCAATCAGGCCAGCCACCGGCCAGAGCAGCAACAGAAAGAGGGCCACCAGCAAACATTGCTGATGGCGGGAGGGGTGAACCGTCATGAGCACCCGCTCCACGGTATTACCCCTGGCGGTCGTGGCGCGCCTGATTGCGCTCCAGGATCATCGGGATCATGGCGGCAAATGCGGGATCGGCAGGGACACCATGACCCATGCACCATTTGAACAGATCCGGATCGTCGCTCGCCAGCAGGCGGATAAAGGTCTGCTGATCAGCTTCGCTCAGGGAGTCGAACTCGTGTTCGAAAAAGGGCATAAAGATCACATCCAGCTCGAGCATACCGCGACGGCAGGCCCACTTCAGGCGGGATTTTTCAACTGGGCTCAACATGGCACTCTCCTTACAAAGACCGGGGGATGGTACCAGCTGGATTTTCCGGCTGACAAACATTAGTTACGTCTTTACCATGCAGCTCACATACTTTCTCTCTGGAATACCATCGTGAGCCTGCAACCACCTGTTTTTCCTGCCGAGCCGACCCGTTTCTCCCTGACCAAGCTGGCCATCACCCGTATCAGCGGCCAGGATCGCGCCAAATATCTGCAAGGTCAGGTCACCTGTGATGTCAACGCCCTGCAACCAGGGCAACAGACCCCGGGCGGCCACTGTGATCCCAAGGGCAAGCTGTGGAGCAATTTCCGCCTGCTCTGCCTCGACGACAGCCTGCTGCTGCTGACCAGCTCTTCGGTGCTGGAGCGCCAACTGCCGGAGCTGAAGAAATTTGCCGTTTTCTCCAAGGTCGAGATCACCGCCGATGAGCGTCACGCTACCGGGATCGCCGGTACGGGCAGCGATGGCTGGATCGCCGCGCAATTTGGCCTTCTGCAGAGCGGTCTTATCGACGGCTGCATGGCGGTGAAGATTGAACAGGATCGCTGGCTGCTGGTGAGCACTCAGCAAGCCGACGCCCTGCCGCAAGGTGACGAGTCACTCTGGTGGGGGCTCGAGATCAAGGCGGGCCTGCCACATATGGAAGCGGTGCATCAGGGGGAGTTCATCCCGCAGATGCTCAACCTGCAGGCACTGGACGGCATCAGCTTCAACAAGGGCTGCTACATGGGGCAAGAAACGGTGGCCCGCGCCAAGTATCGCGGCGCCAACAACCGCGCCCTGTTCCTGCTGGCGGGGACTGCCAACGAGCCGGTCGCCAGTGGCGATACCCTGGAGCTGCAACTGGGTGACAACTGGCGTCGCAGCGGCATGGTGCTCAACGCCTGGCAACAGGCCGGGCAGGTGTGGCTCACCGCCGTACTGCCGAAAGATACCGAGGCTGACGCCCAATTCCGTCTCAAGCAGGACGAAGGCTCCCGCCTCACCCTGCAACCCCTGCCTTACACCCTGACCGAGTAAGGTCGGCTAGCGAGGCACCCGCGCCAGCAGTGCCTCCTTCAGCCAGCGCCCCGCCTGCCCCAGCGGGCGGGCGCGATGCCACTGCAACTCCAGCGCCAGCGCGTGGCTGGCGATAAAGTCCGGCTCCAGCACCACCACTTCGCCGCGAACCAGCGGCTGATGCAGCAGAAATTCCGGGATGGCGGACCAGCCAAGGCCCCGCTTGACCAGCTCCAGCACCCCGAGATCCCCCTCGACCCACCACACCTGAGCCGAGATGCGAAAACGCTGGCGCTCGCTCCCTTCCCGTCGGCCGGTGACCATCAGCTGGCGTGCCCCCTGCAGATCGACCTCCCGCAGCGGCTGCTTGCGGGCCAGCGGATGATCCGGTGACACCACCAGCGGCATGGTCACCTCCCCCAGCGAACGGGCGACTATCTCCCGCTGGGGATGCACCTGCTGATAACTGATGCCGAGCTGGGCCCGGCCGGTCACCAGCATCTCGGTCACATCTTCCATCAGCGGGAAGAGCAGCTCCAGCTCCACGGTCGGGTAACGAGTGGCGAATTCCTCCAGCAGGGTGCCGAGCCAGGGGAGGTGGGAGTCATCATCGATGGCCAGAGTGAGCCGCGTCTCCACCCCGGCCGCCAGCTCCCCGGCAATGGATTGCAATCGTTCACTCTGCGCCAGCAGGATCCCCGCCTCCTGCACCATGCGGGCCCCCGCCTCCGTCAGCTGCGGATAGCGGCCGCTGCGGTCAAACAGGGTGAGCGCCAGATCGATCTCCAGATTGGCGATGGCGCTGCTCACCACCGACTGCGCCTTGCCCAGCTTGCGGGCGGCAGCGGAAAACGAGCCGGTTTCGGCGGCCGCCAGCAAGATCCTCAGTTGTTCCAGTGATGGCGTCATCTTATGGCCCTCCGGCAAGCTCTCTCATCCATCTATTTTAGCGATGGATACCAACATGAATCTATCGCTAAAGATCTATAGATTAACCAGCAATCCGTGAATAAATCTGATTGAGAGAGTGACTTATGCGTACCCGTAACGATCGCCTGCGCCATGCCATTGGCTTTGAATTTATTGGCCTGCTGATTGCCGCCCCGCTGGCCAGCTGGGTGACCGGGGTCGGGCTCAACCATATGGGCCCGCTGGCACTGTTCTTCTCGGTGCTGGCCACCGTCTGGAACTACATCTACAACATCGGGGTCGACAAGCTGCTGCTCAAATATCAGGGCCATACCCACAAGACCCTGTGGCAACGGGTGCTGCATACCTTCGGCTTTGAGGGCGGTCTGCTGATCGTCGCGCTGCCGGTCATGTCCTGGTGGCTGAGCGTCAGCCTGCTGGAAGCGCTGGTGCTGGATCTGGGCTTCGTCGTCTTCTACCTGATCTATGCCTTCGTCTACAACTGGGGCTATGACAAGGTGTTCCCCATCCCCCGCGAAGTGCCGCACGGCATGCCCCAAGAGGCGCGCTAAGGCACGCATCAGTTGGATTGAAACCGAGAAGTGAAGGTCAACAAGGAAAGACTACAGAAGAAACGACACGGCCCCATCATGGCAGACATGATGGGGCCGCAACAGGGATCAGCGCTGGCAGGCCGGCTGATTCAGAGGTAAGGATTCAGGCCTGCCCGTCGCTCAAGCCTGTGCCTTGAGCTCTTCGCCGCTCTCGTCGGCAGCGGCAGCCTCTTCAGGCTGGGCCTGAGCGGTCTGCAGCGCTTCCAGCTCGCTCTGATAATCGCTCAGGATCTGCTGGGCAAGCGCCATATCTCCCTTGTGTTTGCGCTCGAACAGATGGTGCTGCACCACGCCGTTGAGATACTCCACCGTGATGGGCTGCTCCAGGGTGGCCATCAGCTCCTCTTTCTCCAGCTCGGCATTGATTTCATCGGCGGTCGTGCGCAGCAGCCCGGCCAATTGAACCAACATGCGGCGCTCACCTTCACGCAGCAGGCTCAACATGCGGTTTCTCTGCTGCTCATTCTGTTGGGTCATACATTTCCTTACGTCAATTGGGAACAAGCTCGCTCATTCTGCCCTGTCCCCATGACAGCGTCTATCTCATGCCCCCCACAAATTTTTGGCGCTGGCTCACAAATGGCGACAGATGCTATTTGAAGCGGCTCTGGGGTATAGTAGCCGCTGATTTTCGGGCGCTTTTTTCACCTTCATCCGCAGACAGGGATGAGACGGCAAGGGCGCCTGCCCGGTTTACCCCAACGAGGTGAAGATCCGCTTTATGACCGACGCCATTGTGGTGCTCTGCACCTGCCCAGATCAAACCAGTGCCGACCTTCTCTGCGAACAGCTGCTGAACCAGCGGCTGGCCGCCTGCATCAATCAACTGCCGGGCGTCACCTCCGTCTATCGTTGGCAAGGCAAGGTGGAGCGCGCCACCGAGATCCAGCTCATCATCAAATCCCGTCAATCGCGCTTTGCCGAGCTGCAGGCATGTATTCAAGCCCATCACCCCTATGAGGTGCCCGAGCTGCTGGCCCTGCCGGTAAGTGCCGGACTACCTGCCTATCTGGACTGGCTCAATGGGGAGACCTCATGACGTTCACCCGCTTGCTCTCTCCCCTGTTGCTGCTCTGTGCCCTGTTGATGACAGCGGTGGGCAGCTCCCCTGCCCACGCCAGCGGCGCCGATCTGCTCAGCTCGCTGGGCATTGAAGCCAATGCCAAGCCCAAATTTTTGCAGGTCGATGAGGCCTTTCAGATCGAGAGCGAACAGCGTGGCGATCAGCTGCTGCTGACCCTCCACATCGCCGACGACTACTACCTCTATCGCCACAGCCTGCGCTTCAAGGGGAACAACCTCACCTTCAGCGAGCCGACCCTGCCGGAGGGCACCGAGCACGAGGATGACTTCTTCGGCAAGACCCGGGTCTACTACCAGCAGGTGAGCATCGCGGTGCCGCTAAAGGAGGTGGGGGAAAATGCCACCCTGCGGGTGCGCTATCAGGGCTGTACCGACGGCCTCTGCTACCCGCCGACCGACAAGCTGATCGATGTGGCCCCGCTGGTCACGGCAACCACAGCGTCCACTGCTGATACGGCACAAAGCGTCGCACCGGTTAGCCAGCAAGATCAGCTGGCCGCAGCCCTCGGCCATCAGGGGTTCTGGCTCAGCATCGTCGCCTTCTTCGCGCTGGGGCTGGGGCTCGCCTTCACCCCCTGCGTCTTCCCCATGTACCCCATCCTGACCGGCATCATCGCCGGTGCCGGCCATCGCCTCTCTACCGGTCGCGCCTTCCTGCTCTCCATGGTCTATGTGCAGGGGATGGCGGTCACCTACACCTTGTTGGGGCTGGTAGTGGCCTCGGCAGGGCTGAAATTCCAGGCTGCACTGCAACACCCCTATGTGCTGATCGGTCTATCGGTGATGTTCGTGCTGTTGGCCCTCTCCATGTTCGGGCTCTACACCCTGCAACTGCCGAGCAGTTTGCAAACCCGGCTCTCTGGCCTCTCCAACCGCCAGCAGGGCGGCTCGGTAGTCGGGGTCGCCATCATGGGGATGATCTCCGGGCTGGTCTGCTCCCCCTGCACCACGGCGCCGCTCTCGGGGGCGCTGATCTATGTGGCCCAGAGCGGCGATCTCTGGCTCGGCGGGGCGGCGCTCTATGCGCTGTCACTGGGGATGGGCCTGCCGCTGCTGCTGCTCGGCACCTCGGGTGGCAAGCTGCTGCCCAAGGCGGGCGCCTGGATGGATGTGATCAAGCAGCTGTTTGGTTTTGCCCTGCTGGCGGTGCCGATCCTGCTGCTGTCACGGCTCTGGAGCGATCAAGTTACTACCCTCGCCTGGCTCGGCTGGGGGCTGCTGCTGTGCGGCTACCTCTATCACCACAACCAGCACCAACCCCACTCGGTGGCCAAAAGCGTGCGCGGCTTCGTGCTGTTGCTGGCGATGATCAGCGCCGTGGTAGTGGGCAAGGATCAGCTACAACCCACGGGCCCGGCTGCCGTCTCTGCGGGCACGAGCCAAAACGCGCCGCAGTTTGTCCGCATCAAGACCATGGATGACCTCAAGGTGCAGCTGGCTACCGCCCGCGGCAAACCTGTGCTGCTCGACCTCTACGCCGACTGGTGCGTCGCCTGCAAGGAGTTCGAGCACAAGACCTTCAGCGATCCTGCGGTGCGGGAACGCTTCGGCCAGATGGTGCTGCTGCAGGCGGATGTCACCGCCAACGACGATGCCGATATCGAGCTGCTCAACAACCTCAATGTGCTGGGGTTGCCGACCCTCATCTTCTTCGACCGCGAGGGCAAGGAGCTTGGGGGGCAGCGGGTCACCGGCTTTATGGGGCCGACCGAGTTTTTGCAACGGCTCGAACAGCTACCTTGACCTCCACAGCCCCCGCCATCTAGGCGGGGGCTTTGCATCTGAATAGCTGATTTTTTTGATAATCCCTTGTATGTGACCGCCACCCGGTGGGGCTTTGCACCTTAATTGCTGATTTTTATGGCAATCCCTTGTATATGATCGGTAGCATGGCAAAATTTGTCCTTCGATTGTCTCGCCCATCCGGAGTTTTGATGAAAAAGTGGTTCATCCCCCTGCTGGCCCTCTGGCTGTATGGCTGCAGTGCAGAGCCCGGTGAAGAGGATATCCAACAACAGGTGACCGCTAGATTGCTGGCCGAGACAGACGCCAACCTGTTCGAGATCAGCGACTTCACCATCCTCGGCAAGGAAGAGCGGATGGAGGGGGTCTATCTGGTCAAGGTGAGTTACCTGCTCCACTTCAAGCAGGGGCTCGATCAACTGCAGGTGTTGCACGACGAGGATCTAGTCTACGACCGGGTTGGCCCCTTCCAGCAGGAGATGGGCCTGATGGAGCTCGAACGCAAATATGGCGAGTTCGAGGTGGGCCAAGTGCTACCGCAAGAGGCAGAGGTATGGATGATGAAAGACGAACAGGGCTGGCGGCTGGTCCACTCAACCCGATAAGCTAGGCTAGCTTAATTCAACATTGTGACAAGGATAACCCCATGAAGCTATGCCGAATAATCGCAAGATATAAGGATGACCAAGGCAGCACAGACGCCAGCGAAGCTATCGTGCTGCAATGCGGACTGGATGAAACCGGCCACATCATGACGAAACGGGAATGGATGGGGTATGTCAGAAGTGGCGATGTATATTGGCCATTAATTCTCCGACGAGATGGCTCAGAATTTTTCTATGGCGGTGAAGAGCATTCTGCCGAAGAAACCAACATATTTTCAAAAAAAATCGAAGAAAACACCTACTTTACGCTGCATGGTTATGTCTACGTCATCGTAAAAATTGAGCCCTTGGGCGATCTCCCGCAACGCTAGTCTCTCCCTAAAACACATCCTTCATCCGGTGCCACAACATTCCCAGTGCCAGCAGCGGGGAGCGCAACGCCGGGCCGCCGGGGAAGGTGATATGGGGCACGCTGGCGAAGAGATCGAAACCCCGGCTCTCGCCGCGGATCGCCTCGGCCACCAGCTTGCCCGCCATATGGGTGGCGTTGAGGCCGTGACCCGAATAGGCCTGGGCGTAGAGCACGTTGGGATATTCCTTCAAGCGGCCAATCTGCGGCAGTCGGTTGGCGCCGATCCCAATCATGCCACCCCACTGAAACTCGATGGCGGTACCAGCCAGCTCGGGGAAGACCCGCAGCAGCTTGGGCTGCATAAACGCCTTGATATCCTTGGGATCGCGACCAGAGTAGTTGCAGGCGCCGCCAAACAACAGGCGGCCGTCGGCAGAGAGGCGGTAATAGTCGAGGGCCACATTCTGATCGCACACCGCCATGTTTTGTGGCAGCAGGCGCTGGCGCAAGCGGCGATCGAGCACCTCGGTGGCGAGGATATAGGAGCCAGCGGGCAGAACCTTGCCCCCCAGCTCCGGATTGAGGTCGTTGAGATAGGCGTTGCAGCTGATCACCAGATAATCAGCCGTGACCCGGCCGTGGGCGGTGGTCACCTCAACCTGCTTGCCGTAATCAATATGGGTCACTCCGGAGTGTTCAAACAGGGAAACCCCGAGGCTGGCGGCGGCGCGCGCCTCGCCGAGCGCCAGATTGAGGGGATGGAGATGGCCGGAGCCCATGTCGATAAGGCCACCGATATAGCGATCCGAGCCCACGACCGTGTGGATCTCCTCGCGCGGCACCAGCCTCACCTCATGCTCGTAGCCCAGACTCGCCAGATGGGCGAGATCCTCCTCGAAACCTGCCAGATGGCGCTGACGGGTGGCAAGGTCGCAGTAACCCCAGGTGAGATCGCAGTCGATATTGAAGCGCTTGACCCGCTCGCGCACCAGTTGCACCGCCTCCAGCCCCATCAGATCGAGATCGCGTACCCCTTGTTCGCCAATCCAGCGGGTAAACTGGCTGGTATCGTGACCGATACCGCGAATAAGCTGACCGCCGTTACGCCCGGAGGCTCCCCAGCCGATGCGATTGGCCTCCAGCAAGGCAACTTTGTACCCGGCCTCTGCCAGATTGATAGCAGTATTGAGGCCGGTAAAGCCGCCACCAATGATGCAGACATCAGCCTTCAGTTCACCTTCCAGTTCCGGCCATTGATGGAGGTCGTTACGCGTCGCAGCGTAATAGGAGGCGACGTGTTCCTGATGTGCATTGTGCTTTCCTGCCAGCATGTTCAGCATCCTGCCTTGTTGCAAATTGTTTAATAAAATAAGCATGTTTGTTTCGATAATACCCAGCTATGGTAAGGCAAACCAGCCATGCCGGATCACAGAAATGCAAAAGGCGCCCCGAAGGGCGCCTTTTCATGCAATCAAGGTGCTGTAACGAATTACAGTACGTCGATGGCATTCAGGTCGGAGAATGCTTGCTCCAGACGAGCGATCATGGAAGTCTGACCTTCACGCAGCCATACGCGCGGATCGTAGAACTTCTTGTTCGGCTTGTCTGCGCCTTCCGGGTTACCCAGCTGGCCTTGCAGGTAAGCTTCGTTCTTCTTGTAGAAGTTCAGCAGACCTTCCCAGGTTGCCCACTGGGTGTCGGTGTCGATGTTCATCTTCACTACGCCGTAGGAGATGGACTCGCGGATCTCTTCCAGAGTGGAACCTGAACCACCGTGGAATACGAAGTCCAGAGACTTGGCAGGGATACCAAACTTCTCGGAAACGTACTTCTGGGAAGCGTCCAGGATGGACGGGGTCAGCTTGACGTTACCCGGCTTGTAGACACCGTGTACGTTGCCGAAGGAGGCAGCGATGGTGAAACGCGGGCTGATCTTGGACAGACGCTCGTAAGCGTAAGCAACATCTTCCGGCTGGGTGTACAGAGCGGACTGATCCATGTGGCTGTTGTCGACGCCGTCTTCTTCGCCACCGGTGCAACCCAGTTCCAGCTCCAGAGTCATGTTCATCTTGGCCATGCGGGTCAGGTACTCGCAGCAGATGTCGATGTTCTCTTCCAGAGACTCTTCGGACAGATCCAGCATGTGGGAGGAGAACAGCGGCTTGCCGGTTTCAGCAAAGTGCTTCTCACCCGCTTCCAGCAGACCGTCGATCCACGGCAGCAGCTTCTTGGCAGCGTGGTCGGTGTGCAGGATTACCGGCACGCCGTAAGCTTCGGCAACAGCGTGAACGTGCTTGGCACCAGAGATGGCACCCAGGATGGCAGCTTTCTGACCTTCCAGCTTCAGACCCTTACCGGCGGTGAACACGGCACCACCGTTGGAGAACTGAACGATAACCGGCGCTTTAACCTTGGCGGCAGCTTCCAGTACGGCGTTAACGGAGTCGGTACCAACGCAGTTTACGGCCGGCAGAGCAAAGCCGTTCTCTTTAGCGATGGCGAACACTTTCTGAACGTCATCACCAGTGATCACGCCGGGTTTTACGAAGTCGAAAATTTTCTTAGACATGTTTAATCGTCCTGTCTCGTATGCCGTTAATAAAAAATGGGGGGTTCATCATGAACCGGCACAGCGGGCACATGATAAACGAAACGGGAGGCTTTTGCCCCCCGTTCCGGGTCAATTAGGCTTTGGCGCGCTGTTCCAGAATCGCAACAGCCGGCAGTACCTTGCCTTCTACGAACTCCAGGAAGGCGCCGCCGCCAGTGGAGATGTAGGAGACTTTGTCAGCGATGCCGAACTTGTCGATGGCAGCCAGGGTGTCGCCACCGCCAGCAATGGAGAAGGCCGGAGAAGCAGCGATGGCTTCAGCGATAACCTTGGTGCCTTCAGCAAACTGGTCGAACTCGAACACACCGACCGGACCGTTCCACAGGATGGTCTTGGCGTTCATGATGATGTCAGCAAGAGCCTTGGCAGAATCCGGGCCGATGTCGAAGATCATGTCGCCGTCGGTCACGTCAGAGACGGACTTGATGGTGGCCGGAGTGGACTCGGAGAACTCAGCACCTACAACCACGTCGGTGGTCACAGGAATGTTGGTCTCGGCAGCCAGTTTCTTGGCGGTGTCGATCAGGTCGTGCTCGCACAGGGACTTGCCGACGTTGTGACCGGCAGCAGCGATGAAGGTGTTGGCGATGCCACCACCGACAACCAGCTGGTCAGCGATTTTGGAGAGGGATTCCAGAACGGTCAGCTTGGTGGAAACCTTGGAGCCGCCAACGATGGCAACCATCGGGCGCTCGGGCTTCAGCATGGCTTTGCCCAGGGCTTCCAGTTCACCCGCCAGCAGCGGACCGGCACAAGCGACCGGAGCGAACTGTGCAACACCGTAGGTGGAACCTTCGGCGCGGTGAGCAGTACCGAACGCATCCATTACAAAGACATCACACAGGGCGGCGTATTTTTTGGCCAGCTCTTCGGTGTTCTTCTTCTCGCCTTTGTTGAAGCGGCAGTTTTCCAGCACAACCAGCTCACCGGCAGCGACTTCTACGCCATCCAGGTAATCCTTGGCCAGGCGAACCGGGCAGGACAGAGCGTCTTTCAGATAGTTGACAACCGGAGCCAGGGAGAATTCTTCGTTGTATTCACCCTCGGTCGGACGACCCAGGTGGGAGGTGATCATCAGCTTGGCGCCCTTTTCCAGAGCCAGCTTGATGGTCGGCAGAGTCGCAACGATACGTGCATCGGAGGTGACCTTGCCGTCTTTTACCGGTACGTTCAGGTCAGCACGGATCAGAACGCGTTTACCCGCCAGATCCAGGTCAGTCATCTTGATAACAGACATATTCAGTCCTCTATATTTTCCAGGTAATGTTAAAAACAGTAACCTTTCGCCCGGGGCAGGCTCAGCCTGCGGCCATCATGGCCCGGGTGGTATCCAGCATCCGGTTTGCGAAGCCCCATTCGTTATCGCACCACATCAACATCTTGACGAGGTTGGCATCGCTCACCCGGGTCTGGGTACCATCAATGATGCAGGAGTGTGCATCATGATTGAAGTCTACGGAGACCAGCGGTTCTTCCGTGTAATCCAGAATACCGTGTAATGTACCTCTGGATGCCCGTTGCAGGGCTTGATTTACGTCAGTAACTGTCACTTTTTTACGAACAGTAATACTGAGATCCATCGCTGTTACATTGATGGTCGGCACCCGCACCGCGATCGCCTCAAACTTGCCGGCGAAGTGGGGCAGGATACGCTCCAGCCCCTTTGCCAGCTTGGTGTCCACCGGAATGATGGACTGACTGGCAGCACGGGTTCGGCGCAAGTCACTGTGGTAGGCATCGATGACTTGCTGATCATGCATGGCCGAATGAATTGTCGTAATAGTACCACAATTTATCTCGAATTCTCGATGCAATGTTTCAATCACCGGCACCACGCAGTTGGTGGTACAGGAGGCGTTGGAGACGATCCGCTCCCGTCCGGTCAGCACCTGATGGTTAACCCCGTAGACCACGGTGGCATCCACATCCGCATCCGCCGGGTGGGAGAAGAGCACCTTGCCCGCCCCCGCCGACAGATGCAGCTCGGCATCGGCCCGCGAGCCGAACACCCCGGTGCAATCGAGCACCACATCGACCCCCAGCGCCCGCCACGGCAGCTTTGACGGATCCCGCTCGGCAAACAGGGAGATGAGATCCTCCCCCACCAGCATGCTGTTGCCCGCCAGTTGCACCGGATGGTGGAAGCGACCGTGACTGGTATCGTAACGGGTCAGGTGCACCATGGCCTCGGGGGCCGCCAGCTCGTTGATGGCGACGATCTTGATGGTCTTGTCGCGCCCGCTTTCATAGAGGGCTCGCAACACGTTGCGACCGATCCGCCCGTAACCATTGATGGCAATCTTGATCATCGAGAATCCGTTTCCTTGAACCAGCAACAGGGCGGCGCACCGTCCGCCCGGGAGCCCCGGCTACGACAGCAGGGCCTCCTTGAATTCACCGCGGGCCAGCAGTGCGGCCCCGAATACCCCGGCACTGTCACCAAGGGCAGGAGCAATAATGGGGGTTGCGAAGCGGGGATTAAAGAGGAAGGGCAAAATTGTCTGCCGTCCTGCGCTGTAAAGGCTCTGCACATTGCCCACCCCACCACCGATGACGATCACATCTGGGTCGAGAATATTGACCACATTGGCCAGCGCCTGACCAAACAGCAGGTGCAGCCGGTCGATGGTGAGCTTGGCCACATGATCGTGAGCCGTGGCAGCCGCGATTTGGGCAAGCGAGAGGTGGCGCTTGGCCTTCGCCTCGTACCAAGCCTCCAGCGCCGGACCGCTGATCATGGTCTCGACGCAGCCACGCTTGCCGCAGTAGCACTCGGGGCCCTCGGGGGAAAGCACGTTGTGGCCCCACTCACCGGCGATGCCGTGGTGGCCGTTGAGGATCTGGCCGTTGATGACGATGCCGGAGCCGACCCCGGTGCCCATGATGATGCCGAACACCACTTTCGCATCGGGATGGTGCTGGCGCACTGCACCGAGATGGGTTTCTGCCAGCGCGAAGCAGTTGGCGTCATTGGCGATCAGCACCGGCACGCCCAGTTTGCGCTCCAGATCTTCCTTGAACGGCTTGCCGTTGAGCTCGGTGGTGTTGCAGTTCTTCATCAGGCCGGTCTGCGGATCACGCGCCCCCGGCGTGCCCATGCCGATGACGGCCGGGCGCTGGCCAATCTTCTCGGCGCACTCTGCCACCAGCTTGGCGATCTGGCCGATCATATGGTCATAACCGCCCGCCCGCTCGGTGGGGATGCGGTGGCGCAGCAGCACCTCGTCACCCTCCAGCACCACGCATTCACACTTGGTACCGCCAAGATCGATACCCCAATCCAGTGACTTGCTGCTCATCTTGCCTCCTGCACGGGCGCCACGCTCTCGTCGTCGCGGCGCCTTTTTCAATGTAAAACGGGGCCTTGCGGCCCCGGATATCAAACAAACTCTTCTTCTCTCGCCCCGGCCTTAGCGGCCGTGGTACTGGGCGGAGAGCTCGTGTACCGCGTTGACGAACACACCAGCGTGTTCCGGGTTCACATCCTGATGGATGCCGTGGCCGAGGTTGAAGACGTGGCCGTTGCCGTGGCCGAAACCGGCCAGAATGGAGGCGACCTCTTCACGGATGCGAGCCGGAGTGGCGTAGAGCATGGAGGGATCCATGTTGCCCTGCAGCGCCACCTTGTCACCGACCCGACGCTTGGCATCGGCAATGTCGGTGGTCCAGTCCAGACCCAGCGCATCGCACCCGGTGGCGGCGATCTGCTCCAGCCACTGACCGCCGTTCTTGGTGAACAGGGTGACCGGCACGCGGCGACCGTCGTGCTCGCGGATCAGGCCATCGACAATCTTGTGCATGTACTGCAGGGAGAAGTCGCGGTAATCGCGAGGGGTGAGCACGCCGCCCCAAGTGTCGAACACCATGACAGCCTGCGCACCCGCCTTGATCTGGGCGTTGAGATAGCTAATCACGCTGTCGGCCAGCTTGTCGAGCAGCAGGTGCAGGGTTTGCGGCTCCGCGTACATCATCTGCTTGATCTTGGTGAATGCCTTGGAGCTGCCCCCCTCCACCATGTAGGTGGCCAGAGTCCATGGGCTGCCGGAGAAGCCGATGAGCGGCACTTCGCCCTTCAGCTCGCGGCGGATGGTGCGCACCGCGCTCATCACGTAGCCCAGCTCATCTTCCGGATCCGGAATGGGCAGCGCCTGCACGTCGGCCATGGAGGTGATCGGACGCTCGAAACGCGGGCCTTCACCCTGCTCGAAGTAGAGCCCCAGCCCCATGGCATCGGGCACGGTAAGGATGTCGGAGAAGAGGATGGCGGCATCGAGCGGGTAGCGGCGCAGCGGCTGCAGGGTGACTTCACAGGCCAGCTCGGCATTGCGGCACAGAGACATGAAATCCCCCGCCTGGGCGCGAGTCGCCTTGTATTCCGGCAGATAACGGCCAGCCTGGCGCATCATCCATACCGGGGTCATGTCTACATCCTGACGCAGCAGGGCGCGCAGGTATCGATCGTTCTTCAGCTCTTTCATCCCAGTTCCTGAGTTCGTATCACGCATAAAATGGCGGCCATAATACCACTTTGCCCACCGGAGCGGACTGCCCAAAACGTGGCAAATGGGCGCGCGGTTGCAAAGATGTGAAGGGGCGCAAACCAGAGCGCCCCGTTATTAAAATGAAGTGCAAAAAGATTGGCGAAAAGATAAGCGCTTCGTTACCCCTCGCCCGCCAGCGAACGCTCGATCAGCCGCCGGGCAATGGTGCCATGGGGCGGCAAACGCGGCAGCCGGTCGGCGGCGAAGAAAGCGGCGGCAACCAGTTCATCATCCTGCACCCGGATTTCGCCGCTCTCGTAGTCGGCGGTAAAGCCCATCATCAGGCTGTGGGGGAAGGGCCAGGGCTGGCTCGCCACATAGCGCACATTGCGCACCCGGATGCCGCTCTCCTCGAACACCTCCCGCGCCACGCACTGCTCGAGATTCTCCCCCGCCTCCACAAACCCGGCCAGCACGGTATACATGGGATCGTCCGCCTGATAGTGACGGCGATGGGCCGCCAGCAGGATCTCCGGCCCCTTACGCACCGCCACTATGATGCAGGGTGAAATGCGCGGATAGGCCGTGTGGCCGTGGTGGCACACCTGCGCCCACTCCCCCGCCTTCGGGGTCATGGGGGCGCCGCACTCGCCGCAGAAACGGTGAGTACGCCGAAAGGTGGCAAGCTGCCAGGCTCGGCCCGCGAGACGAAACCCCTCTTCATCCCCCGCTACCATCAACTGGCGCAGGGGGGCCATCATAGTCGTGTCGGCCTCAGCCCCCAGATCCAGCAGATAGCAGGGCAGCCCCTGCCACTCGTCGAAACGCTCGAAATGGGCGTCAGCCAGCGCTGTGGGCAGGCACGCTTTACTTCCTTGTGGCACCTCTCCCTGCTGATCGAGCAGTACCAGATGATCGCCCCCCAGCACGAACCAGCGGGCTTGTTCGGTTAATGACATCAGATAAACACTCTCGTTAAAACAAAACCCTGACCACGGCTGGCCGACCAAGGGGCAAACGCCGCAAGAATGGCTCCCATCTTACGACCAGCACGGGTCGCTGACGACCCCGCCGTGGCCGATTGTCCCATTCGTAAAAAACGGATGGTGCAAATGATGGTGCAAATAAAGAGGCCGCCCGAAGGCGGCCCGTTGTTATCCGGTATCCCGTATCCGGCCTCTATCGACGCGGATCAGGCATCGCCCATCGCCAGCAAGGAGGCGTTGCCGCCCACAGCAGTGGTGTTGATGGTTCGGGTCTTCTCGGTAACAAACCGCCCGAGATAGTGGGGGCCACCCGCCTTGGGGCCGGTACCGGAGAGCCCCTGCCCGCCGAACGGCTGCACCCCGACCATGGCGCCGATCTGGTTGCGGTTGATGTAGACGTTGCCCACGTTGATGCGACTCGCCAGCTCTTCAGCGTGGGATTCGTTGCGGCTGTGGATCCCCAGCGTCAGGCCGTAGCCGGTGCCGTTGATGTCGCTGATCACCTTGTCCAGATCCCGGGTGGCGTAGCGCACCACGTGCAGGATGGGGCCGAACTGCTCCTTGGCCAGCTCGCGGATGGAGCCGATCTCCAGTGCGGTCGGCTGAACAAAGTGCCCTTCCATGGTCGCGGCGGGCATCGGCGCCTGGGCAATCAGGCGAGCTCGCGGGATCATCCGGGCCAAATGAGCATCCAGCCCCGCCTTGGCATCGGCATCGATCACCGGGCCTACGTCGGTGTTGTGCTCGGCCGGGTTGCCCACTTTCAGCTCCTGCATGGCGCCGGTGAGGATCTCCAGCACCCGCTCTGCAATCTCCTCCTGCAGATAGAGCACCCGCAGGGCCGAGCAGCGCTGACCGGCGCTCTGGAAGGCGGCGCTCACCACGTCGCGCACCACCTGCTCCGGCAGGGCGGTGGAGTCAACGATCATGGCGTTCTGGCCGCCGGTCTCGGCGATGAGTGGCAGGATGGCGCCATCGCGCTGGGCCAAGGTCATGTTGATGAGCTTGGCGGTCTCGGTGGAGCCGGTGAAGCAGACGCCGCCGATGCGCGAGTCCGCTGTCAGCTTGGCGCCAACAGTCGCACCGTCACCGGGCAGCAGTTGCAGCACGTCGCCCGGAATACCGGCCTGATGGGCCAGAGTCACCGTCAGATGGGCGATAAGGCCGGTCTGCTCCGCCGGTTTGGCGATGACGGTGTTGCCGGTGGCCAGCGCAGCGGCGATTTGGCCGAGGAAAATCGCCAGCGGAAAGTTCCACGGGCTGATGCAGACAAAGACACCGCGCCCCTGCAGGAACAGCTCGTTCTGCTCGCCGGTGTAACCGGGCAGCAGGGTCGCCTGCCCCATCAGGCTGCGGGCCTGCACCGCGTAGTAGCGGCAGAAATCGACCGCTTCACGCACTTCGTCGATGCCATCTTGCAGCAGCTTGCCCGCCTCGCGGGTACAGAGGGAGACAAACTGCTCGCGGTTCGCTTCCAGCAGATCTGCCAGCTTCTCCAGCGCGGCGGCCCGCTCGCTCACCGGGATTTCACGCCAGCGCGGGAAGGCAGCGTAGGCAGATGCCAAGGCCTGCTCCACCGCCTGCTCGTCAGCCCAGTGGATCTTGCCGACGGTGAGGCTCACATCCTGCGGGCTCAGCACGGTGCGAGCCTCGCTGCGCTTGAGGGTCTCGCCATCGACGATGGGGCCCGCCAGCCACTGCTTGCTCTCCAGCTCTTTCAAGCGGGCGAAGAAGGGGCGCTGGATGGAGAGGATGTTCATGTTGACGCCGCTGGAGTTCTTGCGGTCGGTGAAGAGGTTCACCGGCTGCGGAATGCGGTCGTTGGCAAAGCCGGAGTAGCGCTTGAGGGTGCGCAGCGGATGCTCGGCCAGCGAATCGACCGGGGTGTTGGGGTCCACCAGCTTGTGAACAAAGGAGGTGTTGGCCCCGTTCTCCAGCAGGCGGCGCACCAGATAGGGCAGCAGATCCTTGTGCGCGCCGACCGGCGCATAGATGCGGCAGTGCAAACCGGGATTGTCGTTCAGCACGGCGTTGTGCAGCTCCTCCCCCATACCGTGCAGACGCTGGAATTCAAACTGGCGATCACCGGCCATCTCCAGAATGCTGACCACGGTATTGGCGTTGTGGGTGGCAAACTGGGGAGCGATAAAGCCGCGGGTCGGCTCGCTCAGCAGATAACGAGCGCAGGCGAGGTAGGAGATATCGGTACCCGCCTTGCGGGTAAACAGCGGGTAGCCGGGCAGGCCCGCCTGCTGGGCATATTTCAGTTCGCTGTCCCAGTAAGCGCCTTTTACCAGTCGCACCGGAATGAGGTCACCCTGCTCGCGGGCCAGCGCGGTGAGCCAGCAGAGTACCGGCAGCGCGCGCTTGGAGTAAGCCTGCACCACCATGCCGAGCTTGCCCCAGCCACGGTTGGCGTCGGAGCGATAGAGCTGCTCGAACAGATCGAGAGAGAGCTCGAGGCGGTCCATCTCTTCGGCATCGATGCTGATGGCCACATCCTTGTCGCGGGCGAGACGCACCAACCCCACCAGCCGCTCGCACATTTCGCCGAGCACCCGCTCGCGGTTGGCCACGTCATAGCGCGGATGGAGCGCCGACAGCTTGATGGAGATGGAGGGGGCCGGGCCGCCGTCGCTGATCCGCTCGTTGCCCACCGCCTCGATGGCGTTGCGATAATCGGTCAGATATTTATCGGCATCCTGCATGGTCAGCGCCGACTCACCCAGCATGTCGTAGGTGTGGGTGTAACCCAGCTCGCGGGATTTGCGGCTCGCCTTGAGCGCCTCTTTCATGTCGCGCCCCAGCACGAACTGCTTGCCCATGATCTTCATGGCGGCGTACATGGCGGAGCGCACCACCGGCTCGCCCAGCTTGTTGACCATCCGCCCCAGCAGGTTGGCCGGGTTGCCATCGAGCTTCTTGTCGAGCTTGATGATCTTGCCGGTCAGCATCAGCCCCCAGGTGGAGGCGTTGACCAGAGTAGAGTCGCTCTTGCGGAAATGGGATGACCAGTTGGCGCCGGAGAGCTTGTCCTTAATCAGGGCGTCGGCGGTCTCGGCATCAGGAATGCGCAGCAGCGCCTCGGCCAGACACATCAGGATGATCCCCTCCTGGGTATCCAGGCTGTACTCCTGCAGGAAGGCGTCGATACCGTCACCGGAGCCGCTCTCCTTGCGCACCTTGGTCACCAGAGTACGGGCACGCTGGGTCACCTGCTCCAGCGAGGCGCCATCCCCCGGCAGCATGGCCGACAGTTCGGCCAGATAGGCATTTTCATCCACCACGTAGTTTTGGGTGATGGCTTCGCGCAGGGCGGCCAGATCGGAGGGGATATAGTCAGCGGCAAGCACTTGAGTAGCTTTGAACATATGGGGTCTTCCTGTACGCCCTAGGGCTGATATCGACAAAGGCGGACGTGCCGCCGAAACGCCGATAATGTATACAATGTTGCACCCTATATGAAATGAATTTGTTGCCAATCTTTAACAAAGATCGCTCATTCCCCCCATGAATTCCCTTTTGAAGCCAATACGCCAGCAAGCGTGAGGGCCATCTGACTTCATTTTGTATACGATCTGCCGCCGCTCTATCGCAAAGCAGCCACGCATCCGCCCAATGCGCCCAAAAAAGAAGGGCCGCCACGGCGACCCTTCTCAGCAATTCATTCAGCCAGATGCTATCAGTTCATCCAGCGATCGCCACGGCTGCGACGACGGGGCAGCATCGGCAGCAGGATGCCGAGCAGGATCCCCGCCCCCACCATGGCACCACCACGGATAAACCAGTCCATCTGCATGTCATGCTCCTGGTTGTCGTAGCTCTGGGTCAGGGCATCATTCTGTTCTTTGAGATTGCTCATCTCCTCACCCTGACTGACCAGCTGGGCCTTGAGGGCGGCGATCTCCTTGCTCTGGGCAGCGATCTGACTATCCTTCTCGGTGAAGCGTTTCTCGTTGTCACCGTTAAGGTTCTGCAAGCGATCTTTAAGCTCATCGCGCTCTTTTTCCACCTGGGGCAGACGCTCGCGCAGGCTGATCTGGCTCTGCAGTTCGCTGTTCTTGATCCACCCCTCGCGGCCACGACCGTCCACCACCTGGGTGAAACCGGCCTCGCTGTTCACCGCCTTTACCTCCAGCGGTTCACCAGCCTTGACGCTGCCAAGGATCCGGTACTGGGTACCCGGGCCATTGTGGATATAGGTAAAGATGTTGTCTGAAACATAACGGGTATCGGCCAGTGCCTGTTGGGCACACAAGCAGATCAAAATCCCGAGAAGGGCGCGCATGGTCGATCGGTTCTCTTTTTCAGGTTTGGACAAGAGGTTGAATGTTAAGCCGCCAGCAGGTTAAAGGACAAGCAAAGAAAAAGCACCTCCCCCGGGATAATACGCGCAGAGTTGCGAGTCACCTCGCAACTTGCCCGTCTGCGGCCTCACTTGTTTTTCAGCTCCTGCACCTCGCTGCGCAGGGCACGGATCTCCCGCAGCAGTTCCTCTTGTTGGTTGTTGTAGTGATGACGCCACTTGTCGGTCTCGCCATCCCCCTTGTTGGGCTGCAAAAACAGGCTGGCCATGAAACCGCTGATGGCACCGAACAGACCGACCCCGAACAGGATCAGCAGGCTGGCGACAAACCGCCCCTCCTCGGTCTTGGGCACCAGATCGCCGTAACCCACTGTCGAGAGGGTCACCAGCGTCCACCAGAACGCGTCATAGGGTGTCTCAATCTGGCTGCCGGGCTGGCCTGACTCAATCCAGTACATGACGCCGGAACCCACCCCCAGCAGCAGGAAGAAGAGGAACAGGATGCCGGAAAGAGTGGTCTCGTTGCGCTCGCGACGGAACATGGCCCAGAGATCCGGGTGCTCCTTGAACAGCTGATAGACCCGCCACAACTGGATCAACCGCGCCCAGCGCAGTTGCTCCGCCATCGGCAGGCTACCCGGCAGATAGATCCAGTTGGCCTTGAAATAGGCCTTGCGATCGGAGGCCCGGATCCAGCCATAAGCAAAGTGCGCGAGGAAGAAGTAGCAGATCAGACTGTCGAGGTCATAGAAGAGCTGCAGGGTCTGTGGTGTCAGGCTCTCATGGCCCCACCAGCGGGCCGTCACCAGCACAACCGAGATAATCGACAGAAATGCCATCAGCAGATCCATCGCCCGCAGATGAGTTAAGTGATGTCGCATACATTTTCCAACTTTAAGCACAGTGCAAATTAATAAAAGAGAAGATAATGCCGATAGTCCTGAGGGCAAAGGAAAAAACGGCTTTTAAAAGGAGAATGACAATGCAGCTGAACCTGCTGGAGAAAAGAATGAGCAACATCCGGTTGGTACCCAAAGTGGTGCTGCTGATGGTGTTCAGTACCCTCCTGCTACTGACAAAACTCTGGTTTGACGCCAACAATCTGGAAGCGACCCTGCTCAGCGAAGGGCTCGATCCCGCCAAGGCGGATGCGATCTCCAATCGCCTGCTCTGGACCGGTCTGATGGAGACCGCCATCATGGGGCTGCTGTTCGTGATCCTGCTGCTCACCGGCTCCCGCCTGATGGTCAAGCAGGTGCACTATCTGGTGGGCCTGCTGGAACGCTTCGCCAAGCGGGACCTCAGCCACAAGGTACTGCTCAAGTCTCGTGACGAATTCGGTGACATCGCCAAGGCGGTCTCTCACTCGCAGGAGAACCTCAAAGAGGTGTTTGGCAACCAGCGCGCCGCCTGCAAGGAGCTCAATGACATCGCCTCCCAGGTGACCCTTTGCATGGAAGAGGCCAACGAAGCGATCAACGAAGAGTTCACCCAGATCGAACAGCTGGCCAGCGCCATGAGCCAGATGGTCGGCGCCATTCGCGAAGTGGCCGCCCATGCGGATCAGGCCTCTCACGCCACCGCCGAAACCAGCCAGCTGGCGGAAGAGGGGAGCCGCTGCGTCGCCGATACCGTCAGCACCATCGACACCCTCTCCGGCAACATCCAGCGCTCCGCCACCGTGGTCAACGAGGTGGAGCAGGGGGTCGAGCGCATTGGCTCTGTGGTCGACACCATTCGCGGCATCTCGGAGCAGACCAACCTGCTGGCACTGAACGCCGCCATCGAAGCGGCTCGCGCCGGTGAAGCGGGTCGTGGCTTTGCCGTGGTGGCCTCCGAAGTGCGTGAACTGGCCAACCGGGCTCAGGCCGCCACCGTCGAAATCCAGAAGATGATCGAACAGCTGCAGGGCAATGCCCACCAGGCTGGCGAACTGATGGCCCAAAGCGTACAGCAGGCCGACAAGGGGGTGGAACAGGTGACCCAGGCCGGTACCCAGCTCGCCACCATAGTGCAGCGGGTACAGGGTGTCGCCGACATGAACCGCCACATCGCCGCCGCCTCCGAGCAACAAAGCTCGGTCGCCGAAGAGATGCGCGGCAATCTGGAACAGGTCAAGCAGATCGCCGAAGGCTCCGTCGTGGTGCTGCGCGAACTGCAAGAGGCCTCCGAACTGGTCGAGCAGCACAGCAAGGCGCTCGACAGCCAGATCCAGTCCTTCAAGCTGGTCTGACAGCTCGTCCAGGTCGGGCATGACCGCCATTATGCCCCGCCACCGCTCTGGCCATAAAAAAATCCGAAACCAGTGGTTTCGGATTTTTTCTATCGGACAAAGGGCAGGCTCGGCTATCGCCTCGCCCACTCTTGCACAACTTACTCGGCAGCCATGCGGGCTTCGATGTAAGCCAGTGCACGGTCGATACGCGCCAGTACACGCTCTTTGCCCACCAGTGCCATTACGGCGTCGATGGCAGGGGATTGGCCCAGACCGGTGACGGCCACACGCAGCGGCATACCAACCTTGCCCATACCCTGACCCAGCTCGGCAGCGGTCGCTTCAATCAGCTCGTGCAGCGCTTCGGTGGTCCAGCTATCCAGTGCAGCCAGCTTGGTCTTGGCCAGAGCCAGCGGCTCGGCAGCTACGCCACGCAGGTGCTTCTTGGCAGCCGCTTCGTCGATCGCCTCAAAATCTTCGAACAGATAGCGGCTCTGGGCGGCCATCTCAACCAGGGTGTTGCAGCGCTCGGCCAGCAGGGTCACCACGTCGGCCAGAGCCGGGCCATTGCTGGTGTCGATCTTCTGGTTTTCCATGTGCCATGCCAGATGCTTGGCCACATAAGCCGGCTCCAGGCTGCGCATGTAGTGGTTGTTCAGCCACAGCAGCTTGTCGGTATTGAAGGCAGAGGCGGACTTGGAGATGGCATCCAGGCTGAACAGCTTGATCATCTCTTCCAGGCTGAAGATCTCCTGATCGCCGTGGGACCAGCCCAGACGTACCAGATAGTTCAGCAGCGCTTCCGGCAGGTAGCCGTCGTCGCGGTACTGCATCACAGAAACGGCACCGTGGCGCTTGGAGAGCTTGGCACCGTCGTCACCCAGGATCATGGAGACGTGGGCAAACTCCGGCACCGGCGCATTCAGCGCCTTGTAGATGTTGATCTGGCGCGGGGTGTTGTTGATGTGGTCTTCACCACGCACTACGTGGGTGATCTCCATATCCCAGTCATCGACCACTACGCAGAAGTTGTAGGTCGGCGCGCCGTCGGTACGGCGGATAATCAGATCGTCCAGCTCGGTGTTGGCAAACTCGATGCGGCCACGGACGTGGTCATCGAACACTACAGAACCTTCGGTCGGGTTGCGGAAGCGGATCACGTGCGGCGCATCGGCCGGGTGATCGTGGGCGTGGTCGCGGCACTTTCCGTCATAACGGGGCTTCTCGCCGTTGGCCATCTGGCCTTCACGCAGCGCTTCCAGACGCTCTTTGGAGCAATAGCACTTGTAGGCGCGGCCATCGGCCAGCATCTCGTCGATCAGACCGTTGTAGCGATCGAAGCGCTTGGTCTGGTAGTAGGGGCCCTCATCCCAGTTCAGCTCCAGCCATTCCATGCCCTCAATGATGGCGTCGATCGCCTCCTGAGTGGAACGTTCCAGGTCGGTATCCTCAATACGCAGCACGAACTCACCGCCCTGGTTCTTTGCAAACAACCAGGAATAGAGTGCGGTACGGGCACCGCCGACATGCAAAAAGCCGGTCGGGCTGGGAGCAAAACGGGTTTTGACTTTCATCTTTAAGCCTTGTGTAGAGGGCCTTGGGCCAATTCGTTAAAAAAACCGTCGCATTTTAGCACCGACAATCACGGATGGGAAAACCATGACGCCATTGCGGGCTAAAGTAGGGGATTAAATCTGTCGCCATTTGCATCTGTAGCCCGATATTTGAAGAGGATCGCAAAACAGAAGCCCCGTTTCCGATTTGCTATGCACAATGCTGGAGAGCTGCCTCCTCCGGTCGATACCCAAATAACGCTCACCACACTTCTCACGAACAAGGAAGAGACGATGCAGTTCCGTTCTATCCAGAATCGCATTCTAGTGATGGCCGGGATCGCCATGACCGCAGCCCTGGTCATCCTGATCCTGCTCAACCAATACTCCGGCAAACAGACCCAACAACTCACCATCAGCTCCAGCCGTGAAGCGCTGCAGCAGGAGGCATGGCAAAAGGTCAGCGCCAATGCCCGCGCCGAGGCGGCCACCATCACCCAGCTGCTGCAAAAAGGGCTCTCCTACACCCAGCAGATGGCCAGCACCCTCGCCCTGCAACAGCAAGGCAAACTGCCGCTGGATCGCCAGCAGGCCACCGACCTGCTCAAGGCACAACTGGCGTTGGAGCCCCAGCTTTATGGCGCCTTCGCCGGCTTCGAGCCCAACGGTTTCGACGGTCAGGATGCCAGCTTTGCCGGTCAGACCGCGCTCGGTAGCGACAGCAAGGGGCGCTTCGTGCCCTACTTCTATCGCGACAAGGATCAAATCGGCACCGATCTGCTGCTCTCCATCGAAAAAACCGACCCGGACGAATTCGGCAATCCCGCCAACGACTACTACGCCTGCCCGAAACGGGAAGGGCGCTCCTGCCTGATCGATCCCTTCAAGGTGGATATCAATGGTCAGCAGGTGCTGGTGAGCACCATCACCACCCCCATCATGGTAAATGGTCAGTTCAAGGGGATCGCAGCGCTCGATCTGGCGGTGGACTCCATCAGCCGTCAGGCCAAGAGCCTCAACAGCAATATCTATGACGGCAAGGGCGAAACCCTGATCGTCAGCGCCGCCGGTGTCATCACCGGCACCAGCGGTGATGCCAGCCTGCTCGGCAGCAGCGCAAGTAAGGTGCTGGGCAACCAGTGGCAACAGTACCTGAAACCGGAAGTTCAGCGTCAGGAGCTGGACGAGTCATTCCGCATTTCCGTCCCCATCATGGTGCCGGGAATGAGCCGCAACTGGGCCATCATCGTCACCCTGCCCTACAAGGTGGTACTGGCGGGGGCCGATCAACTGGAAAGCCAGCTGAGCGACATGAACCAGGCAGCCATGACCCAGCAATTGGTGGGCGCCGTTATCGTACTAGTGCTGGCGCTGGCCACCATGCTGGTGATTGCCCGCAGCATCACTGGCCCCATCCGTCAGATGGTCAGCCTGGTGGATGACATCGCCGATGGGGAAGGGGATCTCACCAAGCGCCTCGCAACCCGCTCGGTGGATGAGCTGGGGGATCTCGCCAAGGGGATCAACCGCTTTATCGACAAGCTGCAAGGGTTGCTCGGGGATGTGCTCAAGACTGCCAGCGAGGTGAACCGCTACGCCGGTGACACCGATCGCATTGCCGGTCAGACCGACAACAATCTGCAGCATCATCAGGCCGAGATGGAGCAGATGCTGACCGCGGTACAGGAGATGTCCTACGTCAGTCAGGAGGTCGCCACCCACGCCAACAATACCGCCGACTCGGCTAAACAGGCGCAAAGCGCTGCCGATCAGGGCAAGGAGCGCTTCCAGCAGGTGATCCAGTCGATGCACAAGGTCGCGGCAGAAGCCGGTAAAGGGGCCGAAGTGGTGGAAGGGCTGGCTCACGACAGCGCCCAGATCACCAGCATCCTCACCGTCATTCAGGGGATTGCCGATCAGACCAACCTGCTTGCCCTCAACGCCGCCATCGAGGCAGCGCGGGCCGGTGAGCAGGGACGCGGTTTCGCGGTGGTTGCCGACGAGGTGCGCAAACTGGCGGGCAACACCCAGCAGGCGGTACAGAACACCCAGGAGCTGATCGAGAAAATCCGCTTGAGCTCCACCAATGCAGTCAACGCCATCACCCAGAGCCAGCAGCTGACCCATCAGGCGGTGAGCGAAGCGGATCTGGCGGAAGAAGCGCTCGGCAGCATCTACCAGGCCATCTCCACCATCAACGACATGACCTATCAGATCGCCTCCGCCGCCGAAGAGCAGAGCTCTGTCTCAGAAACCGTCTCCGGCAACCTGTCAAAAACCAACGCACTGGCCAACGACATTGCTCAGGATGCGACCGAAACGGCCAAAGCCAGTCAGGCTTTGCGTCAGGCTGCCGACAAATTGCAGCAATTATTGGGTCAATTTCGTCTCAGTTGATAATTTTCCGCCTCAGGACTCTCCCCCTCGGGGGCGAGTCCGTTTACCATAGGCGACGAATTTGCCTGATGGCAGGCAATGTAGTGAGAGGTAAATGCCGTGCCCACCCCGGACCGTCGCCCACGAGGCCATAACAGACGAGCCCAGCAGCGTCGCCAAGACGAATCACAAGGATCCCTGCTCCATCGCATCAATGCCGCGACCCTGTCCCTGCGCCAACGTTTTGGCCAAGGGATGAGCAACCTCGGCCAACGTCGCCAGGATGCCAAAGCAGGCAAATTCAAGCTGTCCAGCCCGTTGCCCCACAAAAACACCATAGGTCTGCTGATCCTGATCCCGCTCTGGTTGCTGGTACTGGCCTGGGAGCCGGCACCATCCGCTCCCAAAGCAGCCCCTTCCGGCTCGCTGGAAGTGCCGCTGGCCGTACCTGCTCAAGCTCTAACTGTCGGTAATGGCGCGGCAGGCGGTGCGCCCGTGGCAGCCAAGCCGGTCGAAGAGAAGGTCAACGGCACCTGGCTGCAACACGATGTGCAGGCGGGTGAAACCCTCTACTCCATCTGGCGTAAATTCGAGTTGCCGGGTGCCGAGCTGAGCCGCCTGATCGCCATTGAGGGGCCGGATCGCCCCCTGACCCGCCTGCAATCGGGCCGCTCTATCTTCATCCTGGTGGACGACACCCGCCGCATCCAGCGGGTGGAGATCCGCTCCTACGGTCAGGCAGTCTACCGCTACGACCGGCAGGGCGAAGGGTTCGCCCTCAAGGAATAACAAAAACGGGAGGCGCTGGCTTCCCGTTTTTTTCAGTCAAATATCTTCAAATAAGCTACTGACTTCACAATATTTTTAGCTTGTTCAAAAAACGAAAGGGGTCAAATTGACAAGGATCGGCGCTAACGTACAATCGTTTGTGCTTTAGACAGGGATTGTTCTACGTGCTACTGGGACAAAGAGACGTGGTCAGTCATGAGCCAACCCCTGATTGCAAGGCAAATGCAGCCCAGCACGGGCTTAGTTTCATTTTGTTATTGATAGGATTTAGCACATGTCTGACATTCGCACCGGCCAGGTAAAATGGTTCAACGAAACCAAGGGTTTTGGCTTTATTGAACAATCCCAAGGTCCGGACGTATTCGTTCACTTCTCCTCCATCCAGAGCACCGGTTTCAAAACCCTGGCTGAAGGTCAAAAAGTCCAGTTCACTGTGACCCAGGGCAAAAAAGGCCCTCAGGCTGAGAACGTTACTCTGGTCTAAGCCCGCGCCAGTGAATCATGCAGGAGGAGCCAAGGCCCCTCCTCTTTTTTGCCCGCAATTCTCGCCTTCCACCACCTGTCACAACCGCTTGCCTCGATCAGCCCACAGAGTCCCCCCCCCTGTTTGCAGAAGGCGGCTGAGACACGCTGAGTAAACGCCAGATACGACAAAGCATCGCAGCGCGATGTGAAGGGCAATTCAAAGGGATTATGAAAACTTCGAAGAGAGATTGGAGCGGGAAACGAGACTCGAACTCGCGACCCCGACCTTGGCAAGGTCGTGCTCTACCAACTGAGCTATTCCCGCAACAGAATGTCATTTACAAGTGATTGGAGCGGGAAACGAGACTCGAACTCGCGACCCCGACCTTGGCAAGGTCGTGCTCTACCAACTGAGCTATTCCCGCAACGGAATGTCACTTACAAATGTTTGGAGCGGGAAACGAGACTCGAACTCGCGACCCCGACCTTGGCAAGGTCGTGCTCTACCAACTGAGCTATTCCCGCAACAGAATGTCATCTGCAAGTGATTGGAGCGGGAAACGAGACTCGAACTCGCGACCCCGACCTTGGCAAGGTCGTGCTCTACCAACTGAGCTATTCCCGCATCGGAATATCACTTACAAATTTTTTGGAGCGGGAAACGAGACTCGAACTCGCGACCCCGACCTTGGCAAGGTCGTGCTCTACCAACTGAGCTATTCCCGCAACAATTTGGTTGTCTTTAGGCTGGCTGATGATTGGAGCGGGAAACGAGACTCGAACTCGCGACCCCGACCTTGGCAAGGTCGTGCTCTACCAACTGAGCTATTCCCGCATCGGGCTGGTTTGCACCAGTGTCATCATCAGATTTTTGGAGCGGGAAACGAGACTCGAACTCGCGACCCCGACCTTGGCAAGGTCGTGCTCTACCAACTGAGCTATTCCCGCAACTACCTTAAAACAGGCCGTACAGCATTTGGTTGCTTGCGCTACTGTACGGGAGCCGAATTATAAGAGCAGTCATTCCAATTGCAAGGGCTTTTTTGTCTGGTTGCGCGCGTTCGCTCAAAAGCTGGCCGAACTGTCGATTTTAGCAGCCAGAGTATGACAACCCCTTGCCGGGGAATCAGATCTTGAAGACGTGGCTGCGATAGAACTGCAGCTCGGCGATGGATTCGCGGATATCGTCCAGCGCCTGATGGGTACCGCTCTTCTTGAACTGATCCAGCAGTTCCGGCTGCCAGCGGCGTACCAGCTCCTTGATGGTGCTGACGTCGACGTTGCGGTAGTGGAAGAAGGCTTCCAGCTCGGCCATGTGCTTGACCATGAAGCGGCGATCCTGACCGATGCTGTTGCCGCACAGCGGGCTGGTGCGCTCCGGCACCCACTGGCGAATGAAGTCGAGGGTCTCGGCAATGGCTTTCGCCTCGTCGTGCTGACTCGCCTTGACCCGGGCCACCAGACCGCTCTTGGTATGGGTGTTGACGTTCCACTCGTCCATCTTGGCAAGCTCTTCATCACTCTGATGAATGGCAATGACCGGCCCTTCGGCCAGTACGTTCAGATCCTTGTCGGTGACTATGGTGGCAATCTCCAGTACCACGTTCTCTTCGGGGTCGAGACCCGTCATCTCCATGTCGATCCATACCAGGTTCTGCGCGCTGACTGTCATGATTGCTCTCTCTATTGGGAGGAATGGCGGAATTTTGCCAATTTGCATGTATCATACTGGCTTTGGATCTGTTCATAAACTGGCGAATCGAGTGGCAAAGAAAGCAAAACTCAATCTGGGTCAACAAAGGCGCGTCCAGGCCAACCGCGAACGGCGGCTGCAAAAAGATCACACCACAGTGGTGGATGACACCCTGTTTGGCCCCGCCATCGAAGGGGTGGTGATCAGCCGTTTTGGTCAGCACGCAGACGTGGAAGCGGTCGATGGCACCATCCACCGCAGCAACCTGCGGCGCAGCAGCATCAGCAGTCTGGTGTGTGGCGACAAGGTAGTGTGGCGTCCCGGCCTCAATGCCGCGACAGCGGGCGTCATCGAGGCGGTGCATCCGCGCCACTCGGTACTGACCCGGCCGGACTTCTACGACGGGGTCAAACCCATCGCCGCCAATATCGACCAGATCATCATCGTCTCGGCGGTGATGCCCGAGTTCTCCACCAACATCGTCGACCGCTATCTGGTGGCCGCCGAGGATGTGGAGATCCGCCCCCTCATCGTGCTGAACAAGGTCGACATGCTCGATGATGCCGCCAGATCGCGCATCGAAGGCCAGCTCGAAACCTACCGCAAACTCAATTACGAGGTGCTGCTGGTGAGCTGCGAGAGCGGCGAAGGGCTGGATGAGCTTAAAGCCGCTCTGACCGACAAGATCAGCATCTTCGTCGGCCAGTCCGGGGTGGGCAAGTCGTCGCTCACCAACGCCCTGATGCCGGGGCTGGATGTACTCACCGGCGAGATCTCCGAAAACTCGGGGCTCGGCCAGCACACCACCACCACGGCGCGGCTCTACCACTTCCCGAGCGGTGGCGATCTGATCGACTCCCCGGGGATCCGCGAGTTCGCCCTCTGGCATCTGGAGGCCGACCGCATCACCTGGTGCTTCGTCGAGTTTCGCGACTATCTGGGTGGTTGCAAGTTCCGCGACTGTACCCACAAGGACGATCCCGGCTGTGCCCTGCGCGCCGCGGTCGACGCGGGCGCCATCAGCGCCGATCGCTTCCACAACTATCACCGCATCCTGGAAACCATGCAGGAAGCCCGTCACGGTCGCCAGCAAGCGCGCCTGTGACCCTAATAAACCTACGTTGATGATGAACATGAGCATTACTGACAACCTGAAAATTGCCGGTCAATACTGTCTGCCCAAGCACGCCCTCTCCCGTCTGATCGGCAAGTTTGCTGCCGCCGAAGCGGGCAACATCACTACCAAAGTGATCGAGGCTTTTATCAAGCAGTATCAGGTCGACATGAGTGAGGCGCTGCACGAGAGCCCGGCCCACTACAAGAGCTTCAACGAGTTCTTCACCCGCGAGCTCAAGCCCGGTATCCGCCCGGTGGTAGAAGATGCCATGACCCTGGCGCTGCCGGTGGATGGCACCGTCAGCCAGCTCGGCTCCATCCAGCAGGGTCGCATCATTCAGGCCAAGGGCCACGACTACAGCGCTCGCGAGCTGCTGGGCGGCTATGAGGATCTGGTGGCGCCGTTCAAGGATGGCGACTTCGCCACCATCTATCTGGCGCCCAAGGATTATCACCGCATCCACATGCCGCTGGACGGTGTGCTGGAGAGCATGGTGTTCATGCCGGGGGATCTTTTCTCCGTCAACCCGCTTACCGCCGAGAACGTGCCGAACCTGTTTGCCCGCAACGAGCGTGTGGTCGCCACCTTCCGCACTCCGCACGGCCCCATGGCGCTGGTACTGGTCGGTGCCACTATCGTGGCCAGCATCGAGACCATCTGGGCTGGCAACATTGCGCCGACCAAAGAGAAGAAGGTGGTGCGCTGGGACTACACCGGCGACGAGGCCATTACCCTGCAAAAAGGTGCCGAGATGGGCCTGTTCAAGCTGGGCAGCACCGTGGTCTGCCTGTTTGGCCCGGGCATGCTGGCCGGTTTCGAGCCCCATCTGGCCAATGGCGTCACCACCCGCATGGGTCAGCCCTTTGCCAAGCTGGCGGAGCAGGCATGAGCGAGCAACCGAACGCCTCGCAGAAGAACAACCCGCTGCACGGGCTGACGCTGGAAGCCATCGTCACTGCGCTGGTCGAACACTACGGCTGGGAAGAGCTGGGGCAGCAGATCAATATCCGCTGCTTCACCGATAATCCCAGCATCAAGTCCAGCCTGAAGTTCTTGCGCAAGACCCCCTGGGCCAGGGAGAAGGTAGAGAGCCTCTATCTGTATGTACAACGCCAGCAGACCAAGCTGAAAGGCTCTGACTGTGTTTAAATCCGGCCTGACATCCCTGCGCAAGACGCACAGAGCTCGGGAGAAGGTAGAGAGTCTCTATCTGTATGTACAACGCAAGCAGACCAAGCTGAAAGGCCCTGACTGTGTTTAAATCCGGCCTGACATCCCTGCGCAAGACGCACAGAGCTCGGGAGAAGGTAGAGAGCCTCTACCTCTACGTCCAGCGCAAGCAAGCCAAATCGAAGAAGGAAGGGCAAGATGGCCTTTAAGATTACGTATACCTATAAAAAACAGGCCAAAGAGATCGGCTACGCGAACGACAAGTTCCGCAGCATCTACGACGCCATCGCAGCTGCCGAAGGGCTGGATCTCACCAGTTTTCACGCTATGGAGGCCCAGCTGGCTCAGGTTTGTCGCCGTGACAAGAAAAGCGTGAAGGATTACCAGGAGAACTACTTCAAAGAGTTGGGATTCTCCAACATCGTCATCGAACGGGATCTTCAGGAGTAACCATGCGCACCTTGACCCTGATGGCCGCCTCTCTGCTGCTGGCGGCATGCAGTACACCGGAACAACATCTGGTGGGCAGCGATCGTGACAGCCACGGCTGTATCGGCAGTGCGGGCTATCAGTGGTCAGCGCTCACAGGCAAATGTGTGCGCCTTTTTGAAGAGGGTATCCGGCTCAATCCAACCGATGCCAGCCAGACCAGCAGCGCCTTCGTGCTGTTCAACGCCGATCAGACGCAGGCCGAACTGCATCTACCAAGTGGCGAGCTGCTTGCGCTGACCCGTCAAGGTGCGGAGGGCAACTGGTCGTGGCAGGGCAGCGGCTACACCCTCTTTATCTGGAAGGGTTATGTGCTCAAGCACGGTGACAAGGCGCTCTATCACGGGGAATAACCCCGAGGGATATCGCACTGCGTGGTATCGGCACGATACCCGCGAAAAAAATGCCGACCCAAGAGTCGGCATTTTTGTATCTGACACAACCGGTTATCAGGCGCGGCTGAGGTAATCGGCCTGCCCTACCCACTTGTAGCTGGTGAGCTCGGTCAACCCCATGGGGCCACGGGCATGCAGCATCTGGGTCGAGACCGCCACTTCAGCGCCCAGACCAAACTGGCCACCATCAGTGAAACGGGTGGAGGCGTTCACATAGACAGCCGCCGAACCGGCGCCATTGACAAAACGCTCGGCGTTGGCCAGATCGTTGGTCAGGATGGCATCGGAGTGGCCGGCGTTGTGCTCGCGCATATGGGCCAGCGCCTCGTTCACATCCGCCACCAGCTTGACTCCCAGGGTCAGTCCCAGCCACTCGGTATCGAAATCCTCCGGCCCCGCCTCGCACAGGTTGTCGGCGCCTGCCAGCAGCGTCATGGCGTTGGCCGCGCCGACCAGCGTCACCTTGCGCTCGTTCATCAGCGTCACCAGCTGCGGCAGGAAGGTGGCAGCCACCTTCTCATGCACCAGCAGGGTATCGAGGGCATTGCAGGCGGAGGGGCGTTGCACCTTGGCGTTGTCGATGACCGCCAGAGAGCGCACCAGATCGGCACTCTCGTCGACGAAGATATGGCTGATACCGAACCCGCCGATGATGACCGGGATGGAGCTGTTCTCCTTGCACATCTTGTGCAGGCCGGCACCGCCACGGGGGATGATCATGTCCACATAGCGGTCGAGACGCAGCAACTCGCCAACCAGCGCCCGATCCGGGTTGTCGATGTACTGCACCGCCGCCTCGGGCAGGCCGGAGGCCGCCAGCGCATGCTGGATCACCCGCACCAGCTCCAGATTGGAGTGGAAGGTCTCGCGCCCGCCACGCAGTATGCTGGCGTTGCCGGTCTTGAGGCAGAGGCTGGCGATGTCGATGGTGACGTTGGGACGCGCCTCGTAGATGACGCCGATAACCCCGATGGGCACCCGACGACGGGAGAGCCGCAGGCCATTCTCCAGCACCCGGCTATCCATTTCGGCGCCGACCGGATCATCCAGAGTAATTACCTTGCGCACATCCGCCACAATCCCGGCCAACCGGGCTGGATTGAGCAGCAGGCGATCCAGCATCGCCTCTGACAAGCCTGCCTCACGACCGGCGGCAATATCTTTCGCGTTGGCTACGAGGATCTGCTCACAGCGCGCCTCAAGCTCGTCAGCGATGGCGGCCAGCGCCCGGTTCTTCTGCGCCGTGCTGATGGTAGCCAGCTGATAGGCGGCTTCTCGGGCCGCCTGCCCCATTTTCTCCAGACTCATCTCGGTTTCCTTTGTTCATGCCATGCCGCCCTGATTAGAGCAGCACCATATCGTCTCGATGGATGGCCACAGAGCCGTAGCCATAGCCCAATACCTGTTCAATCTGATCCGAGTGGACGCCGCGCAGCTTCTCCAGCTCCAGATGGTCGTAACGGCAGATGCCACGGGCCAGCTCGGCGCCCTTGGGATCAAGAATGCGCACCACATCGCCCCGAATAAAGTCGCCCTTGACGGCGACAATCCCCTTGGGCAGCAGGCTGGAGCCTTTATCCTTCATGGCGGCGACAGCCCCCTGATCCACATGCACTTCGCCGTGAGGGGGCGGGCCTGCCAGGATCCAGCTCTTGCGCCCTTCCAGCGGGGAGGCCAGCGCCGGGAACAGGGTGCCAATACGCTCGCCCTTGGCAAGACGGCCGATCACCTCCGGCATCTGGCCGGTCGCGATCACCACGTTGACACCAGCTCGACGGGCCACATCGGCGGCCTGCAGTTTGGTGGCCATGCCGCCGGTGCCGAGGCCGCTGACACTGTCACCCGCCAGCGAGCGCAAGGTATCGTCGATGGTCTGCACCTCTTCAATCAACTGGGCATCGGGATTGGTGCGCGGATCGGCAGTAAAGAGCCCCTTCTGATCGGTTAGCAGGATCAGCAGATCCGCATCCGCCAGAATGGCGGCCCGCGCGGAGAGGTTGTCGTTGTCGCCGACCTTGATCTCGGCGGTCGCCACCGCGTCGTTTTCGTTGATGACCGGAATAATGCGGTGATCAAGCAGGGTGCGCATGGTGTCGCGGGCGTTGAGGTAGCGCTCCCGATCTTCCAGATCGGCGCGGGTCAGCAGCATCTGGCCGATATGCAGACCGTAGAGGTTGAACAGATCCTGCCATACCCGAATAAGCTGGGTCTGACCAACCGCCGCCAGCATCTGCTTGTTGGGCAGGGTTGGCGCCAGTGGCGGGTGACCCAGATGTTCACGCCCGGCGGCGATAGCCCCTGATGTGACGACCACGACCCTGTGGCCGTGACGGTGCAAGGCCGCACACTGTCTGACCAGCTCGACCATATGGGCACGATTGAGCTGGGAAGACCCCCCTGTGAGCACGCTGGTGCCCAACTTGACGACTATGGTTCTGTTTTCCATGGGAGCATAAAGGCTAAAAAAGTAAGGAATATCTTTATACCCACGGCTATGGAGCCCTGCAAGGCAATTAACGCCGGGGTGAGGAGATGGGGCAAAGCCCGGATGATTGCAGTCGGAAGGGGAGATGGCTGACTGATGGCCCGGCAAACAGCAGGATGCTGCTCGCCGGGCATCAGGGATCAAGCAGCGGTCACGGTCAACTCATTGGTGACCTGATCCGCTGGCGCTAACTGACACTCCAGAGCCGTCAGTTTGTCGCTGATGAGCTTGTAGAAACGGTTGAGGGTCCGCTCCACTTCTACCTGGTGCTTCTTGGGGATCGGCTTGTCCAGCCACTCACCATCAGCATTGTAGAAACCGAGCTGATAGTGGTAACGGAAGTGGTGATCGTCCTGCTCCAGCACCAGCCACCAGCCCCAGAACTCCCGTTTGTCCGGCGCCGGCTTGGCGCTGACGCAGACCGACAGGCAGTCGAAACGATAACGCCCCTCTTCGCAGAGATCTTCGCGCAAATAGGGGCCAATGGCAGCAAACTGCCTCAGCAGTCGCTTGTAGGTCACTCTTTCAGACATGTTAACCTCCCTGTTAAACAAGCCGCGCCACCTCGGGATGGCGTCAGTTCTTTAGCGCAATGTCAGGTACACAAATGCTGTTTCAGCCACTCGACGATTTCGTCCAGTGCCTTGTCATACACCTCCAGCAAAGGCTGTTTGTCGAAAACGATGGCCTTGCCGTTACGACTGGCCGCCGCCAATGCCCGTACATCCTGCTCGGGACAAATAAAATCTCGCTTGTGTCCAATACTCAATATCGGCACAGAGGTGCGAGTCCCCAGTAATCCTTGTGTTTTAAGTGAAAAAACCTGGCACTTGGTACGCATGCCGTCCCACTGCGCCGCATCCGCCCCCAACCGGTTGGCCAGACTGTCCCGCATCATGCGCGGACACTTGGCAAACAGCTCCTGATTGGTAAACACCTGATTGACCCCGGCGCCGACACAAACCACGGTCCGCAGCTTGAACGGCTCGATAAAGGCCAGTCTGGCTGCGATATTACCCGCCAGACGCATCCCCACCATGGCGATACGCTGATGATCGACCCAGGCCACTTCGGAGAGGTAATGGAGCACCGCCTGATGGAGACGACTGGTATCCTGCACCAGCGGCCAATGCTCGGCATAGCCGACCCCGGGCATATCGAGGGAGAGCATGCCGATACCGTTGGGCTCGAGCCGTTTGAGATAGAAGTTGAGGAAATCGAGCTGCAGGGAGTCGATCCCGCCGCTGATGATCACCAGCGGCACCGGTTTTTCGGTCGTCGGCAGGTGGAGATAACCCTGAATATGCTTGCCGCGAAAAGGCACCTGGATCTCTTTGAGCGGCACCTTGAACAGGCGGCCCGCCTCGCGATAGGCCATGTTGCCAAGCAGCTGGGCCTGATCCGCCAGCTCATCATCCTTGAGGTGGGGATAGCTGGCGATGGAGTAGTAGCGCACCGCCTTGAGCAGCTGCTTCAGGGCGCCAGAAGTATCCCCCTTCTCGTGCAGTTCGCGGCCCTGCTTGAAATAGTTGCCAGCCACCTGGCTCCATTCGTAGATCCAGTTGCCGGGCACATAGCCCTTGATGGTATCGAGATAGCAGTCATGGGTGCGCTCGCCGGTCGCCATGGCGATACGGGCCAGGGTCTGCTCCACTTCGATGGGATCAGCCCCCTGCCAGGTCCAGGAGGGGCGGCGCAGCAGGCGATACCAGCTCTTTGACATGGAGCCGTCGATAAACATCTCGTCTGACTCGGCTTGCGCCAGATCAGCCGCACTGGAGTTGGAGATCTCGGATGTTTCCAATACCTTCTTGACGCGGGTAAAGAGCTGTTCGGTCAGGTTTAGGTCTTCGTTCAAGTCCAAGATAGTGTCCCATTCATATCAGGCAATAGCTCATCTTAACCACTTTTACTGCCCATCAGCCACCCTGCAACAGATTGATACACAAAAAAACAGGGCTCCAAATTGGAGCCCTGTGAAACCATTATTGCCGGTTGCGACCAATGGACGCAGCGAGCGTCACATCCCGATCCTGTTACTTTTCGTCGCAGATCGGTGTGGCGAACTCCAGAGCCATATCCCATGGCTGTTCGATCCAGGTATCCTGCGGGATCGCCACTTCGAAATCGTCCAGCAGCGCTTCGCCCATCGGCTTGGCGAAGATCGCGATGAACTTGGCTTTCGGGTAGAGCTCGCGGATCGCCTTGGCGGTGGTGCCGGTGTCCACCAGATCTTCCACCACCAGCCAGCCTTCCCCGTCACCGGCGGTGGTGGCAGCCTTCACGACCACCAGCTCGCGCTGGCTGTCATGGTCATAGCTGGAGATGCAGAGGGTTTCCACATTACGAATGCCAAGTTCACGGGCCATCAGGGCTGCGGGCACCAGACCACCACGACTGACCGCGATGATACCTTTCCACTGGCTGACAGGCAGCTGACGACGGGCCAGACGGCGAGCTTCACGTTGCAGGTTGTCCCACGACACATAGAACTTTTTCGGCATGTTATCGATCTCGAATAGTTATTTAAAAACAATCACTTAAAATAACAACATCCGCAATTATCCCTGCGGATGCCAGTAAATGGTGGCCCTTGCCCGACTGAATTCAGATTGCACTTCGGCTGCCTCAGGGCTAAGCCTCGGCAGCAAATCTGATAACAATGGAAGCAAGATGGGCTTATCCGGCGATCGGTTAGATGATGTGTCCAAACCGCGGACAGGCTGTTGGGCCGATATGATAGCACCGTTTGCAAAGAAAATGCCTGGCAAACGTATGCCAAAAACAGGAAAAATCGGCATCACCCTCTCCATTCGGCCCATCTAGAGCGCCAAACGACTAACCTGCCGTCCCTGCTGCCGAGTCCAGATGGGCTGTGCGGCAAATCGCAGATAAAAAAATAGCAGGGGGAGGATTTACCTCACGCACCTGCTGCTTTCTCGCCTCTGCCTGGTTGGGCAGCTCGTCTTAGCGACGAGTGACGAAGGGATTAGGGTAGCTGAAACCCTGGGTATACAAAGAGGGGGCAAACCAATAGGTTGAGTTGCTGCCTGGCATATTGAAACTCCTGATTGCTTAACAAGTTACGTACCTTTAATGCGGGCTCAAATCCTTGAACGAACACTCGGTTCCATGGAGGCGCACTTGCTTTGCTTCGGTTCCCTGGAGGCTTTCATCGTCATCCTGACGGGTGGCGAACCACGGGAGCTAATTTACCAGTCGGTGCGTTAAATTCAATATTTTTGTGAGATCGGTCACACATTTTCTTTTCTATCGGTCAGCGTCGTCCGAACCTGACGATCGTACTGCCTGGTTGCCATCAGCCAGCACAAGCTGCCTGCGATTTGCGCTGATTGCTCACATTTTTGTGTGATTGACTGTATTATCGTTATCCTCTTCCCCGGCCCGCTGATGGGGCCCTGTTAATTCCGTGCTGGTAAGGAGTCCCGACGTGGCACAGCTTAGCTCTCTCTCTCCCAAACTGATTTGGCATTTCTTCGAACAGATCTGCTCCATCCCCCACCCTTCCAAACATGAAGCCAAACTGAGCGCCTGGATCATCCAATGGGCTCAAGGGGAAGGTCTGGCGGTCAAGCAGGACAAGGTCGGCAACATCATCATCAAGAAACCGGCCACCCCGGGGATGGAAAATCGCAAAGCCGTGGTACTGCAGGCCCATATCGACATGGTGCCGCAGGCCAACGCCGACACCAAACACGACTTCGCGACCGATCCCATCGATGCCTATGTCGATGGTGAGTGGGTCACTGCCCGTGGCACCACTCTGGGTGCCGACAACGGCATCGGCATGGCCGGTTGCTTGGCCGTACTGGCTGACAAGACCATCAAGCACGGTCCGCTGGAAGTGCTGCTGACCACAGACGAAGAGACCGGTATGACCGGCGCCTTCGGTCTGGAAGCGGGCTGGCTGGAGGGCAAAATTCTGCTCAACACCGACTCCGAAGAGGATGGCGAAGTCTATATGGGCTGCGCTGGCGGTGTGGATGCCAATATCCGCTTCCCGCTCGAGCTGGTTGATGCTGCTGAAGGTGAAGCGTTCGAACTGGCCGTAAAAGGGCTGCGTGGCGGTCACTCCGGTTGCGATATCCATCGCGGTCGTGGCAATGCCAACAAGCTGCTGGTGCGTCTGCTCAAAGCAGCCGAGCCGCTGGGTGTTCGTCTGGCCGAGATCCACGGCGGCACTCTGCGCAACGCCATCCCGCGCGAAGCCCGTGCCACCCTGCAGGTGCCCGCTGCCAGCGTGAACGAGTTCAAGGCGCTGGTTGACCGCTATACCGGTATCTACCAGACCGAACTGGCCGCCACCGAGCCGAACCTGACCGTGCTGGTTAACAGCGCCGCCAAACCGGCCAAGTTGATGAGCGTCTCTCTGCAGCAGCGCCTGCTGAATGCCCTGATGGCCTGCCCGAACGGCGTGATGCGCATGAGCGATGCCATGCCCGGCGTGACCGAGACCTCTACCAACCTGGGGGTCATCAAGACTCAGGATGGCGAAGTGTACGTCCAGTGCCTGATCCGCTCCCTGATTAACTCCGGCCGCGAGAGCATCGAGCAGATGACCCGCTCCCTGTTCACCCTGGCGGGAGCCAGCTGCGAATTCACCGGGGCCTATCCGGGTTGGGCGCCGAACGTGGACTCCCCCGTCATGGCGCTGGTACGCAACAGCTACCAGACCCTGTTCGGCACCATGCCCAACGTGATGGTGATCCATGCCGGTCTCGAGTGCGGTCTATTCAAGAGCGCCTATCCGGAGTGGGACATGGTCTCCTTCGGCCCGACCATCCGCGGTGCCCACTCCCCTGACGAGAAGGTACATATCCCGGCAGTCGAGCGTTTCTGGCAACTGCTGGTGCACGTGCTGGAAGCGATTCCGGCCAAATAACCCGGCCAGCGCCACACGGCAAAGCAAAGCCCCGCACTGCTGCGGGGCTTTTTATTGTCTATTACAGCCAGATTCTGGCGCTTAACGGATGCCGCGGGCCTCGCGGATCCACTCCCAGGCTTGCTGGATCTCCTGGGTCTTCTCCTTGGCCATCTCCATCATCTCCGGCGGCAGCCCTTTGGCGGCCAGCTTGTCCGGATGATGCTTGCTCATCTCCTTGCGGTAGGCACGCTTGATATCCTGATCGCTGTCGCTCTCGCTTACCCCCAACAACTGGTAGGCATTCTTGAGGCGATCCGCAGAGGGTGCCGCCTGCCGATACTGCTGACCACCGGAATGGCCCCCCTGATACTGGCCATGGGCCTGATTGAAGAAGTTCATCTGCGCTTCGGCCATCGCCAGAATGCGGGCCAACTCAATGCGGCTGAAACCCAGCTCGTCGGCGATGGTGTGCAAAATGGCGCGCTCGCCCTCCTCCACCCGCCCGTCGGCAAAGGCCGCCTGCAACTGCACTTCGAGGAAGAAGCGCAGGATATCGCGCTGCCCCAGACTGGCACGGCGGAACTCGGCCAGGGTCTCGCGCAGCGGGAAGTCGGCCTCTTTACCGAGACGAAACGACTCCTGCGCCCGGGCACGCTGTTCGCCCGCCAGCCGCATCCGATCCATCAGGTTGGAGGCAACCCGGATCTCCTGCTCGGTCACCTGACCGCTGGACTTGGCGATGTGACCCATCACCGAGAAGGTGGCATGGAAAAAGACGGCTTGCTGCTCCTGACTCGGGCCGCGACGAAACGCCCCCTGCAACCCCATGCCACGGTCGAAACGGTGGCCGATCCAGAGGCCAATCAGGGCACCAATGATGTTGCCGAGCAGAAAACCGAAGAAGGCGCCCAGCACCTTACCCCAAATACGCATGGTTCAAGACCTCTTGAAGTTAATGAGTGCGGGCCTGGAGCTGGTCATCCAGCTCGCGCAGTCGATCGACCGTGCCGATATCGCGCCACTCGCCAGCGAGCAGGCTGCCGCCCACCCGCCCTTGCGCCATCCAGTCACGGAGCAGGGGCGCCAGCTTGCGGGCACCGCCCGCGAGACCGGCAAAGGCCGCCGGATCATATAGTCCGACCCCGCTGAAGGTAAACGCTGGCGTATCCATGACTCGCCCTTCTTGCAGGGCAAAGTCCCCGCTCGGGTGCTGGGGCGGATTGGGCACCAGCCAAAGGTGGGCCAGATCATCGCCAAGGGGCTGGCTGACCAGTGTGTGATAATCGAGATCGAGCCAGGTATCGCCGTTGAGCACCAGAAAAGGGTCTGCCCCCAGTAGTGGCAGCGCCTGCACGATGCCGCCCGCGGTCTCCAGCGCGCTCTCCTCGGCTGACCAGTGGATGGTCACACCAAGCGCACTGCCATCACCCAGGCTCTCGACCAGCTTGTAGCCGAGCCAGGCGTGGTTGATGACCAACTCGGTCACGCCAGCGGCTTTGAGTTTTTCGATGTGATGAACGATGAGCGGTTTTCCCCCCACCGCCAACAGTGGCTTGGGCAGCAGGTCGGTCAGCGGGCGCATCCGCTCGCCACGGCCAGCGGCCAGGATCATCGCCTTCATGATTTAACTCCAGCATTGGCGATCCCCGGCAAAACCACCTGCTCCAGCCACTGACCAAAACGGGCCAATACCGGATAGGCACTACCATGAGTGCGACAGACATCCACCACATAGCCGAGGGTGCGGGGAATATCCTTGAGATAGCCGGACTTGCCGTCGCGATGATAGAGCCGGGTGAAGATTCCGGCCGCTTTGAGGTGTCGCTGCATGCCGGTCAGGTCGGCATCACGACGGAAACTGGCATAATCTAGCTCGCCAAGCAGACCCGCCTGTTGCAGGGTGGCAAAGCCGTGACGCATCCCTTCATTGATCACCTCGTCCGGCCAGCGCACGTAGCAATCTTTCAGCAGGGAAACCAAGTCATAGGTAAGCGGCCCGATGACCATATCCTGAAAATCGATGATGGCCAGCCGGCTGCTCTCGGGAGTATCCCCGCCACACACCATCAGGTTGCGACTGTGGAAATCTCTATGCATCACCCCCTGCGGCTGGGCCAGATTGCAGGCGGTGAGGCAGGCAAAGGTCTCGTCCAGCAGTTGCTGCTCTTCATGGCTCAGAGTCAGCTGCAGATGCTGGCCCAGCAACCACTCGGGGAAAATGCTGTTCTCCCGCGCCATAAAAGCCGCATCGAAGGGTTCAAGCGCCAGTTCAACCGCCCCCAGGCGGGGCAGCAAATCAATCGCCTTGCCATACCAGGCCAGCACATTGTGTTCGTTCAGGCAGCTGATCAGCTGGGTATCGCCCAGGTCACTGACCGCCAGCAGCCCCTGTTCGTAGTCCACCGCCTTCACCTCTGGCGCCAACAGCTGACGCGCCTGCAAGGCCGCCGCGTTACGAACAAATTCATGATTTTTTTCGGTTTTCGGATTGGCATCCACCCACACCAGACCACCACCACGAGAGTAGCGGCGGAAGCTGGCATCACCGGAAATGAGGGTCAAGTGAAGACTGGCATCACCGGAAATACGGCGTGCCCACTGCAATAGCAGGGAATCGCGATCGTGCATAAGTAGAGGACCAAGGTGGAAAGCAGCACTTGGCTGTTAGCCCTGGCCGCAATAATGCTTTATCATTGCCGGCTAACATAAAGCAATGACATGCAATGTCAACTCGATGAAACCTGTCGTAAAATGCATGCCTTGGATCAACCGTATCTATCACGGATTGCACGAGTCTTTCACATGACAAAATGGACACTGGGGTACCGCTATCCCATCGCCCTGACTATCAGCCTGGCCCCCGCACTCACCCCTATGATGGTGCAGGCGGCCCCGTTCGAAGCGCCGCCAGCCACCGGCATTCTCGATAGTCTCTGCTATGACTATGTTCCCAAGATAGAGAAGCCTGCATCGGATCAGGATGCCAACGCGCAGCCGGTCGAGGTTGATGCCGACCGTCTCGAGGCCAAACAGGGCGGCACCGCCGTCTATGAAGGTGACGTCAAGGTTCGTCAGGGTGTTCGCAAGTTTGACTCCGACTATGCCCAACTCGACCAGAAGAGCCGGGATGTCATCGCCATCGGCAACATCTATTACAACGACGGTCAGGTGACCGTCACCAGCGACAAGACCCTCAAATCCAACCTGGATACCAAGAACTCCGAACTGGAAGAGGGCAAGTATCAGGTGCATGGCTCACCGGTGCGCGGCTTTGCCAAGCGCGTGGTGATGACCAACAACAACCAGAACATCACCATGGAGGGGGCCCAGTACACCACCTGCCCCCCCGGTCAGGAAGTGTGGACCCTCAAGGCGGGCAGCATCGACATCGACCAGAAAGAGGTGTTCGGCGAAGCCTGGAACGCCAGCCTCTGGCTCTATGACTACCCGGTGTTCTACTTCCCCTATATCAACTTCCCCATCAAGGATGAGCGGAAGACCGGTCTGCTCTACCCGGGTTACAAGCAAAGCTCCAGCAACGGCATGGATATCACCCAGCCCTTCTACTGGAACATAGCTCCCAACTACGATGCCACCATCACCTCCCGTTTTATGGATAAACGCGGCCTGATGGAGCAGGTGGAGTTCCGCTACATGCCGGACCCCGCACATGCAGGTATTCTGTACTTTGAAAATCTGGCGGATGACAAGCAGTACAACCCAAGCAACTCCAATCTTTCAGATGGCCATCGTTACCTGATGAATGTCCGTCACGGCTCAACCCTGATGGATGGTTCACTGCGCTTTGGCGTCGACTACACCCAGGTGCGGGACAAGGATTACAACTACTTCAACGACTTCAGCCCGCAAGTGGGCACTCAGGTCGACAGCCAGTTGCAGCAATCCTTTACTGCCGGCTACTACCAGCAGAACTGGAACCTGACGTCAGAGATCCGCCGTTATCAAATTCTGCGTCCCGACGTACCATTGCCCCACGAGATGCTGCCGCGTATCGACTACAACTACTATCAACAGGGTAAGTGGTTCGATCTGGCCTGGAACAGCGAGCTAACCAAGTTTGGCTATGACAGTGGTAACGCTAACACTCAGCAAGCCGGTGAGCGCTACACTGCCACCCGTCTGCATCTGGCACCGACTCTGACCGTGCCTCTGGTGGATGCACCGGGTTACTACCTGACCAGCCAGTACAAGCTGATGTTTACCTCCTACAACCAGGAGGTACCCGATAATCTGGTTAGCCAGGACCGCAGCCGCTTCACCGATGCAGACAGCAAACAGCTGACCCTGAAAGAGGGCACCATTACCCGTACTCTGCCCTCCTTCCGCCTCAAGGGAGGCGTCAACTTCGATCGCCCGCTCGACTGGTATGATGGCAAGGGTACCCAGACTCTGGAACCCGAATTCCAGTATCTCTACGTTCCCTATCGGGATCAGGACGAGATCGGGATCTACGACTCCACCACCACCCGTCAGGATTACTACAGCCTGTTCAGCGATCGCCGCTTTGCCGGTCTCGACCGCATCAGCGATGCCAACCGGGTAACCGCAGGCCTGACCAGCCGGATCTACGACAACGTAGGTGATGAACGGTTGCGTCTGGCGGTGGCCCAGGCCTTTGAGATGACAGCACCCAAAGTGCGCCTCTACCCGTCCGACCCGGAAAGTACCAACGCTCGCTCCCTGCTCTCATTCGAGGGGGATGCCCGGATCACCGATGAGTGGTTTGCCCATGCGGGGACCCAGTACGACACCTCCGAGGGGGAATTTACGGCTGGCAACGGTGCGGTCGAATACCGGACCGGCAAGCTGACCACCCAGGCCAACTACCGCTACATCAAGGATGGCAACCTGGACTATCTCTATCCGACCAACACAGCGCTGGCAGAAGATCTGAGCCAGGCGGGTCTGGTGATGATGGCTCCGATCGCCGATCAGTGGCAGATGTATGGCGGTTACTACCGTGATATCAAGCAGGATGTGAACATTGACCGCAAGGTCGGTGTCAAATACGACTCCTGCTGCTGGAGCATCAATATGAGCCTGGAGTGGCACAACCAGCCACAGTGGGAAAACAATGTTCTCACGTCACGCTCGGAAAAAGTCATTGGTCTGCAGTTTGAAATGAAGGGACTTGGCAGCGTGGGTACCGGTGGCCGCAGTGTCACCCTGGATACCGAGCTGTTGCCCTATGTTCGCCCGTTTAATCTGAAAGGTCAGCAATGATGCTGGCCCAGCCTTGAGAGATGGATATGAAAAAGACCCTGATTGCCCTGCTGACCGCGGGTATGTTTGGCGCCATGAGCCAGGCCGCACTGGCGGCCCCCGAGCTGATGGACAAGGTGCTGGCCGTGGTCAACAAGGACGTGGTGCTGTCCAGCCAACAGGACGCACTGGTCAACAAGGTAAAACTCTCCGCCCAGGAGAGCGGCCAGTCCCTGCCTGACGATGCCACCCTGCGCAAACAGGCGCTGGACCGTCTGATCCAGGAGAGCCTGCAACTGCAACTGGCGGAGCGCCAGGGGCTGAAGATCAGCGATACCCAGCTGGAACAGGCTATTCAGGGCATCGCCGCCGATAACAAGATGACCCTGGATCAGCTACGTGCCCAGCTGGCCCGTGAAGGGATGACCTATGCCCAGTATCGGGAAGAGGTGCGCCGCGAGATCCTGATGAACGAGGTACGCCGCAACCAGGTGCGCCGTCGCATCAACATCTCCGAGCAGGAGGTGAAGCAGGTGGTGGAGATCCTGAAGAAACAGGGTCAACAGCAGGATGAATACCACGTCGGTCATATCCAGATTGCCCTGCCGGACAACCCCACTGCCGCCCAGCTGGATGCCGCCAAGAGCAAGATCGAGCGCATTCTGGCCGCCCTCAAGCAAGGTGCCGACTTCCGCAAACTGGCCATTGCCGAGAGTAATGGTCCCAAGGCGCTGGAAGGGGGTGATTGGGGCTGGATGAGCCCGCAAGAGATGCCGACCCTGATGGCGGAAGCGGTGCAAGGTGCCAAGAAGGGCGACATCGTCGGCCCGCTGCGCTCCGGCGCCGGCCTGCACATCGTCAAAGTGTTCGACAGCAAGGGTCAGCAACAAGTGATGCAGACCGAGGTGAAGGCACGTCACATCCTGATCAAGCCCTCCATCATCCTGAGCGAAGAGAAAGCCAAGGGGATGCTGGATGGCATTCTGCACGACATCAAGAGCGGCAAGGCCAGCTTCGCCAGCATGGCGGAGAAGTACTCCGAAGATCCGGGCTCTGCGGTGCAGGGTGGCGAACTGGGCTGGTCTGATCCCAACGTCTATGTCCCCGAGTTCCGCGACATGGTCAACCGTCTGCAACCGGGCCAGATCAGTGCCCCGTTCCGTACCAGCCATGGCTGGCACATCGTGCAGGTGGAAGATCACCGCAGCCAGGATGCGACCGACAAGGCTCAGGAGCAGCGCGCCTACCAGCTGATCTACAACCGTCGCTTCGTGGAAGAGTCCCAGGCGTGGCTGGATGAACTGCGTGACGAAGCCTACATCCAGATCGAAGGAGCCGGTAGCTGATGAGCTGCCGTCGCCTTGCCGTTACCCCGGGCGAACCGGCCGGGATCGGCCCGGACTTAGTGCTGCAGATTGCCCAGCAGGATTGGCCCCACCAGTTGGTGGTGATCGCCGATCCGGCGCTGCTGCGCGAGCGGGCAACCCTGCTTGGACTCAGCATCGAGCTTGAGCCCTATGACGCAACCGTCCCTGCTCATCCGCAACGGGCGGGCACCCTGACCGTCTGTCCGGTCTCCCTCGGCGCCCCCGTGGTGCCGGGCGAGCTGAACGAAGGCAATGGCGCCTATGTGCTGGCAACCCTGCAGCGTGCCTGCGATGGCAACATGAGCGGCGAATTTGCCGCCGTGGTGACCGGGCCGGTGCACAAGGGGATCATCAACCAGGCCGGGGTCTCGTTCAGCGGCCACACCGAGTTCTTTGCCCAGCAATCCAACACCGCCGATGTGGTGATGATGCTGGCAACCGAGGGGCTGCGGGTCGCACTGGCGACCACCCATATTCCGCTGGCCTATGTGGCGATGGCCATCACCGAGGATCGCCTCGGCAAGGTGATCCGGATCCTCAATGAGGATCTCGCCACCAAGTTTGGCATCGCCAAACCCCGTATTTACGTCTGCGGCCTCAACCCCCATGCAGGGGAAGGTGGCCATCTCGGACGTGAAGAGATTGACGTGATCGAACCCGCTCTGGCCACGCTGCGCCAGGAAGGGATCGATCTGGTCGGCCCATTGCCGGCCGACACTCTGTTCCAGGAGAAATACCTCAAGGATGCGGATGCGGTACTCGCCATGTACCACGACCAGGGGCTGCCCGTGCTCAAATACAAGGGCTTTGGCAGTTCGGTCAATATCACCCTGGGGCTTCCCTTCATCCGCACTTCGGTGGATCACGGCACCGCGCTGGATCTGGCAGGCAAGAGCCTGGCCGATCCGGGCAGCCTTGTCACCGCGATTAACCACGCCATCAAGATGGTAGAGAAAAAAAGATATGAGCAGTAAGGTGCACATGGGCCACACGGCCCGTAAGCGTTTCGGTCAGAACTTCTTGCACGACCGGTATGTGATCGATCAAATCGTCGCCGCCATCAACCCGCAGCCGGGTCAGAATCTGGTGGAGATCGGTCCGGGTCTGGCCGCGCTGACCGAGCCGGTCGCCGCCCAGATGGACAAAATGACCGTGGTCGAGCTTGACCGGGACCTGGCAGCTCGCCTGCGCGAGCACCCGACCCTCAAAGACAAGCTGACCGTCATCGAAGCGGACGCCATGCGTTTTGACTTCGGCACCCTGATGGGTGAAGGCAAGGGGCCGCTGCGAATCTTCGGCAACCTGCCCTACAACATCTCCACCCCGCTCATCTTCCACCTGTGCGAGTTCGCTGATCGGGTAGAAGACATGCACTTCATGCTGCAAAAGGAAGTGGTGTTGCGTCTGGCCGCCGGCCCGGGCAGCAAGGCTTATGGCCGTCTGAGCGTGATGACCCAGTACTACTGCCAGGTGGTGCCGGTGCTGGAAGTGGGCCCGGGCGCCTTCAAACCGGCGCCGAAAGTGGACTCTGCCGTAGTTCGCCTGATCCCGCATAAAAATCCGACCATAGTCGCGAAAGACATTCGTTGTCTGAATCGCGTCTGTACCGAAGGCTTTGGCCAGCGTCGCAAGACCATCCGCAACAGCTTCTCCAACTTCATCACCGACGCCCAGCTGACCGAGCTTGGTATCGATGGCAACCTGCGCCCGGAGAATCTCTCCCTCGAGCAGTTTGTCATGATCGCCAACTGGCTGGCGGATCAGCAACAGGCCTGATCCTGTGGCACTCCCGCACATCGAGATCCGCCCATACCCCGTGTATGTGGCGGGCTCCAAAGACCCTTACCAGTTTCACTATCTGATCGAGATTGAGAATCTGGGGCCCGGCCCGGTGCAACTGCTGCATCGGCGCTGGCTCATCACCGATGCCAATGGCAAGATGCTGGAAGTGGCAGGCTCGGGCGTGGTCGGGGAACAACCCGTCATTGCCGAAGGTGAGACCTACCGCTACCAGAGCGGCGTGCCGCTGGCGACCCCGCTTGGGGTGATGGAAGGGAGCTATACCCTGCAAGATGGCTCTGGTCAGCAGTTTGAGGCGCCCATCGCCCCCTTCACGCTGGCTATCCCCAATATTATCAACTGAGGTTTCATGGCGAACTGTTTTGTCGGTGACATCCAGGGCTGTTACGACGACTTGCGCCGTCTGCTGGATCTTGCCGCGTTCGATCCCGAAAATGACGTGCTCTGGCTCTGCGGCGATCTGGTCGCCCGCGGCCCGGACTCCCTCAATACCCTGCGTTTTGTCAAAGGGCTGGGCAACCGTGCCGTTACCGTGCTCGGCAACCACGACCTGCACCTGCTGGCGGTCGCCGATGGCGTTGCACCGCTCAAGAAGAAAGACAAGCTGCAAAGCCTGATGGATGCCCCGGATCGGGATGAACTGCTGGAGTGGCTGCGCCACCGCCCGCTACTGGCCGAACATCCGGATCTGCCCATCATGATGGTGCATGCCGGGATTTCCCCCGCATGGGATGTCCGCACCGCGCGCAACTGCGCCCGCGAGGTAGAGAGCCTGCTACGCGGTGACCAGTACAGCTGGCTGCTGCACAACATGTACGGCGACCAGCCCGATGGCTGGAAAGATGATCTGGTCGGTATCGACCGCTACCGCTACATCATCAACACCTTCACCCGAATGCGCTTCTGCTATTTCGACGGTCGTCTCGACTTCAAATGCAAGAAGGGGCCCAAGGAGTCGACCCCGGGGCTGCGTCCCTGGTTCGAACAGCGTGAACACCATGTGGACGACCCCATTCTGGTGTTCGGCCACTGGGCAGCCCTGATGGGCAACACTGGCAAGAGCGATATCAAGGCGCTCGATACCGGCTGTGTCTGGGGCAACAGCCTCACCCTGTGGCGCTACGAGGATGATGCCCTGATCGCCACCCCCTGCCCGGTTCACGCCAGCTAGGGGGGACGCAGCAATCTGGCGGTCGCTGCCGCACGAATGGCCACAACCCGCTCCAATCACAAAGCCCGGCAATCTGCCGGGCTTGCTGTTTTAGGCTTCCTGTTTTCCGGCGAATGAAGTTACAACTTGCGCCCCAGCCGCTTCTCGATCTGGCGCCGCTCCCACTCGGGGCCAAACAGCTTGAAGGGCTGAAACACCCGAACAGCATGGGAGGCAAGTCCCAGCCCCCATCCCAAGGTTGGCCACCAGGCCCAGATGTACTCCGGATTGCTCAGGTAGTTGATGACAAACAGCCCGCAGATCACCACCACGTAGCTGGCGACATGGTGATAGAAGCCCTTGAGCTCCTCCACATAGCGCATTGCCGCCCGCTCCTCTGCCGATACCTGCACCGCATCCTGACCCATAGTGTCACTTCCTCTCATCTCGCGCTCCTGTTGCTCTGATCCATCCAGTTGAGCCACATCGAGTTCAAAGACGGCGGCCAGGGCCTTGAGAGATTCCAGTCCGGGTTGCTGCCCCTGCTCGATCCGCTGGATAGTGCGGACACTCAAACCAGTTAACGTTGCCAACTGATCCTGAGACCAACCCCGTTGCAATCTCAACTTCCTGACGATCATCTCGAACTCCTTGTGGTAATTGACAGGGCCAGCATAGGGCTTGCGCCACGAAAGGTGACACGACAGATGGCCGACATACATCTGACAGTCCTTTAAAATCAGATGGTTAAGATTTTGATCTTGTCAGTCAGCCGCTCGTTCCCCCAGATATTGCACAAACCGTAACAGATAACCATCGGGATCCTGCAGCAAAAATTCGCGCTGCCCGGCCAGCATCTCGCCCACTGGATACCAGACCTCAGTGGGCTGCCGGAAAAGTGCAATCCCGGCAGCCTGCAAGCGGTCGAGTAGCGGCTGGATCTCGGTCAGCTCCATCTGCAGATTGATTCCCCGACCGAACGGTGGCTCCAGCGCCCCGACCTGCCAACCCGCCGGATGTACCTGCTCCAGCATCAGTTGTACCTGTTGCTGCTCAAGATAAGCAAAAGGAGGGTCATCGCGCCGATAGCGGATCGAGAAGCCCAACAAACCGGTATAGAAAACCAGAGCTCGAGCCAGATCGGTAACCGACAGCTCCGGTACCATGGGATTCCAATACACTTCATCCACCGCGACAGTAGGGTTCGTCATGGCTTACAGGCTCTGCATCAGCTCGGCGGCAATCTCGAAAGAGCGCAGTCGGGCCTGATGATCGACGATGGGCCCATTGAACATCAGCTCATCGGCACGGGTTTCCGCCAGCAGCGCCTTGAGGCCATGACGAACCTGCTCCGGGTTGCCCACTAGCGAGCGGGCCAAGGTCTGCTCCATCGCCATCAGCTCACGGGGAGACCACTCATCGCCAAGCTGGACGATCGGCGCGGGCAGCTTGCCCGCATCACCGCGATGAAGGCGCAAGAACTGCTGCTGCACGGTAGTGAACTGGAAGCGGGCCTCCCGCTCGCTGTCGGCGGCAATCATGTTGATGCAGACCACCGCATGGGGCTTGGGCCAACGAGCGGAGGGGCGATACTGGCTACGGTAGATCTCCAGCGCTTGCAGCAACATGGCGGGTGCGAAATGGGAGGCAAACCCGAACGGCAAGCCCATCGCCGCTGCAAGTTGCGCGCTGTAGAGGCTGGAGCCCAGCAGCCAGATGGGCAGATGCAGCCCCTGACCGGGCACCGCCTGCACCGCGCCTATCTCGTCGCCAAAGTAGCTCATCAGCTCACGCACATCGGCTGGGAAATCATCCACCTCACCGCTGCGCATACGTCGCAGCGCCCGCATGGTGCGCTGATCGGTCCCGGGGGCGCGGCCAAGGCCGAGATCGATGCGATCCGGATAGAGCGAAGCCAAGGTGCCAAACTGTTCGGCAATCACCAGCGGCGAGTGGTTCGGCAGCATGATGCCACCCGCGCCGATCCGCAGGGTGGTGGTGGCCTCGGCCAGATGGCCGATCAGCACCGAGGTGGCGGCACTGGCAATGCCCGGCATGTTGTGATGTTCGGCCAGCCAGTAGCGCTGGTAACCCCAACCCTCGGCATGGCGGGCAAGATCCCGTGAACGGCGAAACGACTCGGCAGGCTCGGAACCTTCGGCAACAGGCACCAGATCGAGCACGGAATAGGGGATGGCAGACATGGGTCACTCCATTGATTTACAGGCCAGTAACAAGTGGGGCAATGTAGCACGGGATACCTGAATGAATCACTATCTCCTGCCACACTCTGCCTGCCAAGCGGCAGCAATCGAACGGAACAAATCTCAGGCAAGTATTGTTTGAACGCTCATCCTGCTGGCCGCGCATACCCGGGGGGGGCGTCATATTTTCTTACATTTGCGGGCTGGCCTGAGCGCCCCCGGCTGGTTATAACGGTGCCCCTATAGCGAAGGGGGAGCAATAGACTCCCCCTCACACGTTGTCACACCACCTGTTCAGGTTATCTATGTCAAAACATCTCGTTCTGCTGGGCGCGCTAACGCTCTCCGGCTGTGCCCTGTTGTCTCCCCCCGCCCCCACCGTCACCCCGGTGCACCTTGCCGATACCAGCCAGCGCGGCTTCTACATCGAGTGCAGCAGCATGAAAGCCTGCTTCCAGCAGGCCAACCAGACCTGCCCGCAAGGTTACAAGGAGACCGATCGTCGTCAGCAGACGCTCTACAGCACCCAGTATCTGGGGGGAAGCTATGACGACGAGAAGAAGGTCTACAAAGCAGCCAAGCCCTATCGCATCGCCAACACGGTCCACTCGCTGACCATCCAGTGTCCGATCTGAGCATAACGTCACGCTAACCCATACGGCGGCCGGCGCGGGATACCAAGGGTCCGGCCGGCACGCGACCACCCTTTTCTTGTCCCACAGAGCACGCGCCTTTTATGTCACAGAGAATTGTCCTGCTGGGCAGTATATTGCTGTCCGGTTGCGCCCCCGCCACTGTCACTGAGCTCACCTCCGCAGATTCCTCGCTGCAACGATTCGAGATCGAGTGCAGTGCGCCGGATGATTGCCAGCAACAGGCAAGCTTGAGCTGTCCGCAGGGCTATCAGGAAACCGATCGCAGCCAGCACACCTTCACCAAGGTTCAGATGAGCATGGGGGGCACCGACCCGATGAGGGGATTTAGCCCGAGCTTCCCCCAGATCAGCACCTACACCATCCATACCCTGCTGGTGCAGTGTCCCCGCAAGCCGGCACAGCCCCACCCGCAGGGACACTGATGAGCAAGGGCCCGCAGGCCCTTCTCTCTTGTTACCCACACTCAGCCCACGGCGAATGACCCACACCTTGCAAGGCAGGACGTTTTGCGAATAACCCGCGTAATCCATCAAGCCCGGAGAAAAGAGGAAAAGCCATAAAAAAACGGTCAACCGAGGTTGACCGTTTTTCACTGCGCTGCGCCCTTAGAACAGCAGGTGTGCCACCCCGGCAATAACCGGCAAGGTAACCAGAGTGCGCAGCAGGAAGATAACGAACAGCTCCCACAACTTGACCGGGATCTTGCTGCCCAGCAGCAGGGCGCCCACTTCCGACATATAGATCAGCTGGGTTACCGACATGGCGGCAATCACGAAGCGGGTCATGTCGCTCTCGATGGTCGAGGCCAGCACCGCCGGAATGAACATGTCGGCAAAACCGACCATGATGGTCTTGGAAGCCGCTTCCGCCTCCGGCAGTTGCAGCAGCTCCAGCAAGGGGACAAACGGAGCACCAAGCCAGTTGAAGATAGGGGTATGTTCGGCCAGCATCAGGGCACAGGTACCGATCGCCATTACCACCGGCAGCACGCCAAACACCATATCCAGTGCATTCTTCACCCCTTCCCGCGCGACGGCGCCGAGATCAGTCATGCTGTCAGCCTTGGTCAGGGCACGCTCGAAACCATAGCTCATCACGCTGTGTTGGTGCGGCACAGCTTCCTGCTTGCGGCACAGGGGGGTGCCATCGGCATAGATGTCCTTCTTCCAGCAGAGCGGTGGCAGACGCGGCACCACGATGGCCGCAACCACGCCCGCCAGACAGACGGTCAGGTAAAAGGGGACAAACATGTGCTCCAGCTTCACCTGGGAGATCACCACCAGACAGAAGGTGATGGAGACCGCAGAGAAGGTGGTGCCAATCACCGCGGCTTCACGCTGGGTATAGAACTTCCCTTCGTACTGCTTGCTGGTCAGCAGGATACCGACGCTGCCATCGCCGAGCCAGGAGGCAAAGCAGTCCACAGCCGAACGGCCCGGCAACCGGAAGACAGGACGCATGATGCGGGTCATCATGGTGCCGACAAATTCCAGCAGCCCGAAATCGAGCAGCAACGGCAGCAACAGGCCGGCAAAAATGAAGACCGAAAACAGCACCGGCAGCAGATCGTTGAGCACCAGTCCACCGGTTGCGCCGGAGTAAAGCACCTCTGGCCCCACCTGGAAGAAGGTCAGCAGCACGAAGATACCGCCCAATACCCGCACGCAGGCCCAGAAAGGGGAGACATTGAACAAACTGTTGAGGAAAGGACGACGCACCAGAATCGCTGGCTTGAACAGCCAGGCAATCACCGTCATCAGCATGGTGGTGGTGATCACCGCACTGACCATGGCGACCAGATAATCGGCAAAAACGCGCTGTACCAGCTTGGCCAGCACGGCCACCGGGATGGTGACGTTACCGTCATAGACGACCGGCGTCATGAACAGCAGGATCCCGATAAGTGACGGAACCAGAAACATCAACAAATTACGGCGAGTATTGACCGCAGGTGCTTCGAGACTCTTTTCCAACATGATATGACTGCCCTAATGTTACTTTTCCCTAGCTCGGCCAACCTGCGTATTCATGCATTAACCGGCAAAACGGGCGCAAGAATACTCTAAAAAAATGCACAAACAAGCCCTTAAGGCAGAAATCTGCGCATAAATATTTCCACAGGTAAACCTTCCATTAAAACAATAAGATACAGCGGCGCATATCGATTCAATCGACATCGCCAGATGATTGTTTCGTTATTGTTAATTTTGGTGGGCAGTATAATCGGTTATCAGTAGCAGGCAATAAGTGACATCACAAATATACCTAATGAGTTGCTGCTCGATAGACATAAAAAAACCGGAGCCTGTTCAGGCTCCGGTTTTCAATGAGAGTGACGGGGATCAGTCACGGACGTAGATGACTTCAACGCCATCATCTTCGTCGTCATCCCAATCGTCATCATCAAGCCCTTCATCGAAGGCAAGAGAGGCAGCCAGTGCTTCCGCTTCAGCCTTGGCCAACTGGTTCTTGTGGTAGTCGTCCCACTTGAACTCCACCTTCTCAATGGCGTCTTTGGCATCTTCCGCCAGCTGACGGGGCATGGTGTCCAGCAGATCCAGAATGTCGTAGCAGACCTTCTTGGTGCCTTCCTTGCTGATGGCAGTGATAGCATAGACCGGACCTTCGTGGTTCAGGGCCGCCTTGACGCGATCCATCACCTCCTGGGCTTCTTCTTCCAGGATCAGGTCCATCTTGTTAAACACCAACCAGCGCGGCTTGCCAGCCAGTTCCGGGCTGTACTTCTCCAGCTCCTTGACGATGGTCACGGCATTTTCAGCAGGATCGGAGCCATCAACCGGACAGATATCCACCAGGTGGATCAGCACGCGGCAACGCTCGAGGTGTTTCAGGAAGCGGATACCCAGACCTGCACCTTCGGCAGCGCCTTCGATCAGACCCGGGATATCGGCGATCACGAAGGAGCGGGAGTTCTCGCCACGCACCACACCCAGGTTCGGTACCAGGGTAGTGAAGGGGTAATCAGCTACTTTCGGGCGAGCCGCAGACACGGCGCGAATAAAGGTAGACTTGCCTGCGTTGGGCAGACCCAGCATGCCGACATCGGCCAGCAGCAGCAGCTCCAGCTTCAGGGTACGCACTTCACCCGGAGTACCGTTACTCTTCTGGCGGGGAGCACGGTTGACGGAGCTCTTGAAGCGGGTGTTGCCCAGACCGTGGAAACCACCTTTGGCAACCAGCAGTTTCTGCTCGTGGTGGGTCAGATCCCCCAGCAGTTCACCGGTATCTTCATCGGTCGCTCGGGTACCGACCGGCACACGCAGGATCTTGTCCTTGCCGCGGCGACCGGTACAGTTGGCGCTCTGGCCATTCTCACCGCGCTCGGCAGCATGGAAACGCTCGAAGCGGTAGTCGATCAGGGTATTGAGGTTCTCGTCGGCGATCAGATATACGTCGCCACCATCACCGCCGTCACCGCCGTCCGGACCACCGTTGGGAATATATTTTTCACGGCGAAAGCTTACACAACCGTTACCACCGTCACCGGCATCGACTCGAATCTGGACTTCATCAACAAACTTCATAGGTAACCGTCACCTTAATTCGAAAAACCGATACGCAATTATAGTGGTACAGACCCCTGCGGGCGATACGCATCTTGCCAATCATGCCCGTCAGAGCCAAAGTCAGCTGCGTTCCGTTTTTTCGTCAACGACATCAGAAAGACGTCAGAAAAACAAAAGCCCCGCCTGTTGGCGGGGCTTCGGATCCTTGCGGTCCGTAATTACTCAGCAACGATGCTAACGTACTTACGATTCAGCGGACCTTTAACTTCGAACAGGATTTTACCAGTCGCGGTTGCGAACAGGGTGTGATCCTTGCCCAGACCAACGTTGGTGCCAGCATGGAACTTGGTACCACGTTGACGAACGATGATGCTGCCAGCCAGAACTGTTTCGCCGCCGAAACGCTTCACGCCCAGGCGTTTAGCTTCAGAATCGCGACCGTTGCGGGATGAACCGCCAGCTTTTTTGTGTGCCATTTATCGGACTCCTCTAATTAAGCGCTGATGCCAGTGATTTTGACTTCAGTGAACCACTGACGGTGGCCCGCTTGCTTACGATGGTGCTTACGACGACGGAACTTGACGATAGTCACTTTCTCGCCACGGCCGTGAGCCACAACTTCAGCTACAACCTTGCCACCTTCAACGAAAGGAGCACCTACTTTAAAAGTGTCGCCTGCAGCAACCATCAGAACTTCGTTGAAGTCGATGGTAGCGCCAGTCTCAACGTTCAGCTTTTCCAGACGAACGATTTGACCTTCGGCCACACGGTGTTGTTTTCCGCCGCTTTGGAATACCGCGTACATTTGATTAACTCCGTAAAGGCATGTCTTTTGCTCAAGGCTAGACATGCGCAAAAACCTATAACAATGGGCGGGCATTCTACGCAAATCGATCTGCTCAGGCAAGGCCAATTTAGCAAAAAGTTTATTTTGTGCGCATATCTGCCGCCGTGGATAAACGCCTAACTGTAACCCATTGTGAAATCGTGTAGAATCCCTGCCATTACTAAAATCGCAGTTATTGCTGCTGTCACGTTACGAGACTTATGGACCAACAGACTATCCGTGCGCTCTGTGCCGCCGACATGACGGCGGTCAATGAACTGATCCTGGCCCGACTCCAGTCCGACGTTAGTCTGATTAATCAGCTGGGTTTCTACATTGTCAGCGCCGGCGGGAAACGGATGCGCCCAATGCTGACCGTGATGGCTGCGCGTGCGCTGGGCTATGAGGGTGAGGATCACCTGAAACTGGCCGCCATCATCGAATTCATTCACACCTCTACCCTGCTGCATGACGACGTGGTCGACGAATCCGACCTGCGCCGTGGCAGGGAGACCGCCAACGCCATGTTTGGCAATGCCGCCAGCGTGCTGGTCGGTGACTACCTCTATAGCCGCTCCTTCCAGATGATGGCCGAACTCTCCAACCTGCGGGTGATGGAGATCCTCTCGGATGCCACCAACACCATCGCCGAAGGGGAAGTGTTGCAGCTGATGAACTGCAACGACCCGGATACCACCGAAGAGAGCTACATGACGGTCATCTACTGCAAGACCGCCAAGCTGTTCGAGGCCGCCACTCGCCTTGCAGCCGTGCTGACCCATCAGCCCGAGCCCGTCGAGCAGGCCATGACCGATTACGGCAAGTATCTGGGCACCGCGTTCCAGATCATTGATGACGTGATGGACTACTGCTCCCAGAGCGAAGAGATGGGCAAGAACGTCGGCGACGATCTGGCCGAAGGCAAACCGACCCTGCCGCTGCTGCGCGCCATGGAAGTGGGCACGCCGGAAGAGCGCCAGCTGGTGCGCGATGCCATCGAGCACCGCAACGGCATGGAGCATCTTGAGCAGATCCTCAGCATTCTCGATCGTACCGGCGCGCTGGAGTACTCCCGCATGCGTGCCAGGGAAGAGGCCGACAAGGCCATTGCCGCCCTCGCTATCCTGCCTGACACCCAGCACAAACAGGCGCTGGAAACACTGGCCCACATGGCCGTGCAGCGCAGTGCCTGAGTAAACGACATGCATGAAAAAAGAGGCCTTCGGCCTCTTTTTTATTGTCTGCTATCTGCTGGACAGTACATTGCGCCAGACTCAGCGACTGAGCATCCAGAGGATCACGCTACCCGCAACCACTAGCGAGCCGCCGATACGGCGCAACTGCTCCGGTGGCTGATCGCTCAGCAGCCGTAACATCTGCTGCCATGCCCTTGGTATCAACAGCGGGCCGAGCCCCTCGAACAACAACAGCAATCCCAACCCCATCAGCATGGATGTCAGCATCCGATCTCCTTCAATGCAACCAGCCCCTCGGGTCAACGGCTGGCATTGGCACCAAAAACAAAAGGGTCTGACAATGCAGACCCTTTGAATGTGACCTCGTGGCGATTACTGCTTGGTGCCGTGAGGAGACTTGAGGTAACGGAAGAACTCGCTGTCCGGCTTGAGCACCATCAGGTCGTTGCCACCGGCAAAGCTCTTGCGATAGGCCTCCATGCTACGCACGAAGCTGAAAAACTCGGGGTCTTTCTTGTAGCTGTCGGCATAGATCTTGGCGGCTTCCGCATCCCCTTCACCACGCAGTTGGCGAGCGTTACTCTCGGCGTCGGCGATCATGACGGTCACCTTGCGGTCGATATCGGCACGCAGGATTTCAGCCTTCTCGCGACCCTGAGAGCGGTGCTCACGAGCCACAGCGGTACGCTCGGCGCGCATCCGCTGGTAGATGGAGTTGGAGACTTCCACCGGCAGGTTGATCTGCTTGATCCGCACATCCACCACCTTGATGCCGAGCTCGGAGGAGCGCGCCATCTTCTTCAGGGCATCTTCCATCACGGTACTGCGCTCACCGGAGACGATGTCCTTGATGGTGCGGTTACCGATCTCGGAACGCAGACCGTTGTTGATCTTGCGCTTGAGCAGATCTTCAGCCTGCAGCTTGTTGCCACCACCGGTTGCCAGGTAGTACTTGGAGAAGTCCTCGATCTTCCACTTCACGTAGGAGTCGATGATCAGGTCTTTCTTCTCGGAGGTGACAAAACGGTCGGCCTGGCTGTCAATGGTCTGGATGCGGGCATCCATCTTGCGAACCTGGTCGATGAGCGGCACCTTGAAATGCAGGCCCGGCTCATAGAGGCGGGGTTCACCGGAGTCAACCCGCTTCACCTTGCCAAACTGCACCACAATCCCCTTCTGACCTTCATCAACGATAAAGACAGAGGAGAAGCAGACCATGGCCGCGACAGCGATTGCACCAATAGCTAGCTTTTTCATCTATCAGTTTCTCCCTGAGCTGAAGCGGTCACCGCTACGCAGCGGCATTGTCGGGGTAGAGTTGGCACCCTCGTTGGAAACGGGGACCTGCTCTGTGACCGGGGCGACAGTGGCACGATCAGACTGGGCAGCCTTCGGCTTGCCGGACAGCTTGTCGAGCGGCAGGTAGATCATGCTGTTGTTGCCAGCCGGCATGTCGACCACCACCTTGTTGGCCTGCTGATAGAGCTCTTCCATGGTTTCCAGATAGATACGCTCACGGGTCAGCTCGGGGGCAGCCAGATACTGGGGCAGCAGCTCGTTGAAGCGAGCAACTTCACCCTGGGCTTTCAACACGATCTGGGACTTGTAAGCTTCCGCTTCCTGCTCCAGACGCTTCACCTGACCACGGGCCTTGGGCTCCACTTCACGGGCATAGGCTTCTGCTTCACGAATGAAGCGCTGTTCATCTTCCTGAGCGGAGATGGCGTCATCAAAGGCGTCTTTCACCTCTTCCGGCGGACGCGCCGGCAGGAAGTTGACGTCGACAATCTGCAGACCCATCTGGTAAGGCTCGATGATGCCATCGATCACCTGCCAGGTCTCCTGACGCACCTTCTCACGACCGGTAGTCAGGACGTCATCCATCCGGGTATGACCCACTACATAGCGCAGGGCGCTATCGGTGGCCTGACCCAGACTCTCGTCGGCATTGGTCACGCTGAACAGATACTGCTCGGGATTGACCACACGGTACTGCACGTCCATCTCGACCCGTACCACGTTCTCATCCTGAGTCAGCATGAAACCGGAGGCAGGCAGGGAGCGCACGGACTCGACGTCCACCGGGATCACCTGATCGATAAAGGTCGGCTTCCAGCGCAGGCCCGGCTCGACAATATGGGAAAACTTGCCAAACCGCAGCACGGCACCACGCTCCGCTTCGCGAATGGTGTAGAAGCCGCTGACGACCCACACCACCACAGCCACAACCAGCGCGATGGAGATACCAAAGCGACCTACATCGCCGCCAGATTTGCCGCCACCAAACAAGCCACCGAAACGGCGACTCACTTTGCGCAGCATTTCATCCAGATCAGGGGGTCCCTGATTCTTGCCGTTATTCCCCCAAGGGTCACGGTCTTTGCCGTTGTTACCAGGCTCATTCCAAGCCATCAGCGTCTCCATTAATACATGCGGATGGATATCATCTCTATCGGGCCATCATACGTTGAGAAGCCCCTAAGGGTTCATCTTCATCAACGAATCAATGCCTGATAAAGCGTTGTAAACTCTCACCTTCCTGTTTCACGAGGCGGTTCCAGTCGGCCACTTGCAAGCGGACTTCCAGCACGAAATCACCCTCCTCGCTAAAACCTTCCTGCTCAATCCCTTTCAGCTGATAGAGCGCACTGCGCAATCTCGCGGCAGAAGGAGGCAACTGCAGGGTGTGATGCACCATGGAGCCAGCCAGCAATTCGGTCAGCGCCGTAAACAGATGCTCACAACCTTCACCACTCTGGGCCGACAACCAGACGCGCAACGGGCGCCCCTCGTCATCTCGCTCCAGACCTGCCGGACGATCCGCCAGCTTGTCGATCTTGTTGCAGATCATCAGCTGGGGCCTGTCATCGGCTTCGATCTCGGCCAACACCTGCTGCACGGAGTCGATATTCTCCTGCATCTGCTCATCGGCACAGTCCACCACATGCAGCAGCAGATCCGCTTCACGGGTCTCCTGCAGGGTCGCCTTGAAGGCCGCGACCAGATCATGGGGCAAGTGTCGAATAAATCCAACTGTATCCGCCAAAATCACATCACCCACATCCCGGATCACCAGTTTACGCAGGGTGGGATCCAGAGTTGCGAACAATTGGTCGGCAGCATACACGCTGGCAGCTGTAAGTTGGTTGAACAAAGTGGACTTTCCGGCGTTGGTATAACCAACCAGTGACACCGTCGGCACTTCGTTGCGGTTGCGGGCACGGCGTCCCTGCTCCCGCTGCTTGGCCACCTTGTCGAGCCGACGCAAAATCGCCTTGATGCGTTCCCGCAGCAGACGTCGGTCAGTTTCAAGCTGGGTTTCACCCGGGCCACGCAGACCGATCCCGCCCTTTTGACGCTCAAGGTGGGTCCAGCCTCGCACCAGACGAGTGGAAAGATGGCGCAACTGGGCCAGTTCGACCTGCAGTTTACCTTCGTGGGTTCGGGCGCGCTGGGCAAAGATATCGAGGATCAGGCCGGTTCGATCCACCACCCGGCACTGGAACAGACGCTCCAGGTTGCGCTCCTGGGCAGGGGTCAGGGCATGGTTGAAGATGACGACGTCGGCATCCAGCATCTGGACTTGGGACGCGATCTCTTCAGCCTTGCCACTGCCGACAAAAAATTTGGCACTGGGCGCACTGCGACTGGTGGTAATTACCCCCAGCGCATTGACTCCGGCCGAGCTCACCAACATCTTGAGCTCTTCCAGATCCTCCCGCTCACCCTCATCACTGAAGTTGACATGCACCAGAACGGCCTGTTCGCCAGCTTCATAACGGTCAAACAAGCGCTTGCTCCTTAACAGGAATCATGATGAATCTGAGTTGGCGAGTCGACTCGCCCAGGGATATCACGCCTCGGCATCACCCTGTTCATCAGCCGCGCCACCCGGAGTGGGCTGGTGATGATTGACGGCACGGGCCGGTACGACAGTCGAGATGGCGTGCTTGTAAACCATCTGGCTCACGGTGTTTTTCAGCAGGATAACAAACTGGTCAAAAGACTCGATCTGACCTTGCAGTTTGATGCCGTTCACCAAATAGATAGAAACAGGAATCCGCTCACGGCGCAGCGCATTCAAAAACGGGTCTTGGAGAGATTGCCCCTTAGCCATTTTTCTTTTCCTTATAGTTTGTTGTTTTTAAACACCGAATATCAATATAACAACCTGATTATACAGGGAGTGTCAAGCCGCACCAGCGCGAGCAAGCACGCGGTCGAGATTGCCAGACTCACCAGATTCCAACCAGGTCACGTCGGGCCAGCCGCGCAACCAGGTCATCTGTCGTTTTGCCAATTGGCGTGTGGCAACAATGCCACGATAACGCATCTCATCATACCCCACTTCACCGCACAGGTAGTCCCACATTTGGCGATAACCTACACAGCGAATAGAGGGGAGATCCGGAGTCAGATCGCCACGAGCCATCAAAGCCCGTACCTCCTGCTCGAAATCCCCCTGCAGCATCTTGTCAAAACGCTGTTCGATCCGCTGATGCAGCACGGCGCGATCGCTCGGCGCAATGGCAAACTGCTGCACCCGATAGGGCAGCCCCTCCCCCTGCACCTGCGTCAGCTCGGTAAGGGTCTTGCCGCTGATACGGTAGACCTCCAGCGCCCGGCTGAGCCGCTGCGGGTCATTGGGGTGAATTCGCGCCCCGGCCACCGGGTCAATGCGCACCAGCTCGTCGTGCAGCGCCTGCCAACCGAGGCGGGCAGCCTCTTCCTCAATCCCGGCACGAATGGCGGGATCGGCGGAGGGCAGCGGGGACAATCCCTCCAGCAACGCCTTGAAATAGAGCATGGTGCCGCCTACCAGCAGCGGAATGCGGCCGCGATCGGCGATCTCTTTCATCTCCCGCAGGGCATCCCTGCAAAAATCGGCCGCCGAATAGCTCACAGCAGGATCAAGAATATCGATCAGCCGGTGCGGGGCCCGCGCCAGCTCATCGGCAGTCGGCTTGGCCGTACCGATATCCATGCCGCGATAGATCAGCGCAGAATCGACGCTGATGATGTCGCAAGGCAGTGCCTGGCACAGTTCAATGGCGAGATCCGTCTTGCCGGAGGCCGTCGGCCCCATCAGAAAAATTGCGGTCGGCAAGTCACTCGCCATGTTCAAACTCCTCAAGCACAGCAGCCAGCGAAAGGGGGCGGACCATGCGAATGTCTGCCAGTTGGTCACTGAAATCGGTCACAAGTTCCGTCAGCAGACGACTGGCAGTTGAAAAATCGTATATCTTCTCGCGGCTTATCCCCTGCTCCACCAGCCATTGGCATAATACTTCAGCCTGCTGACCAACATCACTGTCAGATCCGCCCTCGATAATTTGCAGCAATTCGGGTAACAGACGCACCAGATCGGTCTGGCGCAGCAGAGCCGGCACCCGAGTCAGGATCATGGTGTCGCGCCCCCCGCTTTTCAACTCCAGCCCCATCCGTTTCAGCAAACGTTCCTGCTCGGTCACCAGTGCGATCAAATTCTTCGGCAATTTGAAGGAGACCGGCAGCAACAGTGGCTGGGCCGCCAGTCCCTGGCCCCAGGTCTCCAGCAGCCAGTGGCGTAGCAGCACCCGCTCGGCGCGCACCAGCGAGAGCAGCGCCAGCTGATTATCCCGCTCGATCAACAGGTAGGCCTGCTCCACCAGTGTCAGGGCGCGACATCCCCCCTGTTTGGGTGACGGCACCGTGTCGGTGGAATGTGCGGGAGCTGCCTCAGTCGCAGTTGCGATAGGCAGCGTAGTGAGCAGAGCGCCCATGCCGCGCATCGCCTCCCGACTCGGCGGCTCAGGTGGTTGATAATTGCTGGCTCGGCCAGCCCCACCGCCCCCCTCCCGCACCTGTGCAGGTGCCCGGTAGCTGTGCTCGGCACCGTACCACTCCGGGCGTGGCGCCTGACCGGGATATTCGATCTGCGGACTGACCGGCAACTCGACCAGGGTTTCGGCCAGCGGCGCGTCCTGATGAACGGCGCTGACCCCTTCGCGGCGGAGCGCAGTAAACAGCGCCTGAAAGATAAAGTCGTGGATGAGCCGCGCCTGATGGAAGCGCACCTCATGCTTGGCCGGGTGGACGTTGACATCCACCTGACGGGGATCCAGCTCGATATAGAGTACATAGGCGGCGAAGCGGTCGGGAGGCAACAACTCGTCATAGGCCTGACGAATGGCGTGGTTGATGAGCTTGTCGCGCATCATCCGGCCGTTGACATAGGTGTATTGCAGATCGTTTTGCGGTCTTGCCCCCTCCGGAGTCGCCAGCCAGCCCCACAGACGCACGTCGCTATGCTCGCTCTCCACCGCCAGCGCATGGTGCATGAAGGGAGTGCCGCAAACGGCGGCGAGACGTCGCTCCTGCTCCGGCACGCTATTGGCGGCCTTGTACTGGCGCACCACCTTGCCATTGTGGCGCAGGATCAGGGTGGCATCGAAGCGGGAGAGCGCGATGCGGCGCACCAGCTCGTCGATGTGGGCAAACTCGGTCTTTTCGCTGCGCATGAACTTGCGCCGCGCCGGGGTATTGAAGAAGAGATCCACCACCTCCACCGTGGTGCCCACCGGATGGGCCGCCGGCTTGATGGTGACGCTCATTTCGCGCCCTTCCGCCTGGGCTTGCCAGGCTTCGGACTGATCTGCAGTACGGGAGGTGAAGGTGAGACGGGAGACCGAGCTGATGGAGGCGAGCGCTTCACCGCGAAAACCGAGGCTGTTGATCCCTTCCAGATCATCCAGCGTGGCCACCTTGGAGGTGGCATGACGCGACAGCGCCAGTACCAGCTCATCTTTGGCGACACCGCAGCCGTTGTCACGGATGCGGATCAGCTTGGCGCCCCCCTTGTCGATGTCGATCTCGACCCGGTCGGCCCCCGCATCCAGGCTGTTCTCCACCAGCTCTTTCACCACAGAAGAGGGCCGCTCCACCACCTCTCCGGCTGCAATCTGGTTGGCCAGAATGGGTGGCAAAATACGGATCGGCATCATTTACTCCTGAATTTCTATCTTGCGGATGGTCAATCTCTTAAGGCTCCAGGAGGGCCATTCTACCACCTCTCCACCAACCGGAATCTGGTTGGCCAGAATCGGGGGTAATATACGGATCGGCATCGCTGGCTCCTGAATTTCAATCTTGCTGATGGCATTAGCTAACAGCGGGAGCGGCATCACCCGCTCCCGCGCATCAGTTTTGCGGAATGTAGAGCACCTGCCCTACCTGGATATTCCGCGACTTGAGCTTGTTGATCTCCACCAGCCGTGCCTGACTCACCCCATGCTTCTCGGCAAGGCGGGAGAGGCTCTCGCCCCGCTTGACCACATGGCGGATCATCTGCGACTTGTCGTCACTGCGAACAGGGGCGGCACTGCGGCTCTGCCCCTGCAGGGGGATATAGATAGTCTGACCAATCTGAATATCCCGGCTGCGCAGCTGGTTGATCTCCACCAGAGTGGACTGACTCACTCCATGCTTCTCGGCAAGGCGGGAGAGGCTCTCACCCCGTTTGACCACATGGCGGAGCATCCGCGATTTGTCATAGTCCCCCACACTGCTGACCGGTGCACCGCTCTCTTGCGCTGCAGCCGAGTAAGGCTTGATCACCCCGGCGCCAGAGCCGCTCCCAGCACCGCCGTCGCGGGCGGTGGCGGGCATCTTGTTGGTCACTACCGGCTGCGACTGTGCCTGCCTGGGCTGGTTCACCGGCTGCCGGGCTACCGGTGCAGGGCGAGTAGCGACAGGTTGGCTCACCTGCCCCTTGCCGGTCAGCATGGCCCCCTTGGTCGGGTGGGCGCGGTAGTAGTTGCGGATCCCCTCGAAGATGGCGCGGGCCAGCTGCTCCTGATAGCTGGCGGTAGCCAGCAGCTTCTCCTCCGCATGGTTGGAGATAAAGCCGGTTTCAACCAGCACCGAGGGAATATCCGGCGCTTTCAGCACCGCCAGACTGGCATGCTCCGGCGCCTTCTTGTGCAGTCGGGCGACCTTGCCCATGGAGCGCAGGATCTGGCGGCTGACGTCGTACCCTTCGGCACGGGACTTGTCCATGGATAGGTCGAGGAAGGTCTGCGCCAGATAGGGATTGGGATCGGATTCCGCCAACACCTTGCCGACACCGCCCAGCAGCTCGCCCTGCTTCTCCTGCTTCTCCAGCCAGCTGCCCATCTCGCGGTTGGCACGGTTGGTCGACAACACCCAGACCGAGGCACCACGGGGCGTGGAGTTGTGGAAGCTGTCCGCATGGACCGACACCAGCAGATCCGCCTTGGCCTTGCGGGCAATCTCGGAGCGCTTGTTGAGGTCGACGAAATAGTCGCCACGACGGGTCATCACGGCACGCATCCCCGGCTCGCGGTCGATCAGTGCCGCCAGCTTCTGGGAGACCGCCAGCGTCACCCGTTTCTCGTAGGTACGGCGCGGGCCGATGGAGCCCGGGTCTTCCCCGCCGTGGCCCGGGTCGATGGCAATCACCACTCCCTTGCCCTTGCCACCGACAGGCGTGGCTTGCACCGCTGCCGCCGAGCGCTTCTCTTCATAAGGCAGATCGATGACCAGACGGTGGCCATAGGGCCCGGCTGGCGCCAACGGAAAGACCACCGGCTTGATGGCGGAGCTGAGATCCATCACCAGCCGCAGACCGCCCTTCTCCAGCGGAGTGCTCTGGCGGATCTTGCGCACCAGTTCGCTGTTGTTCTCGATCCGCGCCAGATTGGCGGCGTTGCTCGCCCCTTTCAGATCGATCACCAGCCGATCCGGGCCGGTGAGGGTGAAATAGTTGAAGTTGGGGGCGCTGCTCATATCGAGCACCACCCGGGTGTTATCCGGTGATGGCCAGATTCGTACGCTCTTGAGCTGATTCGCCCAGGAGGGTAACGCCATCAAAGAGAGAGCAATAACAAGGATCAAGCGCACGTAGATGACAACCGTTCCAGAATGGCTTCGCCAATAGCAGTGCGAGCCTCTATCAGAACCTCGCGCTGCTCGCCTACATAAGTGAGGGTAATTTCCAGGTCGGGAGCCGGTAACCAGCCCTCGCCCTTCTCGGACCACTCCACCAGACAGAGTGTGTTGGCGGCAAAATAGTCCCGAATGCCCATGAATTCCAGCTCTTCCGGATCTGCCAGGCGATAGAGATCGAAATGGTAGACCTGCCAGCCATCGAGCTCATAGGGCTCGACCAGGGTGTAAGTCGGGCTTTTTACCTTGCCCTGATGGCCAAGGCCCTGCACCCAGCCGCGGGTCAGGGTGGTTTTACCGGCGCCAAGCGTGCCATGCAAAAACACTGTGGTCGCCTGCTGGCAGGCCTGTGCCAGACGGCCACCCAGTGCCACGGTTGCTGCCTCGTCCGGCAGTGTCATCATCAACTGTTTTGCCATGTTCTTCTTTTTAACTTGTAATGGTGTCGGGATTAACCAATTTGCGGATCAGCGGCAGCAAGTCTGACGCCAGCATGCCCCGCTCGCCGTCAGCGGCGGCCTGATCTGCAGCCTCGCCGTGGATCACGGCGCCCAGCCAGCTTGCCATGGTGGCAGACCAGCCCTGGGCCAAAAGGGCGGCGATTATACCAGATAACAGATCGCCCATCCCGCCACTTGCCATACCGGGATTGCCTTCACAACAGAGAGCAACCCGCTCGCCGTCATAAATAAGTGTTCCCGCCCCTTTTAACAACACCACACCGCCATAGCGCCGCTGCAGCGCCTGCACGGCGGCAAACCGATCGGTTTCAATCTCGGCAATGGTGCATCCCAGCAGGCGCGCAGCTTCACCGGGATGGGGCGTGAGCACCCAATTATCCTGATGGCGGGGAGATTGCGCCAGCCAATTCAATCCATCGGCGTCCAAAACCAGTGGCAGCCGGTCGGTGAGATAACGGGCGATTTGCGCGCTTCCCCACTCATCCTGACCGAGCCCGGGGCCAATGACCCGCACCGACGCCCACCCCTCGTCATCAGCGGTAGTGAGGCTCATCAGTTCGGGTTGATAGAGGCTGACCGGCGGATGTTCCGGATGCTGACACACCCGCACCAGCCCGGCCCCCGTCCGCAGGCAGGCACGGGCCGCCAGCACGATGGCCCCCTGCATGCCGCGATTGCCCCCCACCAGCAGCACCTTGCCATAAGAGCCCTTGTGGGAAGCGCGCGGGCGTGGGGTCAACTGCGCGCGGAGCAGTGGATAATCGATACGCCAGGCGGCGGGCAGCATAGTGTCATCAGGCGTGACGCCAAGGGGATCACAGTCGAGCCGACCGACGCAATCCACCCCGTCGCCGGTGAGCACCCCCTGCTTGATACCGATAAAGGTGAGGGTGCGAGTGGCCTGCACCACGGCCCCCATGGCACGGCCGGTATCGCCGTTGAGGCCGGAGGGGAGATCCACCGCCAGCACGGGCACAGCCAAGCCATTGATTGTTGCGACGATCTTTGTCAGTAGTGGCGAGAGGGGCGTGTTGACGCCGGTGCCAAGCAGGGCATCGACCACCAGATCCGGGGCGGAGTGCTGGTCCCCATCAAACTGCTCGGCCAGCCAGACCCGGCCACCGGCCGCCAGCCACTCATCGGCGGCCCGTCTGGCATCCCCCTTCAGCTGGTCGGGTGCTCTGGCGGCAATCACCACCACCTCGATGCCAATCTGGCGGGCAAGGCGGGCCAGCACATAGCCATCACCGCCGTTATTACCGGGGCCGACGAAAATCCACCAGCAGCGACTGTCGGACCAATGCAGGGTGGCATAGGTGCGCAGCGCGGCACCGGCTCGCTCCATCAGGGCATAGAGAGGTTGCCCCTCTCGCGCGGCCCAGTTGCGCTCCAGTGTGCGGATCTGTTCAGTCTGCCACAGCCCCTGTGGTAAACTGCCCCCCTCTTTTGTGCCCAACGCGCCCCTGATGATCTCTACCATGACGGCTCCCGCCTCTTATCAATCGACCCACGCCAGCAAACGCCAGCCAGGCCAAGCCGCATGAGCGCTCCTGACTTCCACCAGCTGGCCCACGATATCAAGCTCTGGGCACGGGAGCTAGGATTTGACCAGGCGGGCATCACCGACACCGACCTGCGTATCGAAGAGCCGAGATTGCAGGCCTGGCTGGATGCGGGCTATCACGGCAGCATGGATTACATGGCGCGCCACGGCATGATGCGGGCGCGCCCCCACGAGCTGCTGCCGGGCACGGTGCGGGTGTTGTCGGTGCGGATGAACTACCTGCCGTTCGAGGCGGGCTTTGCTGCCACCCTGCGCGATCCGACCCTCGGCTATATCAGCCGCTATGCCCTCGGCCGTGACTACCACAAGGTGCTGCGCAACCGGCTCAAACAGCTGGGTGATCGCATTGAAGCGCGCTGCGCCGAGCTGTTTCAAGGCACTGAAGAGACCTTGGGTGAGTGGCGCCCCTTCGTCGACTCCGCCCCCATCCTCGAGCGGCCACTGGCAGCCAAGGCGGGCCTAGGCTGGGTTGGCAAACACTCACTGCTGCTCAACGAATCGGCCGGCTCCTTCTTCTTTCTCGGTGAGCTGTTGCTCAACCTGCCGCTGCCGCTCGACCAGCCAGTGGAGAAGGAGCAGTGCGGCAAGTGTGTCGCCTGCATCAACATCTGCCCGACCGGCGCCATTGTCGCCCCCTATGTGGTAGATGGCCGCCGCTGCATCTCCTATCTCACCATCGAGAATGACGGCCCTATTCCGGAAGAGTTCAGGCCCTTGATGGGCAACCGCATCTACGGCTGCGACGACTGCCAGCTTATCTGCCCCTGGAATCGCTACGCAGATGCCAGCCCGGAACCCGATTTTAGCCCCCGCCCCAGCCTGCACCGCCCGCCCCTGCTGGCGCTGTGGTGCTGGAGCGAGAGCGATTTCCTCAAACAAACCGAAGGGAGCCCGATCCGCCGCATCGGCTATCAACGCTGGCGCCGCAATCTGGCAGTCGCCCTTGGCAATGGCCCGGCGACCCCCGAGGTGATCGCGGCCCTGCAACTGGGGCTGACCACCGCCGAGCCCATGGTGGCCGAACATATCGAATGGGCGCTGACCACCCTTGCCCGGCGTCAGGATGAAGAGAACAAGAAGACCCGTTTGCTGATCCGCTGCATCGAAAAAGGTCTGTCGGATCACGCATAAGTGATCTGCCCCTTGCCGGATTGCAGCACTTTTTTCATGCTCTGCCGACCTGCAGTGCCCATAACAGCGTGGTCACTGCAAACTGGTCGGCACACAACAAGGACAACACAGATGCATATGTTGGGAGTGGATATTGGAGGCTCAGGGATCAAGGGCTGTCTGGTCGATACCAAAACCGGCGAATTGATTGGCGAGCGCCATCGCATTGCCACACCGCAACCGGCCACCCCGGCCGCCATCGCCCATACCCTCAAGGCGCTGGTTGAACATTTTGACTGGAAAGGGCCGGTAGGCTGCGGTTTTCCTGCCACCATCCACAACGGGATTGCCAAGAGTGCCGCCAATATCGACAAGAGCTGGATCGAAACCGATGCCGAGCATCTGTTTGCCGATGTCACCGGCAAGCCCTGCTATGTGCTGAATGATGCCGATGCCGCCGGTCTGGCCGAGATGCGCTTTGGCGCCGGCAAGGATCGCAAGGGGGTCATCATCCTCATCACGGTCGGCACCGGCATCGGCACCGCCATCTTCGTCAACGGCCATCTGCTGCCCAACACCGAGCTGGGCCATCTGATGCTGGAAGGAATGGTCGCCGAGCACTACTGCTCCGATGCGGCGCGCAAACGGGAAGATCTCTCCTGGAACCGCTGGGGCAAGCGTTTCAACAAGTATCTGGCGCGCCTCGAGTTTCTCTTCTCCCCCGACCTCTTCATTCTGGGGGGCGGCAGCGCAGCCAAGCTGGATAAGTTTGTCGATCGCATCGAGACCCGGGCGCCGCTTATTCCGGCGGCCAGCCTCAATCAGGCGGGCATTATCGGGGCCGCCCTCTACGCGGCCGAGCAGCAGGGCTAACCGACGCTCACTGCAAGTCAGCAGATACCAATGGAAAGGGCCCGGCACTGCTGCCGGGCCCTTTTGTTTGGCCGTCATCTTGCGAGTTTGGCGCTTATCACCCGCTACATGTCGTCGAGTCGGTGCACTCCGTGCACCAGTCGGGTCAGGCGGGTCTGCTCCAGCCTGGCCAGATTCTCGAGCAAGGCGGTGGTGGCCGGTGTCGGGCACTCCCGGGCCAGATGACTCAGCTCGCCCACCAGCTGCTCTTCCCAGCGGCATACCTGAGTGACGATATCCTGAGTCTGGACTGATGCCGGCAGCTCGAAGCGGGTAATGGCAGGCAGCATATCCTCGCTGAAACTCTGGTTCAGCCAGGTCTCCCTGACCGCATCTCCCAGCTGAGCGGTATATTCGTGCAGATGGGCACTGGCCGCATCCTCACGCCCTTGCAGATAGACCAGCAACATCCGGCTGCGTTCGCTGTCCACCTGACTGGTCAAACGCCCGTAACAGAGTCCGAGCTGGTGATGAACCTGCTCAAGATAGTGCAGCAACTCTTTGATCTGTTGGAATCTCATCGCACTGCCCTCCATGTTTGTCGACAACATCAGTATAAAAAACCGGCGCCACCGACCCAATCCCTATCCGAGCCCCCCTTGCGCTGCATCAAGGTTGACGCCGACAAAGTGACGGTCAGGTGATCCGGTCGAGAATAGGGAACGCTTTGTGCAGCAATTTGTGTAACGATGGAGGAGCATTAAGCTCGACAGCAGATGTGAACAGAAACGGGCTGGCACACTAATAAAACCATCATATACCCGATATAAACCATCTTTAATTCGGTCATATCCCGTATGGACGAAACAGGATCTGGCAGAGCAACAATACCATCCTGATCGTTATCCGCCTGACAGAAATCCTTATCACTTTTTTAGACGTCTAGACGTAAAAACATGCGTTGACATGGCCATCCAGACATCTTAGCATCATCCTCCATGATGACAGAGTAACCCAGTGGAACCTCTGCCCAATTTCCCTGCCTGTAGCGCCCTGTGCTTTAAGGCTGTTAGCACGGAAGAATCCATGATTAAGTTGATCGGTCTCAACAAAGTCTACGGTACAGGCAGTGACGCCGTGCACGCCCTGCGTGATGTGAGTCTGCATGTACCCCAAGGCAAAATTTTCGGGGTGATCGGTGCCTCCGGTGCCGGCAAGAGTACCCTCATTCGTTGTGTCAACCTGCTGGAGCGCCCGACAGAGGGTCAAGTCATCGTTGATGGCCAGGATCTGGTCGCCCTGAGCGAACGGGATCTGACCCAGGCTCGCCGCCAGATCGGGATGATTTTCCAGCACTTCAACCTGCTTGCCTCCCGCACCGTGTTTGCCAACATAGCCTTTCCGCTGGAGCTGGCAGGCTGGAGCAAAGAGAAGATCCAGCAACGGGTTGCCGAGCTGCTGGCGCTGGTCGGGCTGGAAGCCCGTGCCCAGGCCTATCCGTCCGAGCTTTCCGGCGGTCAGAAACAACGCGTCGCCATTGCCCGCGCACTGGCACCGGCCCCCAAGGTACTGCTCTGTGACGAGGCCACCTCTGCTCTCGACCCGCAGACCACCCGCTCGATCCTGACCCTGCTCAAGGAGATCAACGTCAAGCTGGGGCTCACCATCCTGCTCATCACCCACGAGATGGATGTGGTGAAGGGGATCTGTGACGAAGTGGCCATCATCAGCGACGGCCGTCTGATCGAGCAGGGCGAAGTGGCCTGGTTCTTCAGCAACGCCAAAACCCAGCTGGCACGTGACTTCATCCACTCAACCATCCATCTGGAGGTACCGCAGGAATATCAGGATCGGATGAGCAGTGAGCGGGTGCCGGGCAGCTACCCGCTGGTGAAGCTCGGCTTTACCGGCAGCACGGTCGATACGCCGCTGATCTCCGAGGCGAGCCGCCGTTTCAACATCGACATCAGCATTCTGAGCGCAGACATCGAATACGCCGGAGGCGTCAAATTCGGTTTCCTGCTGGCCGAGCTGTTCGGGGATGAAGCCCAGTGCGAAGCGACCCAGCAGTTCCTTATCGACAACCACATTCAGCTGGAGGTAATGGGTTATGTCCGAAGCCATGATTAATCTGCTCATCACGGCCCTGGGCGACACCCTGATCATGGTGTTTGCCTCCGCTCTGTTCGGCTGCCTGCTGGGTCTGCCGCTCGGCGTGGCACTGCATGTGACCAAGGCGGGCCAGATCCTGGCCAACCCCTTGCTCAACCGTACTCTGGGCATGGTGGTCAACGTGGGTCGCTCGGTGCCCTTTATCATCCTGCTGGTCGCGATTATTCCGCTGACCCGGCTGATTGTCGGCACCAGTATCGGCACCATCGCCGCCATCGTGCCGCTGACCGTCGGTTGCATCCCCTTCATCGCCCGTCTGGTGGAAGGGGCCCTGATGGAAGTGCCGGACGGCCTGCTGGAGGCGGCCAAGGCGATGGGCGCCAAGCCATTGCAAATCATCACCAAGGTGCTGCTGCCCGAGGCCCTGCCCGGCATCCTCAACAGCGTCACCATTACCCTCGTCACTCTGGTGAACTACTCGGCCATGGCCGGGGCCATCGGTGGCGGTGGTCTGGGGGATGTGGGTATTCGTTATGGTTATCAGCGCTTTGACCCGACCGTCATGCTGGTGACCGTGGTTATCCTGGTAGTACTGGTTCAACTTATCCAGAGCGCGGGTGAGCGCCTGGTCAACAAATGTGATCATCGTTAATCGTCGATTTCTGACAGGAGGTTTTATGAAATTTGGCATCAAATTCGTTGCGGCAGCCCTGCTGGCTGGTCTGGTTCTGGCCGGTTGCGGTCAAAAAGAAGAGAGCAAGGTTCTGAAAGTGGGCGCTATTGCCGGCCCCGAGACCGAACTGGTTGAAGTGGCTGCCAAGGTCGCTAAAGAGAAATACGGTCTGACAGTCGAGGTGGTCAACTTCTCCGACTACGTCACCCCGAACGTGGCGCTGAACGATGGCAGCATCGACGTCAACGCCTTCCAGCACAAACCCTATCTGGATGCACAGGTGCGTGATCGCGGCTTCAAGCTGGTTCCGGTTGGAAACACCTTCGTCTACCCGATCGCCGGTTACTCCAAGAAGATCAAGGCGCTGAGCGAGCTGCAAGATGGCGCCCAGATCGCGGTACCGAACGATCCGACCAACCTGGGTCGCTCGCTGATCCTGCTGGCCAAACAGGGTCTGATCACCCTGAAGGATGGCGCCGGTCTGGAAGCGACCGTGTTGGATATCGCCAGCAACCCGCGCAACTTCAAGATTGTGGAACTGGAAGCAGCACAGCTGCCCCGTTCGCTGGAAGATGTGGATCTGGCTATCATCAACAACACCTTCGCCGGTCAGATTGGTCTGACCCCGACCGAGAACGGCCTGTTTGTTGAGGACAAAGAGTCCCCCTACGTCAACCTTATCGTCGCCCGCGACAACAACAAGGATGACGAGAAGGTCAAACAGTTCGTACAAGCTTTCCAGACCGATGATGTCTACAAGAAAGGTCTCGAGCTGTTCAAAGGCGGCCTGGTAAAAGGTTGGTAATTGCTCACTCGGCAAAAAAGGCCACGCAATGCGTGGCCTTTTTTATTGGCGCCGCTATCATATCCGCGAGCACGGCAACACGAACATACTCATAACATGAAAAAATGGTATCTGGCCTACTGCAAGCCAAAAGAAGAGGCCCGCGCCCGCGCCCACCTCGATGCCCAGGGTATCGAATCCTATTACCCCATGGTGGAGATCGAGAAGCTGCGCCGGGGCAAGCGAGTTCCGGTACGGGAACCCATGTTCCCCAACTACCTGTTTATCTTTGTCGATCTGGAAGAGGTGACACCGGTCACCCTGAAATCGACCCGCGGCATCAGCCGGATCATCCACTTTGGCAGTGAATGGACCCCCATCAGCAGCAAGCTGATCTATCAGCTGATGAGCCGCGATGATAGCGACGAGGCGAGAGCCAGCTACGCTAACCTGCCCTGCTCGGGCGACAAGGTGCTGATTGAAGAGGGGCCGTTGGCAGGTTTCGAAGCCATCTATATGGAGCCGGATGGAGAGAAACGGGCAATTTTGCTGGTCAGCCTGCTCAACCGGGAGACCACCAGCAGCTTCGACAACCACACCTTCAGACGTCTGGACTAAACCCACGGGCCAGACGGCCCGGTGAATGGCAATAGCAATGGCGGGATGATCCCGCCATCTCATGCATCAAGATCAAAGCGGGCGATGACCGCCTTCAGCTTGCCGGTATCACCAGCCAGTCTGGCTACGATCTCCTCCCCCTGCTGACTGCGCTGACAGGATTGCCGACTGAGCGCGGCAATGTCGTCGACCGTCCCGGATACCTCGGCGGCCACCCGCGACTGCTGCTCGGTTGCCACCGAAATGGCCTCCAGCTGGCCCGACTGCGACTGTACCAGCTGGTTCATGGCACTCAGGGTATCTGTCACCAATCCGACAGCATCCCGCCCTTGCTCCACCAACCGGGTTCCGCTGCTGACGGTACTCACCGTCTGGCGAGTCTGCTGGGAGATGGCCGCAATAGTCTGGCTGATCTCGGCAGTGGATTGATGGGTGCGGGTCGCCAGCTGGCGCACCTCATCGGCTACCACCGCAAAACCGCGCCCCTGCTCGCCTGCCCGCGCCGCCTCGATCGCCGCATTGAGGGCCAGCAGGTTGGTCTGCTCCGCAATGGTGGCGATCACCTCGGTGATCTGCCCCACCTGTTCACTCTGATGCGCCAACAGCCCCATGGCCTCGTTGGCCTGTCCAATCATGGCGGCAATCTGCTGCATGGTATCGCTCATTCGCGCCAGCGCGGCCTCTCCCTGACGGGTCTGCTGCCGCACCTGATGGGCTCCATCCGCCACACCGGCAATGTTGCCAGCCACATCACGAGCACTCACTGACATCTGATCGATAGCCGCCGCCACCGCATCGACCCGCTGATCCTGCTCCGTCAGGTCCGCCACTATGGCTCTGGTAGTGCTGCCCACATCGAGACAGGCCACCTCGACCTGCCCCACAGCCCCCTGCAACTCCCCGACCAGATGATGTAACTGGGCAGACATCCGGTTGATGGAACCGGTCAATTCTCCCAACTCATCCTGCCCTGTGATTGGCAAGGGCTCGGCCGCCAGCCGGCCATCCGCAACCTGCCCCGCCCGGGTCACCAGACAGGCAATGTCACGGGTCAGACGGCGACTAAAGAGCCATGCGACCAGCATGCCAAGCACGATGGCGCTGCCGGTAGCCAACAGTAATGTCTGGTTGATAGCCCTCCCGGCTCCGGTCATCTGCGCCGAAATCTGATCCACCTCGGCACGGGTTTTCCCCACCTGCTGGACCAACTGCTCGCTGAGGCTGGACTGCATCGGCTCGATGTCGGTGGCCATCAGGTAGTTTGCCTGATCCCAATCCGGTGCCTGGCGCTTCTCGATCACCTGCCCCACCAGCTCGGAGAAAGGGGTCGCCATCTCTTCAAACAGCTGCCAGAGGCTCTGCTGGGTGTCGGTAAAGAGCGCGGCTTGCTGCTTAACCTCAGCCACCCGCTGCTGATGAAACTGGTAGTAATCCTGATATTTTCTGCGGTATTCGGGATCGCCTGAGATAAGAAAATCCCTCAGGGCAGAGAGGGCGTTGGCGAGGCTGTTATAGGCATCTCCCACCTGTTTGAGCAGCATGCGGCGATCGCCGGAGAGTTGATCCTGCGGAGTGCCAACTTCTTCATTGGCAAATGATTGCAACTGATCGAGCGCCGCCTCCGCCAGCGGCCCCGCCTCCTGCAGCATCAGGGTGTGAGCGGGCAGATTCTCTTCACTCTGGGCGATGGTCCACACCTTCTCCTGATGGCTTTTGAAGGTCTCGAGAGACTTGGCGAGCGCCGGACTGAACGCCTGATGGGCAATAGCCTGCCAAGCCGACTCCCACTCCTGCTTGAGACGGGAAGCCTGAGCCGGATCCTTGCCGAGGATCAGATAGCCACGCAGGGCAGAAACGGTGGCAACCAGCGCCTTCTGGCTCGCCTCATCCCGCTGCAAAGCGGGCAGCGCCTGCTCCAGCAGGGTGTGTTGGGCCTGATTGATCTGGGTCAGCCGGTAATAGACCAGCGTGGAGGAGAGCAGGATCAGCAGGTTGATAAAACCGAAGCTGAGCAGCAACTTGCTTGAGATTTTCATGAACATCCTTGTTCAAACGGAGGGATCCAGCCAACAGAATCAGATAGATATCAGTGTAGGCAATCTATCTTGCCAAGTCCGGTGCCAATTAGCCAATTCACTGCGCGGCATCGGGCGGGCAGAGAAAAATCCCTGACAAAGGTCGCAACCGAGTTGGGCCAGCACTCGCCAGGTCGCCTCATCTTCTACCCCTTCCGCCACCGACTTCAGCCCCAGCTTGCGGGCCAACTCGATACTGGACTCGATGATAGCCAAACGTGACGGATCGGCATGGCAGCGATCGACAAAGGAGCGATCCAGCTTGAGTTCGGTGAACGGCAACAGTGCCAGCTGCTGCATCGAGGAGTAGCCGGTACCAAAATCATCGATGGAGAGGCCAAAGCCATGCATCCTTAGCCGGGTCAGCACCTCCAGAGACTTGCCCAGATCCTGCACGAATGCGCTCTCGGTCACCTCCAGAGTGATAAGCTCAGGATTGATACTCCAGCGCTTGCACTGATCAATCAATAAGTTGCAGAGGTCCCCTTCAATGAGTGAGGTGGTGGAGAGGTTCATCGACAGATTGAGTGACAACCCGGTTTCCTCCCATAAATGGCCATCATTCAGAGATTTGCTGATGATCACCTCGGTCAACGGATCGATAAGCCCGTTGTGCTCCGCCAGTGAAATAAAACGCCCGGGAGGGATCAGGCCAAACTCGGGGTGTTGCCAGCGGGCCAACGCCTCCATCCCGACCCACTCGCCGGATGCAAAACTCACCTTGGGCTGATACCAGGGCAGCAGTTGATCTTGTTCGATCGCCCGACGCAACTCATCGAGTCCTATTCTGTGCCCCTCTTCCTCCCTGAGGGGTTCCTGCCGGGGTGACCAAGCCTGGATAAGCCGCTGGAGCTGCTGCGGCGTTGAGGGTTTCTCTATGCGACCGAGCACCTGCAAGCCATAAGCGGTACTCATACGCAATACGGCTTCCACCACATCCCCCTCAAGCGCGCTGGAGAGGATAATGCCGCCCTGAAAACCACCCAGCGACAGGCGGCGCAACAGCGCCATACCATCCATTCCGGGCATTCGCAGATCGCAAAACAGGATATCGACGTTGTGTTGCTGGCTAAGCGCCAACGCCTCGACACCATCAACCGCTTCCAGCAGATTCTGGTAACCCAGGCTGCGGATCTGGTGCAGCAGCGCCTTGCGCTGAAATCCATGGTCTTCCACGACCATGATGACCAACTCATGTTGTGCTTTTTTCATCGAGCCATAATCCAATGTCGTGGGCAATCGCCGTCATCAACCTCTGCACTGTGCTGACCAGATCGTCGAGCTCGTCGAGCCGCTTCAATCGCGCAGCCGATTCCAGCATGGCAGCCTGGCTGGCAAGCCCCTCCAACCCGACCATTCTGGCAGCCCCCTTGATCCGATGGGCAGTCTCTACCAAAGCGCTGGCATCATGACAAATCAGCGCTGCCATCATGGCCTCGCCATCTTGCCGGTTGGAATCGAGATACTCCACAGCCATGGCTCGCGCGGTCAGCTCGTCACCAAACAGCGCCAACCAGCGCTCAGCCTGCATGCCTGTAGCCCCAACAACGGGCGCAACCGCGCTTCTGGTTGGCGTCCTCTCTGCCAGCCAATGGGCCAGCATCTGGCGCAAGATATCCAGCGGGTAGGGCTTCAGTAACATGTCACTCATGCCAGCCTCTACCATACGAGCACTCGCCTCTTCCGACGTATCTGCCGTTACCCCTATGATAGGGGCCGTCACTCCCGCAGCCCGCAGCGCCTTGGTCAGGGCATAACCATCCATCACCGGCATATGGCAATCAGTCAACAGCAGGGAGAATTGCTGTCCCTGCCAGGCCCGCAGAGCCTTCTCGCCATCTTCCACAACCTGAGCCTCGATACCAAGAATGGCCAACTGCCGTGCCAGCAAGGCACGATTGACCGGATGGTCATCGGCCACCAATACTTTGCCACCCAGCTTCTCTGCAAGCGCTGGAAGGTGCGGTGTGACCCGCTCCTGTAGCAATTCGTGGCAGCTCTCCAGCAGAAGATCCGGATAGAGAGGAGATAGACCCAGGCGCCACCATTTCTGTTCACCAATCCGACCCCGTAACGCCTCATCGGGTGACGCTATGATCCCCTTCAGCGCAGAGTGTTGCAGCCAGCTTTGCCATTCCCCTCCCAGCGCTTGCTCAAGCCACCGTTGATCGGCCAACAGCAACCCTTCCAGTGAGCGACTGAGCTCATTGGCCCCCAAGTACCTGAGCTTGGCCCCCTGCCGTACCATGGCCGCTTCGAGGTTGGTGTCATCGCTGAAAAACCACCATTCTGTGTCAGCCAGAGCAGGGGGATCCCACTGCGGATTGGTTAGCGGCACGGTAAAGCGGAAGCAGGAGCCCTCTCCTGCCTTACTGGTCAGTGTCAGTGCCCCCCCCATTTTGCATACCAGCTGCTCACAGATTGCCAACCCCAAGCCGGTGCCACCAAAACGACGGTTGATATCTGACTCCACCTGCTCAAAAGGCGTGAACAGCAGCGCCTGCTTCTCTTCGGCAATCCCGATACCGGTGTCACTGACACTGATGGTCAGTTGCTCACTCAGATAGCTGACCCGGATAGTAATACCCCCTTGTTCGGTAAACTTCACCGCATTGTTGAGCAGGTTGGAGATGACCTGACCAATACGCACCCCATCGATGTCGGCCCAATCCGGCACATGATGCTCCCACTCCAGCACCACGTGGAGCCCCTTGTTATGAGCCAGTGTCGCATGGCCACGAATGGCATCGCAGATCACCGTTTGCAACCGGCTGCTCTGGTAATTCAACTGCAACTGACCCGCTTCTATCTTGGAGAAATCGAGGATGTCATTGACCAGATAGAGCAGGTTGTTGGTCGAGGTGACCACATTGCGCACCATAAAACGCTGGTCGTCGTTGAGCTCGCTCATTTGCAGCAATTCGAGCATGCCATGCATGCCTGAAATGGGTGTTCGTAGTTCATGGCTCATGGTTGCCAAAAAGCGACTGCGAGCCTGCATCGCCTGCTCGGCATAGGCGCGAGCTTCGCGCAGCTCGTATTCCTGTTGCTTGAGGGCCGTAATATCCTGAATGACCCCATTGAGGATCAGTGCCTGCTGCTCCTGTCTGACAAAGTTGCCACGCACTTGCAGATAACGATCTCCATCAGGCCGCTCCACCTTGACCTCCAGATCGAGGGGAGCCAGAGTCTCGGCATGATTGGCCACCTTGCTGACAAAATCCTGCAGCGCCTCTTCGGTAAAGCCGAACACCTCACCACCCGATTCGGCATTGAACAGATCCTGCCGGGAAGCCCCGAGGATCTCGCTGGCACCCTGAGAGGCATACAAAAACCGCCCCTTGCCGGGTCCTTGCCACAAATACTGATAGACCACCCCAGGCATGCTGTCGGTAATCTGGGTAAGGCGATTTTCAGCCTGACGGGCGCGCTCCTCCGCCTCTTTGATCCGGCTGACATCGGTCAGTACTGTCAACACCCCCAGCATGTTGCCATCCGGATCTCTATAGGGACGTTTGGCATAGATAACATGGCAGGGCGTGCCATCTGCTCGCAGATTACTGCCTGCCCCCTCCAGATCCTGTCCGGTCTGCCACACCCTGCGCTCTTCTTCCAGCACACTGTTTCTGAGTGTCTCTGGCATGTTTTGCAGCTCCTCACTGCTACTGCCAGCACCGAGGAAAGCATCGCGATAGGCCTGATTGCACAAGGTGATCCGCTGCTCGCTATCACGTAGCGCCACCATGGTTGGCAGTGAGTTGAGCAAGGTCTGCACAAACAGCAACTGTTCGTTCAGCTTGTCCTCTGCGATTTTGCGCTGCGCAATCTGGCGACGCAAACTGCGAGCCCAGAACATCACCAGCAAACCGCTGACGAGCAAGGCGCCCCCCCCTATGGCCAACCATTTGTAAATCAGGGTGTAATCAGACTCGATATTGACCGACACATTGAGCCAGCGTCGTTCCAGCAGTTGCCACTCCTCATCCGTGATGGTCAGCAACAACTTGTCCATGATGTGGAGCAACTCGGGCTGAGCATTATCGACGGCCATACTGATAGGTACGGAAAATTCGGGGGAGCTCAGCACTACCTGATACTTATCATTGAACCCCTTCATCGCCTGCTGTCCCAGATTGGTCATGGTCAACAGCACATATTCGGCTCGCCCAGTATCAAGCAAGGTCAGTAAATCGGCATCTTTGCCTACTTCGATAATATTGGCGCCCAGCGCGTGAATGAGAGAGGCTTCGTAAGAGCCCGTCACACCACCAATCAGACGCCCTTTCAGTTCGACCAACGACTTCAGCGGGCGAGCACCGTGTCTGGCTACGACATAGCTGTCGAACTTCAGATAGGAGGAGGTAAAAGAGGCAAAGGACTGACGATCCTTGAGCGGTGTCATCAAGGGAATAAGGTCCACTTTGTGCTCTTTCAGCAGTTTAAGTGACTCCTGCCAGGTATTTGTCGACACCAGCTCAAAGCGGATCCCGGAGCGCAGACTCAATAATTTCATCAGGTCTGCCGTATAGCCATGCAATTCACCTTCGTCATCGATTTCGCTGATGCCGGCAAATCCGGGGGCAACGGCGAACTTGATCACCTTGTTTCTCTGCTTCAGCCAACTAGCCTCATCAGGTTCCAGCAACAGACCAGCGTTGGCGCGTTCATCTTTCTGATGCAACCGTAATCGTGAGTCTGCAACGGGTATCCGTTGATATGCATGCCAAAGCTTCTGGCTCAGCTCTGGCTGGCGGGAGCTGGTCGCCATCGTCAGCGTGCTGCCAGAAAGCCACCCAGGAGCGACAACCCCCATTGATGCTGGCATTCTCTCCATCTTGAGGGAAACAATGGGTTCCAAATCAAGATATGCATCGACAGCGCCCAGCTTGACCATATAGGTCGCCTCAGTACGGCTCTCCAGCTCAGTTACATCAGAGATCCCCAAACGAGCCAATTCATTACAACTGCCAAAACCACGAATACAGACCCAGCGTAACTTGCGCGCCTGCTCCAGGGTCAATCGCTGATCCGGGGTATGCATTAAAATGGAGCGAGCATAAGAACCGATACTGCCAATAGGGTTTATCCCCTTCAATTCAAGAGCATTACGTTCGACCCCGATTAATGCATCGATCTGGCCGCCTTGGAGAGCAATCTGGGCATCCACGTAGGAGTTGTAGGGGATATAACGCAATGACACGCCCATTTCGGCTGCAATGCGCGAGGCTAGCTCCTTGAGCGGACCGGCATAACGCTGGTTGGGGAGTTGATAGATGAAAGGGAGATAGCCGCCACGGGGAACCCCGATCAGCAGCTCCTTTTGTGCAGTAATTTCGTTACTTGTGCTCTCATCTTGCGGCTGGGGAGCCGCAACAGCCAACATGCCTGAAAACAACAGCAAAATGGGAAGAAAAAGCTGACGAAGGAGTGGCATAAGGTCTTGTCCTGATGAGTAAAACAGATAGGGCTGCCACCTCTAATCTTGCAGATCCTGACGACGCAAGGCGAGAAAACAATCGCAGCTGTTACAAAGAGGGCGGAGAGGATAATACTGAGTCACCAACATGTGAACCTGGAATCAACCATAAGATGGGAAAATGGCAGGCATGCAGCCTGCCATTTCACTAGCGAGGGGGATCTTATTCTCCCCCTCGCGATCAGGTTATTCGATTCCCGAGGCGGAAGCCGGTTTGATACTCCCGCTCGCGAACGAGGGCGATTTGACCCTGATATCCTTCCAGCCCGATATCCCTGAGCAGGGCAGGCGAGAGATTAATCACGGCGAGACGACGCTCGACCTTTGCGATCCGCTTTTGTACCAAAGACTCGACGCTACGTAGTAAAACCAGTTCGATAGACATGACATTCTCCAGTTGAACATGCGGTTCTCCCGGAGAAAGTGGATATCACCCTGCGGGACGAACCGCGGGTGATAAAAAGACAGGGGTTACCTGTTTACGCCACGCGGTAAAAGAGCACGAGATTTCACGCCGCACGCAGTGCCGCGAGAGAATGCAAGATTTAGCATCTGATGGTGCATTTTCGTCTCCTTACCGGATAAAAGTTGAACAGGTTGCAGCAGTCTAAAAAAACTCCGAATTTAACACAAGCCTCTTGCGACTCCTTTTTAAACGTTTTTACGGCATTTTATGCTGCCCGAAAGGGAGTCCGGGTTATCAGATCCCCGAGAGCAGCCGGTACTCTTCCAGCACATAGGTATCCGTCATGCCGCTGACATAGTCGAGCAGCAGGCGTACCCGGTAATACCACTCCTGCTCCTGCTCGCAGACAAAACGCTCGTCCCGCACGGCCACTGCCAACCGATAGGCCTTGATATGGCGCGCCGAGAGGCGGTGATAGAGCCGCCGGGCAAAGAAGAGTTCACTCCCCCCCTCACCCGCCAGCAGACGGGAAAATTGCCCGGACGGCATGGCAAGCAGGCAAGAGTAGGTGACGAGCACACCGCGCAGGGCGGCGTAGCCTTCCAGTTCTAGCGCCTCTACCTCGGGGCGCATGAAAACCTGCGCCCGCGCAACCTGTTTGAGGATATCGAGCACCCGTGCCGCGGGAGCCTGACCGTGGAGCAGGGCCTGCGGATAGCTCCCCTGCAGGATCGCCTCATGCTCGCTGATATAGGTGCTGGCCGCCAGCGCCACCAGATCTCTGGTCAACCGGTGACGAAAATGGGGGAAGAAACCCCAGCTGGAGCGCTGTGCATCACCAAGCAGGGTCGTCATGTAATCGCTGCCATCAGCGCTGCAGAGGGCAGCCAGCAGCTCATTCAGGGTGAGAATGCGCCTGTCTACCGCATCCTCCAGATCAGCGATGCAGTAGGAGATGTCATCTGCCGCCTCCATGATGTAGGCCAACGGATGGCGGCAGCCTGGGGCCAGCCCCAGACTCTGGCCGAGGGCGCGATAGAGGGGCTGTTCACTGAAGAAGATGCCGCGCTTGCTGCTCCAGCCATGATGCTGGCCGTAACTCACACCGGGTTGCGGCTGCTGCGGGTATTTGCACAGCGCCCCCAGCTGGCCGAGGGTAAGGTTGAGTTCGTGCAGGCTGTGTACCAACCGCAAGCTCTGGGCATTGCCGTCAAACAACAGCAGATCCTGACGCAGCTCCGCCCACTGGATCGAGGGGGGCTGTGCCAGTGCCTGCTGATAGAGGGGATCGACCATTTCACCGAGCCACTGGCTCATCACCTGCTCGCCGAAGTGGCCGAACGGCGGGTTGCCCACATCGTGCAAGAGGCATGACATCTCGACCAAATTGATAAAGGCCCCCTCGCACACCACACTGGCTGGCAATTCCGCCAGAATGCGGCGACTGATCTGGCGGCCGGTCTCCTGCACCTCCAGCGAATGGGTGAGACGGCTGCGCACCGAGGCTTTCACATCGAGCGGAAAAACCTGGGTCTTCTGCTGCAACCGGCGCACCGGTGCCGCCTGCACTATGCGGGCGCGATCCAGCTCGGTCGCCTCCAGCAGCTCCTCTTTCCCCCAGGGGTGAACACGCTCGGGGGTGATCAAACGGCTATACATCCTGTGGCTCCTTGCCCGCGGCTCCCATTGGATTCAAGACAACAACCAGCGACGCAGACGGGCGATATCGCCCGGATATTCCCGACGCAGCGTCTCAATCCAGTCTTCCACATTCTCCCACCAGGCGGGATGATCCGGGCTCTGGATCAGTTGCGCCGTCTGCTGCAGGCGACGCAGGCCGATGGAGCTTGCCGCCCCCTTGATCTTGTGCGCCTCCTCCACCACGCCAGCCTGATCCCGCGCGATCATGTTGGAGTCGAGCACCGCCATGTAGTCGGGCATCATCTTCTCGAACAGCTCGACGCTGGAGAGCAGTACCGGCTTGCCCACGGTATCGGCATAGTCGGTGAGGAAAGGGAGATCCAGCAACGCATCCTGAGCCACCGCATCAGCCTGCTCGTCCGCCTCGTCGTCGGCCAGATCGGCAAACAGGTGACCAATCACCTCGCGCACCGCCTTCGAGCCGAGCGGCTTGTTAATCACATCCCGCATGCCGCGATCCAGATAGTACTGGCGATCGCCGGTTACATTGGCCGTCAGGGCAACCATGGGCGGCAAACTTTCGCCGTAGCGCTCGAGCAGGGTTGCCGCCACATCGAACCCGGTCATGTCAGGCAGCTGGATATCGAGCAGGATAAGGTCGAAATCATCCGGGTTGGCCATCGCCAGCGCCTGGGAACCATCGCGCGCCACCTTGACCTGATGGCCGAGCTTGTTCAGCAGGGCGCAGGCAACCGTCACATTGAGCTCGACATCCTCCACCAGCAGGATGTCGAGGGAAGGCATCTCCTCTTCCAGTTCAGGCAACGCCTGTTCGACACAGGCGACCTCCAGTTCGGCGGTAAAGCAGGAACCCTCACCCGGCTCGCTATCCACGTAGAGCTGGCCGCCCATGGCCTGTACCAGCTGACGGGAGACCGCGAGGCCGATACCGGTACCGGTAGCGTGTTTCTTGCCCTGCACCTGGTAGTACATGGCGAAGATCTTCTCCTGCTGGGCGCGGGGAATGCCGACGCCGGTATCTTCCACCTCGAAGTGGAGCGCCAGCTTGCCCGGCTCGTCGGCAGGATGGGAGAGGCAGCGCACGGTGACGCCACCCTCATCGGTAAACTTGACTGCATTGCCCACCAGATTCCACAACACCTGACGCAGTCGGGTGCCATCCGCCATCACGAACTGCGGCATGTCGCCATCGCGATCAAAGTGCAGATAGAGCCCCTTCTGCTCCGCCTGAATGCGCGACAGCGTCTCCAGCTCGTCGAGGAACGCAGGCAGGTCGATCCGGGTTGGCGCAATTTCAAGCCGGCGCCGATCGAGTTTGTCGAGATCGATGATGTCGTTGAAGATGTTGCCAAGGGTGACCGCACTTAAGTGAATAGTCTTGAGCTGCTGACGCTGGCTCGGGTCGAGCGGGGTATCCATCAGCATCCGGCTCAACCCCACAATGCCGTTGAGCGGGGTACGCAGCTCGTGGCTGATGGTGGAGATGAAGGTGGTCTTGTCGCGGCTCGCCTTCTCCAGCTTGTCCTGATACTGCTTGCGTTCGGTGATGTCACGGCCAAAGCCGAGCAGGCCGAGCCGCTTGCCAAAGCGGTCGAAGAAGGGCACCTTGCGCAGCTCGAAGTAGGCCTTGCGACCATCGGGGTACTCCAGCCACTGCTCATAGGTGAGCGGCTCGTTGCTGGCAAAGACTTGGCGGTCGGTCTCTACCACCTTGTTGGCGATCTCCTGTTTGTAGACATCGAACGGGGTAAGGCCAATCAGCTCGCTCTCAGCCTTGCCGGTCAGCTCCTCCATGGCGCGGTTGCAGCCGGAGAACTGCTCATCCTCATTGCGGTAGTAAACCAGATCCGGGGAGCAGTCGATAAAGGAGCGCAGCAGAGCGGTGCGCTCTCCCAGATGAAGCTGGGCCTTTTCCCGCTGGAACACCTCGTTCTCCAGATCCTCGATGGCCTGCAGACGCAGGCTCTCGGCCCGGTTGGTCTCGGCGATCTGGCTGTTGAGGCGGCTGATGTTCTCCTGCAGCTGATTGTTGAGCTCGAGATCCCGCTCGCGCATATCCTGCAGCTTGCGCACCATCCGGCTCAGCCGCTGGCGGGAATCCTCCAGCTGATCCACCACGATGGAGAGAAAATAGACCGCCCAGGGGGTGACCAGCAGACCAAAAAACACCGAGCGCACGAAATCGATGACATCGATGCTGCCCCGCAAAAACAGGGTAACCCCCATCTGGATGGCGACCGCCAGCACTATGATGCCGGTGGCCAGAAACATGCTGAAACGCACCAGACCCAGCTTGGTCATCAGATCGACGTAATATTGCGCCCAGGATTTAATCTGCTTCATCTTGTTGTTTTCTCCCCGATATTCGCCGGACAGAATACCAGCACAACGCGCTTAACTCTTGTGTGATAAGCCAATAATTGGATATTCCTGTATCATATGTGACCATTGCACTCACCCGGGCAATACCAAGGTGACATCAGCAGCACGAACATCCCGGGCTTTACACCTCAACAGTTTGATATATCAGGAGTCTTTTGATGCGCAATCTCACCTTGCTGGGCCTCGGCCTGCTTGCGAGCCACGCTGCATACGCCGATCTGGGCGAAATTCCGCGCCAGTCCGGTTGGTCCGGCTTCCTGCTGGGCGGCGTCAGCGCTACCAGCTACAAGTCCAACTTCTATGCCGGCGACGACAACCACAGTCGCATCAACGATCTGGGCTCACCGGATAGCGAGAACAAGCTGACTCCGCTGATCAACGCCGATATCCGCTACACCTTTGCCGATACCCGAACCCAGATCTTCCTCGGTAACCTCATCCAGGATGCCATCCGCTTCGACTTTACCCAGCAGTTCGGTCTGCGTCAGGAGATGGGCGACAAGGGGATCGTCGCTACCTCGCTGGTATTCAACGCCATGCCGGTCGAGCTGTGGAGCGATCCTTTTGCCACCGGCGTGGATCGCAGCTCCACCGACCTGAAATCCAAAGGGGCGCGTTTCGCCTGGGACAAGATCTGGGGCAGCAACTTCAACGGCAGCATCACCGCCCGCAGCATCGACATGGATGATGAGCAGAGCGGCCAGCAGTATGACCGGGTCCATGGCACTCACTACGCATCCATGCTGGATCGCAATGGCAAGATGTATGACATGCAGCTCTCCTACAAGTGGACCTTCGCCGACGGTCAGGCTCTGGAACCTGCGCTGATCTACAAGCAAGCCAACCTCGATGGCAGCGCCGAAAGCTTCGAAAACACCGGCCTGCAACTGACCTATGCCAAGCGCGGCCCCCAGTGGTCGATTGTCAGCAACGTCTATGCCGGCAAGCGCAAGTATGACGAAGCCAACCCCATCTTCGGCCAGCGCGCCGATGCGGACGAGTTTGCCATCAACGGCACCTTCTTCTGGCATAGCCTGTTCGGGGTGAAACCGCTCAGCGCGACCTTTACCCTCTCCTATGCCAACGCCAGCTCCGATATCGGCTTCTACGATACCGAAGCGAGCCGCGTCAGCACCGGTCTGCTCTACAACTTCTAACCTCAGCAAAGCCGCGATAAAAAAGGCCACCCCATGGGTGGCCTTCTCATTGCTGCCGTAGACCTGCTTCAGATACCGAGCGAGTCGAGCAGATCGTCGTGATCGTTGCTGGCGGCCGGAGCTGCTGCAGGCGCCGGTTTGGCTGCGTCTTGCTTGGCCTGGGCGATCAGGGCATCGGGATCAAGCTCCTCGTGCTCCATCCCCTCATTGTGGATGCGAATGAACTCGGTCTTGTCCATCGCCAGCTCCAGATAGAAGATGTTGTTGCGAGCGGTGAAGAAGGTGACGCGGCGGGATTCCGGGCTGTCGAGATTGGTATCGACGCTCAGCATCACCTGCTTGTTGAGGGCCAGCATCTTCGGCTGGTTCTGGGTGATGTGAGTCTGCAGATCGCGGCCCACCTTGACGGTGAAGCTGCCGACGATCTGGTTCATCAGCTCGCCCATCACGTTGCTCACCTCGTCCGAGGTGTGGGAGATGGCGAGATCCTCCTTGGAGAGCCCCATGCTCAGCATATAGCTCTCATAGAGCTCCATGGCGGCAGCGGCGGAGAAGTTGATCACTACCAGACCGGAGAAGCCGCCATCGAACAGCACGAAGCAGCCGATATCGGGCTTCAGGCAGGTCTTGCTGATCCGCTGCACCATACCGGAAAAACGTACCTGACTCATGGTCGCGGCACTCAACACGTCGGTTACCGAGTTGCACAGACTGAGCAGTACATCCTCAGTCGTCAACACGACGTCATCATCGGATCTTGTAACTATCATGTGTCCTTCCTGAACATCGAGAATGGGCTTATCTATACCATAACTCTAACAGATGGCGCGGCCAGAAGACTGAAATAGCGACACGCCTCTCAGTTGACTCCGTTATCAGCAGTCACAGGGGTGAAACCGCTCAGCTTGGCGAGCCGGGCGCGCCATGTATCGGCCTGCTGCGCCAAAACTTGTGGCTCGTAAGGAACGACCGGATGAGCTCCCCAGATGGGGCCTGGCCAGGCGGCATCGGTGGCGAAACGGGCAACATGATGAATGTGCAGTTGCGGCACCAGATTGCCGAGCGCGCCGATGTTGATCTTGTCCGGACTGAGAGCCTGCTCCATCAGCGCCGCGACGGCGCAGGACTCCTGCATCAGCTGTTGCTGCTGCTCCGGTGCCAGATGGTGGATCTCGCGCAGGTTATCTACTCGCGGCACCAGAATGAGCCAGGGGTATTGACTGTCTTTGGCCAGCAGGACGCGGCAGAGCGGCAGATCGCCAAGCCAGCAGGTATCGGCCTGCAGGCGGGAATGCAATTCAAACATGAACACCTCGTTGAGTACGATGAAGAGGGCATCCGACAGGGATGCCCACGTTACTGCAACGGGCGGCAAACTTAAAGCTGCGGCACGGCCCAACTGATAAAGCGCTTGCGCAGGGCCGGGTCTGCCTGGAGGAACAGTTGCTGCAACTGCCCTTCCAGCTCGCTGGCAGCCACAACAGGTTGAGAGCCGCCAGACACTGCATTGATTGACGGAGCCGCAACCACTCCCACCGTCAGCGCCGCCCTGCCGCCACTGCGGTTGTATTCAGCCAGTTTCCCGTTCCAATCCACCCCAAGCAGGATGCCGCTGGTCACCAGTGCATCCTGCTGGATGGCAAGTGCCCGGCCACTCTCCTGCAACGCCACTGCGGGCGATTTGGCATAGGCCTCCATCCCCTGCTCATCGGCCGGTACGCTCGCCACCAGTTGCAACCGCTGGTTGCTCGCCTGATAGCGCACCACCTGCGGCTCGGAGCGAACCTGCCGATCATTCTCGCTGCTGCTGCGGCTGGGGATGACCCCCTCGAAACGCACCAGCAGTTGCTGCTCGCCATCCGCCAGGGTGGCATGCTGCTCATCTTGCAAGGTGCCGTTGCTCACCGCGAGGATGCGGAAATTCTCCGGCACCTTCACGTCCACCATGGCCTGCACACTGCCAGCCCCCAACACTGCACAGAGCAGCACAAACCCGGTCAACCCTCTATTACTCTTCATTCCCGCAGATCTTCCTGATGCCGATGATGGGCGCAGGGTAGCAGCCAAAGATGACAGAAAAATAACGCCGCTCAGAGCAGGTAGTGGGGTCGCTCGGCAAACCACTGGGCCAGCACCTGCTTGAACAGCCGGATCTTGCGCGGCACCCGCCGCTGCTGGGCATGCAGCACATGAAGCTGGTGCAGGCCGCACTGCCACTCATCTAGCACGGTCACCAGCTCCCCCGCCGTCAGCAGCGATTCCACCAGCATCAGCGGGCACTTGGCATAGCCCATACCGGCACGTGCCAATTGCAACACGGTACTGTAGTGGTTGGCTCGCACCTTGCCTTGTACCAGAATGTGGGCCTCTTCCCCCTCACGGATAAAGTGCCACTGCTCCCAGGCCGGATTGTGCCCCTGCAACAGGCAGCTGCGCCCGCTCAGCTCATAGGGAGTGGCAGGACGCCCCTCTCGCGCCACCAGTGCGGGACTCGCCACCACCACATCCTTGAGCCGGCCGAGCGGCAGGGCCACCAGATTGTCCGGCACCTCGCTCATGGCGCGCAGGGCGATGTCGTTTTCTCCCTGACTCATGTCGACCATCTGGTTGGTGAAGTTGAGCTCCACCTCCACTCCCGGGCAAAGCGCGGCAAAGCTGGTCAGCAGTTCGCTCACCATGCGATCGCCGGTGCTGACCGGGCAGGTAAAGCGCAGTCGTCCGCAATACTCTTCGGTCAGCGCCTGAATATCCTGCTCCGCCTGCCGTGCCAGCGCGAAGATCTCCCCCGCCTGCTGATAGAGGGTCTTGCCCGCCTCGGTCAGGCTGAGGCGGCGGGTGGTGCGCTGCAACAGTTGTGCATTGAGGGAGGCCTCCAGCGCGCTGACGTGGCGGCTCAGCATCCCCTTGCTCACTCCCAGCGTATCGGCAGCGGCCGAGAAACTGCCGCGCAGCACCACCTCATAAAAGCTGGCCAGATGGGCGATATCCATCATTAGCTCCAATATGGAAACAATGGGTTTATTTTACGCGCTTTTTCGCATTTTATGTTGCGCTAGAATCAACACATCCCAACCAGGAGTGATGCAGATGAAAATTGTGATTGTGGGTGCCTCCGGCACCGTCGGCTCAGCTGTCAGTGAACTGCTTGCCAAAGATCATCAGGTGATCCGGGTCGGCCACAGCCGTGGCGATGCCACGGTCGACATGCGCGATCCCGCCTCCATCAAGGCACTGTTTGCCCAAGTGGGCCAGTTTGATGCGCTGGTCGTCGCCAGCGGCAGCGTGGCCTTCAACGGCCTGACCGAGATGACCGACGAACAGTGGCAGGTGGGACTGGAGAGCAAGCTGATGGGCCAGATCAACCTGACCCGCGCCGCCATTCCCTATCTGACTGACAAGGGTTCCATCACTTTGATCAGCGGTATTCTGAGCGAGGAGCCGATCAACTGGGGCGTGAGCGCCAGCACCGTCAACAGCGCCATCGATCACTTTGTGAAAGCGGCCGCCTGCGAGCTGCCAAGGGGCATTCGCATCAACGTGGTGAGCCCCACCGTGCTGGCGGAGTCGATGGAGAAATACGCCGACTTCTTCCCGGGCTTCGTGCCGGTGCCCGCCGCCAAGGTGGCGCAGGCTTACAAAAAATCGGTGTTGGGCATCCAGACCGGCCAGGTGTTCAGGGTCAACGGCTAATCGCCGCTCGCTTGCCGCCAGACCAGCAATAAAAACGGGCCCCATAGCGGGGCCCGTCTGTTTCTCTGCCTCTCTCCATCGCCACCGGCAAACGTTTGTTTGTTGGCGACAAAAAAGAGAGCAACCCTTAGTCGATCAGACCGTACTGATCGCGCAGCACCTCGATGATCTCCTGCTTGGGATTGGCAGAACGCGCCAGCTTGTGGCCGATTATCTTCTCGGCGATCCCTACATAGGTGTTGGAGATATCCATCATCACTTCGGTCGGCAGCTTGTTGTCGCGGGCCAGGGCAAAACGTTCCGGCATGCGGTTCTTGTTGAGCAGGATGTCCGGATCCGGGAAGTGGCTGAGCAGCCACTGACGGAAACCCTCTTTGGACTTCTCGACAATCTGCCCGTCGCGCAGGGCCGCGCCATCCCAGATACGGGAGCTGTCGGGGGTGCCCACTTCATCCATGTAGATCAGCTTCTCGTTGCCCGCCGCATCGTGGACGTAACCAAACTCGAACTTGGTATCGACGAAGATCTGATCCAGCCCGGCCAGCGCGTCGCTGATGACGTTGAAGCCCTCTTTGAGCAGCACTTCGTAGCGGTCGATATCGGCCGGCTTGCTGAAGTTGAAGCCCTTGTAGTGGCGCTCGATATCGGCACGGGAGACGTTGACGTCATCGGCTTCCGGCACGCCATCCAGCCCTTTCAGCACGCCCTTGGTGGAGGGAGTGATGAGGATCTCCGGCAGCTTCTGATCCTTTTTGAGCCCTTCCGGCAGGGTGATGCCGCAGAACTCGCGCTCGCCATCCTTGTAGGCACGCCACATGGAGCCGGTGATGTACTGGCGGGCAATCGCCTCGATCATCACCGGACGGGCTTTTTGCACAATCCAGACGAAGGGGTGCGGAATATCCAGAATGTGGCTGTCGGCCAGCCCCTTCTCCTTGAACAGCTTGAACCAGTGGCTGGAGATGGCATTAAGCGCCGCCCCTTTGCCCGGCACGCCGTTCAGGCCATCCACACCTTGCCAGATGCAATCGAAGGCCGAGATGCGATCGCTGATCACCATGAGGGCGAGGGGCGCATCGGCCGGTACATCATAGCCTTTCTCTTTTATGAGCCGGGCACTGTCTTCGGGGGTCAACCAGTAGACGCTGCGCACTTTGCCGGAATGGACAGGTTTATCGGTACGGATCGGTAAATCGTCATTCACCGCCAATACTTGATCTGCAAGACTCATGGCTAATAACACTTCCTGTTTGTGGGGGGTAAACATCGCGAGTCACTCACCTGCACGCTCTGTTTGCAACGTGCTGGCAAGGGGGCTCGCATCATCGAAAACCGCTCGGAATCCCCGCGTTTTCAGGGGGATTCAGATAACAAAACAGGGGCACAAGGCCCCTGTATTTATTCTGCTTTTGCTGCTGCCTGATCGGCCAGCCCCTTGGCGAACGCCTCGGACAGGCTGATATACATCTGGGAGATAACCCCGGACGATACCGGCTTCTTGTCCTTGTCGAACAGGGTGATGGAGGTCTTGCCTCCCGCCATTTCGCCAAGCTGGAAGCGGTATTTCTCCTCCTCCAGTTTGAACGGCTCGCTCCCTTTCGCCTTCCAGAACTCGGCACCCGGCTCTTCGTATTCGACGTCGATCCAGCCCAGTGACTGCTGGGTATCCTTGATGGTGAAACCGTAAGCGGGCAGTACCTGGTTGAGGCGACGCCACACCTGATCAAAGGAGCCTTCGGCAATCCAGGCGCTCAGCTCGTTGTTGTCCAGACCCAGTTGCAGACCCATGCCATCGTTGGACTTGTGCTGCTCACGGGCTTTCAGCTGGCTGTCGTAATAGAGCGAGAACTGGTTCAGCACCCGCGCGGCATAGCGCTGGGCATCGGCAGGGGTCAGCTTGTTGCTGGTCTCGCCGTCGATGGTCTCTTCGTGATCCAGCACCCGGACCGACATGTTGACCGCGTGGCGCTGGGCATCGTTGCGCACGGTGAACTGGTAACGCTGACGGATTTTGAAGTCTTCGTCATCTTCACCCCAGCCATCGAGGGCGACTGTGTTGTCAAACCAGCCGGTCTGCAATACGCCATCCTGCTGATCCAGCTTCTCGGTGGTGACCTTGTATTTGGCCAGGAAGTTCATCAGGAACGACCAGGTGTCGCGCTCCACGCTCTGGCTGGTGCTCAGGGCATAGAAGGCAACGGTCGGTTCGGTTGCGGTCTGCACCACCTGACTGCCCGGTACCACGGTCAGCAGTTGAGCGGGTGGGCGCACATCGACCTGGGCGCCGAGGGCACCTTCACGGCTGCTCTCGGGAAGCGGCGGGATATCGTACTGGCTGTTGAAGGTGGGGGCACTCAATCCTGCGGGGATCAAGAACGCGCGGCCCTCGAGGCGGGCATCTTCATAACCGAAGTCGCGGTTGGCCATTTTGCGGTCCTGGGGGGTGCTGCAACCGGCCAATACGGCCACAGTCGCAACGCTCAGCACCAGACGGGCTCTATTTCCCTTTCCATTAGATTTAAACACTCGCCATCAACTCCGCTGTGGTCAGTGCTCGCGCCATCAGCTGTTCGCCCTCGGGGGTGAGGTCAACCAGCGGCAGGCGCAAGGTGGCTGTTGCAATCAACCCCAGTTGGGCACAGGCCCATTTCACCGGGGTGGGGCTCGGTTCGCAGAACAGAGTCTTGTGCAACGGCATCAAGAGATTGTTGATGTCATGCGCCTGCCCGGCATCACCGGCCAGCGCAGCACGACACATGTCGGCCATCTGGGCCGCTGCAATATTGGTGGTGACCGAAATCACGCCATCGCCACCTTGCAGCATAAAATCACAACCAGTGGCATCGTCGCCACTGTAGAGAGCAAACTCCGGCCCGCACAGCTCGCGCAGCAGCGGGGTGCGGCTCAAATCGCCGGTTGCCTCTTTCAAACCGATAATGCCGGGAACCTTGGCCAGACGGGCCACGGTCTCCGGTTTGAGATCGCAACAGGTGCGACCGGGCACATTATAAAGAATTTGGGGCAGACCACTAGCCTCGGCGATCGCACAATAGTGGCGATAGAGACCTTCCTGAGTGGGCTTGTTGTAGTAAGGAGTCACCGAGAGACCCGCCACCACGCCGGTTTTGGCCAGTCGCTTTGCCAATTCAATGGCATGGGCGGTATTGTTGGAGCCGCAACCGGCGATGACGGGAATGCGTCCGGCGGCATACTCAACGGTCTTTTCAACGACAGCGATATGCTCCTGCTCGCTCAGGGTCACCGATTCCCCTGTGGTACCCACCGCAACAATGGCGCTGGTCCCGGCGCTGACATGATAGTCGACCAGTTTGGCCAGACTGGCCCAATCGACTTCACCTGAAGCCAGCATGGGGGTAACGAGCGCAACAATACTACCGCGTAACATGGACTTTTCTCCCGATTTTCAGGGGCGTAATGGTAAAGCTGACCCCTTTGAAAAACAAGGGAGAGAGGGGGCAAGCCGTGATACCATCCGGAACAAAAAGTAATGGACGAAAGTCGGCAGCGTCCCTCAGGGAGTGGTCATCAGGGCCGGAGGGTTGGCTTGCCAGCGCGGCTTTCGCAACGAAATAACGGACGAGAGAAGATTTATGACTCACTACCTGGTCGTAACGGCCATCGGCACGGACAGGCCTGGCATCGTCAATGAAGTGACCCGCCACGTCAGTGGCTGTGGTTGCAACATTGTGGACAGCCGCCTTGGCATCTTCGGCAATGAATTTACCTTTATCATGCTGCTCTCGGGCGACTGGAACAGCATGATGCAACTCGAAATCAGCCTGCCCCTGCGTAGCCAGGAGTGGGATCTCATCACCATGATGAAACGCACCGAGCGCCACCAGTCCCTGCAGTATGACGTCCGCGCCAGTGCCGATCTGTTGATCCGCGACGAGCCCGGCATCGTAAGCCAGTGCACCCAGTTCTTCAGCGAACATGGCTGGAACATCCAGGCGATGCAATCCATGACCCTGGAGCAGCAGCCGTTCAACCTGCTGAAGATCAGTTTTCAGCTCAATCTGGCCAGAGAGGGTGAAGTGGAAGGTTCGCAAACCGCCTTCGCCGAATTCTGTCGTCAACTGGGTGCCGAATCGTTCGAGTTTATCGTCAATCGCAAACACGCCTGAGGGCGTTTTACCCGAGGAGACCCCATGCAACCACTACAAGCTGGCAGCCCCGCCCCCGATTTCTCCCTGCCCGACCAGAATGGCAATCAGGTCAGCCTCGCTGGCCTGCGCGGCAAGAAGGTGCTGGTCTATTTCTACCCCAAGGCGATGACCCCCGGCTGCACCACCCAGGCCTGCAGCCTGCGCGATGTGAACGCCGAGTTGGCCGCCCTCAATGTGGTGGTGCTTGGCATCAGCCCGGATCCGGCCAAACGGCTGAAAAAGTTCGAAGAGCGGGACCAGCTCAACTTCACCCTGCTGGCTGATGAAGACCACGCCGTCGCCGATGCCTTTGGCGTCTGGGGCCCGAAGAAGTTCATGGGCAAGGAGTATGACGGCATTCACCGTCAGAGCTTCCTGATCGACGAAGAGGGCAAGATTGCCCACCACTTCGACAAGTTCAAAACCAGCGATCACCATCAGGTGGTACTGGATTTCCTCAAGGGGTAACCCTCCCCTGCGTTATTGAAAGGCCTGCCATGCAGGCCTTTTTCGTCTGCTCAGCCACCCCTTGCCAGCGGATTTTTCTCACCAACTCCCCCGCCCAGATCAAAAAATTCATTTTATATATGGGTTAACGTGACCCCAGAATCATCTTCCAGCGAGATATCCCATGAACATGAGCAACACTGAGCGTTTGATCCTGAGCAACCAGTACGAAATTCTGGCGAAACTCAATCCGGAGAAAGCGGACGTCTACCAGCGCGCCAGCACCATCATCGAGCGCGGCTACTGCCTGCAGATCCTCGAGCTGGAGAAGAGCTTCGGCCATCTGGATCTGGCGACCTGCCAGGAGGTGATCGACACCCTGGAACTGCACCACGCACTGGCCATCTCATGGGGCAATCTGGATGCCGCCGATCAGAGCGAGATCAATGCCAGTCGGCTGGAGTTCAACGGCTACAGCCGCAGTCAGGAGCGTGAGCTGGCTGACTACGTCTGCTTCCTGCTGGAGGTGGACAAGCGCTTCCCCGAGCTCAAGTGCCCGTGCGACGAGCTCTCCAGCGACATCGCCATGCGTGACAAGTACCAGCGGATGCTGCAGGTGTGGCGCCAGTGTCCACGTCAGTACAAGCTCTCCATCCAGGAAATCCGCAAGGTGCTGGCGGCCTGATCCACACACCAACCGCAACAAAAAAGGCGCCACTGGCGCCTTTTTGCATCTGAATCGGGTTATTCGTAGAGAAAGGATTTATCGAGCTGCTGGAAGGCGGCATTGAGGGTATCGGCCAGCTCTTCATAGCGCGGCTGAGACACCAGCTGGCGGCGGCCACCCTGCTCGTTCATCTTGCCGTTGATCTCCCGATACCAGCTCGCCAGCGACGGGGGCAAGCGGGTGTCGGCACGCTGGCCGAGCCAGTAGTAGCCCTGCAGCGGCAAACTGAGCAGAAACAGCACCGAGGTGATGACGGAGGGCCAGTAGTGCAGCTCGCCAAACTGGAACTGCAGCATCACGCTCAACACAGCCAGCGCGGGGATCACCTTGAGAGCGAACTCGGTCGCCTTGATCACCCGATTTTCAGGAAACATCGAATTGAGCTCGGGACGGCGCGGCCAAAGCGTCATATAATGGCGGCCTTGCTGTAACTTAGTTCCAAAAATGTTCATGCTCATACTACCTCCGAGCGCTTTTTGAACGTACTAACGGCAAAACCTCGACAAAATTTGATGCAAAGTAACAAAGGTTGAGGATGACTTTGTTATTTTTCAACAATCGGGTTATCCTTTGTACGCCCATTTTTGCGTCAAAAGCGTCTTGCTATTGACCTGTCAGGGACGTCTGGATTTCGGGTCTTGTATCACTATACAAGGGGCAAGCAACAGATTGCCAACCCTCATAAGGATAAGTTGAAAGTTTTTGGCCGCACCGCGTCCAACGCATCCGCCTACACAACCCAATCTGCGATAGGATTTATTCATGAGTAAGCTGGTTCTTGTTCTTAACTGTGGCAGCTCTTCCCTGAAGTTTGCCGTCATTGACGCAACCACCGGTGATGACCTGCTGTCCGGCCTGGCCGAGTGCTTCAACCTCGACGACGCCCGCATCAAGTGGAAACTGAATGGCGAGAAAGGCAGTGCCGATCTGGGCGCGGGTGCCGCTCACCAGGAAGCGCTGGACTTCATCGTCAACAAGATCCTGCCGCTCAATCCGGAACTGTCCAAGAACCTGATCGCCATCGGTCACCGTGTTGTTCACGGTGGCGAGCGCTTCACCTCTTCCGTTGTCATCTGCGAAGACGTGATCGCTGGCATCGAAGCCGCCGTTCCGTACGCACCGCTGCACAACCCGGCTCACCTGATCGGTATCCGTGAAGCTCGCCGCGTATTCCCGGCGCTGGCTGACAAGAACGTGGCCGTATTCGATACCGCGTTCCACCAGACCATGCCGGAAGAAGCCTTCCTGTACGCCCTGCCGTACAAGCTCTACAAAGAGAACGGCATCCGTCGCTACGGCGCTCACGGCACCAGCCACTACTACATCAGCCTGGAAGCTGCCAAGCAGCTGAACAAGCCGGTTGAAGAGCTGAACATCATCAACTGCCACCTGGGCAACGGCGGTTCCGTCTGCGCCATCAAGAACGGCAAATCTGTTGATACCTCCATGGGCCTGACTCCGCTGGAAGGTCTGGTGATGGGTACCCGTTCCGGTGATCTGGATCCGGCCATCATCTTCTTCCTGCACGACAAGCTGGGCATGAGCGTGGCCGATATCAACACCATGCTGACCAAAGAGTCCGGCCTGCAGGGTCTGACCGAAGTGACCTCCGACTGCCGTTTCGTTGAAGACAACTACGACAGCAAAGAAGAAGCCAAGCGTGCTATGGACGTTTACTGCTATCGCCTGGCCAAGTACATCGGCGCCTACGCTGCCGCCATGGACGGTCGTCTGGACGCCGTTGTTTTCACCGGTGGTATCGGTGAAAACTCCGCCCCGATCCGTGAAATCACCCTGAACAAGCTGGGTCTGCTGGGCTTTGACGTTGATCACGACGCCAACCTGAAGGCTCGTTTCGGCAAGGGTGGCGAGATCACCAAGGCTGGTTCTACCAAGGCCCTGGTTATCCCGACCAACGAAGAGTGGGTTATCGCCCACGACGCGCTGGAACTGGTCGGCGCTTAATTGACGCAGTAACTCGAGGCCGCCCACAGGGCGGCCTTTTCCTGATCCCAAAAAATGAACAAGGGGTATAAAGTGGCACGCACTATTATGCTTATCCCGGTCGGCACTGGTGTCGGCGTAACTTCCGTGAGTCTGGGCGTTGTTCGCGCCATGGAGCGTCACGGTGTCAATGTCAGCTTCTTCAAACCGGTTGCCCAGCCGCGTCCGGGTGAAACCGGTGCCGAGCGCTCAACCGCCGTTATCCGCGCTGCTGCCAACATCAATCCGCCCGAGCCCTTCACCCTCTCCTACGCCGAGAACATGATCAGCTCCAGCAACACCGACATCCTGCTGGAAGAGATCGTTGCCCGCTTCGAAGAGCACGTGAAATCCAGTGGTGCCGAAGTGCTGGTTGTCGAAGGTATGGTGCCGACCGACAAGCAGCCCTTTGCCAACAAGCTGAACTACGACGTCGCCAAGGCGCTGGATGCTGACATGGTATTCGTGACCCACCCGGGCCATGACTCCAGCCAGAAGCTGAAAGAGCGCATCGAACTGGCCTGCTCCAACTTCGGTGGTGTCAACAACCCCCGTATCGTTGGCTGCGTGATCAACAAGGTTGGCGCGCCGGTTGACGAGCATGGCGTAACCCGCCCTGACCTGACCGAGATGTTCGAAGCCCATCACCACGCTTCCGACGCGGCTCACAACCTGGAAGTGCTGCAAGTGTTCGGCAAGAGCCCGCTGCGCATCCTGGGTTGCATCCCCTGGAACACCCAGCTGATCGCCCCGCGCGCCAAGGATCTCGCCAAGCATCTGGCCGCCAAGATCCTGCACAAGGGTGAGCTGGACAGCCGTCGCCTGCAGACCGTGACCTTCTGCGCCCGCTCCATCCACAACATGGTCGAGCACTTCCGTCCGGGCAGCCTGCTGGTCACCTCTGGCGACCGCTCTGACGTCATCGTCTCCGCCTGCCTCTCCGCCATGAACGGCGTCAAGCTGGGCGCCCTGCTGCTGACCGGTAACTATCATCCGGAGCCGCAGGTAATGGCGCTGTGCCAACAGGCCATGGCCACTGGCCTGCCGATCATGATGACCGGTACCAACACCTGGCAGACCGCCGTCAGCCTGCAGAACTTCAACGTCGATATTCCGGAAGATGACCGCGAGCGTATCGAGCTGGTACAGGACTACGTCGCTGGCCACATCGACAAACACTGGATCGAGTCACTGACTGTCAGTTCTACCCGTTCCCGTCGTCTGAGCCCGCCGGCGTTCCGTTATCAGCTGACCGAGCTGGCCCGTCAGGCCAACAAGCGTGTCGTGCTGCCGGAAGGCGACGAGCCGCGCACCATCAAGGCTGCCGCCATCTGTGCCGAGCGTGGCATTGCCCGTCCGGTACTGCTGGGTAACCCGGAAGAGATCCGTCGCGTTGCCGAACAGCAGGGTGTGGTACTGACCGATCGCGTCGAGATCATCGATCCGGCCGTTGTGCGCGAGCGCTATGTGCCGCGTCTGGTCGAGCTGCGCAAGAACAAGGGCATGACCGAAGTGGTTGCCCGCGAGCAGCTGGAAGACAACGTGGTACTGGGTACCATGATGCTGGAGCGCAATGAAGTTGACGGCCTGGTATCCGGCGCGGTGCACACCACTGCCAACACCATCCGTCCGCCGATGCAGATCATCAAGACCGCTCCGGGCTCTTCCCTGATCTCCTCCATCTTCTTCATGCTGCTGCCTGACCAGGTTCTGGTCTACGGTGACTGCGCGATCAACCCGGATCCGACTGCCGAGCAGCTGGCCGAGATCGCCATCCAGTCCGCCGACTCTGCTGCCGCGTTCGGCATCGAGCCGCGCGTAGCCATGATCTCCTACTCCACCGGTACCTCTGGCGCCGGTGCCGATGTAGAGAAAGTGCGTGAAGCGACTGAGCTGGCCAAGGCCAAGCGCCCCGACCTCATCATCGACGGCCCGCTGCAGTACGATGCGGCCATCATGGAGAACGTGGCCAAGTCCAAGGCACCGAACTCACCGGTTGCAGGTAAAGCCACCGTGTTCGTCTTCCCTGACCTGAACACGGGTAACACCACTTACAAAGCGGTGCAGCGTTCCGCTGACCTGGTCTCCATCGGCCCCATGCTGCAAGGCATGCGCAAGCCGGTCAACGACCTCTCCCGTGGCGCCCTGGTTGACGACATCGTCTACACCATCGCCCTGACCGGTATCCAGGCTGCACAGGCTGACGAACAAGCCTAATCAGTGCCTGTCTGAAAAAACCGATCACAAAGGCTGCTCACCCCAGGTGAGCAGCCTTTTTTCTTAGTTCTCTTTTGAAGACCAGTGAAACATACCATCAGCGCAGTGTTATGCAGAATAATGCCATGTGATGTGCCAGAAATGTCTCGAGCGTAGCGCTGCGGGAAAGCGTGCCCGCCACCTTAAAGATGCATCTAAAATTGATTCAAGATCATACGCTTGGATATATGAGGTCATTCATAGCGAAGCGCTTATAGCAAATATTTCGTCATCGGCATGAGATTTTGACCTGTTAGAAATAGCAGTGAAAAAGACCCGTTCGATACGCTATTCATCAATGTGCCGCTCGGCAATATCCACATCATGGAGGAATGGAAATGCTGATGAAGAAGCTCTCTGCAGTCATGTTGCTGGCCTGCTTGCCACTGTTCAGCCAACCCGTGCTGGCCGCAGATAAGGCAACGCCCAAGCAAACAACCACGACCGCGGTTGCCAAGGAGTCCGGCAAGCTGAATATCAATACGGCCACCCTTGCCGAACTCACCAGCCTTAAAGGGATTGGTGACAAGAAGGCACAAGCCATCGTCGACTATCGGGAAAAACAGGGAAAGTTCACCTCGGTCGATCAGCTGGCGGATGTCAATGGCATTGGCCCGGCCACGCTGGAAGCCAACCGTGACATGATCATCGTCAAATAACGTCCGAGCTCTGCATATACGAATGGGGCAGCCTGTGGCTGCCCCATTTTTCTTGGAGTATCATGGCCGCACTTTAATCCCGCTGGATAGTTTTCCATGAAAAAGACTCCTCTGACAGTTCGCAAGGCCGTGCTCCCGGTAGCCGGTCTGGGTACCCGTATGCTGCCAGCCACCAAGGCCATCCCGAAAGAGATGCTGCCGGTGGTCGACAAACCACTGATCCAGTACGTAGTGCGCGAAGCCATCGCCGCCGGTATCAAAGAGATCGTGCTGGTCACCCACTCGAGCAAGAACTCCATTGAAAACCACTTCGACAAGAGTTTCGAACTGGAAGCGACCCTCGAGAAGCGAGTCAAGCGTCAGCTGCTGGAAGAGGTGCAACAGATCTGCCCGAAAGACGTCACCATCATGCACGTCCGCCAGGGCGAGGCCAAAGGTCTGGGCCACGCTGTGTTGTGTGCCCGTCCGCTGATCGGTGACAACCCGTTTGCCGTGCTGCTGCCGGATGTACTGATTGATGAAGTGGCCAGCGACCCGAAAAAAGACAACCTGGCCGAGATGGTGCACATGTACGAAGAAAACCAGATCAGCCAGATCATGGTGGAAGCGGTTCCCGAGAGCGAAGTGGACAAGTACGGCATCGCCGACATCAAGGGCGAGGCCCTGAGCGAGGGGATGTCCCTGCCGATGCAGGCCATTGTCGAGAAGCCGCCCCGTGACGAAGCCCCCTCCAATCTGGCGGTGGTGGGTCGTTATGTCCTCTCCTCCAATATCTGGCCGCTGCTGGAGAAGACCCCGGCCGGTGCCGGTGACGAGATCCAGCTAACTGACGCCATCGCCATGCTGATGGAGCAGGAGCAGGTCAACGCCTACTTCATGAAGGGCAAGAGCCACGATTGCGGCAGCAAGCTGGGCTACATGAAAGCCAATGTGGAATATGGTGTGCGCCATCACGAGCTGAACGGCGAATTTATCGGTTGGCTGAAGCAGTTCGTCAAGCAGTTGTAATCGCTGATAAATCTGTTTTTTATAGACGTATTTAAGGGGCATCAAATGATGCTCCTTTTTCATTTTTGCAACAAAAAATCAATCAAGAGTAAATAAACTCTCAGCAAATCATAATGTTGTAATTTATTCACACATGCTCTATAAGGATTGAGGCGTGTTTCTCGCCCTTGCATAAAAAACTCAAAAAAATATAAGACACAGGTGGAAGTTCCAATGAATAACCCGTCAAAAGGGACCTTTTTAGGTCACCCTAAAGGGCTTTTTTTGCTCTTTAGTACCGAACTGTGGGAGAGATTCTCCTATTACGGCATGCGTGCCGTACTGGTGCTCTATCTGACCGACCTGACTGCCAACGGCGGTCTGGGCTGGAGTCAGGCAGATGCCCTCAAACTCTACGGTATCTATACCGGTCTGGTTTATATCACTCCGCTGATCGGCGGCTGGCTGGCTGACACCTTCCTGGGTCAACGTCGCGCCATCCTGATCGGTGCCGTGCTGATGGCAGCAGGTCAGTTCACTCTGGCACTGCCCCACGCCATGTTCCCGGATATGGTCAACACCATGTTCTACGCGGGCCTCGCGCTGCTGATCGTGGGTAACGGCCTGTTCAAACCGAACATCTCTACTATGGTGGGTGACCTCTATGAAGAGGGCGATCACCGCCGTGATGGTGCTTTCACCATCTTCTACATGGGTATCAACCTGGGTTCCCTGCTGGCAGGTGTGATCTGTGGTGCTGCTGCCACCGCCTACGGCTGGCAAGCAGCCTTCGTCGGCGCCGGTATCGGTATGCTGCTCTCTCTGGTGATCCAGGCCACCATGGCCCAACGTTTCCTGGGTGACATCGGTCGTGTCACTGCCGCCCAGCGCGCAGCAGCCCTGCGTACTACCGAGCAGAAAGCACCGCTGACCAAGCAGGAAGTGGATCGCATCAAGGTTATTCTGGTACTGGGTCTGTTCACCATCATCTTCTGGGCCGGCTTCGAGCAGGCCGGTGGTCTGATGAACCTCTACACCCAGGAGTATACCGACCGCATGATCGGCAGCTTCGAAGTGCCGACCGCCTGGTTCCAGTCCCTGAACCCCTTCTTCATCATCACTCTGGCACCGGTCGTTGCGGCCATCTGGATCAAGCTCGGCAAGAAAGAGCCGAACTCTCCGGTGAAATTCGCCATGGGTCTGCTGTTCCTGGCTATCGGCTTCCTGTTCATGGTCGGTGCCGTGCTGCAGCAGGGTGGTGACAACACCGTCAAGACCTCCATGTTCTGGCTGGTAGGTGCTTACCTGTTCCACACCCTGGGTGAGCTCTGCCTCTCCCCGATTGGCCTCTCCATGGTGACCAAGCTGGCTCCGCTGCGTCTGGCTTCCCTGATGATGGGTGCCTGGTTTGGCTTCGTTGCCTTGGCCAACTACGCTGCGGGCTTTATCGGCTCCTTCGTGGGTGAAGCCGGCCCGATCGCCATCTTCGGTGGCATCGCCCTGGCGGCGGTACTGAGCGCCCTGATCCTGCTGACCATGGCCAACCGCCTGGTTTACTGGATGCACGGTGCCGAAGGCCCGGCCAAAGAGCCGCAAGCTCAAGAGAAGAAACTGCACTCCGCCACCGTCTAAACGGTCAGGATTGTAAACAACAAACAGGGCGCCCATCGGCGCCCTGTTTGTTTTGGCCTGTTTATCAGGCGGCATCAGTGATGACGAACCTGCACATCCAGCGAGCCGCCGCTGTCGCTGCGAAACTGCAGGGCGAACGGTTCATGCCAGCTGCGTTTGTGCAGGGCGTAGTGGCTGCTGCGCATCAGACCAAGGGGTAGGCCGCCGGAGCGCATCAGCCAGTGGGGAGAGGTGAGCCCTGCGTTGGCAAACACCAGCCCATCATGCTGATCAAACAGCAGCGCCGCCATGGCAAAAGAGTGGCGAAGCCCGGACGCCATCAACTGATGGTTGAGGTAGTCGAGCAACCGGTGCGGCTGGCTCAGCAACCGGCTCTCGTTCTGCTGAAACTGGCGGTAGGGGACGTTCATCAAGGATCGCACCAGCGCACCACAAAATGCCGCATCCGTACCCATGATGGGCAGCTCCATCACCAGCACCAGCAGCTTGTCTTCCACCTTGAAGGTATCTGGAATAAACAACTGCCCCAGCCCCTTGAACGTGACCTGCCAGGGACCCCACTCCTGCAAGCCCGGCGGCTTGAGCCCCGCCAGCAGGCGGCTGGCCGCCTTGTCGTGGGCACTGAAATAGTCGATGTGATCCATCAGCTCCAGTTGCTGCGCCCGGCTGGCGCTGCCGTTGAGACACTGTTCAATGCTGCGCTCTACCAGCGCGTAATCCTCGAGGGGTTTGAGCAGATAGTCCCGCGCACCGGCACGCAAGGCGCTGGCGACTGCCTCCATGGTGCTCTGGGCCGAAATGACGATAACCGGAATATGGGGATAGCGCGCAGAGAGGCAGGCGATCACCTCGTGGCCATCCATATTGGGCATATTGAGATCGCAGAGCACCACATCAGGATGGTAGAGGGCCGCCGCCGATAGCCCCTCAATACCATCTTCGGCCTGAAACACCGTTGCCCCGTCCCGTGCGAGGTAACTCACTAACGAGTGGCGAAAAACGGCCTCGTCCTCCACCACCAGGATCCGTAGCCCGGCTTTTGACATCTTGATAAAGCTCTTATTAGTCAATTGGTTATTTAGGTATTAAGACTAGCTCAAAAGTGCGGTCAGCGCGGAAACCCTGCGTCAAAAGTAGACCTCGATCATACGATGGCATCAAGAGAACCCCATCCGTCCGCGTAGCTCTATTCGCTCGGGAGGCCCCGCGACTACGACCGCCATCCGAATTGTGCAAGTGGGCGCCATAAGGGATAATGCCCCCCACTCCAGCTCGTGAAGAAGACCATGACCCCAGCCGAATACAGCGCCCTTGCCCACCCAAGATTGTCCCATCCGGCTCGCAGTCTCTATACCCTGCAGCTGCGCCGACTGGTGCTGGAAAATCAGGCGGCCCGGCTCAACTATCCCGAGCTGGGTCGGGCGCTGGCGGTGGTCGATCCGGGTGATCCCTGCGGCTTCTCGTTTCAGGTCAATGCCCGCCAGCTCACCGAGCTGTTCGATGAACTGATGGAGGCGGGCCTGCTGCAGGTCGAGGCTCAGCCCGAGAGTGAGCACTACCATCAGTGCCCGTTCCAATTGCCATTGCTGACCCAGAAGTTGCGCAGCCCGCTGCCGGAGCGTCCCTTCCAGATGCATCTGCAATGGCGTCCGGACGAAGAGCTGCCCGCCCTCGCCCGTCTGTGCGGAATGATCGATGCCAGCTATAGCGAAGAAGATCTGGGGGAGTTTATCGCCTACTGGCTGGGGCGCCCCGAGGTGTTCGACTCCCAGCATCAATGGATGCTCAAGTTCATTCGCGCCCTCAAGACCCGCCGCTATACCCGTCGCAAACCGATGGAGGTGCAAGGCTACCAGCAGGTGACACCGGCCCCGCCAGAGTCGGGCCCCAGCAAACGGGCCCAACAGATGATTGAAGAGGCCAAGCGACTGGCCCAACAGCAGACGCAAGAACCCGCAGCGCAGCAGGAGCCGGATAATGATTGATAGCGGCCCCCGCCTGCAGGCAGAATCAACCCCTTGTCTACCCATCCCTGATCGAGCAGAAGGAGCATTCCATGACTGACCCGCAAGATCCCCTGCGCCAGGAGCTGGAAGAGATCGAAGCCAAGCGCCAGAAGATCGCCAAGGCCAAGCAGGATCACCGTATTCACGACCCGGAATTGAGCCGCCATGTGGGTGGCCTGCTGGAGCGCATTCGTCGCCTGCAACAAGAGACCGGCGGCGGTCAGTATGACTACGAGACCCTGCGCAAGGAGTACGACGCCAAGGCCAACGCCGAGGTGCGCGAGCTGCAGAAGGCAGCCCGCCAGGAACGGATCCAGAAACTGATCGCCCAGGCCGACCTCAACCCTGACTGGGTATTTGACAAGATGGATGCCGGTGACCCGGCGCTGCAATACCCCATCGAAACAGCCCGTTACTTTATCAGCGGCTTCGAGCACTGGGAGAAGAGCGGTGGCGGCTGCATGCTGATCTATGGCGACTACGGCACCGGCAAGTCGACCCTCGCGGGGGCGGTAGCGCATGAGCTGATCGCCCGTCACCAGAAATCGGTGATCTTCCAGCAGTGGGCCTCCATCGTCGATCGGCTGTTCTTCAACGTGATCCCCGATCAGGACGAGCGCAACCAGTACCGCCGCGCGCTGGAAGAGGTGGATCTGCTGATCATCGATGAGGTATCGGCCAACCGCGCCAAGATGGCGGAGAGCCAGTCCAGCTTCCTCGGCCACCTGCTGCGCCGCCGTCGCAACCTGTCAAAGAGCGTCATCATCATCACCAACCACACGCCCCAGAGCCTGCATCAGGCGATCGGTGATTTCAGCTATGAGGCGATCAAGGCGTTCAATCCGGTGGATATCCACCTGAGCGGCCCCAGCCGTCGCCCCAGCATCGGCAACTACAACGGCTGATCCCTCTCAAAGAGTGCGAGTCGCTGACGGCTCGCACCTTCTCCTCCTTGCTGACTCACAAATAGAAACAACTCTCATTTACAGCAGACGAACAAGCCACTAGGCTAGCCCCTTTTGCCAAGGGAGCTCATCTATGCCAACCACACTGATTTTCGGAGCCAGCCGCGGGCTGGGCCGCGCCTTTACTCATCACGCCCTGAACCAAGGGCACCGGGTCGTTGCGCTGGTGCGCAGCCCCGAGATGGCCATGGAACTGAGTGCGCTGGGAGTTGAGGTGATCGAGGGGGATGCGCTGGATCCGGCTGCGGTGCAGCAGGCATGTGTCCGGGCAGGGCAAAATGCACAAGTCGTCTCTACCCTCGGCAGCTTCCGTCAGGCCGCGCCGGTGGACTATCAGGGCAACCGCCATGTAATCGATGCCATGGAGCAGGCAGGCCTGAAACGGCTGCTGCTGGTCACCTCCCTCGGCTGTGGCGACAGCTGGCAGTATCTACCGGAGCGGGCCCGCGCCGCCTTCGGTCACGAGGTACGTCTCAAGAGTCTGGCGGAGAGCTGGCTGCAGACCAGCTCCCTCGTATGGACCATTCTGCGCCCGGCGGGCCTGCAGGATGGCGACGCCACCGGCCGTGCCGAGCTCAGTCAGGGCAAGGAGGTACACGGACTGGTGCGCCGCGCCGATGTGGCCGCCCAAGGGCTGCGCCTGCTGGCGAATGAGACGGCGGTGGGACAGATCTACGCTATCGGGGATCCCGAACTCCAGCGCGGCTAAAGCAGCAGTAGACCGCTTAACCCCACCACATAACAAAACGGTCAGCCCAAGGGCTGACCGTTTTCGCTTTACCGCACACGCTATCTCACGGGCGCTTGCCCTATCCCGCTTAACCGGTGGTGGTTTCGCCCTGCACGACTGACGGGCGAGCAACCGGCAGCGACCGCTGCCGCCAGCGCAGCAACAGGCAAGCCAGAACACCGTAAAGCAGCGCCAGACCCCATAGTTGCCACCAGTAACGTGAGACCTGCGCAAAGTCGGCCCCCATCTGGTTAAGGCGCAGAAAACCCTCGATGGCGGGGATAGTGGGCACCCACTGAGCCAGCCAGTTGAGAGGCGCCGGGATCAGCTCGAGCGGCCAGATAAAGCCCGCTAGAAAAACCAGTGGCAGGGAGGAGATCAGCACCACCTGAGTCGGCAGATCCCGCCGGGTAAATATCGCGCCGAGCACCACGCCAAACCAGCAGGTCGCCAGCAGGAATGGCAGGGCGAACAGCCAAAGCTGCATCGGGTCGGCATGGCGAGCGATGTTGTAGTGATCGAAGCAGAAGCCGAGGAAGTAGCTCACCGGCAGCAGGAACAACCCAGCCAGTACCAGGGTTCTGGCCAGCAGCAGCGGCAACACCGGCGCGCTTTGCCAGTAACCGTGCTCGCCTCGACAACTTCGCTGGTTCTGGGTCGCCCCCAGGATCCCCGCCCCCATCAGCAGTACCTGATGGAGGATCAGCACGAACACCGCCGGCACCACGTAGTTGACGTAGCCCATGGTGGGGTTGAACACCGGCACCACGTTGAGGGCCACCGCATTCCAGCCCATGGCCGCTTGTGGCAGCGCCTCGCCGTGGCTCAACAGCCGCGCCACCTTCACCTGCGCGGCGAGAGTGCCACCGGCCTGCGCCAGCCCTTCGGCAATGGTGCCGTAGACCAGAAAGTAGGAGGCATCACCGGCATAGCTCAGGGTGACGCTCTTGCCCAGCATCAGGTCCCGATAGAAGTGGTTGGGGATATGCAGGATCCCGCTCGCCTCCCCGGCCATCATCAGCTGGCGTGCCTCGGCCAGCGAATTGGCTCGCGCCACCAGCTTTACCTGCGGCGTGGCATCGGCCATAAACTCCAGCTGACGGGACAACTGACTGCCATCGTCGTTGACCACCACTACCGCCTCTTCCCGTGGCAGCTGATGCAGATAGGGCTGGGGATAGAGAAACGAGTAGAAGATCACCCCGCCAAACAGGGTCAGCATGATGGCGCGATCCGCCAGCAGGGTGCGCAGCTCGAGGCGCAACAGATCAACAAATCCCAGCATCACTCAGGCTCCTTTTCAGCAACTGCCACTGCGGCTGATTGACGGGCCAGCTCGGCCTGCTGCTTGTAACGGCGCACCACCAGCAGCAAGGGGAGCAGGAACAGCAGCAGAGCCCCCAGTTGCGGCAGCGCCGATGCGAGGGGCAGACCGTAGTTGCTTTGGCCAATCTGCAGCTCTACATAGTGAGAGACCGGCAACAGGCTGCGCCAGAAGCGGGCGAAATCCCCCATGGCGCTCACCGGAAAGGTGACGCCCATAAAGGCGAAACTGGGCGCAGTGTAAGCCCCCGCCAGCGACAGGGCGCGCGCCGGATCCCGAATGATGCCGTAGAAAAAGGCCCCCATGGTGACGCAGGCCGCCGAGGCGAGCCCCAGACCCACCACCAGCACCAGCCAGCTGCCGTGCATGGGGTAGGAGAAGCCCTTGAACAGCAGCAGTGTCCAGACAATTCCCCACCCCCAGCCAATCAGCATGTGGGGCAGCAGGGTGCGCCAGAGACCAAACCAGACACCGCGAGTAGTCCAGTCCAGCCCCAGCCGATCATTACGGGCCAGTGCATTGAGGCCAAACAGCACCACCAGGATCTGCCACACCGCGGGCAGAATGGCACTCAGCAGAAACTGGGCGTAGCTGGAGTTGAGATTATAGAGCGCAGTGACCTGACTGCTGATAGGCACAGACTGTCCAATCGCACCGGGCAGCGCCTGGCCATCGGCCATCGCCTCCAGCACGCCGACCTGACCGTTAAGGGTGCCTACCACCTGCGCCAGCGCCGAGTTGACCAGCTTGGCGATGAGGATGAACTGGCCGTTGTTGAACACCGTCACCTGCGGCTGGGTGCCCTGACGGGCATCCCGCTCCAGATGGTTGGGGATCACCACCAGCGCATAGATGTCGCCACCGCGCAGGGCTCGGGCACCGGCATCGATGGAGTCAAACTGTTGCGCCACCTTGAGCCCGGCCGAGCCATCCAGCGAGAAGGCGAGCTGGCGCGAGAGCATGCTGTGGTCGAGATCCACCAGCCCCACCTTGAGGTCGCGGGCCAGCCCTGCCGAGAAGATCCAGCAGAGGATCCCCATCAGCAGCAGCGGTACCCAGCTCATCAGGGCGCGGCTGAACGGATCCTGCCACAGCAGCCGAAATTCACGCCCCATCAGAGTTCAACCAGCACACTCATGCCAACCCGCAGCCCCTCAACCGGTTGCAGCGGGCGAGCCTCCACCTGGAAGCTCTTCATATCGAAACCCTGACGGGTATCGGTGGCGCGCCAGGTGGCAAAATCCCCCATCACGGCCACATGGGTCACCCTGAAGCGCACGGTCTGATCGCCAAGGCCCGGGATGCGGGCATCGAACTCGGTACCGACCGGGAAGCGGGGCAGCAGATCTTCGCGAACGTGGAACTGGGCCCAGGCATCGTTCATGTCGAGCAGAGTCACCACGGGGAAGCCTTGGGGCGCCAGCTCGCCGCTGCGCAGCAACACCTGACTCACTTCACCATTGTGGGGGCTGGTGATGCGGGTATCGGCCAGATAGGCTTCAACCTCGGCCACGGAACCCGCCGCCATCTTGGCCTTCTCGCGAGCGGCGATCTTGGTCTCTTCCCGCGCCCCTTCCAACGCCATCTGGTACTGTTGCCACGCCATCCCTTCGCTGTAGCGGGCGGCTTGCCAGGCCGTCCAGGCCTCGTCGCGTTTTTGCAGCGGCATTACGCCGTCGCGGTGCAGGCTGGCGACCCGCTCATAGGTCTTGCCACGCAGCTGGGCGGCGGCCTTGGCTTTTTGCCACTGATCCTTGGCGGCAGCGATCTGTTGGGCACGGGCGCCTTTCTCCGCCTCTTGCGCCAACGCACCCGCTGCGGCCTCACCCGCCTTGGCCTGGCTCAGCTTGGCTTCGATCTCGGGGCTCGCCAGGGTAAAGACCAGTTGATCCTTGGTCAGCTGATCACCCTTTTTCACCAGCACCTCGTCGATGCGCCCCGGCACCTTGGAGGAGACCGAATATTGCTGCGCTTCAATCTGCCCTTGCAGATGCACCGGCTCCGGCTGATAGGCCAGCCAGAAACGCCAGCCGAGCCACACCACCAGGATCACCAGCGCCAATGGCAACAACAGCGGTTTACCCTGGCTCATCTTCTTTTTGATGGGGGGATGGCTCATCACTTCACCTCGACAAACGGGCGACCCTTGACGGTCGGAAAAGACATGAAAAAAGGAACAGACAGGACCGGGCTCATGAGTTCACCTCGATCACCTGACCATGCTGATATTGATTGAAACTGTTCATCTGGCCGGAGAGCGCCAGCAGGCGGGCCAGCGACACCACATATTGATAGGCCGCCGCCGCGCGCTGAGTCTTCACCCCCGCCAGCTGGTTTTGGGCATCCACCACATCGAGGGAAGTAGAGAGCCCCTGCCCGAAGGCCTTGTCCCGCAGCAGCACGTTCTCCTCTGCCAACGCCTGGGTGGAAGAGAGGGATTGATACTCCTCCAGCCCCTGCGCCGCTTCGCGCCAGGTCTTCTCTACCAGCAACTCCAGATCCTCGCGGGTCTTGGCCTGCAGCAGATTGACTTGCAGCTCGGCGCTCTTGGCGGCCTGTACCGTCTCGGAACGGCCATCGCGGCTCACCAGTGGCATGCTGACCCCCACCCCCACCAGCCAGTCCGGCGCTGTCTTGGAGGCGAGCGAATCATCTTCATAGAGGTTGTAGTTGCCGAACAGGAACACCTCGGGGGCATATTTGCCCTGCTCGACCCGGATCAGCCCCTTGGCCTGCTCCTTCTTGGCGCTGAGCAGCTTGAGACCGGGGTGCACCTCCAGGGTCTGGCTTACCAACCCCTCGAGGCGCGGCAGTTCCTTGTTGACGAACAGGCCGCTGCCCGGCTGGGCATTTGGCAACTTCAGCATGCGGCCGAGGGCCAGCTCGGCGATCTCGAGGCTGCGGCGCGCCTTCTGGGTATCGATGCGGGCCCGATCATAGGCCGACTGGGCGGAGAGGCGCTCCACCCTGGCGATCTGCCCCTGCGCTTCGAGCTTCTTGGCGTGATCCAGATGGTGGGCCAGCCCCTCTTCGATCTCCTGTTTGGTCTGCACCACCTGAGCAGCCAGCACCACGCCGAAATAGGTTTGGGAGAGGCTCTCGAAGGTGGATTGCTGCTTGAGCACCAGCAGTTGCTGCGCCTCGCTCACCTGCGCCTGGCGGATATCCTGCGCCGCATCGATGCGACCACCGGCAAACAGCGGCCAGAGCATCTTGACCGAGCTGGTCACCACATTCTGTTTGGTCAGGGGGGTGACAAATGCGTTGGCCCCGACCCCGAACAGGCTGCCGAGCGCCAGGATCAGATCTTTCTGCTTGGCCAGCGGATTGAGATCGAGGGCATCAAGTTCAATCGGCTGATCAAGATGGGTATAGCTGGCCCCCAGATCCACCTTGGGCAGATACATGTCCTTGGCCGCCTCGCGCAGCTGCTTGGCCCGATCGACCCCGGCCTGCTCGGCAGCCAGCCCTTCATCCTGCTGGATGACCCGGGTCCAGGCTTCGCCGAAGCTGATAGTTTGCGCCTGCGCCGACCCCAGCACGGCCCCCATCAGACACGGCCAGAGTGATTTAATGAACCTTGACGTCATAGATCCCCAATCCGCTTTTGTTGCATAAATGTTTGGAGCATTTGCTCGACTTAAGCCCGCCATCATAACGCAAAGCGGGCCTGCAAGTGGACTGACAATTATGCAGGTGTCCGACCCGAATGGTACAGCGCTCACTCTCCGTCAATCTGGCCGTTTTTCAATAACTCCAGAATTTGCAAGCCTTGGCGCGACGTTTTTTTCAGAAAAAAATGGCTGACGCTCAAATACTAACCTTTTCTCCTGCCTAAAAAATGCGTAATATACGCCGCCCTAAGCCGATGGTAACCGTGGAATGCAGATAGGTCCCCACACGCTTGAAACTCCCTTGATTGTGGCTCCCATGGCCGGTGTAACTGACCGACCATTCCGTGAACTTTGTTTGCGATTGGGGGCTGGCATGGCCGTTTCCGAGATGCTGCTGGCCAACCCGGATGTCTGGGATACCCAGAAAACCCGGATGAGGATGGATCACTCTGCAGAAGGCGGATTGCGATCGGTCCAGATTGCCGGGGCCGACCCCGAGATGATGGCGTTTGCTGCCCGCTACAACGTGGAGCAGGGCGCACAGATCGTCGACATCAACATGGGATGTCCGGCAAAAAAAGTGAATAAGAAGTTGGCAGGTTCTGCCCTGCTGCGTGCCCCCGATCAGGTCAAAGCAATTTGCCGGGCCGTGGTGGATGCAGTGGAGGTACCTGTCACCTTGAAGATCCGCACAGGATGGGATCCGGATAACCGCAATGGCGTGGAGATCGCCCGAATCGCCGAAGATTGCGGTATCGCGGCCCTTGCCGTGCATGGTCGTACCCGTGCCTGCCTCTACAAGGGCGAAGCGGAGTACGACACGATCAGGGCGATTAAGCAGGCCGTATCGATTCCTGTTGTCGCCAATGGTGACATCAACAGCCCGGAAAAAGCCCGGTATGTCCTCGACTATACCGGTGTTGACGCCGTGATGATCGGCCGAGCTGCGCAAGGACGACCCTGGATTTTCCGGGAAATCCGTCATTTTCTTGAGACGGGCACCAAGCTGCCGCCTCCCGAGAGGGAAGAGGTTCGCACCCTGATGAACGAGCATGTAACCAACCTGCACCGGTTTTATGGTGCATATCTGGGAGCGCGCATAGCCCGTAAACACGTGGGCTGGTATCTGGATGAAGAAGAGACGGGCCGAGAATTCCGTAAGCACTTCAATGCCCTGGATTGCGCAGACGCGCAACTTGAGGCACTCGAAGCGTATTTCGATGGATTAGGTTAACAAGATAACTAAAGAGCCGACCGAATATGTTCGAACAAACCCTGACTTCTGATGCATTGGTAACAACTACTCACAATCACGCTGCCGAGCCGACCCAGCGCCCCCTGCGTGACTCTGTGCAACAGGCCCTGCGTAACTACCTGGCCCAGTTGAACGGTCAGGAAGTGATTGATCTGTACGATATGGTTCTCTCCGAAGTCGAAGCGCCGATGCTGGACGTGATCATGCAGTACACCCGTGGTAACCAGACTCGCGCTGCCGTGATGATGGGTATCAACCGTGGCACCCTGCGCAAGAAGCTCAAGCGTTACGGCATGAACTGATTGCTGGCCGCGAGCCGCGACGGCGGTTCAAGGCAGATGCGAAAGGCGCCAGGTAGCAATACCTGGCGCCTTTCCTTTATGCTCTCCCCTCCATTTCACCATGGCGACCCCGATGAACCGCACTCCCCTGCTGCTGATGGTACTGGTCACCCTGCTGGCCGCCGCTGGCTGGCTCTTCTCGAAAGAGGCGATCCGCGAACTGCCCCCCGCCGCCTTTATCGGCAGCCGCTTTCTGCTGGCAGCCCTGCTGTTGCTGCCCCTCGCCTGGCTGCGCGAACCTCCGCCGACTCGCGCCCAACTGGTGCGCGCTGCCGGTTGCGGCACATTGCTCGGTGCCAGCCTGCTGCTGTGGGTCACCGCCATCAGCCAGAGCGATGCGCTGGGCAGCGGCGCCTTTATCATGAGCGTCGCGACCCTGATGGCCCCGCTGGCCGCATGGGGAGCCTTTCGGGCCAAGCCCGGCCGCCACTACTGGCTCACCCTGCCCATCGCCATCGCCGGTTTGCTGCTGCTCTCCAGCAGTACCCACTGGGGCGTGTCGCTCTCGCTGTTCTGGTTTCTGGCGGCGGCCACCACCCTCGGTATCCAGCTTGCCGTCCATCGCCACTTCGCTCAATCCATTGCCCCCACCTGGCTCACCTGCATCCAGCTGGCGATGACCGGCCTGCTCGGCACCCTGCTCTCCCTGCTGACTGAACAGTGGCCCGAGGCTGGAGTCAGCCACGGCATCTGGGGCTGGTTTGCGGCGAGCGTCTTGATCGCCACCACATTGCGCTACTGGCTGCTCACCCACGCATTGAGCAAGATGACTACCGCCCACGCAGCCCTGATGATGCTGCTGGAACCGGTCTGGACTCTGCTGCTGAGCACCCTCTTCTACAGCGAACCCCTCGGCGGCGCCAAACTGGCCGGTGCCGGACTGGTGCTCGGCGCCCTGGTGCTCTACCAGCTCCCCCTGCTGCTGCGCAGTCGCACGCTGAAACCGGCACGCTAGCTCCCCACTGCAAACGCCTCTATGCAGATGAAACAACCAACGAAAAGGGGCCTGCAGTTGCAAGCCCCTTTTGTTGCATTGTCACGGCGAACTGGTTGGGCCATGCTCTCGACTCGGCCCTGTGCGCCAGCTCCCTTCTTGAACGCCCCTTGGCAGCCAGTTAGCGGCTTGAAAAAGCCAGCCTGATCCCGAGCCCGACAAACAGGGTGCCAATGCCTCGGTTGAGCCAGCGGCCGAGACGCTGTGACAACCGTACCCTGTGGCTGGCATAGACGGTGGTAAAGACCAGCAAGTGACACCAGATGATGCCGCCCAGGTTGAAGATGCAACCGAGCAAGATAAAGGCGAGCGCCTTGTCGGGGGCATCCGGTGCGATGAACTGGGGCACAAAGGCGAGGAAAAAGAGCGCCACCTTGGGGTTGAGCACATTGGTCAGCACTCCCTGCCGGTAAATCTGGCCATAGGAGAGGGCGGGTAACGTGGCCCCTCTCTCCATTGATCCTGTTGCCTGCTGGCGCAGCAGAGAGAATCCCAGATAGATGAGGTAGATGGCGCCAGCCAGCTTGATAAGGGCAAACAGCTCGGCCGAGGCACTGAGCAGGGCCGACAGACCGAGGGCCGCCGCCAGCACATGCACCATGACACCAGTGCCGATGCCCAACGTCGCGACCGAACCGGCACGCCACCCTTGCGAGCCGCTGCGCAGCATGACCAACAGGGAGTCGGGCCCCGGCATGATATTGAGCAGCAGCCCCGAAACCATAAACAGTGCCAGATCATGAATACCGAACATCACCTCTCCCCTCGTAAAGCAAAACCAAACAAAGAGGGCTCCGCAGAGCCCTCTTTCCTTTCACTCTGCGGCAGCTGACGTGTCATCAGCTGCCCCGCCAGCCATCAGGGCCGCAGTGCCTTGTCCGCCCGCGAGATACCGCAGACGCCGGAGCGAACCACTTCGATGATCTCGTTGGTCTGGGCGGCAGTCTTGATAAAGGCGTCCAGCTTCTCGCTGGTGCCCACCAGCTGCACCGTGTACTGCTCGGGGGTGACGTCGACGATCTGGCCACGGAAGATATCCGCCAGCCGTTTCAGCTCGTCACGGGCACCACCGGCGGCGCGCGCCTTGACCAGCGCGATCTCCCGCTCGATATGCTCCCCTTCACTCAAGTCGCACACCTTGAGCACATCCACCAGCTTGTGCAACTGCTTCTGGATCTGCTCCAGCACCCGCTCGTCCCCCATGGTGACTATGGTCATACGCGACAAGGTGGGATCCTCGGTCGGCGCCACCGTCAGGGTCTCGATGTTGTAGCCGCGCTGGGAGAAGAGGCCCACCACGCGACTCAGAGCGCCGGATTCGTTCTCCAGCAGTACTGAAATGATGTGTCTCATCAGGTTCTCTCCGTTTTGCTCAGCCACATCTCATCCATGGCGCCAAACTTGATCTGCATCGGATAGACGTGCTCATCCGGGTCTACCGAGATATCCATGAACACCAGCCGATCCTTCATGGCGAAGGCCTTCTCCATGGCGCTCTCCAGCTCGGCCGGATCGCTCACCGCAATGCCGACGTGGCCATAGGCTTCTGCCAGTTTGACGAAGTCCGGCAGGGACTCCATGTAGGAGTGGCTGTGACGACCGCCGTAGAACATCTTCTGCCACTGCTTGACCATGCCCAGCGCACGGTTGTTGATGGAGATGATCTTGATGGGCACCCCGTACTGCATGCAGGTCGAGAGCTCCTGAATGTTCATCTGCACCGAGCCGTCGCCGGTGACGCAGCAGACCACCGCATCCGGGTTGGCAAACTGGGCCCCCATGGCTGCCGGAATACCGAAGCCCATGGTGCCGAGGCCCCCCGAGTTGATCCACTGGCGCGGTTTGGCAAACGGGTAGTAGAGGGCCGCAAACATCTGGTGCTGGCCCACGTCGGAGGCAACAAACGCCTGACCCTGAGTCACCTTGTAGAGGGTCTCGATCACCTGTTGCGGCTTGATCTGGGTAGCCGACTTTTCGTAGGCCAGACAGTGACGGGAGCGCCACTGGTTGATCTGGCTCCACCAGTCCGCCAGCGCCTCCTTGTCGTTATCGAAGCCACACTCGCGGATCACTTCCAACATCTGCTCCAGCACGGTTTCCACCGAGCCGACGATAGGCACATGGGCCTGCACCGTCTTGGAGATGGAGGTGGGGTCGATATCGATATGAACCACGGTCGCATTTGGGCAGAACTTGGCCACGTTGTTGGTGACGCGGTCATCGAAGCGGGCTCCCACGGCGAAGATGAGATCCGCGTTGTGCATGGTCTTGTTGGCTTCGAAAGTGCCGTGCATCCCCAGCATGCCGATAAATTGCGGATGGACGCCGGAGAAAGCCCCCAGCCCCATCAGGGTGGTGGTCACCGGCAGATTCAGCAGCTCCGCCAGCTTGGTCACCAGATGGTCCGCATTGGCGTTGATGGCACCACCGCCCACGTACATCACCGGGCGCTGGGCTTCTACCAGCAGCTTGGCAGCCCGCTTTATCTGCCTTGACCAGACTTGGTCGGGTTGTAGGAGCGCAGGGAGACCGTCTCGGGATACTGGTAGGGGAATTTTTCTTTCGGGTTCTGCACATCTTTGGGCAGATCCACCACCACCGGCCCCGGGCGGCCGCTGGCTGCAATGTAGTAGGCCTTCTTGATGGCCTCGGGAATATCGCTCGCCTTCTTGCACAGGAAGCTGTGCTTCACCACCGGGCGGGAGATACCGATCATGTCGGTCTCCTGGAACGCATCCTCACCGATCATGCTGGTCGGCACCTGGCCGGAGAGGATCACCAGCGGAATGGAATCCATATAGGCGGTGGCAATACCGGTAATGCAGTTGGTCGCTCCCGGGCCTGACGTTACCAGCACAGTCCCCACCTTGCCGGTGGAACGGGCGTAACCGTCAGCCATGTGAACCGCGGCTTGCTCGTGCCGCACCAAGACATGCTCCATCTTGCCGTTTTCGAAGAGAGCGTCATAGATGTCGAGCACTGAGCCACCAGGGTAGCCGAAGACGTGCTCAACTCCCTGATCTTCCAGCGCTCTAACCACCATCTGGGCGCCTGATAACATCTCCATGATAAAGCCCTCCAGGCTTTGCTCCGTTTAGCGAATCCCGCCGACGATGCCGTGCTTCCCGGCACGGCCCGATCCGTTTCTTGTTGTTATCTGAATGCAGATCGGTCCAATTCAGCCCCGTCGACAGTAGAAAAAAAGGATTTTTCCGTCATTCACCCGAAAATAGGGTGAAAAACCAACTTAACCCGCTTCATAACGCTTGTCCACGGCTTTATCTGACCAGAACAGTCATACATTTCAACCGGCTATTAACATTCAATGAGTTGCCGCAGCGGCCATGAGACAAAAGGGAAGGAAGTCGGGGAATGGCCAGCGGATCATTCCGCAGAGGGGAAAACAGTCACAAAAAAGCCCACCGTTCAGCGGTGGGCTTGATGCCGGATGATGACTCAGTTGTCCTGATCCGGCTCCGCCAGCCAGATCTGCTGATCCGGATCGGTCTCTTCACTGACCGAGATGCTGACACCCATATCGAGCAACTCGTGCAGGGTGAGATTGTCAGCCAGGTTCATGACTTCGCCGTTTTCATTGGTAAAGCGCATTTGCTCCGTCCTCTCCTTGGTGGGATCGCCTTTCAGTCTAGTCAACAACGCTCACTTGCGATAACCAGCAACTGGATAAACAGTCGCCCCCATCCAGCTCGCTCAGGCGATCACTCACCTCCTCCGGAAACAGGGTGCGCGCCCAGAGCCGCCGCGACAGAGAGGCTACGCTCTCGTCGGCTCCCGCCGCCAGCCAGCGGGCCAGCTCCCCCGCTACATCGGGGTAGCAAACCGCCCCCGGCGAGGCGCTGTCGAGCCAGGTGCGCACCAGATTGGCATCGAGCACATCCATCAGGGTCGCCAGTCCCATCATCTCGAGGGTCTTGCCATTGGTCAGCTGCTCGAACTGGCCGCCGAGGGGCTTGACCAACAGCTTCTTGCCGAGGGTGAGCGCCTCGGAAGCCAGCTCGAAACCCGCGTTGGATATAACGCCGCGACAACCGGCCAGCACGGCGATAAACCCGTGCCGTGACGGCGGCTCGAAGCGCAGATTGCGCCATTGGCTCGGGGTGCGAATGGCGGGGTGAAAGCAGACGAAGCGCTGCTGACCAAAGCGCGACAACAGGGCGGCGATCGCCTCGGTCTGCTCGAATGGCAGATAGACCAGGATCTCGCCGTTATCCGGTGCGGCGGCGATGGGGTCGATCACCGGCGGCAACAAGGGGTGACCAAAGTGAAACCAGTGCAGCCCGAGCGGCTGATCCACAGGAGCAAAGTGGCGCATCAGCTGACGGCTGACCCCATCCTCCCCCCAGCGCGGAATGGGCCAGTTGAAGCTGGCCTGATGGCTGACGGTGAGGCTCGGCTTGCCATAGCGGCGGGCAGCGTGGGCGGTGAGTGGCTCAAAATCGCTCACCACCAGATCGTATTCGCTGCAATCGAGAGACCGCAGATCCCGCCAGAAGGTGAGCGGCGAGGCGGCTTGCAGGGTACGCCACGGAGAAACTCGCCCCTCGTGACTGACAAAAGTGAGGCCGGCAAAGGCGCGGTAGGCGCCAAACTCCTCCATGTCGAAGTAGCGGTCGGCAGGGCGACCGCTGAAGAGATAATCCACCTCGACCCCAGCCGTGCGCAGCGCCCGCGCCAGGGTGCGACTGCGACTGATATGACCGTTACCGGTGCCTTGCACCCCAAACAGTATCCTCATGAGTGGCTCCAGCCGAGCGCCAGCACGGCGCAACCGCCCCCCAGCAGGGCACCGGCCACCAGATCACTCAGGTAGTGCACCCCGAGCAGCAACCGGGATGCTCCCACCAGCGCCGCCCAGCCAAACAACAAGGGTGCCCAGAGCGGAAAGCCGGTGGCCAAAATGGTGGCCATCAGAAAAGCGGCGGCAGTGTGGCCGGAAGGGAGGCTGTAACGATCGGAGGGGGTGATAAAGACCGGCAAGCCGACCGGCCGTTGCCGTTTCAGGCTGTTTTTCAGCAGCAGATAAAGGGGCAGTTCGATGGCAAATGCAAGCAGTGCCAGTCGCACCAGTTCCCGCTCTGCCTCCCCCTGCCACCAGAGCAGGGCGGCCAGCACAGCGTAAAGCGGGCCATCACCGGTGCGGGAAATGAGACGACTCACCCTCGCCTGCTGCCGGTTGTAGCCGTGAAGCAGGCAGACCCGGCACACCTGCAGGTCCCATTGCTGGATCTTGTTCATATCCCCTCCTTCCCTGAATTCTGCTTGCAGAGTAAGAAAGCGGGATGACGTTACGTTGAACAAGGGATAACAGATTTATGAAAAAAGGGCCGAATGGCCCTTTTTAATCTCGATGTGGCGGCAAAATCAGTGGCTGCCGCGCAGACCGGTCTCCATCAGACGGCAATTGTGATCCGCCAGACGGGCCATGAAGTGCTCATCCACTTTCAGGCCAAACACCTGCTCGTAGAGATCTTTCATCACGAATGGCTGCCACATCATGCTGAGGAAGGAGATCTTCAGCATGTCGGGATCCAGGTTGTCACCCAGCTCACCGTTGGACTTCATGGTTTCCAGCAGGGCATCGAACTGCGGCAGCTGGCGTTCCAGCAGGCGGTTCAGCACAAAATCCCGGCCCGGGCTCTTCTCGGTCGACAATGCGCTGGAGATGGCAGAGGTCAGCTCGCTGTTGGGCGCCATCACCTGATAGTAGGTGTTGAGCAGCTCGTTGAGGCTGTGATTGCTGTGTTCATCTTGCCAGGCATGGTCGAGGGGTTCGGCGACATCGCCCAACACCGCTTTGTAAAGACCCTCTTTACTGCCGAAGTAGTAGTGGATCATTGCCAGATTGGAGCCAGCAAGCTCCGCGATTTCGCGTGTAGTCACCTTGCTATAGGGAGTATTGAGAAAACGCTCACGGGCGGCAGCAAGCAACTTGTCACGAATGTCAGAACGTCCGACCGGACGACCAGGTCTACGTTTTTCCATTTAACACCTCAGATAATTCAGCCAATGCTGATAAGTCGATCTGGTTGTGCAGAGAATAGAGCACAGCAGGAATGACCAGATAATCGGTCATGGGCCGAATATGGGACAAGGAAATTTGCAATCCTTTACAATCCGATTAAATACGTCAGCAGATTGCCCCTGACCTTCCGTGTTGACACAGCATAAAAATCTCGATATTGGTAAAAGCGTTATCGACTGGAAGGAATAACAACGTCATGCGTATCGCCACCCCGCTACTACTAATCTCCCTAATCGCGTTAACTCGCGCGGGATCCTTGTAGCCGGGCTAAGGCATAGCCGGAATTTACAAAAACCCGTGCACCCTGCACGGGTTTTTTTATGCCGCCGCAGGATGCACGTTACCGAACTTAGGAAGAGGGAAGTCACATGTCAGATCGGGTCATCATATTCGACACCACCTTGCGTGATGGTGAGCAGGCCCTGGCGGCCAGTTTGACAGTCAAGGAGAAGCTGCAGATCGCCCAGGCACTGGAGCGGCTCGGTGTCGACGTCATGGAGGTGGGCTTCCCGGTCTCCTCTCCCGGCGATTTTCAATCGGTGCAGACCATCGCCCGCCACATCAAGAACAGCCGGGTCTGCGCCCTCGCCCGCGCCCTGCCCAAGGATATCGACGCCGCCGGCGAAGCCTTGCGGGTCGCCGAGGCGTTTCGCATCCATACCTTCATCTCCACCTCCTCCATCCATGTGGAGAGCAAGCTGAAAAAGAGCTTCGAAGACGTGCTGGAGATGGGGGTCGGCGCCATCAAGCACGCCCTGCGCTACACCGATGATGTGGAGTTCTCCTGCGAGGATGCGGGCCGCACGCCGATCGATAACCTCTGCCGCATGGTGGAGGCCGCCATCAAGGCGGGCGCCCGCACCATCAATATCCCGGATACTGTGGGCTATACGGTACCGACCGAGTTCTCCGGCATCATCCACACCCTGTTCAACCGGGTGCCCAACATCGACAAGGCCATCATCTCGGTCCACTGCCACGATGATCTGGGGCTCTCGGTGGCCAACTCCATCGGCGCGGTGCAGATGGGGGCCCGCCAGATCGAGTGCACCATCAACGGCATCGGCGAACGGGCGGGCAACTGCTCGCTGGAAGAGGTGGCGATGATCCTCAAAACCCGCGCCGACCTGCTCGGGGTACAAACCAATATCCGCCACAGCGAAATTCATCGCACCAGCACGCTGGTCAGCCAGCTGTGCAACATGCCGGTGCAACCCAACAAGGCGATCGTCGGTGCCAACGCTTTCTCCCACAGCTCCGGCATCCATCAGGATGGGGTGCTCAAGGCGAAAAATACCTACGAAATCATCACTCCCGAGAGCATTGGCCTGACCCAGAACAACCTCAACATGACCTCCCGCTCCGGCCGTCACGTCATCAAGCACCGGATGGAGTCCATGGGCTACGCCGAGAGCAGCTACGACCTCGACCACCTCTACGGCAAGTTCCTGACCCTGGCCGACAAGAAGGGGCAGGTGTTCGACTACGACCTCGAAGCACTGGCCTTCTTCAGCCAGATCCACGAAGAGCCGGAGCACTTCAAACTGGAGTACCTCGGGGTGCAGAGCGGCAGCTCGGTACTCGCCACCGCCTCGGTCAAATTGAAGGTGGGACAGGATCTGATCTGCGAAGCGGCCACCGGCAATGGCCCGGTGGATGCGGTCTACCAGTGCATCAACCGCATCACCGGCTATGAGATCCGCATCGACAAATATGCCCTCAAGAGCAAGGGCGAAGGGGAAGATGCCCTCGGTCAGGTCGATATCGTCGCCGAGTACAAGGGGCGCAAATTCCACGGCATGGGACTGGCCACCGACATCATCGAATCCTCGGCCCACGCCCTGCTCCATGTGATCAACAGCATCTGGCGCGCCGATCAGGTGGCCGAACAGATGGAACGCAATAACAGCATCAAATCAGAAACCGTCTGAGCCGAACTCGGTACCAAACAGACGGAATGGAATGACAGCATAAAATCGGAAACCGTCTGAGCAGGACTCGCAGCCACACAGACAGCATGGAATGACAACATCGGGACGGGGAACGTCTGAACCGGTAACCGCGCGCAGCGTCGGGGAAACCGGACAGAGGGATCTCAAAGACAATATCAGGATGGAGAGTGTATGAGCAGTTATCGGATCGCAGTATTGCCGGGTGACGGCATTGGCCCTGAAGTGATGGCCGAGGCCATCAAGGTGCTGGAGAAGGTGCAGGCCAGGTTCGGCCTCGCCTTCGAGTATGATCGCCATGACGTGGGCGGCATCGCTATCGACAACCACGGTACCCCGCTGCCGCAAAGCACCATCAAAGGTTGTGAAGCGGCCGATGCCGTGCTGTTTGGCTCGGTGGGCGGCCCGAAATGGGAACATCTGCCCCCCAACGTTCAGCCGGAACGTGGCGCCCTGCTGCCCCTGCGCGCCCACTTCAAGCTGTTCTGCAACCTGCGTCCGGCCCGCATCTACACCGGTCTGGAGCAGTTCTCCCCGCTGCGCGCCGATATCTCCGATCGCGGTTTTGACATCGCCTGCGTGCGCGAGCTGACCGGTGGCATCTACTTCGGCCAGCCCAAGGGGCGTGAGGGAGAAGGGGCGAACGAGAAGGCATTCGACACCGAGGTATACCATCGCTTCGAGATTGAGCGCATCGCCAAGATTGCCTTTGAGTCGGCTCGCGTGCGCCGTGGCAAGGTCACCTCCATCGACAAGGCTAACGTGCTCGCCTCTTCCATTCTGTGGCGCGAGGTGGTGACGCAAGTCGCCAAGTCCTATCCGGACGTAACCCTCAACCATATGTACATCGATAACGCCACCATGCAGCTCATCAAGGATCCGTCCCAGTTCGATGTGCTGCTCTGCTCCAACCTGTTTGGTGACATCCTCTCCGACGAGTGCGCCATGATCACCGGCTCCATGGGACTGCTCCCCTCCGCCAGCCTCAACGAATCGGGTTTCGGCCTGTTCGAACCGGCCGGTGGTTCGGCCCCGGATATCGCCGGCAAAGGGATTGCCAACCCCATCGCCCAGATCCTCTCCGCCGCCCTGATGCTGCGCTACAGCCTGGGTCAAGAGGCTGCCGCCCAGGCCATTGAGCAGGCCGTGGCCCAGACCCTGGCCGAGGGTTACTTCACCGCCGACCTGCATCAGGCCAGCGCCCGCCATCCGGTGCAGAGCACGTCCGAGATGGGTAGCCAGATCGCCGCCCGGATCTGAGCCGCATAACAGAGAACAAGGAAGAAAGAAGCAATGGCCAAGACCCTCTATCAGAAAGTATTCGACGCCCATGTGGTACGGGAAGTGGAAGGGGAGACCCCCCTCATCTACATCAACCGCCATCTGGTGCATGAAGTGACCAGCCCGCAGGCATTCGACGGCCTGCGCGCCATGAATCGCCAGCTGCGCCGCCCGGATCTGACCTGGGCCACCATGGATCACAACGTCTCCACCACCACCAAGGACATCGCCGCCTCCGGCGAGATGGCCCGCATCCAGATGGAGACGCTGGCCGACAACTGCAAAGAGTTCGGGGTTCGCCTCTACGATCTCAACCACAAATATCAGGGGATCGTCCATGTGATGGGCCCCGAGCTCGGCATTACCCTGCCCGGCACCACCATCGTCTGCGGCGACTCTCACACCGCCACCCACGGCGCCTTCGGCTCGCTGGCGTTCGGCATCGGCACTTCCGAAGTGGAACATGTGATGGCCACCCAGACCCTGAAACAGGGGCGCGCCAAGACCATGCGCATTTCGGTCAACGGCAAGCTGGCGGAGGGCATCAGCGCCAAGGACGTGGTGCTGGCCATTATCGGCAAGGTCGGCCATGCCGGTGGTACCGGCTACGTGGTGGAGTTTGCTGGCGAGGCCATTGCGAGCCTCTCCATGGAAGGGCGGATGACGGTGTGCAACATGGCCATCGAGCTCGGCGCCAAGGCGGGCATGATCGCCCCCGACCAGACCACCATCGACTACATCCGTGGCAAGGAGTTTGCTCCCAAGGGCGAGGTACTGGAGCAGGCCATCGCCTACTGGCAGAGCCTCAAGAGCGATGAAGGTGCCCGTTTCGATGCCGAAGTGGTGCTGGATGCCGCCGATATCGCCCCGCAGGTCACCTGGGGTACCAACCCGGGCCAGGTGATTGCCGTCAATGAGCCGATTCCGGCACCGGAATCCTTTACCGATCTGATGGAGCAGCAGTCCGCCCGCAAGGCGCTCGCCTACATGGATTTGCAGCCAGGCCAGAAGCTCTCCGACGTTGCCATCGACAAGGTGTTTATCGGATCGTGCACCAACAGCCGCATTGAGGATCTGCGCGCTGCCGCCGCCATAGCTCGCGGTCGCAAGGTAGCCGCTGGCGTGCAGGCGCTGGTGGTGCCGGGCTCCGAGCAGGTGAAGGCGCAGGCCGAAGCCGAGGGGCTGGACAAAATCTTCATCGAAGCTGGTTTTGAGTGGCGCCTGCCGGGCTGCTCCATGTGTCTGGCGATGAACAACGACCGGCTGCAACCGGGGGAGCGCTGCGCCTCCACCAGCAACCGCAACTTCGAAGGGCGTCAGGGCCGCGCCGGCCGCACCCATCTGGTCAGCCCAGCCATGGCCGCCGCCGCCGCCGTCACCGGCCGCTTCGCCGACATTCGCGTACTGTAAGAGGACATTACGATGACAGGATTCAAACAGCATAAAGGGATCGTCGTCCCCCTCGACAGCGCCAACGTCGACACCGACGCCATCATTCCGAAGCAGTTTTTGCAGAAGATCAACCGCATTGGTTTCGGCAAGCACCTGTTCCACGACTGGCGCTTCCTCGACGATGCAGGCCAGCAGCCCAACCCCGAGTTTGTACTGAACCAGCCACAATTCGCCGGTGCCAGCATCCTGTTGGCCCGCGAGAACTTCGGCTGCGGGTCTAGTCGCGAGCACGCCCCCTGGGCGCTGGCCGACTACGGCTTCAAGACCATCATAGCCCCGAGCTTTGCCGACATTTTCTACGGCAACGCCATCAACAACGGCATGGTGCCGGTACGCCTGAAGGAGGAGGAGGTCGACGCCCTGTTCCAGCTGGTGGCCGCCAAACCGGGCATCGAGATCGAGGTGGATCTGGAAGCCAATCAGGTACGCGCCGGCAAACTCAGCTTCGGTTTCAAGATCGACGAATTCCGCCGTTACTGCCTGCTCAACGGGCTGGATGCCATCGGTCTGACCCTGCAGCACGAGGCCGCCATCAGCGCTTTTGAGGCGAAGCAGCCGAGCTGGATTTAACGCGCCAGTTGCAAAAAAACGAGTAGAATCAACAGGGAGCTTCGGCTCCCTGTTTTACTGTCCGCGACGCTTCCCACTTTGGGCCACCGGAACTGGCCCGTGCCACAGGAAAGGATGATGAAGAGACCGACGGCAATTCCTCTGCTCTGTGCCCTGCTGCTTGCCCTGCCTGCGGGGGCCAGCCAAACCAGCTTCAACAACAGCCTCGGCCAGATCAGCGTCGGCTGGCAGGATAGCGAAGGCAAACCCCAACAGCTCACCTACCGGCTCGAACAGGGCAAGTTGCCGCCCCTTATCGCCTATCGTCCGGCGAGAATGCAGGAGGAGGTGTTGCAGGTGTTGCTGCGGGAGGTGCGCCAGAACTACCCCGAGGTGCAGTTCACCCTCGCTCGTCCCTCGCTGGAGCTGCATCTGAAAAGCCGCAATCAGGACAAGGCGCGCGAGGCGATGGCCTTTCTGCAGTCCAAGCGGAGCAAAGAGGAGCTGGCGTGGCTGACCAAACACTACTTCCAGTACTTCAACACCCCGGACGGACAGCTGGCGGTGAAGCAGGATCATGTGCGCATCGCGCTGGAGAGTCGCAGCGGGCTGGCTCCGCTGGCGGATCAACTCAAGCAGCAGGGCAGCACCGAAACGGAAGCGCGCCAGAAAACCGTGGCCCATATGCTCACCTTTATCCAGAGCATCCCCTACCAGCAGCTCGACAGCCTGAATGGAAGGCAGGGCAAAGGATTTCTCCCGCCCCGTCAGGTGCTGGAGCAGAACCGGGGTGATTGCGACAGCAAGGTAACCCTGATGGCCGCCATGCTGGCTCAGCTCTTTCCGGAGCTGAAACAGGCCATGGTGTTCGTCCCCGGCCATGCCCTGCTGGCCGTTGACCTGCCCGCCAAGCCGGGGGATGTGACCCTCAACTGGCAGGGGCAGAACTACCTGCTGCTCGAACCTACCGGTCCCGCCACCTTGCCTGCGGGCCAAATAGCATCGACCAGCAAAACGCTGGTCGATAGCAAGCAGTTGAGTGTGCAGCCGGTTCAGGAGAAAGGCTAATCCCCTCCCTCTGCCGATGGGGAGAGAGGATTAACCCTGAGGCAGAAACTCTACCGCCAGCAGCAACCCGATCTCCTCCTCCAGCACCCGGATAATACGGGCATGGGCTTCAAAGGGGGGCAACAGATTGTTGTTGGTGGCAAGACTGATCCGGATGGGCTGATTGATGTCGAGCTGGTGTTCAGAGACCGCAATCCCCATGCCGTTGGCACTGAGATCCCGGCAGATCCCCTCCAGCACCAGCTGCTGCTGATAGACGGTGACCGGAGCATTGATGACCATGCGCGCAAAGGCACGCCTTTCCTTGGTATTGGTAAGCACGCGAACATCCTCTGTTGGGTGGGCGTCATCTCATGGGTATTGCACAATTGTGCTGGTCTACCCAAAAGAACGTTAATACAATGCGGTTCGTTTCTCAAACGGGGTGCGGTTTACCGCTGAGATTATACCCGTGTACCTGATCCAGATAATGCTGGCGGAGGAATTTGAGGCATGGCGCTCATTTTTTGCGCCCTCACCCGCTGGCACCTCGTTATTAACAAGTAATAGGGAGTGCCACCCATGAAGACCCTGCTGCTGGTCACCACCGGCCTGCTGTCGGCCAATGTGTTCGCCGCCGACACCCTCACCGTCTACACCTACAGCTCCTTCACTGCCGAGTGGGGTCCGGGGCCCAAGATCAAACAGGCCTTCGAGAAAGCGTGCGACTGCACCCTCAATCTGGTTCCCCTCGAAGATGGCGTCGCCATCCTCAACCGGCTGCGACTGGAGGGCAACCACAGCAAGGCCGACCTGGTGCTGGGGCTGGATGATGCACTCATCAGTGAAGCCAAGCAGAGCGGCCTGTTCGCCCCCCATCCCGCCAAGCTCGACGGCATCAAGGTGCCGGGTGGCTGGCAGGATGACACCTTTGTACCTTACGACTACGGCTACTTCGCCTTCGTCTACGACAAGAGCAAGCTCAAGACCCCGCCCAAGAGCCTGAAAGAGCTGGTGGAGCGCCCCGATCTCAAGGTTATCTATCAGGACCCCCGTACCTCGACCCCGGGACAGGGGCTGATGCTGTGGATGAAGTCTGTCTACGGTGACAAGGCTCCTGAAGCCTGGGCCACGCTTGCCAAGAAGACAGTCACCGTCACCAAGGGGTGGTCCGAGGCCTATGGCATGTTCCTCGATGGCGAAGCGGACATGGTGCTCTCCTACACTACCTCCCCCGCTTACCACCTTATTGCCGAGAACAAGCCCCAGTATCAGGCTGCCGCCTTTGAGGAGGGTCACTACCGTCAGGTGGAAGTGGCCGCCAAGCTGAAAAGTGCCAAACAGGAGAAGCTGGCTGACCAGTTCCTGCAGTTTATGGTGAGCCCCGCCTTCCAGAACGAGATCCCGACCGGCAACTGGATGTATCCGGTGATCGACACGCCGCTACCCAAGGGCTTCGAGCAGATGATCACCGTAGCCAAGCCGCTCGCCTTCAGTGCCGATGAGGTGGCCGCCAATCGCAAAGGGTGGATCCGCGAGTGGCTGCAAGCCGTCACCCAGTGAGCCGTTATCTGAAACCACAGACTCGTCCCCTCTGGTGGCTGCCGGGCAGTGCTGCCACCCTGTTGATCCTGCTGTTATCCCTCGGGCCGCTCGCGGCCCTGCTGTGGCAGGCCGGTTCGCTGGCCCCCCGCACCCTGTTCGCAGATCCTTATCTGCGTCATGTGCTGGGCTTCAGTCTGGGGCAGGCACTGCTCTCCACCTTGCTGAGCCTGGGGCTGGCCATTCCGGTGGCCCGTGCATTGGCGCGGCGCCGTTTCATTGGCCGAACCCTGCTGATCAAGTTGTTTGGCCTCTCGCTGGTGCTGCCGGTCATCATCGCCATCTTCGGCATAGTAGCGGTACACGGCAAACAGGGGTGGCTGCCGCAACTGTTGCGCTCACTGGGGCTGGATCCCGGCAACTATCTCTACGGCCTGTTCGGTATCCTGCTGGCCCACGTCTTCTTCAATATGCCGCTGGCGGCACGCCTGATGTTGCAGAGCATAGAGAGCATCCCCGAATCGAGCTGGCGCCTCGCCAGCCAGCTCGGCATGCGCTCATCCAACATCTTTCGGCTGCTGGAGTGGCCGCTTATTCGCGGCATATTGCCGGGGCTGGCCAGCCTCATCTTTATGCTCTGCTTCACCAGCTTCACTACCGTGCTGGCGCTGGGGGGGGGGCCGAAATCGACCACCCTGGAGGTGGCCGTCTATCAGGCGCTGCGCTTTGACTTCGATCTCGCCACCGCAGGCGGACTGGCGCTGGTGCAGCTCATCCTGACCGCTGCCCTGCTCGCCCTGCAACACAAGCTGCAGAGCACCCCGGCCAGTCGGGTGACGCCTCGTCGCCCCTGCCTGCGGCCGGATCGCCATCAGCCGGGCGCGGCCGTGGTGGATCTGCTCTCGCTCGGTATCGGGCTCGCCATCTTTCTGCCACCGCTGCTGGCTATCGTGGTGGCCGGCCTCCACCCCGGCCTGCTGACGGCGCTCACTTCCGCCAAACTGTGGCAGGCGAGCGGCCAGTCGCTGCTGATTGCGCTGGCGGCGGGCACCCTGGCGACCTTGCTCGGCAGCGGCCTGCTACTCACCAGCCGTCACCTCAAGGTGCGCACCCGTCAGCGGCGGGCTGCCGCTCTGTGGGAGGCAAGCGGCTCGATGATCCTGATGATCCCGGCCGTGGTGCTCTCTACCGGTCTCTTCATCCTGTTTATGCCGTTCGCCGATGTGTTCGCCCTCGGCCCCTGGCTGGTTGTGCTGGTCAACGCCCTGATGGCGCTACCCTATGTGCTGCGCACCCTCTCCGCTCCCATGCAGCTGGTGGTACGCCAGTACGACCGGCTGGCGGACAGCCTGGGAGTACGTGGCCTGCATCGCCTGCGGCTGGTGGAGTGGCCGCTGTTGCGCCGCCCTCTGGCACTGGCGATGGCGCTGTCGATGATCCTCTCGCTGGGGGATCTCGGCGCCATCGCCATGTTTGGCAGTCAGGAGCTAACCACCCTGCCCTGGCTGCTCTACCAGCAGCTTGGCAGCTATCGATTGACCGAGGCAGCCGCCACCGCTCTGCTATTGCTGACACTCTGTTTCTCCCTGTTCTGGCTGGTTGAACGGGGGCTTGGAGGAAAACATGCTGAACATTGATACGCTTGCGACCAGCTACCCCGACTGGCACGTCAGCTTCAGCGCGAAGCTGCCCAAGGGGGAGATCACCGCGCTGATTGGCCCAAGCGGCGCAGGTAAGTCGACCCTGCTCGGGATGATCGCCGGTTTCGTGCCGGTGGAATCAGGTAGCCTCAGCTTCGAGGGCGAAGATCTGCTGCCGCTGGGCCCGGCCGAGCGGCCGGTCACCACCCTGTTTCAGGATCACAACCTGTTCCTCCACCTGTCAATGTTCGACAACATCGCCATCGGCCTTCACCCGGGTCTGCGCCTGAGTGCCGCCCAGCGGACACAGGTGATCGATGCAGCCGCGCGGGTTGGCCTCGGCGAGATGCTAAGCCGCCTGCCGGAGCAGCTCTCCGGCGGCCAGCAGCAGCGGGTCGGGCTGGCTCGCGCGTTGGTGCGCGGCAAACCGCTGCTGCTGCTGGATGAGCCCTTCTCTGCCCTCGATCCCGCCCTGCGCCGGGAGATGCTGGCGGAAGTGGCACGCCTCGCCTGCGAACAGGGCATTACCGTGTTGATGGTTTCCCACAATCCGGAGGATGCCCAGCTGATTGCCGATCAGGTGCTGTTTGTCGACGAGGGGCGCATCGCCCTGCAAGGCAAGCCGGATATTCTGCAAAACAGCAACCACCCGGGGCTGCTGCGCTATCTTGGCCAATAGCCCTCGGCAACCATAAAGTGCGCCATGATCAAAAGGGGAGGCCGATTGGCCTCCCTTTGTATCTGGAAATATTCAGTTTAATCAGAGATTTTCCTCGGCGAACGAGGCCAGCCGGCTGCGCACCACGCCATTGAGGAAGATGTTGGCACTGCCGTCAAAATCCTTGAAACGCTCGACGATGTAGGTGAGCCCCGAGGTCACCGGACTCAGATAGTTGGAGTCGATCTGGGCCAGGTTACCGGAGCAGACGATCTTGGTGCCTTCGCCGCAACGGGTGATAATGGTCTTGATCTGGGAAGCGGTCAGGTTCTGGCACTCATCCAGCAGCACGAAGGTGTTCTGGATGCTGCGCCCGCGCATGAAGTTGACCGATTTGAACTGGATGTTGGCCTTCTCCATGATGTAGCTGAGCGAGCCGCTCATGTTCTCGTCCTGCTTGTGCAGCACCTCCAGGGTGTCGGTCACCGCCGCCAGCCAGGGCATCATCTTCTCCTCTTCAGTGCCGGGCAGGAAGCCGATGCTTTCGGCAATTTCCGGGGTATTCCGGGTGACGATCACCTTCTCGTAAATGCCCTTCTCAATCACCAGCTCCAGCGCAGCAGCCATGGCCAGCAAGGTCTTGCCGCAACCGGCCGGGCCGGTCAGGATCACCAGATCGATGTGCGGATCGAGCAGTGCATCCAGCGCCATCCCCTGATAGACGTTCTTGGGATGGACACCCCACGCCTTGCGAGACATCAGCCGCTCACGGCCCAGATCCTTGATGCGGATCTTGTTGCCATCGTGGCTGAGCACCCGGGCGGCGAAGAAATTCTCTTCATCCACCAGATACTGGTTTACATGAACCCCTTCCAGCAGATTGGCATCGATCACATGGATGGTGTCGCGGCCATGGGTCTCGCTCTCGCACTCGCCAACCCGCTCCCAGAAGCTGCCAGGCACCACCTGAAAGCCTTTGGCCAGCAGGCGGATATCATCGATCAGTTGGTCACTACGGTAATCTTCAACGTGAGCAAGCCCGGCCCCTTTGGCCTTGAGGCGCATGTTGATGTCTTTGGTGACCAGCACCACCTGACGCTTCAACTCGTGCTTTTGCAGATAGAGGGCCGCGTTGATGATACGGTTGTCGGCCTCCTTGTCGGTAAACACCTCGGCATCCTGCGGCAGATGGTGATCGCTGAAGATGCAGATATTGCCGCTCGCTTCGCCAGCCAGCGGCACGCCCTGGGTGATCTGATCCGGGGTTGCATCGCGGAACACATCTTCCAGCGCACGAATGGCCACCCGCGCGTCGCGGCTGACATCCTTGTTGCGATCCTTGATGTTATCGAGCTCTTCCAGCACCGTCATGGGGATGAGCACGTCGTGCTCTTTGAAGGAGTAGATAGCGAGGGGTTCGTGAAGCAGAACGTTGGTATCCAGGATAAACAGCTTTCGGTCCGTATTGTCCATAAGCATCCTCCTTGGCACTGAAGGGCCACGTGTGTGAATCTCAGATGTCATTGAAACCACACGGCCGTGACAGTTTTATTACCCTCAACGCTACGCCCGATTTTACTATCGCGCAACAAATCACTTGGCCGCCTGATTTGATTGAGCATAAAAACAGCAACAAAAAGACCGGCGCTATGGCCGGTCTTTTCTCTATCGTTCAACTACTTGGGCATGTCTGTCAGCCGCACTTGGAGTCGCCACAGTTGAGGCAGGTCATGCAGCCATCCTTCAGCACCAGCGCCTTGGTGTGGCACTTGTAGCAGAGCGCGGCATTGGCCGGAAAACCACTGCTCGCCTGCTGCTCTTCAGCCTCCTGAGCGGCTTTCAACTCGGCCTGCTTCTCGGCCAGAAATGCCTGCTGATGCTCGTCCAGCCCGGTTGCCTTGAGCATGCCGATCTCGGTGAGATGGCTCTCGATCACGTTGCCAATTTCGGCGATCAGCGACGGCACATACTTGCCCTTGTTCCAGTAGCCACCCTTGGGATCGAATACGGAACGCAGCTCCTCGACCAGGAAGGTGACATCCCCACCCTTGCGGAATACCGCCGAGATGATGCGGGTCAGCGCCACGATCCACTGATAGTGCTCCAGGCTCTTGGAGTTGATGAAAATCTCGAACGGACGGCGAGTTTCGTGAACCGTGCCCTCGTTGAGAATAATGTCGTTGATGGTGATGAACAGCGAGTGCTCGGAGACATGCTCCGGCGTCTTCAACTTGTAGGTGGTTCCCATCAGCCGCTCCGGGCGCAGCACGGTTTCGTGCATATGCACCACGTCATCCTGCACAGAGAGATCTTCTTGCGGCTCATCCTTGGTACGCACCTTGTAGGCGACGATTTTCTTGTCGATCTTCTTGACCATAATGTCGTTCTCAGAATTTACCGTAATAGCCTTCTTTCAAGGCGTCGTAGAGGTTGGCGGCCGTATGCAGCTCGCCATCGTATTCGATCTCTTCGTTCCCCTTGACGGAGATGACGGAGCCATCCTCCAGGGTGAAATCGTACAGGGTGTTCTCCAGATCCTTCTCCTTCACCAGCACGCCCTGGAAGGCCTCCGGATTGAAGCGGAAGGTGGTGCAGCCCTTGAGGCCAGAATCCGAGGCATACATGTAGATGTCCTTGAACTGCTCGAACGGGAAATCGGTTGGCACGTTGGCAGTCTTGGAGATGGAGGAGTCGATCCAGCGCTGGGCCGCAGCCTGAATGTCCACATGCTGCGCCGGGGTGATGTCATCAGCAGTAATGAAGTAGTCCGGCAGACGGCTCGCCTCATCATCGGCATAGGGCATGGCGGACGGATTAACCAGCTCACGATAGGCCAGCAGCTCGAAGGAGTAGACATCCACGCTCTCCTTGCTCTTCTTGCCCGGCTTGATAACGTTGCGGCTGTAGTGGTGGGCAAAGCTCGGCTCGATGCCGTTGCTGGCGTTGTTGGCCAGAGACAGCGAGATAGTGCCGGTGGGTGCAATACTGCTGTGGTGGGTGAAACGCCCACCCACTTCGGCCAGCTCGGCGACCAGCGCAGGATCTACCTCGGCAACCTGCTGCATATAGCGGCTATAACGCGCATGCAGCACCTTGCCCTTCACCTTGTCACCCACCTTGATGCCATCAGCCGCCATTTCCGGGCGCAGACGCAGCATCTTGCCGGTTACTTCGAACTCCTGCTCCATGATGGGGGCAGAGCCCTTCTCCTTGGCCAGACGCAGGGACTCCTGCCAGCCGGTCATCGCCAGCTCCTGGGATACCTGCTCGGTAAAGGCCACGGATGCCGCAGAGCCGTACTTGATCTGCAGCATGGTGAGGGTCGAACCAAGCCCCAGGAAGCCCATGCCATGCCGGCGCTTGGCAGTGATCTCCTCGCGCTGTTTGGCCAGCGGCAGTTGGTTGATCTCCACCACGTTGTCGAGCATGCGAGTAAAGATGGCCACCACCTTGCGAAACGCCTGCCAATCGAACGCCGCGTTTTCAGTAAAAGGGTCGCGCACAAACTTGGTCAGATTGACCGAGCCCAGCAGACAAGCACCGTAGGGCGGCAACGGCTGCTCACCACAGGGGTTGGTCGCGCGGATCTCTTCACAGAACCAGTTGTTGTTCATCTGGTTGACCTTGTCGATCAGGATGAAGCCGGGCTCTGCATAGTCATAGGTGGAGGTCATGATGACATTCCACAGCTTGCGGGCTGGCATGGTCTTGTAGACCTTGCAGGCGACCTGCCCCAACTCGTTGAATACAACCCCTTCCTTGTTGGGCCAGTCGGCCCATAGCACCTGAGCAGGATCGTCCAGCGCAATGCCATCCTGCTCTACCTCTTTGGCGGTGTAGGGGAAGATCAGCGACCAGGGAGCATCCTCTTTCACCGCCTTGACGAAATCTTCGGTGATGAGCAGAGAGAGGTTGAACTGGCGCAGACGGCCATCTTCGCGCTTGGCCTGAATAAACTCGATCACATCGGGATGACGGATATCCATGGTGCCCATCTGGGCGCCACGACGGCCACCGGCTGACGAGACGGTGAAACACATCTTGTCATAGATATCCATAAAGGAGAGCGGGCCGGAAGTGTAGGCACCGGCACCGGAGACAAAGGCACCGCGCGGGCGCAGGGTCGAGAAGTCGTAGCCGATACCGCACCCGGCTTTCAGGGTCAGACCGGCCTCGTGCACCTTGCCGAGGATATCGTCCATCGAATCTTCGATGGTGCCGGAAACAGTACAGTTGATGGTTGAAGTCGCAGGCTTGTGCTCAAACGCCCCGGCGTTGGAGGTGATGCGGCCCGCCGGAATGGCCCCATTGCGCAGCGCCCACAGGAACGGCTCATACCAGGCCTCAGGCTCCAGCTCCTGCTCTGCCAACGCACGGGCTACCCGCTGGTAGGTCTCACCGATAGAGCTGTCGATGGGAGTGCCATCCTTGCTCTTGAGGCGATACTTGCTATCCCAGATCTCGAGGGACGTTTCCTGCATGGGGATAAGGCGGGAGCCAAGCTCACTCTCCAGCACCGGGTTAGATTTAGCCATTTTCAATCAACCTTATGTGAATGCATCGACATCATAACAACAGCAGAAAACACAACTAATGGTGCCATCTAAAATTAATGACACAACATATAGTACACCTAATGCCATGAGGGCGCCGATTCTAACCTAAAAAAATGCCCCGGCCAGCAGATTTCTGGGCCGAGGCACTTAACTGATTAATTTACTGAGAGATTTAACACTCAGAGATAGATCAGGGCTTCTTGACGTATACCGTCGGTGTTTCACCCGCCATATTCAGATAGAACTCGTAGACGCCATCGGCATCCGGTGAGAACTTCATGTCCTCATACTTGGAACAGGGGTTGACCGGCACAGCCTCACCACCCAGTACGGCAACACCATCACTCGGGCTCTTGTAGCCAAAGTTGGTACCGCAGCTCCAGCCTGAATCAGCAAACTTGAACTTGTAGGGGGCCCACTCTTTCTTGAGGGTGCCTTTGGCCATATAGAGCTTGTCGGCCACCTTGACGACCTTGCTTTCATCAGTCGCCATCCAGTCGTTCATCTCCCCGCGCAGGTAGATGGACTTGCCACCGAAGTCGCTGTTGTCTGCCCCCGCCTGCTCTGCACCACCATTGGATGCGCAACCGCCTAATACCAGGGTTCCCGCCGCCAGCATCATCGTTACTGTTCTTTTGAACATGGGTCTATTCCTTAAATTATTGTGATTCCTTGGTCCATCCATGTGGACTGAAGAATTAAACCAGAGCAGCCATCACAAGAAAGGTAGAGGCATCACATTCTGTGCTTTTTATATCCAACACATTGAACTAGTGAGGAAATATCGAACAAAAAAGAGGCCTTTTTGGGGCTGTAGAAGGGTAATCAATGAATGACAAGAAGGGGAAAGTCTAATAATCCGGCGACGTGCTGAATTGCAGGCAATAAAAAACCCCGCTCGATGAGCGGGGTTTCTTGTATTGGGTGCCTGGCAGTGTCCTACTCTCGCATGGCGAATGCCACACTACCATCGGCGCTACCGCGTTTCACTTCTGAGTTCGGCATGGGATCAGGTGGTTCCACGGCGCTATGGCCGCCAGGCAAATTCTTCAATCTTGGAAAGCTGACGTGAATAACGACTAGGTCATTATCACTGAATTAGTAGTTCGCTTGGTATCTGTTACAAGCCTTAGAACACTTCTTGGGTGTTGTATGGTTAAGCCTCACGGGTAATTAGTACGGGTTAGCTCAATGCATCGCTGCACTTACACACCCCGCCTATCAACGTTGTGGTCTCCAACGGCCCTTTAGGACCCTCAAGGGGTCAGGGATGACTCATCTCAGGGCTCGCTTCCCGCTTAGATGCTTTCAGCGGTTATCGATTCCGAACTTAGCTACCGGGCAGTGCCACTGGCGTGACAACCCGAACACCAGAGGTTCGTTCACTCCGGTCCTCTCGTACTAGGAGCAACTCCCTTCAATCATCCAACGCCCACGGCAGATAGGGACCGAACTGTCTCACGACGTTCTGAACCCAGCTCGCGTACCACTTTAAATGGCGAACAGCCATACCCTTGGGACCGACTTCAGCCCCAGGATGTGATGAGCCGACATCGAGGTGCCAAACACCGCCGTCGATATGAACTCTTGGGCGGTATCAGCCTGTTATCCCCGGAGTACCTTTTATCCGTTGAGCGATGGCCCTTCCATTCAGAACCACCGGATCACTATGACCTACTTTCGTACCTGCTCGACCTGTCCGTCTCGCAGTTAAGCTGGCTTATGCCATTGCACTAACCTCCTGATGTCCGACCAGGATTAGCCAACCTTCGTGCTCCTCCGTTACTCTTTGGGAGGAGACCGCCCCAGTCAAACTACCCACCAGGCACTGTCCGCGAGCCCGATTCAGGGCCCTGCGTTAGAACATCAAACATACAAGGGTGGTATTTCAAGGACGGCTCCAGCGCAACTGGCGTCACGCCTTCAAAGCCTCCCACCTATCCTACACATGTAGGTTCAATGTTCAGTGCCAAGCTGTAGTAAAGGTTCACGGGGTCTTTCCGTCTAGCCGCGGGTACACCGCATCTTCACGGCGAATTCGATTTCACTGAGTCTCGGGTGGAGACAGCATGGCCATGGTTACACCATTCGTGCAGGTCGGAACTTACCCGACAAGGAATTTCGCTACCTTAGGACCGTTATAGTTACGGCCGCCGTTTACCGGGGCTTCGATCAAGAGCTTCGCTTGCGCTAACCCCATCAATTAACCTTCCGGCACCGGGCAGGTGTCACACCCTATACGTCCACTTTCGTGTTTGCAGAGTGCTGTGTTTTTGATAAACAGTCCCAGCCATCTGGTCACTGCGACTCCCAACTGCTCCATCCGCAAGGGACTTCACTGTCAAGAGCGAACCTTCTCCCGAAGTTACGGTTCTATTTTGCCTAGTTCCTTCACCCGAGTTCTCTCAAGCGCCTTGGTATTCTCTACCCGACCACCTGTGTCGGTTTGGGGTACGATGACTTGTAATCTGAAGCTTAGAGGCTTTTCCTGGAAGCAGGGCATCAATGGCTTCCACACCGTAGTGTGTTCGTCTCGTGTCTCAGTGTTGTATCAGCGGATTTGCCTACCGATACCACCTACGCACTTTCACCAGGACAACCGTCGCCTGGCCCACCTAGCCTTCTCCGTCCCCCCATCGCAATTACAAGTCGTGCAGGAATATTAACCTGCTTCCCATCGATTACGCCTTTCGGCCTCACCTTAGGGGTCGACTCACCCTGCCCCGATTAACGTTGGACAGGAACCCTTGGTCTTCCGGCGAGGAGGCTTTTCACCCCCTTTATCGTTACTTACGTCAGCATTCGCACTTCTGATATCTCCAGCATACCTCTCGATACACCTTCGCAGACTTACAGAACGCTCCCCTACCACTCACACATAAGTGTGAATCCGCGGCTTCGGTGCCTGGTTTGAGCCCCGTTACATCTTCCGCGCAGGCCGACTCGACTAGTGAGCTATTACGCTTTCTTTAAATGATGGCTGCTTCTAAGCCAACATCCTAGCTGTCTGAGCCTTCCCACATCGTTTCCCACTTAACCAGAACTTTGGGACCTTAGCCGGCGGTCTGGGTTGTTTCCCTCTTCACGACGGACGTTAGCACCCGCCGTGTGTCTCCCGGATATTACTTACTGGTATTCGGAGTTTGCATGGGGTTGGTAAGTCGGGATGACCCCCTAGCCCAAACAGTGCTCTACCCCCAGTAGTATTCGTCCGAGGCGCTACCTAAATAGCTTTCGGGGAGAACCAGCTATCTCCGAGTTTGATT